>NZ_CP157399.1:0-155000 GCF_047652685.1 Dehalobacter sp. CP
ATGTCTCCTAATATTATATATTTAAACGCTTTCTGGGAAAATATCCTTGAGAAATTGAAAGATGAATTATCTAAGCCCAGTTTTGAAACTTGGCTGTCTTCAACGAAGCTGGTTGATTTCTCCAACAATCGGCTGACCATCAGTGTTTCCAATGAGTTCGCAAAAGACTGGCTGGAAAGCAGGTATTCCTCGCTCGTTAAATCCACTGTTCAGAATTACCTGAATGCACCGGTTACTCTAAACTTTATTGCCGAGCAAGATCCGTCCGATCTTCCTCCAATAGAAACCCCTGGTGTTAATTTTGGCGTTTTGTCTCATTCCCTGAACCCAAAGTATACGTTTGATACTTTTGTAATCGGCAACGGGAATCGTTTTGCCCATGCCGCAGCACTTGCAGTTGCGGAATCTCCTGCTAAATCCTATAACCCTTTATTTGTCTACGGCGGCAGCGGGCTTGGCAAAACGCATCTAATGCATGCGATCAGCCATGTGATCAGCAAGAATTTTCCTTCGATGAAAATTCTCTATGTCACCGGCGAACAGTTCACGAATGAAATGATTGATTCTATCCGTTATGAAAGACAGGTCGAATTCCGGAACACTTACCGAAAAATTGACATCTTATTAATTGACGATATTCAGTTCCTGGCAGGCAAAGAAGGCACCCAGGAAGAATTCTTTCATACGTTTAACACTCTTTATGAGGCCAACAAACAAATTATTATTTCTTCAGACCGTCCCCCGAGAGAAATACCAACACTTGAGGAAAGACTTCGTTCGCGATTTGAATGGGGTTTAACAACTGATATTAATCCGCCTGACTACGAAACAAGAATTGCTATTTTACGCAAAAAAGCTGAGCTGGAAAATTTTATTGTACCTGATGAAATTATTATTTTTATTGCTTCCGAGATTCAATCCAATATCCGGGAGCTGGAAGGTGCCTTAAGTAAAATAACAGCTTACTGCATGCTCACTAACCAACCGATAACCGTTACCCTGGCAGAAGAGATATTGAAGGATATGATCCCGCAGAAAAACCAAAAATTGATTTCTCTTGATATGATTCAAAAAAGTGTTGCTGAACATTATAAGATGTCCATTCAGGAATTCAAACAGAAGAAAAGAACAAGAACCATTGCTTTTCCCAGACAAATTGCGATGTTCCTATGCCGCGAGATGACGGATCTTTCTTTGGAACAGATCGGTGACAAATTCGGAGGCCGGGATCATACGACAGTCATTCATGCCTGTGAAAAGATCAGTGAACTTAAAAAAAATGATCCGTTGGTTGAAAAGAGTATCAATGACATTATCAGTAAAATTAAATCAAGTTAGAACCTGATGAACCTTTATTTTATTTATTTAAACACACCTTATATTAAAAATTGTGGATATCTTTCCATCATTTCCACATGATATCAATACTTTTATCCAATCAGACAGAAACTATAATTAGCTTTTCAGATCCTTTTATCCACAATTTTTAACGCTATACTACTACGGTTACTACTAAATTAATATCTTATTATGAATAGTGAATAGTTATGTTATAATTTTGAATTGGAGTCAGAATACATAGGAGGTATCCGATGAAAATCTTATGCAAAAAGGAAGATTTGATTTTAGGAATCAACACTGTACAAAGAGCAGTGTCCTCTAAAAATACGCTTCCTATACTTCAAGGAGTCAGGCTGAGAGCAGAAAGACAAAACCTTTGGTTTGAAGCCACTGATCTGGAAATTGGCATCCGCTGCCAGGTTCCGGTCAATGTTCAGGAAGAAGGACAAGTTGTTTTACCGGCCAAGCTTTTTTCAGAAATTGCCAGGAAGCTTCCGGATACCGAAATTAAAATTGAAAGCACTGACAATAATATTAATATCTTTTACGATTCCTCTGATTTTGCGGTAAACGGATATGATCCTGAAGAGTATCCTGAGATTTCTGATATTGAATCCAATGAAAGTATTGAACTTCCGGCTTTACTTTTTAAAAGTATGATTCGTAAGACGATATTCGCCTGTTCAGTCGAAGAAACCAGACCTGTTTTTACCGGCGTGCTGCTTCAGGTGAATAAAGAAAATATAACACTTGTCGGAACAGATACGCACCGACTGGCACTCAGCAATGAAGTTTTGCATGGAAATCAGAAAGAGTTCAACGGGATTATTCCAGCCAAGACCTTGCATGAGATTTATAGGCTAATAGAAGATGATGACAGTATTTTAATCAGTTTTAACAATTCCAGAATTATTTTTAAATTTAACCAGGTTCAAATTGTCACCCGTCTGATTGAAGGACAGTTTCCAAGCTACAAACAGGTTATTCCGGCAACATGCAACACGAAACTTTTGATATATACTCGAAAATTGATGGATGCAGTAGAAAGAGCCTCTCTTTTATCCAAAGACAATTACTTGAAGACCAATACGGTCCGTTTTAATATTGAGAATTCCCATATTAACATCAATCATTTTTCGGAAATGGGTAAAGTATTTGAACAGCTCGAAGTAGAACAGAATGGAGAGGACGTTGCAATATCTTTTAATGCCAAGTATATCATCGACCTGCTTAAAGTTGTTGACACCGAAAACGTGGTTATGGAAGTTTCGGGATCATCTAGTCCCTGTATCTTCAGGCCCGAAAGTAATGATAAATACTTATGTTTAGTTCTACCGCTAAGAAATTAGCATGATGATTCGTGTTTAAACATGTATATTAAAGACTTATATTTGGTTAATTTCAGAAATTATAAAGAACAAAAGATTGACTTCCAGCCGGGAATCAACTTGCTAATGGGTTCCAACGGTCAGGGAAAAACGAATATCCTTGAAGGAATCGGGTATCTTATTAGCGGTAAATCGGCCCGCTGTAAGTCAGAAAATGATTTAATACGCTGGGGGGAGAAAAATTTTTATCTTTCAGGTTCTTTTCTAGTTTCAGAAAGGCTCTTCATGCTGGAGAGTTATTACGAAACCGGAAAAAAAGTCATGAAGATTAACCAATTGGCTTGTAAACGTCTTTCAGATTACGTTGGTACAGTCAATGGGGTTTCTTTTTATCCGGATGATTTAAATATTGTTAAAAAAGGACCCAACGAAAGAAGGCGTTTTATTGATCTGCTGATTGCCCAGATTAGACCTACGCATTTTGCCCTGCTCAATGCTTATTTAAGGGCTGTTCACCAGAAAAATATTCTTTTGAAAAACGAAAGAAATATTAATCTGTTAAGAATTCAGCTCCAGGCCTGGAATGAGCAAATTTGTGCGATCGGTTCCAAAATTATCATTAATCGATCTGAATTTACAGATAAACTGAATACCCACTGCAGAAAGATATTTCAAAGCATTTTTTCGGATGAGGACCATCTCGATATCGTTTATCAAGCCTTAGGAAAAAAGGATTTAGAGCAGGCTTTACAAAGCTTTCCGGAGATACTTGAGAAAAAAATGATGCAGGAAATTGAGAGAAAAGCTGTATTGTTCGGACCCCACCGCGACGAAATAATTATTTATCTGAATGGAAATGATACAAGAATATTTGCATCTCAAGGTCAGCAGCGTTCTCTGGTGCTCAGTTTAAAGCTGGCTGAAATGGAAATCATCCGGAATGAAAAAGATGAATATCCGATTTTACTGCTGGATGATGTTCTTTCTGAATTGGATGAATATCGGAGGGACTATTTAATTGAGTATATTAATACCCTGCAAAAACAGACGATCATCACTATGACTGGTGCAGATGACAGGATTGCGAATCAGAAAGCAGTGGTATATCAGGTATCTAATGGAAATATAAGGAGGAAATAGTTGATGTTTCTACACATCGGTAATAATATTATGGTGAGAAAAGACAAAATCATTCTGATCCTTGATTTGGATAAAGCAGGAAGCAACCAGATTTCCCGCAGTTTGTTAAATAAAATGATGAAAAAGGGAACCGTACAGAATATTACGGAAAAAGGAAAAGAGAAATCCTTTGTGATGACGGATTCGGAATATTATCTGTCTCCGATTTCTTCGTCAACGTTAATGAAAAGATCACAAAGTGGAAGTATTATTTAGTGTATTTGCAAATGTAAGTACTTTTTGATACAGCTAGACTGCTAGGACTTCTGCCAAAGGATTGGCGCCAGCCAAATTTTCTTTAAGGAAGACGATTCGTTGTTTTATTGACCTCCGGAAGCTGGGAGGTCTTCATATTTGAATGAAAGCAGATTTTATAGTATAATATTAAGGTTAAAGGATAAATTTGGGAGGGAACAGCTTTGCAAAATGAATCGGAATTAGCAAATCAAATGAATCCCGGATCTGATTATAATGCCGGCCAGATAGAAGTACTTGAAGGATTAGAAGCTGTTCGTAAGCGTCCCGGTATGTACATCGGTTCCACTAGCAGCCGTGGTTTGCACCATCTGGTTTATGAGATCGTTGACAATAGCATCGATGAGGCTATGGCTGGTTACTGCGATGAAATAGAAGTTATTATTCATCAGGGAGAGAGTATTACTGTTCAAGATAATGGACGCGGCATACCGGTTGATATGCATGCAAAGATGCAAAAGCCGGCAGTAGAAGTTGCTTTGACAGTATTGCATGCCGGCGGAAAATTTAATAACGAGGCTTATAAGGTCTCTGGTGGCCTGCACGGAGTCGGTATGAGCGTTGTTAATGCGCTTTCCGTTAATTTGCGTGTCGAGATCAAAAAAGATGGGAAAAAGTACAGCCAGGAATATTCCCGCGGCAAAACACTGACGGAACTCAAGGAAATCGGTATGTACCAAGGAAGATCCGGAACGATGATTACTTTCCAGCCTGATCCGGAAATCTTCGAAGATATCGTTTATGACTATGAAGTTCTGGCGCATCGTTTGAAGGAGCTTTCATTTCTGAATAAAAATGTCATGATTACTCTGATTGACGAGCGGAACGAGGCCAAAGATGTCTATAATCACAATAATGGGCTGATTGATTTTGTAGAATATTTAAATAAAAATAAAGATCCGATTCATCAGAAAGCGATTGTATTTGAGACGGAGAAAGATAATACAAAGGTTGAGATCGCCCTTCAGTATAACGAAAGCTATACCGAAACCCTGTTTTCTTATGCTAATAATATCAATACTACAGAAGGCGGCACGCATGAAGCAGGTTTTAAAGCTGCTTTAACCAGGGTAGTGAATGACTATGCGCGCAAAAACAATATTTTAAAAGGCAATGAGAATAACTTAAGTGGTGAGGATGTCAGAGAAGGCCTCACAGCTATTATTTCGGTTAAAATAATGGAACCTCAGTTTGAAGGACAGACGAAGACCAAGCTGGGCAATAGTGAAGTAAGATCCATTGTCGATAGCGTGGTTGGCGAAGGTTTATCCACCTTTTTTGAAGAAAATCCGGCCGTTGCCAAAAAGATTGTTGAAAAAGGCTTGCAGGCTACCCGAGCAAGGCTTGCTGCCCGCAAGGCCAGAGACCTCACGCGCAGAAAAAGTGCGCTGGAAAGTACTTCTTTGCCGGGTAAACTGGCTGACTGCACCTGGAAAGATCCAAGGTACTGTGAAATGTACATTGTTGAAGGAGACAGCGCCGGCGGCTCAGCCAAACAAGGAAGAAATCAAAAATTCCAGGCAATTCTGCCGTTGCGTGGAAAAATTCTGAACGTCGAAAAAGCCCGCTTGGACAGGATCCTGGGAAATGCAGAAATCAGAGCAATGATCACAGCGCTTGGTACCGGAATATCTGAAGATTTTGATATTGAAAAAGCCCGTTATCATAAAGTTGTAATTATGACAGATGCTGATGTCGATGGAGCACATATTAGAATTCTCTTACTGACATTCTTTTACAGGTTTATGAAACCTCTTATTGATAATCATTATGTATATATTGCTCAGCCGCCGCTTTTTAAAATTAAAAACGGAAAACAAATACAATATGCTTATAATGATCAGGAGCTTAGCAAAGTTCTTGATACCGTCGGCAGAGAAAAGACAGAAATTCAACGCTATAAAGGTCTAGGTGAAATGAATCCCGAACAGCTTTGGGAGACAACGATGGATCCGGAATCCCGGACCATGCTCGTGGTACAAATGGAAGATGCCATGAAAGCGGATGAGTTGTTCACGATGCTGATGGGTGATAAAGTGGAGCCTCGCAAGGAATTTATTCAAAAATATGGCAAGGATGTACGAAATCTGGATGTTTAAAGGAGCGTTGATTCATGTCTATGGAACTTTTTAACGGCAAAGTTTTGCCCATTGAGATTTCAGATGAATTAAAAAAATCGTTTATAGATTATTCCATGAGCGTTATTGTCAGCAGGGCCTTGCCTGATGTACGCGACGGCTTGAAACCGGTTCATCGCAGAATTCTTTATGCGATGAATGAGTTAGGGATGCACCCGAATAAAGGTTATAGCAAATCGGCCCGACTGGTCGGAGATTGCATGGGTAAATTTCATCCGCATGGAGATTCTTCGATCTATGATGCGGCTGTCAGGCTGGCTCAGAATTTTTCCAGCCGTTATCCTTTAATTGACGGACATGGCAACTTTGGTTCCATCGATGGCGATTCAGCGGCTGCCATGCGTTATACAGAGATGAAGATGGCTCCGCTGGCTACGTATATGCTGGCTGATATTGATAAGGATACCGTCAATTTTAGTCCAAACTATGATGAAAGAGAAAAAGAGCCGGACGTTTTGCCGGCGAAATTTCCGAATCTATTGGTTAACGGTTCTTCCGGAATTGCTGTCGGGATGGCCACGAATATACCGCCGCACAATCTGGGCGAAGTCATCGATGGCGTAGTATATTTGATGGACAGTGAGGATAACGAAGACGGAGCACCTCGACCTGGAATCAGAGATCTGATGAAATTTATTAAAGGACCTGATTTTCCGACCGGTGCCCAAATCATGGGCACGGAAGGAATCATCAGCGCGTACACGACTGGCAGGGGATCAATCAAGGTCCGGGCGAAGGCCAATATCGAAAAAATCGAAAAAAATGGGAAAATGCAGATCGTTGTTACGGAAATTCCGTATGTGGTCAATAAGTCCCGGCTGATTGAAAAGATAGCTGAACTTGTTCAGGAAAAGAAAATCGAAGGTATTACCGATTTGCGCGATGAGACCACAATGAAAGGGATTCGTATTGTGATTGAACTGCGCAGGGATGTTACACCTCAGGTCATTCTGAATCAGTTGTATAAGCATACCCAGATGGAAGATAGCTTCGGGATCAATATGCTGGCGCTGGTTGACAATACCCCGAAAGTACTCAACCTGCAGGAAATTCTGGAATATTTTATCAAACACCAAAAGGAAGTTATTGTCCGGCGCAGCCGGTTTGAACTGAAGAAAGCAGAAGATGAGGCACATATTGTTGAAGGACTGCGCAAGGCGCTGGACTATATCGATGAAGTCATTGAGATCATTCGTTCTTCCAAGGATGATGACATCGCCAAAGCCAAACTGATCCTGCGCTTTGATTTCAGCGACAGACAGGCCCAGGCGATTATGGACATGCGCTTAAAGCGCCTGACTGGTTTGGAACGTGAAAAACTGGATGCCCAGTATCAAAGGCTGATGGATGAGATTGCTTACCTGACGGCAGTTTTGAATTCGGACAAAATGGTTCGTGGAATTATTAAAACTGAACTGAAGGAAATCAGGGATAAATTTGCGGACCCGAGACGTTCAGAAATTACCTTTGATGCGACGAAGATGGAAATTGAAGATCTGATCGCGGATGAGGACGTCGTAATTACGGTCACACACAGAGGGTATATCAAAAGACTGCCCTTAAACACCTATCACAGTCAGAGAAGAGGTGGACGTGGTGTCAACGGCATGTCTACCGGAGAAAATGATTTTGTGGAGAGCCTGTTTATTGCCTCGACACATCATCATATTCTTTTCTTCACTTCACGTGGCAAGGTTTACCGTCTACGGGCGCATGAAATACCTGAGGCAAGCCGGACCGCTAAAGGGACTGCGATTGTGAACCTTTTGAGTCTTGCGCAGGATGAAAAAGTCACTGCGACGATTGCTGTCAAGGAGTTTAAAGACCAATTCAACCTGCTGACAGCAACGAAAAACGGGATTGTCAAAAAGACTTCGCTCCAGGATTACGACACAAAAAGAAGTGATGGCTTGATTGCGCTGACGCTGGATGAAAATGACGAACTGATCGGCGTGCGCCTCACGAAACAAGATGATGATGTCGTGATTGCAACCCGTCTGGGCTTGGCGATTCGTTTCTCTGAGGAAGATGTCAGAGCCATGGGACGGACAGCCCGCGGCGTAAGAGGAATCTCTCTCAGGAAAGATGATTATGTCATTGCCATGGATGTCGTGGATAAAACCGCTAGTGATTTGGAATTGCTGACCGTTACCGAGAATGGCTTTGCTAAACGAAGCGAACTCAGTGAATTCCGGATCCAGGGACGTGGTGGCAAAGGCATTATCGGGCACAGAGTCACTTCTAAGACTGGGCCTCTGGCCGCCGTCAAGGTCGTCACCGCCGATCAAGAACTGATGGTCATTACCGATGAAGGTATTGTGATCCGTCAGGAAGTCAGCGGCATCTCCGTCCAGGGGAGATCGGCCCAGGGAGTCACTGCCATGAGAACCGGTGAAAGCAAGGTCGTGGCCGTAGCTAAATTTGTAAGCAAAGAAGAAGAATAAACGATTAATAAAATGATGTTAACAGGGAACAATAGGACGATTAACAGATCTATTAGGAGGAATCATTCATGGTTGAGGTAGCTTCATGGAAAGTAAAAACAGGCTTGGCGGAGATGTTAAAAGGCGGCGTCATTATGGATGTCACAACACCCGAGCAGGCAAAAATAGCGGAGGAAGCCGGGGCCTGTGCAGTTATGGCCCTGGAAAGAGTGCCCTCTGATATCCGGGCAGCAGGCGGTGTGGCAAGAATGGCCGATCCGACCATTGTTAAAAAAATCATGGAGGCTGTAACCATTCCAGTTATGGCTAAAGCAAGAATCGGACACTTTGTCGAAGCCCGGATCCTGGAAGCACTTGGCGCGGATTACATCGATGAGAGCGAAGTTCTGACTCCTGCCGACGACCTTTATCACATTGACAAGCATAATTTTAAAGTTCCATTTGTCTGCGGTGCGCGCAATCTCGGTGAAGCCCTGCGTCGGATTGGCGAGGGTGCCGCGATGATCCGCACCAAAGGTGAGCCCGGAACAGGCAATGTGGTTGAGGCAGTGCGTCATATGCGGACGGTTATGGCCGATATCCGCCGTCTGACCACCATGCCGAAAGAGGAACTGATGACCGCAGCCAAGGAAATGGCCGCACCCTACGATTTGGTTCTATATGTTGCCGAACACGGCAAACTGCCGGTTGTAAATTTTGCCGCAGGCGGAATCGCAACACCGGCTGATGCGGCCCTCATGATGCAGCTGGGTTGCGACGGTATTTTTGTTGGCTCCGGCATATTTAAATCCTCTGAACCAGCCAAGAGAGCCAGAGCGATCGTTCTCGCAACCACCCATCACAATGATCCGGACATGCTGGCCAAGCTTTCTGAAGAAATCGGTGAAGCAATGCCAGGTCTGGAGATTTCCTCGATTGCTCCGGAGGAAAGAATGCAGGATCGGGGCTGGTGAGCATGAAAAAGAAGATTGGTGTCCTGGCTATCCAGGGCGCTTTTCGCGAGCACTGCAGATCTTTGGAAAAACTTGGAGTTGGAGGAGTTGAAGTCCGCAGCGTCGATGATTTAAAAGAAATCAGCGGACTGATTATTCCCGGCGGGGAAAGCACAGCCATTGGCAAGCAGCTCGAAATTGACGGTTTTGGCGACAAAATTGCAGAAATGGCTGGTGAAGGTTTCCCCATTTTTGGGACATGCGCCGGCATGATTCTGCTCAGTAAAAGAATTGACCAGAGTAGCCAGTATTCTTTGGGGCTTCTGGATATTTCCGTCAAACGAAATGCTTTTGGCCGGCAGATTGCGAGTTTTGAAGCGGATATCCCGGTTAAGGGACTAAAAGGCGGAAATTTGCGGGCCGTATTCATCCGCGCGCCGTATGTGACGGAAGCAGGTCCGGAGGTGGATGTGCTGGCCGCATATGCCGGAAAGATTGTCTTGGTCCAGGATGATCATATTCTGGCCAGCGCGTTTCATCCCGAGCTTACCGACGATACCAGAATTCATGAATATTTCATTAACATCGTTGATCAGTATCGAAAATAGGAGGGGCCCGTTATGCTCGATCTAAAATTTGTGCGCAGCAATCCCGAGATTGTCAAAGAAGCGTTAGCGAAACGCTGTGCCGATATCAACCTGGATGATTTTTTGCGCCAAGAGGAAAAAAGACGGCAAATCTTATTTGAGGCGGAAAATCTGAAAGCGGAACGCAATAAGGTATCTGAAGAAGTTGCCCGGCGAAAGAAAAGCGGGCAGGATGCCGAGGAGCTGATCCTTCAAATGCGTGAGGTTGGTCAGAACATCAAAACGCTGGATGACAGTTTAAACGAGATCGAGCAAAAAATGCTGGAAGTACTCTATTTGATCCCGAATATTCCCGATGCATCTGTTCCGGTTGGTAAAGATGAAAATGATAACATCCAAGTCCGCAAATGGGGTGAACCCAGGAAGTTTGAATTTCAGCCGCTGGCCCACTATGAGCTGGGGGAAAAACTTGATATTTTGGATTTTGCCCGGGCCGGCAAAGTAACCGGGACTCGATTTACGTTCTACAAAGGGCTCGGAGCGCGCCTGGAAAGAGCCTTGATCAATTTTATGATGGACAGGCATGCCGCCAAAGGCTATACGGAGGTCTTTCCGCCGTTTATGGTCAACCGGCAGTCTATGTTTTCCACCGGCCAGCTGCCCAAATTTGAAGAAGACGCTTTTAAAGTAGAAAAAACTGATTATTTTCTGATTCCTACAGCGGAGGTACCGGTCACCAATATTTACAGAGATGAGATCCTTGAAGCAGATATGCTTCCGATTAGATTTTGTGCCTACAGCGCGTGTTTCCGCGCCGAAGCCGGAGCGTCCGGGAGGGATACCCGCGGGCTGATCCGCCAGCATCAGTTTAATAAGGTCGAGCTTGTCAAATTCTCCCTTCCGGAGAATTCCTTCCAGGAGTTGGAGATGCTGACCGCAGATGCTGAAGCGATTTTGCAGGAACTGGAACTTTCTTACCGCGTTATTGTTTTATCCACCGGCGATCTTGGATTCAGCTCTGCTAAAACGTACGACATTGAAGTATGGCTGCCAAGCTTTAATCTGTACAGGGAAATATCTTCCTGCAGCAATTTTAATGATTTTCAGGCCAGAAGAGCGAATATTCGTTTTCGGCGCGGACCTAAGGAAAAACCGGAGTTTGTGCATACCTTAAACGGCAGCGGACTGGCCATCGGCAGGACCGTATCGGCTATTCTGGAGAACTATCAGGAAGAAGACGGTAGAATCAGGATTCCGAAAGCACTGGTTCCATACATGGGCACGGAATTTATCGGTTAGATTAGAATAAAGTTTTTTTGATTAATGCTAAGAGCATTAATGTAATTAGATTATTATATTGTTTGTTGCTTCATTGTTTAAAATTGGCGCAAACAGCTTCTTGTTTAGTTATAAAGTTTATGTTATACTATCTATCGTCTTACTGCTGGAGGGGTGTCCGAGCGGTTTAAGGAGCCGGTCTTGAAAACCGGTGACTCCGAAAGGGGCCGTGGGTTCGAATCCCACCCCCTCCGCCATGCAATCCATATGGCCTCGTAGCTCAGGTGGATAGAGCGGGGGTTTCCTAAACCCTGTCTTGCGGGGGTTCGAGTCCTCCCGGGGCCACCATCATATCGCAAAGGTTTTAAGGCCTTTTTTTATCAGATTTGCCGTTGCGAACGGTAGAAGTACTCGTACTATTTCAATCCTGAATCTGTATTTCCTGTCCAGCATATTTTTATTCTTCTACGGATCTGGCAGGATGGTATTCGAGGCTGAGAGAAATGAAACATGAAGATTGGATGAGACTTGCGCTTGACCAAGCCCAAAAGGCTTATGACTGCAATGAGATTCCGGTTGGCGCGCTCGTTATCGTGAATCAGCAAATTCTATCTGTCGCCTTCAATGAAAAAGAGCAGAAACAAGACCCGACAGGACATGCCGAAATCCTCGCCATCCGGCGAGCAGCCGAGGCGATGGGTCACTGGAGGCTGACGGATGCGACGTTGTATGTCACCCTGGAACCCTGCCCGATGTGTGCCGGCGCGATTCTTCAAGCTAGGCTCAAACACCTGGTCTACGGAGCGACGGATGCCAAAGGCGGCGCTGTTGAGTCCGTGATGAATGTACTGAACAGAAACTGCTGGAATCACAAAGTTGAAGTCACGGCAGGCGTCTTGGAAGAAGAATGCTCAGTACTGTTAAAACAATATTTCCGGGAAAAACGTACCAAAGCCTAAAGCAAAACCCTATAGGTTTTAAAAATATTATATTTATCATGGAGAAGTAGCGAAGTGGTCATAACGCGCCGCACTCGAAATGCGGTTGTCCGCGAGGGCACGTGGGTTCGAATCCCACCTTCTCCGCCATCAATTTAGGTGAATATAGATGCCATGCGGTCAAAGCCGCATGGCATCTGCCTTTTCGGGGGCTTTTACCCTCGTTTTTTTGTCCCTCAGTTTCATAGATGACATCGAGCTTCTTTGACATACTGTAGGGATTCGAACCCTAGTTTGGATTTTAATCTATGAAATGGTTAATATGTTTCCTTATATGGCCCATTCCGCGAAAAGGAAGCAATCCTGCCTCTATTGCGAGAGAATATAGAGAGTAGCTTGGAGGAAGTCACATCAAATCAGATTGCAGCGATTGATGAACAGATGAAATCAATGCAGCAGGAGCTATTGGCAACCGTTAATTCAAAGAATACCGGTGATGAGCTAGGTATGGAGATTAGAAGGCTACGTGATGAGAAGCAGGCCATTCAAAATGAGCAGGCATCCCGACAGGATCTGAAAACACGAATCGATGAGATGATGCGTTTCCTTAACGACCTGCCTTGCGAGCTGACTGAATACGATGAAGATTATTTGCGGACTCTCTTGGAAAAGATAACGATTTACGACAACCACATCATTGTTGAATTCAAATCAGGTATCGAAATACAAATTAACGAATAATTAAGCAATGCTAAATCACCCGCAGCTCATGTGTCAGAGTTGCGGGTTTCGTTGTTTGTAAACATTTTATGTGTAAATATTGTTAATTGAAACCAAATGGTTTACAATGTTCCTATTGAAGTTTGGAGGAATTATAATGAAAACTTCGGACATGATACGACAGCTTTGTGAACAAATGAATATCAGCGTTTCCGAATTGGCTAGACGGTTAGGCCAGTCCCCACAGAACTTCGGGAAGAAGCTGAAGCGTGAGACTATTACCTTAGAAGAACTTAAGGCCATAGCAGATGTGATGAATGTTAAGTTTGAACAGACTTTTATTCTGCCCGATGGCAATGAAATAAAGACAGGAAATGAGTAAAGGAGGCGGCCTAATATGATGATTAGCCCGGAAGGATACTACGAAGAGTATCTTGAAGGAAAAACTAAAGAACAGATTTTGACCGTTATACGTGGGCTTAAGCAAGAAATAGGTTGTCTTAAAAATACAATGGAAAGCCCGGACTATGGCGTAAAGCCTATTATGCATCCGAGTGAAGATACGCGCCTTCACTGGACTCGTGAATATTTGGAAAGAGCCAAGCAAGCCTATGCTGAAGCTGGTGGAACTTATACCTTATCAAAGTCAGAAGAAAAGGTTATTGACTTTGATGCAAATATGGATGCCATCTGCAAGATTACCTTTAGCATTGGCGGTTTCTTTGGTGGCTACCGTAGTTATGTTGTAGAACTATCAGATGGATTGAAAGCCTATTCAAAATTATGGGAAGATGATGAACCACTTTTATTATTAGATGATGATAATAAGGAGCCATTTACAAAGGATACTTTCATAGCCGCACTTAAGTATCTTCACATCGGTGAATGGCGCAGAAGATATTCAACTAAGCGCTTCGGATACACTGTGTGTGATGGTACGCAGTGGGAGTTGGAATTTGAATATAACAATGGCCATAGACCGGTAAGGTTTGATGGTGATAACTCATACCCGTATAACTTCGATAAGTTCCAGATGTTATTTGGCATTGACGATACCGAGGAGGACGAGGATGAGTAAATTCGATATTTTGACAAAATACATACTTATAATCCAGGCGGATAGCATCGGTGAATGGGCTGTTGATAAAGAAAACGATGGAACACCGGAGCATCCGATACAGATGCCCTTTGTGGGTTATTCCGAAATGGTACATAACTTCATCGACGATGTTTACACCTTTGAAGAAAGTAATAAAGATATGGAGCTTACCCGTTATGGAGATATTCTAAAAGATAACGGCCTTGAATGGGGTACGGAATCTATGAAGAATGCTGACGTTTCAAATTTGAATGCACAGTGTGTGCTTGCGCTTATAATGGGTGCTGTTAGAGCCGAGCGTTTTTGCGATGGAGCATTATTAGATTTCTTTAAGAGTGGATGCATATTGAAGTGGCTTGAAAGATTAAACAATATTGAGTAAAGGGGGGGTTAAAATTGGATATAGACAAGATGAAAGCTCTATCGTATGAGGAACTGCGTGTTTTATATAGGAACTTCCTACATAGCCAGAACATTTCAAAATTAACAATCAATACTGCTTATGTGGACACCTTCTACCTTTGGAGGAAAGGGAGCAAAGAGTTGTTCTGGAATGCGGTGATCGCTGCTAATTTTGAGAATACGGCAAAGGAGGCATTAATAAAGGCTCTTTCTGAGAACTCAACCGGTAATGTTAAATCACTTGTTAATAGTTACTTATCTCAGCTAAGAAGGTTCCGGTTATTCTTAGCTTCTGATAGAACTGCCGAGTCAACTATGCCTAAGCAGGAGAAGACTGCTAATCGTACATATACTCGTAAAAAGAAAATGGACGTTGATGTTCCTGATCCATCAATTGAGCAGGTTGAGTTTTATCTTGAAAAGTGGGACGGCCTTGAGAACTATCACCTGCAGGAGGATGCACTTAATAAACTGTTCTTTGAGCTATGCCCGAAGAATACAGACGTTATCGATGTTCTTTTGAAGGCATCAACGCTTAACGACTTTTATAGCACTAACATTTTCTCAATCTATCCGGTGGCTAAACGCATATGCGATCTGGATATTGATGCGAGACTTAAGGCCGGTGATGTTACCTTGGTTAGAGATATCCAGTATGTAACTATTGGTGATACAGAGAAGAATTTTTACTCTTTTGCCTCAAAGTATTGTAGCCATCACAATCATCTCGATTATCCGATTTATGATAGCTACGTAGATGAGGTGCTTCGCTTTTTTAGAAATCGTGACAGCTTCTCCGATTTCCAAGATGCCGATTTGAAGGACTATGTTAAATTCAAAGGTATACTGATTGATTTTCGTGCCTTCTATAGCTTGGATAAATATAACCTGAAGCAAATCGACCAGTATGTTTGGCTGCTTGGGAAGGATTACTTCCCTAAGAACTACAGAAAGAAAAAGAGAGGAGACAAGTAGTTATGAAGATACATTATTTCCAGAGATACCATGAGAAAGAAAATGTTGCTACTGCAAATACGATGTTGCTATTGTCTCGGCTTTATTCATATTCTTCAGATAAGTTCTTTCGCTTTTTGAAATCCGAGTTCTTTTCTGACGCCTTTGAACCAGAGATTGTTTTCAATCTTCAGGAAAAAAGTGTTGAGAGTATCCCGGATGCTACTATTACTCAGGAAAGCTTTAAAATTGTTGTTGAGACAAAAATGTCTGACTGGTTTTATACAGATCAGTTGCTGCGCCATTTGAAGTCTTTCAGTGATGAAAAATATAAGGTAATGATTACTTTAGCACCGGAGTTGATGAATCCAGAAAAGAAGAAAGAATTCGAAGAGCATCTGAAGGAATACAACGCCACACAGACGTATCCGGTAATGCACGTTAATACTGTCTTCGAACGGATTGTCGATGCAATACGTGATGTTATTGATGACAGAGATTATGAAATGCAGGAGGTTTTGGACGATTACCTAAATTACTGCTATAACGATAAGCTCATCATTGTTTCTGATTCATGGAAGCGCATGAGAGTGCAACTGGCAGGTACCACATTTAATTTTAATGTTAGTGAAAATCTTTACTATGACAATATTGAACGTGGATTTAGTGCACATGACTATCTTGGGCTGTATAAAGAAAAAAGCGTAAGAGCCGTTGGAAAAATCATTGCAATCATTACAGCAGTTACTACGGAAGATGGCATTGAGTATAAAGCTGAACTTGGAAAATTGACCGATGACAGAAAGCAGCAGATAGTCAGAGCTATAGAAGATGGAAAGAACTATGGATATGTAATGACCGGTGAAAGATATTTCTTTGTTGATAAATTCTACGAGACAGATTTCAAGAAGATAACGCCTAGAGCACCAATGGGTACACGAGTATTTGATTTATCACAAGTTCTGGAGACAGAGAATTTACCTGAAACACAGGAAATCGCTGAACTTCTTAAGACTAAGACATGGGGTTAATTATTGGAGGGAACGGATATGTATTTGGGTTCATTGGAAGAACGCCGAGCTAGAGGCAATGAAATAAAACTTGTAACTGCTGCTTTGTATGAAGCAAAAGTTAAGGACGAAGAAATCCTGCGAGTATTGATGAAAGTATGTGATGCAGATAGAGAGGAAGCAACTAATGCGTTTCTTAATGAAAAGTTCAAGTTGTATCCTTGTAGAGAATTGTATCATTACCTGATTCTAGAAAAAGGCTTTGAAGAACATGACGCTGATGTGTTTATACACAATAAAGCTATACGCGTGTTGGCTGACAACAGGGAGCTAAGTAAATTATCACCAGCTAAATTGTTTGACGCTATTAATAAGACTAATAAATAGTGGATGAAGAGTAAAAGTTTGAGGTGTTCATATGCTTACTATTGAGGAATACATTGCCCGAAGGAAAAAAGAAGATAAACTTAATGAGTTTGACCTTGATGTACGCACTCAAAACATGAAAATTTGTGTTGATTATGTATTTGAGTACTTTAACAACTATCTGAATACTACAGAAGCTGATGAAAAAACTGTACTACATAATGAAAAGCTGGAGAAGTATCGTAAACAGCTTAGGGAGTATGAGTCTGAAGTTAGGGAATGGGTTGTCGGCATATATAATGAGTATGGGAAGCAAATACATAGATATATTGGAAACATTATGAAGGAGAACGAGCTGTTCTTTTTGTATGATTCTGACAGTGAATTTAGAAATGCGTCATATGATTGCTACTCAAGGCTTATTAAAAAGTTTTCGTTCCTCAAGGATCAGACAGAAATGTTATTTCTTTTTATTAAAGACTATCACAGGGTTGAGAGTGAACAGCGGTTTGGCTTTGGGATACCATCAATATCGGAAGAAATAACGGATTGGGTCGATAAGACCTGGGCAAAACACCAGGTTAATCTTCTTGCTTTTGCTTACGACTGGATAAATAGTTTTTATGAAAATGAGGATATTTGGCCTTCAACACATAGAAAGAAGAGCCAATATACTTGGAGAAAGTATGATTACGATTATAAGCAGAAAAGTAATCTCTTTAACCTGGATTCACTGTATAGAAAGATGCCGAAGAAATCATTTGTCAAAGGTAGGAAGCAAGAATTAGAAATTCTATTTATGTACTATTGGCTTCATGACATGGAAGGCGATAATGATTATTGGCAGGAGTATTTAGAGACAGTCTTGCCAGCTTTAAAAAAGGAATAGAAAAAACAATGAAGTTATCCAAACTTCTGATATAATTTCAACTATTTAATTACTTTGTTTAGGTGGTGATGTAATGTATAAATTAAAAAAGTGTGCTCTATGTGGTGCAGAGACTGACTTGGAGTTGAGCCACATCGTTCCGAAAATGGTTATGCGGACACTTAAGAAAACCGCCGCAGGCAACATCCGGAATTCTGAAAATCCGAATATCCCTGCCCAGGATAGCGAAAAGCATTATATGCTCTGTGGGAACTGTGAGGATTTATTCAGTGAAAAAGAGACGTACTTTGCAAACACTCTCTTTCACCCATATATAAAAAAGGAAAAGACGAAATTTGATTACGACAGCAAGCTTTTCTATTTCCTCACATCCTTGAGCTGGAGAAGCCTTTACTTAGATCTGATCGACTTCACAGAAAACCATGTGGTCGGCATTGATGCCTTGGAACACTTAATATCTTGTGAAAAGATTATGAGAGAATATCTGCTTAACAGCCGGAACAATATCGAAGCTATCGAGCATCATATATTTTTCTTTGAGGAAATAAGAGAAATCACAGGCAATACTGAGATGGCCGAGTTAAGACCACATTTAACATTCCACAGGGGCATAATCAGCTATACCTTTTGCTTCGAGGATGATGGAACATATGGAACTATTACAAATATGATGGGTATTGTACTCATTACCCTTTATAAAAAAGGAAGTCGAGAAAATTGGGAAAGGACACAAATTCTAAACGGTATTGGCAGTATCGAAGCAAAAGACCAGCGAATAACCAGTGTAGTCGGAAACGAATTCACGAACATCCTAAAATCAGCTCAGGCTGCCTCGAGCTCCATAAGTGAAAAGCAAATGGGAAAAATCGTTGAGAACCTAAAAAGTAAGGCAGACAAAATAAAAGACTATCCGGTATTCCAAGATTGGCTGAGCGACCGTGAATTGTATAAGAAATAAGGAGTAACGTTGATATGTTCCCCTTCGGGAGGATGACCCGTCAACTTATGGTGATGTAACGCTAATGGATAAAAGAACAATTTTGTTTAATAACATAACGGTTTGTAAGCGCAGTGGATTAGACAAAGAAAAAAATCCAATGGAATATTACAATGTTCCAAAATACTAAATTCCAATTCATCTATAAATTAAAAAATAATGAATCCTGAAAAGCAGCGGGGAGTATTTTCTAACAAAGATACCCCCGCTTTTTTTTATGCCCTTTTTTAGGGCTCAAACTCAAAAAGAATGGAGGAAACCAAAATGGCAAACGAAACAATGCGCATCTTCTTACCGCTGACGATCTTCACCTATCCTCAGTATAACTGCTCGGAGGATGAGCGAGAGGACATTTCATCCAGGGAAGCGGTGGCATATGAGGATCAAATCCTCGCTGCTATTGCAAAGGAGAACCGTCACTTTGAAAATGACAGGGGTCTCGCCGAGTACATCTATGACGAAGCTCTCAAGGGAAAGGTGTATAGCCTGATCCCATCTGTGGAGATTGTCGACGGCGAGCTGTGGGGCGTTATGACCGCAGGGCTTAAAGAACCCCTCTCTGGCGAAGAAACAGCCGGGCTGTTAGAATTTGTGACTGGTCAGGCGAGTGACGATTATGGCGAAGGATTTGAACAGCGTCCAATTAAAACGTCGGACGGCGAGGTCTACGTCAGCTTCTGGAATCATGAAAACTATTCTCTCAAGCTTGAACAGGATATGAAAAACAATTCACCTAACCTCGGATACGGAGGCCCGGTGATGCGATGAATGAAAAAGTGAACGGACAAATAGCGCTCTTTGGTTTCTTGTGAAGCTGGAGGGCGCTTTTTTATTACAGCAGATTGCTGTGAGCAATACGACTGAATAAAAGAACGAAAAGGCGCTGTCTTACAAAAAAGGCAGCGCCTTTTTTGTTTTTCCGAGAAAGGAGCTGAATCATGAATCATGATGTAACACCAGAAGAAAAAACAGTCACGGGAGTATGTGATCCGCCGATTAAGTATTCCTTACCTCTGCCCAAAGATCTCGACCGTTGTACAGGATGTCCTTATCCCCGAGTCGGCTTCATCTGCTGGAGTCCGGACGGCTCCTGCATGAAAACCGAGGTTGATAAACTCAGCCGTCCAAGCAAAGGCAGGTGATGAAAATGAACAGCATCATCAGCTGGGTGGGCGGCAAAAAAGCACTGCGGGATTTGATCTACCAGCGGATGCCAAAAGAATTCGGACGGTACATAGAGGTCTTCGGCGGCGGGGGTTGGGTGCTGTTCGGCCGGACTCCTGACGCCGCCATGGAGGTCTATAACGATTTCAATTCCGACCTGGCTAATTTGTTCCGCTGCGTACGCGACCGTCCCTTTGCCCTGCTCAAGGAATTGAACTTCTTCCCGCTGAACGGACGGGATGAATTCATTGTCCTAAAAAAATATCTTGAGAAGGAGGAATTTACAAACGAGTATCTTCGGGAGGAACTTGACATTGCACAAAGGGTTCTCAATGAACTGCAATTTGAAGAAATCAAGCTTATTCTCTTGGAAAACGCGCAGATGAACGATGTGAAACGTGCCGCCGCTTTTTATAGGCTCATCCGCTTAAGCTACGGAAGCGGATGCACCAGCTATGGCTGCCAGCCTTTCGATATCAGGAAAACCTTTCACCTTCTCTGGCAGGGCAGCCGGAGGCTTAAGGACACGGTCATTGAGAACAAGGACTTTGAAGAACTGATCAGGCAGTATGACCGTGAAAATGCCTTCATCTACTGCGACCCTCCCTACTATCAGACGGAAGGGCACTACGCGGTGGAATTCAAAAAAGAAGATCATGCGCGGCTCAGGGATACACTGGTGGCCTGCCAGGGAAAATGGCTGGTCAGCTACAACGACTGCGAATTCATCCGTGAGCTGTACAAGGACTTTAATATTGAAGCGGTCAGCCGAATCAACAACCTTGCTCAGCGCTATGACAACGGCTGCGAATATGCCGAAGTTCTTATCTCCAATTACGATACCAGTGAACGACTGAGGGACATGCCGACCCAGTTGGGGCTATTCGACCTCGCCTGTTTTAACGGCATGGAATAACTAATCCAAATCTATTAGGAGGGTCAATATTATGAAACTGATTGAAATGCGTACATTCGTAGACAAAAAAGGCAGCATCATCCTGCCGGGCGAGGCGCTTGGCGCGGCGGGATTGAAGCCCGGCGATGAGTTGTGTGCCACTCTCGCTGTGGGGCAGGAAGAAACGAAAAACCTATGCCCGCAGCTTGTCATTACGCCACAGGGCGTGGGAGTTGCGGTTCAGCTAACCGGCTGGCGGGAGGATGATGAGGAAGGTGATCTGACTCTGCCTAACGATCTTCTGGAAGCGGCGGATATTCCGGAAGGCAGCGATCTGGAGATCGTCTGCACGGCCGGAGCCATTGTCATTATGGAATCGGATGTTCTGGACAACCTGCCGGACGAGCTCCGTGAGCTCTTCGGCGAGCTTGGCATCGACCCCGGCACAGTCCGGGAGGTTATGAGAAAGGACGGATATTTTATATGAAAGCTAAACCCATTTATAAAATCGTGGACGGCAAAGGCCGTGTTCTTATTCCCAAGGAACTCCGCACAGCTTCCGGTATGGATTACGGGGATATTGTGAGGCTGAGCATTCATCAGGGCGTTGTCACAGCAAAGAAGGTGGATCTCATTGAGGTAGGTGATCAGTCGCCTGAGGCGGTGGAA
Organism: Dehalobacter sp. CP; assembly: GCF_047652685.1. Taxonomy (NCBI): domain Bacteria; kingdom Bacillati; phylum Bacillota; class Clostridia; order Eubacteriales; family Desulfitobacteriaceae; genus Dehalobacter; species Dehalobacter sp. CP. The sequence continues at coordinate 21,586 of NZ_CP157399.1, forward strand.
GCCTTTGTCCATGCTGCCATCCGTGAGATGCCGGAGGATGCTCAAATTGCTATCGCCGCACGGCTGCTGGAGCTGATCGAGCAGAGAAAGAGGCAGAGTCATGAGTGAAAAGGTATTGTTTACTCAGGAGGACTGCCTTCAGAGCGGATATGACATGTCCATCGACGGAAAGGTTATTGTCCTTCATCCCTCCGCATTGCCTGAAGATTTCGTGCAGGCAAAGTATCAGATGTACTTCTGCACCGGAGGAAACGGCAGCAAGCCCAATCCCATCGGCCGTTCTATTTTCACGGTCTCTTTGGCGGAGGGAGAAAAAATCCGCTGGAACCGGAGCGACGTCCTCGGCATCCTAAAACCCGAACTCATTCCCGAATATGCCCAACTGCAGCTTTCACAAATCCGTCCTAGCGGAGCATTGGATCTGCAAAGCCATGAACCGCAGTACAGCGGCTATTGTTTTCTGCCAGACGGACGCTACACCTCCGGCGTAGGACTATGCAGTGCCAAGGAGGTTCAGGACTACATCGAGATGCAGAAGGACTACCAGCACAGGGTGATGATCTGCGAGAGCAAGCTGGGTGAGTTGGTGCGTGCTTTAATGGCACAACAAAACGTCCACATCTTGGCGATGACCGGCTCGTATTTCCGTGGAGATGGAATCCCTGTTCTTACGGGAGAAGATGAGGCAAAATTCTTTAAGGTAACCTACAACTACTACGAGCAGCTTAACGGCTACAAGTACCTTAAGTCGCTGGGCATAGGTTTCCATTTCTATGCAGGCAAGTATACCTCTGCTATTATGGAGGTTTTGGATACTAACCAAAAAACGATTCTCCATATACCGAGCGTTACCTCCGGCGAATCGACCAAGGACAAATACATCGAGGTCGATACAATTCTTGACGCTATTGGAGTAGTAGAAACCGTCGACCCCGACACGAACATTATAAACATCAGGAGGCACATGGACGGTAAAATTATCAGGGTAGCGGACTTGGTGAATGACAACGCAGCTGACCGCGAAAAGGTAATTTCTTATCTACGCGGTGTTAAAAATCTGGATGACATAGATTTGATAATCGCCCTCGGAATGGCTAAGGAAGGCTTTGACTGGCCGTTCTGCGAACATGCCCTGACCGTTGGATATCGCGGTTCTTTGACCGAGATTATCCAAATTATCGGTCGTTGCACGAGGGACAGCGATAACAAGACGCACTCACAATTCACGAACCTCATCGCCGAGCCGGACGCCGACAACGAGGAAGTTGTAGAGTCCGTCAACAATATGCTTAAAGCGATAACGGCATCCTTGCTCATGGAGCAGGTGCTCGCGCCGAACTTCAACTTTAAGCCCAAAAAGCCCGACGAGGACGAGAGCGGTGACGATGTTCGCACCATCCGCATCGGCGGATTGCGCGAGCCATCTACCCAGCGGGTGAAAAACATAGTCGATTCGGACTTGACGGAATTGAAGGCAAGCATTCTGCAAGACCCCGATGTCATTAAGTCAGTAAACGGTACAATCGACCCTGAAGTCGTGAACAAGGTGCTTATCCCGAAAATCATCCTGACTAAATATCCAGACCTCTCAAAAGATGAGGTAGAAGAGGTTAGACAACACTTGGTCACGGATTTGGTTACGCGCCACGCCACGGTTACACAAGTCGGAGACCGCCGCTTTATCGATATGAGTGGGAAGTTTATCAATATTGAGGAGTTGAACATCGACCTCATCGATTCGATTAACCCGTTCCAACAGGCGTTCGAGGTGCTTTCTAAGTCGATAACACCGAAAGTGCTGAAATCCATTCAGGACTGCATCGCGGCTTTCAAGGTCAGCATCACTGATGACGAGGCGTATCTCCTATGGCCTAAGATTAACGAGTTTGCGAAGGCGATGCGACGCCCTCCGTCTCTTGACGCTCTTGACCCGCATGAGCGGCGACTTGCCGAGGCATTGGCGTATCTTAAGCAGGTTAAGCGAGGGATGACCAATGGATGATGTGACCCGCAAATCGAAGTTACAGGAGATTTTCGATAGCGACAGCCTTGGTCTTCTCGATGTCAAGGATACATCGAAGCGGGAACGGCGCGACGAGGACTGGCGGCTCATTGAACAGTTTGGCGAAATTACGCAGTTCTATGAGGACAATCAGCGGTTGCCGAATGGCGATGGCGGGGACATCGCCGAGTATACCCTCGCCGCAAGGCTGTCGGGGATAAAGTCCAACCCCAAGAAGGTCAAGATTCTGCGTGAGTATGACATGTATAATCTCCTGCAGTCAGAGGAGTCGAAATCAATATCGCTTGAGGAACTACTGAGCGAAGACCCGCTCGGCTTGCTTGAGTCCGACGAGGAGGGCGACAGCATTTTCAACCTGTCTCACGTCAAGCCGACCGACAGGTTGCGCCCCGACTATATAGCCCGTCGTAAGGTTTGTAAAGACTTCGATATGTACGAGGAAGCATTCAAGCACATACACGCAGACCTTGAAAGCGGATGCCGCAAATTGGTGGAATTCAACGGTCAGGAAGACTTGGTCGAGGGGCAGTATTTCGTGTTGCGCGGAGTCGTTTTCTACTTAGAAGTTGACAGCGCGAGCCTGACGGAGAAAACTTACCAGGGGCAAGTGTACCGCAGGAAAGACGGTAGGACGCGCTGCATATTTGACAATGGCACAGAATCCACTATGCTGTTTCGTTCTCTCACCAACGCGATGCGTGTCGATGGTTTCGGCATCAGTGAACTGCAGACAACCGATGACGGGATGCCGAAAATCGAGCCGGACGATGTGCAGAACGGATACATCTACGTCCTGCGGAGCCTGAGCCGAAACCCGAAAATTCGCCAGATGCGTAACCTCTACAAAATAGGCTATTGTAGGGGTGACGTAACCAACCGCATAAAGAACGCCGCAAACGAGCCGACCTACTTGATGAGCGAAGTGGAGATAATTCTGACCGCTCGATGTTACAACTTGGACGTACCATACCTTGAAACGAACATCCACCGTTTTTTCGGTGGATGTAACCTCTCTTTAGAGATCAGGGATGACCAAGGGGTAATGCACTACCCGCGAGAGTGGTTTGTTGTTCCGCTATCTATCGTCGAAGACGCGATTCGGCTAATCGTGAAAAAAGAGATTGAGCATTACCGTTACGACCCCAGTTTGAAGATGATAATCAAGACGGGTTAGTTTCATTGAGGTGGTTTTGTATGGCCGACGTTTTCGATAAAGCCACACGCACAGCAGTTATGCAAAAGGTGCGCTCAAAGGGAAATAAGTCCACAGAATTACGCTTAATTGCGTTGTTTCGGAAAAACAATATTTCTGGATGGCGGCGTAATTACCCTGTTAAAGGACATCCAGATTTTGTTTTTTTGGAGAAGAAGATTGCAATATTTGTTGACGGTTGTTTCTGGCATGGACATGATTGTCGCAATACTCGACCGAAGGAGAACGCAGAATATTGGGCAAAAAAGCGTGAGCGAAACATACTGCATGACAAAGAAGTAACGGCTATTTTCAAAAACCGAAACTGGACTGTACTACGTATTTGGGAGTGCGAATTGAAGACAAAGAATTTGACGCTATTAGTTGAAAAGCTAAATGCTCTTCTTGTGGGAGATTCATAAATGATATACTAAACGGCAAAAACTTTAGAAATTCGCAAATGGATCATGGTTATCATCTATGCCGATGAAGGCATTAGCTCGCTATACAGCAGATTAAATGTGGTTATCAAAACCGGATCAGGTCAATTCTCCCCTGGGTAAATTTCAGCAGCATTTTTTGAATGATTGGAGTGAAAACAAAATGGCCATACCTGATGAACAAAAGCTTAAGCTCGAAAGCATGCAAATAAAGGGCATCCGATGGATGATCTGGAATAACATTGACAAAGAGGATATTGAATCAAGGTTGCTTCAGATAAGGAATCAAGGTTCAACAAGCGACATTGAAAAATTAGTAAATTTGCAAAGTCGGATGGTCTTAATTAAACTTATTGAAAAATCCCATGAAATAACCGCTTCTATCATAGATACAGCATATGAAAAATATAGGTATGGATTGAAACCTGGCTTTACACTTTTCTGGGCAAAAAGCACTGAAATAATAAGTTTTTCTATAGGTGATCTTGAGAAAAGAATACAAGCATTCTTATCTACATTAAAATATAATAGTGATGACAAATATAAGAATCTCGAATTTATATCAGTCGTTAAATTTGGAGAGACATATGAGGTCAGCCTCTCATATTTACAGCGATTTAACTATATTAACTCTGAAGGCGAGTTTACATATATTTATATGCTGAAGGAATGCTTTGCATGGATTTGTATGGACAATAATTTTGTGGCAATCAATAACATGCCTGAAGTGCTAATTAATTCATTGAAAAGATTTTTCAGTAACTTGTATCATGCCGATATTACAAACATTAAAATCACAAATAGCCTCTTGGATAAAGTGTTTCCTAAAGACAGCACTAAAAGAGTCACAAGACATAACGCAAATCCTCCAAAAAATCAATTAGAGAAAGTAACTTTTGCTGACCCCAATTTAAGCGATAAATTAGACTGTATCCCCGAAGGATACCAAAATTATGACATTACAAATATGCAATACATCGAGGATATTGATGGAAATACTACAGGAACATTGGGCGTAAATTGCAATAAGGGGAAGCTATATCTATCTAAAAGCGTTACATCATCACAATTCAGGACATGGAGTACCAGACGAATCAATGACATCATTGGTTTTTTTCAAAACACATCAGACTATTCGCTTGAAACTATATCGGGATATAATATGTTTAGCTCAGCTGAGTGGGAAAGCATAAAACCGTCTTCAATTCCGGTTTTAAATGAGATGATATATGCACTAATAAATTGTAAAAAATCCGCTCTTGAAGCCTATCCAGTATCCTTTGATACGTATAAAGCTTATCTTGAACTCAACAAATTCTTTGTAGAGAAAATATCAATGTCATGTGATACTTGCGAAGAAAAAGCAATAGCCGCATGTATTAAGTGTGGGTGTAGTAATTTTTCACTAACAAAAAAATCACCAGCCAAAATTATTTGCAGTAACTGTGGTGAAACCCAGCAAGGTACTTTTTCGTTTATCTGTGAGAGTGGACACTCAAATATGATAAGTAATATCAATGAAATAATCGAATTGATTTCAACTGATGAGTTTACAGAGAAAATTGAAAGTACTATTAAGCTCTATTTCCCTGAGGTTTTCTTTGAAAATAATGAGTATTTTTCAATTTCATCATCTGGAATTGAATTGCATAAAAGTCCGGATTATGAGAAACTTAAGCCTTCCGATATTGCAGACTTTCAGCCAATTACTGATCGGATCATACTAAAACCAGTTGATGAGTTAATGGGGATTTGCAAAAGCTTAAATGAAAAATGCACCTCCCATCCTACGAATGAAAAATGTGCAAAATGTAAAGCACAGCCATGTTCATCTTCTAAAGACATAGGATGTATACTAAAGCTTTTTGAAAACTTTGAGGGTTATACTCCGCAACCACATCAAGGACATGAATTCGGTGATGTTTCAATGCTTGTGAATTTAAGAGGAAGAAACATGACCTTTTTGGGCGCCGCAAAATCAATTCCGGAAGGCGCAAAAAGCAAAAAGATAACGAAATCATCAGACCTTGGAAGAGAAATCATTCAACAAGTTATTGATGCATTTCATGATGCAAGAGCAGAAATAATAGGTGTTATATATCCTGATATTATTGACGACCAACTTAAATATTTTTTATATCATCAATCAAAACTAAATAACAAACGGTTAGTTATACTTGATGCAGATTTTATGATCAAATTATTGGATAAGTATCTTGAGGATCATATTATTTGATAATTTAATTGATATTTGATAATGGTTTCATGGCATCTATATTCACCTAACTTGCCACTGAAGATAAAGCTTCATCGTAAGATGAAGCTTATATTAATAAGAAGGTGGGATTCGAACGGGCGGATGAAGAAAAGCCGACCCATGGGAGGGTTTTCCCACCCCGGCGTGAAAGCGAGCCGAAGGCGAGCGGAGCGAATCCCACCTTCTCCGCCACTGAAGATAAAGCTTCATCGCAAGATGAAGCTTATTTTAATAAAGAAGAAGGTGGGATTTGAACGGGCGGCCGCTCCTGCTGTCATCCATGGCCTGGCGGCAAAGTAAATTAGTTATTAAATAGTTTATCCCCATACTCAGCATATAACGAGTTGAACCAAAGCTTGTATTGCTCTCGCTTTTCTTGTTTATTTTTATACATTTCATTATCGGCATTCCTATAAATGTGGTCTAAGCTGCCATTATAAGCATCCCCTAATGCAGCACCAATGGAAAAACTCACAGGCAAATAAGAGTTTTCTTTGTTATGTTTTTCGAGTTCAAATTCGATTCTCTGACAGACCTCTTTTAATGAGCCAGATGAGCAATTTGGTAAAACAATTGCAAATTCATCACCACCTACCCGGGCAGCAACGTCGTTTTCTCGGACAGAACGACGAAGTATTGAAGCAGTGGAAGTAATAAGCAAATCTCCGGCATGATGTCCCAAAGTATCGTTTACCACTTTAAGCCCGTCAACATCACATTCTATAATCGCTACTGGATTAGACCTGCCTGAACACAGTCTTAACAATTCTTCATTAAAGAATGCTCTGTTGTATAATCCTGTAAGATCATCGTGAAAACTGATAAATTTTAACCTGTCCTCAATTTGTTTTCTATATGTTAAATCCGTAAATATGATCACTGTACCTTTATATTTTTCACTTACGTCCAGCATGCGGTGAAAGTTTATAACCAGATTCCTGGTTCCTAATTCGAGCATCATCAAATTCTTTTCAATGGATACTTCAATATCATTTCCGTTGATAAAAGCAGTAAATTCTTCTGCAAGCCAAGGTAATACATGTACTAAATATATTTCATGTCTTTCATTGGAATAATAAGATGTCCCATCAATTCCTGCAGACTTGAGGAACTCTTTAGCTGCATTGTTCATATTGTCAATCATATTATTACTATCCAAAATGATCGAAGGAGTTGGAATACTTTCAAATATTGTTAAATATTTATTTTTTTCATTCGTCATCATACGATTCGTATTTTGAAGACTTAACGTAAGTACTTCCTTCTTCTCGTTAATCCACTCACTGCAAAAAGCTAATTCTACGCGATCAAAAAACCGATTAATAAACAATAAAAAGTAATCACAATCTATATTTTTTTTCCTATAGGTTTCTATTATCAGATCGAGATATGATTGACGATAATATTTCATCAATCCTAAAAACATCTCCAGGGTAACTCCACGTTTACGATGAAGCTGTGCCTCAAGTATCCCAAAAGAACCAATTGGATCATTTGCATAATCTTCATCCACATTTAATTCAGGTATAAATTCACAGGACTTGAGAACTGAGATTAAAGCTTCGGATAACCCGTTAATTGATGTACGCCAAGCTTCTTCCAGAGTAGAGGTATATTTTGTATAATTATGCATTTTTGCATATTCTAAGGTACGTCTAATTAAAAATGTTTGATTTGATTGAATCAACTCAACCGGTTCTTTCATCATATTCCCTCCTCTCCTTTGGAAAAATTAATTAAGTTTATTTAGAATCAATGATTCGACATTAAATGACATACTCCTCTCCATCGTATCAAACTATACATGTGGGATTGTGCAAATCCATATTTCCTAATTTGATGGGACTTAATTCCTAAATATTAAGGAAGAAAAAGGAATTAAATTAATACTGTAGAATTATAGATTTTACATAGTTGATCTTATTTCTTTACGTTATTTTTAGTTGAGAGTAAGTTACTCGTATGCAAACGGTGGTATGAAAGGAGAAAAGACCATGAAACCTCGTTTATCCAGAAATATTGCAATCGCGATATGTGCAGTCATTTTTTGTTTAGGCATAGTCACCTATGGTTATGCGCAAAATGCTTCCTGGCCCGGATTAAAAATAGGCGAAGATAAAACTCCTTATGTTGCTGTGGCAGTGAACGGGGAGATTTCCGGCGATAAACTTATCTTACATTGGGATCAGGTTGATCATCCTAAATTTTCCGGCTATAAAGTGGTGATTTCAAAGAGCAACCCGAATCCGAAGTATCCTGACGACGGGTATTTATACTACATTACCGACAGGACCACGACCAGTGCGGTGATCAATAACAGTGAAGCTTATAAAAACGGAGACTTTGGCGAGAAACTTGTCCCTGGTGAAAAATACTATTTTAGCATTACGGTGCTTTATTCGGATAAGACCGTTCCGGGTGACAGTCTGCAACTGACATATCCGGTCGGTACGGCTGTCTCTTCACCGGAACCTGCCAAGGAAGCTATCGCAACGCCAACCGAAACAACGCAACCCACCAAGGAAACACCGGCTACAGAAACAAAACCTGCTGTCAAACCGGCTGTATCTCCCTCTTCAAAGGCGCCTCAGGTAACCGTTTCTACGGACGACAACCGGCTCATTGTCAAATGGAATCCGATTTACAGTGAAAGCTTCCAGGGCTATAAGGTCGTTATTTCCAAAAATAATTCCAGGCCGGCCTATCCCAGTAGCGGTTATTTGACCTACATTACCAATCAAAGCACCAGCCGATGGGTAATCGACAACAGCACAGCGTATCACGGCGGAGACTTTGGCAGTTATCTGACTCCCGGACAGGCGTATTACGTTAGTGTGACGGCTTTATACAGCGATGGCAAGGTTGCCGGAAATGCCGTCCGTGTCACGTATCCGGCCGATGGATACGATCCACTAGCTGAGAAGGAAAGTGTCCAACAGAGCCTGGATCCGATTGCCATATCGGCAACAGCCAGCGGCAGTAATTTGATTTTAAGCTGGCCAGCTTCGGAAGCAGCGAATTTTGAAGGCTACAAAGTGGTCATTTCAAAGAGTAATCCTAACCCAAAATATCCAAATGACGGTTATCTGGAGTGGATTACCGACCGGAACAGGACTTCAGTGACAATCAACGCTGACACTTATTATCAGGGTGATATCCAGGGTAATTTAGTTTCCGGTGAGTACTACTATTTCAGTATCAGTATCATTTACGATGGATGGATCATTGTTCCGGGTCCCGCGCAATATGTCAGGATCCCTTAGCTGAGAAAATCTTCAGTTTTGGCTCGTTTTTCATGTGAAAAGCGGGCCTTTCTGTTGGTCTGAAACATAAAACGCAAAAAGTAAAAAGCAAAAAAAGTTCTTTTTTTTTTGAACATAATCATATATTATAAGTAGGTAGTAATAAAAAAATATACTTGTAGAATGGAAGGATGGGAGAGAATGTTGTCACTACTGCTTGCACTGCTGCCAATAGTAGTCATTGTTGTTATGCTTATTGTGTTTAAAAAGCCAGCCCATACCAGTGGAATTGTGGGTTGGCTTGCTGTTTCTCTTGTGGCGTTTTTGTTTTTCCAGACGTCGGGAGAAGTCATTGTCCGCTCAACCCTGGCCGGTCTGATTAAATCTTTTTCAGTTTCACTGATCGTAGCCACGTCACTACTTCAAATGGCCTATATGGAAAAGACGGGGGCTTTAAAACGAATTATTATATTTATTAAGACCTTAGCCAGTGAAAACAGAGCCGTTCAGATCATGATGATCAACATTGGATTTGGAACGCTGATGGTTGCCGTCGGGGCAACTCCCGTATCTCTTCTGCCGCCTATCTTGATTGCGATGGGGTACTCTACGTATGTGGCCATAGCTTTGCCTGCGATCGGATATGACGCCCTGTGTACGTATGCCTTACTCGGTGCCCCGATCGTGGTATTTGTGGATATTGCGAACAGCTTTTTGGGAAAAGGCAATGAAATTACCCTTTCTCAGGCCGGAAGTATCTTCTTTATGTTTTTGCCGTTTGTATCCACCTTGATTGGCTTTTCGATGCTTTGGATTGTCGGAAAGTGGAAAGCCGTCAAAGAAGGGATTGTCCCGGTATTGGTTACGGGCATTACCATTTCGATTGTCGCTTATTTTACCAATCATTATGACAATCTGGTTGTCCTCACAGGAGTCTTAAGTGGTTTTGCAGTCATTCTTGTAATGATCCTGTATCTTAAGCTGACGGGTAAAAAAATTATTGATCGAAGCCGGCTGACGCCGGAAGAACTTGCCTATGAAAAAGAATATCCTTTGTGGAAAGCCATTATGCCCTGGCTGCTTTTGATCGTTCTGATTCTGGCGCTGAACCTGCCGAAGGAATCATTCGATTATTTATACCGGACACTGACGCTCAGCATTCCGGGCTTATCTGCAGACGGCAAGCCGATAGCAACCAGAGCTTTATGGAATGCCTACACCTGGATTCTGGTCAGCATCTTGATTTCGATTCCGATTATGCGCCCGAAAGCCGCCCAAATTAGAGATTCAATAAAAGTTTGGTGGCGAAGGGCACCAAAACCTGTTTTCTCAGCAGCGATCTTCTTTGCGATCGGTGAAGTCATGAATATGTCTGGATTTAATATGGCTTCCAATCTCAATGCCGCAATGCCGAAAACACTGTGCCCAAGTATGGTGAAAGTACTCGCAGACTATTCCGCGCAGGCTTTTCATGGAGCCTACGGAGCTATTGTAAGCTTTATTGGGTTATTCGGAGGATTCATTACCGGAAGTGAAGCTTCGACGATTGCGATGTTTGCGAAATATACCATGTCAACAGCAACGAATCTTAACTGGGGACTTAAGGGTATTATCATCGTTACAGCCGGGTTAGCCTTTGGTGGAGGACTAGCCAGCGTAATTTCCCCGGCAAAACTCCAAAATGCGGCCGCATCTATTGATAAACTTGGTGAAGAAAACAAAGTGATACGCGTTGCCTTTATTTTTGCGCTCATCATGTCAGCAGTGACTGCTGCTGTGGTGGTCGCCTTGCTTAAGTTCCTGGTGTAATCGGGAGATCATATCGTAAATAAGAGTCTATGCTAAAATATGATCCTTCAGTGTCCCGATCTCTGAGAAAGAACGGGTCATCTAAAATACGAACAAGGACTTCACAGTTGTGAAGCCCTTGTTCGTATTTTAGATATATCAGTTTTATATCAGCCTGAATTATCCTACGCTGACAGCGGGCTGATTTTTGCTAAGCCGTTTTATTTCCAGCGTTATCAACATTGCTGTGATCAGAACGGATAAGATATCCGCAATCGGTGCAGCTCGCCAGACACCCTCAATTCCCCAAAAATGAGGCAAGACCAAAAGAAGCGGTATATAGAGCAGTACCTGCCGGGAAAGGCTCAGAACAGATGATTGAAGCGGTTTGCCGACTGCCTGAAAGTAACTTGAGCAAATAATTTGAAAACCAATCAGCGGGAACATGGTAAAAAATATCAGTATCACGTGAGTTGCCAGTACTGTAAGCGCCGTATCGTTGTCACTGAACAAGCCAATAATTTGTTCGGGCCAGAGATGTATGACCAGATAACCGACAACAGCAATACAGGTGCTCGCGATAATGGCCTTCTTCAACGCTGCCTTAACTCTTTCAAACTGCCCGGCTCCATAGTTAAAGCCTATGATAGGCTGAGCACCCTGGCTGACACCGATAATCGGCATAAAGAACAATGTTGAAATACTCATAATGACGCCGACGGCAGACAGCGCCAGGTCGCCGCCATAAAGCATGACACTCTTATTCAGAAGCATATTCTGCAAACTGTTGGCAAGTTGCATCGCAAACGGAGCAAAGCCAATGGACAATATGACTAGATAGATCGAAAAATCCGGTTTTAAATTTTTTTGGCGAAGCTTAAGTGTGCTGTGGCCGAGAAGAAAATAGCCCAATACCCAAAGCGACGTAATGAATTGGCCTGAGACCGTTGCAAGTGCGGAGCCCGCTATACCTAATCCCAAATGGAAAATAAAAATGTAATTCAACACCCCGTTAATCACAGCGCCAAGAATTTGCGTCAGCATCGCAATTCTGGGGTTTCCTTCAGCTCTGATAAAATTGTTCATGCCAAAACCGATTGCGCCAAAAACGGATCCCGCAACAATAATATTGGTAAAAGCAAGTGCATTGGGCAATACTTCCTGATTAGCACCAAAAAAGACCAAAAGCTGTTCAGAAAATGAGAAATAGAAGGCCATAAAAAGGAGCGGAAGCATAATCAAGAGAGTAAGTGCATTACCTACAATTTTCTCGGCTTCTTCTTTTTTCTGTTCTCCGAGCCGAATGGAGATTAATGCTGTTGCACCAATACCAACGAGCATCCCAAGTGCCATAAACAGAAGCATAATTGGGAAGGCCACTGTCGTTGCAGCAATCGCAAGTGTACCGACGCCACGGCCCACAAAAATCCGGTCAACAATATTATATAAGGCATTCACCAACATACCGACAATCGCCGGCCAGGAAAATTGCCATAATAGCTTCCCGATGCTTTTATTACCGAATTCAAAACTTTTATCCATGTACAGTCCCCTTCTACAGTTTCTTCATAAACTGGGCTACATTTTTACCTAAAGAACTCAGGTAAATTAAAGATTTCCACTTGTCGTTTTTATTCTCTAAACAGATTATCGGAAAAACGACAATTATTTATATTAGCATTTTTGTTTAAATATTTCAAGGATTTTTTTTGAAATATTCTTGTATGCATTTGTCAAAAAAATAAAAGGACTTCATTCCATAGAAAAATCCTTTTCATTTGAAAAATACTAATATTATTCTGTTCCTAATATTCCTGATCGCCGAGGAGCGTCGACAGACGAACTCCAAGGGCTTGAGTAAGATGGAAAAGTGTTTTAATAGATGGATTTGTTTTATCTCTTTCGATTTCACATAGATAAGAAACGGAAATACCGGCAATCTCAGCCAGTTCCTTTTGTTTTAAATGCTTTTTCTTCCGGATTTCCCGGATTTTTGAACCAAGGGACATAACACCACCTCTTTCTAATAATTACGCATATAGCGTAATTATGCAACAGTTAAATTTAGCCGTCTGCCAAAAATAGGTTCCAATCCCAAGAAAATATAGGATATTCTTCCACATTGCACATATTTACGTCAAAAATGTATAGCAATTCAGTAGACCTGGCGTTTTTCAACGATTATACTAGTATTAATTCGCTATTATCGAAAATTTGGGGGAAATTGCGTTGACTGTCGGTGATCGGATTAAAGAGCAAAGAAAAGAAAAGAAGCTTACACTTCGTAAGCTTTCTGAAAGAAGCGGTATTTCCATCTCTTATTTGAGTGATATTGAACAAAACAGAAGAAGGCCTTCTTTGGACCGGTTGACAGATATTGCCCTGGGTCTAGGTGTATCGATATCCTACCTTTTAGGGGAACAAACGATGGATGCGGGTTCAGAGCCTGAGATTTATTCGCTGGCGGATAAAAGCGTCCATTTTAGGGAAGTTTTAGAGAAATTAGAAGACTTTGATTTCTGGGAAGAAAAAGATCAGGAAGAACTGCTGACGTATCTGCAAATAAAAAAGAAGATCAGGGATTCCGACCTCTCCTGAGCCGCAGACCAGCCTTTAAACGGATATGAGGCGTTCTAAAGACGCCTTTAATCAAAAAATAACCGCATATATAATGGTATTTGAGGAAATTAATGGTCCTCTTTTTTGCGTTTTTTGGTTTGATGTGGTAAAATCGGTTGAAGTAAAAAAATGTAGAATTTTGTCACTTGAGATACAAGATAAAAATTATGGGAGGATCTCAAGTATAGGATAATTATATTCTGACAAAATAACAAAAGATGATGGCGATAAGCTGTCAAAAAGTCCTTAAGGAGGAGAGACCGTGTTTCAACAGAAAAGGATTGGCCGTTTCCTGGCTATGTTCCTGGTAGCATTTACGATTGCTGCACAGGCGATGTTTGTCGGGACAGCCGCCTTTGCCGAAGACAGGGAAAAAGTAAGCGAAGAAGAATGTAACGTCGTTAGTGCAAAAGAAGATCAAACATACAGACAAGAGAATTTAGCACGAATTGCCAGAGACTATCAGGTCGACCCCGAATATCTAGCGTATATTGCGAGCGTTGAAGAGACCTTTCAGCTGGAACCTTATGAACTGTTTGCCTTAATTGCCCAAGAATCAAAATATGTACCTGCCACCAATATGGATGGAGGATCCTTATCCTACAATACGACCCAAATGAAATTGGCTACAGCTAAAACGGCCTACATGGCCATCACCGAATATTATCATAAAGAGATCCCTTATCCCAACGGGGAACTCCTGTCAGCAGACAAATATTATGCAACCTACTTAGCCGGTGGATATCTGAAGTATTTAGAGGATGTCTATATGAATAAATATGAATCGTACACGGCATATCGATTGGGGATCAACGGGAGGTTGACCTTTTACGAGAATAATGGGCATTACAAATCGGCTTATGCAGTTCAAGTCAAATCTTTAAGTCGTTCTTTTGCCCAATAATTGTTACATTCAAAAATTTTAAGTATACTTTTTCCTGGCAAAACCTAAAAAGGATTTTCACCGTGATCACGGTGAAAATCCTTTTTTAGTGGTTCAGATAGAAGAAGTTCTATCTGATATATCTTGTACAGTCATTTATTAATTGACCATATTCCAGGCAGAATCGGAAGTCATCCCTTCAATGTCCGGATAGGCGCTTTCGCCATGCTGGCTGATATCAAGGCCTGTTTCCTGTTCTTCAGTTGTCGCTGCAAGAGGAGTAATGAGACTGATGACTTTAAGGATCAAGAAGGTCATCACGCCGCAATAAGCGTAAGTTGCGAGGATGGCCAAAAGTTGTATCCCTGCTTGGGAAAAGGACCCGGAATAGAAAAGTCCATCCACACCATTGGGATTCAGGGCTGTGGTGCAGAAAATTCCGGCAGCTAGGGTTCCCCAGGTCCCGCCGATACCGTGAATGCCAAAAGCATCAAGTGCATCATCGTAACCCAGTTTAACTTTCAGCCAAGCGACTGCAAAGTAGCACAAACCTGAAGAAACCAGTCCGATCAAGACAGCGGCAAGCGGGGTTACGAAAGCGCAGGCAGGTGTAATGGCACCGAGCCCGGCAACCATGCCCGAGACAGCACCGAGTACAGTTGGTTTACCATGAAGCAGTTTTTCAATAATTATCCACCCCAGCAGACCGGCACAGGCAGACAGGTGTGTAGTGGCAGAGGCAAGTACAGCAATACCGTCTGCAGCAAGTTCACTGCCACCATTAAACCCGAACCAGCCGAACCACAGGAGACCTCCGCCAAGGACCACATAAGGAATGTTATGCGGGATAGCTTGCTCTGAATCTTTATGATAGCGTTTGCCAATATATAAAGCCGCAATCAAGCCCGAAAAACCCGAACTAATATGAACGACAATCCCTCCAGCAAAATCCAAGACGCCCAGATTAGCCAGCCATCCTCCGCCCCATACCCAATGAGCAAGGGGCACATAAACCAAAAGACTCCACAGGGATATTAAAAGGATATAGGCAGGAAAGCGCAGCCTTTCCGCTGTAGCACCGGTCATAATGGCCGGGGTGATAATCGCAAACATCATCTGATAGAGCATAAACAATAGATGGGGAATCGTCGCACCCTCCCCTTTGGGATCCAGGCCGACACCCCTCAAACCCGCATAATCCAATCCACCGATCAAATGCCCGATATCCGGCCCAAAAGCCAGGGTATAACCAATGACAATCCAGAGAATCGAGATAATTCCGATTGCAGCGATGCTTTGCATCATGATGGACAGGACATGGCGTCTTTTTACCAGCCCTCCATAGAAAAAAGCGAGTCCGGGTATCATTAAGAAAACTAGAGCGGTGCTGAAAAGCATAAAGGCAATATCGCCATAATTCATTTACAATCTCTCCTTTTTATCTTTGTCATCCTTGCCAGCAGCTCCTTGCCATTTATGGCACCGCCACATTCGTCCAGTCGGATAATTTTGTCATCATTCGACACCGTGAAGGCTATTTGAACGCCTCCGCGCTTCCTGTGCCGTCGTCCGTAGACATCAAAAAAAGAAGCCTCAAAAAAAGACTGCTTGCAGGCTGTCTTCTTTTATGGCTTCTTTGCCTAAGAAAAATATAATGAACATTCAGCAGACTGTAAAGAGATAACAATGATAAATAATGTATACAGAGAGATATACTGTATACATTATTCGTTGGCGAAGCGAATCTTATTTCCAGAAGGGATAGTTTGCTTAATTTGAGATACATAGGCGAGCATTTCCGCATAATCTGCGCTGTTCAGCAGCGGGTCCTGCCTTGACTGATAATCGGCCAGGGCCTTTGTCACATTTAAGACGCGATATGTCTTAGGACCGGCTCCCGGAGTTTCATCAACCCAGGTCGGATAGTACGCAACATGCGTAATAACTGGTTTTTTAGCAGAACGGATATCCAGAAAGATATCAACCATAATACCCATATTCGCCGTATCTGTTTTCTGATCAGAGATAAAATTTCCCTGGGCATAGATCACCAATCCTTCTTTTTCTTTGCCAGTGGTCTTGCTTTTTACTTGGAGGAAGGTGATCGGTTGGACAGCATGGACATGATTGCCCGCAATGATGTCAACCTCCGTATTTTCAAAAATCCAGGTGGCCAGACTGACCTGTTCAGTGGACGGTTTTGTGGCATACTCCGTTCCCCAGTGCAAAGAAGCGATAATTAAATCTGCTCCCAGGGTTCGTGCCATCTTAGCATCGGTAAGAATTTTTTCCCGGTCCAGATAATTCACGGCAAAAGCTTTACCTTCAGGCAGGGTAACCCCATTGGTGCCATAGGTATAGCTTAAGAAAGCGATACGCAGGCCGGAAATTTCCTGGATCAAAATTTCCTGACTGTCTTCGGCGGTCTGATAAGTTCCGGTGTGTTTCAGACCATATTGATCCAGAAAATTAATCGTCTGGCTTAAGCCCGAAAAATTCCGATCTAAAGAGTGATTATTGGCGCTAGAGACAACATCCACACCAAGTGTATTCCGGACAGCATCAGCCATTTGTTCCGGAGTATTAAAAGAAGGATAACCGCTGTAAGTCATCTCCTTGCCGGCCAAGGTCGTTTCAAGATTGGCGATTGTTAGGTCCGCGAGCCTTGTATCTTTTCCGATTTCTTCAAAAGAAGGGTTGAAATCATAGCCTCCGCTTGTCTGGGCGGCTTCGTACTGTGTTGGGTGGCACATGATATCCCCAAGCAGCGTAAGTTTCATTTGCGTAGATTCAGCAGCCTCAGGTTCAGAAGCAGCAGTCTCTGACGAATCGCTTTCAGAAGTAGCACTTTCGGCGGCAGGCATCAATTCTGTGGATTCAGAAGCCAGCGGCGTCTTGGTTTTTTCCCAAACGGTAAGACTAAGAAGTAAGACCACCGCTGCAAATACAGGAAGCCAACGTTTTCTTAACATAACCATCACCTAAATTCTTCACAAATTTGTTAACCAGCGTTCACATTAATGACACATAGAGTGGATAAAATAGCATCATCAAAAGATCACTGGAATAATACGACAGGGGTGATCAAGTGAGCAAATATCGGCAGGAAATTAAAATGAGCATCAATAACTTCGACAGAGTAGTACTGGTCAACCGTTTGAATAGGGTGCTTCCTAAGGACAAACATACCGGGTCGGAAGGATTTTATACCGTTAGAAGTCTCTACTTTGATGATATTAATGATACGGCATTATTGGAGAAGTTGATAGGGGTTAAATATCGGGAAAAATTCAGAATTAGAACATATGATCATTCCACCGCAATCATCCGGCTTGAGAAGAAGGTCAAGAACGATGGGTCAGGCTTTAAAGAGAGTGCGATTTTGACCGAAGAGGGATGTCAAGACTTAATCAACGGTGACTATCAATTTTTACGAAATCGTCCGGAAGCTGTATGCCGGCACCTTTATACAAAAATGAGAACCGGTCTGTTTAAGCCGAAAACAATTGTAGAGTACCGGCGTCAGGCCTATATATGGGAGCCGGGTAGAGTAAGAATCACAATTGACAGTGATGTAAAAACCGGATTCGCCGCGACCAGCTTTTTAGATTTCACCACCCCGCTGGCCAATGCTTTAGCGAGCAATACGGCAATTCTGGAAATCAAATATGACTGTTACCTGCCTAGCCATATTGCGAACCTGATTCAATTGGACAGCAGACAGAAGGCAGCGATCTCAAAGTATGTTATATGTCGAAAATACGGATAAAAGCTCCATAATGGATTTAATCACTGAATAAATTAGAATACATTGGAGGATGGTATCATGGATGCAACAACCAGTGCGGTTACTACAGATCAAACATTTACCTTTGCAGATATTTTTAAAAACAGTTTTCTCGAAAACGCAGTCACAAATTTTTCTATTGTTGATGTGGCGATTACGTTGCTAATTTCTTTTCTACTCGGACTGTTTATCTATGCGGTGTATAAGAAGACGTTCAATGGGGTCATGTATTCCAGGAACTTTAATGTTTCTCTAGTAGGTATGGCGATGATTACCACACTCATTATCATGGGTGTCACATCTAACATCGTTCTTTCTCTCGGTATGGTCGGAGCTTTAAGTATCGTACGTTTCAGATCAGCGATCAAAGACCCAATGGACATCATCTTTATCTTCTGGGCTATCGCAGCGGGAATCGTCAGTGGTGCCGGGCAGTATCTGCTTGCCATTAGCGGGTCGATTGTCATCGGAATCATGCTGATCATTTTTACAAGTAAAACAACCAATGAAATTCCCTATATGGTGGTTGTAAACTGCAGTAATAGCGAGGCAGAAAAAATGCTGCTAACAAAGCTGGTGGAGCATGTCAAAAGAATGAAAATTAAATCAAAAGCGGTTCGCGGCGGACAGGGAATCGAACTTACCATTGAAGTGCGATTAAGAGTTGACAATACGGATTTTGTTAATGCCTTGGCAGCTATAGAAGGTGTAAATGATGTCGTCCTGGTAAGTTATAACGGAGAGCTTGCAGTATAATCATCCTCCCTTAAGCAGCATTACATCCGACACCTGAAAAAAGAGGGATTAAAACATGGACAAAAAATTTACAGGGGTGGTTGCGGCCCTGCTTACAGTATGCACCTTAACGACCGCCTATGCGGCACTGTCTTACAAGCAGGGAGATAGTGCCAATGTCCGTTTGAACACTGAAAAAACAGGAAAAGGCAGCTCCTCTGCAGAGTCTGTTTATTCCGCTTATACGGAACGTTTCTTCGATCCGGACAAAGTCATTGAAATTCGCATTTCAATCCCTGAGGCGGATTATCAGGACATGCTGCAAAATCCTGCAGAGGAAGAATATAAAGAGGCTCAGGTTGTGATCAATGGCGTTAAGACAAAAAATGTCGGAATCCGTACCAAAGGCAATTCCAGTCTTAATTCAGTCCTGAGAAGCAATTCCGACCGCTATAGCCTCAAAATTGATTTTGATCATTATATTGAAGGGCAAAGCCTCTCGGGACTGACCAAACTGAATTTGAATAATGGCTGGGGTGATGCGTCCTGCATGCGGGAATATCTATCCTACTCACTGCTGAAAGAGATGGACGTTCCTGTTCCTGCTTATTGCTACGCGAACCTTTATATCAATGATCATCCAGCAGGTTTGTATCTGGCAGTTGAGGGCGTTGAAGAAGCATATGCGGAAAGGTACTTTGGCCAGGACCATGGGACACTCTATAAACCGTATGGCGATCGGGGTGAAGGAAACGATCTGGTTTACAGTGATGACAATATTGAATCCTACAGCGGCCTGCAAGCTGTGACCGCCTTGAAAGAAGGCAGCAATGAGGCTTTAGTCAAGATGATCAAAGCACTGGATGAAGGCGGGAATTTAGAAACGTACCTAAATATTGACGAGATCCTGCGATATTTTGCAGTTAACACCATACTAGTCAATATGGACAGCTATCAGGGACAGTTTACCCACAATTATTATTTATATGAGGAGGACGGTGTATTCAGTTTCCTCCCCTGGGATTATAATTTGTCCTTTGGTGGATTTGGCGGAGGTACTGCGCTGTCGATTGATCAGCCGGTTTCCGGAACGACATTAGACCAGCGCCCACTGCTGGGCAAACTACTCGAAGTACAGGCGTATAAGGATGTCTATCACCAATACATGAAAGCATTTATCCAAGGGCCTTTTGCTTTGGAGAAAATGACGGCTAAAATCGAGAAAACCGCTGATCTGATTAGACCTTATGTCACAAGTGACCCAACAAAGTTCTATACGCTGGAACAATTTGAACAAGCAATCGGCGAAGGCTCTTCTCAGGAACCTATAACAGACAGTAAGACCACATCCCGAGGCGGCTTTGGGGCTGGAAAGAATATGCCGGGAAGCGGAAATTTGATAGGACTGGCTACATTTATTCGTGACCGGATTGATAATGTCTCCAAACAGCTAAGCGGGGAACTGCCTTCATCGGGAACAACAGAGGATGCGGCCGGTGAAAATGCAGGTGGGCTACAGCCGCCGCCGACAAGACAGGGACAACAGGCGCAATGGGGACAACGGGCAGAGCAAGGGCTGCAGGGAATACATCCTGATATAAGACAAGATCAGTCAGGCATGCAGCCACCGGGAAATATGCCAGAAGGAATGGATTATAAGCAAAAGATGCCGGGCATGAATTGGCAGGAAGCGCCCGGTCAGGATCCTAATAATAGATGGATAAACCGTCGAGAAGATTATCTTATTGGCGGTGCGGCATTCGTGCTTATGATTTTAAGTCTGGCTATCCTGAAAAAAAGAAACAAACATTCGATCTAAATATAAAGAGGGTTTGCTGTTTGAACATTGATTCAGAGCAAACCCTCTTTATTTAGTATCATGCCTATCCTAAATCTACATATTCCTGCTGGTAAAATTTCAGTATACGGCGTATACGGCGTTGTCTTGCAGCTCCTTGCCATACAGAGTTTTCCTCGGTGGTTTACATGAATTAGAGGGTTGACAAGGCACTAGTGCTGGACATCGTATTCTTTAAGCTGCGAGACTACTTTTTCGTTTTCCGGCATCACATACTCAGATTTGATTAGACCGACGTCTTTCTTATAGTAATATAAGCTGTAATTTCTGCTTTCAGGATACGTGATTTTTACAGTCAGGCAATTTTCAAAAATACCAGCTGGTACTTCTACCGTGGCGGACGTGTCAATGATCTCATATGAATTTCCTTCACTGGTCCACGAATTGCCTGCGGTAAGCGGTGATTGCAGAAGGATAGCCTTAATATTTGATGGTTGATCCAAAATATTTTTATCTTCATAGAACTCAGACTGTCTGAAGGTATTAACGATACGGTCTGCTGCAACTTCATACCTGTTAGTGGTAACAGTACCGCCATTGTCAATTATGACCTGGTATTGATTACGCTGCTGGTATGTAACCTTTTCTGTATACGAAGCATATTCGTTTCCAATTCCTTCATAGAGCCAATAATTGCCGACGCTCAACGGAATGTATGCGGCAATATTTTCAGTCTGTCTGTCGGTGGGAGAAGGGGACGATTTAGGTTCGGCAGGAGAACATCCGCTAAAAAACAAGAAAACCAAAACGATCATGCTCCAAAGAATGTTCTTTTTCTTTAATATATGTTCGATAGGTTTAGGAACAATTTTCATTGGATCAACCTCCTTGGCACTTTAATAAATGATACAATATTATTATCAGTATACCAAAAATCTTGCAAAAATATGTTGCTGTGCTACAATGTCACTATAGTCATAAATTCGTGACTTTAGTATAAAATAGTATAGATAAACTGCATCACATCCTGTATGATATTGCTGAAACGGCAGAGAAAAAGAAAAGCATATTTGAAAAGGGGAAGCGAAAATGGCGAAAAAAAAGAAAATTGTGGCAGCCATTATTGCTGCAGTTGTATTGCTTTCAGGCTACCTGGGGTGGGAGTATTTTTATGCTTCCAATGACAGGATGGTTGAGGCATCCGGGACGATTGAAGCTACCACCGTGGACTTGCGTGTAATGATCGCCGGCAAGGTTCAGAATTTTCAGGGGAAATCCGGGGACAAGGTCAAAAAAGCGGATATCATTGCCGAGATACAGCGTAATGATCTGACAGCGCAGCTGGAAAGAGACAAACTGAATGTTGCAATTGCACAAAACAATCTGGATGCTTTGCCGTCGGGAAGCAGTGACCATATCATTATAACTGCCGAAGATCAGGTAAAGATGATGCAAACTGTTGTCAAAGTAACGGAAGCCCAGTTGGCTGATCTGCAGATAAAATCCCCGATTGACGGGACCATTCAAACCCAAAATTATGAAATTGGTGAATATGTCACGGCCGGATCGACGTTGGCCACGGTTGTTAATCTGGACCAGGTCTGGATTAACGTATATATACCGACAGATGACCTGCCTTTTATAGAATTAGGAGGGAGAGCGGATTTCACGATCAGTGGTCTAGACAGGGTATTTACAGGCACGATTGCAGAAATTGCCAGCCAGGGAGAATTTACCCCCAAAACGATTCAAACCAAAAGAGAAAGGGCCAATATTGTCTACAAAGTCAAAATTGCAGTGGACAATTCCGAAGGATTATTGAAACCGGGCATGCCGGCAGATGTTATGATCAAGAAGGTAGAGACGGCCGATGATTAAGGTAAATCAGCTGTCTAAAAAATTTGGATCTTTGCTGGCCGTTAACGATGTGAATCTGAACGTCAACACGGGAGAAATTTTTGGTTTAATTGGTCCGGACGGAGCAGGCAAAACGACGCTCATCCGGCTTATCTGCGGACTGCTGACCCCGGATGCCGGTGAAGTGAGGGTTTTGGGCACCACGGATAGAGAACGGGAAAAAGGAAAAGACGCCGATGCCAGAAATTTTGGTTATATGCCTCAGCGTTTCAGCCTCTATGGCGACCTTACGGTTATGGAGAACTTACTTTTTTTCGGATCGATGTATAGCCTTAAAAAAGAAGTCATTATCCAGCGTTCGGAAGAGATTCTGGAAATTACCAATCTCGTTGCGTTTAAAAAAAGATTTGCGGATCAACTTTCCGGCGGAATGAAGCAAAAACTGGCACTGACCTGCGCGCTTGTCACCAGGCCGGAACTGTTGATTCTCGATGAACCGACCTATGGTGTCGATCCGGAGTTCCGTAAAGAGTTTTGGAAGATTTTATATCAGTTGAACCAGGAAGGAATGACCATTCTGGTGTCTACCCCATATATGGATGAAGCGGAACTTTGTACCCGAGTAGCGTTCATGAATGAGGGAAGCGTTCATGCGCTGGATACGCCGGTGGGCCTGAAGGGAAAATTTCCTTATCAGGTCTGGGAGGTTATGGCCGATACAAAAGAACCCTGGTTGTTTGGGGAAGCAGATGGAATTCTGGATTATTCCCTGTTTGGAGATAAGTACCGTTTGATCATAGACAAGAACGCCGAAGCGGAAGCCTTAATCAAACAGACCCTTACGGCGAAGGGCTGTACTCTCGGCAGGCTGCAAAAAACAGCTCCATCCATTGAAGATGTTTTTGTCATCATGGCAGGAGGTAAATAGATGGAAAATGTGATTATTACCGAAGGCCTGACAAAAAAATTTGGTGACTTTACCGCGGTTGACAACGTCTCGCTTCAGGTCAGAAGAGGGGAGATTTTTGGGTTTCTAGGTCCGAATGGCGCAGGCAAATCGACGACAATCCGGATGCTCTGCGGCATTTTGGAACCAACCGGGGGCTCGGCGGCAGTCCTGGGTTATGATCTCCGGAAGGAAGCCGAAAAAATTAAACAAAACATTGGCTACATGTCGCAAAAATTCAGCCTCTATGATGATCTGACAGTGAAAGAAAATTTAAAGTTCTATGCAGGCTTATATGGAATTCCACGCAAAAATTTATCCGGGAGAATGGATGAAATGATTGCGATGGCCGATCTGACAGGAAGGGAAAATGAACTTGCCGGTAACTTAAGCGGGGGCTGGAAGCAGCG
The DNA here is from genome assembly GCF_047652685.1 of Dehalobacter sp. CP. NCBI lineage: Bacteria > Bacillati > Bacillota > Clostridia > Eubacteriales > Desulfitobacteriaceae > Dehalobacter > Dehalobacter sp. CP. The sequence continues at coordinate 45,563 of NZ_CP157399.1, forward strand.
GCTTGCCTTGGGATGCGCTATCATTGCCAAACCGCCGCTGCTTTTCCTGGATGAACCGACCAGCGGGGTTAGCCCGACCAGCCGCAGAAGGTTCTTTCAGATCATAAAAAAAATGACAAATGAGGGAACCACGGTCATGGTAACAACCCACTTTATGGATGAAGCAGAACGCTGTCATCGAGCCGCGTTTATCTCCGGCGGGAAAATTATAGCGGTGGATAGTCCGGATCAACTCAAAAAGAAAACAATTCAAGGCTGCATGGTTGAGCTAAATCTCAAGGATGGTATGCAGCGCGTAAAGGAAATTGGAAAAATACCTTATGTTAAGGAATGTACGGTCCACGGAGCACTCCTTCACGTTCTGCTGACAGGAGCAGACGATGTTTCACAGCTGGAGCAGGACTTGGATTGCGAACCTCAAATCATTATGCCCTCCCTGGAAGATGTTTTTGTAACTTTGGCCAAACAGCAAAGAACCTCGGGATACGCCGAATAGAAGAGGAGGATACGAATGGGAAGAATTCAGGCTGTTCTTTATAAGGAATTCCTACATATTCGCAGAGATAGGCTGACGCTGGGACTGGTGTTTATGCTTCCTCTAATTCAGCTGCTTCTTTTTGGTTATGCGATCCAAACGGAAGTCAAACATATTCCAACGGTGGTATTTGATCAGTCCCTAAGCGGGGAGAGTAGAGATTTACTGGAGGCTTTCAGCGCTTCGGGGTATTATGACGTCCTTTATGCGGCCAACAGTTTTCAGGAAGTGAATGATATGATAGACAGCGGCAAGGCAAAGGTCGGAATCGTGTTTCCGCCTGGTTTTGCTAATAATGTGCAAAAGGGCGAATCCGCCTCTGTCCAGGTGATTGTCGATGCGAGCGATAATATGGTTGCGAACCAGGCTATGGCGACAGCTAATTCCATCGGCCTGCTGAAATCACAGGAAATCATTACCCAGAAATTGCATATCGATCTGACCAATCCGCCGTACGACATCCGAGTACGGGCCTGGTATAATCCAGATGGAATCACTGCTTATTATATGGTGCCCGGGATCCTGGGAATTGTTGTGACACTTTCCATGGTGATGATGACATCGATGTCCCTGGTCCGGGAGAGGGAAAAGGGAACGCTCGAGCAGCTTATCGTTACGCCGATCAAGTCGTATGAGCTGATGATCGGAAAAATCATTCCTTATATCTTTCTGGGCTATATTCAGATTACCGTTGCCCTACTGGTCGGGGTCCTGGTGTTTGGAGTACCGATCAAAGGAAGTCTGCTGGAACTATATGGTTTAACATTGTTTTTTATTACTGCATCCCTGGGCCTGGGGATTATGATATCCAATATCGCCAGAAATCAAATGCAGGCCTTCCAGATGTCCTTTTTTATCATGCTTCCGAGTATTATGCTTTCGGGTTTTCTTTTCCCGCGGGACGCCATGCCCAGGATCATTTACTATCTCAGCGATGTGATTCCGCTGACATATTACCTGGACATCATCAGAGGAATTGTTCTGAAAGGAATTGGTTTCTCCTACCTGGTCAGCCAGGTCATTTGCCTGATTTTATTTTCAGTGTTGTTTCTTACGATCAGTATTCTGAAGTTTAAGAAGAAAATTGTCTGATTATTTACCTAAAATTTTAGCTGTACAATTTAAGCATGAAATTAGATTAAAGGGAGTAATTATCGTGAATACCAGGGAAAAAATCATTCTAGCCTGTGAACAGCTAGCCATAAAAAATGCGCTGGGTTTTTCTCGTCTTTCTATGGAAGAGCTGGCTAAAGCGGCCGGAGTAAGCAAAAGGACGATTTATCGTCATTTTGTCAGCAAAGAAGACTTGTTTGAAGCAACGATTGATAAGGTAACGGATGAAATTATTGCCAGGAATTTGAGGCTTTCCGATTCAAAAGATATCAATACGATCATTGTCGGGGCCCTTCAGAATATTTCTTATCTGATCAATCCTCAGTTTTTAGCTGATTTAAGCCATCATTATCCGATGCTCTGGCAAAAAATTGACCAGATCCGTCAGAAAAAGATTGACAGGCTGATCGATCACCTTCTGGTCAGCAGTAAACTGCGTTTACGGGTAGATTCCGGGATTTTTAAGACATCACTGTTAACAGCGATGTCAGAGATTCTCAGTCCTGAGTTTATCCTGAAGAGCGGCATGTCTTTTGAACAGGTCGGATTGGAATTCCTGAATATGTTCATTTTCGGGGCCGTTGAACCGTTAAGCAATACAAAGCAGGAAGCAAGTTTAGCTAATTTGACAGAACTGAAAGTAAATTTGGCTGATGAGCAGAACGGGCAAAAGCTGCAGAAACATTAATATTGAATTAGAGTTGACGTCCGCTGTCCGAGCCAGTATAATAACATTTGCGACTTTGTTAAATCTTTTGCGAAAAACTGATATTAATGAAATAATTACTGTTTCAGACCCGGAGAGATGGCTGAGTTGGTCGAAGGCGCTCGCCTGGAAAGCGGGTACATGGTGATGAACTGTGTCGTGGGTTCGAATCCCACTCTCTCCGCCATAATAAAACCAGTAATATCAATGCTTTGAATAATTTTGAAGCATTGATTTTTTTGTTTTTCTGCTCTTAGCAATGACAAAGAAGCGAGTACACTAAATTCTTACACACCTGACATATTTTTAATTATTTATTTGGAGGTGTAGGGATGAGTATTCAAAGTTCAAATGTCTATCGATGGTCAAAGGAAAGCGATAAAAAAATTAAAAGGGCGGAAAATAAAAAACTGACATATGGTGAGTACTATGAAAGGTTTATTACTTCCAGGAAGGTTCTTGGAGTTTCAGAGGCCACAATAAACTTTTATAAATGGAATCTGAAGGCTTTAAACCTTTACTTAGTTAACAATGGTATTCACTATATTAATAGTATCACGAAGGAAGATATTGATGACTTTATTGTCAACCTTCAGGAAATATATGAAAACAAGATTACAATTCACACCTATCTGAGAGCAACAAGAACATTTTTGAAATATGCGATGGAATCAGAGTATGTACCAAAATTCAACATTCGGCTCATTAAGCTAGAGAGACATATCAAAGAAGTTTATAACGATGACGAAATAATCAAGCTGCTCAAGAAACCTGACTTAAAAAAATGTTCGTTTTCAGAATACCGTGATTGGGTGATGGTTCAATATTTTCTGGAAACTGGAAATAGACTAAATTCGGTGATTAATATTAAAGTGGAGGACGTGGGTTTTCCAGAACACATAGTCAAATTAAGAAAAACAAAAAACAGGAAGCAAATGTTTTCTCCCATTGCAGAATCATTTTCAAAAGTGCTATACGAATATATTGAGACTTGGAAGCTTAATCGTGAAGATTATTTGTTTCCGAACTTTGAACGAAAACAACTTACGAGAAACGCAATACAAAACGCTATATCACGTTACAACAAGAGAAGAGGGGTTGAAAAAACTTCGATTCATGCATTTAGACATACCTTTGCTAAAAATTATATTATAAAGGGTGGTAATGCCTTTAAATTACAGTTATTGTTAGGGCATTCTGGGATGGAGATAACCAGACAATATGTTAACCTTTACGGTAATGATTTGACTAACGATTTTGAAAAGTTTTCAATAATTGACGAGTACAGCCATAAAAGCAGGATAAAACGAAAATAAACTATTTATATTATCAATGCCTCTCAGAGCGTCAAAATGGCCTTCTGAGTGTAATTCATTAGTTATTAGTAGATTAGATGATTTGAAGAGTGATTTTGACAGCTATAACCCTCTTAAAAGATTTTGTTGTGAAAGCAAAACAATCAGATTAGATAACTTAAATACTCCTCAAAGCCACAAGAAAGGCACTTTTCAGTACGGGCTTTTTATTAATAAAGCTTATAAAAACTAGAGATAATTAAATAAGTAGTGGAGGAAAAAAGTTATGTCAATTTTAAACCTAATAAAAAATCATGAAGAAGAACTAAATGAAATGATTATAAGTAATGATGAATACCAGAAATATTTAAATCAAACCAGTGAATTATGGAATAAGCTTAAAGCCGAAGACATTAGCCAGGAACAGAGTAGTTTTATAGAGGAACTAGAACTGGCTTCTGGTTGCATAGGGTCTATTCATTCTGAAATTTCCTATGAGAAGGGTTTTAGGGATGCAGTTAAGCTTATTATTAAAGCACTTATTTATTAAATTTTTATCTTAGTAATAAAAGAATTATATTCACTTAATCTTACCCCTCAGAGCCACAAAAGAGGTACTTCTGAGGGGTATTCATTTAATTACATATATTCTATAAACGTTCTTATAAATGTAATATAAATGTATCAGTTTATTATATAAATATATTAGTTGTAGTTGTTATTTTCTTATGTTAGTATACTTTCAGAGGTGTTGTTCATGAATCAAATTAAAAAAATAATTCAAATGTTAGGAGTGAAACAAAAGGATGTATCTAAGTATTTGGGTATTTCATCTCAATCGTTGAATGTTGTCTATAAATCGGAAAATCCTAGAAAATATAATAATCAGATAGCAAATTTTTTGGGTATTAACGTTATGTTTCTGACTAAGAATGAAATTACTTCCGAAGACAAGAATGAAATATTAAAGCAGTATTACCAAAGCAAATTATCAAAGTCAAGATCTGAAACAATAATGTTCTCTGAAGACGAAATTCTAGATTTAGAAAACTTTTTACAAGATATAGAAAGTAATTCCTTTAGAGATTACAAAAGAATTGTTTTAGAAATGATAGCCTCGAATATGGAAATTCCAAAATTAGTATTTGAATGGGGGTCAATAGGAGTACAAGAAAATAAAATAATTATCAAAAATAATAGCCAATATGATAAATTCTCATTTGACTATAAAATGTTAGAAAAAGTAATTTTTAGAGGGAATAAAATTAATCATAAAATTTACGTTTTAGAATTTACTAATGGCTTGACAATTGAAATAGATATAATTTTGAAGTAGAAAAGAGGTTTTAAAATTATGAGTAACACGAACTATATTTGTTTTGATAGATATCTTGAAGAATATGATTATTTCAAGTTAAAAAAATATGCTGATAATAGTGGAACAAGATTATCATTAAAAGAATTAAATGAAGGATGGTTTATTGATGAAGAAACAAATCAACCACTTAGAGTATACGAGGTCGAATTCCTAGATGATGAAGGTTTTTCATTTTCATTAGTGCTTCAATTTAGAGACGATATTTTGAGAGTTGTTACCATCTATGACATGGATGACTATGTTAAACCTATTAAAGAAGATTGCTACCCAGATATTACCACTGATATGTATAAAGAGGATGATAAACTCTTTGAAACATTATCAAAACAACTTGGAATTAACGCCTGATCAGAGGAAGATAATACCTCATGATTATTGGTAATTATAATTGATAAGATATTGTTTTTAGATATAGTTTTAAAAGTCATAATTTACTAGAAAGGAGGTGATATGATGTCAAAAATATCAAAAGTTCATGATAAAGTCGCTAAACTCCTTAGTGAATATCCAGAATCCCGCAACAATGATAACTATCTATTTAGACTTTACGCTCAAATCTATTATGGAATGATTTTACCGCCAATTGAAACTATTGTTTCCTATGAAACCATTTCAAGGGTTAGAAGAGATTTTCAATCAAAAGGTCTTTATCTAGCAGAAGATCGTGTTGCTAAAGCACGCTCAAAACAAAAACAAGAATTTAAAGAAGAATATAAAAAAGAACATGCCCCCAAAGCAGTAGGCATGTAAGAATTATTTGCAAACTAATATTACATGATTTTCACGGACATATCAATAAAATTGTGATTAAGGGGTATAGATTTATATCCCTTGATTAAATCTACCCATTTTTAATAATAAAAGGAGAATTATTAAATGAATAAAAAGCCCAATAAAAATAATGATAATATCCCTCTGTCTAAAAAAATAAAAGAATCCCATCCCTATATGGAAAAAATAAGAGCTTCATGGATAGCAAATTCAAGTCATGGCAAAAAAAATTCACCATGCGGGAGAAAAACATTAACAGATTATAATGCAGGTATGTGTAATGAATGGTCAGGTGAGATGGGTTTTCTTAGATATTATATCTGGCATATAGACTATGGGTACATACCTGGGAAGTCAAAGATTCAAAGAAAAGATATGACTATTGGTTTCAGCCCAGAAAATTGTTTTGTTGTCAATGATGACAATAAGAAAAAAAGTAAGCCAACAAATAAGCCAATAAAAGCTAAGAATAGTAATAATGACATTCATTTTAAAGCTGACCTAGATGGCAATAAACAAATTAAAATTATCATTTCATATGAAGAATAAGGAGGAAATAAATAGCTTTGAAGAAGCAGAAAATTGATGACTATACCAAAGGAATTCTGGACGAATTAAAGGATACTCAGCAAACGCTGGTCATTAATCCATCACAAGATTATTGCAATAATAATTTAGTATATACATTCACAAACGATGATCTATATTACCTTGTCGGTTCAGATAAAAAGGTTATAAAGTATTCCGATTTAAAGGATAAAGGCATAAAACTCAGAAATAATAATGTCCCTGCTATGTGTAATTTTAGAGCAGTATCAGCAGTCAATTTTATTAAAGGTGAAAATAGCATTAATATTTTGGAGTGTTTTAATAATATAATTTCTCACATGAAAAAGTACGTTGTTTTTGAGGACAATAGAATATTTACTATTTTAACCTTATGGGTGATAGGTACATATTTCTATAAAATCTTTAGATATTACCCATATATTTGGCTTAATGCCGATAAAGGAAGCGGAAAGACAAGGGTCATGGAAGTAATATTACCCCTCGCATTTAACGCTGTGATGGCTGTAAACCACTCTGAAGCCTCTGTATTTAGACTTGTTGACGTTGATGGTGCAACATTATTGATCGATGAATTTGAGAAGCTTAAAAAGGATAATCAGCAGGGCATAATGACTCTTTTAAATAGCGGTTTCAATGCAGAAGCATCAGTAATCAGAAATGACAGACAAGGCGATTCTTTTAAGCCAACTCCATTTTCATCATACTCTCCAAAAGTCTTTGCTGGTATAGATGATATATCGGACGTTTTAATGGATAGATGTATCAAAATAAAGATATTCAAAAAGCCCAAAGGGATAAATATCGATAGATATAAGCTAGACAATGAAACACAGGAATTTCTCAGAGAATTGAGAGATGAACTATATATTTGTGGTCTTCAATATGCAGATAGTATCAAGAGAATATACGACAGCAATCTTATAAGATTACCAAATGAATTGTCTGATAGGGAAAAAGACATTTGGGAAGTATTATTCTCAATCGCCAATTTCATTGATAGCAAGCACAAAACGTCATTTGAACAGATATTGAATGAATTCTCCCTTGATTCCAGTAAGGAAAGATCAAAGGTCAATATTGAAAAGAATGATTCTTATAAATTAATCAGCGTTCTTATCGACATCATTCCGACGATGAAGCCAAAGAAAATTGATGGCGAAAATAAATTGTATGATTCAGATGAAGTATTTGAGAAATTCAAAAAAACCGAGGAGTTTGGTTGGTTAAAGACTAAAAATTATCTAACTACGATGCTAAATAATAAATTTAATATTAGTTGTGAAAGACTTACGATAAACAGTAAAAAGACAAGGCTTTATAGCATATCCACTAATCAATTAAAGGAGTTGGTAGACAGATATAATTTGAATGAAGTTATTGATTTGAGCGATTTATAAAGGTTGGTCTTGGTCTTGCGGTCTCGGAGCGGTCTCGTAAAAAGTCAGTATTATCAAGCGTTTGAGGGGTATAAGACCGATAGACCAAAGAATAATATAATAAATATAAGGGATATTTTTACTAGAAATCTTAATGTGTCATACTTTGAAAATGTGCGGTCTTGTGGTCTTGAATGCTGAAACACGCTTGAATAGGGCGTTTTCTGAAAGGTGTTCGGACTGCAAGACCGACTTTATTTTGATGATTTGAGTAAATTTATCACTTCTGCTATAAAAATGATGTTATATGATGCGAACAATATGATCATTTTTTTACCATATTTATGGCTGAAAACCTTGGTAAATTGCGTTTTGGGAATTGTAGACGATATAATACTCTATACCGTGTTTTTTTCCTTCTTATTCGAAAGGAGTTATTACATATTCGGAGAATTTAACTATTAATAGGATATAGTGGTATTCAATGTAATTAATTCCATTATTAAAGAATAAGAAAGGATGATAGTAAATGAATCCGTCAGATATCTACCAAAAAGCGTATCATCTTCATTATGAAGAAGGCGATTATAAAGAGGCCTTAAAACTTTACAATCAGATTATCAGCGAGTTTCCATCAAGCCAAGAGGCAACATACTCAAAAAGTCAAATAAAAAATATTGAAGACGGAAATATCAAAGCTCCAAAAAAGCAGGGAGAAAAGACAATGAAAGTAAAAGCCTGTCCATATTGTGAAGCGATAATAACCAAAAATGATTCAGATCAAGTTCCTGAATTCTGTCCAGATTGCGGGAAGAAAATAAATCCTAGAGAAATGTTAAGCCTTAATATTAAAGAAACAGCAGATTATGTTAACCCCTCAAATACTATTGCTACTATTATAAAAGTTTTAGGATGGATTACTATCATCTTTGGTATTATTATTGGAATTCTAATGACAGGTAGTAATACTGGAATTGCTTTACCGTATATTATTGGTTGTATTATTACAGGTATTTTTATGTTTGGTTTTTCAGAAATAATCAATTTACTTCATAAGATAAATATAAAATTAAAATAATATTGAGCCAAATATTAAACGGATAATTACTTGAAAGTAATTAATTGTAATAGTCATAACTTAACAGTATTGACTATGATTTTTTGTTGTAGTAAAATAAAGGCATAGAGCGTAATCAAAACATATGGTCAAAACTATGATCTGAAAAGAGGTAAATATTATGAAAACTATAGGCTATGCCAGAGTTAGCACAAGACAACAGGCGAATTGTGGGAACAGTTTAGAAGATCAAGAAAAAGCATTAAAGGAAAAAGGCTGTTCAGAAGTTTTCAAAGAAAGTTATACTGGCACAAAAACAGATAGACCAGTGTTTAATGAAATGCTGAATACACTCGAATCTGGCGATACTCTTATAGTTACAAAGCTTGATAGATTTGCAAGGACAGCCACAGAAGGCGTTAATTTAATTAGAGAATTGATGGCTAAAGGTATTGGCGTAAATATACTTAATATGGGAATGGTAGAGGATTCCCCTATAGGGAAAGTCACATTAACTGTAATGAGTGCATTTGCAGAATTTGAGCGTGATATGATTGTTGAACGTACACAAGCTGGTAAGGCAATAGCAAAAACCAAAGCAGGATTTAAAGAAGGTAGACCAAAATTATTTACTGATACTCAAATAAACCATGCTTTAGATTTGTTGGAGAAATACTCTTATACTCAGGTTGCAGAAATGACCAAAATTAGTAAGGCGACTTTAACAAGGGAAATGAGGAAACGGAAGGCTGGATTACCAAAATAACAAATAATCTTGAAGAAGGGATATAGCCTCTTCTTTTTTGGTGGGGGGTAGTTTACATTAAATGGTCTTAATTATTTCTGTGCAAGTCGTTAAGTACACCAAGGTAGACACCTCTGTTAGTATAGTTCGAATATGAGCTATATCACGATAAATTTCTAAATAAACAGGAATTTACAGAATAGTGTCGTATTTATTTATGAAATATGTGACAGATAATGAAAGCGACGAATAACTTTTTTTGATTTGAAGCTATTTATTATGTTAATTCTTATATTAATTTTCCCAAAACAATTGGATAAAGGAGACAGCTGATGCATGTACAAATAAATAGTTTAATATATGGATTAGCTACAAACCCGTGGCTAGCAATTATCTCGACTTTCATTGGTATTCTTAGTCTAATCCTAGGAATAATATTTTTCATCAAAAGTAAAAAGACAAAGAACCCAAAGGTTCAAATACGAAGTATAAATTTATTACGTGATTCAGTAGAAAAATTTAACGGATTACAAATTTTGTACAATGGAAATAAAATACCAAATGTTACAGTAACAAAAATTGCTTTATGGAATGATGGTAAGGATACTATAAATAATAGTGATATTGCTTCAGCAGATCCATTACTGATAAAATGTAAAGATGATTATCTAATTTTAGAAGCAAAGATAATATATACTAAGAAGGAATCAAATGACGTAAAATTGCACCAAATTGAGCAAGGGAAAAGTTATGCTATTGAATTTGATTATTTAGATTTTGAAGAAGGAGCTGTCATTCAGGTATTACACACTGGCAATTCTTCAAACGACATTCAATTTTGCGGAACAATAAAAAGTGCTGGGAAAGTAAATACTCGAAAAAAGCATCAAAAGTTTATTAGACCATTCTTGGCAATAGACATAATAGATTTAATAATGAAAAGGAAAAATTTTAGAAAATGGTTTGGTATATTTTATATAATAATGGGATTGCTATTACTTTCTTTGGCCTTATTTGCTCCAAATAGCGTAACAGAATTAACAGTAGAAGGTAAAACTTTTTCACTTTATCTTTCTATATTTTTATCTATAGTATTTGTTAGTTTTGGATTTATTGTGATACGGAAAAGAATTCCGAAAGGGTTTGAAATTTTCGAAGAAAATATCTAACCAAAGTCTCATTTATTAAGTCAGATGCTCCTTTTATAGACTACTTGAATATCAAGCGGGTACAGAATAATCTGTACCCACTTTTTATAAATTTATTTAAGACCAAATTGCTTAAATGGGGAATATTACATACACATTAGTGTTGTCAAAATTATTTTTTATGATATAGTATTCAAAGTAGGTGTGTAATAAAACGAGCCAACAGGAATATGAAAAGCATTGATGCTAATGGCGTAAAACCCTTATAGAATGCGGGTTTGGCTGAGTTGGTCGAAGGCGCTCGCCTGGAAAGCGGGTACATGGTGATGAACTGTGTCGTGGGTTCGAATCCCACTCTCTCCGCCATTGACATTATTCGAAGCCTTGACATTTAAGGCTTTTTATTTATTTACTTTCTTTTTCATGGTATAATAAAGTTTGACCGTGCTAGACGGGGAGTCAGCGGTTCCTTGTAACCCGCAATCCGCTATAGCGGGGTTTAATTCCTTTGATGAGGATCTGGTCGTCGGAGCAGTCCATGTTTGAATGTGATGAGTTTCTGGTCTTGCGCAACGGAACGCTTTGAACCGTGTCAGATCCTGACGGAAGCAGCACTAAGGAGTTAGTTCTGTGTGCCGCGAGGTGACCGGGAATGAACATTTGAGCAGGGTTAACGTCCGGAGGTTTTGGTTCGATCAAAGGTGCACGGTCTTTATTCATATAAGGTGGTTTTGGAGACCATCTTTTTTGGTGTATCAGAAAATTCAAGTTTCTGGTCGTATATCCGAAAGTATATTGCTTTTTGATATATCTAAGTGCAACTAAGGCTTCCGCCAACGGCTTGGCGTCGGCCAAGTATTCTTTATGAATTTAGGAAGTGACGGGTGATAACATGGCATATCTTGCACTTTATCGAGAGTGGCGGCCCAAAAAATTCAGTGAGATGGTGGGCCAGGAACATGTCAAAATAACCTTGACTAATGCACTGAACCAGAATAAGGTCGCGCATGCTTATATGTTCAGCGGACCCCGGGGTACAGGAAAGACTTCGGCAGCGAAGATTTTGGCGAAAGCACTGAACTGCTCCGACCGGGATGGCGCTGAACCGTGCAGCCGGTGTGCATCGTGTCTGGATATTGACCAGGGAAATGCGATGGATGTTCTGGAAATCGATGCCGCTTCCAACAGGGGCATTGATGAAATCCGGGATTTAAGAGAGAAAGTAAAGCTGGCGTCGTCCGGCGGCAAATATAAAGTATATATTATCGATGAAGTCCATATGCTCACACCTGAGGCTTTTAATGCTTTGCTCAAAACATTGGAGGAGCCACCGGTCAATGTTGTCTTTGTCTTGGCAACGACGGAGGCCCATAAAGTGCCACTGACGATTTTATCCAGAGTGCAGAGATTTGAGTTCCACCGCATTTCCGCGGAAGGCATTGCGATGAGACTGCAGGAGGTGTGTCAGGCTTTAGGGCGGGATATCGAGACCAAAGCACTGCGGGTTATCGCGGCTAAGGCCGAAGGTGGTTTGCGCGATGCATTAAGCATCCTCGACCAGTGTCTACTGCAGGATGATCCTATCAGGATGGAGCATGTTTATCAGGTGATCGGCATGGTTGGGGAAACATTCAGTGCAGATCTGACGGATTCCCTGCTGAATCAAGATTATGCTTTGACCCTGGCTAAGCTCGGAGAAGGAATTTCTCTGGGTCGGGATCCCCGGCAAATCATCCGCGAACTGTTGGACTATCTGCGGCAGGCGCTGTTATATTTGACCGGCGGTCAGGAACCTTTGATGGCACCTGAGATGACCCGGCGGCTTGTTGCGCAGAGTCAGGCAATCGGTCTGAACCGGCTTCTCTGCTGGATCAATGTCCTTCTGAAGGGTGAAGGGGAATTGCGCTACGCGACAAATGCCCGTCTGGCAGCGGAAATGATTCTGGTGCAGACCATTTTTGGAGCAGATATAGCGGGGGGTTCAACTGATACAACCGAAAACCGGCCTAAAGAAACGCACGTTAAACAGCCGCAAAAGGCCGTGCAGACGGCCGGTAAACATCCGGCTGAAAGTAAGGATGAGGCTCCAACGAAGGCAGTTGAAACCACCGAACAGGACCAGAATATGGCTGAAACCTTACCTGCTGCTGAACAAGGCAGTGTCAACTTCCAGACGGTCCAGGATAAATGGCCGGAAATACTCGAGGAAGTCCGGAAACGGAAAAGATCTACCCATGCTTTCCTGCTGGAGGGAAAACCGCTTGCCGTAAAAGATGATCAGGTCTATTTGGTTTTTAAAGACGGCTATTCTTTCCACCGGGACAAATTCAATCAGGTAGAAAATAAAAATGTTGTGGAAGAAGTACTTCTGCAAACATTTGGTAAAAAACTCAGTCTGAACAACCTTATTGAAAGTGAGGTTCAGGCTCTGCCGGCTGAAGCTGCGGATTCTACAGAGTCAAAAAAAAGAGTAACGGACCGGATGGGACCAGCTGAAGACGACTATTTGGTCCAAAAAGCCCGCGAATTATTTGGAGATCAGCTTGTGCAGGTGCGAAAAGAAAAGTAATATAGATGATAGACAGCTTTAAGCGAGCCATAAGCGAGCAAACGAATGTTAGAAAAAAGAATCAAGCAATAGCAAAAAAAGAATAGTCGAATAAGGAGAGTGTTATTCATGGGATTTAAACAAGGCGGTGGCGGAATGGGCAATATGAACCAGATGCTGAAACAGGCACAGAAGATGCAAGAGAATATGATGAAAGCGAAGGAAGAACTGGAAAGTCAAAGTATTCAGGCATCTTCAGGCGGCGGCATGGTGGAAGTCGTTGTCAGCGGTAAAATGGAAGTTCTGGAACTTAAAATAAAGCCGGAAGCGATTGATCCGGATGACGCTGAACTACTCGAGGACATGATTAAAGCTGCAATCAACCAGGGACTTAGGAATGCCCAGGCGATGGTCGAGAACGGCATGGCCAAAGCAACCGGAGGATTCAATATTCCCGGATTATTCTAAAACATTGATACCGTTTAACGCTAAATCTAATCAGTTTAAGGTTGACAAGGGACTAGAAAAATTCTGGAGAGTATACATTTTATGGATTATCTATATTACCCTCAGCCAGTATCCGATTTGATTGCGGCATTTTCTCGCTTGCCTGGGGTTGGGCCGAAGACTGCAGGGCGCCTTGCCTTTTATCTTTTGAGGCATCCGGATCAAGCCGGTGATCTGACGCAGACAGTGACAAAAGCGTTGCAGGAAATCAAACAATGCACGGTTTGCGGGAATTATACCGATATTGATCCATGTAAAATTTGTTCAGGGGAGCGCAGGGACAGAACGCTTCTTTGTGTCGTAGAACAGCCCCGCGATGTGATTGCGCTGGAGAAGACCGGCGAATATAAAGGGCTTTATCATGTCTTACACGGTGTACTGTCGCCAATGGAAGGGATCGGGCCGGAGCAGCTTAATCTATCTCCATTATTCCACCGGCTGGAAGGGGTTCAGGAAGTTGTACTGGCAGTGAATCCAACGGTTGAAGGTGAGGCCACCTCATTGTATATTTCAAAGCTCCTAAAACCCATCGAGATTAAAGTGACAAAGATCGCGCATGGCCTGCCGGTAGGCGGAGATTTAGAATACGCGGATGAAGTCACCATTGCCCGGGCGCTCGAAGGCAGACGTCAGCTGTAAATCAGATGTCGGTCCGTATTTTTAGATTGTATTGATCATTGTGGGAGTATCTGAATTTGGGATACTCCCTTTGCTATTTTGGTTCTATCTTGTCCACTGTCGGCATAGCCTGATAACAGGATATACGGCGGGAGGAATCATCATCATGACGTTCGTTTTTTTAGGGTTGTTTATTGTCCTATTAATATTGGTGACCGTGGCCTCATTAAGAAAACCCAATAAACTGATTAAGCTCTTCATTCACATCCTTGGCGGAATTGTCGGTTTATGGGTCGTGGATTTGCTGTTAAGCATTTTTTCATTTGAGATCCCGATTAATATTTTTACCGTGAGTGTTGTCGCGATACTTGGATTTCCTGGGGTAATTGTGCTTGCTGTTCTGCAATTAATAGGAATATAAATTGTCTGATTGAATACAGTATTCTTTTTTAAATAAGCCCTGTTGCAGCAAAATTAAGCTTGACGAATAGAACAAATAAAAAGTATACTAAAATAGCAGGGGACTATCGTAAAAAAATAGTTCCCTGTATTTGTAGCCTAATCCAGGTAGTTTACTCTTAATCGCATACTACTGGCCGAAGCAACATTTTCAATCCGTTAATGTTATTTTTTTAGTTTCTTTTATTTAATTGGTCGGATAGGGGTTATCTCTAACGAAAGAAAAACAAACAAGAAGATTGAGGAGGAGAAAACAAATGTCGAAAATGAAAACAATGTCAGGGAACGAAGCTGCTGCGCATGCTTCATATGCGTTTTCCGAAGTAGCTACTATTTTCCCGATTACCCCTTCATCCGACATGGCAGAGCTTGTTGATGAATGGGCTGCGTATGGCCGTAAGAATATTTTTGGCCAACCGATGAAGGTAGTTGAGATGCAATCGGAAGCCGGAGCCGCTGGTGCTTTTCATGGTTCGCTGCAGGCCGGAGCGCTTACTACGACGTATACGGCTTCTCAAGGTCTGCTTCTGATGATTCCGAATATGTATAAAGTCTCCGGTGAGCAGCTGCCCGGTGTCTTTCATGTCAGTGCCAGAGCACTTGCAGCACATGCCTTGTCCATCTTTGGCGATCATCAGGATGTCATGTCTGTCCGGATGACCGGCTTTGCGATGTTAAGTTCCGGAAGTGTGCAGGAAGCCATGGATCTTGCTTACATCGCTCACCTCTCTGCAATAAAAGCCAGAGTGCCGTTCCTTCATTTCTTTGATGGCTTCAGGACTTCTCATGAGATTTCCAAAATCAACGTGCCGGAGTATGAAGAAGTTGGAACGCTGCTTGATTGGGAAGCATTGAAACAGTTCAGAGACAATGCCTTGAATCCTGAACATCCCTGTCTCAGAGGGACCGCCCAGAATCCCGATATCTACTTTCAGGCCCGCGAAGCCAGTAATAGTTTTTATCAGGCGGTGCCTGGGATTGTCGAAGAATATATGCAAAAATATAAGGGTCTTACGGGACGTGAATATAAGCTCTTTCAGTATTATGGAGCTCAGGATGCTGAGCGGGTTATTATTGTTATGGGTTCTGTCGGGGATACAATCAGTGAAACGATTGATTATCTCGCAGCCCAGGGTGAAAAAGTAGGTGTATTAAGGGTTCGTTTGTTCCGGCCTTTCTCTGCGGAACACTTTATCGCAGCTTTGCCCAAGACAGTCAAGAAAATAGCTGTATTGGAACGTACCAAAGAGCCGGGTTCCCTTGGCGAACCTTTATACCTTGATGTTGTAGATGTTTTCTCCAAGCAGGCCGAAAAACCGGTAATTGTCGGCGGACGCTATGGTCTGGGTTCCAAGGATACCACACCTTCTCAGATCCTCGCGGTATATGAGAACCTGAAAGCGGAAAGTCCCAAGCACGGTTTCACGATCGGCATTATTGATGATGTTACGTTTACTTCTTTGGAAGAGAAGCAATTTATTGATACAACCCCTGAAGGAACCATCAGCTGCCAGTTCTGGGGACTTGGTGCGGATGGAACCGTCGGTGCCAATAAGCAGGCGATCAAGATTATCGGAGATTTCACGGAACTCTATGCTCAGGCTTATTTCGCCTATGACAGCAAGAAATCAGGAGGTACGACCGTATCGCATCTGAGATTTGGCAAAACCGCGATCAAAGCGCCTTATCTTGTCAATACCGCGAACTACATTGCCTGTCATAACCAGTCTTATGTGGATAAATATCATCTGCTGAAAGGACTGAAACCTGGAGGTACGTTCGTATTAAACTGTCAGTGGCCGGTGGAGGAACTGGACGAAAAGCTTCCTGATGCACTCAAAAAAGCCATTGCGGCTAAGAATGCCAAGTTCTATATTATTGACGCCGGCAAGATTGCCAGGGAAATTGGACTCGGCAGCAGGATCAATATGATTATGCAGTCGGCCTTCTTCAAGCTGGCCAAAGTCATTCCGCTGGAGGATGCGCTTCAGTACCTGAAGGATTCGGTTGTTAAGGCCTATGGCAAAAAGGGACAGGAAGTCGTTGACATGAACAATAAGGCGATCGATGCCGGATGTAATGCACTTGTGCAAGTTGAAGTTCCCGCATCCTGGGCTGAGGCCGATGCCAATAAGGGCATTTTCCTCGGAAATGAGAAAGACCCTGCCTTTATTAAAGATGTTGCGCGTGTTATGGCTGCCCAGGAAGGTGACAAACTTCCGGTAAGTGCATTTTTAGGCCGTGAGGACGGAACATTTCCTCTGGGGACCTCGGCTTACGAGAAACGCGGGATTGGTACTGCGATTCCTGAATGGATCAAAGATAACTGCACCCAATGCAACCAATGTTCTTATGTATGCCCGCATAGCGCGATCAGACCTTTCCTGATGGATGAGCAGGAAGCGGCTCAGGCTCCGGAAGCTTTTGCTGCTGTCAAGGCTGCCGGCAAAGATCTGGCCGGACTCCAATACCGCATGCAGGTCAGCCCGCTCGATTGCACAGGCTGCGGCAACTGCGCGGATATTTGTCCTGCGAAAGAAAAAGCGCTGGTTATGAGGGAAGTCGAAGAGATGACCGCGGTCCAGGCTCCTCTCTGGGAGTATGCAGTGGCTTTAAGCGGTAAAGAAGACAAAATTGCCAATAAATATTCCGTGAAGAACAGCCAGTTTGTTAAACCGCTGCTTGAATTCAGCGGCGCTTGCCCCGGCTGCGGAGAGACTGCCTATGTAAAACTCTTAACCCAGCTGTTTGGGGATCGGATGATGGTTGCAAATGCCACAGGTTGTACGTCGATCTGGGGCGGCAGTGCTCCTTCCATTCCATATACCACCAACAAAGAAGGTAAAGGACCTACCTGGGCCAACTCCTTGTTTGAAGACAATGCTGAATACGGGTATGGTATGTATCTTGGCGTTCAGCAGATGCGCAGCAGACTGGCTGACGAAATGAAGCAGGCCCTCAGTCTGGATATTCCTGCGGAAATGAAAGCAGCTTTCCAGGAATGGACAGAGAATATGAATGATGGAGATACCTCCAAGGCTGCTGCCAAAAAAGTGCTTGACGCTTTTGCTTCCGTCGATGTGAAGTCCAATGAACTTCTGCAAAAGATTTGGGAGAAGAAAGATCACTTGGTCAAAAAATCACAGTGGATCATCGGTGGAGACGGCTGGGCTTATGATATCGGCTACGGCGGACTGGACCATGTCCTGGCTTCAGGCGATGATGTCAATATTCTGGTTCTCGACACAGAAGTCTATTCGAATACAGGCGGTCAGGCTTCCAAGGCAACACCACGTGCTGCCATTGCTAAATTTGCTGCAGCCGGCAAGAAAATCCGCAAAAAGGATCTCGGCATGATGGCCATGAGCTACGGCTATGTTTACGTTGCCCAGGTTGCTCTGGGATCCAGCATGACTCAGACCTTAAAGGCCATTCAGGAAGCAGAGGCGTACAAAGGACCTTCTCTGGTTATTGCGTATGCACCCTGTATCAACCATGGCATTCATTCCGGTATGGCGACCAGTGTCACACAGGCCAAGAAAGCTGTTGAAGCCGGGTATTGGCATCTGTACCGTTACAATCCGGATCTTCTCGAAAAAGGAGAAAAACCGTTTACCCTCGATTCGAAAGAGCCATCAGCGTCCTTCAGAGATTTTATCATGTCTGAAGTAAGATACAGCTCCTTGCTTCGTACTTTCCCGGATACGGCGGAAGACCTTTTTAAAGGAGCCGAAAAATTTGCCGGAGAACGCTACAAATCATACAAGCGCCTGAATGATCAGGATTGGAACTAACACTGCAAAATTGGAGAACAAACAATGAAGCTGCTGCAGGCAGATGATGAACATTTGCCGCGGCAGCCTCTTTTTTTAGTTTCCATATCCGGCAAAAGGGTACTAATAACTCTTTTTTAAGGGAAGAATATACTATAAGCATCAAGTACCATATCAACCCTAGATCTTATAATATCCTGGTGGCAGATTTCTTTTAATACTGCGTGTCTTGCAGCTACTTGCCTTAAAAAAATCTGATCCCATTATATAATAATTTTAGGGTTGACAAGGTACTAAATAAACAGTAAGCATTTTGGTTAACCGAAAGGAATGAGTCTCAATGCATAATATTTATCCACGTTGTTCACTGTGCCGGAATACTCCCTTAAATGGTCTGTATGACGGGCTTCGCCTTGCCGGAAAGTTTATTTGCTCAGCTTGTGAAGAACAAATTATGACAGCCGATGTCCGGACCCCAACGTATCAGGAGAATTTACTGCTTATACGGAAAGTCCTATACGGACAGTCTGCTGATTACATATGTGGACAGTCAAATCGCTAAAACAAAGGTGAAATACAAGTGAAAATATGCTAAAATAAAATGATACCTATTGTGGGGAGGAACCCGGTGGATTCACTGAGAAAAGGACTTGATGACTACTGTGGGCAGGGTATGATTTCGTTTCATACGCCTGGTCATAAAGGCAGTAAGGAACTACTGTCCGGAATGATGTTTCCGGATTATGATTTAACGGAACTTCCAGGGTTGGATATGCTCCACCATCCACATGGGATTATCGCTGAAGCACAGAAAAAAGCTGCGGAAGCTTATGGATCGGAAGAGACCTTTTTTCTGATTAACGGAGGTACTGCGGGTAACCAGTCTATGTTTGCCGCGCTGATGGCCGGCACGCGGCTGACAGACAGAAAAGTCCGAATTGACCGCAGGGCACACCGATCCGTTTTTGGTGCCTTGATTCTGTCGGGGGTTGTTCCCGAATATATTGCTCCGATTATTCATCCGGATTTTCATTTGGCTCTAGGAATGGATGCGGCAGAATATTCCGACGATCTGGCAGGAATTGGGGCACTGCATCTGACGAGTCCAAGTTATTACGGAACGGTCACAGATCTCAAAACAATCATCAAGCAAAGGGACGGGAATGCTCCGTTTGTTCCGATCCTGGTGGATCAAGCCCATGGCTCCCATTTGCAGGGAGAGCTGTTCCCTGCCGGTGCCGTAGCCGAAGGAGCAGACCTGGTACTCCATAGTTCCCATAAGACCCTCGCGGCGCTCACTCAGGCCGGGATGCTCCATGTACAGGGCAGCAGAGTTGACCGCACGTCCCTAAAAAAATCATTGGAATTTCTGCAGACTTCCAGTCCGAGCTATCTTTTGATGGCTTCTCTGGAAACGGCGCTTGAAGGATTAACACAGACACAGATCTGGCAGGATCTTTACGTGGAAGTATGTCTGCTGCACCGAAAACTGGAGGGACCTTTTCGGATACTTACAGGTAAGGACTCCGGGAAATATGGTATTTATGATGTTGATTGGTCCAAAATTCTGATCAATGTTTCGGGTTTGGGCTTGACTGCGTTTGAAGCTGTAGATTTTTTAAGAAAGGTATTCCAGATTGAGCCTGAATTATGGGACAAAGAAAATATTCTTTTTATGCTCGGCGCAGGCAGCAGGCCCGAGGACGTACGTCATTTGACGAAGGCGCTAGAATACCTGGTGGGCAAGTACCGTCGGCCGGCAGGACAGCAAAAGGAGCGAAGAACGGATCAATCTCAGAATTCTGCCAGATCAGGCTCCACTCTGCTTATCCCTCCGATGCATTTGACACCGAGGGAAGCATGGCTGGCAGCCAAGAAACCGGTGAAACTAAAGGATGCCCTTGGTTTAATTTCCGGAGAAACTATTTCGATTTATCCCCCCGGCATCCCGCTTATTGCAGGAGGAGAAGAGATCACCTCTTATGTGTTGGAATATCTGAACAGGGCCAGGGAGTATAATTGGCAGGGGTGGGATGGTTCGGAACGCGGAGAAATTCTCGCAGTGAATATTTAAGGTGGATAGGATCATGGGGATCAATTATACATTATTAACAAAAGCAGCGCTTGAAGGAAAACTGGCCCATTTTCTCTTATTTCACGGTAGCGGGATGATCGAAAGAGAAAGGGCTGTTCGAGATCTTGCTCTCATGTTAAACTGTAGAAAAGAAAACAAACCCTGCAGGGAGTGTCCGGATTGTAGAAAAATGTTATCCGGCAATCACCCTGATTTTCATATGATCAGGCCGCAAAAGACATCGATTGGCATCGAACAGATTATTCAGATTCAGGGGAAACTATATCGTAAGACCTATGAAGGGAAATTCCGGATATGTTTGGTTGACCAGGCAGACAAGCTTACGCTCCCTGCTGCGAATGCGTTGCTTAAATTGGCCGAGGAGCCACCAGATCATACGTTAATTGTCTTAAGTGCAGGAAATGCCGAGGGAATTATTAATACCTTAAGGAGCCGTGCTCAGGAAGTCTATTTCTCTTCACCGGCAGAAAGCGATTGGCTGGAGGAGACGGATGCTTTCCGGCTTAGCGGCGGAGATCCAGATCTGGCAAGGAAAATCCAGGAGGTTGGTCTAAGCCGGATCAAGAGCCTGTCGGGAAACTATCTGGAGGCCATCGAAAAAAAAGATTTCCTGAAAATGTTTGCGCTTTTTCCGATGGAAAGAGAAGAAGGCCAGCTTCTTCTGCAGGTCCTGGCTGTTGTCCTGAAAGAAATGGTGATTAAAGGGCAGCAGTCACCTCAGGTTCTTAAAGAAATTACACAAATGACAGAAGCCGTCCGCAGACAGGTTAATCACAGGCTGGCGCTGGAAGTACTGGCCCTAAAACATTTGAAATTGGGAGGAACCGATATTGGCTAAAGTTGTTGGTATTCGTTTCAAAAAAGCCGGCAAGATCTATTATTTTCTTCCCGGCAGCCTCGATATAAAGCCGAACGACGGTGTTATTGTGGAGACGGTACGGGGAATGGAATACGGTAAAGCGGTCATTTCATTAAAAGAGATTTCCGAAGAGGAAGTGGTATCGCCGCTCAAAGAGGTGCTGCGCTTAGCAACACCCGAAGATGAGGAAATCTATCAAAACAATGAGAAGAAAGAAAAAGAGGCTTTTCAGATATGCCTCAGAAAAATTCATGCCCATCAGCTTCCGATGAAACTGATTGATGTAGAATATACTTTTGATGGCAATAAGATTATTTTTTCTTTTACAGCCGAAGGCCGGGTGGATTTCAGGGAACTGGTGAAAGATCTGGCCTCCGTATTCCGTACCCGCATAGAACTTCGACAGATCGGGGTGCGGGATGAGGCGAAGATGCTCGGAGGACTCGGTTCCTGTGGCAGGGAACTGTGCTGCAGCTCTTTCCTGGGAGATTTCGAACCGGTATCGATCCGGATGGCCAAAGATCAGAATCTTTCGCTTAACCCGACAAAAATTTCCGGCATCTGCGGAAGGCTGATGTGCTGTCTTAAATATGAGAATAGCTGCTATGAATGCCACAACACATTAAATAAGGGACCCAAAGAGAATCGAATTTTCTCTGAGGTATATGATAAGGAGAGCCAAGAAGAATTGCGCAAACTTGTTGCCGAAGAAGCGGAGGAATAGAGTTGGGCCAGCTATATCAGGCAATTACGGAAGTTGAAGAAAATATCTCAACGCTTTTAAGTGAAGTAAAAAGCCTTAGACAATATGTTGAGTATCTGGAAGAAGAAAACGTCAAACTAAAAAGGCAGCTTTGTGCCGTCTCAGAGGCAGATACGGTCAGGGTACAGAAAAATGCAGCCAAAATCCAAAAGGAAGCACAGGAAAATCTCGAAAAGCTCTATCAGGAAGGTTTTCATGTCTGCCATATTTATTTCGGCGAACCCGTTGAAGGAAGCTGCCTTTTCTGCAATGCTTTTCTTCGTAAAGACTGACGACCGGAGGATATCATGCCGCAAACAGGGATTTTGTATGTCTGTGCCACCCCAATCGGCAATTTAGGAGATATTACGCTTCGGGTGCTCGAAACACTGAAAGCAGTCGATTTTATAGCCGCGGAAGATACGAGGCATTCGAGAAAACTTCTTGATCATTATCAGATTAAGACCCCTCTTTTAAGTTACCATGACCATAATGAAAAATCGCGTGCCGAGGAGATTGTTCGCTTCTTAAAAGAAGGAAAAAGCGGTGCGTTGGTCTCTGATGCGGGAATGCCCGGGATATCTGATCCCGGTCATATACTTATTGCCCGCTGTCAGGAAGAAAAAATCTGTGTTGACGTTTTGCCTGGCGCCAATGCTGCTTTAACAGCACTTGTTCTGTCGGGAATGCCGGCGGAGAATTTTCTCTTTCTGGGATTTTTGCCTTCAACAAAAACAGAGCGCAAAAAAATCCTGAGAAAAATGACCGAAATTCCTTACACCATTATTCTCTATGAGGCACCTCACCGGATCAAAGCAACGCTGGAAGACATTCTGGAGATTCTTGGGGACCGTCAGACTGCAGTAGCCAGGGAGCTGACTAAACTGCACCAAACGGTACACAGGGGTCTCGCAAATGAACTTCTGCAGGAATTCCGGCTTGCACCAGTAAAAGGTGAATGCTGTATTATTCTGGCACCTGCAGAAAAAAACATTGATCCCGGGGACCCTTCCCTTTGGATGGAGGACCTCCGAAAATTTGAAAAAGACGGCAAAGATCGCAAGGAAGCAATGAAAATGGTTGCTAAAAAATATGGTATGAGTAAAAGTATGATTTATAAGGCTTTTCTGGATCAGAAGTGACAAAATGGACAAAAAAAACAGGAAGTAACTATTTACCTCCTGTCTGGAAAGCCAGATGTTCAACCGGCTTTATTTTCTGAAGCAGCAGCTTCCCCCATTGCCGCGGCACATTCACGACAGACATTCTTCCCGCGGAATACTTGAACATTGGAAGCATTGCCACAGAAGACGCAAGCTGGCTCATACTTTTTAAGTATGATTTTTTCTTCGTCAACATATATTTCCAAAGCGTCTCTTTCATCAATTCCTAATGTTCTGCGAAGTTCGATTGGTAATACGACCCGACCCAATTCATCAACTTTTCTCACAATTCCTGTGGATTTCATAATTTTCATCCCCTTTCTCAACAAGTTTCGACATATATCATCCTAATGTTACCAATCATGCCTGAAAAAGTCAATAGGCGAAAAGTTTTAAAAACGCTTTTTTATCACAAAAAATATATAGTATATTCATGATATCCAAAATTATAATATTTAATTTGTCGAAACAATCTCATTGGCCTTGACAGTATTTCCTGAAGTTTCTTATATTAAGAAAATGCAAACAAAGCAAACCTTGAAACTGCTGATGATAACGAATTGTCTACCGTAAATAAAAGGAGGTCTATTCCTGTGAAATATTATATTACCACACCTATTTATTATCCCAATTCCAGTCCTCATATCGGGACTGCGTACACGACTATTGCGGCGGATGCGATGGCCCGTCTGCGAAGAATGAAGGGCGATGATGTCTATTTTTTGACCGGGACGGATGAGAATGCGCAAAAAATTGTACGGACTGCTGAAAATGCCGGGATGGATCCGCTTACATATGTTGACGGAATCGTCGATAAATTTAAGGAATTCTGGAGACTGCTTGACATTTCCAATGATGATTTTATTCGAACAACAGAAGAACGGCATGCCAAAGTCGTACAGCAAATATTTACAAGGCTTTATGAAAAGGGCGATATTTACAAATCTGAATACGAAGGTTGGTACTGTACACCTTGTGAAACTTTCTGGACAGAGAACAAACTTGTTGACGGAAAATGTCCGAATCCGGATTGTGGAAGACATGTGGAACTTCTGAAAGAAGAAAGTTACTTTTTCAGGATGTCCAAATACAGTGGCAGACTGCTGCAATATATTCAGGACCATCCCGATTTTATTCAGCCTGCTTCGAGAAGAAATGAAATGATCCGCTTTATTGAAGGAGGGCTTGAAGATCTCTGTGTATCGCGTACGACCTTCCAGTGGGGCATCAAGGTCCCTTTTGATCCGAAACATGTGGTCTATGTCTGGCTCGATGCCCTGATCAACTATATCTCTGCGCTGGGCTATCCTGACGGCGAAAAATACAAAACTTACTGGCCGGCCAATGTTCATCTTGTTGGCAAAGATATTGTCCGTTTCCATACCATTATCTGGCCAATTATTTTGATGGCGCTTGATCTTCCTTTGCCCGAGAAGGTTTTTGGCCACGGATGGTTCTTAAATAAAGAAGGTGGAAAAATATCCAAGTCAAGAGGAAACGTTCAGGATTCATTTCAGTTGATTCAGAGATATGGTGCTGATCCCATTCGGTATTTCCTGTTAAAAGAACTACAGTATGGGTTGGACGGTACCTTCTCCGAGGACGATCTGGTCGAAAAATTAAACAGTGATCTGGCGAATGATCTTGGAAATTTTGTGTCTCGCACCTTGGCCATGGTCGTAAAATACCGGAATGGAATTGTCCCAGGACCCGGAGAAGATACCGATCTGGAGAGGGAGATCAGAGATTTAAGCAGCAGGGTAAAACAAGGGACAGAAGAAAAAATGCTGGCCTGTGATACGGCGGCTGCGCTTGAGGTCATCTGGCAGTTTGTCAGCAGGTGCAATAAATATGTCGATGAGACAGCTCCCTGGAATCTGGCAAAAAGTGAGGATAATCAGGACAGGCTGGATACGGTGCTTTATACATTTATGGAGTGCATCAGGATCCTAGGTATTTTATGCTCCCCCTTTATGCCGGGAGTACCGAGAAAAATCAAACCCCTCCTGGGAGATACAGATTTCTTCAAGGACTGGGAACAGGCAGACAGCTGGAATGTTATTCAGCCGGGCACAGCCATCCGAAAGGGAGAAGCTATTTTCCCGAGAATCGATGTCTCCGCATATCTTGAGCAGGTCAATTCTGAAATAGAAAGGTGTGTCACGCAGGTGCAGGGGAATACAGACCATCAACAAGAAGTAAATCTAGAAGTCAGTCCTTCGCAGCCGGAAAATTCGCAGCACATGGCGGAGATGGCTCCGCTCAAGGAAGAAATCAGCATTGAAGAGTTTGCCAAAATGGATTTTAGGGTTGTTAAAGTGCTGCAGGCAGAAAAAGTAGAAAAAGCCGACAAACTGTTAAAACTGGAAGTAGAAATGGGTGGGGAGCGTAGAACGATTGTATCTGGTATTGCCCAGCATTACAGCCCCGAAGAACTTGTCGGCAAAAAGGTTATTCTGGTTGCGAATCTTAAGCCTGCCAAGCTCCGCGGAATCATGTCCCAGGGAATGATTCTGGCAGCGTCGCAGGACGGAGAGCTGGAGGTGCTTAATGTTCAGAAAGATCTTCCGACAGGGGCTCAGGTCAAATGATCTGGGATACGCATGCGCATTTAGAGGATAGCCAGTTTAGCCCGGACAGGGATGAGACCATTGCCCGAGCTACCGCAGCTGGTGTAACGACGATTGTAAATGTCGGCTCTACCGAAAAGACAAGTCAGGATTCGGTGAGGCTGGCTGAAGAATACCCGTTTATTTATGCAGCAGTAGGCATTCATCCGCACGATGTTGAAACTTGTACGGATAAAACCTGGGAAACGTTGTTCAGATTGGCGAAGAACCCGAAAGTTGTTGCCTGGGGAGAAATTGGTCTGGATTATTACAGGGACATTTCGCCACGGGATGACCAGCGCAAGTGGTTTATTCATCAATTAAAACTGGCCAATGAAGCCGGTTTACCGGTGATCATTCATAACCGGGATGCACACGCGGATGTTCTCCAAATTATTAAAAATCATCTTCCTGAGGCAGGCGGCGTTTTTCATTCTTATTCAGGCTCCTGGGAAATGGCAAAAGAACTTTTGGCCATGGGTTTTTATTTGTCTTTTTCAGGACCGCTTACTTTTAAAAATGCCCGTCATGCCCCTGAAGTCGCGGCGAAAGTGCCGGAAGATAGGTTCTTAATTGAGACAGATTGTCCGTATCTTACTCCTGAGCCCTATCGTGGCAAACGAAATGAGCCTGCTTATGTGTGTAAAGTGCTAGCCAGAATTGCGGCAATCAGAGGAATGGAGATCAGGGAAGCAGCCCGTCTGAGCAGTGAAAATGCCCGCAGATTGTTCAGAATGGATCAGCTTCAGTGTGAGGTAGGTAGTAATCTTCAGTGATCTGCAAACCGAACGGAGAGATGCATTATTCTGAAAATTTTGGCGGTTTTTTGTCAAAATGGTCATCTTTTCTATTGTGAATACTCCCGGTCTAATGGTAAAATATATAGTGTGTAGGAAAAATGCAAATACTAAATCAGATTAGACTCGTTCAAGTTTTGAGAGGGCTAATAATTTTTTTCACCATCTTGTAGATACAGCTATACACCGATAGCGGAAAGATGTGTTTTGAAACTGGAGTCTTTGATTAAAAAACACGTACCAGACAGGAGGAGTGCAAGATCTCTCGGTTACCGGAGGATATTATTTCAGTCCTAGAAACAAGATATTAGTATTAAGCGGATGCGAATTTTTTGATAATTGCTTTGCGTTATTAATTTTAAGGAGGAAATATAAATGATTGATCTGAAAGTGTTAACAAATGCCGTAGGTGACCTAGACGAAGATAAACTGATGGGGATGCTGAATGACTTTGTTGCATCAAAACCTACCGAAGAAGAGGCTCAGTCCGTCGTTACGGCCTGCCAGCGGGGGATGGCAAAAGTAGGCGAACTGTTTGAAAGCGGCGAATACTTTGTAGGCGATTTGATTTTTGCTGGTGAGCTCTTAACCCAGTCCATCGATATCCTGAAACCGGTAATCGGCTGCGACGAATCCGCCAAAGTAGGCAAGATCGTACTGGCCACTGTCGAAGGTGATTTGCATGATATCGGCAAGAACATTTTCAGAAGCATGTCTGAAGCAGCCGGATTTGAAGTCTTTGATTTGGGAATCGACCAAAGCCCAAGCGCCTTCATTGAAAAAGTCAAAGAAGTACAGCCTGATATCGTAGGGATGAGCGGTGTACTGACGCTAGCCCTGGAAGCGATGAAAAGGACGGTAGATGAATTGAAGGCTGCTGGTGTGCGTGACAGCCTCAAAATTATTATTGGCGGAAACCCTGTAACAGAAGAAGCCTGCAGGCAAATTGGTGCAGATGCATTTACCACGAATGCAGCCGAAGGTGTTAAGATTTGCCAGAGCTGGGTAAAGTAAATATCTGGTGTATAAGCCGAAGCGACCACGTTCAGAAAAGCTAAGGCGTTTTGGATGTTAGCAAGGTGATAAGGGAAATAGTCCGCTGGGACTGTTTCCCTTATCGCTGTTTGGAGCTGCAAAAAAGTTTCAATATAAGGAAGCGTCCTTGTCTAGCTTGTTTGGATTCATGTTATAATGATCTATTTACTTCGCAAGTTCCTTCAAAAAGCTTAGCGCAATATCGCAGACAACAGCATGATCTTCAGCATTAAAGTAATCTGGTGTATTGGCATCAAAAAGAATATTGGCTCCCGCTGGAAATTCCTCATCGCCGTTCCAGAGAATAAAGGTGACATAAATATTGTTAATAAACTGAAAACGATAACTTAGGTCTCCGTACGTTGTTTTCACTGCATTCTGCTTTTGCATCCCGCGTTCCAAGGCAGGAAAATCCTTGCCGAACATCCTGGCAAGCCGCATGATACAACGGCCGTAAAAATTCGGGTAGTAAACCTGTCCGCCCGAGACTTCCCGATAGGTGATGTCCCTTTGGGTAGGTGCTGTACCCTTGGCGTTGACCAGGTAACGCAGGATTAATGTTAGAACCGGAAAGTTTGTAATTTTGGCACCGTCAGAATCACAGATTTCCCCTGAAGGGTAGGAGACAAAATAAGTTGTGCCCATTAATAAAACACGAAACTCTTGCTTTTGCCTGTCATACGTTGCTCCCGATTTCCGGGATATTTCCACAGGGTCACAGTCTTTGAGTTTCGCGCGAATATATTCATAGTGCATAGGTGTATCAGGCACGTGCTATTCCTTTACGCTTTTTCAGTGATCAGGATTTTATGTTCCAAGAGTTTTATTTCCTGAATGATGCCGCTAATTGTTTTTTCGTCTCCCAATAAACCTGTTAAAAAGATCTTACCAGAGTCAACCTTCATGTTCGCAACATTTTCCATAACCATTTTCTCTCCATTAGGAGTCAGAACATAAGCGTTAGATTCACACATATTAAATCACCTTTCTTAACAGTTATTTTTATGCCTGTCAGACGGGGCTTCAATCCAGTTGCTTAGCATTAATTTAGACGATTTTTCGCTGGTTCTTAACGGTTGGGAATCTTTCAATTTCAGTGTGGGGAAGGAAACAGGCAGATATGAATTCTCCCATGTAGGAGCTGTCGGCACTGAGTTCAAGGTAAGTCATATGGGAGGCAATATCCTCGGCTTTTTTTCTGGCGTCAGTGCTTTGCAGAGTCAGATAACTGCCTAACAAGGAACTATTGCCGAGATATTCAAACTTTTCGACCGGAAGGTCCGGGAAAAGCCCAATCGTAATTGAGTTATTCATATTGATATTCGTGCCGATCCCACCAGCTATATATATTTTGTCTATTCCGGAATAATCCATACCCATGCTTTTTAATAATACGACCACGGCAGAGTAGACAGCACCTTTGGCCCGAATAAAATTTTCCAGATCAATTTCGGTAATCGTGATATCTTTGGGGATATGGTATTCTCTGCTGAAAGCCAGCACATATTCGCCGATCCCATATTCATCAGAACGGATACGGTGGGTTTTCAGATGGCGGTTCAGACGGCCCCGGCTGTCAATGATCCCTGCCTTGAACATTTCGGCTATGGCGTCGATGATCCCTGAGCCGCATAAGCCGAGCGGCAGTTGATTATCAATTGTATCTATAGTAGGTTCAAAAGTTTTTCTATCGATCTTGATATTTTCAATCGCGCCTGGTGCCGCACGCATTCCGGAACTTATTTCTCCGCCTTCAAATGCAGGTCCGGCTGAACAGGCACAAGTGAGCAAGAAGTCTTTATTGCCAAAAACAATTTCACCATTGGTACCTAAGTCCATAAAAAGAATATTTTGATCTTCCGACCACAGGCCAGAAGCGAGCACGCCGGCAGTAATGTCTCCGCCAACATAGCTTGATACTGAAGGCAATATGTAGATAATGCTTTCAGCATAAGCCTCTAATCCGAGGTCGCCAGCTTTAAGGTATTCAGAACTAAGGAAAGCGGGAATATAGGGATCCTTCCGCAAATAGTCCGGATAAACCCCGAGCATGAGGTGCATCATGGTTGTATTTCCTGAGGCGACGATCACGCTGATCGCGTCTTTGGAAATACCAATTTCCTGTCTCATTTTCTTAAGCAAAGGATTAATTGTTTCTTTGATAATTGCATTGGTTAATTCCTGTAAGCCATTTTTTTTGGTTGAGTGGATAATTCTGCTGATCACATCAGCGCCATATCTGATCTGGGCGTTTCCGGCAGAGGATTTGGCAATAATCTGTCCGTTATGAAGATCGACCAGAATGGCAGCTACAGATGTAGTGCCTACATCTATAGCTACCCCATACAGCTTGTCGGATGTATCTCCGGGCTCAATATTAATGACTCTGATTCGCTCGCTGGTTTCTGCGAAATACGTTACGGTCGCCTGAAAATCATTTTCCCTTAGAATATGAGGGATTTTTTTGAGGATAGGCAGTTGGCAGACGACTTTGTGATAAGCGCTGTTTTTAAGCAGATGTCTTTGGATTCTGTCCCAGTCGGAGAGGCAGTCATCAAGGCTTGGCAGGTCTAACTCCATATAGACCTTTTGAACTGGAGAGCTAAACAGAATATGATTCTTGGCAGCCATGTTAATAACGCTGTCGATGATATGCTGATCTTTTGTTCCAGCCAAATCTTCAACTTTCATACCGCTTAAGACGGACGTTTGGATCGCCGGTACCTCAACAGTGATATCACCGTTAATTTTGGAATTACATGCTAAAACAAAACCCTGTGCTAGTTCAGATTCAGTAATGTGATGGCTTTTACGAAAATTTACACTGCCTTTAAGAACCTTTAGCTTGCATTTGCCGCATGATCCGAGTCCATTACAAGGCGCATCAAGGAAGATACCAGCTTTGCGGGCCGCATCGAACAGCGTCTCACCTAATTTGGCAATCACAACGGTGTTTTCAGGCATAAATTTTACTTTAAACATGTTGCACCATACTCCTTCTGATAGGACAGTCCTATAACAGTACTGCTTAAACTACATCAGCGGATCCATTGTTAGTGCAGGGTGGCCTTTTTCACTTAGATACTCTAAGACTGCTTCGGACTCTGAAGCGATGGTTTCATCGCAAATCATATCGACAAAGTTATCAATTCCATACATTTCTTTCGCAGTTGCATTCAGTTTGTCAGCAACGAATTCCTTGAGTTCTTTCGGCATCCAGACAATACGTCCGGGACCGCCCTCAGCTGAGATGAATTTCTTAGAGGAAATAAACTGTCTGCCATGTCCCATAAATCCGGGAGTCTGAACGCCGCCGCCTGTCATGGAAGCCAGTTCGCCGAATGTCATACCTACCGGAGATACGCCGGAAAACTCTCTGTTCACGATGACAATGCCATTGGCTTCCGGCATTATGCCGGCGATACATTCAAAGCAGCCGCAGGAAGTCATCGGATCTTCCAGTAAACTATACAGCGTGATCTGGCTCAAAGCGCCTTGGGAGTGCCGTTCCACGGTTTTGTTGACTTCTTGCCAGATACCTTTGACGGGATCATCAACAAGACCTTTGGTAATTGGCTGACAAGGACCGGTTGGATCGAGCTCAAAAGTAGCTTTGGAATCAAGCCAGCTTACGGCGCCGCATAATCCTAGTCTTTCCGGTGTAACAATGCACACATGGGAAGGGGCAAAGGACTGGCAGAGAATACAGGTATAAAAAGTGTCGACACTTTCATCAGTCAGACTGGCAATACGTTCGTCTCTTGCTGCATACTTGGAAACCACCTGCTGGGCCTTTACTTCTTTGACTTTGGCAGCATCAGTGATAATTGTAATCTGACATTTATCCACGACTGCGCCAAACTCGTCCAGCATCTTGGCATACAGCACTTCACCAAAATGGCGTAGTCTGAAGCCTTTTTCGTAAGCATCCTTGCTGATACGAATCCAGGTGGTGTCTCTCTGGCCGACGTGCATGATGCCTTCAATATAGTTCATAAAATAGTGAATTCTTCTTTCCAGAACCGGTTCAAAATCTGAATGCATGCTCTTGCCGGCTACTTCGACGAGTACTGCCAGAGGCATTCTTCCGGGTACCTGCTGTACGGTGTCAATATCGTCACCAATGAGCACAATCTTATGATCCTCAATCTCACTGGCTTCTCTTTGCGTAACAAGCTCCCAGGAATCTGTTTTGCTGCCGCCGAATTCAACAAACATAGCATCTTTTCTGATTCTCTCTCCTTCAAAAGCAGCAGCAAAAGCAACCGGAATAGGAATTTCTGTGATCTTTATCTTAATGCCTCTGATCTCAAGGGAAGTTGCAGCCATTTTATCGTAATCTTTTTGGGTGATAAGCTTCATCGGGACTTCGGCAACATCCTGGTCGGTTACAACTGGGAAGCCAAGGTTAATCGCTGCTGCGCCTGCAGCAACTTTGTAATTGCTTAAAGGGCCTACGGCATTGATAAAAGCTTTCAATCTTTTATAGGTATAACGCTTGAATTCTTCCCAGTCGCCGGGGGTCAAGGCTCCGAAGATTAAGGCAGCGCGGATGGTTACCGTAACGACGTGGATTACAGAGGTCATGTTATAACCTAAAGGCATGACCCTGAACTCAAGTCCTACTTTGACCCCGCCTTCAATGGCCTGATTGATGACCTTACCGACAAGGAAGGTTAAAAGCCCTTTAGCTTGGTATTCTTTGATGACTTTGGCGGCTGATTCGGGGTCCGGAAACTCACCAATGATAACCGCCTGCCCCGGGATATCGTCCATTACGAGACCAACACCCCAGCCGCGGATAATCGCATCCGTCAGAAAACCCATGCACGGAGCTTCATAGGGCTTTTCGTCCATGACATACTTTAAAGCTTCAATAATTTCGGAAGAGACAGCAGCTGCCATACCGGCATTCTCTGCTTCTCGAAGCTGCTCTTTTTCCACAATAAGGCTTCTGACAAGGTCTAAAGCACCTTCAAGTTCTCCCAGGGTGCCTATTTTTTTGCCGGTAATGGCATAAATAAGGGACAGGGAGTAAGCGGTGTCCGGAAAAGCAACTTTATGCTCTCTTCCTTTTAAGGAGATTGCTTTTTCAACATATTCGGCAGCAGTATCGAGAGCCTGCTTGGCGCCTGCAAATATGGTGCTATATAAATTCATGTATATTCCCCTTTCCGTAGAATTCCCCCAGGCCGTTGCAAGACGAGGCTATCAATTATAGCTCCAGGTAGGAATCGGCATATAACATATTGCCTTTAATCATGTCGCAGGTTTTGATTGTCTCCATAAGCCTCTGATCGCAAGGGTTAACAATGGCTGCGGTCAGACCGCATTGCATGGCCATTGCACAATAAGTAGCGTCAATGATCGGACGGACATGTTTCGGAGCGCCATTGGAGACATTGCTTAAGCCAGCATTGGTTCTGAGGCCCATCTCCGTAATTTGACGAATGGTCTCAAGGACTTCCGTTGCTTTTTCCTGCATGCCTTTGATGACTAGGAACAGCGGGTCAAATAAGAGATCCATTGGGTCGATACCAAGCATCATTGCTTTTTCCAGCATTTCGGTACAATAAGTGATGCGCTCTTCGACGTCAGAAGGAATACCTTCTTTAGCACACAGGGCAATAGCCATGGCATCGTTGGCGGCGGCGACTTCTAAGAGTCCCAGTCTCGGACCGGCATCGGCAGAATTGATAATCGGTTTGCCTTTGGAACGGTTGTAGACCCTGATACCGGCTTCAATGGCTTTTTTATTGGCCGTATCTAAACAAATTGGAACATTATCAAATTCATTCTGCAGAAGCTGAACGGCCCAGGCCATGACTTCTTCGCCGTCCCTTTCAGCAGGTCCGATATTCAGGTCAAGATAAACAGCACCGGCATCTAGCTGTTCTTTTGCTCTCTGGAAAATTGGGGCAGGATTACGGTCAGCGATAGCCTGCCGAATGACCGGAGAAATACAGTGGATTCTTTCACCAATGACTAAAAATCTGTCCATGTTAGGAGCACCTCCAATTTTTATTGAGAACGGAACACTTTAGATTAATAAATTAATACTTTAGGTCAATTCGTGTCTTTTTCAGTTCAGTTAATGCCTTCCATCGTTCTTAAAAATTTAGGAAGATGCATGGCTTCATCAGGACCAATGATAACTTCCCAGTCAGGAAGGCTGTCCTGGATGTCACCTTTCAGAACGGCAACTTTTCCAGGAATAATAAGCTTTCTGCATTTTGTTTTACTTTCAATGCCGGATTCTTTAATGAATTTAGCAATGACCGAACCGCTGAACTTGCCTGCGGCCCATGCTGTAAGGACGGAATAACCGCCGGCATCAGGGATTCCCAGCCAGGCCGGTACTTTGGATCTCTCCACTTCACCGGAAACAACGAAGTAAGTCAGAGCAAAGTCAACCGTAATCAAAACAGGTGAGCTGTCGCCGGGGTTGTTGATCGGATAGAATTCCGGTTCAACTCTCATCGGTTTCTGCGGGTCAGTATAGATATTCTGTCTTAAACCGAAGAGCGGGAGAGCGCGGGCGTAATCCATATCGTCCATAACAATAAGGGAACCATATTTCATGGTGAACAGGGAGGCCAGAGCAACTTCCATAAATTTGTCACCTTTGGCCAGCTCGTTGACAAAGACTACGGAAGGATAACCAAAGGTTCTGTCTTGCTCTTTTAGAGCTGTTCTGCGGATCTGTACAGCGTTGGTAAAAGCTTCACGTGCAGAAGCGCTGCCGATATCCAGCAGTAATTCTTTGTAATCAAGTTTCTGGACATTTTCGACCAGATCATACAATTCGGCAAGTGAGGGTGCTTTTAAGCCGAGAGGGAGTTTGAGATCCTTGACCAAAGCAACCATTTCCTGATAGTTGTTGCTGTCAGCGCCGAATACGATCGGGAGTTCATCTTTGACCAGTTCCAAAGTTTCTTTCAGCACGGAAACATCGGGGCATACCAGCATGTAGGCTACTTTTAAACCGGAAGCTTTAACTTTACTGACTAAAGAGAGATAAGCGTCTTTGTTGCCAACATACTGTAGGGCAGCAATTTCAGCTCTCATTTCTTCGCCGATCCGGACATAGTCGACGTTTTTCATATTGGCGATCTTCGCATCGATTTGTTCCTGGGACATCGCATCGGAAAGCAGTACAGCAAATCTGTTGCGGTTGACAAAGGTTTTCTCGTGACGGAAAAGAACAATTTCACCGCCAAGTTTACATTCGGTTTCTCCTTTGCCGAAAGTCACGACCTTCATCAGGGGAGCAGTGGACTCAGAGAGCTTTGCCATCGCATCATCACTCATGTGCGAGCACTTGCTTATTTCTACACCGCCAGCTGCTACCTTCATCGAAAAAGCCATACAGGTAGGAAAGCCACATTCTTTACAGTTGGTTTTGGGAGTCAGTTTATAGATATCCAATCCGGACATTGCCATTTTCATTTTCCTCCTTGAATCAAAAGTAGTATCAAAATTCTTAAATATTAATTATTTCAGGTTATCCACGAAAGCACGGATTGTCTCTGCTGAACGCGGATGACGTAGAACAACAGCATCGGAGCCGACGGCAATAACACTGGCGGCTGTAGAAACCTCCATAGCAATTCCACGCTCTTCCTGGCAGCCCCATTCCGGAGAATCTTCCTCTGTAGAGGCAGACTCTTTAACGTTCCAAGTATCAAAAGAAACGGGTGTAATAATCGGCATCTGTAAGGTTTTATCATTTTGACCCAAAGCGGCCAGTCTGATTCTGTCAATGGTCGAAGCGACATACTCAAAACCGTAACCGACAGGTGCGGTCCCAACATTCATTATGATATTTTCGTTTTTGACTTCCAGTTGGTTGATTAAAATATTTAATTGCTTAGCCAGGTTGATGTCAACCGAGGACTCAGCCGCTACTTTATGTTTATAAGCTGTTACGCCAGCTGCGGCAACAGTCTTATAGTTATCTTCAACAGCGGATAACAAAAGGATATTTTTACCTTCCAGCTCTTCGGCTACTTTCTCAAATAATTTAAGGTCTTTCTCATAATTTTGTGTCCCGGCAATAACAAGAGGCAGTTTAACAGCATTGGCAACTTTCTTAGCCAGAGTGGCACATTCTTCAACGGATTTATTTAGACCATTCGGATCTGCGCCTTCAAACCGTAAGCAAATGAAATCAGGTGCAAACTTTTCTTCAGCATATTTGGCCCATTCCACAGTATTTTCTGCAGCTGAACCATAGATGGACTTAAGACCATCTGCCCAATTTTCTGGGTAAATATCGAGTATTTCCAAACCAATCTTTACGCCGCTGCCGGTGTCACCGTCAAAACTGTAAAACGGAAACACATTCTGTCCACCGAGAGCTAAGGTGTTCTCCCCTGTCCCTAATTCCAAGTTGTAAATGCTTCCACTATACTTTTGGACTGAGGTTTTAAAAGCCACTAGAATCTCCTCCTTCTTCTTATAAACCAATTATTTGGCAGATATCTTTAATTGCCCGTTTTGATAAACTGTCATCAGGCAAATTAACCAAGGCTTTTCCCTGAGAATCATACGCATATATCAATGGATCCAGGGCAATGATCCCCAGCAGTTCCAACCCCTGCAAAGATATTTCTTCAGTAATCCCCTCGCTTAATTGTTCATCTGGGGCTTTATTGACAATCAAATATTGTTGAGCTACTTTCAGACCTAATTCTTTAACCAACTTGTTGATTCGGCCAACGGCCTGAATGCCGCGGCGCGAGCAGTCGCTAACGAGGATCAGAATATCAATGTTTCTTGCCGTTCCCCGACTCAAGTGCTCCATGCCGGCTTCATTATCGATCACAACATAGTTGTATTTATCAGAGACTTTGTCAAGCTGTTCCCGCAAAATCCCGTTAACAAAACAGTAGCAGCCTTTGCCTTCGGATCTTCCCATGACGAGGAGGTCATAACCATCTCCTTCGGTGATCCCGGTATTCAGTTGGTACTGAAGGTACTGGGCCTTGGTCATTCCTCCGGGGAAGCCATCACGCATGGTTTCTCTTAAGTTTACTTCTTCTCTGATTTCTCCAAGCGTAACTTCGATTGTTTCTCCCAGCACTTCATTCAAATTGGCATTGGCATCAGCATCGACGGCAAGTACAGGTCCTTGCTTATTTTTGACAAGGTAATCGATCAAAAGGCCTGTAATGGTTGTTTTTCCGGTTCCGCCTTTACCGGCTACCGCAATTGTTCTTCCCATCTAAATTGCCTCTTTTCTATATCAAAGCATTGAGCTTAATCTTAATTGCTTTAACTTCTTCAACAATCTTATTGTCCGTGAAAGGAGACTGGTCTGCCCGATCAGAATTGACGACGTTTGCGTTGTAAGAGATAAAACCCAGGCAGGCTTCAAAATCGATATTGTCGAGGATATACCCTTTATCTGCATCGTTTTTGATCTTGTTGCCCACGGCATAAATTTTCGATACGCCGATATCGGAAGCCAGCTTCTTGATCTTGTGGTACGTCTGGAGGCTTCTGGCTCCGGGCTCAATGACCACAATAAAGGCATTCACACCCTGGGCTGTTCCTCTGCCGAGATGCTCAATCCCGGCTTCCATATCCATAACGACAACATCTTTATTTTGCAGGACTAAATGAGAAGTAAGTCTTTTCAACAGGACATGTTCCGGGCAAACGCAGCCGCTGCCGCCGCTTTCGACGGTACCCATCGTTAACAGATTTACACCGTTATAGCGGGTACAGTATTTGTCCGGGATATCATCTACCTGCGGATTCAATTTAAACATTTTACTAAAGGAATCGGTCGGGGTACTTGTTCTTTCGGCAATCAGTTCTTTCATCTCGGCGATCGGTACGATCTTGGAAATAATCTCGTCAGGAAAACCAAGGGCCAAAGCCAGATTGGCATCAGGATCGGCATCAACTGCCAGGACCCGGTAGCCTTCCGCTGCATACAGTCTGCTTAGAATTGCTGCAAAAGTTGTTTTGCCGACGCCACCTTTACCTGTAATTGCTATTTTTATTTAAATCACCCCGATGCACGATTTATCTTTGTTATTGGTTGCAAGAAGAAATTCTTCTTGCAACAAAACGACCATGGCCGCGTTTTTTAAAAGCCGGCAGGAATTAAGTCGTCATAGCCGGTGACATTCATTCTCTGAACGTTAAGGGCTTCGACTTTGGCTCTCTTTTCTTCAATTCTGGCCAGCATTTTTTCTGCGGCTACAGCCGGATCTGTTTCAAAGTAGAATTTTGCTCCTACCCAGTCTTCCAGTTTGTTGGTCAGGATATCTGTAACTTCCGGGCTTCCAGTTACCGGAGGAACAACGCCCAGGAAGGTATCAATTCCAGAGCTTACTACATAGGTACCGATGGCGATAGCTTTTTCGGACATCCATTCCGGAGCTGCGCCGACAACCGGCAATTCACTCATATCGAGTCCCAGAATCTTGGCTACTTCACCAACCAGTTCAAGGATACGACTGTTGTCAACACAGGAGCCCATATGCAGAACAGGAGGGATATCGGCCAGTTCGCATACTTTTTGTAAGCCTACTCCGCAATACTTGACAGCATCTTTGCTTAAGAGACCAGCTTTGGCAGCAGCCTGAGCCGCACAGCCGGTAACAACAACAATGACGTCATTGGCGAGCATCTTTTTAATGATCTCGATATGGCTATGGTCACCTTTCACCTTCGGGTTGTTGCAGCCGACGACACCGGCTGCGCCTCTTAATACACCAGAAACTAAGCATTGCGCCAATGGTTCAAACGTGCCTGGCTTATGCGTATAAGAATTGACAACGCGGTCCAACTGGCCAATAATAGCCTGGTTGCTGTAACCGATCGTGCCGGTTGATTTATGTGTTGGGATGGAAACCTTTTCGTGCTTTCTGTTTGTATAGTTCTCTACTGCTTTCCGAATTATTCTCTTTGCGCATTCATAGGCGTTGTTCTCATCAAATTCGATATGAACGGCGTCTTTAATTTTTGCAAGTCTTGAGGTTGTGATAAATTTGGTATGGTAACATTGAGCCAGGTTGGCCAGGGCAGGGAAGATACATTGAACGTCCACAATCATGGCCTCAACGGCGCCGGTAACAATCGCGAGCTCCTGCTGATTGAAATTCCCGGCAATTTTAATGCCATGACGCATCGCGACTTCATTGCCGGTACAGCAAATGCCGACCAGGTTGATTCCCTCTGCGCCGACACTCTTGGCCAGAGCCTTCAGCTCAGGGTCATCAGCGGCAATAACGATCATTTCCGATAAACTGGGTTCATGACCATGCAAGACAATGTTCACCATGTTTTTCTCAATAACACCCATGTTGGCTTCGATTTCTCTCGGCATCGGGGTTCCAAAGATAATATCGCTGAATTCAGTACCGATATAGGAACCGCCCCAACCGTCGGTCAAAGATGTCCGCATAGAAAGATTGATCATGCTTTCAGCATCAGCGGTACAGCCCATATGTGTAGCATGCATAATCGATACAACTTCTTTGTCAATAGCATCGGGGAGGATATCATTATCTTCCCAGACTTTTAATCTTTGTTTAGTAATACTTGGCGGAATAACCATCGAACCAAAAGGCTTGCCAAAATCATTCAGAGCTGCTTCAGCAACTTCATGGGCAACCCGGTAGATATCTTTGCCTTCTGTAGCCACACCCCATCTGGCTGCAACATTCAGCAGTTTTTTCTCGTCACGGATTTGATAATCTCCGTCCGGACTTGCCATATGAAGTACATGGGCAATATGTCTGCCGTGATCGGAGTGTGCAGATGAACCGCCTGCTACCATTCGGGCATAATGCCTGGAAGCAATAACATCCGCAGTGGCGCCGCAAATACCTTTTTGAACGCCTTTTCCTGGAATCGGGCTGACGCGGCAAGGACCCATGGTACAAATCCGGCAGCAGACACCTTGCTCACCAAAACCGCATTGGTTTTTGAGAGCGGCTTTTCTGTCCCAGAGTGTTTCGGAACCGTCATTCCGGGCCTTGACGTAAAGCTCTTGAGTAGCTAAATCTACTGACAGTGTTGTTTCGTCCAGTAATTTTTTTTCATCCTGTAGTTTTTCGTCCATTGCGTTTCCTCCTTCAATAACTATACGTTGTCTTTAAATCGTTTAGCTGCTACAGATAGCTAATACTTAAAGTAAAAAGTGTCGTGTACTGAGGTTTTAACTCGAAATCGGGTCCTTTATGAGTAAATTCACAAACTTTTTTAAAAATATAAGGATTAGAGCTCTGGCAGTAAAAATGGTATAAAATAGACAGTGTAAATTTAAGATTATTATAGTACGAAATTTTTCGGGAATATATTGATCCGTTGTTAATGAACGAAATGGGAGGCTGAATAGCAATTATTCAATTCTTAACAGCATAATTTATATATACTTGTATATAAATAAAAAATTAAAAAATTACCTGTATAGGTTTGTATATCTTTGTATATACAAGGATTATGACACTTTTGCTTTAATAAATACAAAATTTATTATAAACAATTGTGGTATTTGCTTTTTAATATCTTAAAAAGAATTTTTTTACAAAATAATACTTATTGATTTCACTTAGTAATTTAGCACGTAGGGTTAGGGTCTCAGGATGTTATGATATTCCGAGGAGATCCAGACGACAGGATTAGTGTATGCTAGTTTTTCGATGATGGTAGAAAGCTCGTTTTTCAACATTTCACAACAAATCACTGTTGTCTTTATCATAATTTCTCAATTCAATCGATTTTTTTGCTTAGGAGATATAATCCAATTCTTTATTATTGAGATTTAAAGCACTGATTCCGTTTGCAGTGGCCAGTTCCAAAACGGCGTGTTTGCTTATTCCTGTCATAACCATGTGACCGACTTCATCATAGAAACCTTTTCCGTGGGATACCCCGTATGAACCAGCATCGCTGCCAACGGCGATTTTTACGCCTAATTCAAAGGCTTTTTTGACCTGGGCTTTCTGCGTATCATAAATCCGGGCAATATTCGGCAATTGGTCTGTAAAGCGGCTGTCTTTTGAAGTAATCAGGTTGCCCAAAGGTGCTAATGTA
Source organism: Dehalobacter sp. CP (assembly GCF_047652685.1). Classification (NCBI taxonomy): domain Bacteria; kingdom Bacillati; phylum Bacillota; class Clostridia; order Eubacteriales; family Desulfitobacteriaceae; genus Dehalobacter; species Dehalobacter sp. CP. The sequence continues at coordinate 86,518 of NZ_CP157399.1, forward strand.
GGGACCCAGATGGCATCGTGTTCCAGCATCAGCTGCAATTCATGTTCTGTCAAAAAATAACCGTGCTCAATTGTATTTGCACCGGCTCTCACAGCGATACCAACTGCTTCTGCCGAGTTAGTGTGGACCATTACGGGAAGGTCTTGATCCCTTGCTGTCTGTATCATGTAGTACATTTCATCATAACTGAAATGTGAGCCGTCAACTTTCCCGAATTGATCAAAATCTACAAGTCCGGTCAGTAGTATCTTAAGATGATCGGGCTTTAACGCAAGCAGCTTTTTAAAAACATTTTTGAAATCAGCTATATCGGCAACCGGTCTGCCCAAAAAGCTGCCGTAGCATCCTTGTTTGTAGATCGCAAAACCAGGGGTCCGGAGAATCATTCCTTCTTCAAGGGCCAGTTCCCTGGCCAGAAGAGATACATTTAAGTTGTCTCCCCCGTCACGTAGTGCGCAAATGCCCATTTTTTTATATTTCCTAAGGAAATTGGTGATTATAGTTGAATTGGGGTTATCTTTGTGCAGCAGACGTGCCTCTTTAAAAGCTATTCCATCCAAAGCCAAATGAACATGGGCGTCAACCAATATGTTTTTAATCATTTTATTCACCTGGCTTTAAAAGGTTTTGCGGACCACCAGAAGGGGAACGCCTTTCTAGTGGTCACAAATTTCATTTTTCTTGTCTATCTTTATTTCACAGGACCAATTTTACCTTGTCTGAAAGCGGTGCTGAACTTTCTGCAGTTCTTGTCTTTACCCATTAATGCTTCAGTTGCGAGCAGGGTTGCAATCATATCTCTGCTGCAGGGATCCATAATTGCGGAATCCATACCAAAGAAAGTAGCCAGGGCCAGGAAGTTCTGGTTCACAACTTTTCTTAAAGGCATTCCAAAAGAGATGTTGCTCAAACCGGAAGTGATCTTGATTGTCGGGTACATTTCTTTGATTCTTGTCATGCTTTCATTAAAGGAGTACATAGAATTGTTATCAGTAGACAAAGCAATAACCAAGGGGTCGACATGCATCCTGTCAGGAGTAATATCATATTTAGCAGCTTCCTCAACCATTTGCTTAGCAATTCTGACTCTGGTGTCAACGTCTTTCGGAATTCCGTCATTGTCGCAAGTCAGCGCAATGACTTCCCAGGTCGTTCCCTTGATAAGCGGGAAAATGACATCGCATTTGTCGCCTTCCATGGAAACGGAATTGATAAGCCCCGGTCTCTTGGCATATTTAAAAACGGCTTCAATTGCACGCGGATTGGGGCTGTCAATACAGAGGGGAGTGTCAACGGCATCCTGAACAATATCCATTAACCATTTCAGTGTTTCCACTTCAACGTCAGGTGATGTGCTGGCACTGACATCTAGGTAGTGGGCGCCGTCATTGGTCTGGTCAATCGCACGCTGGCGGATAAAGTCAGCATCTCTTTCTTCAATCGCTTTTTTTACGATAGGGATTGTACCATTGATTTTTTCACCAATAATAATCATCTATCAAATTCACTCCTTCATGAAATTTGTATATACAGGTATACGCTTAGAGTTTAACATTGTTTCTACATATGGTCAATATCTTTTTCGACAAAGTACGCTATATTCTAAAAATAAAAGTATCCTAAATATTTTATCTTTCATAGACTATTTAGATTGCTGGGTCAACAAGGTTTATCAGTGTTTTTTTCTGGCTGCCCGCAGACAGTTTTTCATCAAAATCGCGGTGGTAATCGAACCTACGCCGCCCGGTACAGGGGTGATCGCACTGACTTTGTCCACGACTGCATCATAATCGACATCCCCGCACATCTTGCCGTCTCCGGCATCGTTGATGCCAACGTCGATGACAACGGTGTTTTCGGATACGTATTTGTCATCGATCATTTTGGCTCTGCCCATCGCAGCAATGATGATGTCCGCTTTCTTCGCAATTCCGGCCATATCTTTGGTCTTGGAATGGCACATCGTCACGGTCGCATTTTCTTTTAAGAGCATCATGGCCAGCGGTTTGCCGACAACGAGGCTTCTTCCCATGACCACTACATTCGCGCCGCTAAGATTGTAGCCGTAATGGCTCAAGGTTTCCATACATGCTGCGGGCGTGCAGGGCAGGAGTCCGCTCATATCGCCTTCAAATACTTTGGCCAGATTCAGCGGATTCATGCAGTCAATGTCTTTATCTGCCGAGATCAGGTGCTTGATGACTTCTTCGTCCAGCTGTTTCGGTAGCGGACGGAACAGCATGATGCCATGAACGGTACTGTCATTGTTGACCCCCGTCATGACTTTTGTGAATTCTTCCATGCTGATATTTAAGTCCAAAGGATAGGTCTTGGTTGCAATGCCAAGATTATCGCAGTTTTTAATAATGTTGTTTTCATAGTAAACGTCGTCCGGACGGCTGCCGACGCGAATGATGCCTAAGGTCGGGTTGATGCCTTCAGCTTTTAAAGCCGCAACTTCCTGCTGGAGGTTTTCTTTCATGGCCTGAACAACGGGTTTAGCGTTAAGAATCTGAGTCATGCTGCTTATTTACCTCCTGTGATTGCATTCTGAACTTCCGCAAAGATGCGGTCGGCTTTGGCGGTATATGTGGTGACAAGTTCATTCAGTTCAGTCTCAATTTTCTGTTTTAGAACCTGATCTTTCATGATCTGGGTGTTGATTAAGACATTCAGTTTGGCACCTTCGAGCGCAGCTTTCAGGAAGGTTACGCCGACACCGACGTCGCTAATCGCAATACGGGTGCCTTTCTGAGCGAATTCTTCCTGAAGATTGATGCCGTCAGCGCAGCATCTGGCAATATCGAGCGGTACAAGTGTTGCTTTAACCAAAGCGGCCTGCAAGGTTTCTTCTTTGGCCCGGATTTCTTCTTCAGTATTTTTAGGCAGTCCGTAAGCCTGGGAAAGCGGATAGAAAGCATCAGCATCTTCTTTGACCAGAACCTGCAGTTTTTCAATGATCTTCTGGCCTTTTTCCATCAGGACGAGTACATCGGCTTCAACATCAGCATATTTCTTCTTGCCGACAGTTAAACTTCCTACCATGACACCCAGCGCCATGCCGATGGAGCCAACATAAGCAGAAGCACCGCCGCCGCCAGGAATCGGCTCTTTGGAAGACAGAGCGTTTACAAATTCAATACAGCTCTTTTTCAACATAATATTCATCTCCTGTTCTTAATTTTTTTTGCTACTAAATTATTGCGTGAGCAACCAATATATAGCGATCCCATAGTCATGTCATCTTAAGACAAGTATTCTACAAAATACTCAAAGCTTAAATTCTGGTATCTAGTTCTAGAAACTAGTCTGTGTAATACATAGACAACGTCAGTGAATAAAGATTAAGAGCATTTATAGAATGAGATGGTAGTACGAAGCTGCCATCTCATTCTTATTGGAAACAATATTAAACTTTATCTTAGAATAAGCCGGAAATCTTACCGGTGCTGTCTACGTCAATGTTTTCAGCAGACGGTACTTTCGGCAGGCCGGGCATGGTCATGATGTCTCCGGTAAGTGCAACGGCAAAGCCTGCACCAGCAGAAATCTTCACGCCACGGATCGAGATTCTGAAGCCTGATGGACGTCCCAGTTTCTTCTGGTCATCAGACAAGGAATACTGGGTCTTCGCCATACAGACCGGAACATCACGATAGCCGATTTTTTCGATATTCTCAATATCTGCGGAGCTGCTGCCAATGAAGTCAACACCGTCTGCACCATAGATCTTGGTGGCAATTGCGGTAATCTTGTCTTTGAGGCCCATGTTGATGTCATAAGCAAAGTTAAAGTTTTTCGGGCTGTCAATGATGCGAAGGACTTCTTCAGCCAGTTTCGCACCACCAGGGCCGCCTTTTTCCCAAACTTCGGAAAGGGCTACATTAACGCCGAGTTTCTTGCACTCGTCTTCAATCATTGCCAGTTCAGCTTCGCTGTCGGTTGGGAACTTGTTGATCGCAACAACGGCAGGCAGACCAAAGTTGATGGTGACGTTTTCGACGTGTTTTAAGAGGTTCGGCAAGCCTTTTTTGAGGGCATCCAGGTTTTCTTTGTTGAGATCAGCTTTGGCTACGCCGCCATGGGATTTGAGCGCGCGAACGGTTGCAACAATAACAACGGCTTCCGGACGCAGGCCACTTAAACGACATTTAATGTCAATAAATTTCTCAGCGCCGAGGTCAGCACCGAATCCAGCTTCGGTTACAACATAGTCGCCAAGTTTTAAAGCCATCTTGGTCGCCATAACACTGTTGCAGCCGTGAGCAATGTTCGCGAACGGTCCGCCGTGAATGAAAGCTGGTGTATGTTCAAGAGTTTGTACAAGGTTCGGTTTTAAAGCATCTTTCATCAGGGCACCAACAGCACCTTGACACTTCAGTTGACCGGCAGTTACGGGTTCACCGCTTCTGTTGTAGGCGACAATGATTCTCTCAACTCTTGCTTTGAAGTCGTCAATATCGCTGGATAGGCACATGATCGCCATGATTTCAGAAGCAACCGTGATGTCAAAGCCGTCTTCTCTCGGAGTGCCATTGGCTTTGCCGCCAAGTCCGTTGACAATGAAGCGGAGCTGGCGGTCATTCATATCCATGCATCTTTTCCAAGTAATTCTACGGACATCGATATCCAGCGCGTTGCCTTGTTGGATATGGTTGTCGAGCATCGCTGCAATCAGGTTGTTGGCAGCACCGATGGCATGAAAATCACCTGTGAAGTGAAGGTTGATATCTTCCATTGGTACGACCTGAGCATAACCGCCGCCAGCGGCGCCACCTTTGACACCAAATACAGGGCCTAAGGATGGTTCGCGTAGTGCAATGACAGTTTTTTTGCCGAGATAATGGAGAGCATCTCCTAAACCGACGGATGTCGTAGTTTTACCTTCTCCGGCAGGAGTCGGGTTGATGGCAGTAACAAGAATCAGTTTGCCATTCGGTGTGTCCGCTTTTTGATTTAATAAGTTGTAGTCGACCTTGGCTTTGTATTTGCCATAGGATTCCAGATAATCCTCGGGGATTCCGAGTTCTTTTGCTACATCTAATACAGGCAGCATGGTTGATTCCTGGGCGATTTCAATATCACTTTTGAAAGCCATTGGTTTTCCCCCTTTTTTTAATTATGGACATTTTGCTTAACTTTATTTAGATTTTACGTAAGCACTATCAAATTTTTTCTGAACAAGATGGTCTACATCCAAAACAGTAGTGGATTTCTTTTTGTACATGAAGCTCAGCCAGTAAATAAGTCCGACAAATATGCTTCCGCCAACGATATTTCCGAGCGTAACAGGAATAAGGTTATTCACGACAAACGTTCCCCAGTTAAGGTGAGCAAGTTTTTCAGGTGTTACACCGAGCGTTGCAGCCTGGGCCACCCAGGTCGGGTTGGCTTTGGCAAGAATGCCGGCAGGAATGTAATACATATTGGCAACACAGTGTTCAAAACCAGAAGTAATGAACAGCCAGATCGGAAAAAAGATAGCAAGAAGTTTACCGGTGATATCCTTGGCGGCATTCGCCATCCAAACAGCCATACAAACCAGCCAGTTACACAAGATTCCCATGAAGAAAGCTTTCGGGAAAGTCAGGCCCGTCTTATATGCGGCGACTTTGATTGTAAACCCTCCGAGTAGACCTGAGGAAAAGTCAAACTGGCCGGAGTAAAGGATAAACAAGACGACAAGCATGGAACCAATAAAGTTCCCGATATAGACAATCGTCCAATTACGCAGCATCTTTAGCCATCTTGATTCCTTTTCCATACAAGATACCACAATCAGGGTGTTTCCGGTGAATAATTCAGCTCCGGTGATAACCACCATCATCAGTCCTGTGGCAAATAAGGCACCAGCGAGTGCTTTGCCTAAGCCAACAGAAGTGATGGTGTGAATGGCAGTATTAGAGCCTTCCGCCGCGAAGGCAATAAAGGCTCCCGCTAGTATTGCCAACAGCAGCAATTTCAATATAGAAGAATTCGTTTTATTCTTTCCATATTCTACAAATCCCTCAGTAATCTCTGAAGGAGTTTTAAACATTTTTTCCATTCTCCTACCCCTATTATAAGTGTATTTGGACTGATTTAAAAGGTCATAAGGTTTAAAGGACGGTTACAAAGACTGAATGCCTTTAAACTGAAGCACTTTATTCTTTTTCTTTGGACTTTGTTCTAGGTTTAATGCCAAGTCTTTCCGCAGAGTGGTCCTGGCCTTCAAAAAAGTTTATCCAGCCTGAAGTATGCTGTTTTTCCCAATTGTAAGGGCTCACATGATAGGAATTCAGCTTTTCTTCCTCAGAATAGCCTTTTAAGCGGTAATAGGCTTTGACCCAGATGCACTTTTGCTTGTCCGGATACACTTCACACCAGCCGTTGTAGCTTCCTTCACATGGGCCGTTCCGTTGGTTCTTGGGACAGTTGCCCATTGGACAGACATAGGCTACATCGATCAGCGCACAGTCACCGCAGTCCTGGCAATTGTACATGCAGGATTTGGCGAGATGCTCAATGCCGTGGAAAGGTTTTTCCAGCGCAGAATCCTTTATGGCATGACAAAATCCGCGCATAAAGCCGAACATTCCTTTGTTAGGTTCAAACATCATCTTGTGAACAACTCTAGACATCTTATAATTCAAATCAAAGCTCTTCTCATAATTGTTGTAGTCATTGGATTTTTGAGCAGTATTCAAGCCGGTCTTTTCATCTTTGGCGTAAACATAGAAACCGTTTTTTTGAGGATAGTCAAACTCCCGAATATAATCCTGCCAGTTGGCGGTCAATTCGTTTCCACGGTCAATAATATATTCAACTTGTTCATACGTCGTATTATGCCCGCCGAGATGAACGCCTTTGTAGCCCATACCTTTCAGGATAGCAAAGAGTTTCGCTGCCCTATCGAGCATGGCGGCAACACCCTTGTCGCTGCTTTGTTTTTCCTGTTCCAGTTCAGCAACAAGCTTGTCCGTAACAACACATCCGGGGACTTTATTCATACTCATCGCTTTGGCAGCACCATAAGTCAGCAGGTAAATATTTCCCATCAGACACCCGGGCAGGTTATTGTGCTTCACAAATTGATAGAGTTCGTGGTACTTTCTGACATCGTAGCCAACTTGGGGTATAATGAACTGAGCACCATTCTCGATCTTCTTTTTGAGCTTGGTGTACTGGAGCATCTGCTCGGCTTCGGTGGCTTTAAAAGGTGAAACAGCAGCACCCGCAAACAGATGGGTTGGCTGAAGTTTATTGACACCTCTAACTGTGGGAAGTTCCAACCCGTCATTCATCTTGGTGATAAAGGCCAAGAGCTGAGTGGAATCAAGGTCAAAAACCGGTTTGGGCCGTCCGAAGAAATTACCTGGATCATAGTCGCCGGTCAGTACCAGTAAGTTATGGAGTCCCGAACGTTCCAGGGAAAAAAGCTGGCTTTCCAGTTGTGTGCGGTTTTTGTCCTTGCAGGCAACGTGAATAATTGCATCGATGCCCAGACTTTTGATTTCCCTGCCAATGCCCTCAGGATTAATGCCGACACTTCCACCCGGGTTGTCAGTCAGACTAACAGCATGGATCTTTTTCCCTTTAGCAGCCTGCTCCGCCAATTGAAGCGCTTTTTCCTGAGAAACTTCTTTAGAGCCGCGGCCGGGTACGAGTTCCCATGTTACAATAAACTCATTGTTGTCCTGTATTGCTTTACGAAAAGCGTTCTCCATAAGTATCCCCCTTTCCAATTATTCTCAAAAGTCTAACATGAAAATAAAAAATAAAGAAAATAAAAAGAGATAATTGCGTCCAAATAATGTATACTATTGTATATACAGGTGTTTTGCTTACTTTAATATATCATCCGAATTTTCAATAGTCAATATATTTAAAAGACAAAAAATAAGAGATTTTTTAGAAAATAATTTCTATTTCGACAATAGCCTGAAACTACCGACTTGTAATTAAGGAAAGTTACGTTTTATAATATGATATGTTAGAATGTTTTTTTGGAAAAAGACGGTTGTCCTTCGCTGAAAATGGCAGGTTTTATTATAACAGAAAGGAAAACAATATGATGAAAAAAGTTCTATTTCCAAGCCAGAATAAAGAAATCTTATGCCAGGAGAATGACACGGTCGCTGCTGCCTGTTCAGGCCTTGGATATCCACTTGATCTTGTATGCGGAGGAAAAGGTACATGTAAAAAATGCACAGTTGAAATAGAAAGGGACGGCATACGGCAGGAAGTATTGGCGTGTCAGGAACCAGTAAGCGACGGCTTGATCGTTTATCTTAAATATGAAGACTATAAACATGAAGCCTCAATTTTAACAGATCGTATTGAAACAGAGCTAAACATCGATCCGCCAGTTAAAAAGATCTTTATCGATAAGAAGTTTCTAAGAACTCCGTTCTATTACGGGGACTGGGAACATATTCAAGCCACGGTTCCATTCCGGATTAATACGCCAGCTTTATGCCTTCTGCAAAAATTATCACTGCTGATGCAGAAACAGGAAATGACAGGCATTACTTTGGTCTTAAGAGACGAACAGCTGCTTGATATTGAGCAGGGCGACACCTCAGCCAGCAATTATGGATTTGCCGTTGACCTTGGGAGTACCTCAGTTGTGGCCTACTTATATGACCTTAATAGCGGCAAAAAAGTAGGGGTATATTCCGGCTTAAACGGTCAGATTACGGAAGGTGCGGATGTTATATCCCGCATTATGGCGGCGATAAATAATCCTGAAGGGCTAAAAATTCTTCAGCGTAAAGTAGTAGAGACCATTAACACCCTGATTCTGGAAGCGATACAGCAAAACCAGATCAGCGCTGAAAATATCTATACGATGGTGATTTGCGGCAACAGTGCCATGCAGCACCTCTTTTTAGGTTTGTATCCTGGATCTCTTGGCAGGACGCCTTACACCAATACGATTTTAAGTGAAGTGTTAACAACAGCACGGGAGTTGAGCCTTAACATTCATCCCAATGCCATTATTGATTTTTTACCTTTGATCGGGGGCTTCGTCGGAGCGGACACTTTGGCTGTCCTACTGGCTTTGCCTGAAGGGGAACGTCAAGGGAACAGATTGATTATTGATCTTGGAACAAACGGCGAAATTTTATTGGGGAACGAGAAGAAGTGGCTAGCCACTTCAACTGCTGCCGGACCGGCCCTCGAAGGAGCAACGATCCGCTTTGGAATGCGTGGAACAAACGGAGCCATCGAACGGGTAAAACTGTCGGAAGGTAAAATTAAATTAAAAGTGATTGGCGGAGAACAGCCCAAAGGGATTTGTGGCTCCGGTATCGTTGATGCAGTTGCTGAAATGTTGAAAGCCGAGCTGATCAGTAAAGAAGGCAGACTGCTGCCTCCCGACAAATATTTAAAAATTTGCCGGCCGGAAAATCAAAGATTTGCTGATTATCTGGCAAAAATTGACGGGGTCAGCGTTTTCTACCTGATGGATGAGGGACAGTCCGGTGATAACGACCGAATTTACATCAGCCAAAAGGATATTCGTGCTGTACAGCTAGCCAAAAGCGCCATTTATACAGGATGTATGCTATTAATGAAAGAATATGGGCTGAAAGGAGAAGATCTCGAGGAAATTCTGATTGCCGGGGCCTTCGGCAACTATATTGACGCTCCAAGTGCTCAGGTACTCGGTCTGTTTCCCGATTTTTCGAATGTACCCATCCGGTCCATAGGCAATGCGGCAGGAGCCGGAGCATTGAATTTTCTACTGTCCAGAAATATACGGATGAATACTTTGATATTATTGGCAAAGGTAACCCATTTTGACCTGGCGGCAAATCCTGCTTTTCAACAGGAATATCTGCAGAATACAGGTTTTTGAAGAAAGTAAATAAGTTAGTGGCTTAAAAAATATTGATGGATTTATTAATCTGTTCCTATGTATAATATATGATAACTAAATAATTGCCGAGGAGTAAGAAGATGGAATTACCAATCTATCAACATATTATTGAAGAGATAAAGAAAAAAATCAAAGAGGGTGTTTTGAAGCCGGGAGATGCGATCCCTTCAGAAAATTCATTGTGTGATACCTATGGCGTGAGCCGGATGACGGTCCGCAAGGGTCTGGCAATCTTAGTGAATGAGGGATATATCACCTCTATCCCTGGCAAGGGTAGCTTTGTGAATGAACCGGATTCCAAGAAATACATCTTATATTACAACGAGATGGCAAATCTGATTAACACCATCGATACGACCAAGCTGATTGAAGTTAAAATTATCCTGCCGACACCAAGACTCATTGACAGTCTGAATATACCCCAAAGCAAAAAAATAATTATGGTTAAACGGATCCATTGCAGCAATGGAGAAGCAGTCGCGTATGATGAAAAATACCTGATTTACTACAAGGGAATGCCTATCGTTGAAAAAGAAATCAAATACAATACTTTCCCGGAAATTGTTTCTCGGTATACTTCTCTGTTTGCGATTAAGAAAGAATTAACAATTTCTGCCCAAATGCCTGATGAAAAAATATCAAAATACCTGTCCCTGTACAATGCTCTCCCACTTTTGGTTGTTGAGCAAAGACTGTTTAATACACAGGATAAGCCAATCGGGCTGGGTATTACTTATTATCGAGGAGACAGCTGCAAGCTATCCGCATCCTGGCCGTTTACCGATATGGAATAGACCATTTAACTTAATAAGACAGTTCGTCATCCATCCTGTCTCTAAACAAAACTAGGGAAGCTATCGTCTGGTAGTTTTAGGGCAGTTACATGCCCTTTTTATTTTTAACATCCATGGACGGCAAGGAGTGGCAAATCTTTGGGTCATTATTTATTATTAGGAGAAAAATAATGTTGCTTATTCTTTATTTAGCTGCCATCATTATTGCGAATATTATTACTGCAGCGCTGGCACCTTTGCAGATAGGACCGTTTTTAATTCCTTACGGAAGCTGGCTGATCGGGGTGACGTTGGTACTTAGGGACATTATTCAGCGCAAGTACGGGCGAAAAGCTGCTTATCTGGCGATTACCACGGCTCTTGTCCTATCGGCTGTTTCCTCCAAACTTCTTGGAGATACTTTGACCATTACCTTGGCTTCAGCCATTTCCTTTTTGATATCGGAATCGGCAGATACGGAAATTTATACGAGGCTTAAAGGCTCTTTCCTGCGTAAAGTGTTTGCGAGCGGGATTGTCAGCAGTTTTCTCGATAGTTTAGTCTTTATATTAATCGGTCTGTCCCCGCTTATTTCAGGCATCCTGATCTGGGATTTTGTACCGAATGCAGTACTCGGGCAGTTTGCTGTTAAGAGTCTGATGCAAGTGCTCGGAATAAGCATTCTGTTTATGATTAAGAACCGTTGGGAGGTTACCGTAAATGAAAAACAAGGAAACTGAGGACCTGTCACTTCTGGGATCGGGACAAACACGCTATGTTTTTGATTATGATCCGGACATACTGGAGAGTTTTGCAAACAAGTATCCCGATAATAATTATTTTGTCCGCTTAAATTGCCCTGAATTTACCAGCCTGTGTCCGATTACCGGCCAGCCGGATTTTGGAACGATGATTATCAATTACATTCCGGATCAAAAATTGGTAGAAAGCAAATCGTTGAAGCTATATCTTTTCAGTTTCCGCAACCATGGAGGTTTCCACGAAGATGTTGTCAACATCATCATGAAGGACCTGATCCGGCTACTTGAACCTAGATATATCGAAGTTATAGGAGAATTCAGCCCCAGAGGAGGGATCTCCATTCATCCTTACAGCAATTATGGACAGCCGGATAGCAAATGGGTAGAATTTGCCGTGAAGAGGCTGCTTAAGTACGGGAAATAGACGAGCGGGGACATGGGAGCGTTTCTTTTGTTCCCGCTGCTGTCCCAGAGAGCAGCGGTACAAAGCGGCAGTAGTCATCCCAGCTGTCAATATAGCCTTCCGGATTTGTATTGGTCTTTTGTCTGACCAGCAAACGCTGACAGGCTAGCCCTTCGCCGGCTTCAAGCGGGACAACGATTTTTCCGTCGACATCGAGCTGTTCAAGCCAGCAAGGTCCAATGACCGGTGTTGCTGCCGTTACGAGGATTCCCCGGTACGGTGCATTTGGTTCATAACCGTTTCGGCCGTCGGCAATGATACTGCAGATTGGATAGTTCAGCTGTTCAAATAATACTCGAACTTTAAGGGCGAGTGCTTCGATTCTTTCGATGGTTGTCACGGCCATACCCATCTCGGCCAGCAAAGCAGACTGATAGCCGGAACCCGTACCTATTTCAAGGACTTTGTCACCAGGTTCCAAAGCCAATAGCTCGGTCATTTTAGCGACAATAAAGGGCTGAGAGATCGTCTGCTTCTCTCCGATCGGAAGCGGTTCATCATCATAACTGTAGGGCCATAAATCTTCAGGAATGAACAAATGTCTGGGGATTTTTTTAATGGCGTCCAGGATGCGTTTGTCATGAACTCCTTGAGGAGCTACATGCTCATCAACGAGTATGGCTGCTTTTTCCTGCCAGTTTTGCATAGTCTGACACTTCTTTCCTCAGATAATTCTGGTTGCCGTGTTCATCTATTCAGCTTAATCGGGTACTGATTGGAACTATTTTGGCCTGTTTTCTCATTAATTATAGTATAATAAAATTATTTGCGAAAAGTATTCGGGCTTTGGCTCATTAATGAACTGGTTAATGGAGGAACACAAATGGTTCAAAAATATATTATTGCGCTCGATCAGGGGACAACAAGCTCACGGGCTGTCATTTTTAACCATGAAGGAATGATCGTAGGTAAAGCCCAAAAAGAGTTTGCCCAGATTTATCCGTTCCCGGGGTGGGTTGAACATGATCCTTTGGAAATCTGGGACACCCAGCTGGCTGCTATCAGAGAGGTTCTGGATCAGACGAACATAAATCCGGATGATATTGTTGGGCTAGGGATAGCAAATCAAAGGGAGACGACTGTGGTTTGGAACCGTTTTACCGGCAAACCTGTCTATCATGCGATTGTCTGGCAATGCCGTAGAACGACGGAACTTTGCGAGCAGATACTGAACGGTACCTTGAACGAGTATATTTCAGATGCGACCGGCCTTGTTGCGGATGCTTATTTTTCCGGAACGAAAATTCGCTGGATCCTGGATCATATCCCGGATGGTCAGGCGATGGCCGAAAAAGAGGATTTGCTTTTTGGCACAATTGACAGCTGGCTCGTCTGGAATCTTACCAAAGGCCGGCTGCATATTACGGATTACAGCAATGCCTCCCGGACCATGCTCTATAATATCAGGGAACTAGCGTGGGATGACAAAATATTATCTTATTTGGATATCCCCAGACCACTGCTGGCGGAAGTCTGTCCGAGCAGCCACTGTTACGGTGTAACAGATTCTTCGATATTTGGAGCTGAAATACCGATAGCTGGCATAGCCGGTGATCAGCAGGCCGCACTTTTTGGGCAGGCCTGCTTTACAGAAGGAATGGTCAAAAATACCTACGGTACGGGTTGTTTTATCCTGATGCATACCGGTAGAAATATGATCCGGTCTCAAAATAAATTGCTGACGACAATTGCCTGGGGAATTGACAACGAGGTGGAATATGCGCTGGAAGGCAGTGTGTTTATTGGCGGAGCAGTCATTCAGTGGCTTCGTGATGAACTTGGATTGCTGAAAACTTCTGCCGAAAGCGAGTATTATGCAACTCAGGTCAAAGATACGAACGATGTCTATATTGTTCCGGCCTTCGTCGGACTCGGCGCACCATACTGGGATATGCATGCCCGCGGCATAGTGACCGGACTTACCCGGGGCGCAAACCGTTTCCACCTTGTAAGAGCCGCGCTGGAGAGCATTGCTTATCAGACAAATGATGTTCTTACGGCAATGGCTAAGGATGCCGATATCCCTCTTAAGGCCTTGAAAGTAGACGGCGGTGCAGCTGATAATAATTTCCTGCTGCAGTTTCAGGCGGATCTCAGCGGTATTCCGGTTGAACGGTCAGAAATTTGTGAGGTTACGGCTTTGGGAGCAGCATATCTGGCAGGTTTGGCAACCGGATACTGGAAGGACAAGGAAGAGCTGAAAGACCTTAGTAAAGGGCGCCTTATTTTTGCTTCGAACATCACCGAATCTGAGCGCCAACAATACCTGAGCGGGTGGAAAGTGGCAGTCAGCCAGGCAACCTATCGGACGGTATGACGGGATTATGAACGAAAAATACAAATAAAAGATATATTCAGATAATATTTATTGGCGTAAAGGTTTCTTTTTTTCCCTTAATCGTAGTAAAATAGTCTTGCTCGATTTTTTGCACAGGGCAATATCATTATTTTCGGGAGTAAAGTGGAAGGCAAAATGGAATACCTTCGTATAGGCAAAAGGCAAATTGAATACGAGCTTCGAAAAAGCAGCAAAGCAAAAAGATTGATTGTTACCATCAAACATCAGAAGTTAAAGGTTTCTGTTCCTGCCGAAGTTACTTTCACCCAGGCCAGACGATATCTGGAAAACAATAAAGACCTGATATTGAAGTACATCGAAAAACAAAATTCAGCAGCAGGGGAAACTGCTGCGAAGGAATATGTTTCAGGTGAAAAACTACTGTACAGGGGCAGGCATTATCCTCTGCTGATCGAGGAAAAGGCCGGACCCGGAAGCTCCTCAGCATCGTTTATTGGAAGCAGGATCGTTGTAACCGTTCCACCGGGGTTATCAAAAGAGAAAAAAAGTCAATCAACCAAAAAGATACTGGAAGAATGGTATATCCGACAGGCCCAAAAGCTTCTTCCTGAACAGGTTGAGTATTATGCCAGACAGCTGGATATTATCTATCAAAAACTTAGAATTAAGGATCAAAAAACAAAATGGGGAAGCTGTTCAAGCAAAGGATACATCAACTTAAATTGGCGCATTATCATGGCACCGAACCAGGTTGCGGCTTATGTGATTATTCACGAATTAGCCCATCTTAAGTACATGAACCATTCCAAGGAATTTTGGGCATTCGTGGAACAAATTCTGCCGGACTATAAGAAGTGGAAAAACTGGTTGAAAGAACATTGTAATGAATTGATGGACGGATGGGACTAAAGCAGCTCCGATTTTCGAAATTCTACCAGGTTATGCCGATAGCGCTGGGGGACAAAATGGGATTGGAGCTTTTTATTTTTGCGGTTTTCGATGCTGATACGGGTAAAATATTTAGCCCAGAGCTCTTGGTAAAATTGTTCTGTCTCTGAATCAGGAATGGCTGCTTCCTCGGAGGAATCGGAAAGGTACCATTCTTTTTTATTGCAGATAATCGCAAGATTTCTTTTTTTGTCATGAATAATGAAACGTTCGCCTGCTAGCCTGTCAGCAAAATGGTCGGCCAGAAGAATTAATATATTATGATCCGGCTCCAGAACCGCATAAAGATAACTGCCGGTATCCGTAAAGCGAAGCAGCCCTAAAAAGCGTTCTGCTTCAAAAGATACTTTCTTGGCTGTTTGCCGGATCGGCAATACCTCGGGATGAGAATGAATGCTGTCAATTTTCGGACCTAATTGAAAGCCGAGCTGAAGGTATTTTAAGATAAGGTTTTCTTTGGCGGGATTGTTCGAGAGGTATACATAATAGATCTGCATTAAGGAGTAGACAGAAATTTTTCTGTCTATCGCATCATAAACCCTGGCAGCAAGCACAGGATCACTTTGGATAACAGTAGATGGCGTGAACATATTGAACTGATACGAAGCTTCAGGATAGATTCCATGGGCTTTTTGTTCATAATAGCTGTAATATATTGAAGTCAGTAAACCGTCAAAGCTTCCGTCATATAAATAATCCATTTTCAACAGTCCCTCATTCTTCGGAAGACTCCTAGAACCTTGTCAACCCTAAAATGATCATATATGTTTACAGGATAAATCAAAACAAACATAGCTGAACGGGTTTGGCCACAGGTGTCAGGGCCTGGCGCACCAAGGCACTTTCTGCAGGGATGCCTCCGTAATAACAGCCCTGACACGTGATAAAATATTTAGCGCGCTTAAGAACCACCCCCATTTTTTTAAGATGATTATAAGAAATATTACCCAGCCTGCGCTGCCGAATGATTCTCTGGGCGGAAGTCACGCCTACGCCAGGAATTCGAAGCAGCTCTTCATAAGAGGCTTGGTTGATTTCTAGAGGAAATAACTGCATGTTTCGAAGCGCCCAGGAAATTTTGGGATCAAAATCGGTATCCAAAAACGGACTCTGTTCATTGACGATTTCATCCGCTTTAAAGCTGTAAAATCTCAGCAGCCAGTCCGCCTGATAGAGCCGGTGTTCTCTAAGCAAAGGCGGAGAAGTGGAAAGAGCAGGAAGATTTGGGCCCTCATTAACGGGAACATAGGCCGAGTAATAGACTCTTTTCAACTGAAAACGGTTGTAAAGGGTTTCTGTGGCTTTAATAATGGAAAGGTCGCTGTCTTTGCTTGCCCCGACAATCATCTGGGTCGACTGTCCTGCTGGAACAAATTTTTGGACGTGCCGGAAAATCTTTCTTTCGGAAGCGTTTTGCGTCATCTGATGATGAATTTGATTCATCGGCGCAAATAGGACGGGCAGTGTCTTTTGCGGGGCCAGGAGTTTGAGGCTCTGCTCTGTAGGCTGTTCAATATTAATGCTCATCCTGTCGGCGAGCAATCCGGTCTTGTTGACCAGTGCCGGATCGGCGCCGGGAATCACTTTGACGTGTATATATCCGTAAAAGTGATATTCATGCCTCAGAATGTCAAGAACCTGATAAATCCTTTCCATGGTATGATTTGGACTGCGCTCAATACCCGAGCTCAAAAAAAGACCTTCAATATAATTCCGCCTGTAGAATTGAATCGTCAGGTCGGCAACTTCCCTTGGCGTGAAACTGGCTCGCGGGATATCATTCTGATTGCGGTTGACGCAGTAATTGCAGTTATAGATGCAGTAGTTGGTCAGGAGAATCTTTAAAAGCGAAACACAGCGGCCATCAGCAGACCAGGTATGGCAAATGCCAAATGATTTGGAGTTGCCGATACCGCCTTGATTATGCTTATTTACCCCGCTTGACGCACAAGAGACATCATACTTGGCTCCATCAGCGAGGACTGCAAGTTTTTCCAGAGTACCCATGCTCATCACCCAAATTAATTCTAGCACAGGATAATGAATAAAGCAAACATATGTTCGATAAAGTCGTGCTGTCCCCTTTTTTCGTATGAGAATCCCACATTCTCTAGATGATGGCTTAATGAACGAGATATTAACGACATGGTACTGTTCGCGCCAAGTGGAGCTCGGATGCGGAACGCGACTGTTTGTGCCATGGATGGCACAACAGCCGAAAAGAGGATGGCACCATGTCGTCAACCTTAGCCTAGCTCAAAAAATGCTGATAACAGTCAAAAACCATTAGCAGCATCATATTGGTTTAGAGTTACTCTTGTTTTGGGGTTCACCCCAACATTTGACATAGAGCCTAAAAAAATACTGCCAATAGCATAACACTATTAGCAGTATCCTATCGGTCATTTTTTTGTACAGAGATACAACTCAGCGGTCAAAACTGTTCCAGCCCTCTTCAAAAGCTTTCAGATTGACCTCAAGCAGTTTGGAGGGGACTGTTTCCCGGATAACATCAAGCCAAGTTTGCTTGTCGATCTTCAGGCATCTGGCCAGCAATCCCAGCAAAACAACGTTGACTGCTTTAGCGTTACCAGCTTCGACAGCCTTTTCGAGTCCGTTGATGATGAAAACTTCTTTACGTTCTTTTTTAATAATATCCAACACATCGGAAGGATATTGCGCTGCTCCGACGACTACCGGCATAGGATCGATCCTTTGGTCATTAATTAAGATGCTGCCATCCTTTTTCAGATAGGGCAGCCAGCGGAGAGCCTCCAGCTTTTCAAAAGCGAGGATAATATCCGCTTCACCTTCAGGAATGATCGGGGAGGCGACTTCTTTGCCATATCTTACCTGGGTAACCACACTCCCGCCCCGTTGAGCCATCCCGTGAATCTCCGAGACCTTAACGTCCTGGCCGGTCATTTGGACGGCGCCCGCCAGCACTCGGCTCGCAAGGATTGTCCCTTGTCCACCTACACCAACAATAAGAATATTCGTGGTATCAGTCATTGGCGCCACCTTCTTTCTTGATTGCTTCGCTGGGGCAGACGGTTGCACATAGCCCGCAGCCTACACACTGAGCAAGGTTGATCCTGACTTTTTTCCCTTCCTTGGCGATACAGGGACAGCCTAATTTAAGACAGCGTAGACAGCCGGTACAAGTTTCTGTGGATATGCGATAAGGGCTATTCTTGCTTTTATCGATTAAGGCGCAAATCCGCTGGGTAATAATTACTGAAGGCTCTTCTGCAGCCAATTCTTCTCTGATAATTTTCTCCAGCTCCTCCAGCTCAAACGGATCAACAACCCGGACCCTTTCCACGCCGACGGCCTTGGTCAGAAGGACGAGATCAATTTCTTTAGTAGGTTCTCCTTTAACAGTAAAACCGGTCGTCGGGTTATGCTGGTGGCCGGTCATTGCCGTGATGCGGTTATCCAAAATAATGGTCGTTGTTGTTGCTTTATTGTATACGACGTTAACAAGTGCAGTTATTCCCGAATGAATGAAAGTGGAATCCCCAATCACCGCTACCAGATTGCGGGCGAAATCCTTACCTCTGGCTTTCTCCATGCCCATGGCAGTACCGATGCTTGCTCCCATACAAATGGTCGTGTCAATGGCTTTAAGCGGAGCAAGGCAGCCAAGCGTATAACAACCGATATCACCGGCGACGGTGACTTTAAGCTTATTAAGCACATAGAAAAGACCTCTGTGCGGACAGCCGGGACATAGGACAGGAGGACGCGGAGGAATTTCATATTGCAGTTGATCTGGTTCGGTCGTCTCACGGGGAGAACAGTCCCCAAGCATCTGCATCATTTTGGCGGCAATCGTTTCCGGCAGTAGTTCCCCTATCAGCGGAAAAGTATCCTTGCCATGAACATCAAGACCCCAGGACCTTACATACTCTTCGATAAAAGGTTCCAACTCTTCGACAATATATAACTGATCTACTTTGTTCGCAAAGTCCATAATCATTTTTTGGGGCAGCGGGAAGGTCAGGCCAAGTTTTAAGATTGAAACTTCCGGTAAAATTTCTTTGACATACTGGTAGGTCACGCCGCTGGTAATTACTCCAATTTTCGTATCGTTCCATTCAACGCGGTTTAGATCGGTACTTTCAGCGTAGTTTTTTAGTCTTATCAGCCTATCCTCAACAATTACATGGCGATGACGGGCATTTGCGGGAATCATCACATATTTGGAAGGATTTTTCTGATATTCCTTGATTCCTTTCTCCTCGCGGTCAGCAAGTTCGACCAGGGATTGGGAATGTGCCACCCGCGTTGTCGTTCTGAGCATAACCGGCGTATCAAACATCTCACTGATGTCAAAAGCCAATTTGGTAAAATCTTTGGCCTCCTGGCTGTTGGCCGGCTCTAGTACCGGAATCTTTGCTGCCCGTCCAAAATGACGGTTATCCTGTTCATTTTGAGAACTATGCATGCCCGGATCGTCAGCAGATACAAGTACCAGTCCACCGTTAACACCGGTATACGAAAGAGTAAACAAGGGATCTGCTGCTACGTTTACCCCAACGTGTTTCATGGAGACAAGCACTCTTCCGCCGGCGATCGCAGCACCCAAACCAACTTCGAGTGCTACTTTTTCGTTCGGGGACCATTCCGCATACATCTCATCATATTTTGCTGCGTTTTCTGTAATTTCCGTACTGGGGGTTCCTGGATAAGCCGTGCATACTACAACTCCGGCTTCCCAGGCACCTCTTGCAATCGCTTCGTTGCCTGTCAGAAGCTTTTTCATTGTCCCCACCCTCTCAAATTTTAGATCTGCATTATAAAATATCATCAAACGTTATAGGTTGTTTTCGGTGATATAAGATTCATTATAGTATGAATAAAGAAAACAGTTCAAGCAAAATCCAAGCTATTTTTTTGAAAATATCTGGATGATTGCCAAACTGTTATCATTTATATAACTGTTCAATTTATATATAGAAATTATTTTATTGGTTCGTCATTTAGTCATTTGATTCGCTTTCAAGATCCAGGCCTTCAAGGTCTTCACTTTCAAGGAAAATATTGATTTCATCGTCAGAAAGAACATTTGTTTTCAGGGAGGCATAATTATCCTGGAAATGGGGCGAATAGAGCGGAGAACTGATATTCTGACCAGAGGCGACCATATCTCGGATGCGCATTAGTTCCGAATATTCATGGATGGAGATGATGACAGCCTGGGGTTTATTATTTTTGACGATGATATAGGGATTGCCTTCATCTTCAACGGCCTGAATAACTTTTGAAGCTTGTCCGCGGCCTAACTCCGAAACGGAAATCATACAGTCAAATACCCGGCGCAAATCCATGCGAAAAACTCCCCTCCCTCAGCAGATCACAAATGTCATGCTTAGACAAACGTCCAAGACATTTTGATTATAAGCTGGAAACTGGAATAATGCAACAAGCGGCTGGATGATTTTAGTGGTAATTAACATGCATATCTGCATGAAAATAGTCGAAGAAACGACAATCCTTATTAATAAGAGAAATAAATCAATGAGATTTGTCAAAATTTTTTTCCTGAACTGTCCTGAACCATCAATTGAACCTTTTAAGGCAACAGGCAATAAAATGAAGCGTGAACATATTATGGGGGAGTGTCGGTAAAATGAAAGGAAACATGAAACATGTATTTCCGGGTGGAAATACCTCAGAGGGATTTTTTTCGTACTATTCGTTTCTGCTAGAAAAAGGTACGAAACGAGTTTTTGTGCTCAAAGGGGGACCTGGTGTCGGAAAATCAACGTTGATGAAAAAAATTGGGAACAGAATGGTGGAAATGGGTTATGATGTGGAATTCCACCACTGCTCTTCTGACCATCATTCCCTGGACGGAATAGCGGTTGTAGATGCCGGGATTGTGATGGTTGATGGAACTGCACCGCATATTGTGGATCCGAAGTATCCTGGAGGTCTGGATGAAATCATCAATCTGGGAGAATACTGGGATACGGATGCCATACAGCATAACGTAAAACATATTATTGCATCAACGAATGAAGTCAGCCGTCTGTTTGCCAGGGCTTACCGTTTGTTAAGCGCAGCCAGAGCGGTCGCGGAGAATATGATGGCCATAACCAGGCAGTCTATGGATTTCTCTGCGTTGAATATGGAAACACTGCGTTTGGCAAAGAAAATATTTGAAGGTGTGTACATGGCGGAAAACTCCGGTAGGACCGGCGTAGCCAGACATCTATTTTCCTGTGCGTATACACCGGAAGGTTTTGTTGATTTTACAGATTCTATTCTGCAGGAAATTGAGGAGATTGTTTATCTGGAAGGCGAGATGGGCACAGGAAGATCCGTTTTTATGGAGAAAATTGCCGCTAAGGCCATGGAAAATGGTTTTGATGTAGAAATCTATCACTTACCGCTGATTCCTTCCAAGATCGGAACGATTGTGATCAAAGAACTGCAGGTTGCCCTGACGTCGAGCGAATATTTCCGAAACAATCATCAAGAGTCCGTTAACCTGAACAGGCATGTCCATACAGAGCTTTCTTCATCATTGACACAGGAACTGAACAGTGACCTAGATTTGTTTGGTCAACTTATGCTCAGCGGAATGGACTGTATTCACCAGGCCAAACAGGAGCACGATGCTCTGGAGCAATATTATGTCCCGTATATGAATTTTAAGGCTGTTGAAGAAAAATATGAGGAGATATTGAGCAGGATCTTGGATATTGTGGACAGTGAGGCCTGCGCAGCAGAAAAACAACTGCATTAGGCATACCGCGGAGAGGGGGGACAAAAGGATACGTCCCTCCTTTTGTTTCTATCTTCCTGATGCGGTTTTTTGGAGTGATTTTTTGTTTGATGATTGGTTATGATAGAATAGGAAAATATCCTATCATGAGGTTTTTATGGAAAAAGATCTATATATGACGATTTCCAGCAAAACAAAACAGCTGCTGGTCAAACAGGAAGGTTTCGATGCGGATTTCAAAATGACAGTTAAAGGCATTCAAACCACAGATTTAGTAGCATTTGCGAATTCTGAAAATGGAGGAACCATTTTAGTTGGCGTCGGCGAAGTTGAAGATAAAAACAGCATGCAGAAAGGTAGAATGATCGGCTGTCCGGTTGGTGACAAGGAAAGACTCTTTATTTTAAGTAAAGCTGAGAGTTGTGTTCCGCCCGTTGAAGTCGCTATAATAATAGAAAACTATGCCAGAAAACCGATCTATCGAATTGAGATTCCCTCCGGTAAAGAAAAGCCGTATTGCACGGCCGGAGGCACATACAAGATCAGAGGGGACGGTCGGACCAACACCCTGCTTCCGGGAAGGCTGTTGACCCTTTACATTGAAAAACAAAGCGAAACATTTTTTAACCGTTTTCGCGAGGCAACGAAAGAACTAGGGAAAGATATTATGGCTTCGGATACAATGCTTCAAAATGCCTTGAACGAGCTCAGACGCAAAGTGCTGCAGATTGAATCTGCCATTGAGGGCAACCAAAACAGCCTGGGAAAAATAGCGGCTATTGATAAAAAAATGGATCAGCTTTTGTCGATGCAAGCTAAAGGAGAATAAAATGAATTTCAACACAAATACGGATCTTGATTATGAGCCGCTGATCGTGGTCGAAGGAAAAAACGATGCGCATGCGGTCAGACGTGCCCTGGGCAAAGTTGACGTCATCTGGACGGAGGGGTTTGGATTGACTGAGCAAAAGCTGGAGTATATTGCGGAGATGGCAGAGAGACGCGGTGTTATTGTCTGTACGGACCCTGATTTTGCTGGGAAACAGATTCGGGAGCGGATCAATAAACGGATTCCGAAAGCCAGGCATGTTTATCTTTCCGTCGAGGTAGCCCGCAATCCAAAAGATCATGATATTGGCCTGGAAAACGTTTCTCTCGAGGAGATCAGGAAAGCGTTTTCCAAAATACTTGAAGTAAAGATTTCGAATACGGACAGCAAAGACGGAGTGAAAATTGCTGAGAAGAATACTGAGGCGGTAGTAATGGCTGATTTGCGGCAAAGCGGCCTGGTTGGGCAAAACTGTTCGGCTGCAAAACGGTCCCGGCTCGGGAGAATTTTGGGGATCGGGGATACAAACGCCAAGCAATTTTTATTTCGCGTCAACCGTTTTGGGATAACCAAAGATGAATTTTATTCCGCAGTAAAGCAGATGGAAGGGAAGGGGATGGGAAGTAAGTGACGGAAGCAAGACGGGAAGATACGGCGTCCTATATCCGCAGAGTTGTACGCCATGGCGTCCGGGCCAAAAAATCTTTGGGTCAGAATTTTTTAGTTGATGACAGTATTATTGAAAGAATTGTGCAGGAGGGCGTGCCCCGGACCGATCTGCCGCTGGTCGAGATTGGACCGGGACCGGGCGCACTTACAAGGATGCTTGCCCCGAAATACCCTAAAATGTGGGCGGTAGAACTTGATAAGGAAAAGGTTGAGCTGCTCCAAAGAGAATTAAACGCCTACCCGTTTGTTCTGCTGCATATGGATGCCCTGAAGCTTAAACTAGCCAATCTCTGGGGACAGGAAAAAGGCTGGCTGATTGGCAATCTCCCATACTACATCACAAATCCGCTACTGATGCATTTTCTTGACCAAGCGGAATCGCTGCAGGGCATGACCGTAATGGTCCAGAAAGAAGTTGCCGACCGAATGTGTGCCCTGCCCGGGGGAAGGGATTATGGGATATTATCGATTGCCGTTCAGTTATCAGCCGAGGTCAAAAGGCTGTTCGATGTTCCCCCTTCGGCCTTCTGGCCTCAGCCGAAGGTCACATCGACGGTGCTAAGACTGGATATCCGGCCATATCCAGGATTCTCATTGGAAAAGAGAGACGTCTTTTTCAAGGTTGTGCGGGCGGCTTTTGCGCAGCGAAGGAAGATGCTGCTGAATACGCTTTCCAGCGGACTCTCCTTACCCAAAGAGCAAACTGCGGAGATACTCAAGGCTGCAGGAGTAGACCCGAAGCTCAGGGCTGAAGATGTCGGGATACTTGATTATCAGAAGATTGTAGTCGTCTGGGAGGCGCAAAGAAATTGATTCTAAGGATACCGGTTTGGGAACCGGTATTTTTTTATGTCATAAAATAGAGTAAATCAGAAAATATAGATGCGGCTATTTTTAAAGGAGTTTGCGAAGAGCAGGAGGGTTAGACATGTTTAAGACAGGAGATATTGTGGCCCGCCTTTCTTATAACCAGGATTTATTTCTAAAAATACTGGCCCTGAATAAAAGGCGCAAGAAAGTAACGGCAGTACTCGGTGGGCTCAATTACCGATTAATCGCCGACGCCGATGTCGATGACCTTATTTTCAAGGATGATAAGCAAATTGTCCATTATCAGCTGGCCGATTCTCAGGAAGTTTATAAAAAATTCCGTAAGGTTGTCTACGACCGCAAATTCAACGTTGAAGAAGAGTACTTTGAAATACCGGGCAAAATTCTTCATTTGGACGGAGATCAGGAATATTTGGATCATTGTCTAAAAACGTATAGACAATTGGGACTTCAGGCCAAAGGAATTTGTAAATCGGAAGCGGAACAGCCCAAGGCAATTGCCGGGTCTTTGCGAGATTATCCGGCGGATATTCTGGTTTTGACAGGTCATGACTCTTTGCTTAAAGGGAAGAGTAATTTGAAAAGTCTGGACAGCTACCGGAGCTCGGGCCATTTTGTGCAGTCCGTTACAGAAGCAAGGCGAATTCAGCCGAATAAAGATCAGTTGGTTATCTTTGCAGGCGGATGCCAGTCTAATTTCGAAGCAATTATTGAAGCCGGTGCAAACTTTGCCTCTTCGCCAAGGCGAATGCTGATTCATGCCTTAGACCCTGTGTTTCTGGTGGAAAGCATTGCCTATACGCCAATTGACCGTACCGTTTCTCTCAAAGATATTATTCGGCATACAGTTACGGGTGTAGACGGTGTAGGCGGAATTGAAACAAGAGGACAGCTCAGAAGAGGTTACCCCAAAGTAGAGCATTGATCCATGAATAAAATACAAGTTTAGGAATAATTTACGCAGATTTCCACAAATTAAGCTCGGAGGGATGCTATGACCGAGCATATTATGGGAAATCTGCTTATTATCGGCGGAGCAGAAGACAAGGAAAAAGACTGTAAAATTTTAAAATATTATTACCGCGAGGCAGGAGAAAAAAGATCCAGGATATGTGTGATTACTGCAGCTTCAGAGGACGGGGAGCAGGCGGGGATCATTTATAGAGACCTTTTTATGAGGTTTGGCTGCTCAAATATAGACGTGATTGCCATTCAAGACAGAGCGTATGCCAATGCAGGTGAAAATATTGAAAAGATCGTTCAAGCCAGCGGTATTTTCTTTACAGGGGGGGACCAGCTCAGGATCACAGCGATGATCGGCGGGACTGCAATGGGTATGGCCTTGCAGCATCTGTATGAGCAAGGGGTTATTATCGGAGGGACCAGTGCCGGAGCATCCGTAATGTCTGATACAATGATTATCGGCGGACAGGGAGATACGCCTGGTGAAGACTTAATTCAGATGGCCCCCGGACTAGGACTTTTGAAGGGTGTCATTATTGACCAGCATTTTGCCCAAAGAGGAAGGATTGGACGGCTAATGACGGCTGTCTCTTTAAATCCGTACTTTTTAGGAATGGGAATTGATGAAGATACATCTGTCCATATCAGAAAAGACGGGACCTTTCGGGTGATCGGGCGCGGAACAGTACTTATTGCCGATGCTTCATGTGCAGTGATCAGTAATGTGGACGACTTAAATAATGGGAAGCCTCTGGCCCTTGCCCCGGTCAAAGTACACGTTTTGAGTGAAGGCTGGAGATTTAATATTACTGAACGGACCAGCTTTCTGAGTGAGGCTGAAGGATTCAGTATGAATCATTCGGAGCTGTCTAAAAAGGAAATGAAACAGGAGGCTACATCTTCATGAAGATACATCAGGTGAAAGCAATTGAAGGTGCAAACTTTTTCAGTTACAGGCCCGTGATCCGCGGAATCGTCAGTATTGCCGAATGGCAGGGGAAAATGACCCATGAGCTTGGCGATTTCAATCAAAGATTGTTAAAGGCGCTACCTTCACTTGCCGACCATACCTGTTCCCGTGGAAAACCCGGAGGGTTTGTTGAAAGACTGGAAGAAGGAACATTGCCTGGACATGTATTGGAGCATGTCAGTATAGAATTACTGACTTTAGCCGGAGAAAAAAGCCGTTACGGCAAAACGCGTATTCTGGTTGAAGAAATGGAAGAATATGAGGTGATCTATGAATATGAATGCAAGGAAGCAGCGATTGAGGCACTTTATGCTGCAGCCGGTTTTCTCAACCGGCTGCGCTATGGGGAAGAGCCGAATGCTGAGCCGTTGGTCGCTCAATTAAAAAAACTTCGTTCAGCGTATATGCCTGGGCCGTCCACGCAAGCCATTCTTCAGGCTTGCCTTGACAGAGGTATTCCTTACGATAAGCTCGGGGATGGGAATCTTTATCAGCTTGGCTATGGCCGTCTGCAAAAAAGAATACAGGCGGCGATGACAAGTGGAACGAGCTGCATCGGAACAGATATTGCAGCAGACAAACAGCTTACGCGGCTAATACTCAGTGAATCTGCCATACCGGTTCCACGCGGAAAGATTGCTTCTTCGGAAGAGGAGATTCTGAAGCTGTTCCGACAATTTGACGGCAGTGTGGTTGTCAAGCCTTGTATGGGCAATCAGGGGAAAGGTGTATCTCTCAATTTAACGAAGGAAAGTGAGATTGTTAAAGCCTGCCGCCTGGCGCAGATCTACAGCACAAAGGTGATTATCGAAGAATACATCAAAGGAAACAACTACCGGCTTCTTGTTGTTGGGGGCAAATTGGTGGCGGCGGCCAGGAGAAGACCGCCGATAGTTGCCGGAAACGGCAAATCGAGCATTGAAGAGCTGATCGAACAGGAAAATAATAATCCTCTAAGGGGAACGGGGCATGAAAAATATTTATCAAAAATCGCGGTTGATCCCGTTCTTATTTTAGATCTCAGCCGGCAGGGATTTTCGCTGAAATCTGTTCCACATCTTGGAGAAAAAGTCGTACTCCGGCAAAGTGCGAACCTCAGTACCGGATCAACGGCAGTGGACGTGACAGATTTGGTGCACAGGGATAATGCTGAGCTGGCTGTTTATGCAGCAAGCGTACTGGGACTCGATATTGCCGGGATAGACTTTATTCTGGAAGATATCAGGCGTTCTTACCGGGAGCAGGATGGCAGAATTATTGAGGTCAATGCAGCTCCGGGTTTAAGGATGCATTTGCTGCCCAGTGCCGGCCAAAGCAGGAATATCGGCAGGGATATTGTCAATATCCTCTTTCCGCATGGAAACGGCAGAATCCCTATTGTCTCGGTGACAGGAACCAATGGCAAGACAACTGTCGTCCGTCTTTTAAGTAAAATGCTCCGGAAACAGCAGTTAACAGTAGGGATGACTTCCACGGAAGGAATCTATATTAATGACAGACTGCTCAGCAAGGGTGACCACAGCGGACCTGCCAGTGCCAGGACTGTCCTGAGACACCCCGATGTCCAAGTTGCAGTCCTGGAAACAGCCAGAGGGGGGATTTTACGGGCGGGTCTCGGTTATGATTATGCGGATGTCGCGATTATCACAAATATTTCTGAGGATCATCTCGGTCAATACGGTATTGATACTATTGAGGATTTGAGCAAGGTGAAGAGTCTGGTTGCTGAAAGAGTA
This sequence comes from Dehalobacter sp. CP, assembly GCF_047652685.1. Classification (NCBI taxonomy): domain Bacteria; kingdom Bacillati; phylum Bacillota; class Clostridia; order Eubacteriales; family Desulfitobacteriaceae; genus Dehalobacter; species Dehalobacter sp. CP. The sequence continues at coordinate 114,361 of NZ_CP157399.1, forward strand.
CAAAAGCATGGTTTTGCCATTCTAAATGCGGATGATCCTCAGGTTGTGAACCTGGACCAAAAAGCCAGTGGCCATGTTATTTACTTTAGTACCGAAATCCAAAACAGAAGAATCTGTAAACACCTGGCGTTTGGAGGGGTTGCCGTGGTCGCAGATCAGAAGAAGATATGGATTTACCAGGGGACCTGCGGCTCAACTGTTTGTAACCTGAACAAAATCCCGATTACCTGGGGAGGAAAAGCGAGGCATAATGTTCAAAATGTCCTGGCAGCTGTTGCAGCTTGCTACGCTTTGGGATATACTGCTCCGCAAATCAGGAGGGCGGTAAGCGGCTTTGGGCAAAATCCTGAAGATAATCAGGGAAGGCTCGAATATTATGAAATGGATGGCTTTAAGGTAATTCTGGATTACGGTCATAACCCCGCCGGTATTAAAGAGGTTGTCCAAACACTTCAGACGATTGGGCACAAGAGGATTGTAGGGTGTATCGGCTTGCCCGGTGACAGAAGCGACACCACAGTAAAACAATTTGCCAGGGAAGCTGCCGCAGGATTTGATCTACTGTATATTAAGGAAGATGCAGATCTGCGAGGCAGAAAATCAGGAGAAATTGCGCATATGATCTATGAAGAGGCTTTAAGGGAAGGGAAAAAGGCAAGTTCAATAAAGATCATTCTTAAGGAAGAGGAAGCCTTGCGCGAAGCTCTGGCAAAAGCCAGAGAAGGAGATATTGTTGTGATCTTTTATGAAAAAGCAGAGCCGTTAAGAAAAATCATTAATGATCACCTCAATTTAATCCTGCCGGAAATAAGAAATTTGGCGGATTAGAATATTTTTCTGGCAGGATGAGGGTGTAATACGCTATAATATTAGGAAAATAATTCTATCGTATCAAAGGTAAAAGAACTTGGTAAATATGAAAGAAAATTCTGTGGTTGTTTTGGCACCGGCCAAGATAAACCTTGCGCTGGCTGTCAATGATATCAGGGCTGACGGATATCATAGTCTTGAAACGGTCTTTCAATCTGTGTCTCTGTTTGACCGGGTTGAGATCACACTTCAAGGTGGCGGGATATCTTGCCTTTGCGGCGAATTAAGCGGCGAAAAAAATCTCGCTTATCAGGCTGCCGGGCTTTTTCTGGATGAATATAAGACCAGGACGTCAGGTGCCATTCCCGGAGTTGAGATTAAGATCGAAAAACATATTCCGTTGCAGGCGGGGCTTGCCGGGGGAAGCAGTGATGCCGCAGCTGTTCTTATAGGATTGAACAGGCTACTGTCAAATCCTTTCTCCTATGAACATTTAGTGGGGCTGGCTAAACAATGTGGTTCGGATACGGCATTTTGTCTGCTTGGAGGAACAGCATGGGGGGAAGGGACCGGTTCTGAACTCCAAGAACTCCCCCCGGCACCCGAGATGGATATCATCCTGGTTAAACCGGAGCAGGGGGTAAGCACTGCAGATGCATATCGATTGTTTGATAAACGCGCTGAGTTTTCGAAGCTCAATCAACAAAGATGGGTGAGTGTTCTAAGTGCTGCCAGGATCGATACGATTGGCAGAATGCTTTCTAATGATCTGGAGAATATTGTTTTTGATCTTGTCCCTAAGATTTCTGTCTTAAAACGGCTGTTGCTGGAAGGAGGCTGCCTTGGAGCTCTGATGTCCGGAAGCGGGTCTACAATGTTCGGAATCGTAAAGGATTATAGTCAGGGGGAAAAGATGCGCAAGGTTCTGGCTGAGAAGGGTTATCATCAAACCTGGTTAGTAAAAACGATTGGTTCTCGAAATATTAATCTGGAGAAAAGGAGTGATTTTTGGTGGAAAGACGTTTAGTACCGGTAAAACTTGATAGTTATAAACCTCTGAGGGAAATTGTGCTTGAGGCCCTACGGGAGGCTATCGTCAGTGGAGTCCTGGAGCCAGGAGAACGCTTGATGGAAATCCAGCTGGCAGAAGAAATGGGCGTAAGCCGTACACCTGTAAGAGAAGCGATCCGCAAACTTGAACTGGAGGGCTTCGTGGTCATGGTTCCGCGAAGGGGCGCTTATGTGGCAGGGGTCTCTCATAAGGATGTTAAAGACGTATTTGAAATTCGCGCAGCCCTGGAAGGACTGGCAGCAGGACTCGCCGCCGAGAAGATTACAGAAGAAGAAATTGACGAGATGGAACGGATTTTATATTATGAAAAAATGCCTGATTCTCTGGATGTTATTGTCCAGTCCGATATAGACTTCCACGCTCTTTTGTATAAGGCAAGCAGGAATGAGAGGCTGATTCAGATTCTTGCGAACCTGAAAGAGCAGACACAGCGGTTCCGGACAACATCTTTGGCAGTTCCGGGAAGGGTTAAAAATACGATTCAGGAACACCGGGCGATCATTGATGCTGTGGCAAGGCATGATGTGGAAGAAGCGCAAAAGCTTGCAGCGGCACATATTGAAAATGCCGGGAATGTCATGTTTGAAGCTTTAAGGGGTATGTCGTCGAGCCGCAAAAGCGAATAACAGTTCCTGCATAGTGTTTTATGAGATGAAATAAAAGAGATGATTGCATGAAAAGAATTGAAAGAATGATTGCGTTAACAGAAATCCTGATTTCCCACCCGAATGAGCTTTTGACTTTGGGTTTTTTTGCCGACCGTTTTGACACTGCGAGATCGACCATCAGTGAAGACCTGGTCGCGATTAAAGAAAGTTTAACGCTCACGGACAAGGGCAATTTGGATACAATTTCAGGGGCGGCCGGAGGTGTCAAGTATTTGCCCGGAATCGGCAGAGAAGAAGCAAAAAACTTCCTGACATCTCTTGCCGGAAATTTAAATGCGGGCGACAGAACGCTTCCTGGCGGATTTCTTTATATGTCTGATATTCTCTATAATCCGATCATTGCCAGGAAATTAGGGCTTATTTTTGCGAGCGTTTTTCGGAAAAGAAGTCCTGAAGCCGTGATAACGATTGAAACAAAAGGAATTCCGCTGGCCCTGATGACTGCTGATGCGCTGGGTGTACCTGCTGTTGTGGTGCAGCATGGCAATAAGGTGACGGAAGGTTCTTCGGTTAGTATTAATTACATATCCGGTTCCTCCAAAAGAATTCAGACCATGTCTTTAACCCGCAAGGCTTTGGGTACCGGGAAAAAAGTGCTGATCATTGATGATTTCATTAAAGCCGGGGGCACAGCCAAAGGGCTGATCGACCTTATGCAGGAATTTGATGCCAAAGTCGTAGGCCTTGGCATTTTGATGGAAGATACACTCTGGAATAACTCAAGGCTAGTCGAAGACTACCTTGCTCTTCTGCAGCTGGAAATAGATTCTTCAAAAGGCAGGACGTTTGTCAAGGCAAATGACCCAAAAATGATGTAGAATATTTTGAATTGGAAATTTTTTTTGCTAAAAAGAAGGAGTTTTTTGCCAAATAGAGAATAAAAAAAGAAGATTTTTCTGGAGGCGAAAGAGAAGGGTGGTGATTCTCAGCATGGAGATTACTGACGTCAGAGTCCGAAAGGTAAATGCCGAAGGCAAGATGAAAGCAGTCGTATCGGTTACATTTGACAACGAGTTTGTTGTTCACGATGTAAAAGTGGTTGAAGGGACGAATGGTTTATTTGTGGCGATGCCCAGTCGAAAGACCCCGGAAGGCGATTTTCGCGATATTGCCCACCCGATTTCATCTGCGGCAAGAGAAAAAATCCAGACTAAGGTACTAGAAGAATACGGAAAGGGCATTGAATAATATTTGATTTTGCTGAGGAGAGACCATCATTTGAGAGGTCTCTTTTTTATCATATTAAATAAAACTGCAATAATATAGGCGGAATACAAAAAAATATCTGTAATTTCTTTTTATTCTTGGCAATAATTCGTTATAATAATGAAGTACGACTATGCGAGTATCTGCTCATCCATTATAGGATATTTTAAGGTTGATAAGGTACTTGATCACTTTGGAGGATAAATAAGGAAATGTCTCATTTTACAGCAGTCATTTTGGCTGCGGGAAAAGGTACCCGTATGAAATCGGAATTACCGAAAGTGATGCACACTCTGGCTGGCCGTCCGCTGATTGACCACGTTCTGGAGAAGGTTGCAAAACCGGGAATTAATGATGTCATTACGATTGTCGGTCATGGCCGCGAAATGTTGTCGGAACACCTTGGGGAACGAACCAGGGTGGTTGTTCAGGAAGAACAATTGGGTACAGGTCACGCCATGATGCAGGTATTGCCATTGGTCGATGAAGACAGTAGCATTCTGGTCTTAAGCGGGGATCAGCCGCTTTTAGCGGGGCATACGCTTCAGTCATTAATGGAGATTCACCAAAAGACGGGCTCTTCAGCCACAGTACTCACGGCAATCATGGAGAATCCTTCTGGTTATGGAAGGATATTGAAAGAGAACAATGTTTTTCAAGGCATTATCGAAGAAAAAGATGCAGATGCTTTGCAAAAAGGGATTAAGGAGATCAATACAGGCACCTATTGTTTCAACGGAGCAGCCTTGAAATTTGCGCTTCAGAAGATTACGCCTAAAAATGCCCAGGGCGAGTATTATCTCACTGATGTCTTTGATATCCTACTTTCGTCCGGTCAAAAAATTGAGGTCTTTTGTACGAACGACCCGTCAGAAGCTTTAGGCATTAATAATCGGGTTCAGCTGGCTGAAGCCGAGGATATCTTGTATGATCGAATCAGAAAATACTGGATGATGGAGGGAGTAACGATCATCAATCCTCCATCGGTTTTTATAGATGCGGAAGTTGTTCTTGGGAAGGACGTCATCCTTAATCCTTTTACGATAATTAAAGGAAATACCAGGATTGAAGAAGGCGCGAACATTGGCCCCTCGACAACACTGATCAACTGTGTTTGTCAGAAGGGATGTCAAATCGAGCACTCTGTTGCGCGAGACGCAGTGATCGGAGAGAATTGCCTTGTGGGACCGTATGCTTACCTGAGACCCGGAACGGTTTTGGGTAAAGAGGTTAAAGTTGGTGATTTCGTAGAAATTAAAAACAGCATCATTGAAGAGGGAACCAAAGTCCCTCACCTGAGCTATATTGGTGATTCCAGATTGGGCAAAAATGTGAACATAGGTGCCGGAACGATTACCTGCAACTATGATGGTGAGAATAAGCATCAGACCATTATTGAAGACCGTGTTTTTGTCGGCAGCAATACAAACTTTGTTGCTCCGGTATCCATCGGCAAAGAAGCAGTCATCGGCGCCGGGTCAACAATTACGAAAGATGTTCCTGGTCAGGCTCTGGCGATCGAAAGATCACAACAGCGAATTATTGAAAATTGGCACTCGGCCAAGAAAAAGTAGGGGGAAAATTATGGCTACGAAAGAACTTAAAATTTTTTGCGGAAACGCAAATAGGGAACTCGCGCAGGAGATTGCCGATTATCTTGGCATTTCCATGGGGGTTGCCAATGTCAAAACATTTATGGACGGCGAAATCAACATCGGAATTGATGAAAGCGTAAGGGGTGCCGATGTGTTTGTTGTTCAGCCGACCTGCGCGCCAACCAACGATAGTATTATGGAACTGTTAATCCTTATTGATGCCTTGCGGAGAGCGTCAGCCTATCGGATTACGGCAGTGGTCCCCTATTACGGCTATGCCAGACAGGAAAGGAAGACAAAGGCCAGGGAACCGATTACGGCGAAACTCATGGCCAATCTTATAACGACTGCTGGAGCGGATCGTCTGGTGGCTATGGATCTTCATGCACCTGCAATTCAGGGATTTTTCGACATTCCAGTTGATCATCTCCCCGGAGTACCGATCCTCGCGGAATATTTTATGGAGAAGAAACTCGAAGATATTTGCGTTGTATCACCTGATATCGGAGGAGTCGGCAGGGCCAGGAATTTTGCGGAACGAATCGGGGCATCGCTCGCAATTGTGGATAAACGTCGGCCTGAACCGAATGTATCAAAAATAATGCATGTCATCGGTGACCTGCAGGGAAAAATAGCAGTACTTATTGACGATATCACAGATACCGGCGGTACGATTACCCAGGCTGCAGCTGTACTGATGGAAAAAGGAGCCAAAGAGGTCTATGCCTGCTGTACGCACCCGGTATTATCTGGTCCTGCTATCGGCATTCTCGAAAAATCCGTTATTAAAGAATTTGTCGTAACAAATACCATTCCTTTAACCCCGGAAAAGAAGATTGATAAGATTAAAGTGCTTTCTGTTGCTCCTTTATTGGGAGAAGCTATCGTTAGAATCCATGAGGATTTATCCGTCAGTAAATTATTCAGTTAGTTCTTCAGAGCACTCAGATAAGGCCGTCTTTGGGACCCTTGTCTGCATTGGTGGCTTCTTCATTCTGCCCCTCGCAGAAATTATCCGTAACAGACGTGCTGATTTCTGCTGTGACAGGTTGAATTGGCTTGTCTGTATCATCCGGGAAATCTTCGTTTGTTTCAGCGTCCTTATTCTTTTTCCAGAATCTGTTCAGATCCTGACTTTTTCGGCTTGCCTTTTGGGAAGCAACCTGGATCATGGATTTGACATTATCATTGATGCCTTTCGTAAAAAGTTCAAGTCTTTCTTCACAGCCTTTGACCACCACGACGACATCGGAACCGATGGTAAGAATATCGTCCGCTTTCAAGCTGGCTTTTCCCTTGAAAAGACCCTCTATTTTACCTCCGGAGATATCAAGACTTGATATCATGCCATTTTCGGTATCGATATAGAACTCTTCAATGATACCGAGGGTTTTGCCGCTGGCAGTAATGACTTTTGTTCCAATGATCGCCGTTTTTTCTTTGAGAAGTTCTAAAATATCAGGTAAATTTGTGGCTTTTTCCGCCTGATTCTCAGTGCTGACGGTGATGACGTTTTCACCAATGCTGACAACCCTGTTATAAGGAATAATACGCTGTTCTTTGAAGAACCCCTTGGGGTCGACCATCAATGCGGCAACAGCTTTGGCTTTCGGGTCAATGACGATATTGCGCACAAACCCGATTTGTTGGCCTTCTTTTAGAGAAATAATCGGCAGGGATAAAATTTTTTTACTGGGCAGCATAGGATTCCCTCCTTTTTAAAGTCTATCAGGAAAATGCTAACAGCTTTCCGATAGATCTAAGTGCAACTAAGGCTACCGCCAAAGCTTGGCGCCAGCCAAGTTTTCAAAAAAATAATCTATATAAAATTAATCCTTGATTGATGCTGTTCTGTCTATTCAATTTATGCTTAGGACTTAAACGATATGCCGATAAGGAGAATTTATGAGGGCTGTAATCGGTCTCGGGAATCCGGGAGTTAAATATAGCGAGACAAAACATAATGCAGGGTTCATGCTATTGGACAGAATTGCTGCTCAGGAAGGATTGTCTTTCCGTAATGATTTTCGCGGCAAAGTGGCTGAAATAAGAAACAAAGATGAGCGGATATTCTTTCTGAAGCCAATTACCTATATGAATCTAAGCGGTTTAGCCGTTGGGGAACTGATAAGTTATTATAAAATAAATACGCAGAATATATTGGTGGTCCATGATGATATGGATCTCCCCCTCGGCAGGATACGATTAAGGTCCAAAGGGAGTGCAGGGGGACACAACGGACTGAAATCCATCATTGCGGAATTGGGGTCACAGGATTTCTGGCGTCTTAAAATCGGCGTTGGAAGACCAAAGGCAGAATTTGATGTGGTTAACCATGTACTCTCAACGTTTGCCAAAGAGGAAAAAGCAGTGTTGGATGGTACCCTGGACAGGGCACAGCGTGCTGTGGGATTGTGGATAGAGGGCCACGGGGATGAGGCCATGAATCTATTTAACCAGGAGAAACAGTCACTTTAAATAAAGCTGAAGCGTATAACCTTGGATTGGATAGGCAAGCATATTACTCAGGAGGTGTTTTATCCTATGTATATGCTGAAAATATGCCGTTGCTGTGATACCATCGTTGGTGAACTGGAGATGGATGACACCAGGCCACTCAGGATGGATTTTTCTATTGAAATTAAAGGCAATGTTGCCTATACACTTTGCTCAAAATGCATGAGGGAACTGGATATCAGCGGAGTGACGTACTATCAGTAAATATGGTTTGCTCAACCCGAATACTCGGAAAACAGGTATTTTCTATCCTGACCAGAGATATGATAAGGAATGAGCCACTTTTTGCAGGAGGGCAGCAGATGCCTACGATTAATGATTTTTTGTACAAAGGTTTGGATATTGGGGAAATAAGCGCTGCCTTAAGCAGAAAAGAGTCCCCGCAAATGATTTACCAAATAACCGGCAGCGAAAAAGCTGCGTTTGCAGCCCAGGTCTCCTTGCTGAAGCAGCAGGCTCTGATCATCACCTATACAGATGAACAAGCCCAAAAATGGGCAAGAGATCTGGAGGCATGGCTTCCGGGAAAAAATATTATGCTTTTCCCGACAACAGAGTGGCTTCCGTTTGAAGTTTTCAGCAGAAGTCACGAAATTACGGCAGAGAGAATCCGGGTCCTGAGCACCCTGCTCCCATTCAACCGGGAAACAGACAGCGAAACAATTGTCGTTGCGCCCGTCCAGGCGATCATGAGGAAACTAATTCGCCCGGAAAAGTGGCTGATACATTGTATCCTTTTTAAGGTCGGGGAACAGTATGCAGTTTCTGACCTTATGCGCTTATTGGTAGAGGCCGGCTATGAACGTGAAGAAACCATTGAGGGCAGAGGCCAGTTTGCTTTGCGCGGTGGGATTCTCGATATTGCACCACATGACAGAGATCCTGTCAGGATAGAATTTTTTGATGAGGAAGTAGATTCTATCCGGGTATTTGATTTGGAGACCCAAAAATCGCTGGAAAGTATTTCTGAGGTCCTTATTGTTCCTGTTCAGGAGTATGTTATTGATACCAAAAGGCAGCAGGATCTGAAAGGGGAAATCAAAGCCAGAGCCCGCAAAGCCGTCGGTCGTTTACAGCGGCTGGATCGGGTAGAAGCTGTTAAGAGACTTCATAAAAAAGTAGAATATCTTGAAAACCGGCTGAACACGGGAATTCTTGATGAAAGCATTTATCCTTACCTGAGTCTGCTGTCCGAAGAGTATGTTCCTTTCTTTGAATGGCTCGATCACGATTGTCTTGTATTTCTCGATGAACCGCTCCGGCTTAAGGAGCAGCTGGATTTTCAGTCCAATCAGCGTCTTACTGAATTTACGGACAACCTAGAAAAGGGAGAAGAGTTTGTTAATCCCGATCATTTATTTATCAGCTTTGAAGATTTGCTCGCCAGCGGAAAGCGTCCTTTGCTGGGCCTGTCGAATTTATTGCGGGAAATACCCGGGTTTGACCCTAAAAGAGTGACGAACATGATTGCCCGCCCTTTAGCCGGGTATGGTAAGACTTCAATCCTGGTGGAAGAGATCCAGCGGTGGAAGTCCATCGGATACGTGATTGCACTTTTTGCAGGGAACGAGGAACAATCTCAGCGGCTTGGGCAAGGGTTAAAGGACAGAAGCATTAATGCCAGTCTGGTCAGGATGGAAGATCCGATCAACCAGGGCGGCGTTTATATTTATCCGCTTTCGATCAACCAAGGCTTTGAACTGCCTGTAAGCAAAATGGTTATTTTTTCAGAATCAGAGATATACCGAAGAGAACGAAAACACCAGGCAAAACCCAAAAAAAGCCCAAAAGAAACAGATATTCTTTCTTTCAGCGACCTTAAACCAGGTGATTACGTTGTGCACTTTTACCATGGAATCGGCAAGTTTACCGGAATTGAAACCATTGAGGTCGATGGTATTGAAAAGGATTATTTTGCGATTCGTTATGCCGGTGAAGATAAACTGTATGTGCCGCTTGATCAGCTGCAGCTGCTGCAGAAATACCTCGGAACAGAAGAATCAAGCACACCCAAGCTGAACAAACTGAACGGCAATGAATGGAACAAGGCGAAAGCCAGGGCACAGGGTGCTGTTAAAGAGATGGCCATCAATTTGCTTGAGCTTTATGCGAAAAGGGAAGGGGCTGTGGGATTTGCTTATCCGGAAGACAGCTACTGGCAGAAAGAGTTTGAAGACCGCTTTCCATATGAAGAAACACCAGACCAGTTGCAGAGTATTATGGAGGTCAAGAACGATATGATGAAGTCCCGGCCGATGGACCGGCTTCTATGCGGGGATGTGGGGTACGGTAAAACTGAAGTTGCTCTGAGAGCCGCATTTAAGGCGGTAATCAGCGGCAAGCAGGTTGCAGTCATGGTACCGACGACCATCCTCGCCCAGCAGCATTATAATACGTTTAGAGAACGCTTTATGGATTATCCTGTAAAAATCGAAATGCTAAGCCGTTTTCGCACAGCCAAGGAACAGAAGCAGATCATTCAGAGTCTGAAGGACGGATCGCTTGATATCGTGGTCGGTACCCACCGTCTCCTATCGGAAGGGGTTAGCTTCAAGGACCTGGGTCTGCTTGTTGTCGATGAAGAGCAGCGTTTTGGTGTTGCTCACAAAGAAAAGATCAAAACCCTGAAGACCAATGTGGATGTTTTAACTCTTTCAGCTACGCCGATTCCCAGAACCCTGCATATGTCTCTAGTTGGCTTAAGAGATATGAGCGTTATCATGACGCCTCCGGAAGATAGGTTCCCTGTTCAAACATTTGTTGCCGAATTTAATGCGGATCTGGTAAGAGATGCAATACGCAGAGAATTATACAGGGGGGGCCAGGTGTTTTTTGTCCATAACCGGGTTGAGACACTGGATAGAGTGGTCAGACTGCTGAATTTGATTATCCCGGAAGCCCGTTGTGGGGTTGTGCATGGGCAGATGAGTGAAACCCAACTCGAGAAAGAAATGATTTCCTTTTTGGAAAAAGAGAAAGATATTCTAATTTGCACTACCATCATCGAAACAGGTTTGGATATGCCGAACGTCAATACACTTATTGTCGATGGAGCGGACAAATTTGGCCTGAGCCAGCTTTATCAGCTCAGGGGCAGGGTGGGCAGGTCAAACCGGAAAGCGTATGCCTACTTTTTATACCAACCGCAAAAAATTCTGACAGAAGAAGCAGAAAAGAGGCTGACTACAATCAGGGAATTCACTGAATTTGGTTCCGGTTTCAAGATTGCCATGCGTGATTTGGAAATAAGAGGAGCAGGCAATTTTATCGGGGGGGAGCAGCATGGGCATCTTGCAAGCATTGGCTTCAGCCTTTATGTCAAGATGCTGAAAGAGGCAGTTCAGCAATTACGTGGTGAAACAGTGGAAGAAGTCGCTGAGCCAGTCATAGATATTCAGGTCAAGGCGCTCCTTCCTGATGAATATATCGTGGATAAGCAGATTAAGGCTACGCTTTACCAGAGAATGCTCGGCATTTCTAGTGAAGAACACTTAAGTGACTTTCTGGATGAACTGGTGGACAGATTTGGAAACCCGCCCGATGAAGTTGAAAACCTGGCTAAAATTATCAGGATAAGAATGAAAGCCAAACAACTGGGTCTCGAACAGGTTGTTCAGCATAAACAGAATATCTCCCTGCGGTTTGCCGCTGATCCCGAAATATCCGGAGAACAGCTGATGAGTATTGCCGCAAAATTTTCTTACCCGTTGTCATTTGCAGCTGGGGAACAAGGTAATCTTGAATTGAATCTGCGGCTTAGGGTTTCGAGTATAGAAGATATCTTTAAAGCCATATTTAAATTATTTGATATTTTAGAGGAATATGTGATGCATCCGGCAGCAGTTGCCAGGACCGTATCCGGTACAGTTTAAATTGCTTAATAAATCGTAACTTGGTATAATGACTTCATCCGAGCGAAAGGGAGATAGGGATTAATGAAAAAAATAACAATAACAATGATCATCATGCTGCTTGCTTCGCTGCTTATGCTCAATGGCTGCGCCAAACAGGAATTTGCAGTTAAAGTGAATAAGCAAAGTATCCCCATGACGACTTATGAAGAAAAGTTAAATGCCAGCAAAACCTATTATGAGAAGCAGGGTATGGACTTTAGCACGGATGAGGGCAAGGCCAGTCTGGAAAGCATCAAAAGTTCCGTCCTCGAAAATATTATTATGACAGAATTAATTCGACAGGAAGTTGAGAAGAATAAATGGGATACAACCAATCCAGAAGTTACAAAGAAAATAGATGAGCTCAAAAGTACGCTGACCAATCAGGATTACGCAAGTTTTCTGAAAGAACAGGCGATGACCGAAGAAGAAGTGGCCAATTTTTATGCTTTTTCGTATTACGTTGGTAAAGATGTGACAGTTTCGGATCAGGAAGTCCAGCAGTATTTTGAATCGCATTACTCCGATTTTGGTGGACAGGATGAACAGGTCAAGGCCAGCCACGTTTTGGTTGCGACTGAAGCGGAAGCCAATAAAGTAATCCAGGAGTATAAGGATGGTAAAGATTTTTCCGAACTGGCCAAGGAATATTCTACAGACACCGGCAGTAAGGATTCAGGCGGGGATCTCGGTTATTTTTCCCACGGAGAAATGGTGACTGAATTTGAAGAGGCTGCTTTCAGCCAAAAGGTAGGAACCATTTCAGAAGCACCGGTTAAGACGAAATATGGCTACCATGTCATTCTGGTTGAAGACCATAAAGAGGCTGTTGTGCCTGACTTTGAAAAAGTTAAAGCAAGCGTTCAGGAAGATGCTCTCGAAAATGCCAAAAATCTGAAAGTATCAAGCTATTATTCGGAACTTAGACAAGCGGCTGAAGTCGAATACGCCGAAGAATTGAAACCGGCAGATACAACTGCTAAATAAGCAATAGGATTGTTTAATCTAATCAAACCATAAGAGGGAGTAACAAAACTTCAGTTTTTGTTACTCCTCTATTTATTTATTCGTAAGTCTGCAACAGACCAAGAATATTTTAGCACAAGACAGATCGGTAATCCCGGATTATTCTTTTTTGCGTGTATGGAAAAATATGAATAATAAAGCAGTTCAAGATATATACTAAGATTGAATTAGTCGCTTTGGAAAAAGGAGGGAGAACTTAATGAAAGCAACCGGAATTGTCAGAAGAATAGATGATCTTGGCCGAGTAGTTATTCCCAAGGAAATCCGGCGGACTTTGCGGATAAGAGAAGGAGATCCACTGGAGATTTTTGTGGACAGAGAAGGGGAAGTGATACTAAAGAAGTATTCGCCCATTGGTGAGTTGGGAGACTTCGCCAAAGAATATGCGGATTCTTTATTTGAATCAACAGGACACATTGCCTGTATCGGAGATAGAGATGTCATCATCGCGGTGTCAGGGGCTTCCAAGAAAGACTACCTAAACAAATCTCTTGGTGCTGTAGCCGAGCAGGCCATGGAAGAAAGGAGAACCATTTACAATACGGGAGAATCTTCTGTTTTGAAAGAAACGGAAGGAGAGGAAAAAGTCAAAGCAACAAATCAGGTCATTGCACCGATTATTGCTGAAGGTGATCCAATTGGGGTAGTCGTACTCATGTCCAAAGAACCGAACATCAAGATGGGAGATTTGGAAATCAAACTTGCTGAAACTGCAGCGGGCTTTTTAGCCAAACAAATGGAACAGTAATGTTTAAATGCAAAGAATAAAAATTGAAAGGACTGTTAACAGCATGTTGACAGTCCTTTTCTTAATGGTGCGTGCTCAGATAAGCGCGCATTACCTAATTGGTGAAAGTCCAGTTGGGGTAAGTACCAAGGAGGCGTCCCGAGATGCTTGCCAAAGATCTTCCTGCCATTTATAGTATTATTGGACAAGCAACGAGTGCCTTGTCAACCTTAATATAAAACAGGAGGAAAGCAAGTGAACCCGATATTAAATATTCTGGGCCTCGGAGACCAAGGACTTGATTCTTTGTCTCTTGCCGCCTATAAATTATTGAAAGGTTCAGATCTGATATTCCTGTGGAATGCCGAACATCCGGCAGCTTCAGATCTGATTCGGGAGGGTTTTCCGTGCCAGGAAATATTCGCAGCAGCAGAAAAAACGGAAAATATCCTTTTAGACCTAGACACAGGACTCGATTTGATTGCAGAAAAGGTTATGACGGTGTCCGGTAAGAAGCAAATAACACTCGCTTTGCCGGGTTTCCCAATCGCGGAAGGCAGGATCACAGCCGGACTTTACCAAAGGCTTGGAACCTCTTTTACTCTGAAGGCGACAATGATCAGGGAAAATAGTGACCGGCTGGAAAGGCTCACTGCAATTATGGCCGAATTGCGTTCTGCTTGGGGGTGTCCTTGGGATAAGGAGCAGGATCATGAGTCGCTGAAGAAATACCTGATTGAAGAGGCCTATGAAGTGTTGGATGCAATTGATTCCAAAAATATGAATAATTTATGTGAGGAATTGGGAGACTTATTATTACAAGTCGTGTTCCATTCCCGCATTGCAGAGGAATCCGGGCGATTCAGCCTGAACGATGTCATAAAGGGCATTTCGGATAAACTGATACGCCGGCATCCTCATGTTTTTGGGTCAGTTGAAGTAGCATCAAGCCAGGAAGTTCTGGTAAACTGGGATGAAATTAAAAAAATGGAAAAGCTGACATCCCAAAGTCCGGAAAAAGAAACGGAAAGGAATTTCTTTGATATTCCAGGAGGGCTTCCAGCGCTGCAATTCGCTGAAAAGACTCAAAAAAAGGCTTCTAAAGCCGGTTTTGACTGGGAGGATCACCGGGGCCCCCTTTCTAAAATCTATGAAGAGCTCGCTGAGCTTGAAAAGGAAGTGGGAAAAAGTCCAAGAATAGAAGAAGAACTAGGCGATTTGCTCTTTTCTATTGTTAATCTGTCGCGCTTTCTCGGAATAAACGCTGAAGAAGCCCTGCGGCAGGGGACGAAGAAATTTCAACAAAGATTTTATAAAATGATGCACAAAATAGATTTGGAAGGACCTAACAGAGGAGGAATGAGCATGGAAAACATGAATTTTTTCTGGGAAGTGGTAAAAAGTGAAGAAAAAACTGGGGTTTGAGGTTTATTTTAGCATTTCCAAGAAGGAGAATGCAGTTTCATAGCGAATATAGAGGCTATTAGTTTATTATTGGGAGGGAGACTTTTGAATAAAGCGGAACTCGTTGCTGCAGTAGCAGAAAAGACCGAATTCACCAAGAAGGATGCCGAAAAAGCGGTAGCCGCAGTCTTTGACACAATCAGTCAAGCAATGGCAAGTGGTGAGAAAGTCCAATTAGTTGGTTTTGGTACATTTGAGGTTAAGAAAAGAGAAGAGCGTGTCGGTAGAAATCCTCAGACAAAAGAGGAAATTGTCATTCCCGCATGCAAAGTACCTGGCTTTAAGGCAGGAAAAGCTTTAAAAGAGTCAGTACAGTAAGTTCTTGAATTTTTTAAGTTCATAGCTTGATTGCGAAAAACCAGGTTCTTTTTGAGCCTGGTTTTTTAAGATGCATTTCAAAATAAGGAGTTGTTTTGTTTGAGACTGGACAAATATCTTAAGGTATCAAGGCTTATCAAAAGGAGAACTGTGGCCAAGGATGTCTGTGGAGGCGAAAAAGTCAGTGTTAATGGCAGAGTTGCCAAACCTTCGGCAGAAGTAAAGCCTGGAGACATTATTTGCATTGATATGCGGAATCATATCCTTGAGGTCAAGGTGCTGTCGACGCCACCAAGTGCCAAGGCGGAAGAAGCTGAGACACTCTATCAGCTGATTAAAGATGAAAAAAAATGATGTCTAAACCCCCGACTTTCTGAATAAGTATTTATTCAGAAAGGGCTTTGGGGGGATGGAAATGACAGGCCAACGGGAAATTGAGCATAAGATTGTTATCAAAGACAGAAAACTGCTGACGGTTTCAGGGGTAAAAAAGGTAAAATCGTTCGACCCCAAAGAGATTACGCTGGATACCACAAAAGGTAGGGTAACGATTAAGGGGCGGGACCTGGGTGTAAACAATCTTAACCTCGAACAATCAGAGCTGGAGATTGAAGGCCAAATTGACATGCTGACTTATGCTGCGAGTGGATCTGGAGAATCCTCCAAAGGAGTATGGGAAAAAATTTTCAAATAGCCTTTTGAAGGGGGCGAAATCGGGATTAGCGAGTTTGCTGTTTTGATTAGCATTGTCCTAAGTGGATTACTTGTTGGGATATGTTTTGATTTTTACCGAATGTTACGCTGGCATTTGGGCCTAACAAAGATACAGACGTTTTTGGGAGATTTGCTTTTCTCTGTTGCTGCGCTTGGAATTATTTTTTACTTTGCGCAAAAAGCAAATTACCTTGAATTTCGTTTTTATCTGTTTCTGGGAAGTTTGCTGGGTCTTTTGCTCTATATTGCGATTTTTAGCCGATATGTTAAAAAATTTTTTGATGTGTTATTTCGCTTGATCCGTTACGTTAGCCAATTCATCAGAAAGCTTATCCAGGCGTTTTTGCGGGGCGTTTACATCGGAATTGCCGGAATGATGCGGATTCCCTATGGCATTCTGCGCTGGCTGGGGATGCTTCTGTATCGGATCGGTGAAGCGATAAGCCGGAATACTTTGATCAAAAAAAGCAAATAGTATTGATTTTGACTAGCTTTAATTATATAATAACTATACTTATAATATTTTTGTAGTTGATTTGTACAGAATATGTAGCTGGTATGTAGATGAAGTTTTGTCTTTGTTGGTAAATTGACAATAAGGAAAAGAAGATTTTGCACTGGGAAATACGAGGATTGGAAAAACTGAGTTTCCGGGAGAGACAAGCTGTCATGCTTAAAGAAAGCGGGCGTTCCAGCGAGGATATCGCCAAGGTTTTGGGGATAAGCGGCAGTTCTGTTTCAACCATGCTCGCAAGGGCCAAGACCAAAGGATATCAGATCATCGGAATCATCCAGGATCATGAATTAGGGCTGAATTATCCACTGGAGGATGATGAGGAAAATGAGAAATAGCAAAAAGCATACAAGAAAGAGAATAAAAAAGATAAACCCAATATTCGTAATTGTTTTGGGGATTGCTTTGATGTTAGGCGGAAGCTGGTCCTATCAGCTGCTTCAGTTGGATCGTTCCATTGAGCAGCAAAAAGCAGAGCTCGAGAGTAAAAAGCTTCAGATTATTGCTCAAAATGGTCAATTGCATGAGGAAATAGAGAAGTTAAATACCCCGAGTTATGTGGAACAATTAGCCAGAGAAAAACTTGGACTGGTTCGTAAAGGAGAAATTTTAATAGCTCCCAAAGAGTCGGAAAATTAATCTATAAATGATAAGTGTATTTGATAAGCGCTGCCGCACAACGAATTATTTTTAATTTGTTAACGGCAGCGCTTTTTGATCAGGTAATATCATGTCAATTGGGCGGTGATATTCGTATATGATACAATGTCAATAGTTTTTTTGCTGAAGCAAGAAAAATGATTGCCAATGGAGATTCCCGAATTAGACAAGCTTCGCGGCCACCATCAGCTATAATAATTCCATTAAGTGGAAGAGGTGGCATTATGGCTGAATGGGCAACACTCAAAGCGGAAAAAATCATTAACCGATTTTCTGACTCGCTGGGAATACAATGTCTAATTGTTATCGGAGGTTTTTTAACAGCCCGGGCAAACCTATTGGGTATTTATCCATTTGCTATTGCCTATCTTGCAGTTCTCAGCATGAATATGAAAAAATGGATTCTGCCGGGTCTTACCGGAATCACGGTCGGTCTGGTATCTGTCCAGGATTTTTCAGTGTTTCTGGAAGTTATGCCGAGCGCGGTTCTAGGTGTTCTGGCAGTTCAGATGATCAAAGAGAGCAAGGGAAAAATACTTCTTCTCGCCGTGCTTACGGCACTTGGAACCTTACTGCCCGGATTAGGCGTATCAAGGTTTACCAATGGCTTCGGAGTGGAGTCTATCTTGCTGGTAATGGTCCAAAGTATTATTGCCGCAGGCTTTTCAATTATTTTTTTCTTTGCGTTTCTTCATAAGGAAAGCCTTATGAAGGGCAATTTCAAGGGCGAACAAGGTATGGTGTGGATTTTAGTTCTGGCAGTCTGCTTAAGCGGCTTACAAGGGCTCGCTTTTGGGAAAATCAATTTACAAATCACATTTCTGGGGTTCTTTCTGCTTTTTGTGGCCTATAAATACGGAGCCGGTTCAGCTGCAGGTGTCGGAGCAATTTTAGGCTTTTTGTTAAAATGGAATCTTGGAATCGATAACCTGATTGATGCGGGACTCTACAGCTTACTCGGGTTTATGTGCGGAGGGTTTACTCGTTTTGGCAAGATGGGAGTTGCGGCTGCCTACAGCGCCTCTATTTTGATGGCCTCTTTTTTTGTCAATGAGACATTTTTGACTTCTCATCTTTATTCGTCCGCGCTTGCGCTTCTTATGTTTTTCTTATTACCCGGAAAACATGAAAAATTTTTTCTGAAGAATAAAGTAATGCCAGAAATCGAAACAACAGTAAGTAAAGTCAAAACTGTTGGCGACCTATTTGATCAGCTTGCTTATGGTTTCCAGGCGGCAGGACTTGAATCCAGGCTGCAGCCGGAAGTACCGGAAATGATGAATAACCTGGTGGATAAGATATGCCGGCATTGCCCGGATTCAAATTATTGCTGGCAGCAGGATTTTCACCAAACCTATCATTTTATGTATGACTTGTTTGCCTATGAAGAGAAAAGAATTCAAAGAAACCAAACCGGTGAAGCTTCAGATCAAATCAATCAGGAGAAAGTGCCTGACGAATGGGGAAAATGCAGTAAACTTGAAGAAGTCATGCTAGCGGCTCAATTTATTCTGGAGCAGGAAAAAGACAAAGAGGTTTGGCAAAAACGTCTGGCCATAAACAAAGAAGCCTTAGCTGGCCAGTACAGAAGTGTATCTCAGGTGATCGGGCACCTCGCCCAGGAGCTTCATTCTCAGCATAATCACGAAGACGGAAAACCTCTGGTCTGGTCCCGCAAGCATAAACTGGTTTTAGATCTGGGCATCGGCTCTTTTATTAAAACCGGTAATGGCATAAGCGGCGATAACTTTAGTTCGGTTTCGTTATCTTCATCCAAAAATGCGCTGATTATCTGTGACGGTATGGGCGCAGGGGAAGAGGCGGCCAGGATGAGTTCAGCGGCACTTACAATACTGGAACAGCTTCTAAGTACTGGATTTGAACCGGAGAGTGCCATCAAAGCGCTTAATTCAATCCTGGTTTTACGTTCTCCGGAAGAGAGCTTTGTCACCGTCGATATGGCCGTGTTGAATATCGAGGCAGATCAAGCCAGGTTGATTAAAATTGGAGCAGCACCGACCTATATCATCAGCAGAAACAAAGTAGATGCAGTAAAAACATCAAGTCTGCCGGCTGGTATATTGAACGATATTGATATCCCGGCGATTGATATTCCTTTTAAAGGCGAGACGCTTGTCATCGTAACAGACGGAATCTTGGATGTAGCTAAAAGAAAGGACGATTGGCTCAAAGAATATCTGAAGAACAACAGAAGTTTGTCTTCACAGGATCTGGCCGATAGTATTGTCAAAGAAGCACGAAGACTGTCCGGGGACTGTCTGGAGGATGACGGGGTTGTCCTGGTTGTGAAGAGGAAGGACTTGGCCGGAAACGATGCCAAAAATTAAACCCGGTTTTAAGCTGTTGTTAAGATTTAACCTTTATATTAAAAATAAAAATAGGAATGCTTTGACAAATCGGCAAAATCTGGAGAGAATAGTATTAATACGATTTTTAGGAAGGCTACGGAGAAAATAATGTATGAAAGCTTGAGCTCGGAGGTATTGCCGCAACAAATTCCGTCTCAGTCCAAGGTGCTTGTAGCTGTTTCGGGAGGACCGGACTCGGTGGCCCTGGCTCATGTCATTTACCGCTATTCGTGCGAAAATCAAGATAAGAATATTTCTTTTGTTATTACGCATGTCAATCATAAGGTCAGGAGAGAAGCCGAAGAGGAAGCGGAGCTTGTTAAGAATCTTGCTGGGGAATGGAAAGCAGGATTTATTTTGCATGAATTTGATGCGAAACGTAACGCTTCAGCATGCCGCCAAAGTTTTCAGGAAGCATCAAGGGAATGGCGCTATGCTCGCTGGAAGGAAGACATGGAAGCGTGGGGCTGTGATTTACTGGCCACTGCCCACCATTTGGGAGATCAGGCGGAAACTGTTCTCTACCGTCTCTTAAGAGGAAGCGGAACAACAGGACTCGCAGGCATTTATCCTGTTAAAGACAAAATCATCCGTCCACTTCTTTCGGTAACAAAAGAAGAAATCCTGGAATACTGCAAAGTTCAAAATCTTCCCTATTCAATTGACAAGAGCAATCTGGAAACGGACTATTACAGGAATAGGATCAGACTCGAGCTAATTCCTGAACTGGAAAGCAAATATAATCAGAGGATTACCGATGCTTTGGGACGAACAGCGGAACTGCTGCGCTGGGACGAAGAATATATTTGTGCCCAGACGGAAGCTTTGTGGCCCAGGTACTGTCTCCGGGCAGATCATACCGGAGTCCTGCTTTCGCACGAAGCCTGGAAAGAACCGGAGGCAATCCTTTCCCGCCTGCTCAGGAAAGCGGCTTCGCAGGTATCGGGAGAAACAAGAGGGCCAGCGTTTAAATTTGTTAAGCGTTGGATGCAAAAGGGGCAACAGACCGGATGGCGTCAGGATCTTCAAGGTTTTAAGGTAGAAGTTGTCAAGCAAGGCCTTTTCTTTTTTAACGTAGAGCGAGAATCAAAAGAGTATATTTCCGGGAAAGATAGAATTGAAGAGTTCCCGCTTTTTGTCAAGTTACCCCTTGCTTTGAACGTTTGGAATAAAATTACGGAGTTAAAAGTACAGGTGGGAATTTTTGATTTCTATCCGGAAGAACAGCATGTTTTGTGGAGTACCGAGCTTGATCGGAGCCAAATGTCTGTTCAGACTAAGCCTTTGGTATGTAGGACGAGACAGGCCGGAGACCGTATTTATTTTAAGAATTTAGGGCATAAAGCAATTAAAAAGGTTTTTCAGGACAAAGATATTCCTGCTGGGGAACGTGATAAGATTCTGTTTTTTGCTTTTGGCGATCTCGTCGTCTGGATCCCAGGTGTATGCAGGGGAGACAGCCTTTTGCCGGCTGGTCCGCAATCTTCCAGACTGTATTTGGTTGCGGCTGAAATATAAGGTTTTCTACTATTTTGGATTGATTGTAAAATAGGAAACCACATGATATAATATCTCATAGTTTTTCAAACGTCCGAATAATGTACGTTAAGTATTGACAATATGTTTCCATCAATGAGAGGAGGATCTCCGGATTGAAAATACTAAAAAATGTCGCGATCTATTTGTTGATTATTCTTCTTGCAGTTTTGCTTATCAAATGGGCAAATCCTCCTGAAGCAAAGGATACCAGTCTAAAATATAATGCTTTTAAGCAGGCTATTGCTTCGGGCGGTGTCAGTGATGTTTCCGTTCAGGTCAATGATAAATACTACGTCTATACCGTTACCATGAAAGACAGCAAGATCTACGAAGTCGCCGGTCCCTCAGGAGATCAAACCCTTCTGGATCAAATGGAAAAACAGAATATCAACCTTACATTTGAGCCTCCGGCCACTGTACCGTGGTGGGTTTCTGTCCTGCCGACCCTCCTGATGTTCCTGTTTATTTTTGGGTTGTTCTTCTACATGATGCAGCAAACCCAAGGCGGCGGAAGCAAAGTCATGCAATTTGGCAAAAGTAGGGCACGGTTGGTAACAGATGAACACAAATATACGTTTAAAGATGTTGCAGGCGCAGATGAAGTTAAGGAAGAATTGGAAGAAATCGTAGAATTTCTGAAATCACCGAAAAAATTTAATGAGATTGGAGCTAAGATTCCGAAAGGGGTACTCCTTTTTGGCCCTCCCGGAACCGGAAAAACTTTGTTGGCGAAAGCCGTTTCCGGAGAAGCCGGAGTTCCGTTCTTCAGCATCAGCGGTTCCGATTTTGTGGAAATGTTTGTTGGCGTTGGAGCTTCAAGGGTGAGAGATCTTTTTGAACAGGCTAAAAAGAATTCCCCCTGTATCGTTTTTATCGATGAAATTGATGCTGTGGGACGTCAGCGCGGTGCCGGCTTGGGCGGCGGCCATGATGAGCGCGAGCAGACCCTAAATCAGCTTCTGGTCGAAATGGACGGATTTAACGGTAACGAAGGTGTCATCGTCATTGCTGCGACCAACCGTTCGGATATCCTGGATCCGGCTCTTCTCCGTCCTGGGCGTTTTGACAGACAGATTGTTGTCACTCTCCCGGATATCAAAGGAAGAGAGGAAATTCTGATGGTCCATGTCAAGGGTAAACCGTTAGCTTCGGATGTTAACCTTGAAGTTTTAGCGCGCAGAACCCCCGGCTTTACAGGGGCTGATCTTGCCAATCTGGTCAATGAAGCTGCTTTGCTCTCAGCGCGGCGTAATGAGAAGAAAGTCGATATGAAGGCGCTGGAAGATTCGATTGAAAGAGTCATTGCCGGTCCGGAAAAGAAAAGCCGGGTGATCAGTGATTTTGAAAAGAAACTGGTTTCTTACCATGAAGCCGGCCATGCGCTTCTGGGAGAATACCTTCCGCATACGGATCCCCTGCATAAGGTTTCGATTATACCAAGAGGCCGGGCAGGAGGCTATACGCTGCTGCTGCCGAAAGAGGACCGCAACTATATGACGAAGTCCCAGCTGCTTGACCAGGTCACCATGCTTTTGGGTGGCAGAGTAGCTGAAGCCCTGGTTTTGCATGAGATCAGTACCGGTGCTTCCAACGACCTGGAACGTGCGACAGGCATCGTAAGAAAAATGATTACCGAACTCGGGATGTCGGAAGAGCTCGGACCGGTAACTTTCGGCCATAAAGAAGAACAGGTTTTCCTGGGACGTGATATTGCGCGTGACCGTAATTACAGTGAATCTGTAGCCCAGGCGATTGATCATGAGGTGCGCCGTATCATTGATGAATCTTATCAGAAGGCACAGGATATCATTTCAGAGAAAATTGAGATTCTGCATGCGATTGCTCAGGCACTGATGGTCAATGAAACGCTGGAGGCAGACTCTTTCCAGGATATCATTGCCAAATATGATGAGTCACGCATAGGTGATCCTTATGACACGCCTCTGTCCGTAAACGGTGACAGTACGGAAAATAATGAACCAAAAGAAGAAAGTGAAAACGCTTAAGGTTGACAAGATACTTGCTCAGATGAGCTCAAAATATCTTATAATAGACATTTAAGGAGGATTCCCGTGGAAAGAACTTTTCTTATGCTTAAACCGGACGCCATTCAAAGAGGTCTGGTTGGTGAAGTGATTGGCAGATTTGAAAAGAAAGGATTTAAGCTTGTTGGCTTAAAGTTGATCCAGGTAGACAGAGCCTTGGCGGAAGAACACTATAAGGAACATAAGGGTAAAGGTTTTTTTGAACCTACCGTTCAGTATATTATGTCCTCGCCGGTTGTGGCGATGGTCTGGGAAGGCAAGAATGTAGTCGCTATAGCTAGAGAAATGATGGGGGCGACCAATCCTGCAAATGCCAACCCTGGTTCTATCAGGGGCGCCTATGCGATGGACATCAGCAGAAACGTCATCCATGGCTCAGATTCTGTGGAAAGTGCCGAGAGGGAAATTTCCTTGTACTTCAAACTGGCAGAAATTCTTAGTTATACTAAAGCCGGTGAAGAGTGGCTTAGCGAGTAAATACAAGGACACCCATTCGGGTGTCCTTTTTACAGTCTGTCAGAAAAACTCAAAGTACTTTCTGAACCAAGTTTTGTTTTATATGTCAGAATAAGCCGGGGTGAATCAGATGCAGGATAAAAAGAAAATGGCATGGATGATGATCAGTGTGGGGATGCTGCTGATCGGTGTTTTTCTTGTAATTGTTATTAAATCCTATATGGCTGATCAAAATGCTTCTTCACAGGAGAAAAATCTCCCGAGTCTTCTTCAGCTGGAGATGGAGAATGAACAATTGGCCGGAGAAAATGACAAACTGCTGGAAGAATTGACGAAGTATCAGGCGGGGGAAAGCGCTGCGGCCCTGGCTTCCGAACAATTGGAGAAGGCGAAGATCAGTGCAGGGCTTGTGTCCCTCAGTGGCCCGGGCATTATGATCGTTCTGGATGATTCTGATCAGAAGCGAAGTACAAGTAATGGAAGCATTGGGAATTATTATATCCATGAGGAATACTTGCGGGCAATCGTCAATGCACTGTGGAACGGTGGGGCTGAGGCCATTTCGATTAATGACCAGCGGATTACTTCTAATACAGAAATATTCTGCAGCGGTTCTTATATTAAGATCAACAACACAAGACAGATGCCACCGTATAACATCGTGGCGATCGGCAATCAGGATAACTTAAAGTCGGCTCTTCAGTTTTACGTATGGGACATGCTCGGGGAATATCAGCAACAATACGGCATAACCCGTAAACTGGAAATACCTAAGGGATCTGTCACAGTGCCTGCTGCTAATCAGTACAGTTATAAGTATGCACAGCCTGTCAAGGAGGGTTAGACTTGATAAACAAACATGTCATAACAGTTGCGACGATTGCTGCCGTAGCGATTGGCTTTTTGATTTCCCTTCAGTTCCAGGCGCAAAGAGAAGTGGACAGTGCGGAAAAAATTCAGCAGCAAAGAGTTGAGCAGACCGATACAGTGATGAAAACCTTGCAGGATGAAAACAATTCTTTGCAGGAAGAATATAATCGAATATCTGCAGAGCTGGAAAAATATAGGAATAGAAACAGTGAGAATCCCTATCTTAAGGCAAGACTGGATCAGCTTAAAATCGCTGACGGAACCATCGCTGTTACCGGATCTGGGGTTAAGATGATTGTCAAAGACAGCGGTCCGGATACTGATGCAGTTATTCCACTGAGTACGGATGAGCTGCGCGGGATCGTGAATGTCCTGCGACTGGCAGGAGCAGAAGCGATCAGCATTAATGGTCAGCGGATTGTTGCTTCGACTTCGATTGTTATCAGCGGGACAGCGACAATCCTGGTGAATTCAGTTCCGATCAGCAGGATTGGCGGAACCACGTATGAAATCCTGGCTATTGGCAAGCAGGATGATCTACTCGACTATTTGACGAATATGGTCGCGATTGATTTGAAACAATTTGGCAGAAAAGTTGAAATAACCCGCGAAACGGTGACAATTCCATCCTTTAAAGGAAGCTATACCTTCGAGTACGCTTCGGAGGTAAAGAAGGGATAACCTGATAACAGGTGAGCGCCTGAAAAATGAATTCATTAATTAAGGCGGAAAAGGAGTGAAGGATTTGAAGGCGTACAATTTGCGATGGCTCAAAATAGATAGCCTGCTGCAGGCTGAAAGAGCCCTCAGCCAGGTTGGCGTTGATCTTGGTGGTCTTCCATATATGAATGGCAAGGCTTTGACCAAACCGATCAAGCTGGAGAATGTACCAGCTCCGGTAGCTTTGATTCTGAAACAGGAAATGCTCTCCTTAGGTGGGGATGCAGCTGTCCATAAAGATTTGCTCGACAGCGGATCACCGGAAGGCGATGTATTACTTCTTGGTAACTATAAGCAGTTAACCAAACTTGCGGACAAACTGGCGACGATGTCCGCGGAGTTCCAGTCCCTCGCTCAGTCCTTACGCAAGCTAATGGCCTATTTGGAGGAACCTCCGGCCGGAACCATCGATTGCAGGGGAAAAAATCTCATTTGGGGTCAAAAGACTCTGATCATGGGAATATTAAACGTAACGCCGGATTCTTTTTCCGACGGCGGAAAATTTGACAATATCGAAAATGCTTTAAAGCAGGCGGAAAAAATGGTTGCCGACGGTGCTGATATGCTTGATATTGGTGGAGAGTCCACCCGCCCGGGATATGGGGGGATCAGTGCCGAAGAAGAGTGGGCAAGACTTGAACCGGTACTTAAAGCTCTTATTCCGGTCAGTCCGGTTCCAATATCGATTGATACCCAAAAAGCAGCTGTTGCAGCCAAGTCTTTGCGGTTGGGGGCCCATATCATTAATGATATCTGGGGTTTGCAGAAAGATCCTGAAATGGCCCGCGTTATTGCAGAATATCAAGCTCCGGTCGTGATAATGCATAATCAGGATCATACAGAATATAAGAATATGATGGGTGAAATATTGTCATTCCTGGAGCGTAGCATTGAAATGGCTCTAGACTGCGGATTGACGCAGAATCAAATTATTGTCGATCCCGGAATTGGGTTTGGAAAAACACCGGAACAGAATATGGAAGTCTTAAGCCGGATGGAAGAATTCAAATCGCTAGGGTGTCCTCTTCTTTTGGGAGTATCCCGCAAATCCGTGATTGGACGGACCTTGAACCTTCCGGTTGATCAAAGGCTCGAACCGACGATTGCTCTGGGGACGCTCGGAATTGTTGCCGGAGCAGATATTCTGCGTGTGCATGATGTTCCCGAAAACAAAAAGGCTGCGCTTATCACTGACCTAGTGATACGTCGAAAAAGAGGAGAAGATTATGAAGGAAAGTGATGTCATTCACCTGCGTGGTATGGAGTTTTATGCTTACCATGGGGTGATGGAGGAGGAGCGGGTTCTTGGCCAAAGATTTCTGATTGACGTGGACATCTTCCTGAAAAAACCGGTCAGTATGCAGGACAATCTGGTGGAGACTGTCAATTATGCTGAAGTCTATCAAGTAGTCAAAAATTGTGTCCTTGATCAGCGTTATCAGCTGATTGAAACACTTGCCGAAAAAATAGCCTTGGAAATTACAACCGGATTTTGCTGTTCAGGCGTCCGGGTAGAGGTACATAAGCCAAATGCCCCGGTTTCCGGAATTCTTAAGGATATATCCGTAGAAATCATACGGGAGAAAAAAGATGAGAGCATTTTTAAGTTTGGGGAGCAATGAAGGAGACCGCAAGGAATATTTGGATCGGGCACTCAATATGTTGATGGATACTTCAGGGATTATGATTCAGCGTATTTCCAGCCTCTATGAGACTGAACCCTGGGGCAATGTTGACCAGTCACCTTTCCTGAATATGGCCATTGGCATTGAAACGGAGCTGGATCCTTACGAACTGCTTGAGGTCTGCCAGCAAATTGAAATGTCTCTAGGAAGAAAACGACTGACTCATTGGGGGCCGCGCACCATTGATATCGATATTCTTTCCTATCAGGATTACGTGATTCAGACTGAAAAACTGACAATTCCACATCCCTTTATGGAACAAAGAGAGTTCGTACTGGCTCCGCTAAGAGAAATAGCACCGGATTATATTCTGCAGTCAGGAAGAGTAATCGGAACTGTTCAAGGCGAAGGACTTATTAAAAAAATTAAAATATAGGTATAAATAAGATCAATACGTGTTAAGTAAAATTATTTTTCTTTATTATTTCTCTTCTTTATCATATACTAAAGAGTAAGCTGCAGACGACATCTGTATAGGGTTGTACCGTAGCAGTTCGGCTATTTTTTATGACTGATCGGATCGTGCATCAACCGCTTGGATTATTACTACTGGGACGGTGAAGGCAGGGTAGTTGTTGAATTCGTTTATAACAATACACCTTCACCATGTGAGGTGTATTTTTGTTGTCAGAAAATACGATAAAATTTGGAATCATCGGAACTGGCGTGGTCGGGACATCTCTGGCGATTCTGTTGGAGAAAGCAGGGCTGGAGTGTATCGGAGTCCATACCCGCGGCAAAAGGTCATATGATCATTTTCGGAGATACTTGCCAAAAGAGCAGCTTGGATTGAGGCAGCTTGTGATGGAGTCAGATCTGATTTTTATTACGACTCAGGATTGCAACATTGAAGAAGCAGCAGCCAGACTTTCTCAGGAGAGGGATATTAAACCAGGTCAAATCTGGATCCACTGCTCAGGGTCTTTACCTTCGGGGGTCATGTGTCAGGATCCTGTACTGCCTGTCGGCTACCTGTCTCTGCATCCACTGCAGGCCTTTGCAAATATTGATACCGCGGTTTCCGTCATGAAGGGAACCTATTTTGGCATAGAAGGCAGCAGTCCGGAGGTTGAGCGCCAAGGGGAGAAACTGGTTATGTTATTAGGCGGAATCCCGCTAAAAATTAATCCGATGAAAAAAAGCCTGTATCATGCCGGAGCAGTTGTTGTCTCAAACTATCTTGTTTCGCTGGTCCTACTGGCAGTCAAACTATTTGAGCAAGCCGGAATAGAGCGCGAAGACGCCTTGGCTGCCTTATTGCCGCTGTTAGACGGGTCCTGCCGGAATATAGACAAACTGGGGCTGCCTGGGGCGCTTACAGGGCCAATTGCCAGGGGAGATGCCGGAGTGGTCGCAAGACATCTCCAGAGCATGCCTGAAGAGATGAGGACGGTCTACAGAGAGCTTGGGAAGTTGGCCTTGGAATTGGGAAAAGAAAAAAAACTGTTGGATAGGGTATCCTATCACCCAGAAGGTTTAAATGACCTGGAAGAACTTTTGAATGACTTAGGAAAGGAAACAAAGCAATGATCATTGCCGAAAAAATAGCTGAAACAAGAGAAAAAATAGCATCAGCCAAACAGCAGGGAAAAGCTGTTGTCCTTGTACCCACGATGGGCTTCTTGCATGAAGGCCATCTGTCCATGGTCAAAATAGCCAGAAATCAGGATCCGAATCACAAAAAAACCTATATTGTGATGAGTATATTTGTGAATCCCTTACAGTTTGGTCCCAATGAGGATTATGAGAAATATCCGCGTGATCTTGCCAGGGATTCGGGACTCGCCGAACAGGCAGGAGTAGACTTGTTATTTGCTCCTTCGGTCGCGGAAATGTATCCGGACGGAAAAAGCCTTACGGCAGTTCAGGTATACCAGATCACCGAGGTCCTCTGCGGAGCCAGCCGTCAGGGACACTTTCAGGGAGTAGCAACTGT
The DNA here is from genome assembly GCF_047652685.1 of Dehalobacter sp. CP. Taxonomy (NCBI): domain Bacteria; kingdom Bacillati; phylum Bacillota; class Clostridia; order Eubacteriales; family Desulfitobacteriaceae; genus Dehalobacter; species Dehalobacter sp. CP. Next base: position 143,165 of record NZ_CP157399.1, read on the forward strand.
TGTGACAAAACTTTTTAATATTATTCAACCTGATGAAGCCTATTTTGGCTTAAAAGATTACCAGCAGGTTGCTGTCATCAAACAAATGACAAAAGATTTAAATAGCTCTGTTAAAATCGTGGCCTTCCCGACGGTCCGAGAAAGCGATGGACTCGCCAAGAGTTCCAGAAACGCTTATTTGAGCAGTGAAGACCGGAGGCAAGCCCCGGTGTTGTTCCGTTCATTGCAGGAAGCGGAGGCACGAATTATTGAAGGTGAGACCTGCGCTGAAGTTGTCAGAGAAGAGATCAGACAGAGAATAAGCAGTGAATCAAACGGGAAAATTGATTATGTAGAAATAAGAAAAGCGGACAATCTTGCAGCTGTCGACAGTATTGACTGCCCTGTTGTGATTGCTCTTGCCGTACGTTTTGGCACAACGCGCTTGATTGATAATATTGTCGTGGAGGTGTGAGAAAAAATGTTCAGAAATATGATGAAATCAAAGATCCATAAAGCCAGGGTTACTGAAGCCAACCTGAATTATGTGGGAAGCATAACGATAGACCGCAGCCTGATGGAGCAGGCCGATATTCTGGAAAATGAGAAAGTTCAGGTCGTTAACCTGAATAATGGAGCAAGGCTGGAAACGTATGTTATTCCAGGAGAGGAGAATTCCGGAATAATCTGTCTAAATGGAGCAGCAGCCAGGCTGGTCCAGGTCGGGGATCAGGTGATTATTATTTCCTATGGGCTGTTTTCCGATGAAGAAAGCAAAGGATATACACCGAAAATTGTTTTTGTCGACGAAAAGAACCAGCCGGCCAGAATCGATGATGTTGAAGTGCACGGCGTACAGGCTTGACACATTTTATGTCGAAGAATAGAATTAGAAAAAGGTCTACGAGCGAAAGGAGAGGCTGATAAATGGATAATGGCGAACGCAAAGATCAGCTGATCAATGATATAAATGCTCTGCGCAAGCAAAGAAAAGCGGTAATTCTTGCCCATTATTACCAGCCGGGGGACATTCAGGATATTGCGGATTTTGTCGGAGATTCACTTCAGCTCGCCCAGCAGGCTGCCCGGACAGATGCAGATGTCATCGTATTCTGCGGGGTCCATTTTATGGCAGAAAGTGCTGCAATCCTATCCCCGGAGAAGACTGTCCTGCTTCCCGAACCTTCGGCCGGCTGCCCAATGGCTGACATGGTCGAAGCAAACCGGCTCAGAGAGGCGAAGGCCAAATTGCCCGGTGTAAAGGTGGTCTGTTATGTTAATTCATCCGCAGAGGTGAAAGCCGAAAGCGATATTTGCTGTACATCATCCAATGCAGAGAAAATTGTTCAATCTCTTGGAAAAGAGGAGATCCTGTTTGTGCCTGACGGCAACCTCGGCGGATATATTGCAGCCAAAACGAACAGAAAGATTAACCTGTGGCCGGGATTCTGTCCGACCCATCATAGGCTCGCCAGGGAGGATATCTTAAAGGCGCGGGAGGAACATCGGGGAGCAAAAGTTCTGGTTCATCCTGAATGCCGCGAGGAAGTCTGGCGGGAAGCCGATTATGTTGGCTCTACTGCCGGAATTATTAAGTATGCAGAAGATTCGACGGACACCGAATTTATTATTGGAACGGAATGTGGCATTTTGCATGAACTTACTAAACGCTGTCCTGGAAAACAATTTTATATGGCTTCAGCATATATGATCTGCCCGAATATGAAAAAGATCAGCTTGCAGAAGGTCAAGGATGCCCTTTCAAACATGGTACCGGTCGTTACTGTGTCAAAAGAAATCAGAGAGAAGGCGGTCTGCGCGCTGGAAAGAATGCTGGCCGTCCAATAATGAACATATAACATTGAGGATGAGTAAGAGATATGAATGAGAATGAATATCTGATTCCCTGGGACAAGGATAAGCTTGAGATCTTTCAGACCGAAGTGCTTATTCTCGGAAGCGGAATTGCGGGATTGTTTGCAGCAATCAAACTTTGTCCCAAATATGAAGTAACCGTTCTGACCAAGAAAGATGTGATGGCAAGCAACACTGAGCATGCCCAGGGAGGTATTGCCGTTGCTCTTAATGAGGATGACTCTCCTGAATTTCACTATGGCGATACCATTAAAGCCGGAGCAGGGCTATGCAACCTGAAAGCAGTCAAGATCCTGGCTGAGAAAGGACCGGAGTGTGTCAGTAAGCTGATTGATTTTGGCACCAAATTTGATGAAAGCAATAATAAACTGGACTTTACGCGGGAAGGTGCCCATAGCAAAAGCAGGGTACTACATGCTCACGGTGATGCCACCGGCGGAGAAATAGAACGTGCCCTGGTAGAAGTTGTGCATTCCAGCCCGATTACCGTTAAAGAAAACTATTATTTAATTGACTTTGTTAAGAACAGTAAAGCAGAGGTCTGCGGAGCTCTGGTGCTCAACAATATTACCTTGGCAATGGAAATATGGCTGGCTAAAGCCGTTATCCTGGCCACGGGCGGTGCAGGTCAGATGTATAAGCATACGACCAATCCTGCGGTTGCGACAGGAGACGGGATAGCTGCTGCTTATCGGGCAGGAGCCGAACTTATGGATATGGAATTTATTCAATTCCATCCCACGGCCCTGCTGCTACCGGGAGCACCCAATTTTTTAATTTCGGAGGCAGCCAGAGGAGAGGGAGCTGTACTGGTGAACTCACGTGGAGAACGTTTTATGGAGGGTGTTCCCGGTAAAGAGCTTGCTCCGAGGGATGTTGTATCAAGGGAGATCTGGAAGCAGATGCAGACAGGACAGGTCTATCTCGATTTCAGCCCGATGGGACACTCCAAAGTCGAACAAAGGTTTCCAGGAATCTATAAAACCTGTCTGAATTATGGCGTTGATATTTCTACAGATCCAGTACCGGTTGGCCCTGCTGCGCATTACTTAATGGGCGGAGTCCGCATCAATGAATTTGGTGAAACGAATTTGCCAAATCTTTTTGCTTGCGGTGAATGTGCCTGTAATGGCGTTCATGGTGCCAACAGGCTCGCCAGCAACTCCTTGTTGGACGGATTAGTATTTGCTTCAACCATTTCTGATACAATCAATCAGAAGATTGGCGAAATGCCCAACCCGGAAGATGTTTTGCCGTATGAAGGCTACCCCGGTGAATGTGATGTCCGGGATTCCGCTGCAGACCCGGCTACTCTGAAAGAAGAACTGCAGAATATTTTATGGGATAAAGTCGGAATCATTCGGGATGAAGAACATTTGCGGCAGGCACAGGCGGAATTAAATCAATTGATGGAACGGTTTAACCCCCATTCTGAAGTACCGGAACTCGAGCTTGGCAATATGCTTGCGATTGGAATGGTGATTATCAAGGCTGCTTTGGCACGTGAAGAAAGCAGAGGGGGTCATTTCCGACGGGATTTCCCGAATGCGGAGGAATACTGGCAAAAGCATTCTGTCTATATGAAGGGGGATCATCATGTTCGCTACGTTTCAATATGAAGAATTGATTGAACGTGCTTTAAAAGAAGATATTGGTACCGGAGATATCAGTACGCTGATCATTCCTGAAGATTACCAGAGTGAAGCCAGAATCTATGCCAAAGCACATGGGATTGTCTGCGGCCTTTTTATTGCTGAGATGACTTTTAAGAAGATAGATCCGTGCCTAGACGTTCAGATACAGGTTGAAGACGGAGACAGTATCGGACCAGGGACCCTGATCATGAAAATTAATGGTTCACTGGCAGGAATCCTTCAAGCTGAAAGAACTGTACTTAATTTCATTCAGCATCTTTCAGGAATATCTAGTATTACAAGAAGATTTGTCGAACTTGTATCTGATTTAGGCGTTAAGGTCACAGATACGCGCAAAACGATGCCGGGTATGAGAAACTTGCAGAAATACGCTGTCAGGGTCGGCGGAGGAACGAACCACCGTTTTGGTTTGTATGATGCCGTTATGCTTAAGGATAATCATCTGGACGCAATCGGAAATCTGGCTGAGGCTGTTCAAAAAATTAAAACAAAAGTTGGCCATATGGTTAAAATAGAGGTTGAATGTGAAACGCTGGAACAGGTACGGGAAGCCGTTCTGAGCGGCGTTGACGTGATTATGCTTGATAATATGTCCCTGCAGGATATGAAAACAGCGGTTCAGTATATTAACCACCGGGTTGTCGTAGAGGCGTCTGGAGGAGTTAGGGAAGACACAGTGCGTCAAATTGCCGAGACAGGAGTGGACATTATTTCAGTAGGCAGGCTTACGCATTCGGTCGAAGCGATTGATTTCTCAATGGTCGTTGATGATTTTAAACCGTCTATTCAGAAGCACCTTCATTCTACTGAAAAAATATAATCTGCACTTATCCGGTTGTAAAGGAGGCGGGTACAATGATTCTGGTCATCGATATCGGGAATACGAATATTGTACTTGGTGTTTACCAGGACCGTGAGCTTATGCATTACTGGAGAATTTCTACGGAAAAAAACAATACATCGGATGAATATGCGTCGACAATTAAAAATTTATTTAGTTTTCACGATTGGTCTTTCAGCAATATATCTGGGGCTATTATTTCTTCGGTTGTACCGCCTGTGACGCCTGCGCTGGAACAGATGATCAAAAAGTATTTCAGCGTAACCCCTATTATTGTTGGCCCGGGCGTGAAGACGGGCATTTCCATTAATATTGATAATCCCAGGGAGCTCGGTGCAGACAGGATTGTCAACGCTGTTGCTGCCTATACCAAGTATGGCGGGCCATTAGTTATTGTTGATTTTGGTACGGCAACAACTTTTTGCGCCGTCAGTGAAAAGGGAGAGTACTTAGGAGGCGCGATTGCACCTGGAATCGGGATTTCCACTGAGGCGCTCTACCAAAAAGCTTCAAAATTGCCTAGAGTAGAGATTATTAAGACCAAAAACGTCATCGGCAAAAATACAGTCAACGGTATGCAAGCGGGAATATATCATGGATTTTGCGGGCAGATTGACCGTATTGTCGAGCTGATGAAAAAAGAACTTGGCGGAAAAATTAAAGTTATTGCAACCGGGGGTCTGGCTGAACTGATTGCCGGGGATTCCAAAATGATCGATATGATTGATCCTTTTTTAACGTTGGAAGGACTTTTGTATATTTATGAAAGAAATTTACGGTAATTATATACATTGAGGTAAAAATGAAATTAGGGAAGTATTATTTGTCAGATAAGCCTGTTTTTATGGCCCCGATGGCAGGGATAACGGATAAGGCCTTTCGGGAAATCATCCGGCTCACAGGCGGCAAATACGTCATAACGGAAATGATCAGCGATAAAGCACTGCTGCATCATAATGCCAAGACATTTAAAATGCTTGATCTAAAAGGAGAAGAAGAACCCCGAATTGTTCAGCTTTTTGGATCCGAACCTGTCCCAATGGCCAGAGCAGCTGAAATAGCTGAAACATATGGAGCTGATATCATAGACATTAATATGGGATGTCCGACACCAAAGATTGTGAAAAATGGTGAAGGAGCATCCCTTCTTCGAAACATTCCGTTAGCGATAGAAATTGTCTCCGAAGTGGTAAAGGCTGTTAGGGTTCCTGTTACCGTTAAAATCCGCCTGGGATGGGATAGCTCCACTATCGTTGCGCTTGAACTGGCGCCAATGTTAGAGCAGGCAGGAGTCAGCATGCTGACAGTTCATGCCCGGACCAGAGAACAATATTATTCCGGCAAGGCTGACTGGGAATGGATCAGTAAAATTAAAGCAAGAATTGGCATACCTGTGATTGGGAATGGGGATGTTCTATCTCCGGAAGATGCGCTGAAAATGATTCAGCTTACCGGATGCGATGGAGTCATGATAGCGAGGGGAGCTTTAGGAAATCCATGGCTGATTGGCAGATCCCAATATTATCTCGATACGGAAACACTTCCACAGGAACCTGGCAATAGAGAAAAACTTAGAATACTTATTCAGCATTTTGAAAAGATTATTGAATATAAAGGCGAAAGAACCGGCGTACAGGAGATCCGCAAACACGCTTCCTGGTATATCAAGGGTATGAGGAAAGCAGCAGAGTACCGGAACCAGATCATGAAAATCAAAAGTTACCAGGAAATGAAGACGTTGTTTTCAGGCATTTACGCGATGGAATGCCCGGACCATTGATCCGGCTATCAAAATATTAAGTAAATTTGCTTGACAATAAAATGGAGGTTCCTTATAATTACGAGTATTAAAAAGCTAGGAAGAGATTTACAGTGTATATTTTATTTTACTTGTGTATATAATGTCTCACATAAAAGGATTCAAAAAAATTACCTCATAAGAGAAAGAGGGAGGGGTATTTTTTATGCCCGAAAAAGAAGTCATTTTAACACTTGATGGTTTGAAGAAACTGGAAGAAGAACTGGAGATTCTAAAGACCCAAAGAAGGAGAGAAGTTGCTGAAAGGATTAAACAAGCCATTGAGTTTGGAGATATATCCGAAAACTCAGAATATGAAGATGCTAAAAATGAACAGGCTTTTATCGAAGGCAGGATCATTACTCTCGAGAAAATGCTGAGAAATGCCAGAGTCATTGACGACAATGATGAAAAAGACCATGTTGCCATAGGAAGTACAGTACTGTTAAAAGATGTTGAATATGGGGACGAAGAAGAGTATACCATCGTCGGCTCGGCAGAGGCAGATCCGGCAGTCAATAAAATTTCCAATGAATCACCGGTTGGCAAAGCTGTTCTTGGACAAATTAAAGGCAGCGTTGTTGAGGTTAATGTTCCGGCAGGAATGCTTCGTTATGAAATTGTAGATATCCGCTAGTTTATTTGCTGCTTTCTATTAAAAATTTGTTCGTTCAATGGTCCATTTCAACAAAATGAAGCTGAATTTTAGCCCGTAATACCGCGTGATGGTGTTACGGGCTGGATAGTGTTTACGGGGTACTAGTTGGATAGCCTCGTTTGGTATAATATAGTATTGAACTGAAACAGATGTTGGGGGAAAAAACGATGGAAAATCTGGATATTAATGAACTGATGCGTATTCGCTTGGACAAGCTGGACAATCTCAGGGCGAAAGGTATTGAACCCTATGCAGACCATTACTTGAGAACCCATTTATCACAGGGCATTATTGAGAATTTTGATGAGCTGGAAGGGCAGGATGTCAGCGCGGCCGGAAGAATCATGTCCAAAAGAGATCAAGGGAAAGTTCTTTTCGTGCACATTCAAGACCTTCAGGGGAAAATCCAGATCTATATTCGGGTTGATGCGTTCGGCGAAGAAATGTTTGACACGATAAAGACGTTTGATATTGGTGATATTATCGGCGTCCGCGGCAGCGTTTTCCGTACCAAAAGAGGCGAGATTTCAATAAAGGCTGAGGATATTACATTGCTATCAAAATCGCTGAGACCGCTGCCGGAAAAGTTTCATGGGCTTACCAACGTCGATATCCGTTACCGTCAGCGTTATCTTGATTTGATTATGAATGCAGAAGTGAAGGAAACATTTATCACCAGAAATAAAATTATCAGAACGATGCGTGAATACCTGGAAGAGAAAGGATTTCTGGAGGTTGAGACGCCTACGCTGCTTCCGATCGCAGGCGGTGCGACTGCAAAGCCTTTTATTACGCATCATAACGCGCTTGATATGCAGTTATACATGAGGATAGCTCTGGAACTTCCGCTTAAGAGGCTGATTGTGGGCGGTTTTGAAAAGGTATTTGAAATTGGCCGTAATTTCCGAAATGAAGGAATTTCAATTAAGCATAACCCTGAATTTACCATGATGGAACTATATCAGGCTTATGCAAATTATGAAGATATTATGAACCTTACAGAGGATATGATCGTTTATATTGTGGAGAAAGTTCTTCATACCCAGGAAGTTACTTATCAGGGTGAGAAGATTAATTTCGCGAAGCCCTGGCGCCGCTTGCCGATGCTTGACGCAATTAAAGAGTATGCTGGAATAGATTTTACCCAAATTGAAACCGATGAAGAAGCCAGAAAAGTTGCCATGGAGAAAGGGCTGCAAATTAATGCCCTGGAAACCAAGGGCAAAATTATCAATGAGGTTTTTGAAGAATTTGTTGAACCAAAACTTATTCAACCAACTTTTATCATCGGTCATCCTGTAGAAATTTCTCCTCTCGCTAAAAGAAATGCAGAAAATCCTGAGTATACGGACAGGTTTGAGGTATTTATTTATGGTAGAGAGGCAGGAAATGCGTTCTCGGAGTTAAATGACCCCATTGATCAGAGAGGGAGATTTGAAAAACAGGTTCTGGAAAGAGAAAAGGGTGACGATGAGGCGCACATGATGGATGAAGACTTTCTTCAAGCGCTTGAATATGGACTTCCGCCTACAGGCGGACTTGGCATTGGGATTGACAGGCTCGTCATGCTTCTGACAGATTCAGCCTCTATCAGGGACGTTATCTTATTTCCTACCATGAAATCCAGAGAAGATTAATATAAATGAATATTTAATTAAGAAAATGATTATCCTTTAGATATTCGTAGAATTTTGTAGAAAAAACGAAGCATTCTTGACCTAGTGATGTTTAAACTGGGATTAAGATGCTTGAAAGGTTCCGGTAACTTTGTTATTATAACTAAGCGCTCGGGACACAGCGAGCCAAAAGGTCATTGAAAACTGAACAACAAGAATGAATTAAAAAGCTAGACTCGTCAATGAATTTTAGTAAAACAAGAGCTGAATCAAGCTCCGTAAATAGTTTTTATGGAGAGTTTGATCCTGGCTCAGGACGAACGCTGGCGGCGTGCCTAACACATGCAAGTCGAACGGAGCTACGCCTGACACCGAGTGCTTTGCACATAGATATGTGGAGCAAGCGAGTGCGCGAACGAAGAGAGCGCACCACGCATTAAATAAGTGCCAACACATATTGAGTATGAAGGAAAAGCACTGGGTGTCAGGTGGAGCTTAGTGGCGAACGGGTGAGTAACGCGTGGGTAACCTGCCCTTAAGACCGGGACAACAGCTGGAAACGGCTGCTAATACCGGATGTATTGTCCGAGAGGCATCTCTTGGAGAAGAAAGCTGGCCTCTGAAAATGCTAGCGCTTAGGGATGGACCCGCGTCTGATTAGCTAGTTGGTGGGGTAGAGGCCTACCAAGGCGACGATCAGTAGCCGGCCTGAGAGGGTAAACGGCCACACTGGGACTGAGACACGGCCCAGACTCCTACGGGAGGCAGCAGTGGGGAATCTTCCGCAATGGACGAAAGTCTGACGGAGCAACGCCGCGTGTATGAAGAAGGCCTTCGGGTTGTAAAATACTGTTGTTAGGGAAGAACGGCTTAAGTGTGAATAATGCTTGAGATTGACGGTACCTAACGAGGAAGCCCCGGCTAACTACGTGCCAGCAGCCGCGGTAATACGTAGGGGGCAAGCGTTGTCCGGAATCATTGGGCGTAAAGGGCGCGTAGGCGGCTATATAAGTCTGATGTGAAAGTGCGGAGCTTAACTCCGTAAAGCATTGGAAACTGTATGGCTTGAGGACAGGAGAGGAAAGTGGAATTCCACGTGTAGCGGTGAAATGCGTAGAGATGTGGAGGAACACCAGTGGCGAAGGCGACTTTCTGGACTGTAACTGACGCTGAGGCGCGAAAGCGTGGGGAGCGAACAGGATTAGATACCCTGGTAGTCCACGCCGTAAACGATGAATGCTAGGTGTAGAGGGTATCGACCCCTTCTGTGCCGCAGTTAACACAATAAGCATTCCGCCTGGGGAGTACGGCCGCAAGGTTGAAACTCAAAGGAATTGACGGGGGCCCGCACAAGCGGTGGAGCATGTGGTTTAATTCGACGCAACGCGAAGAACCTTACCAAGGCTTGACATCCAACTAATCCCGTAGAGATATGGGAGTGCCCTTCGGGGAAAGTTGAGACAGGTGGTGCATGGTTGTCGTCAGCTCGTGTCGTGAGATGTTGGGTTAAGTCCCGCAACGAGCGCAACCCCTATATTTAGTTGCTAACAGGTAAAGCTGAGAACTCTAGATAGACTGCCGGTGACAAACCGGAGGAAGGTGGGGATGACGTCAAATCATCATGCCCCTTATGTCTTGGGCTACACACGTGCTACAATGGACGGTACAGACGGAAGCGAAGCCGCGAGGTGAAGCAAATCCGAGAAAGCCGTTCTCAGTTCGGATTGCAGGCTGCAACTCGCCTGCATGAAGTCGGAATCGCTAGTAATCGCAGGTCAGCACACTGCGGTGAATACGTTCCCGGGCCTTGTACACACCGCCCGTCACACCACGAAAGTTTGCAACACCCGAAGCCGGTGGGGTAACCGTAAGGAGCCAGCCGTCGAAGGTGGGGTAGATGATTGGGGTGAAGTCGTAACAAGGTAGCCGTATCGGAAGGTGCGGCTGGATCACCTCCTTTCTAGGGAGAACCGATTGAAGCTAGACTTCAATCTACTCCAAGGTCGGTACTTAGAGTAAAGCAGTGCAAACTGGACTGACTCTCAAGTAAGGTGAGTTTAGCAATTGATTTCTTGTTGTTTAGTTTTGAGTGACCTGAGCACAGTAATGTGTAAAAGAAACACTCAAATAATGTCCATACATATCAGAGATTCTGGTAAGTATGGAAAAAAAATAAGGATTGCAAAGCAGAAACAGAAATGTTAAACTGACGATCCTGCTGCAGAGAAAGTCTGCAGACGTTCTTTGTCGCTCCTTGCCATCCATGGCATCGCGACACTCGAACATCCTTGTTCTTTGAAAACTGCACAACGAAAGAAGCAGAATGCGAAATGCGAAAGTAAAGACAACAAAGATCTGAAGTTCAAATTCTAATGCCATCCATGGCAAATTTGAACTTAGGAGCATCCATGCTCCGTCAGGTAAAATTACTAAGCGCATAGGAAACATTCAAATCATCTATAACAAGTCGAGGAAAGAACCAGAAGGTCAAGATATAAAGGGCATACGGTGGATGCCTAGGCGCCAAGAGCCGAAGAAGGACGCGGTTAACAGCGAAATGCCACGGGGAGTCGTAAGCAGGCATAGATCCGTGGATGTCCGAATGGGGCAACCCATCCAGAGTCATATTTGGATATCGTGTACTGAATAAATAGGTACAGCGAAGGCAAGTCGGGGAACTGAAACATCTAAGTACCCGGAGGAAAAGAAAGAATAATCGATTCCCAGAGTAGCGGCGAGCGAAACGGGACTAGCCCAAACCGATCTCTTCGGAGGTCGGGGTTGTAGGACTCTTAAAACGGGTCAGGATTTTTAGCTGAAGCGAACTGGAAAGTTCCGGCATAGGAGGTAAAACCCCTGTAAGCGAAAAGAAGACTGACTTAGAGAGTATCCTGAGTACCGCGGGACACGAGAAACCCCGTGGGAAGCAGGGGAGACCACTCCCCAAGGCTAAATACTACTTGGCGACCGATAGTGAACAAGTACCGTGAGGGAAAGGTGAAAAGCACCCCGGGAGGGGAGTGAAATAGAACCTGAAACCGTATGCTTACAAGCAGTCAAAGCATTAGTAATAGTGTGATGGCGTGCCTTTTGTAGAATGAACCGGCGAGTTGTGATATGCAGCGAGGTTAAGTATTTAAGATACGGAGCCGAAGCGAAAGCGAGTCTAAATAGGGCGACTAGTTGCATGTTGCAGACCCGAAACCGTGTGATCTACCCATGGTCAGAGTGAAGGTGAGGTAAAACTCATTGGAGGCTCGAACTCACTGTCGTTGAAAAGGCAGGGGATGAACTGTGGGTAGGGGTGAAATGCCAATCGAACACGGAGATAGCTGGTACTCCCCGAAATAGCTTTAGGGCTAGCCTCAATGGATGAAATACGGGGGTAGAGCACTGAATGGGCTAGGGGCTTAA
>NZ_CP157399.1:157500-252500 GCF_047652685.1 Dehalobacter sp. CP
AGAAAAAAAGCAAAACCCAGTGTAAACTGAGGTTTTGCTCTATTTACAGATTTCCTGAACTTCCGGACTCCACGGCAGATAATCCTCAAGGATTTCAGGATACTGACCGAACTGTTCACCCGGTAGCCGGTTAAGAATATAGTAAAGATATTTGTAAGGACTTAGGCCATTGGCTTCAGCGCTTTCAATCATACTGTAAACGGCTGCGCTTGCCGCGGCTCCTCTGGGACTTCCGCTGAACAGCCAGTTTTTGCGTCCAATAGTGAAGGGCCGAATACAGTTTTCTGCCAGGTTATTGGAAATACAGCAGTTACCGTCTTCCAGATAATTCATCAGTTCTTGCTTTTGGTTTAAAGCATAATTTAAGGCCTTACTCAGTTTGGATTTGGGAAGAACTTTGTTTTCGACAGAATCAATCCATGCCCAAAAAGCATCCAATACTGGTTTTTCCTGTTTCAGACGTTCGAATTTGCGTTTTTCACTTGTCAGATTTTCAAGAGTACTTTCAATTTCAAAAAGTTTGTTGCAATAAGTAATCCCCTGACCAGATAGCGTATCATCGGGACCACGGATGTCTTTAGGCAAAGCATCGACAAAATTTCTGCGAAGATGTGACCAGCAAAGACAGCGTATGATGTTCTCGACCTTTTTGTAACCGGCGTAAGCATCCGAGTGAAGGTATCCCTTAAATCCCTCCAGAAATTTTTGTGGGTAAATTCCATTTCTTCCGGGCTCATACTCAAAGATCCGGATAGGATGCTCAGTATGCTTTCCGGTAGTGTATACCCACATGTAAGAATCACTTGTATTCTTGCGACCTTCCTCATTCATCACCTGAACAGGAGTCTCATCAGCATGAATATATTTTTCTTTAAGGAGCTCTTGATGCATAACTTTTAGGATGGGGGTCAGCCAATCGCGGGACGCAGCTATGATCCAGTTAGCCATGGTAGCGCGGCTTAAAGACAAACCGAGCGTCTTCCACTCTTTTTCCTGACGGTAAAGGGGAAGCGCGTTTACAAACTTCTGGTGCATGACCCAAGCCACTGTGGAAGGAGTCGCTAAGGAGTGCTGAATAACCGAATCAGGTATCGGGGATTTCTCCATGTAAGGCAGACCATTTTTGCGGCAGCTGCGGCATTCGAAGGTCTCACGGTAAAGGTCAATTACCCTAAGCTTAGCCGGAATATATTCAACTTCTGTACGCACAAATTTTTCACCGACGGATTTAAGCGGGGTATTGCACGTTTCGCAAAAACGTTCATCTTCAACAAGGGTACAGAGCTTTTTTTCATGCGGCAGATTTTCTAAAAGTTCTTCCCGCCGGCCATTTACTTTCTTTCTCCGGTAACCCTCGACCTTTTTCAAGTCAGGTTCCTTGGACTTCGGATCGGTCTCGGTTTCCGCTTCATTAAAAAGAGACATCTGTCCTAAGGATAGAACGGATGTCTTCTCTGTGCTTCGGCCATAGAGTTTACGCGTTAGATGGTGTACGGTTTCCAGAAGGAGTCTATTTTCCTTCTCCAGTTCGGATATGCGATTTTCCAGCGTTTTGATCTGTTCAGCCGTACTCATCAAATTACGATATCCTTTGCGTTTTTCGCTGCTTATATTTTACCATAAAAATACCAAACAATCCAGCATTTATGCGGACTTTCGGCACTTTTCCCAAAGTTTTTACAGGGAAAAACACTTCTCTTTACCCAGTTTTTTTACGGCTTTTGGTTGATCAATGGACAGTCCTTCCATAAGCCAGCGAAACTCCTGGGAAGTGACGTTGCGGACTGCTTCGGAATTCTTCGGCCACCTGAATTTACCGGCTTCCAGCCGCTTATATAATAATACGAAGCCATCGCCTTCCCAGTAGAGTGCTTTCAGTCGATCATGCCGGTGGCCGCAGAAGAGAAACAGACTGTTCTGGAATGGGTTTAGCTGAAAGTTCTGCTGGACTAAAGCGGCCAGCCCGTTAATGGATTTGCGCATGTCGGTATACCCGCAGGCGATATAGATTTTCTCTGCTTTGGAGATATCACCGAACATTTTGGAGCGCCCTCAAGGTATTTTCTATTAAGGCAGGTGCTGCGCTGTTGTGGATTTCCAAGCTTACGGCACCCAAGCTCACAACAATATCTGCTGATGAGTCCTGACGTTTATGGTCAGCGTCGGCTACAGGAAACGCAATATTTACCGGCACGATTGGATTCTTTTCGGCATTCAGCGCGGGAAGGGCTTCGCAGGCTGCTTCACGGACACGTTTCAGCCAGTAGAAGTAAGTCGTCTCGCTTAAACCGTGCTCCGCACACCAGTCGGCAATTTTCTGCCCGCTGCTGCGGCATTCACGGATGCGCTGGGCCCACTGATTCAATCGATATTGTCGAGTGGCTTCTCTGCTATCCATCACTAACTCCTCCTTTTGGAGTTTTTAAAGTAAACTTGAAAAACTCCAATAACTCTAGTTTAGAGGATATTATCTCACTGCTTTAGTGATGTTTCCATACACCGACTTATTAGACGGTTACGGTTGAGTATCCTCCTGGGCTGAAAATACTGTAAGGGAAGATAAGACGTTGCCAGGTAATTAGAGACTACATCCAGTGATGTAGTCTCTTTACATTAATGGAGTGAGGGTGTTCGCCTAGAAAGTTTGAGGAACCTCCTGGAGCGACGATACGGAAAATAGGTCTAGGCAGATACAAATCTGACCGATTGGCGGACAATAGGGGTATTATTAATTAAGAACGGATAGTGACTGAGGTGCCAGTGGGGATAATTCTAGCGAGCTCTAAGACATCTTTATTAAGCATGCGGATACAGCCTTTAGAAACTTGTCGGCCAATTGACTGAGGATTATTTGTACCATGGATTCCATATCCAGGGATGCTGAGTCCAAGCCACATCACACCAAATACGCCTCCGGGATTTGGTACTTTACTAATGATTTCATAAGATCCGATTGGAGTAGGTGTCGCTGTTTTCCCGATACCAACCGGATAGGTCCTGATGATTTGACTGTTTTCGGACACATAAAGCTGACGTTTATTTAAAGAAAGCACAATCGAATACATGTTAATCACCCCTGTTTATACTATTTGCCAGGTCTTTGTTTGGTTAAAAATTTAATAAAATATATGGACTAATTTCAAAAAAAGTAGTATGGAATATAATGGGAATATAAAATCTAAATCTACTTTGTTTAAAAAATTTATACGAGGAGGTAACAAAAAATGCACCTTTTTGGAAAAGGCTTTTATTCGTATGCATGTACGTGTTATTATCCAGTAATTTGCTTTCCGACTATGCCCTGCTGTAATGTTCCTTATCAGCAAAAGACAGTACAATACCAACAAACAGAGCAATATCAACAGACGCGATTTACTGGTGGCAAAGGTTAATTAAGAAATGAGGACAGAGCATCAATGGGTGCTCTGTTTCTTATGTATAGAGGGGGTTTATCTGCACAATTGGATGGAGAAAAATGAAGATTATCTATCCACTTGACAAATCATCCCGGATACATTACTATATTGAAAATAACCTATATGCTCAAACACGATGAGAGGAAAGTCTGATTTAAATGTTGTTCAGAGAGCTGATGGCCGGTGCAAGTCAGCCAACATGTAATGAGATTCCATCCTGGAGTGGCCGATGATGAATTGTGCGGGTTCCGCCCGATATCGCGGACATAAGTTGGCCGATTTGGCAACATGGGTGGCAACGCGGGAATACCTCTCGTCCCTGATTTTGGGATTAGAGGTTTTATTTATGTATTTCTGCAGATGAAAGACGTTGTCACTTTATGAAGAAATGGCTAAAACTTGGGTGGCACCGCGGAATATCCGCCCCAACACTGGGGTGGATTTTGCTTTTTTTCATAGCGCTATACAAAAGTGAAAGAATACTAATATGATAATGGAGGAGGAATTTACAATGACAAGAGTATTTAATTTTTCTGCAGGACCGGCAGTATTGCCTGAAGAAGTTCTCAAAGAAGCTGCTGAGGAAATGCTGGATTATGATGTCACGGGGATGTCCGTGATGGAAATGAGCCATCGCTCCAAAGCTTTTGAAAAAATTATTGGTGATGCGGAGCAGGATCTTAGAGATTTGCTAAATATCCCAGATAATTATAAGGTACTATTCCTGCAAGGCGGTGCATCACAACAGTTTGCCATGGTCCCAATGAATTTAATGAAGAACAGGGTTGCCGATTACCTTAACACCGGACAGTGGGCTAAAAAAGCAATTCAGGAAGGAAAGATCTACGGTAAAATTAATGTCCTTGCTTCCTCAGAAGACAAAACATATACGTATATTCCTGATCTGAAAGATCTGAAGATCTCCGAGGACGCCGACTATGTATACATTTGCCATAATAACACCATCTACGGAACAAGGTTTGCAGAACTGCCCAAAACCGGTGACAAAATTTTGGTTGCGGACATGTCTTCGGATTTTTTGTCTGAACCTGTAGATGTAAGCAAATATGGTTTGATCTTTGCCGGGGCTCAAAAAAATGTCGGCCCGGCCGGTGTTGTCGTCGTCATTATCCGGGAAGACTTGATTACTGATGATGTGCTGCCGGGAACGCCTACCATGTTGAAATACAAAACACAGGCAGACAACAAGTCGCTCTATAACACACCGCCGGCCTATGGCATTTATATTTGCAGCAAAGTATTTAAATGGCTGAAAAAACTTGGCGGACTCGAAGTCATGAAAAGAATCAATGAGGAAAAAGCCGCAATCTTATATGACTATCTTGATTCCAGCAGAATGTTTAAAGGAACAGTGGTTAAGAAAGACCGTTCACTGATGAATGTGCCGTTTGTAACCGGATCAGAAGAACTGGACAAGAAATTTACCAAAGAAGCCAAAGAGGCCGGCTTGGTGAATTTAGAAGGTCATCGCTCAGTCGGAGGAATGAGAGCGAGCATTTACAATGCGATGCCCATGGAAGGCGTGAAGGCGTTAGTCGCATTCATGAAGAAATTTGAAGAAGAAAACATCTGAGAAAGAAAATCATCTTTATACAATCAGGAGTAAAGGAGTGTCTGTATGTTTAAAATCAATTGTTTAAATCCGATTGCTAGGATTGGGCTGGACAATTTCTCGGACGAATATGCTATTACGGATAACTATGAAGAGGCGGATGCCATTCTGGTCAGAAGTGCCAGTGTTCATGAACTGAACCTGCCGGATTCTCTGCAGGCAATTGCCCGGGCCGGAGCAGGAGTGAACAATATACCGCTTGATAAATGCGCTGAAAAAGGGATTGTTGTTTTTAATACACCGGGGGCTAATGCCAATGGTGTTAAGGAATTGGTACTTGCCGGACTGTTTCTGGCATCCCGTGACATTATCGACGGCGTAAACTGGGTAAATACTGTTAAAGATGATCCGGTTATTGCTAAACTTGTTGAGAAAAATAAGGCCAAGTATGCAGGTATTGAAATCAGCGGCAAGAAACTTGGTGTAATCGGGCTTGGAGCGATTGGGGTTCTCGTAGCGAATGCGGCGATGAAACTTGGCATGGAAGTATATGGGTATGATCCGTTCATTTCTGTCCGCTCAGCCTGGCATTTGTCTAAATATATCAAGCCCAGCAAATCCTTGGCGGAGATTTATAAAGAATGTGATTTCATCAGCATCCATGTACCTTTGTCCGATGCAACTCAAGGGATGCTGAATGAAGAAGCCTTCAAGATGATGAAGAACGGCGTCCGCATTCTAAATTTCTCGCGCGATTCTTTAGTCAATGAAGAAGATATGATTGCAGCACTAAAAGTTGGCAAGGTATTCAAATATGTTACCGACTTTCCTACTCCTAAAATGGCGCCCCTAAATGAAGTCATTGCTATTCCGCACCTGGGAGCTTCCACCTGTGAATCAGAGGATAATTGTGCGGTGATGGCTGTCAGCCAGCTCATGGATTATCTTGAAAACGGCACGATCAGAAACTCCGTGAACTATCCCGACTGTGACAACGGTTATCCGGATAATGCCGGCCGTCTCGCGATTCATCACAAAAATATCCCGAATATGATTGGTCAGTTCACTTCGGCCCTGGCTCAGGAGAATATTAATATCTCTGATATGATTAATAAAAGCAAAGGCCAGTATGCCTATACCTTGGTTGATATTGAGGCACCATCCACACCGGAAATAAAGCAGAAAATTGAAGCGATTGAAGGAGTCTACAGAGTCAAAATCGTAAAATAATGAAAGTTGATATTGTTGATATTGTTGGTATTGGGAGGGTTGGATTTGGCTACGATCAGACCGTTTAAAGCGCTGCGGCCGAGGGAAGAACTTGCTGCGAAAGTCGCGGCACTTCCTTATGATGTCTATAACCGCGAAGAAGCATTAGCTGAAGTAAGAAAAGAACCGTTGTCGTTTTTGCAGATTGACCGGGCAGAGACCCAGTTCGCTCCTGAGGTCAGTCCTTATGATACCCGGGTCTATGAGAGAGCGAGAGACAGTCTGCAGGAAATGATCCAAAACGGCGTTTTTGTCAGGGAGGATAGACCCTGCTATTATGTGTATGAACTGGTGATGGATGGCCGTTCCCAGACGGGCCTGGTCGGTTGTGCCGCGATTGATGATTACCTGAACAATGTTATCAAAAAACATGAAAAAACCAGAGAAGATAAGGAAATTGACAGAATCAATCATGTCGACATTTGCAAGGCCCAGACCGGCCCGATCTTTTTGGCTTATCGGTCTCAACAGGGAATTAATGAGGTTGTCAGCCGAATTAAACAAGAAAGCCCCCTCTATGATTTCACTGCTCCGGACGGAATCAGACATACCGTTTGGAAAATAGACGGGGATCATGATTTGGCTGCGATCTATTCCGGATTTCAAAATACCCGGAGCATCTATATTGCGGATGGACACCACAGAGCGGCTTCGGCGGTAAAAGTAGGCTTGCGCAGAAGAGACGCCCATCCCGGTTTTAACGGAGAGGAAGAATTCAACTATTTTCTTTCTGTCCTTTTCCCGCACGATCAACTGATGATCCTGGATTACAATAGAGTGGTCAAAGATCTTAATGGTTATCAGAAAGATGCCCTGCTGAATGAAATAGAAAAAGCATTTATTGTAACCAAAATGGGGGCTGAACCCTATAAACCTCAGAAAAAAGCGGTCTTTGGCATGTATTTGGAAGAATCATGGTATAAACTGGAGGCTAGGGATGAGATTCTTTGCGATGATCCTGTGGAAGGCTTGGATGTTTCACTGCTGCAAAATTATCTCTTAACACCGATCCTGGATATCAAAGATGTCAGAACGGATAAACGAATCGATTTTGTCGGTGGTATACGTGGCCTGAAGGAACTGGAAAAGCGGGTGGCCAGTGATATGAAACTTGCTTTTTCGATGTATCCGACATCGATTGATGAACTTTTTGCCGTATCTGATGCAGATAAGCTTATGCCACCCAAATCTACCTGGTTTGAACCCAAACTGAGAAGCGGACTGCTTATTCACGAACTGGAATAGGGCTGACTTGCAACCCGGTATAGTACTATACCGGGTTAACATCTGGTTTGCCGTGAAAAATATTTTTGAGCCATACACATAGGATGATAGTGTTTGTTTCATGATAAAGTCAGATGATATTTTAATAGTTAATGAGGCACTGGAAAATATTATTTATATGTTGACGAATTATCCCAAGAAAATCCGTCTAAATAATAGGGCGGTTGTTTATTCTATGAGTGAAAGCAT
This sequence comes from Dehalobacter sp. CP, assembly GCF_047652685.1. NCBI lineage: Bacteria > Bacillati > Bacillota > Clostridia > Eubacteriales > Desulfitobacteriaceae > Dehalobacter > Dehalobacter sp. CP. The sequence goes on from NZ_CP157399.1 coordinate 165,232, forward strand.
GAGTGATCGGAGGTAACTATGTCAATCAATGTTACGGATGAATTTCTTAAGCTTGTTTCCATTGACAGTCCGTCCAAAAAAGAAGGGAAACTCGCAGGCTATCTGAAACGAAGGCTGAAGGAGCTCGGTGCTGATGTCTATGAGGACCATTCCGCCGTCAGGACCGGTAGTGATACAGGCAACCTGATTGCAGTACTGCCGGGCAACTGTGAGGGTGCACCGGTGATCATGCTTGCAGCTCATATGGATACGGTAGCATCGATCGAAGGAATGACACCCCGGATTGAGGAAGGGGTCATTCGCAGCGATGGACAGACCATCCTAGGGGCGGATGATAAAGCTGGAATAGCCGTGATACTCGCAGTACTGAGCAGGCTTCAAGAAGACAAGCATATCCTGCATAGCCCGGTTGAAGTTGTTCTGACCGTGCAGGAAGAAATTGGTCTCTATGGCATAAAAAATCTTGATTATGCCCTTAAAGCTGACTTCGGCTATGTTTTAGATGGTGACGGCCCTGTGGGTACCGTAGTTCACGCAGCACCTTCTCATATCACGCTTGATCTGGTTGTTCAGGGTAAAGCTGCACATGCGGGCTTGGCACCGGAAACGGGCGTGAATGCAATTGTTGTTGTGTCCAAAGCCATTGCGGACTTGAAATCAGGAAGGATAGACCAGGAAACAACGAGTAATTTCGGGATCATTACCGGCGGAACAGCGCGTAATGTGGTTGCTGAAAAGGTACAAATTACGGCAGAGGTACGAAGTCACCATCAAGCCAAACTTGAAATTGAAGCTGATAAAATTCTTGAGAAATTTGAAACTGTTGCAGCTAAGAACCAGGCAAATTTCAGCTATACAAAGGAACTTGCCTATGAAGCGTTCTGCATAGATCCGGCACATCCTGCTGTTCAGAATTTACTGAAGGCAGGGAAGAAGCTCGGCATTCACACGGAGTTAACTTCAACTGGCGGAGGACTTGATGCCAATATCTTAAATTCCCGCGGCATACCATGTCTGGCACTGGGCCTCGGTAATCATAAACCGCATACCCGCGAAGAATATGTCGAAATTGACCAGATGGAAAAATCCGTCGAATTCGTACTTGAGGCTTTGTCTTTTTCATAGGATATACTGAGGTGACGACAAATGTGGGAGCGTATTCGTCGTGAACTTTTAGTAGAATACTATTGGTGGAAAAGGCAGAAATTAAATAAAAGACATTCGGATAGTCCAATCGGTCTTCTGGGAATACTGTTAATAACCGTCGGAATTATCCTGATGGTGATCATAGGGCAGGGTATTGGAGCGCTGTTCCGTAATATGATACCTTTCGTAAGCGGGACACAGGTTGCCGGTACCTACTGGTCTTCCGTCTTTTTGGCGTTAAAGATCAGCCTGCTGTTAATCGTGATGATGATTGGTTTTGCCTCCATCATCATCTATAAATTATTCAGACGTAAAAAATAAATGGTTCTATCGATGACTGACTTTCAAAAAAATGTTTAAATATAAACATTTGTGTATCTTCGCTGCCTTAAAAGAATAATAAAATATATTCTTAAGATATTGTACAAGTCTTATTGCAGGCAGCAGTAATATCTGCTAAAATTGATAAATTGAGGGGGGTAAGATTTTTGGATAGCTTTTCCAGTATCATGCAAGAAATTTTTAACATTATTATGATTTCTCTACAAGTCATCATTATTTTTGTGACTTTGTATTATTTTATTTTATCAATTCTAGGGATGCACCGGAAATCTGAAAATGACGAATTCGAGCCCAAGAATAGATTTGCGATTGTCGTTGCAGCTCATAATGAGGAAAGGGTAATCGCGCCGCTGATTAACAACCTTAAAAATCTGGATTATCCGAGAGAACTTTTTGATGTCTTTGTTGTTGCCGATAATTGCACGGATAACACTGCTTACCTGGCAAAAAAGGCTGGAGCCAATGTGTACAAGCGTTTTGATGAGATAAAACGCGGGAAAGGCTATGCCTTGGAATACTTATTTGCGAAGATTTTTGCTTTAGACCATACGTATGATGCTTTTGTTTTGTTTGATGCCGATAATCTCGTCAAGGATAATTTCCTCAGAGAGATGAATAAAAAGCTCTGTCAGGGAGATCAAATCATTCAAGGCTATGTGGATTCCAAGAACCCTTATGATACCTGGGTCACCACTTCGTTTTCAATTGCATTTTGGATGATGAACAGGCTGGTACAGCTGGCCAGGTTTAATTTCGGAGTTTCCAATACCCTGGCTGGTACGGGGATGTGTATTTCCTACGATGTACTTAAGAAATTTGGCTGGGGAGCTCACTCTTTGGTTGAAGATCTCGAGTTTACGATGAAAGCCTTGGTATATGGGATAAAAACCAGCTGGGCGCATGACGCGGTCGTTTATGACGAGAAGCCGCTTAGTTTTGTACAGTCCTGTCATCAGAGGAAACGCTGGGCTCAGGGGCAGGTTGACGTTGCCTGCAGATATTTGCCTATTCTTCTTGTAAAAGGATTCCGCGAGAAAAAGTGGCTGTATTTTGATGCAGCGATGCATCTCTTTCAGCCGTTCTTCTTGATTATTTCGGCTTCGTTTATTGTGATGCAGGTGTTATTCTTTCTGCGCCCTTATTATGTCAACTTGTTTATTGACTATATTCCTGCAGGTGTCTGGCAGGTTCTTTCCGGAAGTGTTATTGTTTTTGCCATATTGTCCCTGTACTTGGACAAAAAGCCTACCAAGGCCTATTTTGGCTTGATTCTGTATCCGATCTTTATGTACAGCTGGATACCGATCATTATTGCCGGGTTCATTCACCGCAACAAGAAAGAGTGGTCGCATACAATGCATACCCGCTCAATCAATTATGAGGAAATTCGTGCGGAAGAAAAAGTATCGACCAGCTGACAGTCTCAAGGTAAACGAAGACCCGGTTTTACCCGGGTCTTTTCGCTTGCTGTGAAATAACAATCCATCAGAAGATGTCTTGTTTTTACGCAAAAAATCCTTTGACACACCATCGATATTTGTGTATACTATAATTCGTCACAGCAAGCCTGGGTGATTAGCTCAGCTGGGAGAGCGCCTGCCTTACAAGCAGGATGTCGGCAGTTCGATCCTGTCATCGCCCACCAAACTCGAAGTTCGAAGTTTGACGCGCGAAGTTCGAAAAAGCATATTAAGATATTGCTTGAAGAGCGGAAGGTACGAACTGAACATCGGGAAACTTACTGTAGAGGAATACGAAGGTTCGAATATCGAACGTCGTGCCTGAATACCGAATTGGCCCCGTAGCTTAGTGGTTTAAAGCGCCTGCCTGTCACGCAGGAGATCGTCGGTTCAAATCCGATCGGGGTCGCCATACGCGATATTCGAAGTTCGTGGTTCGAAGTTCGAAAGGTGGAAGTTAAATTCCATAGCGAATAGTCACCACGGTACTTGGAATTATAGATCAACTATTGCGGATTAGATACCGCAGAGGCATACACAAGTTCGAACATCGAACATCGTGCCTCGAACATCGATTATGCCTCGGTAGCTCAGTCGGTAGAGCAGAGGACTGAAAATCCTCGTGTCGGCGGTTCGATTCCGTCCTGAGGCACCATGATCATGCGGGTGTAACTCAGTGGTAGAGTGTCACCTTGCCAAGGTGAAAGTCGCGAGTTCGAATCTCGTCACCCGCTCCAAAAACTTATGGCGGCATAGCCAAGTGGTAAGGCAGAGGTCTGCAAAACCTTTATCCCCCAGTTCAAATCTGGGTGCCGCCTCCAAACGCCGAAGTGGCGGAACTGGCAGACGCACGGGACTTAAAATCCCGCGAGGTTTACCCCTCGTACCGGTTCGATTCCGGTCTTCGGCACCAATTTTGGGTTTGTAGCTCAGCTGGTTAGAGTACTGCGTTGACATCGCAGGGGTCGGAGGTTCGAGTCCTCTCAAACCCACCATTTTACTAAATGGTGAAAACAAAATGAAACGCTAGAAGCGTTGATACAAAAGGATTTGCTGTTTTCGAAAAGATATGGGGGTTGGACAACTTGTCCATAATTAAGGATAAATACTCGTAAATATCTCTAAGAATCCGTAAGTATTGGGTCAAAATTCGGTCAACAAAATAATGAATTAGAACAATAGAAAAGACCTGTAAAAAAAGGTCTTTTTTTATAATAAAAATGACTAGAAATTGAATAAAGCCAAGTGAAATAGAATAGCAATTAGTAATAATAAATCTCGCTTTTAAAGCGTCTTTAAGCCGTTAAACCGTTCGAATTTAGGTTTGGGTAGTGGCACACCTATCCAGCTAATTTTAACTGATTCTAGGCTCATTTAAACGGATAACATTTTAAAGCATAGACCTTCAAATACTTGCGTACCAACGGTTTGATGATATTTTGTGTTAATAGTTATATCGCAGTAAATACCGCAAATTACTATAAGTATCTGTAAGTTCCTAGTCAAAAACCTAGTCAGGAGCCTAGGCAAAAATAATGAATTTGAACAAACTAAGAGACCTGTTTCGAGGTCTCTTTTGCTATATAATTTTGAAATTATCCGCCAATTTAGGCGGTTATATTATTTCTCCATATAATTCTTCAATCTAAACATTCAAACAGCTTAAAGGTTATTTAAAACACTGTATGTCCATGTTAAGTATGCTATCTTCGCTAAAGAGGTATCGGCAATACTAATCCTATTAAATTTGCTAGGTGTATTAGTGAGTTGGAAAAGATTTATGGGATTAAAGTTGCTAATCCTCAATTAGTGCTAAATGTGAATCTATGATAAATAAATTTCAAGTGTATGGAATGATACAATTTTTAAGAACGATTATTTCTGGCCAACAATAAACATATCAACTCTTGATAGTGTGCTGGGAGACATAGGACTCCAATTAATTCAATGATTAATTTACTTTGTTATACTTATTTGGTATTCACTTAGTTTCCGGTAAAGAGTAGTTCTGGATATTCCTAGGATTTCAGAAACTTTTTTTGTATCATTATTTAAGCATCGCATTGTGGTTTCAATAGCTTGTTTTTCTATTTGGCTAATCGATAATAGTTGATTAGATTTCTGATATATATCACTATTTGGATTAACTAAGGTATTTGCGAAAAATGGAATTTTCTTTTGGTTGGCTTCTTGGCTTAAATATGAATCGGGTCTGTGCCGTATTCTTTCAGGAAAATCCGATAACTGTATGCAGTCTTTTTGCGATGCACTGATTGCATAAAACAGGCAATTTTCCAATTCTCTGATATTGCCGGGCCATGAATAATTACGTAATAACTCCCATGCCTCCTCTGTAATCTTAGGTATAATACTATTTTCTTTATTAGAAAAAATATTTAAAAAATATCTTGTCAGTATTTCAATATCTCCATCTCGTTCTCTTAAAGGAGGTAAAGATATCGGCAATACACACAATCTAAAATAAAGATCTTCACGAAATTTTTTTTCTTTTACCAGTTTTTCCAGGTCTTGATTGGTCGCAGCAATAACTCTGAAATCTACTGGTATATTGCGATTTCCTCCTATACGCATAACCTTTTTATCCTCCAGTACTCTTAGGAGTGTCGGTTGGAAATCAAGAGGCATATCGCCAATTTCGTCTAAAAATAATGTTCCGCCATTAGCTAATTCAATCTTTCCTTTTTGACCATCTTTAAGTGCACCGGTAAAAGAGCCTTTTTCATAGCCGAAAAGCTCACTTTCTATAAGGTTTCTTGGGAGTGAAGCACAATTTAAAGCTATAAAAGGATCGGTGGGGCGGGATTCGTTATGTATTGCCTGAGCGAATAATTCTTTACCTGTTCCGCTTTCCCCTAGAATCAGAATGTTAGCAGGAGTTTTTGCGAAGACCTGAGCTTGGCTAATAATTTGTTTTAATTTTGTACTGGTACTAATAATGTTTTGAAAAGTAAATTTTGCATCAGACTGAGAGTGTGACTTAATTACCGCTTTATTATTTGGAAGCGGATCTAGGATAACAGTAATCCCTTCAAGGCACCCATTCTCGGGATTAATGATTGGATTCATTGAGCACGTATACTTATTTTTTGTTTCGATATGGATACTTGTCACAAAATTGGCTGCTTTTTGAGGATACTTTATTACACTTTGGATAATTGATTGATTGTCAATAATTGTATTAAGATTGCGGCCAATAATAAGATCCACATTATCATCATTTAAGTTAATCATTCGTCTTGCTGAATCATTTGCTAGAATAATAGTTCCTTGATCGTCTGTCAATAAACATCCCTCAGAAACAAAACTAAGAGTAGTATGTAAGAAACGGTTCTTTAAAGCGAGTCTACGATTGATGCGTGACAACTCTAACTGGCCTTGTATAGCGCGTGCCGTTAAGCAGGAGATGTTAAAAAATGTAGGGGCTAAAATTTTATCGTGACTGCTCTTAACAACAGTCGTTATTCCAAATAATCCGACTAAATATCCATCGTAAAATATTGGTGCTGCTGCTGAAGCAATAAGATTCTTTAAACCATAGAAATAGTGTTCGGGGCCATTGATTTGCACGGGAGCTTGAAGGGCAAGACAAGTCCCTACAGCGTGAGTACCAATCACATTTTCGGAAAAACAGAACCCAGGCCCGATGTTAATTTTATTGGTCTCAAGTTCAAGTTGGGCATCTTTGTGTGTATATAGTAAAATGCAGTTTTCATCGGCCAAGCTGGTAATACAAGAAGGGGTGATCGAATGTAACATTTTTTCTGTTTCATGGATAATTGGAAGTGCTGTGTCGAGAAGCAGTTTTTTGGTCTTTTTTATCATTTCGAATTTTGCACTATCAAGCAGATTGGCAGAATGAAACGTATATGGGTTAACATTCATATCCCTTGATCGTAGCCATGATTCGGCAATTTCTTTTCTTATAACAGACATCTGCCTTGGATCTGCATTTTGCTCAATGCATCTTTTCCAACAATCCAATATGTCTTGCCAATTATGATCCTGATCATATAGATTTTTAGTGTTTTTTATGGTTTTCTTGCCGTTCGACATATTCATTGGGCAATCAACTCCTTAGTCTACTTAAGAAAAAGTCAACCAGGTATGACGATAATCCTTTATAGTTCAGTTATTCTGATTAAGTATAAAGCTATACCTGCTTAAAGCAGGCAACTATAAGTTCACTTTGTAAAAACAATTATTTTAATGAAATCGTAAAGGCCTTAGTGATTTATCTATTACACATTGATAATGTGGATAAAGACACAAAGGTTTCTCAGAGATAACTGAAACCAACTCAATTATTAGCTCTATTCAAGATATTGCAACACAATCTAATTTGCTTGCTTAAATCGTAGCAATAGAGGCAGCCCTTGCAGGTGATAAGGGAAGAGGATTTTCCGTTAAGAACCTACGGCCACACAGGTTACTTTCAAGCATTGCCTTATCTTGCAGGAAGAAAAGAGGCAGACATAGTCTAACCAGAATACTGCAATGCAATGGGTTTAAGTAATTCTATAATATGACTCCTTAAAGTTAGGAAAATACATCAAAGGACGGAATACTTTTAACAGCTATGCTATATTTTTGTCTGATAGTCTTTTAGTTTTTGAATATCTCTTATATAGTAGTACCCATTAGTAAAATCAATTAGCTTCATTTTTTTTAATTTTTGAATAACTCTTACGGTCGTGACTCGATTAATACCAAGCAGGTTGCTCACAAACTGTTGAGTAATATTAATATTCAATTTAATCTTTGCCTCTTCTTTTAAACCGTAATTTTCGGCCATTACTATAAGAAGATTGCAGATTCTCCATTCCGTATTATAAAAGAGTAGTTCATCTACCAGGTTCATCATGGAAACCATTTTTTTAGTCAGCGACCGTAGAATAGACAATGTTACATCCAAATCTGTTGCTAATAAATTCATGAGGTCACTATGCTTTATAGAGATTAAAGAAGAGTCCTTTGTTGTCTTAAAGTAATAAGTGAGAGGTATTTGAAAAAGGAAACAAGTTTCCCATAATATACTGCCTTCATCAAAAATTCCCACTATTCGTTCATTCCCTTTCGGGGAGTATTCGTAAGCGAATACGCTACCCTTATTGACATAACATAATTCATTTGGAAGGTCACCGGGAGAGGCTATCATTGTATTCTTAGCAATAAGTGATTCTCTCCCTTTGTTAATTAATGCTTTGGAGATATTATCACGTTTGCAAATAATTGAAAACTCTTCTCTGTTTAATCGCTCCATAAATGACCAACCTCCACCATAGTAGAAATAGAGTCAATGTTTATTATTATCTAATATCCCATTATCTAATATTCATTATACACTTTCAATCCAGAAACAGATGTAGCTTAAGCTACCTTAGTAGTGAAAACACCTATCCTATTACTTTGAACTATGCTAATTTTTAGACAAAGTTTAAAAGGAGGATATGCATGTATGGACTTAAGTAATGAGAACACAAAGAACCTGGAAGAAAAAAAGAGTATCCCGAAGAAACTAAGCAGGAGGTTTTTTTTGAAAACCTCACTGGGAATGGGGGTTGGGGTAGCGGGTGCAGCCTTACTGGGGAATCAGTTGACGGGGGTTCCGGGAGTGGACAGGATAGCTGAAGCGGCGGATATTGTACAGCATAATGATATGCCCGTTGAAATTTCAGCCGATTACAAGCGGTATGATCAGTGTAAAAATGTTATTATGCGCTCTTATGCGGGAGATCCGGTAACAGCCCCCTTGTTCGCCCGTTATTTCGGTCAACATACCGGGGAATTTCCTTCAAAAGAAGGACCGGGCAGGGGCAGGCTTGAGGACGCCTTGATGGCGGGCGCGGGATCTATTGAGGGTGATATTAATGGTTATCATTCTCCAGGGTTTGCTTCACAAGGACTATTATATAAATGGGACTATCCAGTAAATCCCGATGTATATAAATTTGACAGCCCTGAGCTTGCGAGCAAGGCTGTTAAAAAAGCGGCAGAATTTTGCGGAGCAAGCTTGGTCGGGATAGCCCCATATGACGAACGTTGGGTCTTTGAAACTGTTTTCGATATGAAAACAATGAAAGGTGTTCCGAACGTATTGCCTTTTAAGCCTACGAATGTGGTCGTTATGGCTCTGGAAATGAGCTATGAAGGATTTCAAGGGGCTCCGGATTTTCTCGAAATGGCGTCAACAGCCAATATTTATTCCAATATGAGTGTTACGGCGCATAAAGTAAGTGCTTTCATTCGGCGGTTAGGTTATCACGCCATTGCTTGCGGCAATGATACGGCTTTGAGCGTTCCGCTGGCTGTCCAAGCCGGTTTGGGAGAATTGAGCAGAATTGGTATTCTTCTTACTCCTGAATTCGGGCCAAGAGTTAGGATATGCAAAGTGTTTACAGATTTGCCGTTAGCTATTGACAAGCCGATTACTTTTGGAGCAATGGAATTTTGCAAAAACTGCAGAAAATGCGCGGATGCCTGTCCTTCAGGTGCGATATCCAAAGAGAAAGAACCCAGCTTTGATGTTTCAACCGTTTCGACAAATGGTGGTGTGAAGAAATGGGCTATGGACTGCGAGAAATGTTTATCCCAGTGGGCAGAAGTCGGTACTGACTGCGGTATTTGTATTAAAGTTTGTCCTTACAATAAAAGTGATGAATGGCATCATGATCTTGTCAGATTGGGGACAAGGACCCCTGCAAGGCCAGTCCTAAGATTCTTTGATGATTTGTTCGGTTATGGCAAGATTAGCGTTGAAGATGCAACAAAGGATTTCTGGAATAAATAGTAAGGTTGAATAAGGAGTGATATTAGTATGATTATTTTTTGGTTGATTCTGGGTGCACTTGTGGCATCGGCCTTTTGGTTTGTTTATTTAAAGTTCCAGGTAGCGGGAAAAATGTCCAAAACGAAGTGGGTATTGGCTCTAATATCTGTTTTATGGGGAGCTTTCACCATAGCATGGATTGTCAGCAGTTTGGCAGAGGCAGAAATTCAAGCTGCCGGTATGGGATTACTGATATTTGGAGGAATTTTCCTCTGTCTTATTCTTCTTACGGTTAAATGGAATGATTTAATATCCAAATTAACTTTTAAAAATAATGCGAAAGATAGTGCAATTTCATAAGTAGAAATAAGGTATAAGCAATAATGAAAGCATTTAGGAAATTTGTCACTTTAGCAGCAATACTTGTATTACTTGTAGCCTTGGGCTTCAGTTGGACTCAGACAGAAAAAGACTTGCAGCCATTTTTGATAAAAGCCCTTCCTGAAGCCCAAGTTTTTAAAAAAGTTAATTCTTCTCCGTCGATATATCAAGGAATAAAAAACCGTAACGGTAACGAAGAAAAAGTTGGCTACGTGGTAATAGACGAAGCTGTTGCTTACGGTGGACCCATTGTAATCGTAACCGGAATCGATCTGCAGGGAAAAATCGTCGGGGTAATTATTGCAGATCATAAGGATACGCCTTCCTACATTCAAAAGATCACAGAGAAGAAATATCTTGAACAGTTTATTGGTAAGATAATTGTCGCCCCTTTGTCTATTGATAAAGACATTGACCGTATTTCGGGTGCTACTTATTCCTCAAAGGGTATTGCCAAAGCTGTCTCCAAGGGAAGCCATGAAGTAGCCCGAAGGCAATTTGGACTGGTTGTTCAGGATGATGAGGAGGAACCGTTTAAATTTGGCGCAAAAGAAATAGCTGTTATTGTATTGGTCGCATTAATGTTGATTGGAGTTGCACTCAAACGGAGAAGACTACGCTGGGTTACACTTATCAGCAGTTTAGTCTTGATTGGCTTTTGGTACAATACACCTGTTTCTCTTGCGAATATTGCAGGACTTTTAATGGGCCATTTTCCACCCTTCCATGAAAATCTGGTTTGGTATGTATTCTTGATTGGAATTCCGTTGATCACTTTAACACTAGGAAAGAATGTATACTGTTTTTGGCTTTGTCCTTTTGGTGCCTTGCAGGAATTAACTGCAAAAATCGGCGGCGGCAAATTCAAATGCTGCAATAAGTCAATCGAAACAAAAATAGCCAAATTACGGTATGTACTGGTATACATGGCCCTTATAGGGGCTTTTTTAACCAAAACGCCTAGTTTTGCAGGGTATGAACCTTTTTCCACCTTATTTGGCAGGCAGGGGTTCGGTATTCAGTGGCTTATTTTACCGGTAGTTTTTTTTGCCTCTTTTTTTATACAAAGATTCTGGTGCAGGTTTTTTTGCCCAGGACTGTTAATCAACGAGATAATATTGCATCTCAGAAAATGGATAAAAAAGATGTCGGACAAAATTGTATTGTACCCTGCTAACCAAATAAAAATGCACATTAAACATCGAGGTTAAAATGAAAAGTAAAATATGCCTCAAAGATTTACTGTTTATCGTATTAATTTCTGCAGTTGTCATTATGATTCTAATCAGCCAAAAGAGTATCCCTTTATATTAAGATAATGAAAAAATAACGGGTAAATAAAATCAGAAAGGATTAGAAGTTATGCTTAAATCAAAAACATTGATTGATGTACACCATCATGCGTTTCTTCCCGAAATGGTTGCTGAAGCGAAGCGCAGCGGAATGCAAGTAGCGGAGTGGAATATTGATTACGATCGTGAGGTTATGGAGCGCCTGGGAGTTACGGGGGCCTTGCTATCGCTCCCGGCGCCTTCTCCAGCTAAAATTGTTCGCCAGATCAATATTTTCATGGGAGAAATATGCGCAAAGGATCCGAACCACTATGGTCTCCTGGCGAGCCTTCCCTGCCTGAGTGTCGATGACGCCTTAAATGAGATTGCTTATGCCTATGATGACCTTAATGCTGATGGCTTTATCCTCTTAAGCAATTACAACGGCGTTTATCTCGGTGATGAGCGTATGGAGGAAATTTTAGCGGAACTAAACAGGCGGGCGGCAGTCGTCTTTGTTCATCCCGGCAAGCCTGCCGGCGACAATCTGCCTTTATTTGGGCGGGATATTGCAGTTTACGAATTTCCGTTTGATACAACCCGATCAATAATGGATCTCGTTTACAAGGGAAAGATCGAAAAATACCCCAATATTCGCTGGATTATTGCCCATGCCGGAGGGACAATCCCATATCTTGCTCATCGTTTGAGTATTGCTAAAGAATGGAACGGTATCACCCAATCTCCCGCGGAGGTGCTGGCGCCTCTAAGCACGCTTTATTATGAGCTGGCGCTCTCAGCTTCTCCCTATTCAATCCCCGCCTTGAAAAAATTGGCTGGAGCATCCCATGTCCTTTTCGGGACGGATTTTCCTATGAGGCTTGAAAAAGGTATAGCCCAAAGCGTAACGGATATTGCTGATAACCTTGGCCTGGAAGAGGATGAACAACATATGATTGCAGCAGAAACCGCATTAAAGCTTTTTCCGCGTTTTGTAAAAAACTAAAGTGATTCATGGAAGTTGATCAATCGCTTGAACACATTTGGGATCAATATAACGAATATTACTGATCTACTATTTATAAGGAAGGAGAGGAAAATGAAGATTGCAATAGCTGCCGATGGTTGTGATATGGAGAGTAAGGTTACGGCTAAATTTGCTGATGCCTGCTGGTTATTAATTGTAGAAATGGATCGGCAGCGTATTTGCGAAAAAGTTCGCAGGGGAAGTCAAGATACGGAAAATGAAGAGTTCGCAAAAATAATTGTTCAGAGAAATTGCGAGTCGGTGATTTGCGGTGAAATTGAGCGGATACCGTTTGAGATACTCGCCGCGGCAGGAGTAACGCGATCATTGGGTGCCGGGCTTACGATACCGGATGCTATTGAACATGAGAATATGTTAGAACTTATTACCGATCATATTGGCGGTACCGGTCACGATTCCCATTCGCATCATGCGGAAACCTGTTCCTGCGGGCATGACGAATGACCCGCCAGTCCGAACATTTGCTGAAAAACATGTCAATTCGGAATTAAAAGATTGGAGTGAATCTAATGGCCTTAAGTAAAAAGTTTCTAAATATCAACGGAGTCGACCGGATGTTTATCTGTGATCCGGAAAAAGACACTTTAGCGACTGCCCTAAGGAGATTAGGGCTGACAGGTACAAAGGTCGGCTGCGGCGTGGGACAGTGCGGGTCTTGTTCAATCATCCTGGATGGGAAAGTTGTACGTTCCTGTGCCCGTAAGATAAAAAATATCCCGGAATACGCCAAAGTAGAAACGATTGAGGGGATTGGCACAGCCACTAACCTTCACCCGCTGCAGCAAGCCTTCATCACTTATGGAGGTGTCCAGTGCGGATTTTGTTCCCCGGGGTTCATTATGTCGGCGTTGGGGTTATTGAGAGAAAATGTCAATCCTACAAGGGAAGAAGTTCGCGATTGGTTCCAAAAACACCGTAATTTGTGTCGTTGTACAGGATATAAGCCTATCGTCGACGCTGTTATGGCCGCAGCCAAAGTAATGCGCGGCGAAGCCTCCATGAAAGATATCACGTTTGACATGGAAAAAACGAAAAATGGAATTTATGGCACGGCTTTGCCCAGACCTTCCGCCTTGGCCAAGGTAACAGGACTGTGCGATTACGGTGACGACATTAAATATAAAATGCCTGAAGGCACCTTGCATTTAGCTGTTGTCCAGCCAAAAGTATCTTCTCATGCCAAGATCTTAAGTATAGATACAGCTCCCGCCGAGGCGGTGCCGGGCGTCTATAAAGTCGTAACGGCCAAAGATGTTCAAGGTACAAACCGCATGCTGGCTCCAATTTTTAATCCGCGCTCCTTATTGAAAGGAAATGAATTTCCAATTATTGCCGACCAAAAAATATGCCGCTATGGGGATGTCGTCGCGGTAGTTATTGCGGATAGCGAGGAAATTGCCCGTGAGGCGGCCAAGAAAGTCATCGTTGAAATTGAATCGTTGCCGGAATATATGAACCTGTTAGATGCAGTTGTTCCTGATGCCATACCAATTCACGGACAAACTCCTAACATGTTTATGGTGGGAGCCCATATTAAAGGAGAAGACGCAAGCGAGGTCATTGATAATTCCTTTTGTTCTGTAGAAGGCAGTTTTTATTCCCCCAGGGAAGCTCATCTCTCTATTGAAGGCAATACTATGCAGGGCTACTGGGATGAACAAGGCAACATGACGATTCACTGCAAAACAATGGCGATTGGTTGGGCCCGGCATGAATTACCCGCCGGAGTTGGCATTCCAATTGAAAAATTAAGATTGATTGAAAATCCGACCGGAGGCAGTTTCGGTTGGGCATGCAGCGGACTTAACTATGCATTGATGGCAGTATGTCTGATGGTTGTAAAGGATAGACCGTTAACACTTACTATGTCCTATGAAGAACATCAGCATTTTAGCGGCAAGCGGGCGCCGGGATATACCAACGGCAGGCTAGCCTGTGATGAAGCAGGCAAACTGACTGCGATGGAATATGATATCGCCCTTGACCGCGGCGCTTTCGCCGACGAGGTAACTGCCGAGCAGTACAAAGCAATGTCTTCAATGGGTATGCAATACGTCATTCCAAATATAGCCGGGATAGGAAGATGTGCTGTAACCAATCATACTTTCGGCACAGCTTATCGGGGTTTTGGAGCTGTACAGGCATATACCGCTTCTGAAGCAATGATGGATATGTTGGCTGAAAAAATGAGGATGGATCCGTTTGAATTCAGATATATCAATCTTCCCCGCGAGGGACAGACCAACAATACAGGCCATCCTTTTAGAGATTATGTAATGCCAAATATAATGGATAAACTTCGTCCCTATTACCAGAAGGCGCTTGCTGAAGCAAAAGCGGCAAGCACACCGGAAGTTAAACGCGGTGTCGGCGTCGTTACCTCCATGTTTGGCGTGGCTATGGCCAATATGGATATGGCCGAAATTCATTTGGAATTAAATCCTGACGACACGGTAACACATTTTAATACTTGGGAGGACCAGGGACAAGGCGGCGATATCGGTACTTTGACGGTTACGCATGAGGCATTAAAACCATTGGGGCTTTCCGTAGACCAAATCAGACTGCACATGAACGATAGTCATCTTTGCCCTGATTCCGGCGTTGCCGCAGCCAGCCGTTCTCATTTTATGACAGGAAACGCTGTTATAGACGCCGCCGAAAAACTCATAAGAGCGATGCGCAAGGATGATGGGACTTTCCGAACCTATGACGAGATGGTGGCGGAAGGCATTCCGACAAAATATGCTGGCAAGTCCAGCACAAGTTTCGCCGGCCCCAGTGTTAACCCTAATACGCTGGACGGCAATCCGTTCGCATCGCTCATGTATGGCGCTTTCATAGCCGAAGTGGCTGTCGAAGTATCCACAGGCAAAGCAACATGTCTGGGAATGACCGGGGTAGCCGATGTTGGCAGGATAGGGAATATCCTGTCAGTCGAAGGGCAGGCCTACGGCGGGCTTTCTCACGGTATTTCATTTGCTCTGCAGACCCAATACGAAGACGTTAAAAAACATGCCACGATGGCAGGCGCAGGAATTCCTTATATTAAGGACATCCCCGATAATATAAACATTATGTTCATGGACGATAATCCGAGAGCATGCGGTCCTTTCGGCTCCACAGGAGCATCGGAAGTCTTCCAGTGCAGCCAGCATATGGCGGTGATAAACGCGATCAATAACGCTGTGGGCGTCAGGATTTATGAACTTCCTGCCTCCCCGGAAAAAGTCAAGGCTGCTTTGGAAGCAAAGGCCAAAGGACAAGAGTTGAAACCGAAAAAATATTTCCTCGGTTCTGATTTTTATGATCAATTGGATTATTTGAAGGCAAACCCATTTTAGGAACTCTCGATCCATTGTGGAATACAGGCTCATTGTATGCGCCTGTATTCCACAACAGTCGAAAAACTTAAGAGGTATGTTCTATGGATATTGAAGCTTTTGAACATTATACAGAGAAATGCTTTCAAGGAGAATGCCCGCCTTGTGTATGTGAATGTCCGCTCAAAGTGGATGTTGGCGCCGTTATCGACAGGGTGCAAAAGGAGAATTTTACTGCCGCTTACCGTTTGTTCCGGAATCAAGCCTTGTTTCCGCGTATAGTGAGCATGATATGCCATCAGCCATGTAAGAACGTATGCATACGCAATTCAGCCGACACGGCAGTCGATTTGCAGTATATCGAACAGGCTTGCGTGGAATTCACGAAGGACAGAGAACCAGTTGACTATAATGTTCCTGAAAAAAATAAGAGCGTTGCCATCATCGGTGCGGGACTCAGCGGTTTGGCGTGTGCCCTCAAGCTGGCCAGCAAGCGTTATAATGTAACAGTTTACGAAAAAAAAGATGCTCCGGGCGGAGAACTGGCTGAACGGTTGCCTAAGAGTATCTACCTGCAGGAATTTGAACAAGAATTCAAGCATGTTGCCTATAATCTGGTATTGTCTAAAGAAATAAAGGATCTTGCCGAAATTCAGGCGGATGCCGTATATATTGCAACCGGCTCGGACGGAAGTACCTTCGGACTTCAAGAGGGATTGGATCTCAACTCGTTAGGGACGAAAAAACAAGGCATTTTTATGGGCGGGAGTATAATGGGCGTCACGCTTGTTGAAGCGATAGAACACGGGATCCGGGCTTCCCAATCCATAGAAAAGTATTTGAAAGTCGGCCTTATGAACGGTGTGGCTCAGAACGGGGAGAAAAAATCAATCAATCCCAATTTTAGCAAATTGACAGGAATGCCTGTAAACCCCCCGGAGAAGACGCATGGTGAAAAGTTTAAGGAACAAGCTGTTGCCGAAGCCAAACGATGTACCAAATGCGATTGCGCCTTGTGTAAAGACAGCTGCGAATTAATGCAGAGGTTTAAGAAAAATCCGAAACGCATCACGATTGATGTGGTTTCAACATTAAATCCAGGCGACAAAATGCCTGAAAAAGTGGCCAACAGATTGGTTAATACCTGCAACCAATGTGGGCTGTGTGAAACTGTTTGTCCCGAGAATGTTGATGTGGCGGAATGTTTGCTTCAAGCCAGGCATTACCTTTTTGAAGACGGCGCCTTGCCTGCAGCCTACCATGATTTCTGGCTGCGGGATATGGAATTTGCCAATTCGGATCAAGCCTATGCCGTGGTTCTTCCTAAGGCGGAGGAAAACTGCAGGTATCTTTTCTTCCCTGGTTGTCAACTTGGAGCATCTAATCCTGGCAGTGTCATTGCAGGCTATAATTTTCTTAAAGAAATATGCGCAGACACTTCACTGCTGGTCGGCTGCTGCGGTGTGCCCGCCGATTGGGCAGGGGATGGGGAACTGAGGAACAAAGTTCAGAATAACATCCTGCAGGAATGGAAAAGTCAGGGAGAACCTACTTTTATCATGGCTTGCCCCACTTGCCTGAAAACATTTAAGCGTTACATACCACAAATCAAAATTATTTCTTTATACGATGTAATGGTTCGACATGCCCGTCCCCAGTGGAAGGAACTGGGAGGAAACAAGGTTATAGCGGTGTATGATCCTTGCGCCAGCAGATATGACAGTCTTATGCAGGAGAGTATCCGAAAGCTGCTTCATGATGCCGGTTATAAGATCGAAGAATTATCCTATCATGGGAAAGAAGCACGTTGCTGCAGCTTTGGAGGGCATATTCAGATTGCAAATCCCGAACATGTCAGAAATATCGCCAATAATCGGATTCAGGATAATGATAATATTTATGCAACCTACTGCTCAAACTGCCGTGACACGTTTGCCGCAGCAGGTAAAGAATGCAGCCACATCTTGGATATATTCTTTGACACCGGTTCACCCGCGCGACCGGCACCGGATCTGTCTCAACGCAGACGAAACAGGGCTAAACTGGTTAATACGCTGACAGGGAGAGAGATTATCGCGGAAACAGATATTATTGAGAAGGGTTTCTTCATTGAGATTCCATCTGAATTAAAAAATAAGATGAATAATGAATTAATTCTGGAAGAGGACGTTTACTCAGTAATTGAATATTGCGAAAGAACAGGGACTAAAGTGCAAAATGTAAAGACAGGGGAGTTTACGGGCCATTTATTCCAGGGCGTAATAACTTTTTGGGTAACTTATGAAAAAAATGAATCAGGATTTAAACTAAAGCAGGTCTACACGCATCGCATGAAAATCGAGGAGAGTAATAAATGAAGGATGACGAATTAATCTGCGCAAAATGCAATGTAATGCTTGTACCGTTAAAAACCTCGTTCATCTACTTAAAGCACCAATTTCAAGTTGATTTGCCCCGATGCCCGATTTGCGGTCAACTGTATGTTTCCGAAGAGTTGGCCAAAGGCAAAATGGCGGAAGTTGAGATCCAACTGGAAGACAAATAACAATGATATCGTCGTCGGATAAAAGGGGGAGAAAGCCGTGGCAAATGTAGCAGAACGCATCGCTCAGCTTCGCGCCCAGGGGTTTCAGTGCAGTCAAATACTTTTGATTTTAGGACTTGAACATCAGGGCAAAAAAAATCCGGATTTAGTCAGAGCAATGGCAGGTCTGGCCAATGGTTTGGGTAATTGCGGAAAAGTCTGCGGCGTATTAACGGGATCAGCCTGTTTGCTGGGGTTATATGCCGGAAGAGGGGAACTCGAGGAGCAGAAAAATAGCGAACTAGAGGACATGATCTCAGATCTTGTTACTTGGTTTGAAGAGAAATATGGCAATGCTTATGGCGGGATTGATTGTGGGATTATCGTAAATGACGATCCCTGGAACCGCATGCTGCGCTGTCCGAACATGGTTATCGAAACTTATATGAAAGTTCAGGAAATCCTTAAAGATAATGGTTTTATCGAAGAACAATATTCTCAAGAAAATGAGGGATATTAGATTTCAATCCATTTTAACTAATAATTTCATGAGTGATAAGGGGGACCACCATGAACATCTATCAAAAATTATTAGATGAGTTGAATGCAGGGGCAAAGGCTGTAATGGTTACAGAGCTGGAAAAGGTCCCGGCGGAATATTCTGGAAATAATCAAGGCTATTGCAAAAAAGAATATTTTACCGAAGATTGTTTGCAGCAAAGCGGTCTTTATCCTTCTATGCAGCAGTCTTTGTTAAACGGGGAGCTGCAAATCATTGAAAGTCCTGAAGGAAAAATTGCGATTATTGAACCTTTTTTCCCGCAGCCGTGCTTGTATGTTTTCGGAGGGGGGCATATTGCGAAACCTTTGACAGAGATGGCTGCAAAGCTGGGATTTTCTGTGACCGTGGTTGATGACCGTCTTTCTTTTGCCAATAAGGAACGATTTCCGGATGCAGCAAGGGTAATTTGTGAAAGTTTTGACAGGTGTTTTGAATTGCTTAGTTTTAATGCTTATACCTATGTGGTCATCGTTACCAGAGGTCACCGGCATGATGCGCAATGTTTAAAAGCCGTAGCGCAAAGAAAATGGGCCTATGCCGGAATGATAGGTTCCCGGAGACGGGTAAAAAGCTTAAAAGAACAGCTGTTAAGTGAAGGCTGCCCACGGGAAGTATTGGAAAAAGTAAACGCTCCGATTGGACTGGAAATTGGCGCAATAACGCCTCAAGAAATCGCCCTCTCTATTCTGGCGCAAGTTGTTAGTTACCGCAGACTGGAGAACCCGGGAATGGGAAGAGAATCAGCTAAAATCAGTTGGACAGAATTTGACCGTGATGTCCTTGAAGAAATAAGCCGGGGAAAAAATGAGAGAAGAGCGATTGTAACAGTAATCTCCGCTAAAGGTTCCGTACCAAGGAAAGCCGGGGCAAAGATGCTGGTCTGGCCTGATGGGAAAATCTTAGGAAGTATAGGCGGTGGATGCAGTGAAGGTGCAGTTATACAAACTGCGATTGATATCGCGCTAAACGGGGGATATAAAATCCAGAATATTGATCTGACAGGAACAATAGCGGAAGATGAAGGAATGGTCTGCGGCGGCAAGATGCAGGTCTTAATTGAATCTTTGTCTTAAATAAGGAGATGGAGATATGGACAAAGAGACAGGCCCTTTAAATAGTTACGAAAAGGAAACATTGAAGGAACTTACAGGCGAAACCATGAGGCCGGGAGGGTTTGAAATAACCAAAGAAGCGGTTTCATTTTGCGGATTTCCAAGAGGGGCCAATATTTTGGATGTCGGTTGTGGTTCGGGAGCTACGGTCAGGTATTTGATTGAAAATTACGGGATGAATGTTCTGGGTATCGACTGTTCTCAAGTAATGATTGAAAAGGGTCAAAAGGCGTATCCGGGTTTACCTGTCCTGCAGGGAAGAGCTGAAGATCTGCCTGTCAGTGACGGCGAGATTGATGGGTTACTGATGGAGTGCAGTTTGTCTTTAATGGAGGATATTGACCTTGTACTGTCGGAGTGTTATCGGGTTTTAAGCGATTCAGGCAGGCTGATCATCAGCGATCTCTATTTTAAAAATAAGCCGGTTTCCACAGAAGGAATAGATTCGATTCATTCCTACTACACGGGTGCAAGTACTAAGGAGACCTTACTGGCAAAACTGGAAGCCCATAATTTTGAGGTTGAGTTATGGCAGGATAAATCAGCCTGGCTTTATCAAATGGTTGTTGACAGTATTATTAAGTTTGGCTCGCTTGACAACTTGTGGTATTGTATCTTGCCAGTTGCTAAAGATCAAAATATTACAAGGGAACAAATTAAGCAATGGAAGCTTGGATATTTTTTATCTATTGCTAAAAAGGTAAACCGCTAAGGTCACTATAGGCCGCTTAACCACAAATTTTTTTTAAATTTGTAAGGAGCATTAATATGGAAAATATACTTGAGATGTATCTGAAAATTATTCCTTCTCTTCAAGAAATCATGGATGAAGATTTTAGTGTTGTTCTGGGGGATACGAAAGAAATTCTGAAATATGTGCCTAGTAAAAAATTTGATCTGAAGTTCTCCGAAGGAGCCAGTTATGCTGGTGATCAAAATCATCCGATCCATAAGGTTATTGCAGAAAACAAACAATTGGTTTTTTTCCCGGAAAGCTCCGGCTGTTTGTTTAAGGTAATCATTACTCCAATACATGATGAAAACGGGAAGGTTATCGGCGCTATTAACATAGGAAGAGACTTAGAATCACAAAGTCAAATTGATCAGTCGGCAGAAAGTTTATATTCTGCAATTCAGGAAGTTAACGCAAGTATCCAGGAAATTGCGAAGGCTTTCAATGAATTATCTGAAACAATTGACAATGTTAATAAAGATACCAAGTCTTCTGAGATTAAAATAACGAAAACGAACTCTCTTATCAGTTCTATACAGGATATTGCATCTCAGTCGAATCTACTGGCGATTAATGCCGCGATTGAGGCGGCACATGCAGGAGATAAAGGCAGAGGTTTTTCAGTCGTTGCCGAAGAAGTGAAGAAACTGTCTTTAATAAGTAGTAAATCTGCTAAAGAGGCTGTTGAGACTATCAAAGAGATAAAGCAATCCATTGAGAATATTGTAAGCAAAATAGATAACATTGCTGACATAGCAACTAGGCATGTTGCTTCAACTAGTGAGGTTAGTTCTACTCTTGGTGAGATTACTGCCGCATCGGAAAAACTTGTTAATCTTTCGAGACAGTCCATAAAATAGGTGTGCTCTAAAAACAGGGCCTCGAGTCTCCCAAAGATTCAATTACCACCGGGAACATAATGGAGGTATCTTAATGAATCAACCAGAAAACGTACTCCAAGTGACTGAAAGTGTTTGTCCGGTATGTTTGGAAAAAATACCTGCAAGGTATATTCTAGACGGCGGGGGAATTTATCTGAAAAAGACCTGTCGTCTTCATGGGGATTTTTCAACGGCTGTTTGGCGCGGCAGCGGTGAGCTGAGTTATAGCGCCTGGACTAAAGAGAGAGCCTGTGCTCATCCCCAGGTGTGCCTGACGGAAGTAAATCAGGGTTGTCCTTACGATTGCGGTCTGTGTGCGCAGCATCAACAGCAAACCTGTTGCGTTTTGCTGGAAGTGACCGAGAGGTGCAATTTGAATTGTAATTTCTGTTTCGCCGGCAGTGGGGTGTCTTGTACGGATCCATCCTTTGAGACGATCAAAGCGTGGCTGGAAAGGCTTGTCGTTCTGGGCAAACCGTTTATACACCTTTCGGGGGGGGAACCGACGGTACGCAAAGATCTCCCGGAAATCATCAGCCTGGCCAGAGAGATGGGCTTTCCTTATATCCAGTTAAACACCAACGGACTTCGTTTAGGGCTGGAGCCGGAATACGTCAAAGAGCTTAAGGCAGCAGGCTTGTCAGCTGTTTTTATGCAATTTGACGGGACGAGGAATGAAATCTACCGACAGCTCAGAGGCCGCAATCTTATGGCGGTTAAAGCAAGCGCCATTGATAACTGCGGGAAAAATAATCTGGGTATTGTACTCGTACCTACGGTAGTGCCGGGGGTAAATGCAGACAATATCGGAGAGATCGTTCAGTTTGCCTTAGCGAGAATCCCCGCAGTCAGAGGCATTCATTTTCAGCCGGTGAGCTATTTCGGAAGATACCCGGCAGCCCCGCTGGACGAACAGAGAATCACATTGCCTGAGGTTATAAGGAATATTGAGATACAGACAAATGGCCTCTTCAAAGCCGAAAACTTCAGACCATCGGGTTGTGACCACGCGCGCTGCGGCTTTCATGGAGATTTTGTCTTGTCTCCCGATGGCAGCATCCATCCTTTGAGCAAGAAAAGTGAGCCGGCATCCTGTTGCAGCAAACCGGGCCGGCATTCAGCGGTGGAATTAAATAGAAATTTTGTGGCTCGACGGTGGACGAGAAATGAAAACGAAAACAGCTGCCGTCAAACAGCTACGAATCTCGGTATGGAAGATATGGATCATTTTCTTTCCAGGATTCGCACCCACGGGTTTACGATTACCGGAATGGCCTTTCAGGACTGCTGGACCTTGGACCTCGAACGACTGCAGGAATGCAGTCTGCATGTGTTCAGTCCGGATGGGAGGATTATTCCCTTCTGCGCATATAATCTAACAAATATTCAAGGAGAAGCGCTTTATCGCAAGCCGGGGCAGCTATCTCAAATACGTTAGTATGCAATGTTGAAGGAGACCTTCGGCGATTGTAATAAATATCCATCCGCTGTGTAAGACCAGGCGCTTCCTGCTCAGTACTCTAAATATCTTTTATGAAGGAATTCTTGAGAACTATTGGCTAGGGTCGAGCTCTAATAAACTAATTTCATATTTGTGAAAGAATTCTTATTTATATTAACCGATGATGAAGGATGTATTTTGGGTGTAACAGGAGACAAAATTATAAAGTAAATTAGGGGGATAAAACATGAAGATGATACCTGTAGAAAACGCTGTTGGTATGGTACTCGTTCATGATATGACGGAAATCATTCCGGGCAAATATAAAGGCGCTGCGTTTAAAAAAGGGCATATCATAAAAAAAGAAGATATTCCCCATTTATTAGACATGGGAAAAGAACACATATTTGTTCTAGAGAATAGAGACGGCGAAATTCATGAAGATGAAGCCGCCGGCAGGATAGCAAGAGCAGCGGCGGGCCAGGGAATAGGGCTTACTGAACCAAACGAGGGGAAAGTAAACCTTTTGGCAAAATGTAAGGGACTTCTTAAAGTAAATGAAGGGGCATTATTCGAGATTAATTCTATGGAAGGAATTGTTCTTTCGACACTTCATTCTAACAGGTTAGTTGATGTCAATACGGTTGTCGCCGGTGCAAAAATAATACCTTTAACAATAGGAGAAAAAAAAATAATATCCATGGAAAAGATTTGTTCGGAGAATAATCCGGTTATTCAGGTAATGCCTTTACTTAAATTAAAAGCCGGTCTTGTGACAACCGGGAACGAATTATATTATAAAAGAATTCCAGATAAATCCGGCCCGGTCTTCGTTGAGAAGTTTAGAGAATTGGGATCTGAAGTGATCAAACAGATTTTTTCCAAAGATGATCCCAATATGATAGCAGAATCTATCAAGGCATTAATAAAAGCGGGAGCTGATATTGTTCTGGTTACAGGAGGGATGTCAGTTGACCCTGATGATGTGACCCCAACCGGAGTCAAAAAGGCCGGAGCGCAAATATTGTCATATGGCGCCCCCACGATGCCGGGAGCTATGTTCCTGCTTTCATATATAAAGAATATTCCTGTATTAGGGCTACCGGCATGCGTGATGTATAACAAAAGAACAATTTTTGACCTTGTGATTCCGAGATTGGCGGCGGGAGAAAGAATTGAAAGAAGAGATGTTATCAGGTTTGCTCACGGAGGATTATGTTTAGGCTGTAAAGATTGCAGATACCCGAATTGTGGATTTGGCAATGGGTAAAGGCACAAGAAATACGGAGGGATCATGATTTTGAATTCGGAAGCAGGGATTAAACCTGGATACTGGTAAAATGATAAGGAGTTAATCATGAGGGTGACACCGCTTGAAGACTGGATTGTTGGGAAATCCGACATTAAGGAAAGGAATTCGAAGATGCTGGAGGAGTACCAGCTGAACAAGGTAAGAGAGACCTTGTATTATGTTAAGAAAAATGGCCGGTTTTACGGCCAAAGACTAAGCAATATTACTGAAGATAAAATTAATACTCTTGATGATATTAAAAACATTCCCTTTACACATCCCTATCACATAAGGCAAAATTCGTTGGACTTCTTGTGCCTACCTCAGAAAGAGATAGTAAGAATAGTTTCAATAAAGAGTTCAGGAACAAGCGGAGAAGAAAAAAGAATCTACTTTTCAGAACAGGATTTAAACCTTACCGTTGATTTTTTTAAAGTTGGAATGAGTTGTTTAATAGATCAAAACGACAGGGTTATGGTGCTTCTTCCAGGCAATACCTACGGCAGTATAGGGGACTTGCTGAAAAGAGCGCTGGAAATGTCCAAAGTGCCATGCTTTATCCACGGCGTTATGGTTGATCCCGAACAAACGGCCAAAAAAATCATAGAAAATGATATCACTTGTCTTGTTGGAATTCCGATGCAGGTATCCCACTTAAGCAAGTTGAAAGGTGATGTATTTAAAAGCAGAATCAAGAAAGTCCTTTTAAGCACAGATTATGTTCCGGATGTTTTAATTCACGAATTGACACATCAATATGGGTGCAAGATCTTTACCCATTATGGAATGACAGAGATGGGTTATGGTGGAGGTGTGGAATGCGAAGCCCTGGATGGGTATCATATGAGGGAGGCAGATTTGTATTTTGAGATTGTAAACCCTGATACAGGCGAAGCAGTCCAGGACGGACAATTAGGAGAAGTGGTGTTTACAACCCTTACGAGGAATGCAATGCCTTTAATAAGATACCGGACAGGTGATATGGCTTCCTTCTCTTCACCCCCCTGTGACTGCGGAACTTTTTTAAAAACAATGAAAAAAGTTTTGGGGAGAATGGATAATAAGGTCACCATCGGCGAGAATAAGTTTTTATTTTTGAGAGAATTGGATGAAACAATATTGAAATTTAAAGAAGTTTTGGATTATAAAGCCTGTATTACGGATGAAAACCTTCTCAAAATTGAAATAAGATCAGAAAGTAAATCGATCAAAAAGGATATCGAGCAGAGTATTCAAACCTTACTGGATGAAAAGCTTGGGTGCAAAATGAATTTTACTCTTATTGTCAGTCCTCACAGCATACCGGAAAAAATAATCAACAGTATGGTAAAAAGAAAGATTATCGATTATAGGGGAGCTGGAATATGAAAAATACCAGCATAGCAGCTATTATTGCTGCCGGCGGCTACTCCTCAAGAATGGGGAGTTTTAAGCCGTTTCTGAAATTTGGGAAAAAATCAGCAATCGAAATGCTTATTGATACATATAAAGGCTGTGGCATAGATAATATCATCGTTGTAACCGGTTACAAAGGAAGTGAAGTCGCAGAAAAGCTGAGGGAGTCAGGTGCGACATGCCTGCAAAACGAAAACTATTCGGAAGGAATGTTTACTTCGGTCATAAAGGGAGTTAAAGCTTTGGATACGCGTGTTTCAGCTTTTTTTATGCAGCCGGTGGATATTCCTCTTGTAAAGAAGCATACGATCGAGCTACTGAAAAAAAAGTATCTGGAAGGCGGTAAAGGTATCATCTACCCTGATTTTTGCGGCAGGGTGGGACATCCCCCGCTGATACACTGTAAGTACCGAGAGGTGATTTTAAGGAGTAACGGGGAAGGCGGGCTGAAGAAAATTTTAAAAGAATATTCTTCTGATTCAATTTATGTACACGTATTTGACAAGACAGTACTTATGGATATGGATACAAAAGAAGACTATGAAAAACTGCTTGGATATTTTAATGCCGGTGCACCCGATGGGGAAGAGTGTTCCAGCATTTTGGATATATATAAAGTACCGGAAAACATTATAAGACATTGCAGGAAAGTTTCAGAGGTGTCTGTTGAAATTTCTCGCAGTTTGAATAACGCAGGATACGAGCTTAATGAATGTGCCTTGAAGGCCGCGGCGATGCTCCATGATATTGCCAAAAAGGAAGAAAACCATGCCCGGGTAGGAGGAAAGATTTTGCAAGAGATTGGGTATGGGAAGGTAGGTTCTATCATAGGCAGTCATACCGATATTGAAGTAGATGGTCAAGGGAGAATCACAGAAAGTGAAATCCTATATCTCGCCGATAAACTTGTTAGAGAAGATAAAGTAATATCTATTGAGGAAAGATTCAAGCAGTCCCTAAATAAATATCAAGATAACCCTGAAGTATTGAGAAAGATAGAAAATAGAAGGGATGCCGCTTATAAAATAATAAAAAAAATTGAGGCAGTGACAGGCAGAGGTTTTAACTATGGATAAAAAAATATTCCTGGTTAGACATGGACAAATTGATTATGGCAGTGAAAAACGGTATATAGGGATAACTGATTTGCCCCTAAGTAATGCCGGCATTAGACAAGCTACAAGGCTTCAGGAGTATTTCTCAAGGATAGAGATTGAAAAGGCTTATACCAGTCCGTTAAAAAGATGTCTGCAGACGGCGGAGATCCTTCTTGAGGGTAGTAATACTCAAAAAGTCATACTTGATGACTTGAAGGAAATCAATATGGGGGAATGGGAAAACCAGACAATCGATTATATAAAGGACCATTTTCGCGAATTGTACGAAAAAAGGGGAGTAAGTATTGATGAATTTATTCCACCGGGAGGAGAAAGCTTTGAACAGTTGCAAAAAAGGGTTATACCTGCCTTTGAATTCATCGCCCAAAATAATACAGGGAATACCCTCATTATCAGCCATGCCGGAGTAAATAGGGTGATATTAAGTAAACTTTTCGATTTTCCTTTGAAGGAACTATTCAAAATAAGTCAGCCTTATGGCTGCATAAATGAGCTTAGTTGGGATATAGCATCCCGCAGATGGCAGTGGGATCAAAAAAATACGAAGAGTTAATGAAATAAAAAGTACTTCTTTGAAACTTGTAATCCTCAATATTGGCGGATTTACAGGTTTTTTTATTATAAGAGTTGGATAACCATGATAAACCTTGTAAATACGTATAAATATCTTTAGGTATTGTTAAGTAGATTGACAAAGTGACAGACAATCAGGAGGACAATAGTAATGGCATATCTGTATTTTGAGGTAGTGGAATCATATTTTCTCGTAAACAGTAGAAAATAGGATTGATTGGAGCATCTATAATTAAGAACAATAATATGATCAAAAAGAAATTCCAGTAATGCGGGACTTTTCAATATTGTATGTACATCATTTATAAGATTCCAAAGTTGGGATAAAATATAAAATAAACAATACCAGTGAGAAAATTTACCTATAAAGTAATATTAAAGGAGACTGGCCATGAAGAAGAAAATTGTTTTGCTTTCTTTAACAGTGCTTCTATTTGGGTTAGGCATTACAGCCATCGCCTATCATAATACGCCTATTAAAGATTACCTATTTGGTTGGACAACACGCTCACAAACCCAAACCAATGGCCAGGATCAAACACAAAACCACCGGAATGATACCACGGCACCTTATCAACAGCCAGGAGCGGACAATGAACAAACTCCACCTACAGACAGTTTTGCTATCCGCGGAGTTATCGAAGGGTTCTACGGAACTCCCTGGACTATGGCGCAAAGAATAAACATGCTTACCTTTATTGGCCAACACCATTTTAACACGTATGTCTATGCTCCCAAGGATGACCCTTACCAGCGGACCAATTGGGTAGACCTCTACCCAATTGGACAACTACAGCAGATGAAGAGTTTGGTGCAAAGCGCAAAAGCAAATGGAGTTAACTTTGTTTATTCCATTTCTCCTGGTATCCCATCACCGCTGCCCGGTGAAACATTGACTTCAGCAAAGGTTGCCAATTCCATTACCTTTACATCTAAAGCCGATGTACAACTGCTTGAAAGCAAAATTGATCAGTTGCGTTCGATTGGAGTTCACACCTTTATGCTTTCATTTGACGATGTTCAACACTACTTGAAGAGTTCTGACCAACAAGTGTATGGTTCTGATTATCCTAAGGCTCATATCGATTTAGCAAATAAATTGCTTAAGGATGAGACTGTAAAAGATTCAAGTTTCAGGCTTTGGCTTGCTCCCACAGACTACTACGGTCTTAAGGACAGCGCCTATTGGGCTACAATACGGTCACATCTGGATCCCTCTATACAGGTGATCTGGACAGGGTCTTGGGTTTTAAACAAATCCATTACAAGTAGTGAAGCTGACCAAGTACGGCGGCTTTTGGGTAGAAAACCTCTTATCTGGGACAATTATCCGGTCAACGACTATACCTATGTGGTAAAGAAAGCGCCACAACTATTTATGGGACCATTGATCAATCGTTCGGAGGATTTGTCGGCATACACGAGTGGCATGTTAGCAAATCCCATGCTTCAACCCGAAGCGTCAAAAATCGCACTTTATACTGTTTCTCAATATCTGTACAATCCCAGCGCATACCAGCCGCTTCAAGCCTGGGACGAAGCGCTCCAGAGCATGTCTGGCATAGGTGATGCATTGGCCTTCCGTAAATTCTGTCAATATTCAAGCCAAAGTACGCTTGATACGAGTGACAATACCGGGTTTTCCAAATTAGCCGGCGCTTTTTGGCAAGAATACCAATCAGGGCAGCATGGACCTAGTGAATCAGAACTTCGTAAAGAATTACAATTACTGAGTGCTTTGCCCGATAATCTTAAGAAGACAATAACCAACCAACAGCTTTTGGCAGAAATTAGCCCATGGGCAGTAAAACTGGGTGAAGAAGGGCAAGCGGGACTACAGGCTTTAGTATATTTAGATTTATCGAGCAATGATCCGCAAAAGCTCACGGCTAAGCAGCAACTTCAAACAAGCTTGCAACAGTTACGAAACAACAACTTACAAATTGGTTCTGAAGTTCTATCATTTATTAATAAGGCTGGATCTAATTAGGCGCTGCTGAATTACAGCTAAACCCGCATGAACTTTTTATCTTAAATGACAAATTACAAAATTTTTGCTTAACCTTGTCATAAAGCCTTGTAAGCTGTCAGAATACGGATTACAAGGCTTTTCTATTCGGATTTTTTCTGCCGGAGATGCCGGAGACTATTTTTAATATCACCCGGAATCACTTTATCTGCCTGAAACTGAAATAGCGGTATTAAGGTTGGAATACCCGGTGTTATGATCGATCATAATTAGGTCAGACCGATGGTCACCATTAATATCCGCAGCAAGAGCATCTTCGTTCCTGGGTCCCCATGGGCCAAACGGTCTGTCAGCGACGAATTTACTACCGTCGGAGATATAGCTTTGCCAAAAACCGTCAGAGCCGT
Source organism: Dehalobacter sp. CP (assembly GCF_047652685.1). Lineage (NCBI taxonomy): Bacteria > Bacillati > Bacillota > Clostridia > Eubacteriales > Desulfitobacteriaceae > Dehalobacter > Dehalobacter sp. CP. The sequence goes on from NZ_CP157399.1 coordinate 194,996, forward strand.
GTACCAGTAAATCGTCCTTGCCGTCACCGTTAATATCTGCTGCAAATAGCTGAGAATCCGGTTTGAAGTAAAATGGATTGTTCCAGGTTTCAGCGGCAAGAGAGAATCTGCTTGCTTTTCGTCCGGCCAGCATCTTCGACTGCTTGGTATCATGATCCATTACAAAAAGTTCGCTGTTTCCATCGCCATTAAAATCTCCTGCTGCAAGTTTCAGGTTCTTAGCTTTAAGCAGGTTAAAGCCTTGCCAGGTAATATCTGTAAAAAAGCCGCCTTGATTAATTGCCGAACCAATTCTGCCATGTTCTTTGTCATAGAGAAATAGGTCTGTGAGACCATCATGATTAAGGTCACCGGCCAGAGGACGGACTGTCTGCAATTGATTTAAAGCCTGCCACTTCAAATGATAAGGAACAAATTTATTCCCGTTGTTTACTGCTAAAATTAAATTACCGGAGGCAGCATTAAACAACAAGAGATCCTCTCTGTCCTTGTTCTTAAAATACCCGGCTAGTGGAATAGTTCCTTTTTCCAGTGTTAAGTCCTTTAGCCAGACACCTAAGTCTTGAAATGCGTTTGTGTCTCTGGGGGCATACCAGGAAGCCGTATATTGGGACATGCGCCATTGATTTGTCCGCTTGTTCCATATCAGCAGAGTTTTCCCCGAAGCATGCGGTACGAACTGACCCACAAAGATTTCATCTCTCGGATCGAACTGAATATTCTCAGCCCTTTGGGCAGGCACAAAACCTACTAATGAGTAGATCGAGACAAAAGCGTAGTCTCTCTTTTTTAGTTCCTTTACAAGCTGGTGCAATAGAGAATTCTTATCATAAATATACTGAACTTCTCCGTTTTTTTGTTGGACTTTTTTTATAAACTGAAACTCATAGGTAGGATGGATGTATAAGGATGCCAGTGTCCCGCTTTTTGCCGGATCATCTAAGACAGCCAGCATAGCGGCAAGCCGCTCCGGGGAATTTAAATGCCCTAAAGGAGCAGGTACAACATCAAGGCCGCAATAATATTCTCTATGCTGATTTACGACGTTATTGCTTTTCCAGGCCTCAGGATAGTAATAATTGTTTTCATAGATCAAACCGATCTGTTCTTGAAAAGCGAGCAGTTGCTGGGGCGAAGCGCTGTAATGCGGGGTCTCCCAGTAAGCCGGATAAATCCCTGCTTGATCAAACAGCGCGATCGCTTTTTCAGCCCGCTCTTTGGCATACGCGTATGTATTGGGTACGTCGGGATTTTTTGCCGAGCTGTAAAATTCATACCCTGACACGCTATTGCTGTTCCCGCTCTGATGGGTATAGCCGTGAACCCCGATGATACCGCCTCTTTCTTCCAGGCTTTTAATGGTAGAGACGAATTTTTGGGCATATTCTGTATTATCGGTAATGGCAACATCATAGTTCCTGCCGGGCACAACCATCCTGGGAATTAAGGAGACTTCAAACGGTATCCCCTCTTGCTGAAGATAATCTGCTAATACAATCAGTTTATCAAGGTTTTCCTGGCTTGTATATTCTTCCCCGGGACCTACATCCTCTAATCGTAATAAGGCCGGATGTTTTCCTGAAAATTGATCTGCTGATGCTTCGTTTGGAACGACAGATAGGTTCATATATATTAGAATTGTTAAAAAAAGGACATATATTAATGCAATTACAAAAATTTTGTCTCTTAATATCAATTTTAGTTTAAACATAAATAATTTTCCTCATAATATTTGAAATTTGTAGAATTGATAGGATAATCATAATCGATCTGAACATATTGTCAATATATATTATTATGTATCCTGTAAATTATACGTAATACAATTTGCATTCTTATTGACTTTACCTAACGGTTTTTTTATAGTAATGGCATGGTTATTAAAGAACTATAAGCAACGGCGCTTTCCCTCTTAATAATAAAAGGGGGAAAGTATTTTTTTGCCTTTTAGAGTACAGCTAGGGTTTTTAAATTATTATTCATGTTGGTTAAAGCAAAGGCGCTTTTGGACGGGGACTTACCCGGAGCAGAAGCGCCTTTTGTTTTATAAAAAAACATTCATAGAAGGAGGGGGTTCCAAATGAAAATGGTCAGAGCGATTGTCAGACCAGAGAAAAGTGAAAGCATTGCTGAAAAATTAGCGGGAATTGGGATTGTATCCATGACAAAAATGCATGTATTTGGCCGTGGAAAAACCAAAGGTTTGCAGGTAGGAGATATTATCTACGATGAGTTTCCCAAAGTAATGCTGATGATTGTTGTATCCGACGAGGAGTTGGAGAAAACAATTGAAGTGATCCTGGAAAATGGCAAAACAGGTAACATTGGTGACGGGAAAATATTTATATCCGCTGTTGAAACGGCATACACAGTACGTACCGGCGAAGAGGCACTGTAAAGGAGTGATAGCAGATGAAAGAGATCATAGCCATCATAAGAAGACATCAGGTGCCTTCTTCCAAAAAAGCTTTGGAGGAAGCCGGCTTTAATGCGCTTACGATTCAAAGTGTTGAAGGGCACGGGAAACAGAAAGGAGTAGGAGGCTGGGCCGCAGAGGTCGATCCGTTGCTAAATCCGCTGCTTAAATACGAAACCCCGATGCCGGATGCGGTAATGAAGTGGATACCAAAACGGATGCTGCACCTGGTCGTTCAGGATGACGAAGCAGAAAGCGCAGTAAAAGCCTTAATTAAAGCCAATCAGACTGGAAATATCGGGGACGGAAAAATATTTGTTTGTCCGTTAGAAGAAGTAATCAGAGTAAGAACCGGAGAGAACGGCCCGAGAGCAGTTTCCTAAGAAGCACCTGAAATTGATGTACCCTGAAAAAATGAGATCAGTACAAGAATGTCTGACTCAAACGGCTGGCACCGGCCAGGATTTTATAAAGAAGAGAGGAGAAATGATTATGCGTCAGATAGCGATTTACGGAAAAGGGGGTATTGGCAAGTCCACTACCACGCAAAATACGGTGGCAGCCTTAGCCGAAATGGGAAAGAAAATTATGATTGTCGGCTGCGATCCCAAAGCGGACTCGACAAGACTCATCTTAAATATTAAAGCGCAGACCACCGTTATGGATATGGCCAGAGACAAGGGATCGGTTGAAGACATTGAACTTGATGATATTCTCTATAGGGGATACGGAGATGTACGCTGCGCTGAATCCGGCGGCCCTGAACCTGGCGTCGGCTGTGCAGGACGCGGTGTTATCACGGCGATTAATTTTCTTGAAGAGAATGGAGCCTATACACCTGAGTTGGATTACGTTTTTTATGACGTTTTGGGCGACGTTGTTTGCGGCGGATTTGCGATGCCGATCAGGGAAAATAAGGCCCAGGAAATCTACATTGTTTGTTCCGGCGAGATGATGGCGATGTACGCGGCCAATAACATTTCCAAAGGGATTTTGAAATATGCCACTTCCGGCGGCGTCCGCTTGGGAGGACTCATCTGTAACAGCCGTAACACCGACAAGGAATATGAACTGATTGATGCCTTAGCAAAACGCCTGGGTACGCAACTGATTCATTTTGTTCCGCGGGATAATGAGGTTCAGAGGGCGGAGCTTCGCCGCCAAACAGTCATCCAATATAACGATAAGCATCCGCAGGCAGATGAATACAGGGCTTTAGCCAAAAAAATCGACGAGAACAAGAATCTGGTAGTCCCGACGCCTTTGACGATGGATGAATTGGAAGAGCTGCTCATGGAGTTTGGAATTATCGAAGACGAAGAAACAGCGGCAGCAAAACTGGGATAAGGCCGTAGCCGGAGTTGGAGAAGCATCTGATTTGAACGACAGAATGATGAGAATAAGGATGAAATCATCAGGAAGATGAAGGCAGATGAATAAACGTTATCAATTAATTAAGATAAAGCGGAGGTGATCGCGGTGGGAGAAAGACCAAACGCTGCTATGCTCGAAGAAGTTTTAGCGGTATATCCTGAAAAGGCGCAAAAGCTTAGAGCCAAACACATTGCTATCAAAGAAGAAGGATGTTCCTGCGCTATCAAGTCCAATGTCAAATGCATTCCGGGGCTGATGACAGCCCGCGGCTGTGCTTATGCCGGGGCTAAAGGCGTTGTATGGGGACCGATCAGAGACATGATTCATATTTCCCACGGCCCGATCGGCTGCGGTTATTATTCCTGGGGGATGCGGCGCAACCTGACGCAAGGGGTTGTCGGGGTGGAAACTTTTTCGCCGATGATGTTTTCCTCGGACTTTTCTGAAAGCAACATCGTTTATGGCGGGGACAAAAAGTTGGCCCAAGTCATGAAAGAGGCCAAAGAATTATTTCCGACAGTTCAGGGTATTTCCATCTGTTCTGAATGTCCTGTCGGTCTCATCGGCGACGATATTGAAAGCGTTGCCAAGAAATCAGCCAAAGAGTTGGATCTGCCGATTGTTCCGGTCCGCTGCGAGGGTTTCCGCGGCATCAGTCAGTCTCTGGGCCACCATATTGCCAACGATGCCGTCAGGGATTACTTGCTCGGCAAGCGGGAACGTCCCGAGGAAGTCGGCCCTTATGATGTTTCCCTAATCGGCGACTATAATATTGGCGGTGATGCCTGGGCATCCAAGAAAATTCTCGAGGAAATGGGGCTTACCGTTAAGAATGTCTGGACGGGCGACGGTACGACGGAAGGCATGATGGCTGCGCATCAAGTAAAGTTGAATCTTATACACTGTTACCGCAGTATGAACTATATCTGCCGCCATATGGAAGAAACGTATGGGATACCCTGGATAGAATTCAATTTCTTCGGACCGACCAAAATTGCCGAATCCATCCGGGAAATTGCGGCGATGTTTGATGAGACAATCCAGAAAAAAGGAGAAGAGGTCATCGCCAAGTATCAGCCGATGATGCAGAAGGTCATTGATACGTACCGGCCGCGCCTGGAAGGCAAAAAGGTTATGTTGTATGTCGGAGGGCTGCGCCCCCGCCACACCATCGGCGCCTACGAAGACCTGGGAATGGAAGTCGTCGGCACAGGCTATGAATTTGCCCATAAGGACGACTATGACCGCACTTTCCCGGAGATGACCAATGAAACCGTGATCTACGATGATGCGACAGAACATGAACTGGATGAGTTCGTCAGGAGAATACGACCGGATCTGGTTGGTTCCGGTATTAAAGAAAAATATGTTTTTGAAAAAATGGGTGTACCGTTCCGTCAAATGCATTCCTGGGACTATTCAGGACCTTACCATGGTTATGATGGATTCCCGATCTTTGCACGTGATATGGATATGGCTGTGAACAGTCCGACCCGGTCCTTAACCAAAGCACCGTGGAACAAAGCGAAGGAGGTGTAAAAAATGAGCAAAGCTGAATCATGCCCAACAAGTAACTGTGCAACCACTTGCACGACATCATGTGCCCCCGCGGGAGATACTCAGGCCGTATTAGATTGGATGGCAACTGAAGAATACAAGGAAAAGAACTTTGCCAGGGAGGCTTTGGTCATTAACCCGGCGCGGACCTGCCAGCCATACGGCGCGATGCTCTGCGCGTTAGGAATTGAGGGGTGTCTGCCTTTTTTACACGGGTCGCAGGGATGCGCGGCATACTTCCGCTCTGCCTTGACGCGTCATGTCAGAGAACCGATTGCGATGGTCTCGGATTCAATGACGGAAGATGCCGCGGTATTCGGGGGTCAGGCAAACCTAATTGAAGGACTCAAAAATGCCTACGCCACTTATAAACCCTCCATCATTGGCATGTTTTCAAGTTGTATGGCGGAGGTTATCGGGGATGATATGAAATCCTTTATCATCAATGCCAGAACGCAGGGAGCGGTCCCGGAAGATTTTCCGATCGCTTATGCCAATACGCCCAGCTTTGTCGGTTCCCATATCACCGGATATGACAATATGCTGAAAGGTTTGCTCAATTCCCTGGCGGATACCCGCAATGGTAAATGGACCAATGGACGGCTCTACGTGGTCCCCGGTTTTGACCTTTACGCCGGGAATTTAAGAGAATACAAGCGGATGATTAAAGCCATGGGAATCTATATGACCATGCTGCCGGATCCGACTGAAACATTGGATTCACCCAATACCGGAGAATACAATATGTACCAGCCCGGCACGACCATGGCAGAACTTGCTGATGCGCTGAATGCCTCAGGTTTCTTATTCCTGCAAAAATATTCAACGACAGGGACGCAAAAGTTTGTGAAAAACGTCCAGAAGATTGCGACGGAGACCGTTACCATGCCGATTGGTGTACAGAACACCGATGCTTTCCTGATGACGCTGCAGCAGATGACCGGGAAAGCCATTCCGGCTGAACTGGAGGCGGAACGGGGACGGGCGGTTGACGCGGCCGTCGATGCGCATCAGTATATTCACGGCAAAAGATTTGCACTTTATGGGGACCCGGATCTGTTGCTTGGACTTGTCGGCTTCTTGATGGAAATTGGCGGAATGCCGGTTCATATTGTTTGCAGCAACGGCAATGACGCGTTTACCAAAGAAATGGAGGCCCTGCTGGCAACCAGCCAGTACGGCGCGGAAGGGAAAGTATACAGCGGCAAAGACCTTTGGCATATGCGTTCCTTATTGCTGACCGATCCGGTCGATATGCTGATCGGGGATACGCATGGCAAACAAATCGCCAAAGATGCCAAGGTGCCGTTGGCCCGTATCGGCTACTTCATGACGGACCGCGTTCACCTGCACCGCCAGCCGATCGTTGGCTACCAGGGAGCCATTAATCTGATTACCATGCTCGCTAACATATTTATTGATGAATATGACCGCAATTGTCCAAGTGAGCGCTTTGAAATGCTGAGATAAGGCCAGATAATTTAATGAGGGTTAGGGGTAGGGCACAACGCATTGGGGAAATGCCCTTTACCCCTCAATTGGAAGGAGGCGGGGAAATGTTTGTTGCTTTTGCGACGACGGGAGAAGAGAAAATTAATGCCCATTTTGGGATGGCAACAGATTTTGCTGTTTATGATATAGGCTCGGAAAGCTGTGAATTCAGTAAAATGCTCCATCTCCCGGAACAAGCGCAGGAAGATGATAAAGTTGAAATCCGGGCACAACTGCTGAAAGAATGTATCGTTGTCTATTGCACGCATATTGGAGGTCCGGCAGCAGCCCGTCTGGTTCAAAGCGGTATTCAGCCGCTGAAAGCACCGGAGGGAACACCGATTGCCCAGGAGCTGCAGCGTTTGCAGACAATGCTGAAAGAAACCCCTCCGCCCTGGCTGCGCAAACGTCTGATGGAAGAAATGAATCATAAGGAGGAATCATGCCAATGCCCTTTTACCAGGGATTAAACTATGGCGGTTCGGAATGGACGCCTCAATTTATTAAGGAAATCGATCAGGAGTTGTGTATCGGCTGTGGGCGTTGTGTCAAAGTATGTTCCCAGGCAGCATTGGGTTTTGGTAACCTGAATGATGATGAGGATGCTGACAGAATGCAGTCCAAAATTGATCAGAAAGAAAACTGTATCGGCTGTATGGCCTGCGGCAAGACCTGCGTCAAAAGAGCGATCAGCTTTGAGGCAAAAGCGATTTAGTTCTGTAAATTGAATATAACAAAAATATAAAAGTCATAAAAAATAAAAAAGCTGAGGCGAAAGAGATGGAGAGCAGGTCAAATCTGGCGATTGAAGAGAGAAAAGACTCTATTCAAACAAAGGGAGAACAAACACAACCATTTAAATGCAATACTGACAGTGTGGCAGGTTGTGTCAGCCAACGGGCATGTGTCTATTGCGGGGCCAGGGTTGTCCTTAATCCCATCACAGATGCAATTCACCTGGTGCATGGACCCATTGGTTGTGCAAGCTATACGTGGGATATCCGGGGTAGTTTAACAAGCGGAGCGGATCTATTCCGCTTCAGCTTCTCCACGGATCTGCAGGAAATGGATATCATCTTCGGCGGGGAAAAAAAATTAACCCGGGCAATTGATGATCTTGTGGCAAAGTATCATCCTCCATTAATGTTTGTTTATTCCACCTGTATTGTCGGCGTGATCGGGGATGATTTGGAGGCTGTCTGTAAAGCTGCATCCAAGCGGCATCGGATCCAAGTGATCCCAGTTCAGTCCAGCGGCTTCATCGGCAGCAAATCGGCCGGCTACAAAGCCGCGTGTGATGCTTTAATGAGGCTGATGGAACCGCCGCCAGGAGAAGAACTCGAGAAAGACAAAACCATTAACTATCTTGGGGAATTCAATCTGGCAGGGGAACTTTGGATCATTCAGAATTACCTGAAACGGATTGGCATTGAGCTCAATGTGGCGCTTACAGGTGATTCGAGTTACGATACTTTGAAATTGGCGACCAAGGCGTGTCTGAATATCGTTCAATGCGCCGGTTCGATGATATATACGGCCAATCAGATGAAAGAACGCTTTCATATTCCCTACATGAATATCTCTTTTATCGGCATCGAAGACACCTCCGAATCACTGCGCCGGATTGCCCGGACCTATCAGGATACCGAGATGATGCGCAGAACTGAGGAATTGATTCAAACGGAAACAGAGGCAATTGCTCCGAAAATCGCCTATTACCGCAGCAAGCTGCAAGGGAAAAAAGCGGCAATTTATGTCGGCGGCGGATTTAAGGCGATCTCCCTGATTAAGCAGTTCCGTGAACTTGGAATTGAGGTCGTGATGGTAGGTACGCAGACAGGGCGGGAGGAAGAGTATGAGACCATCAATGATCTCGTCAAGGAAGGGACCGTCATCATGGATGATACCAATCCTTCTGAACTTGAAAAATTCATCATCGAAAAAGAAGCGGACCTACTGGTAGGCGGTGTCAAAGAACGTCCCCTGGCCTATAAAATGGGGATTGCGTTTATCGATCACAATCATGACCGCAAACATCCTTTGAGCGGTTATGCCGGGGCTGCTAATTTTGCCGAGGAAGTTTACGCGACTGTATGCTCACCCGTCTGGGCATATCGGGAACGTTGTTTGTCCACGGGTGCAAAGGAGGAGAGGACATGAAAAATCAGAAGGAAAGTTACCGCAATGTCAGTGAGAACCCCTGCAATATGTGTATGCCTTTAGGCGGTATTATAGCTTTCAGGGGGATTGAGGGATCCATGACCCTTCTCCACGGTTCCCAGGGGTGTGCAACGTATATGCGCCGGACAATCTCAGAGCATTATGAAGAACCGATTGATGTCGCCTCTTCTTCCCTGAATGAAAAGGGGACTGTTTTCGGAGGCGAAGAAAACCTGAAGAAAGGTCTGGACAATGTCCGCTTGCTCTATGAACCTAAGATGATCGGTGTTCTAACCACCTGTCTGGCTGAAACCATCGGTGAAGATATCGGACGGATTACAAGCCGGTATTTAGAAGAAAGACAATTGACGGATGGTCTGCCGATCGTGAATGTTCCAACACCGGGATATGGCGGTTCCCATTCGGAGGGATATTGGCGTACTGTTTTTACGATTATTTCTTCTCTGGCTGAAGACAGGATGTCCCACGCCAAAATTAATGTAATTGTCCCGCATATCAGTACTGCCGATCTGCGCGAGATCAAACGAATGCTTCGACTGATGAATATTGATTTTATTTTACTGCCGGACTATGCGGATACGTTGGATGCACCTTATTCCAAACCTTACAAAAAAATACCTGACGGGGGAACGCGCCTGGAAGATATCCGGAAAATGCCGGGAGCAAAAGCTACCCTGGAAATCGGGCTGACGGTGGAGGATTCTCAATCGGCAGGAAAATATCTGGAGAATGAGTTTGGGGTACCTCTTTTCAGGGTTCCGCTGCCCGTAGGGATTGAAAGCACCGACCGATTCTTTAATACGCTGAAGCTTATCAGCGGGAAAGAAATCCCGGACGAGATATCCAGAGAAAGAGGCAGACTGCTCGACGGCATGTTTGATTCCCATAAGTATAACTTTGAAGGCAGGGCTGCTATTTTCGGTGAACCGGAACAAGTTTATGCCGTAACGAGGCTTTGTCTGGAGAATGGAATTCATCCGCTCGTTATAGCTACGGGCAGCCGGAGTAAAAAACTTGAACAGCTGCTGCATGCTGAATTTGCCAAAATTGACGGGAGTCCGGATAATCATCATGAAAAATACGAATTGATGAGTGATACCGACTTTGCCCATATTCTTGAAAAAAGCCGGGAAGTGAAGGTTAATCTTGCTGTTGGGCATTCCGAAGGCAAGATCTTGACAGAAAGGGCGGATATCCCGCTGGTCAGATACGGTTTTCCGGTCATTGACAGGGTTGGCGGCCAGAGAATTTTATCGGCAGGCTATCAGGGAAGCCTATGCTTTCTGGACCGGCTTACCAATACACTTTTAGAAAATAAGTATCGAAATTACCGTAGCGAGATGTACCAAAAATATTATCAGATATATAAATGAAGGTCAGGTGAATAATATGCGTAACTTTTATGATAAAACAACTACACATCCGTGTTACTCCTCAAAGGCACAGCATAAATATGCTCGGATTCACTTGCCTGTTGCACCCGCTTGCAATATCAGCTGCAATTACTGCAGCCGTGAATATGACTGTGTCAATGAAAGCCGGCCGGGAGTAACCAGTGAGCTGCTTGCACCGGAAGATGCGCTGGACAGATATCAGATTGCCCGAAAAAAATTAAACAATTTGACGGTTGTCGGCATTGCCGGGCCGGGAGATGCTTTGGCGAACTGGGAAAACACCAGAAGGACACTGGAACTTATTTATGGGTATGAACAAGATGAAATAAGCGCTGTGGACAAAAATTCTAATAGCAATCCGGCACTGATGAGCAATGCGTTGAATTTTTGTTTGTCTACAAACGGCCTGCTTCTACCCGAACTTGCTAAAGAAATCGTGGCTTTAAATGTCCGGCATGTCACGGTTACTGTAAACAGTCTGGATCCGGTTATCGGAGCCCTAATTTATCACAGCGTAAACTACCGCGGGAAAACATATTACGGAACTGAAGGTGCTGAGCTTCTTATCCGGAATCAGCTGGAAGGAATTAAACAGCTTGTGGAATACGGCGTCCTGGTCAAAATAAATATTGTGATGATCGAAGGAATTAATGACGATCATGTCCCTGAGGTTGTCAAGAAAATGAAAGAACTAGGAGTCTTCACCACCAACATTATGCCCTTTATTCCGGTTAAAGGAAGTCCGTTTGAAAACCGGACGGCAACGGATACGAAAAGCATCCTGAAAATGAGATTGCAATGCGGAAAGTTTATGCGGCAGATGTCTCATTGTAAACAATGCAGAGCCGATGCAGTCGGTATGCTTGGTAAGGACTGTTCCGGCGAATTGTTCAGAAGAAAGAATAAGTGCAGGATTCAGACTGAAGCCGGTTAAAAAGGAGGGGGAGCTATGGCCCATAAAATGACTGTTATGCTGGATAAAGAGGGTAAGACTGCCCTTCTGACGGATTTATGCAGAGCTGTTACTTTCGTAAGAAATGCGGGCGTTTGGAGCGAAGAAGTCGCTAAGGAATTTACTTTAAGCGGAATAACCTCCATGGAAGAATTGCGAGATAAGATTGCGGATCTGACCGCATTTATGGCGGATAGCAAAATTCTTGCGGCGGAAAAAATGGAGGGGATTGTTTTAAATATTCTCAAACAGAAAAAAATCAAAATCTGGGAAGTTAAAGGGCGCCCGCCGGAGTTTCTCGATAAGATTCTGCAGAACGAGGAAGAAGAGCTTATACAGGAGAAGGGTTTGTTGTTAAAAACGGCGGCTGAAAATGAAGATAAACGTTTCATCCGGGAAATATCCTCAGGTCATTATGTTGTTTCACTTGAAGAGATTCAGGAGAATCATTTGCAGGTTACGACGAAGCAGGTTCTTTTGCCGTTTCTCCGGCAGAAAAAATTCCGGGTATTAGAGGTCATCTGCAATCATATTCCCCAGTGGCTTGAGCCTGAACTGATAGCCTGCAGATGCAGCCTGCAAATATGCAGGCAAGATGAGGGGCGCGTAGAGCTCATCGTTACACCTGCTTTGACCTGAAAGGAGAAAACAAGGTGAGGAAGATCGACTTATTCGATACAACTTTAAGAGACGGGGAACAATCACTGGAAGCGACGATGGACAGCTCTCAGAAATTAGAGATTGCCAGACAGCTGGTCAGGCTTGGCGTCGATGTCATCGAAGTAGGATTTCCGGCTTCTTCGCCGAATGACTTTCAATCTGTCCGAAGAATCAGTCAGGAAATCCGGGGAGCTATTGTCTGCGGCCTGGCAAGGTGCGTGCAAAGAGATATCGATCTTTGTGCTGACGCCATGTTGGGGAGCAAAAATACCCGAATTAACATCGGATTGGCCATATCACCCATTCATATGGACAAAAAGCTTGGGTTAAGACCCGATCAGGTTGTGGAGAAAGCAGTCTGGGCAGTCAAATATGCGGGGAAAACGTTTCATGAGGTGCAATTTTTCCTGGAAGACGCTTTGCGCGGTCAATTTGATTTTCTGGTGTGGATCATGGAAAGTGTGATCAAAGCTGGAGCTACTGTTGTTACAATTTCGGATACCGTGGGAGTCGGCATGCCCTGGAAGTACGGAGAATTAATTAGAAAGCTTAAAGAAACTGTTCAGCATATCGAAAGAGTCAAGTTGAGTGTTCACTGTCATAATGATCTAGGCCTGGCGACAGCAAACGCTATAACAGCTTTACTGGCCGGGGCAGACCAGGTGGAAGGTACGATTAACGGTATTGGCGAAAGAGCAGGAAACGCTTCGCTGGAGGAAATTATTATGGCCTTGTATCTGGAACAAAACGATTCTGGGATAACGACGGGAGCTGAAATCAGACAGATCTACGAGACCAGTAAAACGGTATCCAGAATTACCGGAATTCCACTTCCCCGCTACAAGGCAGTTGTCGGAACGAATATGTTTTCTCATGCTTCAGGCATTCATCAGGACGGAATTATCAAAGAAAAGCTGACCTACGAACCATTTGATCCTCAAATTATTGGCGCGCCTGCAGGAAAGATCGTTCTTACAGCCAGGTCGGGCCGGAATGCCTTAAAACACAAATTAAAAGAGCTTGGCTACGAATACTGCCAAGCAGAGCTGGATCAAATTTATAGCATTTTTATCCGAATGGCGGATAAGAAAAAGAGAACATTCAATGAGCATGATCTGATCCGTTTGGTTACATTATCATGACAAGTAGAAAAGACGATACTGTGACGAATAATGAATTTTAATGCTTTCTGCGCAGACATATCAATTGGGTGTGGTCCCAACCGATTTTTTTATAGAAGTTCAAAGCTGGTGTATTGGTTTTGTCAGCCAGTAACTGCAAACGAGTGGCACCCTTTTCGACTGCCCAATCTTCAATTGAAGAAAGCAGTTGTTTCCCAATCCCATTCCCCTGGTATTCCCGGTTGACAATTAAATCTTCAATTACGGCAACTTGTCCGCCCTCGGCAGTTGATATCAGCAGTTGGCATGTAACCATGCCAACGATTTTTTTGCCCAGTTCGGCAACCATAACACAGCGGTTCATGCTGTCATTCAGCATCATTTTTAAGCCGCTTTGTTGTCTTTCATCATTCGGTTCAAAATCTTGTTCTATAGAGAACAGGACGGTCAATAAGTCACTAAGATCAGGGATATCCTTATATTCCGCTTTTCTGATTGTGTAGTTATGTATCATAAAGTAAACTTCCTTAAGAGGTAGTGATATTTATTTCATTATAACATATATTTTACATCCGCCAGAACAATTACGTCCTGGGATCGGCAGCTTTCTCCGACTTCACACCGGTCACTGTAATGATGGAGAATGCCGGGCGAAGCACGATGCGAAGCGCAGACTTTTTGTTCCAAGGATGCAGCGATTTTATTGACAATGTCCTGATTGTCTACTATAGTAACGTTGAACTATTTTATCCAGAAATCAGACCATAGCAGAGGGTGGAGATTTTTATGCAGTTAGCTTCTCAGGACAGAGCGCCTATTTATGAAGCCCTTCAGAAATATAAAGCGATGCGGATCGTGCCATTTGATGTACCGGGACATAAGCAAGGGAGAGGTAATCCGGAGCTAAGGGAGTTTCTCGGGGAAAAATGTCTTTCCGTTGATGTTAATGCCATGAAACCCCTGGATAATCTAGGACATCCTGTTTCGGTCATTAAAGAAGCGGAGGAGCTTGCTGCGGATGCTTTTGGCGCCTGCCATGCGTTTTTCATGGTTAATGGAACAACTTCGGCAGTCCAGGCGATGATCATGAGTGTCTGCAAAAGAGGCGATAAGATCATTATGCCGCGCAATGTCCATAAAAGTGCCATTAATGCGCTGATTATCAGCGGGGCGGTCCCGGTATACGTAAATCCCGGAGTCAATAACACGCTCGGCATACCTCTGGGGATGTCCATCAGTGATGTACAAAAAGCGATGGAGCAGCACCCGGATGCCAAGGCGATTTTCGTTAATAACCCAACCTATTATGGCATATGCTCAGACCTGAAGACCATCACCGAGCTTGCCCATCAAAATGGCATGTTTGTACTGGCTGATGAAGCACACGGGACCCATTTTTACTTTGGGGAAAACCTGCCGTTGAATGCGATGGCGGCCGGAGCGGATATGGCGGCGGTCAGTATGCATAAAACCGGCGGAAGCTTAAGTCAAAGTTCTTTCTTGCTGATCGGCAGCCGTTTGAATATTGGACATGTCCGGCAGATTATCAACCTGACTCAGACGACCAGCGCTTCTTACCTGCTTTTATCTTCTTTGGATATCTCCAGGCGTAATCTGGCGCTTGACGGGAAAAATATCTTTGCCAAGGTCGTTTCCTTAGCGGACTATGGACGGGATGAAATCAATAAAATTAGCGGATATTATGCTTTCTCGAAAGAATTAATCAATGGTGATTCGGTTTTTGATTTTGATACGACGAAGCTTGTTGTACATACCCGCGATATCGGGTTAGCCGGAGTTGAGGTTTATGATATACTCCGCGATCATTATGATATTCAGATCGAATTTGGTGACATCGGAAATATTTTAGCGATTATCTCTGTCGGTGACAGAGCGCTGGCTCTGGAACGCTTGGTTTCATCTTTGTCGGAGATTAAGAGGCTTTATATGCGGGATAAAACAGGTATGTTTGATCACGAGTACATTACGCCTGATGTTGCGATGGCTCCGCAGCAGGCTTTTTATTCCAACCAGCATTCTCTTCCTATCCGCCAAAGTGCAGGTCAAATCAGCGGTGAGTTTGTGATGGCCTATCCGCCGGGGATTCCGATTCTCGCACCGGGAGAACGGATTACTGAGGAAATTATTGATTACATTGTCTATGCCAAGAGCAAAGGAAGTTTTCTCACCGGGACGGAAGATATGTTTATTGAAAATATCAGGGTTGTGGGGGAATAAAGTATGGAACTATGGTATACGGAACAGCATACCCAAAATGTTCGCTTTACCATCAAAGTCGACGAGCAGCTCTACACTGGACAGAGTGAATACCAACGAATTGACGTCTTTAAGTCCAAGGAGTTCGGAACGTTCTTAACTTTGGACGGACTGATGATGGTGACAGAAAAGGATGAGTTTATTTATCATGATATGATTGTGCATGTCCCTATGGCAACGAATCCCGGGATTAAGAACGTCATGGTTATTGGTGCCGGAGACGGCGGTACCGTTAGGGAGCTCGCCCGTTATAAAACCATTGAGAACATCGATATGGTGGAAATCGATAAAATGGTGGTCGATGTTTGCCGGAAATATTTGCCTCAGACAGCTTGCAAGCTTGACGATCCGCGGGTGCATCTTCATTATGAAGACGGCCTGAGATTTGTACGCTCCAGGGAAAATACCTATGACCTTATCATTGTTGATTCCACCGACCCATTCGGTCCGGGGGAAGGGCTCTTTACCAGAGAGTTCTATGGCAACTGCTTTAAAGCTTTGAAAGAAGAAGGCATCCTGGTCAATCAGCATGAAAGTCCTTATTATAATGCGTATGCGCAAGCCATGCAAAGGGCCCATAAACGCATCCGGGAATATTTCCCGATTTGTAAGGTCTACCAGGCCCATATTCCGACCTATCCTTCAGGTCACTGGTTATTCGGTTTTGCTTCAAAAAAGTATGACCCGGTAATGGATGTCAAAGAAGAGGTCTGGAATCAGCTTGGGTTAAAAACCCGGTATTATAATACGGATATACACAAAGGAAGCTTTGCCCTTCCGACGTATGTGAAGAACCTCTTGACAGATACCGTGGAGTAAAAGCAGAGTGATATCAGCACGTGCACACTTTTCAGTAATGACATATTGCATAAATAATCGCCCTGGAGCTCAAGAGACTTCAGGGCGATTTAATTCTGACACTGCGTTTGGGTAATTCTGTGGACTAAAGACTAACTAAAATATATTTGGGCCTGTCTGCGTGCCACAATATCCGCGTGCCATGGATGGCACAATCCGAACAAAAGAGCCGCGCTTCGCCATCCAGGCTCCGCTCGTCGCGGAACTGTGGCACGCAGACTGATCAGAGGGTTATTCAAGCAGGTCTGCATGTCAGAATACAGCTCGTTATGTAGCTATTTTAAGAACGTCTTACTAGTACATCGATTCCAAAATAACGTTACTTCAAAAAAGTTTTCACTAACTCCAGATTAGGTCTCCGTAATGGATGGCCAGCGTCAAGCGGAGCATGGATTGCGTAGCGCGGCTGTTTGACGGCCACGGATGGCCTAATGTCGCGATGCCATGGATGGCAAGGAGCGACTCGCCAAGGAGGGCGCAACCTGCCGAAAGCGGCCATCCATTACGGAGACTGACCTGAGCAAGATAATGTAATATCGGCTGGAAAAGTAAGGTACAAGAACCATCCTTTGAAAATTTTCTGGTTTTAATTAACGGGAATTTGCGTTATGATGTAAATGCAAATAGTATAAAGGTCCTAAGAGAAAAGACCAAAGTCCCGGATAAATAGCCTATTAGTCCTATTAGCCCGAATGGTTTGCAGGATCGAGCCAAATCAGTTATTAAATTTTTCGTATTTTTAACACAATCACGACAAATTTTACCTAAAATATTCCAGAAACGATCAAAAAAAAAATAAAGGATATTAAATTATTTTCAAGAATTAATCAATCAAAAATATTTCCACAAAAAATAAAAAATGGGATAAAAAGGAATCATGGACAAGATCAATTGGTATAAGGATAATTGGAGACAAAAACTTTTTCTGTTTAATGCCTGTATAATCGGAGCTTTTGTTATTGTCTATTTGTTTATTGGGGATAATGATAAGCTTTTCTTTTGGCTGCCAATCATTATTATTTTGTTTATATTCTCCTTTACTTTAAATGTGGGGATGCATAAGGAGATTCATAAAAAACGAATGGTTGAAAATGCCCTGAAGCAAAGTGAAGCGTTGTACCGTGGGGTAATAAATAATGCAGCCGCAGGAATTGCCTTGCTGAACCAGGATGGGCATTATCATTACGTAAATGCGACCCTGTGCCGGATGACTGGTTTCTCACAGGAAGAGTTAATAAGGTTAACCTTTTTTGATTCGATTGTGCCTGAGGACCGGCAGGAGAGCATCATACATTGCCGGGAAGTATGGGAAGGCAAATACGCGTGGAAGAAATGTGAGAAACAATTCCAATGCAAAGACGGACAGTCTTTATGGGCCGAAATCAATTTATCCACAGTTCGTGACAGCGGGGACAATGTCGTTCATCTAATCATGATTGTTCTGGACATAACTGTCAGGAAAAAGTTGGAAAAGGAATTGCTGCACCAGGCAACCACAGACTATCTGACAGGCATTGATAACAGGCTTGCCTTTATGCAAAAAGCGCAGGAGGAATTTTCGCGCTCGGAGAGATATAAGCGGAGTTTTACGATGCTTTTGATTGACATTGATAAATTTAAAAGTGTGAACGATCAGTATGGACATCTGGTCGGTGATCGGGTGCTAAAAGAGGTCGTCAAGGCTTTTAAGCTGGTTTTGCGTGAGATGGATATCCTGGCGCGGATCGGGGGAGAGGAATTCGCGGTAATTCCAGTAGAATCTGACCTTATGATGGCCCAAACTGTAGCCGAGAGAATCCAGCAGAAAGTCCTTGATGTCGTCATAGAAATGGAAAATAACGAAAAGATCCAGGTTTCTGTCAGCATCGGAATTGCTGAAAAGAAAGAACTGGACCTGAGTGTTGATGATATCTTTAAAAGAGCGGATGATGCACTTTACGAGGCTAAAAATACAGGCCGAAACAGGATTGTCGTAGGAAGCGAATTAGTTGAAGATATGGGAGTTTGTTATGGTAATTCATGATATAACGATCCCGCTTTTTCCGGGAATGGTTTCTTATCCCGGGGATCCGCCGTTTCAATCAGAACCGGTGTATTCCCTAGACAAGGATGGATATCGTCTTTCGATGCTTTCGATGGGCTCCCATTGTGGAACCCATCTTGATGCGCCGTCTCATTGCCTGACAGGAGGAGGATCTGTTGACAGGATTCCTCTGGAGTTGCTTATCGGAGCGGCCAGGGTAATCGAAGTGGCGGTTGCGGGGAGTATCCTGCCTGACCATCTGATCCCCAAAGGAATCCGCGAAGGGGACAGGATCTTGTTTAAAACCCGGAACTCAGGCCTTTTAAAGGACCCTATGTTTCAACCGGAGTATACTTATCTTTCTTCCGAAGCCGCTGAATACCTTGCAGCAAAAAAGGTACAATTGGTTGGGATCGATTACTTGTCCATTGATGATTCTACGAGCAGCGCTTATTCAAGTCATACCATTCTGCTTTCCGGAAACAGTGCAGTATTAGAAGGACTAGACTTATCTGAAGTTAATGAGGGAGATTACTTTCTTGTTGCACTGCCTCTAAAAATAAGAGACTGCGACGGCAGTCCCGTAAGAGCGGTTTTAATTGAAGGAATGAATCCATAAACAATCAATTAGGGAGAAAGATGTTCGAGCCCCTGGGTCAGTATCCGATAAACATGATCGTCACTCAAAGAATAAACACTTGTCTTACCGGCCCGGCGTACCTTGACTAATTTATATTGCCGGAGAATTCTTAATTGGTGGGAGACGGCCGATTGGCTCATACTTAAAATTTCTGCCAGTTCATTCACATACAGCTCATGATCCAGTAGTGCAAAAAGGATACGTATTCTGGAGAAATCCGCAAATACCTTATAAAAGTCTGCCAGTTCCAGGGATAGTTCTATACCTGGAATATGTTTTTGGGGCTGTTCCGGGACAGGTGCGTGAAATACAGACATTTTAACGGCCTCCTAAAGCAAAATATAATCAAAACTGTACATATGCGCATATATGCATATGTACGTATTTATAATACTAAGTATTGTTGGGGGCTGTCAATACATTCAGGCTGGATACTTACAGTTCCTTGCCTAGTATACCGTTCTCTAAATAACTAGACATTAAAACCTTCATAGCAGGGTCTGTGTGCCTCAGTTCCAGCGTAAGCGGAGCATGGATGCGGAGCGCGGCTGTTTGACGGCCACGGAGGGCCTAATGTCGCTGCCATGGATGGCAAAGAGCGACTCGCCATGGAGGGCGCTATCTGCCGAGAGCGGAATGTGGCGCGCAGACTAGACCCAAATGAATATATTTGTCAAATTATTAAAAGATCAATGTACTAGACCCCAAAAAAATCATTTGAATCTCCCTGATTTGAATAAACTGTTGAAGCTATCCCTGAACTGCGTAAACAACAGCCCTCCGAGGAAGATCAGCCCAGCGAATCCGATTAAAGGATATATGGCAGAGACTGCCGCGGAAAAACCGTACCGGGCAGCGATAATTGCACCGATGGAAGCAAGGCTCGCGCCAAGAATCCTTTGCTTGTTGTCGTAGGCAATCCTGGCTGTAAAGCCGTAGAGTATGCTTACGGCAGTGGTATAGATCTCCAAAAGCAAAATGAGCCCGTAAGCATAGCCTACCAGGGGATTCAGTCTGGTAGCGAGAAATACCATGGGAACCTGAAAAGGAAGAATTTCCGGAGACCCGCAGATGATTGCCAGATTAATTGCCAGAATCCCAGCACCTAACCCTAGACCACCCAGCAGGCCACCCCAAACAAGACTCTTTTTACTCCGGCCTTCCACACCTAAGGGAGACAAGATAGCCACAGACAGTACAATATTGTAAGAAACATAGAGTATGGCTGCCGTGGGCCAATGGGATGCTGCCGGAGATTCTAGCGATTCGAGCAATGCAATTTTGGATGGTGTGATTGGATCGAGGACAATCGAGATTATGGCAACACTGAAGACGGCAAGGAGCAGAAAAGGTACGACAAAACCAATGGCTCGTATGACGTTTCTGACCCCGGAAATGACGGTGAGAAACGCAAGCAGAATAACGGTAATACTGCCCAGAAGCGGGGAAAAGCCAAGCTGCTCTTCAACAACAGCGCCGGATCCTGCCGCCATGACGATCAGGACACCCAAGAAGCTCAAGGTAATAAACCAATCCATCAAAATGCCAAGAGGCTTCCCAAATGTGAATCTAACCAGTTCCAGGTGCGAATCGGCATTTTGTTCTCTGGATATCCGCATGATGAGAATCCCGAAATAACAAAACAAGACAGTGCACACGGCGATACCGGCAAAACCTTTCGTTCCAAATACAGTAAAAAATTGGAGAACCTCCTGTCCGGTCGCAAACCCTGCTCCGACAATTGTTCCGATGAAGGCGGCTGCAATTGAAACTGTGGAAAACTGTTTTGTATTTTTCATACTTCACCTGCTTTCCCTCTGAACCTAGGGTTCAAGGAACAATATCCTTAAAGATTATTATGTCAAATATCTCTGGAAATGAACTTCAACGCATGCAGAATAGGTAATAATGGTGTAGAATAATATAGGCACAAAGGAATTAATTTGAATGCTTATGGGGGGTAAAAATGTCACCGGAAAAGAAAAAAATATATGCTGTCATCATCATTGCTGTTTTTTGCCTGATTATTGTCACGGGGATAGGAAATTTCCGAGCCAAACAGCTCGCACTAGATTTGGCAGGCCAACGGGTCAGCAACACGCTTACTCTGGCCGTGGCTGATTTTGATAACGAAAAACTTCAGGAGCTTATTCAAACGCAGAATCAGCAGAATGCTTATTACGGAGAACTTCAGGCGAAGCTGATGCAGTTAAAGACAGAGCACCAGCTCGAAAATATTTACATGTTATACAAGGATGAGCAGAATAAGGCCTGGTTTTACGTTGTCGATGCGAGGGCCGAGGATGACCCGGCACATTTATCTTTGGGACAATTGGAGAACAACGCCTCGTCGGCAGTAGAGAACACGCTGAAGGGCAAAGTTGTCCAGGGAGAATATCACACGACTTCACTGGGGACATTCGTATCGAGTTACCAGGAAGTGAAGGATGCCGGCGGAAAGACGTATGCTGTTCTGGCAGGGGATATCGATGTTAAGAATGTGACAGAATTCCTGTACTTAACCAGATATGTACAATTCGGGATCATGGCGGTTAGTTTGCTGCTGATTGGCCTTATCGTTTATTTAAGCGGCAGAAATAATATTAATTAGACAAGAAACAATGTAATCCTAACCAATATAAGATTATATAAGAATAGATAAGAATAAGAAAATTCCTTACCGGAAATATTAGGAAGGATGATGCATATATTTCCAGGGGGGGATTTTTCTTTTGAATGATTATTATTTGGAAGTTGGAACTTCTGATTATAAAGAAGAGCTTTCTCAAGCAGTGCACGATTTGTACCATAAAGACGGGCTGCCGATTGAAATATCTGAAGTCTGCCGTGAGCCAAACTATCTGGTCAGCTTCATTTATGCTAATTTGAAGGAGAAAAATGTCCGAAATGAGCTTACCGTCAAAATCGTTCAGTACTATATTGCCCATGCGCTGGGAAGCGTTGTTCTTCAGGGATGGGAAGAACGTTATATCAGAAAAAAATTAAAAAATGACTACAACATGTTCGGGAGCGAAATGGACGAGGCTTATCCAAAGGTTGCCGGATATCTGAATGACCAGGCAGAGACTGGTTTTCTTCGGCTTAGAAACAGAATCCTGGTAAAGTCCATTCTGGAATTTTTGAATGACCATCAAAGAATTGATCTGGAAGGATTTATGAATTTCAGATCGGGTCAATATAAGAGAGAATTAAAGAAACAGATTGCGCGTGCTGTGAATGTTTATGCCCTTCAGCAGGAGCATGAAAGCTTTGTACGACTCCTGAAAAGATTTTTTGAATCCCAGCGGGATAACAAAAATACGATGCATATGGTCATCAATCACAAAGATGAAGTGGCATTTTACGATGACAAGCATTCCGTTCTGATAAATTCCGGTGCTGAAAGCGAAGATCATCCCATCAGTGTTTTGCTGAAACGTTCTCCGAATCACCTGATCGTTCATGTTGCAGCAGAAAAACAGTCTGGAATCGCCCAGATTGTTCAGGAAGTTTTTGGTGATAAGATGACCTATTGCCGGGGATGCAGCCTATGTAAAGAGAACTGATTGACAACATACTTTAAGTGGTATAATCTAAGACTATAGAAAGAAATAATGAAGGCACGATGAAGAGGACAGTATCCTAATCGTTCGCATTTAGAGAGAAATGCCCTGGGCTGTGAGCATTTTTGCGATGTTTGGGAAAAGACCGCCTCCGAGTTCCTCGCCGAACATAATTTGCGTAGGCTGGACGTTTATCCGCGTTAAGGATTCCAAGGAAAATCAGCTGCCGGTATAGTAGGCGGTCGTATTTTTGAATTTGGGTGGAACCACGGGTTTCTATCGCTCTCGTCCCATAGGAAGGACGGGAGCTTTTTAGCGTTGATGCCAAAGAATTTAAAGAATGATGAATAAATGATGAATAATGAATAAGAACAGGGAGTGATAGGATCATGTTAAATGTAACCTTAAAGGATGGTTCGGTTCGTCAAGTGGAACAGGGTTCAACGGTTCTGGAATTGGCTGCTTCTATTTCTCAGGGTCTGGCCAGGGTGGCGGTTGCAGGCAAGGTGGACGGGGAGGTTAAAGACCTCTCGTTTCCGATAGAAGATCATGCTAACGTAGAAATACTTACGCTTGATAATGAAGAGGGGCTGGAAGTAATGCGCCATTCAGCTTCCCACCTTTTGGCTCAGGCTGTGAAGAATCTTTTCCAGGGAACCATTCTGGGTATCGGTCCTGCGATTGCCAATGGTTTTTACTACGACTTTGACTCTGAATACACTTTCACACCTGAGGATTTAGGCAAGATCGAAGAGGAGATGCGCAAACTGGCCAAGAACGATTATAAGTTTCAACGCCGTGAGGTTACCCGTGAAGAAGCGATTGACTATTTCCAAAATAAAGGGGAAAAATACAAAGTAGAATTGATTAATGATCTCCCCAAAGATGCCAGAATATCCATGTACACGCAGGGGGATTTTACAGACCTCTGTGCCGGACCGCATGTTCCCGGAACAAAGGTATTGAAGGCCTTCAAATTGCAGAGCCTCGCTGGTGCATACTGGCGCGGCAGCGAGAAGAACAAAATGCTTCAGAGAATTTACGGTTTAGCTTTTGCCAAGACCTCTGATCTTGAGGATTATTTATTTAAGCTGGAAGAAGCCAAAAGGCGTGACCACCGGAAGCTTGGGATGGAGCTTGACCTTTTCAGTCTGCACGATGAAGGTCCTGGCTTTCCGTTCTTTCATCCGAAGGGTATGGTCTTAAGGAATACGCTGGAAGATTTCTGGCGCAGAGAGCACCAGAAAAGAGGCTATGTTGAGATCAGAACGCCTATCATTTTGAATACAGCTCTCTGGCAGCAGTCCGGGCACTGGGATCATTATAAGGAAAACATGTATTTTACGAAAATAGACAATGAGGACTATGCCGTTAAACCGATGAACTGTCCCGGCGGTATGATTATGTACAAGACGAAACTGCGCAGCTATCGGGACCTGCCGATCCGCTGCGGAGAGCTAGGTCTTGTGCACAGGCATGAACTATCGGGTGCTCTGCATGGTTTGTTGAGAGTAAGAAATTTTACGCAGGATGATGCCCATATTTTTATGCTGCCGTCCCAGATCAAAGATGAGATCATTGGTGTCATTAATTTAGTTGATTATTTTTATAAAATATTTGGTTTTGCGTACCATGTTGAGCTTTCCACCCGGCCGGAGGATTCCATGGGCTCGGATCAGGATTGGGAAATGGCGACGAATGCCCTAAGAGATGCTTTAGAGGCCAAAGGGATGGATTACAAAATTAATCCTGGTGATGGAGCCTTCTACGGACCGAAAATTGATTTTCACCTGAAGGATTGTCTCGACAGAACGTGGCAGTGCGGAACCATCCAGTTGGATTTCCAGATGCCGGAGCGGTTCGACCTAACCTACATTGGGGAAGACGGAGATAAGCACCGTCCTGTTATGATCCACAGGGTTGTTTACGGAAGTATCGAGCGTTTTATTGCACTTCTGACCGAGCAGTACGCCGGCGCTTTCCCGGTTTGGCTTTCGCCTGAGCAGGTGCGCATTCTGCCGATCAGTGACAAGCACAGCGCCTATGCTGAAAAAGTCAAGGGGCTGCTTATGGATCGGGATATCCGCACCGCGCTTGATGAACGCCGGGAGAAAATCAACTATAAGATCAGGGAAGTACAGACCGATAAAATACCTTTTGCTTTGGTCGTCGGCGATAAAGAGGCTGAAGAGGGTACGGTATCTGTCCGCCGTTATGGAGAGCAGAAGACCAGCGTCATGGAATTGGAAGATTTTATTTGCTTGATTCAGGACGAAATAAGCACCAAAAAAATTCCGGCAGGCAATCAGGCTTGAACACTGGATTGACCAGCGGAAAACAATACAAATTCCGGAGAGTGGTGGGTTAAACTTGACTGAGAAAAAGAATTGGAATGAGTTAAAGCCAGGAGAGTCTTTGGTCGCATTTTTCCTGATTCGCAGGGTTGAAACGAAGACTACGGCTGGCGGAAACCGGTATCTTGATATCGTCCTGGGTGACGCCGGCGGGGAAATAACCGCAAGGATGTGGGACTGCAAGCAGGAAGATGAAACACTGTATCAAAGCAACATGCTTGTAAAGATCAAAGGCAGTATGGCGGAATGGCAAGGCAAGAAACAAGTTAAGATCGATAAAATCCGTGCAGTTGTTGAGGACGATCAAGTTGACATTAATGCGTTTATACCTGTGGCGCCGTATAGTCCAGAAGCAATGTACGCTGAGCTCCTGCAATACCTCGCCAGGATGGAGAATGTCAAACTAAGAGAAACAGTCCAGCTTCTCCTGACGGAAGCCGGAGAGAAACTGCTGATTCATCCGGCTGCTGTGCAGAATCATCATGCCTTAAGGTCGGGACTGCTGTATCATACGCTGACAATGCTTAAAGCTGGAGAAAAACTAGCGGATGTCTATACTTTCCTGGATAAGGATCTTCTTTATGCCGGGATTATGCTGCACGATGTTGCCAAGCTTGATGAAATTGATGCCAATGCCCTCGGGATCGCCACAGAGTATACAGTTGAGGGACAGCTGCTAGGTCATATTGTTCAAGGAATCAAGAAAATTGAAAAGGCTGCAGACAAAGTGGGTCTCGATGAGGAGACCAGTCTCCTTCTTCAGCATATGCTGCTTTCGCACCATTATGAGCCGGAATTTGGCAGTCCCAAGAGACCGATGTTTCCGGAGGCAGAAATCCTTCATTATCTGGATATCATTGACGCCAGGATGTTTGATATGGAGAAAGCCCTGAATGAAACCGAGCCGGGATATTTTACGGATAGGCTCTGGACGCTCAATAACAGAAGGTTATACAAGAGGTGAAGAAATGTCAAAAAGAAATGCAGTGAAAATATGGGGAAAGATGCTTTGTTTGCTTGTTATAGCCTTTTTGTTGCTGACTGGCTGCGGGATTCTGGGAGGCGGCGGTCAGGACGTACCTTCGGATGACTCGGGAAACTACGCGATCAAGGTCGGACTGATTACCGGCCAGGACGGAATCGAGGATATTTATTCTGAAAAAGCCTGGGAAGGGCTGCAAAAGGCACAACAGGAACTAAACGCCGGGATCGGCTATGTTAAGGTCAAGAATGATAAAGACTATCCGTCGGGGCTTGCCGAGCTTAAATCCCAGGACTGTCAGGTCATATTTACCATAGGTTCCGCTGCCATTCCGGCAACCCTGGAAGCGGCAGAAAAAAACCCTAAAATCACCTATGTCTGTCTGGACAGCACGATCGAGGGGACCATACCTGATAATGTTCTGGCCGTGTCCTATAGAGTAGAGGAAGCTGCTTTTCTGGCAGGGTATCTGGCGGCAAAAAGGACGGAAACAAATGTCGTTGGTGTTATCTTAGGGGACAATAAAGAAGCAGCGCAGCCTTACTTTTATGGTTTCAAGAGCGGAGTACGGTTCGTCAATCCCAACTGTGAGCTTTTGAAAGGAAATGCCGCTACTTTCACCAATAAGACCAGGGTCGAAGAAATGGCGGAAGCGATGGTCAATTCTGATGCCGATGTTATTTTTCATAGCGCAGGTCTGGCAGGAAAAGCAATGATTGAAGTTATGGAGGAAAAAGGCAAGTATGCGATAGGCGCCGACATTGATCAAAATGGTCTGGCACCTGAGACTGTCCTTACTTCAGTTATCAAAGAAAACGGCGAGGTCGCTTACAGCATCATCAAACAAATTGAAGAGAACACCTTGGCGTCCGGTAAAAATGTATCGTATGGCTTAGCAGAGAATGCCGTCGGTTTGGCAGAGACAACTGAATCTATGGTTTCGGAAGAAACCTATACCAAAATAAATGAATATAAGCAAAAAATTATTGACGGAAAGATCACGGTTCCGGCCAATGAAAATGAAACATTTAAAATCACATATTAGATGATTGACATTGAACGCTGAACTATGTATAATATTCATGCCAAGTAGAAGCCATCCGCTTCTCACCTCATGACGTAATGCCGATGAGGTCCTAGTGAGTTTTCCAGCAGGATTATGCTCATTTTGTATGATGAAGACGGGTGGAATACCGTCTTTATTTTTTTTATACTCTTTGGCTCGTTGTTAGCAAAAAAATTGGAGGTGATTCGCTATTAACAAAGATTTACGGATTAATGAAGAAATCCGGGCTCGGGAAGTTCGATTAGTAGGTGAAGAAGGAGAACAACTCGGGATCATTCCTATTAAAGATGCCTTGAGCGTCGCTGCTGAAAAAGCGCTTGATTTAGTGGAGATTGCTCCTGCTGCCAAACCACCGGTTTGTAAGGTGATGGATTATGGGAAATATAAATATGAGCAGGCGAAGCGTGATAAAGAAGCCCGTAAGAAGCAGAAGGTTGTTGAAATTAAAGAAGTCAAGCTCCGCCCGAATATTGAAGACCATGATTTTATGACCAAGGCGCGCAATGCCCAGCGCTTTTTAGGCGATGGCGATAAAGTTAAAGTTACCATCATGTTTAGAGGACGGGAGATAACACACCCAGACCATGGTAAAGTATTGTGTTTACGAATGGCTGAATTTCTTCGTGAAGAAGCTCTTGTCGAGCGTGAACCCAAAGTCGAAGGCCGCAATATGGTTATGATTTTAGCTCCTTCCGCACATAAACACGATTAAAATGAAAAGGGGGTTGTCATAAATGCCTAAAATGAAAACACATCGTGGAGCTGCCAAACGTATTAAGAAAACGGCTACCGGCAAAATTGTTTGTTATCATGCGTATAAAAGCCATATCCTGGAGAAGAAGTCGCCAAAGCGTAAACGGAATCTTCGCAAAGCGGCGGTTATGCATAGTACCGACGCGAAGCGTATTGCTCGTCTGATCGCTTATGTTAAATAAGAATATCACTTAAAGGAGGTCTTTAAAAATGGCCCGTGTAAAAAGAGGCGTCAGAGCACATGAACGCCATAAAAAAATATTAAAATTAGCCAGAGGATATAGAGGACGTAAGAGCAAACTTTTCAGAATGGCCAAACAGCAAGTCGTTAAATCGATGGCGTATGCTTATGTTCACCGCAAACAGAGAAGGCGCGATTTTCGGAAACTGTGGATCACCAGGATTAATGCAGCTGCCCGAATGAATAACATTACGTATAACCGGCTGATGTACGGTCTGAAGCTGGCCAATGTCAATATCAACCGCAAAATGCTGGCCGATTTGGCAGTCAATGATCCTGCAGCTTTTACCAAGCTTGTAGAAGTTGCCCAAAGCAAACTTGAAAACACCAATGCAAAAGCTCAGGCAAATGCTTAAGTCAAGAATACCTATGAATCTTTGGAGTTCGGTCTTTTCAGGACCGGACTCCTGCTCTATTTCAGGTAGTCCGGGAGGATCATCATGATTGTTTCTTTGCAGAATGAACAGGTCAAGCATGTGGTATCCCTGCATGATAAAAAAGGCCGTAAAGAATATAGGGAATTCCTTGTAGAAGGCAAACGTTTTGTACAGGAAGCCATTCTTAGGCAAGCACAGCTTAAGAAAGTTTATTATACGGCCCAGGACGCAGCGACAGGACCATCAGATCCGCAGTACTCCTTAAATATTTCCGGACTGGTGACGGAGGTACGTGCGCTGGGAATAGAAGCTGAAGAGGTGTCTGAAGCTATCATGCGCAAAATGAGCGCTACAGAAGAGCCTCAGGGTATCCTTGGAATCATCCGGAGAACTGAATTTGACTGGCAGGATATCAAGGTTCGGAAGGATACCATTCTTCTCGTCGTCGATGGAATCCAGGACCCAGGTAATTTGGGCACGATTTTAAGAACCGCCCTGGCTGCAGATGTCAAGCAAATCATTCTGACAAAAAAAACGGTGGATCTTTATAACCCTAAAGTTCTGCGCAGCAGTATGGGCTCCGTTTTTTCTGAGGTGATCCTAACGGATAAAACGCCTGAAGAAATAGCAATTTTTTGCAGACAAAGAGAATGTTCCATGGTCGTGTCTACCATGGGTGGGACTTCCATATTTAAGACGAACATTTGTGAAGACTATCCTTTGGCATTAATTATTGGCAATGAGGCTGCGGGGCCGTCAGCTTTTTTTATGGAAAAGGCCGCGAAGCACTATTCCATTCCAATGTTTAACAACGTTGAATCGCTGAATGCATCGATGGCTGCCGGAATATTCCTTTATGAAATGCGAAGACAGGGACAATTCTTGTAAACCATGATTGAAAATGATATAATTCTGATCAGGCAAAGAAAACAATGACTTTGCTTTCCGAACCTAAGCCGAGGAAAGGTGGGCTCAAAATGTCAGCGCCTGATTATTTTTGGAAAGCCTTCGAGGCAACCGGTTCTCCCCAATTATATCTTTTGTACAAGAACAACGACAAATTGACAAGTAACAATGAACGGAACAAAAGGCAGGCAGGCCTCTAAAGGGAGGACCGACCCAGACTGAAAGTCGGCCAGGCAGGCAGCTACCTCAACATGGGAGTCTTGAGGTTGAAGTTCATTCCGGGAGTTAACCGGTTGGCAGCCGTTACCAGCTTATGAAGTGTGAACTGTGATTTGACGCATGGTCAAAAAAGGGTGGTACCACGGGAAACCTAACTCTCGTCCCTAGAGGACGAGAGTTTATTGTTTTTTTACATGAATTCATTGCTGAAAGGGTGACCACAATGCGAGAAGAAATAAAGAAGATTAAGGAAGATACACTGGAGCAACTGACGAAGCTGACTTCGTCGGAAGAGCTTCAGGAGCTAAAAGTCCGGGTGATGGGCAAAAAGGGATCACTCACATCCTTGCTGAAGCAGATGGGTCAGCTCAGTGCGGAAGAGCGTCCCCAAATGGGGCAGATCGTCAATGAACTACGCAACCAGCTCGAAGATGCCTGGGACAAAAAATGGAAGGAATTCGAAAAGAACGCTTTGGAAAGCAGACTTAGGGAAGAACGGATCGATATCAGTCTGTCAGGGTATTCTTTGCCTCAGGGGCACCAGCATCCTCTAAGCAAAGTGATCGAGGAAATTGAAGATATTTTTATGGGCATGGGTTTTACGATCGCTGAGGGACCAGAAATAGAAACGGATTACTATAACTTTGAAGCGTTGAACCTGCCGAAAGACCATCCAGCCAGGGATATGCAGGATACGTTTTTTATCACCGAGGATATTCTGCTTCGGACGCAGACCTCGCCGGTCCAGATCAGGACCATGGAAAAATTAAGGCCCCAGCTTCCGGTCAAGATCATTGCGCCAGGGAAAGTTTTCCGCAACGATGATGATGTAACCCACTCACCGATGTTCCATCAGGTAGAGGGGCTGCTGGTTGATAAGGGAGTCAGAATGTCTGATCTTAAAGGACTGCTTCTGTACTTCTCCAGACAAATGTTCGGCGAATCCCGCGAAATCCGCTTGAGGCCGAGCTTCTTCCCATTCACAGAGCCCAGTGCTGAAGTTGATGTATCCTGTATGCTTTGCGGCGGTGCAGGCTGCAGGCTGTGCAAAGGGACCGGCTGGATTGAAATCCTGGGAGCCGGGATGGTCCATCCGCATGTGCTGGAGATGGGTGGATATGATCCTAAGGAAGTAACAGGCTTTGCTTTCGGCATGGGCGTAGAACGGATTGCCATGCTGAAATACGGCATTGAAGATATGCGGCTGCTTTTTGATAACGACATCCGCTTCCTGGAGCAGTTCTAGGACATTGATCTTTAAATAATTTGATAAATATAATCATTTGGGTCTGGTCTGCGCGCCACATTCCAGCTCCCGGCAGATAGCGCCCTCCATGGCGCTAATAGAGAACGGTATCCTAGAAATAGTTTGAATGATTGTATAGATAGATTGTTTTTATTTATCATATAACATGTTGATGTACTGGAGGATGCTCTGATGAGAGTAAGTATGGAATGGCTGAAACAATACCTCGAACTCAGTCTCAGCCCTGAGGAATTGGCAGAAGTCCTGACCAGGGGCGGGATTGAAGTTGAAGGGGTAGAATGCTTGAATAAAGGATTCACAGAAGTCTATATCGGTGAAATTCTGGATATCCAGCCCCATCCCGATGCCCAAAAACTGCAGGTATGCCGTTTGAATACCGGCAGGAAAGAACTGACCATTGTAACGGGTGCCTCAAATGTCCTTGTCGGGGATAAAGTACCGGTAGCCGTTCCGGGAGCGGTGCTTCCGGGGGGTAAAGAGATTCAGCCGGTCGAGATGAGAGGCGTAAAATCGTATGGGATGCTTTGTTCCGATAAGGAACTTGAGATCGAAGCTGTCGGTCAGGAACGCAGTAAAGGCGGAATTCTGATCTTGTCTCCTGACGCGCCTGTCGGTGAGAGCCTGGAAACCTATCTTGGTTTGCAGGACAGCGTCCTGGAACTGGAACTTTACCCTAACCGGCCGGATTGTCTGGCGATGGTCAATGTTGCGAGAGAGGCCGGAACTTTGCTCGGGAGAAAGCCTGTTTTGCCGGAATGGGCCCGGGAGGAAATGCCTTCCTGGCCGGAAGATATCAGGCAGAAGGTTGAAATTGAAGATCCGGAGCTTTCCTGGCGTTATTCGGCGCTGCTGGTGGATGATGTCGTCATTCAACCCTCGCCGCTTTGGATGCAGAACCGGCTTCGGGCTGCCGGGGTCCGTCCGATCAATAATATTGTCGATATTACCAACTACTGCATGGTGGAAATGGGACAGCCGCTTCATGCGTTCGACCGGGATAAACTTCAGGGTACGGTCAGAGTCCGCAAAGCTAAACAAGGTGAAACCATGGTCAGCCTGGACGGCATCGAAAGAAGACTGGAGCCCGATATGCTGGTGATTGCTGACGATAACGGACCGCAGGCCATTGCCGGTGTCATGGGCGGCCTGGAAAGTGAAGTGACGGATAAAACCTGTAGGATCCTATTTGAATCAGCACATTTTCTCGGTTCGAGTGTCCGGCGTACCAGCAGAAAGCTGGGGCTCCGTTCGGAATCTTCCAGCCGTTTTGAAAAAGGGGTTAATCCTTACTGGACAGTTCCCACCCTGGCCAGAGTGGCAGAATTACTGCTGGAACTCGAGGCAGGTGTACCGATGTCCTTTACGGAAAAAGTCTGTGCACTTCCGCCCAAGGTCCGGATTGAAATAGCGGTTTCTACGGTCAATCAGGTCCTGGGTGTGGAATATACGGATCAGGAAATTGAAAAGGTGTTTGAAGCTCTTGACTTTGAATATCTGAAATTGTCTGACTGCCGGTACAGTGTTGACATTCCTTCCTACAGGCAGGACCTTAAAATTGAAGTTGATTTGATTGAAGAGATTGCCCGCATCATCGGCTATGATAAGATTCCTACCACCCTGCCGCAGGGCAGCCAAACGCAGGGGCGCAGAACACCCGAACAGGCTTTCCGATACAAACTGCGTAAGATCCTGATCAAAGCCGGGATGAACGAGGTCATTTCCTACTCTTTCAGCAATAAAGAAATGGATGATCAATGGGGGTCAGAAGGCCGGAATATCCCGCTCTTAAATCCATTAAGGGAAGAATTAGGAACGATGAGGACGTCACTCTTACCCGGACTATTGGAGATTGCGTCCAGAAATACCGCCAGACGCAACACGGATCTGCTGCTGTTTGAAATCGGCAATGTCTATTTGCCAAAAGAGCTGCCGTTAAAGAAGCTACCCGATGAGGTTTCCCGGATTGCCGGCCTGGCGCAGGGGGAAAGCAAACGTCACTGGCTGAATTCGCAGGTGAAATTTGATTTCTTTTATGTTAAAGGGATACTCACACAAATTGCGCAAGAATGCGGAATGGAATTTGAATATCGGAGAATTGACGAAGGTAAGTACTGCAGCCTGCTTCATCCCGGGAGGTCCGCAAATATTTACTGCAATGGTGAGTACCTCGGTATTCTCGGGGAAATCTATCCGCAGCTCGACCAGAGATGGGACCTGCAGCGCCCGGTGCTGTTTGAGCTCGATTTTGGAGCGCTGTTCAAGAATGCCAATCTCACGGTTGTTGCCAAATCGTACCCGCGTTATCCGGCAATTCAGCGTGATCTGGCCGTTGTCGTTCCGGAAGAGGTATCCGCAGAAGATATTAAGAAAAAGGTAATGGCACTCGGCGGGAAATTCCTGAAAGAAGTAGAGCTGTTCGATGTGTATCAGGGACAGCCCGTTCCGGCGGGACATAAAAGCCTTGCCTTTACGATGCGTTACCAGTCTGCAGAACGAACCTTGAAAGATGAAGAAGTGAACGCCTTTAATTCCGACATCCTTTCGGGAATACAGCAGGAATTTGGGGCAAAATGGCGAAAATAAACAATAATGATGCGAGTTAACAAGGTACTAGACAGGAGAGCGGGTGAAGACTGTGAATCCGGAAGAACAAAAAGTATCAGTTCTGATTTTCGGAGAACTTCATGTTATTCGCGGCAAGGGATCTGAGGAATATATCAAAAAACTCGCCCATGATGTCGATAAAAGAATGGAAGAAATTGCGTTGAAATTTCCCAAGCTTCCAGCACATCAGGTAGCTATCCTGGCGGCGCTTAATTTTGCAGATGAATTGGCAACAATAAAAGAAGAACAGATGACGCTTCTTAACATGTTAGGAGAAAGCGGCGGCGAATAATTTTTTTACCATTTGACGGTGATTAAGAAATGGTCGATCCCGCTTATTATTCGGCCATTTCTTTATTATTTATCGAAGGCGCCCAGTCTTTGGAAGGACTGTGCTATTTTGCTTTTGTTTATCAGGAAATGATAGAATAAAATGAAACAAACGGAGGTGTTACAATGAAAGGAATTGTCACTGTAATAGGAAAAGATAAAGTCGGGATCATTTATGGCGTTACCAAGATTCTGATGGAGAATAATGTAAACGTGGAGGATATCAGCCAGACTATTTTGCAGGATTATTTCACGATGATGATGCTGGTCAATCTTTCCAACATAAAATGCGATTTCAGTGTTCTGAAGGAAGAACTCGATGCCTTCGGCAAAGAGATCGGATTGTCTGTAAAGATTCAAAGAGAAGAGATCTTTGACTACATGCACAATATTTAACATATTTAACTTACAGTTAACAAGGGTTGACAAGTTGCCAGCCGGAAACAGGGGAAGTCTTTTGGAGGTAAATAATGAATCTCTATAAAAATATTTTTGAAACCACCCGCATGATCGAGAAAGAAAAACTGGATATCAGGACCATCACGATGGGCATTTCTCTGCTTGATTGCATCGACTCTTCGGGAGAAAAGGCCCGCCAAAGAATTTATGACAAAATTACCAGGTTGGCACAGAATCTTGTCAAAGTCGGCAATGAAATTGAAACTGAATATGGCATTCCCATTATCAATAAACGGATTTCAGTCACCCCGATGGCGATCATCGCTTCCGGGAGTGAAGAAGAAAGCTATGTCGAGTTTGCGAGAACGCTGGACAAAGCAGCCCGCGAGGTCGGCGTTAACTTTATCGGAGGCTTCTCCGCTCTGGTGCAGAAAGGCTTTACGAAAGGCGACAGAATCTTAATTGAATCCATCCCTGAGGCTCTGAATGAAACAGAACGGGTATGTTCGTCTGTGAATGTGGCCAATTCCAAAGCCGGCATCAACATGGATGCAGTAAAGATGATGGGAAAAGTCATTAAAGATACAGCTTATTTGACCAGGGACAGAGACTCTCTGGGTTGTGCGAAGCTGGTGGTATTTGCGAATGCCGTCGATGACAATCCGTTTATGGCGGGCGCCTTCCACGGGGTTGGCGAACCCGAAGTTGTGATCAATGTCGGGGTAAGCGGCCCCGGCGTCGTCAAATGTGCCATGGAGAAGGTCAAGGGAGAACCCTTGCATGTCGTAGCCGAGAACATTAAGAAGACTGCTTTTAAGATTACCCGGGCCGGTCAGCTGGTTGGCAACGAAGTATCCAGAAGACTGGGTGTACCGTTCGGTATTTTGGATTTGTCCCTGGCCCCAACACCGGAAATCGGAGACAGTGTGGCCAGGATTCTGGAAGAAATGGGCTTGGAAGCCTGCGGAACCCATGGCACGACGGCAGCGCTGGCCATGCTGAATGACGCTGTCAAAAAAGGCGGCATCATGGCTTCCTCCTCCGTAGGGGGACTAAGCGGGGCCTTTATCCCGGTCAGCGAAGATGAAGGAATGATCAATGCGGTCAAATGCGGCGCCCTGACCTTTGACAAGCTCGAAGCGATGACCAGTGTCTGCTCCGTAGGACTGGATATGATTGCGATACCCGGAGACACGAAGGAATCGACGATCTCAGCCATGATCGCAGATGAAGCCGCTATCGGCGTCATCAATAATAAAACCACCGCAGTCCGTATTATCCCGGTATATGGCAAAGGGGTCGGAGATACTGCCGAGTTCGGCGGTTTACTGGGCTATGCACCGATCATGGCTGTCAATCCATACAGCGCGGAAGAGTTCATTAACCGGGGCGGCAGAATTCCGGCGCCGATTCACAGCTTCAGGAATTAACAATTGCCAATTGACATAAACACAAAAAAAGCCACATTCACCAGAAAGAGTGGCTTGAAATTGGGGAAACGGGAAGAGATTAATTTTTCTCAGGATCTTCCGGAGCTTTCGGAGCTGCCATGGTCGTTTTCTCAATGCGCTTCAACTTGTTCATCGCTTTAGACATTAACTGATTGGCATGGCTGATATATAATTTGCAAGCATTCGGGTCCGCTGCGGCCATTTCTTTGATGGCGATAAAGAGTTCCTCCAATCCTTTGGTTATCAGCTCAAAGCGGGCATCTGCCTGGCTATGGAGAGGTTGAGCTTTAAGAGCTTGCTTTCGTATTCTATCTCGGCGATGTGCTTAGCTGCTGCATTTTCATTTTCCAGGACGTCAAGCTTCCGCTGCAGCTTCAAAACATTTCCCTGCTCGGCCCATACGGCTTGCAGGTTATCCGTGGCTTCTTTTTTCGCCCGGTCGCGCTCATCTGATAATTTGGAGATTTTATCTTTTTGCTCAGCACAGACTTTCTGCAGGTCTTCTTTCCCGGCAAGCTCCTGGCTCCTCACATATACCGCCTGCTGCAGCTGCTGCTTGCTCATGCTGCCCGCATCATTCTCAGCGATAAACGCATCCCGCTGATCTTCCGGGAGCCCAAGAAGGATGAGGGCCTGGGTGTAGGTTAGATTCGTCACCGGTGACGAATCTGACATTTCCTGATCTTCGGATGAGACAAGCAGTTTAGCCCCATATTCATCAAAGATTTGCATCATCCTATCTGCAGTTCTTTGAGAATAACTTACCGATTCCTCCAGCCACTTGCCCCATTCCCCATAGGGCAGCAGCGCTTTGGCTTCCTTCAGGCGTTTTCCTACTTCGACGGCGCTGGCCAGCAGAATTTTACTGGTTTGTTGTTTAATCGTATTGATTTCAGCCGCGATGACAGGCGGCGTGCGTTCTGTCAGCAAATCGCTCATATTGATACCGTCTTTCCTGTACTTTATTGGCATCATATGGGATAAGCATGACAATCGTGACAAAAGGTCTAAATAGATAAGGTATCATGAAGGGTAAGCGCAAAATATTTGAAGTATTAAAATGGCGGCCACACGGCCGCCATTCTTTTGGTCGCTTCGCTTAAACTTGCAGTGGATTACCGCTTGCTTCCCAAGACATGAGAGTAATTGATTGAATGGACATGAAGGGTATTATAGAATTTGTTGGAGCACACTTTAAATAAAAAAATTGAAGCTGATTATGTAAATATCGAATAGATATTAACGTTGACCCAACATTTACGCCAAAAGAATATACTATTCATTGGCATCAATTATATAGAAGAGTTCCTAAATTTGACAATAGACCATATTTCTACTTTGAAGTAAAAGAAACAGATGTAGGTCAAAGCCATTCAATTGAATGTGAAATTATCTCGAATAAAAACTGGCATAGACTTAACGATCATGATGATTCCTTTGCCATATCCTTAAAAATATTACCGCCGTATTGAATATTAGATTCATTTTGAACTGGGAGAAATCTACTACATATAAGAAAGAGAGAGGTGCGTTTCCTCTCTCTACTTCATTGTATTATCTGTAAAGATTTAATAATAAAAACTTGGTATTAAAGGCATTCCGAAAAATTCAGGATTTAATCTCTATTATATACAAGCTCACTTTTTCCGGTAAATACCTCAATCATTATCATTGCACCAAGCTTAAAGCCATAAATAAACGATGCTTCAGCATGCATTGAACCCGATTGTAAGCGTAAATCTAATAGGTTCTCAAGTTCTTCAAAATTATCTTGTGAGAGTTTGTGTTTCCAAGTTTCTAATGTGCAGGATATTTTTTCGTTTAGTGGATAGTATTCCGGATTTTTTGAAATGATTAATTCAGCTGGATATATATTGCCGTCAAAGAGTTCTTCCAGAATAGTCTTCATTGGCATATTCCTTTCAAATTTTGTTTTACCGCAATTCCTTGAAAGAAAGATATACACATGATAGAATATTTGTGCAATCTGCCTTTTAGGCGGTTGCAGTGTGGGAAGTGGCGTGATTCTTTAGTAGGAGTGCGCCTCTTCCTTTCATTTTTTGAGATCGTCATGTATCTTCTCAATCCCTTTACGAATTATATCTGAACGAGTAGTATTCAATGCCTTTTTGCATTCATCTAACTTTTCCATTGTTGGGGTATCAACTCGTATCCGTATAAGTTCGGTTTTAGGATTATCAGATTGAGGACGTCCCAGCTTTTTAGATGGCATGTGTTCACCTCACTTTTGTGCCCACAATAATTATATTATCGTGGGCACAAAAATTCAAGCGTTTTATTAATCATAATTACAAATTAAGTCCTTTCCACTTGTGACTTTTTTTATCCTCTAAAGCAAATCTTTTACTATATCCCCTGGCAGCTATACGAAACACACAGTGGTCAGAAATGCATTATTCAATAAGGCTATTGAAGTTATTATACTAAGTTACATGAAGCCTATATAATAAGATTTGGATCTTTGCGAATGTATAAATGCTAATCAAGTAATAATTTTAGCTTTGCTTCTATTAAACTTTTATTTAAATGTTTCCATTCTTCTAAGGGGACGATTACCGAATTCTGGAAGTTTTTCAGTAATTCATCTATTGTAGTATATCTGGTAATTCCACTAATCGAGTTAAAGTTAAGTATATGGTCAATCATTCCAAAGGTATCTTCACCTTTTTGCAAAAGCAATTGTACTGGCAATGTTGGTAAATTTGAGACTATTGTTTTTAACTCAAGCGGAATACTTCTTGGTTCTGTCAAGTCGGCGATAACAAACCTAGCCATACCAGCAAGAGTAATAATTGTCTCCGCAGTATCTTTTTCACTTGGCTTTTCAAAATCGAATAATATTGGCAAGTATCCCAGCTCCCTAAGCTTCTCTCGAATAGCATTAAGATTATTTAATCTTGAACCAAACTTTCCTAGAATTAAAACAGCTTTATTGCTAATAGTGTTAATAACTGATCGAATATTTTTATTATTGAGCATTAAATATATAAATTGCGCTACTTCCAAATTATCAACCGTAATTATTGGTTCATAATCTCTGGTAATGACTAAATCATTTTGTTTTGTCATATTATCTATTTTTATATCCCAGACAGAAACTCCATATACTTTACAATTAGATAAATTTGAATTAATTAATATTGCTTCTATTAATTGACAATATTGCAGATCTGTACCACTAAGATTTGCCCCTATGAGGGCTGCTGAACTGAAATTTGTTCCGCTGAGATCTACGCCACTTAGATCCGCACCACTT
This sequence comes from Dehalobacter sp. CP, assembly GCF_047652685.1. NCBI lineage: Bacteria > Bacillati > Bacillota > Clostridia > Eubacteriales > Desulfitobacteriaceae > Dehalobacter > Dehalobacter sp. CP. The sequence continues at coordinate 233,729 of NZ_CP157399.1, forward strand.
AGATCTGTTAAACCAAGATTAGCTTCGCTTAGATCTGCTCCTCTAAGGTCTGCTCCACCTAGATTTGCCCTGCTTAGGTCTACTCCACGTAGGTCTGCATTTCTAATATCTGCTAAGCTAAGATCTACTTCGCAAAGGTTTGCTCCGCTAAAGTCTGCCATACTGAGATTTGCATTGCGAAGATTTGCATTATTAAGGTCTGCTCCGCTAAAGTCAGCCATAGTAAGATCTGCATTACTGAGGTCAACTCCATTGAGGTCAGCCATGCTAAATTTTGCATTGCTGAGGTCTACACTAATATCTACGTTTTCTTTTTTCCACTTGTTCCATATATTGACCTGTGTTTTTAACATCTTAACATGTTCACAGTTAGCCATCATATTCCTCCAGAATGAATTTGCTAGTATTATTAATTACATTATCTAGAAAAAATAGATACAATACAATATTGAATTTGCTAAATATATTATAGTGACAATTCGCGGTCAAAATAATGCCATGTTTTAAATCAAGACTATTGACGCTTATTACTATGATTCGGGAACACCCTCCAAATAAGTTGATATTGAACATCTCTAAGATTAAACTCCTGCAGCGTTTAGGATTTGGGAGGTTGCTAAAGTAGATGTTGTTTTCATGATTTTGCTAAAGTAGAAAAATATAAAAGAGAGGTGTTACCCTCTCTTTAAAGCAACTACCACCTTTTTGAAGAGGTAGCCACTGCGTGAGAACTATTTTTATACATATAGTATAATCGATAAAGTAAAAAATATCCATATATTTTTAAAATTTTTATGATGGCGGAGAGCAAGGGACTCGAACCCTATTCCATCTAAGGAATCATCTGTTTCTCACGCAGTGACCACTCCTCGTAGCTCTACTCTCCAAGTCTACCGCCATGAAGATATCGAGAAACAGATGAATAGGAATGATCTTGCCGATTTCATAAATATTATATAATATATGGTAGAATTAGTAAATATTTTCAAGTAAAATTATTACAAATTATTTTTTTCAAGCCCTATGCAAGCGTGGGAAACTTCGGGTAACAGAACCTTTACGCCATTGAAGATAATATGAAAGTAATATGCAACGGCGTAAATCTGTGAACCGTTAGTGCGCCAAGCAAAGCTTGGTACTTCTTGCAAGGTGAAAGTCCTTGCTGGGTAAGGTCTAGCCAACCACCCATATCGAGTGTTGCGCCGAAGCTGGTAACAGCAAGGTGAAGCGTCACAGAGAACCATATAGGCCACAGGGAGCACCGTAACTCCTGAAGCGGATTCAGCCTCGTTAACGCGATAAATGCAGATTGCGACGTGTTTAACGTCACGGAAGCCAACACAGAGGAATCGAAAAAGGCGAGATTCCCGAGGGTCTGTCGGGGTCAGAGAACGTGGCATGTATTGAGAGAAGAATCAGGAACTTGGGAGAGCCTAATAGCTCCGGCAAAATGTCGGTAGGTCTAACCAATCGAAAAAGAGGAAGACCGATGGTTACTAGGCAGTCGGATTAACCCATAGTACTTTGAGGACGGGAAAACCGGCTACATGGGGAAGGGGTTAACAGGAGTATAAAGCCTACACAGGAAACATCTACCGGACATGCAGGACCGGATAACAGATGCAAACCTCACTGAAGGGAAAAGCTAAGACAGATATCTGTCAATTACGGAAGCGAATACTCCTAAGGAGCCCGGTGCGGTAATTTCTGCACGCCGGGATCTGCGCGGGGGGTGTCGAGTAACCGGCATCTCTACCGTGACTACAAAACCGTACGCAAGGCCGCGCCTCCATGCGCGGATTTCTTTGGAAACATTCTTGTTAGTACTTTTTTGCGTAGTACGAAGCAAATCCTAAATACATTATCATCTGGATTATTAGAATAGCTGCTAGAGTAAGACTTATCTCTCTAAAACCTAAAAGTAATGTTACAAGGGTGCCGATACTTATAATATAAATCATTAGAGTATGAATGCTTGCGTGCGTTTTCATTCTTATGAGTTGAGTGCGTTCTTCATTTTTGGCAATTTCTACTTCCTGCGCTTTTTTAGGGTTTTTTATCAGTTTGATACTTACAATAATACCCAATATCCCAGTAAAGATGAATCCACCTGCGATTCCTGAGATTACACCCTCACGGTATCCTTCAGAAAGATTACTAATAAAGGCAAATTGTAAAGCAATAATGCCTATAGTAGTGTGCCCGATGAAATATATTAGTGTTTTTTTAGCATAATTCATTAGAATTACTCCTCCTCAAAAATAAATACTTGTTCAATTGTTAATAGAAATATTTGAGCAATATTATGTGCAAGAAAAATTGAAGGATTATATCGTCCATTTTCCAGTGAAATTATTGTTTGTCGTGTAACATTGCATAATCCTGCCAGTTCTTCCTGCGTCATGCGTTTTTCTTTACGCAACTCTTGGATACGGTTTTTCATCCGTTGTTCCTCCAGGGAAGTAGAGTTAGCTTTACAAATAAAGTATAGTAAACTTTACATTATATGTCAAGTTAGTTTTACATCTAATTTATGAGTTTACTTGGGACTCCAGGGGCCGCCGTCCTGGCGTCCTCTGGATTTGGGGGCGTACGGCTTCGTATAACCACACATTACCGCCACTTTGTAAATATGCATGTAGAATGACGCAGCGGTAATCCGCAAACGTAGTTTGAAAAACATAAAGGAGCTAAAATCGATGATCTAGGCTAAAAAAGGCAATAGACTATGCTAAAAACCATAGTAATCTGCTGTAAATATAGAAATACAGCTAAATTGCTGCCTCTAACTTGTAGCCACGTTTAATCAATTCCTGGATCAACAGCTCGTCGGGGAGAATCAGAATAGAATTTAGTCCCGTTTTTTCTCGACTACCTTAGCTTCGGATATTTCCTTAAATGATTCATTCCTAGAAAGCATGTAGTAGATCGCAACCAGCATTGAACGACAAACGGCAATTACAGCTTTATTATGACCCCTTCGCAGTTTAATTGAGTGAAACCTACTGACAAAACGAGAAGAACGCTTGCTTCTTGAAAAGCTATTTACACATTGGGTCAAAACGGCTTTGAGATACATATTTCCTTTTTTCGTTTTAGCAGAACGTCTTTTGCCTCCAGTTTCATTGTTTTGAGGGCATAAACCAGCCCAAGAGTAAAGATGATTGACTGAAGGGAAAACAGACATATCGGTTCCGATCTCTGAAAGAATGGCAATCGCAGAGGTCTTTTTAATAGCAAAACAGGTGCAAAGTAAATCGATAGCAGGCTGCAAATGATGTGACTTATCTTCGATCAAGCATTCAATTTGAGCGATCTTATTCTCAAAATTCTTAAGATTGTCCAAAGCTATGGAAAGCTTGTCTGCTTGTGTCGAAGTCAGTTGTCCTTTGAGTGCACAAATGAGCTGAGGGATTTTCTCTCTGAGTTTGCCCAGAACAAGATCAGAGAGGAGATCCTCATCAAAGGACTTAGACCGTAGGACAGCATGCATAATATTCATGCCTGACTTCCCGAAGATATCGGTAGCGACAGAATAGCATCAAATTACAGACAGTAAGAATATTGTAAATCCTGCTTTTCTCCGCAGAACGGGCCCGAATGAGCTTATGACGATAACGAGTGAGATCTCTTAATTCCCGGATATGTTTTGGCGGAATGAAACTAGGCTGGACTAGGCCGAGTCTGTGAAGTTCAGCTAGCCATTTTGCATCCCTCCGGTCGGTCTTATTATCGGGAAAGGTTTTGGTAAATGCGGGATTAGCCAAAGTAAGGGTAAAAGAATCTTCCATTAGGTTAAAGACAGGAATCCAATACTTGCCGGTGCTTTCCATAACGACAACGTGGCAGTCGTTTTCATGAAGCCAGAAAATAGCTTTAGAGATGTCATCCATCATAGTGGAAAAGGACTTTACAGCAGTTTCATAAATACCGTTATTTCTTGTTGTGATGATGGCGACGGTCATAAAGCTTTTGTGAACATCAATACCGGCACAAATAGGGTGAACAACCTTCAGTTATATCTCCTCCCCCAAATCAATATATAGGCTGGGAAAGGGCTACCCAAAAGAAAATAGTGTAGTTTCCGTGCTCAAAGCACAATCATAGATTCACTAAGACAGCCGTCGCAGAGTTAAGTACGGGTTTATCCACCCAAAAGATTGGATTCTACCAATCGTCCCCACGCGCTCACAATCCAGCCTATATTTCCATTAATACACCAGGAAAGAAAATAATGGAAGATATTAAGAGTTTGGGATACAATTGGGGTATCATCCTTTTTCATTATCATAGATGCCGCTATAGGCGGCATAAGGACGAGTTATGTGAAATAGTCGCTCTTGGGATTTATCTTAGGGTTATTAGCATTTGGGATTGAAAGGGGAAGTATGAAAAAGTACTTAATTATTTCATGGATATTAATACTATGTATCATGGGTGTATCTATTATTGATTTATATTTTTTATCAACTCAACAAACTGTGGAAGTTAAGCAATACGGAACCGAAAGAAAAACAGCAATGGTTTTAATTAAAGAGATAAAAAATGAATGGATAACGTTTGATCTTGTGATTGATTCTGAAGAAAAAGAATATGACAGAATAGAGATGAATATTAGTTCGGTAATGGATTATAGTTCTAATGAGTATTTTACGAAACTTACATCTTTACAATATTCTGTAAATGTTCTTAATCCTGAATCAGGAAAATACTTGCGTAACTATTATCTATTTGAAGACATTAAAATGAAATTGCCTCCTGCCTCATACTTATTCCCCTTTAAGAACTATCAATTTAACTTAACTATTAACCCATTAAGGGATAATCAACAACTTGAATTAAGCCATATTGGTGTCCAAGAGTATAGTGGCTGGATGAAGCTTATTGAAGTTAATAATGGAAGAGTTGACAATGTGAATGATCCTGAGTTGGATGTCAGATTTCACAACACTGTATATATAGAATCTGGATATCCATTTACTTTAAAAATACTATTCTTTGTAATATTTATTGGACTTTTTGCGTGTTTACTTATTGTACAACTTCTGATTATGCGTAAGGAAAAACTAGACATAAACTCCGTTGGGTTAATTCTTGCAATTCTAATTGGTCTACCAAGTATAAATTCTTTGGCAAAGTTTAGCGTAGAAGATTCATTGACATTCATTGATACGTTAACAATTTCGTTATATTTACTGACGATCTCTACATTCTTTTTAATAATAATAAAGCAGGCTATTTTATTGAAAGCAAGCAAAAAGAAACTTAATACAAGCATTACATGCATAATTGAAGAGGAAAGACTACCATCAGGTTTGAAAGATTTCGACAGTTAAGTAGAGAATTGTCATGAGGAAGGCGACTACTGCACATAACACGGCTTTCCCGCAACTTTGTCAATATGAATGTGGTTGGGTATCGAAGGCAACACCTTTTAGTTTGGGCATCTTCAATTTGACTTCGCCGGAGGTTGTAGTCAAACTCCGTTCATAATGACCGGATCGATAACCTTTTCGTTCTTCTGAACGCTCGTACCGGCCGGCATTTGTAAGCTCTGCGGCCTCCTGATCAAGTAAATTGTTCAGAGTTTCCTCCACACTGTGACGAACTAATTCTTTTAACTCCTGCTTTATTGCCCCTTCATTTAAGTGTATAATTTTCTCAGACATATTCGCAGCTCCTTCCTGGTAGATTTTGTGTGGTAACTTTATCTTACCAAGCAGTTGCGTTTATGTCCTTATTTTTGGATAATTTATGAATTTGCGAAATTAATGAAACCTTATCATCCACCCAAAAGATTGGATTCTACCAATCGTCACACGCGCTCGTCAATCCAGCCTATACTTTCATTAATACATCAAAAAAGAAAAAAATGGAATATAGTATAAGTTTAGGATACAATAAGGGTATCGTCCCTTTTCATTATCATAGATGCCGGTGAAGGCGGCATAAGGACGAGTTATACGAAACCATTTTTGATTTAAGTAACAAGGTGGTAATGAACCATGAAAAAATTTACGATCTTCTCATTATTCTTTGTTTCCTTGATTTTGTTTTTATTTTTTTATCAGCTTGCTCGGCTCTTTTTCCATATTATAGTTCTACGACAGCGATCGAGAATGGCGACCTAGTCGAATTAGAAGGAAAAATTTACAATATCGATAAACTTGATGAGTTTATTGATAGTATTAATAGAGGAGAGAAGACAAAAGTCCAAATCGATAAATACAATACAAAGAATAATCCGGCAATGTACATAATTGAATTTGATGGAAAGCTATTAAGTTATTCATTTGCAAGACCTTCAAATGATGATTCTAAAGATATACTTGCTGAAGTTAACGCCGAGATTGTAAAGGCAAGTAGAGAAGAGAATGAAGACGGCATCAAATATTATCTGATAGATAATAGTGGTTTGAAAACCTGTTTTTTTACTGCACCAAAGTGATTTTATATTAATGTTTGGGCAATTCTTTGCCGTGGAAGGTTAGTTCAAAAGAAAAAGTCAAAGAAGGAAGCGACTCACTCACCAGAGAGCAATCCAACACCTGATCAGACATCATGGATTGATAAATATGGCAAAAGCGCCTTCGATGAGACCTGTGAACGTTTTGAGATGAAGTTTGTTGGAAAGCCGTATGCGGGAAAACCGCACGTACGGTTTGACGAGGGGGAAAGGTTAAAACCTTTTTCTACTCTACCGCAGATGGAAAGGGGGATATATATAATATAGTCAATTAGTTTTACAGGATTTTTAAGGGAGCAAAAGAAAAAGCTCATAAGGGAGGATGATTTTCAAATGAACAATATATTATTCGATTTAACTTTTCTGGCACTTACAATTACAATTATCGTATATCTCAATATGAGAGTTGTAACCGAAAAAGAATTACTTAAAAAGCTAGATCGTCTTATAGAATTATTTGAAAAAAATGAAAAGAATTTATAAAATCCGTTAAATGAACCAGACGGAGTGAATGTCTATGTGCGGTAGATTTATCTTAACTCTAACATTTGAAGAAGTTGCAGAAATCTTGAATATCAAAGATGAGATTGACTGGAAGCCACGGTACAATATTGCTCCGGTACAGCAGGTTCCAGTAGTTGTTAATGACGGCGCAAACCATTTAAAGTTATTTCAATGGGGGCTTGTTCCTTCTTGGTCTAAAGATTCTTCCATAGGCAATAAAATGATTAATGCTAGGGCAGAAACAGTTGATACCAAACCAAGTTTTAGACATAGCTTTCAAAGACAACGATGTATGATATTGACTGACGGTTTTTATGAATGGAAGCGGGAAGAGAAGAAAAAGACTCCGTATCGCTTCATGCTTGCGGATAGAACTCTGTTCGGATTTGCAGGAATTTGGGATTCTTGGATGAATCCTGAAGGGAAGACAATCAGCAGTTGCGCCATTATTACAACAGAAGCCAATGAGCTAATGGCACCAATTCATAATCGTATGCCTGTTATTCTGGATAAAGAAAAAGAAGAAGTTTGGCTTGACGCATCACTTAGTGATTCTATTGTGCTTAAATCCTTATTGGTATCATATGATGCCAAGAAAATGAACTTCTATGAGGTATCTTCAAAAGTGAATTCGACTAAATATGATTCAATTGAATGTATTCAGCCAGCAGATAAACAAGCATCAATATTTTAGTTAATTGGATAATTATAATAAGCTAGACATCATGGGATATTCCTCGTCAGAAACAGTGCCACCCGCAATTGAACCCAGTCCACTATGTAGGAAGGATGCTCGAAAAACCGATTTTAGACCAAATCTATTACGAATTTCATCGACAGCGTGGTCCATTGCACGCTGTTTTTCTATGTCTCGTTCGAATAAGCTTGGCTGAATAAAACTATTCATACATAATTCAGAAACTCTTACTCCAAGATGCCTTATAGGTTCTTTCTTCCATATCTCATCGAAAAGTTCACAGGCAATTTCATGTATGGCATTTGTAGAATCTGTAGGGGCGAAGAATTTTCTCTGATGCGAATAGTGGTACAATTCGTTCGTCCTGATAGAAACAGATACAAGTTGGGTTAAATATTCTGCCTGACGTAGCCTAGTTGCAACACTTTCAACCAAAGAGAGTAAAACTAGATGCGCTGTTCTTGTATCATCTACATCAAAAGGAATCGTGGTCGAATTCCCAATACCTTTAATAATTGGTCTTCTATTTATTTTTACTAGTGATTCATCTCTGCCGTTAGCAAAATTCCAAATCATGAGTCCGTAACTTTTCAAAAAAAGTTCCAAACGGTGTGGTTCGGCATTTGCCAAATCACCAATTGTCTGAATTCCTCTATCTCGAAGTTTAGGAGCAGTTGCTCGGCCAACACCGAAAAGTTCCTCGACAGGCAGCGGCCACATTTTAGTAGACATTTCCTCGGGGAAAAGAGTATGAACCATATCGGGCTTCTTTAGTTCCGATCCCATTTTCGCCAGAAGTTTATTTGAAGAAATACCAATATTGACTGTAAAACCCAGTTGTTCTTTAATTTGGTCTTTAAGACGATAAGCAGCGGTAACGGGATCACCAAGTACCTTTTCCATTCCTGTATAATCCAAAAAATATTCATCGATTGAGTATTGCTCTATCAAAGGAGAGTATTCACGCAATATATCTCCGAAGACAGCACTGCATTGCATATAAAGATAATAATTTGGCGGGACAACAATAAGTTGTGGACATTTTATTTTTGCAGCAAAAACAGATTCTCCTGTAATGATGCCATATTTTTTTGTTGGAATTGATTTAGCTAAAATAATCCCGTGCCTTGTCTCCTGATTGCCGCCAACAACTGAAGGTACAGTTCTTAAATCCAGAGAATCTCCATGTTGAAGACGGTGAACAGCTTCCCAAGATAAATAGGCAGAGTTAGCATCAACATGAAAAATAATGCGCTTACTCACAACAACCACCTTAAATCTTATATAAAAACCATTTACCAGTACTAGGTTCAAATTTTAATTCAAAAACCTTTATCACACCATTAATTGTACTCTGACATCGAAACGTGATCATCTTGTTTCCGGCTAATTTTTCCTCTGAACGAAAAGCGACATGCTCAATGGCAATGATAGAAGGAATATCGTTTAGTTCTTGAATTTTAAACTTTAATGGTGTGGACACTCCATCAAGTTTAAAGGAAGCTAATACTTCTATGGGTTTCATAACAACTTTCATATTATCCCGCCCACAACGTAATAGAACATATGTTCGTATATAGATTATACAGTTGATAAATTTTTATTACAACAGTTTTGGGGATGGGAATATTCTCCTATAAAGATAAAGCGCCTTTTTATACGAATATCTGGACAGAACATTAAAGGAGCTGATCTGGGCGCTTGGCGAGCTCGCTGCCAACGATCCGGATACGCATGAAGCGTATAGAAATAGAATCTAAAAAATTTGCCGCAAAATGATAGTGTGGTATGATTAGAAGAAAAGCAGAAAAAGACAAGATGAAACAGGAACGGAGAACGCAACCATGCATTCAGATTTTGGCAGCAGTCCGCGGCAGCATACAAATAAAAAGATAGAACTTCTTGCACCGGCCGGGGGTTACGAGGCATTGAAGGCTGCGGTGGAAAATGGAGCCGATGCCGTCTATCTCGGAGGCAAAATGTTCAATGCCAGGGCTTCGGCCTCGAATTTTGATTCGGAGGAATTGCTTAAGGCCGTGACGTACGCGCACGAACGCGGCGTTAAGGTCTATGTGACGTTAAATATTCTTGTGGCTGACAGCGAATTCTCAGAGCTGGCGGACTATGTCTATCAGCTTTATTCACTTGGTGCAGACGCGTTGATTGTTCAGGACATCGGAGTTGCGAATTTTATCCGGAAAGTTCTGCCGGAAATGAAGCTTCATGCCAGCACGCAGATGACTCAGAATAATATTTACGGGCTGAAGCAACTTGAAAAAATGGGTTTTTCCAGGGTTGTTCTGGCCAGGGAGACTTCGGCGCCGGAAATAGAAAAAATGGTTCAGGCGACGGAGCTGGATGTCGAGGTTTTTGGACATGGCGCACTGTGTATCAGCTATTCCGGACAGTGTCTGATGTCGAGCTATATCGGGGGACGGAGCGGCAACCGCGGACGGTGTGCGCAGCCTTGCAGGATGGCCTACAGTCTGGTCGACGGCAAAGGCAGGGATCTGCTGGAAGGAAGGAAGACCGGGGAGCACCTTCTGAGCCCGCGTGATCTGAAATTGTTGGACAATCTCGGGGAGCTGCAGCGGATCGGTGTGCGCTCACTGAAGATAGAAGGCCGGATGAAAAGGCCCGAATATGTGGCAACGGTCATCCGGGTCTACCGTAAAGCCCTGGATTTTTTACAGGAACAAAAAGGACAGGAAATCACGGCCCGGGATCTCTATGAGCTGACTCAGATTTTTAACCGGGATTTTACAACCGGATACTTTCAGGGTTACCAGGGAGCTGAAATGATGAGCTTCAGCCGCCCGAACAATCGTGGTACCATGCTGGGCCGAATTACGGATCTAAAAAACAACCGCCTGACACTGAAGCTGGACCGTGAACTGGGACTTGGGGATGGGCTGGAAATCTGGACAAAAAGAGGCCGCGAAGGGATCAGCGTCGGAAAGATAATGGTCCCCGGCGGCAAAACGGTCGAATGCGCGGCGCCCGGAGATACGGTCACCATCGAATTTGAAGGTGCTGCGAACATCGGGGACCGGGTATTTAAAACGCACGATGAGCAGCTGATTGCCCAGGCCCGGCTCAGTTTCCAGGAAGGCAAGGAAATGCGCAAGCGGCCGTTAAAGATGCAACTGTCCGGAAAAGCTGGACAAAAACTGCGCCTAACCGTCTGGGACGACCAGCAACACGTTGCGCTGGAATCGCAGTGTGAGGCTCAGGAAGCACAGAACCGGCCACTGACACAGGAGGTTCTGGTAAAACAGCTGGGGCGTTTGGGGAATACCCCGTTTTATCTGGGAGAATTAGCGACAGCGCTGGAAGGGGATCTGATGATACCGGTGAGTGCGTTGAATGAATTGCGGCGCGCTGCGGTGGAGAAGCTTTTGGAACCGTCTCACAGCAAGCCGGCGCTGACCTTCAATGCGTATCAGGAGCGGACCCACGCTTGGAATCAACAGCTCAAAGCCGGCCGGACAGTATCGGGAAAAACCGGAACAGGCAAGCATTGGCTCAGTGCTGCGGTGACGGATTCTTCCATGATTGCGCCGTTACTGAAGTCCGGTGCGGACAGAATCATCCTGGGCGGAGAACACTGGCGGTCCAGACCACCCCTTACCCTGGCAGAGCTGCAGAAGGCACTCGATACGTGTCAAAGCCGGGGAAGAACGCTACTATGGAGACTGCCGCGAATCCTGAATCAGTCCCAATGTGAGCAGGTGCTGAAGGATCTGACAAAGGTGGCTGAGTGGCCGGTAAGGCCGGTGATCATGGCCGGGAATCTGGCGGAAATCGAAATGGTGAAGACCGTTGATCCCGAGTGGACCTGGGAGACGGATTATTTTATGCATTGTTTTAACGAAGCGGCGCTGGAATGGGTTCGCAGGGCAGGCGGAAGGCAGGCAGCCCTTTCCATGGAATTAAGTCAGGAACAGCTTGCTGTTCTGGGCAAATCCGAAGGCATTGAGTTGCTGGTGTTTGGCGATATGGAAATGATGGTCAGTGAATTTTGTCTTCCCGGCGCTGTGCTGGGGGAGGGGAAAGACGAAGCCCGCAACAAATGCGGAAAGGCCTGTCAAAACAAAGACCTGTACCTGAAGGACCGCATGGCCTATCACTTCCCACTGGCTGCGGATCAAGCGTGCCGGATGCATGTCTTCAATGCCAAAACCTTGAATCTGGTAACCGAACTGTCTAAAATAGCCGATATGGGCATCAGAAATATCCGGCTGGAACTGCTTCGGGCATCCCTGCCCCAGGCTGAACGTGCCGTTGCAGTCTTTCATCGGCTTTGGCAAGAAACGGCTGGAGGCAAGAACATAGGCAAAGAGGAAACAGAAGAAGCGATGAAAAGCCTGGAGGGGCTTTATCCCGATGGCTTTACCAGAGGACATTTTTACAGAGGGGTGCTAACATAAATTGATAGCTTCAGATAAAGTCCTGGCAAAACTGGATTTTGGCGCAGTCAGAGAACGGCTTAGGAATCATTGCATGCTTCCCGGGGCGAAAGAATTAGCGGAAGCCCTTGTTCCGGAGTTGGATCTGCGTACCGTGAGAGCGCTGCTCCGTGAAACGGACGAAGGGAAAATTCTCCTTAGGATGAACCCTTTGTTTTCAGTCAGAGGCGCGCGGGAAATTCGTCCTTATCTGGAAAGATGCGACCGGGGCGGAACCTTAAATCCGGAAGAATTGCTGGAAATCAGAGATACGTTGAAAACTGCCCGCCGCCTGAAGAATACGCTGCTGGAAGGAAGCCAGGCAGGAAAAGATCCGTACAGCGAATTAGATACGCTCAGAGAAACGGTCGATGGGATTGTACCGCAGAAAGAGATAGAAGACGATATCTCCCGCAGTGTTTCCGAGGACGGGGATATCAATGACCGGGCTTCCGAAGAGCTGGCCAGACTGCGGAAAGCGAAAGGAACAAGCCAGCAGCGGATTAAGGAAAGCCTCGATGGTATTTTAAGAAATCCGAACTATCAAAAGATGCTTCAGGACAATGTCATCACAAGCAGAGGGGACCGTTATGTGGTTCCAATCAAAATGGAATACAGTTCCGCTTTTCCCGGAATTGTCCATGATCAGTCAGCCAGCGGCGCGACGCTTTTCATCGAACCGATGGCAGTGGTCCAGCTTGGCAATGAACTGAGGGAGATCACCCTGAAAGAGAACAGGGAAGTTCAAAGGATTCTTCAGCAGCTTACAGCAAGCGTTGCCGCCAGGATTCCGGAAATCCTGCTGTTGAATGAAGCCTTGATTAAGCTGGATTTCATTCTGGCGAAAGCCCGTCTAAGTGAAGATATGGAAGCCGGGTCACCGCTCGTAATGAATAAACAGGAGGTCAAGCTGATCGGCGCGAGACATCCGCTGCTCACCGGGCCTGTTGTACCGATATCCGTCGAACTCGGGATAGATGATCAATTTCTGATTATTACCGGTCCGAACACCGGTGGGAAGACTGTGACGCTGAAGACAATCGGCCTTATGGCGGTGATGATGCAGTCCGGTCTGCATATTCCGGTCGAAAGTGATTCCCGGCTTGGGATATTCACTCGGATTTTTGTCGATATCGGTGATGAGCAGAGTGTCGAACAGTCATTAAGTACATTCTCCGCGCATATGACCAATATTGTGGATATTACCCGGGAAGCCGACAGCCGTTCCCTGGTTCTGCTGGACGAGCTTGGGGCCGGGACAGATCCGGGAGAAGGGGCTGCCCTGGCCATGGCGATCCTTGCGGAATTATTGGAGCGTGGAAGCTGCGGGGTGGCTACGACGCACTACGGTGCATTAAAGACCTTTGCCTACAATACACCCGGGGTTGAAAATGCTTCAGTTGAGTTTAATCCGGAAACGCTAAAGCCCACCTACCGCCTGCTCACCGGTATTCCCGGACGCAGCAATGCCTTATCGATTGCCCAGCGGCTTGGACTTGGCAGTGGTATTTTGGAAAAAGCCCGCTCCTTTATCTCTGAACGGGACATGAAGGAGAGCGATCTCCTGGAGAACCTTGAGGATACGCAAAGAGAGATTGAACTCAAAAAACGGAGTGTGGAAGAAGAGCAGAAGAAGGCTGAACATAAAGCCGCGGAGCTTAAGAAAAAGAATCTGGAATTAGAAGAGAAATACGAAGATATTCTTCGTAAAGCCAAAGAAGAGGCTGTAGAAGTTGTCCGTCAGGCCAGACTCGAAGCCGAAGGAATCATCAAAGAAATCAAGGAAGCCCAGAAGAAAGAACGGCGTGAACAGGAAGCAGCCCTGGAGAAAACACGTCAGGGACTAAAAAAACTCTCCGAAAAGGTATATGAAACCGGGTACGCCGAAAGAAACAAATCCGGACCGAAGCCCGGGCAGGTAGAACCGGGGCAAACGGTCTATATGCCCAATCTTCGACAGAAAGGCCAGGTCCTGCAAAAACCTGATAACAACAATGAAGTGCTGGTCCAGACGGGCATTTTGAAAGTCAGCGTTCCGCTGTCTGAAATCCGGTTGGTCGATGAGACGAGGAAACCAGAGCATTTTGAAAAAACAATCAAAGGTACTTTCGGGCTGAGCAAAGCGGTAAATCTCAGAAGTGAAATTGATCTTCGGGGAAAACTGGTTGAAGAGGGCATCCTGATGCTGGATAAGTATCTGGATGATGCTGTGATTACAGGAATCAATCAGGTCAGTGTGATTCATGGCAAAGGGACAGGCGCCCTGCGGGCAGGCATTCATCAGTTCTTGAAGAGACATCCCCATGTTGCTGCTTACCGCTTAGGAGAGTTTGGCGAAGGCGATTCCGGGGTTACGATCGTTGAATTAAAGTAAACTAGTACATTGATCTTTGAATAAGTTGATAAATATATATATTTGGGTCTGGTCTGCGCGCCACATTCCGCTCTCGGCAGATAGCGCCCTCCGTGGCGCTAACAGCCGCGCTCCGCATCCATGCTCTGCTTACGCTGGAACTGTGGCACACAGACCCAGCTATGAAGGTTTAAATGTCTAGTTATTAGAGAACGGTATACTAGCCACAAAAAAAACACTGCCGAGGTTATCTAAACCATCGGCAGTATTTTTTTAGAGGCATCGTCAATTACTGATTTCCAACGTTACGGGATTTGACGGAGGACCCTCTGTAAAAGAGTCATTGTCCATCAGAACACCCCAGAAGGTGTAGGTCCCGGAGACGGCTCCGGCACCGAAAAGATTTAAACGGTATTGAATCGTCCTCTTGTTTCCGTCTTCCGGCACATACGTTTCAAGATAGGATTGTCCCGGTTTCTTGATATACAGCTTAACGGTATATTTTTTGCTGTTATAGTTAGAAACCGGAAGCTGAACAACGGTGCTCGATCCGTCATAATACGGAGAAGACAAAGACAATTGAGGAATACTTGAATCTCCTGCCGGTGGAGTCTCACCGCTGGTAGAGCCGCCACTTTCATTCACATATTTGTCCGGAGCCTTATAGGGGGCTTCGTCCGACGGCCAGGTCACATCTTTAGGCCGGTCCAGAACGTTCAGGCAAATCCTCGATATGGCATTCATGCTGCCTACGGGGGCTAAAAGATTGGGGTTATTGGCATCGACATTCACTTCGACCCAAACATCACTGACTTTTGTAGGGACACTGTCTGTTGCGCATATCTCTGTTTTAACAAATTCCGAAGGAGTCAGACTGCTTGGCAGAAGACCTGATTTGGAATCGAATTTTACGGTCGTAAGCCCTTCGGGACGGCTGATACTTGACTGAACTGCCAGTCCTTCGTGGGCAACCGTCATGACTTGTTTCCAGATGCTGGCCGGGTAGCTGCCGCCATATACCTTATACAGGTAATGGCTTGTATCTGTCTGATCATACCCCATCCAGACAACCCCCGCGTATTTTGGGCTATAGCCGGCAAACCAGGCATCGGGATTACCGGACCTATTGCCGAATTTAGCAGGATCCAGGGATGTGGTACCCGTCTTACCGCAGATATACCAATTGCCAATTCGGGCCTTTGTGCCTGTTCCGGAGGTTACAACGCTTCTCAGGAGATCATTCATCAAATAAGCGGTGGTTTCTTTCATCACTCTTTTCTCGGAAGACGTGTTTTCGACCAGCGTTTTACCGTCAGGGCCCACGACTTTAATAACACTGTAAGGTTCAGCTTTGACTCCGTTATTGGCAAATGTTCCGTAAGCTGAGGCCATCTGCAGGGTGGAAATATCAAATGTCCCGAGGGCCATGCTTAATACTTTGTCATTGTTGGTTAGGGAAAGCCCCAGATTATTCTTGGCGAACTGCCAACCGTTTTCAACCCCGAGAGAGCTTAAGAGTTTTACGGCGTAAACGTTTACAGAGTCCTCGACAGCTTCGCGCATCGTGATCAAACCCCGCCAACCGGAAGTAATGGTGTCATAATCCGTCGGGGCCCAGACAGTGCCATCACCGTTATTAAATTTAACTGGCATATCATCGAATACTGTTCCAGGATAATAACCGCCGTGTTCAAGTGCCGGCGCATAGACAACCAGTGGCTTGGCAGTCGATCCGGGCTGCCTTTTGGATTGGTAAGCGCGGTTCAAACCCATCGGAGTGTATTCCCGGCCTCCTACCATTGCTGCGATCGCCCCGCTATCGGGCTCCAGTACAGTCATAGCACCTTGAACGGAAGTCCCGTCCTTACTGTTAGCAGGGAAATTCTTGGGGTCTGCAAAAGCTTCCTCGGCTTTGGTCTGGATTTTTGAATTTACAGTCGTATAAATCTTTAAACCGCCGCTATAGATCTGTTCAGGTGTAAAGCCATATTTAGCCTGAAGCTCGGAAATTACATAATCAACAAAATAAGGGTGTTGTTTGTTGCGCGTTGCAATTTCGGGCATTTGGACATTCTTTTGTTTGGATTTAACCTGGTCAACAAACGTGAAAGGTGTATCGACATACTTGTCATAATCAGCCTGTGTAATAATGCCATTGTCTCTCATCACACCCAGGACGATTGTTCGTCTTGCTTTGGCTTTTTCCGGATAAAAGTATGGGTCATAACCGCTTGGAGCTTGAGGGAGGCCGGCCAGCATGGCGATTTCAGCCGGATTCAGATCCTTAAGTTCTTTGTTAAAATAAGTCAAAGAAGCGGTCCGGATTCCGAAAGACGATTCCCCTAAGTAAATCCGATTCAAATAAAAGGTCAGAATTTCATTTTTGGTGTAAGCATGCTCAATCTGAAGAGCCAGAACGGCTTCCTGGATCTTGCGCGAAAGCCTCTGTGCCGTCGGATCTTCAATAAAAGCGTTTTTGGCGAGCTGAATCGTGATGGTGCTGCCGCCTTCGACGACTTTGCCGGCCTTCAGGTTATTAAAAGCTGATTTGATAATCCGAACCGGGTCTGCCCCAAAATGTTTATAAAACCGTTTATCTTCCACCGCAATAAACGTTTCCTTCACTGTGTCCGGTATGTCTTCATAGTCGACCAGCAGTCTGTTTTCGGTGGAGTGAAGCTGGGCAATCGAATTCTGTTCATTGTCATAGACCACAGAGGATTGTTTCTGACCTGTCAGCAGCTCAACATCTAATTTGGGGGTTTTTGCAACAGCAACAATTAAGTAAATACCTAAAATCACAATGAGTAGAATGATGATAAGAAGAGGAATTCTGAAGTAGGGTGTATTAAAAAACTTTTTTTTCTTTTTGACAGGGTGAACCCGCCTGTTTTTCTGATCTGCATTACGGTTATGATAATCATTGTTATTAGCCATTTTTTGCCTCCTAGATAAAGACTTATTAATAAGTATATAGATTAATAAGCTCAAAACATTATATCATATTTTAAAGGCTGTAAAAACAGTATCAATTTGGTAAGAGGTTGATATAAAATTTATATTTCTTTATAATATAAGATGCTTAAGCGCAAAGAACTTTATATAGCACCATGTCAGCTCCAAATTTTATATATTCTGGCGGTGTATTTGATAAATTGATTTTATTATTCTTTATAAGGAAGACAAGGTACTTAAGGTATATCGAAGAATGGAAGGAATGTTTTAAATTGATCGATTTAGACAAAGAAGTACAAAGACAAATGGAGATATTAAAAACAGGTGCTGCTGAGATTGTGCCGGAGGATGAACTGAAAGAAAAAATAAAGAATTCCCTTTTGTCAAATAAACCGCTGACGGTTAAGCTTGGACTTGACCCGACGGCTCCAGATATTCATTTGGGACATACCGTTCCTTTGCAGAAAATGAGACAGTTTCAGGATCTGGGGCATCAGGCAGTGATCATCATCGGAGATTTTACGGGCAGGATAGGTGATCCTACGGGAAAATCCGAAACTAGAAAGGCATTGACCGAAGAAGAAGTGCTTCGGAATGCGGAAACCTATAAAGAACAGATATTTAAAATTCTCGATCCCGCTAAAACAAGGATTGAGTTTAATGCCACCTGGCTTTCAAAGCTCAGTTTTGAAGAGGTCATTAAGTTAGCTTCCAATTGTACGGTTGCCAGAATGCTGGAAAGAGATGATTTTGCCAAGAGATATCAGGAGGAACGGCCGATGAGCATTCATGAATTCTTTTACCCGTTGATGCAGGGCTATGACTCGGTAGCGCTGCAAAGCGACGTCGAACTAGGAGGGACAGACCAGAAGTTTAATTTACTCATGGGCCGTACGCTGCAAAAAGATTATGGGCAATTACCGCAGGTTGCTTTAACAACGCCAATCCTTGAGGGGCTTGACGGCGTTCATAAAATGAGTAAAAGTCTTGGTAATTACATCGGAGTCTATGAAAGCCCCAGAGAAATGTTTGGAAAAACGATGTCTTTGCCGGACGAATTGATGATTCGCTATTTCGAATTGGTCACAAAAGTGCCTGTTGACGAAATTCGCCGTCTAGAAAAGGGCCTTGCTGACGGCAGCGTTCATCCGCGTGACTTAAAAATGCGTCTGGGATGGGAGATTGTCCGAATTTATCATGGAGATTCCGAAGCCGATCAGGCAAAAGACGAATTTATTAAAATGTTCCAGAAAAAAGAAGCTCCAGATGAGATGCCTGAATATAGCCTTGCGGAACTTGGTGCATCGAAGGACGGCACGATCGAACTGGTTACGCTGATGGTCAATGCA
>NZ_CP157399.1:260000-1025000 GCF_047652685.1 Dehalobacter sp. CP
TTATCTTTTTAATCATTTTTTGTGAAACCGGACTTGTTGTAACACCGTTTCTGCCGGGGGATTCTTTGCTTTTTGTCATCGGGGCTCTGGGAGCAACAGGGGCGATGGATATTAAATTTGCTTTTATCTTACTGCTTATTGCGGCAATCGCAGGAAATACGCAGAATTATTTCATTGGAAGATTTTTTGGACAGAAAGCATTCAATTGGAAAGACAACAGACTCTTTAAAAAGAAATATCTCATTCAAACCCATGGTTTTTATGAAAAACATGGCGGGAAAACGATTTTTATATCACGGTTTTTACCAATTATTCGGACATTTGCACCATTTGTCGGAGGGATCAGCAACATGAGGTTGTGGAAGTTCATGCTCTATAATATATGTGGCGCTTTGGCCTGGATTTCACTTTTTACGATGGGCGGATATTATTTTGGGAACATTCCGACAGTCGAACAGAACTTTTCATTAATCATTTTTGCGATTATTTTCATCACTGTTTTACCAAGTGTCATTTTTGCTCTTCGCCAAAAGTTTTCGTCGTAAAGGTGCATTCAGGAGGATAGAAAAATGGCTGATGATATTAAGGAAATTGAACAATACGAAGATGCAGAGATCATAATTGAGCCACAGGAGATGGAGCGCTGGCAGAACAAGGCTAAAGACTATGTGGACAACCCTGTAAAGACGGAAAATTTGCTTACTGAAGCTCTGAAAAAAGCGGATAACAATAAAAACCGCGATGTAATCCAGAATATCTGGGATAAAATTCAGTTGCTCTTTTCTTTATTAAAAGACTGGTTAAACGGTGATTACAGAACGATCTCCAAAACGGCCATCATTTCTGTAATTGCCGGACTTATCTATTTCGTATCCCCTGTTGATCTTGTTCCTGATTGGATTGCTGCACTGGGACTAGTCGATGATGCTGCTGTTCTTGCGCTAATATTCAACCAGTTAGACAAGGAATTGACCAGGTATAAAAAATGGAAAAACCCTGAGTTCTAATATACGATAGAATAATGACAGGAAAAACGCAAACAACCCGATGATTCCCGGGTTGTTTTTTTATAGTTTGTCTAGAATGGACGATAACTTGTGTGAAAGTATGCTACAGGCTTTGCAGTAGCATCCTACTCGATTCTAGTGGCGTTGATCAGGAGTATTGAATCTTGGCGCTTGGGGGTCTTTAAGTTCATTGAAGTACTTTCCAGGTGTTGAGAGATCAAAGTATACCTTGGAATCCTGGGTAACTCCCCAGTCCTGAAGTGAGCCTGTATTCTGGAGCATATTGAATGCTTCCCGGAAAAGTGTATTATGTGCTTCTTCCCTATTCAAAAGGAAGTCAATCGTTTCTCTTACCCCTTTATCGTTAATCTGCCGGTAGAGATATTCATAAACTACTTTTGCCCTTGTTTCAGCCGATATATCTGACAGCAAATCTGCAGCGAGATCGCCGGTACATTCGATATATGCTCCAGTCCATGGATAACCGGAAGCATTGGTTAACATGGGGGCAAGTCCGCCGATGACATGTGATTCCACGGTGCCAACAGAAGTATTCATGGCTTCAAGCGTGTGGCCGTTTAATAGATTGACTGTCTGGGCGACCATTTCCATATGACTCAATTCTTCTGAAGCAATATCCATGAAAAGATCCTTAATCTTTTCATCTTTAATGCGATAACTTTGAGACAGATACTGTAAAGCTGCTTTGAGTTCACCATGCGGTCCGCCTAATTGATCTAACATTAAAGATGCATAATTTGGATTAGGACCGTCGACGCGTACATCTTTCAGTAGCTGCTTATCATGTTTGAACAAATGTATTTCTCCCTTCATTTAGATTTTAATCGTTCGTTACCTTCTATAGTCTTGCAATATACTTATAGATTATACAAAGAAGAACAATTCAATTTTAACTTTTTGCATAATAATCATAGGTTTTTAACAAAATATAATGAATATTGATAATAGGAGGAACTAAAATGCAATTAAGCCAGAAAGAAAAAATGCTTTTGGAAGATCTGAAAAGCCACGAGCAAATGTTTGCTCAAAAATGCAGCGAATTTGCCAATCAAGCTCAAGATCCGCAACTCAAACAACTCTTTCAGAACATGGCGCAGCATGAACAGCAGCATGTCCAAAAAATTGATCAAAGTTTGAGCCAAACTTCCGGAACATCAGGCCAGCTTCAGGGCATGACGGGTCAAAAAGATTCGATGCTTTGCCATGATATGCTCTCAACAGAAAAATATCTCTCTGGGGCCTATAATACAGTAATTTTTGAAATCCAGGATACCTCCCTCCGTCAGGACCTGAATAGTATACAGAGTGAAAAGCAAAGGCAGGGGGAAGAAATCTTCAGGTATATGCAAAATAAAGGAATGTATACGGTTCACTAAAAAATGAAAGAGGGTATCGCCAACCACTACAAAGTAGTTTTACAGTATCCTCTGTCTTTTCGTATCTTTAGGATAATTCAGTAAGATCATAGATCATCAAAAGTATGCATAAATCATATTCAAACGGAAGAGCAGCATGGCGAATCTATTTATAATTATATGCAAAGCAAAGGGATGTATCAGGTCCATTGAGTTACACGAATATCTCAGAACTTCAGTTTTTTAAAATTTGCAGACCCCGGAGCGAGTAACAATATTGCTCCGGGGTCTGATTGTTTCGGTTATAAATTTTATGTTCCCCATGCGATTTAAGCAATTGACCATTCAATAAATTTTTATCCTCTAAAAATTATAGTAAGTAAAAGCTATACCGAAGAAAAATCTTCGGTTATTTTCTTGTAATTCTTTAAAGTCTAAGATTTATCTGCACACCTCATGTCCTAAAAAGCATATTTATAAGCATGTACTGAAATATTGGTTAAATTTAACACAAAAAAGAATTTCTAATAATAAAAAGGAGGAAGAATGGTGGTTGATAACCCCGAAAATAAACAAAGAGCAAGTGGAAGAATATCTCGCAAAAATTTTATTGACTGCTTACAGATCATAAAAGATGAATTAAGAGATATTCAATCGTCAGTAAGCAATATAAAAGATGTTGGGGATATACAAAGTCCAGATAGTTCTGAAAGAGGACTTTATTTTTCAGAAATTAAGGCTTCCAGCGCGAGAGCATTTAATAGCTATAAATCTATATTGGATACCTTAAAATTTATTTCTAATAAAACCGGTGCTAAACCCGGTATACTGGAATCAATAATTAATGTTATTGAAGACGGTTTTGTATCAATAAGGTCTCAGATGGACAATATCAAAGAAAGTCCTGGAGTTGAAGCGGTATTACGAAAAGAGAATTCTTTAACAACGATCAAACAAATATGTGAGAAGTTATTAATATGTATTGAGGTACTGGGGGGACTTTTCTTATGTGGTGAGACGTTAAAAATTGTTCATGAAAGAAAGCCAGATAATGAAACATGTCCCAAGAATTTGCCAGGCAGAAAAAAGATCGTGATTGTTAATAATAAAAAAATATGTGTTACTGCAGCAGGCGTACTATTTCTCTGCAATAAGGCATTTAAATTTCATTGTAAAAAAAAGGAACACTGTCATAAGCATTCTGACTGCAAGAAAATATTAAAATTGCTTGAAAGCCCAACTTTTGGACTAGCAGAAATTAAAACAGAAATAAAATCTATAGAAGACGCTGTTTACCATCCATTTTTTGGCCTGCAGGAGATCAAATCCGAGGTTCAGCTTATCGAGTTTGAAGTCCAGAATATTGAGGAAAAGTTAGGTAGCCCAACATTCGGACTTGCTGAAATTAAGACAGAAGTGTTCAGTATTGGCACACTGCTGGAGAGCATCTATACGAGCATCATCGGAGCAACCTTTGGATTAGCAGAGATCAAATCCGAGGTCGCCGCGATCGAAGGAGCAGTGTTTAGTCCGACGTTTGGATTGGCCGAGATCAAGACCGAAGTGTTTAGTATTGGTACTCTGATTGAGAGTATCTACACGAGCATCATCGGAGCAACCTTTGGGTTAGCAGAGATCAAGTCCGAAGTAGCAGCGATTGAAGGAGCGGTATTCAGTCCGACATTCGGTTTGGCGGAGATCAAGACCGAAGTCTTCAGTATTGGGACCCTGGTTGAAGGCATCTACACGACCTTAGTAGGCTCAACATTCAGTTTAGGTGAGATCAAATCCGAAGTGGCAGCGATCGAAGGAGCGGTATTCAGTCCGACGTTTGGATTGGCAGAGATTAAGACCGAAGTGTTTAGTATTGGTACTCTGATTGAGAGTATCTACACGAGCATTATCGGAGCAACCTTTGGATTAGCAGAAATCAAATCCGAAGTCGCTGCGATCGAAGGAGCAGTGTTTAGTCCGACGTTTGGATTGGCAGAGATTAAGACCGAAGTGTTTAGTATTGGTACTCTGATTGAGAGTATCTACACGAGCATCATCGGTGCAACCTTTGGGTTAGCAGAGATCAAATCCGAGGTCGCTGCAATCGAAGGAGCAGTGTTTAGCCCGACGTTTGGATTGGCAGAGATTAAGACCGAAGTGTTTAGTATTGGTACTCTGATTGAGAGTATCTACACGAGCATCATCGGTGCAACCTTTGGGTTAGCAGAGATCAAATCCGAGGTCGCCGCAATCGAAGGAGCAGTGTTCAGTCCGACGTTTGGATTGGCAGAGATTAAGACCGAAGTGTTTAGTATTGGTACTCTGATTGAGAGTATCTACACGAGCATCATCGGTGCAACCTTTGGGTTAGCAGAGATCAAATCCGAGGTCGCCGCAATCGAAGGAGCAGTGTTCAGCCCGACATTTGGATTGGCAGAGATTAAGACCGAAGTGTTTAGTATTGGTACTCTGATTGAGAGTATCTACACGAGCATCATCGGTGCAACCTTTGGATTAGCAGAAATCAAATCCGAGGTCGCCGCAATCGAAGGAGCAGTGTTTAGTCCGACATTTGGGTTAGCTGAGATTAAGACGGAAGTATTCAGCATTGGCACGTTAGTCGAAGGAATTTACACGACCTTAGTAAGCTCAACATTCAGTTTAGGTGAGATCAAATCCGAAGTAGCAGCGATTGAAGGAGCGGTATTCAGCCCGACATTCGGTTTGGCAGAGATTAAGACGGAAGTATTTAGTATTGGCACACTGCTGGAGAGCATCTATACGAGCATCATCGGAGCAACCTTTGGGTTAGCAGAGATCAAATCCGAGGTCGCCGCGATTGAAGGAGCGGTATTCAGTCCGACATTCGGTTTGGCGGAGATCAAGACCGAGGTCTTCAGTATTGGGACCCTGGTTGAAGGCATCTACACGACCTTAGTAGGCTCAACATTCAGTTTAGGTGAGATCAAATCCGAAGTGGCAGCAATCGAAGGAGCAGTGTTCAGTCCGACATTTGGGTTGGCGGAGATCAAGACAGAAGTATTCAGTATCGGCACTCTGGTCGAAGGAATTTACACGACTTTGGTAAGCTCAACCTTCAGCCTGCAGGAAATCAAGTCCGAAGTAGCAGCGATTGAGGGAGCAGTGTTCAGCCCGACGTTCGGATTAGCTGAGATTAAAACCGAAGTGTTCAGCATTGGCACCCTGGTCGAAGGAATTTACACGACCTTGGTAAGCTCAACCTTTAGCTTAGGTGAGATCAAATCTGAAGTAGCAGCGATTGAAGGAGCAGTGTTTAGTCCGACGTTTGGATTGGCCGAGATCAAGACGGAAGTATTCAGTATCGGCACGCTAGTTGAAGGGATCTACACCACTTTAGTAAGCTCAACGTTCAGCCTAGGTGAGATCAAATCAGAAGTAGCCGCGATTGAAGGAGCAGTGTTTAGTCCGACATTTGGTTTGGCTGAGATCAAGACAGAAGTCTTCAGCATTGGCACCCTGGTCGAAGGGATCTACACGACTTTAGTAAGCTCAACGTTCAGCCTAGGTGAGATCAAATCCGAAGTAGCAGCGATCGAAGGAGCAGTCTTCAGTCCGACGTTTGGGTTGGCAGAGATCAAGACCGAAGTGTTCAGCATTGGTACCCTGGTTGAAGGGATCTACACGACCTTAGTAGGCTCAACCTTCAGTTTAGGTGAGATCAAATCTGAAGTAGCAGCGATTGAAGGAGCGGTGTTTAGCCCGACGTTTGGGTTAGCGGAGATCAAGACGGAAGTGTTCAGTATTGGCACCCTGGTCGAAGGAATCTACACGACTTTAGTAAGCTCAACCTTCAGTTTAGGTGAGATCAAGTCTGAAGTGGCAGCGATCGAAGGAGCAGTGTTCAGTCCAACATTTGGGTTAGCCGAGATTAAGACAGAAGTATTTTCAATTGGAACCTTGGTTGAAGCCATTTTCACGACAGTAGAAAATTTGTCCGGGAGCACATTTATCGAAGCAATCTATACAGCAGTCTATAGCCCGACGTTTGGTTTAGCGGAGATTAAGACCGAAGTCTTCAGTATCGGGACCCTGGTCGAAGGGATCTACACGGCTATTTATAGCCCGACCTTTGGTTTAGAAGAAATCAAAACCGAAGTATTCCAAATATTGAAACAAAGTTTTAGTCAGGATTTGACCACCGGTATTGCTCAACGGGATAACCCAAATAATAATGATGATTTTTACGTCGAGGTTTTGAACAATACAGCAGCTACTGTCAGTGTAACGCTTACGGTCTTTGATTTTTCTTCAGGCACGGGGATTTCGGCACTTGGGACGCCAACGCTACTGACCATTGGGCCAGGCAATGTAATAGAATTTGCTAGTTTGAATCTTAATGCAACAGTCTTGAATAGGTATGAGGTTACACTAACCAATGTCCAGGATGGGATCTATATTTGGTCGGCTTTCCGGCTGGCCAATGGGGAATTGAGTCCGGCGAATACCTTTAGAGCAGGTGAATTTGTACCGTTATTACCCTAATAACAAAACGCGTTGATGGAAAACTTCATTAACCGGCAGAAAATCAAAGTCATTTTTCATCCGGTCAGCAATAAACACGCTGGCCGGATGTTTATATCAAATAAGAATTGAAAAATGTTCCTTATCGTTTGGCATTTGAATATAGTAGCAAAGAGGAGGGTGCTATGATTACCATCAGCTTATGTATGATCGTCAAAAATGAAGAAGAACATCTGCCCAATGTCCTTAATTGTGTGAAGAATATTGTAGATGAAATTATCGTGGTGGATACCGGGTCGGACGATAAAAGCAAGGAAATTGCTTGTTTGTACCAGGCTAGAATCTATGACTGGGATTGGACGGACGATTTTGCGGCTGCCAGGAATTTTTCTTTTGCCAAGGCTAGTATGGATTATATCTTGTGGCTGGATGCCGATGATCTCCTGAAAAATCATGACCAGCTTGCCCTGATGCAATTGAAGCATGTGCTTAATCCCAATGTGGATGTTGTGCTGATGAAGTATTGTGTGAACACCGGGGTAATAGGTGACTCTATTTCAACTTTTTATAGGGAACGCCTGGTTAAGAGGAGCAAGAATTTCCAGTGGCGGGAGCCGGTGCACGAGTACTTGGATTTTAACGGTGAAATTTTAACGACAGATATCTGTATCTGTCATACGGGCCTAAAGTGCAATTCGCCAAGGAATTTGAGCATTTATGAAAAAATACTGGCTGAGGGGAAAAAGTTAAATGTCAGAAATCTTTACTATTTTGCGAGAGAACTTTTTAATTGCGGAAGATTTGCCGAGGCCATCCACTATTTTGAGAATCTGTTAGACGGCAGTGAAGATATTATGCTCTATTATCTGGATGCGTGTATCCGGTTGGCTATTTGCTATGCTGCCCAAAACAACCATGACAAAGTGCTGGATTCCCTGCACAAAAGTTTTAAGTACGATACACCGCGGGCTGAAGTTTGCTGCAGGCTTGGTTATTATTATAAGAGCAGAGAAGATTATAAAAAGGCCATTTTTTGGTTTGAACTGGCTACTAAATTGAAAAAACCAAACCA
Organism: Dehalobacter sp. CP; assembly: GCF_047652685.1. Taxonomy (NCBI): domain Bacteria; kingdom Bacillati; phylum Bacillota; class Clostridia; order Eubacteriales; family Desulfitobacteriaceae; genus Dehalobacter; species Dehalobacter sp. CP. The sequence continues at coordinate 267,953 of NZ_CP157399.1, forward strand.
AACATGGAGCATGGTTGAACATGATTGTTGGGACTTTATCCCTTATACGGAGCTTTGTTCGTGCTATTACCGGGTGGGGCATCCCAAAGAAGCCTTATACTACAATAGCTTGGCATTGGAAACCAAGCCGGAAGATACGATGAGCCTGAGTAACAAAGCTTTCCTGGAAGGTGTAATAAAAGGATCATCCTCTGTTTCAGCTGACGCATTGCATGAGTCGCTAAATTTACTGTATCCAAAGAGTTAATATTGCCAAGTAACAGATTTCGGAGTTTTGCATATTTTGTAGTACAAGTCTAATAAATGGAGGTAGAAAAAATGGCATACTTTCCCGATCTTTGCAGTAGGTTGGGCTCGGCAGCTTTTACTGCGATCAATGACTCGGAAACCTTGACACTCGGCAGCAGGATCTATACGTTTTTAGATACTCTCGGAGCAACACCTCCTGCGGGAAATGTTCATATTGGGATTCAGGTTGCCTTGGCTGACACGGTAAAATTATTGGCAAAAGCTATCCGTGGTGAGGCGGATGCCAATATTTTATATGCAGCAGGCGAGAGTAATAACCCTGAATGCACAGCCTATTGGACAAGTCAGAGGTTTGCACTTGACGATGTCCAAGTGGCGGCAGGTCAGAATATTTATATTGTGGAGAGAGAAGAGGATTCCAATACACCCATAACCCTGTCGACAACCTGTAGCGGCTGTTCTCTGAACGCTTTAAGGCGCGCCGGCTTTTCAAGATATTTTCTTGATGGAAACAATGCAACAGATGCCCAACAAAGTATAAGGGGTTCCTACCAGATGATTCTGCCAACAGATTTTGTTGGTTTCGCGTATACAATTAATTGTATTGATAAAATTTATTGCTCGATGAGTTCTACAAGTTGTATTGAAATTGACTTATACCGGAGCCCTGATGAAGTTACCTTTACCAGAGTCGTAAGAAGTACGAGTTTTCCGGGTGCATCCTATGGCGCGCTAATATGTGAAGATGTGGATTGTGATTCGATATCAGCAAATGAAGGGCTTTATTACCGACTTGGCACCGATGGGACTGATCCGACAAATTATATTGATATCAAAGTTTCCTATGCGGCGGTGTAATAACAGAACGACAATGGTCTTGTCTTGAAAGGGGAACAGTTGTTGAAAATTGCCTGCTTTTCCGCATCACCGATCATGAAGTATGGGCTGATGCCTGGTTTTGAGAAAAATGGAGAGGAAACAAAAATATTTCCTATGGCCTGTATGGGTGACGAAATGGTGACTCTGGAATTGGACGGACAGGTTACCCGCGTTCCCTATACCGAGCAGGACAAGATTAATAGCTATATTGACAAATGCATAGCCCGATATGGACCGGATTATGTTATCCTGGAAGGCTATCAGGGGGAACTGGCACTTGGCATTTCTATGGCCTGTGAAAAGTATGGCTGCGGGTTTATTTACTGGAGTATTGAAGATCCGGTGGGTTTTGCTAGAACACTGCCTATAGCAAAAATGGCCGATATTGTATTTACGACCGCTTTGGAGTGTATCCGTGAATACCGGAATCAAGGAATTCAGGCCCATCTCCTTATGTTTGGCTGCAATCCTGAATTCCACCGAAGCGGGGTATATAGGCCCGAGTGTGACCTGGATTTTGCTGTGCAGGCTAGTTGGTACAATTTTGCTTCCAGAATAGAGGGCTTTAACATTTTGTTAAAGCCTTTGCTGGGATTAGGTCATAAGTATCGCATTTGGGGATACAATTGGGACAGTGATCCACAGGCCCACGCTTTTCTAGGAGATAATGAAGACCATTTCGCCGGGATTCTTCCCAATGAGAAGCTGCCGGATCTATGTGCTTCTGCCAGAATCATTCTAGGATTTCAGTGTGATTCCTCCAGTATTACGCAGACCAGTATGCGGAATTATGAGGTGCTTTCTTGCGGGGGATTCTATCTTTGTCAATATACCAAGGCGAGTGCCTATATTTTCCGTGAGGGAACCCACCTTGAACTTGCCAGGGATAAAGAAGAGGCCGTGAGCAAAGTGTTATTTTACTTGGCCCATGACCAGGAACGTATCAGGGTTGCCCGGCTGGGGCAGGAGTATGTGCATAGAAGGCACTCGTATGAGGTCAGGGTTAGTGAGGATGTTCTTCCTTACATTGAACGGAGAGTATAAGGGAAACCGCTAAGATCAGAGAACTACGGATTTAAATTGTTTTGTGCTGAAAGCCTTTTATAGATCATTAACATTTGCTGGCCGCACCAGCATCCGCTGTTTTGGGAATCTATAATTTTCAAAAAGCATCTCCCAAAGCCATTGATTTCTGAGGGAAAACTGTTTTCTGAAAGAATAATCTGATGCTCAGGACAAATCGGAGGCTTTTCATTATAAGGAACTAGAAGTATATAATATTGGCCGGTACTTAAGAGATGTTGAGCAAATACTTCAGCCGGGTTCGGAAAGTGCTCAAAACAGTTGCTGGAGATAATAACATTAAAGCAATCTTTTTGAGGATCGAGGATCTCCGAACGGAAATTGCCGGATGGGTAATCAGCTTTGCATTTTTTGACAGCAATCTCTGAAAAGTCCAGACCGGTCACATGAGCGTTTGGAAATCTTTTGCTAATCTCCTCAACTCCTTGTCCCAGAGCGCAGCCCCAATCCAGGATAAAGGGACTCTCATCCTTAATGTATTTACACACTTCTTCGGGTAGATTCTCCAACAGCAGTTTCATGAAAAATCTTGTCTGATTCTTTCCCCCTGCCGTTTCCCAATTAACATCAAACCGGCTGTCCCAATACTCTTTAGAGTTTATAGGCGTCATATTTTTGTCTCCTCCTCATTCGTGTAATAACAGCATATTCATCGTACAAAGCATTGTTCACGCTTAATATCAAATGATAAAAAACCTCAATGGGGAAATAATATACAAACTAGATAACCTAAAACGGCTATTTACATAGGTCATTAGACGTTATGATAGCAATAAAAAAATTAATAGATGAAGCGATTGGATGATCTGCCGGTTTCTCACCATTTTTTGTACTGGTAAAGATCTTTCAGTATTTTTATTTTTCGTATTTCATCTAGCCCTGGATTCATTATCGAAATATAGGCATAAACCTCTGAGGGTCTCATTTTAAGTGGAAGAAGATTTCTTTTTTGTTCGGCAGCCATATTCACATCTTTAGGCTTATTACTTAATAGACGGGTCCAGCAATTCCCTTGGGCAAAGCCTAATCGATAATAACGCAATAATAATTTAAAATTATCGGTAGGACTGTTTGCTACTATAACTAGGGGCGATTTGATAGGTGAGACCCTTTTAGAATGAATGACCAAAGACAGCAGATTTAATTCTACTGTTCGAATGGTATCGCACGGTTCATCTAACACCTTTTTAATAAGTGTATCTCCATCGTCAATATTTCTTGAGAGGTATTCGGAAGCTGCATCATTAAAGAGCTGTTTAATCTGCTTTAACTTTTGATGATTAATCTCAAAAGCTACTAAATCATAGGAAAGATTGTCTATTATATCCCGTATAACCGCAGTAACATCTTTAACATTGCTGTTTCTTTGAACTAGTTCAATAATTTTATCATACGGTAACCCCTCAAGCGCTCCGTTTTTAATGGGTGCAATGGCACTTTGGACTGAATGATTTTCGTCTCTCCCTAATTCGTAGATAACTTCTATTGAATTGAAGTAACAAGTATCCAACACCAATATGTCGATTTTTTTACCTATTTCATTTGCGGCCATATTGATTGCTCCAGCCAATTCCGGAATGCCCATGATATAGGGAGCTTTTTTGCTGTAATCGGTCATCATGCCAACGAATTGATATCCGTGTCCACCCATTATCAGCATGTACTTGTTAGCCGGATAGAATCTCATCCCCCATTTAATGAAATCATATAAAGTCTTGGGATCAGCCATATTAGTACTTTCTAGATTACCGACTAAAAAGGAACTCCCTTTCGCAAAAAGGTAACGCCTGACCCCACTCCAACTATCATCAGATCTCAGATCTGTGTTTTGCCGAATGAGTTTTACGAGTTCATATTTTGCTCTGCCAAATTGTATCACTACTTTGACATCAGGACTTGAACCTACCTTTTTCGCATTCAACATGGCTTGGTGCATTTCTGGTTCAAGCTCGTTATTGCCGTTGGCGTAAATCAGAATCGTCCAATTATTTTCTTGCAGTATTTGATTCAAAGCTATCTACCACAGGGAAATACCGCGCATTGGTTGTGCACATATCGTTATGGTAATGATGTTGGTATCTAAGGTGACCGCGCCGTTTCTGGCCAGTAACCGTCCATTCACACTAACGCTGGTCGTCGCTGTGATTGATGCTAAAGCCAAGATGGTTCCTTGGAAAGAAGACCCCGTTCCAAGCGTTGCCGAACTGCCTATTTGCCAAAAGACATTGCAAGCTTGGGCACCATTGATAAGAACCACGCTGCTAGCGGATGCAGTGGTGAGTGTGGAAGCAATTTGGAAAATGAAGACAGCATTGGGATCACCCTGAGCGTTGAGAGTGAGAACACCTGTTATCCCAAGCGAAGACGTAGAATTGTAGACGCCAGGGGTGAGCGTTTGCCCTCCAATGTCGCCGGATACTGTGCCAGTAGGTGTTTGACCAGCAGCATTGTTATAGGCTGTAACCAAGTCGGTTTTTGCCTGTTGAGCGACAATGTCGCCCGCATGGGTCGTACCAGTTATTATACCAGGAGGAAAGCCAGTTATTGCTGTACCTGGAAACACCCCAACATCCCCGGCAATCGTGGTTGAACCAGTGTTGGTAATCGTGGAACCGGCTAGAACCGCAAAACCGGTGGCCGTTCCAAGGTTTACTGTTGGTTGAGCCATGGGAGAAAAAACTTCCTTTCAGTTGTAAATTTTATACGTTAGTGACTAATGATTGCTTGTATTATTTTATAATATTCATCTTGCTAATTTTTGGTTAATTTTTATGACATATGCATTTCTTTGGTGGCATTTATTTCATCATACCTTTGCAAATGCTATTCCTATAGGCAACGGGGCTTCTGCTGATCCGAGTCGCACGAAGTCCAGAAATAATTCGATATGCGAGTTCAGCCATAGAAAACAAGTAAATAATGATCACGTTAGATTGGAACTTTTTTATAATTCTTCTCCATCCTGACATACTAATACTTGACACGTTCTATACCCTATATATCGCATGTTCTGTATCCAACAAAAATGGAGGTCTGCCCATGATAAATACGGAAAAACAACCCAATAGACTCATTAATCAAAAAAGCCCCTACCTTATACACCATGCATATAATCCGGTAGACTGGTACGCTTGGAGTCAGGAAGCTTTCGATAAAGCGAAGAGTGAAGACAAACCCGTTTTCCTAAGTATTGGGTATCACTCTTGTCACTGGTGTCAGTTTTGCTATAGTAGACAATCCAAATATAACCGAAAGAAATAATTGAAAAATGTATATTTGATGAGAAAAAACCAATATGTGCCAAATGTAAAATCCATTGTTATAAAGCCGAGATGCGACAAGAAATAAAAAAAGTGATGAGATATTCGGGATCTAAGATGCTAATTAAGCACCCAATATTAGCTCTGTACCATTTTATTGATTCAAGAAAACACAATTGAGCTCAATTTGGTTCTTTTTATTATTGTTTTAAAATAGTAATAGAATTTTTATCAAATAAGATTAAATAGTCATTTCTCATTTTAGCAAGTTCTCTCGACAAGGATGTACGCTGAACACCGATTTTCTCAGCCAAAGCCTTTTTTGTTAAATTAAGCTTGATATGATCGGAATTCTGGATTTTCCGTTCATCATCAAGGTAACTCATTATGCTTTCACGTATTGTTTTGTTGACATCGTGATTAATCTTATCCCCGAGAATCATAGCATGATCCGATACGTATTCAAGATAGCTTTTTAAGAAATCATGGTTATATGATAATAGAGTAAAAAGTCGTTCTTTTTCTATTTCCAGGATAATTGTTGGTTGCTTAGCTGTGATGGTCATTGGATAATGCGAGTTTTTTGAAAACAACAAATTGCCGCCAAGTATTTCATTACTGAAAAATTCCGCTATGGTCATAAGATTTCCTGATTCATCAATACGTTCAACAATTACCTTACCGGAAAGAATTATATCGAGCTTTAAACAGACATCGCCTGAAAAATGGACGATGTTGTTTTTATTATGGGAGCATATCCTAAAACTTCCGTCTCTTAGGTAGGAACACATTTCTTCGATTGATAAAGAATGTAAAAGGGTATTTTTTTGTATAAGGCTTATATAGTCATTCATATAATCATTCATATAATAAGATCACTCCCTGAGGTGTTACATTGGTAACACCTTTTTCCTTATTATATTTCTATAATTAGAATATATCTAGAGGAGGGAAAGGATCATGAAATATTTAGATAATATAATTCGTATTTTGTTTCTTGGACTGTTTCTATATCTGTTGGCTAATGGGAAAATTATGCTGTGGCTTGCTTTATTCGCCATTAGTCTAATAGCTTCATTGGTTTTTGGCATGGTTTATTGCGGGTATGTGTGCCCCATGAATACGCTGATGAATCCTGTTGCGTGGCTATCAAAAAAGCTTAATTTTCAGACGACAAGAACGCCTAAATGGCTGAAAAATGGCTATTTTGCATGGGTTGCTGTAATAGTTAGTATAGCGGCCATGCTTCTGTCAAATAGGATACTGAATATCAACCTTCCCATTCTTCCTATTTGGCTTGTTATATCTGTTCTAGTTACTCTCAGATACAAGCCAGCTGTATTTCATAACTTAGTTTGCCCGTTTGGGGCTCTGCAAAGATTATTTGGTCGATACGCGAGACTGTCGGCAAAGATTAATAACGATTCTTGTATAAGATGCAGACTGTGTGAGAAAGCCTGTCCTGCTGGTGCGATCACGATAAGTGAGGAAAACAGAAAAGCTTTCATTAATACTGCACTTTGCCATCAATGCACAAAATGCAGGCAGGTATGCTTCAAGGGTGCAATTCGTTACACAAACACTAAAGAAAGTTCCGGTTTGTAACATATGATAGAGATTTGTCCCATGGATTACATTAGAATAGCCTCAAAGGAGAGGTTAAAATGGGTAAAGCCCCCCGGAATTTGTGGAAAATGAATGGCATGTAGCACGCAAAAATTGCTTAATATTTTTTTAATTGGTCTTCCAACCAGAGATGCATTAGCTTTGCTTCGAGCATATTGCCAGCTAAAAACTCGGAAAGGAATTGCTCTCGGTTATTGTTATCTTGCTCCAGCTTTACGACGAATTTGGCATAACCTTGGTGTGACATGATTTCGATTTTGCTGTAAGTCACTAAAACGTTCTTGGTACTTGTAAGATTTAGCGTTATATCCAGCATTTTTCCGAAGATATCGCCTGTTTCAATCAACAAGGAAGGCTTGGCACCAAGGTTTCTGATTACATTTTCCAATTTGCCAATGTGCTCGATTTCAATTTCCATAAATCTGCGGAAAGTCCTTCTGATCTCTTTTTCAGGGAAGTCCAGAAAGTCTTTATACATCCCAAGGTGCCCATGCTCTAACGTAAGGATTTTATTGAGTTCCTTGATGAGCTCTTTATCATTCATAAAAAGTTCTCCCTTAGCAATTATTATATACATTTATTTTGTTGCAAAAGGAGAATTGTTAAACATAGGTGATATCGTATCGGGATATATTTGCGTCTTGATTATTGCTTAAAGAACTTTCCTTCGCCCAAATAGAATGTCTCTTTATCCTTGTACATTCGCTGGTCGGCTAAGGATAGAACGGCTTCCATGCTCTTTCCTTCCATGGAAGTTGCATAGCCTAAACTCAGGTTCAATACTGCGGGATTGTCTGAGGTGGGAATGCTATTTTTGCTCTTTACTCTGTTTTCGATCATTTCTAGAACGGATATTTCACTCGAGGTTAGAATCAAAAACTCATCGCCTCCAAAACGGAATACACAGTCAATATCCCGGACACTGTTTCGGATAGCATTAGCAGCCTCAGTGATAATCCGATCACCATCTTCATGACCGAAATGGTCATTAATATACTTTAAGCCGCTGATGTCAAGCATAACAATGCCGTACGGCTTGGACTCGGCAATATAGCTTTGAATAATATCATTAAAGAGATTGCGGTTATATAATCCTGTAAGGGGGTCTGTCTCTGAAATTTTCTTTAATCTTTCTAAGGTTTGTTCTCTCTCCGTGACATCCTTGGTAATTATCATAGCTCCAACAAATTTCTCTGGTATATTAACCGGGGAATAGACATTCTCGATAAACCTGTCTTGAGCTTTAATTACTCTGTGCCATTCCTTTTTCGTAAATCGATTCAGCTTTGCAATTACCTTATCCTTAGATTCCTTTTTATGACAGGAGAGAATGTTGTTTTCAGGTAGATTATAGTCCCACCCAAGTAATTCGCTCGCTAATTGATTAAAATATATAATTTTTCCAGTATTGTCTACTAGGGTTAAACCAATATTTAATTCAGCCAGGATAGTGTCCATAATTTCATAAGGAATGGAATTGTTACTCATAGAGCCTCCCAAAGTATGTAATTTAGCAACATTCTATCATGGTTTTCGTATTTGGGTAAAAAAGGTGTAAATAATATCAATAAAATAATGGAGGTTATAAAAATGACACAGCATATCATGAAAAATATAGACTTTTCCAAGGTTTTAGAGATGGAGGAATTGGTTCAGTATCAGGAAGGCCAAGTGGTGAGCAGAACTCTCGCCCAGGGTAAGCCGGTAAGTATCACCTTATTTGCTTTTGGTGAAGGGGAAGAAATTAGCTCCCATTCTTCAGGCGGCGATGCGATGGTATACCTGCTTGATGGCGAAGCGGAGATCACAATCGGGGAAGAAAAATTTCATATAAAAAAAGGACAGACTATAGTCATGCCTGCCGGTGTCCCCCATGCGTTACAGGCTGTAAAACAGTTTAAAATGCTACTTATCGTCGTCTTTAGCTTTTAGTTTGCTTAAGAACTTCTTCCCGGTTTCAGTTTTGAATATTTTCTTAGAAAAGTTTTTAATTGCTGCCTCAGACAGATGATCTTCAAAAGCATTAACGAGAAAATCCGCCTCAATTAATATCTGGTAATCTATCTCATTAATATTATTATAGGTATGGTGATGTGCGATCAGCCAACATACCCGGTCTATTAATGATGAATCAAAGCTCATATTTTCCAATAACTTCTGTGCTTCCGGAGGCCCTTCAATCTGTTGATAATTCCCGGCGGCGCTGTTGTATTTCTGTTCGCTGTTTTTAATTCCTATATCATGTGTGACAGCCGCAATTTCAAGAATTTCCTGCATACGTTTATCCAGGCCTTCCATCTCACCAACGCTTTTGGCTAATCCATAAACCTTTAGAAAATGATTGATCCGTCGTACATCGCCCTCATAGTAATCAATCATAGCGCTGATAACCTGTCCTACAGTACTCATTCTTTACCCCCTCGTATTCTGCACCAAGAATAACAATGAAAATAGGAAAATGCCCCGTTAGCATGATAAAAGCTGCTAACAGGGCATAGCTATAATTAAGCCATAAACAATTTAATATCTTCATCGACGGTTCCCATACCGGCGATGCCGAATTTCTCGACAAGCACCTTGGCCACATTGGGGGAAAGGAAGCCCGGCAGGGTGGGCCCAAGGTGGATGTTTTTTACACCCAGGTATAAAAGTGCCAGCAGAACGATGACGGCTTTTTGTTCATACCAGGCGATATTGAAAGCAATCGGCAGCTTGTTAATATCGTCAAGCCCAAATACCTCTTTCAGTTTCAGGGCGATTACCGCCAGCGAGTAGGAGTCGTTGCATTGACCGGCATCGAGTACCCTCGGAATACCGCCGATATCGCCCAAGGCTAGTTTATTGTAGCGGTATTTGGCACAGCCTGCAGTCAGAATAACTGTATCTTGCGGAAGATTTTGAGCAAATTCCGTATAATAATCCCTTGATTTCATCCGGCCATCACAACCGGCCATCACAAAGAATTTCTTAATCGCTCCGGATTTGACTGCTTCGATTACCTTGTCGGCCAGTGCCAGCACTTGATTGTGCGCAAAACCGCCGACAATGCTGCCGGTTTCAATTTCAGCAGGCGCGGGAAGGGTTTTGGCCAAGGCAATAATTTGAGAAAAGTCTTTTTTGCCGTTGGCATCCGGCATAATATGTTGGCAACCCGGGAAACCGGTAGAGTTAGTCGTATAGATCCTTCCTCTGATTTCTTCGCTTTTGGGCGGAACGATACAATTGGTGGTGAACAAAATAGGACCGTGGAAGGATTCAAATTCAGTTACCTGTTTCCACCAAGCATTACCATAGTTGCCCACAAAATTGTCATATTTTTTAAAAGCTGGGTAATAGTGAGCGGGCAGCATTTCACTGTGGGAATAAACATCGACACCCGTTCCTTTGGTCTGTTCAAGCAGCTGCTCCAGATCGGTCAGATCATGGCCGGTGATAAGTATTGCAGGATTATTTCTGACCCCGATGTTTACTTGGGTGATCTCTGGATTGCCGTACTTTGAGGTATTGGCTTCGTCTAATAAGGCCATGGCCTTAACGCCATATTCCCCGGTTCTCATAGTGAGGGCAACCAGTTGGTCGGCAGAAAGGGTTTCATCGAGGAGCGCATCGAGTGCCTCATAAATAAAAGAGTAAATCTCCTCGTTTTCCTTTCCAATATTCAGGGCATGTTCGGCATAGGCAGCCATGCCTTTTAGTCCATAGGTGATCATTTGCTTTAAGGAACGAATATCCTCATTCTGCATGGCTAATACTCCCACGGAAGCAGCCTTTTCCAGGATGGATTCTCTGGTGTCTACTTCAAAGGTTGCGGCATCGTGCCAATCATTGAGCGTTACCTTTTTTCTCAGATCATTTCTGAGAGTAATCATTTTCTTAATCTGCGCCTCAAACGCCGCATCGTCAAAATTAGCATTGGTGATGGTCATAAAAAGGCTGTTAAGTACCTGATGGTTAATTTCAGCGAGATTGCCGATATCCAGCTTTCCTTTGACAATAATTTGAGAAATACCTTTTATGGTATAAATCAGCAGGTCCTGAAGCTTGGCAACTTCCTCTGTTTTACCACAGACGCCTCGAACATCGCAGCCGGTTCCTCTTGCTGTTTCCTGACATTGATAACAAAACATGCTCATAAGTAGTTCCTCCTCTTTATATCTTTGGTTATATTGATACTTTATTAATCCTCTAGGTTAATCTTCTACTGGTTCAAAATCGTCTTTGCCGACAGAACAAATCGGGCACACCCAGTCATCGGGTATATCCTCAAATGATGTTCCGGGGGCGATTCCGCCATCAGGATCGCCTTGTTCAGGATCATAGATATAGCCGCAGGGGATGCATTTGTATTTTTGCATACTGATTCCTCACTTTCCTAATCATATTGTTGTTCTTTTAATAGCTTATCCCTAGTCTACAATAGTTTTGAACAAAAATCTGTAACTAATGTTACGGATTTTTTAATCAGGATAATTAGTTGAAGGCTTATGCAACGGGAGAAGATACTCTTACTTCAACTTTTAGGTCAGCCAGTTCAATTCCTTCTGAAATCTTCTTCGTATCGAATACCATCTGGGAGGTATTTATTGTAAGTAATAATAATACATATTATAATGAAATAAGATGAAAACTATTTTATTGAAAAAGAAATTTTAATTTTTTGTTAAAGGATGGCTGAATTATGGAGTTAACATTGATAAGAACCCAGCATTATCAAATGAAAAAAATAATCGCTGAAATTGAGGATCTTATGAAGGATGAAGAGCCAGAAGAAAACTTATTGCTAATTGCATTAAAAATAGGTACTTTAAGCGGTATTCTTACAATGCATTTACATTTTGAGGATGATTATTTGTACCCTGAATTGTTGAAGCATAAAGAAGGTGAAGTCAAGAAAACTGTAAGCAGTTTTAAAGACCAGATGGGTGATCTATCAATTCAATATGATCAATTTTCAGATACATTTTTAAAAAGACCTGATACAATTATGGATGTTAATAATTTTTTTAGTGAAACAAAAAAGATGTTATCTGCAGTTTTAACGCGTATTGAACATGAAGAATATGGGTTATTTCCTATGCTAGGTTAATACATTAAATTTCAGGAGCGAGCCAAATGGATAAAAATAATATTAATAAACAACATAGTGAAATTAGACGAGCAATAATAGAGTTACAAGAAGATGTATATGATGAAGAAGAAGTAAGAAAAAACCAACTTAATATTTCCTTGAGGATAGGAAATTTAAGTGGAATTCTCTTATCTCATTTAAATTATGAAGATCTTTTTATCTATCCATCCTTAACACAGCATCATGATGAGAAAATCAGAAAAATGGCTCAAGATTTTCAGGAAGAAATGGGAGACTTATCTTCCCAATTTGAAAATTATCAGCATAAATATTTAAGAAAACCTGAAGCTCTTAAGAGCAACACTTTAGAATTTATTAAGGACACAGAACAAATACTCTATAAGATTTCGAAGAGGGTTGAAAAAGAAGAATTTGAATTATTCCTAATAATTGATTGAGTGTATTATTCTGTTAATAGAATATTTAAGCGGTGTATCAAACCTCAGCCCAGTAAAACGCAGTTAGAACCTGCGCTTTTTACATTGTATACTTTTTACATTGTATACAGGTGATGTTAGACGCTTCTTCGCAGGAATCCTGCTGTGACTGGTGTCAGTTTCACAAAAGAATGTAACTAATAAATTGCTCAAAGGCTCTGATTGCTTGGATTTTCAAGTATTCGGTAAAGAGGAGATCGAAAAATAAGCTAATCCATTTATTGAAATATGATTATTAAAAGTCTAGATCTTATGTCTGGATTTTTTTATTTATATCCTTCTTTCATTTCGGTTTACATAAGAAATGGAATTTATTTTATGATCATTACCCCATTTTTATTGAAGTGTTTTTATATACACGAGAACTCTTAATTGGTAAAAACAAGGAGGAAAAACAGGAAACATGTGGAATTTGTACATGTTGTCTAAAATGAGAAAGTTTAAAAAAGATTCTGTAATTAAGTAAACCAATATACTTATGATACCTTTGATTAAAACAATTTTGGATTTAAAGATATTGGAGGAAATAAATGATGAGGTTGTTTCCTGATTGGCAAGGCAAAGTCACCCTACCGCCAAGCCCACTAAGAAGAGAAATAGTGGGTGGAAACGCTGTGTTCCAGCAGGCTTTCCAAGGCGTATGCACTAGCGCACAAGCCGAGACAACAGAGAACGAAGGCAATTATCTCATCAAAACAAGTTTGGAATTTCCATTCAACGAACTGCTGTTGCGCCGTAAAGGTTCAAGGCGTATTGAAACCAACTGTTTAGTACTATTTGCTCCAGATCTAAAGAGAATTCACGAACTGGGGCCTGATACACAACTCAAATGGGATGATCTTGGTCTACTGTTAGATAAGTTTAGCAACCCTGAACAAATACTTGAGAACTGGAAGGGCAAATTCTCTTTTCGGGAGGAGGACAATGAAGTTGGAGCGAAAGGTTTGCGTCCTCCGCAGATCGGAGCCTTACACGCGATAGCCGCACATTTTACAGTGGGGAAAAGCTTTGAGCCTGCTACGGTTGTATTGCCTACCGGAACTGGCAAAACGGAGACTATGCTTTCATTTCAGATTTACAAAAGGCTTCTGCGAACTCTTGTAATTGTTCCAAGCAATACGCTTCGGACACAGATTTCAGGTAAATTCTTGTCCTTGGGGATACTGTCCGATTTAGGAGTCATCCCGCCAGAAACAATAGGCCCCAATGTTGCAAGACTAAATACCGGCCTTCGTTCAGAGGAAGAAGCAAGAGCGATAATTGAAAAAGCAAATGTCATTGTCGCTTTACCCCAGACGCTGAGTGCATCAACACCAGAAGCACTAAGGGTGCTCACTGAATGCTGCACAGATCTGATAGTCGATGAAGCACATCATATTCCGGCATCTCAGTGGTCTCAAGTTCGTCAAATGTTTTCCGAGAAGCGAATTATACAGTTTACTGCGACACCCTTCCGCAGAGATAACAAGCGCATAGACGGTATAATCATATTTAATTATAAACTTGGCGATGCACAAGCAGCTGGCTACTACCGTCCTATCAATTTGAAGACTATTGAGGAATTCGGTGATGAAGAAAAACGAGACCTTCGTATTGCGGAAGAGGCGTTGGCTGCACTTCGTCGTGACCGAAATGAGCTAAAACGTGATCACATCCTCATGGCACGATGCGAAAGTAAAGAACGTGCAATAAAGGTATTTCAACTTTATGAGAAACTTGCACCAGAGATGTCGCCTCAACTTGTCTACTCAGGGTCTGGTCGCACGCGTGAAAATCGCGAGGCACTAGATAAACTTATAAAACGTGGCGGAGATGCCTCTCATATTGTAGTATGCGTTGATATGTTGGGTGAAGGCTTCGATCTGTCTAATCTGAAAGTTGCTGCATTACATGACGCACATAAGTCACTTGCAATTACCTTACAGTTCATCGGACGGTTCACCCGCAAAGGCAACTGGGAACAAATTGGGGAAGCTACCGTTGTGGTAAATATTGCTGATCCCGATACAGAAGCAAAGTTAGAAGCTCTATACGCCGAAGGTGCCGATTGGGATGCCTTGATAAAGAGATTAAGTGAAGAACGGATTGACCAAGAAATCCGGCTTCAAGACATAGTTAATAGTCTGCGAGAAGATGGAGATTTGCATACCTATCTTTCGTTGTGGAACCTGCGTCCTTCCCTATCTACACAGATATTCAAAACACAGTGTGAAGATTGGAACCCTGAGAACTACGTTACCGTTATACCCAAATATTCGGAGAGTTGGCGTTCCATAAGTAGAGATAAAGACGTTCTAGTAGTTGTTGTCCATAACAAGACACGTGTACGCTGGGGTAATTATCAGAACTTACTCGATCGACAATACCATCTAATCATAGCAAGATGGGATAAGAAGAATAATGCTCTTTTCATATATGCGAGCGACTATGATGCACTTAAAAGTACTGATTTAGCTAAAGCAATAACAGACGAGTATACGGTACTCCACCATGGACCGGTAATATTCAATATCCTAAACAATGTTGACCTTCCTCTAGTTAAAAATCTTGGCTCTTCACGAATTGGTGCAATTAGCTTTACATCATATTTTGGACCAAATGTTACTGAAGGGTTGGCTTCGATAGAGCGAGCGGAGTCTGCCTTAAATAATATTGCTTGTGTTGGCTATGAAAATGGTGAACGAGTGCTTTGGGGATGTACACAAAAGCGAGGCAAGGTTTGGCAACAAGCGTCGGGTACAATTGCACAGTGGATTGACTGGACTAAAGATACCTGGGAGAAAGTATCAGCGGAAGAAGAACTAAATATTGCGAACATAACGAATGATTTCTTAAGGCCAAATAAACTCAGTAAGCCATATAAGGAATATCCGATAAGTGTACAATGGGGCGAGCAGGCACAGGTAGCATTCAGCGATCATCAATATATTGTGTTTGGTACGACAGAGGTCCCTCTTTATCTGGTTGATCTTCGAATATCCGAGGTTAGAGATAATGGTGAGATTATTATTTGTTTATCGAGTGAAAAGGCCTCATCTGAATATAGTTTTCGGATCGATGGGAACTCTGTGGCCGGATACTACTATGAGAAAATCTCTGGGCCGGATGTTTATTACCTTAAAAGTAATGGTTCGAAGATCGAAGTACGTGAATATTTCGTAATCGATCCGGTAATAGTTCGGTATGCAGATGGTACATATTCTTATAATTGCTATCATATCCCGATACCCATGAATGCTGGCGAATTTCCGAGAGATCGGCTTGAAGTCTGGGAATGGTCATCTATTCCGCTGAACAAGGAATCTATCGGAAAAGCTGGAGACCAAAATACAATCCAATACCGGAGTTTTCTAGCTGTCGCCGATGAGTACGATGTTGTTTTTAATGATGATGGAAAAGGCGAAGCAGGTGACCTTGTCTGCTTAAAGGATATCGACGAAAGCACGATTAAGCTTTGCCTTGTTCATTGTAAAGGGGCGTTGGGCGGGCAGATTTCAAACGATATCAGAAATTTCTATACAATCTGTGGGCAGGCTCAAAAAAGCATAACCATCAAACACTTGGGCATGACACGCCTTTATTATGACCTTAAACGCCGAGATGAAATATGGGTAAGTGAAGGCTATTCACGATTCCTTAAAGGGGACATAAAACCACTCTCCTATTTCAAGGAAAAGGCTCGACGTTCCAAACTTCAATTCGAAGTGATTATAGTACAACCCGGTGGATCGAAAGTCGCCCTAAGCACAGACATTCTCAAACTTTTGGGAACGACAGAGCTTTTCATTAAGACCACGACTCAGGGCGACTTCCGTGTGGTGATCTCGCCGTAAAACAAATAGTACTAAAGCAGGATGTTTACTCTTTATTTGAGTGAAATTCGATATTGAATTTTCTATACCCATATTCTGATTAGGCTGGTATTAAGAGGGGTAATTATTAATGGTGGAGTCTAGAAAGCGTACCGAAATTACAGCAGCAGATGTGAATCAATTGGGGTTTGACTACCAATATCTCTTTTTTATAGTTAAGCTGCTTCACCTTTCCATAGGCGAAGAGGTTGGGTATGAAGCTCTAGATGATATTCATATTATCTCTCACCATGATCAAAAGACTTACTTTTTTCAACTTAAACATACGACTGAATTAAATAGCAAAGGCGAGCAGGCCAATTTAGCTAGGTTTTCCGAAGATTTGTGGAAAACATTATCTAACTGGAGTAAGCTCATCTCGGATGAAACTGAGGGCAGAAGAGAGAAAAGTGATCAAAAGGTTTTCATTGATAAGTCCAACTTTGTGTTTGCTGTAAATAGGCAAATAGGAAAAAACGAAGTTCTTGAACATATTCAAAAATTAAAGAAGAAAGAAATTACCGATAGTCAATTCGTCGTTTACCTACGTAAGCTGTCAGCTCAAACACAAGATAAAACAATTAAGCAATACATAAAAGACATTATCAAATTGGGATCCTCTGTAATCTCCCCTTTTATGTGTCATACTGAATTCTTGAATACTCCGAATATATTGTTCGAACAGATCCGTGAAGGCATCCGAGATAAAATGATTGCCACAGAATATGTAGATGATGTTCTTGGAGAGGTATTCCTTCAATTAAAAGAGGATTTTTTTAATAAAGTTCAAAACGGAACCCATCAAGTTATTACTTACTTTGAATGGATCAATAAATACCAAAGTGCATTCAACAAATACAGGACAACTTGCCTTCCGTTACGTACATATAACCCATTATTACCGGATCACCTTGAGCAACAAAATTTTGTTAAAGAACTAATTGAAATTGGTGCCATAGATATGCATGATAATGGCTTAATCGAGATAGCACGGTTGACTGAACACTATTTATGTATTCAAATGCAGCTAGAGGACTGGTATCAAGATGGAAAAATTACATATTCGACAATGCAGCGATTTAATGCAGATGCTGCAGAGCAATGGAAAAATATTCATACGTCTTCACATAGATCAACAAAAAAAGACTATACAAAAGACTTTGATAATGCCTTAATTTGTTTTGATCGAATTATGGAGCAGAAACTGTCTCTATTTTCTACAGATTTAGGTATTCCGCTATCAAATGGCGAGTTTATAAAATTGGCTAAAGAAGAAAAGATTGGATGGAAATTCGCTTGGAAAGATAGGTATCATGTTGATGGAAAATAACAGCCTCAAAAACAATGAACTAATTTCAGGCATTTCAATATTGGCAGTTTTGAAATATGCCTACACTATGGAAATTTCTAAATGCCTGTTAATTGAACCCCTATTGAGTTATACAAGGGTATTACAAGTCCTCAAACGGACCAATTCTAATATAAAAAGTATCGAAAATTTGATTATTAAAGAGAGTATAGTTTTTGCAAATTTTAGTAGCAGATATCAAGATAAATTGCTTTTGTCTGTAAACTCAATAATTCTCTTTGAAAAGTTGGGTCTTATAAAAATCAACGACGGAAAAGTGCAATTTACAGGCGAAAAATTCAATTTTAGCAATCCTACTCTGGGGGGAAAAGCAAAGGACAGGATTGCTGCAGCAAAAAGATTGGCGGATATTCTTATGAAAGGAGACGCAAGTGAATTGTACTTAAGCTTGCGGGTTGAGATATGAATTTTTATATTGATAAATTGCTTTTGTGGTTAAAAGATGGGAATCTAAGAACTTTGCAATTCGTGAACGATAAAGTTAATGTTATTACTGGAAATAGCAAAACTGGAAAAACTGCAGTATTAGAAATTGTCGACTATTGTTTTTGTGGTAGTAACGAGACAGTTGTTATTTCACATGAGCATATTGGAGAAAATGTTGCTTGGTATGGATTACGCTTTACAATCAATGATAAGGTTTATACAATTGCCCGTGGCGCAATTTCAGAAAACGGTAAATTCTCACCAGATTATTATTTTTCGCAAATGGGTGAAATCCCAGAAATTCCTTATGCGAAGTTGGAAGAAGATCAAATAAAATCCGTCCTGGAACAGGAATTTTCTATCGATGACAATGTAACTATTGCGTATGGCGGACGAAGTGTAAGAAAAAATACGCGATTATCATTTCGATACTTTCAAATATTTAATACTTTGTCTAAAGATATCATTGCTAATGGAAAGATGTTTTTTGACAAAATGACGCTTGAGCGTTATCGAGATGTCTGGCCTCAAATTTTTGATTTAGCTTTTGGTGTTATTGATATTGACAGCATAGCGACACAAAAGAAAATAAATGAATTGCAACAGGAAATATCCGTGCTGGAGGCAGACAAGAAAAAGCTAGGTAAAAAGGCGGAACATACTAATGAAAAACTTCAGTTGTTAATAAAGCAGGCAAAAGAAAATGGACTTTTGGATGAAGCGTTGCCATTTGAAAAGGCAGTAGGACATCTCGAACAGCTTATTGCTGACGGAGCTTCACGTTTTTCTTCTAATTTTTCGACAGAACAGGAGTATGAAAAATTAGAAAATGAACGATCCAAAATAGCATTACAGTTGACTAAGTTGAGAAGATTCAAGAGAAGCTATAATAAATATAAAGACAGCTTGAGAGATGATGAGGATGCACTGCGCCCTATTACTTATCTACAAGAAAATTTTTCAGCAAATGTTCAAGGAGAATATCGTCAATTCTTAAATATATTAGCTAAAGAGCTTTCAAATGTAAGGAAAGCGATCCATGAAAAACGTCCCTTTGAGTTGGACATTGAGCGCCGAATTAGAGAATTGACCGCCAGATTAGCTGCTTTTGATGATCAGCTGTCAAGAACGGCTCACGTTGATTACGTGCTAATCCCAACGGCACAAAAGCTTGTATCGCTTGGTGAGATAAAAGCTGAATATAAGCAACTTGACCTTTCACCACTTGACCTTTCACAAATTGATAAATCAATTGGTGAAAAATCAAAGGAATTAGAACTATTAGAAGTTATGTATTCAGGGACAGAGGATAGACGTACTTTAATTATTGATACATTAAACGAATACATCCAAACTTATATTTCAAGCGCTAAAGTTGCTTTAGATGAGTATGGTGAATTCTCAGCGTGGTTTGATTATAAGAATCAACGTTTAACGTTAAAGAAAAGTAAATCTGCCATTACCGCTAAAATATCCAGTAGCTCAGATCATTTATATTTGCATCTTTGTTTATTTGCAGGAATGCACCATATGTTACTATCAGAAAATTCTCTATATATTCCTAGCTTTATTATTATAGATCAACCTAGCATTCCTTACTTCAACAATTCTGAATATGACTACAAAGAAAGTGAAGATAAACTTTCAAATAAAAGTGACTGGGCTAAGGTAAAGAACATCTTTAAGCTATGGAACGATTTTTACACACTTATTTTAAAGCAAAAAAAACATTTCCAGGTAATAATGTTAGAGCATGTTTCGGAAAATGCCTGGGTTGATTGCGAACACATACATTTGGTTGAGATCTTTGATGGTATTGATAACGCCCTTATTCCCTTCGTTAAGCAGGAAACTAAATAATCCATAATTTAATGTAATTTTTTTTATTTATAAGGAAAAAGCCGTTTGCTTAATTTTGTGCGAACAAAAGCAGGCGGCTTTTTCGTATTAAGGGGGAGAAAATATGTCCAAAGTAATTGCTCTAGCCAATCAAAAAGGGGGTGTGGGGAAAACGACAACAGCAGTGAACCTTGGAATCGGTCTTGCAGTCCAAGGTAAAAAAGTGTTGCTGGTAGACGCAGACGCCCAAGGTAACCTCACGGATTCCTTGGGCTTTCATCAGCCGGACAATTTACCCATAACCTTGGCAACAATCCTTACAAAAGTCATGACAGAGGAGAGGTTTGATTCTGACGAAGGCATATTGCACCAACCGGAAGGTGTTGACCTTATACCGGGAAACATTGAACTGTCCGCTATCGAGGTGTCACTGGTAAACGCCATGAGCAGGGAAATGGTTCTGCGCAGCTATATCAATTCCGTTAAGCAGAAGTACGATTACGTTCTTATTGATTGCATGCCCTCTCTCGGCATGATGACCATCAACGCTCTGGCCGCCGCCGACAGCGTGATCATCCCTGTCCAAGCCCACTACCTTCCGGCTAAAGGAATGACCCAGCTGATGCAGACCATAGCCAGGGTAAGAAGACAAATCAATCCAAAGCTGACGATAGACGGCATTTTGCTCACAATGGTTGATAACCGCACCACCTTTGCCAAGGACATTTCCTTTGTCCTACGGCGGGACTACGGGGATAAACTCTGTGTATTCCAAACGGAAATCCCGTTATCCATACGGGCAGCTGAAACAAGTGCCGAGGGAAAAAGCATCTTTGCCCACGATCCGCACGGGATAGCCGCCAAGGCCTATCAGGCCTTCACAAAGGAGGTGTTGGAAATTGGCCAAAAGCAACGTCAAAAACATGAGGTTGACCTCGGTAGATGAATTATTTGAAACCGATGCCAGCCGCGAGGACAAACAGCGCGAGAAGGTTTTAGATATTCCTTTATCGGAAATCAGCGATTTTCCCAACCATCCTTTTAAAGTTAAGGCGGATGAAGCCATGCTGGAAATGGCGGAAAGTGTTAAACAGTACGGCATCCTGGTTCCAGCTCTTGTTCGGTCCAAAGCGGACGGCGGTTATGAAATGGTTGCCGGGCACCGGCGCAAAAAAGCAAGTGAACTGGCGGGGAATGAGACAATGCCCTGCATTGTCCGCGAGTTAAGCGACGATGAGGCAATTGTCGCCATGGTGGATAGCAATCTACAGCGGGAAAGCATTCTGCCAAGCGAGAAAGCGCTAGCATACAAAATGAAGCTGGACGCTATGAAACGGCAAGCGGGTAGACCTAGCAAAGAAAATTCTACCCAAGTTGGGCAGGATTTAAAGGGTAAGTATTCCGTAGAGATTCTTGGCGAGCAAGTTGGTGAAAGTAGAAATCAAATTCAACGTTATATCCGTCTAACCGAACTCATCCCACCCATTCTAGAAATGGTAGACGAAAAACAAATTGCCTTTAATCCCGCTGTGGAAATCTCCTACTTGACCGAAAAAGAACAAACGGAACTATTGGAGACAATGAAGCAGGAGGAAAACACGCCATCCTTATCCCAGGCTCAACGTCTGAAAAAACTTAGTCAGGAGGGCAGACTGAGCGCTGATGTCATTTATACTATTCTTACCGAGGAAAAACCGAACCAAAAGGAAAAGTTCAATATCCAAAAAGAGCGTATCGACCGCTTTTTCCCAAAAAACTTTTCAGATAAACAAAAGGAGGACTTGATCATCCAGCTGCTTGAAAGCTGGTATAAAAAACGCCAGCGGGAGCAAGAGCGCTGAAACAGAATATGAGCAGCCAAATGGTATTTTCGTTCTTCCATAAGCAAGAGCGTTTTTTTATGTCCTTTTGTGAGAGGAGATGGTTCCATGTACTTTACGGAAGGGCAATTGCGTGAATATGAGCGCATCATGCAGGAAAAGCCGGGATATGACCGCAAGCCCTTTAAAAAGCCGGAGCAGAAGGATTGCAGGCTTTGCCCGAAATGTGACAAGCGTTCAGATAAAAGCGGCAAAGAGCGGCATGCTTTATTCAGAGACTAGCAAACAAAAATTCTTAAACCAAGGGGGTAGTCTTTCCTTTTTTAGGAGGCGGCGTGAAGCCCTGCTGTTTTGCCCCCCCTCTCCACACCTCACCCCCTTAAATTACCAGCCGAAAAAGAAATACTCAGCCTTAAAGAAGGAGATCCAAAATACTAACGGAGGAGAATGTTGTGAAACAGGCTGCGCAGAAGAAACCAAAGACTTTCCGGACCCTGATCCGGCAGGCTAATTACGGAAACAAAGAGTTACAGAATAAAGATAGAAATGTGAATATTGTGGATAACGGTGTGAAGGAAGTGGATAACGCCGGAAAAGAACGGAGAAAACAGCCGCTTTCTTTTTTCGGACAGTAAAACGGCTCTCTGTAAGAATGCAGGGAGCTTTTCTATTTAATGGATTGGAGCGTGAAGAACGTGGGCAATGAAAAACGGATGGTGGACACCTATGAAGTAAAACATGCCGTCTGCCTCGGAGACAAGGAAATCCTTTTTCTGGAGGATGGAAAAAGTCCCGGCAGCCCGTATATGGTGTGCAATTGTTCCTGGGACAATCCTTTTGGCGTAGAGCAATATTCCGAGGGAGTCGTAAGCGCGGACTATCTGGAGATGATGGCTGAATTTATCTCCCGTGCAACGGCCCAGATTGAAGCGGTTAAAGCGGAACGGGCTAAGATAACCGTTCCCTTGGAGCCTTTAACGCTGAAACACTGTGTTCCGGATGATGCCGGGGAGAGCATAGAGGACAAAGTGGCGGTTCTTCGCCAAGAGTCTTTGCGCCCGGAATACCGCACCGCCGACAAGCAGCTGATACTGGTCACGGGCGGCTTCGGCGCCCAGGGCAAAGCCAGAGGACGGGCGGTGTACGTTGTCAATCTCTATTCCGGCAAGGAATCCCGCTGGAACCGTTCGGACATTTTAGGCGTCATCAAACCGGAATGCATGCCCGATTGGGTCAAGGAACGGCTGTGGCAGATTGAAGCTGAAAGACAAGTTAAACACAGAAAACAGGAACAGGCGCGGTAGGAGGTATCTTGGATGGAGAGAGAAACCAACGCAGGCTATGCCATCACCGACCGGCTGAGTGTGGGGAATTTGGAATTTGTCATCGGGCAGAACGAAAATGCTCCCGCCAAGTTTGTAACCTGGAGATGCAAAAAGGGAGAAAAGGATTATCATTGGGGGCATTATTGCAGCTACCGTCTGACCGCCCTTGAAGATCTTTGCAAGCGCGCGCTGGATGAGGTCCATCATGAGAGAAGCCTGCAAAAGGAAAAGGGTCCCGATGAAAGTCTGGTGGGGCAGACCAAGAAGAAAAAACGGGAGCCGGAAAGATAAGCACGAGTAAGGAGCAAGGAGGGATAAACGTGGCAGCAAAATTGCGGCTGATTACGGAACTTGCAGAGAGGACAGCTCTAAATGTCGTCAAAACTCCGCTTAACTGGACAGACTTCCTGCAAACGGCGGCTTGGAACTACAAGTACCCCTTCCAGGACCAGTTGCTGATTTACGCCCAGCGTCCCGATGCGACCGCCTGCGCTCCGATTGAGGTATGGAACGAGAAACTGGGCCGGTGGGTGAACAAGGGCGCCAAGGGCATCGCCCTTATCGACGACAGCGGGGGCCGCTCCAACCTGCGCTATGTGTTTGACGTGTCGGATACCAACAGCCGTTATAATCGCCCTATCATACTCTGGGAAATGAAGGATCAATACGGGGAGGCCGTAACGGAAACATTGGAGAATGCCTTTGGCGAGCTGGAGGAAAAGCGGGAATTGGCAACCGCCTTAATCTCCGCCGCCCGCAACGCCGTAGAGGACAATTTCCCGGATTATCTCTCCGAACTGTTGGAATCCCGCGAAAACAGTTTCCTGGAGGAATTGGACGTCCAGAACGTGGAAGTCATTTTTAAAGACGCACTGAAAAGCTCCGCAGCCTATATGCTCTTAGTCCGCTGTGGCTGTGATGCCGCAAAGCATTTTGGTTTTGAGGACTTCCAAAGTGTTTTGAACTTTAATACCCTGAACACCGTTTCCTGTTTGGGAGCCGCCGCCAGCGATATCTCCGAAATGCTCCTGCGGGAAATCGGGGTGACGGTTAAGGAGCAGCATAAGGCAGAGAAAAATCCTAACCATACCTTTGCTAAAAATGAGGATGCCGGACACAATGAAAGTAAGGCGCAAAACTCGAGATTTGAAAGGGGTGGCGAAGATGGAACTGACTTACACGCCGCAGGGCGAATACCTGATTCCCGACCTGACGCTGCCGGAGGAAGCGGCGCACATCGGCAAGTATGGGATGCTGCGCAAGACATATCTGAAAAACAACAAGAAAGGGTTGTACGCCAGTCTGACACTGTCGGGCCAGCTGAACAGCCACCTGGCGGAGACCGACCGGACGGCAAAGGATCGGATCGAACAGATTACAGCCAAGCTTTTGCAGAGAAGTCCCGCCCCGGACAAGGCGGCCGACCAGCTGGGCTGGACGGGATACATGAACAACCTGAGACATCAAGCGGAGGAAACAGTTCTGGCGGAGATCGTATACAGCTAACCATTTTCCCGACGGCTCAGCAGCAAATCGAAGCCATAGAACAGGCGGAGGACGAAAAATCCTCCGCTTTTTCTATTCCCCAGGAAGAAATCGACCATGCCCTATGCCGGGGCACTGGTTCCCAAAACGGCAAATTCCGCATTTATCTGCACTACCAGGAACAGCATACCCCGAAAGAAACCATTGCCTTTCTGAAACGGGAGTACGGAATCGGCGGCGGTACGCATATTTTCCTGGATGGGACCAGCGGCAACCAGTGGCATGACACTAAAGGGATTTCCTTAAGCAGAATCGGCAGTTCAATAACCAATCCGGAATTAAGACTGTCCTGGAATCAGGTTGTAAAACGGCTCGGAGAACTGATTGCCGCCAGCCGCTATTTGAAAGGCTGGGAAAAAGAATACCTGGAAAAAGAATACCGTCCAATTTATGAGCAACTGGTGGAGGAGCACCGCAGGCAGCTCACAGAGCAGGCTTACGCCCGGGAGAACCTGAGCAGGGAACCATCTCCCTCTGAAAAGACGGAGAATCTGCCAAGAAAAGACGCCCATTTCGTTTTATCTCTTGGCGATAAGGTTTATCTCGGAGCAGACGAATACGAAATTATATCCTTAGAAGATCGCAAGGTGCTGCTGAGCGATACCGACTTCCCGCTGTTCAGCAAAGAGCTGGCGCGGGATGACCTGGAACGGATGCTGCAGGAAAACCCGTTGAACGACCATCTTCTGGTTATCGGGGAAGAACCGGAACAAACGCCTCAGGAAGAAACCGGCCAAGAAAATGCGGGGAAAATGCCTCCCCGTGAACTTTACCAAGCATATCTGCCGGAAATCGTCAACCGGATACGAGCCGGTGAGATTTACCCCTACCTGCGGGACCGGGATACAGACCCTGACAGCGCCGAGCGGGAGTTGGACGAAGCCCTTGATAACGTTATCCTTTCGATGAGGGAGGAGCATCCGGATTTCTATGAAGCCTATGCTGCCCGGCCGATGTTTAAAGAATGGCTGGCCGAGGATGTATTTCAGCGAACGTATGAGGATTTTCTGACGGAAGAAAGGGATAGCGTCACCCTTCACGCTGACGACCCTGACGCGCCGGAATGGGTGCGGGGAACCGAAAGCCAACCGACCGAAAAAGAAATGACCGGAGGCATGGAGCTTGTCATTGAGGACAGCGAAGCATCAAAGGCCGCCAAAGATCTTCAACCGGAAACGCTGAAACAGCCCCGCGCCAACTTCCGTATTACCAATAATAATTTGGGCGCGGGCGGACAGAAGACCAAATATGGATGGAACGCAGCCGCTATCCGGCTCTTGAACCAACTGGAAGGGCAAAATCGCCTAGCCACCCCGGAAGAACAAGAGACTCTTTCCAAGTACGTCGGCTGGGGCGGCCTGCCGCAGGTATTTGACGGGCAGAACAGCCAGTGGGCCAAGGAATACGCGGAATTGAAGGAGCTGCTCAGCGAGGATGAATACACGTCCGCCCGGGCTTCCACCTTAAACGCCCACTATACATCTCCCGTCGTTATCAAGGCTATCTATGTCTGCCTGGAAAACATGGGCTTTAAAACAGGCAACATTTTGGAACCGGCTTGCGGAACCGGCAACTTTTTCGGGCTTGTCCCCGAAAGCATGCAGGGTTCCAAGCTGTACGGCGTGGAGCTGGACGGCATTACGGGCAGGATTGCCAAGCAGCTGTATCAAAACGCCAGCATCGCTGTACAGGGCTTTGAAGAAACCAGCCTGCCCGACAGCTTTTTCGACCTGGCTGTCGGCAACGTGCCCTTCGGCAGCTACGGGGTGGCTGATAAAAAGTACGACAAGCACAAGTTTTACATCCACGACTATTTCTTCGCCAAAACGCTGGACAAGGTGCGGCCCGGCGGCATCATCGCCTTCATCACCTCCAAGGGCACAATGGACAAACAGAACCCCGAAGTCCGCAAGTATATTGCCCAGCGGGCCGAATTATTGGGAGCCGTCCGGCTGCCCAGCAACGCTTTCCTGGCCAACGCCGGTACGGAAGTCACAGCCGATATTCTATTCCTGCAAAAGCGCGACCGGGTGATCGACATCGAGCCGGATTGGGTGCATCTTTCCACGACGGAGGACGGAATCCCCGTCAACCGCTACTTTGCCGACAATCCCATGATGGTGCTGGGGACTATGGTTTATGACGAGCGGATGTACGGCAACAGGAGTGAGACTGCCTGCATCCCCTATGGGAACGCCGATCTGGGCGGGCTGCTGCGCAATGCGCTGGAAAACATACACGCTGAAATTACGGAATACGAGCTGGACGAATTAGGAGACGAGGCGGACGATTCCATCCCGGCCGATCCCAATGTGCGCAACTTCAGTTACTGCCTGGCGGACGGGGAAATCTATTACCGGGAAAACAGCCGCATGAACCGGGTGGAAACTTCCGTTACAGCGGCGGGCCGGATCAAGGGTATGATCGGCATCCGGGACTGTGTGCGGGATTTAATCGAATACCAGACAGAAGATTACGGCGATGAAAGCATCCTTAAGCAGCAGCGCAAGCTCAATATCCTGTATGACACTTTTGTCGCCAAGTACTGGCTTTTAAACAGCCGCGGCAACAACATGGCTTTTTCCGATGACAGCTCCTACTGTCTTCTTTGTTCCCTGGAGATTTTGGACGAGAACGGCGAACTGGAGCGCAAGGCGGATATGTTCACCAAGCGAACCATCCGGCAGCGCACGGCTGTCACCCACGTGGATACCGCCGCCGAAGCCTTGGCGATTTCCATCGCGGAAAAAGCCCGTGTGGACATGGCGTTTATGCAGAATCTGACCGGGCTTTCGGAAGAACGGCTTGCCGACGATCTTCAGGGCGTGATCTTCCGCGACTTCGGCAAAATGATCCCCGAAAACGTCCCTCGCGCTTTCTTTCAGGTGGATTCTTTTCCCTATGTAACGGCTGACGAATACCTGTCCGGCAACGTTCGCGAAAAACTTAAACAGGTGCAGGAGCTTGCCAGAATCTTGCCGCTTGAACAAGGGGAAAAGCTAACTGCCAATATCAAAGCGCTGGAAGCGGTGCAGCCGAAGTATCTGAGCGCTTCCGAAATCGATGTGCGGTTGGGCGCGACCTGGCTGCCGCCCGAGGTGGTCAAGGATTTCATCTTTGAACTTCTGGAAACTCCACCGATGTACAGGCGGCATATCGACGTTTTCTATTCGTCCTATACCGCTAACTGGAATGTCAAGGGCAAAAACGACGACCGCAGCGACAATATCAAGGCCAACGTGACCTGCGGCACAAAGCGCATCAATGCCTATAAAATTATTGAGGAAACCCTGAACCTTCGGGACGTGCGCATCTTTGACACCGTTTGCGAAGACGGCGCGGAGAGGCGGGTGCTGAACAAAAAGGAAACGGCTATTGCCCAACAGAAGCAGGAAGCCATCAAAGAGACGTTCCAAAACTGGATATGGCAAGATCCTGAACGGCGGGAACAGCTTACCCGAATCTACAACGACCGTTTTAACGCCATCCGGCCCCGCGAATACGACGGCAGCCATATCCGGTTTACGGGCATGAATCCGGAGATCAGCCTGCGCCAGCACCAGGTGGACGCGGTGGCCCACATCCTGTACGGCGGCAACACCCTGCTGGCCCACTGCGTGGGCGCGGGCAAGACTTACGAGATGACGGCGGCAGCCATGGAAAGCAAGCATCTGGGGCTCTGCAACAAAAGCCTGTTCGTTGTGCCCAACCACCTGACGGAACAGTGGGCGGGAGAGTTTTTGCAGCTCTATCCTTCCGCCAATATCCTGGTCGCCACCAAAAAAGATTTTGAAACCCAGAACCGCAAAAAGTTTTGCGCCCGTATCGCCACGGGTGACTACGACGCGGTTATTATCGGGCACAGCCAGTTTGAGAAAATTCCCATCTCCCGGGAACGCCAAAAGCGTCAGTTGGAGGAACAGATCATGGAGATCACTGGCGGCATCCAGGAGCTTAAAGAGGAAAGGGGCGAGCGTTATGCGATCAAGCAGCTGGAAAGGACGAAAAAGGCCCTGAAACTGAAGCTGGATAAGCTCAACGACACAAGCCGCAAGGATGATGTCGTTACCTTCGAGGAACTGGGTGTTGACCGGCTGTTTGTGGATGAGGCGGATTTTTACAAGAACCTGTTTCTGTACACCAAGATGCGCAATGTCGCGGGCTTGTCCCAAACTGAGGCGCAGAAATCTTCCGACTTGTTCGCCAAGTGCCGCTACCTGGACGAGCTGACGGAGGGACGCGGCATTATCTTCGCCACGGGGACGCCGATCAGCAACTCGATTACCGAGATGTACACCATGCAGCGCTACCTGCAATACGAAGTCCTGCGCCGGAACGGACTCCAGCATTTCGACTGCTGGGCCTCCACCTTTGGTGAGACCGTGACCGCCATCGAGCTTGCTCCGGAGGGTACCGGCTATCGGGCTAAAACGAGGTTTGCCCGGTTCTACAACCTGCCGGAACTAATGAATATGTTCAAGGAGGTTGCGGATATCAAGACAGCGGACATGCTGAACCTGCCCGTCCCGAAAGCCAACTTCCGCAATGTGGCAGTGAAGCCGAGCCAATTCCAGCAGAATATGGTTGCCGAGTTGGCTGAGCGCGCTGAACAGGTTCGCAACCGGATGGTCGAGCCGAATAAGGACAACATGCTGAAAATCACCAACGACGGCCGCAAGCTGGCTCTCGACCAGCGGTTGATGAGTCCTATGCTGCCCGACTATGAAGAAAGCAAAGTAAACGCCTGCGTGGAGAATATTTTCCGCTTTTGGCAGGAACATCAGGACAAAAAGCTGACGCAGCTTGTATTCTGCGATCTATCCACACCAAAGAACGATGGGAACTTCAATGTGTACGATGACGTTCGCCAAAAGCTAATTGCCGGCGGTATCCCCGCCGATGAGATTGCTTTTATCCACAATGCCGATACGGAAACCAGGAAAAAGGAGTTGTTTGCCAAGGTGCGCAAAGGACAGGTGCGTATACTCCTAGGTTCCACCTTTAAAATGGGGGCCGGGACCAATGTCCAGGACAAGCTGATCGCGCTCCATGATCTGGATTGTCCCTGGCGGCCGCGGGACCTGGAGCAGCGCGCCGGGCGCATTGTGCGGCAGGGTAATAAAAACGACGAGGTGCATATCTTCCGCTATGTTACTGAAAACACTTTTGACGCCTATCTCTATCAGATTCTGGAGAACAAGCAGCGGTTTATTTCCCAGATCATGACCAGCAAGTCCCCTGTGCGAAGCGCCGAAGACATTGACGAGACGGCCCTTTCCTACGCCGAAGTCAAGGCGCTGGCGACGGGCAATCCGTTTATCAAGGAGAAGATGGATTTGGACATCCAGGTTTCCAAGTTGAAATTGCTCAAAGCCAATCATCTAAGCCAACGTTACGCGCTGGAGGACAGATTGCTAAAGCAGTACCCGAAGCAAATCAAATCCATTGAGGAACGGCTTGCGGGCTATGAAAAAGACCTTGCCCGATACGAACGGCACAGCACTCTGGAACCCGTCGAAAACGGCACAGAGGAGAGCAAGTTTGCGGGGATGACTGTTAAAGGCGCTGCCTATACCGAAAAGGCAAAAGCGGGTACGGCGATTCTGGAAGCCTGCAAGCTGATGACTTCTCCGGAACCGCAGGAGTTGGGCAGCTACATGGGCTTCCAGATGCTGATTTCTTTTGACACCTTCGGCAAGCAGTACCAGGTTGCCCTGCGGGGTGCTTTGAGCCATCCCGTAACGCTAGGGGCAGATATCCTCGGCAACATCACCAGGATCAACAATGTTTTGGCGGAAATGCCCAAGAAGCTGGAATATAGCCGGGAACAACTGAAAACACTCCATCAGCAGGTGGAGACGGCCAAAGAGCAGATTGAGATCCCGTTTGAGAAAGAACAAGAGCTGCAGACAAAGTCCGCCCGACTGGCGGAGTTGAATGTCCTGCTCAACATGGACAAGCGGGAAAACGAGATGCTGGACGACGAGCCGGATGAAGAGCCCGAGCTTTCGGAAAAGAAAGCCGTGGGCTACGAAAGATGAGGTGAACAACATGCCTTATGTGAAACCGGAGCAGATCGAGCGCGCCAAGCAAATGGACCTGCTCTCTTACCTGCAATCTTACGAGCCGCAGGAGCTGGTGCATTTTTCCGGCAATGTCTATACGACCCGGAGCCATGACAGTCTGAAGATCAGCAATGGCAAATGGTGCTGGTGGTCCCGCGGCATCGGCGGGCGGTCCGCGCTGGATTATCTGGTTAAAGTGCGGGGCCTGACCCTGCCTGAAGCGGTCATGCAAATCGACGGACAAGTGTTAACCCTGCCGCCTGTTTCCTCCAAACAACCGGTATCCCCCGAGCCGAGAAAGCTGCTCCTGCCGGAGAAAAACGAAAACAATGACCGGGTAATTGCTTATCTGGCTGGCCGTGGAATTGATAGGGAGGTAATCAGTTATTGTATAGAAACCAAAAGCCTGTATGAAAGCTGCAATTATCACAATGCGGTGTTTGTGGGGTTTGACCGGCAAGGCGTACCCCGGTACGCGTCGCTCCGGGGCACATCCCGCAGAAGGTTTATGGGAGAAGCGAACGGGAGTGACAAGCACTATTCCTTTTCCATACCGGCAAGAGGTAGAAGCGGAAAACTTCATTTGTTTGAAAGCGCCATTGATCTAATGTCTTATTGTACATTGGATTTATTGGCAAACAGGGACTGGCGGCAAGATTTTTGCCTTTCTCTTGCCGGTATTTACAAGCCGAGACAGGATATCGGAGAAAGTACTCCGCCTGCGGCTTTAATGCAATATTTGAAAGATTTCTCCCGGATCTGCGAAATCTCTTTGCACTTGGACAATGATTTGGTAGGACAGCTGGCGTCCAAGACCATTCAGACAATTCTTCCGTCTCATTACGCGGTTTCTGATGAGCCACCGGAACGGGGAAAGGATTATAACGATTATCTAAAAATGGTGATAAATAGGCAGCGAGAATTGGAGCGATGTTAACAACTTGCATCGTAAAGATTCACTTACCAAAAAAATGTCTAAATTGATATTATCCGAGGTTTTATCTTTACTTGGAATTAAAGGAAAATGGAAAAAAATAGAGAAATGTCAAATAAGCCAACAAGTTGAAAGCTGCATTAAGCGGGAAGATAAAAAAACTTTATTTAATGGATTTATTTGAATGTTATTCTATCTGAAGAAGGGGTCGCCTGATGGATATAAAAGTGCTTATTGAGTCGCTGAAAACATGTAGAAAAATATTTGTTTCAGAGAAGGATTTTCAATTTGCTCTAGCCTGGGAAATTCAAAAAAATATGCCGCAGGCCGAAGTTAGAATGGAATATTGTCCGGCAGATGTAGATGAATCTATGCATGTGGATATTTTAGTTAAGGATAATGGTTTGTGGTTTCCGATTGAGCTTAAATATATGACATTGGGGTGCAATGTCGTGGTCAATGAAGAAAGATATATTTTGAAAAATCAAGGTGCCCAAGATATCAGGCGGTATGACTTTTTGAAGGACATTATGAGAGTCGAGAAGCTGATTTCTTCCGGTGGCCCTTTCAGCAAAGGCTTTGCGGTATTGTTGACCAATGATCCAACCTATTGGAAGACTTCTAATGCTTCCAACACATGTGACGCGGCTTTCAGAATTAATGAAGGCGCAAAGATTAGTGGTGTTTTGAACTGGGATGAGCGTACTGGTATCGGTACGAAAAAAGGCCGTGAAGAACCTATAGTCTTAAATGGTTCGTATGATATGTACTGGCACGACTTTAGCTTTATTACTGATAAGCGGTGGGGGCGGTTCCGGTATCTGTCTGCCGAGGTTTTGGCGCGATAGATAATATGAATGGACTGCGAGGTGAACCGATGGATTCTGTTGACAGCAGTTTTCTTACAAGTAATAAATTTGAGCAGTTTATCCGTATTGGCGACTATGAAAGAAACCAAGATATTACCTTATCAATACCAAATACTGAGGGTGTTTATGCCGTTGTCTCTCCTCATTATCCTGAAAAAAGGTTTCTAATTGAAGGAACCGGTGGATTCTTCAAAAGGAAAAATCCCAATGTACCTGAACACGTGGTGTTAAAGAACTGGGTAGAAGGAACACATATTCTATACCTCGGAAAAGCCGGGGGGACTGACAAAAAAGGTAAGATAAGCAAGGCAGCCCTGCGTGACAGAATAACTACCTATATTAAATTTGGATACGGGTATGATATCGGCCACTGGGGCGGGCGATTAATCTGGCAGCTGGAGTATTCCAGGGATCTATTAATATATTGGAGAATCTGCAATGAGGGTGAAAACCCGGTAGAGATTGAAAAAATGCTGATTCGCGATTTTGAGGATAGATATGGAAAGATGCCGTTTGCTAATCTGCGGCATTAGTATTATTGGATGTATATTCAAACCGACCGGGAGAGTGGAACTATGCAGAATAGATTTACAGGAGATATCGGGGATTTCGGCAAATACGGCTTGTTAAGATATGTAGCTAAAAGCGGTTTAAGGATTGGGGTCAACTGGTACCTGACTGATGACGGGGAGGATAGTGCCGGTAATTTAACGGATTATTTGGCTGAAAAATATAATGGGTATCTTGAATGCGATAGTGAATTGTTTAAGGAACTGTACAGAATAGTCTATATACAAAATGCCCGAACCGTTAAAAGGATTGAAGAGAGCAACTTGTTGCCGCCCAAAACCTTATTTTACTCAAAAATATTGAAAGCGAATAAGGCCTATCGAGAAAAATGGTTTCAGGATAGTCTTAAACATCTAGCTACATGTTCACTCTTATTCTTAGATCCGGATAATAATATACTTTTAAACGATACAGGGAGCCGCTTTGATAATGAAGGCATAAAGTATGCCTTTCCACTAGAAATTGAATCTTATTATAGTCAAGGTCACAGTTTAATTGTCTATAATCATTCTAATCGACAAAACGAGCAGGATTATTTTGAGAGATTTGGTTTCGTTAAAGAGCAGCCCTCTTTTATTAATGCACGGTTTTTTTTGTTAAGATTTAACAGGCAACAAGTAAGGTATTACTTATTTGTGCTTCAACCCCGGGATAGTGCAGCAGTTGAAATCTATGTAGATGAAATGTTGAAGGGATCATGGGGGCGGAAATGGAAGTGGAAACGTCCTCATTTTGAAAAGATGGAACTCTAATGCCTTAAAAAAACCTACACATCATGCATGCTAGTATGTTTTATATAATAGCTGGCTTATTTGGATAATTGCAGAATTCAGGCAGATCGTCTAACTTGATATACTTACAAAGGTATATCATTTTTAAACTGGCGAGGAGAAAGTGTTAAGATGTCCATCTTAAGCCTTATTCAAAATCATGAAGAAGACCTCAATCAATTGATTCAAAACAAGGCTGAATACCATAAATATATGGATGAGGCCGGTAAAGCTTGGGAAAAGCTGATTAAAACGGGTATCAGCCAGGAGCAGAAAGATCTAATCGAGAATATTGAACGTGTCTCCGGATGTATTGGGTCTATCCATTCTGAAATTTCCTATCAGAAGGGTTTCAGCGATGCTGTAAAGCTTTTGATTGAAGCACTAGTTTCATAGTTTCGCCTGGTAATTAAACGCAAACTTATTCAGCAATCCAAATTGTATAGTTTTTTTACTTGCTCACCTGATTAGCAGTGATGTTGGTCAGCTATTTTATTTTTGGACTAATGTCACTTATATAACAATGAAAACATGCAAAAAATAAAAAATATTTTAATTTTACCTCTGCATAGCTGAAAATTTGGTGATAATATACTATAATTAAAATTATCAGAGGTGAAGACAAATGAAACACTATGAGGAACTGCTGGACAAAGGCTGTTTTACCTGGGAGGATGTCTGCAAGATGTTGGGAAATCCCAATACAGCAAGTAATCTTATCCAGAATTATTTAAAAAAAGGATATATCAAAAGCGTGAAGCGCAATTTGTATGTTGCCGTCAACCTGGTGGACAATATGCCCGTCGTCAGCCATTTTGCCATAGCGGGCCATATCACTCCCAGCGCTTATGTTTCTCATCATTCGGCGTTTTCGTATTACGGGTATACCAACCAGGTGTTTTATGATGTTTATGTATCGTCCGCTTCAAGATTTAATTCTTTTGAATTTGACGGACGAACCTATCGCTATGTGATGTCGCGGATAGACGAAGGCGTGGAGAAAAAGGCGGATGGCGTAACCGTAACCGATCTCGAACGCACAATCATAGACGGCATCAACGACTTTGAAAAAATAGGCGGTTTGGAGGAGCTGCTGCGCAGCTTATCCGTGATTCCCTATGCCGATGAGAGCAAACTCCTGCGCTATTTGGAAAAGTACAGGAAGCAGGTTCTCTATCAAAAAGCCGGATATATATTGGAGCACTTCAAAAAGGACATGAAGCTCAGCGACGGTTTTTTTGAGCAATGCTCCTCCCGGCTTTCCGAGAGTGTCCGTTATCTCCATCGTGGTTTGAATAAGGATAATGCACAGTACAACAGACGATGGCAGCTTTTTGCCTCACGCGATTTGCTATCCGTCCTATCTGAAGGAGGAGATGAATTTGCCGGAATATGATAAGCGAAAACTTGGCAAACAAGCACAGGCGCTTGGTTTCTCCCGTGATACCTTGGAAAAGGTGTGCCGTCTGGCAGAGATCCTTAAGCACTTGAATACCGATCCTTTGCTGAAGGACGCTCTCGCGCTGAAAGGCGGAACGGCCATCAACCTGACGATTTTTAATCTGCCGAGAATGTCGATCGACCTTGATCTGGATTACATGCATAACGGTACACGGGAAGAAATGCTGGAAGAGCGCAGCCGCATATCAGCCAGCATTATAAAGTATATGCTGGCCAACGGCTATGAGCCAAGTCCGAAATCCAAGGCGCCGCACAGCCTGGACTCTTTTGTGTTCTCCTACCGGAACACTGGCGGAATGAAGGACAATATCAAGGTGGAAATCAATTATTCCCTTCGTGCGCATGTATTGCCGCCTGAAAATAGAACAGTCAATACAATTGGTTTGTTTGATGAAATGACGGTGCATTCCTTGGCGGCATTGGAAATATTCGGGAGCAAAATCGTTGCTTTGCTTACAAGAACCGCGGCGAGGGACTTGTACGATCTTAACAATATGGTCTATTTCGGATTGTTTGATGAGAGCCAACAGCCGCTGCTGAAAAAGTGTGCGGTTTTTTACGGCGCGATTGCTGGAGGAAAGAATCCGGCAAACTTTCAACTCGACAGTATTGACAGTCTTACAAATTATAAAATTAAAACGGACTTGTTGCCTGTTATCCGCCGGGCGGAGCATTTTGATTTACCGTCTGTTAAAAAACGGGTAAGAGAATTCCTTTCTGCCCTGCTGTATCTTGATGAAGGGGAGGAAGCCTTTTTACATTCCTTTGCCCAAAAAGAATACCGCCCTGATCTGCTGTTTGAGAACAAAGAGATCTTGGCGCGCATTCAAAACCATCCCATGGCCTTATGGAAAATGAGAAACGCATCAATTCTCCGGTAAGGAGGCAATCTTCGTGCTCTCTCTTTTCGGGAGGTAGTAATCGCTACAAATATGCAACATAAGTTAGTGTCTCATGTTTCAGCAAGCACTGAATTTGGTCTCCCAAATTCGCTTGTTAGGGGAAAGACTGTGCTAAACACAGTCTCTCCCCTAAAACCCCTTTGGAATACCGCGCTCACGGGTATTCCTTTTCCGTCTGGCGAGCGCTTTCAAGTGCCTATGCACTGAACTATGAATGATGGCACATCAAAGCGCTCGCGGGACCGGGCCGCCGTACGCTGAGTGGGAGACACTCCCCGTACCGCGGCCTCATGAGTAATTGGTTTATAGTATCTAAAAAAATCTAATTGTAAATTCGCCAATCCATTTCTTTAAGGAAATTTAATCTAAAAATGTTATATTACGACAAAAAAACCTATGGAAAAGCCATATAATCTTATTGTAAAATTATATTCGTGAGTTTTCGTAAGAAGGAGTTAAAGTTAGCAATGGAAAGCCAAATCAAACAACTGCTTGAAATTATCGAAGATATGAAAATCGATCTGAACAAGCTGGGGAGTTGTAAACCTCTTACTGATCCTGATGTTGTAAATCTAAGTGAGAAGCTGGATAAATTATTAAACCAGTATTATAAAATGCTTAATATTGGGAGAAGCTGGGAATCAAATAAAATTGCTTAACTATATATGATAAGGCGTTTTTCCCTGAAAACGGCCAGATGAGTTCTTAAATTCAACTGGTTGTTTTTTTTGCTGCCTTATTGATACAAACTATAGATTTGGTCTATCCAAAGCAAAGGAGATGAAATGACGATGAGAAGACGCAACATCCGTGTCCAGGTCTGGCTCAATCCGGAAGAAAAGAAGAAACTGCAAGCCGGTGCCAAAAAATCTGGGCTATCCAGGGAAACCTACCTGCGCATCCTTATAAGCGGCTTTGTACCCAAAGAGCTTCCTCCGGTTGATTATCATGTCATGATGAAAGAACTTCACGCCATTGGCAATAATCTGAATCAAATTGCAGCCAAGGCTAATGCCACGGGACATATCGATCGAACTGTTTTTCAGGATGAAGCCAATCGTCTCCGTCAAGCCGTACTGGATATCCGCAAGGCGGTAACGTCGCCGCAAGAGCTGGAGTGAATCATGGCTGCCACAGCGATATGGGAT
This sequence comes from Dehalobacter sp. CP, assembly GCF_047652685.1. Classification (NCBI taxonomy): domain Bacteria; kingdom Bacillati; phylum Bacillota; class Clostridia; order Eubacteriales; family Desulfitobacteriaceae; genus Dehalobacter; species Dehalobacter sp. CP. The sequence goes on from NZ_CP157399.1 coordinate 305,509, forward strand.
GTTAAAGACCGGTTGGACAGGGTCATAAATTATGCCGCTAATCCCGGTAAGACTGAAAATCAGGGCTCTGCAAGCCAAAACATGCAGGGCTTGCAGAATGTACTGGAATATGCAGCACGGGAGGACAAAACTGAAAAGCAGTATTATGTTACCGGCATCAATTGCGATCCAGCTATCGCCTATAAGCAAATGTCACAGACCAAGCTGCAGTTCCAAAAAAAAGACGGAATTCTGGCCTTTCATGGCTACCAATCCTTTTCGCCGGGGGAAGCAAATCCGGAAATAGCCCATGCTATCGGCGTAAAGCTGGCAGAGGAACTCTGGGGCGGACGTTTTGAGGTTGTTGTTTCCACCCATTTGGACAAACACCATCTGCATAACCATTTTGTGCTGAACTCCGTTTCTTTCGCCGACGGCAAGCGCTATTACGACAACAAGGCGACTTACGCTCAATTGCGGCAGGCCTCCGACCGGCTGTGCCGGGAATACTCTCTGTCCGTCATTGAAAATTCGCAGGAGGGCAGGTCGGAACATTATGCCGAATGGAAAGCAGGACAGGAAGGCAAGCCCACCTGGCGGGGGCTGATTCGCAAAGATGTAGACAAGGCAATCAGCGAATCCATGACCTTCACGCAGTTTATTGCTACTCTCCGAAAACAGGGTTATGAAGTTAAAACTGGTGTGAAATATATCGCGGTTCGTCCGCAGGGCAAGGAACGCTTTGTCCGGCTGAAGACTCTTGGAAAGGGTTACAGTGAGGATGTTATTAAGGAGAGGATACTTCAAAACCGAATTCCTAAGAAACAGGAGGTTCTGCTGGAGCCCAAACGAAAACGCATTGCTGCCGGAAGAAGTCCTGACCTGAAAAAGACCAGAAAACTCAAGGGCTTGCAGGGGCTATACTTTCACTACTTATACAAAATGGGGGTTTTGCCGAAACATACCGCGTCCAGGAAACGGACGCATTTTTTATTGCGGGAAGATATCCGTTATTTGGGGGAATTAACCGCTCAGATTAGGCTGCTTTGCAAGCACAGGATTGAAAATGCTGAGCAGCTTCTAAGTTATCAATCCATCCTCGAGCAGGAAATGGCCGGCTTGTCAGCAGAACGCAAATCTCTTTACCGTCTCCTGCGCCGCTGTAAAGACAACGTGCGGACTGCCGAATACAAACAGCAAATTGCAGGGCTTTCCAAGAAGCTGTCCCGACTCCGAAAGGAGACAAAGCTTTGTAGGGGCATCCAATTCCGTTCTGAAGAGATGAAGGAGAAACTGTCCCAGATAAAACTTGAGGAAAATGAGAAACAAAGGGAGGAAAAAGAGCATGAACAGCGGAGCCGAAGCAGCCGATCAAATGGTCAATATGAGCCTTAAAGGGATTGAAGTAGTTGCTAAGATCTCGGGAGCGGGGGCGAAAAACCTTGCCACTTATCTTTATGCCGTCCTAAAAGACCAGAAAAAGACCAAAGGCAAAACCCGGCTGGAAGGGCTTTTGCGGAGCGGCAAAGAGCTGAAAGTCTTTGCGGTTAGAAATGAGGATTTGCAAAAGTTTTCTGAGGAGGCCAAGCGCTACGGAGTTCTGTACTGCGTTCTGTGGGATAAAAAAAACCTGGACGGAATGTGCGACCTCATGGTGCGGGTGGAAGACGCCGCCAAAATCAACCGTATTGTGGAACGCTTAAAGCTGGCGACCGTGGATACGGCCAGTATCAAGAGCGAAATCGAGAAGACCAGAGCCGCAAGGGATTTGCAGAAAGAGCCGGTTGACAATACAAACCCTACGACGGCGACGACGGAGAAATCCCGTCCGTCCGAGCCTATCTCCGGGCGCAGCGTGAAAGCCGCCGAGGGTGCTGAGCGTCCAATAAAATCTGTTCGTGAAGAACTACGGGAAATCAAAGATGCTCAGAAGGAGCAGACGGAAAAACTGAGGGGCTTTACTGTCAGGGAACAACCGCAAGCCGGAAGGCAGAATGCCGGTCGTCAAGGGCAGCCGGTAAAATTTCCAAAATCAAAGCCGAAAGAGAGGTAAGGCTTGATTAAGATCCATAACGGACTGTTTGCTGGAACCAAAAAAGTGAGGAGGAAAGTCATGAAAGATGAGGAACGGGTACTTACCCTGGACACTTATGAGCAAGGTGTAATGGTCAATGCGTTAAACGAACTCAGGAACGACTTGATTCAAGAAAAACGTCCGACCGACGCGGTGGATGAACTACTGCTTAAAACCATTGACGCTCCAGCTAAAAAACTGAGACGAAGGCACCAAGATGAGGCGCGCTGAGACCGCAAGGAGCACCCTGATACTCTTTGCGGTTTTTTTAATTCCTGTAGTCTGGGCGGCCCTGCTGACTGCTCCATCTATTTCGGGCGGGCTTCCTGAAATTATCGCTAAGCTCACGGCAGCGTTGGCGAATCCCTTGGACATTGTATGGGTTGATGATTCCCCTAAGTGTATCCTGATATTTATTTGCTCTTATGGTCTTGGTATTGGGATTTACCTTACCACCAAACGCAATTACCGGCGGAGGGAGGAGCACGGCAGCGCCCGCTGGGGCGGCTCTGCGGCTGTCAATAAAAAATACAGGGATAAAGAGCGGTTCCAAAATAAAATCCTGACCAAGAACGTTCGTATCGGGCTGAACGGCAGGAAGCACAGAAGGAATTTAAACGTGCTGGTAGTCGGAGGCTCCGGCTCAGGCAAGACCCGATTCTACGCCAAGCCCAATGTAATGCAGGCCAACACTTCCTTTGTCGTGCTCGACCCCAAGGGGGAAATCCTGCGGGATGCTGGCAATCTGCTCAAAGCCAAAGGCTATGAAATCAAGGTATTGGATTTAATCAATATGCACCTTTCCCATTGTTACAACCCATTTGCCTATTTGCAGGACGACAAAGATGTTCTTAAGCTGGTGACCAACCTGATTCGCAATACCACGCCCAAAGGCTCCAATACCAACGACCCCTTTTGGGAACGGTCCGAAACCGCCCTATTGGAGGCTTTGATGTTGTACCTGCTGTATGAAGCCTCGCGGGAAGAACAAAATTTTCCGATGGTCATGGAATTAATTGCTGCTGCTGAAGTGCGGGAGGAAGACGAAACTTACCAAAGCCCGCTGGACGAGTTGTTTGAACGGCTGGAAATGAGAGAGCCGGAACACCTGGCTGTTAAGCAGTACAACATTTTTAAGCTGGCAGCGGGCAAAACCGCCAAATCCATTCTGATCAGTCTGGGTGTCCGCCTGGAGAAGTTCAATCTTGCCTCCATCGCCGGTATCACCAATACCGATGAGTTGGAACTAACATCCATAGGAGAGCGCAAGACGGCGCTTTTTGCTGTCATACCTGACAATGACTCGTCTTTTAATTTCATTGTCGGTATGCTCTATACCCAGCTTTTCCAGCAGCTTTATTTCCTGGCCGACAGCGTGCACGGCGGGCGTCTTCCCGTCCATGTCCATTTTGTTATGGATGAATTCAGCAATGTCGCTTTGCCGGACGAGTTTGACAAGCTGCTTTCCACCGTGCGCTCCCGGGAGATCAGCGTGTCCATTATCTTGCAAAACTTAGCGCAGCTGAAAGCTCTGTTTAAAGACAGCTGGGAATCCATTGTCGGCAACTGCGACGAGTTTCTGTATTTGGGCGGCAATGAGCAGTCAACGCATAAATATGTGTCGGAGCTTTTAGGCAAGGAAACCATTGATGTCAACAGTTATGGGCAGAGCAGGGGCAGGAACGGCAGCTACTCTACTAATTACCAGCTGTCCGGGCGCGAGCTTCTGACTCCCGATGAAGTACGGATGCTGGATAACCGTTATGCTTTACTGTTTATACGAGGGGAACGGGCGGTACTGGATGACAAGTACGATATCCTTAAACACCCCAATCTGAGGCTAACTGTCGACGGGGGCAGTCAGCCATACCGGCATGGAGGGACGGAAAACGCTCTGGATTGGAAGACATTAAACCTAAACGGAGAAGGGGATTACGAGCTTCTCAGCGGGGAAGAGTTGGAAGTCCTTTGGCAGTCCTAAAAAATAGCTTTGGAGGTGGTAACTTTTGAAAGTGTTTAAAAAAACAATAAAAATGCTTGCGCTCAGTTGCTTGATAGCGCAGATAATTGTTGCCGTTCCCGCAACTGCTTATGCGGCGGGCGATCCGTTGACAGTTGTCAACAACCTGTCAGATTTTATCTTCGGACTCATTCGCGCCATCGGGATGATTCTTTTAGGTTTCGGCATCGTGCAGATCGGCCTTTCCCTTAAATCCCACGACCCGTCCCAGCGGGCCAACGGTTTCCTGACGCTGGCCGGCGGCGTGATTATTACCTTTGCCAAAGAGATCCTTACCCTGATTACAGGAGGTTGATTGCCATGTTTAATAACTTCCCTATCAATGAAAAAATGCATATTCATTCACTAAACGGTGAACTGCGGGAAGCAACTATTCTCAAAAGGCTGGGTGACAATGATTATCTAGCCGAATTTAACGGCGTTAAGTGCCATGCAATCTACAATCAGTTTGTCAATAAATTCTATGTGGATGACAAGTATGGCGTCATCAGGGACAAAATACCCGGCAGGGATGAACCATGCCGGTAAGGGATCATCAAGACAAGCCCGCGCTATAAATGCGGGCTTGTCTTGGGAAGGCGGGAAGTATGCACTCCCAAATAAAAATGATTTCTACAAAAACTATCATGCATGGCGTATTGCCGATAACGTCCCGTGAATTGCCAAAGCGATATATTACGTGCATATATTCTAAATTTTGGCAATTCACTGTTCGGATGACAGCGCCTTCTTTGAGCAATATATAAATTTATTATTGATCAAGACCAAAAGCATTCCAAAGGGTGCGTAATAAAGGGCTAAGAACCGCAGTTAGATCTACGCCGGTTGATGGATCTAGCCAAAGTTCAGGCAACTGAATAAAATCATCATCGAGTTGATTCTTATCTATTAAGAAGTAACGTTCGGGGTTTAAATGGGCTTCCACACCACGGCAACCAATCATGTTGACAATCAAGTAGAAGGGATTTCTCATGCCGAGAGTTGAATAATTTCTTAATTGTCTTTCTAGGTTTATGGTCAGTTCTCGTACAAAATGTTCAAGCAGCATTTCAATACTCTGTTCCTGAGTATTTCGTCTAAATACAATAGATGATCCCAACTCAATAATACCGTTTCTAAAAATTTGCGTGAATCCAGCTTCCCTTTCCCTTGCACGATTAAAAACACCATCAACATTAATGACTGGATTTGAACCCGTAAAACTTAAAACAGGTACTTGTAACTTTGAGATATTATCAATAACAGGATATTGGTTATTAAATTCAAAAGCAGATAAAGGTACATAATGAATTAATACTGCAGGGGTTGGTAAGTTATACACATTTAGGGCTTTTTCAATTCTTCGACTACGAAAACGTTCATATAAGTTCTGGAAATCATTTATTTCACTAAATAGCCTTCTAATTTCAGTTATACCAGCAGACATTTTTTGATTTCCAACCCGAATAGGAAATTTATTATTCGCAGTTATCATGTGTGGACGAGAAAAACTCCTATTTATACGGAAGTGAATTACATGATTTCCATTATCTAATCGAATGGCCCTTACCTTTAGCTGAGTTAAAGCTGGATCTGTATTTCCTATAATTGCATTTGAATACCGCAGAATTTCCCTATCAATGTCTGGAGTATTGATTCCTACTAACCCTATTGCTTCACCTTTTTCTTCTGTTATACCCACAAATAAATCGCCACCAGTTGTATTGGCAAATGCACATATTTCTTCGGCTAATGATACCAAGTGACCCACTTCTTGTTTATATTCAAGTTGTGAATCTTCAATTGTTCTTGTATCTACTAGGTCTTGTAAGACACGTATAGAAATACTTTCAAAATCTCTCTTGAATGTTGTCATCATATCCCCCTCAAATGATATTGGTATTTTCTCCAACTTCCGCCTGATTTCTCTAAGTTCCCGAAGGCTACTACATTGATACAATCCCAGATTCAGAGGACGCCACGGATGGCGACCCATTGGTAAATTCTTAAATTACCGTCTTATTCTAGTGAGAAATTTATCAAATTGAGGAACTGTAAAGTCTAAATACCCGTGACTTGTAGTATAGACAAAGCCTTTATTGATTAGATTAGCACGATCTAAAGATATTTGAGGTTGTGTTTTTTTTAACTTATGGGCAATCGCACTTGTTTCATAAGGCCCTTTTCCTAAATCAGCCATTGCAAACATAAAAAGCTTCTCATTACCTGTTGCTCTATCGAAACGTACTTTGAAAAAACTATCATCGAGTTTATTTATAAACTTCTCATAAGCACTATCAACAGAAGCTACATCTATGCTATTACCGTTTTTGTATTCCCATACTTGCCTTCCAAATTCTTGCAAAAAATATGGATAACCATCTGTAATTTCTATTATCTTATCTACCGCATTGTCCGTATAATAAACACCTTGATTCTTTGCCGGTTCAATTAAAGCTGATTTTGAATTGGGTCCAGATAAAGAATCAATCTTCACAAAGTTATACAGCCTTTCCGAATAAGATTTCGCATCTCCTGCCATTTTTGCAATTTTAGGTAAACCTGCACCAAAAATAACCAAAGGATAACCTTTTTGATGAATTCTATGAGTCGAAGCGATAAGTGCTTCGAGGTTATCTTCTTTCATATATTGTATCTCGTCAATAAAGAAAGCAATTTTTTTATTGACGTCACTTGCTAACTTACCAACTCCTAAAAATAATTCTGTAAGATCATTCTGAAAGTTGCCTGTATCAGCCTTTCCAGATATTGCGTCTACATCAAAAGAGAATTCTCCAAAATCTTCAATGGTAAAAGTAAAGGCTTTCAATAGACCAAGGAAATTTTTTATTTTCTCTTTTGCCTTTTCCATATTACTCAGTTGTAAAACAACTTTTTGAAGATATTGTGCAATCACAATCTTGAAATTATCATTTTCAGATATCTCAATATGTTCGTATAGATATTCATATTTTTCCGCAATATCCTCTATCTCGTTTAACAAGACTGTTTTTCCAACACCCCTTAATCCATAGTAGATAAAAGATTGATGCGTTTGACCAGCCGATATATATGCCAATACTTCCTCTGCAGATTCAATAACATTGTCTCTTCCTGCCAAGAATCCTGGTTTCACTCCTGCTCCTGGTGTATATGGATTGATTTGAATCATGAAACTACCTCCTCTTGAGTAATCTTAATTTCTCATATTTTAATAAATCAGTTTTACTGCGCATGGAGTCGCAGTGTCTTTGCATGCGGTTTTGAAGAACGACTAATAACCGAACACCTTTTTTATATTTTTCGATCTTATGGGAGTACTCGAAAGTTATTACGTAGATTCTTCTTTCAATACCATAATTCTCCTTATGCCAAAAATAACCTTTTGTTTATTATTTCTTCAAACATTATTTTTTCATACACAGCATTTTCTGGGTCCCATTTTTCATATCCCACACCCGGAGTATAGCGATGTAAAAAATAAAAGGAAAAAGGATTTAGGATAATAAATTAATCATGTAACAGCATTACCTATAAAAAAATATGAAATTAAAGGGAACAGACAAATCCAAAGTCTGTTCCCTAATTTTTTTGGAGGTGGTTAATCTGTGTCAAGCGGCAACTGGGTCATCGATAATCTCAATAACGCCCTGGCAACCTGGAATGCAAAGCTGGCCGAGATCCTGCAAATCATAACCCAATCGCCGGAGGAATTTAAAGGCGGCGGTATCTGGAATGTCATCGTCAATATCCACGGCGCGTTGCAGGCCGTCGGCATGGCCCTGCTGGTGCTGTTTTTCGTTATCGGCGTAGTCAAAACCTGCGGCAGCCTGGCAGAAGTCAAAAAGCCTGAACAAGCTTTGAAGCTGTTCATCCGGTTTGCCTTGGCTAAAGCTATTGTAACCTACGGGCTGGAACTAATGATGTCACTATTCAGCATCGTGCAGGGGATTATCTCCGCCATTATGAGCAGCGCCGGTTTTGGGACAGTCAATCAGAGTGTTATGCCGGATACAATTGTCCAGGCTGTTGAGAATTGCGGCTTTTTAGAGAGCATCCCGTTGTGGGCGGTCACTCTGCTCGGGGGCTTATTCATCACCGTACTGTCTTTCATTATGATCATGACGGTGTACGGCAGGTTTTTTAAGCTCTATTTATATACGGCTATCGCTCCTGTGCCGCTGGCCTCGTTTGCCGGGGAGCCGAGCCAGAGTATCGGCGTATCCTTTTTGAAAAGTTATGCCGCCGCCTGTCTGGAAGGGGCGATTATTGTACTTGCCTGTATTATCTTTTCTGTTTTTGCAGCTTCCCCGCCGGTGGTCGATACCAGTGCCAGTGCCGTGACCATGGTATGGTCCTATGTAGGTGAGCTTATTTTTAATATGCTGGTGCTGGTCGGTGCGGTGAAAATGGCCGACCGGGTGGTAAGGGAGATGATGGGATTATGAGATGATACCGTACGTAAAAATCCGGTATCCTTATATATCCTTGAACGAAGTAGCCTGTCCATAGACAACAGGCTCCCCCGTTCTTGGATCAAGCAAGTCTCCCTGTCCGTTAAACTGAATTTTATCGAGAGGTATGCCCATTTCTCTAGCCCGCTGGATTTGCCATGCGACATCATCTTCAAGGTATTTCTCGTCACGTCTGCGCCGTATCGTCTTTATAAGCGATATAATCCAGCTTAACGCGGTTAAGCCGATGACGATATACAATCCCATAAGAACCAACTGCTCATGTTCCGTTGTCCATCGTGTGAAAAAGGTGCTGACAACAGCGATGAGCAAATAAATAAGCGGAATACCAAGCCGGAGCTTTCCGGCTATTTTAAATAACGAAGAAATAATAAACAATCCTGCCGTAAGGCATAGGGAAATAATTGCCGCGATTGACATAATCGGTCACTCCTTCCTATGCTCATTATCCCGCATTTAGGAATAAAATGGAAGTTTATTGTTTAAATAGTACAATCGGAGGTCTCCGCATGAAAAAAGAAAGCTTAAATGACAAGCTGGAAAAAGAAAAGGAAAAACTCCATAAGCTTGGAGAAGAAGCCATGAAAAAAGGCATTCCCTTAAGAGAGGATGAGGCCTTTATGAAGCAGAACCGCAAGGTTGACGAATTGGTATATAAGATTCAGAAGGAGAAAGAAAAATACAGGAAGAGCCAAAAAGAAAGATAGGAGTCTGAACAGCGCTTAGGTTTAAGGGGCTGTTTTTTATTGGAGGCGGTTAAGTTATGGAAGTCAAAATCAACCGGGAGATCCGGGATTATACGGAGAGCTTGTTTTTTGGACTGTCCATGCGGCAGTTTATTTTTTCGCTCCTGGCTGTTGGCGTTGCCGTCGGCGTCTACTTCGGGCTGCGGAATGTCTTAGGCACGGAAACGGTGAGTTGGGTATGTATTTTAGGGGCGTTCCCCTTTGCGGCGATGGGGTTTATCCGTTACCACGGCATGACGGCGGAACAGTTTTTATGGGCGTACCTTAAGTCGGAGTTTCTCCTGCCAAAAAAACTGACTTTCTACCCGACGAATGTTTATTACGGAGCACTGAAGCAGACGATTCAAGAAAAGGAAAAGGAGGAATTAAAACGCCATGATTAAGACCCTGAAGAAAATTATCAAGCAGGATAAGGAGAAGTTTGTTATACCCAAAGGCATACAGCAAGCTATACCGATCAAGGCCGTCTGGCCGGACGGAATTTTCAAGGCAGGCAACAAGTTTTCTAAATCCTTTCGCTTTACGGACATCAATTACGCGGTAGCCTCCAAAGAAGACAAGGAAGCGATGTTCCTGTCCTATTCGGAACTGCTCAATTCCTTAGACAGTGGAGCGACTACCAAAATAACCATCAACAACCGCCGCTTGAACAAAACGGACTTCGAAAACTCCATCCTCATTCCGCTTAAGGATGACGGGCTGGACGAATACCGCGGTGAATACAACCGGATGCTCTTAGACAAAGCCACAGGAGTAAGCAATATTGTCCAGGACAAGTACGTGACCGTATCCGTACTTAAAAAGAATATTGATGAAGCACGGAACTATTTTTCCCGCATCGGCGCGGACCTGGTCACTCATTTCTCCCACTTGGGTTCCAAATGTGTAGAGCTGGACGCGGGCGACCGCCTGCGTATTCTGCATGATTTTTTCCGCCCCGGCGAGGAAACAGATTTCCGGTTCGACCTGATTGAGACCATGCGAAAAGGACACGATTTCAAGGATTATATTTGTCCGGACACCTTCGAATTTGAAAAAGACCATTTCCGCATGGGGGGCAAATTCGGGCGCGTTATCTTCTTAAGGGAATACGCCAGCTACATCAAAGACAGCATGGTGTCCGAGCTTTGCGACTTGAACCGCAGCATGATGCTCTCTTTGGATATTATACCCATCCCAACGGATGAAGCTGTGCGGGAGGTCGAAAACAGGCTGCTGGGGGTGGAAACCAACATCACCAACTGGCAGCGGCGGCAAAACCAGAACAATAACTTTTCTGCCGTCGTGCCCTACGATATGGAGCAGCAGCGCAAAGAGAGCAAGGAATTCCTGGACGACCTCACCACCCGCGACCAAAGGATGATGTTTGCGGTGCTGACCATGGTGCATGTCGCGGACAGCAAGGTGCAACTGGATAGTGATACTGAAACCCTGCTGACTACGGCGCGGAAGCATCTTTGCCAGTTTGCCGCCCTGACGTTCCAGCAGATGGACGGGCTTAGCACAGTGCTCCCTCTGGGCTTAAGAAAAATACAAGCGATCCGGACACTGACCACCGAAAGCACAGCTGTGTTTATTCCTTTCCGGGCGCAGGAAATTTCCCACAGCGGCGGCATTTACTACGGGCAGAATGTCATTTCCAAAAACATGATTATTGCCAACCGCAAATGTCTTCTCAATGGAAACTCTTTTGTTTTAGGCGTTTCCGGCTCCGGTAAGAGTTTTACCGCCAAGCGGGAGATTGTCAACCAGATCCTGTCCAGCGATGACGATATAGTTCTGATTGACCCGGAAAGGGAATATTCGCTTTTGGTCAAGGCCATAGGCGGCGAGATCATCCATATTTCAGCGACTTCCCCAAACCATATCAATGCGATGGATATGAACAAAGATTATGGGGACGGAGCCAATCCCGTCATCTTAAAATCCGAATTTGTCCTATCATTATGCGAGCAGCTGATCGGCGGCCAAAACTTGGGGGCCAAGCAAAAGTCCCTGATTGACCGCTGCACAGCCAGTGTCTACCGTAAGTGCCTCCAAAGCAATTTTCAGACTGCTGCACCTACTCTGCAGGATTTTCACGCGGAACTTTTAAAGCAGGGCGAGTCGGAAGCCCAGGAAATTGCCCTGGCTATTGAACTGTTCACCAGCGGCAGTCTGAATACTTTCGCCAAACCGACCAATGTGGACGTCAACAACCGCCTGATCTGCTACGACATCCTGGACTTGGGCAAGCAGCTTTTGCCCATCGGCATGCTGGTGGTCCTGGACAGCATCCTGAACCGTATTACGCAGAACAGGGCTAAGGGCAAAAACACTTTTATTATCATTGATGAAATCTACCTGTTGTTTCAGCATGAGTATTCCGCCAATTTCCTTTTCACCCTGTGGAAGCGCGTCCGGAAGTATGGAGCCTTTTGCACAGGCATAACCCAAAACGTCGATGATTTGCTGCAGAGCCACACGGCGAGAACGATGCTGGCCAACAGCGAATTCATTGTCATGCTCAACCAGGCCTCCACCGACAGGATGGAGCTGGCCAGGCTATTAAATATTTCCGACCTTCAGCTCAGCTACATCACCAACGTCGACGCGGGGAACGGGCTCATTAAGGTAGGAAGTTCTCTGGTACCCTTTACCGACCAATTTCCGCACAACACCAGGCTTTACCGATTGATGACCACAAAACCGGGTGAGCAGGCGGAAGTCTAATTCTATAAGCTTATTGAGGAAAGCCGAGTACGAAACGACGGCTTTTTATCATATCGGGAGGAAAAATCAATGGAAAATACTAGGTTCGCAAGCAAAGAACATGAGAATTTTTATTACGATATGCTCGCGGCGGCGGGTAATACCGACGTCTACCACAGGTCTTTTTTCTACGCCATGGGAATTAGCAAGGAAACAAGGGAGCATATCCGTTCCTTATTTGACTTTAAGGAAAATTGCATCAAACCGCAGAACCTTGCGGCGGCTTGGCAGACCGGAGGAACTATTCGGTTGTGCCGTCTGGCCTTTAATCTTTGGAACGGATGGATGGAGGAGGGGAAAGAAAGATACTCGGCGCCGTATGAACTTTTCGACTGCCGCTTTGCACCCTACTTTTTTGAAGCGATCCGGCTGCGCTATCCAGAATATTGCCAGGGCCAGGATTACCCAGGGATGCAGCTTTCCGTAATGGAGCGGTAAATTCTTCAAATAGATTAAGATTCAGCGGGGAAGGTGGTGGGGTAATGAAAGAGATAAGGACGAAATCAACGATTAAAGATATAAAGATGTTGGATAAGGCCTCGGATATATCCCATAGGATGAAAAACGCCTATATCCGCACGAAAGAACAGGCTGAACAGACTGACCATAACAAAGAGGGCAGCTATGTGGATGATGCGGTGGGCAAAGTAAAAGACGGTTCGGAAACAGTTGGCCGAAAAGCGGCAGCTGCGGGAACGTACGGCAAAAACGCGGTTAGAAAAATAAAAAAATGGCGGGGAGGGGAAACAAATGCCTCGCATACTATTGCTCATGGGAACCAGCCAGGGCGTACTTCTAGAACCGGAGTCCATGTTTCAAGGACAGAGCGAAAACTTTTGTATAGCAAAGGGATTCAAACGACTAAGGAAAATACTGCTCAAGCCCAGGCGAGACGGATGGCTGAACGGAGAATGGGGCAGGTCTTGCACAACCCTGTTTTCCAACGCTCAGAAAGAGCAGCGTTGCAAACTGGCAAAACATACGGCCAAACAGGGCGCAGGATCAAGCAATTTGACGCAACGAGCAGCAAAAACATAAAGCAAGCGGTCCAGGGTATGGTTAAAACGGCGCAAAGAAGGACCAAAACTGCAGAACGTAGTGCCAAAACGGCTATAAAAACTTCGCAATCTGCAGCTCAAACTGCCGTTAAAACCACTCAATCTACGAAAAGGGCGACGCAGATGGCGCGGGCCGCAACGAAAGCAGCGACGGCCTCAGCAAAGGCAGCGGCAAAAACAATGCTGGCTACAATTAAAGCGATCATTGCGGCCTTAAAGAGCCTGATAGCTTTGATTGCCGCAGGCGGCTGGGCGGCGGTAGTGGTTATCCTCCTGATATGCCTGGTGGGGCTTATGGCAAGCTCCGTTTTCGGAATTTTCTTTTCCAACGAAGGAACCGGCAAGAACACGCTGGTAATGTCGGAGGCCGTCAGTCGGCTGAACGGAGAGTTCACGGCAAAACTGGAACAGATAGAGAGGGAAAACCCGCATGACACGCTGGATTTGTCCAACAACGGCAGCAGCAATATGGTCGGCAACTGGCGGGACATCCTGGCGGTTTACGCGGTGAAGGTGGCCGCCGATCCGGAAAAAGGCATGCAGGTCGCCACCCTTGACGATACAAAAGTGGGAATCCTGCGGGACATCTTTTGGGATATGAACAAAATTGACTACTGGCTGGAAACGATTGAGCATTCGGATGGAGAAACGACCAGCACCGAGACTGTTTTGCATATCCGTGTAAACACAAAATCTTATGCGGACATGATCATCCAATACCGTTTCAATCCGCAGCAAGTGGGGATGGTGAATGAGCTTATGCAGTACAAATACCGGGAGCTGTTTGCAAAGCTTATCGGTAGCTATACGGATATTACCTTATCCCCCCAGGAAATTGCTGTTATTTCACAAAATCTGCCGCCGGATTTGGACGAGCAGCGCAAAAATGTGGTGCTGGCCGCTTATTCCCTTATCGGTAAAGTCAGTTATTTTTGGGGCGGCAAATCCACAGTCATTGGCTGGGACAGCCGCTGGGGAACACTTACCAAGGTAACAGCCGAGGGAAGCCCTACTACCGGAACCGTGCGGCCTTTCGGGTTGGATTGCTCCGGCTATGTTGCATGGGTGTTTGCCAATGCGGCAGCTAATGTTGATGCGGCGGAGATAATCGGAACAGGAACTTCAAGCCAGTATGCCGCCTGTAAGCCGGTGAACTGGAGCAGCGCACAACCGGGGGATCTGGTGTTCTATCCTGACTTAAGCCATGTGGGCATTATTGTGGGAAAGCAAAACGAAAATCTGTTAATTGCCAATTGCAATGCAGGGGAGAACAATGTAGCGGTAACCAGTGTTTCCGGTGCAAGTTCTTCAGGTTTCTATGTGATTGGCAGGCCTAGTTTTTTTGAATAGTTCACTCGAAAAATATGAGTATTCTGCTTTGCTGGATTTAACGAATGCTTATTGGATGAGCAAAGCTGTGAACAATTAAGGAAGGTGTTTAATTTGAGAAAAGTGTTTTTTATTTTAGGCTTGGTTATCGCTTTAGGGAGTGGTTTGGGCCTTTATTTTTACCTAGATTATGCAAAGGGCCTGATTCCTGCGGTTTATGCCGCCGCAAATATTCCCGAAGATACCATCATAAGCGCAGCGCAATTGAAAGTTAAAAGCGTTCCAAGGGAAAGTGTTCCTTCGGGAACTGCGGAAAGCATCAGCCAGGTAGTAAACAAGAATCTGAATTGGCCTTTAAAAGAAGGCGATCCGGTGCGGTTGGATAAAATTGAGCAGAACACCAAGACGAAGGTTGAAAATCCGCGGTTAATCGCCTTCAAAACAGATTATAACGGCTCCATTGCCGGTCTTGCCAAGTACGGACAAACTGTTGACCTGGTTTTAACGCTTGACCCGAAACAAACGGGCAATTTATCGCTTGCAGGGTATATTATCACAGATTTATTCATTGAAGCGACTGCCGATTCATCGGGCAAGATATTATCTTCCGCGGATAATTTGAATGGGCCAGCATCGGTTGGAAGTTTATCAGGCAATGAGCAAACAACCGGCATCCCGACAGAAATAATAGCCAAGGTTACGCCAAAGCAGTTTTTAGTAATCAAACAGGCCGAAACAATGGGAACGATTTCCCTCGCGCAGCGCGATAGGAATGCCAAGGATCTCTACAACATAAACGATGTTATCGAAAAGTCCCAGGCAAATATAGGCAGAGATTTTATTGTTGCATTGCTTCAGCTTCAAAAGTAAACGTTATGGGAGGAAATCATATGGCTGATGAAAATAATGCAGTTGATCAGCAGTTGAAGAAAATAATCGTCTTGTGGAGTGTGTGCAGTGTTGGAAAGTCAACGCTTGCTTGCAACCTGGCCCGGAAGCTGGCAAAGGAAACAAACTTAAAAATAGGGTTGTTGGATTTTTCGTTAATAGCGCCCTGTCTCCACTTGTTTTTAGAGCTGGAAGATAAAGAAAGCTCGATGGAATATATCCTTAAGTCTTGGCAGGATAATTATAGTTATCACGATTTGCTTAAAGAAAACGCCCATATAACAAAGAACCTTCCTAATTTATTATGCTGGACGGGATTAACGAAAGAACCGGAATTAATAGATAAATTGGGAGATATGCAAGCCTGTACAATCATAACTGAGTTGTCAGATCTTGTAGATATCCTCTTTATTGACGTCCAAAGCGATACGCTGATTATTCCTACAGACGTGGCGCTAAGGGCAGCGACAGATGTCTTGGTCATTGTAGACCAAAACAGAAACACGATTGAGAACACCGCTAAATGGCTTAATAATCTGCATGCCCGAAATATGGATATCAATAGGTTCAAACTGATCATCAACCAATATTCCAATAAGGCGCTGTACACGAAAGACAAAATTGAGAGCAATCTTGGGCTACCTTTGCTGGGGACAATACCCGGTATTTCCAAGGTGTTGTATGATAACTCCACGGTTTCACTGATTCCCTTATTAAAATACGGCAAGTTTGATAAAGCAATTGAGAACATTCTGCTGCAGCTTCATTTATCTAAGACCGTAAAAAAAGGCCGTATATTTTTTACCGCGCCGCGCTTCGGGAGTCCACGCTGATGCGGAATTCAGATTGGAGGAACTTTACATGAGAATCAGTTCAGCGAAAGTCGTTGACTCAAAAGCATCTGACACAGACAGCAAAACCCACCTATATAAAACAATAAGTATTGTCCAGTCCATGTTGACTGAAAACCACCCAAAATTGCTTAACGACGCTATTTATGGGGTAGGGGAATGTCAAAAACAAATCCTCAATGTTATAAAAGATATCATTCGCCATGAGAAACTCGATGTGCCCGGTATGAGCATCGATGAAATTGCTTGGGAGGCCTATAAAACCATTATTGGCTATGATGTTATCCATGACTTCCTTCTTGACCCGGAGATAACGGAAATTTGCGTAAACGGTCCATATCAAATCACGTATAAAAAGAATGGAGTCAGGTATTTAGCCAAGGATATTCAGTTTACGGATCTGGCCCATCTTGAAAAAATAACGGAACGCATCTTGCTTACTTGCCACTCGGAAGCCAACGAGGGCAGCCCCATGGTGGATAATGCCTGGCTTCCGGATCGAAGCAGGGTTGTCATCAATAAAAGCGCCATCGTCCCCAGCCACGGAATTACCTTAAATATTCGGAGATTCAGGGATAAAAACTTTTCCCTGGAAGAACTTGAAAAGATCGGGACGTTAAAGACATCAGAGAGAGGCAAGCCCCGCAACTTTCCTAACAAAGAGTATGAAGATATCAAAAATATCCCCAGCGAAGAACATTCCTACCGGCAGCTTGATTTTATCCGGGATGTGGTAAGAGCGGGTGCTACGATCATCGTGAGCGGCGGGACTCACACCGGAAAAACAACCTTGATCCGTACCCTGGCCTCGATTTTTCAGGATCTTATTCCGGATGAAAATAGTCCCGGCGATCCCGAAAGCGGTTTGCGGATAATCACTATCGAAAACGGGCCGGAGTTGCAGCTAGCTAAATACTATCCTGGCCTGGAGGTTGTTGAAATGCTGGAACGAGACACAAAATACAATCCTATCGGGGTGGAGGAAATCTACCCCCAGGTTATGAGAATGGATCCGGATGTGATTCTGGTCGGTGAGATCCGTTTTCCGGTCGAAGCCATGTATACGCTTAGGGCCATGCGTTCCGGCCATGCCAATACAATGGCTTCCATTCATACCTATGACGCTGAAGCATGCTGCCAGGAATTAAGAACCAAGGTTCAAGCGATTTCCAACGTCAGCGATAAGGTCATTAACACTGAAATCGTCACCGCAGTAGATATTATCATTCAATTAGGAATAGTAGACAGAAAAATTGAAATCACCCAAGTCGCTGAATTGGAGCTGGATGCGGAGTGCAATATTGTGATTAAAGATATCTTTAAAAGAGACAGCGACGGAAAAATGTTCTTTAACCCCATAAGCAAAAAACTTGTTTACCGTCTTATGGCTAAGGGCAGAAAAAACGCCGGTGATGTTAAGAGGTGGTTGATATGACGCTTGTTCTTTGTTATGGCATAAGCATGGGGCTCCTATTATCCGTAATCGCCTGGTTTCTTGGAAAAAATGGAAAGAAACAAGTATCCGTATTCTTTAATGAAAGGATTAACCATTTTCAAGATAAAGTAAAAAACAACATCAGGATAAGCAATTTTGCAAGATATTACGAGCAAAGAATCTATATAACAAATCTAAAGCTGAGCTTAAAAGCTCTCTTTTTTATGAGTATCGGGTTTAGCTTTATTTCCTTTTTCCTTTCAATAATAACTCTTACGGAGAAGATTCCGAATCCCACTTACCAAAGTCCGGGGGCTTTAATCGTAAGCCATAATATTTTCGGCATGATTATTATTACGGTCATCGGCTTGCTGATGCCTTGGGTTATGATCAATCTTATCTATCACAGTACGCGAAGAAGGCTGAATAAACAGGCCTTGAACACTTTCAGCCTTATCTTAAACAATTATATCGTGCGTAATAATCTTGAAGCCGCGACTTGGGATTCAATTCCTGCAATGCCTTCTCAAATCCGGTCTTTGTTCAGCCGAATCCAGTCCCGGGTGAATAAAGGTGAAGAATTTGGCACGGTTGTCTACAAAGTGTCTATAATTTTGAAACTGCAGTCATTCAGGGATTTTTACAATGTTATTGTTTCTTCAAGGCTGGCCGGGGGTGACACGGAAGAGCTTTTATACAGGCTTACGGACAAAATCAGATCAAGAAAAAACAGGGTGCAATCCATTAAAGAGGATCTTAATCCGCTAATCTCCAAAGCGGTGGCTTTTACCCTGGTAATGATTCTTACGTATCTAGTCGTAAGCCTTGTTTGGCCGGATTCATTGGCCCTGGTAAAACAATCTTCATTAGGACACCTTTATACGAATGCTATTATTATCTCTGTCTTAATTGAGGGTGCGCTGCTGCTGAAATTCTTATCAATGGAGGATTAAGCAAGTATGACGATACTATTGATTTGTTCTATGGGAATATCCCTGGGTTTGATGCTGCTTTTGGCGGCGTTTTTTATTAAGACGAACCGCAGGGAGTCGAAGAGGATAAATTCTCTCGGCACTACCGCGCTTTCGTATAGACAAGCCCAGGAACCTGCTTTAGAAAAACTTCGCAAAAAGACGGCAAAATATATCTCTAAATTATTAAGCAAAACCCCGAGACAGAATCGTTCGGAAAACATGCTGGAAATACTCAAACAGCCTGGAGCAATGCCGATGGGATATGCGGAATTTAGGACTTTTCAAAAATTATCCCCCCTCATATTTGCCATTCTTTTTGGCTTTGCAGGCTTTTCCACAAAAGACTTGCTGATGGCAATAGGGCTGATTTGTACCGGCTTTTTTGTGGGGAGCATAGCGCCCACAGCCATTCTTGCGTATTTTTACAACCAGTACCAAAATGCCCTCATCAATGAGTTGTCGGATATCATGGCTTATATTGTTGACTTGAGAAAAGCGGGAGAAACCATAGTTGATTCTATTCGTGGGGCCTTATTCGCGACCAATAAATTGCGGCCTCACCTGGAAAAGCTCCTGCAGGATATGTCCATAACAGGGCCAAAACCGGCGCTTGCTAAATTGAGTAAAGAAACAGACATCGATGAATTGAAAAACTTAGCGGATATTTTGATGCAATCTATCACCATCGATAGTTCCAATATGGTTGCCTATATGGCCAGCCGGTCCCGGGACATTGAATATATTGAGGGATTAAAAGAAATAAGGCGGTACAAAAACAAAAAAATGCTTGTCGAAGCCTTGACCGCCATTCCTTTTATCATGATCCCGGTAGTCATTCTTGTCCCGCTCTTATACCAGGCTAACCAAAGCCTTGGCCAAATCATGTAGGAGGTGGCAATATGTGAAAAAAATTGCCTGCAGTCTGGCAGCATTGCTGCGTGATGAAAGGGGGGATCTGGTTCAAAATATCGTCTTGCTGTTGGGGGGCATTCTGGCAACAGTAGGCATTGCGGTGATTCTTTACAATACAATAACCGCTAAAATTGCCAATGACTCAGCCGGAATGAGCAAATTGAATTAAGAAGGGGGGTTATTTTTTTATGGGAAAAATTTTGAAAAACCTTTATCAAGATGAAGGCGGAGATCTCGTTCAAAATATTATTTGGATCTTCGGCGGTGTTCTGGCTACAGTAGCAGCCGTATCAGTGCTGTTTGTTACAATCAGGGGCAAATTGACGGATATGAATACCAGTATAACCAATATCACGACTCCTTAATGAAAGTATCCTCACCGTGAGGAGGAAGGGAGAGGGCGGATAGCATGCGTTCAGACGTGTGCTATCCACTTGAAATTATGCTGAAATTACGAAAAAAACCAATGAGAAACCCCAATAATGAACGGGGCTCCACCTTGATTGAATTCCTAATCGTCTTTGCCTTATGGCTGGTGATATTTTTCACCTTCATATCGATGTTTTTCCTTAATAACCTGCAGGGCTCCATGGTTAATGCCGTGAATCTCGGGTTGGAAAGGGCTGCAGTTGTCGGAGGAACCACGACAGAGGTCCGGAATCTAATTAAAGATCAGCTGAAACACACCGGTGTCGATACCGGTTTATTCACGATCACCGGATCGGGCAGTGAGGCAAGCCGCGTTGCTTACGGACAATATATAACCATTTCCATAACCGGGCCCAGACAATTTACCGATTGGTCAGGCGGTCGTCCGGTTGCCAAATCGGAAACGGTTACGGTAACCAAAACGATCATGAGTCAATATTTGCCTTAAATGAGGTGTTTATGAAGAAGCTATTTAAAATAATCAGAGACGACCGGGGTTCATCTCTAATTGAACTGCTGATTTTTCTGAGTATTTCTCTTGCCCTTATTGGCTGGGGGACGGACTACTACCACGCCATAAACATTAAACGGGGAATAACGGATAGTGTAAAATTCGCCGCTTTAGCGGCCAGCCAGCAAACCGACCAGGCCAAATTAAACCAAGGGGTTTTAGAAATAGACCCAGTGCAAGCGGACGTTGTTTTTCTGGAGATGGTAAAGAAAAATCTATCATTAGACAATAGTCTGAATCCCCTTCCTGGCTCGCCGGTTATATATGTCAATAAAGCAACGCTATATTATAAAACCTATAATTCCGATGTTTTGCCGGCGTTAAGCCCGATAGACGGTCACGCTATCACGGAGCCGTCCTATGTGGTTTATATCGAAGTCAGAGTAAAGCGCGGCTTGACCCAAATCGTAAATTCAACCCCTTATTGGACGATCAAAGTAGCCAAAGACGCTGCTTTGAAAATCTCGCCATAATTTGAAATGTAAGGATGATGCAGGAAATGGTTAAGGATTTGGCATTGCTGATCCCTTTAATACTGCTGTCAATTTGTGTTCTGACGGATTGGCGGAAGCGGAAAATATATAATTGGGTGACGATTCCGGGCTTAATTCTCGGAATTTTTTATCTTATATACGCCAAAGCATATTCCGCAAGTTACTGGCTGTCTTTCTTTTTCCTTTTCTTAATTCTCTTATTCGTCTATTCCCACGGGGCGATGAGGGGAGGTGATGTTAAATTGCTGTTGGCTCTCAGCCTGTTTTTAACACCCGGGGCCTTCTTCTTTAACTCAGCTATCTTCATGTTTTCAGCTTTCTTTTATTTCTTTTTTCAAACTGTAAGGGTCAAAGGCTTATCCCGAACGATTCATGATGTAAAAACAGATTCGCTAGTATTAATCGCTATTGGAGAAAACAATAATTCCTTTGCCAATGGCGTCAAGAGCAGACCCTTTCCCGGAGGAGGAGCTGTGTTGATCTCTTCATGCTATATACTTACTTCATTCTTGTTTTCATAACATTCTTTTTTAGTAACATTGTTTTTTAGGAGGAAAAAGGATATGTTTAAATGGGAATTGGATGTTTCTGACAATTTGAATCAAAGAACGGAAGGCTTCAGCGCTTCGATTGGGATGAGCAGGGAAAGATTTATCAAGCTCGCCATATTGTCTCAACTGGAGGAAATGGAGATGAATATGGACGAACGGCGCAGAACTGCCGACCCCTCAGAGAAAAAAACACTTTCCCAAACCTATATCAAAATAGGTGATGAGGATGTTCCGGTAGGCCCGAAAGGAGGATACGACCATGTTAAAGTTAAGAGTTAAAACATTTTCCATTCTGCTTCTTGTTTTGTCCATGCTTCTTTTTGGATGCAGCCCCAAAAAGACTGAGCCGGTACAAAATACCCCGGCTCAGCAGGAGACGCAGATTCAAAAAGACAATCAAAGCCCGGAAAAAGAGCTTGAGCCGATTAAAGAGACTGAACCGGAGCAAGCTCCGCAGCCGGAAATCAAAACCGAAGCCGAAACCGAAACAAAAGCCCAGCCCAGTGTCGAGCCCCAAAGCCAGCAAAAGATTGAACCGAATCAGCCAAGCGAGCCTGACCCGGTTACGCCAAGCAAACCTGAACCTGGGCCTGCGCCGGAGCAGAACCTTCCCGCCAATTCCGGATTATCTTTGTACAGCTTGGGACAGCAGGTTTATGTCCAAAATAATGCCACCAAAACAGACAAAGAAAAAGCTGCTTATGAAGCGGCAGCCCGGTGGTTGGTAGAGTTTAAATCTACCGATTATAAGAAGCTTGAAGCAATGTCGCAAATGCCGGGAAGCGGTTACACGACGGCGAATTTCCAAAGTTCGTTGGACAAATTTTTCCCGAATTTCAGATCGGAAAGCATCAAAAACAAGGATACTAGACAGATGAAGTCTTTATGCCTTGAGGATATAAGCTTTAATCAAATCCCCCAATTAAATAATCAGGAAGGGGCATTCCTGAAGTTTACCATCGTCATCAATGCGGCGCAGAATGGCGGCAACTTTTGGGTAAGCAAATATGAGGAAAGAATTATTTTGCTGCAGGTAAACGGGGTTTGGAAGGTCGATTCTGAAGAAAACACCCAGCTGAAGATATAGGGGGCATGCTTATGAATTTAATAGCAAAAGATGAGTTGTATCAGTTCCGTAAATTCAACAACAAATACGAAAGGGAACTGCGCAGCTGTGTTTACCAGGAAATCATGCCCGGCATGAGTTCCGGGGAGATTCTGGACATTATTGCCGGCAATAAGAACTTGATGTTTTCCATGTCTCTCAAACAAATAAAAAGGCATAAGGAGTATTTTGAGAGCGATATCGATTTCAAAAAGATGGCTGGCGCGGAGAATATTACGTATCCCGATAAAACTACTTTGATCGTAAAAACGACGCATGCCTGCAACCTGCATTGTCCGTATTGTTATGATGTGATGTTTCGCAAGGATCTTAACGCGGAAGGGAACAAAGTCACGCTGGAAGTGGTCAGACAGATTTTGAAAGTGTTCAAAGATGTGAATGTCGGCACTTGGATCTGGCACGGCGGGGAACCTTTACTGATTGGAAAAGAATTTTATGATGAAGCAAACGCCCTGATTAAGCAGCAATTTAAGAAAGTCAATATTTGCATGCAATCCAACTTAACGCTGATTGATGATGAGAACGCCGCTGTTTTGAGGAAGTGGAACATCCGGCCGGGCTTCAGTTTCGATGGCTTGACAAACCATTTGACCCGGAAAAATACCGACAGGTTGATGCGGTCGATTGCCACGGCGGATAAAAATGAGGTCTTGGGCGGCGCCATCATGATCATTACGAAAGATAATATCCACCACATAATTGACGATTACGAATACTTTAAACGCTTAGGCCTGGGCTGCAAGATGAACCTCATCTTTGCGGCCCATAAAAATATGAATTCCTATACCCTGGACGGGAAAATGGTTGCTGAGGAAATCTGTAAATTCTTTGACTATTGGATTTTAGATACGTATCGACCGGCCGATTCGGATCTTTGCGAGCGATATTTGATGGCCGCCTTGGATGCCGGTGGTTCCTGCGCGTTTACGGACTGCGCCGGAAAGGATTACTGGTTTTCAACTCAGCCCGACGGGACGATTTATCATTGCGGCCGGGACTGGCCGGAGAGCGCCGCCGTGTCTTTCGGGAATATTTTTGAGATGGAATCGGTTGAGGATATCTTAAATCATCCCAACCATATAAGATGGTACGAGGGAACCCGGAGGATGCTGCAGCATTGCGGCGATTGTGATTATTTCTACAGCTGCCATAGCGGCTGCTACAATGACAATATCCAGTATGATCTGACCATGAATAAGCCGGAGCCTGAAAATTGCTACACCCACCGGAACGTGATCAGCCATATCATACGGGTTATTAATGAGATTGATTATGAAGATATGCCGAAATATAACCCAAGATTCTTGAACTTTTTATTCAGGCATCAATTCCGGAGCGCCAAGATGATGAAAAATATTTTAGAAGAATCGATTAAACGGATAGAAACTCCTGTCAACGCGGAAAACAAGTTGAAGGAGTTTCTCGCGATTTAAAGAGAGGTTGATAGGTATGATCAATATCTTTAAGAAAAAGCAAAAGTTTGAGCCCCCGAACCAGCCGCAGGAACTGTACTACTCAGTTCCTTTATTATTTGACTATGGGTATATTCAGGAGTTAATAAAGCTCAACAGCCTGAATAAGGCGAAGTATAAAATCCGTTCCGTATATAACAGTCTGCCTGTTACATCTTACGCCAAATCAGGGTATGAACATGGCCGGTCGGTTAATTTGCAGGAAGACAGCGGCAAAATCCGGATACTGGAAGATTTAAGGCCTTATATAAAAATGCTTTCGGATAACGGGATGGCGTTCATTTATCTGATGAATAATATCTCAACCATTTCCCTGTATGACTTTGAAGTCAACATTCCCCAGCTGAAGCAGTTTGTCGGGCATCTGGTGGAGATCGGGGTGCGAAGTATTACGGTTGGGAGCCAGCTTCTTGCTGATTTTTTGAAAGAGGAATTCAGCGGATTGGCCGTAAACGCTTCAACGATGATGGATATCCGGTCAATCAACCAGGCCAAGTATGCCAGCGAAAATCTAGGAATCTCCACTGTCATTCCCGCTTCCGATCTCAATAAGGATTTTACTTTTATCGAATCGTTTAAAACGTTGTTGCCTGATGTTGGTTTGGAATTGATGGCCGATGAAGGCTGCATCTTTTGTTGTCCGACCAAGAATATTCACTATGCCTTGTTCGGCAGGCAGGAAAACATCTATAAATGCAGCCCGTTATTCCGGGAATTCCCTAAATTCATCTGTGATCAGATTACCTTTAAAAGTCCGGCCATTCAAATGGTGCTGAATAGGATTATTTACCCTTGGGAAATCCCCTGCTATGAGAAAGCAGGGGTTAACAGCATCAAGCTGGTTGGCAGGGATCACCCCAAGCCGGAATTGGTCAATAAGATAAAGGCCTATATGCTTGGCGTTACCGATCCGGAATACGCGCTGAATGAATTCTATAATACTTATAATTCACGTTTTATGAACAAGGTTTTCCATCCGTACGGAACACTGAAGATGAAGGAGATATTTGAGTTTTTGCCCAAGCTTGATTATTTCCTGGAGAAAAAGCCGCAATGCGCCGCCCAGTGCGGGGTCACATGCAAGTATTGTTTTTATAAAGCGGAACAGATCGAGGATTATGTTGCGGAGAAAGGGCAGGCGGAGCCATTGTCCTGTGCGGTAGGTGAATGATATGGCAAGAACGTTTTCCAGATTAAAAAAATTGCTGTTTGCCTTTGTTTCATTAAGCGTCCTGCATGCTTCAATAACCCAAGACCTGGTTCTTGACAACAATCATCCGGATGGGCCCAAAGCCAAGGAGGGCAAATACTCCAAGGCTTTGGGCCTTAAGTTTTCCTTGCAGCCCGAAAAGGCTTTTGCTTGGGTGGAATGGTCCTGGCCTAACTCCGGATGGACCAATTATGGAAATTATGGCGCTTATACTGATGTCTACAACAACACTTACGGCAATTATGTAAATTGGAACGCCAATTACTCGAATGCCGGTGTTTGGGAAAACCATACGCAATGGGAAAACCATACCGAAACATGGAGCCAATATTCGAACTGGACTGCTTATTCTAATTACAGCAACTATAGCAACTATGGCGATTGGGGCGCTTACAGCAATTATTCCAATTACAGCGATTGGAATAACTGGACACCGCCCCCCTCGGTTGTAGCAAGTGTACAGGCCGTCGCCTTCCCTAACACCACAATCCAGATTACAGCAACAACGACGGGGAACACCACTTCCGTCACCGCGACCAATTCCTTAAATTCAACAGTAATTGCTTTTACAAATACCGGAGGAAATACATGGGTGGGATCTTTTGCGATTCCCGCCGGGACAACTGTCCAGCCGATAACTTTTTATGTTACTGCCAGCAATAATTCCGGATCGAGCAATGCTGTCGCCATTACAAACGTAAAACACTTTCAAAATGTCATTACCCGCTAGATAAGGCTTCATTGCTATTCTTTTTGCTGTCCAAATGTTATAAAGATATCCCCTTCTCCTTCAAAATTGCGATATGTGCCGCCAGTGACGCGGTGGAATGGAGGTTCCTATGAATATTATGTTAAATAATTACTGCAACTTAAAATGTTCCTATTGCTTTGCCAACTGTGATCCCAAGAACAAGGCCGATATTTCCGATGATAATTATGGCTATATAATCGATTTCTTTAAGAAGTCGGCACATGTTGATTTAAGGCTGCTCGGGGGGGAGCCGACACTGCATCCGAACTTTGAAAAGTGGGTGAATCAAGGAATAGATGATCCATTTTTCCGGAGAATCCAGATTTTCACCAATGCCATTGCTTTAGATCATGCCTTGAGCCGATCCATTGCGGATAATAAGGTTTCCTTCTTGATTAATTTAAATGGGCCGGATGTAATCGGTGAGCATCTATATAATAGGACAATAGATAATGTAGAAAACCTGGTATTCGAATATCGCAGAAAGAATATCGAACCCCAGGTTACGCTCGGCATTAATATATTTGAGCCGGACTTTCAATATCAATATATTATTGAGCAAAGCAAGAGACTAAAATTAAAGACCATCAGGTACAGCATTACCGTACCCTCGGATAATAACCAGAAGGGCAGTCTTGAACATTATGAAAGTTATGTGCCCGGATTAGTTGACTTTTTAGACGATTGCCATAGAAATGGGATTTCTCCTCATGTTGATTGCAATAATCCGCCCAAGTGCATCTTTTCCAACGAGCAGCTTGTGAATTTCATCTACTCGGGTTTTGATCTGATTCACAAGGGAATCTGTTCGCCGGTTATGGATATAAGGCCCGACTTGAGCGTCGCCCGGTGTTTCGTTTTTGAAGATTATCTAAGCGTAAATATAAAAGACTTTAATACCGTTCAAGATGTGAATGATTATTTTCTGCGTGAGATTGACAGTAAAAGATATAGCCATCCTCCGTTTATGGAATGTTCCGGATGCAGGTTTTGGGAAGAAGAGAAATGTATTGGAGGTTGTTTGGGGTATAGTGTCAGGGGAAAGTTATCTGCATGCTATGCCGAATAGCTTTCCTGGCGGTTAGCGTGGAAAAAATACCAGTACTTGCTTTTCAATATTCTTGTATATAAATATCCACAGATAGTCTGGAAATGATTTGTTTTTCTGATATGGCAAGCATCAATAAATCATATATGTTATAATTAACTAAAATTAGAAAATATTACCTAAATATGACGATGGAGGTTAAACTATATCATAAATATGTTTTTTGAGTAATGCTACGTTTTTTGTACTTCACTTGTTGTAAAAACTAAATTATTAACGAAAAGGGCAAACCTGTTGAAAGGCAGGGACGCAAAGCCGCGGGTCTAAGGCATTCTTAAGTGCTATGACAGCCAGGCTGCCGTGGAGGCTTATTGCTTAACCAGCCCTTTTATGTGGCTGTTTTTTGTTTATTAGGACGATAAGGAAGAATCTGTTTGTGAAAGAAAACAGTAGTCAATGGTATTAGTACTTGTGCTGCTTAGATCCTAACAGAGCTTTCACCGTAGCTGTCACAATTCTAAGGTCACGCTCATCACAAAAACTAAGCAGCCGGACTAATTGTTCTCTTTCAGGATTCGTGCATTTATTTTCAGGGAAAAAGATCGTATCCGCGGATATCTCTAGTTCCCGGATGAGCTGAAAAAGGATGGTGTAGCTGGGTTTTTGATTCTCATTTTCAATGGACATGAGGTAACGTGGCGTTATGTGTATCCGTTCCGATAACTGGTCCCGTGTAAGTCTTTTCGCTTTGCGGGCAGCTTTAATAATGCCGCCCAATCTGTCAAAATCATTGTGATCCATTAGTTCACCTCCAATAACAGTTTACAGTTCCTATTTAGATGAGAAAACGAGATAGTGCATCTATATATACAGGAACTGACAGAACACATTATATTTAGAGGTCATATTAATGGATTGCGCACAAGTAAATAGGTTGAGCTTACCCGCTAATAAAAAAAACGTGACTTTGGCGGGGATGTTTTCATGCCTAATTATCGGTACCCCCCTGAATTCACGCTCAGCGGGGTATTTTTTATGCCAAATCAGTATGCTGCAAAAAGGAAACCGCTATTAATGATTAGCGGTTTGGCGTGATGAAGCAGATATCATTATTTGTTTTTGCCTCATCATCAATAACGAATTGTTAAAAAAAGCTTACTCTGCGCAAGGGGAAAGTTTCACCGATATATAGAACTATCAGAACCTAATAATAAGATCCGAAAACTCATAAATGCTTATTTGGACTGTATCCAATGGGGCGTTTTTTGCCGTAAAAGAAAATTTTTTGTCGATTGCCGCTCACCACCCTCTGTTTTGGTTTTTCAAAAAAATCAAAACGGAGGTTTATATGAAAAGGATCAATTTGCGGGATTACTACCCTGTTAATATATCTGATTTTTTTGTTGAAGTGACTGAGGATGTTGCGGATCAATTCAAACAGTTTAACCGAAAGGACCATGCTGACCATGAACGCAGGCGTGTACACAGGGCGTATTATTCTCTTAATGCTGACGACGGTATTGAAAAGGATGTAATCTTACTGGTTTTATCTCCGGAGGAAATCTATGAAAGAAAAATGAGCAATCAGGAGTTGTATGCTGCTATAAACAACTTGCCGGAAAAACAGGCGAAGCGACTTTATGCTCACTTCTTCCTGAATATGAGCATAACACAAATTGCCAGAACTGAAAGGGTTGGAAAAAGCAGAGTAGCTCATTCCATAAATCAGGCGCTGAAAAATATTGAAAAATTTTTAAAAAGCAATTTATAAAGGGATTACAAATTTCTAAAGGCTGTTGATAGAGTGACTTGCTCTAGCCCTTAACTGAATCTAACAGGTCGTTGGTGCGATTCCGGCCATCGGCTCCAATGATATCAAGACCTCCAGGGTTTTTCTCTGGGGGTTATTTTTGTGTGCGAATGCAAGAATATGAATTGATTTAGGTGATTGAATTTGAAAATAATGTTGCTTGAATTATAGAGCTTAATAATATTATCATTATTTAAAGGAATTCTTCATAGTATGGAGAATTTTAGCAATTGTTGTCTTCTTATATATTGAAATTACTGGGAGTGAAATGGGAAAATGTATTCAAGAAGAACTTAGCAGATAGTGTTGGTTTGTTGAAGGCGTTTAGTACAATAGCGGTTGTTAAGTATTAATAAAAATAGATTAGTCTGTAATAGTATTATCCCACAAGAAGTTGGGAGATAACTGGTATGCATTCAAAGAGAATAATGTGATCCTATTGTCCCTATCCGGCTAATTACAATGACTTTTTCACATTCAAGATTACCGAGATTGATGTATGGATACGCTCGAGTGCTCCGGGCAAAGAATTAAAGAATTAGAATGAAGGAGGAGTCCAAGGAGTGGCTGAATTAGACCTCATGAATGTTGCCGTGAATCCTGCTGATGAACAGGTTTCCTTGGCATCCATTTCGAATATGAGAGAAGCGTTTGAAAACTGGATTAATGACGGCAATACAGAGAAGTATTCCCCAGAAGTTGTTTTGTCCTGTTTGGACAGAATTTCGGAATATGCCGTCCGAAAAAAGATTAGTTCCATCAGTATTTGGGGATACACGCAGTTTAGCGCGTTTCAAACTATGTATAATAGACTCTTAGGAGTAAAGTTGCTCCGCGTTACCGACCGAAACACATATAAGGTGTTCGTCGTTGGCGGGCAGTTATATTTACGTTTTCTGAAAGAGAAGCTAGTTGCCCATAAGAAGGATGTTGCCACCGTTACTGAGGACAAAGGGGCGGAACCTGCTATTGTGACTGAACACTCTACGCAGAAAGATATAACCCCCGATGATGTAGTGGCTTGGCTGGTTACACAACCGAACGCTAATGGTACTTTATATTTAGAAAATGTGGTGCGACAGTATATGCGCGCACTTCGCACCGCTCCCGCTAAACTTGAAATCTCTGTTGCAGGCAATGACAGGAACGTTTTTACTTGCCGTACACCCGATGAATTAAATGTAAATTGGGATATTTTTAAAGCCGCACCAAACTATAATCAGGTCAACAGTAGCATGTCCGGAATGTTCTCTGCAGGCATGGGTTGCTACTTGAGATACTTGGAATATCACGATGTCACTTCCGTCGTTCCTATTGTAGAAACGGAAGATAGGAAACTCGTAACGGATAATCGTCAAATTTCATTTGTTAATGCAGTCAGTATCGACAATGACACAAGCGCGGCTATTAACCAAGTGCTTGCGGAGAAATTCACAAATGGTTTCCGCTATTCGAACGGAATCGAAATCGGCCGTTTACGGAGATTTACAAAAGAACGACTTGGCAAAGAAGTAATGCTTGATGATAATGACATTGTTAGTTATGTTAGGGCGCAAGGAACAGAGTTTGCCGGCAAGATTTATGTCATTTCGAAAGACACAAAAGAACATATCTATCAGTTAGCCAAAGACTACTTTCGGTGCGGTGCGGCGGCAATATTTTACGCAGAGTTCTACGCCAGGCATGAATCGTGGCTCTTTGAGGCAAGCATTGTATCGGAGGAAATGTTGATTGAAGTACTTCGCGCGGACTTTAGAAATTTTAGCTTTACTCAAACCTTCTTTGGACAGATTAACGATTCGGTATACAATGTTCTCCAAAACGAAATCCTGCGGGTATGGGGTGATGACATTCTTCTAACCTATGAGATTCTTGCCGAACGTCTGACATACATACCACAGTTTCGAATAGAGCAGCATCTCGGGCAAACCAACGACTTTATTTGGAATGCCAAGGGCGAATTCACTCATATCAGCAAAGTTGACATTGCTGAGCATGAGAAACGTGAAATTGCGCATTACATCGAATCCGAGATCCGCATCCATGGCTACGCATCAATATCTGATGTATCACTCGGCGAGATTTTTGACCGCAATTATGAGCTATCCATTACAGCAATTCATAACGCTGTTTACTTTATATGTCTTGCGGACAAGTATGCCAAGAACGGAAAGATTATAACCCGCAAAGGCGACAATATCGACGCTCTGCACATCATAAAAGAACACTGCAAAACGCTTGACCGCTGCACGCTTGACAACCTGCTGAATTTCGAGCGCGACTTAACTGGCGAATGTCATCGCTGGATTCCTATGCAAGCGGGATACGATGTTTTAGTGCGAACAGACGAAAATGCCTATGTTGCCGAACGATATATTCATTTTGACAAGGCAGCAATCGACATGGCGATAGAATACTTCCTACAGGGTGGTGAATACATCCCTCTTCAATCGGTGACCACATTCGCTATGCTCCCACATTGCGGACAGGCTTGGAACTTGTTCATACTTGAGAGTTACTGCCGTCGCTTTTCAGACAACTTTCGATTTGAGTGCTTGTCGGTCAACAGCAAGAATGCGGGAGCTATCGTCCGTAAAAAGAGTCGCTTGTCATATGCCGACATAATGGCGGATGCAGTTGCGAAATCGGACGTTTCACTGGTTGCGCAACCCGTACTGAACTTCCTGGTAGAAAATGGATATATTTCAGTACGGCGGTATACCAAGGTTACAGAACTTATCAATCAGGCGAAAGCCATAAGAAATAAATAGTAAAGGGGGATGAATTAAGCGATGTACTCTTACACATACTCGGCAAGAACGGGCGGATTGGTACTTAATTCCACCCCGGCAGTTTTTTCGAAAGAGCCACGCCCAGTCTATGCTCCTGAGCTAAACTTGCTTGGGTTTGATAAATACTGGAAATACGACCAGCAGACCGATGCCCCCTGTATGTGGGCAGAGGCGAACCGCTACTACTATCGTGGGCGGCTTGTTGCCTCGCTTTTGGGCGGCGACGTTTACCACGCACCTGTTGTTCAGCTTGCCTACACTTGCCCCGATTGGAGGGAAACGCCAAACGGCAAAGCAACCTCAAAAACCGTCTGCGAGAACCCCGAAGACAAAGGGGAATCATTCACCGACAAGAAAGGAAACCTCTTCGCACTTGATTTACCAGAACCGGGCGGGAAACTCCGGCCCGTTGATATAACAGCAATGATTGATGACAATCGAGAGATTCTCGGATGGCTTGAAGAAACTACCGCTAAGAAGATTCTCGATGTATACGAAAAATATGCTGGCAAGCTCGACATCTTCCATGTTGCGTTTAGCGGTGGCAAAGACAGCTGTGTGCTGTTAGATCTGGTTAAGAGCGTACTACCGCAGGACAGCTTTGTTGTGGTGTTCGGAGACACGGGCATGGAGTTTCCTGACACATACGCCGTTATCGACAAAGTTGAGGCACAGTGCAAGAAAGACAGTGTGAAGTTCTATCGCGCAAGTTCGCATTTTTCACCAGCCGAAAGCTGGGACTTGTTCGCTCCACCGTCCAGGGTGTTGCGTTGGTGCTGTTCCGTACATAAGTCCACGCCACAGACATTGATACTGAGGGAAGTTACGGGCAAACAAAATTATGTCGGGCTTGATTATGTAGGTGTCCGTGCTCAAGAGAGCATTGCACGCTCTGAATACGAATATGAAAACTATGGTAAGAAACAAAAAGGACAATACAGCCATAATTCGATACTCGAATGGACTTCTGCTGAAGTGTGGCTTTATATATACGCACACGATTTGATTATCAACGAAGCCTATAAAAAAGGAAACGGGAGAGCTGGATGCTTGTTCTGCCCGATGTCGGGTGGTATTTCCGACTACATTAGACGGCAGAATTACAAGGTCGAGGTTGATCAGTATATTGACATCATATGTAGGATGAATAACTGGGATTTAGGGAAGAAAAACCTTGAAACTTATGTTACAAATGGTGGATGGGATAATAGGCGTAGTGGTCGCGGAATAACTGGAAATACCCTTCGATATTCCGAAACATGCAAAAACGGAACAATTACAATAACAATTACTAACCCCGCTTCAGATTGGCGTGAATGGATAAAAACAATTGATGACAGCAAAATTAGATATAAAGTTACTGAAGTGAAAGATGGATACAAAATTGCAATATCAGAAGCTGAAATGAAGGCGAGCCCTGCATATGGCAAATTATTTCGACAAGTATTTCGTAAAGCGGCGTACTGTATTGGATGCAAAGTTTGTGAGACAAACTGCAAGAATGGTTGTATAACGTTTGAAAATGGTAAGATAAACATAAAGGATTGTATTCAATGTCATAACTGCATTCACTGCAAAAATATAAACAAATGCAAACGTGAAAAAACAAACATTTGTGAAAACTTTGAGTTTGACGGTATTCATGACTGCCACCAAATAAATAGCGGTTGTTTGATGTACGAAAGCCGTAAAATACCGCAGGAGGAGAAAACTATGAAAACAATTAATTGCTTCGACGACCATGCGCCAATGACTTCTTGGCTTGCATCGTTTTTCAAGGACAAAGACGATTTCTTTGTTTCTAATGACTTAGGCCCGAATCAAGTAAAATGCTTTAGGCGTTTTCTCAAAGATGCAGGCCTACAAGACAAAAATCATTGTTTACCGCTTGCTGAGCTCTTATCCGAAATTGGCTGGGATAGCGACACTTCTATGGGGATAATTTTCACAAACCTTGTTTATGAGAATCCACAAATCGACTGGTATGTTGCTAACCTTGATATAGGACGACTTTACGAACGTAAAACAGTAGAAGACATGCTTCTTGCTCTCGATATGAAAGAAAAAGCAGCACGTTCCGTTGCGAAGGCATATAAGCGGCTAACCGAAACACCTCTTGGTACAAAGCTTAACTTCGGCTATGTTTCCGACGACGGCGACTTAGCAAGGACGGTTTGCTCGCTTAGCGACCCCCGCGTTATCCTCTACGCTCTCTACAAATTTGCTGAGAAGTGCAACGACTATAAGGAATTCACGCTGAATGCTTTACTCTCTGATAATATCGAACGTGACGGGGTTTCACCCACCAGAATTTTTGGGCTTGACCGCGAGGCGATGATACCACTGCTGCTTGGTTTGTCTGGCAAATACCCCGAATTCATCAACGCAACTTTCACTAATGATCTCGATAAAATCTCGCTTAAAGATGACAAAACATCAGAAGATGTTCTCGAATTGTTTTAGGAGGGCAACTGAAAGTGGCTGACAAATACATTGAATATTTCAATATTGACAAGGATTTCTTTCGCTGTATCGACCAAGAAGCAATTTGTATGAATCCAGAATTATGGAAGAAAACTTATCCGCACCCCACATTTGTTGACCTCCTTAAAAATGTGGAGCGTATGCTTGCGGGTAGTAAATCCCCGGTTTGGGTTCATGGTGCTTACGGTACGGGCAAAAGTCAGTGTGCCTATGCCTTAAAGAGAATACTTGAAGCTCCCGAAGTGGAATTGCGTGAATATTGGGATGACGACAGGTATAAACACGTACTTCAAACAAATGCGAACAAAGACCTACTTAGTAGGTTGCTCGGTCACAAAGAACGCAAAATCGTGGTGACGTATCGATATGCCAGCGGTGGCATTAACGGCACTCGTGATTTGCTTCTTGCTGTGCAAGATAGCGTAAAAGCGGCGCTTGTCGAGGCGGGCGTCGCCTACCAAGGTGAGAACACTCTGCGTGACAGCGTTATTGCATGGCTTGAAGATCCGCTGAACAAAAAACACTTTGACGAGTATTTGCAGCTACCAGAATTCTCGAGCCGCTTCTCTCAATCCACAGCCGACGAGGTGCTGAAAGATCTTAATAAGGGCGGCGAGTTAAAAGAATTGATGGAAAACATTTTCTATCTTTCCGATAAGCGCGGTATTACTGCGTTTGAACTCAACACCGATAGGCTAATTGAATGGCTTAAAGACATCATTAAGAAGAACGAGATTAAAATTGTCCTTATTTGGGATGAGTTTTCGTCGTATTTCAAGAACAACCGAAACTCACTCGATGAATTTCAAAAGATTGCAAGCCTTGCCCAAAGTACTGCGTTCTACTTTGTAATCGTTACGCACCAAACATCTAGCGTTATCACAAACTCACAAGATCAAGCATGGAAAGTCGTTCAACAACGTTATGAGTTTACGGAAATTACTCTGCCTGATAGCATAGCGTTTGACCTTATCGGGAGTGCGCTTGAAGTGAATCCTGCTGCCAAAACCACATGGGGCAGCACTTCAAGTAATCTCTATGCACTTGTGCCGGAATCAAGCCGTGCTGTTATGCAGACGGCTGGCATTACAAATACTGAAGTAATCAAAAAAATTATGCCACTCCATCCATATGCAGCAATGGTTCTGAAATATATAGCAACTGCATTTGAGGCGAACCAGCGTAGCATGTTCGACTTTATCAAAACAGCAGACAACGAGGATGTTGAGGCGTTTCAGTGGTTTATCTCCAATACCGCATCAGATGGCGACCGCCCTTTATTGACGGTTGATTTACTGTGGAATTTCTTCTATGAAAAAGGTAGAAATAATCTCACGGCTGATATTCAGTCGATACTTGATACATACCCGCGCCAGCAAAATCTAAGCAAAAAAGAACAATCTGTTTTAAAGACGATTCTTATTATCCAAGCAATCGACCAACGCACGGGCAATCAGATAGAACTGTTCCGTCTTATCGATAAAAATCTGTCGCTTGCCTTTGAAGGCATTTCAGAACTGGAAGGAAATGCTGCAATTTCTATTGCAAAAAAACTTGTCAACGACGGGGTGTTGATTAAACGCAAAATCGGTAACAATCAAGAGGTTTATGCTGTTGTTGCACTTGCGGGCGATCAAGCTAAAATTGAGAAAAACAAAAGCGACCTGCGTTCAAGCTTAACAACTGCTAAACTTATTGCAGAGGGTGATTTGGCAAGTGTGTTGTCATTGACTCCTGCGTTAAAATTACGATTCGACATTGAGCCACCGAATGGTAAACTGCTCACAGCCTCCGCAGGCGCGGACTTTACCAGATTGCTGACTTCCCTTAAAGATAAAGACTACGGTTGGCGTTTCGTTGCCGTTCTTTGCTTTGCTAAAGATGATACGGAAGTACCGTCATTCCGCAAAGCAATCGCGGAAGCCGCTGCAAACGATGATTATAAACATATTATTTTCATTGATGCGCTCTCAACGCCGCTTGGTGCAGATGCCGTTGAGCGGTATGTAGAATTCCAGGCAATGTCGATGTATTACAGCGGCAACGATAAAGACCTTGCGAAGAAGTATGCGAAAGATGCTCGAAACATCCTTGATACCGAATGGAAGAACAGTATTGAAAGAGGAGCATTTATCGTTTACTCCTCTGCGAATCGTGCAGGTGAGCGTCATCCGAATGCAACGGGCGTAATCGGTGCATTGCAAAGCTTTGTTGTCACAAAATATAAGCTAATTATGGACTTCAACAAAGGCTTGACTGAAAGGATGTTGAAACTTTCTCAAGGAAAAGCGAGTGCTAAACACGGTGCATTAGTGACTTCTGGTAATGACGTTGCGAATATTGAGAAATATACATTAGATGTCGCTCCCAATTCTGTATGGAAAGTCGATAGATATTGGGAACAACCTGTCCTATCAGCATTGCCTATTTCAAAGATCAAGATCGCCCTTGAAAAGAAAATTAATGATGCATTTGAAAATAGTGGTGGGCAGGTTTCTATCCGCGACCTATACAATATGCTGGAAGAAGAATTCGGATTTTCGCAGAGCAATCTTTCTGCGTTCCTCGCCGGATTCTTGCTGAAAGAATATTGCAACGATACGTATCGCTTTATTGACAATACTGGTAAGCCGTTTGAAAACGTATCTAAAGAGGAAACGCTTGCCTTTATGCTCAGCGATTACATAGGTAACTCTAACCTTGCTAAATACAAAGACACCTATATCGCAAGGATGACAGCAGATGAAAAGGCGTTCTACTCCCTATCTGAAAAAGCCTTTGATATTTTACCTGACTCCTGTTCAACCGTTGGTATTGCGGCAATATCTGTCGGCAAGAAGATGACTGACCTTGGATTGCCTATTTGGGTACTTTCTGAGATTGACGAGTTTGGCGTTTACGATGTTGTTGAAAAGTATATAGCGCTTGTTCAAAAAGAAGGAGCGGAAGCGCAACAAATCGCCATCGAAATCGGCAAACTTGCCCAGGTTAAGTCCACTTTGGGCGAAAATTTAAAAAGGTTAATCACCAAAGAAAACTGCCAAAATGGTATTCGTGAGTATTTGAAAACTTTTGAAGGCGGAAAAATCCTTGACCTTGCTCGTGATATCAATGCAGAGGCGAATCTCATCGACGACATTCGAAGACTGTTCAGCGTCGAACGTTCTCGCTTATGGATAAAAACAACTGGCGAAGAAGAAATTCGCAAGTTGCTGACTGAGTATGGAGTCGCGCGTGAAACCAACAGCATTCTTTCGGCTAATACAAATTCCCTAAAAACAGCTCTCGCTGCTTGGCGTGATAGGTTGAAATTTGTTCATGTTTCGGCTGAAGGTTTCAAAATAAAGTATCCACACCTCGTAAAGCTCATCGATTTTATGGCAAAAATTTATGGGCAAACCGAACTACTGCACGAGCAATACAAGACGTTCCTTGCCGAGTTGCAGTCTAATGGGACAAAGTTTGCAGAACTCTTAAACGATGAAAAATCGCTGTTTATTGATATCTACTCGCCATATCTTGACGGTCTCGATTTAGTTGATGTGGATGATGTGGGTAAAATAATTGGCACACTTCCTGTTGGTATGTTCTCGATGACCGCAAGCGAGTGTAACATAAAGGTTAGAGATAAGGCGGATGAGTTTCGCAAGGGACAATTGAAAGTAAAGCTGTTTGCTTTATGGAAAGATAGAACAAACACAGCTACACCGAAACAATGGTCATCTAAATACAGCACACCGATATTGGCGCTGGTAGTGGGTGATGACTACGACAAGGCAAAGAAAACATTTGAAACACTAAATCAAACTAATCCGCCTGAATTTGCTATAAAGGATGCGCTTGCATATCTTGATAACGCTTCATTCTTTGAGGATTTACAAAGTGTGGAGAAGCGAGATGAGGCTTTTGTTAAGTACATCATTGGCAGTTATTCTAAAATGCTTACAACGGCAAAAGTGAGAGAGCGCCTTGAACGCTTAACAATAGAAGCATATGACTGGTTCTCTCACCCGGCAGTCCAAGCTGAAGTCAAGAAACTTGCGGAGGCAGAGTATTTTGCAGGCGGTAGCGACACCGCTCTATCAATCCTCGGAAAGATGACGGATAATGAGCGTGATGTATATATCAAACGCCTTGTGAAGGAGAATGCAGCGGTTGGGATAGAGATTATTACACGAGGGGGTATCTGACTTTGAATGAGGTAACAAAGTACTTGTCAAATACAAGTGTTAACGCACCTTTCTTCCTCGTGGTCGGCGATGGCAATTACGAGAGCATAAAAACACAGCTGTCAGAAGCTGGATTAAAGTCCGTCAAAGTCAGCGAGCTATGCAGAAACACTGATAAACGCCCGAACCTGGATAGCCTTATTGGCAATGTGGATTTTGCCGATATTGACGGACAAAGTCCCGATAAAAAAATAGTAATACTCGGACTTGGGGAATATCTTGCGTTATGTGGCGAAGAAGCTGCTTTTGATCGCTTATCTAAAATAAAAGACATGAAAGTCGGCAATGCCCGTGTTGTTATACTTCTTCGAGGAGTTACTAGCGTCGTGCTACGGCTTCAAAATGCTGACCCTACTCGTTTTGACGGGAGGCGCGTTCTGTTCACGGATGACACAAGCTCCGCTCTTAGCGTTGCTTTTATACCTTCAAATCTAAACTTGCACGCAATAGAGGGTATAAAGGCACTGCTGGACGAATTTGAATGCGGGAAAACAAAGATAAGAGCAAAGTCAAACGTTATTTTTGACTGCCCAATGTTTGTGGTAAGCAAGATAAATTCTGCATATGACGCTATAAAACACATTCATCCCACTTTCTCTATTGCTAAAATTTTCGGAACAGACGAGCAGTGGACTGAATTTCTGTCGTCACTAAATGCAGCTAACGGCGAAATAAACGCTCTTATTGAAGAATTTGGCGACAATCCTGAAAATGTGTTTTCCGCTTGGATAAACGGAGTGGGCTATAAGAATTGGCTGTACTTCATTACCTTAAAATTGAAGTTATCAGAAATAAGCAATTCATATTTGAAGTATGTCATTGAAACGACGACTTTATTTGCGGATTTCAAGCGAAATATCATAAATGCAATCATTAATGTACCTCACACAGATCG
Source organism: Dehalobacter sp. CP (assembly GCF_047652685.1). Taxonomy (NCBI): domain Bacteria; kingdom Bacillati; phylum Bacillota; class Clostridia; order Eubacteriales; family Desulfitobacteriaceae; genus Dehalobacter; species Dehalobacter sp. CP. Next base: position 344,782 of record NZ_CP157399.1, read on the forward strand.
GCGATTTGATACTTTTTACAACGAGCGAAAAGTTCTTGTAGAGAAATTTGCCGAGTCAGATATCGCCGCTTTTGTTTCGGAAAATAGGCGTGACTTAACAGAAAGTATATATAAACTCACAGATAGGACATTGACTGAGCGCGAGGAATTTATTGCACTTTTTTCAAGCGTCGATAAAGAAACTCTATTGAAACGTGCTGAAATTGTGTATTCAGCACTGGTTGATTACTTGCGAAAATACATTTTCGTTGACCCAAAAGTGAACGGAGAACTCAATACACTGCTGACAGAATATTTTGAAAGCTACAAAAGTCAAAAGATCAGCAACGCCATTAAAGACGATTTCTTGACGCAAGTTGAAACGCTGGCTATCGAGCGGAAATATAACAGCTTGCGTACGCGTAGTGAAGTCTTGACCGCACTTAATTTAAACGACACTTATCTTTACTGGATAGACGCACTTAGCGTGGAATTTCTCAGCTACATTCAAAAATTGTGTGAAAACAAAGGCTTATCGCTTCGCATTCACATTGCACAGGCTGAATTGCCTACAATAACATCAATGAACAACGAATTTTATTTTGAATGGAGAGGCCAAAAGGAAAAAGAACAAAGGCTTGATGAATTAAAGCATAAAGAAAGCGGTGGCTATATTCATCAGCCAGGTAATCCTCCGATTCATCTTGCTAAAGAGTTGGATATTATTTCTGAAGTTCTCGAAAAAGCGGCAACAAAACTCGCATTACATCACTGCAAGAAAGTTCTAATCGCCAGCGATCATGGTGCGAGCCGTCTTGCTGTCATAAATGAGCAAGAAGAAAAATACGACACCGATACCAAAGGTGAGCACAGTGGACGTTGTCGTAAGAAACCCGCGGATTATTCGCCAACATTGTATGATTTGCCTTTTGCTACCGAAAGTCCTGACGGGCAATTCTTGGTACTTGCTAATTACGGGCGATTCAAAGGAAGTCGCAGGGCAAATGTCGAAGTTCACGGTGGAGCGTCTTTGGAAGAAGTCGTTATCCCGATTATTGAAATTACACTCGCAAATCCTGACACTTCTGTCGAGGTTGTAGATAATGACAGGCTTATTGCAAGTTTCAGAAAGCCATTAGAATTTATGCTGTTTTCAAAAACTGAATTGCAGCGAGTGAGTGTGGTTATCAAGGGTATTTTAACCCCGTTCGTAGCTAAGAAAATTGACAAGAACCATTATCGCATTCGAACTGAAATTAAACGCCCGGGCAAATACCTTGCTGATGTATTTGACAGCGATAATTTAATCGGCAAAATCAATCTCGACGTTCTTAGCGAAACGCAAAAAAAGAGCGGCGACGATGATTTTGACAGTATGTTTTAGGAGGTCGTGCTATGATAGAAACACTACGCAACTGTTTTGATGAGATGGTTGTCTATAAGGATTTGAGAAAGACAAATTTCTTCTCAGCATTAAACTTGCCGTCATTTATGCGCGACTGGCTTTTGAAGAAGTTTGAAGACGAAAATGGAGAATACGACACAGAAGAAGTTTTGAAATTCGTGCAGACCTATTTGCCGCGCAAAGATGACTGGAGTGCAATAAAAGACCGTGTTGTTATGGGCAATGAAAAAGTTCGTTTTCTTGCTAAAATTACCACAGAAATTAGCGTAGAAAAAAAGCAGGTTTATTTTGCTTTACCGGATTATGGGTTGACCTTCAAAGACACAATAATCGAAGAAGATGTATGGGATGACTGTAAAGATGATTTGCTTCACGGCGAAACATGGGGTATGGTCGAAATTGGCTATCGTTCTCCAGAAGATGCAGATATTTTGTTTGCACCTGAAACAAAGAGCGGTTCATCTGCAAAAGGTGCGAATAAAGGCAAAATAAAGCTTACTGCGTTCAAGCCATTTTGTCCATATACGGTTGATGTTGAATACTACAAAGATGCACGAAAAGAATTTTCAACGGCTGAATGGATTGATGTTTTACTTGGCGCAGTGGATTACAATGCGGGTGGATACTCAGACGAAGAAACGAAACTCACCATGCTCACGCGACTACTTCCATTTGTCGAAAAACGGCTCAACCTTATTGAACTTGCACCTAAAGGCACAGGTAAATCGTATCTCTTTGGTCGTGTGAGCCGTTTTGGAGCTTTACCAACTGATAGTAAAATAAGCCGCGCCACCCTCTTTTATCATAAGACACGTCATACCGAGGGCTTAGTAGCCACGAGCGACTTCGTTGTGCTCGACGAAATTCAAACAATTCAATTCGGTGATGTTGATGAAATGCGCACCGTATTGAAAGCATACCTTGAATCAGGAATTATTAAGATTGATTCTTATGAACGTGCCGCGGATGCCGGATTCGTTCTTTGCGGCAATATCAGCAAAGAAATAATGGATGACGGTGGGTTCAGTAATATGTTTAGTGAACTGCCTAAGTCTTTCCATGAATCGGCACTTATTGACCGTTTTCATGGATTCATCAAAGGATGGCATATCCCTAGAATGAATGAAGATTTGAAGATATCGGGTTGGGCATTAAACTCGGAATACTTCTGTTCCATTTTACACGAACTTCGAGACGATATGAGTTATCGTGCAATTGTTGACGAGCTTGTAGAAGTGCCTGATAAATCAGACACCCGTGATACCGAGGCTGTAAAGCGTATTGCCACAGCATACTTAAAATTACTGTTTCCGAATGTTCGCACTGCACGAGATATTTCTGCTTCAGATTTCAAGCGTTATTGTTTACAACGAGCATATCGTATGCGCGACATAATCAAAACTCAATTGGGACTTCTCGACAATGAGTACAAGGGAAAAGATGTACCTGTATTCGGAATAAGAGAGGTATAACTATATGAAGGGTAAAATCTGTTATGTTTGCGGAAAAGAAGACTTGAACAAAAACGAGATGGGTCTCAATAAAAAGCTTTTGAATAAGGGTGCCAAGACCTTTTATTGTCTTGATTGCCTTTCTGAGTATTTGGAGGTTGACGCTGAGTTTCTGCTCGCTAAGGTTGAAGAATTTAAGGAGCAAGGATGTACTTTATTTTAGGGGGGTGAAAACGTGATTTACGCTGATAATGCCGCAACAACAAAAATATCCGAATTGGCTCTTGCCAAAATGCTACCTTTCTTACAGGAGCAGTACGGCAATGCGTCTAGCCTATATTCAATTGGTGTAAAAGCAAAACGCGCAGTCGAACAGGCTCGACTTCAGGTTGCCACTGCGATTAATTCGATGCCGTCTGAAATCACGTTTACCTCCGGCGGTTCGGAATCCAATTCGTGGGTTTTGCATGGGTTAGCCGATTTTAATGGTGAAGCTTTTCATATTATTACGTCGTCTATAGAACATCACTCGGTTTTGAACGCTTGCCATGCTCTTGAAGAAAAAGGAGTTGAAGTCACCTATTTACCGATTAATAGCAAGGGCTTCATTGAAATCGAGAGAGTTAAAGCGGCAATCAAACTCAATACAAAACTGGTTTCGATTATGTTTGCCAACAATGAAATTGGAACAGTACAGCCGATTGCAGAGATAGGCCAACTTTTGAAAGGCAAAGGTATCCTGTTTCATACCGATGCAGTGCAAGCAGTCGGACATATCCCTGTCGATGTTAAGTCTTTGAATGTAGATTTCTTAACTGCGTCTGCCCATAAATTTAATGGAGCAAAAGGCACGGGAATTTTATATAAGCGGTCAGGATTAGAATTATCGCCGTTGGTTTTCGGCGGTGAACAAGAACGCGGGATCCGTGCCGGAACAGAGAATGTTGCCGGAATAGTCGCGGCGGGTTACGCTATTGAGGAAAGCGTCGGCGAAATGGCCGAAAGAGTAAAGCTCTTAAGGGCTATGGTTGAGAAAACAGTGAAGGGAATAAAAGAAAGAATCCCATTTGTGAGGATTAATGGAGATTGTGAGAACCGACTACCAGGAACAGTCAATCTAGGCTTTGATAATATTTCTGGAGAATCGCTTTTGCATCTTCTTGATTTGAAAGGGGTATGTGTATCCACAAGTTCTGCTTGTAATTCCGGTAAAGATGAACCGTCGCATGTGTTGCTTGCGCTGGGGCTATCCGAGCAACAGGCAAAGTCGGCTATTCGCATTTCATACGGCAAATACAACTGTATAGATGAAGTTGAAACCGTTGTAACGGCTGTTTGCGATGCTTACGCTAAGATAATCGCTAATCGCTAATCGCTAATCGCCATTATATATATCGAATTGTTCCCAAGAACTGATTAAGACTGCTGAATTGTTCCACAAACGGATAACACACATAAAAGCCACTATCGACCTATTCCCGAGAACGGAAGAATAACAAATTACAGTCAAGGCATCAATCTGATGCTATCGTTCCATCGAGTGGATGGAAAAACATCCATATTGACCTCTCAACTTATAAACGTGGACATATTACCGCGAACGAGCAAAACGTATAAAGTGAAGAAACAGCTTCGAGGATAGCTCAAATATGAGGTGACCATATGCCCTTTACCATAGTCCGGCAGGACATTACGAAAATGAAGGTTGACGCAATCATCAATGCTGCAAACACCGCGCTTCAAATGGGTGGAGGCGTTTGCGGGGCCATATTCAAGGCGGCGGGCGCTTCCGAACTGCAAGCGGCCTGCAAAAAACTCGGGCCGATTCAAACTGGCGACGCAGTCATTACACCGGGGTTCGGGCTGCCCGCCAAGTTTGTTGTCCACACAGCGGGACCAGTTTACCGTGACGGCAAGAATGGTGAGGAAGAGCAACTACGCCTATGCTACATAAACAGTCTGAAACGAGCGGTAGAGAACAAATGCGAAAGCATAGCATTTCCGCTGATTTCGAGCGGTATTTATGGTTACCCGAAAGACGAAGCCCTGCAAGTTGCCACGGGAGCTATCCAAGACTTCCTCGGAGAACACGAATTGGAAGTGTATCTCGCCGTATTTGATAAGGCGGCGTTCACGGTCAGTGAGAAGCTTATCGGTGAAGTCGAGAGCTATATTGATGAGCATTACGTCGCAGAACACAAGTATACTCGGCAAGAGTTGCTTGATGTCGAGCGTGAAGTCCTTGAGGAAGCTGATTTTATCAGGTATAACGTGCCGTCACCCACGCAAGCCCCGACTGTTGGCACTGGTATTGACGAGCTGATAGGCAGCCTGGACGAGCCATTCTCGGAGACACTCCTGCGGTTGATTGATGCCAAGGGCAAGACGGACGTGGAAATCTACAAACGCGCCAACCTTGACCGAAAGCTGTTTTCCAAAATCAGAACCGGAAAAGGTTATACACCGAGCAAGCGCACTGCCGTTGCCCTTGCAGTGGCGTTGGAGCTGTCACTCGATGAAACGGATGACCTTTTGGAGCGGGCTGGCTATGCCCTGTCCCACAGCCAGAAGTTCGACGTTATTGTCGAATACTTTATTGTCAGCAGGAAGTACGACATTTTTGAGATTAATGAAGTACTGTTCAAATACGACCAGCCGTTGCTGGGAGGGTGAAATCATGGATTATTTTCTGGTAATAATACTATCTATAATAATCGTTGCTTTGATTGCTGCCTTGGTAATTAAATCAAGGAGAAAAGCTAATTCTTACAGCAAAGATGTTTTAGACACTGTAAATTCTGCCCCAATTACTTCTGAGGCACTTGAGGCAGAATGTGTTCAAGAAAGCGGAATAACCATACCAATAGAGCGACTGCCGGTGACAACCGAATTTGATGAAAAAAGTCTATTTGAAATTACAGACCGTACGGTTATTGCCCGAATCTCAGAGACTATTCCGGCTGCAGCGGAAATCGCAGCAAAAACAATTACAAAAAAAGCTCTTAAAAGTGTTGAGTTATATAAAGCGGTAATTCCAAGTGGAGCAACCCTTACAAAATCTAAACAAATGGAAGGTGCTGTAAGAGGTATTTATCGCGGAACAAAAAGAATTAAAGGACAAGCAAATTTTGTTAAAGTAGACCCTACAAAAATTTCTAAGGCTACTTTGGTAGCTAACGGTGTTGCAAATGTCATAAATGTTGGTTCTTTGGTTGTCGGGCAATATTATATGTCGGAGATAAATTCCAAGCTAGAGACTATGACAAAGAGCATAGACAAAATAAGCGACTTTCAAGAGATGGAATTAAAGAGTAGGATTTTATCTTTACTTTCTCGCGTTAGGGAGATTTCTCAATTCAGTTCTGAAATTATGGAAAATGACGAACAAAGGAAAATCAAACTAACAACTTTAGAAAATTTAAAAGGTATTACTACTGAACTACTTGGACAAGTGAATATAACGATAACCGACATTTCTCAAAAGAGTCCTAATCTCGATTATAAAAAGTATCAGAAAAAAATTGATGTATTTAATATTCTTGTTGAATATCAGAATATATTAGTTACCGTTCTTGAGGAAATCAGCAAATTGACATATTTATTTGGGAAAGGCGGCATATCAAGTGATATGAGCTATTCCTTATTTAACAAGTATTTAGAGCAATCGGTACAAACCAGAAATTTGCTAGAGCAATGGCACGATAGACAGGTTAAATCACTATGTATTGATTTGGATAAAAATCGTATTTCAAAGACCGGAGTTGATAGATTGTTTTCGGCAATACCAGGTTTTGTAGATGAAAAGTGGAAATACAAGGAATTAAAACAAGGATTGGTTCAAAAGATTAACACTCAAACCAAACCTAAGCCGAAAGCTTTAAATAAACCAGAAGAAGTATATGATGAAGGTGTTCAGATTATTATTAAAGATGGTAAGTACTACTTCTTGCATGAAGCATCCGTGGTGGGATAGTAATGATAAACAAGGAGTAAAATCAAAAGCAATTTTGTAAGATGTCACTTCCGAAGCGACCACCCGTCCCGCCGAAACTATTATCCTTAAGTCGTAATGAAACTTAAGGAGGACATGAAAAATGAAAAAAGGATTAACAGAACTTGTTTTTATACTCGACAAGAGCGGTTCAATGGGCGGCTTGGAAAGCGACACAATTGGTGGTTACAACTCGATGCTCGAAAAGCAAAAGTCGGTAGACGGAGAATGCCACATTACGACTGTGCTGTTCGACAACAACTATGAACTGCTCCACGACCGTATCGACATCAAGGCGGTTAGCTCAATTACCAAGAAGGAATATGCTGTTGGCGGTTCAACGGCACTGCTTGATGCTATTGGCAGGACAATCCACAAAATTGGCAACGCTCAAAAACACACAGCCGACGATTACCGTGCTGAGAAGGTAATGTTTATTATTATCACGGACGGCGAGGAGAATTCCAGCCGTGAATATTCGGCTGATAAGGTCAAGGCGCAGATCGAGCGGCAAAAGAAAAATTATGGGTGGGAGTTTATCTTTCTCGGTGCAAATATCGACGCTGTTGAAACAGCTGGACGATTTGGGATTCCCGCAGACCGCGCCCAGAACTATCACGCAGACAAAGAAGGTGTTGAATTGAATTTTCGTGTGATGAGTGAGGCCGTTGCTTCATTCCGCGAATGCTCCGCAATGCCAGAAGGCTGGAACGACGAAATTCAAAAGGATTATAAGAATCGCGGAGGACGGAAATGAATCTAAGACTTGTTTTCGATAACGGATAAAAAGCTGAAATGATACTGTTTTGCTCAATGAAATTTGACATCGCAAGATTGCGGTGTCTTTTCTTTTCTAAACATTATTGGATGTACAAAAGCTAGCGGAATAAAAGTAGGGAGTTAAGTTAAGCCGACTCGATCAATTCCGTTAAAAAATTTCCTAAAAATTTCAAAAGGGGGGGTATAAACGACCAAAAAATCTGCTGATTAATAGAGGGACTTTTATCTACCCCCTCGGAGGTTCTTTGAAAATTGAATATGTGTTTTATCCGGTACTTTCCCCGTATGTCCTAGAAAAGGAAAGCCATATTGCAGGTACGCCATGATCACCTTGAGGTGGAAGCGACAAATACCCGTGCAATAAATAAATGCTGGTAGCATTTATGGCCATGACACATACGGCGGGATAATGATACTTGCGTGCAGTCGAGGTTAAGTCCCAGAGTACGCCTCGGTCGCTGACGGGGAGGTGTAATTCCTATGAGACGGTCAACCGCCGTCTGCCGGATAAAACCAATAACCTTAGTAAACCAAAACAGAAGCGGTAAGGGTATGCCAATTTAAATCTATAAGTGGTTCTAAAATAAGGCATACCCTTACCGCTGCAGATTCATTAGGATAATGAGGAGGAGACATAATGTCCAGCGAAAGCAAACTGAGAATTACTGTAATTGCGAATAAACCATCTAACCAAGCACTTAGACAATTTCAAAAGAAGCTGTACCAACTTCAGGAAAACAACGAGTTGAATATACTGATCCGCCCAGTTCATAATTGTAAAGCTTAAAATTACAATAATCCTCTGTATTCCGTACCTTTGACGTTACTTATTCGCAAATTGATAATATTCACAAAGGCAAGTGTTTTTCATTTATTTAAGTGTGATGCTTTATTTTTGTTTGGAGGTGAGCATATTGGGTATTGAGGATAAAAAATTCATTATCCGATATGTAGCTATATATATTAGAAAATCCCGTGCGGAGGGCATGGAGGATTTGGAAAAGCATCGCATGGTTCTTATTGACCTATGCAAAAGAAACAATTTTAAATATGTGGAGTACATGGAAGTCGGAACATCAGACAGCATCGATCTGCGCCCGAAGATTTGTAAGCTTTTGAAAGAAGTCGAGGAAGGGGTATACGATGCTGTCTGTGTTGTTGAATATGACAGGTTAGGCAGGGGAGATCTGGGAGAGCAAGACCGGCTCAAAAAGGCGTTTCAAAAATCAAATACGCTCATTATCACTCCGGATAAAATTTACGACCTGAATGATGATATTGATGATACATATGCCGATTTAAAGGGATTTTTTGCCCGGCAGGAATACAAGATGATAACCAAGAGGCTGCGCCAAGGAAAGAAAATTGGGGCAAGACGGGGACAATGGACAAACGGCATCCCGCCGTTTCCTTATGTCTATCAGCGTTATAAAGATAAGTACAATCCCAAAGGAATTGTCATCCATGACGAAAGATATATAATTTACAGAAATATGATTGAGGAAGCTATAAAAGGAATACCTCCGCAGAAAATAGCTGAAAATTTTAACAGAAAAGGTATCCTTACGGTTAAGTCGAATTACTGGAGAGGAGAAACTGTTCAAAGGTTGTTGACAGACGAAACCCATTTAGGGAAAATTATCAGCAATAAGACCCAGGGAGATGGTCATAAACAGAAACGCCCAAACGCCAAGGCTTTGAAAGTCTTTCCTAAAAGCGAATGGGTAGTGGTCGAAAACTGTCACGAGCCAGCTAAAACGCAGGAAGAACATGATAGAATTGTAGAGTTGATAGGAAACAGGAAGCTGATCGGTACCAAGGCTCGCCATCAAACATATGCTTTTTCCGGGCTGATTAAATGCGCAAAATGCGGTCATTCCCATACTTACTACGTAAAGCGGAATGAAGTATTTATGAAGCCGTGCTGGTATATTAACCCCGTGGGGGAAAAATGCCGTAATGAAGGTATAAGAATATCTTTCATTGAGAAAATGGTGCTTGAGGAAATAAAGAAATACAAGGTTGACTTTATTGCAAATGAAACTGAGGCTGAAAATGATACACTAAACAGCATTAATGAAATGATCATAGAATGTGACGCTAATCTTCAAAGGCAGAAGCGGGCATTGGAAGTTGTCAATGACGCTTATGAATATGGGGATTATTGCCGAAGTGAATGGCTTAGAAGAAAAAAGAAGTGGGAAGATGAAATTTATCATACAAGCAATACGCTTTATGAACTAAAGAAAAAAGCTAAGTCTACCGCTAAAATAACAAATGCAGACCGGCAAAAGATGTTGGACGCTTTTCTTGAAAACATTACTGAGACAACCGATAATGCGGCTCGTAATGATCTCTACCGTACTATTATTGAAAGCATAGTCTGGCAGAAAAACGGAGACGATATAAAAGTAATTGTCAACTTCAAATAAATTGAAAGTGCATATGGGGTGTACATTCATAAAAAAAGGAGGTGGTCATGTGGACAATCAAAATAAAATACCCAATAGATTAGCGAATGAAAAGTCGCCTTATCTGCTTCAGCACGCTTACAACCCAGTGGATTGGTTCCCTTGGGGTGATGAAGCCTTTACCAAAGCAAAATCAGAGGATAAGCCGGTTTTCCTTTCTATTGGGTATAGCTGACTTGTCTACTATGATGAACTTGTCACTGGTGCCATGTCATGGAACGGGAATCATTCGAGGATGAAGAAGTCGCCGCAATTCTGAACCGCAGTTATATTCCGGTTAAGGTGGACCGGGAAGAAAGACCGGATATTGACCAACTGTACATGACCTATTGTCAGGTGATGACCGGAGCAGGGGGCTGGCCGCTGACAGTGCTGATGACGCCGGATAAACAGCCTTTCTTTGCCGGAACTTATTTCCCAAAACACAGCCATTACGGACGTCCTGGTCTCATGGATATTTTGAGTCAGGTAGGTGAGTTGTGGCAGACAGAGAAAGATAAAGTCATCCAAACGGCAGCGGAACTTTACGAAACAGTTACCAGGCATTATCGAGGGGATAAAAACGCCACGTCTGCCGTGCCAAAGAACAAGCAGACCCTGCCATTTACAGAGAAAGAAAAAGACAGCGGTGATATAGCGATCTGGGGTAAAACCCTACTGGGCAAAGGATATGAACTGCTGGAAAACAAGTTTGATTCAAAATACGGGGGATTCGGCAGTGCTCCCAAATTCCCGGCTCCCCATAACCTGGGTTTTTTACTGCGGTATTCAATGGAAGAGCCACAGAGCAAAGCATTGGCGATGGTTGAAAAAACATTGGACAGCATGGCTGACGGAGGGATCTTCGATCATATCGGGTTTGGCTTTGCACGCTATAGCACAGACCGTTACTGGCTGGTCCCTCATTTTGAAAAAATGCTTTACGACAACGCCGGTTTGGCGCGTGTCTATTTAGAAGCTTTTCAGCGGACGAAAAACCAAAAATACCGCCGGGTTGCACAGAATATTTTCCGGTACATTCTGCGCGATATGACTTCTGCGGAAGGAGGCTTTTACAGTGCGGAAGATGCCGACTCTGAAGGGGAGGAGGGCAAATACTATCTTTGGTCCAAAGATGAGATTAGAAAAACACTCCAGGATGGAATTGAATCCCTTCAAAAAGAAAGAGAGCTTAAAAACGGATTTAAACCTCTTTCTAAGCAAAAAGAAGAAGTGGCGGATATCTATTGTGATGCGTATGGCATAACGGATGAAGGTAATTATGAAGGAAAAAATATTCCTTCACGCATCTTTCATGTCGGTGTTGGGGACCTCACTTCCCGCTATAGTCTGACTGGAGACGAACTGGACGAGATGTTGGACATTTGTAATACCATTCTGTTTTCAGCAAGAGAAAAAAGAGTCCACCCGGCTAAAGATGATAAGATCCTGGTTTCCTGGAATGGTTTGATGATTGGAGCTTTAGCCAAAGGAGTGCAGGTGCTCTCAGGTGATCTCTCTTGGGAAAATGATAAAAAGAGTCTTCTTCTAACCTCAGAAAATGCCGCAGGTTTTATCAGAGACAGGATGTTTGATTCCCGCGGCAGACTGCTCGCCCGGTACAGGGATGGTGAGGCAGGTATACCTGGTTATCTCGATGATTATGCTTTTCTAGTCCACGGGTTGCTGGAACTCTATACGGCGTGCGGAAAAACAGAATACCTGGAGCAGGCGATATTTCTTCAGGAAGAGCAGGAAAAACTGTTCCGGGATGAAACGAACGGGGGATATTATTTTACCGGTTGTGATGCTGAGGAACTGCTACTCAGGCCTAAGGAGATCTATGACGGTGCAATGCCTTCCGGGAACTCAATGAGCGCCTGCAATCTAGTGAGGCTGTGGAGACTTACCGGACTGTCAAAATGGCAAGAACGGGCTGAAAAACAAATCAATTCATTCCGGACGACTGTTGAGGACTATCCTCCGGGATACACAGCTTTCCTTCAGGCGATCCAATACGCCTTAAATCAAGGCGAGGAACTGGTATTGTCGGGATCTTCCGCTAATCAAACGCTAGAAAAAATGCAGACCGTCATTTTTAAGGATTTTCATCCATATGCTGCAGTGGCCTACAATGACGGTTCGTTAGGACAGTTAATCCCAAGAATGGATGATTACCCTGTCGGTAGGGACCTATCGGTTTACGTCTGCAGGGATTTTACTTGCAGGGAGCCTGTAAATACCCCCGAAGAATTAGCAAAAATCCTCTCAGAATAACCCAGGCATACACATCCAGGTATCATTATATGGGTATGTCCTTGAGCTTGTTTACCGTTTACCTTTCTGAATATCTGTTTGTGAGTATAACGAAAGCATCAAGTTTACGGTGAACCCGCTCAAAGAGAAGGCCGCCGATAAACCATACCGGGGCATAGCTGAGTGTAATGAGTCCGTTTATCGCCAGCGGATCCGTATACCGCCAAGGATAGACCCCCAGAATTTTAAGTAGAAACAGACCGCTAAAATATTCTATCCCCCAGATTGCTGTGAGCCAAACGAGTCCCCTCAAAGGCCACCTCCATCCTGAAATTAAATCGTGTAAAGGTTCAAGAATAGCAGCGGAACCATATATAAAAAACATCCAAAGGTTGGTAAAGCCCATTAGCCGAAAATCCCCGTGAATAAGAGAATCAAGTCCTGTCCAGATTATTTCGAGGCTCCAGCCCATCAGCCCGTAAATTAAATATCGTTTTAGCATGATCATAGTTTGTGACAGGGAGGGATATTTTACTTATTGTAAAATATCCCTTAATAATCAGTATCACGGTTAACCCTAAATTTAATTATTTTTAGATTAAAGTGAATAGTTCGGAAAGCGCACCGAATACAGGGACTCCTTCTTTGTGAATTAGTCCTGGGAAAGGATTTTCTTTTCCGGTGTGTTCGATTGCTTTTGTGATCACTTCAAGACTCATCGGGGCGATAGGTAAATTACGACAATCTTCGAGCGAGTAGAAACCGGCCTGGATTACCTCGACCGGATCATGTTTTAATTGACCGCCCAGACCGCGAAGAAAGAAGACAATATAAATATTGTGTTTCACGTTCGGGATATCTTCAGGGTAATCGCGGACTGCCAGAATGCTTACAGGCTTCGATAGGATGCCGGTTTCCTCGCGGACTTCCCTGACAACCGCTTGGGCAATTTTTTCATTCTGTTCTACATAGCCGCCGGGAATGGTCCATCTTCCTTTACCGGGGTTATGCGCTCTTTGGACGAGGAGTACTTTGTCGTCTTGAAGCAAAAGACCACCTACGCCCAGGGAGTATTCCCCCCAGTGGATATAGTCACAGGCCGGGCAGCTTTGCCTCTTTTTGTCTTCAATTAGTTTATACTCCAGTGCGGCAGAACACACGGGACAAAACTTAAATTCCGGATAAAGAGACGGCATAGGGTTCCTTCTTTCTCTAATCAAAGTTATTAATCCTATTTTATCCTGAAAAAGATAAGATGCAAATTTTATCTGAATTGAGAAATACGGCACGAAGGATAAACAATTTCTTTGTAGAACTACTAAATAATACTTTATAATACTTTACTCGACTGAATTTTCAACCTGTGGGGGAAATATTAGAATGAAAAATGATAAGAAAAAAGAGATTTGGCTTGATCCTGAGGAACTCCGGCAGTTGTTGGAGGGAGGCTTGTATTGGAAAGATATAGAGCCCAAACTGTCCGAGGAAAATGCGGAAAGCATCAGAAGGCAGTTTAGTCTTGAAGATGAGGCTGATATTAATGACAGTGCTATGGACGAGTATGACCAGAACACCGGGGAATTTGACCAGACCAACGGAGAATATGGCCGGACGGCCGGGAAGTCTCCGGAAGAGGATCAAGCGGAAGCAGGGCCTGTTTTTGCCGGAGATTCGGATGAAGACAATGAGGAGATCAGAACAATTCTGCTTGGTGATCAAAATTCGGGGCAGGATGAACTGCAAAGACTGTTTATCTCCCAAGCGGCTTCCCTGGAAGATGATTTTAATGGAATAGAGGGTATAAGCGAAATCAATGATCCGGCGGAAACAAGTCCGAACAGCTTCAGCCCGCTTGCTGATACTGAGGCAGTGGATGATTTGAATAAAGCTGATGAAGCCTACAACGCAGAAGATACCGCTATGATCCCGAAAAGACCGACTGATCTGGGTACTCTGGAGGAAACAGAAGTAGGGGCGGAAGAAAGAAGCCGCTTTTCTGATTTAAATAGTTATATCATGAACAGTAAAAATGACCCGAGTGCAGACGATGACGATGACCTAGATTTTGAGTTCGAACAGAAAAGCGGCTTTGGTGGACTAAAGCTTGTTATTCTGGTTGTGATTGTCGCAGCGGTCACCTTCGGTTTGTGGTATTTGTTTATCAGCGATTGAGGACTTTTCGTTAAGTACAGCAATGTTAAATTTTTTGTAGTCAGCGAGTATAAAAACCTATCTTCGGATAGGTTTTTTTAAATAAAATAGTTTTCAAAATGATCAAAAAGGGTTAAAATAGTTACAAAGGTCAAGAAAGGTCATAAAGTCAGCAAAGGTCAACATTGAAATAAGGATGGATGACGATGAGTAATTTGGCGGACAGAATCGAGGAGTACCTCAAAAAGATTATAGAGCAGGCCGAAGTTGGGTACATTGTCCTGCAAAGAGGTTATCTTGCTGATTTCTTTTCATGTGCTCCTTCCCAGATTAACTATGTTCTTACAACGAGGTTTACTGCAGAACGCGGCTATCTTGTTGAAAGCAGAAGAGGCGGCGGCGGTTATTTAAGGATTGTTAGGCTGGGACTTGATCCTGAGGGTAAATTCCAGAGACTCATGTCGGAACTCATCGGGGATGACCTTTCCCAGGATCGGGCCAACAATCTTGTGGACAGACTCAGAGAAGAAGATCTGTTCACCAAAAGAGAAGCAATCTTGGTAAAAACGATTTTTTCCGACCGGCTTTTGGTTGGAGTGACGAATTTGCCTTCTACGCTTAGGGCCCGTATGATGAAAGAAATACTGGCGAATATGTGCCGGGACGATGTTAATGATTGATCGGGGGGATAGCAATGCTTTGTCAGAACTGTCAACAACGGGAGGCTGTGGTTCATCTGACCAAAATCATTAATGGACAGGCGGCGCAGCTTCATCTTTGCCAGGAATGTGCGCAGAAAGCGCCTGGTACCGGCTTCAATCTCTACCCTGGAATGGTATCGGATTTTTTACAGGCATTATTTGGGGTAAATCCGGCAGGACAGTATGATCAGACGATCGTAGACAGCCAGCCCGGAAAATGTCCCGGGTGCGGAAGAACTTTTTCCCAGATACAGCAAGCCGGGAAAATGGGCTGTAGCAGATGTTACGATGAATTCGAGCCCCAAATGGAAATGCTCCTGCGCCGGATCCATGGAAGAGGGATGCATGTCGGGAAAGTGCCGGTAAGACGAGGCGCTTCGTTCCGAAACAAACAGGAAATAGTCAAATTGAAAGAACAACTCTTGGAGCTAGTAAAAGCAGAAAAGTTTGAAGAGGCAGCTATATTAAGAGACCGGATTAAAGAAATGGAGAATACTGTCGGAGGTGAGAGCAAATGACTTATCGGGAACTGCTTGCCAAAGACAGCTTCTGGATGAAGGATACGCCGGACATTCCGATTGTATTGAGTTCCAGAATCAGATTGGCCAGAAATATCGCGGACAATCCTTTCCCTCACGTCATGTCCCACGATGATGCCGAAAAAATTGAAGCACAGATTTCCAGCGTTCTGGACGGTTTTACCGCTGAAGGGGAAAAGCTTGTTTATATTCCATTGAAAATGCTTATTCCGGTGGAGAAGAAGGTACTGATTGAAAAGCATCTGGTCAGCCCGGGTTTTAACGAGACTGAATATGCACGCGGTCTGGCCTTGTCCGAAAGCCATAAAATTGCAGTCATGGTCAATGAAGAAGATCACCTGAGAATTCAGGTGCTGATGCCGGGGAACAGCCTCAGGGAAGCTTGGCATCTTGCAGGATTGGTCGATGATTATCTGGAAGCGCATCTGGATATTGCTTATAAAGAAAAGCTTGGCTATTTGACGACTTGTCCCACCAACGTTGGAACCGGCCTGAGAGTATCCGTAATGGTTCACTTGCCGGCCCTGGTGCTAACCAATCAGGTCCAGCAGGTTCTGGGTGCCCTGACTTCGCTTGGGTTGGCAGTACGCGGCCTGTACGGTGAAGGCTCCAGGCCCTTCGGAAATATCTTTCAGATATCCAACCAGGTTACGTTAGGTAAGAGTGAAGAGGACACCTTGGCACATCTTGATGCGGTGACGCGGCAGCTGATGGAACGGGAAGTCCAGATGCGGGAAGTTGTTCGCAAAGAATCTCCGCTTATCGTCGAAGACAAAGTATGGAGGGCCCGGGGGACTTTGGAAAATGTCAGGATCCTTGAAACGGAAGAGATCTATTCACTTCTATCGGAGGACCGGCTGGGCATTGATATGGGCATTTTGTCTAGAGTTTCTGCAGGTTTCGTGTCTGTCTTGATCAACTCAATGCAGGGATGTCTGCAATATAATCTCAATAAGCAGCTGGATGCTTATCATATTAACGCAGAAAGAGCTAATTTTGTGCGTGGAATCTACCATCACAAAATGAGTGAGAATGTAAATTAAACGCCGATAAGTTTGGAAAGGAAGGATCAGAATGTCAAGAAAATTTACGCAAAAGGCAGAAAAAGTATTTATGCTTGCTGAGGCGATTGCCAAACGCATGGGCCATAAGATTATAGGGACTGAGCATATTCTTTTGGCTTTGATTGAAGAAGGAGAAGGAGTTGCCGCGAAGGCGCTGACCGGGATTGGATTGGCTCCTGACAAGGTAAGCGCAAAGATTACCCAGATCATTGGCGTAGGAACCCCTATCAGTGGAGAGGTCGGATTGTCTCCGCGAGTGAAGCGCGTGATTCAGCTTGCCACCGAAGAGGCTCAACGCCAGGGGGTCAATTATATCGGAACCGAGCACATTCTGCTTGGCCTGATCATTGAGGGAGAAGGAATTGCTGCGAGAGTCCTGGCGGATCTTAAGATCAGTCCGGAAAAAATATGGGAGCAGGTTGTAGAGCTCCTGGGAGGAGAAACCGAAGGCACATCAATGCCCGGAAGTGCCGCCGCGAATAACAGCAAACCCGGACAGGCAGGCGGAACACCGACTTTAAACGAGTTCGGACGGGACTTGACGGTTATGGCCGCTGAAGGGAAGCTTGACCCCGTCGTCGGCCGGGGAAATGAAATTGAAAGAGTCATTCAGGTGCTGAGCCGCCGGACGAAGAATAACCCTGTATTGATTGGAGAACCCGGGGTCGGAAAAACGGCCATCGCCGAGGGTTTGGCCCAAAGGATTGTCAACAACCAAGTGCCGGAGATCCTTGCCGATAAACGGGTTGTGACACTCGATCTTTCTTCGATGGTAGCAGGGACAAAATATCGCGGTGAATTTGAAGAGCGAATGAAAAAAGTCATGGAAGAAATCCGGCTGGCGGGCAACGTGGTCGTCTTCATCGACGAACTCCATACGCTGATCGGAGCGGGGGCTGCCGAAGGAGCCATTGACGCAGCCAATATTCTGAAACCGGCCCTGGCCAGAGGAGAAATGCAATGTATCGGAGCAACGACGCTCGATGAATACCGTAAGCATATTGAACGTGATCCAGCCTTGGAAAGACGTTTTCAACCGATTAAGGTAGGAGAGCCTACAGTTGAGGAAACCGTGGCCATTCTGAAGGGCTTAAGGGACAAGTATGAAGCCCATCACAGGGTGAAGATATCCGATGAGGCGATTGATGTGGCAGCGCGCTTGTCCGACAGGTATATTTCCGACAGATTTTTGCCCGATAAAGCCATCGATTTAATTGATGAGGCTGCATCCAAAGTTCGCATTCACAGTTTTACGGCACCGTCGGATTTGAAAGAGCTGGAGGAAGAAATCGAAAATCTGAAGAAAGAAAAAGAAGCAGCCGTAAAAAGGCAGGAATTCGAAAAAGCCGCCGAAATCAGAGACGAAGAGCAAAAGAAACGCGAAAAGCTCAGCGAGATTCGTAAGAACTGGGAGGAAAGCCGAGACAAGGACCGGATGGTCGTGGGGCCAGAGGATATCTCCGGAATCGTATCGAGCTGGACAGGAGTCCCAGTGAATAAACTTGAAGAAGGAGAAAGCTTCAGACTTTTGAAACTGGAATCCCTTCTGCATGAGAGCGTGATCGGACAGGATGAGGCGGTCACGGCTGTTGCCCGTTCGATCAGACGGGCCAGGGCGGGACTCAAAGACCCTAAGCGGCCCATTGGTTCGTTTATCTTCCTCGGACCGACAGGAGTCGGAAAAACCCAGCTGGCGAGGTCCTTGGCTGAATCTCTGTTTGGGGATGAAAATTCGCTGATCAGAGTTGATATGTCCGAATATATGGAAAAGCATGCCGTATCCAGGATGGTAGGTTCGCCTCCGGGATATGTCGGTCATGATGAAGGTGGTCAGCTTACGGAGGCGGTCCGCAGGAAACCATACAGCGTCATTCTGTTTGACGAAATAGAGAAGGCCCATCCTGAAGTGTTTAATATTCTGCTGCAGGTACTGGAAGACGGCAGGCTCACGGACTCTAAGGGAAGGCTTGTGGATTTCCGCAACTGCGTATTGATTATGACGTCCAACGTCGGAGCTTCTTTCCTCAAAAAAGAATCTCTGGGTTTTGTCTCCGGAAGAAACGAAGAAAGCGAATATAAATCCATGAGTTCCAGGATCATGGAGGAACTTAAGAAGACTTTTCGTCCGGAATTTTTGAACAGAGTGGATGAAATGGTGGTATTCCATCCGCTCAAGCAAGACGATCTTGTGAAGATTACAAAAATCCTGATCAAGGATGTCAGCAAACGACTAAAAGAGCAGGAGCTTGAACTGGTCCTGGATGATGAGGTTCTGGAGCATCTGGCAGAAGAGGGTAATGATCCGACTTATGGGGCGCGTCCTTTACGGAGGGCCATCCAAAAAATGATTGAGGATCCCTTGTCTGAAAAGATTCTTGAAGGAACTTATAACGCAGGCGATACGATTAAGGTCGAACTTTCCGACAAAGAAGTCGTTTTTGTGAAACCCGCTGCCGTCAAGAAAAAGGGCAGAAAGAAACTGGAAAAGGTCTAAGGGGGAAGGAATTTTGGCAGGCCCAAAGACGAAGTTCTATTGCCGGGAATGCGGGCAGGAAAGCGCGAGATGGCTCGGAAGGTGTCCCGGATGCGGTGAATGGAATACACTGATTGAGGAACGCGTAGAAAAATCCAAACCTACAGAAAACAGAGGGATCGTTCAGGCGATCCCTCTGACTGAAATCCAAACGATGGAAGGGCAGAGACTTGATACCGGAAGTCAGGAACTTAACCGGGTTTTTGGGGGAGGGGTTGTCGAAGGATCTTTTGTTCTTTTAAGCGGAGAGCCTGGAATCGGCAAATCCACGCTGTTTCTGCAAATGGCAGAATATCTTTCCCGGAAGGAAAATGTGCTTTATGTGTCGGGAGAGGAGTCTGCCCGGCAAATCAAACTCAGGGCTGACAGAATGGAACTTTCTTCTTCCCGGGTACATATACTCGCCGATAATTCCCTGGAAGCAGTACGTTCGGAGGTACTGAACAAAGGCTATAAAGTCATTTTTATTGATTCAATTCAGACGATGCTACTCGAAGACGTCCAGTCTGCACCCGGAAGCGTCAGCCAGGTCAGAGAAGGGGCTTCTTTCTTGTTGAAACTGGCCAAAGAAAATGAGATTACAGTTTTCCTGGCCGGCCATATTACAAAGGAGGGTGCGATTGCCGGGCCCAGGGTTCTGGAGCACATGGTCGATACGGTCCTGTATTTTGAAGGAGATCAGCACCATATTTTCCGTCTGCTGCGGGCAGTTAAAAACCGTTTCGGTCCGGCCAACGAAATTGGGGTATTTGAGATGAGAGGCTGCGGTCTAGCTGATGTTACAAATCCCTCCATGTTTTTTATGGGCGATCATACACAGGTATCCGCTGGTTCCGGGGTGGCTGTCGTAATGGAAGGAACAAGGCCGCTCTTAGTGGAGGTCCAGGCTTTGGTAACATCGTCCATCTTCACGCCGCCGAGAAGAACCGTAAACGGGATGGATTACCACCGCCTGCTGATGCTTCTGGCAGTTCTGGACAAACGGGCCGGATACGCTTTTGGCGCCCGGGATGTTTTTGTCAATATTGCCGGGGGTCTCGATGTGGATGAACCGGCAGCGGATCTTGCCGTCATCGCCTCTGTGATGTCGGGAATTAAAGATCAGCCGCTTGGAAATATGGCCTTAATCGGGGAACTCGGTCTGACCGGAGAAATTAGAGGGGTTTCTCATATTGAGCAGCGGATCAGAGAAGCGGAAAAATTTGGTTTCCGAAATTGCCTGGTACCAGAAGTCAATGCAGACAGTATCGGGAGGACCGATTGCCGGATCATTCCGGTTAAGAACATTGAGGAAGTGCTGGATTTTCTTTTTTAGATAATTTTGATACCAAAATAAAAAAGGATGTCAAAAGACATCCGCGGCAGTCATTCCAAGGCATCACTGATATGGCATTAGTAACTGATATACAAATATACAAAATGACAGAAAATATCTCCGCATTCTTTAATCTTCTTTTAAGCTCGGCTATCTAAAATTAAAAACTGTAAGTGTTTTGAGTCTGCTTTCTTCCTTTTCCAGGATTCCGTTTACAGACAAGCCCAGAATATTGGCAAGAGCTGAGATGTAAAAAAGCTGATTTCCCAGTTCGGTTTCGACAACTTCACGGCAGTTGGAACAAAGGTTTCCTTCCAGATGACTGTTCAGGAGAAACTTAAGATCTGATATGGTAGCATTTTCCGGAATTAGACTTTTGTGGGCATCCACTGAGACACAGCCGCAAGAAGTTACAGCCTTCGTGATAGCCCTGTTTACCCGGGAAGAAGCCTCTTGTCCTTTTGATAAAATATCCAAGATGCTTTGGTGTCGAATTAGCATAGCATCAACCGTTTCTTGAAAATCATTATTGATTGGACTCATAGTACATACACTTCCTTTCTGCCAATTTCATTATAGACAGCATCAGAAGCTGTTGTCAATTTCATCAAATCGGGAAATATTTCTTGAATTAAGATATATTGAAATAATTTGTCGTTTACTTTGAAAGAGAAATACAACCTGATATAATGATGAGATACAGGGGAAAATACCGCTAAACAATTTCATAGGGACAGATTAGGAAAATTTCAGGCTCCTGGTATAAACAGAATTGTTTTTAGCCAAAATATAGAAAAAGGGAGGTGAATTTGATGCTTAGCAAAATTGTTCGCGGCATCATTACGCTGCTGTTCGGTGCAGCAGGAATTTACGTAGATTACTTGTTATTAAAGGTTGTCGATATTCGTCAGCTTAGTCAGACATTAGGTTTTGAGATTCACTTATACTGGACTTATATTATTATTTTTATTGTGTTATCTGCTTTTGGTTTCTTTCTCGCCCCTGTATGTATGAAAGTCTTTATTGGCCTTGTCAAATGGCTGGAAAGCAGACTTACCCGCATGCCGATTCACGATCTGGTCGGAGGTTCACTTGGGGGTATTGTCGGTTTGCTGATTGCCCGCCTGATTTGCATTACTTTTGTGGGTATTCCATTTCTCGGCCCAATTCTGTCTGTCGTCGTCAGCTTGTTACTTGGCTACGTCGGCTTGATTATTGGGATCACGCGCAAGGATGATATTCTTGGATTTTTCAACTTTTTACCCAAACTGAAAGGGGAACGTGCTGAAAAAGAAAAGAATAAAGATAAGGGGCACGGGAAGCAGTCCGCTGCTGCAGGCTATAAAGTGCTTGATACCAGTGTGATTATTGACGGCAGAATTGCGGATATTGTCAAAACGAGCTTTATAGATGGGGTTCTTCTGGTTCCTGGTTTTGTTCTGGAAGAGCTCAGACATATTGCCGATTCTTCAGACGCCCTGAAAAGAAACCGGGGTCGGAGAGGACTTGATATCTTGAATCAGATTTCCAAGGAATCGGTCATCAAGGTCGAGATCTACGAAGGTGATTTTGAAGACATCGCTGAAGTGGACAGTAAACTTGTCAAACTGGCGAATATTCTGGACGCACCGATATTGACCAATGATTATAACCTGAACAAAGTGGCCGAGCTTCAGGGGATAAAAGTCTTAAATATCAATGAATTGGCCAATGCTGTGAAACCAGTTGTCCTTCCGGGCGAAGAGATGTATATTCAGATTATGAAGGAAGGAAAAGAGGCTGGACAGGGCGTAGCTTATCTGGATGACGGAACGATGGTTGTCGTTGACGGAGGACGCAGGTACATTGGGCAACAGACCACCGTGCTGGTTACGACTGTTCTGCAAACTGCCGCGGGTAGGATGATCTTTGCTAAACCCAAAGGGATGCAGGAAAAATCATCTGAGGAGTTTTCCCATGAGTTTAATGCATTCGGCTAATATTGCGGCTATTGTACCTGCCGCCGGGCGGGGAAAAAGGATGGGGGGTCAAGGCAACAAGCTTCTGCTTGAACTTGCCGGGACCCCTATCCTTGTTTTTACTCTAAAAACGCTGGAACTTTGTCCGCTAATTAAAGAAATCATTATTCCTGCGGCAAGGGTAGATATTTTGACAATTAAAAAATTGATGGAAGAATACAACCTGAAAAAGGTGACGGCAGTGGTTGAGGGAGGCGCCGAAAGGCAGGAATCCGTTTACCGGGCGCTTCAGTCCTTAAGTCCTGAAGTGGACAGCGTGATCGTCCATGACGGTGCCCGACCCTTATTAACACTGGATGATCTGAACCGTTTTCTTGAAAAAACGGCTGACTCTGAAGCGGCTGTCATGGCTGTACCTTTGAAAGATACTGTGAAAAAGGTGGATACTCAGGGCCAAGTTATGGAAACACCCCCGCGGGAACAGCTTCGGGCGATTCAGACACCGCAGATTTTTAACCGGAACCTTTTAGAAAAAGTACACAAACTTGCCTTTGAACAGCAGTACCTGGCCACGGACGATGCTTCTCTGTTTGAGTGGCAGGGCTTACCGGTCAGGGTTGTTGAAGGCAGTTACGAGAATATCAAGGTGACCACGCCTGAAGATATGCTTTGGGCGGAGTCCATCCTGCACAGAAGAAGAGAGGTGCCTCAAATGAAGATGGGACTGGGCTACGATGTCCATGCACTGGTTGAGGGACGGACGTTGATTCTGGGCGGAGTAGAAATTCCCCATGACAAAGGACTTTTGGGGCATTCTGATGCGGATGTTCTGACGCATGCCGTAATGGATGCGATTCTCGGGGCTTGTGCGCTTGGTGATATTGGCAAACATTTTCCCGACAGCGATGCCCGGTACAAGGGCATTTCCAGTCTGGCATTGCTGGCTGAAGTTGTAAAGCTTGCGCAAGGCGAAGGCTACAGGCTTGGGAATCTGGATAGTATTATTGTTACTCAAAAACCGAAAGTATTGCCTTATATTGCGCAGATGAGAAGGAATCTTGCTGAGATTCTGAACGCAAGTCCGGACTGTATATCGATCAAAGCAACGACGACGGAGTACCTGGGCTTCGAGGGCAGAGAAGAAGGAATCAGTTCCCAGGCAATCGTTTGTCTTTTGCCTGTATGACCTGATATAATATTAAACGCTATTATTTTTATTTTTTTATATCTTGTATTTTATTAATACTTGATGAAGACAAGCAGTACGAAGTAGAAATGAGGTTATGTCGATTATGACGGTGAAAGTAAGGTTTGCTCCAAGCCCGACCGGTCCCCTGCATATCGGAGGAGCAAGGTCAGCTCTTTTTAATTATTTGTTTACAAGAGGCAAAGGTGGGACCTTTGTCTTTAGGATAGAGGATACCGACCTGGAACGGTCGAGCCGGGAATCGGAACAGGATATCATGAAAGCGCTGCACTGGCTGGGGATCACCTGGGACGAGGGGATAGACGCCGGCGGAGATTCCGGCCCTTACAGGCAGACGGAAAGGCTCGATACATACCGTGAATACACGGATAAGCTTCTTCAGAGCGGACATGCTTACCTGTGCTACTGTTCGGAAGAAGAACTGGAACAGGAGCGTCAGGAGCTGAGTGCCCGTGGGGAGACCCCGCGCTATCTCGGAAAATGCCGGACGCTGACCGCAGAACAACGCCAGGCTTATGAAGCGGAAGGAAGGAAACCTGTTGTCCGCTTCCGAGTGCCGGAAGGCCAGGATATCGTGATCAATGACCTGGTCAGAGGGAAAGTCGTTTTTGAAAGTAATGGCATCGGGGATTATATCATTGTCAAATCAGATGGAATCCCAACATACAATTATGCCGTGGTCATCGACGATGTCCTGATGGGCATCACGCATGTCGTCAGAGGAGAAGAACATCTATCCAATACACCGCGTCAGGTCTTAATTTATGAGGCCATTGGAATGAAAGTACCGGATTTTGCCCATATCTCCTTGATTTTGAATACTGAAGGGCGGAAGATGAGCAAACGGGACGGGGATACTGCTGTCATGGATTATTTCCATAAAGGGTATTTGCCGGAGGCCGTCGTGAACTTTATCGCGCTTTTAGGCTGGTCGCCTTCCGGTGAGCAGGAATTTTTTACGATCGAAGAACTCAAGAAAGAATTTTCATTGGAAAAAGTATCAAAGAGCCCGGCAGTTTTTGATTTGAATAAACTGAACTACATCAATGCGCACTACCTGAAACAGACTTCTTCGGCAGACCTTGCCCGGTTGGTGCTGCCGTTTTTGAGAGAAAAAGGACTTTTTCCGAATGAGCTTTCTTTGGCCGAACAGCAGTGGGTGACCGGCTTTATTGACGCCGTCAAGGAAAAAATCAACTGCTTAAGCGAGGTTAAGTCCTATATTCATTATTTTATTGGAACAGAAATTGATGTGCTGACGGAGGAAGCTGAAGCGATTATGAAGGCAGATACCGTACCGGCAGTGCTGAAGCTTTTTGCAGCCAAGGTCCGGGAAGCCGCGCTGCTCGACGCACCGGCAGCCAAGAGCATATTAAAAGAGATCACCAAAGAACTTAACCTGAAAGGCAAGGATGTATTTATGCCGGTTAGGATTGCGCTTACGGGGCAGATGCATGGCCCGGATCTCGACCGGATCATGGAACTGCTGGGTAAAGAAAATATTTACGGGCGATTGGAGAAAACGGCTGCTTACTCGAAGTAAGTACAAGGAGGAAATCGTGATGGCGATTAGACTATATAATACACTTACACGCCGCAAAGAAGCGTTTGTTCCGAGAGAACCGGGAAAGGCTTCAATGTACGCCTGCGGCCCTACGACGTATAATTATTTCCATTTGGGAAATGCCCGGATGCTGGTAGTATTCGATATGATCAGGCGCTACCTGATCCATAAAGGGTTTGACGTTACGTATATCCAGAATTTTACCGACGTCGATGATAAGATTATTAACCGGGCAGCTGAAGAAGACTGTGACCCGATAGCGCTGGCCGGCAAATATATTAATGAGTACTTTACGGATGCCAAGGCTTTGAATATTCTTCCTGCCGATATCCACCCGAAAGCCACGGAACATATCCCGGAGATGATTGACATTATCCGCAGGTTGGAGGAAAAGGGCTTAGCCTATAATATTGACGGGGATGTCTATTTTGCTGTCGACAAATTCCCTGGATACGGCAAGCTGTCCGGCCGGACGCTTGAAGATATGCAGGCCGGAGCACGTGTAGAGGTGGATGACAAGAAGCATAACCCAATGGATTTTGCGCTATGGAAAAAAGCCAAAGCGGGAGAACCTTTCTGGGAGAGCCCCTGGGGTAAAGGAAGGCCCGGCTGGCATATTGAATGTTCAGCGATGTCCTTGAAATACCTCGGGCCTGGGTTTGATATTCATGGGGGCGGAGGCGACCTGGTTTTTCCGCATCATGAGAATGAAATTGCGCAGTCCGAAGGCTGTCTGGAGGGCCAGCAGTTTGCGCGGTACTGGATGCATAATGCGTTTATTACTATTAATCAGGAGAAAATGTCCAAATCGCTGGGGAATTTCTTTCTGGTCAGAGA
This sequence comes from Dehalobacter sp. CP, assembly GCF_047652685.1. NCBI lineage: Bacteria > Bacillati > Bacillota > Clostridia > Eubacteriales > Desulfitobacteriaceae > Dehalobacter > Dehalobacter sp. CP. The sequence continues at coordinate 370,963 of NZ_CP157399.1, forward strand.
TGTTACCGAAAAATTCCCGGGAGATGTTATCCGTTTTTATCTGCTCGGAACACACTACCGCAGTCCGCTGGATTTTGATGATGAGAAGCTGGTCATGGCCTCAAAAGGACTGGACCGCCTGAAAAACAGCGTGCGTCTGGCCAAAGAAGCCCTGGGCAAAGCACAGGGTAAAGAGGGTATGACGTTCGGTATCATTGCTGTGAACCGGAACCAGAAGGCGGATGATGAAATGGCTAAGGCCAGTCTGGAGGCCAGGAATGCTTTCGAACAGGCTATGGACGATGATTTTAATTCGGCCCAGGCTTATGCAGCCTTATTCGAGCTGGCCAAAGGAATCAATACGTACCTTGCCAAAGTTTCTATTAAGACTGAACCTTTGGCTGAAGCAGCACAGACTTTGATAGAGCTGGCTGGGATACTTGGATTTGATCTGGAAGCAGAGGCTGAAGTTTTACAGGAGGATTCCGGAAAACTGGCCCAGGTCATGGAGCTTGTGATGGAGATCAGGGCCAATGCCCGTAAGAACAAGGACTGGACGACTGCGGATCTCATCAGGGACAGGATTAAAGAAATTGGGATTGTGATTGAAGATACCCCTGAGGGTGCCCGCTGGTATTTGAAATAGTTAAGGGATGATAACATTTGCCTAAGCAAAACGAACCTGAACAGGATAACGGCATGCCGGATATTTGGTCGGTACAAATCAATAAACGGTGGCAGGATATTAATATCCTGCTGCTTGCCTATATAGGTGACGCCGTTTACGAATTATGGGTACGCAAGCATCTTCTGGAGCAGGACATTGCCAAGGTACAACTCATGCATAAGCGGGCTATTTTCTATGTACAGGCCAAAACGCAAGCAGGTATTCTGAGGCATCTCATGAACGAACTGGATGAAACGGAAACAGAGGTTGTTCTGAGGGGTCGGAATGCGAAGGGCCACTATCCACGTAGTGTTGATGTTGTCACCTACAGGCATTCTACAGCCTTCGAAGCGCTTATCGGCTACTGGCATATTACTGGCAAAAATACTCGGATGGGCGCGGTTCTAAACAACATAGACGGGATTCTTGAGACAATGGCGACAGAAAATAGCAAGAAAACAGAAAGAGGTACTTTACCCGAAGAAACCGGGAAACGGGGGGAGTCGAAACATGAAGATCACGAACTTTGAACATACCGGACTGGACCGAGTCGCAGCCTGGATTAAACGGAGTCATTTAAGCGGGATATCCGCCACGGAACTAAAGAAAGTTCTGAAAACGGCCAATATATTCTTTGTTGCCGAAGGTATCAACCGGGTTCAGAGCATGCTGCTCTGTGAGCTGAAAGCATCCTATGTCCAACAAAGTCAAAGATATGTGGCGCTTGATCAGGACGCGTTTGCTTTTCCTGACCTACCGCCTGAAGATTGCCACAGAGCCTTGGAGCTCGGGCAGCAAGCATTGGATCTGTATACCAGAATGTGTGCACTAAAGGAAGGCGGGTTTAAAGGGAGACCTAAGCCTGAGCATTACCTTTACGCGATTCCGATTGAAGATGCCCGCTATATACTGCCGCTCGCGGCAAAGACGAATCTATCCGTTTCGATGTCCGGGGACAAACTATGGGAGTTCTTTCTTTTATTCAATGACAGGAAATATGAAGGGATATTCGAGACCCTGAAAAATGAGCTGGAAGCCTTCCTTCCGGCTGAATTACGCGTGCTGTTCCCCGATGACTATGACAGTACGGCAGAATTAACAATCATTGAGGACTTCTATCGGACAGATTTGGCGAGAATTAATCCCGAAGATGACCTCATCTTATTATCCAGTTGTCAGGATCCGGACATTAAGGCTGGTCTGGGCGCTCTGACCAGCACCAAAAGCAGGGCGTCTTCCGAGGTTTTGCTGTCCTGGGGGGAGGAAGCTCCAGTTAAGGCGAAAGAAATTGTCCAGAGAGTGCTTGGTTACGGTCATGAAAGTATTGCCGAACAGGTCCGGACCACTTTTGGGATGATGTGTTCCTTGGTGACGTATCACCAGCAGGTCCGTCATCGTCTGCCGGAAATGTTCCGGGAAGACTTCAGTAACCTTTTCAGCGACACAGAAAGACCGGTAATCGTTCCGGACAGCATTCGCGATTCTCCGTTTTTGGAGGAGTTCTTAAATCTGACGGAAGCCTATCGGACATTTTCCAGGGAGATTTATCAAAAATTGGGGCTGGGCAAAGCTATGCCGTTTATCCTGAACTGCCAGCTTTTAAAAATGATTATGTCCACAAATGCGAGGATAGACAATCAGATGCTCTCGGAAAGGACCTGCCTAAACGCCCAGTGGGAAATCAGAAAGCTCGCTGTCAAGAAACTGAAGATCCTCAGAGAATTATCCGGTGTACTCTATGAAAAAGCACTGCCGCCCTGTCTGGTCAGCAAATGCCATGAAGGGAAGATGACCTGCGGCAAACAGCAGGAAGTAAGAGATCTGTTCTGTTTCAGGCAAAAGTAACGGCTGCGATTCACATGCAGCATTTTATTATCCACAGATGATTTGTTGCGTCGTTCTGGAAATTTTTTAGGGGGCTAAGGAATGAAAGCAATCGTTTCGGTAGATCAAAACTGGGGTATTGGCTATAAAGGAGACCTGCTGCTGAGAATTCCGGAAGATATGAAGTTTTTTAAGCAGATGACCGTCGGCAAGGTTGCGGTCATGGGCAGAGGGACTTATGAATCATTGCCAGGGAAAGAACCTTTGAAGGACAGAACCAATATCGTCCTGAGTACAAACAGGGATTTTCAGGACGACAGAGTTATAATCTGCCATTCGCTGGAGGACCTGCTTCAGGAGCTGAAAAAATACCCTTCGGACGATATCTGTGTGATTGGCGGAGAATCACTTTTTCAGCTGCTCATGCCCTATCTGAATGAACTGTATGTGACAAAAATCAGGCACACATTCCCTGCGGATAAGCATCTTAGGAATGTCGATGAAGATGACAATTGGAGAGTTGAGTCCGAGGGTGAATTGCAAACTTATAATGACATTCAGTACAGTGTTGTAAAATATGTAAGAAAGTGAACGTCGTAATATACAAATTTTAGAGGTTAGTATGCTACGACAAACTTTCGAAAGGAGAAACCGGCTTTGGAAGAAAATATTGTGTGCGGGCGCAACGCTGTGACCGAACTGATCAAATCCGGGAATCCGGTAAATAAAGTGCTGGTCAAAAATGAAAAGGGGCAGGGAAGAAATTCGGACATCCTGCATCTGCTTAAAACGCGTGGCATACCGTACCAATTTGTGGAGAATACTGTCCTGGACAAATATACTGCCGGAGAAAAGCATCAGGGAGTGGTGGCATTTACTGCTGCCAAAGAATATGCAGAACCATCCGATATTATGGAGATAGCAAGGCAAAAAGGGGAAGATCCATTTATCCTTGTTCTGGATGAGATCGAGGATCCGCATAATCTAGGAGCTCTTCTTCGGACTGCCGATGCAGCGGGTGTTCATGGGGTGATCATTCCAAAAAGAAGAAGTGCCGCACTCACACCTGCTGTCGGCAGAACGTCGGCCGGAGCTGTGGAATATGTGCCTGTGGCCAGAGTAAGCAATCTTGTCCAGACACTGAAATATCTCAAAGAAGAGGGCTGCTGGGTATCCGGTGCGGAAGCCGGCGGCAAAGATATCTATCAGGCGGGACTGAAAGGGCCAAGGGTCATCGTCATTGGCGGAGAGGATAAGGGACTCGGTAGACTGATCCGGGAAACCTGTGATGAAATTATATCCTTACCAATGTGTGGCAGAATTTCATCTTTGAATGCCAGCGTAGCCGGATCCATCATCATGTATGAGGTACGGAGACAGAGAAATCAGACTTAATCTGCCATATCCCGCCAATCTTCATCTTGACGCTATTTGTGCATTTCAGGTATAATTGTTTTGTTATAAGCATATAATGGAGGCTTCAGCGTTACCTTCGTGAATCGGTTTCGGGAGGGATGGACTTGACTTACAGTATCCAGACAGAGATTCCAGAAGAATTCGAGGCTAATGAGTACATAGCAGATGAGGAACTAGTTGAGTTAGCAAAGATCGGTGACGCAGAAGCTCAGGAGTACTTGATCAATAAGTACAAGAATTTTGTCAGAGCAAAAGCCAGATCGTATTTCTTGATCGGTGCGGATAGGGAAGATATCATTCAAGAAGGCATGATTGGGCTGTATAAAGCAATTCGTGACTTTCGTGGGGACAAGCTCTCCTCTTTCAGAGCATTTGCCGAGTTATGCATAACTCGGCAGATTATTACAGCGATCAAGACGGCTACCAGACAAAAGCATATTCCGCTCAATTCGTACGTATCGCTGAACAAACCTATTTATGATGAGGATTCCGACAGGACGCTCTTGGATGTTATTTCTGGAAATAAGATCACGGATCCCGAGGAACTGATCATCAGCAGGGAAGAATTTGACGATATTGAAGAAAAGATGGGCGAAATTTTAAGTTCGCTCGAATGGGAAGTGCTGATGTCCTATCTTGAAGGCAAATCTTATCAGGAGATTGCCGTAGATCTCGACAGGCATGTCAAATCCATTGACAATGCACTGCAGCGGGTCAAGCGAAAGTTGGAAAGGTATCTGGAGCACAGAGGGGCCTAAAATTCCATACAATATGAATAAAATTAGACACTCTGTTTTGTAAATTCTTCCAGAAAAAAAATGACTTTTATTGTTGACAAGTGGCCGTAATCTTTGATACAATACGTTGGTGTCCAATGCCGATGTAGCTCAATTGGTAGAGCAGCTGATTTGTAATCAGCAGGTTGCGGGTTCGAGTCCCATCGTCGGCTCCAATTGAAATGGGTAGGTGGCCGAGTGGTTAAAGGCGGCAGACTGTAAATCTGTTCCGAAAGGTACGGTGGTTCGAATCCATCCCTGCCCACCATTCTATAATTGGAGATATCGAGCTGGAACGTTTATTTAACATCGCGGGGTGGAGCAGTGGTAGCTCGTCGGGCTCATAACCCGAAGGTCGTCGGTTCAAATCCGGCCCCCGCAACCAAGCATGTTTACGCCCCCAGTAATGATAATTTCATTATTGTGGGCTTTAATTTTTGTAACATAGGTTTTTACAAGACGTGGAATATCATCAGCAGTGATGTTTTCCACGTCTTTTTTCAATTTATCAATAATCATTTCACGAGTAATAACTATATCGCTAGATGTGGAAATAGCTTTCTTCAATGCTCCAATGCGTGTCTGAATAGATTCAATTTCACTTTTTAATTCAGGGTATATCAATCCATTTTTAATGGCATTGGTGCAGTTCTGAAGTTCCTTCTGAAGCTTATCTAATTCCTTGCGTTCTTCAGAATGGTTGCTTTTCGTGCTTTCATAGGCTTTCAGTGTTTCATCAGCAATAATTCCAAAGTCAGTTGTTTGTAGATAATTTTTTAATTGTGCCACAACGGCAGTTTCAATTTCATCAGCATTGATGTTTTTCGCATTGCAGGAATGATTGCGGTATTTATTTCCACAAACATAATACCTGGTTGCATAACCTTTGCTGTTGGTGTTGGTTTTTCCAGTATAAGTTCCACCACATTCACCGCATTCAATCAAACCAGAAAGCAAATATGTGTTTTTAGCAGAATTGGAAGCGTTCCTTCTGTTATTATTCATTCTTTGTTGCACCCTTTCCCATGTTTCCTTATCAATTATCGGAGTGATAGAGTTTTCAAGTTTAACCATATCGGGGTTCAAGGTTCCCCCTATCCATTTTCCCATATACTTGTTTTTATGCTTGTTCCAGGTATAAACACCAATGTATCTTTCGTTTTGGAGAATGGCATTCAACGAATTCTTCCCTAAGGGTTGTCCACGCTTGCCTTTGTAGCCTTTCTTAGCAAGTTCTTGGATAATATGATTATAAGATTTCCCGATGCCATACAGGGCAAATATAAGCTTCACAGAACCTGCTTCCCATTGATTAACAACATAGCTTCCGTTCACAATATCATAACCAAGGGGAGCAATACCACCAAGGAACACACCTTGCTTTGCCCTTTGTGCGACACCTGCCATTGATTTTTGACGGGTCTGAAGAACCATGTGCTGCCCCAATCCAACATTGATTAGTTCAACAAGAAAATCATTGGGGTTGGACATATCACCCAGCTTTTCAGTTGCAGATATAACCTTGATGTTAAGCTGCTGCATTTCTTTCCTGAAGTTGAACCAGTCACCAACATCCCTTGAACCTCTTGAAATATCATATATTACAACACATTCAAATTGATGTTTCTTTGCACCTTCCAATAAATTTATAAATCCTGGTCGGTTAATGTTTGTCCCTGTTGTGGCTTCATCAATGAATGTGGCGGTAATGGTGTGATTGTTAACTTGACAATATTTAATGATAGCATCAAGTTGTGATTCAATGGAATTTTCGTTTTGTTTATCGGTTGAATATCGTGCATAAGCTGCTGCGTTCATTGGTAAGCGTCAAACAGATTCAGACGTGAGCTACATTAAATCAGGCTCATCCACTCCAAGAAGATCGCAAAGAGCATTGTTAACCATTATCCTAAAATCATCATCAGATATGTTGTTAGCTTGAGCATATTCGAAGACATCATCGACAGTGCTGACGAATTTTTGTGCTAAACGAGCATTCTCCCTTTTCATCTTCGGAAAATGCTCAATAACATAGCCTGAATAATCCATTTCGAAGAGATATCTTGATATCTTTCCGTCAGCAAAATCAGAGATAAAATCTATCATAAACGCCGTATGTTTTCCAACCTTCATCAGTCTTCCTCCCACGCATATTTTTCCGGACTTCCGTTACCGGGCTGCGGGGTGAATACTTTCTCCGGCAAGGCTGCACTACCAGGTAAAAAGTCTTTAATTTCAGATATGTAACCCGCTCTTCCTAAGTTAGGGGCATTTGTAAAAATCCATGTTAAATATTCAAATGGATTCAAGCCATTTTCTCTCGCACTCACAATTAGGCTGTAATAAATCGCACTGGCCCTGGCGCCGTTTGGTGTGTTAGTAAAGATCCAGTTCTTTCGACCGATTACAAAAGGTTTAATACTACGTTCCGCACGGTTGTTTGAAATTTCAAGACGTCCGTCCAGCAGGTATCTCTTAAGATATTTTTGTTGGGACTTGGCATAATGTACCGCCTTACCAAGAAGTGTGTTAGGCAAAGCAGCAAGCCCATTGATCCAATTGTAAAAGTCATCAAATACAGGCTTTGACAAGCGTTTGCGCTCTTGAAGGCGTTTATACGGGGTAAGGGAAGCAAACTGTTTTTCAAGGTGGAACAGCTTGTCACAATAGGTAACCCCTTTTGCCGCACTGGATTCCGGTTGTTTCTCCTTGGGCAGGGTTTTAAAGGCATCGAAAAACTTCCGCCTAAGATGTGCCAGGCAGCCCACAACGATTATGTTTTCAGGAAGCTTATGATAACCTTCGTATCCATCTGTATGAAGGTAACCTGTAAAATCTTTTAAGAATTTTCCAGGATGGGTATGTTTTCTGTCAACTTGATAGTCATAAATTACAATCTGGTGTTTTGTATCTCCGCTGGTGCGGTACAGCCACATGTAACTCTTTGACTGCGCCGTCTTTCCCGGTTCTTTCAACACCTGCAGCGTGGTTTCATCTGCGTGGAGCACTTCATGCTCACATAATCTAAGCTTCATCTCTTCATATATCGGTTCCAGCCAGTCCTCACTGGCTTTGATCATCCAGTTTGACATCGTCTGCCGGGAAAGCAGGATGCCGTTTTGTTTCCACTCCTGCTCCTGTCGGTATAGTGGGGATGCCATCATGAATTTCTGTACCGCTATATGGGCAATTGTCTCGGGGGAAGCAAATCCGCCTTTGATGACAGGTTCCGGCATATCTGCTTTTATGATAGGAACATGCTCGGCAGTTCCTTCACAATTACGGCAGGCGTAAATATGCCGTACGTGCCGTACAATGATTGCTTTGGCAGGAATGACTTTGAGTTCTTCGCGAGTTTCCCTGCCCATTGTATGTAACTGACTGCTGCAATTCGGACAAATACACTCTTCTGCCGGAAGCTCGTGTTCAATTACCTCAACAGGTAAATCCTTCGGCAATTTGTCAGTTGTAAGGCGTGTCCGTTTACGATAATGCGCTTTTACCTCGGCAAGCTTCGGTTCCGGCTTGCTTATATCGGCGCTTGATTCGGCCTCGTTGAATATGAGCATCTGAATACCGTCTGTCTTTTCACTTGATGCGCCAAATTGTTTATGCTTAGCAAGGCGGATCTGTGACATAAACCACTGTACTTGTTGCTCTAATTCAGCAATTTTGCGGTCCTTTTCTTCAATTATTCCAAGCAGTTGTTCTGCTGAAGTTTCTTGCGTTTTCATAAGAAAATTATACCATAAAAACCGCAAAAAAGCTAGATTTCATGCGGTTCTAAACGCTGTTTCGAGATAAATATTTCAAGAGATTTGCCGCTCGAAAACTTCTTCTCGTTTCAGCTTTTTCTCCAGTTTCGCACCTTCAATAAGATAAGATAATTCTTTGGTTTCAAGAACCATGGTGGCAGTGTCTCCCTTTGCCGGCCAGCGAAAATGTCCGCGCTCCAGACGTTTGAAATACAACCAGAATCCGTCGCCGTCCCATTCCAGGATTTTTATTCTGTTCCGATGCCGGTTGCAGAATACAAACAATGCTTCTGAAAACGGATCGATGGAAAAGTTGTCTTTAACCAGCGCCATGAGTCCGTTGATTGATTTCCTCATATCGGTATGCCCGCAGCATAGGTACACGGGTTTGTCACTCCATCTCATTACAGCACCCTCAATATGCGGCAGACTTTTTTCAGAAGTTCAGGATCCGTCTCCGCATCCACGGTGACGTGACAGCCACCGACTTCAATATCCAGCGTTGATTTTATTTCTTGACCTTGGGAAAGTTGCATCCACCCTTCCGGGACACAGCTTACGATGGTTTCTTCTTTCCGTTTTGAAAGTTCCATACATGCAACCTTTCGTAACTGTCGCTGCCAATAAAAGTATGCATGCTTACTTATTCCTTTCTCCTGGCAGAAATCCTTAATGCTCTGTCCGCTGCATTGCCGGTCCTGTATCACCTGCATCCACTGTGATAGTCGGTACTCTGTTGTGACTTTTTGTATATTCATACAACCACTCCGCTTTGGTTGAAAAAGTGTGCAAACTTTTTCAACTTTTTCAACCATATTTATTGTGATTGTACTATCTTCAAGGCTACAATTCTATGTGATGGTGTCTTTGACGCTTACGTTCATTGTATCACCTATTACTTTTTGAACTTGTTCAATTCATATTGAACAGCATATTGAACTGATTTTTGAAAATCTTCAAACTCCTTAACTGTAAGTATAATGGCTTCCTGACCTTCCTTTGTGATTTCACAATATGGAAGGGTTTCATTATTTGCTGCTTCTTTTGCTAATATTTCAGCTTCTTCTGGATTAAATGAGAGTGAAGCTGTTATTATTGGTTTAACCAAGAAACCTAATGAAGCAAGAAAATCATTAAAACATTCAATAGTGTGAACTTCTTCTGACATTCTATCTACATCCAGAGTTAAATCAAAAATAGAAATTCCTAAAGTTTTTGATATAGCTGTTAAAATATTTGGGCTTACGTTTTGAGAATCTCTCTTTGTAATAGAATAGAGCGAATTAAGCGGAATACCACTTTTTATTGATAATTCTTTAATTGACATTTTGTTTTCAGATAGTATTCTTTTTAAATTATTACCGATTGCCATAGTAATCACCTCATATATAGATTAACTTTAAAATAGGGCATTTGCAATAAAAATTTTGCAAATGCCCTAAAATATTACAAAAATATATATACAACGCACTAATTAGTGCGTATAATTGTATTTGGATGGTGCGAATGAACTAAAATAAATTGGGGGGAGTGAGAAAAGGAAATATGAAATTAAGTATTCCTAAGATGCAGTTAGCAATGGCTAATTCTTGTATGAGTATGGGGGAATTAGCTGTAAAATCAGGAGTTACCGAAACATCAATTCGGCGAATCAAAAATTGTCAAATGCAACCAAGACCAAAGACTATTGGAAAAATAGCAAAAGCATTAAATATCAAAGTCGAAGATTTAATTGATGTGGGTGATGCAGAATGATGAATATGACAGTCACAGTCGAGAATCCACCAAAAACACCAACACAGCTTGCAAGTCAATTTGCATTGGGAGTATATGGACTTTCTTTAACAGATTTTGCAAAGAAAATTATTAAGGAATTACAAGAGGAACAAACTGCTGAAGGGTGCTGATGTTCTTTCATCCTTGCTTTTTAAAAAGTTCAAAGGGGGTTCAATAAAATTGAACAAAGAAGACAAAGAATCTATTGAAGAAAAGACAGCTTCAATTTTGTTACAACAATATGTCCATTTGACTGATCGGTATGAAGAATCGATTTTGGAAAAACTGTCTGCTAAGAAAAAATCAATTTATATCATTGTAAGTATGCTAGATAGTCTTGATTTTCATGGACATTCAACTAAAGTCATTTATGAAGCGTATTACCATCTTTGTCAGCAGAATAATGTGCAAAATGTATTTCCAAAGGAAGAATTTTCGAAATTTATATGTAAATGGTTCACTTATGAAGTTGTTGACCTTAAAAGGAAAGGTAAAAAACATCGTGTATTTAAAAAAGTTCAAGATGAAGGGTAAAAGTTCAAGATGGGTTCAAGATTAAGGTTCAAGATGAAATGCAGTGATATCAAGGAGGTTCAAGATGGTTCAAGATAAAAACAAAGTTCTTTCTATATACTAAAAAAATAATAACAAAATTTTTATATATTCTTTAAAAATAAGAATATAAGAAGAAATACCTTGAACCATCTTGAACCGATAGGCTGAAACCCAGGCACATCAACGCTTTGAATCGGTTCAAGATAAAATTCATCTTGAACCGCATCTTGAACCTGAAAAGTTAAGAAATCCAGCAAATATGTGGGTTTGCAGCGGTTCAAGATTAAGATAGTTTAAATCATAATGATAATTAAATGGAGGAATGTAAGATGTTTATTATTTTTAATCATGAAAAGTTGGAAGAAAGAATCAATGCAATGTTCGATAACATAGAAGCCTTCGGAAAATTTATGGGAATGAGCAAACAAAGAATCAATTCCAGGTTGAAAAGTGCAACAGAATTCACACAATCGGAAATTGAAAAGGCTGCTGAACTGTTGAACATTCAACCTGAAGAAATTCAAACATATTTCTTTGATGTTGAAGTATGCAGGTCATAAGGAAAGTCACTAAATAATACTTCGGACAAGCATATTTTTAGAAAGATGGTGTGAACGATGGGAAGCTTGTCTTTAAAACAAGTTGAAGCAGTTGAACAGGTTAACTTCAATCATATCTTTGGGTATGAATGGAGTGAAAGAAGGTTTCATTTAACATTTTATTTTGACAGCAGGACAAGATTTGATGGATATATTCCAATTGTCAAACCCATTGGTAAAGAGAATGATATTTATTATATTTGTTGTCCGCATTGTGGAAGGTTTGAAACCGCTTCTGAAGCTGAAATTATTAAAGGTAATATGATTATGTCAAAATGCTCAAAGGGTGGCTTTAAACCAAGCAGAATCATTGTAAAACATTCTAAGAGAAGCAACGGTGTTCATATTGAAAAGGTAAAGCAATTTGGATATTTGATTGACCTGGAAGGATGGGGTGAATGATGTCAAATGTTGTTCCTATTAAAAAGTTGAAAGAAGTTGTTGGTGAAGTTGCCTTTGATGAATTGGTTAAACAGCTTCCAGGAACAAATGTATATATTCCAAAGAACTTCAATGAAGAATACCATGACAGGAAGAAACGGAACAAGTATATAAGGGCAGATTATATTGCTGGAATGGAAATACCTGACTTGATGGAGAAGTATTCATTGAGCAAAGCTACAATTTACAAAATCATAGAAAACCGATAAGACACTAAATATAGTGTCTTATTTTTTAGAAACATACTAAATGTAGTGTTATATTGATGAAAAGAACGTCACAAATTGGTAAAATTAACATAAGGCAAAGTATGTTTTCAAGGGGGTGAAATCAATGGATGCAAAGACGAATGATCGAAAAGATTATTTCAAGAATTATCGTGAAGAAAACAAAGAAAAGCTTAACAAATACCAACGTGAATGGCGTTCTGAACATCCTGAAAAAGTTAAGGAATATCAAGAACGGTACTGGTTAAACAAGTTACAGCTTTCCTGTGTGGGGGTGTGATGATGCCAGCATTAGTTGATTTCATTGAAAAGCTTCCTGCAAATAATCAAATTGCATTTGGTCAGATGCTAAATGTCTTATCTGAAGATGATGCTGGATTCATTGAAGATTACTTAATAATAGGTTCGAATCTCCCAGGAAATATCATCAATAAAATCAATCAAGCATTTATAAAGGCTGGCTTCCCTCAATTCAATTGGGATAATTGTCAGATGGATACAAGCAATATGTGCTTTGATAGCTGGTTTGATGAAATTGAATAAAAGAAAGGAAATAAAAAAGAATGGCAAGATATTATGAAGTTGAAATTCCAGAATCAGTGGTCACAGAGTTTGGAGAATTCAAGTATTACAAAGAAGCTAAGAAGCTTCAGGTTTCATTGCCTAAATGGAAAAGTCTTGATGATGAAATTCATCATGGTAAGACGGTCACCCTTGATATGAATGATTTCAAAGGTAATGAAGAACTGAAAACTTTGTTGAACATGGTGCTTGCTGAAATTGGATAGTGGCAAATAGTGGCATATGCGATGCCCTAAAAAGGGGAAAACCTTACAAAACCTGACATCAAAAATTATATAGATGAAAGGCAGGTGTTGAATTTATGGCAAAGTTAACAAAGAAGCAGCAAAAGTTTGTTGAAGAATATCTGATTGACCTGAATGCAACACAGGCTGCAATTCGGGCGGGTTATTCAGTTCAAACTGCAAATGAACAAGGCAGTCAAAACTTAGCAAAACTTAGTATTCAGAATCAAATTGCAAAAACAATGGCTGAACGGTCAAAAAGAACAGGAATCAATCAGGATAGGGTTGTTATTGAACTAGCAAAGGTTGCTTTTTCAAATATAAGTGATTATTTGAAGGTTCAAAATAACCAGGTTGAAGTGTTTGATACTGCCAGCATACCCGCTGATGCAGTCTCAGCCATTGCTGAAATAAAACAAAACCCAACTGGTGTATCAATTAAGCTTTATGACAAGCTGAAGGCATTAGAACTGCTTGGAAGGCACTTGGGAATATTCAAAGATAAGGTTGAAATTACAGCTAATATAAATAATCCTTTTGAGGGGCTTTCCACTGAAGAATTGAAAGTTATTATTCAAAAATTATAAATATGAAAGGTTGGTACAATCATGAAAAAAACAGAAATTAAAAGCAAAGTTCAAAGCCTAATGAATTCTTACAATGAAGTAAAGAAGGATGTCATCACCCAAATTACTAACTGGCAAAAGGACACTGTTTATTCTGTTGAACACAAGAATGAAAGAATTAAAGAACTTCAGAATGAAGCTGCACAGTATGATTCAGTATTCAATAAAAAGCTGGCAGATATTATCACTGAAGAAAAGAAAACAATCATTGATGAACCAAAAGAAACACCTGCTGATTATCAAGTTAGAATCAGCAATGCTTTGAAGTTGCTTGAACTTGCTGGTAACAAGCTGACTGATGACCAGGCTTATAGTATTATGAAGCCTTTCCAAGGTGATTATGAAACAATGGCTTTGTTCCATGCAGTTGTTACTGGACTTACAGAAGGTAACGGTGTTTATGGTACTTTCAATAAGACCTTTGAAAAGACAAACGATTTCATGGTACTTATAAACAGTTTTGAACTTGCTGAAAAAGCAGCAAAGAATCTGTTCAATTTCACTGATAGTAGCTTTCAGGCTGGTATTAAAATCAATCTATTTATGGGCAGTGTCAGTGAAATCGAAAAGCTTGTAAATAGATTTGAAGCAGCTTAAAAAAGAGAAAGGATGTGTAAAATTATGAAATATCGGGATGATGAAAGTCAAAATACAGTGAATGGTACTTATGTTGGGGTTAGAATAGGTTCACCCATGCAGGATGCAGCAGACCCAACAAATGATGGCTATGACGATATAAGAGCAACAGAGCATATTGGAACAGTTCTTCAGGATAGTAAAGGGACTAACCCAACTCCATTGGTACTTGCAATTGAAATAACAACTGAACCAACAAAGCTTCAGTATACAGTTGGTGAATCTCTTGACCTTACAGGAATTGTTGTAAATGCTTCTTTTAGTGGTGGAACAACAGAAAATATTGAAGTTACTCCCGAAAATGTGACTGGTTTTGATAGTTCTGCATCATCGTCATCACAAACATTGACAGTCACAGTCGATGAAGGTTCTGATACCTTTGATATTGTGATTGTTGAAGCATAAAAGAAAGGAATGGTGAATTTTAATGACAAAGATATTTGCACCAAATAAACAATATAATGGAGCTTCTGGTGGTATTCAGTTTTCAAATGGGGTTGCTGAATGTTCCAACCCCCATTTGATTGATTGGTTTAAGTCAAGGGGTTATGTTGTTGAAGAAGATGAAAGTGTTATAAGGGCAAAATACATTGAATTTGTGGATTCTCTTTGCACATATATTGAACAAATGAATGATACAACCGAATATAGAAATAAATTGCTTAATTCCTCAGAACAAGATATGAGAATATTTCTTTATCACCTAGAAGATGCTCAAAATAATAAGTCTGTTAAATATTTGATTGATAGCATTGCCAAGAATATATAATATGCAATTCAAGGCTGCTTCCCTGGTGCTTATCTGGGCAGCAGCCTTTTTCAAGGGGGATGATGTCTTATTGATGCAGAAATGTTGGCTTATATAAAAAGGGAAGCTGCTACAGATTTGATGATACTTTTGAAACAGCATGGACTTTTGAAACCAATCAAAGATAGTGCTTTTCAAAAAGTGGAAAAACTACTTTACCAGTATAACCAATTCAAGAAAGCTATTGAAGTGAAACAGGAACAGATTCAAGACATAAGAGATGAAGGATTGCCAGAAAGAAGTAAAAGCATTGTCATTTTCTCTGGTAACCATAACTCTGAAACATCAACCAATATTGAAAGAGCAGAAGTAATAATTGAAAAAATAGAATCTTCAATTGAAAAAATTGAAAGTTATATATATTTCATAGACAAAGCACTTGAAAAAATCAGCATGGATGAATATTTTGAACTGATTGAATTGAAGTATTTTGAAGATAAGACTATGGAATATATTGCTGAATATTTTGATGTTGATGTTAAAACAATCCGCAATAATAAAAAACGATTGATAAATAGTTTGAAAGTATACCTTTTCCCTGATGAAACTTTCATTGAACTAATTGGATAAAGAGGTGAACAACGTGAATAAAAACATTGAAGTAATCAACAACCGCTTATGGGCTGTAAAGTTCAGTTTCCTTCAGTTCATATCTGAAATTGATTATAAACCTGATTCAAAGATGGTCTATGAAGAACCTGCACATATAGTCAATGATGGAATACTGCTTTTGAATAAAGATTGTCCAGGGTTTGAAATTTTAAAAGATTATTTTCCTCGAATAATGATAAAAAAGGATAAACAACTTAAAAAGGAATTAACCAATGCGAAACATATCAAAAACAAAACACATTGGGATAATTTATATCATGGCATGATTCAAGTTGAAGCTGAACGGAGGGAAAAAGAAAGGAAGGTGAAACTTTGTGGCTACAATAAGAACTACACTTCAATTATGTGATGGCATGTCACCAGTTTTAAGAAGCATAACCAGAGTAATGAATACCACAATATCAAGCTTTGAAGCAATTCAGAGTGCTTCACATAATGCAATTGATACCAACAGCATTCAAGCTGCCAGGGCAGAATTGAACAGGGCAGAAATATCCTTGAACCAAATGGAACAGGAAATAAGGCAAGCTGACCAGGCACAGCAGCAGTTTAATAATGATATGCGGAGTGGTCAAGGTGCATCAGGTGGGTTATTAAGTAAATTAAAAGGTCTAGCAGCAACAGTTGGGCTTGCATTTGGACTGAATAAAATTATTGACCTATCAGATTCAATGACTTCCACAACAGCAAGACTTAATTTGATGAATGATGGACTTCAGACCACAGCAGAACTTCAAGATGAAATATTTAAAGCAGCGCAACGGTCAAGGTCAGTGTATATGGATACGGCTGCTGCTGTTTCAAAACTTGGAATTCTTGCCAAAGATGCCTTTTCTAGCAATGATGAAATGATTGCTTTTACTGAACTGATGAATAAGAACTTCGTGATTGGCGGTTCAAGCATCCAGGAACAAACTTCTGCAATGTATCAGCTTACACAGGCAATGGCTGCTGGTAAATTACAGGGGGATGAATTCAGAAGCATCATGGAAAATGCCCCATTATTGGCACAGGCAATTGCAAAATACACAGGTAAATCAATGGGTGATTTGCGACAAATGTCTGCGGATGGTGAAATTACTGCTAACATAATTAAGAATGCAATGTTTTCAGCAGCGGATGAAACCAATGCCAAGTTTGCTAAAATACCAATGACCTTTGCCCAGGTTGGAACAGTCATTGGAAACACCTTGCTTCAAACTTTTGAACCAGTTATTCAAGGCATCGGTCAAGGGGCACAGTGGATATATGATAATTGGTCAACCCTTGAACCAATCTTTTGGGGGTTAGCTGCTGCGGTTGGTGCTTATGCTGCCATGACAGGGGTTCAAACGGCTGCAACCTGGCTTGCTGTTGCTGCCAACAGGACATTGATTGCAGAAATGCTTGCTAATCCTTTCTTGTGGATTGCTTTATTGATTGGGGTTGTGATTGGGGCAATTTATAAATGGGTTCAAGCAGTTGGTGGAATTTCAAATGCTTGGGTGATTGCCAAAAACACAATTTTGAACATTGTGGGTGATTTGAAAGTTGGTGTTTTGAACTTACTTCAAAGCATGATAAATACTGCCATAGGCAACATCAATGAATTCATCAATCTATTAAATAAGATACCAGGGGTACACATTAGTACAATTCAAACTGTTACCTTTGGAACAAATGCACAGATTGAAAACCAAGCAGCCAAAACAGCAAGACAAGCTGAAATAAATGCAGTAAAAGTACAGGCAGCAGCTAGTAAAGCGGATAATGGTTTATTTGATTTTGATAGTTTATTAGGCAATGTTGCAAATACTGCTGGAAATACAGCAAAAATGGCTGATTCTATGGAATTCAGTGAAGAAGAACTAAAATATCTTCGTGACCTGGCAGAACAAGAAGTGGTAAACCGCTTCACAACTGCTGAAATCAGTGTGAATCTTGGTGGGGTTGTAAACAACGTCAGTTCGGAAATGGATTTGGATGGTGTTGTGACTTATATCGAAGATAGGCTTTATGAAACAATGCAAGTGGCAGCGGAAGGGGTGCATGAGTAATGCCGTATATCATTTAAAGTAGGTTAAGGAATCTAATTCCAATAAGTTCTAATAAGAAGTCCACTGAGTTTTACACTTGCGTGAATACTCAGTGGACTTCTTATTAACGTTTTAATCAATGGAAAATAATGTTGATTTTTTAAAGTTTTTAGGCTTATACTTGTATTCAGGGCATTTTTTCCAAAGAAATAGAAAGTAAAATGGTGTAATACCGGAGTATGCAATAATTATAAAGTAAATAAGAAAAGGAGGAAGAATTTTTATGCAAAGTATTATTGTAAAAAAACTTCATTTCTCAAGCGAAACCAAAGACCTTTTATCTAGCCAAATTGGAAATTTTGAATTTTCTCCAGAGACTGGTGAGGGTATTCGTGTTGTCTCTCAAAATACTGAATACATAAATTGTCATTATCTAATAGAAAAAATATATAGCCAAGATACATACAATTTTGAAATTGATGGATTTGAAAAAATAGAATATAAGAGGATTGAGCTTGTTCCTTTTTTCATTGATCTTGAGCACGACACATTAGACATTATTGGAAATAAGCAAAAAGCGACAAAGGTAATTGAATTTTTAGGGAAGGTAACAAAATACAAGATAGCAATTTCCGATACACAGATTAATCTTTTGAAGTTGGTAGAATGTTGTAGAACCAATAACATTGTTTTCGTTGTGTCAAAGGTTAAAATTGCAGATTACACTTTCTTCGATAATATTATTGGTGACTGTGTGCTAAATCTTTCTGATTATCCAAAAACATTAGATGTATTAAAGAAATTTGAAAAACAAATTGTTAATGTTTCCATCAGCATTACAACAGATGAGAGTTATTTTGTAACTTTCTATAAAAGCGGTTCTATTTCTATATACAAAGATATTGAAAGTATTGATATCGATTTTTTGCGTTTGATAAAGCAAGGAATATAGAAAGAGGGGAAAATAATGCCAGAAGATCAAAATGCAAATGGTGAGCATTGGACTAAGGAAAGCGTTTCTATTCTGAAACAATTAGGTTGGACACAAAAAGGTTCCACCAATTTTGATGTTGAATGTACTCATCATGTGAAAGAACGTAAAGGGCATAAACATGGTGTAGATTCTTTTTTTCAATATTATGACCCTTACTATCAAACAGAACAAGGGGTTCTTGTTGAATCAAAGAATTGGCAATTTAATAGTATTACGACAGCAAACATAAAAAAATGGATTCAACAAATTACTGATTGCATGGAATGTATGCAAGTTTCTCCAACTATTCAAGATTTATCACAAGCACCGATACAAAATGCAGTTTTGATGTGCTGGGCGAATGATGAGTATGCCCATAGCACATTTATAGAGCGTTTAAACAAAGTAGGAATAGGAAGCAAGAAATATCCATGTAATATATTTGTTGCATCAAATTACGAGATATTAAGATGGTGTTCTTTAATCAACTCAGTTAACAGCATAAAAAGGGATGCCAAAGCTTTTAATTTTATATACCCTAATGTTCCTACTTTAGGGACAAGCCTAATTAAAGCAGAACATCTAACGTTAACACATTTATATTCAAAATATATTTTTGCGGAAGTTAAGCAAGAAGTAGGAAACTATCATGGTGGTAACGATGTGATTGATAAACTTGTGGTATTTTGTTATGAACCGGTATCAAGCTTATCGTTAGATTTTCTATATGACTTAATCAGAAGATTAAATTTCCAATCTTATCCAGTATATGAAATATATTTAAACGAAAAAGAAACCAGTATACGGCAAATAGTAGCTGATTTTAAGACACGAATAAATACACAAATTAAAGGTGATATAAAAAATCCTTCTACAATTGAAGTTAAATATTTGGACATGTTTGATGGATTAAATAATGTTCCAGATGGAATTATTCATTTTGGGGAGGTATGACAATGATAACCAATTATCCAGAGAAAGCATCACTTAAAGAAGTTCTTTCATCTAGCCTATCAATAACCGCATTAAAAACAATATGCAAGAATAATGGAGTATTTATTTTATCATCTGATAAAGATATTGTTATACGTGATGCTCACTTGTTTTATTGGGGATTTAATGATATAAATTGTATTTCAAATTATATGGAAGATGAAAAAAATTATAAAAAATCTTTTCGCTTAAAGTTATTATTTGATTCTTCCAATATAGAAGCGGATACCGAAGAAAATACAGAAATAGATGCTTTTGATGAGTTCTATTCTAAGTTGTCAACTTATAGAAATACAATGGCTTCCCTTGAAAATATCAGATTTGAGAGCTTTAATATAGTTTTAAATGGAGATGAAAAAACATTAATTGGTGAGATATCATATAAAAAAAGGAAGCCCGGTAAAGTTGAGTTACTATCAGAAACAACGCAAAAGTTTAGCTTTCAGGCAAAAAAGGCTTTAGATACAGAAATTGATATTGATTTTATTTTTAATGACCGAGGGGATATAGCTATTGCAAAGAAAATCATAAACACTGCAATAGCTACATCCGATAATTTTGGAACACCTACCCAAATATCCTTAAAAGGACTAGCTGTACCTGAACGAGTTGAATTGTTTGATAGATTTTTCACGTACACTTTTCAAGATTGGAGAATTGATTCAATTCAAAATATAAAGATAAGTGATACTGAGGAAATCCTAGATGAAGGAGAAGATGAGGAATTAGAAGGAAGTATTCTAAATGGAATAAAATCAGCATTGCTTTCTGGAACAGGGCTTCGTAGCAATCCGATTGTTATACAAGCAGTTGATAGAGGATATTTTTTTCCAAAAGCCACTATAATGTTTGAACATAGAAGGGAAGCTCAAAAAATTTTAGTTGATATTACATTTAATTCAGATGACTTGTTGCTTGAAATCGTTATGGTTGCAACATATGAAATAGAGGATGGTCGTCCATATAAGCATCCAATGTTTGTTGATGGGCAAAAAATAATATTAGAAGAGTTTCAAGATATTATTCAAGAAATATATAATCAAATTCGAGTAGAACGTACAGTGGAAGCAGGGTAAATTATTTAGACTTTACTTCTGTTATCCGCTCAGTATTGTATGCAAAAATTATCTGATAAGGATAGATATGAGGTATAATAAGTAAGGTGATTATAAGACATATTATGCTTTTTGGAAGTTAATTTTTAAAAATTTTGAAGGTGAATAATATGATTGGTACAGCACCAAATTGTTTAAAGTGTATAAAGTATCATTCCAATGATTATGAACAATTTTCTTGTGACCAATATCCTGAAGGAATTCCTGAAGAAATTGTTGATAATCAGAAAAAATGTGAATATGAAGAACTTGAAAAATAATTTTCAAAATATTATGAGATTATTAGTAGTCATAGGAGAAAATGTAATGACCAAAGATGAATTCATAAATAAGGCAAAAGAACTTGGTTATTCAGATGAAACCATTTCTGAAGTTGTTAAAATCCATGATGAAGCTGAAAAAGATGGGATAAATATTCCATGGGAAAGTGATTTAATTGAATTACCTGTATTTACTTTCAATATGATAAAAGCACTTGCGGAGAACGCAGGTGCTTTAGAAATATATAGTGGTACAAATTCCCTAAACCCTAATTTTGAAGCCTTACAGGGCAAATATGAAGGCGGTTTCGGATTGGATATATGATAAAAATAAGGAAAGGTCACACATGAATATTGAAATCAAACTGGACGAAAAAAAAATTGCGGAAGAAATTATCGCTGATTTAAAAAGGCATGATATTTTTGGAAAAAATCAAGATGTCACCATAATTTATAATGCTGAATCAACTAATATCCTTTATACAGTTTCAGAGGTCGCTAAATTGATAAAATGTAATACTTCTTATGTTTATGAACTCATTAAAGCAGGACTATTGCCAGCTTTAAAGCTTGGTTCATTAAAAGTGACACATTTTGCTTTACTTGAATTTCTTAAGAAACATGATGGATATGACTTAACTAACCCATTTGAAATAAAATCTATTGAACAGTATAAAGATTGATTAAGCAACAAGTAATTTACGAACACCTTTGACATAATAGAATGGTATCGTAAACAAGACATATTGCGTACCCCCGCAACCAAAGAATATGAGACTTTAAGCCAAAAGCTTAAAGTTTTTTTATTTGTCTGACACACATGATTTTCGGCGTTGACACACATATCGATAACTAGTACAACGTTCTTGAAATATGAAGGAAGGCTCGGTCTAACTGCGTCCGGCTGGCGCGCCAAGCGCAGCTGGCGCCAGCCGGAAGGCGAAATCGTCTCTCTCATTTTCTCTGCACAGTCAATTTGATAGGAGAACTTGAATATCGTGTCACAAATTATAAAAAGCCGGTCTTTCATTCTATCTATTGGTATGCTAGTATATAAAACAGGGAGCTGGTAAAAATGGACAAACTCGATCAGATATTAGACAAGCTCAATTTGATGGAAAAAGCCTTACGTGCCGAAAACAAGACACTAAGTGACCAGGTCGGCACCTTAAGTGACAAAGTTGAAAAGATTGCGGAAAAGCAAGACATGACCTGGCAGGCCGTCCAGGAACTGAGGGAAGAACTAACCAACAACAGCTTAAAAATTAAAATCATAGACAATAAGGTAAAGGCTTTATAAGCCTTTTTTCTTTCCGAAATTCCAGTAGATAAAATTTATAAGACAAGTTGGAAAGTGCAAGGATTTTATTCAGGATTTATCAATTAATCCCCCGGTATTTGTTATGCCAGGAGAGAATCAAGCGGGATTGGGGTCTTTTACAAAAAGGGCACGGCTGCACTCAAATCCGTCCATATCCGGCATAACAATATCCATAGTTACGATATCGGGTTTGCACCGGTCATATATTTCGATTAAGCTGTCGTAGGAATCGGCTTCACCGACGACTTCCAAGCCGCTGTCGCGAAGTATTTCCACAATGAATGTTCTTGAAAAAAGAGAGTCGTCAACGACCATTACTTTTATTGCACCCACTTTTTCGGACTTACCCCCATTCAATGCCAGTACCAAGGTACTAGTCAGTATGCACTCTAAATTATAGCAAGTAATTTTTGGGATTGCTATCACAAATGGGTTTATTAATAACAATTTTAAGACAGAGTGCTGTTGCACATGCGGCTTCTTTAGCCTTTTTTCTTTTGCTAGTATATAACTGCATGCAAACAATATACGAATAAGTGAAAGGAGTTGTTTCGTTTGGAGTGGAGTAACCTCACAAAAGCACTAGGTGAATTAGATGAACAAAAGGTGGATGACCTCTTAAATGAGTTTCTCGCAGCGAATCCTACAGAGGAGGAAGCCAAGATTGCTGTGGCCGCTTGCCAGGCGGGAATGGGTACCGTTGGAGATTTATTTGAAAAGGGAGAGTATTTTGTAGGCGATCTAATATTTGCAGGTGAATTATTGACGGCAACCATGGATCGTTTGAAGACTGTACTTGATTCAGGTTCTTCGGAGAAGACGGGTAAAATTGTACTTGGAACAGTATTTGGAGATTTGCACGATATAGGCAAAAATATTTTTAGGAGTATGGCTGAAGCCGCCGGTTTCGAAGTGTATGATCTTGGCATTGATCAGCCCGTAAGCGCCTTTGTTGAAAAGGTAAGAGAAGTAAAACCAGATATTGTGGGTATGAGCGGAGTACTGACGCCAGCCTTGACTTCCATGAAAGATACTGTGGATGGATTAAAAGCGGCAGGGTTAAGGGACCAAGTAAAAATAATCATCGGAGGAAATCCGGTATCAGAATCTTCCTGCAAAATGATTGGAGCAGACGCCTTTACCGATAATGCTGCTGTAGGGGTAAATATTTGTAAAGGGTGGGTAAAATAAAATGAATAGTGCTGAACTGTTTAGAGAAAGAGTCAAAATTGGTAAGGAAACTATTCGAAAAGAGAAAAGGCCTTCCAGAGTATTAGTATTTGGTACCATGGTAAGCTGGTTTATTTTTGATCAGGGCTATAAACTCAGTGAAGCATATTCGGATGATTTTTCCGTTCTGGAAAAAATTTCAGATCAAGCTCAGGCGAGATATAATTTCGATGGTTATACTTTTCCGGTAATCCCCAACTCACAGCCTTTACAAAAAACCCTGGGTGTTAACAACTACATTATTAACGACAAAAGTGAAAGCTATAACAGGATTGATGTCGATTATATGGACTTTGAAGACTACGATGTCCTCATAGAAGATCCGGCTAAGTTTTTTTGGAGTAAATATGCTAAGAGAAAATTTCCAATCCTTGAAAGCCAAGACGGACAACAAATCTTTATGAAATCCCTTCACGATTTTCAAAACTTCTTTCAATATAACCAAAACGTTGAGAGAAACTTGATCGAGAAGCACGGCGTACCGATGAATTCTTCTCCTGCTGCGATGGGATTAGGGGGCTATTGGCCATTACATGAAGTATTGATGCACGGATTGCGCGGCATCAAGGGTGTTTCCACCGACATGAGAAAGGATCCGGTCAAGGTAAAAGCGGCTTGCGACAGATATCAGGAAGTCATTCTTGAACCGATGCTTCAACAGTATAAAGCAACTGCCAGTAAAGGAACTGACGAAAATTGTTACTTTGATATCAAAACGGGTATGTTATCCTATAGCGTTCTGAACCCGAAACAGTTTGAAATGGTGTACTGGCCTAGCTTTAAGAGGCTCATTGATGTTGCGGTGGAAATGGACAAACTCGTTTATATCTTTTCCGAAGCCGGCACGAAGAGATTGTGGGATTTCTTCCGCGAGATACCTAAAGGAAGAATTGCGCTTTATTGTGAAATGGATGATATTTTTGAAATGAAAAAAGCGCTTCCGAACGTAACCCTCATGGGAGGCATGCCTTTGGAGTTACTGGGAAATGGTACCCCCGAACAATGTGTCGATTATGCCAAGAAATTGGTCGATGAATTAGGCTATGACGGCGGGTATATCTTTGGGACCAACAAACAGGGTCAGTTTAGAAAAGACGCTAAACGGGAGAATTTAGAAGCTGTTATTAAGTTTGTCCAAGAATATAAATAAGGAGGTGTAAAGGATGGTCGATTTCTCTTACCCGGAAGGATTCGAGAAAATGCTGAGTCAGCTCAATTTTTTGCCGGATAATTATGAAGTCAGAAAAGGTTTTCTGATGCAATATCTTACTTTTACGTGTTCTTTCATTTAAGCCGCATTTCATCAAAGAATAGCTGCTGCAAGTGATAATTGTTGTGTAATAGACAAAATACTGGTCATAGAAAACCCCCAAAAAACTGGCATCATTTGAATTGTCCCAATTTTTTGAATACCATTTTTGGGGGTTTCCAATTTTTTGTGATTAAGGATCCCCAAGAGTCTATCCCCGCGCTATTGCATATTGGAACAACAGAGCAATTTATCAATCATTTGTAAATACCTAATTTAACAAAGAGGAACATATGGATATGAATGAAACTGCTAATCTAAAACCCAGCTCATACCGTTGGATCATACTTACTGTAACTGTTTTAAATCTGATGGTTCTAGAATTAGGAATTTTCCAAATAGCCGGATTGGCCAATCGGCTGATACCTGCATTACACATTACGACTAGTCAACTTGCTATGTTATTAACAGCATTCATGTTATGCAGTGCTATCGTGAGTATTCCTTCCGGTGCTTTAGCAGACCGGTTTGGAGTAAAAAATGTGGTAATCGCTTCGTTGATATTCAGCCTACTGGGCACCTATGGGCGTATGAGCGCCAATAGTTTCGCTATTGCCTTTATTTGGATGTTTTTAATGGGCTTTCCTGTTGCCTTTGTAAAATCAAATCTTTCTAAATTGTATGGTGCTTGGTTTCCTGCAAAGGAAATAGGTATGGCCATGGGATTAAGTGTCGCGTCCATGTCCTTGGGCATGACTATCGCTATAGCGACTTCACCGCTTTTCCCCTCCGTCCAAAGTGCGTTTCTCTTTTCAGCAATTGCCGTCACAGTTTGCGCAGTATTATGGATACTGTTGATCAAAGACAAGCCCGCAGGGGCACCTGATTACCCTTCACAACCGGTCATAAAATATTTGGGTGTGGCAGCTAAAAGCAAATTTATTTGGATTGGTGCAATAGCGATGGCTGTTGGCATGGGAACGTTTACTGCTCAAAACGGATTCTTAACGAATGCATTTATCCAGATGAAACATGCCGTACCGGCTCAAGCCGGTTTGATTGCCTCTACTTTGACATTCGCTTCTATTATTGGAGGAATACTTGGGCCGACGATTTCTTCCAGAGTTGGATTAACCAAACCTTTCATAGTTTTAGGTCCCATTCTGGCCGGAGTATGTGCTTACCTTAGTTGGGTAGTTCCGTTTGGATCGATTACTGCGGTAATGCTCATAATAACCGGTCTTCTGCTAGGTTCGACTATTCCGCTGATTATGACTCTGCCAATAATGCTTCCTGAAGTCGGGCCTACGTATGCAGGGAGTGCAGGCGGCATTATGAGTACCGTCCAAATGATAGGCGGCTTTATCATACCCGCGTTCGTGATTGCGCCGCTGGCAGGAACAGATGGAACTAAATTTATCCTGATTGTTGCTATCATTTATGTGATTTTTGGCCTTGTAACAATGTTTTTACCCGAGTTGGGAACAAAGGGAAAACTCGCTGCTTCAAGAAAGTCAATGCATCTTTAAAAACAAATATACTGTGATAACAAATAAATAACATAACGTGCAGGTAGTATCGGATGAACAATAAACCGTTTCATTCTATACTACCTCAAATCTTTATCTGATATGATTACCTGTACCATTTTAATCGAATATGCTCCTTTAAAGTTAACTGATGAAATGGGATGATTCAGGACTGCGGCAAGGAACGACCAGAATGTGCATGGGTTAATAATCAATGTTAACTTAAAAGGAGGAGTATTGGTTATGGAAGAAACTACGTTTTTAAAGGCCTATCTTGCTAAAGTAAATAAAATAGTTGTCATTGGAGTATGGGTTTTAGTAGTGCTGATACTTGCTAAAGGATATGCATCTGGGGCGGAACTCAAAGTTACAGTAATCGGATGTTCGGTATTTTCTGTAGTAAATCTAGTGGTGACATATTTATTTGTCAGGAATAAAGCGAGTCGTCTGGTTGGTTATATAACAGTCGGGATAGTTTCAGCATTGCTAATAGGTTTATGTACTGTCGATGCGGAAAAACTTAGAGAAATAATTAATCTTGTTATTTTTCCCTGCGTGCTTGCATTATATATGAAAAAAGAAGCAATTGCCGTGTATGGTATTGGTGTTAATCTCTTGATATTCGGAGTATATGCTGTTAAACCTTTATTACCTTTAATTGATTTTGTTAATATAATTTTTCCGATTGAAATTGTTATTGCAGTTCTTTTTTTCCTAGCCAAATGGGGGCAGGAACTGCTTGAATCGGTTACTGCCAAAGAAAAGTCGATTACCAGTTTATATAATGAACTTGACAAATCCTTCGTTACGATAGAAGGGAATACGGCTGTCCTAAATAATGATATAGTTACCAGCAATTCGCATCTGGAGGCAGCTAATGAGACTAATTTTGCGCTTACTAAGGCCGTGGAAGAGATCGTTAAAGGAGTCGGAGTCCAGACGGAAAGCATAAACTACATTAATAAGATGATCGTTGACGCTGATAAAACATTAAACGAAGCTTACGATGTGTCCCGTGATATGGCGGATTCCTCGCAACACTCTCTCCGGATTGTGGCAGAATGCGGCAGCGACATCAAACAGTTAGATGGGCAGATTATTATCATCCGTTCAGCCATTGATGAATTTAGCAATACGGTGTCCGATCTGGAGATCAGTATGGGCGAAGTGAATAAATCCTTATCTTCTATAACAGGAATTGCCGAACAAACCAATCTATTATCATTAAACGCTGCAATTGAAGCGGCAAGGGCGGGGGAATCCGGAAGGGGATTTGCCGTTGTAGCCGATGAGGTCAGAAAACTAGCGGAACAAAGCGCCGGTGCTGTGGATATGATTAACAAAGTAATAGCCAAAATACAAGACAAAACTAAAACAGCTATTGTTAAAGCCCAGGACGGCCATAATGCCATAAAAAGCGGCGAAGCCATAGTAGAACAAGTTGGGGGAAGCTTCAGGAAAATAGAAGATTCTTACGATCAGACCAAAGAGAATATAGATAATATGTATTCGATGACGGGTAATTTTAAAAACGTATTTGATCTAATTAAAAAGGAAACGGAAAACATCGCCTGCGTCTCCGAAGAACATGCGGCTTCTACCGAGGAAATCCTGGGTTCGATCGAAGAGCAAACCCGGACGGTCGATACAATCTTTAAATCAATGAAAGAAATTCAGCAATCGTCGGATAGTCTGCAAAGCATTCTGCAAAAGAGAGTCGTCAGATAGTTTACAAGGCATTTTGCAAAAGAGTATCGCCTGAATCAACTAAAAAACCCGTGGAACTCTCGTCCACGGGTACATAAACACAAGGCTACTTAGAGACGAAATAGGCGTTCTGCGTTACCATGTGCAATCCGCTTTTTGTCGTCGGGGCTCACCGGGAGTTGCTCAAGGAATGAACGCGCTTCCATCCCCGAACTATAGGGATAGTCTACTGAATACATGATTCGCTCAGCACCAACTTGTAAGAACAAGTCCAAAAATGTTGGTATAAAGAGGAAGTTAGCGAAGTTGTAATAGACATTCTCACAGAGGTAGGAACCGACTGTGCGATCTAATTTTGTAATTTTTGGCGGCAAAGTGAAATCTAATCTGCCCTTCATAAATGGAAGGCCTTCACCTAAGTGGCCGATGATAATCTGCAATTCGGGGAACCGGTCGAATGCTCCGCTTAAAATGACGCGCAGAACATGGAGGCCGGTCTCAATATGCCATCCCCAACCTCCTCTTGCCAGAATGGCTGCAGTCGCTGGCGGATAGTTGCCTAAATAGGATGCCTCGATCACCGGTTTCGGTGGCTCGGCCGGATGGATGTAGATAGGAATCTGGAGTTTGGCGGCTCGTTCCAGAATTGGCCAGAAATACTCGTCATCCAAATAGCGCCCTCGAGTATGTCCGTTGATTATCGCTCCCTTGAAGCCATGTTCACTTACCATACGCTCTAATTCATCGGCAGCCGTGTCTGGAACTATTGTAGGTAAAGTAGCTAATCCTATAAAACGGTCTGGGTAGCGACGTACGGCATTTGCAAGATAATCGTTAGAGTCGCGGGCAAGCTCCACCGCCTCAGACGCGTCGAGTTGCTCCACGCCTGGACTAGTGACTGAAAGCACCTGCACGTCAGTGCCTGAAGCATCCATATCTGCGATTCTTCCTTCACCCAGATCCAGTAATTGCTCGATTAGTTTGCTGTTTGTAGCTGCAATAATTTTTAAGAGCGGGTCTGTACTTCCGGTAGCCTTCATGATTGCGGGTGTAATATAGTGTTCTTCGAGAGCAATAGTTCGCAAAGCCTTGACTTGTTCATCCCCGGTAAAGCCTTTCATTATTTTCTCACTCCTCAAATAATTATGATGTGTCACTTAGTATAAATATAGAGAATCCTACGTAGTATTTCCAATATTTATTCAGTCCATAATCTATAACCATTACGCTATAAACCTGTCAATGTTGAACAGATTTTTAACATTGCATAGCTGGACATAGAACCTAGAATGGAGGCACACTTTATGAATTTTTTGCAAATGAAACAATTTAGTATACTGGCAAAACATCAGAATATGACTGAAGCTGCAGAAGAACTCTATATTTCACAACCTGTATTGAGCAAATTACTAAAGAAATTTGAAAAATATTTGAATTGTGAATTATTTACAAGAAAAGGAAGAAATATAGAATTAAATTTAAATGGAAGAATATTTCTAGAATCAATTGATATCATTTTAAACGAATATCAAAAGATCAACGAGCATTTTTTTATAAGTAAAAATGTTGATATACCTATTAAGATCTCCGGGTTTAATAAAAATGAACTTGATTTGCTTATAGTCAATTTCAGTCGGCAATATCCAAATATATCAATAGAAAAAAATCCAAATACACCTATGGGAGCGCTTAATTTGTTGTTAAATAAAAAATCAGACGTGATTTTTACCGATAATTTCTCTCTTAATAAGTTTAACTTGGAAACAAAAAATATAGATTTTATCAATCTTTTCAGAAATTATTTATATGTATCTGTTCTGCCTAATAATGTAATTGCTCAAGAAAATGAAATTAGTTTGAATGAATTGCTAAAATATGAATTTATCGGTGCAATAAAAAATACCTGGACAAGTGAGTTCATTGAAAATGTATGCGACAACGAAAAAGTAAATATTAACTATGTGCACAAATATAAAATGGAGATGCTTGATAAAATATTTTTTTCCACGCCCTATTTAGTTTTTTGTGATTCAATTAATATAGCGTACTTTACAAATTACAGAGAAATCCGCAAGCATATCTTAATAAAAAACGCTTTTCAAGACATATATCTCTGCTATAGAAAAGGTGATAACCGCATTAATCTTTTAGTTGAAAATATCAAAAATACATTTCATGAAATATTTAATTATTCGTGATAAATTTCACATTTAAGCAAACTTCACTCTAAAAGAAGCTGTGTAAAACTATTTAAGTTTCAGCACAGCCTCTCCAGAGCGCTAGGCACGCTTATCCTTCGGGAGGATCATAGAGATCCTCCACGTTGTTGTCGTAGACCTTAACGTCCCGCATTAATTGTAACTCCCCACTGGAAGTGAGGAAAATATTCCGCTCGATAACCGTATCCATGACGGCTTCGCACTGAGCCTTCGTCAGGCCTTCGATCGGATCCGGCACGTTAATGCCGAAAGTTTTGCCACCTGTGGTGGCAAACGTCAGACGAACATATCTGGTATTTGCCATATGATCACCTCCTTTCCCGCCCAAACCGGCAGAAACCTTATCCCTCTTCGAACTCAAGCCGGTAATTCTTCTGCAACAGGATATCCTGCAGTTCATGTTGGCTCAAACTGTATAAGGCTGAAATAACATCATAAAGGGCTTGCTCCGTGGCGTCAGGCTTAACATAATTCAGTCCTTTTTTCCTGAGGATCGGACCGCCGGCCGGCGTCGTACCGATCTGATAGCGTCCGGCCAGAACCGAACTTAACGGGATCATGGTGACAGGCATGGCTGTGCACCTCCTTTCTCTTTGACAGGCGGACTTGTCTCGCCTGTCCTCATTAACTACTTTATGAATATTTTGTCCCGGGGGTTACAGGTTGTCCCTAAAAATATCCGGAGTCCCAAAAAGCAGAAGCCCAGCACACGATTCCATCCTGAACCGGCCGGGTTTCTGCTTATCTTTACGATCCTCCGCAATAATAGCTTATGCCTTGTCTGAATAAATCGTTACAATCCTGTCCTTTTGCAATCCGATGTGCAGGTCCTGTCCTTCCGGCATATATTGTAATAATACCCAATGATTTAGGCCGGTGCTTGTTCCAGATTCCGCGACAGTATCGGAAACTGGGACATCCTATTGGGCCAAAAAACACACAGGGAAGCGAGGAACGGGAAGAGCTTATGAACGAAGTGATTGACATGAACGAGACGATGACCGTACGGACGCCGCAGTTAATCGCGTCGGAAATTAACCTGATCAAAAGACAGACCCATCGGATCGTGCTCAGCAGCGCCATCGATATCGGGCGGCGGCTGACGGAGATCAAGAAACAGGTCAAGTATGGGGAATGGGGCCGTTGGCTGAAAGAGGAGGTCAGCTACTCCCAGGATACGGCCGAAAAAATGATGCGCCTCTACCAGGAGTACGGCGTCAAACAGCTTTCTATCTTCACCGACGGCGAACCGGACCAGGAAATACCCGAACTGAGCTTTTCACAGGCCTACATCCTCTTAGGCGTACCGGAAAAGGAAAGAGCCGCTTTCATCACGGACACGGATGTCGCGAGAACGTCTACCCGCGAGCTGCAAAAGGCGATTGACGACTGGAATCAGGCCCGGCGGAAGAAGGAACAGGCCGAACAGGAAAAAGCGGTCCTGCAGCAAGCCCTAGAGGAGGAAAAGGAAAAGTCCGCCCGGCTGGCCCAAGCGAACGCCGTATTAGATAAAAACGCCCAGGAATTGTTTACGGCCAAGAGCCGGCTAGAACGAAAAGCCGAAAACCTGCAGAACGAGGTAACCTCCATCAAAAAAACAACCGCTTATAAATCCCTGAACTCCCTGCGCAAGAACTTAAGCAGTGCGTCGACCAAGGTACGCGCCAACAATATCGCCTTTCTCTACGGGGAACTGGACCGGGTGATCAAAGAATTGTGGTTCCAGCTCGATAAGATCAAACAAAGCGACCCGGACACCTTCGTTGCCTATAAGGATAAAGTCTATGAGTTTCTGATTCAGCGGGCGCGGGATGAGATGTGGGCAAAGGATATTCCGGAACTGTAAACAAAAATCCTATTGTGAAGAATCCCGTTGTCACGACCAAACAGCGGGATTCTTCTCTAATTGAATACTACTTTTGTTGGTGGCTTTAGTACTGATTGAAACGCGACGTAAAAAGTCATCAAGCTGATGTGCATCTCAGGTCAAACTGGAATGGGGATTACATTGCATAGCACATAATATGCCCCTTTTTTTATTCTTCTGCTTTGCTGTTAATGCAATGCGGCATAAATGGTCAATATTATTTCAAAATAGCAAAGAAGCTGTGTGAAACTATTTAAGTTTCAGCACAACCTCTTTTTGGTTGACGCAAAAAATTATAACAATCAATGACTATTTAACTCGCAATTCGGTCTGATATTTTTTTAGCTGTTGCAAATCTTTAATAAAATAATAGCCGTTTGTTTGCTCGATTAAATTCATTTCTTTTAATTTTTTGATCGCCCTGATGGTCGTTGCTCTATTGACGCCCAGCATGTCACTAATGAACTGCTGACTTATTTTCAGATTCAGCTTTATTTTATTTTCGATTTCCATTCCAAAACTATCGGCAAATGTTAATAAGAGGCGACATATTCTCCATTCTGAGTCATAAACTAGCAGTTCATTTAAAAGATGATTAGTCACCATAAATTTACAGGTAATCGATTGTGTTATAAATAGCATTACATCAAAGTCAGCTTTCAACAAATTCAAAAGGTCTTCTTTCTTAATAAAAAGTATATTGGAATCCTCTATGGTCATAAAGTAGCAATCAGTAGGAATATTGAAAAGTATGTTATGTTCCAAAAAGATACTTCCCTTTTCTTGAAGGCCCCGTATATTTTCATTGCCATTTGGAGAGTATGTACTAGCTTTGACCCGGCCATCTTTTACATAATAAAGCCCATTGGGGACATAACCGGGAGAAACCAGTATGCTGTTTTTGGTTAAGAAAAAATTTTCTCCTAAATTTAATAATTTTTCGGAAGCATTCTCAAATTTAAGAATTTGTGTTACATTTTCTATTCTAAATTCTTTCATAAAAATCATACTCCTATCAAAAGGATTTTTCTGTTATGTCAATATAAGTTCGCAAAAACCATCTAGCATTGAACTAGACCAATATCTTTTCTTCTTATATGGACTGGAGTATTTTGGGCTTAACGTAACACCTTCCTGTGGTCAGAAACAAATTTTATTAAAGGAGGAAAATCGCTAGAAAACTGTGTGCTTGGCAATAGGCTGCTAATCTAGCATTCTCATATACGGAATCAGCTATTCCTGTCTTGGGTATTAGCATATGCTAACTTAATCCTGCAACGTAAGTATAATTCTTAATGTTGACGGTGTCAACATAATACTGTAAAATCATAAGAAATACATATAGAAGAGGATATTATGGGAAGCAGTAATGAGACAAAACAAAAGCTGATTAATGTCACAAGACATATGGTTAATACGAATGGTATTGATTCAGTTAGTATGCGTGACCTTGGAAAAGAAACGAAATTATCTAGAAGTGCAGTTTATAGACATTTTAAAAATAAGGATGATTTACTTGCAGCCATTGTGACTGAAAATTTTGAGACGTTAAAAAGTAATTTCTACGAATTAATTGGAGAAATAAGCGATCCTAGAAAACTTGTTTTTGCAATTTTTTATAATTTTTATGATTATGGCATAAGGAATCAAGAGCATTATCAATTGATGTTCCACAAACCATGGAATAAGAAGCAACATCCCAACCTATGCAATTCAGCTGCTGAAGTATATGGAATCATGGAAAAATGTGTGGGAAAAGCTCAAGAACAAAAATGCACGATTCGTATGTCACGGAAACAATTAACAGCAATGGTATCTGCATTTATTGTTGGTCTTATTGAACTTAGTTATGGAGGACATTTAGATTCTGAGAAAGGATTTGATGATCCAACTGGTTTAATTAA
Source organism: Dehalobacter sp. CP (assembly GCF_047652685.1). Classification (NCBI taxonomy): domain Bacteria; kingdom Bacillati; phylum Bacillota; class Clostridia; order Eubacteriales; family Desulfitobacteriaceae; genus Dehalobacter; species Dehalobacter sp. CP. The sequence goes on from NZ_CP157399.1 coordinate 404,848, forward strand.
TTCATTTTTAGATATTATCTTAGTTTAAGTTTATGTAAATGCCCTTTAGAAAACGAACAAATATAAAAAGAGTAATGAATATATTGGGAGTTAAGAAGTTGATTGAAGTACAGGGGTAATACGCCCTTGTATTTTTTTTATATTAATGTTGCATAGTTCACATCAGTTACATAGGAATCTTCTTATTATATTATTTTTTTTCTATGATAATTTCAGATCAAATATTTAAGGAGGGTTAAAGTATGATTCCAGATGATGACAAAAAGGAAAAAAACCAAGAGAAGAAGGCCTTCTCCAAAGAACTTAGCAGGCGCGGTTTTTTGAAGACCTCATTAGGAATGGGGGTTGGGGCAGCAGGTGCAGCTTTAATAGGTTATGACGGCAGCATAGCCAATGCTGCGGAGGCGGTACAACAAGATACTTTTCCAGTTGAAATGAACGCAGATTTCAAAAGGTATGATCAAAAAGATCAAGTGATTTTTCGCGCTATGATGGGAGATCCGGCCGTCGCAGAGTCATTTGCGAAGGCACATGGTGGACCGATGCCCACCGGGGAGGGCTATAGCAGAATCGAAGTAGCCATGTTTAATGGCGCCAAGGCCATTGAAGATGGAGTCAATGGTTATCATGCACCGGGTTTTGCCAGTCAGGGATTATACGATTGGAAAGAAAGCCAAATTGGTGGAAAAGTGAATCCTGACGTTTATAAATTTGAGAGCCCTGAAGCCGCAAGTAAAGCAGTAAAAAGAGCTGCAAAATTCTATGGCGCAAGTCTGGTCGGAATAGCCCCATATGACGAACGATGGGTATTTTCACGTGTTTTTGATATGCAAAAAATGGATAGCGTTCCCAATGAACTTCCGTTTAAACCCACAAATGTTATTGTTATGGCTCTGGAAATGGATTATCAAGGTATGGAAGCTGCTCCGACTGCGCTTGAAGGTGCCGCAACTACCAATATTTATTCCAATATGAGTGTAACAGTAAATAAACTTTCTCATTTTCTGAGGAACTTAGGTTATAAAACCTTACCTTGCGGCAATGATACCGCTATAAGTGTTCCTTTGGCGATTCATGCCGGACTGGGAGAACTCAGCCGAATAGGAATTCTTATCACTCCGGAATTTGGACCGAGAGTGCGGTTATGCAAAATATTTACCGATTTGCCTTTAGCTATCGATAAACCAATTTCCTTTGGGGTCAAGGAATTTTGCACGACCTGTATGAAATGCGCTGACGCTTGTCCCCCGCAAGCGATATCCCATGATAAAGAACCAAGTTTTCAAGCTGCAACGAAGTCCACAAATGGCGGTGTGAAAAAATGGGCGTGCAATGCTGAAAAATGCTTACAAGGATGGGCAGCTGCCGGAACTGACTGTGGAATCTGTATCAAAGTATGCCCGTACAACAAACTGGATGAATGGCACCATGACTTGGCGAAACTAGGGACAAGGACACCAGCCCGGCCAATTTTAAGATTCTTTGATGATTTGTTTGGATATGGAAAAGTAACAGTGGCCGATGCAGTAAAGAATTTCTGGGAAAAATAAAATATTGTAATGAAAAGAGGAGAGATAATATGACTATCTTCTGGATTCTTCTGGGTGCACTCACGGCATCATCCATATGGTTTGGATATATCAAGTTCAAGGCTGCAGGAAAAATGTCTGTTACACGCTTGATTTTAATTGTGACCTCCGCACTCTGGGGAGCATTTACCCAGGCTTGGATCTTCAGCAGCATAGCTGAAGGTGAGATGCAGGCTGCCGGCATGGGACTGTTAATCTTCGGAGCAATTCTTCTTGTCTTAGTTATCCTTATAGTACGCTTGGACTCCTTGATGCCTTCAAAAAAGAAAGCTGATAAGGTAGAAGCAGCATAACATCAGGGTAAGGCAGACCTTTAACAGGAGTAAGGAATGAAAAACACAGCAAATAAAATCATTGTGTTTGCAGCAGCAGTTATATTCTTCCTAACGTTAGGTTTGAGTTGGACTCATACAGATAACGATATCATACCGTTTATGAATCAAGTGTTTCCGGAAGCGCAATCTTTTCAAAAGATTGCGTCTTCCCCTGTTATATACGAAGGGCAAACAAAAGATCAAAACGGCAGGGAAGAAAAAATAGGCTATGTCGTAATCGAGCAAGCGGTTGCTTATGGCGGTCCGATTAAAATGGTGACCGGGATAGACCTCAAAGGGAAAATTGTCGGGGCGGTCATTGCAGCGCATAAGGATACGCCATCCTTTATTGATAAGGTCATCGACCAGAAATACCTGGAGAAATTCATCGGCAAAGACATCACGGCCCCTTTGTCCATTAACAAAGATATCGACCGAATATCGGGCGCTACTTTTTCTTCCCGGGGGATTGCCAAGGCCATTTCCCAGGGAAGCCATGCAGTAGCCAGAGAGCAGTTTGGGCTGGATGTGAAGGATGAGAAAGAACCGTTTAAGTTCGGGTCCAAGGAGATATCCGTCATTGCGTTGGTTATCCTGATGGTGATTGGCGTTACATTCAAACAAAGAAAACTACGTTGGATTGCCCTGATAGGCAGTTTGGTCTTCATTGGTTTTCAATACAACACACCCATTTCGCTTGCCAATATTGCCGGACTTTTCATGGGGAATTTTCCGTCTATTCGTGAGAACCTCGTTTGGTATATCCTCTTAATTGGAATCCCTATTATTACCTTTATATTAGGAAAGAACGTTTACTGTTTCTGGCTTTGTCCGTTTGGCGCTTTGCAGGAAATCACGGCAAAAGTAGGCGGCGGCAAATTCAAATGCGGCAATAAAGCAGTCGAAGCCAAAGCGGCTAAATTAAGGTATATCCTCATCTACCTGGCACTCATAGGGGCATTCCTGACGAAGTCACCCAGTTTTGCCGGGTATGAGCCATTTGCTACTTTGTTTGGACGGCAGGGGTTCGGTATCCAGTGGCTTATCTTGCCAGTCGTTATTTTTAGTTCCTTCTTTATCAGCAGATTCTGGTGCAGATTCTTCTGTCCGGGGTTTATTCTCAATGAACTCATATTACGCTCCAGGAGATATATCATGAAATTTTTAGAGAAAGCAAAACTAAAAAAGGTTCCGGGAATAGAGGTAGGTTCTGCAAATGAAATAAACATCGAGGTCAAAGGATGAAAAGCAAATTAAGTATGGGAGATTTATTATTTATCCTATTGATATCCGCTGTCATCATCATGATTGTAATCAGTGAAGTTCAAAACTTATCAAGTTAACCCCGGTCATGATACTGATAATATGATTGTGAAATAGTAGTTTTTTATGGAGCTATTCCCCCAAATAATGTCTTACCGCATCAATAGAAGTTTTGCTCCCGATAAGGCTTACAAGTTCAGCAAGCAATAGATCAGCAATATCTATTGGCAGCGTTTGGAGTCTTCAGGAATGTAAATTGCATAGTATCCTTGTCCTGCATTTGATATTTCCTTATATTTAGAGATTTGGGACAAAGACTACCTATCTCTAATTATAAGGATTTTTTATTGGTGGCAAAAAAACGAACCCCGTGATTTTTTATCATGGGGTTCGTCAGTAACCTGAGCCAGGCTATTAGTTACCTGGCTGCTATCTTTGTTTGCATCATTTATACTCTCTTTTTTTATCCAAGGCTTCGTCCCGGATTTCCACCCTCATTCCGTTTAGCGCATCACGCCTTCGATCATTCTTTTCTTTCAGATCTTTCTTACTTTTAGGATCATCAGTTTTCGCAATCATTTCATCAGCAAGCTCCATATTCTGGATGGTGTGATTAATGTTTTTTTGGATTCTGTCGGCATTATCTCTGCGGTCATCCGGATTGTGTTTCATAAATACTGTTCCTCCTTTGGTCTGCACTTAAAAAAATTGTTGCAAGTATATTGTTTGAGGAGTGAACAAGTCTTATACCATAAAATTTTAAAGCAGTTTTTTTATATTGTATAAAGACCTTAAAACCAGCCAATTCTGGGGAAAATATCTTCCGATCGTCCAGTAGCTTATGCCCCCGACCCGAAATTCTTTGGCCAGGGTCAGTTTGGCATAGATGCTTCGGGCATCTTCAAACCATACTTCGTGCTTTTTGCCGGCATCGTCGTAGTAGGTGAAATACGGAGACTGCGCTGTTGAATCATACTGGATTGCTGTCTTTTCAGTTCTGGCCAGATCTACCGCCCCGCTGTTGGAGACTGTTCTGGCGGCAGTACCGGAAACGTATGGAAGGGTCCAGTCATAGCCATAATTGGGGATACCCATAAAGATTTTTTGTCTCGGAATAGCCGACACCGCATAGGTCAATACTTTGCGCACTTCATTTACAGGAGCGACTGCTTTGGGTGGGCTGTAGGTGTAACCCCATTCATAGGTCATTAGGATGACGTGGTTGGCCAGAGCCCCGTGAACAGGATAGTCATGGGCTTCGTATAGCAGACCTTTTTGATCGGCAGTCAGCTTAGGAGCGAGAGCTGTCGTCACAGGATAGCCTAAAGGGCGGAGCGTATTAACGATCCTTCGGAGAAAGTTGTTATAGTTTTCCCGGTCGGATGGATAGATATATTCAAAATCAATATCGAGGCCGTAATAGTTTTTTTCTCTCAGCGTTCTGATAACCTGACTGATTAAAGTATTCTGAGCAGTCTGATTTGTCAGGATGGATCTGGCCAGCGTACTGTTGAAGCTTCCACCTTGCTGGATATTCGTAATGACCATTAGTGGAGCTGTCCGGGCTTCTCTCGCTGCCTGAATCAGCGGTTCATCCGGAATCGTATTCAGGGTGCCATCCGCGTTGACCTGATAACTGAAGATACTAAGATATGTAAGATGGCGAAGACTTTTTCGGAGAATGTCTCTGTTAATATTCGGAAAGGCATACCCGTTCACTTCTATCGTTCCATAGCTGGCAGCCGCTGCCGGAATGGCAATAGTCTGACCGGCATAGATACGGCTCGGATCTGTTATCCGAGGATTGGTGGCGAGTAAAGCATTCACAGTTACTCCGTGTTTTTGGGCAATCAGATAAAGAGACTCACCGGCGGCAACCGTATGTGTTCCACTACTTTCCAGAATGACCAGCGTCTGCCCGACAACTAGCTGGTTTGGATTGGTCAGTTCATTATCTGCAATCATTTTCTGGGGTGAGACCCCGTATTTGCGAGCAATCGAATAGATGCTCTGTCCTGAGCTCACAACATGAATTTTCAAGAAACACACTTCCTTTTTCATACTGTATGCTTCAGAGAAAAAAGAAGTGTTTGGAGTGCGGGTTTATTATTCGGGATGGGTTGTGTTATCATAAGACAATAAACATAAAGAATAAACCTTAAGGAGCTGTGGAATGAATATCGGAGCCAGGACGTTAAAGACAGGTCTCGCTGTGGCGGTCAGTGTTTATATCTGTATCCTTTTGGATATTGAGCCGTCTTTGTTTGCTGCGACATCGGCAGTGGTCTGTATGCAGCAATCTCTCGGCAGAAGTTTTCGAAATGCGCTGGAAGAAATTATAGTAAACATCATTGCAATTATTGTGGCTGTGGCGATCGGACTGGCCATACCGCTGCAGTTTCTGAGTATGGCACTTGCAACGATTATCCTGATTATTATTTTCACCAAAGTGATCAAAGTGCCGAATCAGATCGTTCTTGCAGTGATCTCGGCCATTTTTATCCTGGCTTCACCGCAGGAGCAGTTTTTGTCCCACGCGGTTTCACGGTCACTGGCTATCCTGATTGGTATGGTGACTGCAAATGTGATCAATTTGACGATCGCACCTCCGCGTTACCAAAAAGTGCTTGAGGATAAATTGATTGAACTAAATAATTTTGCTGTCCGGATGTTTGTCGATGCAGTGAACCGGTATCTGTACCTGAATCTGGCTTCGGAAGAAGAAATGCATAAAAATAAAGCGGAATTCAACAGCTTGTTTCAAGAAGCTGAGAATTTGTATGATTTATACCGCAAAGAGTGGAACGTCTTGTGGTTCGGTAAAAACAAGAAAGACCCCAAGGCCCGTAAACCATTATATAAGGAATATTTAAATTACAGCCGGGGCCTCTGGCAAAGATCACAGGACTTGCTTTTTCTTGCCGCAGAACGAAAAACCCGCCGGGAGGAAGCCAATGATCCGGCGGTTAGTCCTGAATTTGAGCATGTTTTTGAAATGCTGCACAATGTGATGTTCAGTGCGACAAGCTACAATCTGCAGCTTCAGAAAAAAGTCAAGGGGGAAGAGGCAGCTCAGTTTCCCGAATTGCGTGTCTGGAGCAAACTGCACGCTATTCTGAATGAATGGCAGGAGAATACACCCTCGACAAGCTTTTACTATCATGCGCTGATTGAATTGTCTGTTGTCACCTACAGCATTCGCTGGTTTGCGAAGGAATCCTCCCGGCTGCTGAATCTGGAGACGGAAATGAGTGTCTGAAGAAGACTAGATGCAGCTTGATTTCATAGTATTGTAGGGTTTACAGCTGCAGGCCAAACAGTTTTCTGCCGTTTTCCCAGAGGATTTTCTGGTTTTCCTCTTTCGTCAGGCCAAGTGATAGGAAACGCTCAAGTTCGGCTTCGGGTGACCACATTGGGTAATCCGTGCCAAACAGTACTTTATCAATGCCATGGGAGCGAATAATATCAACAGCTGTTTCTTTTTCTATTAACATCAGAGAGCTGGACGTGTCGATGTAGACATTTCGCTCAAACAGGCTGTGGTCAAAATCATCCCACAGACTCCAGCCGCCCAGATGGGCTGCAATGACCACCAAATCGGGAAACATTTTCAGAATGTGGGCAAGTCTGTGCGGATTGGAGTAATCCGTGCGCGTATCTCCGACATGAAAAAGGATAGGCAATTTGCCTTCTGCTGCCTCGTATATAGGAAATAAAGATGGATCGTCAATGTTATATTCCTGAAAATCCGGGTGAAGCTTTAAACCTTTTAAACCGAGTGAAAGTACCCGCTCGATTTCCAGTTGAGGATTAGGAAATTCAGGATGCATGGTGCCGAAGCCGACGAACCGCGAATCGGTGCAAACACTGGCAATGAAATCGTTGATTGACTCGACTTGTTCTGTTCTCGTAGCGGTCGAGGAAATCAAAAAGCGGTTGATCCCGACGCCTGCGCCGGAAGCGATCAGATCGGAGGCGGTTCCTTTTCCAGGCTCCATATCTTGAATAAGTTCGTCGTAGAAGGACAAGATGGAATCGACTGCCCTGGGAGCTACTTTCTGCGGAAAAATATGGGCATGGGCATCAAAAATGTTTGGATAATCTGGATTGGACATAAGACAGACCTCTAATTCTTTTTTTATTTTCTAAGCACAGTTATGATATAATGAATAAATATCGACAATAATACAATCCTAATTCGTTCTGCCTATTTTGGCAAGAGAATTTCACAGTTTATTTGCGGCATACAAAGGAATCTTCCTTGACAAAGACTTTATTATTGTGTTAAATTATTCTGTGCGACTTGTAAAATATGCAGTTTAATGCCATTGCCGGGGGGGTGTTCCAAATGCGTGTTGCAATCACATTGGCTTGTACTGAGTGCAAAAACAGAAATTATCAGTCCAATAAGAATAAGAAAAATGACCCAGATCGTATAGAGATCAAAAAATATTGCAGAACTTGCAAAGCTCATACTGTTCATAAGGAAACAAAATAGTACGAACCGGAAGAATATTCCGTTAAGGATGTGAAGATATGGCAGTGGCAAAGAAAGCAGATACCACAGGTGCAAAAGGCGGCTTTCTTAATAGGTTTAAGAACCCCGGAAAACGGTTTGCTTTTTTTCGTGAGGTTGGGCTTGAGCTGAAGAAAGTACATTGGCCGACTCGTCAGACGTTGCTGACGTATACCGGTGTCGTGCTTGTTTCTGTGGCAATTGTTGCTTTGTTGATTTGGATTGTAGACAGTGGTCTGACGTACGCAATGACCAACCTGCTTGGTATTTAACAATTCATTTGACAATTGGATGAATCTTTCTTAGGAGGCTTTCGGTTAATGACGAAGAACTGGTATGTTATTCACACTTATTCCGGATATGAGAACAAGGTGAAAACAAATCTGGAAAAACGCGTGGAATCCATGAATATGGAGGATAAAATTTTTCGCGTTTTAGTTCCTATGGAAGACGAGATCGAAATAAAGAACGGCAAGAAAAAAATCTCCAAACGCAAGGTGTTTCCAGGTTACGTTCTAGTGGAGATGGACATGACTGACGACTCTTGGTATGTGGTCCGCAATACACCTGGGGTGACCGGGTTTGTAGGAAGCGGCAGCAAACCGATTCCGCTTCTGGATCATGAGGTCGCTGTTATTTTACGCCAAATGGGACTCGAGAAAATCCGCACCAAGATTGACGTTGTTGTCGGGCAGTCTGTCCGGGTCATTTCCGGTCCGTTCAAAGACTTTATTGGTGTTGTGAAAGAAGTCCTCGAAGAAAAGCAAAAAGTCAGAGTCTCGGTTTCCATGTTTGGGAGAGAGACGCCGGTCGAACTTGAGTTTGGGCAAGTGGAAAAGCTTGACTAAATAGATATTCCACAGCAAGGAGGTGTAATTATGGCAAAGAAAGTTATTGGGCTGGTAAAATTGGCAATCACCGCAGGTAAGGCAAATCCGGCACCTCCAGTTGGTCCTGCTTTGGGTCAGCACGGTGTTAATATCATGGGCTTCTGCAAAGAATACAATGAAAGAACGAAGGATCAGGCTGGACTGATCATTCCTGCAGAGATTACGATTTATGAAGACCGTTCCTTTACTTTTGTTCTGAAGACTCCGCCGGCATCCGTATTGCTTAAGAAGGCAGCCAACATTCCGTCTGGTTCCGCTGTTCCGAACAAGCAAAAGGTTGCGAAAGTGACCAAAGATCAGGTTAGGGAAATTGCTGAACAAAAGATGAAAGACTTAAATGCAGCAAGCATTGAAGCTGCAATGCGTATGGTCGAAGGTACTGCACGCAGTATGGGAATCGATATTGTTTGATTCCGTTGAACAATGTGGGAGGGTTTGGCCCGAAGACCACAAGGAGGTTAAAGAAAGATGCCAAAAAGAGGTAAGAAATACCTTGATGCTTTAAAAGCATTTGATAATCAGGCTGTGTTTGAGCCGGCCGAAGCAATTGGTGTTGTAAAAACCAATGCCAAAGCAAAATTTGATGAGACAGTTGAAGTTGCTTTCAAATTGGGAATCGATACCCGCCATGCTGATCAGCAAATCCGCGGAGCGGTTGTTCTTCCACATGGAACAGGCAAAACTTTAAGTGTACTTGTTTTTGCCAAGGGAGACAAAGCCAAAGAAGCCGAAGCTGCCGGCGCTGATTTTGTCGGAGCTGAAGAAATGGTTGAGAAAATCCAACAGGGCTGGTTTGGTTTTGACGTTGCTGTAGCGACACCGGATATGATGGGTACTGTCGGTAAGCTGGGTAAGCTTTTGGGACCTAAGGGCCTCATGCCGAACCCGAAGACCGGAACTGTATCGTTCGATGTCGAAAGAGCAGTTAAAGAAATTAAAGCCGGTAAAGTGGAATACAGGGCTGATAAAGCCGGTATTATTCATGTACCGATCGGCAAGGTTTCTTTTGATCAGGATAAGCTGATGGACAACTACAAAACCATTGCCGAAGTTGTCACAAAAGCAAAACCTGCAGCTGCCAAAGGACAGTATGTCCGTAGCGTAACGGTATCTTCCACCATGGGACCAGGAGTGAAAATCAATCCTTTGAAAATTGTCTAAAGACTTTTTAAGGGCTGAGATATACCGACTAGACTGAAAAAAATTAATAACATTTTCCGCTGTAGAAAGCAGGCGCTTTATTAAGCTTAATATCCTGCCGAGGTGGAGACAAGGTCGTCTTTTGAAGACATGAAAGACATTAATAATCTTGCCTCTGCGCCCAGCAGAGGCTTGTTTATTGACAGCCATGGATGGCAACGAAACGCATACGACAGTATGCGTTCGGAAGGAGGTGTGTGTATGCCAAATTTTGAAGAGAAGCAAAAAGTTGTTGAAGATATCAAACAGAAGTTTGAAGGTGCAAACGGAGTGATTCTGGCAGACTACAGAGGTCTGACGGTATCGCAGGTGACCAATTTGAGAGTAGAACTGCGCCAGGCCGGTATTGAATACCGCGTATTGAAAAATACAATGGTTCGCCGGGCTGCAGATGAAATCGGGATTACCGGTTTGGATGAATTTCTGGAAGGTCCTACTGCTTTAGCCTTTTCTGCAGATCCTGTTGCTCCTGCGAAGATTCTCAGTGAATTCAGCAAGAAAAACAAGAGCCTGACCATTAAGGCGGGGGTTCTTGACGGCAAGGTCATTAACGCTGAAAAAGTAAAAGATCTCGCAAATCTTCCGTCCAGAGAAGTTCTTCTTTCCCAAGTACTTGCTGGAATGCAAGGCCCGCTTCAAGGAATGGTCAATGTTCTGCAAGGGCCTATCCGCAAATTTGGTTATGCTTTGGAAGAAGTTCGTAAACTTAAAGAAGCCCAGGCATAGTCGAGGCACGGGATTCGATGCCCGAGGCCCGATGCATGCGCAGACTCTGGGACTATCCAACATCTGACACGAAGGTTTGGACGGTACCGGATGTTAACAGATCTAATGACTAGTCAAAACAAAAATAAAAAATATGTGAATTATTTTAAGGAGGATATTTTAATGTCCAAAACTGCTGAAATTTTAGAAGCCGTAAAAGGTATGACCGTTCTTGAGCTTGCTGAGCTCGTTAAAGCTTTCGAAGAAGAGTTTGGTGTAAGCGCTGCTGCTCCCGCAGCTGTTATGGCTGCCCCGGCAGCTGGCGCTGCTGCTCCTGTTGCTGAAGAGCAAACAGAATTTGATGTTATCCTGACCAGCGCTGGTGCTGCAAAGATCAACGTCATCAAAGTTGTTCGTGAAATCACTGGCCTGGGCTTAAAAGAAGCTAAAGATCTTGTTGACGGCGCACCGAAACCTGTCAAAGAAAAAATTGCCAAAGAAGAAGCTGAAGCCATCAAAGCTAAACTTGTTGAAGCTGGTGCCGGCGTAGACGTAAAATAATCTGAAACGAAAAATGTACCGCAGACTGAACCGGCCATGCTTAAGCCGGTTCAGTTTTTATTTGACGCCGGGTGCTCATGGATGTCAAATGTGTTCTGAACGAGGCTAATGGAATATTGAGTAGAAACAGGCAAAAAATATCTAAATGCCTTTAACTTTTTGGAATATAATATATAATAATAGATATTTAACCTATAATGCCAGAAAAATGTTGCAGGAATGATGATTAGTAAATAAAATATACTTGACAAATATCGGTATACTTGTTAGGATTAATAACTGTCACTGTGATCTTAAGCTAAGACAAACCAATAAAGTTGGGAGATAATAGTGTGGATGTATTGCATCTCATGTGAGGCAGCTCCATAAACATTGAAGCGAGGTTTTTTCCCAAAAAGCCTTGCTTTTGGTTGTTTATGCCTATCTGCTCTTTGCTTTTTGGTGTTTGGATAGTAATGGATATTTGTATTAAGGTATTCGCAAACAATTATAATTATTTCTTGATTATCTAGTTTTCTGTTGGAACGATCAGGAAAAAACACTGGAAGGGTGAAACGGCATGGTGAATCCTATCAAAGTTGGAACAAGAGAACGGGCAAGTTATGCGAGGCTTCGGGAAGTTCTGGATATGCCCAACTTAATCGAAATTCAACAGAATTCCTACGAGTGGTTTCTGAAGGAAGGGCTTCGCGAAATGTTTCGCGACATTTCCCCAATTCAGGATTTTACCGGAAATCTGGTTTTGGAATTCATAGACTACAGCCTCGGCGATCCAAAATATGAGGTCGAGGAATGCAAAGAACGTGACGTTACGTTTGCAGCACCTCTCAGAGTCAAAGTACGCCTTATTAATAAGGAAACAGGAGAGGTTAAGGAGCAGGAAGTGTTCATGGGGGACTTTCCCCTGATGACCGATAAAGGCACCTTCATTATTAATGGTGCGGAACGTGTTATTGTCAGTCAGTTGGTAAGATCGCCCGGCGTTTATTATTCTGAAACAATCGACACCAGCGGTAAAAAGCTTTACGGCGCAACGATTATTCCGAACCGTGGTGCCTGGCTGGAATTTGAGACAGATATTAATGATAATATTTTTGTCCGGGTTGACAGAACCCGTAAACTACCGGCTACGGTACTGGTCAGAGCCCTTGGCTATTCAACCAATGGCCGGATCCTCGAAGCGTTCGATGACAATGAGAACGTTAAAATTACGCTGGAAAGAGACAATACGGAATCAACGGAAGAAGCGCTAGTTGAGATTTATAAACGTCTTCGTCCTGGAGAACCGCCTACGGTGGAGAGTGCCCGCAGTCTTCTGGAATCCTTGTTCTTTGATCCCAGAAGATATGATCTGGCAAAAGTAGGCCGTTATAAGCTGAACAACAAACTGGGTCTGGATATTCCCAAGAACATACGGCATTTAACATCCGAGGACATCATCGCATCGATTTCTCGGATGCTTAAAATAATTAATGGTGAAGGACATATTGATGATATTGATCACCTTGGCAACAGACGTTTGCGTTCGGTTGGCGAGCTTCTTCAGAATCAGTTCAGAATTGGTCTCTCCCGTATGGAGAGAGTGGTAAGAGAGAGAATGACGATTCAGGACATTGAGGGGATTACACCTCAGGTGCTGATCAATATACGTCCAGTCGTGGCCGCAATTAAAGAGTTTTTTGGAAGCAGCCAGTTATCACAGTTTATGGACCAGACCAATCCACTGGCCGAGCTTACGCATAAACGCCGTCTCAGCGCGCTGGGACCTGGTGGTTTAAGCAGAGAGAGAGCCGGATTTGAAGTGCGCGACGTGCATCATTCCCACTATGGCCGGATGTGCCCGATTGAAACGCCTGAGGGTCCGAACATTGGTTTGATTGGTTCACTAAGCACATATGGACGCATTAATGAGTATGGCTTTATTGAGGCACCTTACCGCAAAGTAGAAAATGGCAAAGTGACGGATGAGATCCATTACTTAACAGCTGATGAAGAGGAAAAATATATTATTGCCCAGGCCAATGCCGCTGTTGGTGAAAATGGGGAGTTTTTAAGCGAAAAGATCGAAGCGCGCCACGGCGAAGATTTCGTCCTGGTTCCGCCGGTAAACATTCAGTATATGGACGTTTCGCCGAAGCAGATGGTATCGATTGCGACCGCCTTGATTCCATTCCTCGAGCATGACGATGCTAACCGTGCTCTGATGGGTTCCAACATGCAGCGTCAGGCTGTGCCTCTACTCAAAACAGATGCGCCGTATATTGGCACCGGCATGGAGTATAAGGCTGCTGTTGATTCCGGTGTCTGTCTGGTTTCTCCAAAAGAAGGAACTGCTTTACGGGTTACTTCCGATGAGATCATCATTCAAAACAATGACGGCACAACAACCCGGAATAGACTTTTGAAATACACGCGCAGCAACCAGGGAACCTGTATCAATCAGAAACCGATTGTTGTCAAAGGCCAGAGAATCGATGCTGGTCAGGTAATTGCCGACGGCCCGTCAACAGATAACGGAGAACTTGCCCTCGGGCGAAACGTTCTGGTAGCGTTTATGCCCTGGGAAGGATACAACTATGAGGATGCTATTCTGATCAGCGAGAAGCTGGTGAAAGAAGATTATTTTACGTCCATTCATATTGAGGAATACGAAGCAGATGCCCGGGATACCAAACTTGGGCCTGAAGAGATTACCAGAGATATTCCAAACGTCGGAGAAGATGTTTTGAAAGATCTTGACGAACGTGGTATTATCCGGATCGGTGCCGAAGTGCACCCTGGAGATATCTTGGTGGGCAAGGTTACTCCGAAAGGGGAAACGGAGCTTACGGCTGAAGAACGCCTGCTAAGAGCAATCTTTGGTGAGAAAGCCAGAGAAGTCAGGGATACTTCTTTACGTGTTCCGCATGGCGAGGCCGGAAAAGTTGTTGATGTTAAAGTATTTAAGCGCGAGAACGGCGATGAACTGGCCCCTGGGGTCAACCAACTCGTAAGAGTCTATATTGCCCAGAAACGTAAGATATCCGTCGGCGATAAAATGGCTGGAAGACACGGAAACAAAGGGGTTATTTCCAGAATTATGCGCCAGGAGGATATGCCTTTTATGCCGGACGGCACGCCGATTGAAATCGTTCTGAATCCGCTCGGTGTTCCATCTCGTATGAATATCGGACAGGTTCTGGAAACCCATCTTGGTTGGGCGGCGAAAGCACTGGGCATGTATATTGCCACACCGGTTTTTGACGGAGCCAGAGAAGATGATGTCTTTGATACCTTGAGAAAGGCCGGACTTCCCGGACATGGAAAATCCGTTCTTTATGACGGCCGTACCGGTGAGCCTTTTGATAATGAAGTTACTGTTGGCTATATGTATATGCTGAAACTTCACCATCTTGTTGATGACAAGATCCATGCCCGTTCTACAGGTCCGTACTCGCTGGTCACCCAGCAGCCGCTCGGCGGTAAAGCGCAGTTCGGCGGTCAACGCTTCGGAGAGATGGAAGTTTGGGCACTTGAAGCTTATGGCGCATCGTTTACGCTGCAGGAGATACTTACCGTTAAGTCCGATGATGTGGTAGGTAGGGTCAAGACCTACGAAGCAATTGTCAAAGGTGAGAATATTCCTGAGCCGGGCGTGCCAGAATCATTTAAGGTACTCATCAAGGAATTGCAGAGCCTTGGACTTGATGTTTCCGTACTTTCGGAAGAAGATCAGGAAATTGAAATTAAGGATTTGGATGATGATGTCACAGAAGCTGCCCATGAACTGGGAATGGATGATCAGTATTCCGTGATTGATGTCAATGACGAAAGCGGCATTGGCTATGATAATGAAGATGAGACTCTTGATGAAGATTTGGATGGCGATTTGAATGACAAAACTGAAGATTTCCCTGTCCTGAGTGTTCCCGAGTCTGACCTTGGTAATGATCTTGTTAATGATCTGGACAATGATTTCAGCGACAACATGGATGACGATTTTGATCCGGATTACAAGTAAAGTGTGCGTTTAGATCGAGAAAGCTTGATGGGCGAAAGGAGAGAATACCGTGCTTGATGTGAATAATTTTGAGAGGATGCGTATCGGGTTGGCTTCTCCGGAGATGATCCGCAAATGGTCCTATGGGGAAGTAAAAAAACCTGAGACCATTAATTACCGCACCTTAAAGCCCGAAAGAGAAGGTCTTTTCTGTGAAAAAATATTTGGCCCTACCCGTGACTGGGAGTGCCACTGCGGTAAATATAAGAGAGTCCGTTATAAAGGCATTATTTGTGACCGATGCGGTGTTGAAGTAACGAGGTCTAAAGTCCGCCGTGAGAGAATGGGACATATTGAGCTGGCTGCGCCGGTTTCCCATATCTGGTACTTCAAAGGGATTCCGAGCAGAATGGGGCTTCTGCTGGACATGTCACCGCGTTCCCTGGAAAAAGTTCTATATTTTGTCGCGTATATCGTTGTTGATCCAAAGGATACCTCCCTGATGAAAAAACAGCTTCTTACCGAGACAGAATACCGGGAGGCCAGGGAAAAATACGGCAGTGGCTTCAAGGCAGAGATGGGTGCTGAGGCCATCAAGGCGTTATTGGCCGAGATTGATCTAGATAAACTGAACGAAGAACTTCGCACCGAGCTTAAGGAAGTGTCCGGTCAGCGAAAAATCAGGGCGATCAGACGTCTGGAGGTTGTCGAAGCATTTAAACAGTCCGGAAACAGTCCGGAATGGATGGTTCTTGATGCGATCCCGGTTATTCCACCAGAACTGCGGCCGATGGTTCAGCTGGACGGCGGAAGGTTTGCAACCTCCGACCTGAATGATCTGTACCGCAGGGTCATTAATAGAAATAACAGGCTGAAAAAGCTTCTTGACCTTGGCGCTCCGGATATTATTGTCCGGAACGAAAAAAGAATGCTTCAAGAAGCTGTTGACGCACTGATTGACAATGGCCGTCGCGGACGGCCGGTTACCGGACCCGGCAACAGGCCGCTAAAATCGTTAAGTGATATGCTAAAAGGTAAGCAGGGAAGATTCCGTCAGAACCTTTTAGGAAAACGTGTTGACTATTCCGGTCGTTCTGTTATCGTTGTAGGGCCGACACTGAAGCTTTCCCAGTGCGGGTTGCCGAAAGAGATGGCAATTGAGCTGTTTAAGCCTTTCGTGATGAAAAACTTAGTTAATGAGGGTTATGCTCATAATATTAAAAGTGCCAAGCGAATGGTGGAAAGGGTAAGACCGGAAGTATGGGATGTCCTGGAAAAAGTCATTGCTGAGCATCCAGTGCTCCTGAACCGTGCTCCAACGCTGCACAGACTTGGAATTCAGGCTTTTGAGCCTATCCTTGTCGAAGGTAAGGCTCTGCAGATTCACCCGCTCGTTTGTACGGCTTACAATGCCGACTTCGATGGGGACCAGATGGCGGTTCACGTGCCGCTTTCCGCTGAGGCCCAGTCTGAAGCTCGGCTGCTGATGCTGTCTGCGCACAATATCCTGAACCCGAAAGACGGACGCCCGGTAGCTTCACCAACCAAAGATATGGTTCTGGGCTGCTACTATCTGACAATGGAAAGACCTGGAGCCCTTGGTGAAGGCAAGATCTTCAAGGATCTGGATGAAGCGGTTCTGGCGTACAATTCCAAAGCTGTCCATCTTCAAGCCTTGATCAAGGTGCGTAAGGATGGAGAACTTCTGGAGACAACGACAGGAAGACTCATTTTCAATACCGTTATTCCTGAAGAAGCCGGTTATATAAACGAAATGGTCACTAAGAAGTCTTTAGATAAAATTGTTGCCAAGACTTACCGTTTTTGCGGTTACGAGAAGACAGCCTTATTACTGGACGGAATAAAAAATCTAGGCTTTAAGTTTTCGACACGAGCCGGAGTCACGGTCGGTATTGACGATATCCAGGTTCCCGAAGTCAAGAGAACGATTCTGGCCGAGGCGGATATTGCTGTTGCCAAGACCGAACAGCAGTACCGACGCGGTCTCATTACCGATGAAGAGCGCAAGATCCTTGTTATCGAAATTTGGACTAAAGCCAATGATTCCGTAACGAAAGCTTTGATGGAATCACTGGATAAGTTTAATCCGGTTTATATGATGGCCAATTCCGGAGCGCGTGGTAATATTCAGCAGCTGCGTCAGCTGGCAGGGATGCGCGGACTGATGGCAGACCCGTCAGGCCGAACGATTGAACTGCCTATTAAAGCCAACTTCCGTGAAGGCCTGACTGTGTTGGAGTACTTTATCTCTTCGCACGGTGCACGTAAAGGTTTGGCTGACACCGCACTCAGAACTGCCGACTCCGGGTATCTGACCCGCAGACTCGTCGACGTATCCCAGGATGTCATTGTCCGGGAGGATGATTGCGGCTCCGATAAAGGCATTATGGTCGAAGACATCAAGGAAGGCAGTGAAATGATCGAAAAACTGGAAGAACGTCTGGTAGGACGCTTCCTGGTAAGAGAGATCCGTCATCCTGAAACAGGCGAACTGCTGGCTTCTCCCGATTACGAAATCAGTGAAGAACAAGCTAAAGCGATTGCTGATGTTTATGACAAAGTTGAGATAAGGTCCGTGCTGAACTGTAAGACCCGTTACGGCGTTTGCAAGAAATGCTACGGCAGAAACCTTGCCACCGGACGTCAGGTTGAAATCGGCGAAGCAGTCGGCATTATCGCTGCCCAATCTATCGGTGAACCTGGAACTCAGCTTACGATGCGTACTTTCCACACCGGTGGTGTTGCTGGAGACGACATTACTCAGGGTCTGCCGAGGGTAGAGGAACTGTTTGAAGCACGCAAGCCCAAAGGCCAGGCGATTATCTCCGAAATCAGTGGCACAATTACGATCAGAGAAGTCAAAGGCCGCAGAGAAGTGGAAGTCACGAGCGAAACCGGGGAACAAGGAATCTATACCATACCGTTTGGTTCCCGCCTCAAAGTTAAGAATGGCCAGGTCATCTCCCCTGGTGACGAATTGACCGAAGGCAGCATTAATCCTCATGATACGCTGAAGATCAAGGGAATCATCGGTGTACAGGTCTATCTGCTCGGAGAAGTGCAGCGGGTATACCGTCTGCAGGGCGTTGATATCAATGACAAGCATATCGAGGTGATGGTCCGGCAGATGCTCAGAAAAGTTAAGATAGAAGAAGCCGGAGACACCAGCCTTCTACCCGGCGGACTGATCGATATCTTCGAGTTTGAGGAGGAAAACGCGAAAGTCTTGCAGGAAGGCGGAGAACCTGCTGAATGCCGTCCGGTTCTGCTCGGAATTACCAAGGCTTCTCTCGCTACCGATTCCTTCCTCTCGGCAGCATCCTTCCAGGAGACAACCAGAGTACTCACGGAAGCTGCTATTAAAGGAAAAGTCGATCCGTTGATTGGCCTGAAAGAGAATGTCATCATCGGAAAACTAATCCCTGCCGGTACCGGGATGTCAAAATACCGGACCCTGAAAATCACAGACGACGGTGCGCTTCGATCCAGAACCGAAGTTTAACACTACGATTTCATAGAAGCAAGCTGCATATTAAGTTACCGTAATGGATGGCCGGCACCAAGCGGAGCATGGATGCGGAGCGCGGGATTTTGTGTCAAGGATGACACAATGACCGAAAGCGGCCGTCCATTACGGTAACAAACCCGAGCAAAGCAGTTTAATAGTTTAACAGCGAAGCCAAGCTAATTGTATTCTTGACACAGTAATAGGTGACTGCTAAAATAATATAGTCTGATTTTAGGATAGGGGAGGAGAGCATTTTAAAATGCTTGATGAATCTATAAAAAAAACGCAAAGAGTTGTGGTTGGTCTTAAACAAACCAGCCGGGCGCTGGAGAAAGGCGAAGTCGGCAGTATTTATCTTGCCAAGGATGCAGATAAAAAGCTTCTTCGCCCGATCCTGGAGATGTGTGCTGTCAGACAAATTGAAATCAAGGAAGTTCCTACGATGACTGAATTGGGTAAAGCCTGTGGTATTAAAGTGGGTGCTGCAGTCGCAGCCATTCTGAATGACTAGGGTTCCTATAAACAGCTTTCTTGGTTGCCAAAAACCATCTGATTTTTGTAGAATAATTATTACAGGAAGGAGGTGCAGTTATGCCGACAATTCATCAGCTTATCCGCAAAGGGAGAGAAAAGGTTATTACAAAATCGACCGCTCCTGCTCTGCAATGGGGACATAATTCGCTGAAACGCAAGGATTTTCCTTCGGGTGGTTCTCCACAAAAGAGAGGGGTATGTACGAGAGTGTATACCACAACACCTAAAAAACCGAATTCTGCTCTGAGAAAGGTAGCCCGTGTCCGCCTGACCAATGGCATTGAAATAACCACGTATATTCCTGGAATCGGCCATAACCTTCAGGAACACTCCGTAGTTCTGGTTCGTGGAGGCCGTGTTAAGGATCTTCCGGGCGTACGTTATCATATCGTTCGTGGGGCATTGGATACAACCGGTGTTCAAAACCGTAGTCAGGCTCGTTCCAAGTATGGGGCCAAGAGACCTAAGAAAAAATAATGTATAAGTATCGTAGCCTAAAATATGTTATATTTTGGTTGCACTCTATTTTATTGCAGTGTTTTTAGAAAGGAGGAATACAGTTGCCCAGAAAAGGTTATATTGCGAAAAGAGAGATCCTGCCGGATCCAATCTATAAGAATAAGACCGTCACAAAATTTATCAACCAGATTATGCTTGACGGCAAAAAAGGTGTTGCTGAATCGAATTGCTATAATGCCTTTCAGATTATTCAAGATAAGACCGGTAAAGATCCGATCGAAGTATTTGAGACAGCATTAAAAAATGTTATGCCTGTATTAGAAGTCAAAGCACGCAGAGTCGGTGGTGCCAACTATCAGGTGCCGATCGAAGTACGTGTGGATCGTCGTCTGACCCTAGGCCTGCGCTGGCTGGTTGAGTATGCCCGTAAAAGGGGAGAAAAAACCATGCAGGAAAAACTGGCCGGAGAGCTAATGGATGCTGCCAACAACACTGGCGGTTCTTATAAGAAAAAAGAAGATACCCATAAAATGGCCGAAGCAAACAAGGCTTTTGCCCATTATCGCTGGTAATCACAATGATTAGCTTGGGGGTACTTTAGAGTTTATTTATCTGGATAGAAAGGCTGATAATAAGTGGCAAGGCAAGTTCCCTTGGAGAAAACTCGGAATATCGGCATCATGGCGCATATTGATGCTGGAAAGACCACAACCACAGAGCGCATCTTATTTTACACTGGCCGTGTTCATAAAATCGGTGAAGTGCATGATGGTGCTGCCACGATGGATTGGATGGTTCAGGAGCAGGAGCGTGGGATTACCATTACTTCTGCAGCTACCACCTGTCAATGGAAAGGGCACAATGTTAATATCATCGACACACCCGGGCACGTTGATTTTACCGTTGAGGTCGAGCGCTCTCTGCGTGTACTGGACGGCGCTGTAGCGGTGTTCTGTTCAGTTGGCGGTGTTGAGCCTCAGTCGGAAACAGTTTGGCGCCAGGCCGACAAATACGGTGTACCTCGTATCGCTTATATAAATAAGATGGACAGAGTCGGTGCGGATTTTTTCCGTGGAGTTTCCATGATTGTTGACCGCCTGGGATCAAATCCTGTTCCTATTCAGCTTCCGATTGGAACTGAAGACAAATTTAGCGGGATTGTGGATTTGGTTACCATGAAAGCAACAGTGTACACGGATGACCTCGGGACAGCAAGTGATGTATCCGAAATCCCTGAAGACATGGTTTCACTGGCAATGGAGTACCGTGAAAAATTACTGGAAGCGGTTTCCGATGTCGATGAAGAATTGATGTTAAAGTATCTTGAGGGCGGAGATATTACTGAACAAGAAATTAAGAACGCAATTCGCATAGGTACAATTGGATTGAAATTTATCCCGGTTTTATGCGGATCATCTTTCAAGAACAAAGGGGTTCAACCTTTGCTTGACGCTGTTGTCGATTATATGCCGTCACCACTCGATGTGCCTGCTATTAAAGGTGTCGATCCGGATACCGGTGAGGAAGACGTGCGTCATTCCGATGATAACGCACCTTTTTCAGCATTGGCATTTAAAATTATGTCGGATCCTTATGTCGGAAAATTGACGTTCTTCCGCGTTTATTCCGGAACGCTCAGCGCGGGTTCTTATATCACGAACTCGACGAAGGGTAAGAAGGAAAGAATTGGCCGAATTCTGAGAATGCACGCCAATCACCGGGAGGATGTTGATGAAGTCCGCGCTGGAGATATTGCAGCAGCTGTCGGAATTAAAGATGTCAGTACCGGAGATTCCCTGTGTGATGAGAAAAATCCAATTATTCTTGAAGCGATGGTATTCCCCGAACCCGTTATCCATATCTCGATTGAGCCGAAAACGAAAGCTGACCAGGAGAGACTTGGTGGTTCGCTTGCGAAGCTCGCTGAAGAAGATCCTACTTTCAAAATGCGCACAGACGAAGAGACTGGACAGACAATTATTTCTGGGATGGGAGAACTTCATCTGGAGATTATCGTAGATAGACTGATGAGAGAATTTAAAGTCGATTGTAATGTCGGTCGTCCGCAGGTTGCCTATAAAGAAACGATCCGTAAGACTGTCAAAGCTGAAGGTAAATATGTAAGACAGTCCGGCGGACGTGGACAGTATGGACATTGCTGGGTCGAATTCCAACCTCTTGAACCTGGTTCAGGTTTTGTTTTCGAAAGCAAAATCGTTGGAGGATCTATTCCTAAAGAATACATCAGTCCAATTGGAGCGGGTATTGAGGAAGCATTACAAAATGGAATTCTCGCGGGTTATCCAGTTTTGGATGTTAAGGCTACGGTAGTTGATGGCTCATACCATGATGTAGACTCTTCGGAAATGGCTTTCAAAATAGCTGGTTCTATGGCATTTAAAGCTGCGGCAATGAAGGCAGATCCGGCAATTCTTGAACCTATGATGAGAGTTGAAGTAACGGTTCCTGAAGAATATATGGGAGACGTCATTGGTGACCTTAACTCGAGAAGAGGAAGAATCGAAGGAATGGAAACCCGTTCGGGCGCCCAGATTATTCGCGGTTTCGTACCTCTCTCGGAAATGTTTGGTTATTCAACGGAACTCCGTTCCCGCACCCAAGGTAGGGGTGTATATAGCATGCAGACTGACCACTATGAGGAAGTGCCCAAGAATATTGCCGAAGGCATCATTGCCAAGAGGCAGGGGGCTTAATATAGAAATTAGCTGCAAATCATATCAATTTTAAATTTTTTTTAAGGAGTGAAACTTCAATGGGTAAACAAAAATTTGACCGTTCCAAACCGCACGTTAACGTAGGCACAATTGGCCACGTTGACCATGGTAAAACAACAACGACTGCTGCGATTACATTCGTTTTGTCCAAGGTCGGCGGTGCTGTAGCAACTGCATTTGATCAGATCGACAAAGCGCCTGAAGAGCGTGAACGCGGAATTACGATTTCTACTGCTCACGTTGAGTATGAAACGGCTAACCGTCACTATGCGCACGTTGACTGCCCAGGCCATGCCGACTATGTTAAAAACATGATCACCGGTGCTGCTCAGATGGACGGCGCCATCCTGGTTGTATCCGCTGCTGACGGCCCGATGCCTCAGACGCGTGAACACATTCTACTTGCCCGTCAGGTAGGTGTGCCTTACATCGTTGTATGGCTGAACAAGGTTGATATGGTTGATGATCCTGAACTTCTCGAACTGGTTGAAATGGAAGTTCGTGAGCTGTTAAGTGAATATGAGTTCCCTGGTGATGACATTCCTGTTATTCCCGGTTCCGGACTCAAAGCTCTGGAGTGCGGATGCGGCCAGAGAGAGTGCGAATGGTGTGGAAAGATCTGGAATCTGATGGATGCTGTTGACAGCTATATTCCTCAGCCGGAGCGCGCTGTCGACAAACCGTTCTTGATGCCTGTAGAAGACGTTTTCACCATTACAGGACGTGGTACGGTTGCTACCGGACGTGTAGAGCGTGGCATTCTTAAAGTCGGCGATGAAATTGAAATCGTTGGTCTTTCTGAAAAACCGCGTAAGAGTGTTTGCACAGGCGTAGAAATGTTCCGTAAACTGCTTGATCAGGCTCAGGCCGGCGACAATATCGGCGCGCTGCTGCGTGGTGTTGAGCGTAAAGACATTGAGCGCGGACAGGTTCTGGCTAAACCAGGAAGTATTAAACCGCATACGAAGTTTAGCGGTGAAGTATACATTCTGAGTAAAGAAGAAGGTGGACGTCATACTCCTTTCTTTAATAATTACCGTCCTCAGTTTTACTTCAGAACAACTGACGTTACCGGCGTAATCAGACTCCCAGAAGGTACAGAAATGATTATGCCTGGTGACCGCGTATCCATCGAGTGCGAACTGATCACCCCGATTGCTATGGAAGAGGGGCTCCGCTTCGCTATACGTGAAGGCGGACGTACTGTTGGATCCGGCGTTGTAGCCAAAGTTGTCGAATAATTAGCTGTTGATATCAAGGGAAGCTGCCGGAGATTGTCTGCGCAGCTTCCCTGACGCTCACGGATGAGCTGATGTCGAGTGCCAAGGATGCCAAGGAGCGAGGATGCTCTCTACGCAAAAGGTTGCTGTCTTCGGTGACTCCGCCGTAAGGCAGGGAATTTTTGCGCCAATAGTCCTGTATAACAGGCGAACTATTTAGGAGGTAAAGAAATGAACCAAAAGATTAGAATTCGGCTGAAGGCCTTTGACCACAAAACGCTTGATCAGTCGGCAGAAAGAATTGTTGATACCGCGAAAAGAACCGGTGCGAGCGTTAATGGGCCAATACCCCTTCCGACAGAAAAGAGTATTTACACTATTTTACGTTCTCCGCATGTCAACAAGGATTCTCGCGAACAGTTTGAAATGAGAACGCACAAGAGATTGATCGATATCATTGATCCTACCTCGAAAACAGTGGATGCACTGATGAGACTGGATCTGCCTTCCGGTGTAGATATCGAAATTAAATTATAATTAAAGTCTGGCGTTTTTCTAGAATATGTGGTAAAATAGATATGTTTGTGACACGAAACACCCGGAGGTGTGGAACACCTTTGGGGGTAAGTGTTGCTAAACGCATATAATATATTAATTGATTACACTCTCGTGCCCCGTTTCAGACGGTGCACTTCAAAGTGTACAGGAGGTGGCGTCGTGTCTAGAGGAATTCTGGGTAAAAAAGTGGGTATGACCCAAATTTTTGCAGAAGACGGAAAAGTGATTCCGGTAACTGTTGTTCAGGCTGGTCCTTGTTATGTCCTGCAGAAAAAAACTGAAGCTTCAGACGGTTATAACGCAATTCAGGTTGGATTTGATGAAAAAAGAGAAAATCTGGCAAACAAGCCTGAAAAAGGTCATTTCAAGAAATCCGGTGTCAAATTCATGCGCTTTATCAAGGAATTCAGAACTGCTGAAGCAGATTCCTATGAAGTTGGTCAGGAAATCAAAGCGGATGTCTTTGCAGTCGGGGACAAAATTGATGTAGTTGGGACTTCCAAGGGTAAGGGCTTTGCTGGTATGCATAAGCGTCATGGATCCCGCCGCGGACCCATGGGTCATGGATCAAAATATCATCATCGTACAGGTTCCATGGGCGCGAAAGGGCCGGCTCGTGTTTTCAAGGGAAGAAATTTACCTGGACGGATGGGCGGAGAAAGAGTTACGGTTCAAAACCTTGAAGTTGTAAGGGTTGATACTGATAAAAACTACATCCTTATTCGAGGATGCGTACCTGGTGCTAAAAAAAGCCTGCTGATACTGAAAAAATCGGTTAAAGCGAAATAATCCGTAAGAAAGGAGGAAAAAGCAATGCCTAAGGTACAGGTTGTAAATATGCAAGGATCTCCGGTTGGAGAAATGGAATTAAATGAAACGATATTTGGAATAAAGCCCAATACTCATGTTATGCATTCCGCTGTTGTAGCCCAGCTGGCCAACGCCAGAGTCGGCACCCATTCTACATTAGGTCGGAGCGAAGTTAGAGGCGGCGGTCGCAAGCCTTGGAAACAGAAAGGAACAGGTCGGGCCAGAGCCGGCACAATCCGTTCACCGCTCTGGAGAGGCGGCGGCATCGTCTTTGGACCAAAACCGAGAGACTATAGTAAAAAGCTTCCTAAGAAAGTGAAGAGACTGGCTCTGTGCTCGGCACTTTCCAGCAAAGTGATTGACAACAATCTGATTGTAGTTGATCAAATCAGATTTGAGCAGCCAAAAACTAAAGAAATGGTTAAACTTCTGGAAGCTCTGAAAATTGATAAAAAAGCGCTTCTCGTTGTCGAGAACAATGACGATAATAACGTTCTGGTCTCTGCACGCAACATTCAGGGAGTGCTTACCTCAAGAGCGGATGCCTTAAATGTTATAGATCTTTTAAAATATGATTTTGTGGTATTTACCAAGGCGGCTGTGATGAGGACTGAGGAGGTGCTGAGCAATGCGTGATGCTCGTGACGTATTGATTCGACCGGTCATTTCTGAAAAATCGGTCGGATTGGTAGAGGAAAACAAATACTCCTTCTGGGTTAGCACTGCAGCGAATAAGATTGAAATCAAATCAGCTGTAGAGAAAATGTTCAAAGTTAAAGTTGATGACGTTCGCACCATGAAGGTTAAAGGAAAAGAAAAACGCCAGGGCCGTTATTCGGGCATGACACCTACAAGGAAGAAAGCTATCGTAACCCTGAAGGCCGGCGACAAAATTGAAGGATTTGCAGGTCTGTAGTTTTAAGGCAAAGGAGGTAGAAAAAAATGCCAATTAGATCGTACAAACCAACATCTCCGGGACGCAGACAGATGACTGTACTGAATTTCGATGAGATTACCAGGAATGAGCCTGAACGTTCCCTTATCGCTCCCCTGCGCAAGAAGGCTGGAAGGAATAATACAGGACGTTTGACAGTCCGTCATCAAGGCGGCGGTCATAAGAGACGTTATCGTCTGATAGATTTTAAAAGAATCAAAGATGGCGTTCCTGCCAAGGTTGCTAGCATTGAATATGATCCGAACCGTTCTGCTAACATCGCTCTTCTGAACTATGCTGACGGCTTTAAAAGTTACATTATTGCTCCCAATGGACTTAAGGTGGGCCAGGAAATTGTAAGCGGCGAACAGGCTGATATTAAAGTCGGCAATACGTTAAAGCTCAAGAATATCCCGGTTGGAACACTGATTCATAATATTGAGATGAAACCCGGCAAAGGCGGCCAGTTAGTTCGTTCGGCCGGTGGATCAGCTCAGTTGATGGCCAAAGAAGGCAGTTATGCAACGCTCAGACTCCCGTCGGGAGAAATGAGAATGATTCATATCGAGTGCCGGGCCACGATTGGCCAGGTCGGGAACTTGGATTATGAAAACGTGACGATCGGTAAAGCCGGAAGATCCCGTTGGCTTGGGATTCGTCCGACAGTCCGCGGTTCAGTCATGAACCCGTGTGATCACCCCCACGGCGGTGGTGAAGGACGTAACCCGATTGGACGTAATCCTGTTACTCCTTGGGGTAAACCCGCCCTTGGCGCCAAGACCAGGAAAAAGAAGAACCAAAGCAATAAGTTTATTGTCAAGCGTAGAGATAAGAAGTAAGCGAAAGGAGACCTCATAATGGGCAGATCTCTAAAAAAGGGACCTTATGTCAGCGCTCGTTTGTTAGAACGGGTGGAAGATATGAATAAAAACGGCGAGAAGAGAGTATTGAAGACTTGGTCCAGACGATCCACCATTTTCCCGCAGATGATTGGTCATACGATTGCCGTCCATGACGGACGCAAGCATGTACCTGTTTATATTACAGAAGATATGGTTGGGCATAAACTTGGTGAGTTTGCACTGACCCGGACTTTCAAAGGACATGCCGGAAGTGAAAAATCGAGCGGCTTACGCTAGTTGAGAGGAGGTAAAGAAAAATGGAAACAAAAGCAGTTGCTAAATTTATCCGTATCTCTCCTCGCAAGGTGCGCCTGGTTGTAGATCTGATTCGCGGTAAGAAAGTTGAAGAAGCGATGGCGATCTTGAAATTTACGCCGAATATATCTGCTGAACCGGTTGGCAAGGTGCTGAAGTCAGCAGTAGCAAACGCGGAACACAACCTGGAAATGAGTCCGGATGATCTGTATGTTACCAAAGTATTCGTTGATCAAGGACCAACCTTAAAGCGTATCATGCCCCGGGCGCAGGGAAGAGCTGACAGGATCCGCAAACGGACCAGTCACATTACCGTTGTCGTCGGGGATAAGAAGGAGGAATAGGCAAAGCATGGGTCAAAAAGTTAACCCCAAAGGTCTTCGTATTGGCATTATCCGTTCGTGGGAAGGCCGCTGGTATGCTGATAAGAACTACAGGGAGCTCCTCCACGAAGACTTAAAAATCCGTAAATTTGTAACCGACAAACTCCAACAAGCCGGAGTTCCTAAAGTTGAAATAGAGCGCGCTGCAAATCGGGTCAAAGTATCTGTTCATGCTGCAAAACCCGGGATCGTAATTGGCCGCGGCGGCGCTGAAGTTGAGAACCTGCGCAAGGCATTAGAAACGATGACCGGCAAACAGGTTGCAGTTAATATTGTTGAAATTAAAAAGCCTGAATTGGATGCCAAGCTGGTGGCTGATAGTGTCGCTCAGCAGCTTGAAAAACGTATTTCCTTCCGGAGAGCGATGAAACAGACCGTAGGCCGCACCATGCGTGCAGGTGCTCAAGGGATCAAGATTTCATGCAGCGGACGTCTGGGTGGAGCTGAAATTGCCCGTACAGAATGGTATAACGAGGGAAAAGTTCCTCTTCATACGCTGCGTGCAGATATTGACTATGGATTTTCCGAAGCCAATACAACGTATGGCAAAATCGGCGTAAAAGTATGGATTTACCGTGGAGAAGTTCTTCCGACCAAGAAGTCCGTTCAGGAGGAAGGAGGATTATAAAATGTTAGTACCAACCAGAGTAAAGCATCGTAAACAACATCGTCCGAGCCTTAAAGGAAAGGCTCAGAGAGGTACTAAAGTCGTTTACGGTGAATATGGACTTATGGCACTCGAGAATGCCTGGGTTACTAACCGGCAGATTGAGGCAGCTCGTATTGCAATGACCCGTTACATTAAGCGTGGCGGTAAAGTATGGATTAATATCTTTCCTGACAGGCCGATCACTGCAAAACCGGCTGAGACCAGAATGGGTAGTGGTAAAGGTACTCCGGAATACTGGATTGCTGTTATCAAACCCAACAGAGTCATGTTTGAACTCGCCGGTGTTTCTGAGGAAGTTGCCCGTGAAGCGTTAAGGCTCGCAGCACATAAACTTCCGATTAAATGTAAGTTTGTCCGTAAAGAGGATCAGGCTGAAGAACAGGTTGGAGGTGGCGCAGATGGCGAAGAATAAGAATTTTCCCGATATGACCGATGAAGAGCTCCTGAAACAGATTGACGGGCTCAAAACGGAATTATTCAATTTGCGTTTCCAATTAGCTACCGGACAACTTGATAACCCGATGCGGATCAAAGAGGTCCGTAAAGGGATCGCGAGAGGCAAAACCATTCTCCGTGAGCGCGAGCTCAAACGTGCTTAAGGTAGGAAAGGAGGCAAAAACATTGGAAAGAACAATGCGCAAAACGCAATATGGCAAAGTTGTCAGCGATAAAATGGATAAAACGATTGTTGTGGCAATTGAAACCAGAAAAAAACATCCAATCTATCATAAAACAGTAAAGGTTACCAAAAAATATAAGGCGCATGATGAGAATAACGAGGCTAGACTAGGGGATACCGTCCTGATTATGGAGACCAGACCGTTAAGCAAGGAAAAAAACTGGAGACTGGTCAAAGTTGTTGAAAAAGCGGTTATTCTCTAAGCCGAGGAAATATCAAGCTGCTAAGAAAGGAGGTTCCGCCCAATGATTCAGGCTGAATCAACCCTTAAAGTGGGAGATAATACCGGAGCAAAAAAACTTTTATGTATCCGTGTGTTGGGTGGTTCTAAACGTCGTTACGCATCAATTGGTGATATCATCGTTGCTGCGGTTAAAGAAGCAACACCAGGCGGCGTTGTCAAAAAAGGTGATGTTGTCAAAGCTGTTGTTGTCCGTACTACCAAAGAAATTAAAAGACCAGACGGTTCATATATCCGATTCTCCGAAAATGCGGCAGTTATTATCAAAGATGACAAGAGTCCGAAAGGAACGCGTATTTTTGGACCCGTTGCCCGTGAACTCAGAGAAAAGGATTACATGAAAATCGTTTCGCTGGCACCGGAAGTACTATAGAAAAAACCGGACGGAGGTGAAGTTATAATGTCCGCCGAAAAAACAAAAGTAAACGTCAGAAAAGGCGATATGGTCATGGTGATATCCGGCAAGGATGCCGGGAAAAAAGGCAAGGTTCTTGAAGTTCTAACTCAGAAGGGCAGAGTTGTGGTCGAGAAGGTCAACGTTGTAAAGAAACATCAGAAGCCGACCAAAGATATGCCCCAAGGTGGAATCGTCGATAAAGAAGCTCCGATTCACAGCTCCAATGTGATGCTGTTTTGTGCAGAATGTAATTCTGTCACCAGGAAGAGTGTTAAGATTACTGGAGAAGGTAAAGTGAGAGTCTGCAAGAATTGCGGACACAATTTGCCGGAAGAAAATAAGAAGTAATTCTGGAAGGGAGGTACTCTGGTGGCTCGCTTAAGAGATTATTATAAAAATGAGATAACCCCGGCTCTGCAGAAAAAGTTCGATTATAAGAATATTATGCAAACACCGCGCTTGGAAAAAGTGGTTATCAATATAGGTTTGGGAGAAGCCATTCAAAATCCGAAAGCCATTGATTCCGCTGTAGATGATCTCATGACGATCACAGGTCAAAAACCGATCGTAACACGGGCAAAGAAGTCGATTGCAGCATTTAAGCTTCGTGCAGGCATGCCGATTGGCGTGAAGGTTACTTTAAGAGGTGACCGGATGTATGAGTTTGTTGACAGGCTGCTGAACGTAGCGCTTCCTCGTGTCAGAGATTTCCAGGGAGTATCCGCCAAGGCTTTTGACGGCAGAGGCAATTATACTCTCGGCATCAAAGAACAGCTCATTTTCCCGGAAATTAACTTTGACAAGATTGATAAAATCAGAGGTATGGATATCGTCTTTGTAACAACGGCCAATACGGATGAAGAAGCAAAAGAACTGCTTAAAGCATTCAGAATGCCGTTTAAGGACTAGATATGAAGGAGGCTTAAGATATGGCCAAGACGTCAATGATTGTTCGTCACCAACCAAAATATTCTGTACGTGTGCATAACCGCTGCAAAATATGTGGCCGCCCGCATGCTTATATGAGGAAATTTGGAATATGCAGGATATGCTTCAGAGAACTGGCTTATAAAGGCGAACTGCCTGGTGTAACGAAGGCTAGTTGGTAAGCATTATTGGAGAAAGGGGGAAATAAAAGTGTCAACAACATCAGATCCTATTGCCGATTTCCTGACACGGATCCGGAATGCCGGGATGGTTTACCACGATAAAGTAGAAATTCCTGCTTCAAGTATCAAGAAGGCTCTGGCCGAACTGCTGAAACAGGAAGGCTTTATCAAGGATTTTGAATATATTGATGACAATAAACAGGGGGTCTTGAGATTATACCTCAAGTACGGCCCTAACCGGGAAAGAGTCATTACCGGCTTGAAACGTATCAGCCGTCCTGGCTTAAGAGTTTATGCGAAAAAAGACCAGATTCCTAAGGTTTTAGGAGGTTTGGGCGTTGCTGTGATATCTACCTCCAAAGGCATCATGCCTGACAGACAGGCACGCAATGAAGGCTTGGGTGGAGAAGTTATCTGCTATATTTGGTAAAGGATGGAGGTGTAGAATATGTCTCGAATTGGTAGAAAAGCAATCACCATTCCAGGCGGGGTGGAAGTTAAACAAGAAGGTCAGGTCGTTACCGTTAAAGGCCCTAAAGGAATGCTTACCAGAGAATTCCGGCCTGAAATAGCTATTCAAGTAGAAGAAAATACAATCAGCGTTACCCGTCCCAACGACGAACCTTTCTACCGTTCGCTTCACGGACTGACCCGCACCCTTCTTGCCAATATGGTGGAAGGTGTATCGAACGGGTTTAGCAAAAATTTGGATCTTGTTGGAGTAGGCTATCGTGCTGCTCTTTCGGGTAAAAAACTTGTGCTTACTGTCGGCAAATCTCATCCGGTTGAAATGGAACCCTATGAAGGGATTGAAATTGAAGTTCCTGCACCGAACAAGGTGATCATTAAAGGAATTGATAAGGAACAAGTCGGTAATTTTGCTGCAGATGTTCGTAAGCAACGTGAACCGGAACCGTATAAAGGTAAAGGGATTAAATACGAAAAAGAAGTCATCCGCCGCAAGGAAGGTAAAACCGGCGGTAAGAAATAAGGTAAGGGCAAAATCTCTTGCCGCGTAGAAAGGATGAAAGAGCTTGATTAAAAAAAGTGACCGCAGACAAATTCTGAAACAGAAGCATAAAAGTGTCCGCAAAAGAATCCAGGGCACAGCCGAAAGACCGCGTATGGCGGTATTTAGAAGCTTGAACCATATTTATGCCCAGGTTATTAACGATGACCTTGGAATTACCCTGGCTGCAGCTTCTTCTCTTGATGCTGCGTTTAAAGCAGCAGAGCTGTCTGGAGGAAACATTGAGGGAGCTAAAAAAGTTGGCGAGCTCATTGCGAAAAATGCGCTGGATAAAGGAATTACCAAAGTGGTCTATGACCGCGGCGGCAGTCTATATCACGGCAGAGTCGCAGCTTTGGCCGAAGCCGCCAGAGAAGCAGGACTTGACTTCTAATCTTTAGAAAAGGAGGGAAAATCATTGTCAAATATCGATCCTAGTAAACTGGAGCTCACCGAGAAAATTGTACACATTGCCCGTGTTGCTAAAGTTGTTAAAGGCGGAAGACGTTTCAGCTTCAGTGCTCTGGTTGTCGTTGGCGACGGCAATGGTATTGTCGGCGCAGGACTCGGAAAAGCAACCGAAGTTCCGGAGGCTATTCGTAAAGGCGTAGAAGATGCTAAGAAGAATCTGATTGCTGTACCTTTAAAAGGAACATCGATCCCGCATCCGATTCTCGGCCAATTTGGTGCCGGCGAGGTTCTGCTGAAACCCGCTGCCAAAGGTACCGGAGTTATTGCCGGTGGTCCGGTGCGTGCAGTACTCGAAGTAGCAGGGGTTAAAGATATACTCACAAAATCACTGGGATCTTCCAATGCTCATAATGTTGTCAATGCAACGATGGCCGGCCTCAAGGCCCTGAAGCGCGACGTTGATGTTGCCAAAGCCCGCGGCAAGGCAGTGGAAGAAATACTCTAAAATAATGTATCGCAGCACCAAGTAAGGAGGTGTCCATATTGAAACTCCATGAACTCAAACCTGCAGAAGGTTCGACCAAATCACGCAAACGTGTTGGAAGAGGCAACGGCTCGGGACTTGGAAATACAGCCGGCCGTGGCAGCAAGGGTCAGAAAGCCCGTTCCGGCGGTGGTGTCCGTCCCGGATTTGAAGGTGGCCAGATGCCCATTACCCGCAGACTTCCGAAACGCGGTTTTACAAATAATTTTGGAAAAGAATATGAGGTCATCAATGTATCCGATCTTGAAGAAAGATTCGAAAATGGTGAAGAAGTTACCATTGAAGCTTTATTTGAGACTGGACTCATCAATAAAGTCAAGGATGGGGTCAAAGTACTCGGAGACGGGGAATTGACCAAATCATTAACCGTAAAAGTTCATAAGGTAAGCAAAACAGCAGCAGAGAAGATTACTGCTGCCGGTGGAAAAGTAGAGGTGGAATAAATTGATACTTGAAACCCTGAAGGATGCCTGGAAAGTTCCAAGCATTAGAAAGAAAATAGGGTTCACCTTGCTTATGCTTCTGATCTTTAGGATTGGGGCTCACATCCCGATTCCGTTTATGGATCGTGAAGTGCTTCAAAACATGATGGGCAGTGGAGGATTGTTTGATTTCTTCAACACATTCTCTGGTGGCTCCCTGAAACGCTTCTCTGTTTTCTCGTTAAGTATCATGCCCTATATCACTGCCTCAATCATTATTCAGCTCTTAACGGTCGTCATTCCTTATCTGGAAAGACTATCGAAAGAGGGCGATCAGGGCAGAAAAAAGATTGTTCAGTATACCCGCTATGGTACTGTTGTACTTGGCTTCATCAACGGTTTTGGACTGACCATCGGCTTAAGAGGCGCGCTTACGATCCCTCAAGAGTCGCTTAGGATTCCAATTTACATGATGATTGCAATCGTACTGACCGCAGGTACAGCTTTTCTGATGTGGCTGGGCGAACAGATCACCGAAAAAGGCATTGGCAATGGTATCTCGCTCATCATTTTTGCCGGTATTGTCGCTGGAATTCCGGATGCAATCAAGCATTTGGTCAGCCTGCTGCAGGTTGGGGAAATCGGTTGGATCTCGATCCTGGGCATCGTGGTCATTGCAGCGCTGATTATTGCCGGTGTTGTATTTATTCAGGAAGGCCAGAGAAGAATCCCGGTCCAATATGCTAAGAGAGTTGTCGGACGCAAACAATACGGCGGACAGAGCTCTCATATCCCATTAAAAGTAAATCAAGCCGGTGTCATTCCGATTATCTTCGGTATTTCCTTAATGGCCTTTCCGGCAACTATCGCGACCTGGTTTCCTCAGAATTCAGGGTTCGCGCTGTTTGCTCAGAAATGGCTGTCCATGAACGGTTCAGCCTATTCGATACCATACTTGATTATGTACGCATTGCTTATCATCTTCTTTACCTATTTCTATACAGGAATTACATTTAATCCTGTAGATGTCGCGGATAATCTTAAAAAGTACGGCGGTTTTATTCCCGGAATTCGTCCGGGTCGTCCGACTTCAGATTATTTGTTTAAAATCCTGAGCAGAGTGACTTTGGCAGGTGGGATATTCCTGGCACTGATTGCTGTTCTCCCCAGTCTGATTATGGGATTTACTGGAATAGATAACATCTATTTAGGTGGAACATCCCTGCTGATTGTGGTCAGCGTTGCTCTTGATACGATGAAACAGATGGAGAATCAGCTGATGCAGCGTCACTATCAAGGATTTTTAAAGTAGGAGGCGATCAAGATGAGAATGATACTCATGGGTCCTCCTGGAGCAGGAAAAGGAACACAAGCCGATTTGCTCATTGAGCATTATCATATACCCCATATTTCAACTGGGGATATGTTCAGAGCCGCAATCAAGGAACAGACTGCCCTGGGAATGAAGGCCAAAGAATACATGGATGCCGGTGGCCTCGTCCCGGATGAAGTAACGATTGGGATTGTAGCCGACAGATTGGCTCAGGCTGATTGTCAAAATGGTTTCCTTCTGGACGGGTTTCCCCGTACGGCTGCCCAGGCGGATGCATTGGCGAAAATCTTAAGCGACATGAAAATTGCTCTGGACGGAGTTATCAACATTGAACTGGGCGAAGCGGATCTCTTGGAAAGGCTCACCGGAAGAAGAGTCTGCAAACAGTGCGGCGCAACCTTCCATACTGTCTTCAACGCTCCGAAACAACAGGACGTTTGTGACAAGTGCGGTGGTGCACTCTACCAGAGAAGCGATGACACACTTGAAACAGCACAAAACCGGCTGAACGTGTATAATACACAGACTGAACCCCTGATTGCATATTATAACAACCAAGGCTTACTCAAGAGAATTCAAGGGGATAAAGAAATTAAGCAGGTTTTCAGCGATGTTCTCAGCGTGTTGGAGTAAGAAGCCATGATTGAACTGAAGAGTAAGGAACAGCTTGGCCGCATGCGGAAAGCTGGCCGGATCGTGGCAGAAACTCTGGAACTGATGCGGAGAATGGTTGCTCCGGGAGTAACTACGGAACAACTGAACAGAGCAGCGGAAGATTACATTTGCAAATGCAATGCGATTCCTGCCTTCAAAGGGTATAACAGCTTCCCCGCAACACTGTGTACTTCGATTAATGAAGAAGTGGTGCATGGGATCCCGGGTTTAAGGGCCCTGAAAAGTGGAGATATTATCAGTATTGATTGCGGGGCAATCATTGACGGATACGTCGGTGATTCTGCGATCACACTGCCGGTAGGAGAAATCAGCAGGGAACTTCAAAATCTGCTGGCAGTGACTGAAGAATCTCTCAGGTGTGGAATTGCCCAGGCGCTGAAAGGTAACCGGCTGTTTGATATATCCCACGCTATTCAGACGTATGTAGAAGAGAATACAATGTCGGTTGTTCGGGACTATGTAGGTCACGGAATCGGCAGAAAAATGCATGAAGAACCTCAAGTACCCAATTTTGGCAAACCCGGCAGGGGGCCGAGACTCGAGGTAGGAATGGTCCTGGCGATAGAACCAATGGTCAACTTAGGAGGCTATCAGGTTGAAACTCTTGAGAACCAGTGGACTGTAGTAACGAAAGATCGCCGAGCATCGGCGCATTTTGAACATACAGTGGCCATCACTGAAAATGGCCCGGAAATACTAACTCGAATTGAAGGCTGAAAACCGGTAAATAAATGTCAAAGGAGGGATAGGCGCAAATGTCAAAAGAAGATGTGATTGAGGTCGAAGGCAAAGTACTGGAACCATTGCCAAACGCAATGTTTACGGTAGAATTAAATAATGGTCATAAGGTACTGGCGCACGTTTCCGGCAAGATTCGGATGCATTTTATCAGAATCCTGCCTGGAGACCGGGTCACGGTGGAGCTTTCTCCCTATGACTTGACCAGAGGAAGAATTGTATACAGATTTAAGTAAGGCAAGGGAGGGATCACAGGTGAAAGTAAGACCTTCTGTGAAACCGATTTGTGAAAAGTGTAAAATTATTAGACGGCACGGAAAAGTAATGGTTATTTGCGAAAATCCGAAACATAAGCAACGCCAGGGCTAGAGTCGAGGTTCGAAGTTCGAGGCACGATGTTGGGGTATACAATCCTAGCATTTGGTGTCAAACGACGAGCACTGAACACTGATCTGCAGCTGACGTATACCATTACGAAAAGCGTTATCAAAAAGCAAGAACGAGTAAAAATAACGACAAAGAAAAAGCACTGATAATTCGGACTTCGAACATCGAACTTCGAACGTCGATTAAAACGGGGGTGTGAAATTTAGATGGCACGTATCGCAGGGGTGGATATACCTCGGGACAAACGTGTTGAGGTTGCACTTACCTACATCTATGGTATCGGCAATTCTCAATCCAAAAAAATCCTGACAAAAACACAGATTAACCCTGAAACCAGGGTCAAAGATCTTACAGACGACGAAGTCGCCAAGATCAGGGAAACTATTGATAAAGAATTTAAGGTCGAAGGCGATCTGCGTCGGGAAGTGTCCCTTAACATTAAAAGACTGATGGAAATCGGCAGTTATCGTGGCCTTCGCCATCGTCGTGGACTGCCTGTGCGCGGACAGCGGACCAAAACCAATGCCCGTACACGCAAAGGTCCCGCAAGAGCAATTGGCGGAAAGAAGAAAAAGTAAAGGGGGGCATTGAAGCATGGCTCGTAAAGTGGTTCGTACCAGAAAAAGAGAACGTAAAAATGTTGAAAGCGGCATAGCACATATTAAGTCGACTTTTAATAATACGATTGTCACCATTACAGACACGACCGGAAACGCACTTTCCTGGTCCAGCTCCGGTTCTTTGGGTTTCAAAGGATCACGTAAAAGCACACCTTTTGCTGCACAGATGGCTGCAGAGACAGCTGCCAAAGCAGCAATGGAGCATGGGCTTAAAATTGTTGAATGTTTTGTCAAAGGTCCAGGATCAGGCCGTGAAGCCGCAATCAGAGCATTGCAGGCGGCAGGTCTGGAAGTGAACCTTATTCGGGACGTAACTCCGGTACCGCATAACGGATGTCGGCCGCCCAAACGCAGAAGAGTATAGGGGGTGTAAAACATGGCTAAATATACAGAATCAGTATGTCGTCTGTGCCGGCGTGAGGGTCAGAAGTTATTTCTGAAAGGGGATCGCTGCTATACCAATAAATGCGCTGTGGACCGTCGGGCGTATGCTCCGGGCATGCACGGACAGGCTAGAGGCAAAAAACCGACTGAGTACGGCATTCAGCTCAGAGAAAAGCAGAAAGTTCGGAGGATTTACGGCGTTCTTGAGAAACAATTCCGTGGATATTTCGACAAAGCTGCCCGTCAAAAAGGTATGACCGGGGAAAATCTTCTCCGTTTATTGGAACGCCGTTTGGATAATGTTGTTTTCAGACTTGGCTTTGCTTCATCCAGACCCGAAGCACGTCAGCTTGTGACACATGGTCATATCACAATCAATGGCAAACGTGTCGATATTGCATCTTATCTCGTCAGCACTGGCGAAGCAATTTCGATTAAAGAAAGCAGCAGAGATAACAATAGAATCAAGGAAATGGCCGAATCCTTAAAGGATCGAGCTGTTCCTGCATGGTTAAGCCTGGATATCAACAGCATCACAGGGACTGTCATCAACATGCCGACCCGTGAAGATATTCAGATTCCGATCGAAGAACACCTTATCGTAGAGAAATATTCTCGTTAAACTTTTCCGGGAAAGAAGGGGTGCATTCCGATGCTTGAAATCGAAAAGCCCAATATTGAATGTGTTGAGAGATCTGAAGATAATACCTATGCCAAATTCATTATTGAACCCTTAGAGAGAGGCTATGGCATTACCTTGGGGAATTCCCTGCGTCGTATCCTGCTTTCTTCTCTACCCGGGTCCGCGGTTACTTCAGTAAAAATAGAAGGCGTACTACACGAATTCTCAACCATTCCAGGAGTCTTGGAAGACGTAACTGAGGTCATTCTCAATATTAAATCCCTCGCTCTCAAAGGCCATACGGATGAACCGCGCGTTCTGCGTTTGGAATGTGAAGGGGAAAGGGTTGTTACCGCAAGAGACATTATCACCGGTCCCGATATTGAGATTCTCAATCCAGATTTGAAGATCGCCACGTTGGATAAAGACGGACGTCTCTTCATGGAAATGAACGTCGAACGTTCCCGCGGCTATGTCTCAGCTGAGAAGAATAAAAAAGCAGATCAGGTAATCGGCGTTATTCCTGTCGATTCAATTTTTACCCCAATTTATAAGGTCAACTATGCTGTAGAAGATACTCGGGTCGGTATGATGACTGACTTTGATAAGCTTACCCTGGAAGTATGGTCTAACGGCAGTATTACCCCGAAAGAGGCAACGAGTCTCGCAGCCAAGATTTTGAGTGAACATTTGAGGCTCTTTATCGGACTGAACGATAATCTGGGTAATGTTGAGATCATGGTGGAAAAAGAAGAAGAGGCCAAAGATAAGATTCTGGAAATGACCATTGAAGAACTGGATCTTTCCGTAAGATCTTATAATTGCCTGAAACGCGCCGGCATAAACAGCGTTGAAGAACTGACACAAAGAACAGAAGAAGATATGATTAAAGTACGCAATCTTGGGCGCAAATCTCTGGAAGAAGTCGAACACAAGCTCAGAGAACTTGGGCTGGGATTCCGTACTCCTGAAGATTAAACCTAAAGGGGGGATCACAGTTGGCATACCGTAAGCTTGGAGTTAACATGAGCCGCAGAAGGGCTATGTTAAGAAATATTGTAACTTCCTTGCTGAAGCATGGAAAGATTGAGACAACAGAAGCAAGAGCAAAAGAACTGAATTCCCTGGCAGAGAAAATGATTACCCTAGGCAAAAGGGGTGACCTGGCTGCCAGACGTCAGGCGATGGAATTTTTGCTGGATGAGACGGTAGTAAAAGAGCTTTTTGATACAATAGCTCCGAAATATACCGATAGGCAGGGTGGCTACACCAGAATCATGAAAAACGGCTATCGTCGTGGAGATGCTGCCGAAATGGTTTTAGTTGAGCTTGTGGACTAAGATGAAGGCCTAATTTCGAAGTTCGAAGTTCGAGGTTCGGTGTTCGATCGCAGATAACGGAAACCGGATACCGGGAATTGATTGATACCGGATAACGAAACCAAATAAGCGTATCGATAACCCTTAATCACACACATGAATCGTACCTCTGAACATTGACACATGTTCAGCTTCGAACTTCCTGTTGGCTCTTTTGAAAACAAGCATACCGTCCAGTTCAATATTATAAGATTGCTGGAGAAAAAAATGCGCAACATCCTTCTGCGATTAGCCTATGATGGTACAAACTACCACGGATTCCAGCGCCAGCCAGAGGAACATGGACAAACTATCCAGGGAGAACTGGAAAAGGTCTGGAAGAAGCTTTTTGCCGAAGAAATAAAAATCACAACAGCGGGCAGGACGGATACGGGTGTACACGCTGCCGGCCAAGTGGTTAATTTCTGCTCAGAAGCGCGTATTCCGCAGGAGAAGATTCCTAAGGCCATGAACAGTATTCTGCCGTATGATATCAGAATACGCGAGGCCAGGGATATGCCTGAAGATTTTAGTGCCAGGAAAAGCGCCAAGTGGAAGAGATACGATTACAGAATTGACAACGGACGAATTCCGGACGTTTTCAGAAGACTGTACGTTCTTCATGAGCCAGTGCCACTGAACGTCAACGCCATGCAAATGGCAGCTTCCCGGCTTGAAGGGAAATATGACTTTAGTGCATTTGCCGCTGCCGGGTCTTCGGCTAAAAGTTTTGTCCGGACACTGTACCGCTGCAAAGTATGTTGGTTGGATGGACAAATCGTAATTACCTGTATTGGTGATGGGTTTCTTTATAACATGGTAAGAATCATTGCCGGTACCTTATTGGATGTAGGTAAAGGCAGAATACTTCCGGAAGCGATTTCAGAAGTAATTATGTCCAGGGATCGGACCAAAGCAGGTCAAACTGCTCCGGCCAGAGGACTCACCTTGACCTATGTCAATTATGACGCATCCAGTCCCGGTGAAATCTTTCCGGAACTTTAAGAAACAGGAAACCATAGGTTGACGAAAGACGTTATTTTAGTTAAACTTTTTAAGTAGTCTTTTACCGAAACGTGAATGAGCCCTTCACGTCCGGTGATGATATAACGAACACAAAAATCGTACATGAAAACATGATGGACGCGATTAAAAATGGAGGGAACCAAC
The DNA here is from genome assembly GCF_047652685.1 of Dehalobacter sp. CP. Lineage (NCBI taxonomy): Bacteria > Bacillati > Bacillota > Clostridia > Eubacteriales > Desulfitobacteriaceae > Dehalobacter > Dehalobacter sp. CP. The sequence goes on from NZ_CP157399.1 coordinate 444,953, forward strand.
ATGACCACCACGCAATTTGCGAAAGCCCATGAGGTGGACCGTAAATGGTTAGTCATTGACGCAGCCGGTGTTTCTTTGGGAAGAGTGGCAGCTGAAGCCGCCCGCTTGCTCAGAGGAAAACATAAGCCGATATTTACACCGAACGTTGACACAGGTGATTTTGTCATTATCGTCAATGCAGATAAAACATTGATTACAGGAAATAAACTGGATAAGAAAATGTATCGCTGGCATACCGGTTATCCAGGCGGTCTGAAAGAAATGACCTACCGAGTACTGATGAGCAAAGCCCCCGAAAAAGCTATGGAACATGCTGTAAAAGGAATGCTTCCTCACAACAAACTTGGTGCACAGATGTATAAGAAACTTAAAGTATACTCGGGACCGGAACATCCGCATCAGGCCCAAAAAGCAGAAGTATGGAATATGAAATAGTTGGAAGGAGGTAAAAGCATGTCAGCACAGCTTCAGTATCAAGGTACAGGCAGAAGAAAAAATGCAGTTGCCCGGGTCAGACTTCTGGCCGGTAACGGAAAATATACGATTAACGACAGAGACCTAAGTGAGTACTTCGGCAAGAAAACTCTAGAGATGATTGTTCAGCAGCCCTTAGAGATTACTGAAACTTTAGGGAAATACGATTTAATTGCCAGAGTTCACGGCGGCGGTACAACTGGCCAGGCCGGTGCCCTCAGAATGGGCATTGCCAGAGCTTTGCTTAAAGCAGATGAAAGTCTTCGTCCGGCTTTGAAACGCGCAGGTTTCCTTACCCGTGACCCGCGTATGAAAGAGCGCCGCAAATACGGACTTAAAAAAGCCCGCAAAGCGCCTCAATTCTCGAAACGCTAATTTCAGACAAACAACAAATCCCTCAAACCTGATGGTTGGGGGATTTGCTTTTTATTTTAGATTATTCGGTAAATATCCGAAAACTTTGTTATCTTTTGTTTGGGACTTTATATGTAGATATTTGGTTAAGTACATAGCCTACTAAAAGTCCGTTAAAAACAATAAAACCAATTATGGCAATCCAAGGGACAAAGGGTGAGTCCTTACCTAAGCCTGTCTGAGGAAAAACAACTATAAAAAGGAAGTAACCTCCTGCTGCGCTCATTGTAATGCTTTTGGCATATAAATAGTCTTTCCCAGTTAACATAAGAATGAGGCTTAATAGTATTCCATTAGCTGCAGATACTCCTATAGCATCTACCATTCCATGGATTTGTGCACCAACAGTCATTAGCAATTGTTGATTGTAAAAAAGTCCTGCCATTGCATGCCAAAAAGTTTTATGTTGTAAACCTAACATAAGGAGTAAAGAGTTATATAATAGGTGTGTAATTCCCCCAAGCGTTCCTGCAATTAGTCCAGAAGAAAACCAGTCATTAATTTTCTTCATTTATATACTCCTATCTATACTTCTAGAGTTTAGTTTCTTACTATTATCATGTTAAAGTTAAAAAAAAATATTCAATTCAATGCCAAATGACAAATAGATTTTTTATTAATCTCTATACGTAGTACACATATATGATACAAAAAAGATGAAAGCCCGTATGAGGCGAGGATTTCCAACTCTCGAAACGTTAAAACAATAAATATAATAATCCCTCAACATACGTATGGTTGGGGGATTTTTTTCATGATAAAGACTATATTTTGTAATCATTCCCTCCTGAATAATTGCCTACCCTTCACCATAGATATAGGTGAGAGGGGGAGAACCATGGCCAAACAAATAAATTATTCACAGATCAGCGGATTGATGCACAGACAGATAATACCAAGACCAAAGATTATACTGGTATCAAGTATTCTCGTTCTTCTGGCTGTAGCCGGTATTTTTCTCAGTCAGAAAGCAGCAGTGCATACCGCCAAGAATGTTCCCGGATGGAGCTGGGTACTTGGCGGGGTAACCATAACGATCGATGCCGGTCATGGCGGGGTTGACCCTGGAGCTGTTGGCGTCAATAAAACCCTGGAGAAGGATGTGAACCTGCAGGTTTCTAAAAGACTGCAGCTACTGTTCACCCAGGCCGGAAGCAAAGTTGTGATGCTAAGGGAGCAGGACCGGGATTTTGGAACTTCTTTAAGCCTGCTTCAACGCAAAAGAGAGGACTTGGCCTACCGGATTCAAACCGCTATGGAATCCCAGGCTAAAATATATCTGAGCATTCATGCCAATAGTTTTTCCGATCAAAGACAGCATGGCCCGCAAGTATTTTACCATTCGGAATCTGAGGGAGGAAAACTGCTGGCTGAAAGTATCCAGCAAAGTTTGAATAAAGTCGGAACAAAAAAACGGGAGGCAAAGGCGAACCAAAGCTATTTTATCCTTAAAAATACGGATATGGTGGCTGTGACGATCGAAGTGGGTTTCCTGTCCAATCCGGAAGAAGAAAAGAAATTAAATGAAAGTGCTTATCAGCAGCAGCTGGCCATGGCTATTTTCGAGGGAGTGGGCAATTATCTGGCCAAGGAACAGCCGGTGGCGGCAGCCGATTAATTATAAAAGGTTATAAAAGGAAATTTACCGTGCTGGCAATAAATAAAGGAAGATAAACAATTAATCCCGAATATATCAGATAATCACTTTGAAAGCTGTAACGCACCTGACCTTTCAAGGCTTGTGCTTGACGCCATTTCAAATCTATTTCAAAGTAAAAAACTGAAAGATGAATTGTCCACTTTGCCCAGAAGCATTGTTTATAAATTGTTTAGATTCTGTTTACAGATATTCAAGATATTGGGAGTAAAATAAGATCAAGAAGCTTTCCAATATTTGAAAAGGAGTAAGTGAAGATGAGAATATCTAAAAAAGCGGCGCTGCCGGTAGTCTTTACCGTCGGGGTTCTGTTGTTTGCGACGACTGCACTGGCGGACATTGTCAGCAAAAGCGGCTATGATACGCTTAAGGACGGCTTGAAGCAAAGTGCAGCGAGCTGTTCAGAGAAATTTAACAACTTTACCCTGGATTATTCATTTGCCATAAAGTATAACGGTAAAATCATCAGTTCCCAGAATGATGTCAAAAAATTTGACAGGCTGAATGGGGCGACCGAAGACAGCAGCCACAGTCTGAGTCCGGACGGAAAGGTTTCCGATTCTTATTACTATACGGATAAGAACACCTGGATCAATGGTACGGATATCGGTACCGGCAATGAGGCCTATTACTATACCGAATATACCCAGGAACGCGAAACGGATGTATTTGACAATCCTTTTAAACAGGATGAAGCGGAAGATGTTGAGAAGATTGTGGATGCGGTTGTCGGCAGTTTGAAGGACTATGTGGTCGTTCAGGAGAATGCCGATGGCAGCAAAGCGCTTTCGGGCTCCCTGTCTGAAGTACAGATCCCGGCTTTGGTCAACGCGGTGGCCTCCCTTCAGGTTAAACAGGCTTTTTCGGGACAAAACAGCTATGGTGCCAGAATCCCTGTACTAACGCAGGATATCTATGTGAAACAAATTGAAGGTTCGGCCACAGTGAATTCCGACGGTCTCTTGGATTATATTTTGGCAACAGTGATATTATCCGGCAAGGACGCACAGGAACAGGTCCATGAAATTACGATGGAAACGCTTGTTAAATTAACGGATATCAATGGAACAATTGTTCAGAAGCCGGACCTTAACGGCAAAAAAGTTCAGAGAACAACTGAAAGAACCAGCGCCGGGCCTCAGATCTCCAATCCTGAAAAGTTTATCGGGACATTTAAAAACGATATTATCATTGAGCAAGACGGTAAATTTGTCAAGATTGGCGAACGCATTCTAAAAATTGCCCACGTTGAGAGCGCAAATATTGCCGGAGAATATTCCGAGAAATACAGAGAAGGCTTTGAGACGTATGCTCAGAATGCCCTGACCTTTACGTTTGACGCCACAACCTCCAATCAGGCAAAATCGGATGCCATGTTTGAATTCAGAGATAATGACGGATCGAACCGGTCCGGAAGCATCTATCTAGATGAAGCGAATGCCAAGGTGTATTTCAACTTGAACAACATGTCCAGCGCGTCTTACGATTCTGTCTTCTCGCCTGTTCTGGAATGAACAGACGCAATGTTAGATGGATAGATAACGAATAACAAGTAACAAAACAAATAACAAATAACAATTACTATAAGTTGGAGCTGCCGGGGAATCCCGGCAGGCTCCTTGCAGTGCGCAATGGGGGCAATTATATGGAAAAAGTGATTGAAATATGCAGCCTGACCAAACTGTATAAAAACGGCCGGGGCATTGACGATATCAATCTGGAAATTGATCAGGGGGATATTTTTGGTTTTCTTGGGCCAAACGGTGCAGGGAAAACAACGGCAATGAAGGTCATGACCGGATTGATCAGGCCGGACCGCGGTGACGTCAGGATTTTCGGGCATAGTATTACCGAATCATATGAGAAGGCCATGGCGGAAGTTGGCTGTATTATTGAAATTGCTGACTCTTATCCGTTCTTGACCGCTTATGAAAACTTAAGGCAGCGTGCCCGGTATTATCCGGGAGTTGATGACCACAGAATTGATGAGGTTCTGGAGCTTACCGGTATGATCAAATACAAACAGGAAAAACCCAGGAAGTTCTCTCTAGGAATGAAGCAACGCTTGGGCTTAGCTGCAGCTATTCTGGCCAGACCCAAAGTTTTGATCCTGGATGAGCCGTTGAACGGACTTGATGTCGAGGGGATGATTGATGTCCGTAATCTCATTAAGCAGATGGCTGAACAGGAAGGAACTACCTTTTTTATTTCAAGCCATCTGATCCATGATGTTGAACTTACCTGCAGCAGGATCGGGGTCATCGTCAACGGAAAGATGCTCAATGTGGACAGCACGGAAAAGATTCTGCAAAATTACGCCACGTTGGAGAATTACTTTGTCAGTGAGGTGGAACGCAATGGCCGCGTATAAAGCTGCTTTGATCAATGAAATTGAAAAGCTGTATAAAAAGAAAAAAGCCCTGGTTGCGCTGATTATCTCGCTGGTTGTGATTGTACTGGGGCAGCTGGCCGTCGTTGGTGTCAGAACAGGCTTTGGCGTAAGAGGCACCGGCAGCGTGGAATTTTCCGTACTGGTTTTGTCGGTCGTTGTCAATACGATTCTGCCGCTGTTTACAGCGCTCGTTGCCATTGACTGTTTTTCCGGGGAGTTCTCCCATAACCTGATGCGCGTCACGCTGACCAGGCCGGTCAGCAGGCTAAAAATCTATACGGCTAAAGTCACGGCTATTGCGGTCTTTATTCTGGCCAACCTGATGATCTTAATGGTCTTCTCCATGCTGGCCGGTTTTCTGTTCAATGCCAATTCCGCTACGATTACCGCTGTAGCGAGAACCGTGCTCGTTTATGTGATCAGCCTGTTTCCGCTGTTTACATTGTCCCTGGGGATTGTGTTTTTGGCCAATATTCTAAAGAGCGGCACGTCGATATTTTTTGTTGCAATTATTGTTTTTCTGGCCATCAAGGCTTTTGGTATTTTCTTTTCCGAGTACGCAAGCCTGTTGATTACCACACAGCTCGACTGGTACAATTTGTGGCTGGCCAATTCTTTGCCGCTGGCGAAGATTGGCCGGGAGTTTTGTCTGATGCTTGGCTACGCACTGATGTTTTTTGCAGTGGGGTTTTATTTGTTTGATAAAAAAGAGTTCTAGATTTCAGAATTTGCTTAAGAATGATGCTAAATGACTGAATAAGAGGACCGGCAATGAATCTTAAGAGGCGCTTAATTGCAGCAAATACAGCTACTGTGGTGATTCCGGTGCTGATTACAGCACTGGTCGCCATGGCTTATCTGTTTATATACAGCAAACTATATGGCAATATATATTCCTGGGAAAGCTACCAGCGGGCCTCTCAGATTGAAGCAATACTGATGGATACAGAAAGACTGATCCAGCAGGAGAGCCCCGACGCGATTGCTGATGAAAAATTTCAGCGGCTGTTACGTCAGAAAATAGCCGAAATCGGAGGCGAACTGATCATCCTGAAGGATGATAGCATGATCTATACCTCGCTGGATGCATCGGAGATTGGCAAAATTGAGCTGGCTAAGGCCCTGGAAGCAGGACAAAACAAGCCTGGCAAGGAAACCATTGTAATCAGCAGTCAGTCCTTTACGATTCAAATTATTGATCAGGATCCCGCAGATGCCGCGGGAGGGACCGTGCTGCTGCTCGTTCCGCCGGATCAGGCAGCTAACGGCCTGATTCAATTTCTCATTGTGATCGGACTGACGTTCCTTTGCTCTTTTATTGTTACGAATATCCTGATCTCCTATCAGTTTTCGCGGACGGTTTTACAGCCACTGAATCATCTGCAGCATGCTGCAGATGAGATCCGAACCGGCAACCTGGACTGCCAGATTGCCGAAGAAGGTGACCGAGAGATTGAAGCATTGTGCCGGGACCTTGAGCTTATGCGCCTTAAGCTCAAGGAATCGATCCAAACCCAGCTGAAATACGAAGACAACAGGAAAATGCTGATATCCAGCATATCCCATGATTTAAAGACTCCCGTTACTTCGATTAAGGGTTATGTTGAAGGCATTTTGGATGGCGTCGCAAATACCCCGGAAAAAACGGAGAAATATTTGAGAACCATCTATGTAAAGGCTGAGCAGGTTGATAAGATGATTGATGATTTGCTGCTCTACGCCAAACTTGATCTAAACCAGATTCCGTTTAATTTTAAAAGGACCGATGTTCAGGAATTTATTAGAAGCTGCTTACTGGAAAGTGAACCTGAGCTCGAAAACAATGGAATACACATGGAAATGTTCAGTGACCTGACCCAAAAGCGCTGCGTTCTTCTTGATCGGGAACGAATGAAAAGAATTGTAATGAACATTCTGGACAACTCCCGCAAGTATATGGACAAAGATCAGGCGGTAATAAGGGTGCTGCTCAGGGAGACGCCTTCCAGTATTATTATGGAGTTTCAGGACAATGGGTGTGGAGTCAGTGAAAAGGATCTGCCGTATATTTTTGACCGGTTTTACCGTTCCGATCAGGCCAGAACAGGGATTGAGGGAAGCGGCCTCGGACTTGCGATTGCCAAACAGGTCGTTGAGGGGCATCAGGGTATTATCTGGGCAATGCCCCACGGCAAGGAAGGAATGAGTATTCTGATTTCACTGGCCTATCTAAAAGACGAGTACCACGTCAACCTTGAATCTACATGAAAACCATCCAAAAACGAGGACTGTTATGAAAAAAATTCTGATTATTGAAGACGATCTGAATATTGCGGAACTGCAACAAGATTACCTGGAAGTGGAAGGTCTTGCAGCCAATATTTGTACGGATGGTTCTGCCGGTCTGAAGCAGTTCCAGGAAAACGGCTATGATCTCCTAATCCTTGATATCATGCTTCCGGGTCTGGATGGCTTGGAGATTCTGCGCAGTCTAAGAGATGAAAAAGAGGTTCCTGTGATTCTGGTATCCGCTAAAAAAGAGGAAATCGACAAAATCAAGGGCTTTAATCTCGGAGCGGATGATTATATCACGAAACCTTTCAGCCCGGGTGAACTCGTCGCCAGGGTCAAAGCGCATCTGCAGAATTATGAAAAACTAAAGAAGAAATTCAGCGAAAAGCAGATAAGGAACAACGCTGTTGTGATCCGTGGACTCAGGATCGAGAAAGAAGCCCGCAGAGTCTATATCCATGACAAGGAAGCCAATCTCGCCCAGAAAGAATTTGAGCTGCTTTTATATCTGGCGGCGCATCCCAACCGGGTATTCGGCAGAGACGAATTATTTGAAAAGGTCTGGGGACTTGAGGCACTCGGTGATTCTGCTACGGTCACGGTTCATATCGCCCGGCTGCGTGATAAAATAGAAAGCGACCCTTCCAACCCGCAGTATATAGAAACGGTCTGGGGAGCAGGCTACCGGTTCAGGGTCTAGGCGGACGAAGGTGCATATTCATTAATGTTATTGATGATGCCGAAATACTGTTGTAAGGCCTCATGAAAAATACTTTTCGCATAACGGAGAGTATTTTTTTTTGGAAAAAGACGGAATGTATAGTAAGATAAACTGAGAGAATAGATAGAGAAATTGATCAGAATAATTTAAAAGAAGTATTGGAAAAAAGTAAAAATTTAAGGGCTTAGGTATTGAATAATTATTCACGTAAGTGTATAATTATTAAAATATATTATTAAATGAACTAAATGCTGCATTACCGTTACAGGAGGGATAGGGATGATTAAAGTTGGAATTCTTGGAGCAACCGGCTATACAGGGCAGGAACTGCTTCGTTTATTAAATAACCATCCGGAGGTCACGCTGGCGTATCTAGGCTCTTCTACATCTGCGGGAAAGCGTATTTCAGATATTTGCCCTTATCTTCAGGACAGTCTGGAGAATGTGCTGGAGACAGAGGAGATACCTGATATCGACGTAATGTTTATGGCTCTGCCGCATGGCATAGCAGCGGCCAGAGCCAGGGAATTGATGGAACGCGGCATAAAAATTGTAGATCTTGGAGCCGATTTCAGACTTAAAGACGCCCAGGAATATGAAAATTGGTATAAGGTTAAGCATGCTGATCCAGCTTTGCTGCCAGAGGCTGTCTATGGACTGCCTGAACTATACAGAAATGAAATTGCGGGGAAAACCCTTGTGGCGAATCCGGGCTGTTATCCCACAGCATCCCAGCTAGCGCTGGTGCCGCTACTCCGGACAGGGCTGCTTGATCCGACCGGCATCATCATCGATGCCAAGTCGGGTGTCTCAGGAGCAGGCCGCGGGATTGTCCAGAACCTTCATTATTCCGAAGTGAATGAGAATTTCAAGGCTTACGGTGTTGGTGTGCATCGCCACACGCCGGAGATTGAGCAGCAGCTAAGCGGTGCGGCGGCTGCGAAAGTCGTGATTAGTTTTACCCCGCATCTCGTACCAATGACCCGAGGCATATTGGTTACCATCTATGCCGGTGTCAAGAGCGGCATAACGGAGCAGGAACTGTGGGACTGCTGGCAGCAAGCTTACGAGAAGGAACCGTTTATTCATGTAATGCCGGAAAAAGAGTGGCCCCAGACGAAATATACGTATGGGAGCAACCACGCATTCCTTCAGCTAAGACACGACCAGCGGACCGGCAGAGTCGTCCTGGTTTCCGTGATTGACAATTTGGTCAAAGGAGCATCCGGCCAGGCCATCCAGAATATGAACATCCTGTTTGATCTGCCGGAAGCGACCGGGCTTCAAACCACTGCGCTCTGGCCATAGGGAGACAAAGGGACATTTTTGTCCGCAACCATATAGAGACAGAAACGATCTAAGGAGGAATAAAAATGACGGATAAATTAGATCCTTGGAAAGAAATAAATGGCGGGATTTCTGCACCGCTTGGATTTTATGCCAGCGGTGTCAAAGCAGGAATCAAATATAAAGACAAATACGATCTGGCGCTGATCTTATCTGAGATCCCGGCCAGTGCGGCAGGGATGTTCACACGCAATGTCGTGAAGGCTCATCCGCTGGTACTCACCGAGAAACATCTTGCAGACGGCAAAGCGCAGGCTATTGTCGTCAACAGCGGCAATGCCAATGCCTGTATGGGCGAGATTGGTGAAAAAGCTGCCTCGGAGATGGCCAAGGTGACCGCAGCAGAGCTCGCCTTTGCTCCGGAAGATATCCTAGTATCGTCCACAGGGGTAATCGGGCAGGAACTGCCGCTGGCTAAAGTCATCCCAGGGATCAGGCTGGCAGCAAAGGAAGTTCAGGCACTTAAGGGAAAAGTCTCCGCAAGTGAAAAAACTGAATACGCTCACCAGGCGGCGTTGGCTATTATGACCACAGACACGGTTTGCAAAGAACTTGCTTTGGAACTGCAGTGCACCCAGGGAACGATAAAACTTGGCATCATGGCTAAAGGCTCGGGCATGATCCATCCGAATATGGGAACGATGCTTTGTTTTATCACGACGGATGCGCAGGTTGCGCAGGATAAGCTGAAAGAGCTGCTGAAGGCGGCAACGGATGAAAGCTTTAATATGGTGACCGTGGATGGGGACACCAGTACGAACGATATGGTCGTGATCTTGGCCAACGGATTATCGGGAGTTGCGCCGGAAGGTCAGGAATGGGAGAGCTTTTCTGCTATGGTCCGGGAAGCCTGTTGTACGATGGCCAAAGCGATTGCAAGAGACGGCGAAGGGGCCAGCAAGTTCTTGGAAGTGAAAGTCACAGGGGCCGCATCGTCGGAAGCCGCCAGAATGATCGCACGCAGTGTCTGCTCCTCTAGTTTGGTTAAATCTGCCATATACGGCGAAGATGCCAACTGGGGAAGGATCCTGGCTGCAGCGGGATACTCCGGAGCCAGCTTTGATCCGAACAAAACGGATATCTACCTGAACGGGTTGCAGGTCGCTGCACATGGACAGGGCTTGCCGTTTTCCGAGACGGAAGCTTCGGTTTTGCTGAAGAATACAGACATCAAGGTCGATGTCCTCCTGGGTGAAGGAAACGAACAGGCCGTGGCCTGGGGCTGTGATCTTACCCATAAGTATATTGACATCAACGCTGATTACCGGACGTAATAATATCAGCGTAATTGAGTGATTATTGAATATAAACGTTAGTTACTGGTGATTATCTGTTAAAGCACTTAAGTTTTTTAGAGACACTTGATGAAGAGGAGTAAAGGAGGCGCATCAAAATGGAAGATTTCAGTGCGAAGATCAGCAATCTGGATAAGGCCAATATTCTGATCGAAGCCTTGCCGTATATTCAAAAGTTCTCCGGGTCTACCGTTGTGATCAAATATGGCGGGCATGCCATGATTGATCAGGAGCTTAAAGAAAAAGTCATGCTCGATATCCTGCTGCTGCATACAGTTGGTATCCGTCCGGTTATAGTTCACGGCGGAGGACCGGAAATCAATACGATGCTGAAGCGTGTCGGCAAAGAAAGCACGTTTGTACAGGGCTTAAGGGTTACGGATAAAGAGACCATGGAAATTGCAGCGATGGTTCTGGTCGGAAAGCTGAACACGGAGATTGTTTCCATGCTAAACAGCTTTGGCGGAAAAGCGGTAGGGCTGAACGGTCAGGACGCTAAACTGCTCGTTGCCGAGAAGAAACCGATGCAATTGGCCAATGAACAAGGATTGGTCAAGGAAATCGATCTCGGGTATGTCGGTGAGATCAAGAAGGTTACGCCGGGGATCATTACCAGCCTTTTGGATCAGGGATATATTCCGGTTATTTCACCGCTGGCCGGTGGAGATGATGGCGAAAGCTATAATGTAAATGCCGATACGGCTGCCGGAACCATCGCCGGATGCTTAAAGGCCGACAAATTCCTGCTTTTGACCGATGTTAAGGGAATTATGAGAGATATCAATGATCCGGAGTCTCTTATTTCCGTTATCCCGAAGGAGGATGTACCGGCAATGATGACAGAAGGGATCTTTAAAGGCGGAATGATACCGAAGATAGAATGTGCAGTAAATGCACTGGAACAGGGAACAGGTACCGTTCATATCCTGGACGGCAGGCAGCCGCATGCGATTTTGCTGGAATTGTTTACTGACGGCGGGATCGGGACGATGATTAAATAAACGGAGAATATTCAATAAATTGTATTAGATAAGAAAGGTCGATGGTCGATATGAATATAAAGCTGAATACGGAACAAATGATTGCGATGGGCAAAGAAAATGTCATGAATACGTATGGCCGTTTGCCAATGGCCTTAGTCAAAGGATCCGGATCGCTGGTCTGGGACAGTGACGGCAAGCAATACCTGGACTTTGTCGCAGGTCTGGCTGTAACCTCACTCGGGCATGCCAATCCGGAGATCGTGGAGACCATCCGCGAACAGGCCGGAGAGATCCTGCATACCTCAAATCTGTACTGGATCCCTGGGCAGGTCAAACTCGCGAAAATGCTGACGGACAATTCGTTTGCGGATAAAGTATTCTTCTGCAACAGCGGAGCGGAGTCCAATGAAGCTGCCATCAAACTGGTGAGGAAGTATGCCAAGGAACATTTTGGGGCTGAAAAAATTCAGATCGTATCCCTGAAGAATTCGTTCCATGGCAGGACGCTGGCAACGATAACAGCCACAGGCCAGGCCAAGTACCAGAAGGGATATGAGCCGCTGCCGGAGGGATTCTCCTATACCACGATGAATGACTTCAGTGAACTGGAAGGCATCATCAATGAGGAGACTGCGGCTGTAATGATCGAACCTGTGCAAGGGGAAGGCGGTGTGCACCCTGTTTCACGTGAGTTTCTGCAAAAAGCCAGAGAATTATGCGACAAGTATGGGGCGCTGCTGATCTTTGACGAAGTCCAGTGTGGGCTGGGCAGAACCGGGAAACTGTTTGCCTACGAGTGGTCCGGCGTAAAGCCGGATATCCTGACGCTGGCCAAAGCTCTGGGCAATGGTGTGCCGATTGGCGCGATGCTCGCAACAGACAACGCAGCGGCTTCTTTCCAGCCGGGAGACCATGCTTCGACTTTCGGAGGCAACCATCTGGTCTCGGCTGTCGGCTGCAAAGTGATGGAGATCATGACCCGGGAAGATTTTCTGACCGGGGTCGAGAATAAGGGGCATTATTTCCAGGATAAGCTGCAGAAGCTTGCTGGGAAATTTCATTTACCCGGTAAGGTCAGGGGGCTCGGGCTGATGGTCGGGCTGCCTGTCGAAGAAAACGGACCCGAGATTGTGAGTGACTGCTGTGTGAACGGACTGTTGATCAACTGCGTCGGCGGCAAGACCTTGCGTTTCCTGCCGCCGCTTACAGTCACGTTTGACGAAATTGACCAGGCGATGGAAATCCTGGAGCAGGCCTTTCAAAGAAGCTTTAACGTAAAGTAAGAACAGATAAGATAATAACAACCAACAGATTAAAATGAATAAAAAGGGAGGGCGTGACCAAACTCTATCAAAGTCGTTACGCCTTCTTTTTTATGTTTTCAGAGATCAGGCTGTCAATACTTAAAGGGAATGTTAAACTGATTCTGTTTCCCAGAGTTACTTATATCAAGTATCTGATAACAGATTAGAAGTAACATATTGGGTAATTAATCGATAATTCTATACAGTCTGACAGATATCCTTTTTATGGATGAAGCAATAGTTTTATCGATTTGCAGCCGCTAATACTGCTGCACGCCATACTATGCTCATGAAAGAACACTCTTCTTCAGACAATGCTCGTTTAGACTTGAGAAAAAAGAATTTTGGTTGTAGACTATTAGAGATATAAGGTCAAAAGGGTTGAAACGATTCTGGAGAAAACAGATTGGATGAGACCGGAGGAAGAAACGTGGATTATTCGGATAAAGTTATTGAACATTTTATGTGCCCGCAAAATGTGGGAAGCATGCCTAACGCGGATGCCGAGGGAATCTTCGGGGATGTGTCCTGCGGAGATTCGCTGACGATCTATCTGAAAGTAAAGGATGGTATCCTGACAGATATTAGTTACCTGGTGTTTGGCTGTGCCGCGGCTGTAGCAGCAAGCAGCATGTTTACGGTTTTAGTAAAAGGGAAGCGTATTGAGGAGGCTTTAGACATAGGCGGCAGGGACGTTTTCGATGCGTTGAATGGTCTGCCGGCAAGTAAAGTCCATTGTTCCGTACTGGGTCCCCAGGCCCTGAAAAAAGCTATCGAAGACTATGAATCCAAAAGAAAGAATCAGAGCTAAAAGTGTTGAAAATCTTGCTAAAATGGCAGAAATATGATGAAATTTTTGATTGTTTACGATATGATAATAAATAGTTTCAATAATAATGCCTGCAATCATGATGTCTGCATCATATACAGAACGCCATAGGTGAAAGGATTTGAAAGTATGAAGCTGTCCCAGCGCATTCTGGGCATGAAGCCGTCTGCTACATTGGCTGTTGACGCTAAAGCCAAAGAATTAAAGAGTCAGGGGAAGAATGTTATTTCGTTTGGATCCGGGGAACCAGATTTCGTGTCCCCGCCGTCCGCTTTCAAGTATGCGACGGAAGCGATGGAAAAAGGGAAAACCCATTATACACCCACACCTGGAATTCCTGAGCTTCGTCAGGAAATTTGCACTTATTACCGAAAGGAATTTGGTCTGGAATTTGATCCGGGACAGGTAGTTGTTGGCCCGGGAGCCAAACCTTGCATATATGAAGCGCTGACAGCGATTGTTGATCCGGGGGATGAGATTGTCCTGCTTGCACCTGCCTGGGTAAGTTATATTGAACAGATCCATCTTGTCGATGGAAGACCGGTGATCGTAGAAACCGAAGACAGCGGTTTTATGCCAAGATTGGACCGCGTGGAAGCTGCAATCACGGACAAAACCACTGCACTTTTGTTGAACTCTCCATCCAATCCGACAGGGGTACTATTTGACGAAAAGACCGTCAGGGGCCTTGGTAAGATCGCCCAGAAGCATGATCTCTGGCTGATTTGGGATGAGATTTATGAGAAGCTGGTCTATGGTCAGAACAAACATGTTAATCCGTTGCAGCTTATGCCAGAGCTGGCTTCACGGACGATCATCATCAACGGGGTAAGCAAAGCCTATGCGATGACAGGCTGGCGGATCGGTTATTCGATTGCTCCGCTCGAATTGTCATCCAAGATTAATTCGTTTCAAAGCCATCTGACCTCGAATGCCTGCTCCATTGCCCAATGGGCTGCAGTCGGGGCGATGCGGGAAAGCGGGGAAGATTTACTGAGAATGAAGGCAGCTTTTAGTGACAGACGGGATCTGATCTGCGGACTTTTGCGTAAAATGCCGCACATCTCGTTTCCGGAACCTGAAGGTGCCTTTTATGTTTTTCTAAATATTAAGAACTGTATCGGAATGTCCTTTGAAGGACAGAAGATCAAGGATGATATCGGATTCTGTAATAGACTGCTTGATTCCGAACTGGTTGCCGTCGTACCCGGCAGTGCTTTCCTGGCGCCGGGGTATTTACGAATCTCTTATGCAAGTTCTTCGGAACAGATAACTGAAGGTATGAGAAGGCTACATCGTTTTCTGGATAAGCTGAAATAGTGAGGTGTTTTCTTTTTTGGGTGTCTGTAGCCTCGCACAGATACTCCGCTCGCCAGACTGTCTAACAATTATGAGAAATATCACCAAATAAAGGAAGAAGACAGCTATCACTGTCGAATATATACAAAGAGATGGGAGTGATAGCATGGGGTATATAGAAGGTGAAGAAAGAAATCAAATAAATTTGTTTCCCGATACTTTAGAGGATTATGTCAGCAAAAAAATCCGGTAAGAGTAATTAACGCCTTTGTGGATAGTTTAAATTTAGAGGAAATAGGATTTAAAGTATACTTTGGTCAAAAAGCAGGCCAAAAGCCATATCGAAGAAACGATTTGCTTAAATATATCTCTACTGCTACATGAACAAAATAAGGTCATCGCGAGTCATGGAAGCTGAAGCAACAAGATGTGGCTAATTGGAAAAATAACACTCGATCATGGAACTCTGTCAGCCTTTATGAAAGATAATAAAACGGCAATAAAGCAGCTGTTTAAAGAATTTAAAATGTTAAAAGGCTTTGGCCTTATTGACGGCAAGGTATCTTATTTAATAATGCCATGATGATAACGATGGAAATGAATAAGGATCTTATTAATGGAATCCGGGACAGAGATTTTCCGAACCTATGATGAGCAAGGAAAAAGCGTTAATATAATTGCCATCCAAGACCTGCTATTGGTGGTGATATCTGTACCTTTCCTGTGGCACAGGATGCTAACTTAGGGGCAGTAAGAAAAAATGGTTTATTGATCACCCCGGAACATGGACGCTGTGTCAGACTGGCAGCAGTCTTTATCGATGTGGATAATTTGCCGATAGCAAAAAAAGAATGAACACATGTGGATAAGTGATTTCTGAGATACTTGTGACAGATGTGTGGCTAAATGTCCAGCAGGGGTAATATATAAAGAACCAAAGATCCACAAGGATGGATCGAAAGTATTTATCAATTTGGAAAAATGTATGGTGCCTTTTTCTGAAGGCTACTCAACGTGTATTAAAGAGTGTGTATTTCTTAATGGTCACTATGATAGAATTAAAGAAAGGTTTATGAAGAGGTAGAATTCTGATGTTCTAGTAAGCTTAGTGCGTTATCCATCACTAAGTTCGAGCTATGAAATAATAAATTGAAATTAAGGAGGAGCAATGGATCTAAGAGAATAGGTAAGATATTCGCGGTCTAACGTACAATATGAATAAATACCTGGAAGAGAAGGTAGCTCTGCTAGGCATTGGACACGGTCAAATTGAGTATTTTAAGATTATCGCAACTCACCAAAATGAAATCGCCAAGATGAAAAATGTTGGTAAAGCTAGTGTGACAAATGCGATCAATATTTTAGAAAATAAGGGTTATATCGTGCGCCAAGTCAATGAATGGATAAAAATTGTATTGTATAGATATGGGAAATCAGTTTATTGATGGCTTTGAAGCTTACGTGGATAAAATTAAATCGATACTTTTTAAGGATTTAGCTTCAGCTCAAATAGAAATGTTTGTTCGTGTATTAATAAAAATGTACGTCAATAGTAACCAACTTGCTAAAGATGAAACTAACAATCCTTAATAGCATACATCTCCAACAGAGAAATATCGTTTATGATATAGTTAGATCCTTTTACATCCAAGAGTCCCATTTCTCTCAGATTCTTTATTATCCGAACAGTTGTTATCCTGTTTATTCCAACCATATCACTTATGAACTGCTGGCTTGTGCGGAAAGTGATTGTATAACTACTTGTATCCATTTTTCCTTCATAGAAAGCTAGTTTAATAAGCATTTCACATACTCTGGTCTCGGCATCTTTAAAACAATTGTCTTCTAACTGAACAACTAGGTTTTGAGCTTTTTTGCTTAAAGAAGAGAGAATATATAGGTTGAATTCAGGATACTTATAGAGAGCTTCTTGTAAATCTTTAAAGGTTAATTTTATTAGTTCTAGGCTTTCCATGGCTTCTACATAAAAACCAGTCTCTTTCTTTTCTGAAATGGAAAGGTCTCCAATCATACCACCTGGTTCGAGAATAAACAATATCTTTTCTCGACCTTCTTTGGATATTGCATACTGCTTTGCTTTACCCTTTAGAATAATGTAAATATCTTTCATTTCATCATCTGCAGAAACAATGATTTCGCCTTTCTTATAACGTATCTTATTACCGATCTGCTCGAAGAAGGCAGGTACTTTGTCAGGACCTAGATATGGGGAAGAAAAATCTCTAGTGTTCATGTCTTTGTACCTCACAGATTATGATCTAAAGGCCATTACTATAATATTATCATAATTCTTATATAAGCTATAGGAAAACAATATATAATAAACTTATCAGGGACGCTATTTTATTTGAATCTAATGTATTCTCTGGATTCGTTTTTCAGGGAGCATAAGAAACCAAGTGCAGAATGTGAAGAAACCTGAGTTCTAGAAGTGGGGGTTTATTCATGATTATTGAACAAAATACGATGCCAATAGTAATATCCAAAGATTACAGAAGAATGGACCAGAAGTTAACTGTATTCGTTCGGGGATTTTGGGACAAAGAGATTATCCCTGTCCGCGAGAGATTTGAAGAAGGACATTATAATCTTAAACCACCCAGGGGTTCTGAGGGGTATACACAATTAGAAGAGGCATTAAAGACAGCGGCTTGGTCTGTTTGTTTTGCATATACGCCCAATAATGAATTAGGTCGAGCAAATCTCGGGTTCTACGATTGGTGTGGAGAAAAAAGTGAGAAAACAACAAGATTCAATAATCCAGAAGAAGCTTCTAAAATTGTAAAGAGTACCGCAAAGTTTTTTGGCACTGATTTAGTGGGAATAGCCCCTTACGATGAAAGATGGGTGTATGGTACTTGGTACGATTTTTCTTCTAGAGAGAGTGTTCCACCTGAATTTCCCTTCAAGGTAAAAAGTGTCATCGTTTTAGGAATAGAAATGGATCAAGATGCCTGTATGACTTCTCCTTCCTTAATTGCCTGCGCAGCGATAGGACTTGGATACTCTCGTATGGGTGAAATAGGAAAAAAACTGGCAACTTTTCTTCGTATGCTTGGATACAATGCGATCCCTTGCGGGAATGACACGGCATTAAGTATTCCAATAGCTGTGCAAGCGGGATTAGGTGAAATGGGCAGAAGTGGTATGCTTATTACGCCTCAATATGGTCCCAGAGTAAGACTGTTTAAAATATTTACAGATCTTCCCTTAAAACCTGACAAGCCTATATCTTTCGGAGTTAGCAAGTTTTGTATGAAATGTAGAAAATGTGCTCAGTCTTGTCCGGCGGGTGCTATAACCTTCGAACCAAGGCCGACAATGGTGGGGCCAAGTATATCTAACTCTCCGGGAATCCTCAAGTGGTATACCAATCCAGAGAGTTGTTTTGAGTTTTGGGCTATAAATGGTGATGACTGTATTAACTGTATTGCCTGTTGCCCTTATAATAAATGGGCTAGCTGGCATCATGGGTTGACACAGAAGTTAACAAAATCTATTTGGGGATAATAGTAGCCGTAATCCTGTATCTAATCTCTTTATATTCTTGAATTATTGAGAGGAGGAGTTCGAAGATGAAACCTGAATCAGATAAAAAAGATGAGCATACGTTCAAACCGGAAAAAGGCAGAGTAAATCATAGCGAGCCTATGGGAAATGATAATTGCTCTTCAGGGAGTACTCAGAAGTCTCCTTGGGAAGCTAAGACAGAAATCCAAATTCATGATGACTTACCTCTTGAAATAACAGATAAATATCGGCGTTTCAACCAAAAATACACGGTTTATAATCGTGGGGTTTGGGATTCTAAAATTGAGCATGCCTCTATAAAACTAGAGTCAAGTATTAAGGGTATTCTTCCACCTCTGGAAGAACAGGGATTTACTCCTATAGATTATGCCCAATGCATAGCTTCATGGATTGTTAATGATTATGCTGCAGCAGGAAGTCAGTTTGGAATCCCTAACCAGGGCTTATACCAGTGGGATATAGAACCTAACATAAATAAGAGAGAATTTAATAACCCTGAAGAAACCTCCGGGATAATAAAAAAGGCTGCTCAGTTCTTAGGTGCTAGTCTGGTTGGGATAGCTGATTATGACGAGAGGTGGGTATATTCGAATTTATATCATCTACTAAAAAAAGAAAGCATGCCTGTAGATTTTCCTTTTAAACCGAAAAGTGTAATAGTAATAGCAATAGAAATAGATTATAAATCGAATGGTGAGTCTTTTTCTGGAATAACCGTGTCAGCAAAGGGTTTAGCATATTCTCGTATGGCTGAAACCGCGTATAAAGTAGCTACATTTATCAGGCATTTGGGGTATAGGGCAATACCGTGCGGTAACGATACTGCCCTTAGTGTACCACTTGCTATTATGGCTGGCTTGGGGGAATGTGGTAGGAATGGGCTTTTAATCACAAGAGAGCATGGATCTCGTATAGGGATATGCAAAATATTTACCGAGCTTGAGCTAAAGCCTGATAAGCCAATAACTTTTGGAATTAAAGAATTCTGTACTTCATGTAAGAAATGTGCGGAAGCTTGTCCGTCTAAAGCGATTTCTATGGAAGAGGGAACGACTTTTAAAGGAATAAATATTTCCAATTCTCAGGGAATAGACAAATGGTATACCAATGCTGAAAAGTGTTTTCAGTTTTGGGTTGATAATTCCCTAGACTGTTTCAGATGCATCACTGTATGTCCTTTTAATACACCACAAAACATTCATCATGATTTGGCTCAAACCCTGGCAGTTGCAGAATTCAGTAGACCTGAGTCTACTTTTGGTTTTGATAAATCATTTAATGATAAGGGTATAAGAAACTGGTGGAATAGATAATTACTTAAAAAAATAAGTAGGGCTTGCTAAAGATCGAGAAAATTCAGTAATAACAAGGGGTTTGACGGTACTTCTGGCGAATTTAAGTGTAAGAGAATAGAGAAAAAACCCCGAAAAACCTCGCACTTGGAGGAGAAAATGTACCGCAAACCTGATCCACAACTAACCTTAGATGATTTTATGCTGCCGTTTTCGGGCAAGATGAGCGCCGAAAACCGCTGGGTTAAATTGGCCAAACTCATACCTTGGGATGAATTTGGAAAAGATTATGCCTTCATGTTTCCCAGTGATCGCGGCAAGGTCGCCAAACCTGTCCGTATGGCCTTGGGCTCTTTGATCATCCAGACTCGTTGTGGGTACACAGACCGGGAATTGGTGCACCAGATAACAGAAAATCCATACCTACAGTACTTCATCGGCTTAAAAGAATATCAACTAACTCCGGTTTTTACGCCAGTAGCGTTGGTTAAGTTTCGTAAACGGTTTAAAAAAGACCGTTTGGATAAGATTAATGAGCGTATTGTCAGAGCATTGGCATCAGCTCAAGTAACTGAAGACGCTGAATCAAAGAAAGATGACGATGATCACGACAATCATACCGATTATTAAGGCGGCTCTGGCAATGTCGATTCCGCAAAAGTAAAGGAAGCCGAACAGCCGAAAGAACCACAAGGCAATCAAGGAACCTTGATTCTGAATGCAACCTGCATCCCGGCAGATATTAAAAATCTGACTGATCTGGGTTTGCTCAATGAAGCGAGGGAAAAACTCGAAGAGATCATCGATACCCTTCGCAGTGCTAACGGCAAACAAGAGAAAAAGCCGAGAACTTATCGCCAAACTGCCAGGAAAGCTTATCTGAGCGTCTCTAAGTAACGAAATCCCAGAAAAATTCAGCTTCGTCAAAGTATAAAGCGTCAGTTGCAGTACTGCAAACGGAATCTGCGTCATGTAGACCGGTTGTTAAGCGATGTCCCTTGAGGGATGAATGTTTTAAGTCAAAGACAGATTGGGCTGCTGAAAACCATACGAATACTGGTTGAGTAACAAGACAAAATGTATAAAAGATTGAAGGATACAGCTGAGAGCCATGATCGCTATGCACATTTTGGTGATGAGCTTGGAGCGCCAGCTCAGAGTTCTTTTTATCCAATTTTTTCAAATGCTCTTTGGAAAACGCAATGCTGTGACTTTGTCCAAAAAACGAAATTTGGCTAGCAAGCCCCAAATAGACATCGCAAGACAATGCGTTTGTCTATTTTTTGTATCATACAACACGTTGTATTTTACTTTATTTACAGAAAACTGAGCGATTATTAAAATGTACAAATAGATATTAATTTTATAAAAGGGGAGATGAATGACTTGGATGATCACAAAACAAGTAAAGAAAAGAATCATTCTTTAACACGAAGAAGTTTTTTGAAGGGGGGTGCTTTCTTAGGAAGCGCCATTGGTATCGCTTCATTATCAAGGGAAAAAGGTGATAAAATAGCAGAAGCAGCAATGAAAACTCAGTATGATGATTTTCCCGTAAAGATAGCAGAGAATTATAAAAGATTCTCACAGAAGAATACCGTGTTTTCCCGTGGCTGGTATGAACCCGAAATCCAGAAGTTATTCCAAAACTGGGTAAGGGATCAAGAAAATTTTCTAGATAAACCAGGATATACACAAATAGACAAAGCCCTTTGGAAAAGTGGATGGGCTGTAGAAGATACCTTTGCTACTCTTAGTAAACTTGGGTTACCTCAAAGCCAGTGCTATGCCTGGGATTTACCCACTCACCCCAATAAATATGCGTTCTCAAGCCCGCAAGAAGCAGCTGAAATTGTCAAGAAAGCGACTCGTTTTTTGGGTGCTGATTTAGTTGGTATTGCAAAATACGATCCGCGTTGGGTTTATGATCCTTTATTCAACGCTTTGGAAAATAAAGATATTCCTGCTGAATTCCCTTTTGAGCCTAAATCTGTGGTGGTTATTGCCATTGAAATGGATTATTCGGCATACACTACAGCCCCGTCATATATTGGAGCTGCGGCCACAGGGTTAGGTTATTCCAGAATGGCTGAAACAGCATATTCTGTAGCTGCCTTTATCCGTCATTTGGGGTATAAATCATTTGGATCAGGTAATGATGTCGCTCTGAGTATTCCCTATGCCATAGCAGCTGGGTTAGGGGAATGTGGCCGAAATGGTATCCTAGTAACCTATGAATATGGACCTAGGGTGCGGTTATGTAAAGTGTTCACTGAACTGGAAATAGCTCCAGATAAACCAATAAGTTTTGGTGTGCAAGAATTCTGCAAGGTATGTAAACGTTGTGCTGATGCATGTCCCAGTGCTGCTATTCCGAAAGATACTGAACCAAGCTTTGAAGGGGTTTGCATTTCTAACAACCCCGGCATAGAAAAATGGTATATTAACCAGGACCTCTGCTTTAAGTATTGGAGCGAAGGAGCGGTGGATGGATGCGGATGTTGTGTTGCCAGTTGCCCATATAATAAGCCTGAATTATGGCACCACCGCTTGACAGCAGCGATAACAAAAACGCCATTTAAACCTGTCTTAAGAACTTTAGATGAGGCCTTTGGATATGGAGATGTATTTAACGAAGATGCAATGAGAGAATGGTGGAAAAAATAGTTAATGAACAAATTATACTGAGGAGGAAATTTTTATGGGCTTAATGTGGTTTTTTCTGGGGACATTAGCTTTAGGCTCTTTTTGGCTACTGCAAAGTTGGAAAAGAAATACGAGTTATAAAATATCCTTAATTGCTCAAAGTAGTCTCATATTATCTGCTCTGTTAGCACTTTTTTCAATCTCATGGACAATAAGCAGCCTTGCAGAAGGAGAAACAAGAGCTGCAGGAATGGGGCTAGCTGTTTTTGGAGGGATTGCAATAATCCTGTTTGCAGTTACATGGCAAATAATTGTAAAAAAACGTCGTACTGTTCTGAAAGAAAATAATAGTAAAAGCCTCGGACAGAATTAAGAATACTAAAATATACTATCCTTTCTATTGCACTTATTATAAATCACCACCACCCGCTTAGCGGGTGGTTTGCTCTACCCTATACGGGATTTTACTTGGCAGAGCCTCAAGGCTCGCTGAATAGTCCTTCAGCTGCACATCTTTTCAAACTACCCCTAAAGGGTTCAGACTGCTGACAAACGTTTCTTTGTCAGCAGTCTGAGCCACCTGCTTAGCAGGTGATTTTCGTTAGACAAAAATACTGCCATCATACTTTTTGGATGATAGCAGTATTGGCTTAAGTGTATATCTTTTGTACGGAATTCGTTACGCTTTAACTTCTATTTTATTGTTTAATACTCTTACTTTACCTTCTTGAGTTAACGTAGATATCAATTTAGCCACTGTTACTCTAGTAGACCCGATTATATTAGCAAGCTCTTGTTGAGTATAACGGTATTTAAGTTTATACCATCCTTCATTTGAATCATAATTTAAATCCCTTGTTGCATACAAAACCTGATAGAGTCTATCTTTACAAGAGTTGAAAGACAGGTTAATTACATGACTATATGTTATATAAAGCTTTCTTGAAACCGATAAACCAATAGCTTTTCTGAAAATGTCTGAAGTCCCAAATAAATAATCAAAAGTATTTTTGTCAATTTTATATAAGGTACATTCATCATACGTAGTAATAGAAATTATTGCATTATGATATGCAATAACTTGATCCAATATGGCAGCTTCATTGAAAAAAGATCCTTCATTTAAAATCATCAAGGTTTTTTCTTCGCCTTCAGGATGATAATAGTAACATCTTGCTCTTCCTTTTTCAATATAATAAAGCGTATCAATTATCTCTCCTGGTACGGTAAAGTTTGTCCTTGTAGGGCAACTTATTCTGGTACCGTACATAAGAATGAGTTGTCTAACTTCAAATAGAATTTCCTTATCAAAAAAGGGATTAAATACAATTTCATTTGCCATAGTGGATTATCTCCTCTTCTAATAATTCTTTATCACACACAGTAGCAGCAGTATAATTTAGTAATAGTTAAAATTATAAAAAAATTAAAATTATTGATAATAATCCCACCTCATATTACTTATAATTATTTATAGTCTATCCTTATATTGATTATAAGATATTGAAAAAGTAGCATTTGCTACACATATTTGTAGCAAATGATTGTTAATTGTTAGATTCTTTGTTAGCTATTTACCAGTGTAACAAAGGCTACTATTTCTTTTACCATTAAACAGTATTTTCTAACTTAGAGGACTATATTTCCATGCCGATCTTTATAGCGTTCTACACTTTCGATGAGCGTACCCGATTCGTTAAATGCATCCCAGGACAGCTTTTTTATGCGGCAGATATACTGATGGCAACCTTCGCACCAAACTCGACGGCTACACTCGCTTTGCCTCATGCGATAGGCCGGACATGTGGCTGATAAAGGCTGACGATCCGTTCCTCGACCCGGTGGTTTTGCGTTTTATACATTTTGTCTTGTTGCTCAACCAGTATTCGTATGGTTTTCAGCAGCCCAATCTATCTTTGACTTAAAACATTCAATTCATCCCTGAAGGGACATCGCTTAATAACCGGTCTACATGACGCAGATTCCGTTTGTAGTACTGCAACTGGCGCTTTATACTTTGACGAAGCTGAATTTTTCTGGGATTTCGTTACTTAGAGACGCTCAGATAAGCTTTCCTGGCAGTTTGGCGATAAGTTCTCGGCTTTTTCTCTTGTTTGCCGTTAGCACTGCGAAGGGTATCGATGATCTCTTCGAGTTTTTCCCTGGCTTCAAGTCAGATATTTGATATCCGACGGGATGCAGGTAGCATCCAGAATCAAGGTTCCTTGATTTGCTTGGGGTTCATTCGAAGGTGCTTCTTCTGTTGCTTTCTCGGCATTCACATTGCCGGAACCACCCTGATGATCATTGTGATCGTCGTTGTCATCTTTCTTGGCTTCAGCGTTGTCATCTACTTGCCCCTGTATCAATGCCTTAGCAATACGCTCGTTGATCTCCTTCAGGCGTTCTTTCTTGAACCGTTTACGAGATTGTGCACTATGTATCTTATGTTACATAGAGTTTAGATTTTTTTGATATAATTAAAACAAATATGTGGCTAAATAACGTAAATATCTGTAATAGGATTTGAGGTAAACATGAAAAACAGAGTTATCTATATCATCGCGATTGTTTCTTTAGCAATCGCCTTGTGTACCAGTTGGATCATACCGGTGAAAGAACAGCTGCCATTAGTTAAAGAAGTCCTCCCGGAAGCGCAATCTTTCAATAAGATTGCGTCTTCTCCGCTTACCTTTGAAGGGAAAATCCAAACGCAAGGAGGACAGGAAGAGACGATTGGCTATGTTGTAATAGACCAAGCGCATGCCTATGGTGGGCTGATTAAAATAGTCACGGGCATTGACCCCCAAGGCAAAATAGTAGGGGCTGTGATCGCAAATCATAAGGATACTCCCTCCTTTATTCAAATCCTTAACGACCACAAGTACCTTAAACAGTTTATTGGCAAGAGTATTGCAGATCCCTTAAGTATAGAACAGGATATCGATAGAGTATCAGGAGCCACCTATTCATCGAGAGGAATTGCCAAAGCAATCTCTCAAGGTAGTCATGCAGTGGCTAGAAATCAATTCGGCTTAGATGTTCAGGGTGAGATTGTACCTTTTCAATTCGGACTTAAAGAGATTTCTGTTCTGTCTTTAGTTGTACTGATGCTCATAGGCGTGGTAGTTAAGTCTAAGAAATTAAGATGGGTGACGCTGATAGGCAGCTTGGTGTTTATCGGGTTCCAATTCAATACACCGATCTCGTTAGCGAACGTTGCTGCTCTTTTGATGGGGAATTTTCCTTCTATGCGAGAGAATTTAGTATGGTATGTACTCTTAATCGGAATCCCTATTATTACCTTTATTCTAGGCCGGAATGTCTATTGTTTTTGGCTCTGTCCATTTAGTGCATTTCAGGAGATTATGGCAAAAATTGGTGGTGGCAACTTCAAGTGCTGTAATAAAGTCATAGAGGCGAAGGCTGCGAAAATAAAATATGTACTCGTTTACGTCGCTTTGTTAGGAGCATTATTATTGAAGTCACCCGGTTTTGCAGGCTATGAGCCTTTTGCTACCTTGTTCGGTTTGCAGGGATTCGGTATTCAGTGGTTTATCCTCCCAGTCGTGATATTTACTTCGTTATTTATCAGTAGATTCTGGTGCAGATTCTTTTGTCCGGGCATGGTAATCAATGAAGTCATATTGAAGCTGAGAAAGATTGTAGGAATAATCAAAGGAAAAATGACGAGACCAAGTGAGAATAGCGGCACTGTAGGAGCAGACCAGATTACACCCAGGAATGAGGTGTTATAATGAACTCCAAACTAAAAGCCAAAGACGCCTTATTTTTGGTACTGATTAGTTCCGTGGTTATAATGATCTTAATAAGTTTATATCAGGTATTTAAGTCTATTTCTTAGATAGGAATTTTGATATATAGACTGTGAACGCCGATGTGAATTTGTAGTTTTTCGCCGGTTAAATTTTATAGGTTTGTAGCAGTGGGCGGATACCGATTTTATCGAGATTATCCAAAAAACTAAGGTCGTCTAGAGAGATGAAAACATCGGGATCATTGTTTAATTCAAGTTTTCCGTATCCCTGAAGTTCGTACATTACGGATAAAAGATGTTTACCCATGATCAGTCTGGCTAATTTGCAGTATCCGATTTTTTCTGTGCGATGCCAGGCGTATTTTCTGATGATTTCGAAGAATATTTCATAAATATGTCCATGTTTTCCGGATAGATTTCTGAGTGCTCGCTCTATCTCTGTCTGTTGACTCGCACCGAGCATTTTCTTATCCGGCTGGTTGAATACAGTTTTAAAGAGAGAGCTGATCCTGGCATTATAGCAGGTATTCAGGAATTCGCTGTCGGTATAGACTTGGATTAACCGTACCAGATCTGCCATAAAGTACGGGGCATTCTAGAAGAAAATCCCTCAGTTCTCATTGCTTGGTAGTAGATGGTCATCTCGATCACTCCTTTCGTACCTTAATCATAGCATCTTATATTTAGAGTGACTCCTGTCTAGGGGTTCACCCCAACGTTTGACATAGAGTCATAAAAAGATACTGCCAATAGTATAATGATAAGCTCCCCTTTGAGTAGACACCTGAAATAACAAAAATTCAGGACTACGTAAAGGGGAGTTTTTCTATGGGAAGAAGAGTTCATTATGAAAAGAAATTGGAAGCAGTAGAAAAATACAAGCGAGGAGATGGAACCCAGGATAGCATAGCACGGGAATATGGAGTAAAAAAGCTAGTTTTCAGCAATGGATAGCAAACTATGAGTCCATGGGTCCATCTGGGCTAGGACTCCAAAAGACAAATAACAGATACAGTTTGGAACTTAAAACCACAGCCGTAGAAGCTTACATCCGGGGTGAAGGAAGCCTATTGGAGATATGTAAGAAGTTTAGCCTCCGTGGTAAAGCACAACTTCTAGATTGGATAAAGATGTATAATGGTCATAAAGATTTTCAGGCTACCAGAGGCCGAGGTAGAGGAAGAGGTATCTATATGACCAAAGGACAGTTGACCACGTTAGATGAACGAATTGAAATTGTCAGTTACTGCATAGCCAAAGGTAAGGACTACAGCGCAGCAATAGACAAGTATGAGATATCCTACCAGCAGATATATAGCTGGGTACGAAAGTATGAGGTAAAGGGAGTAGACGGCCTTATCGACAAACGAGGGAAAAACAAGCCGATGGATGAAATGACTGAAGTCGAACGCCTTCGAGTAGAGAACAAGATGCTCAAAGCCGAGAACAAACAAAAAAAATGGAAATTGCTGTGTTAAAAAAAGTTCAGGAGATCGAAAGGAGGCGGGGCTAAGCGGCGTCCGGCAGGAAAGCTTTACCTAGCTGTAAAGGAGTTGCACGAAAAAGAAAGATACCCGGTAGAAAATATTTGTAGGATATTAGACCTGAATAGGTCATCCTATTACAAATGGCTTCACCGCAGCAAGAGTGCCTGTGAGTATGAGAACGAAGATCTTCTTCACAAGCTTGGTTATCTTTACGCAGAATTTAACGGAATATATGGATACCGGAGACTGACAGATGAACTGAATGCCCGGTACAAGACCAACTACAACTACAAGCGTATATACCGTCTTACCCAACTGGTGAGATTAAAAGCAGTTATCCGCAGAAAACGTCCGCAATACTAACGTTCCACGCCGGAAGTTACAACTGAGAATATTCTTAATCGTGACTTTATAGCTAAAAACCTTAACGAGAAATGGTTGACTGACGTTACGGAATTCAAGTATGGAGATCATTCAAAGTTGTATCTGAGCGCTATCCTTAATCTTAAAGATAACGCTATTGTCTCTTTCACCATGGGCCGGAGTAATAATAACCAACTCGTATTTGACACCTTCGATTTGGCCATTTCCAGATACCCTAACGCTCACCCGCTATTCCATAGTGACCGAGGTTATCAATATACAAGTAAACAATTTAGAACCAGATTGGATAGAGCTGGAATGAAACAAAGCATGTCCCGTGTTGGCCGCTGCATCGACAATGGCCCTATGGAAGGCTTCTGGGGTATTCTCAAATGTGAGATGTTCTACCTTGGAAACTTCAGGGATTATGACAGCCTTGCAGCAGCCATTGAGAGCTACATATATTTTTACAACTACAAACGACGGCAAAAAAAGTTAAATAAATTGGCTCCAATGACCTATCGCCAGTTGCTCGAAAATATTGCATAAAAAACTGGACCCCATTTTTGACGAAGTCCAGTGATAGCGAATTTCATTTTTTCATCTGTCTACTTGACAGGGAGCGGTTCATAAGACTATCAGCAGTATCTTTTTGGTTTAGAGTTACGCTTGAAGCTCTTTATGCCTATTCGGCATGCGGAATATCCAGGAAGCTGGATGCGGCATTGATCTGGGCAAATTCCTTGAACATTTGTTCCTTGAGTCGCGGGAAAACGGCCTTAATCTCCTCGGACAGGTCCATGCCCCATTCCAGACTCTTCGGCTGAACACCGTAGATAAGGGTTTGGGGAGTATTCCCCAGGATGTCCGCCAGGGCAAGAACTTCCAGAATGCCCACCTGATGAAACGATACTTGGTACTTCTCCGGGAAAACCCGGATATCTTCCGGACAGAACCGGAAGACACTGCCAGGCTCTGTCTGGGCGTTAATAGCATCCACAATGATCAAGAAATCGGTCTCTTTGATCAGATGGACCAGTTCCAGACCGGCTGTTCCGCCTTCCAGCAGCTCGACATTGTCAGGAAGTTCTTCGGGCTTAAATTCATTTAAAAACTGAACGCCTAACCCTTCGTCACTTAGCAAAACGTTCCCTACGCCCATCAGCATAATTTTTGGTGGAGTCATACGTGAAGTCCTTTCCTAAAAAGTTTCGTAAAGTAAAGCTAGTAATACGATGATACTAGCTTTACTTTTAATATTATACGCAATATGATTGAACTAAATTTTCAGCCTGCAAATATCAGCCTTTTATGACCGATTGATTTGCTTTGTTAGCGTCGCCCTTTTCTTTCTTACCGGTTTTACCGAAGAACATCAGAAAGAACGCATCCTTAGCTTCAGTAAAGACAAGGTAAACATGAACAAAGATGATCGCTATAAACAACCACATCACAACATAGTGGATCCCTCTGACTGCAGCTAGGCTGCCAAGTGCTTGAGCAGCTCCTGAGAACTTCATCGGCAGATATAGAATGATCCCGGTGATGGCCTGAAAGACAGCCAGGACTGGTAATGCAATATAGGCACATTTCTGAAGCCCATTGTACTTGTTGGTCTTTGGATGTTCCTTACTGATAAACAGATAATATTTAATCTGGGGGATAAAAGTCTTCAGATCTAGTTTGTTCAGGAAAAACTCCTTATAATCTTTATTTTTCCCGAAAAAGGAGACATAGAAACGTACAATCCCGTTGATCACCAGAATGTACATGAAGATAAAGTGGAGATTTCTGGCGACATTCATATTGGCTCCCTGGAAAGGAGCATGGATGACAAAACCGGTCGAGATCAGGACCGCAAAGGTAATTAAGTTTATCCAGTGAGAGATTCGCTGAATAAGCGGATGATCAGATGCTTTAGCCATTTTTCGTTCCCTCTCTTTCCTTAGAAGCCGATATGGTGTTTCTTGATTTCGTTGCTTTGCGGATCGATTAGGTGAATTGCACAAGCCAGACATGGGTCGTAGGAACGGATGACACGGACGACATTAATCGGATTGTCCGGATCTGGTACCGGTACCCCAATCATGGATTTGTCAACCGGGCCTAAAACGCCGTTTCCATCTGTCGGTGAAAAGTTCCAAGTCGAGGGGACGACCATTTGGTAATTTGCTGTTTTATGGTCTTCAACTTTAATCCAGTGGCCAAGCGACCCGCGGGCAACTTCAATCAAGCCTGCACCCTGACCGCTTGCGGGGATTTCCCAATGATCGGTATCATGGATCTTAAAGTTCGGCTTGCCCATTTCAGCAATGAGGGAATCGACCCATTCGAGCATTTTCTTAGCCATAAGAATGGTTTCCACCGCCCGGGCGGCATGACGGGCGACAGCGCCGGGCTTGATGTTATATTTCGTAATAACGTCCATAAGCACTTTCGGCTGCATGACGAGCATACGGGCGAGCGGTCCGACTTCCATCGGTTTGCCGTCATAGCGCGGTGCTTTGACATAGGTATACGCGTCCTTCTTATCCAAATCAATAACAGTGTCTTCCTCATAAGGAGTTCTGCCTTTGTCGCTCTTGTACCAGGCGTGCGTGATATCTTCAGTAATTTTGCCACTATTGAGCTCATGAATCGTTCCAAAGTTATTATCAAGAACGATACCTGGTGTAAATAACAAGTCTTTTCCTTCTGCATCTCCGGCAAAGCCGCCATAAGACATGTAATTGCCATGACTGCCGCCAACGCCGGCCTGAGCCAAAGGCAGAAGCGGCCCGGTCCCGAAGGTCAGGACATCCTGGAGGTAGACATTTTCAACGAAGGCGATCTGCTCCATCAGCATGGAACGGTATTGGAAGACTTGTTCCAAAGTAGGCAGTATTGTGACGCCGCCGACGACGATCGAGGATTGGTGCGGTTGTTTGCCGGCGAATATCGCAGACATTTTCTTGGCTTTTGCCTGCATTTCTAAGGCTTTCAGGTAGTGCGCAACAGCCATCGTAACGAGTTCAGGATCGCTGACACAATATTGATCAGGATTGTAACGGGGTGTCAGAGGCGCTGTATCGTTAGCTGCAACCAGTTTTAAAATCTTATCTTTTACGCCGTTTAAACCGGCGTCATTGCCTTTGTACTGGGCAATGGCCATGACATCCAGATAGTCCAAGGCAGATAGATGATAAAAATGGAGCGGATGGTCATGCAAGAGCGTTGCGCCGTAAATCAGATTGCGAATAAGACGGCCGCCATAGGGGACTTCGGCACCAAAAGCAGCGTCCAAAGCCAGCGCGGAAGCTAAACCATGGACTGTCGAGCAGACGCCGCAGGCACGTTCCGTAACATAACTGGCATCTCTGGGATCACGACCGATAACCAAGTTTTCAAGGCCCCTGTACATAGTGCCTATGACACGGGAGTTAGAGACGACACCATTTTCGATCTCTACTTCTATTTTTAAGTGGCCTTCAATACGGGTAATGGGATCAATGACAATTTTTTGTGCAGACATTCCTTACTCCTCCTTATGTCCATGGTCTTTTTTGCCTAAACGGCCGGTTGCCGCCGTAGCTGCAAGATGAACGGCAAGGCCTGCAACGGCAACGCCTCCGATAATCTTGCCGGTAGCATCAGCATTGATTTGGCCGATGCCGGGAAGTTCAAAGCCTTCTTGTTTGTTATAAAGAGGACTGAAGGTTTTAAAGAATCCTGCCTCTGAACAACCGGAACATGGTGAACCGGCGTTGATACAGAAGTTGGTATTGTCGTTGTACCAAACCTGTGCGCAGTCGGTATACGTCTTCGGGCCTTTGCAGCCTTTCAGGAGCAGACAATAGTCTTTTTGGGCGGGGTCATTCCAGTCTTTCAGATAGTTGCCGGCTTCAAACTGGCCGCGGCGCGGGCAGTTGTCATGAAGCAGCTTACCGTAGAAAACGACCGGGCGGGCCTGATCATCCAAAGGCGGGACCGTGCCATAGGTCAGGTAGTAAACAATCGTTCCAAGCATGGTGGCCGGTTTGACCGGACAGCATGGAAGATTGATGACAGGGGTTGAAATATTGTTTTGTTTCAACAGTTCACGGACGCCGACAGCGTCAACCTCACAGGCTCCGGGAATTCCAGCGCCATCGGTTGCGCAGCTGCCGACAGCAATAATGGCTTTAGCTTTCTTGGAAGCTTCCAGGACGGTTTCCCGGAAAGGTTTGCCGCCCACCATGCAATACCTGTCTTCCTTCGAGGGGATAGCTCCTTCGACAACGAGCACAAAGTTTTCTTTCAGGGCCTCCTGATAAGCTTCCTCGGCCTTATAGCCGGAAGCCGCCATAATGGTCTCATGATAACGGATCGAAAGCATATCCAGGACCACTTCGGCTGCCGACGGATTCAGTGTCGCCAAAAGTGACTCGGAACAGCCTGTGCATTCCATTCCATGAAGCCATACGACCGGCGGTTTGTCCAAGGCAGTCTCAACAGCCTGAGTGACCTTGGGAGATACTGCAGCAGGGAGACCTAAAGCTGCCGTAGTCGCAGTCATCAGTTTCAAAAAGCTGCGCCGGGATACTCCTCTTGCTGCCAGAGCATCAAATGTGTTCATTCTGCAATTCCTCCTCTACATGTCCAAAAAATAACATTCTTTCTTAAATATAAAATAGGATAAAAATTATAAATATTTAGATAATATATATTCGTAAAAATATATTATTGCGGTGAGCAATATACGAAAAAATCATCCAAATATATATAAAGTTTATCTATTTTCCAAATTAATAAATGCAAGAAGCGTGCCAAAACATAAAACGACTGAAAAACTTGCAAATAAGCCAATACGAAAAAATTATAGCTAGATCAAAATTATTAAAATAGACAAAATATTTATCTTTCTGATACGGATTGTATCATCTAAAGAGACATAAGACCTTGCAAAAATACAACTTAAGGTTAATGCAATCAATAAAGATGTTCCTGTAATTTAAATTCCGGGTAATTCAACGTGCCGTTATTCATTCCATAAATACCATAAAACATGATGCAGATGACGATGATGATCCAAACAATTGTTTTCATAATGGAGCTCTTGTTAATCAATAAACTGACACCGGCACCAATCAATAGAAGAGGCCAAAGCTTCCTGAGTGATAGGAAAAAAGCCCCGATGATCGAAAACGAAAAAACGTCAAGATTACTAAGCAGCCAGATTACACCGACCAGAATGATCACTGCACCCAGAGCAATGTTTTTTTTCATTGATGATCTCTCCTTGCAAACAATACGTAAACGCCAACAGCAATCAAACCTATAGGCAGCAGGATGTCAATGTCAAACCAGTCAAAGAGTCTGTCTGACAAAAATACAACACCAACAATGATCAGCGCAATACCAAATACTTTAAAGCTTTTGTCTTTATTGATGGCCTGATTATGATCATTATTTGGAATATCTGCCGAGTCGGCATAGTTATGAGAACTGTCGAATGAGCCAAAAGGTTTTTGAGGAATCACTATCCAGCAAACGAGATAGGCAAGAATTCCAATCCCAGCAAAAAATGCGAGCAACCAGATAATCCGTACAATCGTAGGATCTATTTCGAAATATTCCGCAATTCCAGAGCAGATCCCTGCAATCATTTTGTTTTGAGACCGATAGATTTGTTTACCCATGACCCATCCTCCTTAATCCAATTCAAAAGGAACTTCCTTGATGGTTTAGCATCTTCACGGAATCAAAAAGTCATTTCTTCATAAATCTATGGATTCTCATCGTTTATATTCCAGCGAGTCTATTTTGAGAGCACCATCTGTTCTGGGTATTAATATTCCATTGTGATTTCATAACACTATATTAACACGAAGGACAGAAAGTGGGTAGAAAAATTTATATTATTTTTATAATAACTTCAAACGGCAAGGTAGACAATGAATAATAACCCCCTCAGATGGAAAAATAATTCTGCTGAATTTGTTTGAGGGGGAATGTAATCTGGATTCGCATCATCACAGAATCACTGACAAAGATAAGAATAACCTTCGTGTTGGGATAGACATAGGTTCCACCACTGTTAAAATCGCTGTCTTAAATAAGGAAGGCGTCCTGTTGTTCAGCCGGTATACCCGGCATTATTCGGATATCTGGAGCACGTTGCAAAGGCTGGTGGATGAGGCCGGTCAGAAATATGCGGCATTTTCGCTGACAGTGGCAATCACAGGTTCAGGCGGACTGGCTGTGGCTGAACAGCTGGACATTTCATTTATTCAGGAGGTCATTGCCGGAAGCAAAGCAGTGGACCGTTATTTGCCAGGAACGGATGTTGTCATTGAGCTTGGCGGAGAAGATGCCAAGATAACCTTTTTTGACAAGGGGTTTGATCAGCGGATGAACGGGATTTGTGCGGGCGGAACCGGCGCTTTTATTGATCAAATGGCTGTCCTGTTAAAGACGGATGCGGCTGGTCTGGATGCGCTGGCTGCCCAAAGCCGGGTTATCTATCCGATTGCCGCCCGATGCGGGGTTTTTGCCAAAACCGATATTCAACCTCTCTTAAACGAAGGAGTCCGCAAGCAGGATATCGCAGCTTCGATCTTCCAAGCAGTTGTGAATCAAACCATCGGAGGGCTTGCCTGCGGTCATAAAATCAAAGGAAAAGTTGGCTTCCTCGGAGGACCGCTTCACTTCCTGCCGCAGTTGCGGGTACGGTTTCAGGAAACGCTGGGGTTGAAGGATGAAGATATGATTGTGCCGGAAAATTCCGAAGTTTATGTAGCTATTGGAGCTGCCCTCGCCTCCACTCAGGAAAAAGATATTACATTTGAGCAGCTTGGTCAGAAATTGAAAACAGACATAAAAAAGCTTCAGTATGAAACAGCCAGACTTGATCCGCTTTTTGCAGATGAAGAGGAATACCGCGCGTTTGTAAGACGGCATGCCCAAAATATTGTCAGCACAAATCAGCTGGAGACGTACCAGGGCCAATGTTTTTTAGGTCTGGATGTAGGATCCACCACGACAAAAGCTGTTTTAATCGATCCGCAAGGCACCCTTCTTTATTCCGCCTATACCAATAATGAAGGCAACCCCTTGGATTCAGCAGTCAATATTCTGAAAGAACTATACAACAGGCTCCCGGAAAACACAAAAATTGCTTATTCTGCCGTGACTGGCTACGGAGAAAAACTGGCTCAGGCAGCTCTTTTTTTTGATATGGGGGAAGTCGAGACCATTGCTCATTACACAGCTGCCAATCATTTTCTGCCTGGAGTCAACCTGATTCTGGATATCGGCGGACAGGATATGAAATGCCTCAAAGTAAAGAACGGTGTGATTGAAAATATTATGCTAAATGAAGCCTGTTCATCCGGCTGCGGTTCTTTTATTGAAACATTTGCGAAGTCACTGGAAATGAATGTGGCGGATTTTGCCCGCAAAGGACTTTTGGCTCAAAATCCTGCCGATTTAGGATCAAGATGTACCGTTTTCATGAATTCCAAAGTAAAACAGGCCCAAAAAGAAGGCATGACGGTCGCGGATATTTCGGCAGGATTATCCTACTCCGTGATCAAAAACGCGCTCTATAAAGTAATTAAGTTAAAAAGCTCTGAGGAATTCGGTGAAAAGGTTATTGTCCAGGGAGGAACTTTCCTGAATGATGCTGTGGTTCGCAGCCTGGAACGGACCATCGGCCGAGAAGTCGTCCGTCCGGACATTGCAGGTCTCATGGGAGCCTTTGGTGCGGCTCTCCTGGCCAGGAACGCCTGGCGGGAGGGAGTGGTTACGTCGCTGCTTTCCCCAGAGCAAATTAATAACTTTTCGGTGGAAGTTAGCGCAGCCCGTTGCAAAAACTGTCAGAACCACTGTTTGCTTACGGTCAACTGTTTCGGCGACGGGCGCAGGCACATCACAGGAAACCGCTGCGAAAAAGGATCGGAACGCGGTCAGACAGATGAAATTCCGGATCTCTATGCCTATAAACTGAACAGGATCTTTAATTATACACCGCTGGCCGAAGAGAAAGCAGTCAGAGGAACCATCGGGATTCCAAGGGTTTTGAATATGTTTGAGAATTATCCTTTTTGGTTTACCTTTTTCACCCGTCTTGGTTTCCGGGTCGAGCTGTCGCCGGTTTCCACTCGGAAGGTTTATGAGGCGGGCATGGAAACAATTTGTTCCGATACCGTTTGTTATCCTGCCAAACTTGTTCACGGTCATATCGTGTCATTGATTAAACAAGGCGTGAAACTCATATTTTATCCCTGCATACCGAAGGAGAGAAAAGAAATAACCGAGGCGGACAACTGTTTTAATTGCCCAGTGATCAGCGCTTATCCGGAAGTGATCAAAGCCAATATGGACGCGTTGAAGCAAAGCGGTGTCCGATTCTGGAATCCTTTTCTTCCTTATGAAGATAAAAAAATGCTTAGCAAGAGATTATATGAAGAGCTGAAACATTTAGGCATGACTTTTGCAGAAATCAACCAGGCCGTTGACGCAGCCTGGAATGAAGATCTGAATTTCAAACGGGATATCCGCAAAAAAGGAGAAGAGGTCTTGCAGTGGCTCGCTGAAACAGGAAACCGCGGGATTGTCCTTTCCGGCAGGCCTTACCATATGGATCAGGAAGTCAACCACGGCATACCTAAAGTCATCACGGCCTTAGGGATGGCAGTGCTTACCGAGGATTCGGTGGCCCATCTCGGAAAAGTTACCAGGCCGCTCCGGGTGCTGGACCAGTGGATGTACCATTCCCGGCTTTACGAAGCAGCAGATTTTGTTGCCGTACAACCGGAGCTCGAACTTGTCCAGTTAAACTCATTCGGCTGTGGGCCGGATTCGATTGCCGCGGAACAAGCCCAGGAAATTTTACATAAAGCCGGTAAAATCTATACCATGATTAAAATAGATGAAGTCAGCAATCTGGGTGCGGTCAGAATAAGGCTCCGCTCGCTTAAAGCCGCGATGGATGCCAGAATAAAACATGATCATTCGATAGAGGACCGGGCAAAGGAGCCGAATGCCGCTCTCAGACCAATATTTACCAAGGAAATGCGTAAAACACATACCATTCTTGCTCCGCAGATGGCGCCGATTCATTTTGAATTTGCCCAGGAGGTCGCCCGTTCGGAGGGATACCGTTTTGAAGTACTGGCCAAAGTCGAGAAAGAAGATATTGAAGAAGGCCTGAAATATGTTAACAACGATTCCTGTTATCCTTCGGTCATAATTATTGGGCAGCTGTTAAGAGCGTTAAAATCCGGAAGATACGATCTGAATAACACCTCGGTCATTATAACCCAGACGGGGGGACCCTGCCGGGCCAGCAATTATTTGGGGCTGTTAAAGAAAGCGCTTCAGGTCTCAGGACTGGAGCACATTCCGATACTCTCGCTCAATGTCGCAGGTTTGGAGAAAAATCCCGGATTTAAGTTGACGGTCTCCATGGCGGTCAAAGCAATTATGGCCATGCTTTACGGAGACCTGCTGATGAAGGTTTTCTACAGGGTAAGGCCTTATGAAGCAAATGCGGGAGAAGCGGATCAGCTTCTGAGAAAGTGGATAGATATCTGCAAGATCAATGTTGCCAATGGAGACCGCAGCTCATTTCGTGAAAACCTGAAGGGTATTGTTCGGGATTTTGAAAATATTGAAATTATTCAGCAGAGAAAACCACGGGTTGGACTGGTTGGGGAGATCCTTGTAAAATTCCACCCTGCGGCGAATAACAACATGGCCGAGTTTATTGAAAAAGAAGGCGCAGAAATGGTAGTTCCGGGGCTGATGGAGTTTTTTCTTTACTGCTGCTACGGAAAGGAATTTAATTACAGATATCTTGGTGGGAAACAATCTTCCAGAGTCATCGGAAATCTGTTGGTCAAGTATATAGAAAGCTATCGTGAAGATTTAAGGGCTGCCTTAAAGAATAGTAAAAGATTCGATATCCCGCCGACGATTCAGGAGATGGCGGAAAGTGTCAAACCGTTCCTTTCCCTGGGCAACCAAACCGGTGAGGGCTGGCTGCTGACTGCGGAAATGGTGGAATTGATCAAAAGCGGCGCCAACAATATTATTTGCATGCAGCCGTTTGCCTGTCTGCCGAATCATATTACCGGCAAAGGTATGATCAAGACCCTGAAAGAGCGGTATCCCCAGACCAATATTGTTGCTGTGGATTATGATCCCGGGGCCAGTGAAGTGAACCAGATCAATCGAATTAAACTGATGCTGGAGAGAGCTTTTGGCTGAACCTTTCGCTCTATTCTGCCTGTTGTTTTAAGTGCCTGTTTTTTTATAAATTTAAGTATCTTATCTTTGGCTCTTGTGCTAAGATAGTGTGGGAAGATTTCACCAGGTCATGATAAAGGAGGAAGTAAAGACTGTGTCAAAAAAAGAAAACGACTTTTTTGTACTCATGAAAGAAAATGCGCAGCTTATTTGCGAAAGCTCGCTGGTATTAAAAGAAGCAGTTAAGGATCCCGACACGTTCCCGGTTAAGATGAAGGAACTTATTGATTTGGAACACCGTGCCGACGACATTACCAACAAGATCATTGACAACCTGAATAAGACACTGGTGACGCCAATGGACAGGGAAGACCTCTACTCGTTGGCGACAAACATGGATGATATTATTGATTTCATTCAAGGTGCCTTGGAACGGATGATCATGTATAAAGCGAAGCCGCCCCACTCCGGGGTTGAAGAGTTGATTCGGGTTCTGGATGACTGTATTCATATTATTAAAATATCTGTGGACAACCTTCCCAATATTCGCACCAAATTAAATCTTATTCTTGAAAACACAGAAAAAATTCATAAACTGGAAAGCGAGGGAGATCGTTTATACCGGAGTGAAGTAGGCAAGCTGTTTGAAAATGAAAGCAATCCGATTGAAATCATTAAATGGAAAGAAATACTGGAACATTTGGAAGACGCCACAGACCGATGTGAAGATCTTGCGCTTGTGATCAAAGGGGTCGTATTAAAATATGTCTAGTCTGCATATTGCATTATTTGTTGTCGTACTATTTGCGTTGGCATTTGATTTTATCAACGGATTTCATGATACTGCCAATGCCATAGCTACTTCGGTTTCGACAAGAGCACTTACGCCAAGAACCGCAATCATTATGGCCGCGGTACTCAATTTTATTGGCGCGATGTACAGCACAGGAGTTGCCAAGACCATTGCAAAGGACATTGTAGATGCGAACAGCGTCACTTCCGAAGTGATGGTCGCTGCACTGATCGGGGCGATTTTCTGGAATCTTTTGACGTGGTATTTTGGCATTCCAAGCAGTTCTTCCCACGCCATTATTGGGGGAATCCTCGGAGCCGGGATCGCTGCAGCGGGACTCGGTATTGTCCAGGGGGCCGGCATCAAAAAAATTATCTTGGCGCTGCTGTGCTCACCGCTCGTCGGCATGGGACTCGGTTATCTGATCATGACCATTCTATTTTACCTGTTCCGCAATAAAGCGCCGATGAAAACGAACAGTATCTTCCGGAGGCTGCAGATGGTTTCAGCCGCACTCCTTGCGTTTAACCATGGTTCCAATGACGCGCAGAAATCCATGGGTATTATCACGCTGGCGCTTGTCGCTGTGGGGGTACAGTCGACGATGGATGTTCCGCTCTGGGTAAAGCTCCTGTGCGGATTAGCCATTGCTTGTGGTACAGCAGTGGGCGGTTGGAGAATCATTCATACGCTTGGTGCTAAAATCTTTAAAATTGAGCCGATCAACGGATTTGCCGCAGATTTGTCATCCTCGATCGTTATCTGGGTAGCGACGGCGTTTCCGGGTCTCCATCTGCCGGTCAGTACCACGCACGTGGTATCCGGTTCCATTATGGGAGTAGGCGCTGCCAAACGTATTTCGGCCGTGCGCTGGGGTGTTGCGCAGCAGATGCTGACTGCCTGGTGTCTGACGATTCCTTCCACGGCAATCGTTGCTGCTCTGTCTTATCATCTAATTACACTGGTGGAGAGAATTCTCTGATCTAATATTCTAACGTAAGATACTGGAGTTTTGCATCTTATATCGGATAAGTCCTAGCTGATGTTATAAATGCTTTAAACAATCAGGAAAATAGATGTGTAGATTCAGTCATCTTTTTTGATCCTCAGGAGGGTAAGGATTACTCGTCTGGGGATAGCTTCTTTTTCATCAGGGCTATTGAATAATTATGCATGATGAAGTATAATAATACAGTACTGCGTATTATTAAGATGAAGGAGAATAATGATGGTTCAATTAAACAAAGACAGGTTTAAAGGCAGAGATTTTATTACACTGAATGCTTTCACAGCAGAAGAAATCTCATATATGGTTGACGTCGCTATGGAATTGAAGGCTGAGAGAAATACCGGAATTCCCCACCCTGTCCTGCAGGGAAAGGTTTTGGCGATGATCTTTACAAAATCTTCGACGAGAACCAGGGTGGCATTTGAGGCTGGTATTTATCAGCTCGGCGGCTCCGGAATGTTTTTGAGCGCCCGCGATATCCAGCTGGGACGCGGTGAACCGATCCAGGATACAGCAAGGGTCTTGTCCAGGATGGTCGACGGTATTATGATCAGAACGTTCAGCCATCAGGAGGTTCTTGATCTTGCCGAGCATTCCTCTGTGCCGGTCATCAATGGCTTGAGCGATTTTCTGCATCCGACACAAATTCTGGCCGACCTTTTGACTATTAAAGAAACAAAAGGCAAGATTCAGGGGCTGAAATTGACCTATATCGGGGACAGCAATAATGTGGCAAATTCCCTGCTGCTTGGCGGCAGCAAGATGGGCATGAACATTGTGATTGCTTCACCTCAGGGATACCAGCCGGTTCCGGAAATTATGGATCTGGCTTGGAAGAATGCATCTCTCAGCGGAAGTACGGTGCAGGTCGTCGAAGATCCTGTGGCGGCTGCCAGGGGAGCGGATATTCTCTATACCGATGTCTGGGCCAGTATGGGACAAGAAGAAGAAAGCGAAATCAGGAAGAAAATTTTTGCACCGTACCAGATCAATGACGAGGTGCTTGGGGCAGCTCATCCTGAAGCGATCGTCATGCACTGTCTGCCTGCCCACCGCGGAGAAGAGATCACCGACAAAGTGATCGAAGGTCCTCAATCCGTGGTATTCCAGGAGGCTGAAAACCGGCTTCATGCCCATAAAGCGATTATGGCGCTGGTCATGTAATAATTATAAAATAAAGGAGACAGCGTATGGCTAAAGTAGTACTTGCCTATTCAGGCGGACTGGATACGTCCATCATTATTCCATGGCTGAAAGAAAACTATGGCTATGAGGTTGTCGCGATGGCGGCAGATTTGGGACAGGGAGAGGAACTGGAACCTCTTCATGAGAAGGCTGCTAAAACCGGAGCCACCAAATTGTATATTGAAGATTTGAGAGAAGAATTCATTACGGATTTCATTTATCCGACACTTCAGGCTGGAGCCGTGTATGAAGGCAAATATCTTCTGGGAACATCCTTTGCGCGTCCGCTTATTGCCAGAAGGCTTGTGGAGATTGCCGAAAAAGAAGGCGCAGTTGCTGTTGCGCATGGCGCGACAGGGAAAGGCAACGATCAGGTCCGCTTTGAACTGGCTGTCAAAGCACTGAATCCTGATCTGAAAATTATTGCTCCGTGGAGAGAGTGGGACATCAAATCGCGGGATGATGCGATTGATTATGCCAAAGAACGCGGAATCCCTGTCCCGGTTACCAAGGACAGACCGTACAGCATGGACCGTAACCTGTGGCATTTAAGCCATGAAGGCGGTGACCTCGAAGATCCCTGGAATGAACCGAAGGATGATATTTATCTACTTGGGGTTTCCCCGATGCAGGCACCGGACCAGGCCGCGTATGTGCTGATCGATTTTGAGAAGGGCATACCGGTAGCTGTAGATGGGGAGAAACTTGCACCGATTCAGCTGATCGAGAAATTGAATGCCCTGGGCGGCAAGAATGGAATCGGGATTGTCGACATGGTCGAAAACAGGCTTGTCGGGATGAAGTCGCGCGGGGTATATGAGACTCCCGGCGGGACAATTCTCTATGCCGCGCATCAGGCGCTGGAACTGTTAACCCTTGACCGTCAGACCCTGCATTATAAGGAACAAATTGCGCTGAAATATGCGGAGATGGTCTACGATGGTGTCTGGTATTCACCGCTGAGAGAAGCACTTGATGCGTTTGTAAAAGTTACACAGAAAAATGTTACCGGAACCGTCAGGATGAGACTGTATAAAGGAAACTGTACACCGGTAGGGATAAAATCCCCTTATTCACTGTATAATGAAGAATTCGCAACGTTTGGCGAAGATGCAGTCTACAACCAGAAAGACGCAGAAGGCTTTATTAATCTGTTTGGACTGCCTCTTAAAGTCCGCGCTTTAATGGAGAGAAAATCAGGCTTACGTTAATCATGATGCGCAACGGTGCGCGAGCATAGATTTGCGGGCATAGAACACAAGGATGTCAATTGTCTAAGCACATTGCGCATTCTTGTGTTCTGTCATATTGTTGCGTTATACTATACTTAATTTTGATTCGGAAGGAGTTAAACCAATGAAACTTTGGGGAGGACGTTTTGAGAAAGACACCGATTCCCTGGTCGAAGATTTCCACTCATCGATCTCATTCGACCGGCGCCTCTATAAATTTGATATTATGGGCAGCATCGCTCATGCCGGAATGCTCGGCAAAATAGGTATCCTGTCAGCCGAAGAAACGGAGAAAATAATAGGGGGACTGGAATGTATTCTGGCGGATATTCAGGCGGGAAGGGTTGAATTTGAAGTCGGAGCCGAAGACATCCATATGAACGTTGAGAAACTACTTACGGAGAGAATCGGTGATGCCGGTAAAAAGCTCCATACCGGCCGCAGCCGGAATGATCAGGTTGCGCTGGATTTTCGGCTGTTCTTAAGAGAAGAAATCGACAACACCAAAGATCTCCTCACTGCGCTGCTGGAAACCTTGCTTGACTTGTGTTCCGAACATCTTAAGACTTGGATGCCCGGATATACCCATCTGCAAAAGGCCCAGCCGATCACCCTGAGCCATCATCTTATGGCCTATGTCCAAATGTTTTTGCGCGATCTGGGACGGCTCGGAGATACTCGCAAGAGACTGAACCTCTCCCCGCTCGGATCGGGTGCGCTGGCGGGTACGACCTTTGCTTTGCGTCGGGAAGAAGTAGCTGCTGAACTGAATTTTGACGGCGTCACGCTCAACAGTTTAGACGGCGTCAGCGATAGAGATTTTGCTTTGGAATTCCTGGCAGCGGCATCTATCATGATGATGCATCTGAGCAGGCTGTGTGAAGAACTGATCATCTGGTCGAGCGGCGAATTCTGTTTCGTTTCGATTGATGATGCCTATGCCACCGGATCGAGTATTATGCCGCAGAAGAAAAATCCTGATGTCGCAGAACTCGTCAGAGGGAAAACCGGCAGGGTGTATGGGGATCTCATAACACTGCTCACCGTTATGAAAG
This sequence comes from Dehalobacter sp. CP, assembly GCF_047652685.1. NCBI lineage: Bacteria > Bacillati > Bacillota > Clostridia > Eubacteriales > Desulfitobacteriaceae > Dehalobacter > Dehalobacter sp. CP. The sequence continues at coordinate 488,540 of NZ_CP157399.1, forward strand.
GACTTCCTCTGGCTTATAACAAAGATATGCAGGAAGACAAGGAATGTGTGTTTGATGCTGTGGACACCATCCAAAAATCGCTGCTGGTTATCCGGCCGATGCTGGCTACCATGAAAGTGAATGCCGATATTATGGCAAGGGAAGCTAAGAAGGGCTTTACCAATGCCACAGACCTGGCTGATTATCTGGCTAAGAAGAATGTTCCTTTCCGCGAAGCCCATGCGATTGTGGGCAGGCTGGTACTGGAATGTTCCCACAGGGGCTGTTCGTTGGAGGATCTGACGCTGGAAGAACTGAAAACAGTATCCGAATTCTTCGAGGAAGATCTTTATGAGGCTATTTCTCTTCAAACCTGCGTTCAGAAGAGGAGCGTTACCGGAGGTCCTGCACCGGAGGCTGTTCAGACAGCGATACAGTTTAGTAAAGAAACTCTGGATCAACTCAGGTGGTAAAAAACAATTAAGAAAACAATCAAGTGTAAATTTAGCACGAATAATGGTACATTTTGCTGCCTTCAGAGTATTAATCAAGAAATTTTAAGAATATGTTAAGAATATGTAATTAGAATGTAAAAATTGTGAAAATAACAAATAGCCGGCGATGCTGAAATGACGGTACATAGCAAAGAATGCTGACAGAATCCAACGGTCATCTTAAAATTTTGTGGATAAAAATGTGGATATTGTGGATTAAGTTAAAAGAATGGGTTTTAAAAAAATATAAAATTTAAATTTTATGTCTAAACTTTTGATAAATATTTGAATGATCATTAAACTATTGTGAAATAAAAAAGGAGGCCGTACCGGTGTGGAGTACTGAAGAAATACTGGAACGCCAAAAGCAGGTTGTGGAATGGCTGCGCGAGAAAAATACTGAGGCAAATACCAAAGGTTTGGTCTGCGGAATTTCCGGCGGTGTAGATTCTGCGGTGGTGGCAGCTTTATGCAAAAAAGCATTTCCTGATTACTGCCTTGGTGTGATCATGCCATGCCAATCAAATCCTGCGGATCGCGAGGATGCCTATTTGATTGCAGAGACCCTTGGGATGGAAGTGATCGAGATTGATCTCGGGGAAGCGCATGCAGCCATTTATGACCAGATGAAGACCGCTTTAAAAGCTAATCAGACGCCTCTGAATATTCAGCAAGCAGGACAAGGGAACCTTAAAGCACGGCTCCGTATGTCTACGCTGTATACGGTAGCCAATATCAGGGAGTATCTGGTTGTCGGGACAGACAATGCCCCTGAGAGCTATACCGGATATTTTACGAAATATGGGGATGGCGGCGTGGACCTCCTGCCGATCGGCTCACTTACCAAGACGGAAGTAAGAGCCTGGGCAAGGGCACTGGGCCTGCCGGAAAAAATAGCTTCCAGAACACCGACTGCTGGTCTTTGGCAGGGACAGACCGATGAGGGAGAGATGGGTTTTTCCTATGATCTTATCGATAAATATCTTTTGGGAGAAAAGATTCCTGACGATGTTGTCGCCAAAATTGAAAGACTGCATAAAATGAGTGAGCATAAACGGCAATTGCCCCCAACCATCGAATTAGAAAAACCGGAGAGGTTGGATTAGATGAAACTACGGATCGGATTAGATATAGACGGCGTCGTCGCGGACAGTTTTCCTGTGTTCACAGAAGAACTCAACAGGCAATACGGCAAAAATATTATGGAAATTGACAATGATGATATGTCGAAAATCTACAACGTTGACTGGAATGAACTTGACACCTTTTTTGACAAAAATATGGAAGTTCTCTTCTCAACACCGGAGCCGGTCAAAGGGTCAGTCGAGAGCATCGTTTCCTTAACAGAAGCAGGGCATGAAATCATTTATGTGACAGCCAGAAAGCCGGGGGCTGAGGAACTAATCACAAAAAAATGGCTTGAAGAAAAACAAATCCCCCCGGGTGAAAAGATATTCACAGGGGGGCTCAGCAAGACCATTGCGGTCAAGGAACACGGTATTGATGTGTTCGTCGATGACTTTATTTCCAATTCAGTGGAGATCGTTTCCATGGGCATTCCGGTGCTACTGATGGATGCGCCTTATAACCGCGGAAATCTTCCGGAAGGTGTCATCCGCTGTTATGACTGGAATGATGTTGTATGTCATATTGAGCAATTCAGCAGGAACGGTATTAGCCGGTGAAGAATATTTTTTTACTTAACGCGCGTGCCATATCTATGCAAGTTTACGAATAATAAGATCAAATCTTGAAGAACAGGTATTCCTCGTAAGTGAGATGCTGTTCATAGAGTTTCGTGGCCAGGTCTTGTCCGATATAGCGAAGATGCCAAGGTTCGTAGGTATATTCCGTCAGGTATTCTTTGCCCTTCGGGTAGCGGATGATAAAACCGAAACGATGAGCGTTATCTTTCAGCCAGACATATTCGTCCGTATCTCCAAATGTCTCTTCCAGACCGAAGTTAACGCTCTGGCAGGATACATCCATTGCCAGGCCGGTTTGGTGTTCACTTTCACCGGGTCTCGCACTGATTTGGTTGGCTTTTTCCTCGGTTCCGTACCGCCGGGTAAAACTCGCAAATAAATCTTGCTGCGTTTGATAGGAGCGGTAGCCTGATACACCATAAAGAATTACACCATTTTCTTTCGCAGCAGAAAATAATTCCTCGAGCTTCGCAGCAGCTTCCTGACGCAGCATTCTTTTCTCAGCTTTTTCCTCAAAAGTAAAAGAAATGTTGACTTCAACCAGATCCGGTGGAACATAATCGGAGGGAAGCTGATTTTGTTTATTCACTAAAACAGCGATGCTGGCAACATCGTGATAATTTATCGCCTCCTTACTCGCAGCGCCGATTCTTAGCATAAAGGTATCAATCGGAACGTTTTCTGCGGATGTTTGCGAACCCTGAGAATCAGGGGAAGCATCAGGAATGCTCATTTGAATACAACCGCTTATGAAAAAAATCCCAAATAGAATGACAAGCAAAGAAAAAATCAACTTATTTTTCATCGTTTCTCCTGTATGAATCATTGAAGTTACTCAGCGGTCAGGAAACAGCGCTCAAGAGACCAAGTTTTGCCCTACTTTGTAAATATCACCGGCTCCGAGCGTAATAACGAGATCGCCTTCTTCCAGGGTTTGGTCAAGATAAGAACTGATTTCGTCAAGCGTTGGAAAATAACGGGTGGTAATTCCTTTTTCTTTCATCAAGTCGGCAAGTTTTGCTGAAGAGATCGGGTTGACTCCAGCTTTTTTTTCGCGCGCCGAGGAAAAAATTTCTGCCAGCAAAACCTCATCGGCATCCTGAAAGGCCTGAGAAAACTCATAAAAAAGTTTTTCAGTCCGGCTGAAGGTATGAGGCTGAAATACTGCCCGGATTCTTCTGTCGGGATAGGAAAGCCTTGCTCCGTCCAGGGTCGTTTGGATTTCTGTCGGGTGATGGGCATAATCGTCAACAATAACTGCCCCGTGTTTTGTGCCAAGACGTTCGAATCTTCTTTTGGTACCATTAAAGCCGCTCAGCGCCTGAAGCACGGTATCCAACGATATTCCGAGCTGAGAAGTCAGGGCTATGGCAGCTAGGGCATCCAGAATGTTATGTTTTCCTGAAACAGTCAAATGCAGCTTACCTATATTTTTTTTATTCATCATCACATCGAAACAGCTTCCGTCATTATCGAAAACAACGTTTGCAGCGCTGACATCAGCATCGGCCGAGAAACCAAAAGTTGTAACCGTTGCTCTGGTCTTAATCCTATCTATATTCGGATCGTCATGCCAGATAATCAGATTGCCCTCAGCAGGCAGCTTGCAGGCGAGTTCGGAAAAAGCGCAGACCACATCATCCAAATCCTTAAAATAATCGGGATGATCCAGTTCCATATTGGTAATAATCAGGTGCTCGGGAGAGTAATTTAAGAAGTGCCTCCGGTATTCGCAGGATTCGGCTAAAAAAAGTTCTCCCTGACCGGCATGGGCGTTGCCGCCAATACAGGGCACGTCGCTGCCTACGACAATCGTAGGGTCCAAACCTGCATCAAGCAGGATTTTTCCAGCCATGGCAGTTGTCGTAGTCTTGCCGTGAGTCCCAGTTACACAGACTCCTTTTTTCTTGGACATCAGTTTGCTCAGAAATTGAGGGTAAGTCAGTACCGGTATGTTAAGCTCTTTGGCCCGGCTAATCTCAGGGTGACTGTCGCAGTAAGCGGCAGAGGTGACAACCAAATCAGCGCCGACAACATTCTCTGGGTCAAAGTTCAGGACCTCAATGCCTGCCTTCTCTAATACAACGTCTGTAAAAAATCTTTGCGGCACATCGGATCCGGTAATCACGGCATCTTCTATCAACGGTGTAATCTGGGCAAGGGCGCTCATCCCGGTTCCTTTTATGCCAACAAAATGAATATGTAATTGCAATGTGCATCTTTCCTTCCGGTATTCTATTCCTATTACATTATACCCAAATATCTTGAAAAAGGTATCTGTCAATACGTAAATCAAAGATATTCTTCCTGAAAACAGTTAACATGAGAATTAGAGCTGTTCAGCCTTCCAACAATGCCATTAACCTCAAATCGGTAGGGAAAAGCCGCATTTAATATTATAATACAAATACGACTAAAATATAAGATTTATACGCATTTTACAGCTTAGTCTATAACTGCAATGTTTTGTCACAAGAAGGGAGGAAAAACGCAATGTCCGGATATGCAGCACTACCTGACTTTGAAATCTTAAATGGCCGGGAGCTTGACGGTCTTATCGTTAATGATAAATTTGTAAGTTATTACCAAGTAGAGTCTGCTCTTTATAATTATCCCAAAGTGTTCGAAGCAGGTGTCATCGTTAACAGCCAGGATGGTGAAAGCGTGATCCTCAAAGTATATCTTGCGCTCGAAGATTCTTTTTCGGCGAAGGAAGAAAGAGAACAATACTGCTCGGCGGTAGAACAGTACATCAGAAACAGTTTTTCATTTAAAATGCCCATCCGGGTTTTAATTCGTGAAAAACTACCAATGACCAGATCTGGGAAAATCCTACGCTCTGTTCTTCGTGATTATTAAGATAAAATATTTATAATTGAACCAAATTTAAACCAAAAAAAGACCTTCTTATAAATTGAAGGTCAAAAAATGAGACTAAATGAGTAAAACGAAGACAATATAATAATAATCATAAAATACACAAAAATCAATAAATAATATAACCAGATTATCCATCTTAAACCATAATACCGACGAAATTGTGGTTTGATTTATAACTGGAAAAAATTAATATTTTGATTTAAATAAAACAATCGAGAATCAACAAATCAAAATCAACCTGCGAATATTATTGTCTGAAGCTGCAAAAGATAGTATTGGGAAAAGGGAAATACCGTAAGGTAAATAACCTTTTTCGAAGGCTATCCGCCCTGTAGCGGAAACAGATACCCGGTCAGTTAAGCTACCGGGTATCTTCATGATCACCATGTACGGCCTAATGCCGCAGTGTCATGGATAACAAGGAGCACAAACTTTATGCCTGATTATTATGGACGTGGATTTTACCGCGGGAGAAAGAGAAGAAAATACCAACAGCACAAAGGCAGGCTGAGATCAGAAAAGCAAGGCGAATACTCTGTATAAATTGCGGATAGTTTTCAGGGGTAATCTGGTTTTTGCCGACAAATATGGAAATCAGCAGCGTAGCTGTAGCCATACTCAGCATCTGACCGAGAACCCTCATCACAGATACTGAGGCGGAGGCAATCCCGTAATAATGCTTATCTACGGAACTCATGACTGCATTGGTATTCGGAGAAGAGAATAAGGCAAATCCAATACCCAGCACCGTCAAAGCAGCGATGATCAGGAACAGAGAAGTATGCGGGCCGATAAAGGAAAGAAGAAACAAGCCTGCGGCGGTTCCAGCCATGCCCAAAGAGGCAATATTGGCAGGTTCTTTTTTATCGGAAATACGTCCGGCCAAAGGGGAAATTAAAGACTGGATAATAGGTTGGATGATCAGGATGATTCCAGCATGTTCTGAAGACATACCCTGGACGTACTGCAGATATAGACTCAGAAGAAAAGTTGCGGAGTACGATCCAGCATAATTGATCAATGCTGCGACGTTGGAAAAAGCAAAAACCCGGTTATCCTGAAAAAGCCTGATTTCTAACACGGGATTCGGGACCTTGAGCTGGCGTTTCACAAAGAAAACAAAACAAACAATGCTGAAGAGGATCAGGATAATCCCGAGAATATCGGGTAAAATGCTCGAACCATAGATAAGCGCAATCAGGGTAACGGCGAAGATCATACTGCCTGGAATATCCAGTTTATCATTTTTGGCATCGGCCCAATCGCTCTTGACATATGTAATCGTTAAAACCGTGATCAGGACCCCCAAAGGAACCAATACCAAAAAAATGCTTCTCCAGCCCCAATACTCGGTTAAGAATCCGCCTAGAAAAGGCCCGACAGCAAGTCCTACATATATGGCTGAAACATTAAAGCCCAGGGCTTTGCCGCGTTCCTGTGGTGGAAAGACCGAGGTGATCAGCGCCATTCCCGCAGTTGCGATCATCGATGCACTAATTCCCTGCAGGACTCTCATCACGATTAATAGTTCAATATTTGGGACAAAACCTGAGATTAACGTAAATGCAGTAAATGAAATTATCCCCCATTTATAAAGCCTGGTCCGGCCAAGGATGTCGGCGAATTTGCCGATAGGAAGAAGAAACACAGCCGAAGACAACAGGAAAGATGTCGCAATCCAGCTTAAAACGACAGCATCTGCTGCAAATTCCTTTTGAATTGCAGGCAGCGCGATATTGATCGATGAAATCATAAATGGAGTCAGAAAAGAACCTGCGGTTGCCATAAACAAAAGGGTGCGCTTAACCGTTTTGCTGTCATCGTGGGTGTGGTCATGACGTTCGTTCATAAATACTCCTTTTTGGTACATTTTTTGACCCTTGTTCCTTTTATTAAAACAAAAACACAAGTCCTAAATTATTATAAATGATTGTTTCTAAATCGTAAATTAATGTTTTGATGTATAAATTTTACATTTTAACGACATCCTATTAATAATTAACTTTTTAAGGAGGTTGTACATGAATATCTGGCAGAAGATTGCCCTTGCAATTATTATCATCGGGGCCATTAACTGGGGAATGATTGGCTTTTTCCAATTTGATCTTGTCAATGCCCTCCTCGGGGGGATCAGTCCGCTCCCTCCGAGAATCGTCTATGCGCTGGTCGGACTCAGCGGCCTGTATTGCATCACACTCTTATTCGTACCGAATCGCGAATATGAGAGAGAAGGACGGATCCAGCATAATCCTTAACGAGTCGGCAAAATTACTTAATAAGTCCGACAGGAAAAAGGAACCGAGTATCTCGGTTCCTTTTTCCTGTCGGGTTTTAGTCTGCATTTACAATGGTGACAGAACATAGGTGTACAGTCTTTTATTCAGCAGGTTGTCGGGCGGGAATTTTTTGGTATTTTTCCCTCGATTCTTTGTAATACCTGTTAAGTTTCCTAAGATTAACCGTCCACAGGTAAATGATATACGGTAAAAACAGCGTAAGCAGAATCGGAATTTCCGACATCAGAATAAAGTCAAAAAAACCGTGAAGCAGGATAGGAACATATAAGGATTTTCTGAGGTAAGCTCTTTCAAGATGAGGATGATTGGAGAACTTTGCCAGGGAAAGGTAGTATCCCATCGTCACACCAAGCAGCACGTGGGTCGGCACTGAGAATATTCCTCTGGAAAGGCCTACATACGGGTTGGCTGAAAAGTTTACAAGGACATACATGATGTTCTCGACTGTTGCGAAGCCAAGCGCGGCAAATACGGCATAGACAATTCCGTCTAGTTTTTCATCAAACGCCGGATTCCGATAGACTGTCCGCAGGACGACTGCCCTTTTGAAAAATTCTTCGGTCAGTCCCGCAACGACAAAGGCATTGAAAAAAGCTGCCGCTACCCCGGTAAAGATGTTCACGGATGTCAGAAATTTTTCAAACAGCACGATCGGGATGACTGCCAGCGCTCCCAGGATAAAAACTTTTATAAGAAGATACAAAGGCTCTTTATCGAAACGGTCGGTATAATAGACTGCCAGGGCTAGAGCAATGACCGGAGTAAGTGCAATTACCAATATTCGCAGATCTAATAGCAAAAAGACCACATCCTTTTTTGTAAGTTTATCTCCTGTGAAGTACATCTTCAACATGTAAGCAGCCTGAATATGTTAAATTTTATTATTTGCAGCCGGAGCATTAAACATTCCTTATAAATTTTCTCATTTTCCCACATTTTTGATTATTTTACCCTTAACAAATTATTTTTCTTATGTTATACTGTTAAAGCTTATGGGTTACCAAACATGCCGATGTGGCTCAGGGGTAGAGCAGCTCACTCGTAATGAGCAGGTCGTCGGTTCGATTCCGACCATCGGCTCCACAAGTATTAAGACCTCTAGGGTTTTTCCTTGGAGGTTATTTTTGTGTTTGTATGCGTATTGTGTGCCAGGAAAATTTACAATTTATTAATAGTTTTTTACTCAGTTTTACAAATCGACCTTTGAAGTTAACCTTTTTTACTTGTGCATGAAAACATGCACCAAAACGCAAGATTTTTTAATAAAAGCTTATGCATGTACTATTTTAGCGCAAAATACCATTGATTACCAAGGTTCATGCAGGTTTTGATAGTTTTGAGCAGCCCCTATTTTACTAATTGCTAAAATAAGCAACAAGTGGAACGCATCTGGTTGCTTTTTTAATATTTGAATTTATTCTAAATGTCATCCTTTTGGCTCCTGCTTCGGAATGCTCCTATGTCCCGATCAGTGAGCTGGTATTGTGATTTCTCAAAATTGAAGTTCAGATCGAAGGACTTTAGTTTCCCGCATCGATCTTCAATATTCTGTACAATTTTTGTAGTAGTTTCGCTCAACATAAGACATAGATCGTCTTTTGTAAATCCATTTTTTCTGATTATCATTTTGCAGCCCTTTACTAATATATTTATAGACAGAGTTTCCTGTGAAAGTGGTAATCCTTCATCTGGATAGGCATAATATCAATGGTGACATTTTGGTTTGCTATAGCCAATGCAAAAAAGATGGAATAATGCATGATAATCCATGATAATGCATAGAACCATACCTAGAACTGTCTTGACAACATAAAGAATACATGATAGATTTTAGTTTAATTAAATTGCAATGTATCTGCTCACAACTCGTTTGTCTGGAGATACAAGGCTCGTTTTTTACCCGACCGCAAGGTATATCCGAGTGGAAAGGCGCTCATCCGGCATGTGTGTTTTCTTTTTTTGCCGTTTTGCTCCCTTTCCGTGGCTTGCGGAAAGGGAGTTTTTGATTTTTAAAGGAGGCCAAACCTATGAACAAAAGAATTGGTATTATCGGCATTGTGGTTGAAGATCTCTCTTGTGTGGAGCATATCAATGCGATTCTGCATGAATATGCCGGACTGGTCGTCGGACGGATGGGAATTCCCTACGGAGAACGGGGCGTATCAGTTATCTCGCTGATTGTCGACGGCAGTAATGATGAAATCAGCGCGCTGACCGGCAAACTGGGCAGAGTCTCCGGCGCGTCCGTTAAATCCATGATTACAAAAAGCAATAAGTAATTTGAAGGGACGCAAAATATGAATTTTTTTGATAAATATCAAAAGGAATTCGAGGAGTACGACAAGCTTGACCATGATTTTATTAACGACGACAAGATATGGGAACAGCTGAACAAATGGCACAACCCGTCTAGAGAAGACGTGCGTCGCGTGCTAAAAAAAGCGGAGCAGTGTGTACGGCTCGAGCCGGAGGAAACAGCGATTCTTATCCAAAACAAGGATGAGGATACGATACAGGAGATGTATGAACTTGCCCATCAGCTGAAAGAAGAGGTTTACGGAGACCGTATCGTGTTTTTCGCGCCGCTTTATATCAGCGATGAATGCGCGAACAACTGCAAATACTGTGGTTTCCGCTCAAGCAACACGGCGATGCACCGCAAAACGCTCAGTATGGATGAAATCGAGCAGGAAGTGCGGATCATGATAGAAGAAGGCCAGAAACGTACTGTACTCGTTTATGGCGAATCTCCCGCAACCGAAGTGGATTTCATGTGCGATACGATCAAAAAAGTCTACAGCGTAAAAGCACAGCACGGTGAAATCCGCCGCGCAAACATTAACTGCGCGCCGCTCACCGTCGAAGAGCTGAAAAAACTTCAGGAAGTCGGTATCGGCACGTTCCAGGTCTTTCAGGAAACCTACCACCATGAAACTTATCATAAAATACATCCGGCCGGGACCATCAAGGGGCATTACCGCTGGAGACTTTACTGTATGGACAGGGCACAGAAGGCCGGCATCGACGATATTGGACTCGGCGTTTTGTTTGGCCTGTACGACTGGCGTTTTGAGGTCATGGCCCTTTTATACCATACCATTCATCTGGAGGAAACTTTCAACGGTGTGGGACCGCACACAATCTCATTCCCCAGAATTACTTCGGCAACCGGTACGCCGTTTTCCGATCACCCTGAGTATGCGGTCAGCGACAGCGACTTCAAAAAACTTGTTGCCGTCTTGCGCCTGTCCGTCCCATATACTGGCATGATTTGTACTGCACGTGAACCGGAAAAAGTGCGCAGGGAGGTAATCTCGTTTGGGGTTTCACAGATCGATGCTGGAACGCGCATTGGCGTCGGCGCTTATGCACAGTCCAAGGATGCAAACCAGCTTCCCGACAAAGAGCAGTTCTCCATCGGCGATTCGCGTGCACTGGATGATGTTATCGGCGAAATATGCGATATGCAGTTTATCCCCTCTTTTTGCACGGCATGCTACCGTGCAGGCCGTACGGGAGAACATTTTATGAAGGTCGCAAAATCCAGGTTCGTACATAACTACTGCATACCGAACGCCATTTTCACGCTGAAGGAATACCTGCTCGACTATGCGTCGGATGAAACAAGGGCCAAAGGCGAAAAAGTTCTCAAACAGCATGTCGAGCGGTTTAAAGGTGATCCAGCCTACGACACGATACTTGAGAATTTAAAGCGGCTGGAAAAAGGCGAACGTGATTTACGCCTGTAGGAGAAGTCTATGGATTTAAGTCTAAAAGACCCGGAAGGGTTCTCAAAATGGATGAATTCAGCAGTAAAAAAGGAACTTTCCGATATTATCCGGTATTTTTTTGAGGAAGCAACGGCAGAAGAATGGTCGGTGATGTCCTCTTATGCAAATGAGCTGCGGGAAAAATATTATGGCAAAAAGGTTTACTTTAGGGGGCTGATTGAGTTTTCCAGCTTTTGCAGGAACGATTGTTTCTACTGCGGACTTTGCAGAAGCAACCGAAGTGCCAAAAGGTACCGTTTGACGCCGGAGGAAATTTTTGATTGCTGCCGGACGGGCTATGATCTGGGTTTTCGCACCTTTGTGCTGCAAAGCGGCGAAGATAAGTATTTTACAGACGCGCGGCTGTGTCACACCATATCAGGGATCAAGGAGTTTTTTCCGGATTGTGCGGTGACCCTTTCAATGGGAGAGCGAAGTTTCGCTTCCTATAAATACCTATTCGATGCCGGGGCTGACCGGTACCTTCTGCGTCACGAAACGGCCGATGAGGCCCATTACGTCAAACTACATCCGTCGGAACTCAGCTTAAAAAATCGCAAACAGTGCCTATATCATCTAAAGGAAATCGGCTATCAGGTCGGAGCCGGCTTTATGGTGGATTCTCCTTTCCAGACCTTCGATACACTGGCGGAGGATTTTCTGTTTCTGAGAGAACTGAAACCCCAAATGATCGGCATCGGTCCGTTTATTCCGCAAAAGGATACAAGGTTCCGGGGTTATTGCACGCCGTCCTCCAGTCGGACATTGGCCCTGCTGTCCCTTATCCGGATCATGCTGCCGAAAACCCTTCTGCCTGCTACTACAGCGCTCGGCACCATCGACCCCCTGGGGCGTGAAAAAGGACTAAAGGCCGGTGCCAATGTCGTCATGCCCAATCTTTCCCCGGTTAAGTACCGCAGGGATTATGCTTTATATGATAATAAAATCTGTACCGACGAAGAGGCGGCCGAATGCCTTTCCTGTCTTGCACGGCGTATTACGTCGGTCGGTTATATACCTGATTTTTCACGCGGGGACTATATAGACTTTTTAGGGAAGGATTCATCATGCGGATAGAACAAGACATGCTGGGTGAGATGCAAATCAGTGACGGCGCGTATTATGGAATTCACACGGCGCGCGCGATGCAGAACTTCAAAATTACGGGCGTGCCGATTCACGCCGCGCTGGTTGACGCACTGGTATGCGTCAAAAAGGCCGCGGCAATTACAAACCGCGACATCGGCGCTTTGGACGGAAATATTGCGGGCGCGATCATAGCGGCATGTGACGAAATCCTTTCGGGTGCACTGATGGATCATTTTGTTGTTGACTGCATGCAGGGCGGAGCGGGCACCTCCGCAAATATGAATGCAAACGAAGTGATCGCGAACCGTGCCATCGAACTGCTTGGCGGACGCAAGGGCGACTATACCCTTGTTCATCCACTGGATCATGTAAACTTTCATCAATCGACAAACGACGTGTTTCCAACCGCAGTGCGCATCGCTGCTATTCGCCTGCTTATGCCTGTTACGGAGCAGTTTGCCGCGCTGCAAACCGCGCTTCAGGATAAGGAAGAGGAATTCTCCGATATCTTAAAGGTAGGCCGAACGCAGCTTCGGGACGCAGTTCCCGTCACGCTCGGTCAGGAATTCGGAGCGTGGGCACAGGCCGTTTCACGCGATCGCTGGCGGCTTTATAAGGCGGAGGAACGGCTCCGGCAGGTCAATATCGGAGGAACTGCCGTGGGAACCGGAATAAACGCCTCCAAAGCTTATATTTTCGCAATGATCGAACGTCTGCGGGAGCTCACGGGAATCGGCTTGGCACGGGCTGAATACATGATGGACCCTACGCAAAACTGTGACGTATTTGTCGAGGTTTCCGGCCTTTTGAAAGCGGCGGCGGTCAGCCTTACAAAAATTGCGAATGACTTACGGCTTTTGTCCTCGGGTCCGTGCGCGGGAATCGGCGAAATTGTTTTACCCGCCATACAGGCCGGCTCCTCGATCATGCCGGGCAAAGTCAATCCAGTGATGTGTGAAGCCGTAAATCAGGCAGCTTTTCAAATCATGGCGGACGATATGGCGGTAACTCTGGCGGCACAGGCGGGGCAGCTTGAATTGAACGCCTTTTTGCCCCTGATTGCAAAAAACCTATTTGACATGCTTGATCTGCTTGGGTCTGTTCTTCCCCTCTTCATCGGCCGTTGCATCAGAGGAATTCAGGCTAACAGGGAAAGCTGCCTGCAAAAACTGAACGATAGCTTTACCCTGGTAACGGCTTTGAGCGGATACATCGGGTATGACAAAGCGTCCGAAGTTGCTGCCCTGTGTCGAAAAACAGGCAAATCGGTAGGGGAAATCGTGCTGGAACAACACCTGATGGACAAACAGATGCTGAATGAAATTTTAAAACCAGAACGGCTTACGTCACCCGGAGCCGCAATGGAAAAGGAGAAAGGGCAATGGAAAATATGAACGCAACACCTATGGCAAGCCGGTTTGCTATAGGGCTTTTCGGAAAGAGGAATGCCGGGAAATCCTCTCTTATCAACGCTATCACCGGGCAGGACATTGCGATTACTTCCGATGTGCCGGGGACGACGACGGATCCCGTTTATAAGGCTATGGAGCTTTTGCCGATCGGGCCGGTCGTATTGATTGATACCGCAGGACTCGATGACGTGGACGGACTTGGAGCGCTACGTGTTGAGAAAACCTATGAAGTTTTGCGGAAATGTAACCTCGCAATTGTTGTCGCTGATGTACAGTTAGGCATCTCGGAGTTTGAGGTAGAATTTATAGAACAACTCAAACGACGAAAGATTCTGGCCGTTTGCGTACTGAATAAATGCAACAAAGGAGTGCCTGACGCAGGCGAGCTTGAGAAGCTGAAAGAGCTTGCCGGGATCCCGCTGATATGCGCAAGCACAATAAACGGATTTGGGATTGATGAAATAAAAAAGCAAATCGTTGCAAATTCTGGACTTGAGGATGCGGAACCGGCGTTGGTCAGCGATTTGATCCACGCGGGCGACATTGCCGTACTAGTGACACCCATCGACAAGTCGGCTCCCAAAGGTAGGCTGATACTTCCTCAGCAGCAGATGATCCGCGATATCATCGAAAGCGATGCGATGGTGATCGTAACAAAAGAGCACGAGCTCAAGCTGACGCTCGAACGTTTAAAGACGCCCCCCGCCATCGTGATTACGGATTCACAGGCCTTTCTTAAAGTGTCCGCGGACACCCCTCCCGGGATTCCCATGACATCGTTTTCAATTCTGTTCGCACGGCAAAAGGCGGACCTCGCGGAAATGGTGCGGGGTGTCAGGCGCATTGAAAAGCTGGCCCCTGGGGACAAGGTTCTCATTGTCGAGGGTTGTACCCATCACCGTCAGTCGGACGACATCGGTAAAGTAAAAATCCCGCGCTGGATACACCAGATCGCGGGCGGAGGAATTGAATTTGAATGGGCAAGCGGCGCCTGTTTTCCAAAGGATATCTCCGGATATGCCGTGATCATCCACTGCGGCGGCTGTATGTTGAACCGCAGGGAAATGCAGTACCGCGTGCAAAAAGCGCGGGAATGTGGCACATCAATCACGAATTACGGAATATTGATTGCATACGTAATGGGCATTCTCCCAAGGGCATTAAGGCCCTTTCCCTCCGCAAGTCTGGCTTTGGAAGAAGTTGAGCCGATTAAATAAGCAAACATTTAACATGAATTGGAATGCGGACAACTTATATCCAACCCGGGGGCTACCGGCGACAACCTTGTTAAATATGCATGCGTTTGGCTAGTTCTGCCTTGATATTTTCCCCTTGAAAGATCAGGATCGCAGACAGGAATATGATGCTGACGGCAACAGAGATTACAGAAGGGTATAGCACATGAATCCAGTCAAACAAGAGGAATATTACCGGAATGATGCCGAGAAGACCATCTAACAGAAAATAAGTAATGTAATCCCTGGCCCTGAGCTTCATAATTTTCGCTGTTACATACAGCACGAACATAGCGGAAACAAACAAAATAGGAACAACAAAGTCTAGGGACCAGCCCCGCCAGCCGGTTCCCCAGTCCCAGACAACACTAAGAAAAGATAAAATGGTTACCTGCCACATGATATTCTTGGTAATATGATGTCTTTTCTTAATGACGATAATCAAACTCAGCCACATGCTGATGAGACCGAATAAAGCAAAAACAGGCCAGTTTATACTCGAGGGAAATAACGCATAGACCACAAAACTGACGACCAGAGCAACGACAGAGGCAAAAATCATAATCCGCAGGGCTAGGTGCCGTTCATAGAACGGAGGAACCACCGGATAGATTTCCTGCTGACCGCAGGCACCATCGTCTCCCGGCAGAATATTTCCGCATAGGGGACAATCCTTTTTATTACCGCGTACGCGGACCTGGCAGTGGCTGCAATATTGCATAAAGATGATCCTCTCTGTTTACTCAATTAAAGATTGCTTGTAATTTCAATGTCGATGCCTTTTTCCGAAAGGAACTCAAAAAAAGTTCGTTGGATTTCAGTTTCCCGGAAGGGTGAACTAAAACTCACAGACAGCCTGTCATTGTAGGAGCATATGCTGATATGAGGCATCCTAGCGCTGCTGCAGAGGCTAAACTGCCGAATATAGCGTTTGAATTCCTCTGGAAGCAAGATTTGACCAATATTCGTTATTGCCGCAGTGATCCCCCTGTCAGCAATTTTACTGGCCAGGCGCAGCGAATAATCCTTGAAAGGTAAAGGAATAATCCGGGTAAGAAGATTCTTTTCAATTGACATTAATTGATTTAAGTGTTGATTTAAGCTTTCTGCAGTAAGCTCTTTTCGAAAGTCCTCGCTTACGCCTCGAATCACGTCTTGAAAATCGAAGCTTTCTTGACCAAAGGCATAACCAATATTCATCGTGCTAAAAAAATTTCTGGTTGTTTCAGATTGGAAAAAATTCCGCAAATTAATCGGGACGGACAAAACGACGGGATCATTCTTCGTGCGTACAGGTCTTTCTTTATGTAGGGCATAAATAAACAAGGCGGCAATAAAAACAGTCAAAGTAGCATTATATTCATGTGCTAATCCCAAAGCTGCCTTGGCAGACATCGAACCTTCGATTACTTTCACTTTGTTTTCATCCAGCCTGGTTCCACGGATGCGATAAGTCCGGGCCGTTTTTGCTTTGTTCGGGTTATCCATCAGCTTCAGAATATCTAGATCCCGGCCTTCAAAATACCTGCCGAAACTGTCATCCATTTTTTCGCTGATCGAGGCGTTTGGCTTGAATTCAGGGATTTGGTCCGCAGAGGCTTCCTTATGCCGCAGCCGGATATACTGATAGACCAGGGTTCTCATGAACCAGAGCGCCCCAGTACCGTCAGATAAAGCATGAAAAATTTCCAGATTGATTCTGTTGTGGTAATAGGACACCCGGAAAAGCAAATTCTTTCTGTCATCAAGATAGATCGGAGCACAGACCGGATCAGACTCCCTTTCAACTACCGGATGCAGGTCGCTGGTCTGAAAATAATACCAGAATACGCCTTTCCTTAAGACGGATTTGTAAAACGGAAAATAATCCATCGTAATATTCAGGGCTTCCTGCAACATTTCAGGATCTACAGCGTTATAGAGTTCACAGGCCAGCCGGAATACTTTCGTGTCTTTATTGCTGCATGTTGCCGGAAAGATCTTAGAGGCATTATCCAGTCTAGTCCACTCAACGCTCTTTCGCTGTCTCATTCGATCACCTTTCTGATATCGTACTATGTTAATCCTAAAATTAGAATATTGAGAATCTGCTCGTCATCATATTATAATTTTTAGGTTGACAATGTACTGTCATCTAAAAAAGAATTAATCACCTTATAGCATGTGATGAGGTGCTCCGTGTTCCATGCTAGCGAGAAGAAACCATGAACCGCGTCTTTCATTCGGTATATCCTGACATCGTTGCCGGATTCCCTCAGACGTATTCCATAAGCCTCCCCCTCATCGCGGAGTGGGTCAAATTCAGCCGTGATAATCAGTGTCTGGGGCTGATTCGATAAATCTTTGGCTAAGAGTGGTGCCGCGTAAGGGTTGTTGCGGTCTTCTTCTCTTTGAACATATAGATCCATATAATCCTGAATGCGTTTGGCAGTTAATATATAATCTGTACCATTCTCCCGTATAGACGGAAATGGAGAGCTTGGGCTATGATCAATATAGGTTGCGGGATAGATGAGTATTTGACGGGGGGGCAGAAATTCACCCCTGTCTCTGGCCATTAAAGACACGGCTGCTGCCAGATTGCCGCCCGCACTGTCCCCAATCAAGGTAATATCCTTGGGACTGCATTGCAGTAGATCATGGCGTAAGGATAACTCCCTGGCAACATGATAACATTCCTCAATGCCGGCTGGGAAGGGGTTTTCCGGCGCTAAAAGATAATCTACGGAAATAACCGTATGATTGGTCTGATCCGCCATTTTGGCACAGACATTGGTGTAGGAATCAATATCTCCAGTAACCCATCCTCCGCCGTGAAAGAAGATTAGAACTCTGGGGATTTCTTGGTTTTCAGGACGAAAAATCCGCACCGGGATTTCTCTTGAAGCAACAATGATCTTATGGTCCAATAAATTGTACAGCGGCTTAAAATATGGATGTACAACCTTCTGGACTTTCCGGTAGATCTTATAGGTCTTCTTAATATTTACATCCGGATAGGACAGTGCTTTTAAAAGCCTTTTTCTGAAGCGTTTCATTGAACGACCTCTCTTTCTCTGTGCTATCCTATCCTGATTCCATTATAATCGAAAAACGCAAGTCTATCGATTATAATTCCACATTCGCTGGCGGCAATTTGTTCCCTTATTTGATGCTTGTCCATATACTGATGAAGGGGGGGATTGGAATGAATGATCCCTGCGATTTGAACCATCAGATAAGGACACAGCGTCTGGCCCTCCAAATAGCGAGGAATTTAGGTATTGTCAAGGAGGAACAATTAAAGCCAATTAGTATTGCTTCACGACTTCACGATATTGGGAAAATAAGCATCCCCTCAGACATTCTCCTGAAACCCGGAAAATTAACTGATTCAGAATTTGCGGTGATCCGGATGCATCCCGAAATTGGTTGTGCGGCAATATCTAGGGTCAATTTCCCATGGCCGATCGCTGAAATCATTCTTGAGCACCATGAAAATATGGATGGCTCGGGGTATCCCCGCGGTTTAAAGGGGCAGGAAATACGATTTGAAGCCAAAATTATCAGAGTTGCGGATACAATCGATGCGATGGCAAGTGATAGAGCATACAGGGCAGCCCAGCCGAAGCAGGAAATCATTTCGGAGTTAAACCGCGGAAAAGGACTCATTTATTGCAAGGAAATCTGCGAAGCTGCGATAGCCTATCTGACAGCCGAATCATAATGAAATAATAAAAAAATTCAAAAATAATAATTAAAATGAAGAGAAAATAAGCCCAAAGAAATACCAGACAGCATGTATTATCTGGTTTTTTCTTTGGGCGAATCTTTTGCCGGGCAGCTGGTTCTTACTTGCTTTTTTTAAAAGCCAATAAGACCAGTTCTTCATTGTTTGCTTTGTATTGAGAATTCAGGGTTGATTCAGTTTGTTTGACCTGATTCAGCTGAGTCTGATCAAGTTGGGCAAAATCCATATGCATGACACTGTCCACGGCTTAAGACCTCCTTAAATTAAAAGCGGTGTTCATATAAGTCAATCCCGCCCAATATCATATGGGCTAGACCAAACCCGATGATTCCTGCACTGATTAAAGGATATACTTCCCTTTTGTTCATACCGTTTTTTTTCATATCTTTGACCCTTAAGGCAACACCGGCTGCTGTGACTGCAGTTCCTAATGCGCTGGGTATCAAGCCTTCCCGCATCGTCATTCCCTCCTAAATTAAAATTCTATCTTTAGCTTTAACCAATTTAGCAAATTTTATTAGCTGTCTTTAAATGAAATTTTTTGACAATTGATAGAATCTCTAACTTAGATAGAAAAATACCCCTGCGTCCAGGGGCATTAGATAAGTTTGCGCCAAGTCTAATTAAATATGTATCTCAGCCTACTTTAGCATAATAAAATATTGATGGTCAATAGATTTTGCCAAGTACTGGGTATGGTGAATAAAAAATATTTTACTAATTACAGAAAAAGGTATAAAATGGTACTTGTTGTAAATGCGCCCGGCTAGTCATTCCGGCTGTTTTCTGGTCCAGCGGTTGCTATCCCGGAGACGGTATTTTTCCATCATTCCTTCAAAGGATTTTTCAAGGTCTATCTGAAGCGAATTGGCCATACATATGATGATGAACAGAATGTCGGCCATTTCCAACGCAAGATCACCCTCCTGCTCGGACGGTTTCTTGGGTTTTTCTCCGTAACGATGATTAACCTCTCTGGCCAGCTCGCCAACTTCTTCGATCAGCCGGAGCATCATCGAAGAGGGCTGCCAGTAACCTTCTTCAAATTGGGAAATCCAATTATCGACTTCTTTTTGCCAATCTTTGATATCCATCGCGAACAGTACTCCCTTGCAGTTTATTGTAAGTTCAATTTTAAGGGAATTTTTCCTGTCGGGCAAGGAATTTAGGGATTAATGTAGAATCATGATCCATTGATCTATTTTTAAGGAGTGAGACAGTGGCATATCTGCAGACGTTTGCACAAATGGTTCAATGGAAAGATTTCGTAGATATTGTCGTTGTCGCGATCATTATCTATCAATTGCTTATGTTGATTAAAGGAACAAGGGCCGTCCAATTAATCAAGGGTCTTTTTGTGTTTATGGTCATCTCTCTGATTGCGAGGCAGCTTGGTCTGACGACGCTGAACTGGATGGTGGAAAAAGTCTGGACCATGCTGGTTGTTGCGCTGCCTGTCGTTTTTCAGCCTGAGTTAAGAAGGACCCTGGAACAGATTGGTAGAGGTAAGTTTATTACCATGCACCCGGCGACAACCGGACCTGAGGAGTATAAGAAGCTGATCGAGGAAATTGTCAGGTGCAGTCAGGTTTTATCGCAAAGCCGTATTGGCGCTTTGATCGTCCTTGAAAAAACAACCGGGATTCAGGAATATGTTGAGACCGGTGTTAAAATTGATGGGGTTGTCTCTTCAGAGTTCCTGGTTAACCTATTTATTCCAAAGTCGCCGCTCCATGACGGCGCGGTGATTATCCGTGGGGACAGAGTTGCGGCTGCAGGTTGTTTTTTACCTTTGACCCAGGATAATGGACTGCAGAAGGATTTGGGGACCAGACACAGAGCTGCTTTAGGGCTTTCAGAAGTATCAGATGCGCTGGTTATCATCGTATCTGAAGAAACTGGTGTCGTTTCTACGGCAAAAAACAGCAGGCTCACCCGCTTCCTCGATGAAAAGAGCCTCCGCGATCTTTTAAAGAATGAGATCCTGGTCGAAAAAGCTTCCGGGCACAATCTGTTCCGAAGAGGTGACAACAATGCCAATACGTGATATTTTACGGCGAAACCTTGGATATAAAGTGATCTCTCTGGTCCTGGCGATTGTTTTCTGGGTATGGCTGACCAGCCAGAATAATTCCTCGATTTTTTCAAAGAATATTGATACCCGGCAGCTGGTGTTTTACAACCAGCCCTCCAATATTGGGATCATATCGCCGGTTCCGACGATTACGATCCGAATTGACAGTTCCTCCCAAGAAAGCAGTGTCAAAGACCTGGTTGCTTATGTCGACCTCAAAGACGCTGTAGCCGGGGAATCCACCTATGATGTTCAAATTAATGCACCGCAAGGTATAAAAGTTGTAGAAATCAGTCCGAAAACAGTGACATTAAAGCTGGATCGGCTTGAAGACAAGATTGTCAAGGTTCAGGCCAACGTTAAGGGTGAACCGGCTTCCGGCTATGAGGCAGGCGAACTGTTATTCACTCCTTCCGTGGTGAATGTACGGGGACCTGCATCGGTCCTGGCCAACCTTACAAGCGTCACCGTCGATGTAGAATTTACAGATCTCACAGAGAGCAAAAGTGTGGTTAGGCCGGTCTACTTTACTGATAACCAAAATGCAGGGATTTTTGACGCGAATCCGTACCCTACACTGCAGGCTTTTCCCGATACTGTTGAGGTAATCATGCCGGTATATGCAAAAGGGACGGCGAGTAAAACT
The DNA here is from genome assembly GCF_047652685.1 of Dehalobacter sp. CP. Lineage (NCBI taxonomy): Bacteria > Bacillati > Bacillota > Clostridia > Eubacteriales > Desulfitobacteriaceae > Dehalobacter > Dehalobacter sp. CP. Next base: position 509,852 of record NZ_CP157399.1, read on the forward strand.
GTGCCGCTCCGGGTGGCAACTAAAGGGACACCTGCGGATGGAATGGAAGTACGGCTCGTGACTCCGCTTCCGTCACAGGTTCAGCTCGTTGGTAAAGAGGAAGAACTTAAAGCGGTCGAATATTTAAATCTTGGGACTGTTGATATCAGCGGAATTACCAGCACCAAAACCATTAATGTTTCCCTGAATTCAATTGTTTTGCCTAAAGGAGTGTCTTTCAGTAAGGGAACCAAAATCAGCGTCATGGTTTATGTCGGTGCCAAAGCGGAGAATGAGATCCTGAAAGCGATACCGGTCGGGATTAAAAATATTCCCGACGGACTGACTGCTGATAACATTCAGCCGATCGATGTCACGGTCAGCGGATATCCGGATATTCTTAAAGCGCTGAAACAAGAGGATATTTCCTGTTGGATAGATGCTAAAGGCCTGAAAGAAGGGACATACTCCGACGTATTGGTACTGTGGGAAGTCCCATCTGGGGTGACAATGGTTAGCATACCCAAAGTGCAGCTTGTTCTGAAGGCAAGCACAGCAACTTCCGGAGATAATAAAGAATAGAGTTGGATAGATTGAATCTGATTTGGTCGGATCTAAAGCTGCCTGTGGACCAGGACGAGGGGGAACTGCCGTATATTCTGGCCCGCAGATTAAGAGTGTCACGCGAAAAGATCAATAACCTGCGGATACTACGGCGTTCTGTTGACGCACGCCAAAAGCCGGAGCTTTTTTTTGTTTATACCGTTGAGTTTTCTGCGCAGATTTCCGGTCCGGAATTAAGAAAAGCAATGGTCCATTATCCGCGGCTGAAAGAAAAAGTGTTTGTCCCGGAGCACCCGCTAAATGGCTACCCGGCGTCCAAACTTGCTTTCCGGCCGATTGTGGTGGGGACAGGACCTGCCGGATATTTTGCTGCGTTGGCCCTGGCCCGGAAAGGCTACAGGCCGCTGGTGTTGGAACGTGGAGACAAAGTTGAAGACAGAAGCGGAACAGTTGAACGCTTTTGGAATACAGGAACCCTCGATCCGGAGAGTAATGTCCAATTTGGGGAAGGCGGTGCCGGGACATTTTCCGATGGCAAGCTGACCACCCGGATTGATGACCGAAGAGTACGGGAAGTATTGGAAAGTTTTGTGGAATTCGGAGCCAGCCCCGAAATTCTGTATGCGGCCAAACCACATATCGGAACCGATATACTGAAGAAGGTCGTCGCGGCAATGCGGGCTAAAATTGAAGCTTTGGGCGGTGAGGTGCTCTTCCGGACCAAAGTGACCGGTTTGAAGACCGTCAACAATCAACTGGAGGCTGTGGAGATCGATGGCGCGGAGACGATCCCGGCTGAAACGGTGATTCTAGCAGTCGGACATAGTGCGCGGGACGTTTATCAGTTCCTGAAGGTTCTTGGCGTGCAGCTAGAAGCGAAGCCTTTGGCGGTCGGCCTGCGAATCGAGCACCGGCAGGAATATGTCAACCTGACTCAATATGGGGGCCCTTTCCACGCTCGGCTAGGTCCGGCAGACTATCAGCTGACCTATAAAGATATAAGCAGCGGCCGAGGCGCTTATACGTTTTGCATGTGCCCCGGCGGACAGGTGATTGCGTCTTCTTCCGAAGACGGAGGGATCGTCACCAATGGGATGAGTAACTTTTCCAGGGACACTGCCATTGCGAACAGTGCGGTTGTTGTGACAGTCAGTCCGAAGGACTTTGCTTCTAGCGACCCATTAGCAGGGATTGATTTTCAGAGAGAATGGGAGCAGAAGGCTTTTCTGGCCGGAGGAAGGAATTACTGGGTACCCGCTCAGTCGGTACAGGATTTTTTGCGGAATCGGCTGACTAAGGAATTTCCGCTTGTACCGACGTACCGGCCGGGATATACATCGGTGGATCTGCATACGATTTTGCCGGATGAAATCGGCTGCGTGCTCAAGAGAGCCCTGCTGGCCTTTGATCAGAAAATGAAAGGTTTTGCCGGTGTCGAGGCCACACTTTCTGGAATCGAATCCAGAACGAGTGCACCTGTCAGGATCCTGCGCAATGAATCAGGCCAGTCCGTAAACCTGAAAGGTCTGTTTCCGGCAGGAGAAGGAGCTGGGTACGCCGGCGGGATCACCAGTTCGGCGGTCGATGGACTCAGGGCTGCCGAAAAATTGATGGCGCAGTATGCGCCCAAAGAGTAAGAAAAGTTGGAAAGTCCAAAAAAATAAACCAATTTACAGTATATATAACCTTAAGTTGACTGGAAATGAAAGGGGAGCTTGAATTTGGCCAGACTTTTTGGAACGGATGGAGTCAGAGGAAAAGCAAATACGGAGCTTACGCCGGAGCTTGCTTTCAAACTTGGAAAAGCAGGAGCCTACGTTTTGGGAAAAAGGCAGGAAAAAGCCAAAATTGTCATTGGCAAGGATACCCGGATATCAGGAGATATGTTGGAGGCAGCGCTGGCAGCAGGTATTTGTTCGATGGGAGTCGATGTACTGAAGGCTGGAGTCCTTCCAACGCCGGGCATTGCATTTTTGACGCGGACGTTGGAAGCAAGTGCCGGTGTTGTCATTTCGGCGTCGCATAACCCTTATGAGGACAACGGTATTAAATTTTTTGCCGGAAGCGGATTCAAACTTTCGGACGAGTTGGAAGATGAGATTGAAGATACACTGAAGAGGATTGATGAGCTGGAATTACCTTCAGGCGGTGACATTGGCAGCATTGTGGAAGTCGAGAATGCGTCGGAGAAATATGCCGCATTCCTGAAAAAAACCTCCGTATCCCTGAAAGGGCTTAAAATCATTCTGGATTGCGCCAATGGCGCGGCTTATGAAGTGGGCCCAAAAGTACTGGCCGATCTCGGTGCTGAGGTCATACCACTCTATAACCAGCCTGACGGGATCAATATTAATGTTCACTGCGGTTCGACGCATCCGGAAGCGCTCGCTAAAGAAGTCCTGCAGCATGGTGCGGATCTCGGGCTGGCCTGTGACGGAGACGCGGATCGGATCATTGCTGTTGATGAGAACGGCAATATTCTTGATGGCGATGCGATCATGGTGATCTGTGCGCGAGCCCTGAAAGACAAAGGGAAGCTGGCCCATGATTCGCTGGTTGTAACCGTGATGAGTAACATGGGACTGCATAAAGCTCTCCGCAAAGCTGGCATCCGGATCCTTGAGACCAAGGTCGGGGATCGCTACGTCATGGAGAGACTGCTGGAATCTGGCGCAATCCTCGGTGGGGAACAGTCCGGCCACCTTATTTTTCTGGAACACAATACGACGGGTGACGGGCTGCTCTCTGGTCTGCAGCTGTTGTCCGTAATAAAAGAGAAAAAAGCCAAGCTGTCCGAGCTGGCCAAACAAATGAAACGATTCCCGCAGGTCCTGGTAAATACCAGCGTCGGTAATAAAGACAAGATTATGCAGAATGAGCAAGTGAATCTGAAGGTCAGAGAGGTTCAGGAAAGCCTGGGCGAGGACGGCAGGATCCTTGTTCGTCCGTCCGGTACGGAGTCTCTGATCCGGGTCATGCTGGAAGGACCGGACCAGCAGGAGCTAACCAGGCTGGCTGAAGAAGTCGTCAAGGTGGTCAGGATTGTCGATCAGAATGACCTTGGCTGAAAAGGGTTAGAACCCTTTGACGGAAAATGTAATAGAATAAAAATGTAATAGACCGGCACCAACCAAGTTTTCTTTCAGATAATCTTCAGATGATCTTGAGAAAATAAGTCTGTACCTATTTTCTCATATGGATTATAATAGGAAAGTCGGAAGCATTGCTGGTCTGTTACATTGATAGATAATTGACTGCTTATGAGGAGATGGTTGGGAAATAGGTCAGGGATTAAAAAATGAATAGTGGATGATTTTGACGGTTTACAGTATACAGTTTACACTGCGGATTTTTCCGCACAAAAAATGTAGCGCCAGAGCCCATTTGGGTTGACGAGGAAGAGGTTAATCGAAGTTTTCGGCGGGTGCCTCTCGGTGGCTTGTCATCGTTAGATTCGTTGCAAATCCGGAAAGCAATTTCCGGGACAAGAGCGGATCAAACAGGAAGAAGGTTTTCTTCGCGGAATCCCTTTAGTTGTCCGTACTTTCCTACGCCCGATTGCGAAGCAGTTGGGAAAGAAGTCACGAACAGGATTAAAAGGTCTTGACTTGTTTTGATTTGTCTTGCCTTGTTATATCTTCTCTCACTTTATGTTTGTATGTTAGAGATTTGTAGCCGTCCTTGACGGCTATTTTTTATGGCTGACGAAAATATAATGTTATAGACACGTCATGAATGAGACAACAACTAAAAAATTATTAAATTTTAAACGAGGAGAACAAAAAACATGTGTGGTATTGTAGGATATTTTGGAGAGAAATCGGCTGTTCCGATTTTGGTTGAAGGTCTAAGAAAGCTTGAATATAGGGGATATGATTCCTCGGGCATAGCGGTCATGGAAGAAGGCGGGATCCGGATCACCAAGAGTGTTGGGAAACTTGTCAATTTAGAGGAAAAGCTAAGCAACCGCACTTACAATGCAAAAATCGGAATCGGCCATACTCGGTGGGCGACGCACGGCAGACCGTCTGATGTGAATGCTCACCCTCATATGGACTGCCATGGAGACTTTGCCGTTGTACATAACGGAATTATTGAGAATTATCTTGAGCTTAGAGAATGGCTGACTGCGGAGGGACATCTTTTCCGTTCTGAAACGGATACGGAAGTGCTGGCTCATCTGGTCGAACATTTTTATAAAGGGGATCTCCAGGACGCAGTCAAAAAAATGCTGGCCAAGGTAGAAGGGTCCTATGCAGTCGTCGTTTTGAGCTATAAGAATCCCGATATTATGGTTGCAGCCCGCAAAGACAGTCCGTTGATCGTCGGTATTGGAGACGGAGAATATTTTGTCGCGAGCGATATCCCGGCTGTACTTAAATATACGAGAAAGACGTACATCATGGAAGACGGGGAAATGGTGACCGTCTCGGCCAAAGGTTTGAAGTTCTGCGATTTTACGACAGGCGAATGTATTGAAAAGAGTGTCTTTGAAGTCACTTGGGATGCTGTGGCAGCCGAAAAAGGCGGTTACGAGCACTTTATGCTAAAAGAGATTTTTGAACAGCCGAAGGCCCTGCGGGACACGCTGGCCGGAAGACTGAACCACGACCATGTTGTGCTGCAGGAAGTGGATCTTACCCCGAAAGAGGTTGCTTTATTCAATAAAGTAGCAATTGTTGCCTGCGGAACTGCGTATCATGCCGGACTGATCGGCAAAGGGCTAATTGAACACTGGGCCAAAATACCGGTCGAAGTCGATATCGCTTCGGAGTTCCGGTACAGAGCGCCTTTGATTGATGATAAAACCCTGGTCGTTGTAATCAGCCAGTCGGGAGAAACGGCCGACACCCTGGCAGCTTTGCGCGAATCCAAAAAGAAGGGAGCCAGAGTTATCGCAATCACCAATGTCGTCGGCAGCTCCGTGGCTAGGGAAGCACACGATGTGATCCACACCTGGGCGGGACCGGAAATTGCCGTGGCCTCGACGAAAGCTTATACGACTCAGATCGAAGGAATGATCCTGCTTGCACTTTATCTTACGCAGGCCAAAGGAACCATGCCGAAGGAATGGATCACCGAAATTATTTCCGAACTTGGCAAAATTCCTGATAAAGCGGAGATTATTCTCAAAGAAGGAGCTGAACGCATTAAGACCCTAGCCAGGTACTTTGAAGAAGTGAGCAGCGCATTCTTCATCGGGCGCGGCCTGGACTGGGCAGTTGCGCAGGAAGGTTCTCTGAAACTTAAAGAAATCTCGTATATTCACGCTGAAGCCTATGCTTCAGGTGAGTTAAAGCATGGCACGCTCGCGCTGATTACAGAGGATACACCGATCATCGCGCTCGCAACCCAGAGAGACCTGTACGAGAAAACGGTCTCGAATGTGATCGAGGTTAAGGCCAGGGACGCCAAGGTCATTGGGTTTACGTTTGAAGGAAATACCGATTTATACAAGTCGGTTAATGAAATATTCTATATCCCGGAGACTGTCAATGAGCTTGCTCCGATCTTAACGGTGATTCCACTGCAGCTTCTGTCCTACTATGTTTCTGTCGCCAGAGGGAACGATGTCGATAAGCCCAGGAACCTGGCTAAATCAGTGACGGTTGAGTAATATGAAGGGTATTTGGCAATCCTACGGAAGATACTGAAAAAGCCAGCCAAATAAAGTTATTTAGCAAAAAAAAGTAGCCCCCTGAATGCGGGCTACTTTTTTGCTCTCAACCTATTGCCGTTTTCCAACGGAAGCTCTATAACTAGGGCGTTTGCGTGTCCTGGTATATTTTACTTAAGACCATACTCCTTAATTTTTCTGTACAATGTTGATTTTGATAAGCCCAGCTCTCTGGCCGCTTCATCTTTGTTTTTGTTTTTACACAAAGCATGCATAATGGCTTCTTTTTGTATATCCCTTAAAGGCAGCGGGTCATTGCTTTGTGTTACACTCACGGTGGTTTGCCTGTGTTTGATTTCATTCGGAAGGTCTCCGATATTCAGTATGCCGTTTTTGGCTTTAAAGACCGCATACACCATCGCATTTTTTAACTGCCTGATGTTTCCGGGCCAGGTATATTCCACAAGCGCTTTATAGACCTCAAAACTTAATTTGGGTGGTTCACATTGTAGTTCTTTACTGATCTGATCCAAAAAATAATGCGCGAGCAGGAGAATATCCTTTCCTCTGTCCCGCAGCGGGGGGATGTCAATCGCTAAAACGGATAAACGGAAATATAGATCGCTTCGAAATGTTTTTTCCTGTACCATTTGAAACAGGTTCTGGTTAGTTGCGGCGATAAGTCTGAAGTTTACCGTGGTGTACTTGCTGCTGTTAATCCTGACGACTCTTTTGTCCTCGAGGACACGTAATAATACAGGCTGGACTTCCAAAGGCATATCCCCGATTTCATCCAAAAACAAAGTTCCACCATTGGCAGCCTCTATTTTACCGGGCTGACCGTTTTTGTTGGCTCCGGTAAAAGCTCCTCCTTCATAGCCGAATAATTCACTTTCAATTAAATTTCTGGGTATAGAAGCACAATTAAGGGCGACAAAAGGTCCTTCAGGACAATAATCATGATGAATTGCCTGAGCAAATATCTCTTTTCCTGTCCCGCTTTCACCATTCAGCAGAACATTATATGTAGACTTGCTGATATTCCTGGCAAAATCAATGGCCTGTACGATAGGCCGGCTTTTCCCGACAATGGCCTCAAAAGTATGAATGGTGTCATGATTAAGTTGAGATTGTTTTTCAATTCTTTCTTGAGATAACATGAAAATTCCGGCTCCTTTTATTTTGTCGATTAGATGCTTAGGGTCAATATTATCATTATCTGAAAATTATGTCAATTCAAATTTTACCCAGATGTTATAATCATCTATCAATAAAATTTGCCTTGTAAGACACTTAAGTAATATAATTATCTGGAAAAAGCTGTTACTGGGTAAGGAGGTTATCCCATTGTCAACCTATCATGCAGCGGCATGGATGGTGCCTGCAGAAAGCGGCCTAAAAAAGAAACATGTCCAGAAGGTGCTCGCGCTTTTGCCGGAGGACTGCGAACTGGTCCCGTTTGAGATTCATGGTAATAACTCCTCGGCGTATGGTTTTGCGACCATTGAGGTTATTGACGAAGAGGAAAACGGTCTGGAGACGATCGTCGATCTGCTGGAACCGCTTGTCGAAGACTGGACGGAGGATTCTTCCGACTGCACATTAGACTTGCCGGGCGGAAAGCAGACCTATATCGGCTGTGACTACCGTACAGTAATGGTTAGCGGAGTAGATCCGCAACCGCACAGTCATCATAATTAAAATCGTTTAAGAGTAACAAGATACAGATATTTGATTGAACAAGGTCAAGATCGTTGGCTATGCTGCGAAACCAATTGCTGAGCGGCTAAAGAAAAAGGAGGAAATCTGAATTCCTCCTCCTGAAGGATATTTTGTTAAAAACTCTGAAGGACCACTGAAAAATGGTGAGTTGGAACGTGCTGCCAACTGGGTGAAGCAAGTAATATCGTAAGTCATTTTTGCTTAAAAAGTATATTCCTGCGGTATAACTGAACGGACGTTACCCAAGGGTAATTACTTTCTCAGCCTCGGCCATAATATCCATATTCAGATACATGTTGCCGATTTCACCTACCTTGACCTGATCCTTAAGGTTGTAGAAGTCCAGGCAGATGCCACAGGCATAAATGGTAACCCCTTTATCGACTAAAGTCTTTAAAATGTTCAGAACTGGGGCATCTGCTGTGACCAGCTTGACGCCCTCGTGCAGGAATAAAATATGAGAGGGCAAATGGTCTCCCTCGCTCAGACTGTAGAGATAGGAATACATTAATTTCTCTCCTAGGATTTCTTCACCTTTACCGAAACCTTTACTTGTAACCAACAATACGTAACCCATAAAAAATGCTCCTTTCAATCCCCAATATTTATTTATACACAAAGACAAGAACCATTCATCTTAAATCCAAAATTTAACATGATCCCTGAAGCAAAAAAATAATCATCAATCCATACGGACAGCTTTGAGTGGGAGAATGTCATACTGCTCCAAATACGCTTCAACGCCCTGCTGGTCGGAGCAGGTGATCTGGATCGCGAGCCCGCAGCCCTGGTTAATTGAGGGAGGGATCGGTATCAAGACAAAAGGCCAGCTGCCTGAATTCAAAAGATCTTCTGCTTCAAGCGTCTGATGAACGGAACTGAAAACAAGGGCGACATTTTCCGAACTTGTCACATTGAACCTCCCAATATGGTGTTTAAAGCAGCCAATAACGCCGCTATATCTGACTCTGCTTGAGAATAATTGATACTGATGCGCAATGCTCCGCGATCAATGGTTCCGGCTGTTTGATGGGCTAAGGGGGCGCAATGCAGTCCCGAGCGGGTAACAATATCAAAGCAGCGGTCCAGCTCCAGAGCCACGCTATCAGGGGTATGATTCCGGAAAACACAGGACACCAGGCCGACTCTTGCATTGATGTCACGGGGCCCGAGAATTTGGATTTCCGGGATATGTTCCAATCCTTCAAGCAGGATAGACATCAGTTGAAGTTCATGGCTGCGGATATTAGGGAGGCCCTCATGCAATATGAATTCTACCGCAGCCCCGAGGGCCGCGATTCCCGGGATATTCCGTGTGCCACTTTCCATCCCTTCCGGCCAGATATCCGGTTGTTCAAGGGTCAGGGAATGAAGGCCTGTCCCTCCATAAATCAGGGGATTTAAAACAAGATCTGGCCTGGCATAGTATCCGCCAACCCCTTGAGGCCCCGACAGGCTCTTATGGCCGGTAAAGGCTAAAAAATCGATGTGCTGGTCTTCCACGTCAATTGGTATCACGCCGGCAGTCTGGGCCGCATCCACCATAAACAGGCAATGGTGCGCTTTAGCGATTTGCCCGAGCTGTTTGATCGGCAGAATCGTACCCAGCACATTCGAAGCATGCGTAAAACAAAGCAGGCGGGTATTGGGCTGAAAATTAGATTCCACGATAGCGGGATCCAAAAAACCCTCCCGGCTGCACGGAACAATTGTATAGGAAATTCCGCTCTTTTTGAGATATTCCAGCGGACGGACAACGGCATTATGTTCAAGGGAGCTGATCAGAACATGATCCCCAGTCTGAAGAAGTCCATGAAGTCCCACATTGAGCGATTCGGTGATATTCTGCGTAAAAACAATTCTCTCAGTACTTGCGATGCCAAACAAGCGGCTTAAAGCCTTTCTGGTATGAAAAAGCTCCCGCCCGGCGCGCAGAGAAGATTGATTGACACCGCGTCCGGCACTCCCTCCCTGACGCAGGACCCGGTCATGGGTTTCGTAGACCACCTCGGGTTTCGGCCAGGAAGTTGCGGCATTATCAAAATAAAGCAATTCCGTCTCCCCTTATCATATGGATTTAATATGACTTATTTTAGCATAGGGACATTGGATTTGCATCTTCTCCCGGCAGAATCTGCTATCTCTAATTCCGATCGGTCCTACTGTCAAGTATTTAAGACATCAATCGATGCCCGAATTCAATTGTCGTTTATAATTCAATTGATGCTCCGGAATTTAATCGATGTTCTGAATCTAATTGAATTATTATTAATCAAAAGATAAACTGATACCAGTATCATGGTACTATGGTTTCCTGTTAGACATCATTAAGCTCGCGGACAAAGGTAATGAAGGAAAGCATGGTCAAAAGACATGAGAGAGGGACCTTATGAAGAAATTCCAAACATTTCGGATTACGGAAGAACATCAGGGCTTGACTGTCGAGCAGTATTTGAAAAGTATTGTACAATGTTCCGGCAGAAAAATTCAAAAGTTGACCAGAGCAGGCGGAGTACGTCTCAATAAAAGAAATGCTTATCTTCAGAAAAAGATAAAAAGCGGGGACATCTTGGATGTTCTCGTTTTGGAAGATCAGTTCTTTGGGGTTAAGCCTGAGCCGGGATTGATTGACATTTTGTTTGAAGATCCGGCACTTATTATTTTATATAAACCAGCCGGCATGTTGGTGCATCCAGCAGGGCAAACAACCGGCGGAACGCTGGCTAACTATCTGGCGGAGTACTTTCGGGAAAATGGCGAGACAATTACCATTCGTCCTTTACACCGTCTGGATCGGGATACTACAGGCTGTGTGGTATTTGCCAAAGATGCACGAACCCAGTCTGAACTGGAAAAACAGTTACAGGATGGGAGGCTGAAAAGAAAATATTACGCAGTGGTCCGGGGAAGAATTGAGCCGCCATCCGGTTCTGTTGACGCATCGATCGGACCGCATCCAACGCTGCCGAACCGGCGGGCTGTTCATGATCAGGGGGAGCGTGCGCTTACCCATTACAATACAATCAAGACTTTTGAAAATTATTCTCTGTTGGAGCTTACCCTTGAAACCGGAAGAACGCACCAGATTCGCGTTCATCTCTCCTCACTTGGCCATCCTGTGCTCGGAGACAGAATGTACGGGAAGCGCTCCTACCTGATACCCAGACAGGCCTTGCATGCCAGATCCGTCTCGTTTTGCCATCCCGTGGACGGAAAGTTAATTGAAATACAGGCCCCTGTTTCGCCTGATTTGGAAAACCTAATCAGCCATCTTTCTTTATAGTTTTTGGGGAGTGACTTTTACCACCACCAGGTTCTGTAACGGTATCTCGGCCTGTATGCGCCAATGAAAAGGGGAAGTCCCAAAGGAAAACCGAAAAAGAACATGCTATTCACCTCTTTTTATATTGGTAAATATATCCATTTTTAATATATGTTCATAATGCCTAAAAATTATCTTGTCTATGATACCGGTCGTTTTGTTTCTTTATCCAAAAGGTAAAAAGGACAAAAGGATTAAGATGTTTCGAAAATTATGTTAAGATGTTCCTAAGATCAAAAAGAAAATTACTGAATGGGGGAGAAAAATGAAAAAGACAGCTATTGTATTGGGAATTATCCTGATTCTAATTATGATCATTGGAGGTTCTTTGATTGGCAGCTATAACAGTCTGGTGACTGCTGATGAAAATGTAAAAAGTAAGTGGAGCCAGGTCGAGAACCAGCTGCAGCGTAGAATGGACCTGATTCCAAATCTTGTGGCAACAGTCAAGGGATATGCTGCGCATGAAAATGAAGTGTTTACCGCTATCGCGGATGCGCGCTCAAAACTGGCCGGAGCCCAGACAATCAATGAAAAAGTAGCAGCGGACGATGAACTGAGCAGTGCCTTGTCTAGATTGCTGGTGATCGTTGAGAATTACCCGGATCTGAAAGCAAACCAGAACTTCATCGCCCTGCAGGATGAACTGTCCGGGACTGAGAACCGCCTGACAATCGCCCGTCAGGATTATAATGAGGCTGTTCAAACGTTCAATACTTCCATCAAGCGTTTTCCGAAAAATATTATTGCAGGGATGTTTAATTTTGAAAGCTACACTTACTACGAGGCTGAGGAAGGAGCAGAGAAGGCTCCGGTAGTAAACTTTGGCGAGTAGGAGGACAGAAATGACAAAGAAACTCCTTTCCGTATTCCTGGCTGTGTTTTTACTGACGGCAGGGGTTTGCCCTTCTCTGCTGGCATTGACACTGCCGGCCAAGCCGGCAGCGGATATTTATGTACAGGATTATGCCGGTATGCTGGCAGATACAACAAAACAGGAAATTCTCAGAATTGCCGCTACTCTGCATGAAAAAACCTCGGCTCAAATCGCCGTTGTGACGGTGGATTCCCTGGAAGGCAGCACGGTTGAGGAGTATGCCAATAAACTGTTTCGGGCCTGGGGCATTGGAGATCAGGAAAAAGACAACGGTGTATTGTTCCTGATCAGCAAAGAGGACCGGGAGCGAAGAATCGAAGTGGGCTATGGTCTGGAAGGTAGGATTAATGATGCCAAAGCTGGTCGTTTTCTGGACCAGTCTACACCGTACTTCCAGGATGGGGATCACGACGGCGGCGTCTATCTGGTATTTAATCTCCTGGTCGCTGAGGTCTGCGAGGAGTATGGTATTGATGACCTGGGGGCATCGGAGGAATTAGCAGCTGAAGAATCATCAGGATTTGATTATGACTGGATCATCATCCTAATTGTGTTCATTGTCATCATTTACCTTAACAGTCGCAACAGAGGCAAACGGAGCGGCAATTTCCGCGGTCCTTTCGGGGGAGGATTCGGAGGCGGATTTGGAGGAGGCTCTTCCGGCGGTGGTTTTGGTGGTGGCGGGTTCGGAGGCGGTTCTTCTGGGGGCGGTGGATCGTCCCGGGGGTGGTAGTGAAGTGTACTAAAAGTGTTCAAACAAAGATCATATGAAATATTGTTAGCATGGGTAAGGGGGTGCATAAAATGGGAAAGATTTATAACGGCTTGACGGAACTTATCGGCGGCACGCCGCTGGTAAGACTTCATCATATCTCTGCCGGAATCAATGCGGAGGTAATTGCGAAGATTGAATCGTTCAATCCTGGTGGTAGCATCAAGGACAGGATTGCTTTGAATATGATTTTGGATGCCGAGAAAAAAGGCCTCATGACAAAGGATTCGGTGATCATTGAACCGACCAGTGGTAATACCGGCATTGGCTTGGCTTTTGTTGCAGCGGCCAAAGGGTACCGGTTGATCCTGACCATGCCGGAAACAATGAGTGTAGAGAGGCGGAAGCTGCTTCAGGCTTACGGTGCTGAAGTCATCCTGACGCCAGGTTCGGAAGGGATGACAGGTTCAATTAAAAAAGCAGCGGAGTTGGCCCGGGAAATCCCAGGATCCTTTATTCCCCAGCAGTTTGAAAATCAGGCCAACCCTCAAATTCATCGGGAGACGACGGCTGAGGAAATCTGGGCCGATACAGATGGCAAAATAGACATTCTGGTTGCCGGAGTTGGAACAGGAGGCACGCTTACAGGTATAGGAGAAGTTCTGAAGGTGCGTAAACCTGAACTAAAGGTGATCGCAGTGGAACCTCAAGGCTCTCCGGTCCTCTCAGGGGGCAGACCGGGTTCCCACAACCTTCAGGGAATTGGAGCAGGGTTTGTTCCCGGAGTTTTAAACCTTGACCTCATTGATGAAATATTCCAGGTGACGGATCAGGAAGCGTATCGGACGGGACGAGAACTGGTGAAAAAAGAGGGAATGTTGGTCGGCATTTCTGCCGGTGCAGCCGCTTTTGCTGCCCTGGAAGTTGCCAAACGTCCGGAAAATGAAAGGAAAATGATTGTAGTCATTTTCCCGGATACTGGTGAAAGGTATATCAGTACTGAAATGTTTTAGGATAAATAAAAAATAGAAAATAATTGCAAATTTAAAAAACATATGAACATATGAACATATATAAAATATCTAAGGAGAGAAACCATTTATGAGCAAAAATAACTGGAAATTTGATACGTTGCAGGTTCATGCCGGTCAGGTGTCTGATCCTACAACAGGTTCAAGGGCCGTGCCCATTTATCAGACAACTTCGTATGTATTTAAAGATACGGATCATGCGGCCAAATTATTCAGTCTGGAGGAGTCCGGCAATATCTATACGCGGATGATGAATCCGACGACAGATGTCCTGGAAAAGAGGATTGCAGCGTTGGAGGGCGGAGCTGCTGCAATTGCGACAGCATCCGGATCGGCCGCTGTCACGTACGCGATCTTAAATATTGCCGGAGCTGGAGATGAGATCGTGTCTGCCAATACATTGTATGGCGGAACCTATAATTTGTTTTCAACTACGTTAGCCAGACTTGGTTTAAAAACCACGTTTGTAAATCCTGATGAGCTGGAGAATTTCCGGACTGCCATCACCGAAAAAACAAAAGCGGTCTATATTGAAGCCCTTGGCAATCCGGGTATCAATATTGTCGATATTGAGGCTGTGGCCCAAATCGCGCATGAAAATGGTATCCCGCTGATTATCGATAGCACATTTGCATCACCTTACCTTCTCAAACCGATTGAATTCGGCGCGGATATTGTTGTGCATTCCGCAACGAAGTTTATCGGCGGACATGGTACGACAATCGGGGGACTGATCATCGATTCCGGAAAATTTGACTGGTCGGCAAGCGGCAAGTTCCAGGGGATGACCGAGCCTGATCCGAGCTATCATGGCCTAAAATACTTTGAATCACTTGGGCCACTGGCCTATATTTCCAAGATACAGTTGCAGCTGCTCCGGGATACGGGAGCAACAATCAGCCCGTTTAATTCGTTCCTTTTGCTTCAGGGCCTTGAGACTTTGTCGCTTCGGGTTAGACAGCATGTAGAGAATACCAGAAAAGTCGTTAATTTCCTCCAGAGTCATCCCTGTGTCTCCTGGGTCAATTACCCCGAACTTGAAGGAAACAAATACCATGACTTAGCTAAAAAATACTTTCCGAAAGGAACCGGTTCGATTTTTACCTTTGGGATTAAGGGCGGTATCGACGAAGGCAAAAGCTTTATCAATAACCTGGAGCTGTTCTCTTTGCTCGCGAATGTTGCCGATGCTAAATCTCTTGTCATTCATCCGGCCAGCACGACCCATGCCCAGCTGTCTGAACAAGAACAGCTTGCTTCCGGCGTAACGCCGGATATGATCAGACTGTCCATCGGCATTGAGGATGCCGAAGACATTATTGCCGATTTGAAGCAGGCACTTGATAAAATTTAAGTGAGCCATAAAGTATTATGTATGTATACGGGACGTAATCTAACCGCTCTTCGGCAAATAGCGCCCTTCTGGCGCTATTTAGCCCCGCTTCACATCCATGTTACGCTTGGGCGCGGTTAGATTATATCCCGTTTATATTTTTAGAAGTGATAGATGGTTTCCAGGGTCATAAATTTTTATGCAGTCTAAAATGCCAAGTTAGTCAGGCAAAGATGCATATTGATTCGAAACAAGACCGGCTGATTTCAGGCAGAAGTGAATAAAAGTTTCTGCCCAGGGAGACAGGGTTCTTTTTTTATGGTGGGCAAAATAGAACATTCTTTTCTCGGGCAGTTCAGCAAGTTCATAGGCATTGATCTGTCTACTTTTGACATAATCCAGAGCGGCTATGCCTGAAATAATTGAGATGCCAATTCCTTCCTTGACACTTTCTTTAAGAGCTTCAAGGTTGTCGCAGTAGCCGGCAACCTGTAAGTCAGAAAGCGTAATGCCTGATGTATGCAGCATTTGGACGATATTTGCATGGGTACCCGAATCTGACTTCCGAAAAATAAAAGGGTAATCTACCAATTCAGTGATGGAAATATGATTGTTTAAACGAATGCTGATGGGTGTGATTAAGACCAGCTTTTCTTGCAGAAAAGGAATAAAAGTCAACTGATCCTCATGGTATTGTTTACCCAGCACGCCGATTTCGACATCCCCGTTCAACAGCTTGGCTGCAACAATTTCCGAACCGCTCTGGTTAAGGACAAATTGAATTCCTTTATACTCCCCTAAGAATTTGGCCAATAAAGTTGGAATTGCATATTTAGCCGGAACACTGCTGGCCGCAATATGTAGATGGCCGTCAATTTTTGCAGTCCAGCCTTTCATTTCCCATAGCGCCCTGTCTTTTACATTGAGTATTTCCCTGGCCCATGGATATAATTTCTCCCCAAAAGGTGTTAAGACAATTTCCTTTCCAAGCCGGTCAAACAGTTTTTGACCAAAGTAGTGCTCCAGATTGCTTATATGCGTACTGACCGTCGACTGGCTTAAAAAAAGACTTTGGGCAGCCTTAGAAAAGCTGTTTTTTTCCGCTACTTGTGTAAAAATCTCCAATTGATGCAATAACATAAAAAAAATTCACTCCCTGCAGATAGGATAGGCTGTTAGTCTTTGCTTTATCCGTTAGTCCGTTAAACGTTAATGATTTTATATTATCGTTATTATCGATAGATAGCAATCCTATTTGAAGATAAAAAGTATTTCAAGAAAGATCTGATGCTTGCTATAATAAAGTAATTTAAAAGCTTAAAGCAGAGGGAATTAATGCTTAATCAATTATTGAAAAGGTATGCTGGAGGCCCGAAATGAAATGGACAGTGGGTATCGACATCGGGTCCGTATCAACCAAAGCAGTTCTTTTTAATGGAGAACAGGTTGATTCAAAAATTATTCCGAGCGGCTGGAGCCCTTCCCAGGCAGGGCAGGAGGTTCTGGAGCGTCTGCTGAAGCCGCAGGAACTGACCCGTGATGATATTAGCTTGCTTGTCGGTACAGGCTATGGCCGTATTCAACAAGGAATGTTTGATAAAACGTTTAGTGAGATTACCTGCCATGCCCGCGGTGTACATTATCTGTTACCGGAAGCCTGCGGGCTGATTGATATCGGCGGTCAGGACAGCAAGGTGATTGGCTTTGGCGAAAAGGGCAAAGTTGAAGACTTTGTGCTGAACGACAAATGCGCGGCCGGGACCGGAAGGTTTCTGCAAGTAACCGCCCAAACACTGGGTCTGGAGGTTTCGCAGTTATCCGATCTCGCCAAAGATGCCGATCCGGCTGACATTAACAGTATGTGCGCGGTATTTGCCGAATCAGAAATGATTGGCTTGCTGGCGCAGGGCATTACTATCGAAAGTATTGTCGCCGGTTTGTTAAAGTCCATAGCGAAACGCATCAGCGTGATGGCTGGGAAAATCCATTTTCAGGATACCGTTGCTTTTTGCGGCGGGGTAGCTCAGAACCAGGTGCTTAAAGACCTGCTTAGTCAGGAAATAGGATGCAGGCTGGCTGTGCCGCCGAGCCCTCAGGCTGTAGGGGCTTTGGGAGCTGCAATCCTGGGCTATGAATTATAAAAGAGGAGGAACAAGAAAAATGCGAGCTCAAACAATGGCTTACTTCGACCAGCTGATCCCTAGTGGGATGGTCATGGCCAAGGAGGCCAAGGAACAAGGCAGAAATGTAGTAGGGTATTATTGTGTATTTTCCCCGATAGAACTTATCGAGGCTGCAGGGGCAGTGCCAGTTGGGCTTTGTGCAACCAAACAGGAACCGATAGCCGAGGCGGAAAAAGTACTGCCGCGTAATCTCTGTCCACTGGTCAAATCCAGTTACGGCTTTGCTGTAAGCGGCAAATGTCCCTTTTTTCATTTTGCAGATATCGTCCTGGCCGAAACGACCTGTGACGGCAAGAAAAAAATGTACGAGCTGCTGGCGGAGCATAAACCGATGATCGTGCTGGATATTCCGAATAGCTCCAATCTGGAAGACAGACAGGTCCATTGGGTCAAACAAATTTACCGAGCCAAGGATTATTTTGAAAAGAATTTAGATGTCAAGATCAGCAAAGAAAAACTTGCTGAGGTCATCAGGACCTACAACGAGGAAAGAAAGCTCTTAATGGAACTGGTTAGTCTCAATAAACTGCATCCAACTCCAATTTCAGGTACAGACCTGCTGAAAGTGCTGTGGGGAAGAAGCTTCCAGTTCAAACGCGATGAATACACTGCCAAGGTTAAGGAATTGATTGCTGAACTAAAAGAAATGACAGCAAAAGGTGAAGGTGCTTCCCAATCTTCCAGCAAACGGATACTCATTACAGGCTGTCCGACGGGTACCGGACAGGAAAAAGTCATGCAGGTTATTGAAGAAGCAGGCGGAGCGATTGTGCTGCAAGAGTCCTGCAGCGGCATTAAAGGTCTGGTTGATCTTGTATCTGAGGAAATGGATCCGTTCGAAGCCCTGGCTGAAAAATACAGCAAGATCCCGTGCTCCTGTAGTTCGCCGAATACCGGTCGCTTTGAACTGCTAAGCAGGCTCGTTGAAGAATACAACGTTGACGGGGTTGTAGATATCACCCTCCAGGCCTGTCATACGTACAATATTGAGTCTTATTCGATCAAGGAACATTTGAAAAAGAACCATAATATCCCGCTTCTGCAGATTGAAACAGACTACAGCGATGCTGACCGCCAGCAAATCAAACTCAGAGTCGACGCATTTCTGGAAATGCTGTAGAATACCAAATTCTCTTCAATTGCTGCTAATTAATGAAACCCACTTTCTCCTGCGAACATAGATCATCTAACATCGCAGGAGAAAGTGGGTTTTTGGTATTAAGGTAAAACCAACACAACACGGTTGACTTATTATGATCGGCATATTATGATTACCTTATCCCCTCCCCCACAGGGAGGGGATAAGGAGGTAATTAATTGAACACCCAAAAAAAACAAGCCCTTCAGGCTTTAAAAACAGCTCAGGGCCAAATTGAAGCGACAATTAAGATGATTGAAGAGGGAAGGTATTGCGTCGATGTATCAAATCAAATCCTTGCGACACAATCTCTCTTGAAAAAAGCAAATTTGCTGATCCTGAAACAGCATATGGACCACTGTGTAACCGAAGCTTTCGAACAGGGTAACGGCAGGGAAAAAATTGATGAGATCATGGCAATCCTGGCAAAGGTGACCAATAAATAAAGGCCAATAAATACAAAATAAATACAATAGGTAATAAATTTGACAAAAAAATAGATAATTATATGAGGGTTAGATCACTGAAAAGAGGTATACGATGATGGAAAAGTCGCTGAAAATAGAAGGGATGACCTGCACATCTTGCGCAAAGGCTGTCGAAAGAGCCGTACGGAAACTGCAGGGCGTTGAAGAGGCCAATGTTAATTTTGCCACAGAGAAATTAAGCATCCGCTATGAACCCTCCCTGCTGCGTGTTTCAGATATCAAAAAGACCGTTGAAAAAGCCGGATACAGCGCTCTGGAAGAAGCAAAGATTGATGAAGACAAAGAAAAAAAAGAAAGGGAAAGAAAAGCTCTCTGGCGGAGGTTTGTGCTGTCCGCTATCTTTACGGCTCCGCTTCTAAGTATTACGATGGGACATATGTTTGGCAGTGCTGTTGGCTTTCATTTGCCGGAAATGATTGATCCGATGATGAATCCTTTAAACTTCGCCCTTATCCAGCTGATTCTTGTTCTGCCTGTGGTGATCGCAGGCTATAAGTTCTTTACCATTGGGTTAAAAACACTGCTCAAGGGAAGTCCGAATATGGATTCGCTCATTGCAATGGGTACTTCGGTAGGGTTCATTTACGGAGTTTTTGCAGTCTTTCAGATTTTTAGGGGAAATACAGAATATGCGAATCATCTGTACTTTGAAGCAGCAGGTGTGATTTTGACACTGATTACACTGGGCAAATATCTGGAATCTGTAACGAAGGGCAAGACGTCGGAAACGATTAAAAAGTTGATGGGGCTTGCACCAAAAACAGCCATCATTATCCGGGATGGGAAAGAAATTGAGATCCCGATCGAAGAAGTGGAGACGGGAGATATCATCTTTGTAAAGCCTGGAGAGAAAATGCCTGTTGACGGCAATGTCGTTGAAGGGAGCACGTCCGTGGATGAATCCATGCTGACAGGAGAAAGCATTCCGGTAGAAAAGAATCCCGGGGATGCGATCATCGGGGCCAGCATTAATAAAAACGGAACCATCAAATATGTGGCAACCCGAATCGGTAAAGATACGGCCCTCGCGCAGATCATCAAATTGGTTGAGGAAGCACAGGGCTCCAAAGCGCCGATCGCAAAGCTGGCCGACGTGATTTCCGGTTACTTTGTACCGGCGGTGATGGGAATCGCTCTGCTCTCGGCTTTAGGATGGTATTTTATTGGTGGGCAGTCCGCGGTCTTTGCACTGACTATTTTTATCTCGGTACTCGTTATCGCCTGCCCCTGTGCTCTGGGGCTGGCCACACCAACCGCGATCATGGTCGGAACAGGCAAAGGCGCCGAATATGGGGTCTTGATCAAGAGCGGAGTAGCCTTAGAAACGACACATAAAATTAATACCATCGTTTTTGATAAAACGGGTACGATCACAGAAGGGAAACCTAAGGTCACAGACGTTATTACCGCGGCTGGGATCAGTCCAAACGATCTGCTGCAGCTTGCCGCCTCTGCCGAAAAAGGGTCGGAGCATCCGCTTGGAGAAGCGATTGTCAGGGAGGCTGAGGATAAGAAGCTTAGCTTTAAGAAACCAGATGTGTTCAAGGCAATTCCCGGTCAGGGGATCGAAGTACAGATCGAAAACAGAGCTATGTTGCTTGGCAACAAAAAGATGATGGGCGAAAGGAAAATATCTCTTCTTCACTTCGAGGGAACCTCGGATCAATTGGCCAGAGAAGGCAAGACTCCGATGTATATTGTGATCGACAACACTTTAGCTGGAATTATCGCTGTAGCCGATACGGTCAAAGAAAACAGCAGTAGGGCGATTGAGATCCTCCACAAAATGAATATTGAAGTTGTCATGATTACCGGTGACAACCAAAGAACGGCCGAGGCTATCGCCAAATTGGTCGGAATCGATAGAACGCTGGCTGAAGTCCTGCCTCAGGATAAGGCAAACGAAGTGAAAAAGCTCCAACAGGAAGGCAGGAAGGTCGCCATGGTCGGCGACGGTATCAACGACGCTCCGGCCCTCGCCCAAGCAGATATCGGGATAGCGATCGGCTCAGGTACGGACGTCGCGATGGAATCCGCGGATATTGTCCTGATGCGAAGTGATCTGCTTGACGTTTCGGCTGCAATCCAGTTAAGTAAAAACACAATTAGAAATATTAAACAAAACTTATTTTGGGCATTTGGTTACAATATCCTTGGAATTCCAATCGCTATGGGAATTCTGTATATCTTTGGAGGCCCCCTGCTGAATCCTGCTATTGCTGCCGCTGCCATGAGCTTCAGCTCGGTGTCGGTATTGCTGAATGCGCTCAGGTTAAAAGGATTCAAGCCTGTAAAATAAAGATCTATTACAAATCAATCATTACGAGAGAGGCAACATTATGAAAAAGAAAATTGAGATCGAAGGCATGAGCTGCAGCCATTGCGTCAATCATGTCAAAGAAGCTTTGAGTGAACTTGCGGGTGTAACAGGTGTCGATGTCAATTTGGACGCGAAGACGGCTGTGTTGGAAGGGACCGATGATATTCAGGAGGGAGCCATTAAACTGGCAATCGAGGATGTCGGTTACGAAGTGGTTGGAATCATGGATCTTTAAAATCAACAGTAAGTTTTCCTGTGATTCCCGCGTTGGATACAGGTACAGATGGAAAATAGTATTTTTACAAGGAGTCATTATGCAAAATCAGTTTTCGCGGACGGAATTGTTGACTGGACAGGAAGGCCTGTCAAAGCTTCAGAACAGCAAAGTGACTATTTTCGGGTTGGGCGGGGTAGGCTCCTATACGGCCGAAGCTCTGGCCAGGGCCGGTATAGGCGCTTTTAAGCTTGTTGATTTTGATGAAATTTGCCTGACAAACATCAACCGGCAGCTTCATGCGCTGCATTCGACGATTGGCAAGTCTAAAGTGGATGTAATGAAACAAAGGATGCTGGATATCAATCCCAAAGCCAAAATAGAAACCTTCCAGTCCTTTTATCAGGAGGAAGGTGCCGAAGGCTTCTTTACCGAGAAACCGGACTATGTGGTTGATGCAATTGATACGGTCAAAAGCAAAGTGAGTCTGGCCAAAGAATGTCGCCGTAGAGGAATTCTGCTCATTTCCTGCATGGGGGCCGGCAATCGTTTCGATGCGCTCAGTTTCCGTGTTGCTGATATATCCAAGACCAGCGGCTGCCCGTTAGCCAAAGCGGTGCGCAAACTTCTGAGGAAGGAAGGAATTACGGAAGGATTCAAAGTTGTTTTCTCTCCTGAGCCGGCCCTGAAGCCGCTGGAGCAGGAAAATAGCTGCGCGTCCAATTGTATTTGCCCCAGCGGTGATGCTCACTGTTCCCTGAAAAGTCAGATTCCCGGCAGTATTTCTTACGTTCCGTCCGTGGCTGGTCTGCTGATGGCTGGGGAAGTTGTCCGGGATATTCTCGGGAATGCTATTTGTGGTCATCCCTAACCTGGTTGTAAAAGGGTTCTGCGAATCAATTGATCCGACGATAGCTTCTTTGAGAAACGCCTTGCATTTCTGGAAGGGGAAGCAGGTGCGATCGCCTGTGCATTGAAATGCACTGGAAACAATCTAAGATCTCATTAGGCGACTGCGCCGCCGCAGCTGGAACCGCTGCCGGCCGTACAGGCGTAGCAATGGTTATTGATGCGGATTTCACGTTTCTTAAAATCTGCCGGGGAAAATCTGGAGATATGCCTGGGGTTGCACGCCAGCCCCAGCATTTGATTAAAATCGCAGTCATAGGCGTATCCGTCCCAACTTACGGAAATTTGATTCCGGCACATCAGATTGTTCAGGGTAGATGCATTAAATGTATTGGCCAGTCTTTCCATATATTGCTGCAAATTGCCTGATGTTTGCAAGAAGGTTAAAAATCTGCCAACCGGAAAATTGGCCATAGCAAATAATTTATGAAAAGAGACCTCATACTGACTGAGAAGGACCCGGCGGTAGTCTGCTTCGAGTGACTGCTGTGCTGCAGGAAGAAAAGCACCACCCGGATTATAAACCAAATTGAGTTTTAAATGACTGTTTTCTTTACCGTAACCAAGTTTATTTAAGTTTGATAACACCTGAATCGATTTTTGGAAAACCCCGCTGCCTCGTTGGCGGTCGGCGTCCTTTTCGCTGTAGTAAGGCAGGGAAGAAATCAGCTCGACCTGATGCGCGGCAAAAAATTCAGGTAAATGAGCATATTCAGGCTGGTCCAACAACGTCAGGTTCGTCCTCAACATGATATGGTACTTCAATTGTGCTGCTTCCCGAATCAGCCAGCATAAATTCGGATTGAGTTCCGGAGCACCGCCGGTAACATCCAGAACTTTGATATCATTGTCTGACATGACCTGAAAACAGGCAGCCATGGTTTCCTTTGACATCGACTCGGTTCGATGAGGGCCAGCCTCCACATGGCAGTGTTTGCATCCTAAATTGCAGACCTTGCCGGTATTGACTTGCATGGTTTCGATTGTCGAACAGCTTAATAAGGGATAAGTATTGACTTCTTTGACTTTTTCGGCAAACGGTTTAATTGTATCCAGGCTTTCCAAACATAAGAGCTGGGCGTTTTGATGATCTGTCAATTTCATTATGTCGCATGCTCCTCTCAGAATTTCAGCTTGCTCACAATATTCTTTGCCTGCACACCATGCACCAGCGTAGCACCGCCGCGGATTGCTGCAGCAACATGGATGGCTTCTGTGATTTGGGCCTCATTGGAACCTTTTTCGAGGGCATCTTTGGTATAGGAGTCAATGCAGTAGGGGCATTGGACAGCATGGGCGACTGCTAGGGCAATCAAGGATTTTTCTCGCGCACTCAGTGTGCCGTCCTGAAAAACAGAGCCATAATAAGCCATGAATTTTTGCCAGAGGTCGGGAACTTCTTCGCCCATTGTTGAAAATTTGGCTAAATCAGCTGGATTATAATAAGTTTCCATAGTCGATTCTCCTCGTATAATATTTTTACTATTGTTGTAACAAAACAATGAAAGCTTGGCCATAAACAGTTTTGTGCGGTGTCGATAGCAACCACCGATTGCGGACACCCTGTGAATAGGCAAATTGCAGCGCCTCCAGCCCGCCGCCAACACCAACATATAGCACAGTGTCTCGGGGATTCAGTTCACCAAAATGCACAGTGGTTTCACAGCCGTATTTATCTGCGATTCCAGGGCCGTTTCCTTGTACAAATCATGGGTGGTTTCTAAGTAACTCATTTTCATTTCTCCTTCTGTAATAATCAAACATCAACAACAAATTTTAGCTTTATTGTCTTACAAGTATTTTAATGCAAGAAACGTACCAATATCCGGATCGGTATAATTTGTCTGAAATAAACGATAGAATATGCATATTTGCAAACTGAGATCGCTTTTTCCAAATCATATTTTGTTTCATTTTGGTAAAAATATTTCTAGTTGGCTAAATAAACGTAATAATTATGAAAGAGAGGGAAAGTAATTATTGACAATTCAGATAAAGTAGTTGTATCATACAACTAAGGAGAGGCGCGATGAAAAATAACAGAGAGCTTTTATGTTTACTAGCTGAATTGACAAAAGCCTCGAGATGTTGCCAGCAGGATGCAATCCTAGGAGGATCTATTACTTTTACCCAATTTTACATACTTGATCTGGTTGGCAAATACGGAATACTGCAGCTTTCAGATTTACACTCTCTGCTTAAAGTGGAAAAAAGTACCTCGACCAGACTGATTGAGCCTCTTGTTCTACAGGGTCTAATTATCAAGGAAAGATCAGAAATTGACTGCAGAGCGATTAATCTAATTCTGACTGACAAAGGTCAGCAGATAAAGACGAATGTATGGGAACATGTTGATATTTTCCTGGGAAAACTGTCGGCAGAAATTCCTGAAGACCAACAAGAAGCGGTTTATGAAAATACCTGGTTGTTTCTCAAAGCTGTGAAAAGCGTTCTCAATCAAAATTGTTGTGAATATCATAAAATGCAATAGTTCGCAGTTTGTTCCCAGTGAGAGGAGGTGTACACAAATGTTTACAAAACATTGGATGCTGCGTGAAACCGCTCATTGTAAAGAAGGCTGTATAATTCAGTCCTGGGGAAGACGGTAAACTCCCTGAAAGAGCTCGTTAAAATGCGGGCTCTTTTTCAAAAGCATCTAACTTATAATAAAATGAGCTTTATCCTATTAAGACTATAGAAATTATGGTATATTAGATAAATACGATAATTGGTTCTGCGGGATGGACTTAATTCCGCGTCAAAAATTATAAGCTGGAAAGAGGCAAGCGTATTGCACTATCGTGATAAACTTATAACACTCCAAGGAAACCTGGAGAAAATGAGCAAGATCATGATTGCATTTTCAGGAGGAGTGGACAGTACTTTCTTAGTTAAAGTTGCCGGAGTTGTATTGGGCAAAAACGTAATTGCTGTTACGGCAAAATCAGCTACATTTCCGGAGAGGGAACTTCAGGAGGCTGTTCAATTTTGCCGGCAGGAAGAGATCAGCCATCTAATTATAGAGTCCGAGGAATTGGATGATCCTGAGTTCGGCAAAAATCCTTTTAACCGCTGTTATCTTTGTAAAAAACAATTGTTCAGCAAAATATTGAGCATTGCGGCTGACTACGGTATGGAATCTGTCGTAGAAGGCTCCAATGTGGATGATTTAAGCGATTATCGTCCTGGAAGACAGGCTTTAGAAGAACTAGGGATACAAAGTCCGCTGCTTCAGGCAGGGTTGACAAAAGAAGAAATCCGCCTTCTTTCGAAAGAACATGGGTTGACGACCTGGGATAAACCCTCATTTGCCTGCTTGTCTTCCAGGATTCCCTATGGCGAAGAGATAAATGAAAAGAAACTACAGATGATTGATTTTGCAGAACAATTTTTACTCGATTTGGGTTTCCGTCAAGTTCGGGTACGGTACCATGGTGATATTGCCCGCATAGAGGTATTGCCGCAGGAGAATAATCTTATCATACGACAGGACATAGCTCAGAAGATCTATAAGAAATTTACAGATATTGGCTTTGCTTATACGGCACTTGACCTTAAGGGCTACCGCAGCGGCAGTATGAATGAAAAGATCAATACGAATAGTTGATAAACGAAAGTATCCGAGGTGATTATTATGGTGGAAAAAGCCAATATGCAAATGAATCAACTTGTTTCGAATATTGTTTCAAGCTATCAGGAACAGCCCAATTCTTACACTCAGCTGTCCTGCCAGCTTCCAAACCGGGATGTCATCATCGAGATTATTCACCTCTTGCGGCAGCTTTTATTTCCGGGGTATTTTGGCAAGCAAAACCTGAATGAAAGCACCTTGGAATATCATGTTGGGAACCTGTTGATCGAGATCTATGAAAAATTGAGCCAGCAGGTAAGCTGTGCGCTCAAGCATCAACACGGCAATAACGCATCTTGTGATGATATAGAAATCAGTGAAAAAGCAGAAAAGATATGTTGGCACTTTTTAAGCAAGATTCCGGAAATAAGGGAATATCTAGCACTGGATGTACAGGCTGCTTTTGACGGGGATCCGGCAGCTGATGACAAAGCGCTTGTGATCTTCGCATATCCGGGCCTTTTGGCAGTCAGTATTTACCGGCTCGCGCATGAGCTTTACCTGCTCTCTGTTCCGTTGATCCCGAGGATCATGACTGAATTTGCTCATAACGAGACTGGAATTGATATTCACGCAGGGGCCAAAATCGGCAAATATTTCTTCATAGACCATGGTACGGGTGTCGTTATTGGCGAAACTACGATTATTGGCGATAAAGTTAAGATTTATCAGGGTGTAACGCTGGGAGCCCTATCCACTAGAGGCGGACAAAGCCTTCGCAGCCAAAAGCGTCATCCAACAATTGAGGATGATGTGACTGTCTATTCCGGAGCCTCAATATTTGGCGGGGAAACGATTATCGGAAAAGGTTCGGTCATTGGCAGTAATGTGTTTATTACCCAATCTGTCCCGCCTGGAACCAGGGTAATGATTAAAAATCCGGATCTGATCTTTAAGGGGCAGGAAATGCAAAAAGATAAGAAGGAACTGACAAACGAACTGGACCTGGAAACTTAAAAATAGCTAAAGGGCACTGGCTGAGTGCAATTTATACGATTGTAAGGCATATAAAACTATAGATATTAGGGATTATGAGTTAGATTATTAACGAAGCGATAAAATCTGAAGAAAGGAAAGAGGGTCGACTTGAAAATATCAACAAAAGGAAGATATGGTTTACGTGCGATTCTTGACGTGGCCCTGAATGAGCACGCAGGACCGGTAACCATTCATAGTATTTCCGAGCGCCAGGATTTATCTGAACGCTATTTGGAACAGCTGCTCATTACACTGAAACAGAACGCGCTCATCAAAAGCATCCGCGGATTCCAGGGAGGATATATTTTAGGCAGAGAGCCTGAAAGTATTACGGTCGGTGATACGATCAGAGCACTGGAAGGCCCGATATCTCCCGTCGACTGCGTCAATGACAATAATCCGGGTGCCTGTTCCAGAGCTGAATTGTGCGTAACCAAAATGGTATGGGACGATCTGAAAAATGCAATGGTAAAGGTACTGGATTCTTATACTTTGGCGGACCTGATGGAGGAATATAAAAAAATGAACAATAATTCCTTTGACAATTATTGCATTTAATACTGTGTATTTTAATCTTGCCCCATGGTTGTTTGGAAAAACCATGGGGTTTTTTATATGCCCGTTACCTGGCAGCATAAGGTCAATTTTTCTCTATGGAAAACTATAAAGTCCATAGGAATAACAGATAAATTAGTCAGAATAGTATTGACAAATGCTTAAAACCCTACTACTATATCTTTAAACACTACAAAAACTATAGACATTATGATATTTAGAAGGGGCGTGTTTAGATGAGTAAAATCTATGAAGAGTTAACAGACTTAATTGGTGGTACTCCATTGGTAAAATTAAATAAAATAACGGTGGGGATAAAATCGGAGATTGTGGCTAAGCTGGAATCCTTCAACCCAGGTGGAAGCGTCAAAGACAGAATTGCCCTGAATATGATCAAAACGGCTGAGGGAAAAGGGCTGATTAATAAAGATTCGGTGATCATTGAACCAACGAGTGGAAACACTGGAATTGGACTGGCCTTTGTTACAGCAGCCAGAGGATACCGATTAATTCTGACGATGCCGGATACAATGAGTGTTGAAAGACGTAGCTTGCTTAAAGCTTATGGCGCTGAACTTGTATTGACCCCTGGGGCTGATGGAATGAACGGGGCTATAAAAAAAGCGCTGGAGCTGGCGGAGGAGATGCCAAATTCTTTTATCCCCCAACAGTTCGAAAATCCAGCCAATCCGGAAATTCACCGTAACACAACCGCTGAAGAGATTTGGAGTGATACAGACGGGAAGGTCGATATTATTGTAGGCGGCGTAGGAACAGGCGGGACGATTACAGGGGTTGGTGAAATTCTTAAATCACGGAAACCTGATGTTAAAATCATTGCGGTGGAACCGAATGATTCTCCTGTTTTGTCCGGTGGGAAGCCTGGACCGCACAAGATTCAGGGAATTGGGGCAGGGTTTATTCCACAAGTCCTTAATCTAAAGCTTGTCGATGAAATTTATAAAGTAACGAATGATCAGGCTTTTGAAACAGGGCGCAGACTGGCCAGGGAGGAAGGGCTCCTGGTGGGGATCTCATCCGGTGCCGCAGTCTATGTAGCCCTGGAGGTTGCTAAACGTCCGGAAAATGAAGGAAAAAGGATTGTTGTTGTCCTTCCTGACACCGGTGAACGTTACCTGAGCACGCTAATGTTTCAGGAGAGTTAAGTGCAGTCGAAATAAGAAATATTTAATCAATACGGAGGCCATGATGAGCAAGACAGAAAAAGGAACATGGAAACTGAAAACAGGATTAGCGGAGATGCTGAAAGGCGGAGTGATCATGGATGTGACAACTCCGGATCAGGCCAAGATTGCTGAAGAAGCAGGCGCATGCGCAGTTATGGCCTTGGAACGCGTTCCGGCAGATATCCGGGCAGCCGGAGGGGTGGCCCGAATGGCTGATCCAACAATCATTCTAAAGATTATGGAAGCGGTTACGATTCCGGTTATGGCCAAAGCGAGGATTGGGCATTTTGTTGAGGCACAGGCGTTGGAAAGCCTGGGCGTAGACTATATCGACGAGAGTGAAGTCCTTACCCCGGCGGATGATCTTTATCACATTGATAAGCAGGCCTTTGCAGTACCTTTCGTATGCGGAGCCCGCAATCTTGGAGAGGCTTTGCGCCGGATCGGAGAAGGAGCAGCGATGATCAGGACTAAAGGAGAGCCAGGAACGGGGAATATTGTTGAGGCAGTAAGGCATATGCGGACGGTACTGAGTGAAATCAGAAGACTGAAAACAATGCCGAAAGAAGAGGTGATGACTGCGGCCAAAGAGATGGGAGCACCTTATGACCTAGTGTTGTCCGTCGCCAAAAACGGGAAGCTGCCAGTAGTGAATTTTGCCGCAGGCGGAATTGCAACCCCAGCGGATGCCGCTTTGATGATGCAGTTGGGTGTAGATGGGGTCTTCGTAGGCTCCGGAATCTTCAAGTCATCGAATCCGAGGGCACGGGCTAAGGCCATTGTTCTGGCAACAACCCACTATAACGAGCCTGAGGTCTTAACCGAAGTATCCCGGAATTTAGGTGAAGCGATGCCGGGATTGGAGATTTCTTTAATCAATGCCAGTGAACGAATGCAGGAACGCGGCTGGTGATATTAAGTTTAAAACATAAATTAAGAAAATAATTATAAAAACATAATGAGGAGATGTTGATATGAACAAAGGAAATTGGAAATTTGATACATTGCAGATCCATGCCGGACAGGTCCCTGATCCGACTACCGGATCCAGAGCCGTCCCGATTTATCAGACCACATCGTATGTATTTAACGATGCCAAGCATGCCGCTGATTTGTTTTCTCTGGCAGAACCCGGCAACATTTATACCCGGATTATGAACCCGACCTCCGATGTTCTGGAACAGAGAATCGCTGCGCTTGAAGGCGGTGTTGGGGCGCTTGCCGTAGGGTCAGGTTCGGCTGCCATCACCTATTCCATTCTAAACATTGCCGGGGCTGGAGATGAGATTGTCGCTGCCAGCACGCTGTATGGCGGAACACATAATCTTTTCGCAATTACGCTTCCGAAGCTGGGGATTAAGACCCATTTTGTGAACCCCGATGATCCCGCAAATTTTAAGAAAGCAATCACAGAGAAGACCAAAGCCATCTATGTAGAATCGATCGGTAATCCAGGGATCAATATCGTCGATATTGAAGCCGTTGCCAAAGTGGCACACGATAACGGGATACCGCTTATTATTGACAATACGTTTGCAACGCCTTATCTTCTGAAACCTATTGAATACGGAGCAGATATTGTGGTCCATTCGGCAACCAAGTTTATTGGCGGTCATGGTACCTCCATCGGCGGGCTGATCATTGACGGCGGAAAATTTGACTGGGCTGCAAGCGGCAAGTTTCCTGGATTTACAGAGCCGGATCAGAGTTATCACGGACTGGTCTATGCAACATTGGGTGCACCAGCCTATATTCTGAAAGCCAGAGTGCAGCTCTTGAGAGATACCGGTGCGGCCCTGAGCCCGTTTAATTCTTTCCTGTTTATTCAGGGCCTTGAAACACTGTCTTTACGTGTCAAACAGCACGTGGCAAATACCTGGAAGGTTGTTGATTATTTAAAAAACCATTCCAAGGTTTCGTGGGTGAATTATCCAGGTTTAAAAGAAAATAAATACTTTGATTTATCGTTAAAATATTTTCCACAAGGCCCTGGATCGATATTTACGTTCGGCATTAAAGGCGGTGCGGAAGCGGGAGTTAAACTGATCAATAATCTTGAATTATTTTCTCTGCTTGCCAATGTGGCGGATGCCAAGTCCCTCGTGATTCATCCTGCCAGCACAACGCATGCCCAACTCTCCGAGGAAGAACAGCTGGCTGCAGGGGTATCACCCGACATGATTCGGTTATCGATTGGGATCGAAGATGCTGATGACATCATTGCTGATTTAGAACAGGCTTTTTCCAAGATAGACTAATCAGTGAATTTAAAATAAAAGTTTTGAGAAGAATAACAACGACAGGAGAATGTTATGAAGAAAACTGTGGTTGTTGCCATGAGCGGCGGAGTGGACAGCTCCGTCGCCGCTTTGTTGTTAAAACGGGAGGGCTATCGTGTTATCGGTGTCACCATGCAGATCTGGCCGCAATCCGAGGACAAGGCCAAAGCATGCTGCAGTCTGGAGGCAGTTAACGATGCCCGCAGGGTAGCCTGGAAGCTTGAAATTCCGTATTACGTGATGAATTTCAGGCAGGAGTTTGAAGACAAGGTGATTGACCATTTCTGCAATGAATACCTCCAGGGCAGAACGCCCAACCCATGCATCGAATGCAACAGGCATTTAAAATTTGATGCTTTGCTGCAGAAAGCCCGTGGTCTGGGTGCAGATTTCATTGCAACCGGTCACTATGTAAGGAAAGAATACGATGACAAAACACAGCAGTGGGTGTTAAAAACCGGGATCGACGAAACGAAAGACCAGAGCTATGCACTCTACCATCTGACCCAGGATCAGCTTACCCATACACTTTTTCCGCTGGGAAAATACCGCAAAGCGGATGTCAGGCAGATTGCCGGCAGGGAAGGACTTGCTGTCGCGCAAAAAGCGGAAAGCCAGGATATCTGTTTTGTTGAAGGGACAGCGGGGGATTTTATTGAGATGTACCGTCAACTTCAGGATATTGGACAAGGCAATATTATTGATGCTGAGGGGAATTTGATTGGGCAGCATAAAGGGATTTACCACTATACGGTCGGACAGCATAAGGGACTCGGACTCGCCCTCGGTTTCCCTGTTTACGTGACAGCGATCAATGCTGAAACCAATACAGTCCGGGTCGGAAGAAAAGAAGAACTATTCAGCTCAGGTCTGCTTGCAGAAAATGTGCATTTGATTTCTTCTGTGTCTCCTGAACTCCTACAAAACATATTGGTTAAGATCAGATACAATGCACCAAAAGTCTCTGCAGCGGTCAATTTGTTGCACGATGGAACAGCCGAGGTGGCCTTCACAGAAAAACAGCGAGCGGTAACTCCCGGGCAGGCTGTCGTGCTTTACGACGGAGATCATGTCCTGGGCGGCGGTGCGATCCGATCAGCTTTACAATCCAAAGGTTTTACGCTATGAGAGAAGTACGTGAAATTCAAAAGTAAGATCTTAAAAGAAAACAATGAAAAAAATGAAGCTTATCAAAACTAATTTATAAAAACTATTGAAATATCTCGAAATATTAGATATAATTTCAGTTGCGAAAAGAGGCAGTAGAGCCTTTTCAGCAAAGAATTTTTTGACCGTTCTCTGCAGAAGCTATAGAGGACCAAGGCCATACGGACAGCCGGGTCAAAAGCCGAAGTTGGCAACTTTGTTGCCTTATTGATTGAGCCGGGGCGGCTCGAAGCGTTATGAGTTGGCTAATTCATAGCCGTGTGCAAATCCGCTG
The DNA here is from genome assembly GCF_047652685.1 of Dehalobacter sp. CP. Lineage (NCBI taxonomy): Bacteria > Bacillati > Bacillota > Clostridia > Eubacteriales > Desulfitobacteriaceae > Dehalobacter > Dehalobacter sp. CP. The sequence goes on from NZ_CP157399.1 coordinate 542,332, forward strand.
CACATCACACTTATGAAACGATCAATAAGAGTAGTAAAAGTAATTCCTTGCTATATAGACTCTGAAACCTCGAAAGCTGAATAAATAACTCTAAATGGAAAGGGCCTTCGCCCTTGACGTAAATAGAGCCAAATAAACAAGTTTTTCATGATCGTCGCGCTTAGGTGTGGTGTACTGCCCTGTTTTGCAGTACCGCCTCCTTAAGTGTTTTTTATTTGTCAAAATGTCTGCGAAGTTTTATGTTTCATGATCAGTAGAGGGATGAAAGTCAGGAACTTACAGCAAAAATTATTTCAGCGATTGGAGGAAAATGATTATGGGAAAAGTACTCGTTATCGGCTGCGGCGGCGTCGCCGGTGTGGCAATTCACAAGATCTGTCAGAATTCAGAGGTATTCGGAGAATTGTGTATTGCCAGCCGTACGAAATTGAAATGTGATGCTTTAGCGGAAAAACTGGGCGGAGGTAAAACCAAAATTACAACAGCCCAGGTAGATGCTGACAACGTGGAAGAACTGATCGCACTGATCAACAAAGAGAAGCCTGACGTTGTACTGAATCTGGCTTTGCCGTATCAGGACCTGCATATTATGGATGCCTGTCTGGCCACAAAGACCAGTTATGTTGATACCGCCAATTATGAGCCTGAGGATACTGCTCATTTTGAATACAAGTGGCAGTGGGAATACCGGGAGAAATTCAAAGAAGCAGGAATTACCGCGCTGCTCGGTTCAGGTTTTGACCCGGGGGTCACCAGTGTATTCAGTGCGTACGCATTAAAGCACCACTTTGATGAGATACATGAAATTGATATTTTGGATTGCAATGGCGGCGACCACGGTTATCCGTTTGCGACGAACTTTAACCCTGAGATTAATATCCGCGAAGTCACGGCCAAAGGCAGCTATTGGGAAAATGGCCACTGGGTGGAGACTGAGCCGATGGAGATCAAAAGGGAGTACAATTTCAAGGGTGTTGGTGTCAAGGATATGTACCTGCTGCACCACGAGGAATTGGAAAGCCTGGCGCTGAATATTAAAGGCATTAAACGCATTCGTTTCTTTATGACTTTCGGACAAAGCTACCTGACACATCTGAAATGTCTCGAGAACGTTGGTATGACGAGCATTGAGCCTATTAATTATAATGGAATGGAAATCATCCCTTTGCAGTTCTTAAAAGCTGTCCTGCCGGATCCGGCTTCCCTTGGCCCGCGTACCAAGGGCAAAACCAATATTGGATGCATTTTCAAGGGAATTAAAGACGGCAAGGAAAAAACCTACTATCTGTATAACATCTGCGATCATGAGGAGTGCTATCGCGAAGTAGGAAGCCAAGCCATCAGCTATACCACCGGCGTACCGGCGATGATCGGGGCGATGCTGGTTATGAACGGTACCTGGGCGAAACCTGGTGTTTATAATATGGAAGAGTTTGATCCCGATCCTTTTATGGAAGCACTCAATAAGTGGGGGCTGCCCTGGGAACAGGACTTCAATCCGGCGCTGGTACGCTGATGGGAAACGCAATAATGGACCTGTACGCAAGAGAACAGAATACTGAGGAACTGAAGGCTGTAGAAACAGAAAATGCAGAAAACTGGTTTGACTGTGTTCTGACTCCGAGCTATGTGGTTGATGAGAATCTGTTAATCTCAAATTTAAAAATTTTACAAGGCATTCAGGAACAGAGCGGAGCAAAAATTCTGCTCGCCCAGAAGGCATTTTCAATGTTCCGGGTATACCCTTTGATTGCCCAATATTTGTGCGGAACAACAGCCAGCGGTGTATACGAGGCGAAGCTTGGCCGCGAAAAATTTGGCAAAGAAGTGCATATTTTCAGTCCGGCTTACAGGGAGGATGAATTCGATGAGATCCTGACTGTATCCGATCATATCATATTTAATAGCTTTTCTCAGTGGGATAAGTTTGGTAAGCGGGCGCTTGCCGCAGGGGCAGAATGCGGCCTGCGGATCAACCCGGAATGTTCCACCCAGGAAGGTCATGGCATGTATGATCCGTGTGGACCCTATTCCAGACTCGGTGTGACCAGGGCAAACTTGAAGCAGGATTGGCTCCAAGGCCTTTCCGGACTGCATCTGCATACGCTGTGCGAACAAAATGCCGATGCGCTGGTGACAACGGTCGAAGCCTTTGAGGAGTCGTTCGGTCAGTTCTTGCCTGGGATGAAATGGCTGAACCTTGGTGGCGGGCACCACATTACACGTGAAGATTACGATCGGGAGCTTCTGATTCGAACCATCAAGCGTCTGCGGGAAACCTATGGCATTACCGTGTACCTGGAACCTGGCGAAGCGATCGCGCTAAATGCCGGTTTTTTGGTCTCATCCGTGCTGGATACGCTGCATAACGGTATGAACATTGCTATCCTGGATGCTTCAGCTGCCTGCCATATGCCGGATGTACTGGAAGTTCCGTACCGTCCCCGGATAATTGGCTCAGGGCAGCCCGGAGAAAAGAAAACTACGTACCGTCTTGGGGGGCCAACCTGCCTGGCCGGCGATATCATCGGCGATTATTCATTTGATCGGGCCTTAAATCCCGGAGACCGCCTGGTCTTCTGTGATATGGCGATTTACTCCATGGTCAAAAACAATACATTCAATGGGATACGGCTGCCGGATATTGTCCTGAACAAGGCTGACGGTACCCTTGAGACTGTCCGCAGCTTCGGCTATGAGGACTTCAAAAATCGCCTGTCTTAAAGCAAGCCAGTTGAAAATGTGGTATGATCATAAAAGATAGATTATACTGTTTTATTGGAGCATGCATTTGACCAAATACTTTTGACACTTGAGGAGGAAAGCGAATGCCGATCAAAATTCCGGACGATTTACCGGCAAAAGAAATCCTGGAGAATGAAAATATATTTATTATGGGCGAAAACCGGGCACAGCATCAGGATATTCGTCCTTTAAGAATAGCACTGCTTAATTTAATGCCTACCAAAATCGTTACCGAAACGCAGTATTTGCGCTTGATGAGCAACTCACCTCTGCAAATAGAGATAACACTGCTTTACACTTGGACGCATAAGCCTGCGAATACTTCGGAAGAACACTTAAGCAGGTTCTACAGTTCTTTTGATGAAGTGAAAGACCAAAAATTTGATGGTCTGATTATCACCGGTGCACCGGTCGAAAATCTGGAATTTGAAGATGTGGACTACTGGGATGAACTCAAACAGATCATGAAGTGGAGCCTTACCAACGTTTATTCAACCATACATGTCTGCTGGGGAGCCCAGGCTGGATTATATTATCATTACGGGATTCCGAAATATTCGCTTGACAGTAAAATGTTTGGGATATTCAGCCATAAAATTATTAATCATAACAACAACAATAATTTCCTGCGGGGGTTTGACGAAGTATTCAATGCACCGCATTCCCGCCATACGGAAATCAGTATAGAAGATATCGAGAAGCATCCGGAACTGGAAGTTTTGGCCACATCGGATGACGCCGGAGTTTATATGGTTGCCGGCAAGCATGGCAGGCATCTTTTTGTTACCGGCCATCCCGAGTATGATGCGTTTACGCTGAAAACCGAGTATGACCGGGATGTGAATAAAGGCCTGGATATCGCGGTTCCCAAAAATTACTTTCCTAATGATGACCCGAAGAAAATGCCTCAGGTTACCTGGAGAGGACATGCCAATTTATTGTTTTTAAACTGGCTGAACTATTATGTATATCAGCAGACACCTTTCGACCTTGGACAATTGGCTGAGTCAGACTGAGAGGTTGAATCAAGTTGGGTGACTGAGTATTTGTATTGATCACATGTATCGTTTTGGGGGCTTCTATATTGTTTTACGTTTATATTGTAGAATGCAAGGATGGAACATTGTACACAGGTTGGACTGTAGACATAGAAAAGAGGCTGACAGCCCATAACATGGGTAAGGGTGCTAAATATACCCGGTCGCGGTTTCCTGTTGTCCTCAAATACCTGGAACAGGTGTCATCCAAGCCGGAAGCATTCCAAAGGGAATACAGCATCAAACAATTAACCCGGGAACAAAAATATCAGCTGATTGCCCAAAGCAAGTCGGATCAAATAACCTGATGAATGTCAGGTTATTTTTTTACATAAAAATTAAACACAGAATTTACCTTTCCGGCCACAGAATATTTTCTTTTCAGCGGTCCATAATAAAACGAAAATATTAAAACGGAGGTATTTTTGCAATGAAAGCCAAGAAGATGCAAGGACCTAACACTGGAATCAGATGTGTGGTCAATACCTGTTATTATTATATGAATGGGGATCACTGCACAGCTGAAAAAATTGAAGTGCAGCCCCGGAATGCAGCTAACGCTGAACAGACTGACTGTGCGACCTTCATCAAAGAATAACAGGAAAAATGGAGGGGGATACGCTACTTTTGTCCCCCCTTTTTTCTATTCTTGTTACTTTTATTTCAATAATAATGATCCCTCTAATATTGATTACAGGCTACTGAAGTGGTATACCGGTATTCCGCTCATATCTTTGAATAAGCGGGTCAATGATTACGGCAGAGACAAGACCCAGATAAGCAGAGATAAAGCCGAAGCCCAGAAATGCAATAAGCTGCTGTAAGTTAAGCTGGAGCGAATGGTAATATAAGAAAATAGCTAAACCGCACCAGAAGCCTTGACAGAATGGACAGCCAAACAACTTGCAGAAAAAGTAGCCTTTCTGCTTAAGGGCATCTCTGATTTTTTTAAATAAGACAAAGTCAAATAGAAAAAAACGGAGGCTTAAAGCCAGCAGAAGCTCAAAAACCATTATAGATCACCTGATTTTATAAAATTTGTCCTTTTACATTCCATATTATGGTAAAGTAAAATAATATGTGCCTAGTTAATGATGACCAGGTTAAAAATCAAAAAACAAAAAAGCCTAATGCAAGAATCATCCGGAAAGGGATTTAGGATTCTCGATCAGGCTTTTTCGTTATCAGATGTTCTGATTTGAGGATTAGATTCCGCTCATATTTTTTTGTTTTTCATAACGGGTGCGGGTGTTTTTGTCTAAAAATCTTTTGCGCAGGCGAACGTTGATGGGTGTAATTTCTACATATTCATCATCATTGATATATTCTAGGGCTTCTTCCAGACCGAGCAATTTTGCCGGTTCCAGTCTCAGGCTTTCATCGGCTCCGCTGGAGCGCATGTTGGTCAACTGCTTTTTGCGGGCAATGTTAATATCAATATCCTGTTCGCGGTTGCTTTGGCCGACAATCATACCTTCATAGACTTTGGTTCCGGGATCAATAAACATTCTGCCGCGGTCCTGCAGCTGAAACAGTGCATAAGCGGTGGATTCTCCCGGATCTGAAGCGACCAGGACTCCCCGGTTGCGGCCTTGAATATCGCCCTTATACGGTTGATAGGAATGGAAGACATGAGCCATGATTCCCTCCCCGCGGGTTTCGGTCAGATAGTCCCCCCTGAAGCCGATCAATCCGCGTGCCGGAATCAAAAACTCCAGGCGTGTAACGCCACCGGACATGTTGACCATGTTCTGCATCTCAGCTTTACGGGTGCCAAGCATTTCAATCACGGTGCCGGTGCACGAATCAGGAATATCACAAGTCAGATGCTCAAATGGCTCGCATTTGACACCGTCAATCTCCTTCAGAATAACTTCCGGTTTCGAGACCATCAGTTCGAAGCCTTCTCTTCGCATATTTTCGATCAGGATGGACAGGTGCAGCTCTCCACGTCCTGATACTTGAAAACAGTCCATGTTTTCAGTTTCTTCCACGCGGAGACTAACATTTGTTTCAATCTCTTTAAACAGTCTTTCTCTGAGCTTGCGGGACGTGATATGTTTTCCTTCTGTTCCGGCAAAAGGACCGGTATTGACCATGAAAAGCATGGTCAGGGTAGGTTCGTCAATTTCAATCATCGGAAGAGGTTCCGGATTCAACGGATCAGCTATGGTTTCTCCGATATTGATATTGGGAATGCCGCTGATAGCTACGATGTCTCCGGCATTTGCTTCAAGTACATCAACCCGGCCTAAGTTCTGGAAGGTAAATACTTTACCGACTTTGACTTTTTCGATCGATCCGTCTCTCTTGATCACAGCGACTTGAGTATTAGCAGTCAGCTTGCCCCGGAAGACACGTCCGATTGCAATTTTGCCAAGGTAATCATTATAATCAAGTGTTGTTGCCAGCATTTGCAGCGGACTGTCGGGATCGCATTCTGGAGCAGGAATTTCTTTCAGAATCGTTTCGAATAACGGGACCAGATCTTCAGTCATTTCCCCGGGTTCATAACCGGCATTTCCCTGACGAGCTGAGGTATAAACAATTGGAAAATCAAGTTGTTCATCACTCGCGCCAAGCTGCATAAACAACTCCAGGACTTCATCGACAACTTCGTAGGGACGCGCTTCAGGCCGGTCGACTTTGTTAATGACGACGATGGGTTTCAAATCCAGTTCCAAAGCCTTACGAAGCACAAATTTGGTCTGAGGCATCGGGCCTTCAAACGCATCAACAACCAGAAGCACACCGTCGACCATTTTCAGGACGCGCTCGACTTCTCCACCAAAATCGGCATGTCCAGGGGTATCGACAATATTGATCTTGACACCCTGCCAGTTTACGGAAGTATTCTTAGCCAGAATGGTAATTCCGCGTTCCTTCTCCAGATCATTGGAGTCCATGACTCTTTCTTCGACTTGTTCATTGGAGCGAAACGCTCCGCTTTGTCTGAGCATGACATCGACAAGACTTGTCTTGCCATGATCGACGTGGGCAATAATTGCTAAATTTCTTAAATGGTCAGCGTACATTCAATTTCTCCTGTCGTAATCTAATTCTTTCTCCTTAACAAGTAAGAACATAAATAAGAATATTGGTATTTGCATATCGAAATCTTAAAGAAGTAATACTTGCCAATCGTCCTGCATATGAAGAGGACGTAACCTTTAATATTATAATACGTTTAAAGTTTTTTTCAAATTAATTTATTTTTCCCGATCATTTTTTGTTTTATTCTGGAATCAGGATCTGTCTATTTTTTATTGGAACTGTTTCAACATTATTCTACAATCGGCATGTTCGCGGTAAGGCTTGCGCAAATATGCGGAGAAATATATAATTTCATAGGGACGAGTATAAAACACATCATGAAGGAGCAGACCCGATGAGGAAATCCAGGCGAACCTATCGCAGACGAAACAAGACACCGTTGCTCGCCATCTTAATCATCGTATTTGCCTTAGCAATCGTAATGGTATCCAAAATAGTTTCCGGCAATGCAACCGATCATTCACAGACAGGCTCAAGCTACGGAGCTCAAACGGCGGATCATTCCAGTGAAGCAGCGGACACTGCGCGTCTAATCCGGCAAGCTGACGTTGCTGCCGGTACGAAAATCGATGAATATAAAGGTGTGCCAGTCTATTCCAATGGCGCGAATTATATGTCCAGCCACGGCTTAAGTTATAGTAAAGACGATTATTATTACGGCTACAAGTGGCAGTGTGTGGAATTCGTCAAACGATTCTATTATGAAATCTATCATCATGAGATGCCTGACGGCGCTGGAAACGCCAAATATTTCTTTAATCCGATGCTGGCGCAGGGCGAACTGAATGAACAGAGAGGCCTTGTTCAGTACGTTAACGGAGGGAATGAAAAACCCCGGGAAGGAGACTTGCTGGTCTTCGATGAGGGGTCTTACGGTCACGTTGCAATTATCTGCGGAGTAGACGACGACTGGATTGAAGTCATTCAGCAGAACTCAGAGGTTCCCAGGGAAAAATACAGTCTTGTTTACAAAGATGGTACCTATACGATATCCGGAGACAGAGATCCGGCCGGATGGCTCAGAGCTAGCAGCAGGTAAACCTGGCCATAACAGCAAAGATTTAAGAAATTGAGAAACCAGAAAAATATTAAGGCTGAAAATATTAAGGCTGAGCCGAGATGGAGAATTTCGACTCAGTCATTTTAGTATATCAAAAAGTAGAAATACTGATATATCTAAATGCAGCTATGGTTGACACCAAGGCGTGGCGTCAGCAAAGTTTTCTTTTTATTAGCTGAAAATAATTTGTAATAATCTACGATAATTGGAAACAATAATGGTAAACCTGTAGAGAATATCGAACATTATCGGCATAGTGTAAAGGAGTATCCAGAATGAGAATTCCCAATCATATTGGGGTTATCCCAGATGGCAACCGGCGATGGGCAGACAACAATGGATTACCAAAGGAGATGGGCTACCGGGAAGGTCTGGACCCAGGACTTAAACTTCTGAAATTATGCAGGGGAGCCGGCGTCAAAGAACTGACCTATTATGGTTTTACGGTGGATAATACCAAAAGACCAGCTACTCAGAAGAAAGCTTTTGTGCAGGCCTGCATTGATGCAATTGGTATGATTGCGAGCGAGGACGTGTCCTTGTTAGTGATTGGCGATACAGAATCTAAGATGTTCCCCAAAGCGCTGCTGCCATATACGCGTCGGACAAAGGTCGGCAAAGGCGGCATTAGAGTGAATTTTCTCGTCAATTACGGCTGGGAATGGGATCTGGGAAATCTTCGTACTGCCGAAAAAAATAAGAGAAAGGTTATTAAAGAGTTAAAATCAAATGATATTTCCAGAGTTGATTTGCTGATTCGCTGGGGAGGAAGACGCCGACTCAGCGGTTTCCTGCCTGCACAAAGTGTTTATGCGGATTTCTATGTACTCGATGATTACTGGCCTGATTTTAAGGAAGAGCATTTCTATGATGCTCTGAAGTGGTATAATACGCAGGATATTACTTTAGGCGGTTAGAAAAAGAATGTGAGTGGAGAATGCACAGTCTCGGTGAATAAAGGTATTAACAAGGTATTAACAAAGGTATTGACAAAGAAGTAATTGGACTGATATAGTGAATAGGAATATATGAAGAGATGATGACAGGGAATAATAAGTCCGGAGTGTTTGTGCAGAGAGCCGCAGGCTGGTGAAAAGCGGTCAAGACGAAAGACTGAACTCCCCCTTGAGTTGCCGGCTGAAACCATTCAGGTAGTAGGACCGGACGGAGTCTTCCGCCGTTAAAAGGAAGGGGATATCGGAAGATGATTTCATTGTTTTCCCGCATCCTGTCGAGTGAACGGCATATGCCGTTAACATGAGTGGTACCGCGAATTGGCCTTCGTCTCATTATTTGAGACGAAGGCTTTTTGACGTCCATGGATGGACTAATGTCGCGATTCCATGGAGGGAAAGGAGCGACAAGTCCATGGCTAGCTAATGTCGCGATTCCATGGAGGGAAAGGAGCGACAAGTCCATGGCTAGCTAATGTCGCAATTCCATGGAGGGAAAGAACCGACAAACCCACGGATGGACAAAAGTTGCAGTGTAAAGGATGGCAAGGGGCGGCGACGTTATAAGGAGGTAATGTTTTATGCGCAGATTATATTTGTTTGACACTACGTTAAGAGATGGTGAACAATCTCTCGGAATCACGTTAAATGTCCGGGAAAAACTAGAGATTGCCAAGCAGCTGGTTACACTCGGCGTAGACATTTTGGAGGCGGGCTTTCCGGCTTCATCTCCCGGGGACTTCGAATCTGTGAAAATCATTGGCAGGGAGGTTAAGGGGATCACAGTGTGTGGACTAACCCGTTGTGTGAAAAAAGATATTGACCTTTGTGCCGAGGCTCTCAAAGAAGCTGAGAACCCTAGAATTCATACCGGAATCGCTGTTTCCCCGATTCATATGGAGAAAAAACTCAGGCTAAAACCGGAACAGGTAATCCAAAAGGCTGAAGAAGCCGTCAGATATGCCAAAAAATATCTGAACGATGTCGAGTTTTATGCTGAAGACGCTTTTCGGAGTAATTATGATTTTCTGGCTAAGATATTTGAGCGCGTAATCGCAGCCGGAGCAACAGTCGTAAATATTCCGGATACTGTAGGATACGCGACTCCTTGGGAATTCGGCGAACTGGTCTCCTATATCAAAACCAATGTCCCTAATATTGACCGGGTGAAAATAAGTGTCCATTGTCATAATGATCTTGGAATGGCCACAGCAAACACCCTAGCCGGGGTTATGGCCGGGGCCGATCAAGTGGAAGGCACTATCAACGGGATAGGTGAAAGAGCCGGCAATACTGCTTTGGAAGAAGTTGTTATGGCGATGTATACCCAGAAAGATCGCTACGGCATCGATTTAGCTGTAAACACCCGGGAAATTGCCGCAACCAGTAGACTGGTTTCCTCAATCACAGGGGTCCCTGTACCGAGCCATAAGGCGATAGTCGGGACAAATGCGTTTATGCATGCTTCCGGTATTCATCAAGATGGCATCCTGAAAGAGAAACAGACCTATGAGATTATTGATCCGGAGACCATCGGCGTACCGAGGAACCAGATTGTCCTGAGTGCCAGATCAGGAAGGCATGCGCTGAAACACAGGCTGGAGGAACTCGGATATAAGCTGGAAGATAGCCAGATGAATACCCTTTACGAAGAATTTCTATTGCTGGCCGATAAGAAGCAAGAAATCTACGATGAAGATTTGCATATTCTGATGGGAACGGGTATACCTGAGCAAAACAGGATCAAGGTCAAGAATATATCCGTAGCTACATCAGGGAAACAGTCGGCCACCGCTGCGGTTACTTTGGAAATACAGGGTACGGAGATAACCGATGCGGCGATCGGAAATGGTCCTGTCGATGCGGTGTTTAAAGCAATTGACCGAATTACCGGTAACGAAGTCCGGCTCGAGGATTATAGTATCAAATCTGTGAGCCGCGGCAAAGAGGCGTTGGGGAATGCAACTGTTAAAATTTTTGCCGACGGAAATTATTATGTCGGCAAGGGAGTAAGTACCGACGTCATCGATGCTAGCGCCCTGGCCTATGCCGATGCAGTCTCCAAACTTAGCTGAGATGCAGAAAAAGATGCCTTACTGGCATCTTTTTTAATGACAACTAGTATGTCCTAGAAAACATTTCTTCCTGAGAAAATCTCCTGCATCTCATGTTTGATTCTTTGTTTGACCCTTCTTCTTTTGCTGGAGGATATCTCTTCCTTTTCAGCTCCGAACAAATAATGGTCAAGATCAAACTCTCTCAAAAGCATTTTGGTGTGGAAAATATTGTCCTGATAGACATTGACATCAATCAGCTGATATCTGTTTCTGGTCTCTTCCGAAATAAAATTCTGAATGGAATTGATCTTATGATCAATAAAATATTTTCGACCGTTGACATCCCGGGTAAAGCCCCGGACACGGTAATCGATAATCGCAATATCCGGTTCAAAACTCGTAATCAAGTAGTTTAAAGCCTTTAGCGGCGAGATCTGGCCGCAGGTGGAGACGTCAATATCGGCCCGGAACGTACTAATCCCCTTATCAGGGTGGTTTTCCGGATACGTATGCACCGTAATATGACTCTTATCCAGATGACCGACCAATGACTGCGAATCAGGACCCGGGGCCTCGTTTTCAAGAATTTCCATCGGTTCACGGATCATAATCTGGTTTTCAGCAACCAGCATGGTGACACTGGCGCCCTGAGGGTCGTAATCCTGATTGGCGATATTCAGAATATTGGCTTCAATGATCTCAGCGACAGAAGTTAGAATTTTAACCAGCCTGTCGGCATTGTATTCTTCATCAATGTACTCAATGTATTTCTTATGTTGATCCTGCGATAAAGCATAGCAGATATCATAGAAATTAAAGCTCAACGTTTTCGTCAGGTTGTTAAAGCCGTATAATTTTAGTTTTTTATTGATAGGTTTTATATTCATTTCCTGCACCTGTGCCAAATATTATTTTTTAAGCCTTTTTCTCTCAAGTTACTACTTTATTATACATATTTTTTAGCTTTTTCTATAGACAGTTCGAATATTTTTTGAACAAATTTTTAAACAAATCTTTTAAAAACAAGACGAAAATGGTGATAATATTCTTTGTAAGATTAACAAGATATAGGTTATAATTTATTAAGAAAAAACAAAGTTTGTGAGTTGAAAAAAATGCGCATAGGCTTCTTTGACTCCGGGGTCGGTGGAATCACCGTACTGCATGAAGCGATCAAGCAGCTGCCCCGGGAGGATTTTATTTATTACGCGGATATTGATCATGTGCCTTATGGGACCAAAAGCAAGGAAGAAGTCCTGAAACTGGTTTTGGATGCTGTTGATTTCATGGCTGCTGAAGGGATAAAAATTCTGGTAGTTGCCTGCAATACGGCGACGAGTATTGCCATCAATGAGCTTCGCCAAAGATATGATTTTCCAATCCTTGGCATGGAACCAGCAGTAAAACCAGCTGTCGAAAATAATGGTTCCAAGAGAATCCTGGTCATGGCCACCCCGCTCACACTTCGCGAAGAAAAGTATCAAAATCTGGTCACCAGACTGGATCAGGACCATCTTGTAGATGGCAAAGCATTTCCGGAGCTTGTTGAATATGCAGAGAATTTTTATTTTGACAAAGATGAAATCCTGAAATACCTGAATCGCAAACTTGGCACTCATAATTTGACCGAGTATGGTACTGTCGTTTTAGGATGCACACACTTTCCATATTTTAAGCGGATTCTGCAGGAACTGTTTCCTGCTGATACGCACATTATTGATGGAAGTACCGGAACCGTCAATTATCTGAAAAAAATCCTGACTGAAAGAAAACTTTTTGCTGAGGACGGTCATGGTGAGGTCGCTTTCTATTCTTCAGGCCGAAAAGAGCCTTCGGAATCCCGTTATGCCCGGTATCTCCTGCTGCTAGATCAGAATCAATAAAGCCGCTAAGACGGCTTTATTTTTTTGGCGAATATTTCATAACTTCCAGATCTTCGACGGTTATTAATCCTTCATTGACGACCTCGTCCAAAAAAAGCAGAAAGTCCTGCAGATACTCAGCGCTGTCTATTACTTCAATAACGATGGGAAGGTCATTGGAAAGATCCAGTATCCTGGACGTTTTGATTCTCGTATTGGCGCCGAATCCTTCAATTCCCCTAAAGACAGTCGCACCTGCCAGGCCCAGCTCTTTGGCCTTTAAGACAATCGTGTGATAGAGGGATACTCCTTTATATTTGCTGGCTTCTCCAATGTAGATGCGGATGCGTCTTGCCTGACCGGATATCTTTACCATTAGGATCCCTTCCTTTATTTTATTAATAGCTGAGTCAGGCTCATTCCAAGCCAGACTGCAATCAGTCCGACAATCATGCTTCCCAGACCGTTCAGCACAGCTACAATAATTTCTCCGCTCTTAATAAGATTCAGAGTTTCAAGGCTCAGCGTAGAAAAGGTTGTAAACGCACCCAGAAAACCCACAGATATAAATAAACGGGTATTCGGGCTGGTTACGAGGTTTTCAACTCCTAGTACATAGACAATGCCCAGAACAAAACACCCCAGCATATTGACGACGAAGGTTCCCCAGGGAAAAGTATAAAAATATTTTTGATAAATCCAGGTGGAAAGTACATAACGGGCAATAGCTCCAAGTGCACCGCCTAAACCGATCACCAGATAGACGGAATAATTCAAAGGAAGATCAGCCTCCTGCAAAGTTAAATACTCCCTGAAAAAAGAGTTATTTAAGTATATCATTTCATTCCGGCATATTTCAATAAAAAGCTCAATACTTGAAAGGAAGATACGAATTGACATTTTGAGCAATAAACGTTATATTTATGATGTGAATTCGATAATCATTATCAAAATCGTCATATCGTTATGACATTTGAACAAAATAATAAATTTAAAAAATCTATAAGGAGATTGCAATGGACGCTACCTTTCTAACAATGGACAAGATACCCGTAAACTCGAATGCCAGAATTGTCAATATACACATGGATGCCGTATTAAGAAAAAAACTGACAGATATGGGCCTGGTCAAAGGGACAGAATTTAAAGTTGACGGCCAAGCTCCGCTGGGGGACCCTATGAAGATTAATCTGAGGGGATATCATCTTGCTATCCGTAAAAGCGATGCCAGGAAAATTCAGGTTGAAGAGATTTGGAACAGATAATATGAATCTTCCTCCCTATTTTTGGTCATCAGATGATAATCATAATCACTATCATGTATAATTTGCGATGATAAACACCGCAAATTATACCTTGTTAAAACAGCATAGACAGTAATAAATATTGAAACAAACATTGTATGGAATGCTTAATCGCAAGTGTTTCAGGGGAAGGATTAACAGATGGAAAAGAATTTTACGATAGCTCTTGTTGGAAACCCAAACTGCGGGAAAACAAGCATTTTTAATGCGTTGACAGGCTCGAGGCAGCATGTTGGCAATTGGCCGGGAGTAACCGTTGAGAAAAAAGAAGGTACGGTCAGGTTCAACGGGGATGAGATCAGCGTAATTGACTTACCCGGGGCGTATAGTCTTTCCGCCAGTTCGGAGGATGAAATAGTTGCGGTAAACTATATTTTGCAGGAAAAACCCGATGTTGTTGTGAACGTGATTGACTCAGCAAATCTGGAGAGGAATCTTTATTTCACGTTACAGTTGATTGAGATGGATACGAATGTAATCATTGCATTAAATATGACAGATGAAGCAGTGAAAAAGAATATTTTCATCAATACAGCGAAACTTGGAGATGTTCTTGGCGTGCCGGTTGTCACCACAGTGGCAACGAAGAACAAAGGGATTCGGGAGCTGCTGGAGACTTCAACGGCAATGAAAGTAAAACCAGGCCGACCCGTCCAGCCAGACTATTGGCAAACAATGAACCGGGAATCTGGAGCTTTGGCTGAGGCCCTGCTCGAAGAAGGTATTGCTGGTAAAGAATCGGCGAACTTGGTGGCTGCCAGGCTGCTCGAGGATGAGGCGTTTGCTCGAACGCAAATAGCAGGTTGTCCTACCCTGGAAAAACTGGCTGACAAGGAAAAGGACAGGATAACGAGCCGTTTTGGTCTTGAGCCCGGAATCTATCTGGCAGACCAGCGTTATACCTTTATTGGCCAAATCATTAGGGATTGTGTCCGAAGAGAAACGCCTCCGCAGAAAGATCTGACAGAAATGATTGACAGGGTCGTAACAAATAAATGGATCGGGATTCCTTTGTTCTTTGTAATCATGTTTTTGCTGTACCAAATCACAATGGGTCTCGGCAATAATGCTCTTGGGGGCTATGTGGACAGTGCCTTCGGGATCCTGGGGCGGTATGTTTCCGGCTTGCTGGTAAACGCTCCGGTCCTGGCCCAGTCCTTTGTCAGCGATGCTTTGATCGGCGGGGTAGGTTCTGTACTCGTATTTGTCCCGATGATGTTTACCATGTATTTCTTGATTTCTTTTCTTGAAGACAGCGGCTATATGGCCAGGGCAGCCTATGTTATGGACCGGCTGATGAATGCTGTCGGGCTGCACGGGAAAACGGCCGTTGCCATGATTGTCGGCAGCGGCTGCAATGTGGCCGGAATCATGTCCACCCGAACCTTGGACAGCCGGAAAGACCGTATGATCGGTATTTTAATCAGTCCGTTTATTTCCTGCAGTGCCAGGCTTCCGGTCTATGCGCTGTTTGCCGGGGCATTCTTTAGGGGCAAAACGATCGGCATCATACCGTTGGCAGGATTGGTTATTTTTTCACTGTACCTTTTAGGGATCATGGTTGCTGTCGCCGCCGGGAAAATCCTGAGTGAAACATTGTTCAAGCAGGAAAAATCCTACTTTGTTATGGAACTCCCGCCTTATCGTCTGCCAACGCTGAAGAGCCTGATACGGCACATGTGGGAAAAAACGGAGTCGTTTGTCAGGAAAGCAGGGACTGTGATCCTCGGGATCGTCATCCTGATCTGGATGCTATCCGTTTTCCCGGTCGGCGTTGAACCTGGAAGCGCCGAAAGTCTCCTTGGAAAATTAGGCACAGTCATCGCACCTATATTATCCCCGGCTGGTTTTGGCAGCTGGCAGGCCTCTGTAGCACTTCTTGTCGGGATTGGTGCCAAGGAAGCAATCATTGCGACGTTCGGGCTGGTTTACGGGACAGGCGAAGGAATGCTTGGAGCAGTCTTAGCACAGCATTTTACGCCGCTCTCCGCCTATGCCTTTATGGTAATGACCCTACTTTATTCACCCTGTGCAGCGACCATCGGAATAATTAAAAAGGAGACCAATTCTATTAAATGGACACTGTTTTCTGTTCTCTACTCACTGATTATTGGCTGGATCGCAGCGGTACTGATCTTTCAGCTCGGTTCGTTGTTCATCTAAACGAAGAATAGGCAGGAGGTATTGCGATGCTGATCAATTTGTTAACAGAAATTGCCGGTAAACAAGCGAACTCCTTTTCTTCGCTGGCAAAAAAATTAGATCTCGATCCAGAGATGATCAAACAAATGCTGAATGACCTGCAAAGACTTGGATACCTAACTGCGGATAATGCAGCCTGCGTCAATGAACAATGTAAGGGGTGCGGGGGCTGCTGCAGCAAAGGAAACGGAGAAGCGGGAGCAATCTTGTGGACGCTCACGGCAAAGGGGAGGGTGCTTTTGGAATCCACGAACCGGTAAGGGTATATGACGCAACACCTAAGTTAAAAAAACCATTAAAAAAATACTGTCAACAGTATAAAACGATTAACAGTATCTTATAGATTTTAAGTTACGCTTGTTCTAGGGGTTCACCCTACAGTCGGAAATATGAAAAAGCCATTCATCTACTATTTTATTTATCTGTTATTTATTGCTGTCGAGATTCATCATGCCGTTAATGTCGACCACTTCCATTCCTGACGGCAGGTCGAAAGTCCCAGCGGGTACGGCACCTGTTCCAATTTGCAGGTTTTTGAATTCCATAGTGGTCATCTCGCCCCCTGCCTCATATTGGGCCTTCACAACAATGCCGTACTCGGTGCTGATCCATTCCTTGACAGTTGATCCTTCGTTGGTGAAAGTAAGGACTTTGCACTCCATGCCGTTGACTGTTTCAGTCCCGCCTATTGTATACTTAGATTCAACAAGACCACTGACATAATCAACAGGGGTGGTGGTATCCGGACCGTTATATTCACTTAACGTCATTTTTATGGCGCTGTTTTGACCCGAGGTATAAGTAATAAACTCCTTCTTGGACCTATCAAAAATAAAAGTCATCTTTGGGCCGTTAAAGGTGCCCTCCATTTTCATTTTCTGATCCTTGAACCAGACTTTGCTTTCCGAAGATGCTCCGCCGCCAACAATCACATAATCATAGGCCATTTCTTTGACCAGCTGTCCTTTCCCGATCAGACCGGATACAATTTCGTTATCATCAGGTAAAGTCTGTGTTTCTGTCTCTGTCGGAGCCGAGGTTGCTTCATTTTGGGCAGCGGGTTCTTCTTTTCCGCCGCAGCCAGATAAAGCCCCAACGCAAAGAAGCAGCAAAACGAGCAAAAGCGCAAGATACCGTCGCGTCAATCCCATGATATTCTCCTCCTATACCTTCTTTTGTATTCAGATAATGGAATTTAAAGATTTAATCATTCGATAAGAATGATGTCAAACTCTATTAGCGGGTAACTCTTCAAAAATGATATTTTGTTAAACTATATTTCGTTATATTATTTTTCGTGATGACTCGTAAAAAGTCCTCTATATACGTATCATTTCATTCCAAAAATTAGAACACCATCCTGAATACTGGAATATTTTTTTGGTTTCAGCACTAAGAAAGTCAGAGGAACAAGTATTTGAAGGAACAAGTGTTTGAATGTTAGATTTTTTTCCATTCCATGGTATAATATGATGGTCGATTTTTGATTCGACCAAAGCACAGCCATATGAAATGATTGGGAGGGTTGGTAATGATGAATAACAATGTTGAAACGAGGGAGTTTCAGACAGAAATCACCCAGCTGCTGGATATTGTTATTAATTCTCTCTATACGGAGCGAGAGATCTTCTTAAGAGAATTAATATCCAATGCAGCTGACGCTACGGAGAAACTGCGCTACTGCAGGCTCACCGAAAATGAGATAAGCGAATCCGAACAGCCGTTGGAAATTTCCATCGAAACGGATGAAGAAAAACACACGCTTACCATTACCGATAATGGGATCGGAATGACCAAAGAAGAACTGATTGAGAATCTGGGTACGATCGCCCATTCAGGATCCAAGGAATTTATCAGACAGCTGACCGAGGTCAGAAAGGCCGGATCCGGAAACAATACCGATTTAAGCCTGATTGGACAGTTCGGCGTCGGATTTTATTCAGCGTTTATGGTTGCGGAGAAAGTAACGCTCTATACCCGCTCTTTCAGACCGGACTCCGAAAGCTGGATCTGGTCTTCAAACGGAGCAGGAAGCTATTTAATAGAACCGGGTGATCAAAGCAATTACGGGACTAGGATCGTTCTTCAGTTAAAAGAAAATGCCTATGATTTCAGCAAAGCTGACGAAATCAACAGGATTATCAAACAGTATTCGAGTTTTGTCCCTTATCCCGTGAAAGTCAACGGTGAAAAAGTCAATACCGTCGAAGCAATATGGACGAAAAACGCATCCGAAATCAGTGAGCAGGAATATACGGAATTCTATAAATATATCGACAATGCTTTTGACGAGCCATCTTACAGAATGCACTTTTCCTCCGATGCGCCACTTTCCATCAAAGCACTGCTGTTTGTGCCCGGAGAAAATTATGAGCGGTTCGGCTTCAGCAAAATGGAGAGAGGCGTTAACCTATTCTGCAAAAAAGTCCTGATTCAGGAAAAATCTGAAGCCATCGTGCCGGAGTGGATGCGGTTTGTACGCGGCGTCATTGACAGTGATGACCTTCCCCTGAACATTTCCAGGGAGACCCTTCAGGACAATGCGCTTGTCGCCAAACTGAACAAGGTAGTCACCGGCAGATTCTTAAAATATCTCGAAGAGCAAGCCAAAGATGATCCGGCCAAATACAATCAATTTTGGGAAAAATTCAGCAGGTTCATCAAAGAAGGAGCAGCTTCGGACTATGCCCACAAGGATGCGCTGGTCAGGCTTCTGCGCTTTGAATCCAACATGACGGCTGAAGGTGAGCTGATTTCACTGGAAGGCTACGTTGGAAGAATGAAAGAGGAACAAAAAGCGATCTATTATGTCAGCGGCTCTAACCGTAAAGTCATTGAATCCGGGCCGTATCTTGAGATATTTAAGGACAAGGGCATCGAAGTGCTTTATACGTATGAACCGATTGATGACTACATCTTAGGCGGGCTTCCTGAATTCAAAGAGAAGAAGATTGTTGCGGCCGAACAGGACAGTCAGGATCTGCCGGATTTAGATGCTGAGCAGCCCGGTAATGCCGAAAGTGAAATTCCAGAGGATGAAGTGAAGGCCTTATTGGATTGGTTCAAAGAAACACTCGGGGACAGGGTAACCGAGGTGCGTGCTTCCAAACGTCTCGTGGACAGTCCTGCGGTTGTGCTCAGCTCATACGGAACGCATAGTATGCAGAAAATGATGCAGATCATGAACAAGGATATGGAAGATATCCCAGCAGGAATCTTGGAGATTAACAGCCGGCATCCGGTCATTCAGGGAATCAATGAACTGCGCAAGTCGGGCGACGCATTTGCTGCGGCAGCGGCGGAACAGATTCTGGAAAACTCGCAGATTGCCGCCGGGCTGATCATCGATCCCAGGAGTATGGTTAACAGACTCTATAACATCCTGGAAAGAGCGGTTGTGAAGAAATAATACCGGAGTGATTATTATTACGATTCTACTCTACGGGCTGATAGCGGGTCTGGTTACCGGGCTTGGCGCTGTCATCTCTATCTCGATAAAAAATATCACGAACAAGATACTTTCAATATCGCTCGGATTTGCGTCAGGAATCATGATCGGGATATCTGCCTTAAGTCTGATTCCGACCAGCCTAGACATGAGCAACAGTATCATTTGTATTGCCGGCTTTGCAGCCGGAGCTCTGTTCCTGTTTCTGGTGGATATTTCAATGCCGCACATTCACAAGGTTGAAGCGGATTTGAGTAACTATGCCAAGATGGGGTATTTTATCGCGCTCGGAATCACACTGCATAATCTTCCCGAAGGGATCGCGATCGGTGCGACCAGCGAAGTATCGTATCACATGGGCGTCATGACAGCCTTGACAATCGGTCTGCATAATATTGCTGAAGGTCTTTGTGTGGCGATGCCGCTGTGTCTCGCCAACGTCCCGAAATCGAGGGTCGTCCTGATTACGACCATGACCGGTATGTCAACGCTGCTCGGTACCGGGCTGGGAATGATTCTTGGCCTGATCTCTCCGCTCATCATCGCTTTCTTTCTGGCGTTTGCGGCCGGAGCAATGATCTATATCAGCAGTGACGAACTGATTCCGAAAAGCCACCATTCCCACAGTGAATATGCCAATGTCGGCATCATGCTCGGCTTTATCCTGGCATTAATCCTGTCGTAGAATGATCAATCAATTATTTTGTTTCATCTAGGTTATCGTTTTTCACATGAATCAGTGGGAAAGATATTGTAAAGGTGGTTCCTTCTCCGGGAGTGCTTTCGACCCGTATTTCTCCTCCGCGAAGGTACACCAGTTCGGATACGATTGCCAGGCCGAGTCCCGATCCTTGGCCTTTTCCATGGGAACGGGAACGGTCTCCCTGGAAAAACCTTTCAAAAATATGAGGAACGTCTTCAACCGGGATTCCTTCACCGTTATCCCTGACGGATAGAATAAAACGGGAATTTTCCGATTTAGCGAGGATATCAATCGTTCCACCGGAAAGTGTATGTTGAATAGCGTTATTAACAAGATTGTACAGTATCTGTTTCAGTTCATCGGGTTTTAATGGAAGTACTTGTGACGTATCCAGGACTTCTGAGACAAAATCATCAATTGTCCGGAAATCCTGGCCGTTGAATCTGAAAGTACGGTCTTTAAGCAGGGGGGCCAAAAGCGGCATAAGCTCGGGAAGCACATCGTGCAGTCCGGAATTGAGCTCTTCGGAATGATCGCTGTTTATTTCTTCCTGGGCGATCCGATTTAAGGTCAACAGACCCTCGGTAAGCCTGATCAGTCTTTCCGTCTCGATCAGCATGGTCTGATGGGCGGCATCCAAAGTCTCTTTGTCTGCCATACCTGTCCGCTGGAGTATTTCCAGGAAGCCTCTGATCGAGGTCAGCGGAGTCCTGAGTTCATGAGAAGCATCGGCAATAAACCGAGCCATCCGGTTTTTAGCCGATCTTTCCGTATTTAGAGCATTCTCCATCTGTCCAAGCATATGGTTTAAAGCTTCCCGAAGCTGCTGGATTTCCGAAGCGGTTTTATTCATATACGGAAGGCGCAGGTCATAGCGGCCGGCGGCAATCTTGCGGGCCGTAGAGGAAATGTTCAGAAGCGGTTCCAGTGGTTTCTGCAAAACCAGCGCTGTAAAAAATGTACTGAGTAGAATAATGATGATCGCGTTAAAAGTATATCCTCTGAGATTTCGGCTCAAGATCAGGTCCTGTTCAGCCAGCGGCTGACCGATCAAAGCATAGCCCGCATAAGGCTGAATATCGTTGTTTTGTTCCAGGGGGAGACTGTTTACCGAAAGCTGGTTCGTTACGACCGGGGCCACCATCAGCATATACTGCTGTTCGTCGGTATCCTGAAAAATAAAACATCCGCCGGATCTCGCCTTCTCAGCAAGATCAAACTGCAGTTGGTTGCGGCTGAGATTCGGGACCGTACTGTTCGTCTTGCCGTAGCTGTAAACAATCGATTTAAGTTGATAGTCGCTGGTATAAAACGCCACAAAATTTCCCGGGCGGAGTTCGGAGAATCTTCCCGGAGGAAGCTCACTGCTCGAAAGCCAGCTCCCCATACTGTTCCGTATGGCGTAATAGTCTGAAAGCAGGTTCTGCTCCACGCTCTGATACAGGGAATTTTTCAGGGAAGTATACTGAATAGCCCCAATTAACGTAAAAAAAATGATATGGCACACCCAGAAACGCAGCAGGAGCTGCCCTACCAGGGATTGCCGCCAAATATTCAGTTTTTCCAGAGGATGAACTTTCATGATGATCTCCCTAATGTGATCATACTTAAAACACAACGATTGAAATGTTAAACATGCAATGCGTCATGATATTCCTGTGTAAAATGCTTGATATTTGATATCTCGTGTAGACTGCCAGTTACTGCTGTTCTGTCTGCAGATGGTAACCGAGGCCCCTGACGGTTTTAATGATCGTGTGATCCAGATCCCCGAGTTTCTCTCGAAGATAGCGGATATATACCTCGACGATATTGTCCTCTCCTTCAAAATCGTAACCCCAGATGTGAATCAGGATTTGTTCTTTACTCAACGTTTGGTTGCTGTTCCATAAAAGATAGGACAGCAGTTTATATTCGGTCGGAGAAAGCTGCAGAGGCTGATTATCGAGCAGGATTGACTTTTTCAGTTCATCGATCGTAAACCGGCCAATGGTTCTTTTGCCGGATAGATCCGGGAAACGGTTACGCAGCTGAACCTCGATCCGGGCCAGCAGCTCGTCAAAGTGAAAAGGCTTAACCAGATAGTCGTGGGCTCCGAGGCGCAGTCCTTTGACAATGTCTTTGGATGTATCCTTGGCAGTCAGCATAATTATGGAAGCACCGGATATTTCCGGGATGGATTCACATAGTTCATATCCGTCCATGACCGGCATCATAATGTCAAGGATGATGACATG
The DNA here is from genome assembly GCF_047652685.1 of Dehalobacter sp. CP. Classification (NCBI taxonomy): domain Bacteria; kingdom Bacillati; phylum Bacillota; class Clostridia; order Eubacteriales; family Desulfitobacteriaceae; genus Dehalobacter; species Dehalobacter sp. CP. The sequence continues at coordinate 564,994 of NZ_CP157399.1, forward strand.
AGGTTCAAAGACCGGGATTATCTCCAGCGCCTTTTTCCCGTTGTCCGCTGTTCCGATATCGTAACCCTCCTGCTTCAGCCCCAGGCTGAGCATCTGGCGGATTGAAGCGTCGTCATCCACGATAAGTATTCTGAATTTATTGGCCATTCGTTTATTCCTCCTGTATCTTTAAAATACACGATTATTCTGAAAGGAAACTGAATACAGTCGCATTCGTCTGTATATCGCCATATATAACTATTTTAACGGTTTGAGCAATTTTAACAAGAATTTTCTGCAGCTCGGAATATCCGGATATGCTGCTTAAAATATACAAAAATGATTACGCAGGAAATACGCAGGAAATACGAAATGTATAGATTGGACGAATCGTATAATCATGGTAAAATAATATGATAAACCCAAGGGAAGCTTGGAGGAAAAGTTTGCAAAGAAGTGGTGAGACCATGAAACAACAGATTTTTAATGAATTACTTGCGAAAAAAATTCTGATTCTGGACGGAGCGATGGGAACCATGCTTCAGCAGAAGGATCTGTCTGCCGAAGATTTTGGAGGGCCTGAACAAGAAGGCTGCAACGAAATCCTGACGCTCACCCGTCCTTATATCGTGCGTGATATTCATGAGGCCTATCTGAAAGCCGGTGCGGATATCATTGAAACCAATACCTTCGGAGGCACAAATATTGTCCTTGGGGAATATCATCTCGGGGACAGGGATATGGAAATCAACGAGGCTGCGGCACGGCTGGCCCGCGAAGCGGCCGACAAATGGTCTACAGCGGAAAAACCGCGGTTTGTGGCTGGATCCATGGGCCCGACGACCAAGATGCTGGCCTTTGGAGGCGGTATTACTTTTACTGACCTGGAAGAGGCTTATTGCCGTCAAACCCTTGGCCTTATTAAGGGAGGCGTCGATCTGCTAATCGTCGAAACCTGTCAGGATACGCTGAATATCAAGGCGGCAGGACTCGGGATCCAACGCGCCTTTGCTGAACTTGGGCGGGAGGTGCCGCTGGTCGTTTCCGTGACGATTGAACCCTCGGGTACGATGCTCGCAGGACAGAATATTGAAGCTTTATATATTTCGATACAGCACCTGAAGCCGGTTGCCGTCGGCATGAACTGCGGCACCGGAGCGGAACTGATGAACGATCACCTCAGAACCCTGGAGGGGCTTGCCTCTTGCGCCGTGAGCTGTTACCCGAACGCGGGGCTTCCTGATGAAGAAGGCGGCTACCAGGAAACTCCGGAAGAGTTTGCCGGAAAGATGGCCGCTTACGCAGCCAAAGGCTGGCTGAACATTGCCGGTGGATGCTGCGGGACGACGGATCGCCATATCGAAGCCTTGGCAGCAGCCTTGGCCAAGTACGCTCCGAGACAAATGCGGGCTGCTGAACGAAGCAGCGTCGCAGGACTCGAAGCAGTCTGGCCCGAAGAAGAAAACCGGCCGCTGCTGGTCGGCGAGCGGGCCAATGTGATCGGTTCTCGCAAATTCAAGGAGCTTATTGCCGGTGAATATTATGAAGAAGGTTCCGAGATTGCCCGAAATCAGGTCAAGAAGGGCGCTCAGATTGTGGATGTCTGTGTGGCCAATCCCGACCGGGACGAACTTGAGGATATGGTTAGCTTTCTGCCCCATGTTGTCAATAAAGTCAAAGCGCCGCTGATGCTGGATACGACCGATCCCGCGGTTTTGGAAGCAGGGCTCCGGTTAATTCAGGGCAAAGCAATCATTAATTCGATCAACCTTGAAAACGGCCGGGAACGCTTTGATGAAGTTGTTCCGCTGCTTCGAAAATTCGGGGCTGCAGTCGTGGTTGGCTTAATCGATGAACAGGGTATGGCCCTGACCCGGGAACGCAAGCTCGAAGTGGCCGGACGCTCTTACGATCTGCTGGTGCATGAATACGGTCTTTCAGCTGCCGATATTATCTTTGATCCGCTGACATTCCCGGTAGGGACCGGGGATGTCAAGTATCTCGGTTCTGCAGTTGAGACCATTGAAGGCCTGCGACTGATCAAAGCCAAATATCCGGAATGCAAGACGATTCTTGGGATCAGCAATGTCTCCTTCGGTCTGCCTGCAGCAGGCCGGGAAGTGCTGAATGCCGTTTTCGTCTATTTGAATACCGTAGCCGGACTGGACTACGCGATTGTCAATTCCGAAAAACTGGAACGTTATGCGACGATTCCTCAGGCAGAGAAAAAACTGGCCCAAGATCTGCTCTTAAATACGAATGACCAGACCTTAAAAGCTTTTACCGATTTTTACAGAGAGAAAAAGGTCACGGAACAAAAACAGACGTCCGGGCTTTCCGTTGAGGAACGGCTGGCAGGAGCTATTGTGGAAGGCTCCAAAGAGGGCCTGGAGAATGATCTGTACGAGGCCCTGACGAAATATCGGCCGCTCGAAATTATTAACGGTCCGCTGATGAAAGGTATGGAGGAAGTCGGCAGCCTCTTTAACAGGAACCAGCTGATCGTGGCTGAAGTTCTGCAGAGTGCCGAAGTCATGAAGGCAGCGGTGACCATCCTAGAGGCCTATATGGAAAAAGCTGAGGAGGCGGTCAAAGGGAAGATCCTGCTCGCAACGGTCAAGGGCGATGTCCATGATATCGGTAAGAATCTTGTGGAGATCATCCTGTCCAATAACGGTTATAAGGTGATTAACCTTGGCGTCAAAGTCAGTTCTGAACAGCTGATTGAAGCGGCTAGGAAAGAGGCCCCTGATGCGATCGGTCTATCCGGACTTCTGGTCAAATCGGTTCAGCAGATGCTGTTGACTGCCCAGGACCTGCAGGCAGCCGGAATCAATATCCCGCTGATTCTCGGAGGCGCGGCTCTGTCGCGCAAATATACCGAAGAAAAGATTGCCCCGCAATACGGCGGACCTGTCCTGTATGCGCGCGACGCCATGGCTGGACTGAATCTTCTGAATGGCTTGAAAAGCAAGCCGGCCAATGATTCCGGAAGCTATAACGCAGCTAAAAATAATGATCAGGCCGGTAATGTTGGTACGATTTCCGGCAACATCCCAGACAGTACCTCCGGCAGTATTTCTGACAACCACAGCGAAAATAGATTTTCGCCGGTCAGCTTTGACGGACCTGTCTGCCGCCCGCAGCATACAGCACGGGAGGTCCTTCTGGATTATCCGCTGGCGGAGATTATCCCGAACTTGGATCTGCCTTTTATCCTGAGGCGTTATCTCGGGGTCAAAAACAAACTGCGCCATCCTTCCCAGGAAGAAATCAAGGCAGCGGAAAGCCTCCTGCTGGATTCCGAAGATGTTTCCCAGGATAAATCAGCCAAAATCCAGAAATTTGTTCAGGATTTCCTGGAAGAGATCCAAGAACACAAGCTGATTACGGTCAATGGGGTATTTGCGTTTTATCCGGCCTGTGCGAACGGAAATACGGTCGCTATTATGGATTCAGAATCAGATTCGAATCCGGATTCGAATCTGAAAGCTTCAAATATTGTTCTTGAAGAACTCAGTTTTCCGCGTCAGCAAAAAGACAATGGCCTTTGTCTCGCTGATTATGTCCGTCCCTGGAATAAGCTTGACGGTCAGGAGCAGACGTATGATTATCTTGGTATGTTTGCGCTGACTACGGGCCTGGGAATTAGAGAAAAGGCCGAGAATTACCGGGACAAGGGCGAATACCTGAAGTCGTTTCTTCTTCAGGTTCTGGCCCTGGAGCTGGTTGAAGGATTTGCTGACATCATGCATGAAAAGATGCGTAAAATCTGGGGGATTGATAACGGCATCCGGGTTTCTCCGGGCTACCCGATCTACCCAGCACTGGAAGAACAGGCCAAGCTGTTCAGACTGCTGAAACCGGAGGAGATTGGAATAGCACTGACAGAGAATTTCATGATGGACCCCGAAGCGTCTGTTACCGCTGTTGTTTTTTCTCATCCCGAAGCTAAAATATTTAATATTAACCGTTGATCTCTGTAGTAGATGCTAATCGATGCATGAAATCCCGTCTCGAGACTGAGGCGGGATTTCATGCGTCTTGTGTGTTGTCAACTAGTTTTTATAGAGCCTTACTGGCCTCTTTTTCCTAAGATTTCTTTAACTTTTCATAGCTGTTATTCGTGTTTAAATTTTTCAAAAACCATGGTTTTGCCTTCTTCTGCTAAAGAGACTTGAAGCATAATTCTGATTTTGATCAAATAGTTCATAAGAATTTTGGACAGCTGGATTTTGAACAAGAGGCTGGACGAAGGTACTCGGTGCTTCCGGAATAGGAGAAGGAACGGCCGGCCCGGGTACAATCTGGTTCAGCGGACGGATTCCAGTCGGGAAGGACTGAAGATTTTTACCAAAGCTAAACAAGCCTCTCCGTGTTTTTTGGCGCTTTCTGTTTTGCTTTTCAATCTTTTTTTCTGCTTTGGTTTGTTTTCTCCCGCGTACACCTGCTTCAGATCCTACTCCTGTTTCTGTTCTTTTTGTCCTTTTTATACCTTTACTTGTATTAATAACTGTACCTGAACCGGTGCTTATTCCAGTACCGGTACCATTTTCTGATCCTGAACTTGGCCCAAGTCCTGATCCTGCTTCTGTCACCATTGTCTTTATTCCTGTGCCACTGTTTGCCTGGGGATTTCCGGGCAAGAGGAATGAAGGGGGATTTCCTTTGAAAATGACTTTATTAATAAGCGGATAGCCGACCCGGTTCAACAAAAAGGTACCGGTTTTACGGGCCATAGGAATACCTATTCTTTTAGCAAGTGGAAGTCCGACTTTCCTGGCAATGGGCATGCCAATTTTTTCAGCAACGAGGGGACCAACTTTACCGGCGATGTATGGCTGAAGTTCCCTCAGTACAATCGGTGCAACTTTTTGCAGAAGATAGGAGGGTTGACCAATACTCATGGGGATTCCTCCTTATGGTTATATTGGAATATATTTACAATAAAAGGATATGTTTTTTTGACGGAAGTGTGTTTGTCTTGATTTATTTATTTTACAATGATATGGGACTTAAGTAATGTTTTGCATGAAATCTCCAAGAACTAAAATCGCAAGTAAAACGTAAAATAATCCATATAGAAGGCCTTAGATGCATAAAAACGCCAATAAAAGGCTATTGCTTACTATATGTAGTGTTGATAAAATAAGGAATATACAAGATATAGGAAGGATGAGGGTATTGCGCTGTCCTTTTTGTCAGAGTGACGACACGAAGGTGCTGGATTCCAGACAGATTGAGGAAGGCACTGCTATCCGACGCAGACGGGAATGCGATGTCTGCACAAAGCGTTTTACGACGTATGAGCGCTACGAGGATTTTCAGCTGATTGTCGTGAAAAAGGATGGCAGAAGAGAGCCCTTTTCCCGTCATAAACTGCTGTCAGGCTTGAACAAGGCCTGTGAAAAACGCCCCGTGTCTACCGAACAGCTGGAAACAATGGTCACCGATATCGAAAGAGAAATGCGTGATATCAACGACCGCGAAGTGCCGAGCGAATTGATCGGCGAAGCCGTCATGAAAAAACTGTTTGCAGCAGATGAAATTGCATATATTCGCTTTGCTTCTGTTTACAGGCAGTTCAAGGATATTCAAAAGTTTATGGAAGAGTTGAACGGGCTGGTAAAGCGCCGTAAATAAAACAGTCCCCCCAACTGAGATCCTTGCGATAAAGACAGGATATCCATGCAAATAAATATATATGGGAGCAGGAGGACTAAGCCATGTACGTTGTGAAAAGGGATGGAAGAAGAGAAATTTTTAATCAGGAAAAGATTTGCAAGGCGGTAGAAAAGGCTTTTATTGCTACCGAGACCCCCAATGTCACCAACTGGGCGAAGATTGTTACCGACAGGGTATTCTCGGAATTGGAAGCTGCTTACAGTAAGAATGAAGGCTTCCAAATCGAGCAGATTCAGGACAAAGTCGAAGATGTCCTGATGCAGACAGGAAATACCAATGTCGCCAGAGCATATATCCGGTACCGCTTCCAGCATGAAATCATTCGAAATCAGGAAAGCGCCAAAAACGATAACAATAAATTATTCTCTGATTACCTGGGGCTGGGAACCTGGGAAATCAAAGAGAATTCCAATATGGGATTTTCGGTTCAGGGGCTTAACCGGTTTGTAACCAGCAAAGCGACCAATGCTTTCTGGCAGTCTCTGCTTCCGTCTGAAGTCGGCAAAGCGCACGATTCCGGTGCTTTGCACAATCATGACATGGGAGACCTTGCTCCATATTGCGTCGGCTGGGATCTCAAAGATCTGCTTCTGGTAGGTTTTAGGGGCGCGGAAGGCAAAACAACCTCCAAACCGGCCAAACATTTCCGTTCCGCACTCGGACAGATCGTTAACTTCGTTTATACCTTACAGGGAGAAGCTGCCGGTGCTCAAGCGCTCTCCAGCTTTGATACCTATCTTGCTCCGTTCGTCAGAGTGGATAACCTCGATTATAAACAAGTCAAACAGGGGATTCAGGAATTTATTTTTAATGTCAATGTCCCGACCAGGGTGGGTTTCCAGTCTCCATTTTTTAATATTACGCTCGATGTGCGGGCGGCCGAATCGGCCATTAAAGATGAGCCTGCTGTCGTTGACGGCAAATTCCTGGATACGCCGTACCGGGAATATCAAGCTGAGATGGATATCATCAATATGGCGTTCTGCGAGGTCATGCTCGAAGGGGACGCTGACGGCAATATTTTTAGCTTCCCGATCCCGACATACAACATCACAAAGGGCTTTGACTGGAACAGTGAAGTATCGAGAGCGATCTTTAAAATGACCGATAAATATGGAATCCCGTATTTTGCGAACTTTATCAACTCCGATATGAATCCCGAGGACGCCAGAAGCATGTGCTGCCGTCTGCGTCTGGACAACAGGGAACTCAGAAAACGCGGCGGTGGCCTGTTCGGAGCCAATCCGCTCACAGGAAGCATTGGAGTTGTGACCCTGAACCTGCCGTTGTACGGCTATCTGGCTAAAGGCAACTGGGATCAGTTCATCACGCTGATTGATAACCACATGAACATCGCCCGGTCCTCGCTGCAGACCAAACGCAAAACGCTGGAGATCCTGACGGACAACGGCTTGTATCCCTATACTAAATTTTATCTGAGAGATATTAAAAAACGATTCGGCAAGTACTGGACGAACCACTTTTCGACGATCGGTCTAGTCGGCATGAATGAAGCGATCCGTAATTTTACTTCGGACGCCGATGACATCACCACTGTTTTCGGACAAAATTTTGCCAAGGAAACGTTGAACTATATGAGAGACCGCATCCAGGAATTCCAGGAGCAAGACGGAGACCTCTATAACCTCGAGGCAACACCCGCGGAAGGTACGAGCTACCGTCTGGCCAAAATCAACAAAAAGCATTATCCCGATATGATTACGGCCGGTGACAATGAACCCTATTACACGAACTCCACCCACCTACCTGTCGGTTATACCAGCGACCTGTTCCGCGCCGTTGAGCTTCAGGATGACCTGCAGACGCTCTACACCGGCGGGACTGTGCTTCATGGCTATCTGGCTGAAAGTCTCGATGATCTTGCCGTTGCCAAGGCCGTCGTACGCAGGGTATTTGAGAACTTCCAGCTGCCGTATTTCACGCTGACTCCGACCTTCAGCATCTGCGAAGACCACAAGTATATCAAAGGCGAGCATTTCAACTGCCCCGAGTGCGGCAGGGAAACCCTGGTCATGACGAGGGTCACCGGCTTCTATAGACCGATCTCCGCCATGAACCCCGGCAAACAGGAAGAGAAAAAAGAAACCATCAAATACCGTGTTACAGGAGTCACGCCAAGTCTGTTTGACGGTGTAGCGAAGTAAGGGTAAGTTGTCACAACGTATCTATTTTATGCAGAAACTTTTACGAGTACAGGTATTTAGTATAAAGCAGAACAAGGATTGGTGATCGCAGATGCTAATGGATATTGAACCTTTCTCTCTTGTCGATTATCCTGGACATATCGTAGCAACGGTCTTTTTTGGAGGTTGTAATTTCCAGTGTGGCTACTGCCATAACCCTGCTTTGGTCAACAAGAAGGAGAAGTCGCGGACTTCTCCTTCTGCTGTCATTGAATTTATGAAGACCAGGAAAGGATTACTGGACGGTGTTTGTCTTACTGGCGGGGAGCCGCTTTTATCCCCGGATCTGAATCCCTTTGTAAGAGAGGTCAAAGCGCTCGGTTTCAAGGTGAAATTGGATACCAATGGAAGCAGCCCGGAAAAACTCCGGGAGCTGGCTCCTTTCCTGGACTATATTGCCATGGATATTAAATGTACTCCTGATAAATACGAGAAGCTGACCGCGTGCAAAAACAGCGGAGAGGCGGCGTTTGAAACCATCCAATGGATCAGGGCGAGTACAATTGCATACGAATTCAGAACTACGGTACTGCCGGTCTGGCATACATTTGAAGATCTAAAGCTAATCCGTGAGTTCCTCGGAAATGAAACTCCCTGGGTGCTCCAGCAGTTTCGCCAGTCCCCCCAGGGCGTGCTCGACGGGAAAACTTATGATGCTTATCCTGACTCATGGCTCAAAGAAATGGGAGAGAAGCTGAATTGTCCTGTCCGTGGCCTGAAATAGAAGATTAGTATGAATAGAAGTATTGCTAACCATTTTTTGTGGTTAGCAATACTTCTATGTGGCGGCCTCTGAGTCTGAGGGCGTACGGCTTCATACAACACGGGGTTCCCGCCACTTGGAGAATGATGCATGCGGTTAGGGCGCAGCGGGAACCCCTAAACGTTAGTGCGCCAAGCAAAGCTTGGTACTTCCTGCAAGGTGAAAGTCCTTGCTGGGCAAGGTCTAGCCAACCACCCATATCGAGTGTTGCACCGAAACTGGCAACAGCAAGGTGAAGCGTACACATTTGGGGGAAGTAAGAAAGGAAATAAGAAAGGTACTTCCCTATAATAAAAAGCTTAACGACTGAGGTAGTACACTTTTAAGCATGGCCACATATCCTATAAGTGAAATTAGTCCAAAGGAGTGTGGATATCATGACGTATCCAGCAAAGGATACAGCAACCGATCCGGAGAATGATCCAGTAAGCAATACAGTACCTGATGTCATCAGTGGACGTACGCCGCATGTCATAGCGGCTGAGATTAACATGATCAAATATCAGGCTGAGAATATCTACCTTACCGCTATCGTCGAGATTGGAAGACGGTTGACGGAGGCCAAAGCCTTTCTTAAGTTTGGAGAATGGGGCAAGTGGCTGGAGGAGTCGGTCGATTTCTCCCAAAGCAGGGCCAATAAACTGATGCGTATCTTCAAAGAGTATGGAGAAGGACAGCTTACCAACTCAAATTCGGAGCCGAATCCGAAATTAAACTACAGCCAGGCGGTGCTTCTTTTAGGTATCCCGAAGGAGGAACGGGCGCAATTCATCGTCGATATGGATGTCGAAGGCATGACCACCCAGGAACTGCGTCAGGCGGTCAAGGAACGGACGCAGGCCCGGCAAGAAAAAGACCAGACCCAGCAAGAGAACGCGGACTTCCAGAAAAAAGTGGAAGACCAAAGTGGTACCATTGCCGAGCTGACTGCGGAACTCGCCAATCTAAAGGCCCAATTGGAGAACGTCAAGGCGTCCAAAGAAGAACTCGCTATAACGACCAGACAGCTGAATGATTCGCTGGAATCGCTCCGAAAAAGCTCATCCGCCCAGAGCTACGAGAGGATGAGAAATAACTTCATGAAGAGTTCGCTCAAAGTCAGGGCTAACCATCTCGCCTTCCTCTGTGAAAACTTGGATCAAACCGTTAGGGAAGTAAAGCAAAAGCTGCGCGAAATCGCCCCTAATGACAAGGAGACGTATATCATTTATAAGAATAAGGTTTGCGATCTTATGGATGTGTGGCGTAAAGACGAGGCGTGGAGCAGGGAAGCTTGCCCCTGCGGAGATGGGCAGTAAGGAAAAAAGAGAACGGAGCTGGACGGCATACCTCCTCAAATTCGGAGCCGAATCCGAATTTGAGGAGGTATACTACAAGCTCAAAATTGCTTTCACCGTACTGGTTCCAAAGCGCTTGAAGCTGTTTATTCGGATAAACGCATATGACATGAAAAGAAGTTTCCGAAATAATACCAAAATTATTTTTCAGGATTGACCATGCAAATTAAAGAAGTTAAAATATTTTTGTAATGGTATTTATTAGTAATATTTCCATTATGTAAGAATGGAGCAGAAAGATGTTCACTCACTCAGACACTCCTTTGCCACCCATTTGCTGGAAGGCGGTACGGATCTGAGATATATCCAGGAACTTTTAGGGCATAAAAATTCTAAAACAACAGAAATATATACCCATGTAAGCCAACGGGATCTAGCCAAAATACACAGCCCAATCGATGCACTGGACATAGAGGTTTAAAGGAAGTAAATTCTGCTAAAGGAAATATCTCCGCAACCCTTGCGGTTTACCTCCATATTTAGATGTAGATGTAATACGCAATAATTGCGGGAAAACGACGTTATACGCCATACCTGGGTCTTTATTTGGTTAGACTGGCGATTTACCGAGGATTTTGCTAAGGAGATGTCTGATATGAAAAGAATCATAATTTGTTGCTTATTATTTTTATTATGTTTTAGCATTTCAGCTTGTACACCGGAAATTAGCAATACACCAAATACTAAAATTGAAGTTACATCAGAGAATGATTTCAAAATTGAAGGTACTAACATTGATATTGGATCAAGTTATAAAAATATCATTGAAGAAATGAAAGAGCCAAATCAAAAAGATTACTTTGAAGCTGGTGAATATTTAGATTATGGTGACATCACTTTTTTTACAGACAGTGAAGATGAAAAGATAGCTAAAGTAAGTGCGATAGCTCTTCATGGTGAAAGAAAGATTGGTAGTGTTAAAGTTGGAATGCTACCATCAGAAGTAAAGCAAATTCTAGGAGATCCCAAATTCGAAGGAGAAAGTAATGATAGAGAAATACTTGGTTGGAATATCAATTATGTGATTGGAAATAAAGAAGTCTCTTTTATATCCGATACAAGTGATTCAGTTATTACAACGATTTTTGTAAAAGCAAGGCTATAGGGTCTGTTACTCTGGAGAATAAATTTGTCGGTACGGCGTATAACACGCCTTTCCCAAAACTTAGAATAGATGAATGTTTTATGACGCTTCGGGAACGGCTAAACGTTATCTGAAAGCCAGATGCGGATATGCCCGCCGTCCTGGTGGGCAGGGAATTATTTTGAGATATTTTGAGGTAATAAAAATGGATGATTACAAGAATTTTGCTCAAGATTATGAGGCGCTTAATCCAAAAGAAGAAATAATTCTTCAAAGGGATTTCTTTTCTCAAATTATTGAAAAGTATAATGTGAAAACCTGCTTAGATTGTGCTTGTGGTTTAGGCTGGCATTTATATATGATTAATAACCTTGGAGTGAAGAGTTGTGGGTCTGATATTTCTCCAGAGATGATTGATATTTGTAAGGATAATCTAAGAGGCACAAATATTGAACTTAGGATCGAGGATTATTGTAAACTATCAGAAACATGGGAAAGAAAGTTTGATATGATTCTCTGCGTTTCAAGTGCATTAAATCATATGTTGGAAGATGAGGACATTATCAGAGCATTAGATTCAATGTATGAAAGGTTGGAGGAGAACGGAATAGTTGTAATGTTTTCAGGGATATCTGATTTACTTGCGAGAAGCAGACCAAAATTAATACCTGCAAGAACATACCAAGACGAAGCAATTTACCATATCATTGAGTATTTTGACGATCGCGTCGTATTTAACATATTAGATGTAAAAAAAACAAAGGATTCATTCACCCATTCACTTAATTCAATGGCGCTGAGTTTGCTTACTAAAGCGAGATTTGAAGGATGTCTTTCGAGAACCAAATTTGCCAATGTCAATATTTTTGGCGATTTTGATTTTTCCATGTATTCGGAGGATAAAAGCAATAGGTTATTTGCAATTCTGCAGAAGTGATGACTGTTTTAAAGGGCTGCCATCCGTGGCAGCTCTGGGTCTGGGGGCATCCGGCCTTCAGATAACACGGAATTCCCGACACTTAGAGGATGATGAATGCGGTTAAGGCGCGTCGGGAATTCCCAGACGTTATCTAAAATCATATGCAATTGGTAGGAGGAAAGGGAATGTCTTTTCAAGATGTATGTTCTATTTGCGGAAACCAAGCAAAAGTTGTGGGATTAGGTCCATTGGATCAGTATCATAACGTTGACTGCGAAGTATGCGGTTCTTATTCAATATCAGATATTGCGAGAGATTATGTTTGTGAAGATAAGAATACCCAGCAACATAGAGTCAAACTCTCTTCATTTTTGAGAGAACGGACAATTAAAAATTTGGAGAAAATTACGGTAGTAGTTGAAGACAAGGACGGGCAACCAGTTCCGAGAATAACTATTGAAGGAATTGTTGAGGCGTTTCCCAAGAATCTGGCTGATCGTATTGACAGAGCCCTTTTGAACTTAGCATTATTGTCAAAGTTTGCTGGAGATAAGGTGAAATTAAACGAAAAGGATTATTCAATTTTCTGCCCGGATTCCATAAGAATTGATGCCACTTTCTTTATTATGGAGCAGCTTATCTCGGAGGATTATGTGAAGGGGCATCAAGGTTTTCCAACCGAGCTTATTGTTACTTCTAAGGGATGGAATCGAGTAGCTGATTTACAGCGTACGGTTAATAAAGAGTCCAAACAAGGATTTGTTGCAATGTGGTTTGACAGTAGTATGGATTTAGTTTGGAAGAAAGCGATTCAGAAAGCAATTACAGATGCAGGTTTTACTCCGCGGAGAATTGATAATAAAGAGCATAACAATAAGATTTGTGATGAGATAATAGCGGAAATAAGAAATAGTAAGTTTGTGGTTTGTGATTTTACAGGACAAAGAGGCGGTGTTTATTTTGAAGCTGGTTTTGCGTTAGGACTTGGATTACCTGTTATTTGGACTTGTAAAAGTAATGAGGTGGATAAACTACACTTTGATACTCGGCAATATAATCACATTGTTTGGGATGAAGAGGAAGATCTATATACAAAGTTATTTAATAGGATTAAGGCCACAATTATTTAAGGTAGTCTTTGGGGGCATATGACTTCAGATAACAAGGCGTTCCCCGAAACTTTGTCTAGATGCATGTGGAATGACGCTTCGGGAACGCCCGGCCGTTCTCTGAAATGCGGCGGAAAGTGCCGCGCCATCCTTGGCGCGGATTTGAAGTGAAATTTTAGATTTATAAGGGGAGGCAGAAAGGTGTTTAAAGGAACTATATTTGTTGATGGCTCAAACTTCTTAGGTTCGCTTAGTAAAGTAGGTATACAAATTCAGATTAAAGATTACGAGACATTTTTTAGATATGTATTTGACGAATCAGTTAAGATATGGAGTAAATGCCTTAGGGGCAGTAGTATTACAACATTAATGAATAGAGTTTATTGGTATGCAGTTGGCAGTATTGATATATGGGATTTTGATAAACCAGAAACTAAACAGCATTTATATGAAATTTTTAATAAAGAAAAAGAGCCGAAGAAAACTTACATGACGTTAATCGGAAAACAGAATGCTGGTATGCCACAAAATGAAGTTGCAGAAAAAGCATGGGATATGCTTTTTAAAGAAACAAAGACTTGGTATCAGAAAAGAAAAGCAAACATTGATGGATTTGGGAACTTCTATACTGGATTACAACGTAGTTCGGATTTTATAGAAGTAATAAGTTGTGGTCATTGGAAAATAAAACCCTTAACCAGAGTGATTCTTGAGAAAGAACTTGATACACGCTTGGCTGTTGACATAGTTACCTTAGAAAGTATTTATGATTTTGCACTAATAATATCTGGAGATGCAGATTTTATTCCTTCTATTGAATACATTAAGAAAAGAGGCAAGCATGTCGGTGTCGTTGAATTGATTAAAGGGTTTCCGCCTGAGAAAAAGGGACAACAGTTTTCAAATCGATTAGGAACTGTTGCAGATTTTGTTGTTAAGATATATGAAATGGACTTGGTTAAAAATGGTATAGCATCGCAATTGACAGATGATAAAGTGATTAAATCTTATGAAGATATTGAATAGTTACGTATTGATTAAGGCGCCCCATCCGTGGGGCTCTGGCTCCGCGGGCCCGCCGCACATCAGAGAACACAGAGTTCCCAAAACTTTGAATATATGAATGTAGAATGACGCTTCGGGAACTCTTGAACGTTAGATGAAATAACCCTTCCGGGAATATTTTAAAAGATACAAGTATATTTATTTGGGGGAGAATATTATGTCTGATGAAAGAGACCATTTATGGATACCTAAAAATCAGGTCAGAGAAGATATTGTGAATTTAGGGAACGGTGGTCCGAGCTATTCTAGAGATGATTATTATGAACATGGAAAGAGATTAACGGAGCAGGTAAACAAAATAAAGAATGAAATAATAATTAAGAAGGATGCTGAACTTACAAAAGACTATATTCTCCAAGTAAAAACTCCTGAACAAATATCGATTAAAAGTCATAAAGATAAGTTAAATAAATTGGGTTTCGATATTGTTTCCTATTCAAATAATAAAGAAAATATTGCAACAGCTATAATTCATAAAGATAAGTTCAATGAATTTGATAAGAAAGTGATTAAATATGCTGAATCTGAAGATCACTATGGGAAAACAAATATTTCCGTTATTGAAGAAATTAGAGAGGTTCCTTTAGAAGAAAAAATAGACACAAGTATAAAAAGCAATGATGATATTGAAGTTGAATGTATAATTACACTTTATAATATCCTTTCAGCTAAGGAAAAAGAGATTATCATTAATAATATTGAAAGTGTATTAAGGAACAAAGATATTAACGAAATAAGAAAGAGTAAGTTATTGAATGGTACGGTTATCCTATCTGCAAACTTACATCCTTCAATAATAAAAGAACTTGGGCAAGAGTATATTACTGTTCGTTCAATTAGTGTTAATGGTTCGATGATATTAGAAAAATCATTTCCAACAGACAACCTCCCAAACCCTTTAGTGGTTTCTAAACCAAATACAGATGTAGTAGTAGCAGTAGTTGACTCAGGAATTAATGAAACATCTCCTGCCTTTAATGGATTGATCAACGATAACCAACTGTTTTTACCTTCTGGGACGACAAAAAAGGCTGTAGATCATGGAACCCTAGTTGCAAGTAGAGTTATATATGGAGATAACTTAGAGTCTTGTGTTCACTTACATGAATTAACTCCTACTTGTAGTGTTATTGATATTACTGTCTTTGGAGAAGATTTACTCGGCAATGTAATCGGGTTAAAAGAAGATCAACTGGTGACAATGTTGGATAATATTGTTCCAACTTTATCAAAAACAGTTAGAATATTTAATTTATCACTCGGGTTTAATTGCCCTATTGAAGACAATAAGTATTCCTTATTAGCCCAAGAAATTGATTTTTTATCTCGAGAGTTCAATGTACTTTTTGTTATTGCTGCGGGAAATATTCGACATCCTTTAGCTAGTTATCCAGAACATTTTAAATTTACAAATGCTAGGGTACAACCCCCGTCCGAATCATTATTAGCTTTAACTGTGGGTTCTATTGCCAAATACTCAAATGCAAGTTGTCTTTCAACAATAAATGAAATCTCGCCTTTTTCTTGTATTGGTCCAGGAGCGGATCAAGGAATGAAACCGGAGCTAGTTGCCCACGGTGGGAATTTACTTTGTGGTTGGGGCCATTCTCCGAGAGTTGGGGCATATGGAGTAGACTCTTCAGGTCGAAGGCTTGCATATGATGTAGGTACAAGCTTTTCGGCGCCAATTATCTCTAACTATGCTGCTAAGATATTAGGAGCTAACCCAAATGCTACGATGAATTTAATTAAGGCACTTCTATGCAATTCGGCTAATAATGTAATTTGTCCAGAACTAGACGGCATAGATCCTCAAAAATTTTATGGATTTGGTGAACCAGATATTAATTATGCGCTAAGTTCATTATCAACAGCAGTTTATATATGGCAGGGTAGTATTAAGAAGGATGTATACCAATATATTAAATTTCATGTCCCCGATTCATTTGCCGTAGTTGGAGCTGAAAGTAAGTTAAGAATTCGAGTAACGCTCGTTTATAACCCACCTGTTAATCCAGATAACCAAAAAGAGTACTCTATGAGTAGAATGGCAGTATCTCTTTTTAAGAAATGTGATGACGGTATGAGAGAAGTCTCTCTTTCATCTAATGACTTCAAGTATTCAGTTCCTTGGAATCCGGTCATACAAATTGAGAAAGATTTTTCTAGGAACTATTGTGCAGGGGAATGGGAAGCTAGAGTAAGGTTACTAACACGTGGAGACCTACCTGAAGATTTTCAGCAAGACTACGTAATTATTATTCAAGTGATAGACGCTAATGGATTAGTGGATGTATATTCAGATGTTTTACGTAGTTATAGTAGTA
Organism: Dehalobacter sp. CP; assembly: GCF_047652685.1. NCBI lineage: Bacteria > Bacillati > Bacillota > Clostridia > Eubacteriales > Desulfitobacteriaceae > Dehalobacter > Dehalobacter sp. CP. The sequence goes on from NZ_CP157399.1 coordinate 581,466, forward strand.
TTTATTTGACGGTAAGAATTCGAGAAGCTGCATAGTTATGGGGTTACGGGGTTACTTCATCTAACACAGCGTTCCCAAAACTTAGAATAGATGAATGTAGTATGACGCTTCGGGAACGCTTGAACGTTCTACGAAATACCCTGCTTGGACGCGCCATCCGTGGCGCGAAAACGTTAAAAAGTAGAATCTGAGGTATTATAAATGAAGAAGATAATGTTCGACTCGAATGTTTTTGATCGGTTGCCAGAGATAATACATCAAATAAAAAAATCTACTGAAACCCAGTATGAGTACTATATTACAACTATACAAGTCGAAGAATTATGCGAAATTCCTGATAGCAAGAAAGATATTAGGGCTAGGAATATTCTGATGTTAGCAGATCTCAGAGCAAAACTTGTTCCTATATCCTTATTTATACTAAACGGTAGAGCAAGATTAGGATATGCAAGATTCGGCGACGGAATTGTTTATAATAAGATACTCAAGAATAATAATGGTAATATTGATGATGCGGTAATAGCAGATACAGCGGTATATGAAGGATGTACTTTAATTACTGAAGATAAAGAACTTCACAGTAGAATGACAAATAATGGTTATGATGTTATGTATTTGACTGAGTTTATTAGTACTATTGAAGATCTCACGAAAGAAAATGATTAGTATTTAAACAGTGATTAGATAAAATGTTTTTTCAAGGGTGCGCCGTCCTTGGCGCACTCTCAATTAAGGGGCAGGATACTTCGTAGAACAGGCAGTTCCCGAAACTTAGAATATATGAATGTTATAAGATGCTTCGGGAACTGCCGAGACGTTCTACGACATATCGTGCAAAGGCCGCGCCGTCCATGGCGCGGACGAAAGGGGTAGAAAATGAAAAAAGTTGTTTATGTATCCATATTATTGTTGATTTTCGCATGCTTACTGTCTGGCTGCGGCAATAAAACTATACCCAGCGTAAATGTTTCCCCGGCATCAGCAGGTAATAAAGGATTAGAACAGGCGTTGAAGTTAGCGGATGACAAGCTTGTAGCTGAGTATTGTAGTACCCTAGACCTTTGTCTTGGCGACAATTTATTATTTTCTGATGCAAAAACTATTTCATCCCAAACCTTATTTACTTTTTTTTGCTATATAACAAATAGTTATGGATCAGATTATCAAGATAAATGGTACATCAAGGCTGATAATAATTATCGGGTACCAGTAGCTGATATTAAAGAGATTCTGAACCAATATTTTGATGGCTGTAATTTTGACCCTGTTCAAGTCTATGGTTACAATGCGCAAACAAATGAGATAATTATCGGTGGACTGTCAGGATTTGGCGGAGGTCGCTTTCCTAAATTAGTCAAGAAAGAGCAGCTAAATAATGATAAATTGAAGTTAACGGTCGATTATTACGATGACCAGTATAAAACTGTTTTTTATACTAAAGTTTATACCATTCGTTTTACTGCCAACGGCTATCAGTATTTGTCTATTAATAAGGTATTAGAGAAAAGCTAATGAAGGAACATGTATTAATAGTAGCATGTAATTTGGAGCTGGTTACCTTTTTAAGGCAGCGCCATCCGGGCGCTGTCTGAGTCACGGGGCACGATACGTCGTAGAACAGCACCTTTACGCAATCTAAGAGAATATGCAGGTAGTAACTAGACTGCGTAAATCTGCGAAACGTTATCTGAAATGCTGGGTCTAGTGGGCGAAAGATTTTTATTAGTCGGAAACGAATTTTGGAAAAAAATATAGAAAAAATTTAAAATGATGGTGCTCAAATTGCAATTCGTTTGGTAGACGCTTGGAGGTTTATATGGAAGTTCTGATCAAGTTTATAACAATTATGGGTCTTGGAATCATTGAGCTATGGGCAGCAATTCCAGCAGGAACAGCGTTAAAACTTCACCCTTTGCTTAACGGAATAGCATCAGCGTTTGGTGCCATTATTGGAGCAGTGGTAGTTATTTTCTTTGGTGATCGATTACGCCAGTGGTTGTTAAAGAAGAGGGTGAAGAAAGAAAAAAGCAAAGGACGAATCTATAGAATTTGGGAAAAGTATGGGGTGATAGGACTAGGAATGCTATCGCCACTTTTAACGGGTGCACCCCTAGGAGCCGCGATAGGAATCTCATTGGGAGCATCACCCAAACGACTTACAATTTGGATGAGTATTGGTATCGTGATTTGGACAGTTTTACTTACAACAATTAGTACGTTAGGATTTGCGGGATTCCAGATGCTTAATAGATGAATTGATTCGGATTAATTTTTGGTGCTGGAATTTTTGAATGATTAACTTTGCCGCACTTCAGATAACAGCGAATTCTCAAAATCTGAGAGAATATGCAAGCAGTAACCAGACTTCGGGAATTCACGGGACGTTATGTGAAAGAGCGGTGAAAGTTCCTTATTGGGTTTTCCACTCTATCCCGTAAGATAACGAATGAGGATCCTGGAAAATAGGTAACTTGGGCGGTGCAAATGTAAATGTTATGAGGAGAGCGGCATGAATCAGGATGAGTACGAGGCCTAATCTGTTTAGCATTTTTTTCATATTTGTTCTAGTAAGTATCATATAACTGACCAATTGACACAGGGCACACCCTAAAATATAGGATGCAATGTCTATTGCCAGAATTTCTTTAGATGAAAACATTGAATAAGTGTAAAAGACCAGAAGAATAAAGCCTTGAAGAGTCAAAATGCCAAGACCTTTTGCAAGTAGAAAGTTGTTAGTTTTATTTTTAACATACCAATACTCAATTAGAGAAAACAAAGTTAAGGACCAAAAACCAAGTTTTAAATGCTCCCATACACTTTCGTTTACTGCACTGATTACACCGATAATTGGTAACCGATTTGACCAATCAAAGGCAAAATGTAGCAAGGAACCAACAATGATTAGGAAGAAGGTACCTGATAATTCCCAAATCAGGACAGGTTTTTTAAGCATCTTTCCTGATCACCTCCATCTATGCTATTGTTCCATAAATATAAAAAAACATGAGGTAGAATTATAGGTTTACCCCACTTGCAGCTGCTAAAGCTCATTTGGATGTTGGAAGGAATGCGGTGTCTCTTGGAGATGTAGATTTCGGTTGGAGTAAAGTTTACATTTTTGATACGGCTAATGGACCGAGGACAGTAATTTCAATCAAGTCTTTATTTTTTTGGAGAGCACCAGCGGCTGTACATTTTCAGTCAACAAAAGATGAGATTAAAACTATTGGATGGATGAGATGATTGAGATATTCTTTGGGGCCCGGCTACATACGAACAGCGTATTGCCAACACTTGGAAAAGATGCATGCGGTTGGGGCGCGTCGGCAATACGCGAGACGTTCTACGACATATCGTGAAAAGGCCACGCCGTTCTGGCGCGGATAAAATGGATTATAGGTTATTTCTTTGCGGCAGTCGGATTTTTAGTAACAGTAGAATAACGTGACGTTATTATATATATTCTGAGGTGTGAGGTATGAGATGAATAATATGAAGGAAGAATTGATTGCTCCTTGTGGTATGAATTGCAGACTTTGCTTAGGTAATCAAAGAGAGAAAAATCATTGTAAAGGGTGTCGGAATGAGATAGATATTAGGTATAAAACAAAAGGTAGCGTCAGTTGCATAATCAAAAACTGTTCTGTAATTAAAAGCAATGAATCGGGATTTTGCTTTGAATGTGATAAATACCCTTGCCGGAGGTTAAAACAGTTAGATAAGCGATATCGAACAAAATATCACATGAGCATGCTTGAAAACCTTGAGCAAATAAAGCAATATGGCATTGATTCATTTTTGCGGAATGAGGAAAATAAATGGACTTGCAAAGAATGTGGCAATATTGTTTGCGTACATAGAGCTTTTTGTTTGATCTGCAAAACTTATATAGAGTGAGTCTTCTTCTAGATACATAATTATAAAGCTTCGGATAAATTTTTCTTATTTTGTAATACTGGTGCTGATTGCTAGATATTTAAGGCAGCGCCATCCATGGGAAAGGTTTCCATCCGGGTGTCGAAGGGTAAAATAAAAAGAAGCCTTGAACAAGCTCCTTCAATCATTCTATTTAACTTTTCGTACATGGGTTGTTTCCATCTGTAAGGTTTCAATTTTAGTTTCGATTCTTTCGAGGGCATTGATAATAGTATCATTTTTCTCATTTTGTACTTCGCGAGCATCAAATAATGCTTTGATTTTATAACCTAGATCATTTTCAACTTTTGTTTCTATTTTTTGGACTTGAGAGGTTAATTCTTTAAGTTGGGAATTAGTTTCGGTTTGGTCTTCAAGGATCTTTCCGAGAAGATCCATTACCTTATCATCCAATACGATCGCCTCCTAATGAATAGCTTATCGTTTTTGGAAGATAAGTCAAGGAGAATTTTTAAGGATTGCCATCCATGACCACTGCTGAATTTGAAGCGCCACACGACGCCTAACACGAGGTTTACTCAACTTTACAAATATGAATGTGGTTATGACGCTGCGTAGGATTAGCAATTTTTTGGGGCAGAGGTTAATTTGAAAGAGGTGTGGGAGATATGATTAATATTGAGAGACTGTTAACAATAAAAAAGGAGAATTTACTTGAATTCTCTAAAACTTTAGAGGCAGAAGACATATCTCAGTTAGTGGAATTGTTAACTGAAAAAGATGATAAGCTGAGATATCACTCATTGCTATTATTAGAACATCGTTCAGAGGAATATGATGATGTGTATCCTTTTTGGGATATTTTTTGTGAAAAACTAAAAAGTACTAATTCCTATCAGAAAAGTATTGGGGTAATGCTTATTGCTACTAATGTAAAATGGGATAGAGAAAACAGAATTGATATAACAATTGATGACTATTTAAGAATTTTAGATGATGAAAAACCGATTACGGTACGCCAATGTATACAGTCATTAGGCAAAATAGTTACTTACAGGACAAATTTACATAATAAAGTTGCAAATGAACTTATATCCATTGATATTATGGATATTAAACCAACAATGAGAAAGCTAATATTAATTGATATTCTAAATATTCTTTTGTTAATTAAAAAAAATGATACCTCAGAAGAAATTGATACGTACATTTTTAAAGCACTTACAGGCGGATTGCTTGATAAGAAAGCGATAAAACAAATAGAATTGATGTCAATTTTGAAAGGTGATTTGATAGGTTCATAGACAAGCCTTCACCATCCGAAGCCCGTCTGCGTATGCTGTAATTAAAGCTACTAAAAAGGCGGGAATCAAAATGAATGAACCAATCACTGAACGTACGCCGCTTGTTATCACGGCTGAGATTAATAGGTTCAAACAACAGATTTGTAAACTCAAATTCGTCAGCGCTGACGAGTTTAACCTACTATCAGGCCCTTCTTCTTCTGGGGATTCCGGAAGATGAGCGGGAGAAATTTATCCTGCAGCATGATGTTAAAGATATGACTTCCCGGGAGCTTGATCAGACTCTCAAAGAACTGAACCAAACCGCTCCGCAGAAAGTGCAGGCTCAAGTCATGCCCATACCAAATAATCCTCAGGATATCAAAATAGAATATATAACCGTCAAGAAAACCGACAAATCAAAAAGTGGGCCAAAAACTGCAGCCCCCTCAACCTTTACCACGAAGTATGAAGAAAAATGCGCCGCTTGCTGCCAAACAATCGCCGATACATTCTACGAACTGCTGACCATCCAATAATATATGCTTGATCTAAACTACAGATTCTCGCTATAAATGTCGATTACATTATATTTAATTCTTTAGCTATTTCCCTCAAATAAAAAGTTTCTGTTTTGTCCTCGAATTGTAATATAACGCAATCATCCGCAGTAAATTGTACTTTATTGCCATTATAATCGGTACAGTGTATGCCATATGAAAACTTGTTTGGATGTTCGCCTCTGTCATCTAAGATACTACTGAAACATTCTGTAAACTTAATAGTTTTAGCATGAATGTTGTCCGCGTCCGGATGACTCCAAGGATTAAGAACCCTACCATCTGTCAGTTCAAATTCAAATAATATCTTGTCGTCTCTATAAACATAGTCGATGTTCATATCAGCGGAGTTCACTTTCCATCCAAATCCAAAGAAATAGAGATAAGATACTACTGCCAATGCACAGATTGTCAAGGTTATTAGAACTGCTTTAAAAACTTTTCTATTCAGCTTTTTGAATGGTTTGATTTTTTCTTTGTTGTATTCGGTATTTTCTACCCTGACCTCTGCTTTCATTTGCTCAAAAATTTCCTTGCATTGAGGACAATTATTAAGATGCTCTTCGATTTCCAGGTTGCTTTCAGAGCTGGTCAAACCATCAATATAGCTTGGTAACAGGTCTTTTATAATTGCACATTTTATCATTTACAATCTTCCTTTCATAATTTTTTGTTTTGCACGGTAAAAAGTGACTCTTGCCCAGTTTTCATTTTTGTTGAATACTTCCCCAATTTCTCTAAAAGAAAATGCACCAGTGATGCGTAAGAAAACTATTTCCTTTGCAGTTTCATCAAGAATATGTACTGCTTTGATAAGTTGCATTTTATCTTCTATCAGACATAATTCTTCCTCCGGATTAAATTTGTTGGAAACAATATTGTCATTAAGCATAGATGTTTCTTTGCGGCTTCTTTTATCAATCTCTTGATACCACAGATGTTTTGCAATTTGGCAAAGCCATGTCGAGACTTTACATGTACCGTCATAGCGATTGGCTGATTTTATTGCACGGTAAAAGGTCTCCTGCGTGAGCTCTTCCGCAGTATCCTCATCGTTACAAAGAATGATCAGAAATTTAAAGACTGTCTCTGCATATTCCTTATAAATGTCATCTATGTCGAACATGCAATTCACTTCCTTCAAAACATATATCCGATAACGCAGTGTTTCGTTACACCATAATTTAATTTTTTAAAAAGCTGTCCGCCTAAGCAAACAGCTAAACAAAGGTTACAATTACTATGGTCAAAAAATCCTGTACAAATAGCTGAACCAAAGGAGTCAAAGAAGAAGCTTTACCTGGAAAGAGTATGAAGCAAAAATGAAATGGTATGCACTAATAACACCAAGAATAACCGAAAGGCCGGGGTGAACCGGGAACCGACGTGTCTACCGTGACGGCAAAAGCTTTGTTTTACTTTGGAGATGATATGTAGAAAGTCGATTTTTGGTGATATACTATTATTAGAGATGCTTTTGTAACACTGTGTTTAGCGACACTTTGCCAATATGAAAGCTGTATGGGACGCGTCGCAAACACATAAACGTTAGGGGAAAAACCATGCGGGAGACAGCGCCTCCATGCGCGGAATAGTTTCAGAATAATTTTCTAATGAATGCCATTATAAATGCGATAATAAAGGAAATTGCAAATACATAAATGAATGTTTTTATCCAAGTCTTACCTAAAATCTTTTGTTTGTATTGATATAAGGACATAACCAGACCACTTACAATAATTAATGCAAGCAGATCCCAGGGCGCTTCATTTAGTTTTAGCGATCTATATACAACATCAAGAAGCAAAGCAAACGTAATAAAAACATATCCGAATTTATAACTAATATTTTCGATAAATGTTGTTCTTTCATCTTTCTTAACCATATTACTGGCCATTTTCTATAACCTCCTCAAAATAGAATAAGTCTTCAAATTGTTTATTAAGAACTTTTGATAGAATTAATGCTAATTTTGCTGTCGGACAGTATTGACCTGTCTCAATAGAACTAATTGTTTGTCTTGTTACGCCTGCAAGAATTGCAAGATGTTCCTGCGAAAGATTCTTTTCTGCTCGGGCGACTTTTAATCGATTTTTAAGCTGAATATTATCATTCAAACTATCACCTCCTGACTAGATAGTAGCACAGTGAAAAGAAAATGTAAAGCATACTATGCGAATAGACAAGTATACCTATTAAGGGGAGTTGATTATTCTGAATCTGGGGGCGTACAGCTTGGTAGAACAGTGAATTCCCGAAATCTGGGAGAATATGCAAGTAGTAACCAGACTTCGGGAATTCACAAGACGTTCTACGACATATCGTGCAAAGACCTCGCCATCCTTGGCGCGGATGAAAAAAATCTGTAGTATTCGCAGTAGTAGAAAAGTGTGAAGAAGGGATAATTTATATTAGCTAAGTACTTGACTAGCACCTAAGAGGATACCTTAAGCTGAAATCAGGAGGTGTAAGGTATGCAATTGAATGAGATTTGTAAACAAACAGGTTTAACGAAAAAAGCAGTTGAGTATTATCAATTAAAGGGTTTAGTATCACCTAAAGTTAACGAGAACGGATATAGGGAATTTTCTGACTCAGATTTATCTCGTTTGAAAGAAATTGCGTTGTTTCGAAAACTGGAATTATGCACTGATGAGATCAAGCAAGTGCTTGATAGTAACGACAAGAAGCACACCCTTGCTTTAATTAAGCAAGCAAAAGAGATTCAGGCAAAGGCAAAATTATATCGACTTGATTTGATAGGACAGTTGATCAATGGGGTGGATGTTGCTGAAATTCAGGATAGCTTGAATTTATTAGAACAACAATCTACGATTAAAGAAAAGTTATTAATGGCGTTTCCCGGATACTATGGGAGATACTTCAGCTTTCATTTTGGCCAATTTCTCAATGAACCAGTAAAGACAAATGAGCAGAAAGTGTTATATGACAACATTGTTAACTTCCTTGACGATATGGAACCAATCGAAATTCCAGAAGAGTTTCAATCAATTTTGGACGAAGCTGACAAATATATGGACAATGAAAAAATTGAAGAAATGAGTGCCAACATACAGAGTACTTATGATGACTTTGACACGTATTGGGAAAACAACAAAGATAATATCATTCAATATACAGAATTTAAGAAAACGGATAAGTACCAGAATTCAGTAATGGCACAACTCATGGATTTGTTTCGTAAATTTGGAGAAACAAACGGATACTATGATGTGTTCATTCCGATGATGAGAACGCTAAGTCCAGCATATGATTTTTATTACAAGAAGATGCTGGAAGCAAATGAGAAATTGATACAAAAAATACCTGATGTTGAAAATTGGTACGAACCAACAAAATGAGCATTATCCTTGGTTTATAATTTAAAGTGAAGATGCTAAAGATAAACTGGAAAAGTGGAAAAAAGACTTAAGTGAAAAAACATAAAGAAAGAAGGCCGAATCTCAATTTATTATGATTCGGCCAAAATCTATACTTTTCCAAGCCTATTGACCAAGGTTTATTATCTGGTACTGTCCACCAGACCATCCTAAACCACTTGAAACTTGTAATTTTAAACCTTTTAGGTTTTTAGGAATTTCAAATACAATATATCCACTTTTGCTTGTTCCCGGGTTTACCTGGGCTAGAAAGAAACTATTATCGGTGTTTACATACATGTCTGCTTCAGCCATAGCAGAATATTCTTTGCCTTCAGCATCTTTTAACTTAAATAAACTAGTATCAATGGTACGAGTCTCTTTATCGTTGTTTGATACCTTTACTTTTATTAGTAAATATTCATTTTCGGTTGTTTTTTGCAAATATTGATTTTGCCCAATTTTAGTGCTCCTTTTTACCTCGCTTGCAGTATACCCAATATTTCCTGCCTTAACCTCATCATTTAGCTTATATTCCTGGGGAGTGGAAGTTTGAGGGGTAGACGAATTTGGAGAGGGAGTTGGAGCAGGGGTAGACTGACCGCCACTACATGCTTGGACAAGTATGATAATTACTATGATACATAATAGCCAAAACCACCATCGCCTATAGATGGATTTATTTACCATTATATTTCCCCCTAACATTAATTTGTAATATTTATTATTTCTCAAAACATTCTTTTTGATTCAGAAACAATATCTTGGTTCCAGCTTAAATTATGCAAAGCACTTTATAATTAATCTAAATAAGATGGTTATAGAAAAATATATGAATATTATTAGCTAAGCAGTTTATCTTTGGAAATTTGGTTTATTATTAGATTCATAGTATTTAGCTATGATTGATGAACTTAATACACCAAGAACAATGAAGTTAATAAGTGCCATTAATGTTGAACTAATCTCGCTGCAATTATTCCGCTGATTGTTCCTATAGTGATAGTATCATTATATTTTTTCAAAGTAGTACCTCTTTTCTAACAGAATGATACAAATATAGTCTGTTCGAAAAAGAGAATTTTATCAATTACTAATTAAGTCAAGCTCTATAGACTTTATGTATGAATAAAATGTTTTTAGTATAAGGAGCCGCCCTCCATGGCGACTTCTCAATCTGGGGGCGACCAACTTCATTTAACAAGGTTTTATCGTAGCTTAGCAAATAATAAATAGTATGACGCTGCGGTAACACCCAGAATGTTATCGGGAATCTGGGTCATTTCTAAAACTCTTAATATCTTACATCGGAATAATGGAACTGGTGATAGAAGGCAACTGACCTTCCTCTTGGACTTCAAGGTTAATTTGACGAGTAACCTCAGTGATATCAGGATAGAGGGTAAAGCGCGTCACACCATAATGTTCAAGTTGAGAAGTGATTAATGGAATTTTCTCGGCAGCGACACAGATTTCAAGGAGATAGTCCGATGCGTCTGAGAAGAGATTCAATGGGATAATCTCTTTATCATGGGGGAATACAGTAAAAACTCCTTTTTGAGCGACAATGTGTGGATTGTTCAAGGGGCCGATGACAGCGGCAGGCTTCTTATTGGCAAGGATTTCAGCATTCGGCCCAAAGTAGAGATCAACAATCTTTTCATCTACATTGGGAATATAGCCAGCTTTAACAAAGCTATGAAATGAGAATGCTTCATTGAGCAGAACGGGATTTAGAATCCAAACTGCGGAATCTTTGCCAACATCGTTAGCACCCCGACCATCCAATGCAAAGAAAAGGGCAGTAAGCGCATCTCGGCTCCAATCCAATAGTCGAGTTGGTACTCCGTAATGCTGCATCATAAAGAGCCAGTGCCAATAAGCTGCCGGACCATTTGGAATGGGAAAAGAGGGCAGCTCCTGTACGAAAGGAATAGCATAGGATTTGAACTTAGATAGATAGATAATTTCCATTTGGGGATTGCGCCCTCTTCGAGTGATGCTGGGTTCTAAATTAAATGCGTTTTGGTTTGCCGGTTGATTTTGACCACGGTACCATAATTCACATCTACCCCCCGCGGGGCAGATTTTTTGGAATGCATAATCTACAGCTCTTAAATAATCTTCAACACTTTCAATCCGAGTCACACAACTAGTAACTGGACTTGATTGTTGTATTTCAGTAAACATTTCCCCACCTCCTTTATAAGTTATGAAAAGTAGGACAGGGAAGTGCGTAAAGAAAATAATGGAAGATAGTGTAAGTCTAGGATACAATAAGGGTATCGTCCCTTTTCGTTATCATAGATGCCGCTGAAGGCGACATAAGGACGAGTTAGGTGACAGACCATGCAAGATTTGTAAGGGACTGGCTTTTGGAGTTTTCACTTAAAAATAAAAGTACAGGCCAAAAGAAAGGAAGAGATACTGATGTCTAAAATCCTTATCCTAGGTGGGACAGGTCAAACTGGCAGATTGATATCGCGTCATCTATTGGAGTATTCCGAAGCTACAGTTACAATTGGGACGCGATATCCCGACAAGGCACAGGTATTTGTTGATGAGCTGAATCAAAAGTACCCCGGTTTACGTGCATCGGCTGTTTATGCAAACGCATCAGAAGCGGAATCCTTACGAACAGCGTTTAAAGACCAGTCTATCGTTGTGGTCGCAGCACCCACGACTGCCTATACCGAAATCGTGGCCCATGCTGCGCTTCAGGCTGGGATTGATTATCTCGATGTGCAGCTTGGCTCCAAGAAATTTGCTTATTTGCAGTCCCTTGCTACAGAAATCAAAAGCGCTGGAAGAACTTTTATCACGGAGGCTGGGTTCCATCCTGGGCTTCCTTCTGCACTGGTTCGTTACGTGGCCACCCATATGGACTCGATTGAAAGCGCCATAACAGCGGGCTATCTCAATATGGGGAAAGATCTTCCTTATACCGAAGCAGTTGACGAATTGGTTGAGTGTTTCAAGGAATATCAGGCTCAGGTCTATAAGAACGGACAATGGACGAAAAAAAGCTCCTATGAAATACGTAAAATAGATTTTGGGAGAGACATTGGATTGAAACGGTGCTATTCTATGTTCTTTGAGGAATTGCAGCCGCTGCCGGAGTTATACCCCTCGCTCAAGGATCTTGGCTTTTATATATCGGAGTCACACTGGGTGACAGACTGGGTGACTATGCCAATCGTTTGGATGTGGCTAAAGATCATGCCAAACGCTGTCAGGTCAATTGGTAAGTTTTTATGGTGGAGCATGGGCACTTTTCACAAGCCGCCATATCGGGTTGAACTTCTGGTTAGGGCATCTGGATATAAGGATGGGCAGATGATTCAACCCCACGTCAGCGTTTCTCATCCCGATGGTTACGAATTAACAGCTATCCCTGTTGTTGCGACTTTATTACAATACTTGGATGGCTCTGCCCGTAAGCCCGGACTTTGGATGATGGGGCACTTGGCTGAACCGAATCGTCTTCTAAAGGATATAGAAAAAATGGGCGTGAAGTGCATATCGAGCTTTTCATAAACGGCAGCTGCTTATTTGAATATAACCATGTAAATATTTATACAAGGAGTAATCACATGGAGAGATTAACAAAAGCATTAGAAAGCAATGGTCTTTTTATTGTGGAAGATTCTCAACTACAGCATGATGCAAACGGTTATTTTGGGGAAGTCATTAACAAACTGGCAAAGTTCGAAAATTTTTATGATGATTTGATATTTAAACAAAGTGAAATCTCTATGGAATTAGAGAAGCTAAGATTTGAAGGCAAAACGAATTCAGTAAAATTCAAGCAACTGCTGACGAATAAAATGACCAATCATACAATATTAATTCTTTTGAAAGCGTATGGATTGCAGTAAATGGAAAAGATGCTCATAGAATTAATGATTCTTACAGTTGTCATTCATATTGTCGATACCCTGGCCTACTCCGTACGCTTGAATTCCGTAAAAAGCGGACAGGTTGCTTTATCTTTTTCTCTCTTCAACATGTTTGTTCTTGTTTCACGGACAGCCAACATGTTTCAGGGACCGTTAATTGCAGGCATTGTTGATTTAAGTATAGCGCAAGGATTGAATCCGGCCAGTGATTTGCGGTCGGTTATTTTTGCTGCGACAGCAGGGACCCTATTTGGAATCCTGCTCATACCTACATTCTTAAAGGTATTTGAAGTTGCTGTCAAACGTTTAGAATTGGCCGGTTCTGTACCTTCCTTGGTTGTCGAGGCCCTGCAGGCAAATAATATCAAGCGAATTGTAAAAAGTGCTGTGCGGCCTTCGAAGACAATGCTGGAAAGACTAAGGTATAGAGAGATACCCAAAAGGTTACTTGTTATCAATATTATGGTTACAGGTATATATACCATTGGGGTCCTTGCTGCTAATTACTCAGCTCTTCTGGTTCCGGAGCATACAAGACTAGCAGCAGCCGCATCGTCAGGAATCATTAATGGCATGGCAAGTATTCTACTTACTTTTTTTATCGATCCAAAATCGGCAATCTTTACGGATCAGGCGTTGAGAGGAATAAGGCCTTATGCTGATGTGAAAGCATTGGTTATTATGCTTATTGCTACAAAACTAATTGGCACATTATTGGGGCAAGTGCTGTTTTTGCCGGCCGCCCAGATTATTGCAAGCTTTTACATCTAGTCATAACGCCTGTTCATCATGAATATAAGCAAGGAAATAAGAGCCTGTTTATTAATACGATAGGAACTGAAAATAGTTTTCACAGAAAATAAATATTGGAAGAAGGAATTAGCCACATCACCAAGAAATAAACAAAAGAATAGATGAGCTAATCCAATTCAGACTAAAAGATTTGATCATAGTTCAATTAACAGCCAGGGAAGAAGCCGAGCATCAAAATGTCTGTCTTGTTGTTTTGATCCATGGGAAGCGATGTAGGCAGTTGAATAATTTAATAAAGGGGGTCATTTTTTTGACGACAATGAGCTCAGTCACTGATTTTCTAGACCAGCGTACTTTAGCTGTGGTCGGGGTATCCAGATCCGAAAAGAAGTTCTCGCGTAGGCTGTATAGAACGTTAAAGAAGAAGAGGGTATAATGTTTTTGCCGTAAATCCCAATATGGACAGTATTGACGGCGAGATCTGCTATGAGAACCTTCAGTCTTTGCCGCAGAAAGCCGACGGCGTAGTGATCGTCGTCCCTCCGGACAAAACCAATAAGGTCGTTAGGGACGCGGTAGAAGCTGGAGTCAAACATATCTGGATTCAGCAGGGGGCTGAATCCAAAGAGGCTATAGACTTTTGTACGGAAAATCATATAAACGTCATCCATGACCAATGCGTCCTAATGTTTGCAGAACCATCGTTTCCTCATTCGTTCCACCGGTCCATACTGAAGGTGTTTGGAAAACTTCCAAAATAATAGGTCAGCCGGCTCAAAAAACATTTGAGCCGGCGTTTTTTTCAAAAGATGGATCGGCTTCACTCGACAATGGATACAATAAAGGTTGTAAGATCTTCGACAAGGTTATATTCCTTAGTCTGGACATGGGCTAGCCCTTTGTCGGTGATTAATACCCTGATAATTGGGCGCATCGGCAAACTTTTATTCTGGTCAACTACAATCCCAACCTCACCTGTATTAAGTTTAACTGTACAGCCGGTCGGATAGGCCGCAATATGTTTTAAAAACGTTACAACCAATTGCTGAGAGAATAGCTTGTTTGCACATCCCATTACAATTTCACAGGCTTCATGCGGGACGATCCGGGAGTGGCCCGGGCCATCATTGACCAGATTATCATAGAAGTCGGCCACCCCTACGATTTGAGCCAGGACATGAAGGCGCCTGCCGGATAGCTTACGGGGATAGCCGTTTCCGTTCAACCATTCATGATGCTGCAAAGCAATATGCGCACTCAATAAGTTTAATTCCGGTTTATTCCGGAGTATTTCATATCCGTGAATGGTATGCGTTTGATATAGGTCATTTTCCTTCGGAGTAAAGGCCTCACGTTTGGCGACAAGCTCTTTCGGCAGCTTGACAGTCCCGATATCGTGAAGCAAAGCCCCTACTGCCAGTGCCTCCAGGGTATCTTTATCCAGCCCCAAAGCTTTGCCCAAAATGGTCGCGAGGACGCAGACGCTGACTGAATGCGCATAAACTTGATTGTCATAGCTCCGCATATCTGTCAGGCTCAGAAATATCTTCTCTTGAAATAGGACGTCTCCGATGATGTTGTTTACCGTCTTTTTTACCTGAAAACCATTGAGGTCTTTACCGATTCGTACCGCTTCCGCTGAATGCTCAATGGAGTTCATTGCCTCCCGCCTGTTTTCCTCGGAAATAACATCCTCAATAACGATATCCTTGGTTTCGTCATCGTCCACATAGACAATACTAATGCCCAGTTCTTTTAACCGGTCGATAT
The DNA here is from genome assembly GCF_047652685.1 of Dehalobacter sp. CP. Taxonomy (NCBI): domain Bacteria; kingdom Bacillati; phylum Bacillota; class Clostridia; order Eubacteriales; family Desulfitobacteriaceae; genus Dehalobacter; species Dehalobacter sp. CP. Next base: position 596,990 of record NZ_CP157399.1, read on the forward strand.
ATGGCTGGGTCAGCGTGACTCCTTTTCCAAGCAATGAACGGCCGTTATGCGAGAAGATGGTTCTTCCCAATACGTCTCCCTTTTGAAGCCGGTTTACACTTACCTGACGCAATTGTAATCTTCCTTTCCAATAAATCAGTGCTGGCTGAAGCAACAAAAAAATCACCAGCAGATTGCATGGCGACATTCAAAACAAACCTGAGCGGATTCGGTGGCCTGGCAGTCATCAGAATTATTCTGGAAGACCCATAGCTTTGCGTCCCTGGCTTTCACCAAGTTTGCCATTGTCGTTGCTCCTGTATCCCTATTCGATTGATATTTCGGTCATAGAACCATTGTAACACATCGCTTTCAAGTTCTACAGGGGTTATTTGGAAAATTATTCTTTATTCTGGTGCCAAATGATAAATGGTTCTTGATTTAGCAGAGGAATCTGCTAAAATTCGTATAACTCATTAATGATGTTTATACGTGTACGGATAACATTATGAAGATAGTTAAAGGAGAAACTAAAAATGGGAGCGGATAAAGTGGTTCATGAATCAGTTGATGGGTATATTTTGCAGTTTCCTGATGAGATACAGGAAATATTAAGAGCAATTAGAAATGTGATAAGAGAAGCAGCACCGGACGCAGTGGAAAAGATCAGCTATCAGATGCCTACGTTTGTATTGAACGGTAATCTCGTTCATTTCGCAGCATTCAAGAACCACATTGGATTTTATCCGACACCAAGCGGGATCGAAGCCTTTAAACAGGAACTGGCCGGTTATAAGGGAGCCAAAGGATCGGTACAATTTCCGTTAAATAAGCCTATTCCGTATGCGTTAATAAGCAAGATCGTGAAGTACAGAGTCGCGGAGAACGCGCATATCCCAAGAAGAATTCCGTGCTGCGATGTTTAGATACGGCCCTTAATCTTCGGGGGATGCTAAAAAATGATTATTACCAGGAGATGCATGCGATGGTCAAATCAATGGTAAGTAAAGAATACAGGCGGAAATGCGCCGACTTTTCATTATGCGGACTAAATTGCTGTCTCTGTCCGCGCTTTCATACGGATGGTTCTTCAAAGTGCCCTGGCTGCGGGGGTCCGGACTTTTTTTTGAAGCATCCTTCCTGTGCCGTTATTACCTGTAATAAAAAGCATCAAAATGTTGAATACTGTTTTGAATGCAGTGTCTATCCATGTGAGAGGTATCAGGCTCCAAGCGAGGCCGATTCTTTTATATCCTATCAAAATGTATTGCAGAATCAAGCCGAGGCTAAAATGGACCTTCAAAATTATCTTGAAGAACTGACGGAAAAACACAAAATTTTAGGCGAACTAATCGCGAATTACAACGACGGCAAATCAAAGGGATTTTATTGTCTGGCGGTGAACCTGCTGCCGCTTTCCGTCCTGAATAATATAATGGATGAGATCTGTCATATGGATCAGATCAACTGCAACGGCAGTGCTGAAGAAGCCGTCCGCTTGCTAAAAGCGGAAGCCGATCGTCTGAATATTCAACTGGTTCTTAGAAAGGCTAAAAAGGATTAGACAGACTATTCAAGCATCATTTCTGGGGATAAATCAAATGTTCTTTGTTTTGGAGGATCAAATATTGTCTGGAATTCGTGAACCAATAGACATTTTTGCTGAGCAGAGGCGCAGTCTGGGAGCTGACTGCGAGAACTGCTTCGGATTGTGCTGCACCGCGCTGTATTTTTCAGCTTCGGAAGGCTTTCCAAACGATAAAGAGGCCGGTCAGCCTTGTCGGAACCTGCAGGAAGACTTCCGCTGCTGTATATATCAAGATCTTCAGCGACTGGGTCTGAAAGGCTGCATGGCATTTGACTGTTTTGGCGCAGGGCCAAAAGTATCCAGGCTCAGTTACGGCGGCAGAGACTGGCGGCGATCACCGGAATTCAGGGAGCAAATGTTTGAAGTTTTTCTTGTCATTCGGCAGCTTCAGGAGATGCTCTGGTATTTGACAGAAGCAGAGACATTACACCCGGCTCATTCAATTCATAAGGCGCTTCGTACCCTGCGGGAAGAGACGGAACGGCTGACACTGCTTAGCCCATGCGAGCTTCTGAAAATGGATGTACCTTTATATCGTACCGAAGTAAATGCCCTGCTGCTTCAGACAAGTGAACTGGTCCGTGTTTCTATTTGTCAGGAGCGGAATATTCAGGCTGGGATTTTGAAGACCTTTAAGCGCAGGAGCAGTCTGGTCGCTGCAGATCTCCGGGAAACAGACCTCAGAGGGGCTGACCTTAGAGGAGCCTGTTTGATTGCCGCAGATCTCAGCGGGAACGATCTGGGCGGAGCTGATTTGATCGGGGCGGATTTGCGCGATGCCGACCTTAGCGGCACTGATTTAAGCCAAAGTATTTTCCTGACCCAGGCCCAGCTGAATACAGCGAAGGGGGACAAACATACCAAGCTGCCGCCATCACTTTTTTATCCAAGACAATGGAGTTTGGACTGATATGGAAATGGAAATTCTCTATTCATTTGAACCAGTCATCAATCAGGAGTCCCGGGTATTGATTCTCGGCTCGATGCCAGGAGTGCAATCGTTGAGGGAGCAGAAATATTATGCACATCCTTACAATCATTTTTGGCGGATTATGTATGCGCTTTTTGACGATGCCCGTAGATGCTCTAATGCTGCGGTACCACGGATGGCAGAAAGCAGCAAACTTCCGGATCCTGATTATGAGAACAGGAAACAATTTCTTTTGGACAGAAAAATTGCCCTCTGGGATGTCATCCGTAACTGCTCCAGAGAAGGCAGTCTCGATAGCAATATCGTTAATGAACAGGTTAATGATTTTCAAAATTTATTTATTCAGTACCCAAATCTGGAATTACTTGCATTTAACGGAGCAAAGGGCTTTAATATATATAAGAGGAAAATCCGTCTGGAGTCTGCTTCCATTGCCTATCTGCTATTGCCCTCAACTAGTCCGGCCAATACGATGAAATTTGAGGAAAAGCTGAGACATTGGAAAGCAATTTTGAAATACTTATGAAATCTTGAAGTAATGCCTATGAAGTTTTAAGCAAGTCGTTGTGAAAGGTGTGAATTGATGGATAACAATCAGCCCGAACTGAAAGAAAATTATACATTTCTGATTGTAGGAGATTCCATTTCCAAAGGCGTGATCTATAACGAGGATCAGGGGAAATATTCGTTATTGGACAGAAACTATGTTTCTCTGGTCCAGAACAGCTTGAAGGGCATGGTCTATAATGCTGCGAAATTTGGTAATACCATCAAAAAAGGTATTGAACGCCTTAATCGGGATGTCTCCAAAACGTGTCCGGATATTGTACTGATCGAATTTGGAGGCAATGACTGTGATTTTGACTGGATGCAGATTGCGAATGATCCAATGGCAGAGCATGAACCCAAAACGGATTTCAACGTTTTCGGGAAAATGCTTACAGATACCATTATTTCGCTTAAAAACAATAATATTATCCCGGTGTTGATGACGCTTCCCCCGCTTGACGCCGATCGGTATTTCAAGTGGATCAGCAAAAACAGTAATGAGATAGGAAAAAGTATATTAATTTGGCTTGGAAGCGTTACAAAGATATACTGGTGGCAGGAACGCTACAACTCCATGATTGTGAACATTGCAGAGGAAACCAGGACGAGATGGATTGATGTAAGAGGTGCTTTTCTGAAGACGCCGGATTTTACTCAATTGCTTTGTATTGACGGGATCCATCCGAATGAAGACGGGCATAAGGTTATTGCCCAAAAGGTGACGGAATACCTCAGGCAGAATTACAATTTTCTGCTCAAAGATTCTTCCGCGGAAAACCTTTCTTAGCATATTAGAAAGTATAAGCTTTTCATCCTTTACGCTTCTAATCGTCAATCTATTTAACATGTACGATTCTTAGGAAGGGTCAGAATATTGAACAATTTGCTGAATACGCTCAAAAAAAATAAAACGCGGCTGATTGCGTTAGGTGTTATTATTGCGGTGTTGCTGATCATTAAACTGGTTCTAGTGGATCTTGTCTATATCGGTCACCAATACGAAAAGAACAGGATTATTACCCCATGGGGGGAAAAGATAAAATCGGCAAACCTGTCTGTAGATTATACAATTGAACAAGCTCTGAGCGATATTGACAGTCTCGGGTTAAATACCCTGAACGTCCCTGTCCAAATTGATATTCCGTCGTTGACAGCCAGTACGATGAGTATCAATGCGGAAAGCGAAAAGAAAGCGGTCCGGTTGATTAAACGCTTAAGATATAAAGGAATTAACGTCATTCTGGAACCTTATCCGTATATTCAAAACGGTGAGAAATATGAGACGGATCTCAAGCCGGATCATATCAATCAATGGTTCTGGAACTGGAAACAGGTCGTCCTTGTCGAACTTATCCGTGATGTGGCTAAGCCGAATAAAGTCTACGCCCTATGTATCGGTTCCAACTTTGATCAATTTGAGGATCAATGCGGTTATTGGACTGATGTCGCGGATTTTGTCAGGGCGGAATACCAGGGCAAAGTGACTTACCGGACAAACTGGTGGTATACAGCTGAATGGAATGCCGGGCAGGATTTGGCGTACGATACCTACATTGCCAAATTAAATAATCCGGTTCTTGGAAAAGTGGATTTTATCTCTGTCGCAGCTTATTTTGAATTGACCGACCAGGAGACCAATACTGTAGATAACCTTGTAAGCTCGATCTATAAGACCCGGATTTTTGACCGGAACCAGAATATCTATGATGAATTAAAACAGTTGTCTGCGAAATGGAACAAACCTGTATTCTTTGGTGAACTGGGTTTCCCAAAAAGAGACGGTGCTGCAGTTCATCCCTGGAATCCCTTGCCGTCGGAAATAATTAATAACCAGGAGCAGGCAAATTGCTTTCTGGCTTATCAGCAAGTGTTTGAAAAAGAAACCTGGCATCTTGGTTTTTCTGTTTTTGCTGTGGGCAAAGATGATGAAAACAAGAATTATTACCCGAGCGAGCAGAGCAAGCAGGCCATCAGAAGCTGGTACGCCCAATACCAGCATACTGGCGTACAATAGCCGAAAAGCTAAATAAAGTATTTGGCTTTTGCTCCCGGGAAATGATGGTTCATAAACGCCAGAAAGGAAGTCTTTATTTCCTCCATTTCAACGGGTGGGTAGACATATTTTCCGTAGCCGAACTGCCCGAATTTAAATTTGCGCGAAGCTTCATCCATCGGTAGGCTTGTCTGCGGATAGATATTTAAAATATTGGACTTGGCTCGGGAAGAAAAACGATGTGTGATAAATTCAAAGGTAAGCGCCGCAGGAGAAAAGTTTGCCGGAGAAGCGGCTTTTAACTGCTCTGCCAGGTCAGCAAAGAGCTTTTCGTATTGATCCATCCAGTTCTCAAATCTGATAATCGGGGCAATAATAAAACCTAAAGGGTAGCCGGCGCGAAGTACTTTTCCGGCTGCCCTTATTCTATTTTCAGCGGATGGTGTCCCATGCTCATAATTTCTGATGATTTCCTCGCAATTCAGGCTGAAACGAAACCTGGTATGGCCGTGATGTTCCAGATTCAAAAGACTATCGACGTCAGTGAATTTTGTGACAAAGCGGAACCTGCCCTGAGGCTGTCTTCCGAAAAATTCAATGCTTTTTCTCAGACTGCCTGTATATTGCTCCACCGGGATTGGGTCGGAAACTGCGGCTCCTTCGAAATAAGTGATCTCGGGTAAACGTTCATGGATTAAAGTTTGGGCTTTCTCAAGCAGTTCATTGATATTGACATAGATGCGGATGTACGGTCTTGCACCCAGCGTCGTGGCTAAATAACAATATTCGCACATCCCAGGACAGCTTGTGGTCAGCGGCAGCTGATAATGAGCCGACGGTTTGCAGGTTTGAAACGTTTTTCCGCGTTTGACACCGATCACCAATGTTTTTTTGGCTTCAAAATAGGTTTCGGCAGCAGTATCTCCGCTCAGACCGGTTATTCTGTTGTGAGAGCTTGTCGCTTTGACCGGAATATTGGTTTGCCGAAAATAATCAACAAGCTTCTTTCCAAGTGGATAATCCAGGGCTTCAGGCTCATAAAAGACCTGTTTGGGCTCGAAATTCAAGTTAATCCCCCTTCTGGAGTACAACATATTCGGGGGTATGGACTTCTTCAGCGCCGACAGTAGAGGGCAATTCATATTTATACCCATTGATCATGGATGAGGTAGTACCATCATCATCCAGAAGATCCTGTCTGAATACAAGGTAGAGGTGAATCAACAAAAAAACCACATAGCCCCAGGCGACAAGATGATGACTCATCCTAACCAAATTTTCGTTGTGAAAAGCCGGAATGACCCAGGAAAACAACTTTCCGGATATACCGTCCGGATTGGTGCCTATCCGCATAGCAAAACCGGTTATAATCATGAAAAAACTTCCGATCCAGATGAAGAGAAGATAAGATAGCTGGGCCAGGGCATTATGCCCGAGATGTCCCTGATGTTCTCCTCTCATAAATAAATAGTAGCGGACCGTTGACTTGAGGTCCTGCCAAAAAGCCTTCTGCCAGAAACGTATCTTGGCATACGCATTACCTGCCCAGAACCAATAGAGGCGAAATAACAGATTGGCCGTAAAGATAAAAGCGGCTATTCCATGCCAGTAGCGAACGGATCCCATTAAAAACTGCTGGAAAGCTTCTCCGGGGGTTATAAAGACAGGATTTCCAATATACAGACCTGTAAGAAAGAGTACGGTGACGGCGGCTGCATTTATCCAGTGAAACATCCGGACAGGAAATTGCCAGACGTATACCGGTCTGCGCTGCGGCATCGGAGCGGAACTTTTCTTTTCTTTGGATAAGGCCAATCGTAATCCCTCCGTATCACTTAGAATGTATGCTAGCGTCTCCATGGCACGCAGACATTGTGGCCCCTGGATTTTCCCTAACTTAGTGGTTTTCCTTGCGGTGTTATCAGGTGTGCTGCGCAGGCGATGCAGGGGTCAAATGAGTGAATGGTCCGGAGAAGTTCCAAGGGCTGGTCGGTAGCAGCGACCGGTGTATCGAGCAGGGATGCCTCATAAGGACCTTTTTGTCCTGTAGCATCCCGCGGTGAGGCATTCCAGGTTGTTGGCACAACCGCCTGATAGCCTTCCACTTTGCCGCCGCGGATTTTAATCCAATGAGCCAGGGCTCCTCGCGGGGCCTCAGCCCAGCCGACACCCTGCGCTTCTGCCGGCCAGCGGCTGGGTTCCCATTTTTCAGGATTGAAGGTCTGTGTGTCACCGGCTTTAATATTAGCGATTAGGTCCGCATAAAAACCAGCAAGTTGATCGACGCAAAATTTTGCTTCCAGTGCTCTGGCCAGTGTCCGTCCGAGCGTTGAAAACAAAGCGTTGAGCGGAAGATCCAGTTTCCGCAGGGAGCTGTCGACCAGTTCCTTGATTTCCTTATTGCCTTTGGCATAAGCAACCACGAAGCGGGCCAGTGGGCCGACTTCCATCGCATGGCCCTGCCAGCGCGGTGTTTTGATCCAACTGTATTTTTTTGATTCATCCAAATTGTGATAAGGTGGTTTGGGCCCGTCATACGCTGGATCCGTCCGCCCCTGCCAGGGGTGAAGCCCGGCATCCTTATCCTCGTATTGATACCACGAGTGAGATACAAATTCCTGAATATGGCTTGGATTCTTTAGATCAAGATCATAGACTTTGCTCAAGTCCCTGTTCAGGACAATCCCACGCGGGAACAGGTAGCTGTCCGGTTCGTGGATATCGACCAGCGGTACACCGCCGTAGGCCAGGAAGTTGCCGATTCCGCCTCCCCAAAGGTCTTTTTTGTAAAAGCCAGCAATGGCTAGAATATCTGGAATAAGGACCTGGTTGACAAACGTTTGGGCTTCATCGATCTTTGTTTTCACAAGATTCAGGCGTTCCATATTCAGAACATGGACATCATCAAGGTTGATGCTCGAAGCATGCCCGCCGACCAGATAGTTCGGGTGCGGGTTTTTCCCTCCGAACACGGTATGGACTTTAGCGATTTCTTTTTGCCAACTTAATGCTTCCAGGTAATGCGCGACTCCCATTAGATTGGCTTCCGGCGGTAAGCGATAAGCGGGATGACCCCAGTAAGCATTGGCAAAAATACCAAGCTGGCCGCTTTGGACAATATTCTTAACTTTGTTTTGCACATCCCTGAAGTAACCCTCCGAAGAATTAGGCCACGAGGAGATGGACATAGCCAGACTGCTTGTTGCTTTAGGATCAGCCTTTAACGCGCTTAAGACATCAATCCAGTCAAAACCATGCAAATGATAAAAGTGGATTACATGATCCTGAGTAAATTGGGTCAGCGTCATGATATTGCGTATGTAGTTGGCATTTTTGGGGATCGGATAATCCAAGGCATCTTCCACTGCCCGCACGGAGGCGATCGCATGGATGTGCGTGCAAACACCGCAAATCCGTTGGACAAACGCCCAGACATCACGTGGATCCCTGTTTTCGACAATCTTCTCAATTCCTCTAAATGTTGTTCCTGAGCTGACGGCATCACTGATCTTTGTCCCGTCAACAATGGCTTCAATGCGTAAATGACCTTCGATCCGGGTGACAGGATCCACAACAATTCTTGTTGTCATTGAGATTCAAAACCTTTCTGCATTAGTCTTCTTTATTATTTGTCTTCTTAGTTACTTGTCTTCTTTGTTCAGTATCCGTACTTCTGTCCGGGTGGTTCTTTTTCCCACGCCCTTTAGCAGCGGCCGTAATTCCCCCATGGGCAACAACACCCAGACCGGCCACACCTAAAGCGGCAAGACCGATATGGTCAGGGTTGCCGCCGATGGCCTCATTGGGGATCTCAGCCAGGTGAGCATAAAAAGGCGTGCTGGAATCATACCAATTATTCTCGGAACAGGCCATGCAAGGGTGTCCCGATTTCACAGGAAAGCTGACTCCGTCATTCCATTCCGTTACGGCGCAGGCATTATAAGCAACTGGGCCTTTGCAGCCAACTTTATACAGGCACCAGCCTTTTCTGGCACCTTCGTCATCAAAGCGCTCCACAAACTGGCCGGCATCAAAAAAGGCCCGGCGGGTGCAGCCGTCGTGGACACGTTTGGAGTAAAAGGCTTTAGGACGGCCCAAGCTCGTTAATTCCGGGATTTTCCCAAATGTCAGGTAATGAACGATTGTACCGGTGATGACTTCAGCAATGGGCGGACATCCGGGAACGTCAATGACAGGCTTGTTCTTGACAATTCTCCGAATCGGTACAGCCTGTGTTGGATTGGGGTGTGCCCCCTGGACACAGGCGTTGGTCGCACAGGAGCCATACGCTATCACGGCAGCTGCTCCGTCGGCACATTCCTTCAGGAGCTCGTTGGCAGTCATTCCGCCGATGGTACAGTAAATGCCGCCCTCTGCCAGCGTGGCACTGCCTTCGACTACCAGAATATATTCCCCGTAATGTTCCTGCATTGTTTTCAGACGGACAGACTCTGCCTGTGTTCCGGCTGCGGCCTGCAGCGTCTCCATATAATCAAGGGAAATCATATTGAAGATCAGGTCCGAAAACAAAGGGTGGGCGGACCTGATGAAAGACTCGCCGCAGCAGGTGCATTCCTGCAGATTTAGATAAATGACAGGTGGGCGTGACTTGTTTTCCAAAGCTTCCACAATTCTGGGGACAGCGGTTGCATCGAGTCCCAACATTGCTGCAGTCATGGCACAAAACCTTAAAAAGTCCCGCCGGGATATTCCTTTCTGGCGGGCCCAGTCATAATAGCTGCCCTTCTTCAATGTTTTCCCCTCCCGATATAGAATATTGGCTTACTGAATGAAAAAAAGCCGGTCTTTTGCTAGTCCGTCATTATTGTGTGTTCCTTAGCATATTTTATTCATTTCTTTACATATACGGGTATTTTTGTAATGCGCAGGAGATAACCGGCAAAATGTGAGTGAAACAGTAACGAGTGAAACAGCAATTCAGAAAAATTCGGAACAGCATAGTAGAATTGCGCTAAAATGGATCATAATAATATCAAGGAATGATCCAGCCCAGAAAAGAAGATTGGTGATAAGAATGAACCAAGTAGTCCTGTTTGCTCTGCTGATCACGGCTATTAATATTACGTACGTATCACTGACAACGGTACGGTTTATCCTTGTGATCAAGGGCTTAAAGGAGTATGCTTCCATGCTGTCCATGGTCGAAGTGCTCGTGTACATTGCCGGATTGTCTATTATTCTAAAAAACCTGGACAGTTACTGGAACATCGCAGCATATTGCATCGGTTATGGTATCGGAGTGTATCTGGGAAGCAGGATCGAGGAAAGACTTGCTCTTGGGTACATGACTGCCGAGGTCATTGTTGATTCGCTTGATGAGACGCTTCCCAAATTATTGCGTAAGAAAGGATTTGGTGTTACCACCTGGACCGGGGAAGGCCGCGACGGGAAACGCCTCCTGATGTTGGTTCTGGCCAAAAGAAACCGGCAAAAAGAACTTTTGAATATTGTTAATGGTTCCTGCCCAAGCGCGTTTATATTTTTCCAGGAGCCTAAGAATTTCCGCGGAGGATTTTGGGCCGGCAGGCGATAAGAACTCAAAACAGTAAATAGTCTGCAAAGCTGGTGAGGGATAGGAAAATGACGATGAGAATGTAATTAAATAGCAGAGGAGAGGGCCGGTGCCCTCTCCTCTGCTATTTTTCTGAAGGGTATGGATTAAATGATGAACAGCATTTCCACATAAGTCGGCAGCGGCCAAAGCTCCGCGTCAACAAGTGTTTCAAGCTTATCCCCATAGATCCTCAATTCATTCATCGCAACAAAGACGATATCACGGTAGTAAACCGCATTGGCATGGACATCTTCAACGTCAGCCGCGCCCAAAACAGCTTTTTCCAAAGCCACAGTTTTGGCTTTAAAGGAACCTAAAGCCGAAGATACTTCTTTAATGACTTCTTCCTGAGCCGAGGTGTCCGCAGAAGCTACGGCAGCTTTAACGCTTTGCACGGAACCGGCCAGGTCAGCTGCATATTTTGCAGCTGCGGGAAGAATCAGCCTGTTAGCCATATCAATCATCGTCTTGGCTTCAATATTGATCGTTTTGCTGTATTGCTCCAGCAAAATCTCGTAACGGGAATGAACTTCCTGTTTGCTCAATACACCGTGTTTTTCGAACGCATTGACATTTTTCTCATCAATGAAGTGCTCCAAAGCTTCCACCATGGATTTGATGTTTGGCAGACCACGTTTTTCTGCTTCAGTGACCCAGTCTTCGGAATAGTTGTTGCCATTGAAGATGATACGATTGTGTTTGACCAGAATTTCTTTCAAGAGGGCCTGCAGTTCGCTGTTAAAATCGACAGCCTTTTCAAGCTTATCGGCAATCTGGCAAATACTTTCAGCGACAATCGTATTTAGGACCATGTTCGGACCGGCGATAGATGCACTGGAAGGAACCATGCGGAACTCAAATTTATTTCCGGTAAAGGCAAACGGTGAAGTCCGGTTGCGGTCGGAGTTATCCTTTGGAATTTCCGGAAGCGTGGACACGCCGACTGTCAAAGTGCCGTTTGGTTTGGATGATACAGCACCGCCATTGTTTTGGATTTGTTCGACAATATCCGAAAGCATGTCGCCGAGGAACATGGAAATGATTGCCGGGGGAGCCTCATTCGCACCGAGACGGTGGTCGTTTCCAGGGTTGGCGGCGGAGACTCTGAGCAGTTCGGAGTATTCATCCACAGCTTTAATGACAGCACAAAGGAAAGTTAAGAACTGAGCATTATCGTGCGGGGTACTTCCCGGATCAAGCAGATTCTGTCCATCATTAGTGCTCATGGACCAGTTATTGTGTTTCCCGGAACCATTGACGCCTGCAAACGGTTTCTCATGCAGCAGGCAGACCAGATCATGATGCAAGGCAACCTTTTTCAAATTATCCATGATCAGTTGGTTATGGTCGGTGGCAACATTGGTTGTCGAGAAAATTGGGGCAATTTCAAACTGGCCAGGAGCAACTTCGTTGTGCTGCGTTTTAGCCAAAACGCCCAACTTCCAGAGTTCTTCATTCAATTCTTTCATAAAGGCGGCGATGCGCTCTTTGATGCTGCCGAAGTAGTGGTCCTCCATTTCCTGGCCCTTAGCCGGCGGAGCGCCAAAGAGTGTTCTGCCGGTAAGGACTAAATCCATTCTGGCATCAAAAAAACTTTTATCAATCAGGAAGTATTCCTGCTCGGGTCCGACCGTAGAAATGACCCGGGTTGCTGTCGTATTGCCAAATAATTTTAACAGTCTTACTGCTTGTTTGGAGAGTGCTTCCATAGAACGCAAAAGCGGCGTTTTTTTGTCGAGAACTTCACCGGTATACGAATAGAATACTGTGGGAATTGTCAGCGTGATGTTGCCGTTTCTTTCTTCTCTGGCAAAAGCCGGAGAGGTGCAGTCCCAGGCAGTATAGCCTCTGGCCTCAAACGTGGCTCTAATGCCGCCGCTTGGGAAAGAAGATGCATCGGGTTCGCCTTTGATCAGTTCTTTACCGGAAAATTCCATAATGACTTTGCCGTCGGCAGTCGGAGAAATAAACGAGTCGTGCTTCTCCGCAGTGAGTCCTGTCATTGGCTGGAACCAGTGGGTATAGTGGGTAGCTCCTTTTTCAATCGCCCAGTCTTTCATTGCATTCGCAACGACTTCGGCGACATCCGGATCCAGCGCTTTCCCGTCCTCAATTGTTTTCTTCAAAGCTTTGTAAGTTGCTTTGGGCAGCCGTTCCCTCATGACGGCATCGTTAAAAACGTTCATTGCAAAGATATCCATTGTTTCGAAATCTCCCTTCAGATTTAGATATTAAATAATGGTACATAGATAAATAACCACAAAAAGCAAAAAAAGCAAAAACAAACTTAACCCTCAAAGCGTTTGGTTGAGGAATAAGCATCTTTGCTTAAATTACCTATAAAAATATATCAAAAAGTTAACACACTTTTTTAGAAATAACAAGTGTTTATTCCGATGTATACAAAATATAATCCGGAAATAATCCGGATTATAATTAATCCGAGCCCAGCAGATGAATTAGCAGGATAAATATGCATATAAAAAGAAAATATATAAAGAAAAAATAGTACTTCAAAAAGAAGTAAATTGACAGAAGCAAATCCGATGAAATAACCGATATGAGAAAATCAATCGCCAAAGGCTTGGTGTCAGCCAAATTTTCTTTAGAAACTAAGGGGGTATTGCTATGAGTCTTGTCTATGTAGGGTTTGTTCCTCATCCTCCGATTCTCGTGCCTGAGGTCGGGCATGGTGAAGAAAAAGGTTGTCAGCAAACAGCAGAGGCTTATAGGACGCTCGTTCAGCAAGTCATCGGGATGAATACGCAGACGGTTCTGATTGTATCTCCTCATGCGCAGCTGGCCGAGCAGGGTTTGGTAATCTTAGACGGAGACACTCTCTCCGGGAGTTTCAGCCGTTTTGGGGCAGGCCAGGTTAGCTTAAGCTTTGAAACAGATCAGCAACTCGTGGAGACCATCAGGGAAGAGATTCCTGATGCTTTTCCTGTCCGGGCAGAGCTTGATCATGGTTCACTCATTCCGCTTTATTTTCTCCATCAAGCCGGATGGTCCGGGAAGATTGTTGTCTTAAGCATGCCGATGAGCCGTCCGGAACATTACGGAAAAAAAGTCGGCCAAATTTTAAATGATGCAGCTGAACGCTGCGCCTTGCTTGCAAGCGGTGACCTTTCCCACCGGCTCAAAGAAGACGGACCTTATGGATTCCACCCTTCAGGCCCCAAACTGGACCAGCTTATAGTCAAAGGATTGAAAAGAGATACAACACTGCTCAGGGGGATTCCCGCCAGTCTTTTGGATGAAGCGGGCCAGTGCGGCTATCATTCCCTGCTGTTTGCACTCGGGGCGAGAGAAGGTGCGATTAAGGTTCTCTCCTATGAAGGACCGTTTGGGGTAGGTTACCTCATTGCTGAGATCTTCCGTTCTTCACCGATTGCCGGTTATGCCAGGGAATGCCTGACTTACTATCTTACATCCCCGCCTTTTGACAGGTTAAATATTCCTGGAGACCCTCTGCTGAAAGAAAAGAAAGGCTGCTTTGTTTCCCTTAAAAAGGATGGGGCATTGCGGGGCTGCATTGGTACGATCCAACCGGTAAGAGAAAACCTGGCTTCAGAAATTAGACATAACGCGATAGCAGCAGGTACCCAGGATCCACGCTTTTGGCCGATCCAAGCGGAAGAACTGCCCTTAATATCTGTATCTGTCGATGTTCTTGGAGACACGGAGAAGATTACTGGGCCCGAAGATCTGGATCCTCAGCGTTACGGGGTAGTTGTACGCCGCGGTGGAAAGGTCGGGTTGTTGCTGCCTCATCTTGAAGGGATTGATACGGTTGAGGAACAGGTCGGAATAGCCAAACAGAAAGCTGGTATTGATCCGGAGGAGGAAGTCGAGCTCTGGCGTTTTGAAGTCGAACGTTTTTTTGAATAACAGGAAAGAGGGATGAAGCATATGACAGGATTTTCTGAATGTCCGCTATGTCCGCATCACTGTAAACTCAAAGAAGGCCAGTCCGGATTCTGTAAGGTCAGAGGGTGTCGGAACGGTGAAATCATACCGCTGACTTTTGCTGAAGTCGCTGCGTTTCATCTTGATCCTGTGGAGAAGAAACCGCTTTATCATTTCTATCCGGGAAGCCGGATATTCTCTGTCGGCGGCTATGGCTGCAACCTGCACTGCTTCTTCTGCCAGAACCATGAGATCTCCCAAAAATATGAGCAGGGCCGCCAGATTCCCCCGAAGCAGCTGACGGAAATGGCCGCGGAAGACCAGTCCATCGGGATTTGCTTTACGTATACGGAGCCTCTGGTCTGGTACGAAATGATCATGGAGACAGCTCCGCTGGTTAAAGAGCGGGGAGGAAAGGTCGTCCTGGTATCCAATGGGATTATCGAACAGAAATACCTCGAATATCTAATCCCTTACATCGATGCGGTCAATATTGATATTAAAGGGTTCACCCCGGAATTCTACGAGAAATACACCGGAGGGAAACTGGAGTGGGTGTTAAAAACAGTTGAAACGCTGGTGTCAAACGTTCATACCGAGATCACAACGCTTGTTATCCCGAACTTGAATGACAATCCGCAGGAAATTAAGGCGCTGGCCAAATGGCTGTCCGGCTTAAATACTCCGCTGGCGTGGCATTTGAGCAAATATCATCCAATGCATAAAAGCAAAATACCGGCAACGGATGAAAAGAAACTGAGGAAACTATGGAGGTTGGCCAAAGAAACCCTGCCCTATGTGTACCTCGGGAATATGGCAGGAGGCAACACAACCTATTGTCCGCAATGCGGTCAGGAGGTTATTACCAGAGACATGCGGGTGACCGTTAAAACCACAGAAGGGAAATGCGGATGCGGTCAGGAAATTTGGGGAGCTGGACTCTTATGACCAATGACAGGTTTAGGATTAATCAGGTATGTGTAATATTGAAGAATGTATACAGGAATGTATACATTATTTAAACGAAAAACCTCTTTACAGATTGTTTACCGGGTAATATAGTACAGATAGATCGTTTGTTATACGCAAGTCAATCAGGCAACGGGGCCTCAAAAAAGTGCAATACTTTTTTGAGGCTTTTTTTATTAGTCAATCGGCGCGTGGCTAAAGACTTGTATCAAGCTATCAATAAATCTATAAGAAATACATCAAGAGAACTAAGGAGGAGAAGAAAATGAATTACACAACTGGGGATATTGGTTTTATGATTATTTCCACTGCACTTGTTATGTTAATGACACCCGGTCTGGCCTTTTTTTACGGAGGACTGGTTAAAAAACGTCATGTTTTATCCATGATGATGCAAAGTATTATTGCGATGGGTGTTGTAACACTTATCTGGGTAGTTTTAGGTTATTCGCTTGCTTTTGGGCCAGATATCGGTTCAGTCATTGGAGGCCTCGACCATCTGATGCTGAAGGGCGTAGGGCTGGAGCCGCGAACTGAAGGCGCTACGATTCCGCATCTGCTTTTCATGGTTTTCCAAATGATGTTCGCGATCCTGACACCGGCCTTAATGACTGGGGCAACTGCCGAACGCTTGCGTTTTCCCGCATTTGTTTTACTGATGAGTTTCTGGAGTTTACTGGTGTACGTTCCGATCGCACACTGGGTATGGGGTGGCGGCTGGCTTGGAAATTTAGGTGCACTTGATTTTGCCGGCGGTACTGTCGTTCATATCAGTTCAGGTTTCTCCGGTCTGATCGCAGCACTTGTGATTGGAAAACGCATCAATAAGTCCACAGATCCGACTATTCCGCATAATATTCCTTACGTGATTCTGGGCGGCGCCCTGCTATGGTTTGGCTGGTTTGGCTTTAATGCAGGCAGTGAACTGGCGGCTGATGGAATTGCAGTCATCGCTTTTGTGACCACATTTATTGCAGCTGCCTTAGGGCTTTTGGGCTGGGTCGTTGCAGAAAAACTGCACCGTGGGAAGCCTACTGTCCTGGGTGCAATTTCCGGAGCTGTTGCCGGACTGGTAGCCATAACACCTGCTTGTGCCTATGTAACAAATGCCTCCGCAATGGTAATCGGCCTTGTAGCCGGCGGATTATGCTACTTTGCAGTTGCAATCCTTAAAGATAAGCTTGGTTATGACGACGCGCTGGATGCCTTTGGCATCCACGGAATCGGCGGAACCTGGGGAGCTCTGGCAACAGGCATCTTCTGCACAACCGCAGTTAACCCTCTCGGTAAAGACGGCCTGTTCTACACTGGTGAGTTCCATCAAGTCGGCATACAGCTCATTGCAGTACTGGCAACGTATATATACGCAGGTCTGGTAACGTTTATCCTACTGAAAGTCATCGGAGCGATCACTCCGCTCACAGCTACAGACGCTGAACAGGTCAGCGGTCTTGATACAACCCAACACGGAGAAAGTGCCTATCCCGATTTTGAAGGATTAACAGCAAATTCGATCTATAATTTATAGAAGCAACAAGATTGCGTTATAAGTGCAGACCTAAAGTATGATATGCAGTAAAGTATGATATGCAGATGTAAGCTTATGAAGATAATGAGACCGGAATCCAGATGTATGCCACCGCTAGGCTGGGAAATACATTTGATTCCGGTTTCTGGCTTTATATGGAGAAATTACAGGTTTCTTGGCGTTGTTGTTTTGTTTCAGACCAACTAAAGCTATAATA
This sequence comes from Dehalobacter sp. CP, assembly GCF_047652685.1. NCBI lineage: Bacteria > Bacillati > Bacillota > Clostridia > Eubacteriales > Desulfitobacteriaceae > Dehalobacter > Dehalobacter sp. CP. The sequence goes on from NZ_CP157399.1 coordinate 614,228, forward strand.
GGATGCAAGAAAGACAAAAAGTGTATATGGCACAAGACTAGCCTATGATACAGAGACTTCTTTAACAAATAGCAAAGAAAAGAGATACGACATTGCAAGTCAAAGATGGGGTTGAACATGAACAAACGCTATTATACATTAAATGAACATTTCCGCGGATTTTTTGGCGAAAAAGTCATCAAAGTATCTTTGGATGCAGGTCTCAGCTGCCCGAACCGGGATGGGACGGTAAGTGACGGGGGCTGTATATTTTGCAGTGAAAAAGGTTCCGGCGATTTTGCAGGGCAAAGAGGGCTGTCCATTCGCGAACAGTTTAACCAGGTTCGGGAAAGGACTTTGAAAAAATGGCCAAAAGCAAAATATATTGCTTATTTTCAATCGTTTTCTGCGACGTATGGTCCTGAAGATTATCTGGAAAATTTATACCGGGAAGCGTTGGCGCTGGAAGATGTCGTCGGCATATCCGTTTCGACCAGACCGGACTGTCTGAACGAAGCAATCCTTGATGTTCTGGAAGACCTGAATAAACAGACCTATCTATGGGTAGAACTGGGTTTGCAGTCTGTTCATAACAAAACCTTGGACTGGCTGAACAGGGGACATGATTTCAACTGTTTTCTGGAGGGTGTGAATAAGCTCAGACAAAGGAATATTCGGGTATGTACCCATATCATCATGGGGCTTCCCTGTGAAAGCCAGGAGGAAATGTTCAGGACAGCACAGGTGATCAGCCAAATCCCGATACAGGGTATAAAGATTCATTCGCTTCATATTTTAAGAGGGACTCCGCTTGCGGATCTCTACAGCCAGAGTGGTCTTCGGCTACTTTCCATGGAACAATATATAGATCTCGTAGCCAATATCCTGGAGATTCTTCCTCCCAATATGATCATCCACAGACTTATGGGCGACGGACCTCTCAATGATGTTATTGCCCCAATGTGGACCCGACGTAAATGGGAGGTCTTAAACGGCATCGACCAAGAGATGGAACGAAGAGGAAGCTTTCAAGGAATCCATCATAACGCCAAAATTCCGTTAACCTGGTAAATGCGATTAACTTAGCCTTCATCAGCGTAATGATTCTCATAATAAACAATTTTCCCTTCCCATGTCTTCAAAACAGCCCGGTGCTCATCGAGGGAAAGAAGATATTGGGGAAGAAGCGGGGTTTTGCCGCCTCCTTTTGGTGCATTGATAATATAGGTCGGAACGGCCAGACCGGAGGTGAAGCCTCTGAGCGCTTCCATCACGGCCAGACCTTCCTGAATGGACGGAATAAAATGCCGGGTGCCTTTGACGTTTTTGGCGTGAAAGATATAGTAGGGACGGACACGGATTTTCAGTAATTCCTGATTCATTTTCTTCATGACATCGGGGTCTGTATTGATGCCTTTGAGCAGTACGGCCTGATTCCCAAGCACAACACCGGCTGAAACAAGCCTATCTGCAGCCTTTTTGGCTTCCAGGGTTACTTCTTTCGGATGATTAAATTGGGTATTGATATAGATTGGCGGATATTTGGCAAGTATGGCTAGAAGTTCATCGGTAATCCGCATCGGCAGGGTTACAGGGACCCTGGTTCCAAGACGTTTGATTTCAACATGTGGAATACTATGAAGTTCAGCAAGCAGCCATTCGATGGTCTGGTCACTTAAAAGAAACGCATCCCCGCCTGTGATCAGTACATCCCGGATTTCTGGGTTCTCACGGATATAATCCAGGGCGGCTTTCAGGTCTTCTTTTTCCTTGTGTCCGTCTGTTTCGCCGATATTACGCCGGCGCTGGCAGTGACGGCAGTACATGCCGCACATGTTGGTAACATTAATAATCAAGCGGTCCGGATAGCGTCTGGTGATACAAGGAGCGGGGGAGGTTAAGGCTTCTCCCATTGGATCTTCTTCTCCGCTTTTATCAAACAGCTCTTCTATTTTGGGTATTCCCTGCAGAAGGATGGGGTCTTCAGGGTTGCTAAAATCCATCAAACTGAGGTAATACGGTGATACAGCCCAGCGGTATATCCGGCCGACTGTTGCGATCTCATTTTTTTGAGCATCAGTTAACGGAAAAAGAGAATTCAGCGTGTTGACATCCGTGATCCTGTGGCTCATTTGCCACCGCCAGTCATCCCAAATTTCCTGGGTTGCCCCGAAGTATTGAAGGATCCTTTCCTTTTGGGCAGAATATAAATCTGTCAGATTAAGTCCGGCAGGTATCTGATTAGCTTTTTGCAGATAGGGTTCGATCCGCTGCTTTAATTCTTCGGTACGTTTAATAGAAAAATAGTGATAATCACGATGCGGTCTATATAGCTCGATTGCCATATTTAGCCCCCCTTTCAAATGCTAATTACAGAAAAAACCTCCATATCATACAAAATAGCGACGCTAAAAATTATACTGCCAACCAATCATAGCATTGTAAGTTGTCGGGCGTCAAGAGGGTTAAAATGTCCGATTACGTCAAATAATGGAAAAATCTTGAAGGTATGGCGCTGCTCCAATATTGCCTGGAAATGGTCTTTTTTTATAGAAAAGATTGTCTTCCCCAACTCCCTAGGGTAGAATTACGTAAAAGGCAAAAATTTGATGCGTGCATGATAGAAGATGCGGATTGATTGACATGGTACTAGGTATCTGAAATCAGCAAAGAAAGAAAGGGATCATATCTTGGAACAGGCCAAATACCAGGAAATTGCGAATGAGATCGCGCATGCCGTCGTTCTCGGCGAGTTCCGTGAAGGGGATAAAATCCACGGAAGGTCGACCCTGGCAGGAAGATTCAATGTTTCTCCGGAGACGATCCGTCGGGCAATTGCTATTCTGCAAAATGAAGGAGTCGTCAGAGTAAAACCGGGTATTGGCATCATTGTGAACTCCAGGATAGAGGCCGAAAAATTTTTAAAGTCTTTTGACCAAAAAAATGAGGTTCAAGCCTTTATTGACGAGTTGAAAAGCCTGATGGAGCAGAGAAAGGAAATTGACGGGCAAATCGATGTGCTGCTTCAGAAAGTTTCGACCTATGCCGACCGATATATCTCTCGCTGGAATGACGTTGAAGAACTCAAAATCCAGCCGGAATCATCCGCAATCGGCTGTTCCCTGAGAGAGCTTAAAGTCAGAGAAAAAACTGGAGCAACAGTCGTAGGGGTTGTCAGAAACGGCAATGAGAATTTTTCTCCTGAAGCCGACTTCCTGCTCGAAGAAGGAGATATTCTTCTCGTAGTCAGCTCGGAGAATGGCAATAAAAAAGTCCGGAGCTTATTGAAATAATTTCTTAGGGAGGTGTGACGATGAAAAATATGAATGTAACCCTTGTTCTGGTCATAGCCCTTGAAATCGCTCTGGGTCTTTATTTGCAAAATGCTTTTCTATTGGCCGCTTTTATGGTGATTGACGCTGGATATTTCTTCTGGTATATGAAAAATTCAGAGAAAAAGGCCGTACCGCTGCATACGTTAAGCAGGGCAGACCTGAGTGTAAAGATTGCTAACGAAACACTTCCTTACCTGCGCGGCGGTCTGAATAAACAAAACGCCGAAGCCATTGCCAAAATCATTCAAGGGATTGCTCAGGTGGCCGCAGTCTCGATCACCGATTGTGAGAAACAGCTCGCCTATCTTGGGGCAGGCTGCGACAGGCACCATCCCGGTGATAAGATTCTGACGGCAGCGACCAGAGAAGTCATACAGACTGCAAAATATAAAGTTGTTCAGACGCAGGAAGAATTAAACTGCCCGATGTCGGACACGTGTGACTGTCCTTTGGCTGCGGCAGTCATTGTTCCGCTTTCCTGCAAAGGAAATGTTGTCGGAACATTTAAGCTCTATGAAACGAAGGGTGGAAAGATTTCTCCTGACCTGATCAGGCTTGCACTTGGCATGGGCCAGATTTTAAGCCTTCAGGTGGAAGTAGCTGAACTGGACCATCAGACCAATCTGACGATGGAAGCCAGACTCGATGCTCTTCAGGCTCAGATCAATCCGCATTTCTTTTTTAATGTTCTGAATACAATTATTGCCACCAGCCGAACCAACCCCAACCGGGCCAGAAGACTTTTGATCCATCTGGCCGAATTTTTCCGTAAGTCTTTAAAATCTAAAGGCGCACTCATTTCTCTTCGGGAAGAGATGGAATTCGTTAATAATTATTTTGTGCTGGAAAAAGCTCGCTTTGGGAAAAAGCTGAAGATTAAGCTGGAAATTGACAAGGAACTGATGGATGCCGAGGTACCAAGACTGAGTATTCAGCCTCTAGTTGAAAATGCGGTCAAACATGGGATTACCCCCATGATCATGCTGAATGGTGTTGTAACGATCCGAGTCAGGGAACTTGGGCTGGAAGATGGTAAAAGTGAGCTTTTTGTAGAAGTCATTGATAACGGAATGGGGATTGAAGAGGATCGGCTGAAAGATGTCCTGCTGCCCGGTGTAGGCTCAGGCAACGGTGTAGGGCTCGCCAATGTCCATGCCCGCCTGAAGGGTTTATATGGTTCAGAATACGGATTAAACATTGAAAGCAAAATAGGTGAGGGGACGACTGTAGAAATGAGGCTTCCATACAAACAGACCAGTCCGCAGCAGCCTTCTGCCGAACCCTGGATTCAGGACCCTATGTCTAGTACCAGGGCCAGAAATGGTATTTGATTTTACGAAGAAACGGGGAACTTCATTTGTATCCAGGTATAGATATTGTTGAAATAGCCAGATTTGAACAGGCCTGCCGGAGACATTCAAAACTGGTTGCCAGACTGTTTACCGACAGGGAGCTGGCTGAACTATCAAAAAAACATATATCTTCTCTGGCTGCCAGGTTTGCAGGCAAAGAAGCGGTACTTAAAGCACTGGGGACGGGGCTCAGCGGTCTAAGCTGGCATGATATTGAGATCCTGCGGAATGAAGCGGGAGAACCAATCGTATATTTGAGTGAAAGGGCACAGGCTGCAGCGCGGTCGAGAGGAGCAGAGAGAGTCCGAATAAGCCTCTCTCACAGCAAAGATACGGCCATAGCGTCTGTTATTCTGGAATAGATATCGTTGGTATCTAAAATATTAAACAGCAACAAACGGTGACAGCAACGGGCGGGCATTTTAGGGTTGACATGGTACTTGGCAGTGTTCATTATAAAATAAGTGGAAAAGTTTTTTTCCGAGGAGGATAGAAAGAAATGCGTATTGTAAGTGCCGGACAAATGCGCAGCATTGATTCCAACGCAATCAATCATTTTGGAATCCCCGGGTCAATTCTTATGGAGAATGCAGCGTTGGCAGTAGTAAGGGAAATAAAGATTATTCTGCTGAAGGATGAAAAAAAGTCGCTTCGTGGTTTGAGAGCAGTTATTCTTGCCGGAAAAGGCAATAATGGCGGTGACGGTCTGGCAGTGGCCAGGCATCTCTGTGTATTAGGGATGGAAGTGACCGTTTTTCTTTTCGCAAATCCTGCTGAGCTTCAAGGGGATGCCAAGCTTAACTATGAATTGTTCCAGAAAATGGGAGAGAAGATCATTCCTGTCGAAGACGAAAAACAGCTTCGTCTATTCAAGCTTGCGCTGATGCAGTCTCAGGTTGCTGTTGATGCGTTGTATGGAATAGGCTTTAAAGGAGAAATTCCGGAATCCCTGGCAGGTTTCATTGAAGACTTAAACAAAGCCGATCTGCCGGTGGTTTGTGTCGATATTCCCAGCGGTCTGGAAGCAGATACGGGGAAAGTACATACGATTGCGGTCCAGGGAGATGTGACAGTTACCTTTGGCTTGCCAAAGCTTGGACATTTTCTCGGAGAAGGATTAATCTATACAGGAAGGCTGGTCATTGACCAAATTTCAATTCCCGAAAAAGTGATAGGCGAAGAAAAAATCTTTGCCTATCTATTGACGGATGAAGTCATCCGGCCTTTGATTCCAGCAAGACACATACTGGGCCATAAAGGTACGCATGGCCGGGCGGTTCTGATTGGGGGATCGCTTGGAATGAGCGGGGCTGTCATCCTGGCAGGAAAGTCGGCTCTGCGCTGCGGGGCAGGGCTTCTTCAGATCGTTACCCCTGAAGCGATTGCTGAGACGGTAGATTTGGGAGTCATTGAAGCTACGGTCTGGCCAGCAAAGGATTATGAAATGTTAAGCGTCAATGCCTGGTCGGTCATTCAGGAGCGGTTACAAGGAGCTGACGCTTGTGCAGTAGGTCCCGGACTCAGGCAGACGGAGTCATTTCTTAATGTCATAAAAAATATACTGATAGAGACCGATGTACCGGTAGTTCTGGATGCAGACGCGTTGAATCTGATTTCCCGCGAACCGGATGTTGTCAGTTTAAGGAAAGGCAGAGGCAATCTTATTCTGACGCCTCATCCAGGGGAAATGGCCCGCTTATGCGGCTGTTCAATTGACGAGGTTCAGGAAAACCGTTTGAAGATAGCGCTGGCCAAAGCCCTGGAATGGGGTGCCATTGTTGCCCTGAAAGGCGCAGGTTCGGTCGTTGCTTCGCCGGACGGCAGAGTTTTTTTGAATCCGACAGGTAATGCAGGACTTGGCACAGGCGGCACAGGGGATGTGCTGACCGGAAGTATTATGTCCTGGATTGCCCAGGGTGTCCCTCCGTTAGGTGCAGCTTGCATGGGGGTTTATCTTCACGGCAAGGCCGGAGATGTTTTAAAAGATCAGTTTGGTTTATCAGGTTTCACAGCTTCGGAGGTAGCTGATTGCCTCCCAAGGGTCAGAAAAGAGATAGAGCAGTTAGGAGATTTTTAGAATGAATATTTTTCGTCCGGTTTGGGCAGAAGTTGATTTGGGGGCTTTAAGACGCAATTTAAAAAGGATACAGCAGTACGCCGGCAGTGAAATAATGCCCATAGTCAAGGCAGATGCCTACGGACACGGTGCAGTGGAGGTTGTTCGGACTCTAAAGGAAGAAGGGATTACCAGATTCGGGGTTGCTATCCTGGAAGAAGCTTTGGAGCTCAGAAGGGAACTCCCGGATATTGCCCTTATGGTTATTGGACCTACATTGTCGAAGTATTCAGAAATACTGGTCAAAGAAGAGATCATTCCCGAAATATTTCAGATCGAACAGGCTGAAGCGCTTTCAGCGGCAGCGTTGAAGCTGAATAAAACAGCGAGACTCCATATCAAAGTGGATACGGGAATGGGTAGGACAGGGTTCCGTGAAAATGTACTCGAAAATATTCAAAAAATTGCAAAGCTTCCCGGCCTTTATCTGGAGGGGATTTATACCCATCTGGCCACGGCCGACAGCACTGATTTGTCTTATGCGAAGCAGCAGCTGAAGATCTTTGATGACTTATATGAAAAGTTATGCGCGGCAGGAATAAAAATTCCGATCCGTCATGTCGCAAACTCTGCTGCAATCATGCAAATTCCCGAAAGTCATTACGAACTTTGCCGTCCAGGAATCATATTGTACGGACTTTTACCGATGGACCACGCCGGACAGGAAGCCGGCTTTGAACCGGTTATGTCTTTAAAAACCCGCATTTCCCAGCTGAAGACCATCGAAGAGGGCGAGAGTGTTGGCTATGGAAGGACGTTTATTGCCGACAGGCCCACAAAAGTCGCAACGCTGCCGATCGGTTACGGCGATGGTCTGCGCCGTTCTCTGTCCAACGGCGGTGAGGTCTTGCTGAAGGGAAAGAAAGCCAGGATCATCGGCAAAATATGCATGGATCAGATCATGGTTGATGTAACAGAAATTAAAGAGATCCAAGAAGGGGATGAAGCCGTTCTGCTCGGCAGAAACGGTGACCTGTTTATTTCCGCAGATCGGATTGCTGAACAATGCGGAACGATTAGCTATGAGATCCTGTGCGGTATTTCCAAGAGAGTGCCAAGGGTGATGGTTGAGAGCAAATAGTATTTGGAAAACATTAATAAAAAAGACCTTTTGGATGCGAGCTGTTTTGAACATACTCAGTCTCCAAGAGGTCTTTTTAATTTTAGTGGTATCAAGACTATATCGTGAGTATCAATGGAATCACGAATCGGATTAGGCAGCTCCGGCTTAGATTACGCCGTGAGCCATCATGGTGTTAGCAACTTTCAGGAAGCCTGCAATGTTAGCACCGACGACCAGGTTGCCTTCACAGCCGTATTCTTTGGCAGCTGAGCTGGCATTGCGATAGATGTTGACCATGATGTCTTTAAGTTTGGCGTCAACTTCTTCGAAAGTCCAGGAATAACGCATGCTATTCTGGGACATTTCCAGAGCGGAGGTTGCAACACCGCCGGCATTGGCAGCTTTACCAGGAGCAAAGATGATTTTATTGGCATGGAATACTTTGACTGCTTCCGGAGTAGAAGGCATATTCGCACCTTCACCGACAGCAAAGCATTTATTGGCAACCAGAGCCTTGGCGGATTCTTCGTTCAATTCGTTCTGCGTAGCGCAGGGAAGAGCGATATCGCAAGGAATGGTCCAGATGCCTTCGAAGCCTTCTTTGTATTCAGCTTTCGGGTGGAATTCCAGATAATCTTTGATTCTTCTTCTTTCAATTTCTTTGAGCTGCTTAACGGTCTTCAGGTCAATACCGTTTTTGTCGTAGATGTAGCCGTTGGAATCGCTCAGGGCAACAACATTGGCACCCAGCTGCATGGCCTTTTCGGCTGCATAAATCGAAACATTGCCTGAACCGGAGATAACAACGGTAGCACCTTTAAAGGATTTGCCGATGTCTTTAATTGCTTCGTCCATCAGATAAACCAGACCATAGCCGGTTGCTTCGGTACGAACTAAGCTTCCGCCATAAGTCAGGCCTTTTCCAGTAAGTACGCCTTCAAAGAGATTTCTGACTCTCTTATACTGACCGAACATGTAACCGATTTCTCTGCCGCCAACACCGATATCACCGGCAGGAACATCAGTGTCTGCACCAATATGTTTGCAAAGTTCGGTCATGAAGCTCTGGCAGAATTTCATGATTTCGTTATCGGATTTGCCTTTGGGATCGAAGTCGCTGCCGCCCTTGCCGCCGCCGATCGGGAGTCCGGTCAGGGAGTTTTTGAAGATCTGCTCAAAACCTAAAAATTTGATGATGCCAAGGTTAACAGACGGGTGTAAACGCAGGCCGCCTTTGTAAGGACCGATAGCGCTGTTGAATTGAACTCGGAAACCACGGTTAACCCGAACATTTCCCTTGTCATCGACCCAGGGAACTCTGAACATGATCACGCGTTCGGGCTCGACGAGCCGCTCGAGGATACCAGCTTTTTCATATTCAGGATGTTTGGCAATTACCGGTTCCAAAGATTCCAGCACTTCCTTGAGTGCCTGGTGGAACTCAGGCTCGTTCGGGCTTCTTTTGATAGCCTGTTCCATGACTTGTTGGACATAAGACATATTTTTTACCCTCCAGAAAAAATAATGTTTTTTATCAATAACCGTATTCTACAATATTAATTTGCGTTTGAACATAACAAAACAAACAATATACTGTATTCATTATAAGATATTAGTGATGCAAAATAATGAATTTATAATATTAAATCTAAATATTTAAACATTGGCATTAAAATTATACGAAAAACTAAAAAATACAAAGAAAATTAAAATGAATACAATATTTTTTAGTTAAAACAGTTATGTTGTTGATGGATTTTTGGTAAAATCGTAAAGAAACTATAGATATAAACTCCAACAAAGGGTGTGTAATATGAAATACAATCAATTGCCAAAAAAACAGGGTCTTTACGATCCGGCCTTTGAGCATGATGCCTGCGGTATGGGATTTGTCGTGAATATCAAAGGTGAAAAATCACACGACATTGTCGAGGAAGCTTTAACTGTTCTGGAAAACTTAAACCACAGAGGCGCCAGTGGTGCGGATGAGAATACGGGTGACGGGGCTGGCATTCTGGTGCAAATACCCCATAACTTCTTTAAACGGGAATGTGATGTTCTTGGTTTTAATTTGCCGGAAAAGGGCAAATATGGTGTAGGGATGATTTTTGCGCATAAATATGAAGATTTTCGGGTTACCCAGATGGATTCTTTTGAAAAGATTGTTCGTGAGGAAGGACAGAAGATTCTTGGGTGGCGGGAAGTCCCGATTGACAAATCAACGGTCGGCCATAGTGCCAAAGCTGTAATGCCCCGGTTTATACAGGTTTTTATCGGAAGAAGCCCTGATCTGACCGATGATATGGATTTTGAAAGAAAGCTCTATGTCATTCGGAAAAGAGCAGAGAAACTGATCATCCCAATGTGTGAAGACAAGGGCGGCTCCTTCTATGTTGCCAGCCTTTCCAGCAAAACCATTGTCTACAAAGGTATGCTTACAGCTGAACAGCTCAGGAATTTTTATCTGGATCTTTCCGATCTCGATTTTGTTTCAGCATTGGCCATGGTTCATTCCAGGTTCAGCACTAATACCTTTCCGAGCTGGGAGCGGGCACACCCGAACCGATATATTGTCCATAATGGGGAAATCAATACCATCAGAGGAAACGTGAACTGGATGAAGGCCAGGCAAAAATGCATTGATTCACCATTATTTGATGACATTTCCAAGGTATATCCGATTGTTGACGAGTCAGGCAGCGATTCGGCCATGTTTGACAACAGTCTTGAGTTTATCCATCTTACCGGCAGATCACTTCCACATGCTGTCATGATGATGATTCCTGAGCCATGGGAAAAGAATGATCTGATGTCTAAAGAAAAAAAGGACTTTTATGAGTTTAATAATTTTATTATGGAGCCTTGGGACGGACCGGCTGCCATGGGCTTTACCGACGGAACCGTTATCGGTGGCGTACTGGACAGGAATGGACTCAGACCATCACGTTATTATGTCACGAAAGATGATAAAGTTATCCTCGCCTCCGAGGTGGGGGTTCTCGACATCAAACCTGAAAATGTCAAGTATAAAGGCCGTTTGGAACCGGGTAAAATGCTCCTGATCGATACGGAAGCACAAAGGATCATTTCTGATGAGGAAATCAAAAAGAATGTTTCCCTGATGCATCCGTATGAAGAGTGGAATAAGAAGCATATTGTCTATTTAAGTGATCTCCCTGCTGACGACGAATTGGAAGCACCGATGCTGGAAGATATTATCTCCCAGCAGAAAGCATTTGGCTATACCCATGAGGATATCCATAAAATGATTCTGCCGATGGCGACTGATGGCCTTGACCCTGTCGGATCGATGGGCATGGATTCACCGCTGGCAGTACTTTCAGACAAACCTCAAATGCTGTACCATTATTTCAAGCAGCTTTTTGCCCAAGTGACGAATCCCCCGATTGATGGCATCCGTGAGGAAATCATTACCTCCAGCACAATGCTCCTGGGGAATGCGGGAAACCTTCTGGATCCTGACCGGACGCATAGTTCCGCAGTATATCTGGAGTCACCGATCCTCACCAATACGCAATTGGATACCATTATGAAATTAAATAACGGGAAGTTCAAGACAGCCAGGATTTCCATTCTTTACAAGGCAGCTGGCGGCCTTAGAGCAATGGAAAGAGCTTTAGACAAAATATCCCGGGAAGCAGATAAAGCAATTGCTGATGGCACAAATATTCTTGTTCTTTCGGATAGGGGCGTTAATAAAGAATTTGCTGCTATCCCCGCTCTTCTGGCATCTTCAGGGCTGCATCACCATTTGATACGCCGTGAAATCCGGACGAGTGTGGGTATTGTTCTGGAGACCGGAGAAGCCAGGGAGGTACACCATTTCTGTGCCTTGATCGGGTACGGTGTTACCGCGATCAACCCCTATATTGCTTACGAAACGATCAGAGACCTAGCGGCCAAAGGAATGACGAATGGCCTAAGTTATCAGGAGGCCAAAAAGAACTATATTAAAGCCTCGATCAAAGGCATCTTAAAGGTGCTTACGAAAATGGGTATTTCGACGATGCGCAGCTACCATGGTGCCCAGATATTTGAAGCTGTCGGACTGAAAAGAGATCTGATTGACCGCTACTTTACTCAGACGCCATCCCGCTTGGAAGGAATCGGTCTGGAAGAAATTACGATGGAAAATCAAATGCGGCATGAAAGCGCTTTTGATGAGAATGCACTTTATACAGATACACTGGAAATCGGCGGCTTCTACCAATGTAAAGATAACGGGGAGATTCATCTCTACAACCCGGAAACAATCTACCTGCTTCAGCGCGCCTGCCGGGAAGGCGATTACCATCTTTTTAAAGATTACTCCAGAAAAATTAATGACGAGGAGATCTATACACTCAGGCAGCTGCTGGATTTCAAAATAAGCGCCGGAGATACGATTCCTATCGAAGAAGTCGAACCGGTCGAGTCTATCGTCAAAAGATTTAAGACCGGGGCGATGTCCTATGGCTCGATCAGCAAGGAAGCTCACGAATGTATGGCGATTGCCATGAACCGTTTGGGCGGCAAAAGTAACAGCGGTGAAGGCGGCGAGGATCCTGAAAGATTTAGAAAGCTGCCGAATGGCGACAGTCTGATCAGTGCCATCAAGCAGGTTGCTTCAGGTCGCTTCGGTGTTACCAGCAGCTTCCTGGTAAATGCCTCGGAAATACAGATCAAAATGGCGCAAGGGGCCAAGCCTGGAGAAGGCGGGCAGCTTCCAGGCCGGAAGGTTTTTCCGGCAATTGCCAAAGTTAGACACTCAACACCAGGTGTCGAATTAATTTCACCCCCGCCGCACCATGATATCTATTCAATCGAAGATCTGGCGGAACTGATCCATGACCTTAAAAATGCCAACCGTGATGCCCGAATCAATGTTAAGCTTGTTTCTGAAGTGGGTGTCGGTACGATCGCGGCCGGTGTGGCCAAGGGCAAGGCCGACGTTATTCTGATCAGCGGCTATGATGGCGGTACAGGTGCTTCACCGAGAACAAGCATTAAAAATACAGGATTGCCGTGGGAATTGGGACTTGCCGAAACCCATCAGACCCTTGTGCTTAATCGCTTAAGAGACAGAGTCGTCCTGGAAACAGACGGTAAGCTTCTGTCAGGTAGAGATGTTGTCATCGCTGCACTTTTAGGTGCTGAGGAATATGGATTTGCCACCACCCCACTCATTTCCATGGGCTGTGTGATGATGCGCGTCTGCAATCTGAACACATGCCCGGTAGGTATTGCAACCCAGAATGAAGAGCTCCGTAAGAATTTTGCCGGCAAGCCTGAGCATGTTGAGAATTTTATGTTGTTTATTGCACAGGAAATGCGGGAGATCATGGCAAAACTTGGCTTCAGGACCATTAATGAAATGGTTGGACGTACAGACAGGCTCAAACACAAAGAAAATATTAAGAATTGGAAAGCAGCCAAGGTTGATCTTTCCCAGGTTCTGTATCAGCCCTATGCCGGTGCAGATGTCGGCAGATTTAAGTCACAGCAGCAAAACCATGGACTGGAAGAATCCCTGGATATGCGCAAGCTCTTAAGAATGTGCAAACCGGCCCTGGAACACAAAAAATCAATCCGGGCCAAACTGAAGATCAACAATGTGGATCGTGTGGTTGGAACCATTGTCGGCAGTGAAATAACCAAGCGTTTCGGGGAAGTGGGGCTTCCGGAGGATACCATTAAGCTGACTTTTGTTGGTTCTGCTGGTCAAAGCTTTGGTGCGTTCGCACCCAAGGGCATGTCCTTGGAACTTGAGGGTGATGCTAATGACTATATTGGCAAAGGCCTTTCGGGTGGTAAAATCATAGTCTATCCGCCAAAAACTTCGGATTTTGAACCAGCAAAGAATATTCTAATCGGCAATGTCGCCTTCTACGGTGCAACTTCGGGTGAAGCCTATATCAACGGAATCGCCGGTGAAAGATTCTGTGTCCGAAACAGCGGCGTCAATGCGGTTGTTGAAGGTGTCGGCGACCATGGCTGTGAATATATGACCGGAGGAAAAGTTGTGATCCTGGGTAAGACAGGACGGAACTTTGCTGCGGGTATGTCCGGCGGTGTTGCCTATATCCTTGATTTTGAGGAAATATACTGCAACAAGTCCCTGATTCTTATGGAAAAAATTGCTTCGGAAAAGGAACTGAAAGAAATCAGGGAAATGATCCGTAAACATGTAGCGCACACGGGAAGCCCCCTAGGCCGGAAAGTACTGGACAATTGGGCGGATTACGCAGCAAGATTTACGAAGATCATACCCAAAGATTATAAAAAGATGATGGAAAATATCGATAGAGCTCACAAGGCTGGCTTAAGCGGTGAAGAAGCCCTGACGGCTGCCTTTGAAGGGAAGGTGTGATCATGGGAAAAGTAACAGGATTTTTAGAGTATAACAGAATCGATCCGAAGAAAAGAAAGCCTGAAGAGCGGATCAAAGACTACAATGAAGTCAAGATTCCCCAGGATCCTGAGATTGTCCGAACGCAGGGCGCGCGCTGTATGGACTGCGGTGTACCTTTCTGCCACGGCGGTGTGCTCTTGAACGGCGCCGCTTCAGGTTGCCCGCTGCACAATTTGATTCCAGAATGGAATGAGCTCGTCTATAAGGGACAGTGGCGGGAAGCATACAAGCGGCTGACCAGAACGACGCCGTTCCCGGAATTCACCTCAAGGGTTTGCCCTGCACCTTGTGAAGGGGCTTGTACCGAAGGCTATATCATGGACGCTGTGACTATTAACAGCATTGAATATGAGATTATCGAGAAAGCGTTTGCCGAAGGATGGGTAAATCCTAAGAAGGCCAAAGCCACCGGCAAGAAAGTCGCTGTTGTCGGTTCGGGCCCGTCCGGACTGTCTGCGGCCTATTATCTGAATGCCGTCGGCCATGAGGTCACGGTGTATGAGCGGGATGACCGGGCTGGGGGACTTTTGATGTACGGGATCCCCAACATGAAGCTTGATAAACGATTTATTGAAAGACGGCTTGATGTACTGAAGGCATCCGGGATAGAATTTGTTCTGAATACCGAAGTCGGCAAATATATGAAGGCCCAAGAGCTCATAGACAACTATGATGCCGTTGTGCTGTGCACAGGAGCTACCAAGCCCCGGAGGCTGGATGTGGAAGGCAAAGATCTGAAAGGGGTTTATTATGCCGTAGACTTCCTAAAAGCGACCACCAAAAGTTTATTGAATTCCAACTTAAAGGATGAGAGTTTTATTAGTGCCAAGGGTAAGAATGTCATCATCATTGGCGGTGGAGATACCGGGACGGATTGTGTGGCCACGGCAATCCGGCATGGCTGCAAAAGTGTTTTTCAGTTTGAAATTCTGCCTGAGCCACCTGCCCATCGTCTTGAGGCTGAGAACCCCTGGCCGGAATGGCCGAAAAAACTGAAAGTGGATTACGGACAGGAAGAAGCAATCTGTCTTTATGGCAAGGATCCGAGGAATTATTGCATTTCCACCACAAAGATTGTGGGCAATGAGAACGGTGAGGTCAAGGAAGTTCATACAGTCAACCTTACCTGGGTCAAAGATGCTGCCGGCAGAATGGTTCCACAGGTGACTCCCGGAAGTGAAAAGGTATGGGAAGCGGACCTGATCCTGCTGGCCATGGGCTTTTTAGGGCCTGAAGACAATATCCCCACAGAGCTTAAGCTGGAGCGGGATGCTCGCAGCAATGTCAAAGCGGAATATGCGTTTTTTGAGACGAATGTTGACAGAGTTTTTGCCGCTGGCGACATGCGCAGAGGTCAGAGTCTGGTTGTCTGGGCTTTCCAGGAAGGAAAGCTGGCAGCTAGAGAAGTGGACAAATATTTGATGGGAAAAAGTATAATTATCTAGCCAATTGTTATGATAAACAGAGTGCAATGTTCATGCCGGATGTGATAACATGATATTACACGGCATCCACCGTTATGCTTTATCATACCGAATAGTAAAGCCAAGTAATGGATAGATGCTAGGATTCATTGCTTGGTTTTTGCGTATCGGTTATTGGCTGCTTGCACATATAGATTTGAGTGTCAGCAATTATTAATTTTAAGGATAAAATGATAGCTAAATTGGCGTAAGGAATGATGTGTAATGGATCAGCGTAAGAAAATAAGATCCGGCCTGCCGGGGCTCGATGAGATCATCGACCATCTCAGGATTGGCGATAATGTTGTTCTGCAGGTTGACAATATCGCAGATTATGAATCCTTTGTGCTGCCTTTTGTCAGAACGAGTCTGGACGAGGGCAGAAAAGTGATTTATATGCGGTTTGCGCGTCATTCTCCAATTATTGACGACAATGAAAATGTTAAAGTGTATCATATTGACGCCGAACACGGTTTTGAAGCTTTTTCCACGCAGGTCCACCAGATTATTGCAGCTGAGGGAGAAGAGGCTTTTTACGTTTTTGATTGTCTGTCCGATCTTTTGTACACCTGGGCAACGGATCTTATGATCGGCAACTTTTTTCAGATCACCTGTCCGTATTTATATGAACTGAAAACGGTGGCTTTCTTTGCAATTTATAAAAATATGAATTCGTATGAGACGATTTCCGCAATTCGGGAAACGACCCAGGTATTGATGAATATCTATAATGTCAGGGGACAGACCTATATCCATCCGGTCAAAGTGATCGACAGGTATTCACCGACGATGTTTCTGCCGCATATCAAACAGGCGCAGGATTTTATTCCGTTAACAAGCAGCAGCGATGCTTCAAAGCTGTTTGCAGATATGTCCCTGAATGTATTTGATGCTCCGCGAAGGCATTTGGATTATTGGGACCGGATGTTTTTGAAAGCGTCAGACACCTATGAAAAGGTAAAATTCAGTCGTATACCGTCTGCTGAGGAAAAAAACCTGGTAGAAAAGCTCTGCCGGATGGTTTTAAGTCGCGATGAAAGATTCCTTGAGTTGCTGACGAAGGTCTTTACTCTGGAAGATTTGCTTCAGATCAAGTCAAGTTTAATTGGATCGGGATTTATCGGCGGCAAAGCGGTCGGAATGCTTCTGGCCAGAAAAATTTTACTTGAAGATGAAAATTTTGATTATAAAAAAATTCTGGAACCCCATGATTCATTCTACATTGGTTCTGATGTCTTTTACACTTATCTTGTTAAAAATGGTCTCTGGAAACTTAGAATGGAGCAGAGAAAACCTGAAAAATATTTTTCTCTGGCCAGAGTCATTAAAAGCAAAATACTCAGCGGTGTTTTTCCGGAGAATGTCAAAAACCATTTTTTGCGGGTCCTGGAGTACTTTGGACAATCACCGATCATTGTCCGCTCCAGCAGCCTTTTGGAAGATGGATTTGGTAATTCTTTTGCTGGAAAATATGAAAGTGTTTTTTGTACGAACCAAGGTACGCTCGAACATCGCTATCTTGAATTTGAAAACGCTGTGAAACAAGTCTTTGCCAGCACGATGAGCGACGACGCGCTGATGTATCGTTTGAAACGAGGAATAGCCGACCAGGATGAGCAGATGGCTTTGCTTGTTCAACGCGTATCGGGTTCTTATCGTAAGGAATATTTTTTCCCGGATCTTGCTGGGGTCGGCTACTCAAACAATATCTATGTCTGGGATGAGAAAATGTCTCCGAAAGCGGGCATGCTGCGGGTAGTTGTAGGTCTAGGCACTCGGGCTGTAAACCGTACGGCAGGTGACTATGCCAGAATTATAGCGATTGATGAACCTTTGTCATCACCTTTAACGGATTTTGATGATTACAGGCAATATGCCCAAAGAAACATTGATGCGCTGATGGTAACCAAAAACAGCATGGTTGGTATCGCGTTTAACGATCTTTTAAACGAAATTGACGATCCCAAACTGCATTATTTCGCGCAGAGAGACTATACTGCAGAAAAAATGATGAAAGAAATAGGCCAGCAAGGCCGGCAGGCCTGGATTATCAATTTTGATCAATTTCTGTCCGATTCCACTTTTGTCGGGGTCATTCAAAAAATGCTTAAATGCCTGGAAAAATTCTACGCATATCCGGTGGACATTGAATTTACCGTTAATTTTAAAGATTTGAATCATTATCAGATCAATCTCCTGCAGTGCAGGCCGCTGCCCGCAAAAGGTCTCAAAAGTAAGGTGGTGTTCCCGAAACATATTGATTTCCAAAAAACATTCTTTCAAAGCCATAATACTTTCATGGGCGGGAATATCCATTATGGTATTCAGCGAATCATTTATGTCGAGCCTGAAACCTACAGCAGGCTAAGTGACCTCGAAAAATACAGGGTAGCCAGATGTATCGGCAAATTGAACAGCCAGATTGAGAAAGAAAACATGACCGTGCTGCTGCTCGGCCCCGGACGATGGGGTACCAGTACGCCTTCGCTCGGCGTGCCTGTTTATTTTTCCGAAATTAATAATATCACTGTCCTTGGTGAAATTGCAGTTAAAGAGGGCGGGTTCACCCCGGAGATATCTTACGGAACCCATTTCTTTCAGGATCTCATTGAAAGTGATATCTTTTATGTGGCGCTTTTTCCGGAAGGCAGGGGAGGAGTCCTTCAGACAAAACTATTAAACCACTTTCAAAATTTGCTTCCTGAGCTGCTACCACTGAGCGCCTCCCTTGGAGAAATCATTAAAGTATATGATGTCAATAAAGGAATGCATAAAGCCCTGGAGATTATTGCTGATGTCGGGAAACAAAAAGCGGTATGTTTCTTTAAATAGAATTTGATGGCTGACAAGATAAAAAAGTAGCCCTTCGGGGTTGTTTTTCCCCCTTAGGGCTAGAAAATATCTATCAAGGTTAGTGGCATCCGTGATGGCTGCAGCTGTTCATGGCAGAGAATTCCGGAAGCTGGTTATCCAGGAAGAGCTGGATGTTACCCGAAACGGTGGCATTATCAACCCGAAAAGCACGCACCCCTTGCGCATTGAGTTTCATTAGGGCGCCTGCACCGATTCCGCCAACCAGAATCGCGTCCACCTGTTCTCCACCCAATGCCTTCAAAGGCTGGCACATCCCGTGCTCATGATGAGAGTCTCCGTTGTCGATGACTTTCATCTCTTCTTTATCCAGGTCGTAGATCAGAAAAAATGGGGCTGAGCCAAAATGATCATAGGGGATACTCTCAAGTCCTTTGTCTTCTTTTACAGGGATACAAATTTTCATGTTTAAGCTCCTTTTCTCGGTTTATTCATTGCTTGAACGCTCACAGCACTTTTCACGCTGGGCATTGCAAGCATATTGACAATTGAATGGGACGCTGAAAACATCTTTATAGTGGTCCGAGGGGTGGGTGCCTGATATCTGCTCAATGAATCCGATCAGATCTTCAAAAACTGATTGCTGCAAATTGTATTGTACGAAGTAGCCTGTTTTCTCGCCAATCAGAAGGCCGGCTTCCTTTAAAATTTTAATATGTTGGGACACGGCTGCTTCGGAAATTTGAAGATGTCTTGCAATTCCTTTAGCACAGATGCTTCTTCTGGACAAGATAAGCAAGATCTGCAGTCTTGTTTCGTCAGAAAGCGCTTTGAATACCTGCACAATTTGCTCCATATATCCTCCGAGTATTTTTAATTAACTAAATACTTAACTAAATTATAAAATACTTAAGTAATTAAGTCAAATAAACTGTTTTCTAAGTGGTTATAAAAGAAACGCTTCTGAAGACTGGCATTTCTCTATGTTATAATGATATGAAGACTTTTACGCCTTCATTTAAAAGCGTTTATTGCAAGGACAGGGAGGCATAGAATATATCAATGGAAAAACGGTATCGGGTTCTGCAGGATATTGTAGAGAAAGAGCTGTCTTATGCGGCCCACGATCTGGATCATGTTATGCGGGTCTATCATCTTTGTTTGATTCTGGCCGGGCAGCGGGAGGATGTCGATACGGAAGTATTGATTCCGGCTGTCCTGCTTCATGATATTGCCAGAGCCAAAGAGGATGAAGATAATTCCGGAGAGATCGACCATGCCGTATTGGGTGCGGAAATGGCCGAGAAGATCCTTCAAGACCTAAATTATGATCCGGATTTGAGACAGGAGATCACACACTGTATTTTAGCGCATCGGTTCAGAACAGGACATCAGCCGGAGAGCATCGAAGCCAAAATCCTCTTTGATGCCGACAAACTTGATATCATCGGAGCAACTGGGATTGCCCGCTCTTTCATGCTTGCTGGCCAGCACGGGGAAAGACTATATCATGAGGTTTCTGTCGAAGAATATCTGAAGGAAAATATTGGTGAGAACGGCAGGATTAAAGATGCTTCCAAACATACGACCAACCTGGAATTTGAGCTTAAATTAAGAAAAATACCGGATAGGCTGTATACGGAAGAAGCGAAAGCAATTGCCAGAAAAAGGGTCAGATTTATGGAGTTATTTTTCAAGACTCTAGTGGAAGAAGTAACAGGAAATAAATAATTGAAATAAATAATCCTTGAAACGAATCTGCAAAGCGTTGAAATTGGTTGGAAAATGAAGAATAATTTACATAAAAAAATTAAAAAACAATAATAGAAAGTATTTTAAATAAGTTGTATACTTGAACGTAGATATCGTTTGGCATGAATCTTGCCGTAAGGGTCAAGTGGATGTAGCATACCCGAGTAAATCCCGGTTTTTAATGTGAAAAGAATATGAAAATGCCGTCTGTCCGGGAATCTGTATAGTATTTTAGTTTGATTCAGAAGGTGGAAGGAAAATATGAGGCAGATACGCCAAGATATATTTCTTGAACAGCAACAGAGATTGTTCATGACCACTGAACTGCGTCAGGCAATTTCTGTATTGCAGATGTCGACTCTGGAACTAAGCGAGTATATCACAAAAAAAATAGAAGAGAATCCTTTTCTGGACGAAGATGAACCTGTTGCTGAAAACAATGAGGTTGTCAGCAAAACTGCAACCCGGGTTAATATGGACGACCTGATTGAACATTTCAGCAGCGACAGCAATATGGGTCATATCTGGAATGAGAAGAATGAAAATGACACCGGATACGAACAATATCTGTCTGATCGGCCAAGTTTATATGAGCAGCTTGAATTACAATTGAATTTAGAGATCAAAAATCCTGCGGATATTATCATTGGAAACTTTCTGATAGGAAGTATTGATCGGAACGGCTATTTTACAACAGAACTGGAATATGTCAGCCAAAAATTGAATGTTGCCGTTGAGAGAGTGGAAGAGGTCCTAAAGGTCATTCATACTTTCTATCCTACCGGCGTAGGTGCCCGAAATCTTCAGGAATGCCTGCTTCTGCAAATGAGAGCAAACGGCAAGGATAGTGAGCTTGCGGAACAGGTTATTCAAAACTACTTCCAGGAGCTTGCCGACAAAAAAATAATGAAAATAGCCAATACCCTCTCCGTGTCTACGAAGCAGGTCCAAGAAGTCTATGATCTTATCAGGACGCTTGATCCCAAACCCGGACTGCAGTTTGGCGCTGAAAGAAATCCTTTTATTTGGCCTGATGTTACGATTATGAGAGACCAGAACGATTATATGGTTATTGTAAACGACTTTGATTTTAACTATTTGAGAATCAATCAGACGTATGTGGATATTCTCCGTAATTCGAATGCGTTATCTGATGATGTAAAAAAATATCTTGAAGAAAAGTTTGATTCCGCTTTGGGACTCATCCGCGGAATTGAACAAAGAAGACTGAACATTTACAAAGTTGTGCAAAGCATTGTTGATATTCAAAGAGAATTTTTTGACAATGGCATTGAATATCTGAAGCCCTTGACCATGAGTCAGGTTGCGGACCTGGTCGGCATCCATGAATCTACGGTAAGCCGGGTCACCTGCAACAAATACGTTCAGACGCCGCGCGGACTGTTTGCTTTGAAGTATTTCTTTAACTCCGGTGTGGGTTCTTATGACTGCGACAAAATAAGTTCCAAAAGTGTCAAACACTTGATCCAGGATATCATTAATAAAGAAGACCCGAACCAACCACTGAGCGACCAGGATATTATGATGATGCTTGTGAACAAAGGGATGAGGATCTCCCGGAGAACTGTCAACAAGTACCGTCAGAGTATGGGGATACCTACAAATTTACACCGTAAAAGATATTAATTGTCCAAAGCATTATCGCCTAAACTTACGGGGCACGAGATTCAAGTGGCATTGATGATTTTGAACTATATTTGGGTGGAAGATTAGTCAATATAATGCGAAGGAACCGCGGGTATTTAATAACATCCACGGTTCCTTCGCATTATATTTGAATAGGTAATTAAGGGAGGGTGTGTTCAGAGAGAAGGTATATTCAGATAAAGAGTGTCCATTGGAAGGAGTGTTCAAGGGGAAGGTATATTCCAGAAAAGGGTGTTCATGGACGAGGTGCTTTTGCTTCGGCATCGCTGTTTTAACTGCGGTTGCAATATTGGGTGTGCAAAAGCCTGTGGGATAATTCTCCGAGGGGCTCAAGCAGAAAGTCCTGATAGAGTTCCTGTACTGCCGGATTTTCATGTGACTTGCGTAGCGGCATATTTTCATCGACCTGGTACAGGGCTTCGATCCGTCTGGCTCTGATCTCATTGGTCGTGCCGTAAGGCTGGCCTCCTCCGCCGATACACCCTCCGGGACAGCACATGACCTCGATGAATGTATAATCGGCCTGGCCGGCTTTGATCATTTCCAGGATTTTTTTGGCGTTGGCAAGTCCGTGAGCAATCCCCGCTTTTACTTCCGTTCCGGCAAGATCAACCGAAGCTTTTTTTACGCCGACCATTCCGCGCACGGCTGTAAAGTTTAAGTCAGTCAGGGTTCTACCTGTAACAACTTCATATACGGTACGCAGGGCTGCTTCCATAACTCCACCGGTTGCTCCGAAAATAGCGGCTGCACCTGTTGATATGCCGAGGGGCGAATCAAATTCAGCTTCAGGGAGCATCCGGAAATCAATTCCCTCGTGCTGCAGCATTCTGCCAAGTTCGCGGGTCGTGAGGACGATATCTACATCCTGGCTGCCGCTTGCATTCATTTCCGGGCGCTCGGCTTCAAATTTTTTAGCGGTACAGGGCATCACGGAGACGACAATGATATCCTTGGCTTCAAGGCCACTGGTCTGAGCGTAGTACGTTTTGGCCAGGGCCCCAAACATTTGTTGGGGAGATTTGCAGGTTGACAGATGCGGAATTAATTCCGGATAGTAATGTTCCATATATTTGATCCAGCCGGGACTGCAGGAAGTAATCATCGGCAGGACACCGCCGTTTGCTATCCGGTCCAGTAATTCATGGCCTTCTTCCATGATGGTCAGATCTGCTGAGAAGTCTGTATCAAAAACCCGGTCAAATCCCAGACTGCGCAAAGCAGAAACGAGTTTTCCTGTCGCGATTTCGCCTGATGGGAATCCAAATTCCTCGGCTAGGGATACCCGGACGGCCGGAGCGACCTGAACGACGACATGTTTTTGGGGATCGGCGAGAGCTTCCCAGACGCGGTCTGTATCATCTCTTTCATGAATTGCACCTACCGGACAAACCAAAGCACACTGTCCGCACAGCACACAGGCGACATCAGCCAACTGTTTGCCGTATTCCGGTGAAATGCTGATTTCCGTACTGCGGTCATGACTATAGAGGATTCCAACGTTCTGAATATAGTGGCAGGCTTCCGCGCATCGGCCACATTTGATGCATTTATCTGGATTTCTGACCAGCGAGGGAGTTGAGAAATCCTGAGAAAAACTGTGTTTTCTTTTTTCTCCTTGGATATCCCTGACTCCGAATTTGGCGGCGATTTGTCTGAGCTCACAGTTGCCGTTGCGGATACAGGTCAGACATTCCTGCGGATGGTCAGCAAAAATTAATTCCAGAATCGTGCGGACGGTCTCTCTGACTCTCGGAGAATTCGTCGTGATGTTCATTCCGGCTGTTACCCTAGTGGAACAGGAAGGCACAAGGTTTTTTACGCCTTCTATCTCGACCACACAAATCCGGCAATTTGCCTTGACGCGCTGATCAGGATGATGGCAAAGGGTTGGAAGATCAATGCCCTGTTGTCTGGCTGCCTCTAAAATAGTGATTTCAGGTGCAACTGCCGTTACCTTACCGTTTAGCGTAATATTGATAGTTTGCATCAGGCGGTCTCCTCCTCAATGAATGATGGTTTGTTATCACGGCAGGAAGCAAGATATTCATCCCGGTAATAGGCCAGGGAGGAACGAAGGCTGTTGCCGGCTGCTTGGCCGAGACCGCAGAAGGAAGCTTCCTGAATCGCCCGGGTATAACGCTCCAGCGTGCTAACATCCTGACGCACGGCTTCTCCGGCGAGCAGCCTGTCAAGGATCAGATTGGCCTGACGCAGACCTTCCCGGCAGGGCGTGCATTTGCCGCAGCTTTCATGCAGAAAGAAGCGCAGACGGTTTTGAACGTTTGACAAGATCGAACGGGTGTCGTCCAAAACAAAGATAGCCCCTGATCCGATCGTAATCCCGGTTTTGGCACAGGCCAGATATTCCAGCGGGGTAAAAAGCATTTCCGGCGGTATCAGAACGCCGGAAGCGCCGCCAATGTTTACCGCTTTTATGGCTTTTCCGGTCTTTGCTCCGCCGCCATATTCGTTGATAATTTGAGCGAAGGTCATTCCGAATGGTACTTCAAATAAACCACGGTTTTGGACATCACCGGAAAGCGAAATCAACTTGGTTCCGGGACTGTCCGGTGTACCAAAAGAACGGTACCAGGATGCACTTTTTTCAATGATTTTGGGGATATTGGCAAGCGTTTCAACATTGTTGATCAACGTGGGTTTTTGCCAGAGACCGGCTTGGGTCGGGTAAGGGGGTTTCAGACGCGGACGGCCTTTTTTGCCCTCGATGGAGGAAATTAACGCGGTTTCCTCACCGCAAAGATAGCTTCCGGCACCGGAAAATAGCTTTAAAGACAAGCTGAAACCACTGCCAAGAATATTGTCTCCAAGGAACCCGCGGCGCTCGGCTTCTTCGATGCTTTCGCGCAGGATTTTCTGTGCTTCAGGATACTCGTGCCGCACGTAGATATAGCCTTCGGAAGCTCCGGCCATAAACGCCGCGATGGTGATGCCTTCCAACAGTTGGAAAGGGATATGGGTCATAATGAACCGGTCCTTAAAGGTGCCTGGTTCACCTTCGTCGGCATTGCAAATGATATAACGCAGTTTTTCCGTGTTGGCTCGAAGCATTTTTATTTTTTCAGCAGTAGGGAAAGCAGCTCCGCCCCTGCCGCGCAGTCCAGCATCCAATATTTCTTTCAGGGAAGTTTCAGGACCCTGGGCCAGGGCTTTGGCTAACGCGGAATATCCACCGTTTTGACAATGATGGTCCAAGTCGACATGCCTGCCCGGAGAAATATTAAAAATCTGATCGTCATCAAGCATTTTGTTCATCTTGATATTCCTTTCTTAAATTATGGATAATGGTGACCGCAGCTTCCGGAGTCAGGTCACCATAGACCGCATCATCAATTTTGATGGCCGGAGACATATAGCAGGCACCAAGGCAATTGACGCTTTCCAGAGAAAAAAGCCCGTCTGCTGTTGTTTGTCCGATCTTAATACCGAGTTCCTGTTTAATTGCAGCAAGGATGGAAGCTTTGTTGGCATTTTCACAGGGCGCGTTCGTACATATCCGGATAATGTGTATGCCCCGTGGTTTCAGGGAGATCTCACTATAGAAAGATGCCGTAGAATAAACTCTGCTTCGGGAGATATTCATTTCCCGGGAAATTTCATTTACGGCTTCTTCACTCAGATGATTCTGGGGGTCGGCATCCTGAACGGCTAAAATTACTTGAAGCAACAAGGCTTCTTTTTTTCCAAACCGGTTGACAACTTCTTTGATTGCCGTCATTTGATCACACTGCCTTTCTGTAACCTTTCTGCAGGAAAGTTTACCTGTGCTTGCTTCAGTGTAATATGGGGCAAAATGTAAATCAAGAATAGTTATTTATTTGACAAAATAACAGAATAACGATGCAAAATAATAGACATTGCTAGCAAAGTTATTAATATATTTAACAATGCTGTTAATTATTTAACAATAAATAAGAAATCTCCCGGTTCAGTTTTAACAGGGAGATTAGCAGGGCTATTTGTTATTTTTCTTGAATTGATTATTCTATTTTTATATGCCTATTTGTTCGCCTAATTGTTGATTGCTTTATGATCTATTCAACAATAATTGCTGTTTATGGTTTTTCTTTCAGCGACTCTTCCCTCAGCGACCTTTCCTGAAGGTTGTATCCGAGCACCATCAGACAGTCAATCATATGGGTATTTTCCACAATGATATCTTCCGGCATCATCAGTTCGACCGGAGAGAAATTCCATAAAGCTTTAACGCCTAAATCAGCAACCAACCTGGCGACCTCACCGGCACAATTTTCCGGCACGGTCAAAACCGCAATATCCACAGGGTTTTTGCTCAAAAAATCTGACAGGTTATCCACGGGCTGGACCTCAACGTTTCTGATTTTTTCGCCGATCAGTTCAGGCTTGACATCAAAGATCCCGGCAAGTTTAAACCCGCTTTTTTCAAAATTCGCGTGTTTGGCCAAAGCATGGCCCAAACTTCCGGCCCCTATAATGATCATGGTATGAGAATGCTGCAGTCCAAGCAGTTTGTGTATTTCCTGATGCAGAAAACCGACATCATAACCATATCCCTGTAAGCCGTTGCCGCCAAAACAGAAAAAGTCCTGTCTTACCTGAGAAGAGGTCAGACCCATTCGGTTGCCCAAATCTTTAGAGGAAATCCTGCTGATTCCCAATTGCAGCAGTGTTGAAAGATACCGGTAATATCTGGGCAAACGTTTTACAACCTGACTGGATAGTTTCTTTTCGTCCATCGACAGTTTCACCTCAAAATTGAATAATACGCAGTATAGTATATCATAATTTCGAAGTCCGGGGATGGGAATCGGTAATTTTTTAGTCTGAGAATTGCTGGATAATCTGTCTATTCCAGCTAATTTGTAAATCTGGAGGCAATAGATGAACAACAAATTCCTGTTTTGAAAATTTTATGACTCAATTTTTAAAAAATGATATCATTGCTTAACAAAACGAAAAAATGCTTGGTGATAACATGATGGGCATTTCTCAAGGCTTGCAGGGTTATTAACGCTGTTAAACGAAGTAAATTTGAAACTGGCACTTATTTTGCATTGATTATTGAATAAGGAACGAGTAAGATAAGTATAATCTTATCTTACCATGCCATTACCCTTGGGTGTGTTCCTTCCCTTTATATAACCCTACTAGGAGTGTTCACCTAGTAGGGTACCCCCTTCAATTGCTGAAGCGAATATAAGCAAAGGAGTCGGCGGATCACGACATTAGAATATTTTTCTCCGAGCCTTGGATCCTAAAGTTGCAATGCGGCTATGGATGCAAGGTCTGGACAAAGTCCACGGAGTAGTAGAAGAAATTCTATTACTTGCTGTATTGCGAAGGAGATGTGAAAAGAATTGGTTTGTTTGCCGAGCCAAAAATCTTTATCCTGCATGTCCGTGCAGGATTTTTGTGATTAATAAGGAGGATATGCATGCAAAAAAATATTTCGTTGGAAGAAGCCCAAAGTTTGATATTTGATTATTGTCCTTTGACCGAAATGGAGAATAATCATTTAGCGGATACCCTTGGTAGAGTGCTGGCAGAGGATATTGTTGCCAGGGAAAACATTCCGCCGTTTTCGCGTTCACCTTATGACGGTTTTGTTTTCAGGGCCGAAGATACTGCGGGAGCCAGCGAAGCTAATCCGGTCACCTTTGAGGTGATTGAAGAAGTGCCGGCAGGTTATACGGCCCAAAACGCTGTCAGCAAGGGTCAGGCAATTAAAATTTTGACAGGAGCTCCGATCCCTGAAGGCGCGGATGCAGTTGTCAAATTTGAAGAGGTAGAAGTTCAGGGTAGCAAGATATCTGTTTCAAAGGCCTTCATGCACGGTGAAGATATCGTGCCTGCGGGTGAAGATATTGCCGTAGGTGATCTGATTGCGGCTGAGGGAACCGTTGTTACGGCACCGCTGATGGGGCTGATGGCCTCCCTCGGTGTTGCGGAAGTACTGGTTTATAAACGTCCAAAAATTGCGATTATCTCTACCGGAGACGAACTGCGTGATGTAACGGAGCCTCTGGCTCCCGGTAAGATCCGAAACAGCAACAGCTATACACTCCAAGGCTATCTCCGTTCACTTGGTGCAGAGACTGTCGTGATGGGGATCTGCAAAGACAAGAAAGAAGATGTTGCAGCTCTGGTTGAAGAGGCTTGGAAGCACGCCGACTTGGTACTGACGACCGGAGACGTATCGGTGGGAGACTATGACGTGATCCGGCATGCAGCCGATTATCTTGGCGCCGAAACACTTTTCTGGAAAATTGAGATTAAACCGGGCTCACCGTGTCTAGCCGCAGTGAAGGACGGGAAGATGCTGATCGGCTTGTCAGGCAATCCGGCCGCAGCAATGGTAACTTTTCAGCTGATGGCTGTCCCCTACATTAAAAAAATGACTGGCAGAAGGGATTATTGTTATCGAAAGATTGAAGTGACCCTGAAGAAGGATTTCCGAAAATCAAGTCCTCGCCGAAGATTTTTACGCGGCAGAATGCTTTACGAGAATGGTATGGTCATCATGGAATCGACCGGAGAACAAGGCAATGGCGTACTGCGCTCCATGCTCGGCTGCGATATCCTGGCGGAAATTCCGGAAAAGAGCGGCCCAGTCAAAGCCGGTGAAAAATTAACCGCTTATATCATTGAATAGAAGCAAAATGAAAAAGTTGGAATTCAATAAGAATGGGAATCAAATAAGAAGCTGTTATACGATTTTATGGTCTAAGGAGATGAATAAAAGTGAAAAAAATAGCAGTCCAGGATGCAGTCGGCATGACCCTTTGCCACGATATAACGAAAGTGATTCCTGGGGAATTTAAAGGCCCCGCTTTTAAAAGAAATCATGTGATCAAGCAGGAAGATATCGAGGAACTGTTGAGTCTTGGTAAAGAGCACATCTACGTCTGGGAAGAAAATGCCGATGAAATCCATGAAGACGATGCGGCGATCAGAATGGCACAAGCTGTCATGGGTCAGAACATCAGTTTTTTGGAACCTCAGGAAGGTAAAACTACGTTGATTTCGACTCAAAAAGGTTTGCTGAGGATCAAAAGCTCATTGCTGCACGAAATCAATTCGATCGAACATGTTACGATACCGTCCCTACCGAATAATTTCAAGGTTGAAGTTAATCAGAAAGTTGCAGCAACCAGGATTATACCGCTTGTTACCAAAGAAGAAAATATTCGCAAAGTAGAAGAATTATGCACCCTTTATGGTCCGGTATTTCATGTTGAGCCGTATATAAAGCTCAGGGTTGGGATTGTAATTACCGGAAGTGAAGTGTATAAGGGAAGGATCAAAGATAAATTTGGGCCTGTGATCAGGAAAAAACTTGAGTATTTTGGCGCGGAAATCATCGGTCAGGAATATTGCCCTGATGAATTGGAATTGATTCAAGCGAAGATCACAGGTTATATGAAGCAAAAAGCCGACATGATTATTATGACCGGGGGGATGTCCGTAGATCCCGATGATCTTACTCCTGGGGCGATCAGGAGTACCGGTGCAGATGTTGTAACATATGGTGTTCCTGTTCAGCCCGGCAATATGTTTATGCTGGCTTATTTGAATGGGATACCTATCTTAGGCGTACCTGGAGCGGCCGCCTATTACAAGACCACTGTCCTGGATGCGGTACTCCCGAAGATCTTTGCTGGAGAGACACTGAACAAAAATGATTTTATCCGCATGGGGGAAGGCGGCTTATGTTTGAACTGCCAGATGTGTCAATATCCAAGCTGCTATTTCTGCAGATAAAAATTTTCATTCAGTGTACGGGTATACGAGTGTAAGTGGGGAGTTGGGATAATGATCGATGCATATGGCAGGGATATCAATTATTTAAGAATATCTGTAACGGATTTATGCAATTTAAAATGTACGTACTGTATGCCGGAAAAAGGTATTGAGAAAAAAGAACGCTGCGATATCTTAAGCCTGGAAACTATGGAGAAAATTGCTGAGACAGCCGTTAAACTCGGGATCACCAAGATCAGGCTCACTGGCGGAGAGCCATTGGTAAGGAGAGGGATCATGGATCTGGTCCAAAATATTGCCTTGCTGAAAAACAAAGGACTCAAGGAACTGGGACTCACGACCAACGGGCTGCTTCTGGAAAAATATGCGGATGACCTGAAAAAAGCTGGGCTGACGCGGGTAAATATTAGTATTGACAGCATGGATCCGGCAAAATATAAGGAAATTACCCGCTCCGGTAATGTCCAGGATGTTCTGGAAGGGATCAGGGCGGCAAAAGAAGCAAAACTATTCCCATTAAAGATCAATGTCGTTCTTATTGGCGGATTCAACGACAATGAAATCGAAGATTTTGTCGCGATGACGATGGATGATGATATCGAAGTTCGTTTTATTGAGCTTATGCCGATTGGGGAAGCTGGAGCATGGGGCCGGGAGCATTTCTTGTCCAACGAAGAAATACTAAAAAGAGTACCGACGTTGATCCCGATGCCATTTAAAGGACATGGCAGCGTAGCACGTCTCTACAAACTTCCGAATAGCAAAGGCAAGGTTGGTCTGATCAGCTCGTTAAGCAGTCATTTCTGTAATTACTGTAACCGGATCAGGATTACGCCCGACGGCAAACTGAAACCATGTCTTCATTCCAATATCGAGATCGATATCCGAAATTACGGTGAAAACGGACTTGAGAAGTTTCTGATGGATGGAATCATGGCAAAACCCACCCGGCATTGTATCCAGAACAGTGACTTTGAGCCGGTAATAAGAAATATGCATGAAATAGGCGGGTGAAAAATAACATGAATGAACTGACACATTTCAATGAAGAGGGACGGGCCAGAATGGTTGACGTAAGCAGGAAGGCTGAAACCACTCGCGTGGCGGTAGCACGCGGCGAGATCCGGATGAAGCCTGAAACCCTGACGCTAGTCAAGGAGGGACTCATGGCTAAAGGGGATGTGCTGGCGGTGTCACAGGTTGCAGGTATCATGGGTGCCAAAAAAACTTCTGATATTATTCCGATGTGCCACCCGCTGCTGTTGTCGGGAATAGATGTTTCTTTTAAAATCAACGACCAGGAAAGCAAGATTGAAATTCAGGTAACAGTTAATAACTCCGGCCAGACCGGCGTCGAAATGGAAGCACTTACGGGAGTTTCTGTCGCAGCGCTTACCATCTATGACATGTGCAAGGCCGCAGAAAAGGATATGGCGATCGGGGATATCTGTCTGGTCAGCAAGTCCGGCGGCAAAAGCGGCAATTATATCCGAGCGGATAAAACAAAATAAAACAAAATATTTAAGAGATTTAATAAATAACAAATTATGAACAAGAAATGAACAAGATATCCAGAACAAAAATGACAGATGTACTATTCAAAAAACTTTAAAGAGGTGAAAGACGATGATCACTGTAGGTGTTATCACAGCCAGTGACAAAGGATCCAGAGGAGAACGCGAGGACTTAAGCGGGCAGGTCATTAAAAATATGGTTGAAGAGATCGGCTGGGAAGTTAGGATTATGGAAATTGTTCCGGATGAACAGAAGATCATTGAAGCCAAGCTGATTGAATATGCCGACGAATGCAAAGTTGATGTGATATTCACGACCGGAGGAACCGGGTTTTCACCGAGGGATGTGACCCCGGAAGCTACGCTGGCTGTCGTCGAAAGGCTCACTCCGGGAATTCCCGAGGCGATGAGACTGGAGAGCCTGAAGGTCACGCCCAGAGCGATGCTTTCCAGAGCGGCCGCCGGGATCAGAGGCAAAACCGTGATTATCAATTTACCGGGAAGCCCTAAAGGTGTTAAAGAATGTCTGACTGTTGCTCTGCAGTCGTTGGAGCACGGTATAGAAATTCTAAAAGGGACTGCCGAAGAGTGTGCGCAGCCAATTTAACAAACAACAGACAGGGGGAGAGCACTGTGAATGATGTTCCAGTCATATGTTTTGTTGCTGCGAAATCAGGTACCGGAAAGACAACTTTCTTGGAAAAGCTCATCAGAGAAATGACGGAACGCGGCTTCAAGGTCGGTGTGATCAAGAGCGATGCTCACCGCTTCAATATCGATCAACCAGGTAAAGACAGTTGGCGGTTTGCCGAGGCAGGTGCAAGATCTACGGCGATTATCGGGCCAGACCAATATGCTGTCATTCAGAAAACCGAGATGAAGAAAGATATTGAAGATGTGATTGCGATGATTGAAGACATCGATATCATCCTGGTTGAAGGATTCAAAATGTCCCAAAGACCACGGTTTGAAGTTGTACGAAGAGAAGTAGGCACCGCTATTGTTTCACCTTTGGAGAATTTAATTGGTGTTATCACGGATATCAATGATCTTGCAGTTCCGGTTCCGGTGATCGATATCAACGATTATCAAGCTGTAGCGGATTTTATCGTCGAGAAATATTTGTCTTAAAGGAAGGGGTACCCGAATGCCAAAAATAATTGCTGTCAATATTAGTGAAACAACAGGGGTTCCGAAGCAAGAAATTGAAAAAGGCTATTTTAAAGTGGATCATGGTTTAGTAGGGGATGCGCATGCTGCCAACTGGCACAGACAGGTCAGCTTGCTTGGGACAGAAAGTGTTGAAAAATTAAAACAGGCCGGACTCACCGGGCTGGATAACGGTAGATTTGCGGAAAACCTCACGACCGAAGGCATTATTCTGTATGAGCTTCCCATTGGTACAAAGCTTAAAATCGGTGAGACGCTGATGGAAGTGACCCAGATCGGCAAACAATGCCATAACAGCGGATGCGCCATTAAACGGCTTGCCGGGGACTGCGTGATGCCGCGTGAGGGGGTTTTTACCAAAGTCCTGTCTCCGGGATGGATTAAACCGGGGGACAGTATTGTGGTCGTGAAACAGTAAACCATTTTTAGCTATCGGTATACAACTAACCGGGCATTACGCTTACAAAAAAACAGATAAAAAAGATAGTTGATAAAGTATTTCAGCTATCTTTTTTTACGGCAAAGACAATAACTATATCGGGTATCCTTGAAAAAGATATTCCTGGCCTTTGGCCACGTACCTCTCTGCTATTTGGCGAATGGATATCAATTCTTCCGGGGTAATTTCTCTAATTACCCTGGCGGGAGAGCCAAGAATCAGTGATTTTGGAGGAAATATCTTTCTTTCCGGGACCAGGGAGCCAGCGCCCACAATCGAATTTTCACCAATGACAGCTTCGTTCATGATGATTGCACCCATCCCGATCAGAGAGCCTTTACGAATCGTACAACTGTGGAGGATACAACCATGGCCGACAGAAACCTCATCTTCAATAAGTGTCGGCAGATCGGTATTCACATGGATAACACTTAAGTCCTGAATGTTTGTTCTTTGACCGATGGTAATCGGGGCAATATCTCCGCGCAGAACACAATTGAACCAGATACTTGCGTGGTCCCCGATGGTTACGCTGCCAATGATTTTTGCGCCGTCCGCCACATAGACAGTTTCTGCCACCGACGGCCTAACGCCCCGATGGAATGATCATAGGATTGCTTGCTCCCTGCTTTTTATCTTTTAAAATATTATAGATTCCAGGACAGCTTTTGTCGAGAAGGGCCTGCCGCTAAAAGCTTGGCACCAGTCAAATTTTCTTGAAAAACAAGCAAACCCTTAAGTTGCTGTTTATTTTAGGTGTAAGTTAGGTTATATTAATAGGGATGTTTAAGAATGTTTGGAAATAACAAAGAAGTATGTTGTTACAACAACTAAAAAATAAGGAGCAGCTCCTGATGAAAATCCGTTTCTACCTGGCGCTTTGGACAGGAAAAATCGTATTGATATTGATGCGGCTTTTGGGGAAGAAAGGCACAACCTTCCCTGGATTTATTGCGCTTAAGATTTGCCCCAATATTATTGGCCTTTTGGCTTCCAGTTTTGCGGAAGGCGCGGTGATTATTACGGGAACCAACGGCAAAACGACAACGAACAACCTACTCGCTTCCATCCTGAAGACAGCCGGAAAAAAGATTGCTTTTAACCGGGAAGGGGCCAATATGCTTACGGGGATTACAGGAGCATTACTGCAGAATACTACATTTGCCGGCATGCCGCAAGCTTCTGTCCTGCTGCTCGAAGTGGATGAGGCTACACTGCCGGGGCTATGCAGGCAGCTGACTCCACGGCTTGCTGTGATTACGAATTTCTTTCGGGATCAGTTGGATAGGTATGGCGAATTGGATACGACGATCAAGCTGGTAAAAGAGTCGCTGCCTGTTGCAACAGAACTGGTGCTGAATGCGGATGATCCGCTAGTTGCTCAGATCGGAACCGGCCGGAAAGGTGTATTTTACTTTGGGGTAAGCACACTGCCCACAAGCTCTGCCGACAGCACGGAAACGCGGGAAGGACGATACTGTTCGCACTGTGGTCAGGAATTGTCTTACACGCTGTTTCATTACGGTCAGTTAGGGTACTATAGGTGTCCTGGCTGCGGTTTCAGCCGGCCTGATCCTTATATTGAAACGAAAGAAGTCAAAGTGGAAAGCAGGGAGATCTCGTTCAGGATAGATGATGACCATGACGACCGCGTCTATCAGGTACCTTTGCAAGGGTATTATAATCTGTATAACGCACTGGCAGCTTTCTGTGCTGCGGACCGTCTGCAGATATCCAGAGAGGATATTGGTGCCGGACTGAACCGGTATGTTTCCGATGCCGGGCGAATGGAACAGTTTTCGCTTCCCGGATGTGAGGCAACGTTGACCCTGGTGAAAAATCCAACAGGTTTTAATCAGGTCATCCATACCATTGCAGAACTGCCTCGGTCTGTCCGCTTGCTGATTGCGATTAACGATCTGGCGGCCGATGGCCGGGATATATCTTGGTTATGGGATGTCGACTTTGAAATTTTGGCTTTGCGTCAGGATGACGTGAAACAAATCATATGCTCCGGTTTAAGAGCTGAGGACATGGCTTTGCGACTGAAGTATGCCGGAATTAAGGAAGACAGAATTACAATGGAACATTCTCTGGAAAAAGCGGTGGAGATGCTGGAACAGCCAAGCGCCAACACGGTGTCAGCGGTTGAGGCGGCTGCAAGCATAGCAGAGGGAGAAGCCGTATTTATTTTGCCAACCTACACTGCCCTTTTCCCGATGCGGGATATTCTGGTGAGAAGAAAAACCGGAGAAAAACAGCGTAAGGCGGTAAATATATGAAGCTCACCATTTTTCATCTTTATCCGGATTTGCTTGATTTATACGGCGACAGGGGAAATGTTCTGGCGCTGGCTGCCAGATGCAGGTGGCGCGGCATTGATGTCGAGATACGCAGAATATCTTTGGGGGAAGAAATGGATTTCTCCGAGGCGGATATTCTTTTTCTAGGGGGCGGTTCAGACCGGGAGCAAAGCCTTTTGGTTCAGGATTTAAGCACCAGATCCTCAGAACTTAAAGCAGCGATCGACGATGGACTTGTCATGCTGACCATTTGCGGCGGTTACCAGCTTTTGGGGCTGTATTATCAGACCGGAGACGGGAAAAAAATTCCGGGCCTGGGTATCCTGGACCTCTATACCATTGCCGGAAACAAACGACTGATTGGCAATGTCATTGTTGAAATGTCACCTGAGCTTCTGAGTTCCGTGTCGGGAAACATTATCCGGCAGACCGATGGCGTTGAGGTGTTCAATACCATGGTCGGATTTGAGAACCATTCCGGGAAGACCTATCTTGGATCAGAGCTGAATCCCTTGGGAAGAGCGCTGAGGGGTTATGGCAATAACGGAGAGGATTTACAGGAGGGTGTATGGTATAAAAATGTTTTCGGGACTTACCTCCATGGACCGTTGCTGCCGAAGAATCCCCATATTACCGACCTGCTGCTGGGACTGGCGACAAAAAGAAAGGATCCGGCTTATCAGCTGGAAATCCTGGGAGATTCTCTGGAAAAAGCAGCGCATCATGCGATTATTGAGCGTTTTCTCACGGCAGGATCCAGGGCAGGAGCCAAATAGGATTGAAACAGGAAAAAATTACATGATCAAAACCAGAAAGAATTATTGAATATTGCTTGTACCCGGCCGTGTCTTCGTTGACACTTTAGAGGGTGAGTCGCTATAATAAAATAGGATTGCTTAATGGGGCCTTCCGTGGCCATGAAGGGGGTGCCTTGCTTGGCAGAGACTAGGCGTATTGTTGTATGTTTGCCGGAAAGCATTATTGAGGAAGTAGACGAAATCGTATCGTCAGAGAAGTTAAACCGGAGTGATTTTATCAAAGAAGCTGTTTACAGTGTATTGATTGAACGGCGAAAAGCAGGAATACGAGAGCAGATGCGGCAGGGATATGTTGAGATGGCTCAAATCAACCTGTCGATGGCAGTAGATTTATGCCAGGCTGAAGAAGAGGCAACCATGCGTTATGAAGGGAAACTAGCTTGGAGTGTCGGGTATGAGTATTAAACGCGGGGAGATTTTTTATGCGGAACTAAACCCCGTTGTAGGTTCTGAACAAGGCGGCACCAGGCCGGTCTTGGTTATTCAGAATGATATTGGAAACCAGTATAGCCCGACAACAATTATCGCAGCAATTACATCCCAGATTTCAAAAGCCAAACTGCCGACCCATGTGGAAGTCAAAGCGAAACGAAGTGGTTTGGAAAGAGATTCTGTTATTTTGACTGAACAAATCAGAACGATCGATAAGAGCCGTTTGAAGGAAAAAGTCGCAGTGCTCGACGAGGAAGTAATGCTCAGGGTTGATGAAGCTATTGAAATAAGCCTTGGGCTGACGGAGATCTGAAGGATTTCAATGGATGAGGCCAAATTACATAGTACGGAATAACGCAGCGTACAGGCTTCTAACACCTGACGCTGTTTTTTATACGGAGGGGAGACATGGGGACGTTTCTTTTATCCCCTCGAGGGGATAAAAGAAACGTCCCCATGTTCCCATGATTGGAGGAAAAAATAATAATGGACTTTATTAGCGTCATTTCGAGGGAGTTAGGATTGAGAACCTGGCAGGTCGGGGAAACGGTAAAGCTCCTGGACCAGGGGAATACCATTCCGTTTATTGCACGCTACCGCAAAGAAGCAACCGGAGAATTGGATGAAACTGTACTCAGAACCATAGCAGATCGGCTGGAATATATCCGGAACCTGGAGCTCAGAAAAGAGGAAGTCATCCGCTTGATTAACGAACAGGGCAAGCTAGATGACGGTTTAAGATCCAAAATAGAAGCTGCCGCCAAACTGCAGGAAGTCGAAGACTTGTACCGGCCGTACAAGCAGAAAAAAAGAACCAGAGCCTCGATAGCCAGAGAAAAGGGTTTGGAGCCTCTGGCGGATTGGTTATTTAACCAGCCTGCCAAAGGAAGTCTACAGGAAGAGGCCGCTAAGTATCTTAATCCCGATTTGAATGTCCATGATGCTGCTGAGGCCTTGAGCGGAGCCCGGGATATAATTGCCGAGAACGTTTCCGATGATGCGGAAACAAGAAAACTAGTTCGGACCAGGATCTATGAATGGGCAGAAATTACAGCCAAAGCGAAAAAAGAAGAGCGTTCGCCGTATGAGATGTACTATGAATATAAGGAACCTGTCCGTAAAATTCCGCCGCACCGGGTTCTGGCTTTGAACAGAGGAGAAAAGGAGGAATTCCTTTCCGTAGGGCTTGAGATTGAAGCGGATAAGATTCTGCAATTACTGGAAAAGAAATACCTGCAGGGAGGCCCCTGTCAGGAGTTGATGAAAGAGGCCTTGCAGGATAGCTATAAGCGGCTGATCTACCCATCGATCGAAAGGGAGATCCGGGCCGAGATTACCAGCAGGGCAGGAGAACAAGCTGTCAAGGTGTTTTCCGCCAACTTGCGGCAGCTTCTGCTGCAGCCGCCGGTAAGAGATAAAGTGATCATGGGGCTCGATCCCGGTTACAGGACAGGCTGCAAGTGGGCGCTGATCGATGATACAGGAAAACTTGGAGAGGTAGGGGTGATCTATCCAAACCCTCCACAGAATAAAAAGAAAGAAGCCAAACAGCTCATTGCCAAAGTGGTGGAGCAGTATGGCGTCCAGATTATTGCAATCGGCAATGGAACGGCTTCCCGCGAAACGGAGGAGCTCGTCACCGAATTCATCCGGGAAAGCGGACGTCCGTTGGAATATATTATTGTCAGCGAGGCAGGGGCTTCGGTTTATTCGGCTTCGCCACTGGCCAAAGAGGAATTTCCGGATTTTGATCTTTCGCTGAGAAGTGCGGTATCCATCGCCCGCAGACTGCAGGATCCTTTGGCTGAGCTTGTCAAGATTGAACCGAAAGCAATCGGTGTTGGTCAGTACCAGCATGATATCCAGCCTAAGGTTTTGGAAAGCTCGCTGGGCGGTGTCGTCGAATCCTGCGTCAATACAGTCGGAGTCAACTTGAATACGGCTTCTCCGTCTATTCTGAAATTTGTCTCCGGATTGAATTATACAGTCGCCAAAAATATTGTTTCCTACAGGGAGAAGAACGGCAAATTTCGTTGCAGAGAAGAACTGAAGAAGGTATCCCGGCTCGGGGAGCAGACCTATATTCAATGTGCCGGTTTTATCCGGCTGCCGGATGGAGATAATTGTCTGGAGAACACACCAGTTCATCCAGAGTCTTATGATGTCGCCTCGGCAATCCTGAAGAAAGCCAATTTGACAGCGATGGACCTCAAAACGAATCCGGAGCAGGTGCGCGCTGCGCTGGGAGGTTTCAGTGCTGAGGGGTTGGCTGCGGAACTTCAGGCAGGCGTACCGACCGTTAAAGATATTCTCGAGGCTTTGCTGAGACCGGGGAGGGATCCGCGTGAGGACCTGCCGCGCCCACTGCTGCGTCAGGATATCACCAAATTGGAGGACCTGCAGGTAGGAATAAGTCTGGAAGGGACGGTCAGGAACATTGTTGACTTTGGCGCATTCGTCGATATTGGCGTCAAGAATGACGGATTGGTTCATATCTCGGAACTCAGCAACAGTTATGTCAGACATCCGATGGAAGTTATCTCGGTCGGCGATATCGTGAAGGTCAGAGTCCTCGGTATCGATCACGCCAGAGGTCGAGTCAGCCTCTCGATGAAGGATATTTAATAAATCATTCTTGAAATAACTTCATACAAAGAGTAACATTCAGGCATGCAGATCTTCTGAAAAAACTCTATAAATCAGTCTGGGGGCCACAGTTTCGTGGTGAGCGCAGCATGGACGACGGCACAGGAAGCGTGAAGGCGTTTGAATAGCCATTATAAATGTATTTGTACGATAATACCTTAAAGTGAGGAAATATTTCATATGAGCAATCAACAGATCATTATTGCCGGCGGAAATATCAAGCCGATGACCGGAGAGCCTGAATTTACAGGGAGTATTTTGGTTAAAGACAGTAAAATTGCAACAATTAGGAAGCATTCGGTTGCGGAGACAGATGAAGACGAAGAAAGTGCGTTCAGAGAAATGTTCGGCCTAAGTACAGAAGAGCCGGTACATATTGTGTCTGCCAGGGGAAAATGGGTTTTGCCTGGTTTCATTGATGCGCACTGCCACGTCGGGATTGGAGAAGAAATCTATCAGCATGAAGGTGACGACCTGAATGAAATGACGGATCCACTAACCCCCGAACTTCGCGCGATTGACGGAATCCATCCTGAAGATGAAGGCTTCAGGGATGCACGGCTCGGAGGAGTCACCGCTGCGTTTACCTGCCCCGGAAGCGCAAATGTCATTGGGGGTACAGGTGTTGTTGTCAAAACGGCGGGCCGTGTGGTCGAAGAAATGATTCTGAGAGATCCTGCAGGACTCAAAATTGCGTTCGGTGAAAACCCAAAATCTGTATACGGAGAACAGAAAAAAATGCCTATGACGCGGATGGGAACCGCAGCCTTGCTCCGGCAGGCGTTGGTAGATGCTCAAAATTATCGGGAGAAACTGGAACAAGGCCAAAAGGATTTGGACAAACTTCCTGAACGGGACCTCGGGCTCGAAACCATCAATCTTGTACTGGACAAAAAAATACCGCTCAGAGCGCATGCCCACAGGACAGATGATATCATGACTGCTATCCGCATAGCCCGCGAGTTTGACGTGGATCTTGTTCTGGATCACTGTACTGAAGGGCATAAAATTGCCGATGTTCTTCAGCAGTATGGCTATCCAGCGGCTGTAGGTCCTTCTTTCACAAACAGGGCTAAAGTAGAGCTTAAAGATAAAACATTCAGCACACCGGGAGTATTGAACAAAGCAGGACTTAAAATAGCGATCATCACTGATCATTCCGTTACCCCTATCGAGCATCTGCCGCTGTGTGCAGCGATGGCTGTCCGCAACGGACTTGAGGAAGAAGACGCACTGAAAGCAATCACGATCTGGCCGGCTGAAATACTCGGGGTAGCTGACAGAGTCGGATCTTTGGAAGTAGGAAAAGATGCTGATATTGTCGTATGGGAGGGCAAGCCGCTCAGTTTTGAGGCCACGCCCCATACAGTATTGATCAACGGTTTGATCGTAAAGCCCGAGTGAGACGGGAGCGTGAAAATATGGAACGGCTGATTGAATCGAGAAGTTCTGAGGAGACTTTTCTTCTCGGGAAACAGCTCGGACAAAGTATCCGGGAAGGCACGGTCATCTGTCTTTATGGAGATTTGGGCTCGGGCAAAACCGTCCTGGCCAAAGGGCTCGGTGAAGGACTGGGGGTTACAGACACCATGACAAGTCCGACATTTACCCTGATTCAGGAATACAGTACCAAAATTGATGGACTGAAACTGATTCATATGGATTTATACAGGCTCCGCTACCCGGAAGAAGCAGAAATCATTGGTGTCGCCGATTATTTCCGGGATGACTGTGTCTGTCTGCTGGAATGGCCGGAAATCATCGTGGATTTACTGCCGGAAGACAGGTTCGAAATCAGAATTCAGGGAAGTGGTGATCAAACACGTTTAATTATGCTCAATTTTTGACATCATACTTGCTAAAAAGCTTTAGAATAAATCTGTGGTCCTAAGAAAAAAATAATTAAGAGCAGTGAGGCTTATGAAATATCTGACAATCGATACAACGACAAAGATGACTGCGCTGGCCCTGGGTCAGGATGGCAGGCTGGTCGGAGAGGGATTTCTGAACACTGGAAAAACCCATTCTGAAAGACTGATCCCGATGCTGGATCAGCTGCTGAATGCTGCCGACTGGAAACCCGTGGATCTTGATTTTATCGGCGCAGTCCGGGGTCCGGGGTCGTTTACCGGCATCAGGATCGGAATCGCCACAGCCCAGGGACTTGCACAGGTCCTCAATATCCCTTTGGTCGGAATTACTTCGCTGGATACGCTAGCCTGGGCCGGAAAGGGCAGGCCGGAAGAAACCGTTGTGATCCTTGACGCCCGTAAAAATGAATGGTATTATGCCCGCTATATTTGGCGGGATGGCAGAGAGTGCCTGGACGGGCCGAAGGCTGTTACACCCGAGGCGCTCACAGCGAAGTTGAAGGAACTTCAAAAACCTTGTTTTTTTGTTGGGGATGCGGTTACCGGAGCCAGAGAATTTCTGGAGGAACAACTCGGCAGCCAGGCCGTTCTGCTGTCCGAATACCAGTACCTGCCCAGAGGAGCCTATGCAGCATGTGAGGTTTGGGAACAGTGGAAGACAAGATGCTCTGACGGGAATTTTCAGGCCCTGGAACCCATTTATATTCGTCTCTCAGAAGCTGAAACCAATTATCTTAAGAAACAAGGTACAATGCAGTAGTCATATTGGTATTCTCAACATACTATAAAAAGAATACTGATATTCAGGTGATAAAAATGTTAAAAAGAGGTCAGGCCGAACAGAATAGGGAACCTGAGGCGGAGGCTATCGTTCGTCCTATGCAGCTTGAGGATATCCCATCCATTGTGGCGATTGAGGAAGTATCGTTTGCCACGCCATGGACAACGGAGTCCTTTACATCAGAACTGAAAAATAATGTTTTAGCCAATTATTTTTGCCTAGAGCTGGATCACAAGGTTATTGGCTATATAGGGCTTTGGATCGTCATGGGAGAGGGCCATATTACAAATGTTGCAATCTGGCCGGGATGCCGTGGTAAGGGCTGGGGTGAATACCTGATGAAAAACGTGATTTATCAGATGATTGCCAAAGGCGTGCTGCGGTTTACACTGGAAGTCCGGGTATCCAATCAGGCGGCGCGGAATCTGTATGAGAAATTAGGTTTTAAGGCCGCCGGAGTACGCAAAGGGTACTATTCCGACAACCAGGAGGATGCGCTGATTATGTGGGCCAGTCTCTAGTAGAACTTAACTGGTCTCGTTGGAGGAGTATTGTGGACAATAACAATAATGTAATAATTTTAGGTATTGAAACGAGTTGTGATGAGACGTCGGCGGCAGTCCTAGCCAACGGCACGGATTTAAAAAGCCACATCATCTCATCTCAGATTGGTACCCATCAAAAGTATGGCGGCGTTGTCCCGGAAATAGCATCACGGGAACACTGTCTGCATATCAGTCAGGTAGTTGCAGAGGCCCTCGGACAAGCAGGTATGGGATTCAAAGATCTTTCTGCGGTTGCAGTGACGTACGGCCCGGGGCTGGTAGGGTCTCTCCTGGTGGGAGTATCTGCTGCCAAAGCCATGGCCTATGCAGCAGACATTCCTTTAATCGGCGTCAACCATCTGGAGGGGCATGTTTATGCCAATTTCTTGGAGCATCCGGACTTACGTTTCCCGCTGCTGGCGCTTTTGGCATCCGGCGGACATACCAATCTGATTATTTTTAGGGGGCATCTAGACTATGAAGTGATCGGCAGAACCAGGGATGATGCTGCCGGGGAAGCCTTTGACAAAGTAGCCCGGGCGCTCGGATTTGGATATCCGGGCGGTCCGAATATCCAGAAAGCTGCTTTCGAAGGAAACGCAGCAGCTTTTGATTTTCCCAGAGCGATGCTGGAGACCGGGAGCTTTGATTTTAGTTTCAGCGGGTTAAAGTCCTCGGTTCTTAATACCTTAAACAGGGCCCGGATGAAGGGCGAAGTTTTGAATACTGCCGACCTGGCAGCTTCTTTCCAGGCTGCCGTTGTGGAGGTGCTTGTGCAGAAAACCCTCCGGGCCTTGGAAAAATATCCGGTTAAGACCTTGGCCCTGGCCGGCGGGGTTGCAGCAAACAGCAATTTGCGGCAAGCGCTGCAGCAGGAACTGGATCACCGCGGGATCTCTTTTATTTATCCTTCGCCGGTATACTGTACCGACAATGGTGCGATGATTGCACTGGCCGGTTATTATCGCTTTATGAATGATGATTATGCTTCATGGAAGTTAAATGCAGTTCCTGGCTTAAATCTGTAAAATTGGAGGACGCAGTTACATCAGTTTATATTCAATTATTCATTAATAATTATCAAAATTATCAAAAACTTTATATTTTTTATTTATTATGGTGAAAAAATCGACAAAAAAGAATAGGTATAAGAAAAACATAGGATGCAATATTTATCCACAACGATTGTGGATAATGTGGATAAACCATGAAAAAACTTGTTCTTTGGCTACTGCGGATGGGGATAATTTCTTAGGAGAAAAATGCTAAACGAACATCATTGTTAGGAAATTGCAATTTTAGAAGTGATTAATGTCGAAAATTTGATTAATTTTGCTCTATAATGCAGACATATGACCAGGAGGAAGCAGAACGTGAACGAAAAAGAAAAAGATTTATTTCGAAAAAAAGTTCTTCAAATCAGGAGGGTCATGACAGCTGATGAACGTAGGCAAAAAAATGATCGGATTCAGAGGAATATAATGTCTTTGCCAGCTTATCAGAACGCTGAGATAATTATGATGTACTTAAATTATTGGGATGAAGCTGAAACTAACGGGGTTGCCGAAGAAACGCTCAAAGCACGAAAAAAGCTGATCATTCCATTATGTCAGGGGGAAACGATCATTCCGTGTGAGATCAGAAATGTTAAAAATGATGTGCAGTCAGGGACTTTTGGGATCAGAGAGCCGCGTCCCGACCGATTGCATCCGGTATCCCCAGAAGAAATTGA
Source organism: Dehalobacter sp. CP (assembly GCF_047652685.1). NCBI lineage: Bacteria > Bacillati > Bacillota > Clostridia > Eubacteriales > Desulfitobacteriaceae > Dehalobacter > Dehalobacter sp. CP. Next base: position 658,191 of record NZ_CP157399.1, read on the forward strand.
TCTGATTCTAGTTCCGGGTGTCGTATTCGACAGGCAAGGCGAAAGGATTGGTTTTGGCAAAGGCTTTTATGACCGTTTTCTGCCTCAATTAAGGAAAGACGTCTGCATCGTCGGTTTGGCGTACGATTGTCAGCTGGTTGAAAAAATTGCAGCAGAGGATCACGATTTTAAAATGTCTTTACTGCTTACAGAAAATGGTGTAATCTATGTTCCATAATCATATTTGCGAAGATTATGACAATTTAAGGAGAGTGAATATGTGTAAGTGTTGTGACTCCAAACAAGAGGCAGTATTTGCTGATTCCAACCAACACAGGCTGAATGAGATCCTCTCTGCTTATCAGGGTCATGATGGTGCTCTTATTCCGGTTCTCCAGGAAGCTCAGGAAGTGTATGGTTATCTTCCTGAGGCCGTCATGCGGGCCATTGCCAAAGGACTGAAGATTCCTGAGGCAAAAGTATTTGGCGTCGTTACTTTCTATGCTCAGTTCAGACTGAAACCAACAGGCCGTAATTTGATCCGGGTTTGTATGGGAACGGCCTGTCACGTCAGGGGCGCTCAGAAAGTACTTTCTGAGATTGAACGTGAACTTGCAATTGTTGCCGGAGAGACTACCGCTGATCAAAGATTCACGTTGGAAACCGTTGCTTGTATTGGAGCCTGTGGCCTGGCTCCTGTCATGACCATCAACGGTCAGGTTTTTGGGAATATGAATTCCGGCCTGGTGCCGGATATTCTGAAAAGATTTAAATAAGGGAGGGGAAACGATGAAGGTTTTAGCGAACCCGTGTTGTGAAAAATGTCATCATACAGCATCCACTCCCTGTTCCGATTATGTTCAATGCAGGACGGAAGGGCCGTTATGCCATGACGATATTTCCTGCAAACAGCAGAGGCAGAAACTGACGTCTTTGATCCTGGAACCAGACAGGAAAAATAAGCAGGTTTTGGTCTGCAATGGAACAGGCTGCTTTTCTTCGGGTTCCCAGACATTAATCGATCTACTCAGGGAAGGATTGGCTGAAAGAGGCATCCATACGGCTGACGTCCGCTCTACGGGCTGTCATGGTTTTTGCGAACAAGGGCCGACCGTGATCATTGAACCGGACAAGACTTTCTATACGAAGGTTAAAGCGGAGGACATTTCCGAAATCATCGAAAAAGATATTATACGTGATGAAAAAGTCGAAAGACTTCTTTACGAGGATCCGGTATCGGGGAAACTCGCGGCAAATTTTGAGACCGTGAATTTATTTGCCAAACAGAAACGGATCATCCTTGATAACTGCGGCAAGATCGACCCGGAGGAAATCAGCCATTATCTCGCTAAAGACGGCTACAAAGGTTTGGCCAAAGCGATTCAAACCATGAGCCCGGACGAGGTTGTGGAGGAAGTCAAAAAATCAGGCTTGAGAGGCCGCGGAGGTGCAGGCTTTCCGACAGGACTTAAATGGAGTCTATGCCGCCAGTCAGAGGGCACGAAAAAATATGTGATCTGCAACGCAGATGAGGGAGATCCCGGTGCGTTCATGGACAGGGGCGTTCTTGAAGGAGACCCGCATGCGGTGATTGAAGGAATGCTGATCGGAGCTTACGCGATTGGCGCTGACGAGGGTTATATCTACTGCCGGGCCGAGTATCCGCTCGCGATCGACAGGCTTAAAACCGCGATTGCCCAGGCTGAGGAAAACGGATTACTGGGCAATAACATCCTGAATTCCGGATTTAACTTCAAACTAAAGATCAAAGCCGGTGCAGGCGCTTTTGTCTGCGGCGAGGAGACGGCCCTGATTGCTTCCATCGAAGGCAAGCGCGGGATGCCGACGGTCAGGCCTCCCTACCCTGCCGTCAAAGGTCTCTGGGGGAAACCGACCAATATTAACAACGTCGAGACTTGGGCCAATGTACCGTATATTTTACGGAATGGCGCAGACTGGTATACGCAATTCGGCACTGAAAAAAGCAAAGGCACCAAGATATTTGCTCTGACCGGCAAGGTCAATAACACCGGCCTGGTGGAAGTGCCGATGGGGATCACGCTGAGGGACATCATCTTTGATATCGGCGGCGGGATCAAGGACGGGAACCAATTTAAGGCTGTTCAGATCGGGGGGCCCTCCGGAGGCTGTCTGCCCGAGGAAATGCTGGATATTGAAGTCGATTATGATAATCTGACCGCCGCAGGAGCAATGGTTGGCTCAGGCGGACTGGTTATCCTTGATAATACGACATGTATGGTCGATATTGCCCGTTTTTTCTTAAGCTTTACCCAGAAGGAATCCTGCGGCAAGTGCACACCCTGCCGGGAAGGAACGAAGCGGCTTCTGGAAATCCTGGTCCGGATCACCAAGGGTGAGGGGCAAGCTGAGGACCTGAATACGCTGGAAAATTTGGCCAAGGTTATCAAACAAACATCACTGTGTGGTCTTGGTCAGACAGCCCCGAATCCACTGCTCGCAACACTGCGCTATTTCCGCCACGAATATGAAGCCCATATCTTTGAGAAACGATGTCCGGCACATGCCTGTACCGCGCTGATGGAATATACGGTCGACAATGAAAAATGCAAGCGCTGCGGGCAATGTTCCAAAGTCTGTCCGGTCGGCTGCATCACCGGGGATAAAGAGACACCCTATGTGATCGATACGCAGAAATGCATTAAATGCGGGGCTTGTCTGAAAAAATGCAAATTTAATGCAATCAGCTTAGCTTAGTATTTCAAATGGTTATCCAGATGAGCCTAGGAATGGCTGATCTGGTATTCGTTTATTTGAATGTCGAGTGATTTGTATTGTTTGCTTGGATGAAAAGTGAAAAAGGAGTGAGAGTGTGGAAAAGGTTCAACTCCAAATTGACGGAAAAACTGTATTGGCCTCAGCAAAATCTACGATTTTGGAAGCTTGCCGGAAAAACGGGATTTCTGTTCCGACACTGTGCCATGCTCCCGAACTGACGAACTGGGGCGCTTGCAGGTTGTGCATGGTCGAAGTAGAAGGCATGCGAAACCTGGCTACAGCATGTACGATGGAAGTACAACAGGGGATGGTCGTAAGGACTTCAACACCGGAAATTAGGGAAGCCCGCAGAATTATCCTGGAATTGATTTTAGCGAACCATGATATTGACTGCCTAACCTGCGAAAAGATGGGCGACTGCGATCTTTCCCGTTATGCCTATGAATATCAGGTTAAAGGAAATACTTTTCAGGGAGAGAAACGTTGCTCTGACCCGGATGACAGCAATCCGTTCATTTTTCGGGATATGAATAAATGCATTTTATGCGGCAAGTGCGTGAGGGCTTGTGCCGAGATTCAGGTCAATAATGTTCTGGATTATTCCAAACGCGGTTTTGAAACCCAGGTCGGGCCTGCTTTTAACCTGCCGTACGGTGACTCGGATTGTGTATTCTGCGGCTCATGTCTGGCCGTTTGTCCGGTTGGCGCACTGACTGAAAAACAAATGATCGGCAAAGGACGTCCCTGGGAAATCAAAAAGGTTCGGACCACGTGTCCTTACTGCGGAACAGGCTGCAATTTTGACCTTAACGTCAAGGACGGCAAAGTGATCGGAGTAACATCAAGTTCCGATGCACCGGTTAATGGCAGGGCACTGTGTGTGAAAGGACGGTTTGGATATGATACGATCCACAGTCCGAACCGCCTGCAAGCTCCGTTGATCAGAAAAGACGGTGAACTGGTCGAAGCGGACTGGGACGAAGCCCTTGATCTTATCGCAGAGAAATTCACGGCAATCAAGGCCGAAAATGGTCCTGATTCGCTAGGTGCTTTAAGCTCAGCACGCTGTATCAATGAAGACAATTACCTGATGCAAAAACTGATGCGCGCAGTGATCGGAACCAATAACATCGATCATTGCGCCCGAACCTGACACGCTCCCTCTGTGGCCGGTCTGGCCACTTCATTTGGCTCGGGAGCTATGACGAACTCAATTGGTGAAATACCCCATTCTAAGGTTATTTTTGTGATCGGTTCCAATACGACTGAAGCTCATCCCGTCATCGGCGGCAAGATCAAGCAGGCAGTACTCAACGGCTGCAGACTGATTGTGGCCGATCCGAGGGGAATCGAGCTGACCGGGTTTGCCGAAGTCTGGATGCGGCTGCGGCCCGGAACAGACATCACGCTGGTCAACGGGCTGATGCATATCATTCTGAGTCAGGGATGGGAAGATCGTTCCTTTATTGAAAAAAGAACGGAAGGATATGAAGGACTGAAGGTGATCCTTCCCAAATATACGCCCGAGTATGTCAGCAGGGTTACCGGGGTTCAGGAGGAACTGCTTTATCAGGCCGCGGAGATCTATGCTACAGCCGAAAGTGCCCAGATCTTCTATACACTGGGCATTACCGAGCATATCACCGGTACGGACAATGTGATGTCCCTGGCCAACCTGGCCATGCTGACCGGCAATCTTGGCAAAGAAAATTCCGGCGTCAATCCGCTGCGGGGACAAAACAATGTCCAGGGAGCCTGTGATATGGGCGCGCTGCCGAACTTCTTCCCGGGATATCAGAAAGTGGAAGACGAAAAAGCAAGAGACAAATTTGAAAAAGTCTGGGGAGTACCTTTAAACCCGAACAAAGGGTACATGATCCCGGATATGTTTGAAGCCTCTCTTAAAGGGAAGCTGAAAGCAATGTATATCATGGGTGAGGACCCGGTTTCAACGGATGCGGATGCCCACCATGTACGCAAGGGATTACAGGCACTTGACTTTCTGGTTGTCCAGGATATCTTCCTTACCGAGACAGCCAAACTGGCCGATGTCGTGCTTCCCGGCGTGAGCTACGCGGAAAAAACCGGAACATTTACGAATACCGAACGCCGCGTGCAAATGGTCAACAAAGCGGTTGAGCCTGCTGAAGGAGCCAAACCAGACTGGCAGATTATCAGTGCCATTGCCAACAGAATGGGCTCTGATTTCAACTATCATTCAACGGCAGACATCATGAATGAAGTTTCTTCACTGGCGCCGCAGTACGCGGGTATTTCGCACGAACGTCTCGGAACGCATGGCCTGCAGTGGCCGGTTACCTGTGAAACCCATCCGGGTACCCCGATCCTGCATATGGATGGCTGCACGCGGGGCAATGGGCTGTTTATGCCAATTGAAGCCAGAGTTTCGGATGAGCTGCCGGATAAGGATTATCCTTTCCTGCTCAGTACCGGACGCAAACTGAGCCACTATAACATCTCGACGCGCTATTCAGACGTGTTAAGTGCTTATTCGGCAGAAGAATTCGCCGAGGTCAACCCTGAAGATGCCAGGAACCTAAATGTCTGTGACGGTGAGAAGGTCAGGGTCTCCTCACGCCGGGGCGAAGTGGATACAAAGGTCAGGGTAACGGACAAAGTTCCGCCCGGAATGATCTTCATGACGTTCCACTATGTGGACTCCCCGGTCAACGTTTTGACGAACGCAGCTTGCGATAAGGTCTCGGGTACGTACGAATACAAGGTGTGTGCAGTTAGAATTTCGAAGTAAAACAATACGGGCAGTTGCTAATTATTGCATCATCAAGGTAAATATTAAAGAATATGCATGAAAGGCAAAAAATACAAAATTTCTCACCAACTAAAAAAGTCTTCCTTCAGAGTTTAAATCTGAGGGAAGACCTTATTTTTTGTAGAAAGAAAATCATAGACTTTTGATAAACATAAGCCTGTCACTCCTTGTCCGAGGCAGACATATATTGATAGAGGAACAATGAGCAAAAGGGGTATCTTCATTGAAGGCAATAGCATTTGTTGATTACGAAAATATCTGGGAAGGCCTTCACGAATACGGCTATAGGCTGATGCCCGAGGAGTTTATTCAGCTCCTGGAGGACTATGCGGATCATATTGGAGTGGATCTAAAAGCCGTCTATTTGTATGCAAATTTTGACAAGGAAGAATTCTGGAGGACCCAAACTGCCTTTGAAAAGAAAAACATCTTCACGCGTCATGTCTATGGGAAAAATAACTATGTGAACACCGAAATCCGTGCAAATGCAGCCGATACGGAACTGATGCTGGAGGTTCAGGAAATTCTGGTGACCAGACCGAAAGCCGCAGAACTGTTTCTTTTATTTACAAGTGATGGCGATTTCCTGCCTATTATCCGAAGAATCCGTGCCTGGGGGAAAGAAGTCCGAATCATCGGTGTCAAAGACAAAATCAATCACTTGCTGATTCCTTACTGTGAAAGTCTGGATGTTTTCTTTAATCTTCTCAATAAGGATTCTGCCAAGTATATGCCGGTTGATGATTTTCCGACAGGAATCGAATTGATTGCTGAGATGCAGATGAGATTGCCCTATGTTGCTTCCACCAGGGCTCGGTCGTATTTAAGTACCAAGCTAGGAAGAACGGCTTCTGAAGTCAAAGATTTTATCCAGTACCTTTTGACGGAGAACTGCCTGATAGAAAAAGAATTCCGTGATCCAAACCTTGTCATCAAAAAGACCAAGATCTATTTGTTAAACCTGGTCAACCCATTGATCACAGAAATCCTGGGCAGTAATCTGACAGAACAGCTTACAGCCCGTTACGCAAGATTGAGTTCAGAGATTGTTGAGAAGTAACGGAAGCCTGTCACCGATTGTCCTTTTCTCTCATAGGATATGGAAAAAAGGAAAGGTGTCCAATGAACGATCAGCTGCAAGAACTGTTGGCAATGCCCGGAGTCATAGGCTTTGGTAACGGGATTAAAGAAACCAATGGTCATCCGACGGGAACGGAAGCATTACTTGTTTTTGTCGAGAAAAAGATTCCCCGCTCGGAACTCAGGGACAATGAATGTGTACCAAATCTGATTAATAATATACTCACCGATGTAATCGAAATTGGGGAAATTTTTGCTCACAATGAAGCCAGTGGCAGGCGCACAGCAGCACAAGGGTTCGTTGTTTTCCTTCGAAACCTCGTGGGGAATCCCGCGAAAAATTTCCCCAAAACCCTGCACAAAAACCTGACTTCCAATTTTAATGCAAAAGCTACAACCAAAGAAAGAATAAATGCCGGTGACTTCCTGAGTCTATGGAGATGGCTAATTAAAGAACGGGGAGGTTCTTCGGCGGTCAGCAGGACTTCTTTGGTCAGACCTGCAGTCCCGGGTGTCAGTATTGGTCATTATCAGGGGGGAGCCGGAACCTTTGGAGCGTTAGTCTATGATCAAAAAAGCAGCCATCCTCTGATCTTATCCAATAATCATGTCTTGGTCAATACATCGATGATGCGCAATGCCCGGGCCTCGATCAACGATCTAATTACTCAACCGGCAGGAATAGATGGTTCAAATGAGGCTATCGGTTATCTTGCAAGGTATGCGGCATTAAATGTTTACCCTAATCCGAATTGCGTGGACTGCGCTGTGGCCAAACCGGTAAGTGCCGCCGCTGTGAGCCCAGGAATATTGGAGATCGGTAAAGTTACGGGTGTGACTGAGGCCGCACCTGGCATGACGGTAAAAAAATCAGGGAGAACTACAGGACTAACGATTGGCAAAATCAGAGCAATTAATTCAACAGTAAAAGTCAATTATGGAGAAGGTAGAATTCTGTTATTTGAAAAACAGATCATTGCTTCCAAAATGTCTGAACTGGGCGACAGCGGATCCTTGGTTGTAGATCACAGAAACAGGGCTGTAGGTCTGCTATTTGCCGGCTCAAATCAAAGTACAATTATTAATCCGATCAATCAGGTTCTCGAAACACTTCAAGTAAAGTTCTAGTGCAGTTATTCAAACTCTGGTTTTGTACCTGACGTACATACCAGAGTTTTTTGACGGCCACGAATGGACCGTCATTTATTGAATTGCTTGCAAATCCGGCGCTTTTTAAAATGTCCTTTCTTTGGCATGGTTTGTGTATATTAAAAGAGGAGGGTTCCTAGCAAGGAATCCTCCGTAAGACCAGACGCTGCTGTTTGTGTTCCCTATTCCGAAACTGCGCTTATCTGAGGGCTAAAATGATCAATGCAATAAGCAAGATGACGAAGGCGATGATTAATACCGGAGAAAAGATAAAAAAGTTAATAATAAGGAATAAACTTGCTAAAACAACTCCGGCTATCAATCCCGGGATAAAACCAATAACAGGCGGTGGGGGGACTGGCGGAATCGGTGGAACAGGTGGATGTGGTGGAACAGGCGGAATAGGGGGCAAAGGTGGTCCAGGGGGGAAAGGGTAACGATTACAGCAACAGCCGCCCAACCGTTGATCGAAAAGCAATGACATTGAAATTCCTCCTCTTAAGATGAAGATAGGGCCCAAAGGGCTTTAATAAGATAAGAGGAACATGGGCTGCCCCAAAAATATTTGGACAGCCGCAAAAACTGCATATCCCTTTAGAAACTCAAACGGAAAATGACGACTCCGAGAAGCAGCAAGATCAGACCGGCCAGAATCGCGATTGGGTTAACGATTGAAGGCCAGGCAACTAAAAATAACCCAAGACCAGCGGCAGCAATTGCCCCGATCAATCTGAGGACAGGGAAAGACTCTGACGAATCTACTTCCTGCGTACGGATAACCTGTTGAAGCATTGTATGGTCCCCTTTCTTCTTGTGTCACAGCATCGACTTGTCTTTTTATATTATTCGGCTTGTCTGAGGTATGTTCATGATCCAAGGGGTTTTATTTTTCTAAAAATTCTTCCTAAAAAATATATTTCGAATTGACAAAAACATTGGCCTGACATATAGTAAAACTAATTTAGTTTGAGCGTCAAACAAAGAAGTATGATGGTAAGTGGTGCTTTATGAATAATCTTTATGGGACTTTAAATGAACTCCTGGTAAAACTATTCAACGACATTCTCCAAATCGAAGAACTGTCCCTTAAGGAGAATGAATTCAGCGACCTCTCTATCACAGAAATACATGTGATTGAAGCAATTGGCCTCACTAAGCGCAACATGTCTTCTGTAGCCAGAGACTTGGACATTACGATTGGGACTCTGACCTTTTCGGCTAACAACCTTGTGCAGAAAGGCTATGTGAACCGGATCAGAAGTGATGATGACCGACGGATTGTGCTAGTTTCTCTTACCGACAAAGGTGTACAGGCTTATAAGCATCATGCCGGGTTTCATGATGAAATGATCCAAACAACCATTTCCCGACTTTCGGATGAGGAAATGGAAGTACTTGTCTCGGCTCTCGAAAATATTAACGGGTATTTTAAGGTCAAGTACAATTTGAAAAGAAGAGAAAAATAACAGAGCAAGCTGCACAGACACGGGAGGTTGGAAAGAATGTCAGTTAGGATTATTACGGACAGTACAAGTGATCTCCCCGGCTATTTGATAGAGAAATATAACATTACTGTCGTGTCGTTGAAAGTCCTGTTTGGGGAAGAGGAATATAGAGACGGCGTTGATATTACCAACGAAGAGTTTTATGCCAAAATGGCAAGGCATAAAGAACTGCCGACGACAGCCCAGGTGAATCCGGGTGAGTTTGTCGAGGAATTTACCAAACATGTAGACCAAGGCGATGAAATCATCGGTATTTTTATTTCTTCCAAGCTGAGCGGAACGTATAATTCCGCTGTAATGGCCAGGGAGATCATGAATAAGGGCAGAGTCTATGTAATCGACTCTAATAGCGCTACTTTCGGACTTGGACTATTGGTCGTTGAGGCAGCCGAGATGGCTGCTGCAGGTAAAAGTGCGGAGGATATTGTTAGAACAATTGAGATTCTGAAAGATCAGGTTCAATTCTATGGTGTTATTGACAATCTAGAGAATCTGAAAAAAGGCGGAAGACTATCAGCGACCAGTGCATTTGCCGGCAGTATCCTGGGTATTAAGCCAATTATTTCTATTAAAGACGGAGCGGTCATTGTCGTAGGAAAAGCCAGAGGAAGAAAGAAAGCCTTCTTTTGGATTCTGGAGAACCTAAAAAACAACCATGTGGATTTAAATAATAAGAGAATTTGTATTGCGCAGGCTGCAGCACCTGAGAGTCTGGAGGAATTTAAACAGATCATTCTCAAAGAATATGCGCCAAAAGAAATTATGATATTTTCGCTGGGTCCTGTGATTGGAACCCATGCTGGCGCAGGCTGCATAGGAATAAGCTGTTTCGGATAGGGAAGCAGACCCGTTTATGATGATTCGCCCCGCATCTTCAGTAGGAGGTGTGGTTTTTTAGCATCTCAAAGATAGAATTTACGGATAGAGGAAAGAAAAGAATGAATAACGGTAGTGATAGAATTGACAGATATATTGATATATCCTAATATACAAATATAAGAATATGGAGGGGATTTGCTTGTTGACTTATAAGGATAATCCGGTTTATTTCGAAGAAAAGGCGGATATATTAAAAGTACTTTCCCACCCTGTCCGGCTTTGCATTGTCAAAGGCCTGATGGAAAATGGGGAAAGCAATGTAATGAGCATGCAGAATTGTCTGAGTATTCCGCAGTCGACAATTTCTCAGCACTTATCTGCGTTGAGAAATAAGGGAATTATAAGGGGTAGACGCGAAGGACTCGAGGTCTTTTACTCGGTTCAGAATCCATTAGTGAAAAGGTTGATCCACCTGATGTTTTTCGAACAATACTAAATATTTTGAATTTGAATTATTAAGCAATAAAACTAAAAAAATAAACAATAATATAGGGTCGAGGAGGTCGTTATCTAATGCATAAAAGAATTGTGATTGTCGGTGGGGTCGCTGGAGGAGCAACCACTGCTGCAAGATTAAGAAGACTTGATGAAGAATCGGAAATCGTTATATTCGAAAGAGGTGAACATATTTCTTTTGCGAATTGCGGACTGCCCTATTATATTGGAGGCGCGATCAAAGGACGGGATAAACTTCTTGTCCAGACCGTTAAAGGAATAACCAACAGATTCAATCTGGACATCCGGATAAAATCAGAAGTAACCGCGATTAACCGGCAGGATAAAAAGATTCAGGTAAAAAACCTCGCCACAGGTGTCGTCTATGAGGAAAGCTATGATCTACTCATTCTTTCGCCCGGAGCAAGTCCTATCGTTCCAGGGATTGAGGGCATCACCGACAACCCGAGGGTATTCTCGCTTCGAACAATTCCCGATGCCGAAGCCATTGACAGTTATATTGATCAAAACCAGGCTAAAACAGCGGTCGTTATAGGCGGCGGATTTATCGGCCTTGAAATGGCCGAAAATCTGAAAGAACGTAACCTTGATGTGTGTCTGGTTGAAGCCACTGATCAGGTGCAACCCTCACTGGATTATGAAATGGCGAGCCTTCTACACACGCATCTCCGCGAAAAAGGTGTCAGGCTGATTCTGAAGGACAGTGTCGTGAAGCTGGAAAGATCAAAGGTCTATCTTCAGAGCAGCCAGGAGATTGAAGCAGATCTAATCGTAATGGCTATCGGCGTTCGTCCGGAAAGCATGCTCGCCGTTCAGGCCGGTCTGGAGATCGGCGAAAGAGGAGCTATCCGGGTTAATGAATATCTGCAGACCAGTGATGAAAATATTTATGCAATCGGTGATGCAATTGAAGTCAAAAACTATGTTACAGGACTTCCGACAAATATACCGCTGGCGTGGCCGGCAAACAGGCAGGGTAGGCTTCTAGCCGATAATTTGTATGGCAGCCGTAAGCCTTACCGCGGGACTTTAGGAACTTCAGTTGCCAAAGTATTTGATTTAACGGCCGCTTCTACAGGTATCAATGAAAAAACAGCAGCTAAAATGGGAATACAGTATAGGGTCATTCATATTCACCCGAATTCCCATGCCGGATACTATCCGGGTTCGACAGTGCTCGATATGAAGATGGTCTTTACTGAAGACGGCAAAATACTTGGTGCGCAGGCCGTCGGGCGCAAGGGTGCAGAAAAGAGAATTGATGTGATCGCGACGGCTATCAAAGGCAATTTAACGGTTTATGACCTGCAGGATCTGGAACTGGCCTATGCACCGCCATATTCCTCCGGGAAAGACCCGGTCAATATGATTGGGTATGCTGCGGCCAATTTGCTGGATCATATGGTCAAGACTGTTCAATACCATGAAATCGACAATATTGTCGCTGCTGGAAACATTTTGGTTGACGTCAGGCAGCCTGAAGAAGTAGAACTGGGCAAGATCAACGAGTCAATCAATATCCCGCTTCCGGAGCTCAGAAAGAGACTTGGGGAGTTGCCGAAAGATAAGCCGGTTTACCTGACGTGCCAGATTGGCCTCAGGGGATATATTGCGGCTAGAATCCTTCAACAACATGGTTATGACCCGATTAACCTTGACGGAGGTTTCCGGACGTATGCCAGTGTTTACTGGGCGGTTGAAAAGAAGGATAAAGGAGCGGTAAAAGTTGATGATACCGGAAAAGCTTTTACCGAATCCCCGGAAGCCAAAATCAGAGCGAATAAAGTGATCGACTGTTGTGGTCTACAGTGTCCCGGACCGATCAAACAGGTATTTGAAAATATGAAAATCCTAGAAGAAGGCCAGGTCCTGGAAATCTTGGTTACGGATCCCGGCTTTGCGAGGGATATTGAGGCCTGGTGCAGTAAGACCGGCAATACGCTGCTTAAAACAGAATTAAACGGGGATTATCTGAAAGCCTATCTGCGCAAAGGAAGCATGAAGCCTACCGACCAGCCGCAGGTAAACGTAAACGTTGCAGTGGAGGAAAAACCCAAGGGCGCGACGCTGATTGTATTCGAGCAGAATATGGATAAGGCCCTTGCCTCATTTATCATTGCGACCGGCGCGGCATCCATGGGTAAAGAAGTGACGATGTTCTTCACATTCTGGGGGCTGAATATTCTTAAGAAATATGACGCACCTAAGGTAAGCAAGGATTCTCTGGAGAAAGCCTTTGGCATCATGATGCCCCGCGGACCAAGAAAACTGCCTATCTCCAATATGAATATGGGTGGCATGGGTGCTAGAATGATCAAGTACGTCATGAAAAAGAAAAATGTTGATAGTTTGGAAGAACTGCTGCACAATACGATGAAAATGGGTATTAAGATCGTAGCCTGCTCCATGTCGATGGATGTGATGGGAATCAAAAAGGAAGAACTGATTGATGGCGTAGAAATCGGCGGCGTTGCCACAATGCTTGCCAAGTCTGAGGAATCAAACTTGAATCTATTTTTCTAAGACATAAAATAGTTAATTTTTAAGATCTTCCAGCTTATTGAGGAAAATAATTTATGTAATTTCCACTGAAAATATGGTAGATTATTAAGTACAGACTTAGTACCTGATATACCATTATAATTATTTTAGGGTTTACAAGTATTAGAAGGTATTTCGCAGGGAATGTCTAAATAGTAACGTCTAAATATGTTTGAAGGTAGATGGGCGTGGAAAAGAAAAAGCTGGAGATCACAGGAGTGCTATTTGCCGGAGGAGAAAGCAAAAGAATGGGCCAGAACAAGGCATTCCTTGAGATAGGCGGAAAACCGCTTCTGGAAAGAAATCTGGAAGTGCTGGACAGTATCTGTAGTGAAGTCCTGATCAGCTGCAGGGAGCCTGAACAATATTCTGGATACGGTTATCAGGCGGTTGCAGACCAAATCAAAGGTAAAGGGCCGATGGGCGGGCTGTATTCCGTCCTTCCGGTGGCTAAGTATGACTATGTCTTCGTGGCTGCCTGTGATATGCCGTTCTTAAACAGTGAAGCCATTGCCTATATTTATGAACGGATTGAGGATTATAAGTTGGTTTTCCCGTATGTTCGGGACAGACTACATCCTCTGCACGCCTTTTACCACAAAAATGTGCTTAAAGTTGTCGAGAAACGGATTAAAGAGGACAAACTGCGTCTCTTTGATATTGCTGATGAATGCAGGCATAAGATCGTGAATATTTCTGAGGAGATGGAAGGCAGCATGCTGAAGGAAATGATCGAGGAAAGTTTCCTGAATGTCAATACGCCTCAGGAGTGGGAACTCATTTTACAAAAAATCCAATAATGCTTTGGGGAGGTTAGAATGAAAAAGATTGAGGCAGTAATTCGCAGCAATAAACTTGACCAAGTGGAAAAGGCGCTCAGTAATTTGGGAATCAGCGGGATTACCGTATCTCAGGTACTTGGCTGGGGAAGGCAGAAAGGGAATATCACCGAGGTTTACCGCGGAACGGAAGTATCCGTCCGGCTGCTGCCCAAAGTCAAACTCGAAATCATTGTCAATGATCCGGAAAGTGAAAGCGTTCAGGAAACCATCAGGGAGAATGCCCTAACCGGTAAATTTGGCGACGGCGTCATCTGGGTGACCGCTGTTGAGTACTTCCGCCGGATCCGTACAGGAGAAAATTTTCTTGATTAAAATCTGCTAACAGTAATGAATAAATAAGGAAAATTACGGTTATTCTATATAACGTATTTATTAAGCGTTATAGCAATTTAAAGATTGATGAAGAAAATAAGTGATAATCAATTCTAATCGTCCGTAGTTATGCGTGGATGGGGTTGCAATACTACCAGACGTTGCATATTATTATACCTAGGTATTAGCACTCATCTTGATTGAGTGCTAACAATAAAGCGGAATATAAAAATATAAAGGTTTCAAGGAGGGAAATTATTTTATGAAACTCAAACCGTTGGCTGACAGGGTAATTATTAAAGCGGTTCCGTCTGAGGAAAGAACTAAGAGCGGGATCATTATGCCCGACACCGCAAAAGAAAAGCCTCAGGAAGGCGAAGTGATTGCCGTAGGTCCTGGAAAAGTTGAAAAAGGTGAAAGAATCCCAATGGAAGTTAACGTCGGCGACCGCGTGATTTATTCTAAATATGCCGGCACTGAAGTTAAATATGACGGAAACGAATATTTAATTTTAAGAGAAGCCGATATTCAGGCAGTCATTGGCTAAGTAACAGCCTAGTATTACTTATCAGATAACATTCGAAAGTATTTTTTGATAGAATTAAAGGAGGAACATTTAGGTGGCTAAACAAATCATTTTTAACGAAGATGCCCGCCATGCCATGGAGCGTGGTGTCAATAAGCTTGCGGAAGCTGTCCGCGTTACATTGGGACCCAAAGGCCGCAATGTTGTTTTGGATAAAAAATTTGGTTCTCCGTTAATCACCAATGATGGTGTGACGATCGCCAGAGATATTGATCTGGAAGACCCGTTTGAAAATATGGGAGCACAGCTTGTTAAAGAAGTTGCTACCAAGACGAACGATGTAGCCGGTGACGGCACGACCACAGCGACCGTTCTGGCTCAGGCCATTATTCGTGAAGGTCTGAAGAACGTTGCTGCCGGCGCCAATCCGATGGAAATCAAACGCGGTATTGAAAAAGCTGTAGAAGCGATTGTTGCTGACGTTAAAGCAAATGCCAAGACTGTAGAAAGCAAAGAAGCCATAGCTCAGGTTGCTTCGATTTCCGCTTCCGATACAACGATCGGCAGTCTGATTGCCGAGGCTATGGAAAAGGTCGGCAAAGACGGTGTTATCACTGTTGAAGAAGCCAAAGGCATGACCACTGAACTGGAAGTTGTTGAAGGAATGCAGTTTGACCGCGGGTATGTTTCCGCCTATATGATCACCGATACCGATAAAATGGAAGCTATCTTAAACGATCCGTTCATTCTGATCACCGACAAGAAGATCAGTGCGATTGCAGATATCCTTCCTGTTCTGGAAAAAGTAGTTCAGGCTGGCAGACCGCTCCTGATCATCGCTGAAGATCTGGAAGGCGAAGCTATGGCTACCCTGATTGTCAATAAACTCCGCGGAACCTTTACGGCCGTAGGCGTTAAGGCTCCCGGTTTTGGAGACCGCCGCAAAGCGATGCTCGAAGACATTGCTGTTCTGACCGGCGGACAGGTCATCACTGAAGACCTCGGCCTCAAACTGGAAAATACTTCGCTGGATATGCTCGGACGCTGTCGTCAGGTCAAAATAACCAAGGAAGAAACGACCATCGTTGATGGTAACGGCGACCAACAGGCTATCAGTGCCCGTGTTGAATCCATCAAGAAAATGATTGAAGAAACAACCTCCGACTATGACAAAGAAAAACTCCAGGAACGTCTGGCTAAACTGGCCGGCGGCGTTGCTGTCATCCAGGTTGGAGCGGCTACCGAAACTGAAATGAAAGAAAAGAAACTGCGCATTGAGGACGCTCTGGCAGCTACTCGCGCCGCAGTCGAAGAAGGCATTGTTGCCGGCGGCGGCACAACTTATCTGGATGCAATTGCTGCACTTGATAACGTTGACGTATCCGGCGATCAGAAAACCGGAGTGGCTATTATCCGTAAAGCACTGGAAGAGCCTGTCAGACAGATTGCTAATAATGCTGGTCTCGAAGGTTCCGTCGTTGTGGAAAAAGTCCGCAACAGCTCTAGGGGCGTAGGCTTCAACGCGATGACTGAAGTTTATGAGGATATGATTGCAGCCGGTATCGTTGACCCGGCGAAAGTAACCCGTTCGGCTCTGCAGCACGCAGCTTCGATCTCCGCTATGCTCTTAACCACAGAGTGCCTCGTCTGCGACCTGCCTGAGAAAGAAAATCCGGCAGCTGCCATGGGCGGCATGGGTGGTATGGGCGGCATGGGTGGCATGATGTAAGAAAACGCCAAGATGCTTTGGAATATCAAGGCGTTAGGGATACGAATATAACTTGTGCCAACAATTTGCTAACATTGGGAGGATAAAAATGTTCTCCTGAGATAATACGGGAGTAAAATAAATCTTTCGGTTAGAGGTTTCTCATTAGTTTGCTGAACTTTTGGGAGGCCTCTTTCTTTTTATGCCTTATCATAAATGGTTAATCAGTCTCATAAAATAAAATTGTGAACAAAAAATCTATAAGGAATTTTCCCTATAGATGGGTAAAGCAACCATATTGCTTGGTGTAAAAAGTAGTTTGATTTGTAGGCGGCTACTTTTTACACATAAGGCTAGATCTAGGCAAGTTTTTAATTAGATACATAGTTTAATTATTTGGATAATCAAAGCGATCAGGCTTACAAGAAGGGAACAGGAACCAAAAATGATCATCATTGTCTGATAGAGTTTTGTCATAGTCCAATTCCTCCTCTCAAGAAGAATTGGTTGCTTTACCTTTAGAAATTTATTATTCTAAATATATTTGTAGTAGTATATATGCTAGTTATACAAGTTTAGACTTAAAATGTTTGTCTTAAGAATTAAGTAGACTGCCCGAGATGGATGGTCTTTTTAGAGAGTTCGGTGAACGTCTTTGGGTATCTTCGTTGTTTTCGGGGACAGGTCAGGAATGGCCAAATAATCTTTCCTCGCAAAAAAACTTTGCAGAGGAACTTGGCCTACTAATTTAGTCATATAAAAAGCGGGAGGGCACCTTAAATACTTATTTGGTTAAAAATGGAAGAATAGAATATGCTCAAAAAATCTCCTCTGAAAATATTTTATCGAAAGAGGAGGTTATCTTTTATGGTGAAAACTGCGAAAAGCCCGCCAAACCATAATCATGGAAGTTCAACGCATACATCCTGCGATTACGGGCATTCTCATCAATGCTTGGATATTTCGGGAATAGCTATTCCAACCGGTGATAGTCATGTTCATCATTCAGAAAATTTTGTTTTGTATGAGCATGGACATACGCATTACTACAAAGCTGTTTCGAGCGCTTCAATTCCGCTAAAGAATGGATGGCATGCGCATAATTGGGATTTCTACACGACCGTAGACAACGGCCACCGACATCAAATTTCCGGTGTGGATATGGCGGCTCCCGGCATTTGATCCATTGATTTCGAATTTGCCAATATGCAATCGTATAATCAATAATTCAGCTTAAACAGGAATTACCAGTAATACCTTGATTTAGCCGGTCATAATATTAAGTAAGAACTCCGCCAGGAGGGCAAGGCATGAAAAAGAAAATTATTGTTGGTTCCATCATCATTTTTTTGTTCGTCATTGGAGGAATGATTACCATAATGCGTCAGCCCGATCCGCAGCAGCTGGTTATCCTGGGCCTGGAAAACCTGAACAAAGCCAATTCATTTTCTTATGCTTTAACGCAGCAGCAGACAGTGGATGGCAAAGCGCGGTTACTGACGAGGATTACCGGCTATAAGAGCGGTGAAAACATTCAGATTCAGGGTCAGCTGGCGGGAAGCAAAGTTGAAATGATTAAGGTGGGTGATGTTCTCTACAACAAGGACCCTTTCAGCAAAGCGTGGGTAAAATTCAGCGATGTATCAGTTGCCCAAAAAGTCTTTCTGGTGGAGCTTAACCCTTTGGCCAGTCTGCAGTTGAAAGAGATCGGTGAGGTGATGCTTAAAGGAGAGAAAGAACTAAACAGCAAGAAATGCTGGGTATGCACGCTAAAACCAAGTGTACAGAATCAGATGATGGAAACCCTATGGACCAGTTTTGAGTACACGCTCTATATCACCAGAAGCACCAAAACTGTAACGCAGGTTGAAGTGAGAGCGCAAAACAAAGAAACCGGAGAACCGATGACCCTGATCCTGGAATTTAAGGATATCGGAAGAAAGATTTCAATCCAGCCGCCTGAAACGGCAGAGTAAATGTTTGGCTTCATAAAAGAAGGTACTGCAAAAACGCTGTTCGTATGCAGTTTTTGCAGTACCTTCTTTTTTATCCTATTCAACTTGTGATATAATTCAGTGGTAATAGCTTAATGGAGTGGTAGAAATGGAAAGAAAGATTGCGAAGGTGCTGATAACCGAGGAACAGCTAAAAAAAAGGGTGGCCGAACTGGGTGAACAGATTACCAACGAATATTTTGGCAAGGATCTTCTGACCATTGGTATTTTTAAAGGGGCTGTGCCTTTTTTTGCAGATTTGATCCGACAAATCAGAATTCCGTTGAGATATGATTTTATGGCCGTTTCAAGCTATGGGAGCTCCAACCGTTCTTCAGGAGCCGTCAGACTGCTGAAGGATCTGGAAACCAGTGTCGAAGACAAACACGTCCTGATTGTTGAGGATATTGTTGATACAGGGCTTACGCTGAAATACTTGAAGGAAAACCTTCTCAGGAGACAACCCTTAAGCCTCAAGATTGTCACGCTTCTGGACAAGCCGGAGCGGAGACAGGTCGATATTCAGCCTGATTACAATGGCTTTGTGATACCAAATGAGTTTGCAGTCGGCTATGGGCTTGATTATGACGAAATGTACAGGAACCTAACGTATATTGGCGTTTTGAAGCCCGAGGTTTATGAGAAATAAAATCAAAAGAGATTGCTCCATTTTACTGCCAGTTAAGAAAAATCATATCATAATTCTCAGTACTGAAATGTTGAAAGGATGATGCAAATGGAACATGAACTGGTGTTGGTTCTTGACTTTGGTGGACAGTATAATCAGCTGATTGCGCGCCGGGTCAGAGAAGCAAAAGTATATTCAGAGATGATTTCATATAAGACCCCTATAGAAAAGATTAAAGCCATGGCCCCGAAAGGAATTATTTTCTCGGGAGGTCCTGCCAGTGTTAATCAGGAGGGCGCGCCTTTCATTGATCCTGCAATCTATGAACTGGGGATACCGATCCTCGGAATCTGTTATGGCATGCAGCTGATGACCGTACAGCTTGGCGGACGTGTGGAGAGACCACAGGCCCATGAATATGGGAAAACAGAAATCACGATTGAATATAATGAAGGGGTCTGGCACGGACTCAAAGGTGCTCGTCAGTGTTGGATGAGTCATGGGGACTCAGTTCTGGAACTGCCTGCCGGTTTCATCCGGGCTGCCTTTACTCCCAATACGCCGGTTGCGGGAATCTACTGTCCGGAAAAGAACTTTTACGGCGTTCAATTTCATCCGGAAGTCAAACATACCCCGGAAGGACAGGCAATGCTTGAAAACTTCCTGTACAGGGTATGCGGCTGCCAAGGCAACTGGACCATGGAATCCTTTATTGAATCCCAGGTACAGGAGATCAGGAAGAGAGTCGGAGATAAAAAGGTCTTATGCGCGTTAAGCGGCGGGGTCGATTCTTCTGTCGCCGCAGTACTTGTTCATAGAGCGATCGGGGATCAGCTAACCTGTATTTATGTCGATCATGGATTTATGCGCAAGAATGAATCGGAGCAGGTCAAGGATACGTTTATTGGAAAGTTTCACCTGAATCTGGATTTCGTCGATGCTTCGGAACGTTTTATGGCTAAGGTGAAAGGAATTTCCGAACCGGAAGAAAAACGCAAACGGATTGGCAATGAATTTATCAGGCTGTTCGAAGATGAAGCCCGTAAGTTAGGCCAGATTGATTTTCTGGTACAGGGTACGCTTTATCCGGATATTGTAGAAAGCGGCACCGAAACAGCTGAAACCATTAAAACGCACCACAATGTTGGCGGGCTGCCTGAAGATATGCAGTTTGAACTGATTGAACCTTTACGGATGCTTTTCAAGGATGAAGTCCGGGAAGTCGGACTGGAACTTGGCTTGCCGGAAGAGATTGTCTGGCGCCAGCCATTCCCAGGCCCGGGGCTTGCAATCCGTATCATCGGCGAAATCACGCCGGAAAAGCTGGATTATTTAAGAGAAGCGGATGCAATTGTCAGGGAAGAGATTATTAAAGCCGGACTCCACATGGAGGTATGGCAATACTTTGCGGTGTTGCCCTCTATCCGTAGTGTCGGCGTGATGGGAGATGGACGCACGTACGGTTATCCCATCGTCTTAAGGGCGGTCACGAGTGACGATGCGATGACGGCCGACTGGGCAAAGCTGCCGTACGAACTGCTCGAAGTCATCTCGAACAGGATCGTCAATGAAGTCCACGGTGTGAACCGCGTGGTTTATGACATTACCTCTAAACCCCCCGGAACGATTGAGTGGGAATAATGGCGCGAAGTCCAGGAAGCCTTGAGAATACTGATTATTTTAAAGGGCGAAATCAGTGTTGATGCTGATTTGATACTAACTTCGTAACCACCTACAAATTACAGAAGGATAAAACGTCCTCTGGAAACGACGAATTTCCAGAGGACGTTTTTATGTTTTTCTCCAATTTTTCTTGGGCTGGAATTTGCAGCAATCATCAGTGGTGTCAGGCCAGTTGAGTTTCCACTCGGCATATTCTTCTTGGGTGATTTTGCCGTCTGATAATTCCTGTTTTCGGAGATTCCATCACAATTGTGTTTAATATGCAAATAAGCGAGGACGGTCACTCTGACTGTCCTCGCTTATTTGCAAAAGTCAGAAGATTACAGATGCAACGCAACGAAGAAACCTTCCCAGTTGCGAACACGAGATTGCGGGCCTGTGCGCAGTCCCCGACCGTAGCAAAATCATCCGTTAGTATCCAAGCAAGCGAAAGGAGAATAGAATATGCTCCCGTTCCTCTGGGTCATCCAGATTAAAACGGTACAATTCATTGATTTTTTCAAGGCGGTATACAGCAGTGTTGCGGTGGATAAACAGCTGCTGAGCCGTCAATAAATAACTGCGCTCAGACTGCAGGTAGTTGCGCAGCGTCAGGCTATACGACGTCCCATATTTGTCGTCGTAATCCTTTAGGTACCGGACCCCAGGATGGACGCAATGGCGGCAGAAATCCCTGTCCGGTTCGAAAACGAGCACATCGATCGCGCAGTCGCGAAAGTGTGTCAAGCTTTTGTTTTGTTCAATTCCTCGTTTTACCGCGATTGATGCCTGCCTGTGGTAAATCGCCACCTCTCCAAGGTTGACAAATTGGGGGCTCACACCTACAAATAACGGGATCGCACCAGGAATTGTCGATAACAGCTGGTCCTCTGCAAATGCGTCCGCCTGATGACAGAAAACGAGCTGTTCCTGAAAAATAAGACCGATCGTCTTTTTAAAGCACTCGCTCAGGCCACTGAGATACGTCATAAGGTTGCCGTTCGTTGGCGCTCCGTTTATTTTGCAAATGGTCACCTGATAAGAGACATCCTCATCCCAATCCATCAGTGCAATGAGCTTTTTTTGGTTGTATTCCGCCAGGCTCCCTGAGGACAAGGCTTCGAATATGATCGACTGTGCGAAATTAATGAAAGTGCTGCCAGTCGTGTTCTGAGCGATCGAGGCAAGCGCAGCTTCGATCGTTTTGGCCAGGCATAGCTCACGCGGCGTGATCGGGTGATTCATGCATAACACGCATTGCCCAATCAGGTTGTCGTCTTTATCGCAGTAGCTGACCATGATTCCGTAGGAGTAAGGCGCAGCCACGGGTTCCTCATATACGAGTCGATTATGCCGAACGGGAATCAGCTTTATGGAATTGCTGGAATTCATCATGTGTATGGATTTTAGGGAGGACTTGTTCAATTGGATATACTCGTCCCAAAACTGGTTGATTTCACCGGGTTTATAGTTTTTGGAATATGCAATGAGATTCAGCTTCAGGTCTACAATTAAGATCGGGCCAATCAGGTTGTTGCAGGCGTCCACTATGCGCTGCTCGGGATGCTCCAGCTGCGCGCTCTCAAAAACCATACTTTCCCAATTGTTATAAAACTCAAAGCAATCGATGATCTTGCTGGATATCTCGTCCATATCCAAGGACCGTAAACTGATGACGTCGTTGCCATGTGTCAGCAAAACTTCTTCGGACGTATTCCCGCTCAAAAAATCCTTTGCCCTGCCGATATAGATATGCCGACGGCCCTTCGGGGCAAAACTGGACAAAAACTGCATTCCCTCGATTTCATCAGCGCCGCCAGTCACGGTCAGAATGGGGTCATATTCCTTCAGCCATTGTGCGAGCATCCAAATATTCAGTTTCATACAGCCTCCCGATATTCACTGTACGCGCGATACAGTTTCTTAAATGAAAGACACCTCAACAATTGTCGTTTCGATATATAGCATATAAGCCAACACCGGGTTATTATTAAATTATACTGAATATCCGCATTTTTCACAAGTTGGCATTGATGATCAATTATTGAGGTCGACCGGATATAAAGTAAAAGACATTTTTTCGGGCTGTGTCTGCTGTTCATTGGCAAATGATCTCATTTCGGGGATTCGGGAAATACAAAATGAACTTGATCCTGAATGGCTTATCATTGAAACAACTGGTGTCGCTTTTCCGAGTAATGTCTCGGAGGCCCTACCTACACACCTTAGAGTTAATGCTCAGATTACTGTAATCATTGATGCAGGCCGCTGGCAGCGGCTGCGCATTCCGTTGGAGAATCTGATTATTGGTCAGCTGAGCGCGCATATACAGTACTTATAAACAAAACGGATCTTGTGAGTCCGGAAGAAGCGGAAGCGGTGGAGAAAGACGCGCGTGAAATCAATGGAAATGCGATTTATTATTGCGTAAGTGGTATAGAGGAAATTGGTGCTAATATTTTACAGGTAATGCTGGATGGCGAATCATAACGTCATGCAGCAAACATATTAGACTTGCAGGAAAAAAATTGCCTGAAAAATCAAAGGAGGAATGACATATTTCGAAAATCAGCGATATCGCTCTAGCCGTCGAATTTGGGAAACAGAGAATTGTCGATGCCGTTAACGCACTCACTGTCTCCGTTAACGCTTCACCTATTATCCGTGTGATTTAGACGAAAAGGTACTCGAAACTCTGATCGACAATAGAATTAATATGACGGAGGGAAAATTATGATGACCCCAAAACAGAATGCGCTGGAATCTATCTACGGCGGAAAGCCGGAATATGTGCCGCTTTCTCACGAAGATGTTCAATTAGCCGGTATGGCTTCTCTTGATCAGGAAGCGCCGTTAATGAGAAATGGTACTGATATTTTTGGCGTTCCTTGGGTAGCAACGAAAGAAGGCAGTATACCAAAGCCAGGATTTATGTTGTTTGACGACGTTAGAGAATGGGAAAAACACGTAAAAATCCCTGATGTCGCCTCTATGGACTTTAAGGCTATGGCTGAAGCGGAAAAAAATAGGAGGCCGCCGAGTGGCGGGGAAGAGAAACTCGTTGAAATTATGGATGGCTTAGGACCATTTCAGCGGCTGGTGTCTTTTATGACCTTTGAAGAAGCACTTTGCGCTCTTGTGATGGAACCGCAGGCGTGCATGGACTTTTTTGAAGCCGTTACCGAATATAAGATCGCCTATATTAACAAATTAATCGATGCTTACAACCCGGATATTTATTGTCTTGGAGATGACAATGCTACAGCGCGCGGATTGTTCATGTCCCCGGAGACATTTAGAAAGCTTATAAAACCTTATTGGGCAAGAATGGCGGAGGCTGTGACGAAGCGAGGCGTGCTTTTCAATATTCATGACTGCGGGAAATGCGAAGAGATTATTCCGGATATGGTCGAAATAGGTGTGAGAGTCTGGCAGTCTGCGCAGCCAATGAATGATCTGGCCGGGATTCTTGATAAATACCGGGGACAGCTTGCAATTGAAGGCGGTTGGGATTCGTCGGGACCCCCGTCCTATATTGGCGCAGACGAAGAGATGATCCGCGCTGAGGTTAGGCGTTGCTTGACTGAGTACAAAAAACCAGGATTTTTCTTATGGCCTTCAATTATTAACGAACGTGGCAACAGCGTCTTCGTTGGGGATGATCGATTGGGCGCATTGAGGGATGAGTGGCTTAAATACCGTATGTTCTAAAGATTGCTGACAGCTAACAAGAATTACATTGAAATATATGTAACAATAAAATGGAGGGAAAATTATGCTATCAGAAAAAGAAAAGAAAAGTCCGTTTATCGTCGCATTTGCAATTATGTCGGTATATGTCATTACCATGTCGGCCGGTAATGTTTCGGCAGCACTGGCCAGTATCTCGGCGGCGTTTCCCAACGTGCCCATGTCGACAATAGCCTTAATATCAACGTTGCCGTCTTTGCTGATGATTCCGGCATCATTGATCGCTGGTGCGTTGGCAGGGAATAAAGTTAAATACAAAACTATAATAATCATTGGTATGTTATTTTATCTTGTAGGCGGTCTTGCGCCTGTATTTGCAAATAGTATGACCGTCATTCTGATCGAAAGGGCTATATTCGGTATAGGCTTCGGCTTCATTACACCTATGGGCAATGCGCTTGTTCTCAGTGTCTACGAGGGTAACAAAAGAGCAACCATGTTGGGAATCGGATCAATGGTCATGAATTTGGGCGCGATCGTCATGCAGTTTGCGGGCGGCGCACTGGCTGAAATCGGCTGGCAATACAGTTTCTATTCACACGCGTTGGGTATTCTTTCTTTGATCCTTGTTCTGATCTTCCTGACAGAACCGCCCAAGGTTGAACAGCCTGCGGGAGCGGAGAAACCAAAGGTCAGAATTCGCGGAGGCATTTTGCTGACAGCATTATTACTCGGCATCTATATCATTTTAATATTCCCGTCCGCCATCCTCATATCCGGATTTCTGCAAAAGAATAATTTAGGCGGTCCTGCTGTTGCCGGTATGGTGCTGTCGGTATTCACCCTGGGCGGTATGGGTGGCGGCTTTGTTTATGGTCCTTTGTTCAAAGCCATTAAGAAATATGTCGTGGCGTTAGGCTTGCTGCTCGGTGCGGTTGGTTATGCGCTGGTCATCTATTCCGGAAATATCGTTATCGTTACGATAGGCATGGGTATAGTCGGCGCTTCATTCTCTATCGTATTGCCGGCCTGTTATATGATCGCCGGCATGATTGCCAGTCCCCAGGAAGTCGCGCTCAGTACATCTGTCTTGTTGGCTGCCGTCAATATCTTTGCTTTCTTTTCAGGTTACTTTATCTCTTTTGTCGGTGCTGTTACCGGAGATATGCTTGCGATGCCGATGGTATGGTGCATGATTGGACTTGCAGTAGCGAGTATTGTATTTATCTTTGTCAATCCTTTGCCGAAACCGAAGCATGCGACAGTAAACGAATAGTTACTGACTAAAACGCGGAAACAACCTTCATAGATTTGCCAGAGGTATGCCATACCCCTGGCAAATCTAAAGCAACAGAATTGGTAAGAAAGAAGGTTTTGTTATGATCTATTTTTCAGAAAAGTATGTTGAAATATCTTGGGATGAAGTTAATCGTGCTGTTGTAGTAATATTTAAGGGTTATATGAGCAGCGAGCAGCTCAGGGAAGCATTCGAAAAAACCATAGAATGTGGCTTAAAGTACCGAGCAAAAAAATGTTTAACAGATAACAGAAATTTTACAACAATAAGACCAGACGACCAAAAATGGCTGGAAGAAGTTTACATTCCCGAAGCAGCCAGAGCCGGGTTTACTAAGATAGCACAAATTTTACCTCAAAATATTATACAGAAGCAAGTTTTAAACAAATTGGGAACATATACCAAGTCTTTAATCGATTTTCATTATTGTGCAAGCTTTGAGGAAGCTGCTGCTTGGCTAAAAAAGCAGTAATAATGGTGATCATAGAACCGGCATGAGGGTTCTATGGAGCTGATATCGTTCTTATCATGGGAATAACGCCCCGGAATCATCAATTCCGGGGCGTCATACAGTTATTACCAAGAGTTTTGTTTCTACGGATTTTTGCGGTTTAATACACTTTAGCTCATTTTACTCAATCGTTCGATCCGATAAGACATTAGAATATGAAGCCTGATATCGGGAGAATCCAAATCCAGCCCTGTTAACTCGCTGATTCTTTCAATTCTGTATAAGAGATAGTTACGGTGGATAAAAAGTTTCTCTGCTGTTTTAACATAATTTCTTTCGCATTGGAGATATGTTTCCAATGTTAGAAGCTTTATTTAAGTGGATTTGCGTTTTTTAAAGGTATTTTTGAGTTGAGGAACACAACCAGCTAACCCCTTGCAAACACAAGAGAACAAAAATCCCGCCTCTAATCTAATGGAGGTGGGATTCATTGTATTATCTGTGCAGATGATGTGGAGCAGGATACGGGAATCGAACCCGCGTGCTGAAGCTGATGGCTTCAATGATCTCTAGGAACCTCGACAACTAACGACAAACCGATAATTTCACTGCACACCTCTCATTCTACTAAGCCTAGCTCTTATTACATCAGCGTTCGGAACACCAGATTATTCACATCGCCGGCTTGCAGAAAATCTCCGTCGGCATGTGCTAGGCCCGTCTTGCCAGAATGAGAAAGGGACGTTATAATGCTATATAGTGTATACATAAGCTGTTGTCTCAGTATTTTGATGTGTGTATACCAACACTTTTACCGACTGTGAACATAGCGTTGCCATAACGATTGCTGAATCTAAAGTATGCGAGCATAGTATAAATATTGCTACTAATGATACTATTTTGATACTGAAAATTCCAGAAGCGAAAAATAATCCGGATAGAACAAAGAAAAAAGCAGCTTAAGTTAAATAGAAGTTAAACAAATATGTTTAGTAATTAGAAAAACTTGTCGAGTGGGAATAAACGGAAAGCCTATAGGTGATATCAGTAAGCCATGGTATATTAATATTGAAGCCACCAACTCTAATCGCTAACAAGGTAGGTTTTATGGGTATATCAGAAAGTATAATTATTTTCTGGTATATCTAAGTGCAACTAAGCAGCCGCCAAAGACTTGGCATCAGCCAAGTTTTCTTTATAAAAAGGGGTGAATGTCATGAGAATCACGATTTTACCCAAAAGCAAGTCCGGCAGAAAATCCTTCATTCTGGTGATTGTCAGCTGGATTTTGTTTGTCGTGGGTTCCGTACTTCCATACAAGGAAGGGTACTCCGGCTTAGAACTGATCTCGCATAATCCCCTGCAGGTTGTCATTACCGTTCTGATCTTTGCCGCGGGCATCGCAGCGGCCGTTATTGGACTGAAGGCTGTTATCAGGAACAAAGAACGGTCGATCCTGGTTTTTCTGGTGATTCTGATTGGCGTGAATTATATCCTGAGTTTTTGGGGCGTCGCTGTGAACGTGTTTTTTAGCTAAACATCTCTTTTAAAAGTTAAGTTCTATAGTTAAACAGCTAAATGATAAACAGCTTATTTATCAATGATTAAAAACGATCAAAATAATTTTTGAGCATATACAATAATAAGGTCGAAGGTATTAAGTGACAGGAAGGGACGATCATATGAAGACAAAGTTATGGCCCCAATCCCGTTCCGGCCGATGGTCGGCTGGACTGAGCATTGCTTTTATTGTATTGATCATGCTGAAAATGATGGGCGCACTGCCTTTGCCGACGTTTGCAGTAGCTGCATTGGGATTAGCAGGCTTTATTGCCGGAATTGCGGCAATTGTTGGGAGAAAGGAAAGAGCGATCCTGGTGTTTCTGCCAATACTCGTAGGATTGCTGATTATCTCCTGGACTGTGGCTGAGATTGTTTATCCGCATTAGGCCTTTAATTAATTCCAACATTAAAAAGGTGGTACTGTCTTGATCGGAAATATTATCATTTCTTTCATTGTGCTGCTGTATGGTTTGGTCATCGGCAGTTTTCTGAATGTGTGCATTTACCGGATTCCAATAGGAAAAAGCGTTGTCAGTGGCAGATCCTATTGCCCGCACTGTGATACGCTGATTCCGTGGTATCTGAACATCCCTGTTTTCAGCTACTTCTTTCTGCGGGGGCGCTGCAAAAACTGCCGGGGCCCGATCTCCCCGGTCTATCCCGCAGTCGAACTGCTGAACGGGGTCTTGTACCTGATTGTCTGGTTTACCAATGGACTGAGCCTGGAAAGTGTTTTTCTGGCAATGCTTTTGTCTGTGCTGATTGTCGTGTCGTTTATTGACTGGCAGAAAAGGGTGATTCCGAATAAGCTGGTCGTTTTTTTGTTGGGATTAAGTGTTTTGCACGGCGTTTATCAGAGCGTGTATTTTGGAGCTGTGTGGTATACTTGGGTCATTGGTTTTTTTGCGGCTTCCGTACCGCTTTTTCTTCTGAGCTTGTTTTTCCCCGATGGCCTAGGCGGAGGAGATATCAAGCTGATGGCTGCAGCAGGGCTTTTTATGGGCCCGCCGGTGCTGTTGGCGTTGTTCCTTGGTTCGTTGTATGCAGGTCTTACTGCGCTGTTACTGATCACAGTCAAAAAAAGATCGCCGAAATCAGAGATTCCTTTCGGACCGTTTCTGTCCCTCGGAATATTTACCGCAATGATCTTTGGAGAGCAGATCTTTCTATCCGCTGTGTCAGTATAATGGGAAATAGACGGAATACGGATAGTATATGAGTAATACGTTCTATAATAATGTAAGTAATTTGAGAATGACGATATGAGTAATGAAGAAAACAAGATAATGGCTGACCAGAAATGCAATGAACATGCAGAAGTTCATTGCATTATTTTATGCCCGCGCTCTTGTCTGAATAAATCTATGCTATTTTTCCAAACTATTACTGAATAGTTCTTTGCCCTGAAAATAACCACGTCTTGAAACGATCAGAAAAATCATTGCTGTTATCGGAAAGGATCGTGTACCTGCTATGACTAAGCCACAGGCAATCGATGTTATGGAACCAACCAATGAAAATCTGCCCAGAGAAAAATTCGAGGAACTGGAAGCTTTTATTAACAGTTTACCAACAACGAAAAGCGCTCTGATTGAAATCTTACATAAGGCCCAGAATATTTTCGGTTATTTACCGAGGGATGTACAACTTTTTATTGCCCGGAAATTAGGAATTTCGGGAGCGGAAGTATTCGGAGTCGTCAGCTTTTATTCCTACTTTACAACCAAGCCAAGGGGAAAACATACGATCAGTGTCTGTATGGGGACTGCTTGCTTTGTTAAAGGGGCGGATAAAATTATGGAAAGACTGAAAGAAAAGCTTGGTATTGAATCCAATGAAATTACACCTGACGGTCTTTTCGGTCTGAAAGATGTTCGTTGCATCGGCACTTGCGGCATGGCTCCCGTTATGATGATTGATGACAAAGTATTTGGCCGGGTGAGAGAAGAGGACCTGGATACCATCCTCGAATCATACCGCCGGAAGGAGATACAGGTATGAAGGTTGGTTCGTTGGAGGACTTAAGAAGAATTAAAGAAGAATACCAAAAAAATATAAATATAGGACAAGGCGGCCAAAAGCCGGAAGGACAAATCAAAATTCTTGTGGGGATGGGCACCTGCGGCATCTCATCAGGTTCAAGGGAGACCTACAATACTTTTTTGGATGAGATCACTGCCCAGAACATAACCAATGCTAAAGTTGTTCCAGTTGGTTGCATTGGCTGCTGTCACTCGGAACCAACTGTTCAGGTAAATAAACAGGGCGAACAACCGGTTCTCTATGGCAATGTAACCAAAGACAAGGTTCTGGAAATTATGGAGCAGCATATTAAACACGGCAAAGCAGTTGAAAATCTCTCATTGGAAATAAACTTTGACCGGGTGTAGAAGCGGGCGCAGATTACAAAGTACGTAAATTTGTTTGGAGGCTATGATGTCAGAAACAGCAAAAAATCCGAAACAGTACCGAATTGCCCTGCGCAATTGCGGTCTGATTAACCCGGAAAATATCTTGGATTATATTGCGGTCGGAGGCTATGAGGCCTTGGGAAGAGTGCTGACAACAATGTCCCAGGATCAGGTCATAGACGAAATAAAAAAATCCGGGCTGCGAGGCCGCGGCGGCGGAGGATTCCCCACAGGTCTCAAATGGGAAATTACAAAGAATCAAGAAAACAAGGACAAATATATTATTTGCAATGCAGACGAAGGTGACCCCGGGGCCTTCATGGACCGGAGCATCCTGGAGGGCGATCCTCATTCCGTTTTAGAGGCCATGGTGATCGGTGGCTATGCGATTGGCGCCGCCACTGGATTCATTTACATTCGGGCCGAATACCCGTTGGCAATTTCTAGGCTACAAATTGCTTTGCGGCAGGCCCGAGAATTGGGCTTCCTGGGCGAAAATATTTTCAACACGTCTTTTTCCTTTGATATCCAGTTGAAATATGGAGCCGGGGCTTTTGTCTGCGGGGAAGAAACAGCGCTCATTAACTCCTGTGAAGGAAAACGCGGTGAGCCAAATTTTAAACCGCCTTATCCTGCGGAAGAAGGATATTGGGGCTGTCCGACCTGTGTAAACAATGTGGAGACGTTTGCCAATATTTCTCCGATTATCCTCAAAGGGAGCAGTTGGTTCGCTTCCATTGGCACTGAGAAAAGTAAAGGGACCAAGGTTTTTGCGCTGGTCGGTAAAGTCAAGAATGTTGGCCTGGTCGAAGTCCCCATGGGAACAACCTTACGAGAAATTATCTTTCAAATTGGCGGAGGTATCCCCAACGGCCACAAATTCAAAGCCGTTCAAACAGGGGGACCGTCCGGAGGCGTGATCCCGGAGAAACACCTGGACATTCCTTTAGACTATGATAACCTGCTCAGTATCGGTTCCATGATGGGATCAGGGGGCATGATCATCATGGATGAAACCGATAATATGGTCAATATCGCCAAGTTTTACCTGGAGTTTACGATGGATGAATCCTGTGGCCGCTGCACCCCCTGCCGGATCGGTACCAAGCGGTTATATGAAAAGCTGAATCTAATTACCCGCCGCAAAGGAACGATGGCGGATTTAGATGCCATCAAACAGCTCGCTTACATGGTTAAAGGTAGTTCGCTCTGCGGGCTTGGTCAGACTGCGCCCAGCCCGGTCATCAGTACCATGAAATATTTTTGGGACGAATACCTGGCCCTGATCAAAGACATCGACCATCCTCGAGGGGAAGGCCATTATCAAGCAAAGAATAAAATTGGTCTGAAATCATAAGGAGGCTAACCATGACCCACGTTCAACAAACGCATCCTGCTAAAAAAATGATTGATTTTAAAATTAATCATCAATATCTACGGGTCCCTGAAGGCATCACCATTTTGGAAGCCGCCCATAAAGCAAGAGTTCGGATTCCAACTTTATGTCATCTGGATTTGCATGATATCAAAATGGTCAATCAGACGGCTTCCTGCAGGGTCTGCATGGTTGAGCTAATCGATGAGAAGACAAACCGGAATAAACTTGTCCCGGCGTGCGTAACCACCATTACGGATGGAATGGAAGTACTCACGCATACGCTTACAGCAATTACAGCCAGAAGAATGGCGGTTGAACTCCTGTTATCGAATCATCCCAATGAATGCTTTACCTGTCCCAAAAACGGAGAATGTGAGCTTCAGGCCTTAGCCGCAGAATTAGGGGTCCGGCATATCCGCTGGGAAGGTGAACGGATGAATTATCCGAAGGACGTATCCAGTGAGGCGATCGTCAAAGACGCCAACAAGTGCATTTACTGCCGGCGTTGTGAAACGATGTGCAATAAGGTCCAAACCTGCGGTATCCTGTCAGGGATCGGCCGCGGATTTGAAGCCTTCGTTGGCCCTGCCTTTAATATTCCGATGGTAGAGTCTTCTTGTACTTACTGCGGGCAATGTGTTCAGGTATGCCCTACAGCAGCGCTTACGGAAATTAATCATACCGATAAAGTATGGGAAGCTTTAAATGATCCGGATAAATATGTGATTGTCCAAACTGCTCCGGCTATCCGCGTAGCCATCGGAGAAATATTTGATATGGAACCGGGGACGATTGCAACCGGCCAGCTTGTAACCGCCTTAAAGCGTATCGGATTTAACGCAGTTTTCGATACGGATTTTGGAGCGGACTTGACAATTATGGAAGAAGCCTCAGAACTGATCTACCGTCTGCAGAACAATAAAACACTTCCGATACTCACGAGCTGCTGTCCGGCCTGGGTCAAATTTATTGAGCATCAGTTCCCTGAATTGTTGGAAGTGCCTTCCACCTGCAAGTCACCGCATATTATGTTCGGTACAATCGTTAAAACTTATTATGCCGAGAAGAATGGCATTGACCCGGACAATATTGTAGTGGTCTCCGTCATGCCCTGTATAGCCAAGAAAGCTGAGGCCAAGCGTCCGGAACTAACTAAGGATGAGCATAATAACGTCGATATTGTCGTCACGACCCGGGAACTTGGCCTAATGATCAAAGAAGCCGGTCTGGATTTTATCAATCTGCCTTCGAGTGAATATGACAAACCATTGGGTGAAACCACAGGTGCCTCAGTGATCTTCGGAACCAGCGGCGGGGTCATCGAAGCTGCGCTCCGGACAGCTTATGAGTGGCTGACCGGTGAAGAATTACAGAAAGTTGAGTTCGAGCAGCTCCGGGGAGATGGAGGCTTGCGAAAGGCCACAGTTCAAATCGGCGACAAGATGCTACGGATAGGCATTGCCAGCGGGCTCGGAAACGCCCGGACTCTGCTCGAGGAAATCAGGGACGGTAAGAATCAGTACGAAGCCATTGAAATTATGGCTTGTCCCGGAGGCTGTATTGCCGGAGGTGGGCAGCCCTACCATCACGGCAATTTTGAAATTGTCCGCAAGCGTCAGGAAGCCATCTATCAGGAAGATAAAAATAAAAAGATCAGAAAATCTCATGAGAATTCAGAAATCCAGAAAATTTATCAGGAATATCTGGGACAGCCTTTCAGTGACACTGCCCACAGATTGCTTCATACTCATTTTGAAGAGAGAGAAAGAATCTAATAGTACCGCAGCAAAATATACGCCGAGGCGATCACAATGGATAGAAGCATGAACGGAAATCCGATCAGGAAATATTTTTTGTAGCTGATCGTATAGCCGTTTTTTTCGGCAATCCCTGAGACAATGACGTTGGCCGAGGCACCGACAATGGTGCCGTTTCCGCCCAGGCAGGCGCCCAGAGCCAGAGACCACCACAGCGGCTGGAGTTGTTCCGGTGTCAGCCCACCGAGGACCCCGATTTTTTGAATCAACGGGATCATGGTGGCCACGAATGGAATATTATCGACGAAAGCTGAAAAAATAGCGGAAAGCCAGACAATCAGCATCGCCATGACGACCGGCACACCGCCGGTAAGCCCAAGGCTCCATTCAGCAATCTTGTCCAGGACGCCGACTTCGACCAATCCTCCGACTAAAACGAATAATCCAGTAAAGAAGAAGATCGTCGGCCATTCAATCGCCAGAAATACTTCTTCCGGTTCCTCGTGGCTCAGCACCATGAGCAGCATGCCTCCGGCCAGTGCAATCGTAGCGGTCTCAACATGGATGACGGCGTGCAGCATAAAACCGACAATGGTCAGAGAGAGTACGGCCAGGCTTCTTTTGAGCTGGGCCCAGTCTTTAATATAGTCGTATTCATTTTGCGACAGCAGCAGGGTGATGGATTCCTTGTCGGTCTTTAGCTTTTGGCGATAAAGAAAATAAAAGCCCAATAGGGTAACAGCCAAGATCACAATCGCCACAGGTGCCAGGTTCACCATGAAATCCATAAAAGTAAGCTCTGCCGGTCCGGCAATCATGATATTCGGCGGATCACCGATCAGGGTCGCGGTTCCCCCGATGTTGCTGGCTAGAATCTGGGTAATCAAAAAAGGTATTGGGTTTAATTTCAAGGTTTCAGCAATCACAATGGAAACCGGAACGACCAGCAAAACAGTCGTCACGTTATCCAGAAAAGCCGATAAAACGGCAGTCAGTATAGCCAAAGAGATCAGCAGTCTGATTGGATTGCCTTTGACTTTCTTGGCGACCCAAATAGCCAGAAAGCCGAAGACACCGGAACGTCTGGTCAGATCGACAATGATCATCATGCCGATAAGTAAGCCCAGCGTATTCCAGTCGATGTGTTCCACAGCAGTTTCCTGCGGGAATACACCCAAAAGAATCAGGAGACAGGCACCGAGGGCCGCGGCGACAGCCCGCGGGATTTTCTCCGTTACGATCAGTGCATACGTAGCTACAAAAATAACAAGGGTCAGAATCAAGGTCATGAATCGTACACCTCCATCATTAGTGTGGTCAATTTTTATTGGCCTAACCGGTTAGAATATACAAAATAGTTGAAATAAAAAGAGCAGATCCATAAAAGGAACTGCTCTCCCCTGAGAAGTTCAAAATCCTTGTAGTCTGGCAATCCTGTCAGAATATCCTGGAAATGCATTTGGATTCCATTCATTTTGTATTGCATGCATTTCAAATTCCCTGATTTAGACCCATGACTTTAGCGTCCTTCACTTTCGTGAAGTTTGCCTCAACACATTAAAAACCATATTATATTTTAATTGAAATCTAAAAAATCCTGATCAACCGGATTGTGTCTAGAAAAGAAGTATAGCATCTCCGTTCATATTTTGTAAAGATCAATTCGATCTTCTCAAATAATATTCAAAATTCTCGAGTGCCCAGGCATCATGGTACAAATTCCCTTCCCGGGATGCAGGGTCTAAAAGTGAGGCGCAATAGGCTGTTCTTTTTCCATCGGCTAGCTCTTGAAATACTTCGAGGTATTTCCATTTAGCCTTTTTGGCAAAGCTTTCGTTACTGTTGGCTTGCTTGGCCAGCATAAAGCAGGTCTTTATGCTTCTGTTCAGCGTGCAGAGGTTTTGGGCCTGACACTTGTCACAGCCGATGAACTGGGTCATATCAATTTCCACGGTCGTGACAAAGCCGACTTTGAAAGGTGTATAATGCACAATCCTTGGTGATAATTCAGCATCGCCATACCCGCATTCCTCATTCCAATAACCGATCCGGTCAATGAGCTCGGGCCGTAACCCCTGAAGACATCCCGGAATAAAATCCATGATTACATCAATGCCGGCATTTCTCAGCTGAAGATAGGACAGATCATTCTTGACCTGAGGAATGACGGGAGGGAGAAATCTCGGATAAGGGTTATCCCGCATGATTCCTAAGAGACCCACTTCCGGAAAAGCTTCAAATATTTCCATATACCTGGTCAGCCAGTTTTTGGTCTTGATATAGACATCGCTGTCAATCGTGAAGAAATACTGGTTGGGTTTTCTTTTTCTGAGGTTGTAGTTCAGGACATAGATCGGTCCCCGGTTAACCTTAAAGCGTGTTTTGGATTTAATTCTTTTGTCCTGAAGGCTTTTGATATAATTCCAGGTATTATCTTTGGAGTTGCAGTCGATGATATGCATTTCAAAATCTTCGTCCGAATCCAAAATCTTGTTTAGGTTCTGCATGGTAAGCCCGAGACGATTCAAGGTAACATAGCTGATAAAAGGAGGAGGGGAGCTACTGTCTATCGTGTTCTGTACAGAAGGTTCAATGATTTCTTCCAGGATCCCAGGATCCAGAATCTGTTGAAGGATGGTGGCGTCGTCTAATTCTTCCCAGTCAATGTTTTTTGGAACCGCCTGTTGAGAAATTTCCACAGCAGGAGTGTCAGCGGCTTCCTGAACAGGGAAGGGGCTAACGCGTTTTTGCGGGGCAGAGGTTTGGGCCTGACTAATGGCTTCGATAACAAGCTGTATCGCAGTTTTGATCAAAATAGAAGAAAGTTCCTTCATATCATCAGTCCTTTAGGTGAATGGGTCTCAACCAAATTTTTTAAATGTTTAATCGGTCGGGCAGGGACGCCGACGGCCGTGCAGTATTCCGGGATATCGTGGGTGACGGTAGCGCCAGCCCCGATGATGCTCCACCTGCCAATCTCTTTTTCGGGAATCACCACAGTTTTGGAACCGATTTCACAACCTTCATGAACCTGCACGTTTCCGGCCAGGGTGATGTCCCAGTATAAAGAGGAGTAGTCCTGGACAGCCGTATCGTGACCAATCCTGCAGCCTGGATTTAAGGCTACGTGACTGCCTATCCTGACATCCGTCGACAGAAAACTATTCCAGCAGATGATATTGCCGCAGCCCAATTGAACGGAGCGGCTTATTCGGGCAGCGGGATGAATCAGGTTGGCAAAATATAGCTGAAAACTGGACAGGCTGGCGATTAGACGGTATTTATCCGTCGGTCTGGCGATCGCACATACAATCCAGAGAGGGTGCCCTGTGTTTTTTTCGAGCCAGTCCAGGTTACCCAGAACAGGATAGTTATTGATAACCTTTCCTTGTTTGGCTGGAGTTTGGTCGATATAGCCCAGCAGGTTCCACTGCTTTTTTTCTGTATTGATATCTTCGACGAGTTCGGTAGCTTCCCGGCCAAAGCCGCCGGCTCCAAAAATGACGAGATCTTTTATGGCCAATGATCACACGCTCAATTCATTTATTGATTTTTTGTCTCAGTCTATTTGTCTTCTATTTTTCTTTTCTTATTTTTCTGATAATGCCGCCTATTTTTTGAACGTCGGACGCTGACATTCTTCCGTGAAGTGGCAGAGCCAGAACACTTTCCGCGACTTTGTTGGCTGTGGCTAGATTGTCTGCGGAGGATGAAGGAAGACCTTTAAAACACTTGAAATTGCTGCAGAGCGGGTAAAAATATTTTCGGCAAAAAATATTGAAGCTTGAAAATCGGCTATAGAGATCGTCCCGGGAGATACCGTACGCAGTCGGATCAACCCGGATAACAAAATACGGATAATTGGCTGTAATTTCTTCAGCCTCCTGGGAGACGGTTATGCCTGGGACATCAGCCAGCACTTGCCGGTACTGGTTGGTAAGATATTTCCTTTGGGCTATTTCAGCTTCCACTTCTTTTAAGAGCAAAATGCCGACAGCGGCTTGTAATTCGTTCAGTTTACCGTTTATACCGGGTTCGTCCACACTGTAGTCTTCTTTTAGACCAAAATTTCTCAAACACTTGGCTTTCTGCTGGAGGTCCTGATCCCGAAAGATAAGTGCGCCGCCTTCGACGGTGTGAAAGATTTTGGTGGCATGAAAGCTGAACATGGTGATATCTCCATAGGCGCCAATTGGCTTACCCTTTATTTTCACACCAAAAGCGTGGGCGCCGTCATAAAGTACTTTCAGGTTGTGCATTGCCGCAATCCGGTCAATCTTTTCGACCTCGCACGGATGGCCGAAAACGTGTACCGGCAGGATGGCAGTTGTTTTATCCGTAATCAGGGACTCGATACGGTCGGCGTCAATATTAAACGTGGCTTCTTCAATGTCGCAGAAGACTGGCGTAAGATGATTCCAGGCCAGCGCGTTGGCCGTAGCGGCAAAGGTAAACGGTGTCGTGATGACTTCCCCGGACAGATCCAGGGTCTTGCACGCAATTTGCAAGGCATTCGTGCCATTTGCAAAAACCGATAAATATTGGGCACCCAGGAAAGCAGTCAGTTTTCTTTCTAGTTCTTGGACCATCTTCCCGTTATTGCTGAGCTGCCTGCTTTGCCATATTATTTCGAGCATGCTGTAAGTCTCCGCCAAGTCTGGAAGCAAAGGTTCGGTAACATAGACCGGTTCAGAAAAATCATCATTGTTTAACATTTTTTTCTCCCCTGGCAAATATTCAGTTGGCTTTGGATGCATAGAACTGAAAGTTTTCGGTTGCCCAGTCAAGGTTGTAGTTTTCCTCCGCAGTGGAGTTACAGCTGAATAATGAAGTGCAGTATGGGGAACGGGCACCGCTCTGCAGATCCTTAACTGTTTCGTCAAATTTCCAGCGGTATTGTTCTCGAAATAATTTATTTTGGTTTAATTTTTCGTAGATGGTAAAACAGGTTTCTCCGGTTTTGGTCTCTCCGTTTTTTGACAGACGGCAGAAGGACTGACCGGGGCATTTGCCGCAAGTTACTTGTTGCGGGATAGAAATGTTCACGTTCATCAGAATTCCTGTTTTAAACGCTGTAAAATGATTAGCCCTTAGAAACAGCTCTCTGCTGCCAAAATTATTTTCTTCACTCCAAAAGCCAATTTTAGAGATAAGATTAGGGCTCAAGGCCAGGATGCTGCCGGGAATATAATCCTGCAAATAATCAGACCTGTTTTTGGTCAATTCCAGATAAACCAAATCATTTTTGATGACAGGGGTAGTAGGGGGCATATTTGGGGGCGGAAAACCGGCATGAATACTGAGTAAGCCGATATCCGGAGTACTTTTAAACACCCTTAGGATGTAGGTCAGCCAATTTTTGCTTTCAATCACAACATCCTGATCGACAGCGATAAAATATTGATCATCTCTTCTCTTAGACAGATTCAGATTTGAGGCGTAGACCTGCCCTAGATTGACAGGTAGCCTTGTTTTGAATTTAATCCGACTATCCTTCAGACTTTGGATATATTTCCAGGTCCCGTCTGTGGAATTATTATCAACAATTGCTAATTCAAAGTTTTCCGGCGTTTCAAGGACACTTGAAAGGCTCCTGATTGTCTGGCCCAGGCGGTTAAAGGTTACATAGCTTAGGAGCGGCGCTACCATTCCTATATCTCCCTCCACTTAATCGTCTTTTTACTTGATCATCCCTTTAGGTTCTGATAGGGCAACTATCACTTTATTATATGGGAGGAGTTGTCCGTGGTTACACCATTGCGGTTCTTGCGCAATATTATATTAGAAAGACAACCCTCTCTTTATAGAAAATCTTACCGGTTAAAGGCAGGAGAATAATTTGAAAGCTCTGATTTTAAGCGGAGGAACAGGAACAAGGCTCAGACCGCTGACCTATTCCAAGGCGAAACAGCTTCTTCCCTTGGTCAACAAACCAGTACTGATCTATCTTATTGAAAAGATAGCCAGGGCAGGTATCCATGATATTGGGATTATCGTTGGGGATACGCAGGAACAAGTAAAAAAAACGGTCGGCAGCGGAGAAGCGTGGGGCACGGCAATCACCTATATTCATCAGCATAAATCCCTGGGGCTTGCCCATGCTGTTCGGACTGCGGCCGACTTTCTTGGCCGCGATGATTTTGTGATGATCCTTGGAGACAACATCTTCAATATGGAGCTGGATAGCTTCATTCAAAATTTCTACCAGCAAAAGGCCAACACCAGCGTATTGCTTCATACGGTCAGCAATCCTTCCCAATTCGGGGTTGCGGTGGTGAAAGACGGATTTGTAACAGCGCTTTACGAAAAGCCTGAGAAGTATATCAGTAACTTGATCATCACAGGGGTCTATGCCTTTGACCACAGCATTTTTGCAGCGATTGACAGAATCAAACCGTCCCGCCGGGGAGAACTTGAGATTACCGATGCAATCCAAAATCAATTGAAAAACGGGGCCAGGGTCACTTGCGATCTGGTCCGGGGATGGTGGAAGGATACAGGAAAATTAGACGACATTCTTGAAGCAAATCGCTTGATGTTTGATGCAGCGCTGGCCGAAAAAGTTCAAATGGGAAACAATGTGACCATTCGGAACAGTATTATTCAGGGGCCAGTTCATCTGGACGATGATGCTGTCATTACGGACAGCTTTATCGGACCGTATACGACAGTGGGCAGGAGAACCCGGATTACAGAATGTGAGATCGAAAATTGTATTATCCTAGAGGATACGCAACTTGCCAATGTCTCCAAGAAAATCAGCGGAAGCTTAATCGGAAACCAGGTTTCCATTCAAGGCAGCCCCGAAAACAGCTCTTTAGTCAGTACTTTTTTTCTTGGGGACCACTGTCAGATCGATCTCTAGTTTGCCAGTTGAGCTGGCCGAAAAAATATAATTTGAGGTGTAGAATATGAGAGTTCTTATGGTTACCGGTGGCGCAGGCTTTATCGGAAGCAATTTTATTAAATATATTTTGCAGCGCAACCAGGATGTTATCGTCATTAATTTTGATAAACTGACTTACGCAGGAAAGGTGGAAAATCTTCAAGACCTGGCAGCTCATCCAAGGTATTATTTTACGCAGGGGGATATCAGTACTGCGAAAGAGGTCAAACGCATTATTCAGGAATGTGACCCCGATGATGTGATTAATTTTGCTGCCGAATCGCATGTGGACAGAAGTATTACCGATCCTCTGGTTTTCGGCCGAAGCAATTTGATGGGGACTTTAACGCTGCTTCATTGTTTCAAGGAACATTGGGAGAAGAACGGCTTTACGGGAAAACGCTTTATTCAGGTTTCCACCGATGAAGTATACGGAAGTCTTGATAATGAGGCAGAACAGTTTTCGGAGCATTCCATGATTCGTCCAAACAGCCCATATTCGGCTTCCAAAGCAGCTGCTGATTTAATGGCCAGGGCTTTTGCCAGAACTTACGGCTTTCCGGTGATCGTGACCCGGTGCTGCAATAACTACGGACCCAATCAGGATAAAGAAAAATTTATTCCGCATAGTATCCTTCAGGTTTTACAGGATATGCCGCTGACTGTCTATGGGGATGGGTCCCATAAACGTGAATGGATCCACGTACTGGACCATTGTGCGGCGCTTGCGGAGATACTTTCGGACGGGGAACCAGGAGAGGTATATAATATTGGGAGCGGGGAGGAAACATCGAACCTAGAGATGGCCCGGACCATACTGAACATGCTGGGTAAACCGGCGGATGCGCTGGTTCAGGTAGCCGACAGGCCCGGACACGACTGGAGATACGCGCTGGACAGCACGAAGCTGAAAACGAAGCTGGGTTGGCAATGCCGGTATCATCTTAACGAGGGAATTCGGGATACGATTCAATGGTATCGGGACAACCGAGCCTGGTGGGATAAACCTGACAGCATAAACCCGCTGGGATGAATTCAAAAAGATGCTGCCAAGAGTTTGTAAACTATTAGCAGCATCTTATTCGGTTTGTGCTCTCGTTTAAGGTTTAGTAAGATTTTAGAGGGGAGCAGCTTTTTTATAATTTTTGATAAAAGAACGAGGAAACGGATTTAAGGCCGTGCTGGCTTTGGCCGAATAAATGCTCTGTACAGCCTGTGAAAAGTATCCCTTTCGGGTTCAAGGAGTCTGCAAATTTTTTGTACAGCACATCCTTCGCTTCATCGGTAAAATAGATCACGACATTGCGGCAGGCAATCAGATCAAAGCCTCGGTCAAACTTGTCGGTAAGCAGGTTCTGCGCCTTGAAAGTCAGATTCCTGGTCAGCGTGTTTTTGATCTGGAACTTCTTTTCAGACTTGTTGAAGTACTTATCGAGAAGATGGGGGGGGGTGCTGGCGAAATCACGCTCGTCATAAATACCCGACTGGGCCTGCTTTAAGACGTTGATGTCAATATCTGTTCCTAGGATACTGAAGTTTATTCCAGGAAAATATTCTGCCATGATGATCGCCATGGTACACGCTTCCTGGCCTGCTGAGCAGCCCGCGCTCCATATTTTCAAGGAAGATCTGGTCTTTAACAGGTCGGGGATAATTTTTTCCCTAAAGACATCCCATTGCTTGACATCGCGGAAAAACTGCGTGACATTGATGGTCAGATGTTTAAAAAACGCATCGTAGAGGTCAGGTTTAAGACTGAGATCTTTCAGGAAGTCCGTATAATCTTCCTGATACCCCCTGGTGCTCATGAAGTTCAGGATTCGCCTTTTCATCTGGTTTTCTTTATAATAGTTCAAGTCAAGACCGCTGACATTTTGGAAAGATTTAACGAATCTAGGATAATCCGTAATCATGCCAGTGCTGTTCATCATTCTTTTTATTACTCCTTTCGCTGGTACAACGTTTTTAAATAACTTTCCAAAATATTGTAAAGACCAACTCGTTTTTAATATCAGGTGAATAGATCGATAATAAGTCCTTTAATTTCATGGATTTTTTCCAGGATTTTTAAAGGTTCAGACTGAGAAGAGAGTACTTGTTCACCCAATTCTTCCAGTGCCTTGTTGATCTTCGTTACCCTGGCCATGACTTTCGGCTGGCCTCGGTAATCCCAAAAGGTTTCCTCCTGCATATTTCTGCTTTTTCCAAAGGTTGACTGAAGAAAACTTTTGACCATGGTTTTAAATTCCGTCAGATTTTCCAAAGATCTGTTCTCAGAGAGCTTTTGCCCCTGCTTTTCAAGACGTTCCAGAAAAAGTTGCATTTCCTGGCTTTGAAGTTGACGGGAATGTGATAAAATATTGCTGAAGCTGCTTTCCTTTTTTTCTGAAGTTTGATGAAGGTCAATCCCAAAGTTATTTTTTTGGGTGGAACTGTTGATTTTCAGTGACATGTTACTCCCTCCGTGAAAGGATTATAAAATATGAAATCACGCCGGACTTTTCTAAAAGTTGCAGCCGGAATGGCAGCATTTGTTATCCCCTGGACGGTCCTGCCTGGGGCCTGGGGGCAGAAACTCGGAAGCCTTCTGGGAATTCCGTCTTCCAGTATTGAGTTTGCTTCAGGCGAAGGCACTGTTTGGGTGCCCTCAACCAAGGCGATTTCCAGAAAAGCCATCGAAGATGTCCAGTACTTGTCTCATGCCAATCTCGAAGGCCGCCGGGCGGGAACTGCGGGAGAGACCAAATCACTTGTTTACCTGGAAGGACAATTCAAGGCCTTGCTGCTGGAGTCTTTTAGCGCGGACAACTACTGGCAGCTCTTTTCAATTCCTTCGATGAAAGAAAAGATGATTGACGGCAGAGCGCTCTTTCGACCTGATGAAACGGATACACTTCGGGTCCCGGTGGCCAATATCTTAGCTGGTATTACCGGGAGTAACCCGGAACAGACACTTATCCTCTCTGCCCATTTTGACCATCTTGGTATTTATAACGGGGAAGTCTATCCGGGTGCGAATGACAATGCTTCTGGTGTAGGCTGCATTCTTCAAGTCATGCGTCAGCTGGTGAAGGAAGCACAGGACGGTTTTGCGCCTAAAATCAATATTGCAGTGGCTTTTTGGAGCGCTGAAGAAATGGGCTTTCTGGGCTCCAAATATTTTATACAGAATCCTCTGATCCCGCTCTCCGAAATAAAGGCGGTTATTAACGCTGATACGGTCGGCAATGGTGCCGTAGGAGAGTATATTCTCTGGTCAGCCGGTGAAAGCTCTCAGACTTTGATTGAGACCATGAAAGAAGCAGGTAGGGTAAATGGGGCGGTCCTTGAGCATGTTTCTGGCGGCAGCCATCATAGCGATGAAATATCCTTTACAGGCACCGGCATCCCTGCGGTAACCATTCTGGGCAAGGAGTGGCTGGTGAACAATCATACGCCGGAAGACAAAATATCCGCAGTCAACGAAGAAAAACTGGAAATGACGTGCAATATTATCTATAGGGCCATCAAAAGCCTGGCTTACTAAAGCGGTAATCATTCATTTAGAATCGACCTGCTAGTTGCTGCTGTTTCCGTTGCTGTCGGCACCTGTGGCCGTATTGCTACTGCTGCTGCCCGGTTCGAGCAGATCATACTTGGAACGCAGGATAATCAGGTCGACTCTGCGGTTGGTGATTCTTCCCTGTTCTGTGCTGTTATCGGCGACCGGGCGGTACTCACCGTACCCTGCTGCTGACAGCCGAAGGGGATCGATCTCACCGTCGTCGACAAGAATATGGACGACATTGGTCGCCCTGAGTACGGACAGTTCCCAATTGCTTCGAAATTCTGCGGTATGGATTGGCAGGTTGCAGGTGTGTCCTTCTACTTTTATAAAATTCGGTGAGGCGGACAGGACCGTGCTGATTTTTTTCAGGATGGCCCGTGAATTCGTTGATATTTCTGCCGAGCCGCTGTTAAACAGCAAGGTGTCCTGAATACTGATGACCAGGCCTCGTTCCTCAATGGATGATACGAGCTTATTTTCAATTCCATTTTCTTTCGCAAACTGGTCCAGTTTGGCTTTGATGCCCTCGATCGTAAGGTTTTCCTGATAGTCCGTATCTCCTTGACCGGTTCCTTCTGAAGGGGTGGTCTCCTGCTCGATTCCTTGCTGGTCATCCTGGCCTGTCGAAGTTGAATCTTCAGTACTCCCGCTTTCAATGAAAGAATCCCCGGCCTGTGTTTCCGACAGGTTAACCGCAGAAGGTGCCGCACCACCAAGCGTTATGCTCAGGGATTGGGCCATTGCCCTGAATTTACTGGCGTCAACCTGACTCATCGAATACATCACAATAAAAAAAATCATTAATAGCGTAATGAGGTCCGAGTAGG
This sequence comes from Dehalobacter sp. CP, assembly GCF_047652685.1. Lineage (NCBI taxonomy): Bacteria > Bacillati > Bacillota > Clostridia > Eubacteriales > Desulfitobacteriaceae > Dehalobacter > Dehalobacter sp. CP. The sequence continues at coordinate 702,807 of NZ_CP157399.1, forward strand.
TGACAAGCCACCGTTCCTGACCAGGGGGGTGGCCATCTTGTGTTTTATGCCTTCTCATTTTATCACCGCTTCTGTTCTAATGCTTTTAGTACTTTATTAATAATTCACTTCACTGGCTTCAAATGCACCTTCAAATTTAGTTTCTTTCTCGGGCATATAACCGAGGTGAGTTTTGAGTTTTTCTTTCAGGATCGCGGGGTTCTCTCCGGATTGAATCGAAATAATCCCGTCAAGAATCATTTCCATGGTCTGTACTTCCATTTGGTTTTTTATTTTCAGCTTGGCTGCGATCGGCAGATAGACCAGGTTAGCCAGACAAACACCGTAGAGGGTAGCAATAAAGGCTGCGGCAATCGAACCGGAAAGACTGTCGGGATCCGTCAGATTGCCAAGAACGTGAACCAGACCCATAACTGTTCCGATAATCCCCAAAGTCGGGCTGTAACCGCCTGCGGACTCGAAAAAGGTGATCCCAACCTTATGCCTGTTTTCCAAAACAGCAATATTTGATTCCAGGATGCTTCTGGTGATTTCCGGGTCTGTACCGTCAATAACCAACTGCATGCCCTGTTTGGTAAATTTGTCATCGACGGTTTCCAATTCCTGCTCAAGGCTTAAAAGTCCTTCCTGACGGGCTTTCTCGGAAAAATGAACCAGGGTGAAATAGGCTTTCTCCACACCGAAGGATTGATTCATGAAAGCAATCTTTACCCATTTGGGCAATTTCTTAAGCTCGTCTAAAGGGATACCGATTACCGTAGCGCCCAGTGTGCCGAAAACAACAATAAATATGGGAGATACAGCAAACAAAGAACCAAGATGCCCGCCCTCTAAGACAAAACCGAATAAGATACCGAAAAATCCCAGGACAAGCCCCAAGATGGTAGTTATATCCATTGACCGATGTTCCTCCTGTGTAATCTTCATTAATGACTGCTTTGCAGATAATCCTTCATACGTTTATACACTATTAATAACGTAATTCTTAACCGAAAACATTAGGGCTTCTGATCGTTTTTTATTGAGCCAACCAATATTATACAGCATTCTGCCGGATAATGACACGAGAAAGATTATTCCAAACTTTATAAATGGGCATAATATCGTGATATTAGGAAAGATTAAGAGATATTAAGAGATAATCGGCCTTAATGATCCATGGAGGTTGTTCAGATTACTGGGCTGCTGGACGATAAGAAAACTGTATAAAACTAAAAAAGATAAAACAGTCAGGTTGGTGAATGTGATGAAAATAGATGGTACTTCGATTTCCCCCGTCGGTAGTGTCCAGGCTGCGACCCGGGTATCGCAGCCTGGTAAGGTCAATACGGTTTTAGAAAAGGATCAGTTGGCCGTATCTGAAAATGCGCAAGTTTTTCAAAAGCTGCTGCAAAAGATGAAAGAAATGCCGGACATCAGAGATGATAGGGTCAGGGCAATCTCGGAACAAATCGCCAATGGTGAATTTAATCTTGATGCAGCTTCTATTGCAGAAGGAATTCTTTCTCCAAGCGGGATGGAGGGAAAATAAGTGGCAGAATATGTAGCAGGTCTGGAAAATAACCTACAACAGCAAATTGCTTTCTATCGGCAGTTGGTCGAATTAGAACAGGAAAAGCAGAAAGCGCTCGTGGACAATGTTATTGAGAGAATAGAAAGCATCACCGCTCAGGAAGAAAAAATTCTGCTCGAAGTCGGACAGTTGGAAGAGGAAAGACTTTACTGGGCGGAATTTTTTGGTAAAGAGGTTGGCAAGAAAGCAGAGGATATTACCTTAATGGATCTGATTCAATATTCTCCGGGCTTTGAGCCGATTGGCCAGGAATTCGAAAAAGTCATCAGCCAACTTAAAAATTTACATGAGATCAATGCCAAATTGCTTAAAAGTGCTTTGAGTATTGCCGATTTTACACTGAGACTTCTAACGGGACAAAAGCATACAACATACTCAAATCCTTCAAATAAAGGTGTAAAAAATGAATTCAGTCAAAATAATCTGATTAATAAGAGCATCTAACTTTTAGTTCATAAGATTCAAACACGACAAGGTTTTCTACAATAAGCTCAAGGACTTGATGAAAAAGGAGTAACGGGTATGTACTCAACATTTATGGGACTGGAAACGGCCTATAGAGCTTTAATTACATCTCAGGCGGCCATCGATACAACCGGTCAAAATATTTCCAATGCCAGTACCACGGGCTATTCGAGACAGATCGCCAATATGCAGGCAACAACACCGCTGACGATTACTGCTAACAGCAAGGATTTGAGCATTGGTACGGGTTCTTTTTTAAGGGATATCACAAGGGTGAGAGATGCCTATCTCGACCAGCAGTACCGCAGGGAAACATCACAATACGAATATTGGTCTGGAAAGGAAGCAACCTTAAGTCTGACTGAGCAGTTTTTTAATGAAACTTCGAATTACAGCCTTAGCTCCGATATGTCGGAATTTTGGAATGCCTGGAGTGATCTGGCTAATTCTCCGGAGGAAAGTGCCTCTCGTATCGTTGTCAGGGAAAAAGCAGTATCGCTCACGGAAACTTTTCATAATATTGATCAGCAGATCACTTCTTTGCAGAATGACCTTAATAACAGCGTTGATACAACGATCACGAAGATTAATACATTTTCCAATCAGATACAGCTGCTGAATAATCAAATCCGGAATGCTGAGATCAGAGGGGACAACCCAAATGATTTAAAGGACCAGAGAGACCAAATTGTTGATGAACTATCCAAAATTGTGCCGGTTACCGTTGAGGAGTCCTTGGATCCCAATTTTACGGACAGATCCGTAGGAAATTATACGGTGAGAATTGGGAATTCTACTGCTGCCGATAGTGTGCTCGTCACAAACGGCTCAGCATATCACCTGCAGGAAAACCCGGTTCCGACAGATGCAGCCACAGGTTTTAGCGAGGTGTGGTGGGAAGCTTCCGCAGATGGGACAAAAACTGCCGCTGAGGTTGATCTCGGGAGCGGCATGGGTTCTCTTCAGGCCGACATCGAAATGCGGGATACGTATCTGAGCGAATTTAGGGGCAATTTGAATACACTGGTTATAGTTATTGCCGATTCAGTCAATGCGCTTCACCAGTCAGGTCAGGGACTCACGACAGATACGGGACTGGACTTCTTTACCAGCTCGGATTTAACCAGCCCGATAACGGCCGCGAATATTATTGTGAATCAAGACATTCAGGATGACGTCAATCTCATTGCGACCGGGATTGCGGATGCTACGGGAGTCTCGTCCGGTGACAGCAGTATTGCCCTGGCCATCTCGTCACTGTCATCAGGCTGGGACAGTCTGACGACTTATGCTTCCGTGCCGGCCAGCATCACTGCGCTGGGAGCCAGTTCAATCTTGGACTACTACGAAGGGTTAACGGCAGAGCTTGGTTCTGACGTGGAACAAAGCACCAGAATGGCTGAAGGCCAGAGTGTACTTGCCACGCAGCTCAGTAATTCCAGGGAAGCGCTGTCAGGGGTTTCTTTGGATGAAGAGATGATCAATATGATCAGGTTCCAGAAAGGGTACAGTTCGGCAGCCAGAGTTGTGACAGTGCTGGATACCATGCTGGAATCACTTCTGGGTATGGGTGTCACGAAATAGGAGGAATAAGCGATGCGCATAACGAATAATATTCTCAGCAGCAACCTTTTGTCAAATCTGCAAAAATCCAGCAATAAGATGATTGATCTCCAGAACAACATTTCCACAGGCGAAGCAATATCGAAACCCTCGGATGATCCGTCCAAAATTACGGCTATTCTAGGGCTGAAGACAAATATTACATCGATGAAGCAATGGAAGGACAATGCCAGCCAGGCACTTGACTATATGTCCAGTGTTGAATCGGTAACTGCCAACATGACTTCGATGCTGCAGCGGTTAAGAGGGCTTGCGGTCCAGGGGTCCAACCAGACCAATTCCCCGGAAGATCTGGGTGAAATTAAGAAGGAAGCTGATCAGATTATTGAACAACTCGGCGTCATGGCCAACAGCCAAGTCGGTTCGCGCTATATTTTCAGCGGAACAAATACGGACACAGCCCCCTGGCCGGGAACGGGCCTTTGGACAGGCAATACCGAATCACTGTCCGTCGAACTGGGCGCCAATGTCAGTTTTGATATTTCGATCAATGGCCAGCAGCTTTTTGGCGTCAATCCTGCGACCGGGGTCAGCGATTTTTTTACAGCGCTGAATAATTTTTCAACGGCACTGAATAATGGTGATTACGCCGCAGTCGGTAATTCCATCTCTGATCTTGATTCGCTATTAAGCTCGTTTATCGATGGCCGAGCAGAACTCGGAGCGAAGATCAGCAGGGTAGAAACAATCAATAACAACCTTGAAACCAGTATTATCAATGCACAGACGAACCTGTCCAACCTTCGGGATACGGATCTGGCAGCAGCGATTGTGGATTATAACTCCACCATGAATACGTACCGGGCGGCGTTGTCGGTCGGTGCCCAAATTATCCAGCCTTCTTTGGTTGATTTTCTCCGATAAAGCGTGCTCTCTTCAAAAAAATGATTGCCGGGAGGTGCCGGTATGATTACCCTGCAAATTAACCAGCAGTTTGCTAGGATCGGCTTGAATATTAATGATGCCAGTTATGAACTGAATAAAAAGCAGCCTAATTTACAGATCGATCAAATTAATCCGAATGTTCAGGTTCGAACATCACAACCGAACCTCGAAATTGACTCCAGCTCAATGCGCGAATCGATGGGGTTTGGAGGGATCTGGTTTATGCACCAAAGCCTTAAAGCGAATGCCGATGCTGAATTCCAACAGGACCTGGAAACGATCGTTCAAATGGGGCGTCAAATAGGCGAGATTGAAAATAATGTGCCGATTGGACAAGTGGTATTTCAAGCGATGGTCCCGCCCGAGAACGAGGTCACGATTGCTTCGCTTGCACCCATTGAGATTCAGTATACCCCAGCTGAAGTTCATTCTAATCTTCAGCAGGGTGATGTTCACTATTCCACCGATTTAGGCGAGGTATCGATAGACGGCTTCAAGTATCCGTTTGTTCGTTCTTTTATTGAGCAGCAAGCCTACCTCGAAATCAAAGCGGTAGGACAAGCCATTGATATCAAACAATGAGAATGAAAAAGAAAATGAGATGAGTATGAAACATACCAAGGAGGAAGAATAGACAATGGATGGCAAAGGAATTGAATCAGTTATCTTTTTCCCTGATGGAATACCGGGATTTGAAGAGTTAAAAGAATTTTTCCTGAATATCGAAGAGGATACTTTTCTGGCTCGGCTGGAAGCTGCCATCAACCGGGAAATTGCTTTTTTCTTGGTCCGGTCACAACTCTTTTTCCCGGACTATTTGCCTGAAGTGGACTTGAGCCCGCGTGAAACAGAGATTTTGGAGATTGGAACCTCTGATCAGGTGGATGTTTGGAGTATCATTACGGTGCACGCCAATGATCTGGTTCAGTCCACTGTTAACCTGCGTGCTCCTCTTATTTTGAATCCGAGGACTGGTAAAGGGGTTCAATTGATTCTGAACGAGGAGATTCATTCATCCAGACAGCCGCTGTTTCCAACACAGCAGGATTCTATCGCTACAAAAAACGATGAAGAAGGAGCTGTGGACTGATGCTGGTTTTATCACGGAAAATCAATGAAAGAATTATGATCGGCGACGATATTGAAGTTGTGGTGGTTGCGGTAGTCGGAGATCAGGTCAGGATTGGCATTGAAGCACCCAAAGATATTAAGATTCTGCGTAGCGAAGTCTATGAAGAAGTGCAGAATCAAAATGTGAAGGCTTCCGCTGCATCCAAACTTCCGGAAGCGGATTTATCCGAGCAGTTGAAACAAATGCTAAAGGGGAATTTGCCCAGGGATAAAGAATAAAGAGCATACGATAAAAAACTCTCTTTTTTGGAGAGTTTGATTTTTAATAAAAATTTTTGGTTACTCGTTAAAAGATAAATTTTTGGAGTTAAGTGAGCAAGATGAGAAAGCTATCATTGGTCATGATTGTTAAAAATGAAGAGAAGGTCTTAGCCAGATGTTTGGACAGTGTTAAACATCTTGTTGATGAAATGATTGTTGCGGATACGGGTTCCACGGATGATACGAAAAAAATTGCTCACGCTTATGGTGCTAAAGTATGCGATTATGTTTGGGAGGATGACTTTGCCAAGGCCCGGAATTTTGCGCTGAGTTACGCAGCAGGGGATTGGAATCTAATCCTCGATGCTGATGAAGTACTTACACAGGGAACGAAAGAGAGTATTCGGCACTTTATCGAGCAGCCTGAGGCCATCGGCAGAATCAAAGTGGTCAGTAAGATTAGGCAGGATCATGAAATAAGAACTTCCAGCACTTGGGTTTCCAGGTTGATCCCGAAAGGAATTTATTTTGAAGGCAGAGTTCATGAGCAAATTAAATCAAACCTTCCACGGGTCAATACGGAAATCGAAGTGAATCATGACGGCTACTACGAAACGGACAAAACGGGCCGAAATTTACGTTTATTGCTTCTCGAATTGGACGATCATCCTTGTGACCCTTATCTTCTTTACCAGACAGCCAAGCAATACAAATTATCCGGCCAATATCAGACGGCAAACAACTATTTCAAAAAATGCTATCAATTTCTGGGTCTAAACGCAGGCTATAGAGATCTTGTTGTGATTGACTATCTTTACAATATTCTTGCCACCGGGAAACTACTTAAAGGACTCGGCATGATCGAAAAAGAAAGAGCGCAGTTTGCCGATTATCCGGATTTTCATTTTGTATGCGCTCTTTTCTATATGGAGCTTGTTTTTTCAGATGTGAACAAATATATTCACTTGTTTCCGGAGATTGAACGGGAGTATAAAACCTGTCTTCAACTGGGAGAGACCGATAAGTACAGTACAATGACCGGAACGGGAAGTTTCCTGGCAGCCTATAATCTGGGCGTGTACTATGAAACAACCGGTGACATGGTCAAGGCGAAAGAATATTATACCAGAGCTACATCAGAAGGATATAAACCTGCTTTAACCCGTATTGCGGATCTGAAGCCAGGGATTTAAAAAATATTGATTCTGGGTATTGATTTGCTTTTTAACAGAATTTATTCTCCAGAAAGACAGGAGTATAGCCGATATTATATTTAGTATCATGTAAACGCTAAATCTTTGATATCCTGGGGGCAGGAACTAGTGAAAAAATTATTTAAGAATTGATGACTGACATTTGCTAAAGGAAGTGGGTCGTTTTGAAATTAAGCATCGGTATGATGGTAAAAAATGAGGAAAAAAATCTGGAAAGATGTTTAGAAAGCCTTAAGCCACTTTTAAACGCAGTATCTTCGGAACTCATCATTGTGGATACGGGCTCAATGGATCAGACAGTGGAAATCGCCAGAAAATACACGGATAAAATATACTTTCATCCTTGGGAAGATGACTATTCGAAAATGAGGAATATAACGGTGCAGTATGCCCGGGGGGACTGGTTTATGTTTGTGGATGCCGATGAAGAGCTGAGAGGATATGAAGCAATCGTTCAATTTATCACATCAAAAGTTTCTAAGAATATTAATGCGGCGGCGATCCAGATCGATAATATTTTTCAAACCAATAATACCAGTAAAGTTGGGACTGGCGTAGTCACGCGTTTATTTCGCAAAACAGCAAAATTTGGTTTTCGAGGTGTTATTCATGAAGAGCCGATCTTCGAACCACCGCTGGCAGTCCTTGGCGCCCAGCTGCTGCATTATGGTTATCCGGCCGATGATCCGGAGCTTAGGGAACGAAAGCTCAAACTTTACGAGCCTATTTTGCGGCATGCTATCGAAGAGGATCCGGATAATGTCGGCTTATTGTTTTATTTGTCCAACACGATTGCTACGTTTAAAAACCATCAAGAGGCTCTGGAACCTGCGGTCAGAGCTTATGAAACAGCCAAAAGAAAGAACCTGAACCCGGTGGATTATTTCTATGTATATAGTACCCTTGCTATGCTATACAACGATAGCGGGGAGTATAAGAAAACTGTAGAACTAGCGCAGGAAGGTCTGAAATACAGGGAATGGGCCATTGACTTGTGGTTTTGTCTCGCCAAAGCCCAGGGGATGTTGAAAAAATACCAGGAAGCAATTGCAAGTTACCAGAAGTATTTATACTATGTGGAAAATTATGATCAGTTTCGAGGGAAAGATCCGAGAATTATCTCAAATTCATTTTCTCATAAAGACGATGTTTACTATGATTTAGCTGTAATGTATAAGGAAATAGACCAGAAAACAGATGCGCTGGAAGCACTGGAGAAGCTTAAATCTATTGAACTGATTGAAAAGGCTGTCCCTCATCAAATTTCACTTTACCTAAGTCTTAAAAAGTACCGGGAAATAAAATGCTTCTACGATAAAATAAACAGATTTGCTAAAAAAGACTTGGGACAAAGCTTCTGTTTAGCTTTAGAGACTTTATTGCTTAGTGAGGACGAAATAAAGCGGGAGGAAGCAGCCCGGCTTTTCCAACGTGAAGATACGGAGTATGGCTTGTTAAACAGAATCAGGTTATGGGGGCAGGAGAACGTGCCTAACCAGCTTTTGGATGAGATGAAGAGCCTTCCGCTTGATGAGCTTGGGTTTTATTATGGCGATGTGTTCTACTTCGTTATGCAGAGAAAGCTCCCCTTACATAGTGTTGACCTTGAAATTCAGGAGCAGGAACTGGATTTGTTCTTCAAATATCTGAATGAAAAATATCTGGATTTTGCTGTGTTGTGTGATGCCTATCTGCAGAGTCAGGACAAAGATTCCACCCTTGAAGAACAAAGGGTTTACAAAATATTGCGGAGGATCATGCTTCAAGCAGAAAACCTTGATGAAGAAAAGTACGATCAGGTACTGGACAGATACATCTATGAGGGTATCGGTTATATCAGGAGAATCTATAGGCCGGAACTATTTGAAAATGACAAACCTTATCTTCTGGCCAATAAGGAAGAAAAATTCTTCTACTGTCTTGATAAAGCCCATTTCGTAGAAAATTCCGACCAGGCCCAATATGTAAGGTACTTGAAAAAAGCACTTCTTGAGTATCCTGACATGAAAAAAGGGATAGAAGTGCTTTTGGACAGGCTGACGAAAAAAATAGACGTTCAGGCGCAGCCTGCAGTCAGCGCTGAAATGCAGGAGTATGCGCGGATTGTGAAAGCCAATCTGAAACAGTTTATTCAGAACGGAATGTTCAAAGAGGCCAGGGAAATTATTCAGGGCTATGAGGAAATTATCCCGAATGATCCGGAAATTGCTCAATTTAAAGCTGATATGGAGGATAATTGACCAATACAGCGAAACCAATGTAAGAACATGTTGATTTGATAAAAATGTTGGAGGTTAATCTATGTACAATGATGCTGCAAACCCTTTAGTGAGTATTGTCATTCTGGGATATAATCATCTCGATTATACAAAGCTAGCCATTGACAGCATTTATCAATATTCTGAAGGAATTGATTTTGAATTAATTACGGTCAATAATGGTTCGTTTGATGGTACAAAGGAGTACTTTGACAGCTTACCCAATAAGAAAAAAATCCATCTGGACAATAATGTGGGACCAGTCAATGGGTTCAATATTGGGTTGAAGGCTGCTGAAGGTAAGTATATTGCCGGTGTCTGTAATGATTTTATATTTACACAAGGTTGGCTGAAAAATCTAATCTTATGCATGGAATCTGATGAGAAAATTGGCTATGTAGCTCCAGGAGCAAGCAATATCAGTAATTTTCAGCAGATCCTTGGTGAGTATAAGAATATTGAGGAAATGCAGATATTTGCGAAAAAATTTAATCATTCTGATGCGAATAAATGGGAAGAACGCGTTCGGCTGATGCCAACAGTGTTATTTGTGAAAAGAGAAGTCCTAGATCTCGTAGGCTATTACGATCCGAAATTTTACTTTGGCGAATTTGCCGATGACGATATAAGCTTCAGAATTCGCAGAGCGGGATATAAACTGGTTTTTGCCGCTGATACCTTCACGTTCCATTTTGGATCGATTACCACGGGTGCAGGGCATAAAGAAAACAAGTCTTTGGAGATTAGCCGTCAATTTTTTATAGATAAATATAATCTTGATGCCTGGACAGATGTTCATTACGATTTTGATTTGCTTAATCTTGTTGATTATGAAGAGGCTAAGGGGAAAAAAAACATTAAAATTCTTGGGATTGATCCAAGATGCGGTGCGACAATCTTACAGCTGAAAAATAAGTTAAGAAATCAAGGACAGCAGGATGTACAGCTTTTTGCATTTAGCAAAGCGTACAAATATATGACCGATCTGGAGTCGATCTGTCAAAGCGCAATTTGTGGAGATTATCGCGATATCAGCAAAAAATTCGCGAATGAAAAGTTTGATTATGTTGTCATTGGGGAACCAGCCCAATATTATGATCAATTTATTGATTTGATTGGAACTTTGAAGACGTTATTAAAAGAAAACGGACAAATCATTTTATCCGTAAATAATACAATGCGTTATGATCTGTTATTAAGTATGATGGCAGGAATGGAAACAGCTATTGCCCAAAACGGATATGTCAAGGTATTTGATCTTGTCAGTATGGAAAAAGAATTAATGGCTTTAGGCGTTCAAGTTAAGAAAGTAACCATTGACACGAATGAAGTTGAGGGAGATGACAAAGTATTTATGGATAATTTAGCGGATGTCTTTCCTGAACAGGCCAGAGATGTTGTGAAATTGAGGATGAAAGCCAACAGGTATTTTTTAAGCCTTTGGTTAGCGTAGAATATCAATTTTAATATTTGGGGGAATAGCGATGAAATGTGTTATTCTTGCTGGCGGACTTGGAACAAGGCTATCAGAGGAAACTACAGTAAGGCCTAAGCCTATGGTTGATATAGGAGGGCATCCGGTTCTTTGGCATATTATGAAAATCTATTCTTTTTATGGTATTAATGAGTTTATTATTTGCCTTGGCTATAAAGGATATGTCATCAAAGAGTATTTTGCAAATTATTATTTGCACCAATCTGATATTACGTTTGATTTAAAAAACAACGAGATGCATATTCATAACAATACGAGTGAGCCGTGGAAAGTAACGCTTATTGATACAGGTCAAGATACAATGACTGGAGGAAGATTAAAGCGAATTCGGGACTATGTCGGTCAAGAAACATTTTGCTTTACCTACGGTGATGGATTATGTAATGTAAATATTCAGGAGTTGATTCAATTTCATCTTGAACAGCGAGGGAAGGCTACGTTAACAGCGGTTAATCCTCCTGCAAGATATGGCATGCTAGAATTTAGTACGAATAAAAATAGAATCAGGAAATTCAAAGAGAAGCCTGAGGGGGAAGACAGCTGGATCAATGGCGGCTATTTTGTGCTCGAACCTGAAATATTCGACTACATTTCCGGCGATGATACAGCCTGGGAGACCGAGCCTTTGGAGGAATTGGCCAAAGAAAAGAAACTATTTGCATTTAAACATGATGGTTTTTGGCTTCCCATGGATACTTTAAGGGACAAGATAAGACTCGAAGACTTATGGAACAGTGGGCAGGCCCCGTGGGTGACTTGGCAATGAATAATCAATTCTGGATTGGCAAAAAAGTATTGATCACCGGACATACCGGGTTTAAGGGCGGATGGTTATCTTTGCTTCTGCAAAACAAGGGCGCAGAAATCTTAGGATATGCCCTCGAGCCTCCAACCCAGCCGAATCTTTTTACGCAAGTTGACCTGGAACATCATATGGCTTCTGTCTCTGGGAACATTCGCGATATAAAACACTTGAAAAGAGTAATCGCGGATTTTAAGCCCGAAATCATTTTTCATCTAGCAGCCCAGTCACTTGTGAGGGAATCATATCGAAACCCCAGGGAAACATTTGAAATTAATATAATGGGAACGGTCAATCTTCTGGATGCTGTCAGGGAGTGCAACAGCGTACGGGCAATCGTCAATGTTACGAGCGACAAGTGCTACGAAAATAAGGAATGGGTTTGGAGCTACAGAGAAAACGATCCAATCGGAGGACGTGACCCTTATAGCTGCAGCAAAGGGTGCAGTGAGCTGATTACAAGTTCTTTTCGCCAGTCCTTTTTGAACGAATTGGGGATTTCTGTTGCTTCTGTCCGGGCAGGTAATGTTATTGGTGGTGGAGACTGGAGTCAGGAAAGATTAGTTCCTGATATCGTGAAGGCGATCATTGATAATGCAAAACCGGTCATTAGAAATCCATTGGCGATAAGACCCTGGCAGTATGTGCTCGAGCCTCTGTCGGGATATATCCTGTTGGCAGAGAAACTCTTTATGAACGGCATAAAGTATGGGGAGCCATGGAACTTTGGCCCTCCCGACAGTCATGTGGTAACAGTAGGGGAATTGACGAATTTAGCGATGCAAGAATGGGGAACCAGTCTGCGCTATGAATATGACCAAAGCAAAGCACCTTATGAAACACAGGTGTTGAAGTTGGATAGTTCGAAAGCCAGGATGCTTCTTGGCTGGGAAACAAAGCTTGATATTTTGGACACTATAAAATGGACGGTCGACTGGTACCAGGCTTATGCGTCCGGAGATAATTTAAGACAAATAAGTCTGGAATATATTCAGAAATATGAAAAATTGAGGGGAGAGTAGGGTTGAGTAAAGTGATATGCCGGTCTTGTGGGGAACCATTGGTTCATACTTTCGCCGATCTGGGGGAATCTCCGCTTTCTAATGCTTTTATTAAACCTGAAAATCTTAATAAGAGAGAATACTTTTATCCGCTGCACGCATATGTTTGTGATGCGTGTTATCTTGTTCAATTGCAGGAATTTGAGTCTCCTCAAGCGATTTTTGAAGATTACGCGTATTTCAGTTCATTTTCAGAAAGCTGGCTGCGGCATGCTCAGACATACACTGAACAGATGATCCACGGATTCGGAGTCAATCAACAAACGCAAGTGGTAGAAATTGCATGTAATGATGGATACCTTTTACAGTATTTTGTCAAACACAGGATACCTGTATTGGGAATAGAGCCAGCCAAAAATGTGGCTTTGGAAGCTGAAAAAAGAGGAATTCCGATTATAACAGAGTTTTTCGGTGAAAATTTAGCCACACACCTGGTTGAAAAGGGGGTTAAAGCGGACCTTCTAATTGGCAATAACGTTTTGGCACATGTTCCTGATTTGAACGATTTTGTCAAGGGCTTAAAGATACTCTTAAATTCGAACGGTATGATTACGCTCGAATTCCCGCATCTCTTACAACTTATTAATGAAAATCAATTTGATACCATTTATCATGAGCATTTTTCTTATTTTTCGCTGTTGACTGTACAAAAAGTCTTTGAACATGTTGAGTTAGAAGTATTTCATGTCGAGGAAATTCCTACACATGGCGGTTCCTTACGGGTATATGTCAAACATAGCGAAGACGTATTCAGAATGAAAATGAATAGCGTCACCAAATTACTGCAGAAAGAAATGGATGCCGGTTTAAATGATATTCAAACTTATATTCGTTTTGCTAAGGATGTAAGAAAAATCAAACAAGAAATTATGCAATTTTTTAAAGGGATCAAAGAACAAAGGTGCACAATTGTTGGTTACGGGGCACCCGCCAAAGGAAATACATTGTTAAATTATTGCGGAATGGGAACAGATACGATTGAATATACGGTTGATCTTAATCCCTATAAGCAAGGACTCTATTTGCCTGGAACACATATTCCGGTTTATTCTCCGGAAAGAATTATGGAGACGAAGCCTAACTATATTGTTATCTTGCCCTGGAATTTAAAGAACGAAATCATGGAACAGTTGGCTTATGCAAAAAACTGGGGGGCAAAATTTGTCATTCTTATCCCCAGGATTGAGGTGTTCTGAATGATTTTCAAGGAAACCAAACTTCCGGGCGCCTTTTTAATCGAAATTGATCCTTTGCACGATGAAAGGGGTTTTTTTGCCAGAACATGGTGTTCGCAGGAATTCTCAGAACGAGGATTAAATCCAAACCTGGCCCAGTGCAGTATTTCCTATAACTATAGCAAGGGGACTTTGCGGGGAATGCACTTTCAGACACATCCATATGAAGAGGCAAAATTGGTAAGATGTACAAAAGGCCGTATCTTTGATGTGATTGTTGATCTAAGAAGTTCTTCCTCAACTTATAAACAATGGCTTGGGGTCGAAATATCTGTGGAAAACAGAAACATGCTTTATGTTCCTGAAGGCTTTGCACATGGTTTTCAGACCTTAGAGGACGAAACAGAGGTTTTTTATCAAATTACGCAGTATTATCATCCGGACCATGCAAGCGGATTTAAGTATGATGATACGTCTTTTAACATCCAATGGCCGCTTCCAATATCATCGATCTCTGTAAGGGATTCATCTTATCCAGATTATGAGGCTTAAGAAAAATCAAAATGGAAGAATTGCTGTGACCAGGGCTTGTCGCTTGATTTGGTATGGATGGCACCTAGATCATCCCGGAAAACAACATGGCGATCGGGAATGTCTTGTTCATAAACGAGTGTATTTATACCAAGGGAAACATAATCTCCAATATGCGCATCTCCAATAACCGAGGAGTTGGGCAAAAGAGATGTACCTTTGCCAAGCTGCGGATATATGCCATGGTGTGCACCAACTGTACAACCTTGAGTGACAACAAGGAAATCAGAGTAGGTTGCTTTTCCGAGTACCGTCCCGATCAGGTGTATAAACAAAAAAATATCGGGGAGGTTTGTGTCATACATACAGTTGAAACTATGCAGGGACTTGTTCAAATAGAAAAGTTTTGCCGCGAGATTTTCATCCCCGTTTTCTTTCCAGACCGAATTGGACAAAAGCCAAAGAAATACAGCATATTGGTCGGAATGAAGATGATTGAGATAACATTCACCTTTGTTACAGTATGAATTTAAAGTAATATGCTTAAAACAATAATCGATACGATCTAGAGCTAAGTCAAATGCTTTATGATATTTATCAAGGTCAACAGTCTTTTTGTCAGGGAAAAAATGAGATAGTTGTAGCAGTACATACTGCTGGAATTCCTTGTACTCCAATGAAAGATTCATAACATTACTAACCACCTTATACTGAATTTTTGCCATTCTTGTATTGTAAAGACTGTATTTGAACGCACTAAGAAATCTTCAATATCAGCCAACGATGATGCATTCAATTCTAAGCCTCCTTTGAGAAAAATTGTATTTTAAATATTATCCAAGATCTAAAATTTTAGAAATATATTGATAAAATGTTATCTATATATCGATATAAAATTAAACGATTAAGGAGATATTATTATGAAACTAAACGATGCATTTAAACGGATTTCCAAAAATGAATTATTAAGAGAAAGTGTTATTGATCTTTGTAGGAAAGTTGAAGACTACCTTGAATATGAAGGAGATATTAGAGAAGAGATTACTGGTCCGATCCTAGATGAAATGTATTGTAGTAATAGTATAATAAGAAAGCAATTACAAAATGGTCTGATTTTCGACTTCTTCTATAGGACAAAAATCGCAAGAGATTTTATTTTATCTAAACCAAAATTGCCAGATCATGTTTGGGAGCCGCAAACCACAAAATTATTGATACATTTGTCTAAGAAAGCTAACAATGTAATTATAGGCGGCGCTTATTTCGGAGATCAGACAATTATTTTGTGCAAGGAGCTCTCTTCTAAAGGTGGAATTTGTCACGCATTTGAGCCGAATTCCGATCAGTTTGAACGATTAAATCACAATGCAAAAATAAATGAATTGAATAATTTGAGGTCTTGGAATCAACCGTTGTGGTGTGATAGTAATAGTCAACTTAATTTAGTAGGGGAAGATTCTTATGCATTTGTTCAAAAGGTATCCTTTGACAAAAAAAATTCTGAACCAGCCCAAGGATTACAAACAATTTCAATTGATGACTACATTCTAAGAGAAGGTATTGGCATGGTTGATTTAATAATGCTGGATATAGAAGGTGCAGAAGAAAATGTTTTACGTGGGGCTTCCAATCTATTAAAGCAGCATCCTTCTGTTCCGACGATAGTTTTTGAAGTCCATAAAAATTATGTTAACTGGGATAATGGTTTAGAAAATAGTGATATAGTCTGTTTTCTTAAATCGTGTGGATATGGCCACATATATGCTATAAGAGATTATAATTCTAACGTGAACATGGGGGAAAGTCCAATTGAATTAATACCATGCGATCGGGTTTATTTAGAAGGTCCTCCTCATGGCTTTAATATGATAGCGGTGAAAGATCAGAGCATAGTTATGGAGGAAAATTTTAGAATATGTTATGATGTCAGCCCAAAACTTTTAAAACATAAGGATCCTAAAATACACAGTCCTCTTTATTTATAAGATTTTAAAAACGTATTGGGTTGATTTCGCTGATACTTCAAGATAAGGTCTTTTATCAATATCAGAGGATCTGAAGGTGTATAATGAAATTCTTTGGAGATACGATCAATGTTGATCTTAGGGAAAGTAACCGGGACAGCATGGTCCGCGACGTGTATTTTGCAACAGGTAAGTTTCTGAAGAAGATCTGCGATCATTAGATGTGAGATATTCTGACCGGATGCCACATTATAGGTCTTTTGTTTTCCAGCGCTTAATATTTTTAGAAGGATTCTGGCAACGTCATCGATTGCAATATAATCTTTTGCTGAAGAAAGTGAAGTCCTGAATGTCACTTCCCCGGTGCTAACGGCATTTTTTATGATCGAATAAAGAAAATTGTCTGAAGAAAAATCATTGCCGCAGACATTGGATAGTCGCGCGATTCTAACCTTTGGATTATTGGTTGCATGGCAAATGGATTCTCCCATCAGCTTGGAAATATTGAAAATATCTTCACTGTTTCTAGGATTAACAGTTAAATCGGCATCTTCCTCAGCTCTTGTCGTATTAATATAGATTCTGGTGGAAGAAAGATATAAGAACGAATGATAGGATGATTTCTCCAATAAATCGGACAGCAGGGTAACGTGTGCCCTTACGGTATCAAAGGGCCGGCTGCGGAAATCGGAAGATAATCCGGCACAGTAAATGACATTGCCAAGGGGAACATGGAAAACCGAATCATCATTCCGGTCAGGAGCAAAATAAGACTGTCCTAGTTTTTTTAGCTCATTGACCAGATGTTTTCCGATAAAGCCATTGGCACCGATAATGGTTGTTTCCATAATCTCCCCCCCGTGTTACTTGCGGTATTCTTTTAAGCGTAAAGGATGACCATAATACACACCGTAATTTTCAAGTGTTCCACTGACAATTGAGTTGGCGCCGATAACTGTGCCATTTCCGATATGAGCTCCGTCAAGAATTACACAATTTGCCCCAATCCAGACATCGTCACCGACGAAGATTCCTCCTTTACTGGGCATAAATCGCTGGTCCACTATTTTTTGATTTCTGGCATGATACTCGTGGTTGACAGGAGCGAAGGTACAATTGGCAGCAATTAGAACATCACGGCCAATTTTAACGCCGTTTCCACTATAGATTACAACGCCGGAGTTAATAAAACTGCTTTCACCAATTTCAATATCCCCCATACCTCCGGCAGGCTTTATTTTAACGAAGGAATCGATAACAACACCAGGAGCGATTGAAATTTTTGAGCCTCTGATGGAATCTTCAATATCTGCCAGAGGTGATATTTTCGCTTGCGGAGAAATCATCAACACTTATTTCTGAGCCTCCTTTATGAAAAGTGACATCGATGGTCGAATCCAATTGACTATATTATATCAGAATGAGGTATTTTTTGAAAAAAAGTATTAATTTTTGGATGAATGATAGATTTAATAAAAAGCAGAGAAAACGAGAGTATTTTTAAGAAAGGAAGATATAATCATCTGTATATTTGGAAATTGGTCCTAAAGAATATTTTCAAATATACGAAAATATAAGTAAGAACAGGTTTCCATTGCCGGCGGAAACCTGAAACAATGGAAATCGCAAGGATGCGAAATATCAAATTTCATGGAGGGAAAACTATGATAGTCAACACCAATTTATCGAGCCTGAGCGCTCAAAGAAGCCTTAACACGACCAACAAAGCCATGCAGAGTTCCTTGGAGAAGCTGTCCAGCGGTTACCGGATCAACAAAGCAGCCGACGACGCTGCAGGTCTGGCCATCAGTGAAAAGATGACTAGCCAGATCAACGGCTTGAACCAGGCTTCGGACAATGCTGAAAGTGCCATTACATTGATTCAGACCGCGGAAGGCGCGTTAACTGAAACCCACAGCATTCTCCAAAGAATGAGAACCCTAGCTGTTCAGGCGGCCACGGATACTAACACGACTGCTGACCGCGCCGAAATCACGCTGGAAATCACCCAACTAAACAGTGAAATTGATGGAATTGCCAACAGAACCCAGTTTAACGGAAAGAACCTGCTGAATACTGCAAGCAATGCCTTCACGTTCCAGATCGGTGCCAACTGTGGCCAAACGTTGAGTGTTACATTGAATCAAATGAATAATGTATCTTTAGGTGTCAGTACGATTTCTGTATCTTCGCAGACCTTTGCTGCAGCTGCAATTGCAACGATTGATACTGCTATTACTGCAGTTTCCGACGAGCGTGCCAAACTTGGTGCAAATCAGAACAGACTTGAACACACCATTGCCAACCTGAATGTCGCTTCCGAGAACCTGACATCTGCCAGATCGACGATTAAAGACGTTGACATGGCTGCTGAAATGTCAGACTTCACCAAGAATCAGATTATCAGCCAGGCGGGTGTTGCGATGTTGGCTCAGGCCAATCAGGTTCCGCAGAATGTTCTAAAGCTTCTATCCTAATTCTTAACAAGTAAAAGGAAAATATTGTTAAGACATCGGCAGAAAATTAAAACAACAAATAATCGCAAGGATGCGAAATATCAAATTTCATGGAGGGAAAAACTATGATAGTCAATACCAATTTATCGAGCCTGAGCGCTCAGAGAAGCCTTAACACAACCAACAAAGCTATGCAGAGTTCCTTGGAGAAGTTGTCCAGCGGTTACCGGATCAACAAAGCGGCCGACGACGCTGCAGGTTTGGCCATCAGCGAAAAGATGACCAGCCAGATCAACGGTTTGAACCAGGCTTCAGACAATGCTGAAAGCGCCATTACATTGATTCAGACCGCAGAAGGCGCGTTGACCGAAACTCACAGCATTCTCCAAAGAATGAGAACCCTTGCTGTTCAGGCGGCTACGGATACTAACACGACTGCTGACAGAAATGAAATAGCGCTGGAAATCACCCAGCTGCAAACTGAAATTACGGATATTTCCGGGAGAACTCAGTTCAACGGACAGACCCTGCTGAATGGCACCAATGCGACTTACACATTCCAGATTGGCGCCAACAATGGACAGACACTCACCGTTACGCTCGGCACAATGACTGCCGCGGCGTTAACTGTTAACTCCGGTGCCATTACGCTGACCACACAGGCCGGTGCTGCAGCTGCAATTACAACGATTGATGATGCGATTAAAGCAGTATCCGACGAACGCGCCAAGCTTGGTGCAAATCAGAACAGACTTGAGCACACCATTGCCAACCTGAATGTTGCTTCCGAAAATCTAACGTCCGCCAGATCGACTATCAAAGATGTCGACATGGCTGCTGAAATGTCGGACTTCACCAAGAATCAGATTATCAGCCAGGCTGGTGTTGCGATGCTGGCTCAGGCCAATCAGGTTCCGCAGAACGTTCTTAAATTGTTGTCCTAAGAATTCGTTTACTGATATTGCCGGCATGATAAAGAGCTGGCCGGGTCATCTCGGTCAGCTCTTCTTCCAAAAGAGAACGCATCGTAACTAAGCATATAATATCATTTGCGATTTAACATAAGCACAGCTATATCGTTTGTTTTTGCATACTAGAAAAATGGTTATGAGGAGGAATTGAAGATGGTTAGCGCTGTCCAGCCAACTAACCTTAATCCGGTAATGCCGCAGGATACTTTTTCCGGCCAGAAACTTGAGCAGGGGAAAAATGAAGCGCCCCGTTTGATAGTCGATCAGAAAGACAATGCTGCTTCGGCTAGAGAAGAGCTTCCGCGTGAGGAAGTCGAACAAGTGACGGAAAAAATGAACCGGCTGATGGGGCTTTTCAATAAAAAACTGCAGTTTGAAGTTGCAGAAAAATCCGACAGGATTGTCGTAAAGATCATCGATCAGGAAAGCGGTGAAATCCTGAGTGAAATCCCGCCGGCCAGAGTTGTCGAAATGCTTGAATCCGTTCAGGATTCGGTAGGCTTACTGGTGGATGAAAAAGCCTAGGGAAAGGGGATACCATCATGACATCGAGTTTATCACTTTCCGGAATATCCGGATATGATTTCAGCGGGATCACCGAAGCATTAATCAGTAACTACAGCAAACCGCTGACGACGATGCAAAACAGCCTGAGCAGTCTTCAGGAAGAAAAATATGCCTGGCAGGATATCAATACGCGGTTGTCGGCGCTGGAAAACACCCTGGCTGATTTGAAAAAGTCTTCAACCTGGACAGGGACTTCTGCGGTATCGAGTAATGAAACCATCCTCACAGCTTCCAGCGACGCTTCGACGCTGAAGGGTGTTTATGCGGTCGAGGTGATCCAGCTTGCTAAAGCACAGACGGCCGCAAGTACTGTCCAGAATGTTGCAAGCGCCTCCACGTCACTTACCGGACTCACAGCCGGGACGTTTCAAATCAGTGTCGGGAGTACAACGGCCGATATCTCTGTAGCGGACGGCGCAAGTCTTCAGGATATTGCCACCTCCATCAATAATGCTGGAGCAGGCGTGAATGCTTCGGTCGTCAAAGTCAGCGGCGGCTATCAGCTTGCTCTGGTATCATCAAAAACCGGAACAGAATATGCTGCTGATTTTACGGATACTACGGGAAACATGCTTGATTTTCTAGGGATCAAACCGTCTGCTACCGGAACGCTGAATGTTGTTCAGCCGGCTCAGGATGCGCAGCTGACTATCAACGGGATTACGAATATCACCAGTTCGTCGAACACCGTAACCACTGCGATTGACGGACTGACCCTGAACCTGAATAAAGAGGCCGTCGGAACGACGGTCAATGTAACGGTTTCAGCGGATTATACGGATGCGGAGAAAGCTGTTCAGGCTTTTGTCGACCAGTATAATTCCCTGCAAACTTTAATTGAAACAGATTTGGCCTATGATGAAGCGGCCAATACAAAAGGTGTCTTATTTGGAGATCCGACGGTTCAGAGCATTCAGAGCAGGCTCAGAACCCTCCTGTCTGATTCGATGGGAAGCATGGGTGGCACGTTCAGTCTTCTATCGGATGTCGGTATTGATACTTCGTCCGATAATTTCGGCAAGAGTGCTTTGCTGGAGTTTGATACGGATGCATTTGCGGAAGCGCTAAAAGAGGATGCGGACGGTGTTGCCAATTTGTTCGGTGCAACAGCCGGCGGGGTAACCCCAGTCACAGAAACAACCGAAACGACGCAGGCCCAGGGTCTGGCTAACATTCTGGAAGAGTATCTGAATCCGATGGTGAAGTATGGCGGGTCTCTTGACCAGACAGAAGATGGCTATGCCAGTCAGATCAGTGACCTGAAGAGCAGAATGAAAGACTTCCAGGGAAAAATCGATGCCTACACGGAGAGGATTACAAACCAATATTCAAAGCTGGAAGCACAGCTCTCAGCGTTGAGTTCGGAGAGCACCTATATGACCTCCCTGCTTAGTTCGATGAGCAGTTCCAGTTCCAGCTCCGACTCGAAAAGCTAAGATTATCATCAAACCAAGGCACGACTCAAAATATGCAGGTTCATTTATACAGGTTACTTAATACTGGTTTAATTTATGTCAGGAGGCTGGGCAATGAATACAGCGTTACAACAAAATGCCTATCAAAATTCTCAGACTGCGTACAAGCAGGCGTCAGTCGAGACTTCCTCCCCCGAAAAGCTTATAACAATGCTTTATTCGAAGGTGATTCTGCTTTTGCATCAGACGGAGAAAGCCTTTGAGGAAAAAAAGCTGGAAGAGATTCATAACAATCTCCTGCGGGTTCAGGATATTATCAGCGAGTTGGACAGGACCCTGGATATGGAGAATGGCGGTGAAATCGCGCAGAACCTGCGTGAGCTCTATCGGTTTTACTATATGGAAACGATCAAGGCGAATGTCAAAAAGGACGCAAGCTTTTTGCCGCCCGTGCTTAACTTCTTTGAAGCATTCAGGGATGTCTGGATCGAAGCAGCCAGGATCAGCCGCTTGGGGGCAAAATGATGCCGAAAAAAACGATCAGTGCCTTACTGGAAATCTATCAGCGTCTTCTTCCGCAGTGCGAGCAGCACTTGGCGGTTTTAACGGAATATAACAGAGTATTGGATGATTACCAGACAAGCAAGCAGGATAAAAGGACCCTTTCCCATCCGGAAACAGCGGATGCTCTTGTGCTTACCGAGCAAGAAAAAATATTTGACACGCTGCTTCAGAAGTTTTCGGCAACCAGGGCTCAGACGTTTGCCGGCTTCAAATTGAATATTGATAAGACATCACAGCTGAAAAATGAACTTTGTCAGGCCATCGGCGTTTTGCAATTTCGCAATGAGCTGCTGAAGCCTTATCTGAGTGATACTGAATATTGTCAGTTCTGCGAGATTCATGATGCGCTGGGAATCTCCCTGGATAAGATTCGGGAGATAGATCAGCAGATCATACCTAAAATCCAGACAGAATTAGAATCTGTGAAAATAGAGCTTTCCCGTATCAGAGGGGTAAAAAAGATGAAATTTGCCTATGGTAGCCCAGTGTCCCGTGAGCCAAGGTTTATCGACAAATCGAAATAGTTCTCCAATAAAACGGTCCCAAAAGAAAATCCTGAGCAAGGGATTTTTTTTTGGAGAAAACCAATGTTTGTAAATTGTTTGTATGTTATTACCATTAGATTTTAGGCTTTGAAAATTTTACGATTTAACTTAAAATAAAATGAGCTATAAATTTCGACAATGCTGCAGAAAAATTGCATATAATCTAGACTATTTGGAGGATTTTAACAAGAAACGGCGAACTTTGTAATTTGGGTTAATTATAAAATTTTTAGTTTTCTTTAAACAATTATATGAAGAATTTGTCGGAACAATAATGATGACAAAGGGGGGAGAAAATTGAGCCAAGGTGAGAAGAATATGGGAATAGACCTTGATGACTTTCTGGAGTTCTATTTGCTTGATTCACAGGAGCAGGTTGAGAAGCTTGGCTCTGGTCTTTTGCAGCTGGAAAGAGACGGCGAAAATATTTCGCTGGTTAATGATCTTTTCAGAAGTGCGCATAGCTTAAAGGGCGCCTCAGGAACCATGGGATTTACCCCGATCGTTGAATTAACGCACGCCGCAGAAGACCTGCTCGATAAAATGAGACAGGGAAAGATGCTGGTTACCAACGAGATCATCGATGTGTTGCTGGCGGTAACCGATAAAGTAAAAATGATGTTGGCCCAGGTCGAGCAACGTTCAGATATTTTGGTCGATTATGGTGATCTGACCTCTCAGATGAAGACGATCACCGAGACCGGAGCTCTGGTGCAGAAAAGCAAGCCGTTTGTCGGAAGAAATCAGGTGGAGGAACAGGAAGAAAAGCCCGGGATTGACTTTGCCCTATCACCGGAGGAAACTGGGACGGTCAGTGAAGCAGCATTTACAAGTAAGTCAGTTTATTGGCTTAACGTGGCGCTTGAACCGAATACCATGATGAAGGCAGTAAGGGCGGTTATGGTGATTCAAAGGCTGGAGCTGCTCGGCAATGTCGTGAAGATCATTCCCTCGATTGATGAGCTTGAAGTTTGTGAAGCGCTGGAGTTCAATATTTTGTTTGTGACCAATGAATCGCAGAAAGACATTCGGGCGGACATCCTTGAAGTATCCGAAATTTACGACGCCCAAGTCACGAATTACACATTGCCGGAATCAGATGCTCCGGAGATCGGGTTAACCGTTCAGGCTGAAGAGGCAAATCCTGTCCGGACAGAGAAGAACGTTGAAGAACCCATTCAAATGGGCCGTTCTAAACAAGCGAATCAGCCTACTGAGCAGAACACAAATATACAGCCACAGAAAGATATTAATCAGGTGCATACGATTCGTGTAGACACAGCCAGAATGGATAATCTGATTAATCTTGTTGGAGAAATGGTAATTACCAGAACCAGACTGGTGAAAATCGGCCAGGACCTGCAGACGGAGAACCAGTCTGATCCGCTTGTTGCAAGCCTTAATGAAGCAAATGTCTACCTCGGGCGTCTGATGAATGATCTTCAGGAAAGTGTCATGAGGCTGCGTATGGTGCCGATTGGCACGGTATTCAGCCGTTATCCGCGTCTCGTCAGGGATTTCTGCCGGAAGACCGGGAAAAGGATTGAACTTGTTATTCACGGCGAAGAAACAGAGCTGGACAAGACCGTCATCGAAATGATTGGTGACCCGCTGACGCATATTATCCGCAACTCGGTTGACCACGGCATAGAAGCACCGGAAGAAAGACTCACAGTCGGGAAATCTGGAGTAGGAACAATTACGCTCGATGCCTACCATGAAGGAAACCATATTGCGATCATCGTTTCGGATGACGGTTCAGGACTTAACATTGACAAGATTTACAAAAAAGCCTTGGAAAAGGGCCTCGTCAGTGAAAGGGAGGGTCTATCCGAGAGCGATATAGCCAATCTCATTTTTCTGCCGGGATTCAGCACGGCCGATCAAGTGACGGATATTTCCGGGCGCGGGGTTGGCATGGACGTTGTGAAAAAAGCCATAACGAATTTGGGCGGCATCATTGATATTAAGACAAGCAAAGGCGTTGGAACGTCGATGATAATCCGGCTGCCGCTGACGCTGGCGATTATTCAGGCGCTGCTCGTTGAAGTAGGCAAAGAGACTTATGCTGTGCCGTTGTCTTCTGTTGTTGAGACGCTGCTTGTCAACAAGCGTGATATCAAGAGTGTCGGAAGCCTGCCGATGGTTCAGCTCAGAGGGAATACCCTGCCGTTGATTTCCTTGAAACAGAAATTTGATTTGCCCGAAAGTGAAACCATAAATGAGGAAGTTTATGTCGTTGTGGTTGGCTTGGGCGATAAAACCGTAGGAATTATTGTCGATGAACTACAGGGCCAGCAGGAGGTTGTCATCAAGTCTCTAGGGGATTATCTGAACGGCTTGCCAGGGATTGCAGGGGCGACGATTCTCGGAGATGGCAAAGTAACATTGATTTTGGACATCGGATCACTTCTTCAGGATATTTTGATCAAGCGCTAAGAAAGGTGGTAC
Organism: Dehalobacter sp. CP; assembly: GCF_047652685.1. Lineage (NCBI taxonomy): Bacteria > Bacillati > Bacillota > Clostridia > Eubacteriales > Desulfitobacteriaceae > Dehalobacter > Dehalobacter sp. CP. Next base: position 728,154 of record NZ_CP157399.1, read on the forward strand.
TCAAATACATGGCTGAAGAACAAATGGTTACTTTTTCGTTGGGTTCGGAGGAATTTGGAGTCGATATTATGAAAGTCCAGGAAATCATCCGGATACCTCCTGTTACCAGGGTACCGAAGGCCCGCAGCTATATTGAGGGTGTCATCAACCTGCGCGGGAACGTCATCCCGATTGTTAATCTCAGGTCCCGCTTCGGTATGCCCCCCGGGGAAGAAACCGATTTAAGCAGGATCGTTGTTCTGCAAATCGACAGCAGGGTGTTTGGCATTATGGTTGACAGCGTGACAGAAGTGCTGCGGTTGGACAGCGAAGCAATAGAACCGCCCCCGCCGATTGCACTTGGCATGGATTCAAATTACATCCGCGGAGTTGGCAAGATAGGTGAAAGACTGCTCATCCTCCTGAAGCTGGATCAACTTATGGGTGGAGATGGCATGAATGAACAAATTGCTTAAGCCGATCAAAGTCTTGATTGTTGATGATTCACCTTTCATCAGGATGTCCCTGAAAAAAATTATGAGCAGTGATCCGGCTATTCAAGTAGTGGCTACTGCACAGGACGGGAAAGAAGGAATATTAAAGCTTCAGGCCCTAAAACCGGATGTCGTGACCATGGATGTTGAGATGCCGGTGATGAACGGCTTGGAAGCCCTGGAAGAGATTATGCGCTGGCAGCCGACGCCGGTCATTGTGTTAAGTTCCGTAACAACTGACGGCACTAAGATGACGATGAAAGCTTTTGACCTTGGCGCTATTGATGTTGTCGCGAAACCCTCGGGCAAAGAAGGAGATAATCTCTCGGCCCTGGCTGAAGAGATTGTTTTGAAAATAAAGAGTGTCGCCGGGGTAGATCCTACCCGTTTGAACAAAAAAAGCCTGGGGTCTGCGCCAACGTTTGTCAAACAGCAAATACAGCCAATTGGCCGCAAAATAGAAGTTGTTGCAATTGGTACTTCGACGGGCGGACCAAGCGCCCTGCAGAATGTTCTGAGCAAACTGCCCAAAAATTTTCCGGTCCCCGTAATCGTCGCCCAGCATATGCCGGCTGGATTTACCTCCTCCCTGGCTTCCAGGCTGAACAGTATCTGTGAGGTTACAGTGAAGGAAGTTGAGCACGGCGAGCTGCTGAAAGCAGGTACCGTTTATATCGGACAGGCCGGGAAACAGTTTCAGGTGGCAAGAAACGGTAGCGGTCTTACCGCGAATGTCACTACGGAATCGCCGATTGCTACACTTTACAAGCCCTCTGTCGATGTAATGTTTCTGTCTCTGGCGAAAGAAGCCGGAGCCGGTGTGCTGGGTGTCGTGATGACAGGAATGGGGAATGATGGTCTGGCAGGCATGAAAGCCTTGAAGGATAAAGGGGCTTATGCAATTGCCGAATCTGAAAAGACTTGTATCATTTACGGTATGCCCCGCTCCATTATCGAAGCGAAGTTGGCCGACAGAATCGAAATGCTTCCCGATATCGGGAATACAATGATAGAGTGTGTGAAAAGGAGGTAGTAAAAACATGGGTCTGTTTACCGGTATGAATATCAGCGCCTCTGGTCTTACCGCCCAAAAACTTAGGCTTGATCTGATATCCAATAATATTGCCAATATCAATACAGCCAATACAGGACAAACAACTGCGGCCGGTAACCCCATTCCTTATCAGCGCGAAGTTGCCGTCTTTTCTTCTCGCCCATCTGAAACAGATTTTGCAGATGTATTTAAGGATACCCGCACCAAGTTAAGAAGCGAAGGGGTTCAGGTCACTGCTGTTGTTCAGGATAACAATGAATTCAGGCTGGAATACGATCCGAATAATCCGGACGCGGCCAAAACAGCCGAAGATGGGATCCCTGTCGGATATGTGCGCTATCCGAATGTGACCCTTGTAGAGGAAATGGTTGATATGATCTCAGCTAACAGGTCTTATGAAGCGAATGTAACCGCCCTGAACGCGAGTAAAGCGATGGCTTCCACAGCCCTCGGGATTGGAAAGGGGTAAAAAATGAGTAATGCGATTGGTCCCTTCACGACAATTGTTCCGCTTTCCCCTTTGGATAACTCTGGTACTTCCCAAACATCCAAAGCGAACAATACCAATGGTTCCGCTGATTTTTCTTCTTTCCTGAGTGACGCGCTCGATAAGCTTGAGAGTACGCAGTCTGAAGCTGAACAGGCTGCGGCAGATTTGGCCACGGGTCAAGTCGATGATTTCCATACGCCGGTCATTGCGATGGAAAAAGCCAGCCTGGCTTTAGGACTGGCGGTTACTGTGCGCAATAAAGTTGTTGATGCTTATAATCAGATCATGCAGATGCAAATCTAATTCTAGGGGGAAAGGTAGTTGAATTTTTCCTTAACGGAAATACTGAATGCTGTACGTAATTTTTGGGAAAAACTGACCAGCCCGCAAAGGATTATTCTAGTGGCCGCACCGGTTATTGTTGCGACTGCTTTGATCAGCCTTATCTTTTGGGCAAGCCGTCCTCAGTATACGGTTCTGTTTTCCAATTTGGAAACTACGGAAGCCGGAGCGATCACGGAGGCGCTCAAAGGATTGAATGTTGAATATCAACTGGCGGATGGGGGTTCAACTATCGAAGTTCCTCAAAAGGATGTTGCAGAAGTCCGGTTGCAGCTAGCCAATCAAGACCTGCCCAGTGAAAGCAAGTTCAGTTTTGATTATCTGAATCAGATGAGAATCGGTGAAACTGACGAAGACCGTAAACTGAGGTATGTATTGGGATTGCAGACTGAACTGGAACAAACGATTGGAACGCTTGACGGTGTGGAATATGCAAGGGTTCATATTGTTATGCCTGAAGATGCGCTGTTCTCCGAACAACAGAAAGACACAACCGCTGCTGTAACGATCAAACGAAAATACGGAAAGGAGATGTCGGAAGATCGGGTTAGGGCAATCGCAAATCTTTTATCTTATTCGGTCGAAGGGCTTAGTATTGATAAAGTGACGATTGTTGATACCGATGGCAATGTCTTATCCGACATTCTCGGGAGCAGCACTTCCCCGCAAAAATTATCCGCGACCCAGCTTCAGGTTCAGCAAACATATGAAAACGACATTCAGAATTCCGTGCAAACGATGCTGGATAAAGTATTTGGGACCGGGACAACGATTGTCAGAGCGAATGCTACCATTGACTTTGATCAAAAAAAGATTACCAGTCAAAAAAATGAAACCGGGGCTGTTACCAGCCGTCAGGAAGTCACAGAGAAAAGTAGTAATACTTCTTCTAACGGCGGTGTTGCAGGGACAGAAACCAATGTGCCCGGATATCCTGTCACCGGACAGAACGGAACAACTTCGACTTCAGAAAAAAACAGTTTGACGGAGAATTTCCAGCCAAGCATGACCCAGGAAGAAACGGTCGTAAGTCCCGGGCAAATCAAAAGACTGACCGTATCTGTTCTGGCGGATTCGGACAGTGTGACGGATGAACAGCTTGATAATATCAAAAATATTGTTTCTTCCGCGGTCGGTTATAATCAGGATCGCGGTGATGTGATTGAGGCGGCCAGACTGCCTTTTGAAAAGACGACGGCGCTTGAAGAGCAGGCGGCGATAGAAGAAGCCGCCCGCAAGGCTCAAATTCTACTGTATGCGGAGATTGGCGGAGGTGTGCTGCTGGCGATTGCTCTTCTGATTGCATTCTTACGGTCCAGATCGAAAAAGAAAGAATTGGCGATCGAGTCGATGAATATGGCAGATGGATCGAGATTTGTCACGCTGCAGGAAGCTGAGCAGATCCTGGCGTCGCAGATTGAGGCCGAACGTCAAGCCGACTTGAAACTTGCACGGAAGAAAGCCAAAACTACGGAAGAAATCGAAAAAGAGAAGATCCGTCAAGAAGTCGAAAAATATACGGTGGAAAATCCGGATGAAGTGGCAAGATTAGTCAAAACTTGGCTGACTGAGGAGCAATAAGGATGAGCAGCGGGATTTTTACGGGATTACAAAAAGCAGCAGTACTACTGATTACCTTGGGTCCGGAAAGATCTTCGGAGATCATTAAATTTCTTTCGGAGCCGGAGATCGAACAGCTTACGCTGGAAATGTCCAATATGCGCAAGGTGTCTGAGGAACAGAGAGACTCGGTCATTGATGAATTTCATAAAATGTGTCTGGCCAGCAATTACATTGCGCAAGGCGGCATTGAATATGCCAGGGATGTATTAGAAAGGGCTTTGGGACAGCAAAGAGCGTTTGATATTATTGGACGCTTGTCCTCTTCTTTGAAGATGCGTCCGTTTGACATTGTCCGCCGCACGGATCCCAAACAGCTGTTTTCTTTTATCCAAGGCGAGCATCCGCAAACAATTTCTTTAATTATGACTCACCTTCCCCCGGACAAAGCGGCTACGATTTTAGCGAGTCTGCCTCAGGATCTGCAGGCTGAAGTCACAAAAAGGATTGCCCTGATGGGAAGAACAAGCCCGGAAGTGCTGAAAGAAATTGAGAAGGTCCTTGAAAACAAAATCTCCAATCTTGCCCCGACCGATTATACATCTTCAGGCGGGATGCAGTCTGTAGTTGATATGCTTAACAGGGCAGATCCTGGTACGTTAAAAACCGTCATGGATGTTCTGGAAATGGATGATCCAGATCTCGCCGAACAGATTAAGCGGCAGATGTTTGTGTTTGATGATGTCATCCTGCTTGACGATCGTTCTGTTCAGCTGGTGCTGCGTGAAGTTGAAACCAAGGACCTTGCCTTGGCCCTGAAAGGTTCCAACGAAGATGTCACGCAGAAGATTCTCACGAATATGTCCAGCAGATCTGCCGGTATGCTGAAGGAAGATATGCAGTTTATGGGCCCCGTTCGGCTGCGTGAAGTTGAAGAGGCCCAGCAGAAGATTGTCAAAGTAATTCGTAAGCTGGAAGAAGCTGGAGCAATTGTGATCTCCAGAGGTGGTGCAGATGAAATTATCTACTAAAACCTCAGTTCTGAAGAGCAAAGTCATTGAAATTACTTCTCCGCGTATTCTGGAGTCACCGGATCCGGAAAAATACAGAAATAGGACGAATGTTTACGATACTTCGTCTGCCTTGGCCGTGCTGTCCGTTACTGAGGACCGTACGGTCATGGAGCAGTGTGTGACTGAAACGGCTTCGGTTGCAGAGGAAGACTGGGGACCGGAGGTCTCCGATATCCTGGCGAAAGCTAGGGCTGAAGCCGATGAGCTGATTGCCGAAGCCCAAAAAACATCAGCTGAAATCATTGAAAATGCTCGGAAAGAAAGCGAAGCCTTAACCGTCGAGTATCAGGAAAAAGTCAAAAGCGAGATTGCACCTGTCGCTTTCACGGAAGGTTATAATAAGGGGCTTGAAGAAGCTCAGTCTCAGGCCGACGTGATTACCCAGCAGGCCAGAAACTATCTGGAGATGGCCCAAAAGATCCTGGCGGATGAATTCAATAAAGCAGACAGGGAACTGGCAGACCTTTGCCTGAAGATTTGCAGCAGAATTATTCATACCTCATTGGACATCGATCCTGAAATTCTTTTGGGCATCATCAAGAATCTTACCCTGCTGCCCAGTGACAAACAGAGCATAAAAATTCACCTGTCCAGTAAAGATTGGGATTGGTATAAAGATCTCCCGGCTGAGTACAAACCTGGTTATCCGGTCATTGTCGATGAAACGCTCAAGGCCGGAGATGCATTTTTGGAATGTTCCGAGGGAATATTTGATGCCCGGATCGAACTGCAGCTGGAAAAGATAGAGAAATACCTCAAGGAGGAGTTGAAGTATGGCCGACTGGAAGGCACTTGCCCAGAAAATTGAACAATACGAGCCTATTTCGGCCCGGGGATTAGTCTCTAGAATCAGCGGCCTTTTGGTTGAAGCGGATGGCCCGAGGGCCAGCGTCGGAAAATACTGCCATATTATGGCTTCGAACTCCAAAGCGATCCCTGCTGAGGTCGCTGGCTTCAGAGGAACAAAAACACTGCTTATGCCTCTCGGGGAGTTGGAAGGTGTAGCCCCGGGCGATAAGGTGATCCCCCAGGATGAAACGCTGAATGTCAAAGTCGGGCCTGAATTGCTGGGCAGAATCCTTGACGGACTTGGTCAGCCGCTTGATGGCAGACCTTTGAATACGGATCAATCGTACCCACTTCATAATAAGCCACCCAGTGCGCTGTTCAGACCGCGTATTCGTGAGCCTCTTAACGTTGGGGTTAGAGGCATCGACGGGCTGCTGACAATGGGCAGAGGCCAGAGAATGGGGATATTTGCCGGATCAGGTGTCGGTAAAAGCACCCTTTTGGGGATGATGGCCCGGAATTCGGAAGCCAATGTGAACGTGATTGCGCTCGTTGGGGAACGCGGACGGGAATTACGGGATTTTATGGAGAAAGACCTTGGAGAAGAGGGTCTATCCCGGTCTGTGATCGTTGTCGCGACATCCGACCAACCTGCTCTCGTCAGAATGAAAGCCGCCTTCACGGCAACTGCGGTCGCCGAATATTTCCGCGACAAAGGTAAAAATGTGCTGTTCATGATGGACTCCGTGACCCGTTTCGCGATGGCCCAGCGGGAGATAGGCTTAACAGTCGGAGAACCTCCGGCAACCAGGGGATATCCTCCGTCGGTATTTGCCATGCTGCCAAAATTGTTGGAAAGGGTTGGTCTATCCGAAAAAGGCAGTATTACAGGGATCTATACCGTCCTTGTTGACGGTGATGACCATAATGAACCGATTGCGGATGCTGTAAGGGGAATACTGGACGGCCATATTGTTCTGACCAGGGAACTGGCGTCGAAAAACCATTATCCGTCCATCGACATCCTGCAATCCATCAGCCGCTTAATGAGCGATGTTGCGGATCCGCAGGTCAGGGAACTCGCCGGGAAAATCCGGGAGCATCTCGCAGTCTACCACGAAGCCAAGGACTTGATTGACATCGGTGCCTATGTGGCGGGAAGCAGCAGTCGGATTGACCAGGCTATCAAGTATCATGAAAAAATATGCGCTTTCGTCTGTCAGAATACGGATGAAAAATGCTGTTTTGCCGAAATGCTGAGCTTCATGAAAAATGTTTTTGAAGAGGGCGATAAGTGATGCCTTTCAAATTCCGTTTGGAGGCTTCTCTGCGGCTTGCCGAGCAGGAGATGGACATCGAGCAGGGGTTACTGGCGCAGGAGCTCAGAACGCTGCACAACTTGACTGAACAAAGGGATCTCCAAACGCAGCTTTTGAACAAGGCCTTCGAGAAACAAAAAATAGCTTGTCTTGAAGAGCCGCAGACACTGAACCTCTGGCAAAGATACTGTTATGATCAAAAGAATATTTTGCTGAAGCGAGAAAAAGAAGTCGAAGAACAAAATGTTCGGGTCGAAAAACAAAGGGAAAAGCTGCTGGAATGCCGAATTAAAACAGAAAAATACAAAAGGCTTAAAGAAAAAAAAATAAGACTTTTTTATATGATAAAATTAAAAAAAGAACAATCTGAGATTGATGAAATTGCCCAGAACCTCAGAGGCTGGAAATGACAGGAGGATTGATGTGATTTATTTGACAAGACTGAACAACAAAGAATTTACAATAAACCCCGACTTGATTGAGACGGCGGAGGCTACTCCCGACACGGTCATTACACTGACCACTGAAAAGAAATACGTCGTCAAAGAATCCATTGATGAGCTCATCGAAAGGATTGCAGAATTTCGAAGACGCTGCCATCCAGAATTCAGAGGAGGAACCCGTAGTAATGAAAATTAAAAGAATTATTGTACCCCTTATCTTTATTGTTATCGGAGCAGGGCTTGGCGTAGGCGGCACGATTGCTAAAGATAAAATCTTCCCGGGTTCCAGTTCTGGCACCGCACAGGTCGAAAAAGTTACGGAGGAAGTCGGACCGCTGATTGAAATGAAAGACGAATTCATGATCAACCTCGACGGAGGTGGAATGGTAAAGACGAATATTGTGCTGGAAGGCGTGAACAAGAAATCTCAAGAGAAGATTACTGCAAAAGAGATATTCTTGAGAGACCGTATCATTTCCGTGATTGGTTCGAAAGGAATTGACGATATTCGGACAAATGAAGGACGTGAAAAACTCAAAGAGGAGCTGCTGACCGAGCTGAATAATGTCTGCGGTGACCAGGTCAAAGAAGTATTGTTCAAAAATTTTATTTATGATTAACAAATCTCAAATGGTTTAAAAGGAGGAGGGATTGGATGGGTGAAGTATTATCCCAGGCGGAAATCGATGCTTTGCTAAATGCATTATCAGACGGCTCAGTTGATGAAGAAACCATAAAAATGTCCAGCCCTCATAAAATTAAAGTTTATGATTTTAAAAGGCCCAACAAGTTTTCCAAAGGACAGTTGAACTCCTTGCTGAATATCCATGAAAATTTTTGCCGCTCACTGGCGACTTTTCTGGCTGGGAACATGCACACTGCCGTAGATGCCAAAGTGCTGTCTACCGAGCAGGTAACTTATGATGAATTTATCCGTTCTCTGCCCTATCCGACAATCCTTGGAATTTTCAGCATGCCGCCGCTGGAAGGAAACGGTCTGCTCGAGCTCAGTCCTTCACTGGCCTTCATTCTGGTGGACAGACTGCTCGGCGGACATGGGATGGAACCGGCCAAAAACCGTGATTTGACGGAAATCGAACGTAAGATTATTGTCAGCCGGCTCAGCAAGATTGTTCAGTTAATGGGGGAAGCCTGGGCTGAAATTTTTGAAGGTAATCCTCAGCTAATTAATGTGGAGACAAATTCCCAGTTTACCCAGATTGTTGCTTCAAACGAAATGGTGGTTGTTGTGACCATGGAGGTGAAGATTGAAGAGCAGTCTGGGATGATCAATGTTTGTCTTCCTTATATTGTTATGAAACCAATTTTAGAAAAATTAAATAATCTGCTGCTGTTTTCTTCGGGAGGGAAGGTCATATCCCCTGAGGAAAGAGAGTTGATCCGGCAAAAGATTGAATGGGCCAGAGTACCGATGAAAGCCATTATCGGCAAAGCCCAGATTACCATACAGGATCTGATCAACCTGGAACGGGGGGACGTGATCCCTCTGAATCAGGGCATCAAGGATCCTCTCGCTGTCTACGTCGGAGAATACATCAAATTCAGAGGAATGCCTGGTTTATTCGGAAACAGAATGGCAGTGCAGATTACTGATGTCATTAAAAAAGGGGGGAATGAGGATGGGTAACGGAATGCTTTCGCAGGAGGAGATAGATGCCTTGCTGTCCGGCTCGATGGATATCAATTCCCAAGAGGCCAACGAGCCTGTTTCAGGTAGCAGCCAGACTATTCAGCTTACCGATATGGAAAAAGACGCCATGGGGGAAATTGCGAATATATCGATGGGGACAGCGGCAACAACTTTATCTCAACTTGTCGGAAAGCGCGTAGAGATAACTGCTCCAAAAGTTGACCTGACCACAGCGCAGAAAATATTTGAAGATTATCCTGTGCCGCATGTTCTCATTGATGTCAAATATAAAAAAGGGATTGAAGGATCCAATATGCTGGTTCTTTCCCGCGAAGACGGTTCCATTATTGTGGATCTGATGATGGGGGGGACCGGCAAGAGTCCGACAAATGAACTATCTGATATCCAGTTAAGCGGTATCTCAGAGGCCATGAATCAAATGATGGGATCGGCAGCCACATCCATGTCTACGATGTTCAATTCGGTTGTGGACATCACGCCTCCCCGCGTCATCGTAGCGGAGGAGGAAAATGAGGTTTATGAGTTAAGCAAGAATCTGAATGCCGATGAACCATTGATCAGAGTTTCTTTTAGAATGATCATAGAAGGAATCATCGACAGCGTTCTGATTCAGGTGCTCCCGTTTGAAGTTGCCAAAGGCATGGCCGACAGGCTTCTGGGACAGATGTATACCTCGCCGGTACAGGAGACAGTGCCGGAGCCCCAATACACTGCACCAGCCATGTCTGTGCAGCCGGAGCCGCAGATACCGAAGTCGCAGGCTCCGCCACCTTCGCCGATGGAGACAATATGGCAGCCGCCTGTGGATTTCCCTTCCCAGAGGGTTCAACCAACCTTTGTGCAGCCGGCGCAGTTTGCACCGCTTTCTTCGGGGGGGCTCGCAGGTCTGCCAAGTAATCTGGGACTGATTTATGATGTTCCGCTCCAGGTCAATGTTGAGCTCGGTAAAGCAATAAAAACGATCAAGGAAATCCTGGATTTGGGTCCCGGATCCGTCGTTGAACTTGACCGCCTGGCAGGCGAGCCGGTCGATATGATTGTTAACGGCAAACTTATCGCCAAGTGCGAGGTTGTCGTAATCAACGAGACCTTTGGAATCCGTATCACAGAAATTGTGAATCCAAATGAAAGAATCGACACATTAAACTAGATCAAGGAGGAAGAGTAGTGGGTAAAACAGTTTTGCTTGTTGATGACGCTGCATTTATGAGAATGATGCTCAAAGATATCCTGGCCAATAATGGCTATCAGGTTGTCGGTGAGGCAGAAAACGGGATGGTTGGTGTCGACAAATACATGGAATTGAAACCGGATATCACAGTTATGGACATTACAATGCCCGAAATGGATGGGCTTCAGGCTGTGAAAGAGATCAGAACCAAGGATCCGCAGGCCAAAGTCATCATGTGTAGTGCAATGGGTCAGCAGGCCATGGTTATTGAAGCTATCCAGTCCGGAGCAAAAGATTTTATTGTCAAACCCTTCCAAGCGGAAAGAGTACTTGAAGCGATCGCCAAGGCGCTGAAATAGCCATGAACGGATATGAAAATCAGCCTTATCCGGGTGCTTCAGAAGCTGCAGCATCAGCGACAACCGCAACGGAACCTTTTTCCTGGGCCGGTCTGATCGGGATGATTGTCGTCTTTTTGATTATTCTCGCCGTAGCCTTATGGCTGATGAAACGTCTGAACCGCTTTTCGGTGCGCAATATTCAATCTCCGTGGGTAAGAGTCCTTGACCGGCAGGTCTTAAACGGCCAACAGACCCTGTATTTGGTCGAAATTGCCGGTAAGATTCAGGTGCTTGGCGGGACGGATCATCATATCACAAAGGTGGCCGAGATTGACGATCTTGATGTTGCTGCTGAAATTCTTGAAGAAATTGCCCGACAACCGCAGGAAAAGATGGACAGATGGATGTCCGGCATCTGGAAGAGGTTAAGAAGGAAGCAAAAGAATGAATCTTTCTCTGCTGAACTTGAGTACTATCTCAAGGAGGAGAAAAAATGAACATAACACTTGATGTAGGGCAGACTGGCTCAGCAGTTCAGATCCTTTTACTTGTTACTGTCCTTTCCTTTGCACCGGCTATTCTGGTATTAATGACTTCTTTCACCCGGATTGTTGTCGTTTTATCTTTTGTCCGTAATGCGCTGGGAACACAAACGCTGCCTCCTACCCAAGTCATTATCGGACTTTCCTTATTTCTTACTTTTTTTGTCATGATGCCAACGTTCAACGAAATCAATACCAATGCGCTTCAGCCTTACCTGCAAAGCCAGATAACGAAGGAGGAAGCCCTGGACAAAGCCCAACAGCCGTTGCGAACGTTTATGTTTAAACAAACCAGGGAAAAAGATCTGGCGTTGTTTGTGAATATGGCAAAAATTGAGCAGCCCAAAACGTATGGGGATATCCCGACGTATGTTTTAATCCCGGCTTTTGTCATTAGTGAATTAAAGACGGCTTTCCAGATGGGTTTTGCGATTTTTATTCCTTTTATTATTATCGATATGGTTGTATCGAGTACGCTGATGTCGATGGGGATGATGATGCTGCCTCCGATGATGATTTCCCTGCCGTTCAAGATATTACTGTTTGTTCTGGTTGACGGATGGTCATTGGTGGTGAAGTCTCTGGTTTCAAGTTTCAGTTAAATGGATTTCCAAGAAATTTGCCAGAGGTGAAACGGAATGTCTGAAAATCAAATTCTTGCTATGGCCAAAGAAGCAATAGCGATAGCAGTCATTGTTGGCGGACCGGTCCTGGCGGTAAGCCTGCTTATCGGTCTTATTGTGAGTATTTTTCAGGCAATGACGCAAATACAGGAGCAAACGCTGTCCTTTATTCCAAAATTATTGGGAGTTGCCGTGATTCTGCTTATCTTGGGCCCCTGGATGCTAAATGTCATGACCACTTACACGGCAACGCTCTTTACTGAGATTGCCACATATGCCCGGTATTAAAAGCAGCCCAATGGAGGAAGCAATTTGAACCTGTCTGATTACTTACAGTGGAATCTTACTTTATTCATGCTTATCTTTTCCCGCTGGGCAGGAATGGTCATGCTTGCTCCGGTGTTCGGCGCAAAAGGCGTTCCGGCGATGATAAGACTTGGTCTCGCCGCAGGACTGTCCTTTGTAGTATACCCACTGATTCAAGCCCAAAACCCTGTCATACCGAATGAATTGCTCCCTTTGATTGGGATACTGGTGAAGGAGACGCTTCTGGGCCTTACGATAGGATTCATTATCAACTTGCTTTCCATGGTCATGCAGGGAGCTGGGCAGCTGATTGATTTTCAACTCGGGTTTATGACTGGGAATGTTGTCGATCCGATCAACGGTATGCAAAGTCCGATGACGGGAAGTTTCCTGGCTATGATTGCAACGATGCTGCTTCTGGCCACAAACTCCCATTACTATATCATCGCTGCGGTGACCAAAAGTTATGAGTTTCTGCCGATTAATCCTGTCGGGGTGAACTATGGCGCAGAATTTTTTATTGAAATTACCGGGAAGGTCTTAAGTTTATCGCTGCAGATTGCAATGCCGGTCTTTGGCGCCATATTACTGGCGGATGTCGGTGTCGGCCTTTTAGCGAAGATCGTACCGCAGCTGAATATGTTTTCCGTGATATTCCCGGTAAAGATCATTTTTGGCTTGGCCATGCTGTATTTGATGATTGCTTTCTTTGGAGATACGGTATCCAGAGTTTTCGATATTACGATGCAGTGGATTTTTGAACTGTTCAGGGGGTGGAGTGTATAGCTGAGAAAAGGTTCCCGGCGACTCCCAAGAAAAAGCAGGACGCTCGTAAAAAAGGCCAGATACTTAAAAGTCAGGAACTGACTTCGGCGGTAATGCTTCTGGCAATTATCGGTTTGCTGAAAATATGGCTGCCATATGTGTTTCAAAGGTTAGCTAACATTTTTACGTATACAGCAACTCTCTCCGTGGACTGGAATATTCAGTCCCTCTGGAAGGTTGTCATCGATGTTTCCTGGCAGTGCCTGCTGATCCTGGCTCCGGTATTTGCTGCCGCGCTGGTGATCGCCTTTGCCGTAAATTTTCTGCAAACGGGGCCGGTGTTCATTACCGAGCCTATGATCCCGAAATTCTCAAGAATGAGTCCTGTTGAAGGGGTCAAAAGAATGTTTGGTCTAAAGGCCCTGGTCAATTTGGTTAAGTCCTTGTTCAAAGTGCTGGTGATTGGTTATTTTCTTATCGATGTCATTCGAAAAAACATCGATGTATTTTCGGCACTGCAAGGAGCAGAAGTTGGTCAGTCCCTCATTTTCCTAAGCGGGTTGTTGTTTGAAATGGCCTGGAAAATAGCGCTGGCCTTTCTGGTTATTGCATTTGCCGATTTCCTTTATCAATGGTGGGACTATGAGAAAAATCTCAGAATGTCCCAGGAAGAAATCAAAGAAGAATATAAACAGACTGAGGGAGATCCGCTCATTAAGAGCCAGATTAAGAAACGCCAGCGCATGATGGCCATGCGCAGAATGATGGAGGATCTCAAGCAGGCCGATGTCGTTATTACGAACCCGACACATTATGCAGTCGCCCTAAAGTATGATACAGCCAAATATCCTGCTCCCTATGTCGTTGCCAAAGGGCAGAATGAAATGGCTTTAAGAATCAGGGTGGTTGCCGAAAAAAACAATATTGTGATTATGGAAAACAAGCCTTTGGCCAGATCGCTTTATTCCCAGGTTGAGCTTGGGCAGTCCGTGCCAAGGGAACTATACAAGGCAGTCGCCGAAGTCCTCGCGTTTGTCTTCCGTCTCAACAAAAAGAGACGGTCCTATTCCGCGTAGAGGAGCTGGTACCATTATGTTAGGGCAAGTCTGCGTGCCACGGATGGCAAGGAGCGATGCGTCAAGGAGGACGCAACGACCGAAAGCGGCTATATATTGCGGAGACCTACCCGAAAAGCGATTTTTCTTTAACCAATGGTTTAATAGATATTGAAGTATCATCATCGCAAAACACTGAATTAAGAAACAGGAGGATACTGCATCATGGCCACAGCTCGCGCGGGCAGATTAGCAAGAAATACGGATATTATCGCAGCCATCAGCATTGTCGGCATTATTGTTGTCATGGTCATTGGCGTACCCGCAGGCTGGCTTGATTTTCTTATTACCTTAAACATTACTGGATCAGTTCTGATTCTTCTGCTGGCTGTCTTTACAAAGGATCCACTGGAGTTTTCCGTACTGCCTTCTTTGCTGCTGACCATGACACTGTTCCGACTTGCCCTGAATCTTTCCACGACGAAACTGATTTTACTCGAGGCTGAGGCGGGGCAGGTCATTCAGCAGTTTGGAGAGTTTGTCATCCAGGGAAATCCGATTGTTGGCTTTATTGTGTTCTGTATCCTGGTCGTGGTACAGTTTCTGGTCATCACCAAAGGTGCGGAACGCGTATCCGAAGTTGGGGCCCGCTTTACCCTGGATGCAATGCCCGGGAAACAGATGAGCATCGATGCCGACCTGAACGCCGGCATCATCACGGATCAGGAAGCTAGAGCCCGAAGACTGCATATCCAGCAGGAAGCAGATTTTTACGGTGCGATGGACGGCGCTAGCAAGTTTGTCAAAGGGGATGCCATTGCGGCAATCATTATCCTGCTAATTAACATTATCGGCGGCTTTATTATCGGGATGGCAACCAAGGGTATGGCGGTCACCGACGCTCTATACACCTACACGCTGCTGACGATCGGAGACGGTCTGGTAACCCAGATCCCGGCGCTGCTGATTTCAACCGCTACTGGGCTTATCGTAACCCGAGCTGCATCAGACAGTAACCTCGGGCAGGATCTGGCCAAACAGCTGTTCAGGACTCCAAAGGCGCTTTATATTACTTCTGGGGTATTGGTAGCTCTTGCAATTTTTGGCATGCCCCAGGTACCGATGCTGATGTTCGCCACCGCTACAGCCGGAATGGGTTACTACCTTCAGCGCAACACTGCTCAGGCAGCCAAGAAAGAATCGGAGGCAGCGGTTAGAAGCGATATTGACGAGACCAAAAAGCCTGAAAATGTAATGAATATGCTTGGAATTGATCATATGGAACTGGAAATCGGCTATGCGCTGATTCCGCTGGTTGACGCCGGTCAGGGCGGGGACCTTCTGGACAGGATTATTCTGATCCGCAGGCAGCTGGCCGGGGAACTCGGATTTATCGTTCCGGTGATCAGGGTCAGGGATAATATGAATCTGCAGCCGAATCAGTATACGATCAAACTGAAAGGCGCCGAGGTTGCTTCCGGGGAATTGATGACCGATCATTACCTGGCCTTCAGTGGGGGAATTGAGGATGATTCCATCCAGGGTATTCCGACAAAAGAACCGGCCTTTGGTCTTGATGCCAAATGGATTAACGCGTCGGTCAGAGAGCAGGCTGAACTTTCCGGGTATACCGTCGTCGATGCACCGACTGTACTCGCCACCCATTTGACGGAAGTTCTAAAAACGCATGCCCATGAGATTATTAGCCGGCAGGATGTGAAGAAATTAATTGATCATGCCAAGGAACAGTCGCCGGCAGTTGTCGAAGAGCTTATTCCTGACCTGCTTAGTCTAGGGCAGGTTCAGAAGGTACTCAGCAACCTGCTGCGGGAAAGAGTATCGGTTAAAGATCTGGTGACGATCCTGGAAACGCTTGCTGATTGTGCTCCTTTGACAAAAGATATCGACAGGCTCACCGAATATGTCCGGCAGAGTTTGGCCCGCCAGATCGTACAGCCCTTCCTAAATCCTCAAAAAAAATTGCCAGTAATTACGCTTGAGCCCAAGATTGAGCAGATGATTTTGGATAATCTTCGCCCCTCGGACTTCGGCAGTTACGTGAATATTGATCCGAATGTCATACAGAAGCTCTTAAAAAGGATAGGGGCCCAAGTAGAAAAAATTATGCTGCAGGGACACAATCCCGTAATGTTGTGTGCTCCTGTGGTCAGGATAAGTTTAAAAAGAATGACAGAGCGTCAGCTTCCTCACCTGGTCATCCTGTCTTATAATGAACTTGTACAGGGAATAGAGGTTCAGGCTCTTGGAATGGTGGTGTTGGATTAATGAGGGTGAAACGGTTCGTCGGTGACAATGTGGCAGATACAATGGGGAAGATTAAACGGGAGCTTGGGCCGGAGGCAGTGATTCTACAGACCCGCCAGATTAAAGAAGGCGGATTCCTGGGCTTTTTTGCGCGTACAAAAGTGGAAATTACCGCAGCGATTGAAGAAAGACAGCAAAATTATGCCGCGATGAAGTCAGCGGAGGATGAACCTGTCAAAGTTGTTAATACGGATGCGATAAAAAAGGCCTATGAAGCTTACAGAGAAAAAGAAAATGAAAACACTAGAGAGCAGAGTATTTCCGATGATGCCCAGTCCGAAATCAAACAGATGCACAATATTTTAAAAGAAATCAAAGGGCATATCACCAAAGGGGACTTAAGCAGCAGTGCTGAATCCAAACCCTACTCCCACTGGGTTAATTTTCTGACGGACAGAGGAGCCAGCAGAG
Source organism: Dehalobacter sp. CP (assembly GCF_047652685.1). Taxonomy (NCBI): domain Bacteria; kingdom Bacillati; phylum Bacillota; class Clostridia; order Eubacteriales; family Desulfitobacteriaceae; genus Dehalobacter; species Dehalobacter sp. CP. The sequence goes on from NZ_CP157399.1 coordinate 744,908, forward strand.
AGACTGCCGCTGAACTGCTCGAACCTATCAGAAACGATCTTGCCGAAGACCAGTGGAAAAACAATGCAAAAGTATTTGAACTTTTGAAAAATCAAGTAGAAAGGTTATGTTCAAACACCGAGGTTATCAGGCCTAGCAAATCCAGGACACTGGTGGTCGCGATGGTAGGACCCACCGGAGTCGGGAAAACAACAACCATTGGGAAGCTTGCAGCAGGTTTCAGCATCATTGAAAGAAGAAAGGTGGCACTGGTGACTGCCGACACATTCAGAGTAGCGGCGGTCGAACAGCTCAGAACTTTCGGAGAAATCATCGGTGTTCCCGTTGAAGTCGTCATGACGCCGGAAGGGTTGAAGGAAGCGATTGATATCCATGCCGACAAAGAACTTATTTTTATCGACACAGCCGGACGCAGTCCACAGCACGACCTTCATATGGATGAACTGGAAGCTTTTTTGGACAAGGCCAAACCTGATCTGACAATGCTTGTCATGAGTGTCACGACCAACCTGACAGACCAGATGAAAGTTTACGAAAGGTTCAATGAGTTATCCACGCATCTGATCTTAACAAAGCTGGATGAGAGCTTTTCTCTCGGTTCCATACTTGATCTTCTGGCAAAGACCAATTTGCCTGTTGCATATTTAACAAACGGACAGAATGTCCCGGATGATATTGATGCAGCTACATCCGAGAAACTAACCCGGTACGTTCTTGGGGAGGATAATCCATATGCATGACCAAGCAAGTATACTCAGGCAGATGGCGAGTGAAAGAGAAGTTGCAATGCCAAGAAATATGCGGGTCATTGCAGTCAGCAGCGGCAAAGGCGGTGTGGGCAAGACCAGTTTTGTGGTGAACTTGGCGCTTGCTCTGACCGAATACAATTACAGGGTGATTATTCTCGACGGAGATCTTGGACTGGCCAATGTCGATGTAGCTTTTGGGATCACGCCGAAATACAATATTAAACACCTGCTGACTGGCGAAAAAAGAATTGAAGATATTCTTTACCCGATTGGCAAAGGAATCAAAGTATTGCCTGGAGCATCTGGAATGGTAGAGCTCGCAAATTTGGACAGAGGACAGCTGAAAAATGTTCTTGTTAATCTTGGCCGCCTTGAAAAAATGGCAGATATTTTACTGATTGATACCGGAGCTGGTTTAGGACATACCGTACTGAACTTTATCAGCGCGGCGGATGATGTCATTCTCGTTCTTACGCCGGAGCCGCCTTCCATGACCGATGCTTATGGACTGATCAAATCAATCAAAAGTCCGACCGGGAAAGTGAATCTCAACATTGTGGTGAATCGGGTTAAGAGTGAAGCAGAAGCCAAGCAGGCCTATGAAAGACTGGAGCATGCGGTTACGAAGTTTTTGGGTATGCCCATCAGTTTATTGGGATGGGTTTACGACGACCCATCAGTCGGACGTTCCGTGATGGAACAGAAGCCGGTCGGGTTATCGGATCCTGAAAGTTATGCCTATCGCTGCGTGCAATGGATCGCCGGAAATGTTGCAGGCGTATATATGCAGCCTCCGACTCAAAGCAGCGGAATCAGAGGATTTATTTCTTCTCTGCTGAAATTGAAATAATGAAATTAAGATAACGTCAGACATCAAACGATGTGACTAGCCTGGTCAGAGGTATTTGGGGAGTGATGAAGATGCTTTATAAAGACAAAATATATGAAGGCTTAAGTGTCCAAATTGTTGTCCCTGAAGGAGAATATCAGGGCAGATATAAGACCAGGGTAGAAGAGGTTGGGCAGAAAATCATAACCATCGGGGTACCGGTCGCTGGCGGCCAGTTTATTCCGCTTCGAGAGGGAACACAGCTGGAAGTGGTATTTGTTGACGACCTGTCGGCGTATTCCTTTTCGACCGTCCTGATCAAAAGGCTCTCTGTTCCTATTCCAACGTTTATTATCGAATTTCCCGAGAAAATATCCAAAGTTCAAAGAAGAAAATATGTTAGGGTTCAGGTGGTTAGTCCTCTCCAATACAGGATAGTGGAGAGAAACGGTTTAGGGATAGAGCAGAAAGGATTTATGCATGATTTGAGTGGCGGCGGTTTGCTTTTTCACGCTAGAGAGTGCATACCTGAAAAGACACCGGTTTTGGTGGAGCCTGTCATCGGGGATACGCCGATGCAGATTCCGGCAATTGTCGTTCGCTGCATGAAAGAAGAAAAAGATTCTTATCTGGTTTCTGCGGAGTTTTATGAGATTTCTGAAAAAACGCGTGATAAAATTATTACCTATGTGTTTGAGCTGCAACGAGAGATGCGTAAGAAAGGACTGGTTTGAACATGGAGATATCTGCAATCAGGCTGGAAGCTTTAAAGGAAATTGGAAATATAGGTTCAGGGCATGCGGCAACATCACTTTCTAAACTGTTGCAGGCAAGAATAGACATGTCCGTGCCGAAAGTATGGCTTGTTCCGCTCGAAAAACTCGGCGAGGCGCTTGGTGAATACGATACCGTCCAGGTGGCCCTTTATCTGAAAGTCGAGGGGGACGCACCCGGAAAGGCTATTTTTGTCCTCCCGATTGAAAGTGCCAGGGTCATAGCCCAAAAACTGCTTTCACTTCAGGAACGTCCGGATATCTTCAGTGATGAAATGGCGCAGTCGGCGCTGCAGGAAGTCGGAAATATTCTGGTCAGTTCCTTCATCATCGCATTGTCCAAGTTTTCCGGAGTCCTCCTGCATCCGTCAATTCCGGCCATGGCCATTGACATGGTCGGCGCGATTATTGACGGTGTCCTGCTGGAAGAAGGAATAATCGATGACGACGTTTTGATCATTGATACAAAATTATCCGGGGTTAAAGAAGTGGAAGGGAAATTTTTCTTTATTCCGAGTAAAGGTTCTCTTGATAAATTATTGGGAGTATTTGGTATATGAGCAAAACGATCATTGTAGGAATGGCTGATTACAAAGTGGAAAGGTCTCCTGACAAGCTGATGACGGCAGGCCTGGGTTCGTGTATCGGGGTATGTGTTTATGATTCGGTATCCCAGATTGGGGGAATGGCCCATATCATGCTACCCAACTCTTTGGAGAGCCTTCAGGGCAATCCGATGAAGTATGCCGACACATGCCTGGCCATGATGCTCGAGGAAATGTTTAAGCTTGGGGTTATAAAATCGAGACTCAAAGCCAAAATGGCCGGTGGGGCTCAGATGTTTTCGTTTGGGAATAAGGCACCGCTCTTGAAAATTGGGGAGCGCAACGCCCAGTCAGTGGAACAGGAATTAAAAAAGGCCGGGATTCCGCTGCTTGTCCACGATGTTGGCGGCAACTTCGGGCGAACGATCACTTTTGACATTCAATCCGGCGATTTGCATGTGAGGACCATTAACCATGGGGAAAAGGTGATCTGATGGCAGAGCCAGAAAAAAAACTTAAAAAAAACGCATTTGGATTGTCAGTTATCAGCGCCGGAATCGTTCTGGTATTCTCCATATTCAACGGCTATCGTTATCCTGCTATCATACTACGAACCGTGCTGGCTTTTTTATTTATTTATCTTTTGGGCAAAGGGCTTATTGTGTTATGGAATAAGGCCTCTCCTCCGGTCAAAGAAGAAAAAACACCTTCCAAAATTGATATCTTCCTTGGGGATATGGAAAGTCAGGACGAAAATGCCCCGAATAAGACGGGGCAGCCTGCAGAGAGCCTTCTGTCACTAAAAAAACGGGTTCCGGGCCAAATTAACAACCAGATCATGGATCAGTTACCGGATGCTGCAGCCAGAGCGGAGATTGTCAGAAAAATGGGCTGGGGTGATGATCAATAAGGAGGTGTATGCTGCATGTATAAAGGACAATATGATACACCCAAACAAGCTGTATGGACAGAAGAGCATTTAGAGAAGTTCTTGCCGCTCGTGAAAAGGATTGCAGGCCGGCTAGCCATGTCTCTGCCAGAGCATATTGATCAGGAGGACTTATTTGGGTACGGCGTATTTGGCTTGCTGGATGCGCTTCAAAAATTTGACCCTTCTCGCGGCGTAAAATTTGAAACGTATGCAACGTTACGAATCAGGGGTTCGATTATTGATGGATTAAGAACGATGGATTGGGTTCCGCATTCAGCACGCCAGAAGGTCAAGCAGGTTACGCAGGGTTATGCCTGGCTGGAAAACCAGCTTGGACGCAGCCCAACCCTGGAAGAAGCAGCCCGGCACCTCGATATTTCCGTTGAGGAATTGAATGCGACCCTGCTGCAGGGACAGTATATGACACTCGTGTCGCTTGAAGATGTCAATTCCAACGATAACGAGGACATCACCAGTTCACCTCTTGATCTGATTATTGACCCGAGCTCGCAGGATTCGTTTGGCCAGATCGAAAAAGAGGAACAGAAACAGATTTTGACGGAAGCCATTGAGAAATTATCGGAGAAAGAGAAGCTGGTGGTCGCTTTATATTATCGGGAAGAACTGACTTTAAAAGAGATATCGGTGGTGATGAATTTATCGGAATCCCGGATCTCACAAGTTCATTCTCAGGCCATCTTACGATTACGAGGCTATCTGGGAAGACAGAAAAAGAATATTTTCTAAACCATTTTGGAGGACAGAATGGTTTTTTTATTGGCAGAAACTAAAGTTCGGGCCAAAATTTGCCGATATATTGAATAACAGTACACAGGAGGTGAAAGGATGAATGTAGCGAATGTTTTGACGCCTGTAAATGTTGAAGGAACAAAAACTGATTCTGCAGCAGGAAAAGAAGGTAAGGGCATTGACCAGAACAACCTTCTGTTTGCGCTTTTTATGCAGAAATTGAATCCTTCCAACAAGGCTGATAAACAAATTCTTGGAGAATTGGCGGAAGCTGGTCCGGATTCCGATTCAGGAGAAGTCACCATTTCTGATGGGACTGTTTCGGAACTAAGCACTTATCTGCAAATTCTTCAAAACCTATTTCCGGCTGGCATGGAGGCCACTTCCGGATCAAATGGAGATCAAAATAGTTCCCTGGTATCAGGTTTAGCACTGAAAGGAAACGATGATGCCTGGATGATGCTCGGACAAGCCTTGGAAGAAGTTCTTTCCTCAGGCGCAGGGCAAGCCGATAAGACTATGACCAATGGCGAAGGTTTACACCTCGGGAACTACCTGCAGGCTTTCGGACTTAAAGGGATTTCTGGTTCGACGGCCGATTCTCTCGATCCAGCGGAGTTGGATGATATATTAGGATATTTAAAAGAACTCTCTGGGAAAATTGTTTCACAAAAAAACCAGAATAATCAAGCAACAGAACCTTTGGATACGAATGCGAAGCTGCTCAACTGGCTGTCTGACAAATTGTCTCTGATTCAAGATAAGAACGGAGCGGACAATTCTGCCGCAACAGCCCTGGAGACAACCACTCAGAATATCCTGAGCGGCGTTACAGCGGCGGACGATTCTGCAGAAAACAAGCAGAATTCATCTTCTTCGGGAAACAACTCTCAAAACTATTTGATGGACAGATCAATAGATCCGAACCAGATACTGGTTTCAGGAAACAAGACTGATGTTGCGCTTTCCAGCTCAGCAACTGATGTAAGCAGTGTCAAAGCAGGATCGGTCAGCCCAGGTGCGGTTTGGGACCAGGTTTTGGGCATCCTGAACAAACAGGATCTGAATTCTCAGGAGATTAAGGAGATCTCCATTCAGTTGCAGCCGCAGGACCTTGGAAAGCTGAATGTATCCATGAAGCTTGAAAATGGGCAGTTGCATCTAATCATCAATGCTTCTGAACAGGCTACGGGATCGTTGCTTCAGAACAATCTGCAGGATTTGCGGAACGGTCTGGCGCAGATCGGCGTTTCGTGTGGAACTCTCGAAATGAGTTACCGCCAGAATGACCAGCAGTCCTCGCAGGACAGGAATAACTACCGCAGCCAGCAGGAAACAGCCTTAACCCTTCAAGAAGAAGCAAGCAGTATTTTACCGGTATTTACGTCTTACCTGACGACAAGTAACCAGGGTAATCGAATTAATGTCAGTGTCTGAAACGAGGAGGAAACCATGACAAGCGTCTATAATGTAACCGGTACAACTTCGGATACAGCCACAAACGCCAGTACCAGCAGTACTGACAGTACGACTTTAGATAAACAGGCCTTTCTGCAGCTTTTGGTTGCTCAGCTGCAAAACCAGGATCCAATGTCTCCGATGGATGATACTCAGTTCGTTGCCCAGCTTGCCCAGTTCGGTTCTCTTGAACAGCTCTCAAACATGGCAACAGCGATGGATGAGCTGAAAGAAAGCATGGTTACGTTGAACAGCCAATCTCTGTTGACGCAAGGAGCGGCAATGATCGGCAAACAGGTAACCTGGACTGACAGTGCTGGAGCATCGCAGAGCGGAACGGTCACTTCGGTAAAATGGTCCGATGGTTCGCTGGCCCTGGTGGTCGGGGACGCCGAATTGTCTTTAGAGGATATTACAGAGATCAAAGGCTCTGCTGCTGCACCGTAAGCAAAAGGCAAAGAAAATGCGTCTGTATCAGAACAACTTTTGAATAAAATTGAACTAACAGGAGGAAACGCCTTATGATGCGTTCACTATATTCCGCAATTACGGGTTTAAGAAATCACCAGACCGCGATGGACGTTATTGGTAACAATATCGCCAATGTCAACACGAGTGGATATAAAAGAGAAAGAGCCAGTTTCGCAACGATGCTCGGGCAGGCTTCCCAAGGAGCTTCAGCTCCAAGCCTAGCCACTGCGGGCAATCCTTCAACAGCAACGATAGGGGGGACCAACGGCATTACAATCGGTCTCGGCAGCGTGCTTGGATCCGTCGATAAGATTATGACGCAGGGAAGCTCTTCCTATACCGGTAAATCGACAGATATGATGATCCAGGGAGAAGGAATGTTTGTTGTTGAGATTGGGCCAAACACCTATTATACCCGGACCGGCAATTTTGATCTTGATGAAAACGGTATGCTGGTCGATACGAACACAGGAGCAAAAGTCCAAGGGTATCTGAATGGAGATTATGCATTAGCTGATAATACGAATGATCATTTTCCTTCAACAACTGATTATGATATGACCACGTTGTCCGATATCATTATCCAGCAGGGAGAGACGTATCAGATCGGTGGTACTGATTATACGCTGGAAAGCTACGGGATTGATTCCAAAGGCGTCGTTACCGGGGTTTTCACGGATGCTGCAACGGGCAATTCTGTTAGCCGTGAAATGTTTAAGCTGGCCCTTGCTACGTTCAACAATGAAGGCGGACTGAATTATGAGGGGAACAACTTCTATACACAAAGCAACAACTCAGGTGACGCTGAACTTGGGGTCGCGGGCAGTGGCGACAAGGGCGATATCATGACATCATACCTTGAAATGTCCAACGTTGACCTTTCCCAGGAGTTTACGGATATGATCGTAACCCAGCGCGGATTCCAGGCTAACTCCAGAGTTATTACGGTTTCTGACACCCTGCTTGAAGAACTGATCAACCTGAAACGCAGCTAAATAATGAAGGATATTTGACGTTGACGGAGAAGTATTAAGCAGGTAAAGGAGATTGCGAACAATGAAGTTGTCAACGGAATATTTACAAACGCTTCAGGATCGTATCGATATGATTGGTAATAATCTGGCAAATGCAAGCACGACAGGTTTCAAGGAACAGCTGCTGTCCATTGAAGAATGTTACGATGTTCAGGATAGAAGCAATACCATGGCGCAGTATGGCGGTGTGCCTGTGACGCAAAATCCGGTGATTCACGTCAATCACTATGACGGAAACCGCCTTGATTTTTCCCAAGGGTCCCTAGTGAGTACCGGGAATCCTTTGGACCTCGCGATCTGTGGAGATGGATTTTTTCAGGTAAAAACCACGGATGGAAAAATTGGATATACACGGTCAGGTGTTTTCGGCGTCGATGCTGCCGGAAACCTGGTCAATAACGAAGGCATGCTGCTTGAACCGAAGGTGGCAGTTCCGGATAATGTGACGGACATTAGTGTTAACAGCGATGGTACCATCTATGGCGTACGGACAGCGGCAGAAAATGCGGATACGACTGTCCTTACTGGGGAAGAGAAAAAACAGAGCAACATTGTTACCCTGGGCAAGATTTCTGTTTTCCGCTTTACGAATTCCGATGGCTTAGAACAGGCTGGAAACAATGTCTTTTTTGCAACTGAAGCCTCGGGCCAGGCGACTGCAGGGGTCCCTGGGAAAGATGGATTTGGCGTCATTAAGAACGCGATGCTGGAAAAATCCAATACGAATCTATTAACGGCAATGACTGATCTCATACGGATCCAGAGAGCATATCAGGTTGATGTCAGGATTACGCAGGACGAGGATGAGATGACGGTCCAAACCATTGCGATGAGGAGATGAGTATGGCAGGTTGGCTGGATAGTCCGATTTTTAATTTACTCGAGGGCGGTTTGGACGGACTCGGACTGCGTCAGCGTGTCTTAGCCGACAATATTGCCAATAATGATACGCCCGATTTTAAAAGGTCAGATGTTAGTTTTGATAAAATCTTGCAGGCCACGATGGACAGCATAAACAATACGGCAACAGTATCCGGCACAGAGCCCGGCCATATCCCTATTACCGGGACAGGGCTGACTTCAGACGGCTTTGTAGTTAAGGATGAGAATACCATCTACCGCAATGACGGAAATAACGTGGATATTGACCTCGAGATGACCAGGCTTGCAGAAAATACACTTCAATACAATTCATTATCCAGGATGCTGACGATGCATCTTTCCATGCTGAAACAGGCAATTCAAGAATAGCCATCCAAGAATAGACGTTCGTTTGAGGAGCGTGAGTTTTTTTGCTAAGGGGATTATATACGGCGGCTTCAGGAATGATCTTAAATAACCAACAAAGTGAGGCAATAGACCGGAATTTGGAGAGTATAAACAATCCCGGCTATCTGGAGGAAAGTGAGCGGGTCACTTCTTTTCCGCGTCTGCTGGTCAGCAGGCTCACGCCTTCTACGACCAGTGACAAGCCTTCGGAGAATGTCCCGCTCGGAATCATGGGAACGGGTGTCTACGCGGAGAAAGTCTTATACAGCACAGAACCAGGTTTGATCCGGGAAACCGGGAATATGACCGATGTGGCGCTTAACGGCGACGGCTTTTTCGTCGTTGAAACGCTTGACGGGGAACGTTATACCAGAAACGGACATTTTCAGGTTGATCCTTCCGGCATGCTCAGAACAGCAGGTGGTAATCTTGTTCTTGGTCAAAGCGGAGCAATCGGCCCTTTGCCGGACGATTTCACTATTCTGCAGGATGGAACAATTGTCAGTACTGAGAGCAGCCAGATCATAGATAGACTTACAATTGTGGACATTCCTGCGGAAGATCTGGATCGTGACGGACTTACGAGTCTTTATAGCAGCCAGAATCCGCCTACGGAAATACTACCGAAAAACGTCCGGGTTGAACAGGGTTTTATTGAGGAATCAAACGTTGACCTAAATGCGCAAATGGTCAAAATGATTCAGGTAACGCGCTCGTATTCAGCGAATCAAAAAGTGGTCCAAACCAATGATGAGATTTTACAGAAAGCTGTCAATGAAATAGGAAAGGTGTAACTGGCTTCCGAAAAAGCAGAACATGCGTAAGAGGTGATAACTATGGGCTCCCAATCCGTTATTTTTTTGCTGGGTAGCGAAGAATATGGCCTCCCGATTGAGGTCGTGCAGGAAATAACACAGCTGACAGAAGTTCATCCTGTACCCCAGTCCACGGAATATGTCAAAGGCCTTATTATTATCAGAGGTCAGGCGATTCCACTGATTGATCTGCATGCCAAATTTGAGATTCCGTCCCGGAATGAGGCTGGTTTTGCAATCATTATGAAAATTAATGATGAGGTTGTCGGCATTGCCGTTGATGAAATCATTGAGGTAAGGACACTCGAGAATGTTGTCCAGGCTCCTCCTTTGGTCGCTGCCTCATTTATCGGAGGGATTGTCAATCTCACGGACAGACTGATCGTTCAGCTTGATCCGGAATTCATCTTTAGAACCGATGAGCTGGAAGATTTGAAGTTTTTGGCCTGATTGGCTCCGTCTGTCTGTTTACTGGTGACTGGAGATTTGGTAGGCTAACTTGACTTTTTCTAGGTATTGATTTATATTAATCTAATTGAATTGATTTTAAATTGAATCAGAAAAGGGGGGCATCTAAGTATGGCTATGTGGGAATGCAGTGTATGCAAAAAGGTCTCTGAAGGAAGATGTCGTCCGAAACAATGTCCCGAATGCGGCGCTGATAAAGAAAAGATAGTGAAAAAGGATTAGCAGTGCATATCGACTATTATTTATATCTTTTTAAAATTAGTTGGCCGGCTTTGAGCGGTCTTTTTCTTGTCTGCATTTTTATAGGGATAAAATGTCTTTCTATACTTAGAAAGGCGTTGGCCGAAAAGAATCATTTCAGCAAATTTCTTGCTGCAGCCAAATCGCTTTTCCTGGTCTTAATCGTTTTTATTTACGCCCTGATGTTTATGAATTACAATCAGGATTGGCTGAACGACCCTGCAATATCGAAAGGGGTCATCGAAAGCCTCGCGGCGGAAGCTGAGCAGTATACGCTCACTTTGCGCAGCGGAGAAGAGATACTCACGTTAAGTATTGATGCAGCTGCTTTCCATAAGCTTCATAAGAACGATTTAGTGGAAGTCACTTATCTTCACCAGAAAAAAGAGGTAGTTCAATGCAGCGTATTAACCCGACAAGCTGACAATTTCATATAATAGCATAGCTTATGTTTGACATTTAATGGAATTGATTATTGACGTCTCATGATATAATATAATTAAGCAATCGTGTTTTTATCAATCACGTCCATGGAAAGGAGAGGTGGAACTTATGCGTATTCTTAAGGTAAATGACAATACGGTTCGCATTTTTATCTCCTTTACCGAGCTCGCAGATCGCAATATATCTCTTGCTGACTTGTTTCAACGTTCCGCGAGAACTGAACAGTTTTTTTGGGAATTGATTTCAAAAGCCAGAGATGAGGTAGACTTTAGTTTAGATCAGCCTTTCTGGATCCAGGCTACTGTTGCTTCAGAAGATGAATTTGTCATAACGGTAATTAAGCAGGAAGAACAAATTGATGCGGAGATTAACCATATTATTCAAACCGCTTTTGGAGAAAAGAAAAAGAATCCACGCCCTTCTCCGAAGTTTGCGTCTGAAGAGCAATGGGTATATTTGTTTGAAGAATTCGAAGATGTTGTTTCCGCAGTCCGTCTTTTGCCGGGGATTCTCCAGCTTCAATCCGCGTTGTTCCAATATGAAGGTGAATATTACCTGACAATCAGCAATATTGGAAACCCACGTAAAAAGAAACTGGCTGAAGCGATACTGGACGAATTTGGGGAATCTGTCATGACCACGGATACGTTTCTCAAAGAGCACGGTGAAACGATTATCGAGGAAGATGCCGTAAAAATCTTAAAACGCCTCGAGAAAAAGAAAAGGAGCTAACAGCTCCTTTTGTTTTGGGTACTAGCCGGCAGGATTGAAATGGCCTGCCTTGTAGAGCTTGCGGATACTGATCAGGCAATCCGGGCAAACGGGTTGTTTTTTAAACAACAGAAGCTGATCCTTGCCATTGCAGAAAATGCATTTGGATCTATTTTTTGCTTGAAACACGCAGAAGTCGTATATTTTTGTTCCGGACGGCTCCATTGCCTTTCCCCCTTGGATTTATTTCAGCGGGCTGAAATGTTATTATGATAATATTAAACGATCCAGCTTGTCGAAATCCTAAAAAAAACCAAGCGGGTAAGAATGAACATTTTGTCTTAGATTGCAGAATTCGGGGTGTTTTTTTGAGAAACAGCAAACTGCGCCTTCTTCCTCCGGTAAACGAGGTCATTGCCGAATTAGCAAAAACCGATGCCTGTAATGGTTATGAACTTTCGGTAATTACCTGGGCTGTAAGGAAGGCTTTGGAAAAAGCCAGAAAGATTCTTTTGGATGATCTGAATCACGATGGCGAAGAATTGAATAGTGGAAAAACTAAAAAACTTCAGAATTTTTTGTACTGTCAGCCTGAAGAATTTGTACCGGTCTTTCGAGTGTGGTTGTATAAGGAGATCCAAGCACAATTGAGAGGTTATGGAAGTATGAAGAGAGTCATCAATGCTACAGGTGTAATTCTGCATACGAATTGCGGACGAGCACTGCTTGCTCCGGAAGCCGCCGCCTATGTTGCGGAACAGGCTGTTGTTTACAGCAATCTTGAGCTTAACCTTGAAACCGGAAATCGCGGTTCGAGGTACAGCCATATCGAAGAAATTCTGGCAGAGCTGACCGGGGCCGAAGCATCCCTTGTTGTGAATAACAATGCAGCAGCGGTACTTTTAATCATGAATACTTTTGCCGTCCATAAAGAAGTCATTGTTTCCCGCGGAGAACTGGTGGAAGTCGGCGGATCTTTCCGTATTCCTGAAGTGCTCAAAGCAGGAGGGGCAAAGCTGGTGGAAGTCGGAGCAACGAATAAGACCTGGCTGAAGGATTACCAGGAGGCGATTGGCCCGGAGACGGCGATGTTGCTGAAAGTACATACCAGTAATTATCGGATTCAGGGATTCCAGCATGAAGTTCCGGTTGATGAGCTTGTGGTGCTCGGTAAAGAGTCGAGGATTCCGGTTGTCGTGGATCTTGGCAGCGGCAGTTTCCTGGATGGATCGGAATATGGTCTTCCGCAGGAACCGACGGTGCAGGATACGCTGAAAAGCGGAGCTTCACTGGTTTCTTTCAGTGGGGACAAACTTTTGGGAGGCCCTCAGGCCGGAATTATTATCGGCAAAAAGGAACTGATTGATCGCTTGAAAAAAAATCAACTTACTCGGGCTTTGAGAGTTGATAAGCTGGTCCTGGCTGCCTTGGTCGGAACGCTCCGTTTCTATCAGAGAGGGGAAATCGGTAAAATACCTGTCTGGAATATGCTTTCCCATACAAAAGATGATCTTTGGAAAGACGCGCTGAAGCTTAGTGAAATGCTTGCTGGCCTGCCCGGTTTAGAAATACAGGTTATGGACGCTGAATCCTGCGTCGGAGGCGGGGCTTTTCCGACGGCGGTGCTTCCGACTTACGTATGTGCGATAAAACCAAAGCAGAATTCCGTAGTTGATCTTGAAAGTTTTTTAAGACAGGGAGACATACCTATTCTTGCTCGCATTGTGAAAGATGCAGTTGTTGTTGACCCTCGGACGCTGCTTCCGGAGGATTATCAGGTGATTGCAGACCGTTTACGGGGATGGGGTTCGTGACAAAATACGATTACAGCATTCTAAAATTACTTACTAAATTGTTGATTTATCCTTTTGTATTTTATATTAGGTCTGCAGGTCATGTTGTGTTATAATTGCTTTTGAAAAAAACAACTGAGCGACAAAGGAGAAAACGAAAGGAGGGAAACCAATGTCCGGCGACAAAATAAGACTGACGCAGTACTCGAGTAAATCTGGCTGAGGATGCAAGATTGGTCCTGGTGACCTGGCACAAGTTTTGTGTCACTTTCCAAAGCAAACGTCCAACCCGGATCTTCTGGTCGGCTTTGATACGTCAGATGATGCGAGTGTCTACCGTCTTAATGACAATCAGGCGATCGTCCAGACAGTTGACTTTTTTACTCCAATCGTTGATGATCCATATTCTTTCGGGCAAATTGCCGCAGCCAACGCCCTCAGTGATATCTATGCCATGGGTGCGCGTCCGCTGACTGCGCTGAATCTTGTTTCTTTTCCAATTGATAAGCTTGATAAAAGCATATTAATGGAGATACTAAGAGGGGGAAAAGACAAAGTTGAAGAAGCTGGAGCCTTAATCATCGGCGGGCATTCGATCGATGATCCTGAACCGAAGTATGGTCTGTCCGTAACAGGCATTGTTCATCCTGAACGGGTGCTGACTAATTCCAGCGCCAGGGAAAACGATTTGCTCGTTCTGACAAAACCATTAGGACTTGGGATTATCACGACTGGGATAAAAAACGGGATTGTCCCAGCAACGGATGAGAAAGCCGCCATTGAGGTCATGGCACGGTTGAATAAGGAAGCGTCGGAGATTGCAGTCCTGACCGGAGTAAATGCTTGTACGGATATTACCGGCTTTGGTCTGTTGGGACATCTTCACGAAATGATGAAGGCCAGCGGTATGCAGGCTGAGATCTTTGCAGGGAATGTTCCGGTCTTGGGCTATGCCTGGGACTGCCTAGAGAAAGGAACAATTCCCGGAGGAACGTTGTCCAACCTGATTTATCTCGAGGATTATCTGGAAGCAGCGTGCAGTTTGGACTGGAAATTGATCCTCGGTGATGCTCAGACTTCAGGGGGGTTGCTTCTGGCAGTGCCTGAAGAAAAAATTGAAACGCTAATCATGGAATGTCATAACAGGGATGTGCATCCTGTCGAGATCATTGGCAGAGTATCGAAGGGAGAACCCGGAAAAGTATTGATTCGTAGGGGAACCCATGCCTTTGGCAAGACTACGATAAATGGAGTGGGACAGACTTGAGGAATAAAAAAAATAAAAAAAGGAAAGCTTTTACGATTATTGCAGTTTTGCTCGCAGGGATTATTGCCGGTTCGGCTGCCTTTGGCTACTTTTTCTTAAATCAAGGAAGTACAGATGCGGGAGGCAGCACAGAAAACTCAAGTACGGACTCTCTTAACAAACGGATAAGCTTCCTGCTAATCGGTGCAGACAAAAGGCCCGGACAAACTTCCTATAATACGGATACTATCATTGTTGCGAGTGTGGATCCCGATACGAAATTAATTTCTCTCTTGTCCATTCCCAGGGATACCAGGGTCAGCCTTCCTGGATCAAATTCTTACGTCAAAATCAATTCGGTCGTGATGTACCGAGGAATTCCTGAGCTGATGGATGAGGTTACCGAACTGACGGGCATACTGCTTGACGGCTATGTCGTGACCAATTTTGACGGTTTTAAAAGTATTATCGACACAGTGGGCGGAATTGAACTCGATGTTGAAATGGATATGTACAAAGAGACCGGAGACGAAGTTGACGGCGTGATTGACCTGAAAGCCGGAGAGCAGCATCTGACCGGGACTCAGGCGCTCCAGTATGCCAGATTCCGGGGAGACAGCACCGCGGACATCGGCAGAACTGCACGGCAGCAGAAGGTCTTGAAAGCAGTGGCCAAAGCAGTCCTGCAGCCCTCAACCATTATTAAACTACCCAAGCTTATTCCTCAAATCAATGAAGTTGTTGAAAGCGATCTGAAACTCGCGGATATTCTAAGACTATCCAAGGCAGCCGCGGCTTTCGACAGTTCAAACATGGTGAATCAAACACTGCCTGGCTATGGACTTTATCTTGACAATATCAGTTACTGGGAAGTCAATCCCGATCATGCCAAACAAGTGGCTAAGAATCTTCTGCTCGGGATTACCACCGATATAACCATCGACGGGACAGTCCTCGACCTGCTGAGCCCGGAACTTCAGTCCCATATCACGGTACCCGGAAGCTCTTCAGATCCAAACGGCGCCGCGTCTCCAGGTCACGATGACTCGGGCAGTACGAGCGGGAGCAGTGAAGGTTCGTCCGGAACAGAGCTGAATGACGGAAGTACAGGAACAGGCGGCGGAACCGGTACGGACATTGGACAGGGTACGGGCAGTCCGGACCAGAGCAACAGCCTGGGCCAGGGTGAAAGTAATTTGGACAATGGCAATGCTTCAGATAACAAGACGAAGGAAACAAAGCTATTAATCATTCCTGAATAATTCTCTTGTAGACAAATATCGAAATAGTCAGTAAAATGAGAGAGAATAATCATAAAATACTGTAATTATGCTATTACAGTATTCTTTTTTTAAAAAAATTGTAATTTTACAGATAATTTTTTGGCTTATTTTCGTTATTATTTTAATACTTTTATTTAATATATGCGATTTTTAGGACTAAAGTCCTACACGTTTTGTTTTTAAAATCAGACTATTTTTCCAGGTTGTTTAAGGAGAGTGCGGGCCATGAAAGAAATGATTGCAACAGGTAAAACGTTGGAAGAAATCAGAGAGAAATGGTCTCGGGAATGGGGCTGTGATCCTGAAGAGCTGCAGATAGAAACCATAGAGAAACCGGGAGTCTTCAGCAGGCTCTATAAGGTAAACGTAATTTTGCCGGATCCGGACAAACAAAATTTTCCGCAGGAAGATACCCAGGAGGAAGATACTCGGGTCCTCTGGGATCAAGTCAAATATACGATTTATCCCGGATCGCGGGTTCAAAGCATCGTTCCTTATCCACATGCCGGAAAATTATTTATGCTGGGCAACGAAATTGAATATGAAATGCCTGTTAATAAAGGTGATACCTTTGAATTCTATCCTTTGGTCCAGCAGGGTGAACTTTCCTGGAAAATCACCGTTGAGCCGGACGGCAGCAAAGCTGTCGCCAGAGTCAGACATGCCCGTGCGGGTGAATATGTCCTGGCCAATTCTCTCCCGAATTATTCGCAGCTTGTACTGGAACAACATGTTTCCTTTAATGCTTCCCCTGAACCTGATGCGCTGTCAACGGAAGCAAACCTGCTGAAAGAAATCAGTGACAAAGGAATTGTTTATGGAATAAAAAGCAATCTTTGGGCGGATTTTATGGTAGTCGACGGTGAAAGCGAAATTGTCATCGCTGAAGCAACCCTGCCGATTCCAACTGTTCAGCCTCAGCTAATCGACTATGTTGGTGAACCCGTATTTCAGAATGAAGAAAGCAATGAAGACAAAATTGATTATTTCGCCTGTAAGATTGTCCTTTGCCAGAAGGATGATATTCTGGGCAGGAAGATCCCGGGTAAAGAAGGGGTCCCCGGTACGAACATTTTTGGAAAAGCCACTCAGGTTGATAAAATCAAAGACTTCATCATTACAATGAAGAAGAATGTCTATCTGACTGAGAATATGGAAGTTAAAGCCTCCTGTTCCGGTACACCGGTAAGGGTCAATAAAAATACATACTTGGTTGAAAACGCGTTTATTCAAAACAAAGATGTTGATCTGAGTACCGGAAGCATCGACTTTCCAGGGGATGTGTTTATCGGGGGCAATGTTGCGGACGGATTGTATATTCATTCCTCCGGCACAGTCAAAGTACAGGGTTCTATCTCGGGCGCTGATATTAAAGCAGAAACGGGACTGGCAGTAAGAAATAATATTATAGCCAGTAAAATATTTGTCGGAGAGAAACATGTCTCTAGATCCGAGTTTATCAAAACCATGCAGGAAGTCAGTGAAGAGCTTACGCTCTGTGTTCATCAGATTGAGCAGCTGCAGGGAGCATCCGCCAATACGAGTGTTGGCCAGCTATTCAAGGTCATCCTGGAGAGGAATTTCCAACAATTGCCAAAAAAAGTTGAAGAGCTGGAGAGACTGCTTAACAGCCAGGAATCCGGGTTTGTATCCCAGGAGCTTGATCAGGCGATACGTTCGGTGAAGCATTTTATGATAGGATTAGGACCGCTTCAGCTTAAAGATACGCTTTATCTTAAAAATGCCCTGAAGATTATAGGCTTCTTCATGGCCACCAAAGGACTGGCCGCCTCGGCCAGTGTTCTCTGTGATGTCAGTTATGTTCAGAACTCTGAAATCAGCTGCGCTGGCGATTTCTTCTGCCACAAAGGCGTGTACAATTCCATTTTGAAAATTGAAGGCGGTATGAAAATTCATGGTGTCTGCCGCGGCGGCGAAATCAGTTGCTCGGGTGATGTTTACATTTGGGAACTTGGCGGCTCGAATATCAGTGCCACGACAATCAAGGCATCCAAAAACAGCCATATCAATATCGAATTCTGCCACGCCAATATTAAAATTTTCATTGGCAAAGAGCTGATCAAGATTGATGAACCGGCTCAAAAAGTTGATATTTTCAGGGACAAAGGGAACCTTCAGGTTGGAAAGCTAAGATGGGACGGCAGTACGCGCTAACGGGATCTGGCCAGTAACCGACTGATATAGGGCAGCAGAGGAAGAACCATAAGCGATGACAGGATGTTAAAAATTGTATGGCCGTTGGCGATCTGGCGGCTTAGGCTTCCCCCAAGAGACCTGATCACCTCGGTCAGCGGATCCAGAAGCGGGTAAAACATCAGAACGCCAAAAACGTTAACGAACACATGAAATAACGCAACCCATTGAGCGGATCTTGAGGTAAAAGCTGAGACAATCAAAGCGGTGAAGCAGGTCCCGATATTGGCTCCGAAAATAAAAGCAAGGGAGGTTGGCAGATCAAGCCAGCCTCTTTCTGTTAAAACCATCACAAGGCCTGTCGTTGCACTTGAAGAATGCAGGGCTGCCGAGAGAACGGTACCTGCTGCAATGCTTTCAAGATAGCTGCTGTTCAGATGGAGCAGACGTTCCTGAAAATATGAGGTCGAGGCAAGCGGGATCATCGCGGATTCCAAAACGGAAAGAGAGAAAAACATCAGGCCTAAGCCGGCCAACGCATAGCAAAAGAATTTCATTTTGCCTTTCAGCAGCCAAAACCCTAGAAATCCGGGCGGGATCAGCCATATGGCGAAATCCTTGAGCGGCAAAGACAAAAGCTGGGGCGTTACCGTGCTGCCAATATTGCTTCCGAGGATCAGTCCGAGCGTATTTTGGAAGCTTAACAAACCGGCGTCAACAAAGGAAATTGCCATTACGGTCAGCGCTGTGCTCGATTGCAGGATACTTGTCGCCAGAATGCCGCTGATGAATCCTCTCGCGGTGGTTGCGGTGAATCTCTGCAGAACGAGCTGAAAATAAGACCCCGTGAACTTTTCCAGGCCATCTCTAAGAATTTTTATTCCTGTCAATAATAGCATCAGGCCTAAAAAAGTAAAACAGACGGGGACAAGCATCAGCAGCTCCTTCGGCTTTTCAGAATAAGATCACTCGGTTAATTCTATTCGCTTGAACCAGCCGCATGTCTGAATTATCAAACGCTAGTACGGCTTTTGTTAAATAATTACACAAGAAGCCCTAACAACATGATTTTTAATATATATTCCTATTAAATAACAAAAAAACTTGCGACCATCTGCCGCAAGTTAAGAAAAGAGAGGAGTGGGGATAAAATTGGAAAACGTGAGACTAATACCATTGTGTCCCGTTTTCTACGAAACTATGCAAAAGTTTTTTTGCAGGAATTTGGTGCTTTTTATGGAAAATAGATTGCATACAGATGTTTCATATTCCGCCAGATAATCATTAGGTAGGATGAATCATTCGATCTAAGGTTTAAAGAAAAATATTAAAGGTTACGAGGTAGGTTATGCTTGATTTACATGTTCATTTGCTCGGGCATCTTGACCGGGAAGTAACAAGGGGAAATATCCGTCTTTTTCTTGACGAGGCTAAAAAGAAGAATTTAGTTCAGATCGGCTTTGCAGATCATGATATGTACTGGAATGACCTAAACCTGGATCTGATCAGAGAAGTTGCCGAAGAGTATCCTGAATTGCAGGTGAGAATAGGTCTTGAGGTCGACTATCGGGAAGAGAATGAAGAACTGATCCGCAAACGGATCAGTTCATATCCTTTTGACTATACGATCGGTTCTGTCCATGAAATTAACGGATGGTTCTTCGATTATCCCGAGGAAGAAGAAGAACATCTCAGGCGGGACCCTGACAGCTTGTACCTGGAGTACTTCGCGCTGGTGGAAAAAGCAGCTGCCAGCGGAATGTTTCAGATTATCGGGCATTTCGATTTGATCAAACTGTTCAAAATAAGGCCGCGGATAGACGTAAAAATTCTTGCAGCCAGGGCTCTGGAAACGATTAGGAAGCAAGGACTGGCCATCGAAGTCAATACCAACGGAAGGTATAAGCCTGTGCAGGAATTTTATCCGGAGCCGAAACTGCTTGAACTGATTCACCAGATGGGTATCCCAATCACCCTGGGCTCAGATGCGCATGAACCAAGTACGGTGGGACGTGATCTTGAAGAGGTTGTCCGGCAGTTAAAGCTATTCGGCGTAAAAGAAATAACCGGGTTCACGGGGCAAAGACCGCATGCTTTGATGTTTAAAAACAGGTTGATTGGAGAATAATAGAACTAAATAATGTGACGTTACGTTAATTGTTCTTTGTTCACAATAACACAAACGGGAGATGGAAATTCAATGATTGAAAGATGCCGTTCCTGCGGACACGAACACGATGATATTTCCAGGGTCATATTTCGCCGCAACCACGTCAGCAACCGGATGCTTCCATATTGTTCCTATTGCCTGAGGAGATTATACAAGGTGCCATACAGGCCTTAGTACTTCAAATATTTTAAGGTTTTCATGGCAATCATTTTTCTCTCCGAAAATAGCTTAGCTCAAAAATACACTTGTTTTTTTGTCTGCACTTTGATATAGTTGCTGGTGAGATAGGAAAAGGGGGGTTGGGACTATGGCATACGTTATTACTGACGACTGCACAACATGCGGATCCTGTGTCGACGAATGTGCAGTAGGAGCTATTAGCGAAGGCGACGGCAAATATGTCATCGATGCTGATACCTGCGCAGAATGTGGCGCTTGTGTAGACGCTTGTCCTTCAGGTGCAATTATTGAAGGATAATTAAATACTGCAATAAAGAAAGAGTATCTGAAGGATGCTCTTTCTTTTTATTGACGGCATTTGTCCAGTGGGTATATAATACAAATAATTATAATGATTCTAAAAATAGACTAAATTTATATACAAACTCAAAGTTTCTCAACAATTGACGAAAGGAATTGAAAGCCGTGAATGCTGTCGAAATTCTAAAGGGATTAAAGGATAAGGGAATACGCTTTACTCCCCAAAGGCAGGCAATTTTGGAATTTTTATTAGTTACTGATTCTCATCCCACTGCGGAAGAGATTTACAAACAGGTGAAGACGAAGTTCCCTGGTGTGAGTCTGGGCACGATTTACAACACACTGAATATGCTCAAGGAACATGGGTTCCTTCTGGAACTTCCTTGTGGGGATATGTCCAGCCGTTTTGATGGTAATCCGGTAAACCATTATCATGTGATGTGTTCGAGCTGTGGCAGGGTTGTCGATTTTCATAGCTCATTGATTGATATGGATGCAATGGTCACTGATAAAACCGGCTTTGTTGTATATACCCATAACCTGGTATTTTATGGGGTATGTCCAGGTTGTCAAGATAGCAAAGAATAAGGCTCTTAGTCAAATGTTGGGGTAAACTTATAAGCAACAGAACGCTAAATAGGATGCTGGTAATAGTTTCAGACTATTATCAGCATTTTTGATGTCCATGGATGGATAAATGCCGCGGTCATTACATTTTTCTGATAGATCTAAGTGTAACTAAGGCTGCCAAAGCTTGGCAGCCAAGTTTTCTAAATTTTTGCAGGTTTTTTTAGGGCTTTGCTCGAAATAAATATGGAAATGCAAGATCTTGCGAGGTTTTATGTTTAAAAGATTTACAGTCATACTTGTTTCGATGCTTATTATTGCTGCTCTTGCAGTATCTATATGCTGGGAAAATACTCAGGGTGTTGAACTATACAGTGATAATCCTGTCACAAAACCGTACAGGATTGCCCAGGATTTAGGCGGAAAATGGAATAGCTATTCAAGCTTAAAGCAGGCTTTGACCTATGAAAATGAGGCAACGGATAGCATGATTGATGTTTTGGACCTCAACCAGGCCAAAGATTTGATTATACCTTCGAGTCAGGGGTTCGATGTTGCCGCTAAAAAATTTTCTGTTGCCGGCAAATGGAGTTACAAGACGGCTCAGCTGACTCTGGAAGGGGTAAGCGGAAAGGTTAGTGTATTCTTAAACGGCATTGATGATGTGAATTTGATCGGTGAAGTTGAAGGAAACGGCGGCGTATATATTTTAAACTTTCCTGCCTCCAGATTTGATTTCAGCAAGGAAAACACGCTGTACCTGAAGACTGAGAAGAACAGCGTTCAGCAGAACAGAATTTTCGGCTGGTTATGGCCGGAACAAGGAAAAATTACCGGTCAGGTACGCCTGGAGGCAGTATCGGAAACGACCATTGATTTATCAAGCATAGCTGTTTCGTATGATTCAGCGAAAAAGCAAGTGAAGGCCCGCGTGAAGATCAAGCATCACGATATGCTGGAGCAAGGACCTTGGGTCTTAAACGGAGCTTTAACTGCTAATCAGCAGAAGTTCGCCGAATGTGTGCTTCCGCTGAGTACAAACGGCAAATTTGAACAAGACGCGGAGCTGATTTTTCAGGTGCCGGCTGCGCATTTCTGGAGTCCGGAAGATCCTTTTCTGTATGAGCTTAATTTGAATATAACCAATAACCGCGGAGGCTATGACAGTCTTCAGCTTCCGGTGGGAATCCGTCAGCTGGGAACAGCAAACGGAAAATGGACAATGAACGGTACAGCCTTGGACGTCCGGGGCAAAATCATTTCCCAGGAACAGGATTACACAATTCGAAATCAGCGCCAGACGGAGGCCTTTCTGAAGAACCTTAAATCCGGCGGCTATCATGTGATCTGCTTTATGGGCTTCTTTCCTGATGAGAGCTGGCTGTATGCCGCGGACAAGCTTGGCGTGGGCGTATGGCTGGAAATGCCTGTCGGTTTCACGGCATCGTCTAAAATACCGGATCCGGCAGTCTTTGAAGATCTTGCTGCCGTTGCGGCAAAGCATCCGTCGGTATTAGCCTGGACAGTTGCCAAAGGCATTGATGATTCCACGGCTTCCTCAGAATACCTTCAGAAGGCCGGGGATATGATTTCCGGCTTTTCGCAGTATCAACTTTCATTCCCAAAAGGTCCGGTTGATTCAAGCGTAACCGAGAATATTTTGATCCTGTCTGAAGGATTGCATGGCGAATGGGGAAATCTGACTTATTATTCCGATAGGTCAGCTAACGTGGTGCAACCATCAGATTCCAAATGGAAAACGGAGAAAGTCGCCGTAATTTTATGGCTGATCTGTCTTGTGTTTTTGAGTGCCCAAAACTTCTTCTCGATTAAATGGAAATACCAGGAGTTGTTTAATGATTTACCCAAAAGGGCCGTGCGCAGAGCTTTTTTTTGGTGTTGCCTGTCACTCGTGGCCCGCATGGGAACGCTCGGAGCGATTGTCGCTTCTCCGC
Organism: Dehalobacter sp. CP; assembly: GCF_047652685.1. Taxonomy (NCBI): domain Bacteria; kingdom Bacillati; phylum Bacillota; class Clostridia; order Eubacteriales; family Desulfitobacteriaceae; genus Dehalobacter; species Dehalobacter sp. CP. Next base: position 768,043 of record NZ_CP157399.1, read on the forward strand.
TTTTTGATTTACCGGCCGATACCATACCGCCCTGGATTTCTTACGACTTCACCTGGCTTAAGGAAGTACAGGATCTCCCGTTCGTACTTGTCTGCATCCTTATCTCCTTCTTTTTGATTGTCTTAAGACTGCTGCAGATTGGGGTTGCAGCTTCAGCCTTCCCACAAAATCCAGGGACGTTGGGGCTGACATGCTGGATGGAAAGAAAATACGGCTGGATTGTTCTTGTTGGCGTTGCTTTCGTGCTGACAATATACGGCATGCCTTACTATTTCCCGATTGCAACGTATATCCTTCTGTCTGTTATATTCCTGCCTGCCAGGATCAGAGGCTCCTGGAAAGCCGGTGGGAAACACTCACGCCTGCTGATCGTTCCAGCCACAGTATTTTTTGGCATTCTGATCACGTGTTTATGGCATTACCAGGATTTTTCCTATCTGATTCAAATGGTCTTGCCCAACATCGACTTTTCTTTTCAATTATTTTAATATCTATTTCTAAATTCTAATGGTGGATGAATTTATTTGCTTCTTATAATGAAATATTTTATAATAGCATTGAACAACTTGTACAGGAGGAAATCGAATGATCACGAAAGATATGGTTATCGGCCAGGTTCTCAGACAATACCCGCAAACTGCAGAAATTTTTGTGGCACTTGGTATGCACTGTCTAGGATGCCCGTCTGCAACAAGGGAGAGTGTTGAAGGCGCTGCGATCACGCATGGCAAAAACCCTGATGATCTGGTGGCAGAGCTTAACAAAGCCGTCGGACAGTAAGGACTCCAAGTACCCCGATCATTCTCGCAACAACAAGGCCCTGCGGTATATTCCGCAGGGCTTTTTTAGTGTATCATAAAAGTGTAAGCATTTTTGATAGAAATAAGAGCAGGTGAGGTTGCCGCCAAAGGTTTGGCGCCGATTAAGTTTTCCTTATCCGGTATTAACTTCAGGAGTTTGAGTGAAGGAGTGGAAGGATGTACGGTCTTGTTTTGGAAGGCGGAGGTGCAAAAGGCGCCTATCAGATCGGAGCCTGTAAGGCGATGCGGGAATTGGGCATAAACTACGGGGCAGTGGCCGGTACGTCCATCGGGGCGCTGAATGGAGCGATGATTGTTCAGGGCGAACTGGATAAAGCGTATGAGCTGTGGTATGAGATGTCTCCCTCGAAGGTATTTGATATTGAAGAAGTACGGCTGGAAGAACTTAAAAAGTTGGACATATCTCATGACGGACTGCTTTACTATATGAAAAAGGCCAAGGAAATTGCCTCCAGCAAAGGCCTGGATATCACATTTATCAAAAAACTGCTTCAGGAAATCGTGGATGAAGACAAGCTTAGAGAATCCAAAATGTTGTTCGGATTTACGACGGTTTCCCTGTCGGATATGAAACCCGTGGAATTTTTTCTGGAGGATGTCCCCAAAGGCAAAGTTGTAGAGTATTTACTGGCGAGCTCAAACCTTCCTGCTTTTCAGCAAGAAAAAATTGACGGAAAACACTATCTTGACGGCGGTTTTTATGACAATCTGCCTTTAAACATGCTGGTGAGCAAAGGTTTCAAAGAGATCATTGCGATCAGGACCAACGCGCTGGGCCGTCGCAGAAAGCTTGCGGACAGGGAGGTTCATGTTCAATATATTTCTCCCGCCGAGACGCTTGGCAGTATCCTGGATTTCAGCAATGAACAGGCCAGATATCATCTTAAACTTGGTTATTACGATGTTATAAGGCAGTTCAGGCGTCTGAAAGGCCAAAAGTATTATATCGAACCAACAGGGGATGAGGACTTTTTTATTCGCATGATGCTGTCTCTCGGTGAGAAAAAAATTTTGGCGTTGGGAGAAAAGCTGGGCTTTAAAGGCATTCCTTACAGGAGGATGCTTTATGAATATATTATACCGAAGATTGCTGCTTTGCTTGATGTGAAAAAAGAAACAAGTTATGAGGAAATGGTAATTGCTCTTTTGGAATTTATTGCACTGGAACAGGATATCTATAGGTTTCGAGTCTATTCGTTTCAGGATTTTCTGGAATTGGTCAGTATGAATTTACGGGAAGTGAAAACAAAGAGCAGCGGGGAAGCCTTCGCCCTGCCTGCTTTCGTGAAGCAAAGCGGCGTTCTGCCCAAGATGGTGAAAAATCTGATTCTGCGGGAACTGATTCGTGAGCTTTTTCAAGAACAGAATTTTGCTGCTGCAATCCTGCCAAATAAAAATTCGCAGGACATTACCTAATCATTACGTTTGGATTTTTTTGGTTAGCGGATTAAGGAAAACATAAAAGATAGGGACTAAATTCCTATTTTTTTTGTTTTCTTTTTTTTGCAGCAGGAATTCTCAAAAAAATAGAGAATATGTGGGGTATAGTGGGTTGAAGTGGTAAGTAAGTGGTGCCTGGTGGGGTGAAGATTATGTTCATGGGGGAATTTCTCCATACGATAGACAATAAAGGCCGTCTGATCATACCGGCAAAGTTCAGAGAGCTTCTTGGCAATAAGTCGTTTATTACCAAGGGGATGGAAGACTGTCTTTTTCTTTACCCTGAAAACGGATGGTTTGATTTTGTGGAGAAGCTGAAACAGCTTCCTGTATCGCAAACCAGAGCCCGTGAATTTACCCGCTTGTTCTTTTCCAGCGCTGCCGAGTGCGAATTTGATAAACAGGGGAGGATCTTGGTACCTGCGAATTTACGGGAGCGTGCTTTTTTGGAAAAAGATGTCGTTGTTGTCGGTGTCATGGATAGAATCGAGGTCTGGGATTCCTTGAAATGGAGAGAATACAGCACCAACGCAGCCAAAAATTATGAAGATGATGCTGAGTCCCTTGCTGCAATGGGTTTAATGATATAGAGAATACACCATTGTACATAGGCTGAACAAAAAGTGGGTACGCTTGCGATAAAGCAAAGAAAGGAATGGCCCTAAGTGGTTTTTGAACACCAAAGCGTCCTGCTGCAAGAGACAATTGAAATGCTGTTTACAGACCCTGACGGGCTATACGTGGACTGTACGCTGGGGGGAGCCGGACACTCGGCACTGCTGCTCCAGCGGTTGAGTGCTTCGGGCAGGCTGGTATGTTTTGATCAGGATGAAATTGCTGTTGCCAATGCCCGCATGAAGTTTGCCAATGACCCAAGAGTCACTGTTTTTCAAAAGAACTTTGTGGAACTTGAGGATACGATCCGAACGAATAGCTTATTGCCGGCAGCGGGGATCATGTATGATTTAGGGGTTTCGTCGCCCCAACTGGATGAAGCGGAAAGAGGCTTCAGCTATATGCAGGATGCAACGCTCGACATGCGCATGGACCGCAGAAAACCGCTTACTGCCGAAGAAATCGTCAACAGCTGGAGTGTGGAAGACCTGACCGGAATTATCCGGGATTACGGAGAAGAAAAATGGGCGCTGAGGATTGCAAAGTTTATTGGCGAAGCCCGAATTCACGATAGAATCAGAACAACAGGGCAACTTGTTGAAATCATAAAGAATGCGGTCCCTGCTGCAGCGCGCAGAGAAGGACCTCATCCTGCCAAGCGCACTTTTCAGGCTTTAAGGATTGCTGTGAATAAAGAACTTGAGGTACTGGAAGAAACATTGGATCAGGCTCTGCGGTGCCTGCAGGATGGCGGAAGAATAGCCGTCATTACCTTTCATTCTTTGGAAGACAGAATTGTTAAAAACAAATTTCAGTCCTGGATGGGCAAATGTACATGCCCTCCTTCTCTTCCGGTTTGTTGCTGCGGTGCAAAGCCCCTGGCGAGGCTGGTCAATAAAAAACCGATTGTTCCATCCAGGGAAGAGGAAAATGATAATCCCAGATCGCGGAGCGCCAAGCTTCGTACTGCTGAGAAACTTAAGGTCTAAATAGGGGGGGAGAAGAATACGATGTTAACAGCACAGAGAAAACTACAATTCAATGAATCCTTTGCCTATCAGGAATATGATCAAATCCTTGATAAAGGCAAGCCAAAGGCCAAAAAAGCCGCCCCGTCCAAAAAGACCTCTCAGATGCTGAAGTACCGGGCCATAGCGCTTTTGGTCATGTTGGGGATCATTGGAATGTTCGGTCTGATTGGGGCCAAAACAGTACATATCACCGTGGTCAAAGCTGCGGAAATCAAAGCCCTGCAAAAAGAAATTCAGACCCTGAACGTAGAAAATGATCTGTTGCAGGTTGAAGTCGACAAGCTCAGCTCCGTTTCCAGAATTGAAAAGGTTGCCCTGGCGATGGGTATGGAGAAGCCGGAAGGAACGATCTATATCGCCAGCAGCCTGATCCAGCCTGAGAGTACAGCAGAGGTTGACCAAACTCAGAAGACTGCGGCGGTGCCGGATGAAGGCAAAGCCAATTCTATATTTGAAAATGTATTCAGCATATTTTCTAGTTTTTTTGCTTCAACCCAAAGATAGCGTCGCCTGAGTTTAATCTACCTCTGCTCAAAAGGGGTAGATTTTCTATGGTGCAATACATCAAGACGCGTAAAAGAATTCTCTTGTTATTTGGGCTATGCAGCCTTTTCCTGCTGATTCTGATTATCCGGCTCGCGTTTGTTCAGCTGCGGGACGGCCCTTTCCTAAAAGACCTGGCGGATGCCGAGCATTACCGCGGTGTTCCGGTCGCAGCTAAAAGAGGCAATATTGAAGACTGCAACGGCAATATCCTAGCGATGAGTGTCAGTGCCCAGACAGTCTATGCGATTCCGGCCGAAGTCAGAAAATCCAAGCGGCAGGATGAAATAGCGGCCGGACTTGCCGCTATTCTGGACACGGACCAAGGACAGGTTCTGCAAAAAATTACGAAACGGACTTCCGTCGAGTATGTCAAAAAGAAAGTATCTGCGGAAGTTGCAGCAGAGATCACCAGGGAAAATTTCCCGGGTATCGGTATTATCGAAGACAGTACACGGTTTTATCCGAATGGCTCATTGGCGGCACATATTTTAGGTTTTACCGGAATTGACAGTCAGGGGCTGGAAGGAATTGAATACTCCAGGGATGAAGAACTTACAGGAACATCCGGCAGCATCCTTACCGAATACGGAGCAAACGGCATAAAAATTCCCGGAGGCCAGCATGAATTTATCCAGCCGGTTCAGGGAAATACAGTAAAACTCACCATTGACAAAAACATCCAGGCTTTTGCCGAAAGAGAGCTGGCCAAACTGATGGCTGGCCAAGGTGTCAACATGGAAGGCAAAGTCCCAAAGAGTGCCTCTATTCTTGTTATGGAGCCTTCAACAGGACGAATGCTGGCGATCGCTTCTGCACCCACTTATGATCCGAATAACTACCAAGCGTCCAATGCGTCGACCCGGCGAAATATTGCGATCCAAAATGGCTATGAACCAGGGTCAACCTTTAAGATCATTACACTCGCAGCAGCGATTGAAGAGGATGACTATAACCCGAAAGAAAGGTTTACAGATCCCGGTTATGCAACAATCTTAAACAAAAAGATCCGTTGTTGGAAAGCTGGCGGACATGGAACCCAAACCATGGTGGAAGTTGTCGAGAACTCCTGCAACCCGGGATTCATTATGCTGGGGCAGCGCCTCGGGATGGATAAGTTCTATCAATATCTGACGGCGTTCGGTTTTGGGCAGAAGACAGGGATTGAAATGTCTGGAGAGGCGAAAGGTATCCTGGCCAAAAAGAAGAAGGCAACAGCATTGGATCTGGCCACGATGTCCATTGGCCAAACCAATAATGTTACCCCTATTCAGCTCCTGACAGCAGTTTCAGCGGTTGCCAACGGTGGTACACTGCTTGAGCCCCAGTTGGTTCAGGAAATTACAGTACCGACAGGTGAAGTACTTGTCCCGTTTGCGAAGAAGACGGTGCGGCGGGTCATCAGTGAGGATACGGCTAAGCTCGAGCGTGAAATCCTGGAGTCTGTCGTCACCAATGGCACGGGCAGAAGGACCTTTCTTCCCGGCTACCGGGTAGCCGGGAAAACCGGCACAGCCCAGAAAGTCGGCAGCGGCGGCTATATTCAGGGGGAATATGTTGCTTCTTTTATCGGGTTTGCACCGGCAGATCATCCACGTCTGGCAATTCTGGTCATTATTGATGGTGTCCCGTTCTACGGCGGGGTTGTGGCAGCCCCGGTATTCTCGAGTGTTATGCTTGATTCCCTGAAATATCTTGGTGTCCAGCCTGATCTGAATGCTCCGCTCACTCCGGGAGAACCGCTTTATGGTGTGGAGTTCCCCGCTGTCAAAGAAGCCGCCACTGTACCTTCCGTTCTGGGATATACTTCAGCTGAGGCCCAAGCTGCCCTGAAAAAGCAGGGATTTAACGTGAAAGTGAAAGGCAGTGGTGCGGTCGTAGTTGACCAGATCCCGCATGGAGACGCAGAGGTCGAAAAAGGTTCGACGGTGCTGCTTTATTTTGGAACCGAAACAGGCAAAGAAACCTTGGCTCCATGGCTCGAAGTGGGTGACCCGGATGTGGAAGCGATTGAAAACCTGGGAGAGCGGATCCCGATCAGCCTGAATCCTGACCTGGCCGAATAAAGACGATATGTCATAATCAGGATGGAGTTAGAAAAAAAAGCATGATTGTGGTAAGATAGCTGAGAAGAGGTGTAGCTCGTGTCTAGTTCTGAAAAAACACTGGCGGAAATCATTGACGGTATGAAACAGGTTGAAGTGCTTGGAGATACGCAGACGGTAATTAATGGGATCGCCCATGACTCAAGAACGGTATCTCCGGGCAATCTATATGTATGCATCAGAGGTTATCAGGCGGACGGTCATGCGTTTGCCGAGGCTGCTGTCCAGGCCGGCGCTACAGCGTTAGCCGTGGAGGAGTTCTTGCCGCTAGCCGTACCCCAGCTTAAATTTACGGATACCCGGAAGGCCATGGGTTTTTTAGCGGCTGAGGTCTTCGGGAATCCATCCGACCGGCTTGAACTTGTCGGTGTAACCGGGACGAACGGTAAAACCACAGTGACGCACCTGATTGAGCGGATCGTTCAGCAAAGTGGAAAGAAAACCGGTCTGATCGGCACGCTCGGCAGCAGAATCGGAAACAACGCATATCCCGGCCAGCATACTACACCGGAGTCCACGGAGATTCAACATTTACTGGCTGAAATGGTCGCGGAGAATGTAGACCTTGCTGTGATGGAAGTATCTTCGCATGCGCTCGATTTGGGAAGAGTCAGCGGCTGTGTATTCAATGCCGGGATTTTTACTAATCTGACCCAGGATCATTTGGATTACCATAAGAATATGCAGGAATATCTCAAAGCGAAAGCACTGCTTTTTTCCGGCCTGAACGGCGGAAAAGCCGGCCAGCTGGCTGTGCTCAATGCTGACGACGGCTCCTGCGTTTTTCTGAAAGAACAGGCAGGTTGCAGGGTAGTCACGTATGGTGTTGATCACGAGGCGGACTACCGAGCTGTGAATATCAGGCTTTCAGACAGAGGTGTTGAATTTGACGTGCTTTTTCACGGGAAAAGGACCGAGCTTTTTTACAGTACCCCTGGTAAATTCAGTGTTTACAATGTTCTAGCCGCAATTGCCTGGGCACTGGAAAGCGGATATCCGACTGAGACTGTGGTGCAAGCGCTTCACAGTATCAAAGGGGTTCCGGGCAGATTTGAGAGTATTCGCAAAGGCCAGCCTTTTCTGGTTATTGTCGATTATGCCCATACACCGGACGGTCTGGAAAATGTTTTGCGTACGGCCAGAGAAATCACTGGTGGAAAACTGATCACAGTATTTGGCTGCGGCGGTGACAGGGACCGAAAAAAAAGGCCGCTCATGGGAGAAGCCGCGGGCCATTTTAGCGACTACATTGTCGTAACCTCAGATAATCCCCGGACTGAAGACCCTGATGAAATTATTAAAGATATTATTCCGGGGCTTAAATCAGCCAATTACAAGGTGATAAAAGACCGCCGCAGTGCGATCGACGAAGCCTGTATGGCAGCCGGTTCTGGAGACACGGTACTTATCGCCGGCAAAGGGCATGAAGATTATCAGATTCTTGGCACGGAAAAAATACATTTTGATGACAGGGAAGAAGCAGATAAAGTTCTTAGGAGATTGGGTTATGTGGAATAGCGGTATAATTGCCGAAATTCTTGGCGGCAGACTTTACGGTTCGGAGTCGGCTTATTTTAAGGGATGCGTCATTGACAGCAGGGCAGCTTCCGAAGGAGTGCTGTTCACTGCGATCCGGGGAAAAAAGACCGACGGGCATCTATTCATCAACAAAGCCTTTGAAGCCGGGGCGTCAATTACGTTGGCGGAAACCCGCAGCTTGGAAGAATTCGGACTTCCGGTTATTCCCGCAGGCAAAGCAATCATTGCTGTGAAGGATTCTCTACGGGCTTTGCAGGATTTAGCCATAGCGTGGAGAAAAACGATTGATCCTGTGGTCATTGGGATTACCGGCAGCTGCGGCAAAACTACGACCAAGGATATGACGGCTGCCGTACTTGCCAAAAGCTTTAAGGTCCATAAGAATCTGGAAAACCATAATAACGAGATTGGGCTGCCGCTGACCATTCTGAATGCACCGGCAGGAACCGAGATCATGGTTCTGGAGATGGGAATGCGCGGACTTGGGCAGGTTAAGGCCCTTTGCGATATTTGCAGCCCTTCGGTTGCTGTGATCACGAATATAGGGACAACACATTTGGAGTTGTTAGGATCACAGGAGAATATTGCGAAGGCCAAATGGGAACTGGTTGACGCTCTGTCGGAAGGAGGCATAGCCGTGCTGAATGCGGAGGATGCGTTCAGTGTCAGCAAGGCAGCCACTGCTGATGTGAAAAAAGTCTTCTACGGGATTTCCGGTAAATATGCATCTTCAGATGTTTATGCTGTCAATATCCGAAGCTCCGGAACGCTAACGACGTGTTTTGAAGTGGTATCCGGCGAGGACAGAGCTGAGGTTCGCCTGCCGCTGCCAGGAGAGCATAATGTGCTCGATGCACTGGCGGCTTTGAGTGTTGGACTGGCTAAAGGGGTATCCCTGGCTGAAGGAGCCAAGGCACTCGAAGAACTGGAACTGTCCAAGATGAGGCTCGAGATTCAGCAGGGCGTTTTCGGGAGTACGATCATTAATGACGTGTATAATGCGAATCCTACCTCCATGAAAGCTTCACTGCGCGTGCTGGCTGAAAGCGGAGGGGCAAAAACGATTGCAGTGCTTGGCGAAATGTATGAATTGGGAGAATCTGCCGTCCCCGGTCACCGGGATGTCGGCCGGACTGCTGCGGAGCTGGGAATCAACACGCTGATCACGGTCGGCAAAATGGCTGAAGATATTGCACATGGAGCCTCTGAGGCAGGCTTCCCTGTCTCCGGCATTCATGTTTGCAGCGAATGCGCTGAGGCCGTTTCTGTGGCAAAGACACTTATTGAGGAGATGGGCAGCGACGTCTGGGTATTGGTTAAGGGATCTCGCGGCATGAGGATGGAGCGCGTAAGCGGTGCGCTTTGTCAGGAAGAGTAGACGACGATATTTTTTTGGGTTGGTCTGCGAGCCACAATACCGCTTTTCGGCTCTTGTGCCCTCTCTGGCACAAAGAGCCGCGCTCCGCATCCATGCTCCGCTTAACGCGGAACTGTGGCTCGCAGACTGATTGAAAGATATGAAAGTATTTCTCTTAGGTATTCAATTGCATTGCTTAGCTAAAGAAAATAGATAGAAAGCAGCACACCTCTTATTGCAAAGAGCTACAAAGCATCTTGAACTGGCCCCAAATACGTCTATTATCTCCGGTGATCAGTCTGCAAGCCACAGTTTCCGCGAAAAGCGGAGCATGGATTGCGGAGCGCGGCATTTGCGCCATGGATGGCGCAATTCGCTGAAGAGCGGTATTGTGGCTTGCAGACCTACCCGAAAGAGTAATTCTCTCTAAGTTTTGTGTGTATACAACTTCGAATTAAGTGATTAAGGCTAAGAAAGGAACATTCGGGAAGTGACGGAAAAAATCTATTTGGCGGCGGGGGTTGCCTTGCTGGTAAGTCTTCTGGCGGGACCTTTTTTAATACCAGTCCTGCGTACGTTAAAATTTGGTCAAAGTATCCGGGTTGATGGCCCCAAACGGCATCTTGCCAAGGCCGGGACACCGACGATTGGCGGACTTATATTTCTAATCGGAATTACAGCCGGGGTGCTGATGATTGCGGAAAAACCTTATTCACCCGGAATGCTAACCATGCTCCTTGTGACCTTAGGCTTTGGCTTACTTGGCTTTCTGGATGATTTTTTAAAAGTAATCAGGAAGCAAAACCTTGGCTTACGGGCCTGGCAGAAACTGGCTGGTCAAATCCTGCTTGCGGTGATATTGGTCGGAGTTTCCACCTTGTACCTTGGTAGGGGCACAGCGGTAGAACTTCCGTTCACGGCTTTGGAAATAGATTTAGGGATTTTCTACTATCCGCTGGTCATACTTATTGTGGTGTATATGTCCAATGCGGTTAACCTGACAGACGGACTGGACGGATTGGCCGCAGGCTGTACAGTCATTTCGGCTGTCGGCTATGTTGGCATCGCTTATCTGGCTGCGCGGACAGGATTTATTGACGGCATCGATGTTTCTTCCAGCGACCTCGCGGTTTTTGCCGCGGCCATTGCGGGAGGCTGTCTGGGATTCTTAAGGTTTAACATCCACCCGGCCAGGATCTTTATGGGCGACTGTGGATCACTTGCTCTGGGCGGAGCGCTGGCTGCGGTCTCGGTCCTCAGCAAGAGTGAATTTGTTTTGCTAATTCTCGGCGGGGTCTTTGTCCTGGAAGGTCTGTCCGTTGTTCTTCAGGTTGTTTCTTTTCAGACCAGGGGGAAGAGGATATTTCGGATGAGTCCGGTGCACCATCACTTTGAATTGGGCGGCTGGAGCGAAAAAAAGGTTGTACGCGTTTTTTGGCTGGCTGCAGCCATCTTCACGTTGATTGGAGTTAGCGCCTTTTGGTTGATGATCAATTAAGGTTGGAGGGATCGTATTGTGGAATTAGCCGAAAAAAGAGTGCTGGTCGTAGGCGGTGGCAGAAGCGGCCTAGCTGCGGCTCATAAGCTTCAGAGCAAAGCAGCTGAGGTCTTTCTCGCCGATATGCAGCCTTTGGCCAAGCTTACAGGTATAGATGAATTGAAACTGGACGCTGCTCATCTTATTTTGGAAAGGGAACCGGATCTAAAGGAGATCAGGCCCGATTTACTGGTTTTATCACCGGGGGTTTCCCCGCTCCTGCCATTTATCCGCCAGGCGTCAGAAACAGGCATCCCACTCTGGAGTGAGGTCGAACTGGCTTTAAGGGATTCAAGGGCAGTGATTGCCGGCATAACCGGAAGCAACGGTAAGACGACCACTACCACGCTTGTCGGAGAGCTGGCTAAGGAAACCGGACGTGAGACGGTTGTTGCCGGAAATATCGGGCTTGCTTTATGCGGTCAGGTTGAACATCTTGATCAGAATGGGATTGTTGTTGCAGAGCTTTCGAGCTTTCAGCTGGAACTGATTAATAAGACCAGGGTGAACATTGCGATCTTTTTAAACCTGACACCTGATCATTTAGACCGGCACGGTTCACTGGAGAAATATGCTGCAGCCAAAGCCAGGATCCTTGAAAACCAGACGGAACAAGATTTAGCCATCCTAAACTGGGATGATCCGATTGTTAAAGAATTAGCCGCTAAAGCCAAGGCTCGGGTGGTATTCTTCAGCTTGAAGGAAAATTTGTCAGACGGAATCTGCTTAAACGGAGAGGATATTGTCCTAAAAAAAGATCATAGCGTTGCCGCGACGATCATCGGACGCAGGGAACTGCTGCTGAGGGGTGGCCATAATCTTGAGAACGTGATGGCTGCAGTGGCAGCTGCGCTTGAGTTCGGACTCGATATCTCTAAAATTGCTGACGTACTGCGTCATTTCCAGCCGGTGAAACACCGCCAGGAAATCGTCGGCAGATTTGATGATATTCTGTATATTAATGACTCCAAGGGAACCAATCCTGACTCATCGATCAAAGCCCTTCAGTCCTATGAGGAACCGATCGTGCTGATTGCCGGAGGTAAAAACAAAGGCCTTGATATGACGGAATTCTTGCAGGAAGCACGTATAAGGGTAAAAAGTCTGATTTTAGTGGGGATGGCGGCTCCGGAGCTTGAGGAGATTGCTGTCCGTTTAGGGTTCCCGAACATTATCCGGACGCTTGATTTTAAGGATGCTGTCAATATTGCTATTACCGAGGCAGTGCCGGGTGACGTCGTCTTACTGTCGCCAGCCTGTACAAGTTGGGATATGTTTAAAAGTTATGAAGAAAGAGGGGAATTGTTTAAGGATTTGGTGCGTAAGCATTATAGCGAACCCGAATGATTTTGGAGGGGGGAGCTATGTGATCCGAAAATTCCTAAAGGTCGACCCGGTTCTGCTAGGCGTGATTCTTATCCTGCTGCTGATCGGGATCATCATGACCTATAGTTCCAGTGCTGTGAAAGGCTACCTGTACTATGAGGATCCTTATCATTATTTCAAAGCGGATCTGCTGTGGGTGGCTCTGGGGCTTGCAGCCATGGGTGTCGCCGTCATGATCGATATCGCGTTTCTGCATAAGTGGGCGAAACCTATTTTATACGCAGCTTTGGTTCTGCTGATCCTGGTTAAGATCCCGGGAATCGGCAGGACAGTGAATGGTGCAACCCGCTGGATTGGACTTGGTCCGATGTCCATCCAGCCTTCCGAAGTGGCGAAACTGGCCATGGTGCTGACCATGGCGAGGTTCCTTACTGTAAACCCTTATCAGATCAAGTCATTTCGTAAGGGCATTATCCCCTCCCTGGCTTTGCTGGGTGTGGTCTGTGCCCTGATTATGCTGCAGCCTGATCTCGGCACAACGCTGGTAATTGCCGCTACTGTTTTCTTTATGCTTCTGGCCGCAGGGGCCAGAATGTGGCACATGGCAGGCCTTGGTCTGGCCGGGCTAGCGATGGTGGTTGCCGCGATTGCAGCTGCTCCGTACAGAATGCGCAGGATCTTTGCTTTCCTTGATCCGTGGGCTGATCCTTCAGGCAAGGGCTATCAGACTATTCAGTCGCTCCTGGCTCTCGGGCCTGGCGGATTATTCGGACTGGGACTCGGTCAAAGCAGACAAAAATTTCTTTATCTGCCTGAGAACCATACAGATTTTATTTTTGCCATGGTTGGAGAAGAGCTTGGTTTTGTCGGTGCCTCACTTGTTGTTCTGCTCTTTTTCCTTTTCATCTGGCGCGGTTTCCGGACAGCCATGCTCGCGCCGGAACCATTTCTTGGTTTGATGGCTGTGGGTTTGACATCCCTGATCGGGATTCAGGCAATGATCAATATGGGTGTGGTATCAGGCGTTTTGCCGGTAACGGGAATCACCCTGCCATTTCTAAGCTATGGGGGTACATCACTTTTATTTACAATGATCGGAGCCGGGCTGCTCTTGAATATTTCTGCGGCTGCGGGCAGATCTGAGGAGGTCTTTTAATTGCGGGTTATTGTAACCGGAGGCGGTACAGGCGGGCATATCTATCCTGCAATGGCAATCGCCAAAGCGCTGCAGGAGCAGCTGAATGATATTCGCGTCCTATACGTTGGAACAAGAAGCGGCATGGAAGCGAAGCTGATTCCGGAAAACGGTCTCGAATTCCGGGGAATATCCGGTCAAGGAATGCCGCGGCAGTTAAGCGCCGAAATACTGAAAGCAGCCGGCACGAACGTTCGGGCCTTATGGGAAACGAAAAGGATCTTGAAGGAGTTTGATCCCGATCTGGTAGTAGGGACCGGTGGCTATGTATCCGGTCCGGTCGTCCTGACAGCATCCTTTTTTGGTATCCCGACCGTTTTACACGAACAGAACGCTTTTCCGGGCAAGACCAATAAAATATTGGCCAGAATGGTTAAACGTATTTTACTGACTTTTCCGGAAAGTGAAAAATATTTTGGGGTTAAAGACAAGCTTCAGGTTGTCGGCCTGCCGGTCAGGGAAGAAATCGGCAAGATTGACCGCAAAGCCGGAGCTAAGGCCTTTGGTCTTGATCCCGGCAAGAGAACAATCCTGGTAACCGGCGGCAGCAGAGGTGCACTGAGCATCAACCAGGCACTGACCGGACTCCTGCCAAAACTGACCGAATACCCGGATGTCCAGCTGATATGGGCAACCGGGACAGCGACGCATGATACGATTTTACATGAGCTTGAAACGCGTAACATTAACTGGCAAAGAGAACAATGGAGAATCTTAGCCTACATTGAGCATATGCCTGAAGCTCTGGCCTGCTCCGATTTGTGCATCTGCCGGGCTGGGGCATCCACGCTGGCAGAAATCTCGGCTGCAGGGAAGGCCGGTATCCTGATCCCGTACCCGTATGCGGCTGAAAATCACCAGGAATATAATGCCAGGGCTTTTGAAAATAAGGGAGCAGCCTGTGTTATTTTAGATAAGGAACTGAATGCGGAGATTTTGTGGGACAATATTCAAAAAGTGCTGTTGAATTCGTTTAAACTGGAAGAAATGGCCGCGCGGGCCAGGGAGGTATTTGCGCCTGGAGCTTTGAACCGCATTATCAATCTCTGCCTGCAGACTGCCTGGAGATAAACTTCTTTAACACTGCAAGCCGGATCAGCATAAGATATGCTGTAAGGAAAAGGGAAAGGAATATCATGTACTTACCGAACATAAAGGGTAGGATTGAAAAAGATTATCCTTTAAAAAAGCTGAATACCTGGAGAATCGGCGGTATGACCGAACTTGCTGTCTGGCCCCGGGACATTGAGGAACTGGTCTCTGTGATTGATGGGTGCAGGAAGAATAACATACCGTTTCTGCTTCTGGGCCGGGGTTCAAATGTATTGCTGCCGGATCACGGATTCAAGGGTGTGGTGATTGTTGTTACAGCCATGGACAGCATTCGCTGGCATGGTGAAGAAGTCACGGCCGAAGCAGGTTATTCTCTGATGCGTCTGGCCCGGGAGGCAGGAGAGAGCGGCCTTAGCGGGCTTGAGTTTGCCTGCGGGATACCAGGGACACTCGGCGCAGCAGTAGCCATTAATGCAGGTGCTTATGGCGGAAAAATTGGTGATTTGGTTAAGAAAGTTAGTGTATTGACGGCCGAGGGAAAAATTGAAATGATACCGAAGGGCCAGATTGCTTTTGGGTATCGCAGCAGTTCCCTTTTAGAAAAGGAATGCATTGTCCTGGAATGTACGCTGTCCCTCCATCCAGGGGATCAGGCCATGATCCAGGCTCAAATGCAGGGTCTTATGGCCAAAAGGAAAGAACATCAGCCGCTGGAGTATCCCAATGCAGGAAGTGTATTCCGCAATCCTGCCGGAGACTCCGCGGGAAGGCTGATCGAGCAGGCAGGGTGGAAAGGACGCCGCCTTGGGGATGCTCAGGTATCTGAGAAACATACCAATTTTATTGTGAACAGAGGGAACGCCTCATCCACTGACATTTTAACGCTTATTCAGGTAATTCAAACAGATGTGTCCGAAAAATTTGATATTCAGCTCGAAACAGAAATACGCGTCATTTAATTGGCTAAAGGGGGAGGAGACATGACGATGGATCGTTATGTCATTACGGGAAAACAAAGACTTGAGGGAAGTATTCGGACCAGCGGAGCAAAAAACGCATCACTGCCGCTCATGGCAGCCGCCATTCTGGCCGATGGAAAAACAGGATTGCAGGGAATTCCTCATCTCACAGATATCCTTTGTATGGGCGAAGTTCTGAAAAGCCTTGGCTGTAAAACACAATTCAGCTCAAATGAACTGACCATTGATTCCTCTTCACTGAATGACTGCATTGTCGATGAAGCGTTAATGCGGAAAATGCGGGCATCCAACTTGATTTTAGGCCCGATGCTCGCACGAAACGGAAGGGTAAAAATATCCAGACCGGGCGGCTGTGCGATTGGGACACGTCCGATGGATCAACATATTAAAGGACTGCAGGAGCTTGGCGTACGTGTTGAAGAGAGACATGGATACATAGAGGCCACAGCGGGGAAACTCAGAGGCGGAGATGTCTATCTGGATATCCCGAGTGTCGGGGCTACGGAAAATATCATGATGGCTGCGGTTCTGACCGAAGGCACAACCATCATCCGCAATGCGGCCAGAGAACCGGAAATTGTTGACCTGCAGAATCTACTGAATAAAATGGGAGCCAGGATCAGAGGGGCCGGGACTCACGTCCTGCGCATCGACGGCGTCGCGAAACTTAAGAGTACGGAACATACCGTTATCCCTGATAGGATAGAAGCCGGCACGCATATGGCCGCTGCTGTCATGACAGGCGGGGATATCCTGGTGGAAAACGTGATTCCCGAACATATCAGCCCCATTATTGCCAAACTGCGCCAGGGGGGAGCTGAAGTAACCCCTTATGGAGACAGCGTCAGGGTACGCCAAAAAGGACAGTTTAAAGCGCTCGAAATTAAAACGCTGGTCTATCCAGGATTCCCGACCGATATGCAGCCGCAGTTCCTGGCACTGTTAACGATTGCCGACGGAACGAGTATTGTTTCCGAGACGATTTTCGAAAACCGCTTCCAGCATGTCGCTGAGCTGAGACGGATGGGAGCCAGGATTACTGTTGAGGGAAGAACCGCAATTATTAACGGCCGGCCCAACCTCGAAGGTGCGTTTGTGGAAGCAACTGATTTGCGCGCTGGAGCGGCTCTCTTTTTGGCAGCTTTGGCTGCTGAAGAGGGTACGGTTCTGGAGAGAATCGATCATATTGACCGCGGTTATGAAGATCTTGAGGAAAAATACAGGGCTTTGGGAGCAAAAATACAGCGGGTTGTCAAACAATAGTGTTGCACCTTGCCAGGCGGATAATGTAAAATAGATAAAACGAGAGCAGGAGAGGAAGATTTTGGCTCAAACCAGATCAAATACATTTTGGATCTACGCAGCGGCTTTGATCTGTCTCATTGCTGTAGGATTTTATATGTTTTCCAAATCGGATTTTTTTAACGTGAAGGAAGTCAGGACAGAAGGATTAAGCAATGTCACCGCGAATGAAGTATTACAGCTTTTGGGGACCGTAAAAGGTGAGAATATTTTTTTGACCGATACCGAAGCCCTGGCGATGAAGGTCAAGCTGCACCCTCTGATTGATCAGGTGCAGGTAAAAAAAGAACTGCCGGAAACGCTGGTGGTCAAAGTACAGGAACGTGTTCCGGTCGCAATGATCTTAACTGGTGACGGGGTTGTCGTCGTGGATCTTCAGGGCGTCATTCTGAAGTTTTATGATTCCTGGCCCGCGGAAGACAACCCAGTGCTGACCGGAATCGAAGTCCCTGAAACAATCGGGCCTGGGCAAAAGATTGACAATGTGAATCTGAACAAAGCCCTTCTTTTGCTGGGACAAGCCCCTGCGGAACTTCTGCCGCTAATTGGAGAGGTTCACAGTGCAACGGACGGGCAAATAAGCCTTTATATGACCTCCGGCATTGAAGTGAAAATAGGATTTGACGCCGAGTTTACAGAAAAGCTGAAGCTGCTTCAGGAATTGTTAAACAGTGAAGAATACAAAACAGTTGAAAAAGCAATTAAATATATTGATTTAACTGCAGGGAAACCTGTTTTAGGAAGATAGCGAGGGATAGATCATGTGGCTGCTGCCGGTTTTCGGATTAATTATTGGACTGTTCATTGGGTTTGTAAGTCCGTTTAGTATTCCGGTTGATTATACCAAATACTTTTCAGTGGCGATTTTAGGCGCACTGGACTCAGTCATGGGCGGCATAAGATCCTATCAGGAAGATCATTTCGACAGCACGATCTTCCTCAGCGGTTTTATTGTCAATATCATTATGGCCAGCTTGCTGGCATTTATCGGGGACAGAATAGGCGTCGACCTGTATCTTGCTGCCGTGGTGGCCTTTGGCACCAGATTATTCCAAAACATCAGTATTATTCGCCGGCATATCATTAATAAATATTATAAAACCTGATTGGAACCAAAAAAATTTAAATATTATGACGGAAAAAGAGGAGTAATAGTTTCTCATCTCGAACTCATATAGTTGGGTTGACTATTAACCGTTTGCATCGGAAAAACATAACCAATAGATGAGAACTAGAATAAGGAGAGGCAGGGGAAAAGATGCTCGAATTCATTAGTGATGAGATGCAGTTTGCACGGATCAAGGTAATAGGAGTGGGCGGCGGCGGAAACAATGCCGTAAACAGAATGATTTCCGTTGGTCTTAAAGGAGTAGAGTTCATCGGGCTGAATACAGATGCTCAGGCGCTTCAAATGTCCAGGGCAGCTGAAAAAATACAAATCGGCATTAAACTCACCAAAGGACTCGGTGCAGGAGCTAATCCGGAAATCGGTCACAGTGCGGCTGAAGAGAGCCGCGACGAGATTGCCAAAGCGCTGCTCGGTGCCGATATGGTTTTTGTTGCCGCCGGTATGGGCGGGGGAACAGGAACGGGAGCCGCTCCCGTTGTTGCCGAGATCGCCAGGGAAATTGGAGCCCTGACAGTCGGCGTTGTTACAAGGCCTTTCTCGTTCGAGGGACGCAAAAGAGCCATGCAGGCTGAAAGAGGAATCCTTGAACTGAAGGAAAAGGTTGATACGCTGATTACCATTCCAAATGACAGACTCTTGCAGGTTGTCGATAAACATACGACGGTCCAGGAAGCCTTCAGCATTGCTGATGACGTACTGCTGCAAGGTGTACAGGGGATTTCCAACCTGATCACCATTCCGGGACTCATCAACCTCGACTTTGCCGATGTGAAGACCATCATGTCCGATACCGGTTCGGCACTGATGGGTATTGGACAGGCTTCCGGAGAAAACAGAGCGGTCGATGCCGCCCGTAAGGCGATCTCGAGCCCGCTGCTTGAAACCTCGATTGAAGGCGCGAAGGGTGTTCTGCTGAATATCACCGGCGGTCCGAGCCTGACCCTGCTTGAGGTCAACGAAGCTTCCGAAATCGTCGGCGAAGCAGCCGATCAGGAGGCCAACATTATCTTCGGTGCAGTCATCGATGAAAACCTAAAAGATGATGTCCGGGTAACGGTCATCGCCACAGGCTTTGACCAGCGATCCAGCTTTGTCAAAAAAGTAAAGAACCCGCAGGAAACAGCCAAGATGGATGACTACAATCCATTCAAGGATCACGTGGATATTCCGAATTTCCTGAAATATAAAAGATAAACACTGACTTTTAAGCATAAAAGTTGGTTCTATTCAATGCTGAAGGCGTCTCAATAAGGCGTCTTTTTTGCTATCCTTATTAACTCAGAAAACTGCCGAAAGGCTGATCAGGCTCTAAAAAGAAAACTACTCTAGAAGAATACCGGCACAACATAGCGAATTACAGATACCCACTCACCACCGTCAGGCATGTCCCAAAATCGACATTGATGATGTCGATTTTGGGACATGCCGTTAAGAAGATGTTTTACACACTTGCGACCAATCCATATTAAGTCATATAAGCTAAAAATCCAGCTTCTTCGCTGTTACTGTGCTTCATAACCCCGATGCCGCAGTAAAGCTTATCAATCAAATCATTTGGATCTGGTCTGCGCGCCACATTTCGCTCTCGGCAGATAGCGCCCTCCCTGCGAGTCGCTCTTTGCCATCCATGGCATCGGGACATTAGGCCATCTGTGGCCGCATTTAATTTAAATACCTTGTCCTCGTACTAAAAACCATTATATTTCCTTCAGAATTCGGGAGGAAGTATTGGGGGTTAAAATACCTTGAGCCAAGCCATTAAACATTAGTTCGTTATATAAGGTAGCCAGTTCATCTATTGGTATTTTCATACCATTTTTTATCCAATATATGATGATACCGACATTAGCCGATAGACCATATTCTAAAATTAATTCGTAATAGTCTTTATTTATGTTATTTTCCTTATCGCGTAATAATAAGTTATCAAGGAGTACAAGCTTTACGTAATCTTTGATTTTATTAATAAACGAAATGTCACCGGTTGGGCCGAGAAGGGCTTCAAAATACAAGTGATGCTTTTGGATATAGGCAAGTATACTACTGAAGGCATTTCTTGCTATATGAGGGTCTCTTATTATAATGATATCTTTGCTAAACTCAAGAAAAATTTCTTTCATACCATTCAGCAACTCATTTTCAATTTGATCACGTAAATCATAAATATCCTGGAAATGAAGATAGAATGTTCCCCTATTAAACCCGACGCGATTGCAAAGCTCCTTAATACTCATTTTATCAATCATTTTATAATGATTTAACGCAATGAAAGCATCCATGAAAATGCGTTTTGTCTGAATGGACTTTTTTGGTCCAGCGATTCCCGTCATAAAAACCACTCCTATGTAACAATTAGGGAGATACGCGGAAATATAAACATTTTCAAATGATCTGTTGATTGATCACGCTAATCTTCTATGATATTTTTATAATAAATCAACACTGTGTTGATTTCAATAGCGGTGTGGGTGAATTACATAGCCCAAGATTACAGCCTAAAAAAGAAATTATGGAAAGGGTTGAGATGATGGAATTTATTGTTGGTATTTTAAAACAAAAAATATTGTGGATTGGATTAGCAGTGGTGATTGTATTTGCATCGGTGCTGACAATTGCACTTTTAGGATCAACGATTAATGCTGAATTGAAAGGTGCGCCTATGGCTTTAGTTTTGCAGGATGAGGGAGTAGCCTTGCAGTCCGGAGTAAATTTAAATTTTGGGCAAAAAATAGTAGACTCCGTTATAACATTAGACAGCCAGGACAACTCAGCCTTTAAATGGACGATTCTCACTGACGAAAATCAGGCGATGGATGCAATGAATAATCAGAAATATTATGGTGCTCTGATTATTCCAAAGGATTTTAGTAAAAAGGTGATGTCTGTCATAAGTGCAAACCAGACGCCTGGTGAAGTTGAGGTATATATCAACAACGGAATGAGTCAAACCGTTGCCAATATTTTAACGCAGGTTATGGAAAAAATGGAGACGGGTATCAATGACAAATTAAGAACACAGCTAGCAGCTCAGCTAGCCAGCGCTACTAAACAAACTCCGGAGATCGGTCAAAGTCCGTCAAAGCAAACCAGTCAAACGGCTTCCGCCCAAGCCGCAGCAATGCAAGCGCAGAGGCAGATAATGCAAAATCTGCAGCAGAATACGCTCGTAAGTTTTACAATTGACAAAGTTAACGTTATTCCTGATCACAGTGCCAATGGTAATGCACCTGTTTCTGTCACAATGTTGGCTTGGATGACCGGCTTAATATTATCCATACTTCTCTTTTTTGTGATAAAGAAAGTTGAGCCAACTAAAAAAACGGAAAAGGCGCTTACGATTGGAATACAGATCGTTTGTGCCATTGCGTTTTGCTTCATTGCTTCGTTGGTTATCTTGATCGTTGGAAACGGCTTATTGAAAATGACGATTCCGAACAGTTTTGAGTTCTGTTTATATTTTACACTGATAAGCTTCAGTTTTTTCCTAATGCAGTCAATGCTGGTAAACGGATTAGGCGCTCAGGGAATTGTACTTGTCATGCTGGTATTCTTTTTCGGGCTTCCAATGATCTCTCTGCCTTATGAAATGCTCTCCTCTGCGTCAAAGTTTTGGTTATATTCCTGGATGCCTTTACGCTTTGGAGTAGAGGTGATGCGGGATTTCTTCTATTTTGCTGGTACCAATATGATTAAACCAATGACATCGTTATTGTCGGCCGGAGCTATATGCTTGGTTCTATCCTTCCTCTCCGTTTTTATGCCTGTTAAAAAAAGCAAAACTTCAAGCCTTGGGTTTTAAACAGAGATCCTAAAATTTTGCTGGCTTTTCATTCAACGATAGAAGAAGGCGGTGTTGCTTAACTACTTTTTTGTAGTTTTGCGACACCGCCACGTATTTTTTAGATAACCGAAGAACTTCCAAGCGTTTGGGGATTCTTCAAATTCAGAAATTATTTCGTATCGAAGATTCACACTGAAGGCTTGATAACCTATCATGCGGTGTAAGCGTACCTATTTTCAAGAAAGTATTTGGTAAGGAAGCTTGGTAACGGTCTTAGATTAAAAAGAGATTACCTGGTAGCTTCTTTCCCCAAACCCAAAGATGGGGCAGGTCTTTTTCACATAGTCACCCTAAGAAAACATAAGATGGTGGTAAGCTTATAAAAACGATAATGCCCAGAACTTACTAGAAAATATAAGGATAATTAACATCGAGGGGGTAGCTTCAATGAGCCTTCGGCTAACTAGAACTCTCAGGCTAGGGATGCGTGGTAATGATGTCAGACAGCTGCAAATTGCGCTGATCGAACTGGGTTACAATCCTGGAACTCCAGATGGTATCTTTGGTCCCCGTACCCAAGCAACAGTAATGGCCTTTCAGCAAAATAACGGGCTGGTACAGGACGGAATTGTAGGTCCGGTAACGACAGCAGCTTTGAACAGAACCCTTACTGAACCTGCCTTTCTCAAAGTAGGTTCCCGAGGTCCGGAAGTTGCTACACTGCAGTCAATCCTTAAAGAACTCGGCTATGCCCCAGGAATGGCTGATGGAGTATTTGGGCCTAAGACCAGGGAAGCTGTGATCGCTTTCCAAAGAGATTATGAACTTATCCCAGATGGTATTGCGGGACCGCAGACCTTTACAGCTTTGGATCAGGTAATCCGCCGCAAGACAATGTAATTTCTACAAACGTTAATATTTAACGAACTACCACCAATATGCTGGTAGTTAATTTTGTCGGCGAGGATCAGAGCGAGCAGCTACGAAAACGTGCGAGTGGGGTGTTTTGGGCAAGGCTCCATGCCCCAGAAAAGAAAAAATAACCAAATATCCATCATAATCTGTATTCCCTTAGCCAAAAAAATCGCATTCCAAGCCCACTTAAAGCGACAGGATTTCTCACAACACAGAGGTATAATTTGTTAATGAGAATAACTTCGCGCAGAAAGGATTTCGGGTATGGTCTACCTGGATATTATTCTGTTCATCAATGGGGCTATGGATGCTTTTTTGTTGGTTTTTACGGCCCATCTGCTTCGAAAAAAGATTCAGGTTCGAAATCTACTGGGAGCAGTTCTTCTTGGCGAGCTGCCAATTGTATTCATCATCTTTGGGCCTTCGTGGGTCATCGCTGTTTCCAGAATTCTGGTTCCTGTCGGCATGGTCGCAGTGGCTTTGAGAACCAGAACAATCCTTGATCTGGCTAAAGGACTCCTGTATTTCAGCCTTCTGGCATCCTTAAGCGCCGGAATCTATTATGCGCTGGCGGGCTGGCTTGGGTTGGAAGGCACAGGGCTGGCTTTAAAGGATTTATGGGTCCTGCCTGTGATTGCCCTGATTCTGACCGCAGGTTGCCGGGTCTGGGAAAAAATCCAAAAAACGACGTTATTTCTCGATAATGTGTGCTACGAGGTTGAACTGTCTTTTGAGAATGGCCGGCAGGCACAGATTAAGGCACTGCTGGATACCGGAAACGAACTGCGGGACCCGCTAACTGGGACACCTGTGATGGTCGTGGAAGAAAGAGCTGTGGCCCAGGCCCTGCCGGAAGGAATTCAAAGGTTTCTGCTTATGCCCTGGAGGGAAAGTGCCAACCCCTGGACTTATATCTGGAACAGTGAAGACCCCTGTATACAAAAAATGGTGTTTATCTCCGCCAGGGGAATCAATGGCCAAACCTGGCTGCCGGGAATCCGGCTCGGATCTGTTAAAATCCGTCAGGGGGAAAAAGTATGGGAACATGCCGTTACCGCCGCCTTGGTCCCGCATGGTCTAAATTCGGAAGGTAAATTTGTGGCCCTGCTGCATCCGGAACATATTCAAATGCCAGTTGGCAAGGAGGAGATCGCCTGATGAACCGCATCAAACAGTATTATAGGGCAGTAATGTCGGCATTTAAGAGAAAATTAATTTTTTTGTCCCTGAAACTGCATCGGGTAAGGGAGGTCTTTTATGTCGGCAGCAGCGAAGCTCTGCCGCCTCCGCTGCGCCTGGAAGAAGAGGAATATCTGATCACGAGACTCGAGCATGGGGACCTTTCGGTGAAAGATATGCTGATCGAGCGCAACCTAAGACTGGTTGTTTATATCTCCCGCAAATTTGAGAACACGGGAATCGGTATCGAGGATTTGGTCTCGATCGGGACGATCGGTTTGATTAAAGCGGTCAATACCTTTGATCCCGCCAAGAAGATCAAGCTGGCCACTTACGCTTCCCGCTGTATTGAAAATGAAATTCTGATGTATCTGCGCAGAAATAATAAAATAAGGACAGAGGTTTCTTTTGATGAACCTCTGAATATCGACTGGGACGGCAATGAGCTGCTTCTGTCCGATGTACTGGGAACCGAGAACGATATCATCTCGCGTCCGATCGAAGAGGAAGTCGACAGGCAGCTGCTGGACCTCGCTATGGGCAGTCTGAGTGAGCGGGAAAAACTGATTATGGAGCTTAGATTCGGCATGGGCGGATGCGAAGAAAAGACGCAAAAGGAGGTGGCTGACCGCCTCGGGATCTCGCAATCATACATATCCAGACTCGAAAAACGCATCATACGCAGGCTGCGGAAAGAATTTGTCCGGCTGGAATAACGATTTGGAATAACTTGTCTGCTGTCAGGGCATACTCTCCAGAGAATAACCATAAAAAACCACATCTGGAGGGTATTTTAATGGTCTTAAACAAGGTTGAGATCTGCGGAGTGAATACGTCCAAACTGCCCGTCTTAAGTGGTGCCAAGATGAAAGAACTGTTTTTGAAATTTCAGGCCGGGGACAAGTCGGCCCGCGAACAGCTGGTCCGGGGAAATCTTCGCCTGGTGCTCAGCGTGATTCAGCGGTTCAGCAATAGAGGGGAGCATGTGGACGACCTTTTTCAGGTAGGCTGTATCGGCCTGATGAAGGCGATCGACAATTTTGATCTTGGTCAGAACGTCAAGTTTTCTACCTACGCTGTCCCAATGATTATTGGGGAGATACGGCGCTATTTAAGGGATAACAATCCGATCAGAGTCAGCAGATCTTTACGGGATATCGCCTATAAAGCCCTGCAGGTTCGGGACAAGCTGGCATCGGAGTGCTCGCGGGAGCCAACAATCAATGAGATTGCCGAGAAACTGGAAATCTCCCATGAAGATGTTATTTTTGCGCTCGATGCGATCCAGGAACCCGTATCTCTCTTTGAACCGATCTATCATGATGGCGGCGATCCGATTTTTGTCATGGATCAGATCGGTGATGACAAACAGTCGGACAAACTTTGGCTGGAATCGATTTCGATTAAGGAAGGTATGGGCAAACTCGGAGAAAGGGAAAAGAAGATTATCTCGCTGCGCTTCTTCCAGGGCAAAACCCAGATGGAAGTGGCCGAAGAAATTGGGATATCCCAGGCACAGGTCTCACGCCTTGAGAAAGCCGCTTTGAAGTATATGCGCAAGCATGTCTGAGTCCCAAATAGGCATTGGCCTAAAAATATCTTATCAAACATCTCGCTGCTTTTAAGGTGTCATGATTGTAACCCCTCCTCATATGATAGTAAGTGAGAGGAGGGGCTTTGCCATGAGAGTCTCTGAATTGAGGGTACTCGATATTATCAACATAGAGGACGGGCGGCGCCTAGGACCGGTCATCGACCTTGATCTGGATTTGGAAAAAGGGATTGTGAAAGGGATCATTATCATGGCTTCCTCCCGGGCGAAAGGCTTTTTTGGCAGCGGGAGGACGGGCGACGTATTTGTTCCTTGGGAAAAAGTGATCAAGATCGGTATTGATGTAATCCTGGTCGACGGCAGGGATTTAATCAATATCAACTATTAAAAATTGTAAAAGAGCTGTATTCAAAGGTTTTTTTCGATATAATAATAGAAATGATTTAAGGTTTGACTGCAATGAGGTATAATCATATGGCATGGGAGAGACAAACGGTCGGCGGACTAGCTTACCTGACAATTCCTAGATGGTCCCTTCACGGAGTAACCGCTGTGTTCTCGACCAGGGACGGGGGCGTCGGCAGCCCGCCTTATTCCTCTTTGAATCTGGCTTTGCATGTCGGTGATACGATTGATGATGTTTTACATAACAGACGGATATTTCTGGCCGGAATAGGGCGTTCACCAGAAGACTGTGTCGCCGCTGAACAGGTTCACGGTACCGATGTTCGATTTGTAGCAGAAAAAGACCGGGGCAGGGGTATGCAGGATTTGGTATCGGCGCTGCCGTCCTGCGACGGAATGCTTACGGCGCAGGACGTAGGACTGCTTAGTTTTTATGCGGATTGTGTGCCCGTCTTCTTTTTCCATCCGCGTAGCAGAATCATCGGGCTTGCGCATGCCGGCTGGAGAGGAACGGCAGCCAATATCGTTCAAGAAATGGTGAACAGGATGATTCAAGCCGGAGCTGATGCGGAAGAATGTTTGGCCGCGATCGGCCCCTGCATCGGACCGTGCTGTTATGTCGTTGGAGATCCCGTCGCTTCAATATTTCGAGAAAAATGGAACGAACCTTCCGTGCTTTCAGAAACAGCACCGGGTGAGTACCGTCTCGATTTACAGGAAGCAAACCGTCAGTTGTTGATCTCCGCCGGAATTCGCGCAGAGAATATATTGACCGCTCAAATGTGCACATCTTGTCATTCCGGAGAATTCTTTTCTTACAGGAGAGAAGGGATAACCGGCAGGATGGCCGCTTATATCGGATTCTCATAAGTACTGTTTTTAAGAGGAATGATAATGGCTAAAAAAACCAGAAAAAGATTTAATGTATTTTTTATGATATTGGTTTTGTCTATAATTGGTCTATTCCTTTGGGATTACCGGTCATCGTGGATTGCTGGCTCACTTTCGTTTGAGACTGTTCATCAGGGCCTTGTACAACACGAGAAAACAGTAAAGGCCGTATTTGCCAATACGGAAACCGTACTGACGGCACCGGCTGAAGGAACCGTTGTACTGGTTGGCGAGGAAGCAAGAAGATTTAAAAAAGGTGAGTCAGTAGCCCGGGTGATCCCTGTCGGAGTAGGACATGAACAATCCGACGCAGGAATATGGATAAGTGCGCCGGTTTCGGGCCTGTTTTATTCGCAGCGGGACGGGCTGGAACAGATCATGACATCGGAAAATCTGATGAATATGGATCTGGACAGATTATTGGCCCAGACGCAAAATGACGGGATAGAAACAGAGCAGACAGAGACTGCCCAGGAGAACGGTCAATCTGCGGATAACAGTCAGAATACCACGGTCAGTCTGCATTCCCCGATCGGCAAGATGGTGAACAACCTTTATCCGAGCTGGGTGTTTGTGTATTTGGGAATCCAGGATTCTCTGGCTGTTGGAGATGTCGCCGAGTTTGTGATTGATGATGAAGAATACTATGGTACGGTCATGAAACTTTCGGCGCAGCCCGGAGGAGCAGTGATCCGCTTTAGTCAATATGTGCAAGGGACCACGGAGAACAGGATACGCGAAATTGTCTGGAGATTCCGGCCCCCGACCAAGGGTTTGGTCGTTCCTGCCAGTGCCTTGTGCACCTCCGGTGAGGAAAAAGGAGTCTATGTCCTGGAGGACGGCGTGATCCGCTACCAGGGTGTCATCGTCAAGGACAGCAGCGAGAATTTAGTCTGTGTCGAAGGTCTTCCGGAGGGTGTCCAGGTTGTCGTTAATCCGAGACAAGGCATTGAAGGCATGTATGTAAAGTCCTAATTTTAAAAAAGTCAATAAATTCAGCCATTTCCTGCATAAAAAGCAGGGAAATCAAGGAAAATGTAGAACATATAAATGATCATACGCCAACACAGGCGGCAGGAGTTCAATGAGTATAGTCAATAACATTTCGGAAGTACAGCAAAAAATTGCGGCAGCCGCTGCGAGAGCAGGCCGCAGCCCGAAGGATATCGCACTTCTGGCCGTATCCAAGACAGTACCTGAAGACAGGACCATGGAGGCATACAGGGCAGGCTTAAGGGCTTTCGGGGAAAATAAAGTACAGGAGTGGCAGACCAAGCACCTCTTGCTGCCGCAAGATTGCCAGTGGCATATCATTGGCCGTCTGCAGACGAACAAGGTAAAATACCTAGACGACAGCATCGCGCTAATTCATTCGCTGGACCGCTTTGCTCTGCTGGAGAAGCTGAATCTGGAAGGGGAAAAACGTCAGATCAGATGGAAGACGCTTGTCCAGGTCAATGTTGCGAGGGATGAGGCCAAAGCCGGTCTCGAGATTGAAGAACTTCAGGACTTTATGGACAGCGTGCACGACTTTCCCTATGTGACAGTCCACGGACTGATGACGATTGGTGCGCTTGATGCCGGACCCGGAGAAACAAGAGGGTATTTCCGGAAACTCAGGGAGATCAGAGATGATTTACTGACAAAAGGTGCCGGAGGGCCTGATGGTCTTCCCCACTTGTCGATGGGGATGAGCCAGGATTATGAAATTGCGGTCGAAGAGGGCACTACGATTGTCCGGGTCGGAAATACGATTTTCGGGCACAGGAATTAATATATTTTACATAAAACTTATAAAAAAAATTAAAATCATGGAGGATGAAAATGGCAAAGATACTTGACAAATTTATAGGTATTATGGGTTTTGGGGACGATGAGGACGATTTCGAACCTGAAGAATTAGAAGAAGAGTATTCCGGAAGAGCAGAGAAGTCCAGAAACAGCAGTTTTAGAGATAATGCGCTCAGAGAATCCGCTCCGAGCGAATCCTTCAGCAGGGAAACATACAAAGACAATGCCCTGAAAAGAAAACAAGCTTCTGTGGTTAGCATTCACACCCAAAAGCAGGTAAGGGTCATCGTCGTAGAGCCGGTTTCTTTTGAGGAAGCCCAGGGAATCGCCGAGCACCTTAAAGCCCGCAAATCAGTTATTCTGAACCTGGAACGGACCGACGGTCATCTGTCCCAGCGGATTGTTGATTTTATCAGCGGTACGACCTATGCTTTAGGTGGAAATATGCAGAAGGTTGGCAATGGTATTTTCCTGTTTGTCCCAAATAATGTGGACATTAGCGGCGAGTTGAATTACAAAACGACCGAGCGGGATATCCTCTGGCCTAAAATCAATAATTAATCGAAGGCATTCATCCACAGGCATTAATCTTGGGGGGGTAATCAGAATTACGATTCTTTATTGGAGTTACGCAATTATCGACAAGGTCCTTCTGATCCTGGAATGGCTTGTAATCATACGCTGTATTTTATCCTGGATACCTCATTCGCCAAGCAACAGGTTTATTCGGATCATTTACGATATCACTGAACCACTTTTGAGGCCTTTCCGAAGAATACGGTTTGGTAACCAGGCAATGATGGTGGATTTTGCCCCATTTTTTGCTGTCCTGGCCATCGTGCTGATCAAAAGTGTGATTCTTGCGCCGCTTTATGCGCTTATTGCCAGGCTCATTATTTAGAACGGAAGAAACGTCCAACAGATGCGGTGAGATATTGAATATCGCAAATAGAAAACTCGTCCTGAGACGAGTTTTCCGTATTCTCAACCGAATGCCATGTCATCTATGACGTATTCGACACCGTGAAGGCTATTTAAACGCCTTTACACTTCCTGTACCGTCGCGGGGTTTGACTTCATATGGTAAAATAATTCTAGTTCCCATTGCCAGGTCTGCCGGTATCGGAGTCTTTGAAGACAAAGAAGTCTTTTTTGAATCTTGAACGTACGATGCAGGATATCTGCAGCTATCTGGTTTATAATAGAAACATTAAAGTATTGCGGTCATTTATGTCGGAAAGCTTCTTGACAAGCAATTGTTGCGATCATGGACCATGGAGCAATCATTCAAACAAACATTGAGGAGTGAACATCATGCGTACATTTTCTGTTCCGGTTGGAATATCCAATCGTCATCTTCATCTTTCGGAGGAACATATCAACCAGCTTTTTGGTGAAAACAGTACACTTACTAAAAAGAAAGACTTAAGTCAGCCCGGACAGTTTGCAGCTGAAGAGACCGTAACGCTGATCGGTCCCAAAGGGAAACTTGAGGGAGTCCGTGTCCTGGGGCCTGCCCGTGATGAAACCCAGATTGAACTTGCTGTGACAGATGCGATTAAACTGGGATTAAACATTTCGGCAAGAGATTCCGGCAATACCGAAGGGACACCCGGTATTGATATTTCAGCCGGAGATAAAAAAGTAAGTCTGGAACGCGGAGTCATTGCTGCGATGCGTCACATCCATGCCAGTGAAGACGATGCGCTGCAGTATGGCATCAAGGATAAGGATATGGTGAAAGTGCTTTTTGAAGGACCTCGTGGCGGCATTCTTCATAACGTTCTGGTCAGAGTAAAATCAACTTATGCGCTGGATCTGCACATCGATACCGATGAAGCGAATGCGCTGGGGCTTAAAAACGGAGATACCGGAACGGTGATCATTGAGGATTAATGATTCATTAGATGGAGGGTAACCTTTTGCCATTCTTATATACCTGGGTAACACTGATCGTTGTCTTAGTCTTAGACCGTCTCAGTAAATGGGTCGTTCAAAGCAATATGACGCTGGGAGAAAGCCGGGTCGTTATCCCAGGCTTTTTCCATCTGACCTATATTTTGAATCCCGGCGCGGCCTTTGGCATGCTGCAGGGCCAAAAGTGGGTGCTGGTCACTGTTTCAGTAATTGTTCTTGCCGCCCTGTTCTATTTTCAAAGAAAAGTGCCGCAGGGACAAAAGCTTATGCGGGTAAGCATGGGGCTGATCGGGGGCGGAGCGCTCGGCAATCTCTGGGACCGATTGCTTACCGGAAAAGTGATTGATTTTCTTGATTTCAGGGTCTGGTCCTATATTTTCAATATCGCCGACAGCATGATTGTCATCGGCGGTATCTTGTTGATTATTCTTTTGATGCGAATGAAAGAGGATACAAATGACGAATTACCATTTTGAAGAAGAAACGCAGGATCATTTTATTGAGGAGCCGGATAGTGAGGAATGGCAGTTTGTTCAGGCAGCTCCCGGCCAGCGGCTGGATACGGCGCTGGCGGAATGCACCTCACTGAGCAGAAGTTATATACAAAACCTTATCCAGCAGGGATGCGTGCTTGTCAATAGCCAGCCTAAGAAGGCCAATTACCGGGTTCAGGAAGAAGACCGTGTTGAGATCAGTATTCCCCCTGCGCAGAAGCTGGACGTTCTGCCTGAAGAATTACCGCTGGATATTGTGTATGAAGACGATGATCTTCTCGTGGTCAATAAACCCCAGGGCATGGTGGTGCATCCTGCTCCTGGTGCGTGGAGCGGAACGCTGGTCAATGCACTGCTGTATCACTGCCAAAACCTTTCCGGAATTAATGGTGTCATCCGCCCGGGAATTATTCACCGGATCGACAAAGATACTTCCGGGCTGTTGGTCGTTGCTAAAACGGATGACGCGCATCATCATCTTGCCCATCAGATTAAAGAGCACAGTGTCGGACGAAGCTACAGGGCTGTCGTTCACGGGTTGATGTCGGAACCGTCGGGAACTGTGGATGCACCCATTGGCAGAGATCCAAAGGATCGTAAGAAAATGGCGGTTGTTTTTAAGAATTCCCGCAATGCGGTGACGCACTATTATGTACTGGAACGATTTAGGCAATTTACCGAGATCAAAGCAGTGTTGGATACAGGAAGGACCCACCAGATCAGAGTGCATATGGCCTATTTGAAACACCCTGTGCTGGGAGACCCGCTTTACGGACCGAAGAAAAATCCTTTTGGCTTGACCGGGCAGGTTCTTCATGCCGAGACGCTGAGTTTTATTCATCCGCGGACCGGAGAAAAGATGACATTTACGGCAGATCCACCCGAATCATTTCAGGACGTTCTGGAAAAGCTAAAGAATAGCGATTGACATTTGGTGCCTAGTACACTAAACTAGTTATGATGAAATTGAATCAGTTGCCTTTAAAATTGTCCCGTGAGGCAGGTAAGGCAGATGAAATGTTGTACGTGAAGTATGGCTGTCTGCTCCTGCAGGCAGCTTTATTATTTTTGAAAGAAGGCGAACTCAAATGGAAGGTACGCCAAAGAACAGGATCATGGATGCGGACGGGATCCGCAGAGCGATCAGCAGGATATCCCATGAAATCCTGGAGAAGAATCAAGGAACGAAAGATCTTGTCCTGATCGGGATAAGGACGAGAGGGGTCCCGTTAGCAGAACGCATTAAAGAAAGGATTGCAGAATTTGAGGGTGTATCGGTTCCTCTCGGACTGCTTGATATCACACTCTATAGAGATGATCTGAGTACAATCGATATTCAACCTGTGTTGCACGAGACCAAAGTGCCGTTCAGTTTAGATGGGAAAATCGTCATTTTGGTCGATGACGTTTTGTTTACCGGCCGTACAGTCAGAGCAGCGCTCGATGCACTGCTCGATCTCGGAAGACCATCGAAAATCCAGATGGCCGTTTTGGTAGACCGGGGGCATCGGGAACTGCCGATCAGGGCCGATTATGTCGGCAAAAACGTTCCGACTTCCAGCAGAGAAATTGTTTCTGTGTGCCTGGAAGAAACGGACGGAAGTGAAGAAGTATTCCTACAGGAAAAAACATAACGAACATTTTGAGTCCGACCCTTTAAATGTTATCCAGAGAGATAGCCAAGGGAAAGCGAGAAAGTTGATTATTCAATTCCTCCTGCCTTCCTTTTGGCGGGAGGTTTTTATTATGATGATCGGGTAAATCTACGTAATGGATAGCCGCTTTCGGAAGATTGCGCCCTCCGTGGCGCAAACATCCGCGCTCCGCATCGTGCTTCACTTGACGCTGGCTATCCATTACGTAGATAAATCTCGGGTCAAAGATTCCGAATATATTTTATACAATCAAACCGAATTCTTTGGTAAAACGAACTTAAAAAGCATGGAAAGAAATTTGAGGTTGGAATGGATTGAGAAGTAAATCAGGCATGAAGAAATGATTGATGGGAGGCGTACGCATGAAATGGAAGCACAAGGACCTGCTTGATCTGGACAAACTGACAGCGGAAGAAATCAAACATATCTTGAAGACTGCGGCTCCGATGAAAGAGATTCTGGCAAGACCCAATAAGAAATTACCGACACTGAGAGGGAAATCTGTGGTGATGCTTTTTTATGAAAACAGCACCCGGACCAGGACTTCCTTCGAGACTGCGGCCAAAATCCTTGGAGCAGATACGTCAAATATTGCAGTTGCCCAAAGCAGTGTAAGTAAGGGAGAAACCCTTCTGGATACAGCGAAGACTCTTCAGGCCATGAAAGTAGATTTGGTGGTCATCAGGCATGGCAGCTCAGGGGCGGCAGAGTTCCTCGCCGACGAGCTTTCAGCCGGCGTGATCAATGGTGGTGACGGCCAGCATGCCCATCCCACTCAGGCCTTGCTGGACTTTTTTACGATGCAGGAAAGACTGGGTGAACTTCAAGGCAAGAAAATCGTGATTGTCGGCGATGTGCTGCACTCTAGAGTTGTGCGGAGCAATGTCCTCGGACTGAAAAAACTTGGTGCCGAAGTCGTTTTGGTTGGCCCGCCGACGCTGCTGCCACAGGAAATGAATTACCTTGGTGTGAAGACCTCTTACGATCTGGATAAAGAACTGCCCGGGGCCGATGCGGTGATGGCTCTCCGCCTTCAGCTGGAAAGGCAGCAAAGCGGCCTCTTTCCGTCAATCAGGGAATATAGCAGGTTATATGGTCTTAGCCAGGAAAGGTTAAAACAAACCGGCAAAGACACCATTATCATGCACCCCGGTCCGATGAACAGAGGTGTCGAGATTACGAGTGATTTGGCTGACAGTGTACAGTCTGTGATTGAAGAGCAGGTTACCAACGGTGTTGCCGTTCGGATGGCTTTGATTTACTTGCTGATAGGAGGGACAGGCAGTGTTGTGGATTAAGAATGCGTATGTGATTGACCCGGCCCAAGGATTGTCCGGGATCAATGATATCTTGGTTAAAGATGGCGTTATCGCGAAATTAGCCGGGAACCTGCAGTCTGCAGACGTTCTGGAAGCGCTGGAAACCCAGCGGCTGGAGGATGTGCTACAGGTTGAGGGGGAAGGAAAATATTTGTTCCCCGGTCTAATTGATGTGCACGTGCATCTCCGCGAACCCGGTCAAGAGGAGAAGGAAGATATCCGCAGCGGTTCCAGAGCTGCGATAAAAGGAGGATTTACCTCGATACTCGCCATGGCCAATACAACGCCGATTGTTGACAACCGTGCGCTAACGGAATTTGTGCGGCTGCAGGGAGAACGCGCCGCTATGGCCAGAGTCTATCCGATCGCGGCGGTAACGAAAGGTTTTCTTGGCAAAGAGCTGGTTGAGATGATGGATATCCTCGACGGCGGAGCAGTGGCGTTTTCCGATGACGGCAAAGGAATCCAGAACGCTGAGATGATGCGTCTGGCACTGGAATACGCCAAGCTAACCGGCTGCCCGATCATCAGTCATTGTGAAGATGACAGCCTGGCCGGACACGGCGTGATGCGCAAAGGTGAAATGAGTGCGAGACTCGGCTTAAGAGGAATTCCGGCCAGCGCCGAGAGCGTAATGGTGGCCAGGGATGTGCTGCTGGCGGCTGAAACAGGAGGGAAACTCCATATTGCGCATGTGTCGACAAAAGAAAGTGTGCAGATTATCAGAGAAGCCAAAAAAATGGGTGTGGATGTAACGGCCGAAGTGAACCCGCACCATCTGATCTTTACGGATCAGGATGTTAGCCTGACCAATGCCTCTTATAAAGTCAATCCACCGCTTCCTTCGGCAGAAGACCAGATTGCGCTATTGGAAGGCTTGCTGGATGGGACGATCGATATGCTGGCGACAGACCATGCCCCGCATACCTGGGAAGAAAAGACTCGGCCTTTTGCCGAAGCACCGTTTGGGATCAACGCGCTGGAAACAGTCCTAGCCGCAGTCTGGCAGAACCTCGTGTTAAAAGGAAAAATAACCCCGGATCAGGTCATCGCTTTATGGTCGGCGAACCCGGCTCGCCGTTTCGGCCTGCCGAGTGGAACGCTTCGAACCGGGAGCCAGGCCGACTTGGTCCTGTTTGACCCGGAATACCGGGAAATGATTTCTGCGGAGACAATGGAGACAAAGTCGCCGAATACCCCTTTCCTGGGACAGGAGATGCAGGGATTCCCAGTAATGACCATTGTCGGCGGAAAAATACGAATGGCTGGAAGAAAGCTTTTAGACAATAAGGAGGAAGCATAATGGCTTGGCTGGTTTTAAGTGACGGAAAAGCTTTCGAAGGAGAAAAATTTGGTCCCTGGATTGGCCGAGACCACGTGATCAAAGGGGAAGTCGTATTCAATACTTCAATGTGCGGATATCAGGAGATGATTACCGATTTGTCCTATGCCGGACAGATCCTGACATTTACTCACCCGCAGATCGGGAACTACGGCTGGCATAATGAAGAGAGCGAAGCTGACAAGGTACTGCTTAAGGGTATCATCGTTCGGGAGCTCTCGGCTGGTGAAGGCAGCCTGCATGCCGACGGAAGCCTGGAGGATTTCTGTATGAAACAGAATATCCCTGGCTTAAAAGGCGTCGATACCCGGGCGTTGACCCGCTATATCCGGAACAACGGGACGATGTCCGGCATAATGGTCGAGAAACTGGAACAGGCCGCAGCGTTCTGGCAGAAAAGCACGCCGCAGGATTTTGACCCTGAAAAACATTGGGTGTACCAGGCGACATCCGACGAAGAATATGTCATTCCCGGTAACGGCCCGGAGTTGGCCGTACTTGATCTTGGCGCCAAAAAGAATATTTTGCGCTGCCTGCAAAAAAGGGGTTACCAGCTGCATGTTTTCCCTGCAGGGACTCCCGCTCAGAGAATTCTTGCATTGGGTCCCAGGGGGCTTGTACTCAGTAACGGACCTGGGGACCCGTCCCGTTTGCCTGAGATTGCAGAGAACATGGGGAAACTGATTGCAGAATTACCGATCATGGGCATTTGTATGGGTCATCAGATCATGGCGATGGCAGCGGGCGCTTCAACCTACAAGCTGCCGTTTGGCCATCGCGGTGGAAATCATCCTGTTCAGAACAAAGAAACGGGCAAAGTAACCATGACTTCTCAGAACCATGGTTATGCTGTCAGTGAAGAATCGCTTCGGGGAACTGGGTTTAACATCATGTATGCGAATTTGAATGATGGCACGGTTGAAGGGCTGAAGCACGAAAAATATCCGGTTTTAACTGTGCAATATCATCCTGAAGCTGCACCGGGCCCTGAGGAAAATGATGAAATATTTGACCGCTTTGCAGAGATGTTAAACGCTAAATGGGGGGAAATATAAATGCCAAAACAAAATTGGCAGAAGGTCATGGTGATTGGTTCAGGACCCATCGTGATTGGACAGGCGGCTGAAT
Source organism: Dehalobacter sp. CP (assembly GCF_047652685.1). Lineage (NCBI taxonomy): Bacteria > Bacillati > Bacillota > Clostridia > Eubacteriales > Desulfitobacteriaceae > Dehalobacter > Dehalobacter sp. CP. The sequence goes on from NZ_CP157399.1 coordinate 804,385, forward strand.
TTGACTATGCCGGAACACAGGCCTGCCGGGCTTTAAGGGAAGAAGGCGTGGAAATTGTTCTGGTCAACTCCAATCCGGCTACCATTATGACGGATAAAGAGATTGCCGATAAAGTATATATCGAACCGCTGACACTGGAGTTTTTGGAGCGAATTATTGAGAAGGAAAGACCCGACGGACTGATTCCGACTATGGGCGGCCAAACCGGACTGAACCTGGCTTTCCAGCTAGCCAAAGCCGGTATTCTGGACCGCTGCGGTGTTACGCTTTTGGGAACGCCGCTGGAGAGCATCAGCAAGGCGGAGGACAGGGAGCTTTTCAGGAATTTGATGAACGAAATCGGGGAACCGATCCCGGCAAGCTCGATTGTTTCGGATGTGCAGGAAGCCCTAAAATTTGCTGAAGAAATAGGCTATCCGGTGATTGTTCGACCGGCATTCACGCTGGGCGGTACCGGCGGCGGGATTGCCAAAGACGCGGATGCCCTGGCAACAATTGCTGCCAGCGGAATCAAAGCCAGTATGATTGGGCAGATTCTAATCGAAAAAAGTGTAGCCGGCTGGAAAGAAATTGAGTATGAGGTGCTGCGGGACAGCTGCGGCAACAGTATTACGGTTTGCCATATGGAAAATATAGATCCTGTCGGCGTCCATACCGGTGACAGCATCGTCGTGGCACCCTGTCAGACGCTTACAGATAAGGAAGTCCAGACACTTCGGACTTCGGCCCTGAAAATCGTAGCTGCCCTCGGCATTGAGGGAGGCTGCAATGTTCAATATGCGCTGCATCCGGAAAGACTTGAATACTGTGTCATTGAGGTCAATCCGCGTTTGAGCCGTTCGAGCGCGCTGGCTTCCAAAGCGACCGGCTATCCGATTGCGAAGGTGGCTGCCAAAATAGCGATTGGCTATACGCTGGCCGAACTGCCGAATGCGGTAACCGGGAAGACTTCGGCCTGTTTTGAGCCTGCCCTGGACTATGTGGTCGTGAAGATCCCGCGCTGGCCTTTCGATAAATTTTCCGATGCCGACCGCAGGATTGGTACGCAAATGAAGGCGACCGGCGAAGTGATGGGTTTGGGCCGCAATTTGGAGACGGCCCTTTTAAAGGCGGTGCGTTCCCTTGAAACGAAAGCCTACGGCATCCTGCTCGAAGAGATGGAGTACATCGACGATGAACTTCTTCGGAAAAGATGCAGCCTGCCGGAAGATAATCTGCTCTTCGTGATCGCGGAAGCTTTCCGGAGGGGATGGACTGTAGACGAAATTAATCGGTTAAATGAGTGGAATCCTTACTTTTTGAAGAAAATAGAAGGGATTGTCAGGACATCCACAGAAATAAAGCAGCAGGTGTGGGATTTAACAGTTCTGGCGAAAGCAAAACGGCTTGGTTATTCCGACCGGCAGATTGCTGGACTTTGGAATACGACAGAGCAGCAGGTTTATGATTTCAGGATCCAAAACAACCTGAAGCCTGTCTTTAAAATGGTCGACACCTGCGCCGGGGAGTTTGAAGCGACGACCCCGTACTTCTACTCGAGCTATGATGTCGAGGATGAGGTGCAGCCGACAGACCGACGGAAAGTTGTCGTCCTGGGATCGGGGCCGATCAGGATCGGTCAGGGCATCGAGTTTGACTATTGCTCAGTTCATGCTGTGAAGGCGCTGCGCAAGGCAGGTATTGAGAGTATCATTATCAACAATAATCCGGAAACAGTGTCTACTGACTTTGATACGGCCGACAGGCTTTACTTTGAACCGCTCACGATTGAGGATGTCACGGCAGTACTCGAGAAAGAAAAACCTGAGGGTATCGTCGTCCAATTTGGCGGACAGACTGCGATCGGGTTATGCAAAGGACTGGCGGAACGCGGTTACCGGATTCTTGGTACGACGGTGGAAGACACGGACAGAGCGGAAGAGAGAGGAATCTTTGATGAAGTTCTGCAGCAGCTGGGCGCTCGCCGGCCCCGCGGCGGATGTGTTTCCAACATGGAAGAAGCTGAAAAGCTTGCAGAGGATATCGGCTATCCGCTGATTGTACGTCCTTCCTATGTGCTTGGAGGAAGGGCTATGCAAATTGTTTATGAACCTCAGGAACTCCAGGGCGTATTTGCAAGGGCTTTGGCGGATTTTCCGGGACAAAGCATCTGGATCGACCAGTATCTTCTCGGCAAAGAGGTCGAAGTCGATGCAATTTCCGACGGCGAAACCGTCTGCATTCCCGGAATCATGGAACATCTGGAACGAGCCGGTATTCATTCCGGCGATTCGATTGCGGTCTATCCGCCGCAAACGGTTGCAGACAACATCAAAGAAATCATCGAGGACTTAACCGTTTCGCTGGCCCGGAGTCTGCGGATCAAAGGCTTATTGAATATCCAGTATGTCATCTATAAAGACCAGGTTTATGTTTTGGAAGTCAATCCCCGCTCCAGCCGCACGGTTCCTTTCTTAAGCAAGATTACCGGCGTGCCGATTGTGGAATTGGCCACCCGGGTCATTCTTGGAGAGAAGCTGGGGAGCATGGGTATTAAATCCGGTTTGTGGCCGGTTGGAGAGAAGGTTGCGGTAAAAGCACCGGTATTCTCTTTCTCAAAACTGCTGCTCGTTGAACCTTCTCTCGGTCCTGAAATGAAATCAACCGGAGAAGTCATGGGGATTGATTATGATTATGAAAAAGCACTCCAGAAAGCTTTAGTGGCCGCCGGCATGCAGATATCGGTTTACGGCACGCTGCTTGCCACCCTAGCCGACCGCGATAAGGAAGACGGGATACGGCTCGTTAAACGTTTTGCCAAACTTGGTTTCAGAATCATCGCCACGGAAGGGACGGCTAAGGCGATTCGCCAGTCCGGTATTGAAGTTGACACAGTTGGTAAACTTCATTCAGGATCGGACGATATCACCGAGAAGATACGCAAAGGACGTGTCCAGTGCGTCTTAAATACAACCACACATGGCAGAATCATTGCCAGTGACGGTTTTGCGATCCGTAGAAGTGCCGTTGAACATGGCGTACCGTGCTTTACCAGTATGGATACGGCCGAAGCCTGGCTGCATGTTTTGGAGGCCAATATACCGAGCATCGTACCACTCAGCTAGTACAACGTTCTTTAAATAAATAAGCAAATATATGCAGCCCATAAGTATCTAGGGTTGTCTGGGTGTCACAATTCCGCTTTCGGCAGCTAGCGCCCTCCATGGCGAGTCGCTCTTTGCCATCCATGGCATCGCGACATTAGGCCATCCGTGGCCGTCTAACAGCCGCGCTCCGCATCCATGCTCCGCTTGACGCTGGAACTTGTGGCACCCAGACCTAATATGGGGTAATCAGGCTTGAATGAATTATTTGAGCAATAAATTTTAGAACGTTGTACTAGTACGGCGAATTCCAAGGAACACACTTTCACTAGTTGCAGGTTTTATCAACGTAATGGATGGGCAGCGCCGTCCATCGTGGTGAAAGGCCTTTGCTAATAAAATCGATCTACTAGGAGTGAGCATATCATGAACCTCAAGGAAAAAGTCGTCTTCAATGAAAGGATCGGACATCCCGTCCAGGGTTTGTATAAACTTGTTTTGAGCGGAGAAGCTGCTAAAACAGCTCAACCGGGCCAGTTTCTGCATATCCAGGTTACGGACACGAGTGATCCGCTTCTGCGCAGACCACTTAGCATTGCCGGGATCGACCCTGAACGCGGAGAAGTGACTGTCTACTATAGAATCAAAGGGAAAGGAACTGAACTTCTCTCAAGGATACCGGCAGACCAATATTTAAGTGTGCTGGGGCCGCTGGGGACGGGCTTTTCAATCCCGGAGAAAGGGGAGCTTCTGCTGATTGCGGGCGGAATAGGGATGTTTCCGCTGTTCTCTGTAATCCAGGCCGCACAGAAAGTTCCTGTAAAAATAAAAGTCCTCTGGGGCGGAGAAAACAAAGAATTTCTAGTCAGTGCCGATCCGAATCAGCTTCTTGCTAAGGGTCTGGATGTTGAACTTGCTACGCTGGACGGAAGTTGCGGAGAGAAAGGCTTGGTTACCGCATTGCTCGAAAAGCATTTAGCTGATAAAAACACGCAGCAATTACTGAGCAAGGGCCTTCTACAGGCTGCAGCCTGTGGTCCGAACGGCATGCTGAAGGCTGTCGCGGGGATTTGCCAGAACAACGATGTTCCGCTCGAAGTTTCTTTAGAAGAGCGGATGGCCTGCGGGGTAGGTGCATGTTTGGGATGTGTCTGTACCGTCAGAGATGCAAACGGCGGACTGAAACGAAAACGCGTCTGCAAAGAAGGACCGGTAATGAATGGGCAGGAGGTGGTCTGGGATGCAGACATTTAATCTTGAGACTGATCTGGCAGGATTAAAGCTTAAAAATCCTGTCATCACTGCCTCCGGCACGTATGGCTTCGGTGAAGCTTATGCGCCGTTTTATGAACCTTCCATTCTCGGCGGGATCACAGTCAAAGGGATTACAACGCTTCCGCGTCTTGGGAATCCTGTACCGAGGCTCGCGGAGACGCCATCAGGCCTGCTGAATTCTGTAGGCTTGGAAAATCCCGGGCTGGAGGCTTTCTTAAAAAGTTATCTGCCGCAGCTGGCTTCGCTGGACACGGCAGTGATTGTCAATATCTCGGGTTTCTCACTGGAAGATTATGCCCTGATGGCATCATCCTTCCAACGCGGCTGTGGGATTGCAGCCCTGGAAGTTAACATCTCTTGTCCGAACATCAAACACGGCGGAATGGCTTTCGGAACTGATCCCAAGAGTGCGGAAGAAGTCATCGCTGCTGTCAGAAAAGAAACGGATCTGCCGTTGATTGCGAAGCTGTCTCCGAATGTGACCGATATTACAGCGATGGCTAAAGCTGTGGAAAGTGGCGGGGCGGATATCATTTCTCTGATTAATACGCTTTTGGGCATGCAGATTGATCTCAATACCCAGAAGCCGGTGTTGGCCAACACGATGGGGGGATTATCCGGTCCCGCAGTCAGGCCGGTGGCCGTCAGAATGGTCTATCAGGTATATCAGGCTGTAAAGCTACCGGTCATCGGGATGGGAGGAATCTTGACCTGGCAGGATGCTATCGAGTTCATGCTGGCAGGTGCTTCGGCAGTGAGCATCGGAACAGCTAATTTTGGCAATCCGCTTGCGCCCGTTGAAATTTTGGAAGGAATTCAGGCCTATTGCAATCAGAGAGGTTATCAGTCGGTCGGGGAAATCGTCGGACTTGCTCATGCACAGAAAGGATGAGGAAAATGGAAACTTTACAAAGTTTAAATGAAAAAGTCATCGTTGCCCTGGATGTCAATACGAAAGAAAAAGCCCTGGACATTGCCCGGGCACTTGCCGGCAGCGGGTGCTGGCTGAAGGTCGGTCTCGAGCTTTATGCGTTTTCGGGTTTAAGCTTGATTCAACAGTTTAAGGAGCTCGGATTTAAAATATTTCTCGATCTCAAGCTGCATGATATTCCGACCACCGTCGAAAAAACCCTAAGTGTGCTGACCGCCTCCGGCGTGGATATGATCAATGTCCACTGCAGCGGCGGATACGAAATGATGGCTAGAGCGGCCGAGGTCGGCCAAAAGGCCGGCAAAACCATTATCGGCGTAACCGTTCTTACAAGTATGGGACAGGAAGACCTAACATCGATCGGGGTGCAGGGCAGTACGCAGGAGCAGGTACTGAGACTAGCAATGCTCGCCAAGAAAGCAAATTTAAAAGGGGTCGTTTCTTCCGCGCAGGAAGCAAAAATTCTGCGGGAGGAATGCGGAGAGGATTTTCTTCTCGTAACACCGGGGATCCGGCCGGCCTGGAGCGAAAGAAATGACCAGGTGCGGATTCTTACCCCGCGCATGGCCCTGGAAGCTGGAAGCTCTTATCTGGTAGTCGGCAGACCGATTACCTTGAATGAGAATCCCAGGGAAGCCATGGAGCGCCTATGGGATTAAAATAGGAACAGTATTTGTATTGACAGCATTTGGCTATCGTTATATAGTTGTGACGTTATAAGTTGACATGATATGGTTATATTATTTGAAGCTATATTTTACAGCATAAAAATGACAGCATAACTTGACAGCATGAAAAAATTCATGAGGTTAGGCAATTCATGAGGTTTGAGCGTTTACGTAAATACTTTACGGTTCTTCCAAAAGAAAACAAGGATGAATTTTCGCGTCAGCTTTGGAAAGACAATTTTTTAAAGCTAATTGTTGTCGCGGGATTTTTTAGCATTTGTGAGAGTTTGCTTCTGATCTTTTTTCCGCATGCGGTCGTAGACGTTGAAATCAGCATATTGATTTTTGTTCCGGTCAGTTTGCTGATGCTTCCGCTTCTTATTCAAGTATACCGGAAATGCAACGTTTACAGAAAGGAAATCATCTATTGTACAGAAGTTGGATATTTAATCATTTTACTGGTTTTTGGCTGCGCGCTTAGTGTTCTGCCGCAAAATGAACTTGTTTCTATTAATCCCTATATTATTGCGGTATTCGGCATAGCAGCTTTTATCTATTTAACCCCTTTGACAAGTTTTATTTTGTATTTTACCATTTACCTTTTCTTTTTCGGGGTTATTCCATACTATCAGCCAGATCCATATACGGTAGAGATTCTGCGTATCAATGCCTTTATAATGAACTTGTGCGCCTGGATTTTTTCCAGGATGGTGTTCAGAATCAGATTATTGTCCTTGATTTATAAGAAAGAAATTGAAACTAAAAATACAATATTGGCCGACCTATCCGTCCGCGATTCGATGACATCCCTATATAACCATGAAAATCTCTTTCTGAAACTCAAGGAAGAGATTGAACGTGCCAAACGGATTGATTATCCACTGTCTATCATTATGATGGATATCGATGATTTTAAAGACATCAACGACCGGTTCGGTCATCAATGTGGAGACGATGTCATCATCCGTGTTGCCGGAATATTGAGCCAGGCATGCCGGGGCACCGATATTATCGGCAGATATGGCGGGGACGAATTCGTCATTATCCTGCCCGATACTGCCTCGGATGAGGTTTTATTCCTGGCGGAACGGCTAAGATATAAGATAGCGCTAACTGATTTTCGGGAAGGCATACATATAACCGTAAGCGGAGGAATCAGTGAGCTTAAAGAAGAATCGGCCGAGGAACTGATCAAAAAAGCTGACCTCCAGCTGTATAAAGCGAAAGCCAACGGCAGGAACCAGTTTGAAGCAGGATCTCTGGTAGACGATGTCCAGGGAAGCTTGTGGGCTAATTTCAGAGGATGACAACGCCATTGAACTCTACTCTGTTGCGGCCTTGTTCCTTGGCCCGGTAGAGAGCGTTATCCACTTTCTTGATCCAGGAATCTATGTTATCGGTATTGGCCAGTTCGGCGACCCCGATGCTTGCTGTGATTTTTCCGACTTCCTGGAACGGGTGTTCCGCGATCAGCTCCCTGAGCCTGTCGGCGTACTGCACGGCATTTCCGGCCCGAAGGTGAGGCGCCAGGATCAGGAATTCCTCCCCTCCCCAACGTGCTAAAGAGTCAAAGCTCCGGATATTGTCCCGCAGAAGATTTGCAAACTCAATCAAAGCCTGATCCCCGGCCTGATGTCCGTAGTTGTCGTTGATCAATTTGAAGTGGTCAATATCCAGAAGCAGCAGGGAAAGCGGATACTTGTTACGTCTGGAACGTTCAATTTCAATTGCCGAATTCTTCAGAAAGCATCTTCGGTTCCAAATATTTGTGAGCTGGTCGGTGAATGCTGATTTTTCCAATTCAGCATTCACTTTTTTTAAAGCTTCAGCCGTGCGTTTGTGCTCTTTCAGTTCTTTGCTCAGAGAGTGGATCAGCTTGAGATTTTGGATAACCGTGCTGAGCTGCCCGCAAACAGCCTGCAGCAATTCCTTATCTTTGGCTTTGAAAGGCTTATTATGCTTATTAATCAATCCAATACCGCCGATCGTTTTTTGTTCAAACATGATCGGAAAAGCCATTTCATCAGTAAAGCCGTAATCAAGAAATAACTGTTTAATGTTTTCATCAATTTCAGTTTTTTCCGTATAATTGGAGTATGCCACAAAGCCTGATGTAAGACTTTGGCCGATAAAACCGACATACTGCGGCAGAATTTCTATTTTGCGGATGATCTCCTTGGGCAGTCCAAGCGTATAATATAACGCCGAGCTTTGCAGGTAGTCATCATAAAAGTAAAACACAAAAGCATCAAATTCAAACGTTCTTTTCATGATATCGGCAGCTTGTCGGATGAGTCTGTTAATGTTCTTTTCACTTGTCGTCGCCTGATAAATATTATATAAAACCTCAAGACGGTTGTACGTCTCTTTTAATTCTTCCTCTACCTGAATCCGGTCCGTGATGTCGCGGACAATGGATGTAGCGAGATATTTATTACCGACCAATTGTCTGACTGTGCTTAATACTTCGACCGGGATTAGATGACCGTCCTTATGTTTGTGAAATGTCCGGAAAAGAGAAAGTCCCCCGTAATCAACATCAACACATTCAATAATGTTTTGATTAATTCCGCCTGCAACAATAGGATCAAAGTCCCTAATATTAAAAGTAAGCAGCTCTTCTCTGGTGTAGCCTAATGTCCGGCAGGCGGCTTCATTGACGAAAGAGAGGTTTCCTTCGTCATCGACCCAGAACACACTATCGGGTATTTTTTCAAGGCTCATGAAGGCATATAGAAGTTTTTCTTCTTTATCCTGCTCACTTTTGAAATAGACATCAAAATCCTGATATATCATTTAAACCACCTTGGTAAATAATCTATTATTTTCTAATCATAAATAATAGATTGTTTTAGTTTTTAGATATTATAAAATAGTGATTACTAGTAAATAAAAGAAATGTAAAATAAAGTAAGGAATATTTCTGTAATCTATTATATAACAAAAAATAATAAATATAATAACTATTTTTGTAAATAATACTTAGTATATTTTGTGTATAACAATGTATTTTTCTACAAATTTCAACAAAATTAACTTCGTACGGAATTGATGATGTAAATTAACAACTCGCATAAAAAATTTGGCAAACTCCACGTCTTAAACGGAGGCGTATGTTCGGTAAGTGTAGCCTATGCTGAATGGGTACTCATATTCACGGGAATGCTCCTTTCGCAAATGAACAGAACAAAAGTTAAGATAGATTCCACACCAAAATAGTTCCTTTTTTCTGAATCAATGTGGTAGAATATTTTAAGTGCCATAATACATGTAAAATGTTATTTTACTGGTATTCTCTGGATAAATTCAGAAATCACATTTTGGAAGGTGGAATAAACGTGTCTGATCATTCAGCGACTGAAAGATTAAATGAAAATGACATTCTCGATATTTTCAAGGAGACCGGAGCGCTGCTTCAAGGTCATTTTCTTCTTACTTCAGGGAAACACAGCGCGCGTTATATGCAGTGCGCCCAGGTACTTCAGTATCCGAGGAAGGCTGCGGTTCTTGGGAAGGAGCTGGCCGGAAAGTTTGAAGGAATGGAGATCGAAACCGTTATTGGTCCTGCGATGGGAGGGATTGTCGTCGCCCATGAGGTTGGCCGGAACTTAGGCGTCAAAGCAATCTTTACTGAAAGACAGAATGGGGAAATGGCGCTCAGGAGAGGATTCAAGCTTGAACCTGGCGAAAAAGTCCTCGTAGTCGAAGATGTTATCACAACCGGTGGATCGGTCAAAGAAGTCATCCATATCGTCAAGGAGGCCGGTGCAGTTGCGGTCGGTGTAGGCGTGCTTGTGGACCGCAGCGGCGGCAAAGCTGATTTTGACGGACTTTTACTGCATAGTCTGATCCAGATGAATATTGAAGCTTATGAGCCGGATGATTGCCCGCTTTGCAAGCAGGGTATCCCGTGGGAGAAACCTGGGAGCCGGGGAATAAAATAGACCGAAACAAGTAAAAACTGTGAATATTTAGGTAGGACTCCATAATACATAGCCGCTTTCGGCTGTTGTGCTCCCTTGGCACAAAAAGCCGCGCTCCGCATCGTGCTCCGCTGACGCTGTCTACGTATTACGGAGTCTATTTTATGGTATTTGCGAAGGTTTCTCTAGCTATTGAATGCTGATTATCGAGTTATCTATTGTTCGGTAGCTAGGAGCCGCTCGATAGCATCCGGCTCCGGCGTCAGCAGGAGAGACCAGTTTTGTTCATAAACAACCATCCCGGGTTTAGCCCCCCGGGGTTTTTTAATTTGCCGCACGTGGGTATAATCGACTGGGACATGGGTTGACCCCCTGGCCTGACTGAAATAAATAGCCAGTGCCGCGGCATCGAGCAGCGTATTGTCGTCCGGAAACTCTTCATCTTCGGTCAAAGGAACGATGACATGGGAACCCGGAATGTTTTTGACGTGAAGCCAAAGATCACTTGGTCTCGCTTCCCGCCAGGTCAACCGGTCATTTTGCTTATTGTTGCGTCCGACCAAAATGGTTTTGCCGCTTCTAGATAGATAGACATGTGGCTGAGAAAAGGAATTCTGTTCTTTTCCAGCAGACTGTTTCTTTTTCGTCACATGCTTATCCTGTTTTTTGGAGATATACCCTTGATCAATCAGCTCCTGATAGATTTCATTGAGTTCGATATCGTCTTCAGCCTGGTCAATGCTTAAAGCGAGCGTCTGAAGATAATTCATTTCTTCCTGGGCAGCTTCTTGCAATGGTTCAGTTTTTCTGATTGTTGCTTTGGCCTTATTGTAGGTCTTGTAGTAGCGCTGTGCATTATCAATGCCGGTCAGGTTTGAGTCAAGCGCAATGGTAACAGGTTTATAATCGGGATCGGTATAGTCTTCTACGGTAACTTCCTTCATACCCGGTGAAAGCTGATAGAGATTGGCCGTCAAAAGTTCTCCGAGTTTTTGATATTCCAGCCCTTTTTGAGCCTTGGCAATTGTATCACAATAGATAACGTCTTTCTTGCTGGTGTGGACAAAATGATCCTGGACAACCTTGCGGAGCGAGCCTTTTTTGGACTCATTCTTCCGACTGGTCATTCTTTGGGTGTAATACAAATCTACCGCGTCATTTAGGAACGGTGTTTTCTGAAGTTTGAGACCTTCGTACTGCACATACGGAATAAAGGTAAAAGCAGCCGGCATGTTCTTGTCCCGTCCGGACTGATAATATACGCACGGATCAGCGGCTGTATCCTGTTTGGCCAGCAGGAAAAAGGAATAAGCCTGGAAAAGACGGCTCAGGTCAATTTGCCCGCAGTTGTCAAGAAGCACATCTAGCTCAAGACAAGCCCTCAGAACAAGCTCTTTGGCCAGTTCAGGGCTGATACCGTCAAACAGATTCACCAGGACATCACAGACTTTTCGGTCAAGCGGGTACCCGAGGATGACTGACATCCATTTTTGTTCATCGCTGACAGCTTCGGCTTTATGCTGGGAAGGCGGTGAGATATACAATCTTCCGGGAAGCACTTCCCGGTGCCTGCTCAGGAGATGGGAATACCGTCTGATTCCGTCCAGAATAATATTGGTCTGAGGATCGACTAAAATCAAATTGCTGTGCTTGCCCATGATTTCCAGGATAAGCTGATAATCTTGAAGATCGCCTCTTTCATTGTAATTCTGTACGGTCAGGGTAATGATGCGTTCCAGTCCGGACTGACTGATCCCGATAATCTTGCCGCCTTCGAGATGTTTGCGTAGAATCATGCAGAACATCGGAGGTGAGACAGGATTTTTTTTATTTTGCTCAGTCAGATGCAGTCTGGCGGAAGTGCTGCCGGCATTTAACAGCAGACGCAAATTTTTTCCGGGACTCCGCAGTAGAAGATGGACCTCTTCTTTTTCAGGCTGCTGAATTTTATCAATACGCGTTCCAACCAGAACCGGCTCAAGCTCTTTCAATAGATGATAGAGTGTAATACTGTCAAGGGCCATATCGTTAACTCCTTCAAACTCAAATGTTTCTAGGCAGGGTTAGTCAACAAAATTCAATATCAGTATAACACAAATCCGGGAATTTTTTCTGGACAGGCCGAATAGCATGTACTAATGGAAATGAAAAGGAGGAGCAAGAAATGCAGCGGCAAGTATGGCACATATTAACCTGCGGAGAAATATGCAAAGGATTTGAAGTAGATCCTGAAAAGGGTCTTAGTGATAGGGAAGCCAGCCGGCGGCTGGCAGAATTTGGTCCGAATTCTCTGGTTGCAAAAAAAGGGGTTAACCCGGTTTTCTTATTTTTGGGTCAGTTTAAGGATTTCATGGTTCTGGTGCTGATGGTTGCTACGCTTATTTCAGGTCTGCTGGGGGAAATTGCGGACGCAGTAACCATTCTGGCTATTGTTTTTCTAAATGCAGTGCTCGGCTTTATTCAGGAATACAAGGCTGAAAGGTCCATGGAATCGCTGCGTTCCCTGACGGCACCGGAGGCGATGGTTCTGCGTAATAGCAGGACGGAAAAGGTACCTGCTTCCGGCTTGGTTCCGGGGGACATCCTTATGCTGGAAGCAGGTGACCGGATACCTGCCGATATCCGATGGCTGAAGACCTCGAACATCCGTGTGGAAGAATCAGCGCTGACCGGAGAATCCCAACCGGTCGCTAAAATGAACCAGCCTTTGATTGACGAATACAGTCCGGTTGCCGACCGAAAAAACATGGGCTATATGGGAACCGTGGTTGTGAACGGAAGAGGACTTGGGATCGTTATAGCCACAGGCATGAATACCGAGATGGGGATGATTGCCGGAATGATTCAGGAGGTGAACGAGGAAGAGACGCCTCTGCAAAAAAGGCTGGCCCAGCTTGGGAAATGGTTGGTCACGATCAGTCTTGCCGTCTGTGTTGTTGTCGTGGTGACAGGAATTTTACAAGGGGAAAGCTTCGAAAAGATGTTTTTTGCCGGAGTATCTCTGGCAGTCGCTGCGATCCCTGAAGGTCTTCCGGCAATTGTTACGGTTGCACTGGCAATCGGTGTACAGCGGATGGTCAAACGCAACGCAGTGATCCGAAAGCTTCCGGCTGTGGAAACCTTGGGCTGCGCGACTGTAATCTGCTCAGATAAAACCGGAACGCTGACCCAAAATGAAATGACGGTCCGGCGGATTTTCTGCGATAACCAGGTCATTACGCTGACGGGTCAGGGCTATGACCCCAAAGGCGATTATCATGGCGCTGACCCGTATAAGGATAAAGGCCCTCTGAAAGAACTGCTCAGGTGTGCAGCCCTGTGCAATAATGCTGTATTAACTAAGAAAGGAATTCAGGTGGCAGGACTTTTCAGAGGCAAAAGTCAGGACAGCATCTGGGGAATCGAAGGTGATCCGACGGAAGGCGCCCTTCTGGTTGCTGCCGCCAAAGCGGGAGTCTGGCGGGAGGCTTTGGAACGGAAGGAACAAAGGGTTGCGGAAATCCCTTTTGAATCGGAACGGAAACGGATGACGGTTATTTATAAGAATAAAGAGGAATATAAAGCCTACGTCAAAGGAGCTCCGGATGTTGTTCTGGGACTATGCTTGCGGGAGATGACAAAGGATGGCGTGGTGGAGCTGACCTCCGAAAGAAGAAAGCAAATTCTGTTTTACAATGACGAGATGGCATCGCATGCACTCAGGGTTCTGGCACTTGGGCTGAAAGATGTCCGGCGTGGCGAACCAAACGGTGATGTGGAAAATGATCTAATATTCCTGGGTTTGACCGGGATGATCGATCCGCCACGTACGAGTGCGGTGAAAGCGATAAAAGTATGCCAGGCTGCCGGGATCAAGCCGGTCATGATTACCGGGGACCATAAGCTGACGGCGCAGGCTGTCGCGAAAGAACTCGGGATCATTCACGGATTTAATGAACGGGTCGTTACCGGAATAGAACTTGATCAGATGACAGATGAAGATCTAAGCAACATGGTCATGAATATTTCGGTGTTTGCCCGGGTCGCACCAAGGGATAAGCTTAGAATCGTCAGGGCTTTAAAAAAGAACGGCCAAATTGTAGCGATGACCGGAGACGGCGTCAATGATGCCCCCGCTGTGAAAGAAGCTGATATTGGGGTCGCCATGGGGCAGACCGGAACCGATGTCACCAAAGAGGCCTCGGCTATGGTAATCTCTGATGACAATTTTGCGGCGATCGTCGCAGCGGTCGAAGAAGGAAGAGGAATTTATGACAATATCCGAAAGTTTATCCGGTACCTTCTTTCCTGCAATCTCGGAGAAGTGCTGACCATGTTTCTGGGAACGCTTACAGGGCTACCGCTGCCTTTGCTGCCGATACAAATTCTCTGGGTCAATCTGGTTACGGACGGTTTGCCGGCGATGGCTTTGGGAGTGGATGGAACAGAGCCGGATATCATGAAGAGGGTTCCGCGTCAGCCGGAGGAAAGTGTGTTTGCACGGGGATTAGGACAAAAAATTCTAATCAGGGGAACGATTATTGGTTTAGCGACACTCTTTGTATTTGTTATTGGTTTATGGTATGGCGTCGGCCTTTTAGCGGCACGGACCATGGCGTTTACCACGCTTGTTTTTTCTCAGCTTTTCCATGTCTTTGACTGCAAGTCGGAACGCCGCGGAATCTTTGAGGTTGGTATATTTTCCAATCCATTGCTGGTTGTGGCAGTAGCAATCTCTGTTATCATGCAGCTATCGGTAATCTATCTTCCGGCTTTGCAGGCAATTTTCAAAACAACAGCGCTGGTCGGCTGGCAATGGTTTGTCATTCTGGTGGCTGCCTGCGGACCAAGCTTAATCATCGGCCTGACACGACTTATTCGGAACAGATATCAGCCAGCTAAATCCAGCCCAAATTTTAGCTTCAAGAAAAGCGTTCACTAATTATAAAATATGTCTCCGTAATGGATGGCCAGCACTAAGCGGAGCATGGATTGCGCAGCGCGGGATTTTGTGTCAAAGATGATACAATAAACAGAAAGCGGCCATCCATTATGGAGACTGACCCAAACATAGCTACGTATTATTGCAGCTTACGGGACCTGCGAATTAATCTACGATAATGAAAACATACATTATGTATACTTCAGACAAAAATATTGACCCTTTGCTGTTCTCATAGTATTCTTAAAGAAACTTGGCTGGCGCAGGCCCATGGGCCTTTGTCGATTAGGTCACTTTTGAACAGACTCTGTAAAAGGCAGCGAGAGGAGAACCCTTTATGGATTTTGTGAAAATGCATGGTCTGGGAAACGATTTTATCTGCCTGGATCATTTTCTTTTTCAGACAGGTATGGATTATGCCGAAACCGCTGTCCAGCTTTGCCACAGACAGTTCGGCGTCGGCGGTGACGGTCTTATTGTGATTCTGTCTTCCGATGTAGCCGATGCAAGGATGAGGATATTTAATCCGGACGGTTCTGAACCGGAGATGTGCGGCAATGGCATACGCTGTTTTGCCAAATATGTTTATGAAGCCGGTTACGTTCAGAGAGATTCGCTTAAGATAGAAACGTTGGCTGGAGTTCTGAATGTCAAACTGGAGATCTGCCGGGGAGCTGTACACCATGTTACGGTTAACATGGGCGAGCCGTGTCTTGATCCCGTTAAGATACCTGTTTTGGCCGGAACGGATACTGCACTTAACCAAAAACTTGAGGTTGCCGGGCAAGAATATATTTTTTCGGCGGTATCGATGGGAAATCCGCATTGTATTATTTTTACCGAGGATTTGGAATTGCTTCCATTTGAAACGCTGGGCCGTGCGATCGAGAAACACCCGCTGTTTCCGAGAAAAACAAATGTGGAGTTTGTCAAAGTAAACAATTCAGGTGAAATAACCGTCAAGGTGTGGGAACGCGGAGTCGGCCCAACGCTAGCCTGCGGAACGGGAGCCTGCGCATCTGTGGTTGCATCAGTACTGGCTGGTAGAACCGGTAGAACTGTGATTGTTCATTTGCCCGGGGGGGACCTGAAGATTGAATGGCAGGAAGGTCAGCAGGTCCATATGACGGGTCCAGCAGTCTGTGTTTTTCGCGGAAGTACGCTTGAATCATAAGACATCATCATACTTGAATGACTACTATAGTAAAGACAACATCAGGGAATTATAACTACATATTTACAGGAGAGTGAATAGAATGGCTTTTGTCAATGAAAATTATCTTAAACTGCCTGGAAGCTATCTCTTTTCGGAAATAGCCCGCCGGGAAAAGCAGTTCAGACAGGAAAACCCGGACTGTGACTTAATAAAAATGGGTATTGGTGATGTGACCCGCCCGCTTCCGCCAGCCGTCATCGAAGCAATGCATCAGGCTGTCGAGGAAATGGGCCAGCAGAAAACCTTTAGAGGATATGGCCCAGAACAGGGATATGAGTTCCTGATTGAAAAGATCATTGAGCACGATTTCAAGCCCCGCGGTGTCGACCTGGCAGTTAACGAAGTGTTTATCAGTGACGGGGCCAAGACGGACACCGCCAATTTCCAGGAGATATTTGGAATGGGCAATATCTTGGCTGTTACAGACCCGGTTTATCCGGTTTATGTGGACAGCAATGTCATGGCTGGACGTACCGGTATTTATAACAACGACAAAGGGCAGTTTGAAGGAATCGTTTATCTTCCCTGTAATCAGGAAAATGGACTGAAACCGGCGCTTCCCAGCACGAAAGCAGATATGATCTACCTGTGCTATCCGAATAATCCGACTGGAACGACACTTTCGGCTGAAGAACTGAAGAAATGGGTCGATTATGCACGCGATCATAAGGCCATCATCTTATTTGATGCTGCGTACGAAGCTTTCATTCGGGAAGACGGTGTTCCCCATAGTATTTTTGAAATCGAAGGTGCGCGCGAAGTGGCCGTGGAATTCAGGAGTTTTTCCAAGACGGCTGGTTTTACCGGAACCCGCTGCGCATATACCATCGTTCCAAAGGAAGTCATGGTCTATGATTCCAAAGGGGAAGCGCACAGTCTGAATAAATTATGGCTTAGAAGGCAGACCACAAAATTCAATGGAGTATCTTATCCGATCCAGGCTGCCACTGCTGCCGTATTTTCTGAGGCAGGGAAACAACAGGTCAAAGAAACCATTGATTATTATATGGATAATGCCGCAATTATCCGGGCTGGTCTCGAAAAAGCGGGATATACCGTCTTTGGCGGTGTGAATGCACCATATATCTGGCTAAAAACACCGGGACAGTTAGGATCCTGGGAATTCTTTGACAAGCTGATGAAAGAGGCAAATGTTATCGGAACACCTGGAGCCGGCTTCGGTGCGAGCGGAGAAGGATTCTTCCGTCTGACGGCTTTCAACACTAGGGAGAATACGGCGAGGGCCATTGAAAGGATAAGGACCAGGATAGTATAAAGCTATTAGGTAGGATGAAGCAATCTACTGCTTGAGAACGTGATTTAACCGAGGAGCTGTTTGTCTCCTCAATTTTTTCTTTCTGGTACCTTGTATAACTCTAAAACGCATGTAAAGAGAGCAAAGCATAGTATTCTTGCCCTTAAGAACAAAAGAGTGGTATATTGTCGTTAAGGAGTTGAGGAAATTGGCAAATAGTATGACTGGTTTTGGCAGAGGGGAAGCTCAAGGACTTGGAGTTCAGATCTCAGTAGAAATGAAATCTGTAAACAACCGTTTCCTTGAAGTCCTGGTGAAACTGCCCAGAAACCTGAATATCATCGAGGAGCGTTTCCGGAAAGCCGTGCAGGAAAAAGTCCAGCGGGGCCGTGTTGATATTTACGTGAATATCAAGGAAACGGAAGAAAAAAAGAGATTAGTTAAGGTTGACAAAGATTTAGTGCTGTCGTATGATAATTCTCTGAAGGAATTGGCAAATTTGCTCAATACCACGTATAAGAGCGATCTTTTTAGTCTGGTTTCGCTCCCTGAAGTACTCAGTGTTGAAAACGAAGAGACGGATGCCGAAGCCTTGTGGCCATATCTCAGTATGGCTTTACAGGAGGCACTGAACCAGTTAATTCAAATGCGTAGGACTGAAGGGGAGAGACTGGCCAAGGATTTGCTGAAAAAATTAGATGACCTTTCCGGAATGGTTGATCAAGTAACTGTAAGAGCGCCGCAGGTTGTGGCAGAATATCAGGAAAAATTGAGGGAAAGGCTTGCGGCGCTTCTGGCGGACACTTCGCTGGATGAAGCTAGACTGATTACCGAAGTTGCCATTTTTGCCGACAGGTCTTCTATTGAGGAAGAGCTGGTCAGGCTCGGGAGTCATTTTGAACAATTTACCAAAGCATTTTCGGCCAACGAACCGATTGGACGGAAACTGGATTTTCTGATTCAGGAAATGAACAGAGAGATCAATACCATTGGGTCTAAGGCAAATGATCTGGAGATTTCACATATCATTGTTCAGGGAAAAAGTGAATTGGAGAAAATCCGGGAACAGGTTCAGAATATCGAGTAACACGATGAAAAGAGCAGTAATAACGCCGATATGCAGCGTATTGAATATGGGAGGTATAAGGAATTGGATATCAAACTAATTAATATAGGATTTGGCAATATTGTATCGGCCAACAGAATTATCTCGATTGTAAGTCCGGAATCAGCACCTATTAAACGGATCATTCAGGAAGCGCGCGATACAGGAATGCTCATCGATGCCACCTATGGGCGAAGAACGCGTGCCGTCATTATGTGTGACAGCCACCACGTGATTTTGTCGGCTGTTCAGCCTGAAACGGTTGCCCATCGTCTGACCGCCAAAGAATCCAGTAATGAGGATCCGGTTGATTAAAATGGAAGACAAAGGGCTGCTGATTGTGGTTTCAGGTCCTGCAGGAGTTGGAAAAGGAACGCTGTGTAAGCGGCTTTTTGCCGAGTGCGGCGATCTAGAATATTCTGTTTCCGTAACGACCAGGGCACCAAGACCGGGAGAAACAGAGGGAAAAGAATACTATTTCCGTTCCAGGGATGAATTTCTTAAAATGGTCGAGAACAATGAGTTCCTGGAATGGGCAGAGTTTTGCGGAAACCTGTACGGAACCCCAAGATTTCATGTGGAAAGTGTCCTGAAACGAAACAAGACCATCTTACTGGAAATCGATATGCAGGGAGCAAAAATTGTCAAAAAGGCTTTTCCGGATGGTGTGTTTATTTTCATTGTTCCACCTTCCTTGGAGGAGCTCGCTGAAAGGCTTTACGGAAGAGGAACGGAAACACCTGACGTCGTGCAGCGCAGACTGGCACAAGCCGTTCAGGAAATGAAAAATATGAAGGATTATGATTATGCTGTTGAGAACGACGAAATCGGTACTGCAGCTGAAAAGCTTAAGAGTATCATCATTGCAGAAAAATGCCGGATAAATCCAAAGTCGTTTTAGTTTAAAGGAGGAATAACGATGAAGCAGCCTTCTTTGGATGTTCTGATGTCCCAGGCAGATAGTAAATATACCCTTGTTGTGGCCGCTGCTAAAAGGGCCAGGGTACTCATGAACAATATGGATGCAAATGAATTTAAGGATACGAAACCTGTCAGCAGGGCGCTGGTTGAGATTGCATACGGCAAAATCAATTCCGACTTTTTTGAGAAGGTGACGACAGATGCTACGCGGTAAACGTGTACTTCTGGGTGTGACAGGAAGTATTGCTGCTTATAAAGCGGTCGACATTGCCAGCAGACTGGTGAAAAGCGGTGCAGAGGTCTTTGTCGTGATGACAGAATCAGCGACAGAGTTCATTGCGCCTTTGACTTTCAGGAGCATCACCGGCCAGCCGGTTTATACGGATATGTTCAGTGAACCCAAACTGTGGAACATTGAACATATTTCCCTGGCACAGAAGGCAGACCTTGCGTTGGTCGCACCGGCGACCGCTAATATCATTGCGAAGATGGCTGTTGGGCTTGCCGATGATTTTATGTCGACAGTTTTATTGGCCGTTCAGAATCCTGTCTTTGTGGCACCGGCTATGAATCATGCTATGTATCATCACCTTGCGACGCAGCAGAATCTGGGGATTCTTCAGCAGCGGGGGATTCATCTGATTGGACCAGCCAGAGGCTTCCAGGCCTGCGGGACAGAAGGCGACGGCAGGATGAGTGAGCCTGGGGAGATCATTGATTTCCTTCAGAATTTTATGTTAAACCGTGAAATCATGAAAGGCCGGAAAGTGCTAGTTACGGCCGGCGGCACCCGCGAGGAACTTGATCCGGTCAGATATCTTGGAAATTACAGCTCAGGCCGCATGGGCTATGCAATTGCTGAGGCGTTTGCTGAGGCAGGCGCACAGGTGACCTTGGTCAGCGGACCCTCGGATCTTCTTCCCCCATTCGGCGTGGAAACGGTCCGGATTATTTCAGCGGAAGAGATGTATGCGGAAGTTATGACACGATATGCGGAACAGGATATCGTCGTCAAAGCAGCTGCGGTTGCTGATTTTCGGCCTGCAATCCGCAATCAGCAAAAGATCAAGAAAGACGGAAAGTCTGTTATCCTGGAATTAGTACCGAATCCGGACATTTTGTCAGCTTTGGGAGCTCGGAAGAAGCACCAGTACCTGGTTGGCTTTGCTGCTGAGACCCAAAATGTGATTGAAAACGGTCTGGAAAAGCTGAACCGCAAAAAGACCGATATGCTTGTGGTCAATGATGTCACAGCATCAGGGGCTGGTTTTGGTACGGATACCAATATTGTTAGTTTTCTTTATCCTGATGGCAGAAAAATAGATCTGCCCAAAATGAGCAAGCTGGAAGTTGCCAGAAAGTTGGTGCAAGAGATTGCCTTGGACAAAGGCATTGGATCAAAGGAGTGATTTTGAATGGGTTACAAATTATTTACCTCAGAATCTGTTACCGAAGGACATCCCGACAAAATATGCGATCAAATTTCGGATGCAATTCTTGATGCCGTCCTGCGTCAGGACAGAGAAGCACGAGTCGCCTGTGAAACATCTGTGACAACCGGGCTGGTTCTGGTAAGCGGCGAGATTACCACCCATTGTTATGTGGATATTCCAAGAGTCGTAAGGGAAACCATCAGACAGATCGGATATACGAGAGCCAAGTATGGCTTTGACGCGGATACATGTGCGGTGCTGACCTCGATTGGAGAGCAGTCCAGTGATATTGCCTTAGGCGTTAACAAAGCATTGGAGGCAAAGATATCCGAAGAAGACATCAGTGAGATCGGTGCAGGAGACCAAGGGATGATGTTTGGCTATGCCACAAACGAAACCGAAACATTCATGCCGGTGCCGATTGATCTTGCGCATAAGCTGGCCCGCAGGCTGGCTGAAATCCGTAAGGCGGAAGTGCTGAACTATTTAAGACCTGACGGCAAAACGCAGGTTACCGTTGAATACGAGGACGGAAAACCCAAAAGAATCGATACGATTGTAATTTCGACCCAGCATCATCCTGAGGTTTCCCAGGAGCAGATCAAAAACGACCTTCTGGAGCATGTCGTAAGACCAGTGGTTCCATCTGAAATGCTGGATGAGAATACCCGTTATTATATCAATCCGACGGGCAGATTTGTGATTGGCGGGCCTCAAGGCGACGCAGGACTTACCGGCAGAAAAATTATTGTCGACACTTATGGTGGTATGGCTAGACACGGTGGCGGGGCGTTTTCCGGAAAGGATCCTACGAAGGTTGACCGGTCCGGGGCTTATGCCGCGCGCTATGTGGCCAAAAATGTTGTCGGAGCGGGCCTAGCTGACCGCTGTGAGATTCAGATTGCTTATGCGATTGGTGTTGCGCATCCTGTCTCCATTTCTGTTGAAACATTTGGGACGGGCAAGGTCAGTGATGATAAGATCATCGCGTTGATTAATGAAACGTTTGATCTTCGTCCGGCTGCAATTATCAACACCCTGGATCTCCGCAGACCAATCTATAGACAGACTGCGGCCTACGGGCATTTTGGCCGCAATGACCTTGACCTCCCGTGGGAGAAGCTTGATAAAGTCGAACAATTAAGGAAACTAGCCGGACGCTGAAACGTTGTTAAGCTTCCAATAGAAATAAGCTATAGCAGAGAAAAATCATCGGTGTCAGTAGAAGAATAACAGACTGCAGAGGGTGTCGTGGGAATCCAGGGCATCCTTTTTATGTTGATAACAGGAAAACAAAAACTTACAATTTTTATTAAAAGCGTTTTAAAAATACAGATTCAAATATGGATTATCTTGATATATAATATACCTATTGTTAACAGTTAGCGTGTCAAAATAAGTTTGAGGCAGGAGGATGGTAGGATGACTCAGGATGAGTTGTTACTTCATTTAAGAAAGACCGTTGAACAGGTCTTAAAAGCTCCCTACTACAAGAAAAGACTGGCTGAGGTGGGTATCTATTATCCCGGTGATGTCAAATCCCTGGAGGATTTTCGGAAGATACCATTGACGGATAAAGAAGCGTTACGCCAGAATTATCCTTTTGGATTATTTGCCGAGCCATTGGAAAAGATGGTCAGAATCCATGCTTCCTCAGGAACAACGGGAAAACCGACCGTTGTAGGATATACCCGTGAAGATATTCAGTTATGGGCCAAAATTGTGGCCAACGGTCTCAGAAGAGCCGGCATTACGTCCAACGACGTTGTACAGGTCGCTTACGGCTATGGCTTGTTTACCGGCGGTATGGGACTGCATTACGGATGTGAAGAACTCGGGGCTTTAGTCATTCCGATCTCCGGCGGCAATACCCAGCGTCAGCTGATGCTGATGCGTGACTTTGGAAGTACGGTTCTTTGCTGTACTCCGTCGTACGCACTTTATCTGGCAGACAGTCTGGAAGAAGAGGGTATGACCAAAGAAGACTTGAAACTGAGGGTCGGGATATTTGGCGCTGAGCCCTGGACAGAACAGATGAGAGCTGAGATTGAGGTCAGACTTGGTATTCGGGCGCTTGATATCTATGGATTGAGTGAAACGATGGGACCCGGCGTTTCTCTAGAGTGCCTGAAGGGCGAAGGGCTGCATATAGATGAGAACTTCTACCCTGAGATTCTAGATAAAGACGGAAATGTTCTGCCGGAAGGAGAAACAGGAGAGCTAGTTCTTACCAGCTTTAACAAAATGGGTTTCCCCGGACTCCGCTATAGAACGAAAGATATTACCAGCATCACCTATGGAAGCTGTACCTGCGGCCACACCGGCTGGACGATGAAGAGAGTGTCGGCAAGAGTCGATGATATGCTGATTATTCGTGGTGTCAACGTCTTCCCAAGCCAGATTGAAGAAGCGATCCTGTCGGTGGGCGGAATCGAACCGCATTATCTGATTGTTGTGGACCGTGAGGGCAATCTCGATACCCTCGAAGTCCAGATTGAGGTGAATGCGGCAAGCTTCAACGATGAGATCCGGGAACTCGAAGAGCTCCAGCAAAGGCTTCAAACTAAAATACATGAGATCCTTAATATTGCGGCCAGGGTGCGTCTTGTCGAGCCGAAGAGTATCCCGCGCAGCGAAGGAAAAGCGAAGCGTGTAATTGATAAACGCAAGGAAAAACAATTAAGCTAAATTCTCCTAAATGAAAAAAATAAAGGGGGAAAAACATATGTTACAACTGTCAATTTTTCTGGAAAATGCCCAGGGCCGTCTGGCAGACGCACTGAATACTTTAGCTGACCTTCAAGTCAATATCCGCGCGCTGTCCCTTGCTGACACCAAAGATTATGGTGTACTCAGGATTATCGTGGAGAATCCGGAAGAAGTTGCGGAGAAACTCCGGGAGCGCAATTGTGTCGTCAAGATTACCCAGGTTTGGGTGCTAAAAGTTCCCGACAGTCCGGGAGGTCTGGCTGGACAACTGAACAAGCTTGTTGCCGAGGGTGTGAACGTTGAATATATGTATGGTTTTGTGGAAAAGGAAAACGAGCAGGCCCAGGTCGTTCTAAGAGTCAGAGATGCTGAAATCATGCAGGCTGCGATGGACAAACTCGCGCTCAAATGAAGAAAGAAGAAAGTAAGCGATCAAATACAGTATTAAAATATAATAACAAGATGAAAAAACCTGTTTCCTTACAAAAATAAGGAAACAGGTTTTTTGTATAATCCGTTCTGGCATTTAGGAAAATAAATCTAGTACCATTGAAAATTTGGTTTTGGAGGATGATATGCAGAACTTCATTGCGACTTACACCAGCCAAAGAAAAAAACAGGAGACCCGGCGATATCTGCTCGATAATATCACCTATCATCTCGCACCGCTGCTTATCGCATCCAAGCCGGCTGAACTGCTTACATTTACCACTGCCATCAAAAAAGATGCGCTGGAGACCTGGGATCAAATCAAAGATAGGCTTTACCCCTATGTGACGGTTCAGGAAATTGTCAGGAATAAAGCTTCTGTCAGCGTATTATTTTATGCCGCAGACAGATTATCTTCAATACTTCAAATCCCTGAGAACCAGCATTTCTTAAGATCACTGGATTATTGTGGGGAGACGGATCAGGATACGGCAATCCAGACTTTAAAACAAAAATGGATCATTGGGCCTTTCCCTCACGAAATCGGACTATTTCTGGGCTTCCCACTGGACGATGTGGCAGATTTTATCTATTTCCCCGATAAAAAACCTCTGCTGACCGGTTACTGGAAGGTCTACCATGCTCCTGAGAAAGCCAGGAGAATATTTCAGGAATACAACGAGGCCAGATATGCATACATCCGATACATGCTCGACGGGAACAAAAGTGAGGGCTTTTTAAAATGCATGGGCCGGAACCGGTTGAAAGGATCATCAATATAATAAGCTAAAAGAATGATTTGCCATGGCCGTCAGGAGGAATTGGGATGTTTAGTTACCAGAAACGTTTACTATATCCGGTTTATGTTGAGCAGAAAAATGAGAAGCTGGCCTGGACCTTATTGGAACATATCGGCGGGAAAGACGGGGAATTTACTGCTTTTACACGTCATATGTATCAACGCCTGCATGTGATCAATCCATATATTCGTGATCTTTTGGGTATGATTGCTTCGGAAGAGCTTGCGCATATGGAGATTATTGCAGCTGCAGTCAGAAAGCTTGGCCTTGCTGATTTGCCGCTTGCCAATTCCGGGCAGGAGTCCTGGAATATGGAATATGTTGAGAAGAGTACGGATATTAATGAGATGCTCAAAATCAATGAAGAAGCGGAGATCAGGGCTAAGAGACTGTACCTGCGGCATCTCACACTGACTGAGGACACTTCACTAAAGAAAATGCTCCAATTCTTAGTCAACCGGGAAGAAGTTCATCAAAGATTACTAAAAAAAAGCGGTGTTTTAGTGGCTCAGGAAGCCAATAATGAGCAGTTCTCGACGCTGATTCATGAATATAAAATGAGTCTGCGCGTAATGAAGTAACAAATTTTTGCTTGGTCAATAAACTATGAGGGGATCATTATGTTATAGGGGAGAGGAAAATGAGTATTGCTATTACCAAAATGAATTACGGTAAACTGGTTATCGGAATTGATGCGGAGGTTGAGCTCAAAAACGGTAAAAACTGTAGGGGAATCAATTTTGACAATGCAGCAACGACGCCGCCTTTTGTTTCAGTGCTCCAGGAAATCAGCAATTTTGCGCCGTATTATTCGTCAATTCACAGGGGGTCCGGCTACAAGTCCAAATTGTCTTCGGAAAAATATGAAAATGCCAGGAAAACAGTGATGGATTTTGTGGGTGCAGACCACAAAAGAGATGTGGTGATCTTTGTTAAGAATGCCACAGAAGCTATCAATAAAGTGGCCTTCAGACTGTCACAGGACATGGATCCATACATAAAAAGTGTTATCCTTTCCACTTCCATGGAGCATCATTCCAATGACCTTCCTTGGCGGGAAAAGTATGAGGTCGACTATATTGAGGTGGATGAATGCGGCAGGCTAATTTTTAACGATTTTATTGAAAAGCTGGAAAAATATAAAGGCCGGGTCAAGCTGGTAACTGTAGCCGGAGCTTCAAATGTAACAGGTTATGTCAATCCCGTACATCGAATTGCTGAATGGGCCCATAAATATGGCGCCAAGGTCATGGTTGACGGATCACAGCTGCTTCCTCATCAGCCGTTTGATACGAAGCCTTCCGCTTCCAGTAAGCATATCGATTTTCTTGTTTTCTCCGCACATAAGATGTATGCGCCTTTTGGGACCGGCGTTCTGATTGGCCCCAAAGACTTTTTCCTGAAGGGAAGCCCCGATTATCAGGGCGGAGGAACAGTCAAAGCCGTAACCCGCGATTTTGTAATCTGGAATGATCCTCCTTCCAAAGATGAGGCTGGAACGCCCAACTTAATGGGCGTGCTGGCCTTGGCCGCAAGTATAAAAACCTTAAGTGCAGTCGGGATGCGAAATGTGTACAAGCATGAAAAAACCCTAACATCTCAACTGATTCAGGGACTAAAAAAAATAGACTGTATCGACATCTATTGTGCAGAAGATCAAAGTCAGGAACGAGTCGGGATTGTTCCCTTTAATATGAAGGGCGTTTATCATGAGAAACTGGCGGATATACTAGCTGGAGAAGCCGGTATTTCTGTCAGGAGTGGGTGTTTTTGCGCGCATCCTTACGTCCAAAAGCTCATGAAAGTCGAACCAGCCATCTTAAGCGCAGTTGCAGATCATCTTCCGGAAAACAGACCCGGGATGGTCAGAGTCAGTTTTGGTTTATACAATGAACCTCACGAAGTTGGCAGGCTGCTGGAAGTATTGCAGGAAATTGCCAAAGACAGAAGACGATATTTGAAAATGTACAGCTAAGGCAGTCAAGCCTGCATAAAGATAAGAACCATTACCGAGAATAAAAGCATACATCTAAGAAATGGTGGTGCTTATCATGGAAAAAGAGAAGAAACTCAGCCTGATTTTGTTCAGCGGGGATTATGACAAGGCGATGGCTGCCTTGATCCTGGCCAATTCGGCCCGCGAACTCAACATGAAAGTCAGTATCTTTTTCGCTTTTTGGGGTCTGTGCCTGATACGCGATCCGGAGAAGATGTCTTTGGAAGATAAAACGGTTTATGAAAAAATGCTGGGAATGACGGCACCGAAAGGTCCGGAAGACCTGCCGCTTTCCCGGATGAATATGGCTGGTATTGGAAAAGCCATGCTGAAACAAATGATGGAAGACCAGGACGCACCCGATCTTTCCGCTTTTCTGAAAGGAGCACAAAAAAAGGGGGTAAGCTTTTACATATGCAAGCTTTCCCTTGAGATCATGGGTTTTACACTTGAAGAAATGATTCCGGATGTCAAAATTATGACAGCGAAAGATTATCTGCAGGATGCCCTGGAAGCGGACATAGAGCTTTTTATCTAACTGTTTATCGGCTTCTTCCTTTTACTGTCTCCTTAAAGTTGTTATATCTTCGGTATCCGGTATTCGTTCTCTGTATTATCCGCATCAATCACAGTCATATATTCCCGCTGACTGTCATTGGCAGTTTTATTCCACGTCCCTTGGCGAAAGGCATTTGCCCCGAGTGTGGTCTTTTTCTTCTTGCTGAAAAATTTCTGATAGATGACGCGGGTGGAAATCCCGATGCCCAGGAGAAGCAAAAAGACCCAAGAAGCTATTGCTGAAAGGAAGATTATTCCAAAAGCAAAAATAGAATATAGAAGGAATTTTAATAAATCAGGCATTATATCACCTCTGATTATTATTATAAGCAGTAAGCTTAAGATATGATTAATGCAGACAAATGATTAATGCAGATATTTGTCTGCAGAATGAATCATAGATTATCGAATAAGCTCTAAGGTGAATTTAATCATTGCCGGATATTGTAAGGTTTAGGAAACGGCTGTCTTTACGAATGAATTTATGAATGAGGCGTGACAGCACGAAGAAAGAATAGCCCTAAAAGTAAAATTATGCTAAAATAAGCGAAGAAAGGGGGATGTGAATTTGGATGTTTTTGTCGGGATTTCTCTTTCCCTGATTATTGTAGGAATCATTCTGGTTATTCTGGAAATATTCATTATTCCAGGCTTTGGCGTCTCTGGAATCATCGGACTTTTGATGATGATCGGCGGAGTATTTTTAGTGGCTGATTCGTTCGCCGAGGGTGTCGTGTATCTTCTGATCATACTTATTGTGGCAGGGCTGCTGGTCTATATTGGGTATAAAACAGGTCGGCTGAAAAAACTCTGGCGCAAGGTAGCTTTGGGGGAAAAGCAGAGAACCGAAGAAGGCTTCGTAGCACCCAAAACAGATTATATACACTATCTCGGGAAAACCGGAAAAGCCCTGACCCTGCTCCGTCCGGCAGGCACAGCGCAGATTGAAGGGGAACGGGTCGATGTCGTCACAGATGGAAGTTTTATCCCGAAAGATTCTGCGATAAAGGTAATCGCGGTTGAGGGTACAAGAATCATTGTGAGCAGGGAAGAAAATGAATAGGAGGTCATAAAACATATGACAACAGCACTTGTTACAACGGTGATACTGATTATGCTGGTTCTGATTATTCTAATGGTTCTCTTTACGTTTATTCCGGTCGGTCTCTGGATTTCGGCTTTGGCAGCCGGTGTTAATATCGGCATATTCACGCTGATCGGGATGAGACTTAGGCGAGTCGCACCGATCAGGATTGTGAACCCATTGATTAAAGCACATAAAGCTGGTCTGGGAC
Source organism: Dehalobacter sp. CP (assembly GCF_047652685.1). Lineage (NCBI taxonomy): Bacteria > Bacillati > Bacillota > Clostridia > Eubacteriales > Desulfitobacteriaceae > Dehalobacter > Dehalobacter sp. CP. The sequence continues at coordinate 832,903 of NZ_CP157399.1, forward strand.
TTACCCCGGCACAGCTTGAGGCCCATTACCTTGCCGGAGGAAATGTCGACAAGGTCGTTAACGCATTAATTGCTGCGGAAAGAGCAGCTATACCGCTTAAATTTGAAAGAGCCGCAGCCATTGATTTGGCAGGACGTGATATTATGCAAGCGGTGCAAATGTCCGTTAATCCGAAAGTTATCCAAACACCCACTGTCTCTGCTGTTGCACAAAATGGGATTGAATTAAGAGTCATAGCAAGAGTCACAGTTCGGGCAAACATTGACCGTCTGGTTGGCGGAGCTGGTGAAGAAACGATTATTGCACGCGTCGGAGAGGGCATAGTAACAAGTATCGGCAGTTCCTCTTCCCATGCCAATGTCCTCGAAAATCCGGACATGATATCCCAGGCCGTTTTGAATAAAGGGTTGGATTCCGGAACAGCTTTTGAAATCCTCTCAATTGATATTGCCGATGTCGATGTCGGCAAAAACATCGGAGCGCAGCTGCAAACAGATCAGGCTGAGGCGGACAAGAGGATTGCCCAGGCCAAAGCGGAGGAACGCAGAGCGATGGCGGTGGCCAGGGAACAGGAAATGAAAGCGTCCGTTCAGGAAATGAGAGCAAAAGTTGTGGATGCGGAAGCCGAGGTGCCGCTGGCACTGGCGTCAGCTTTAAAAGAAGGACGCCTTGGCGTTATGGATTATTACAATCTGCAAAACGTGATTGCAGATACCCGCATGCGGGATAATATCGCTGTCACAGCCAAAGGAGATGAACCGGAAACGACGATACCCAAGAAGTAGGTGATGTTCAGTGGATATCATAACATTTATCATTATTGCGGTTGTAATTTACAGCTTCTTTGCCAATAAAGACAAGCCTCCGCAGCGCAGGCCTGTTAGGCCGGAGGACAATATGCCGCCGTCCGAACCTCTGATAGCCGAGATGGACAGGGACATTTCCCGGATGGAAAGAAAGAGAAAAGGAAATTTCTTCGAAGATCTGGAAAGACAGCTCAGGGAATCTGTGGAAAAGGCTGAGAGAGAGCTGCAGGTTGGACCGTACGGATCAACCGTCAAGAAAAAGGCTGCTGCCCCTCCAACTTCTGCTTCTTCAGTTCCGCGGAAAGCTGAAACCGTCCAAAAAACAGAAAACAAATGGAGAGAAGAAGGACGATCGGACTATGATCGGTATATTTCGAACGAGGGCACCCAGGGCACTGAAGGCCTTGGCGGTGATGAAGGAGCCGCAGACCAGGAAGGAACATGGGGAGCCGAAGGCAGTGATTATGCCAACAGGCAGATCACACCGAGAGATCAAATTTCCCAAAAAAGAGCGGCTTTCAGTCTGGGTTTGTCATCTTCGGAAGTGATGCGTGGCGTGGTCTGGGCTGAGGTTCTAAAGGAACCAAGGGCCAGGAGAGCATTCCCGCGAAGATAAACAAGATAAAAGTTTCAATATATTACAAATGAGATGAAGAAACTCAAAATATACTCTCCCATTGGCAGTGAACTGCTCGGGAGGGTATATTTTTGCCCCTTGAACAAAAATAAAGTACCATATTATGGAAATATGAATAGAATAAAGCGAATACAGAATAGCAGGAGGTGCAAAAAATGGCTGTTGACGGTGCTGTAGGCGCTTATGGCGGAGGCTTAGGCGGCGGATGTCTTTGTGGGATCGCTATTGTCGTTGTAATCATATTATTGTTGATTGCAATGGGAATCGTATTCTAGGATAACGAAATAATACAAGTGTCCCGGAAAGGAGGCCCAAAGGATGTATAGAGGTGGTTGTTGCTGCAGTATGCCGGTTGCCAGACCAGTGGCTGTACCCAATTATGGGGTAGCAATTATTGCGATTGCAATTTTGATTCTAATTGCCCTTGGCGTAATATTCTAATTCTTACGGCTGAATCTGCTGGATGGTAAGACCAAAAATAAATGAAAATTGCTTGCGTAGTCGGGGATGTCCAAGAAATTTGGACATCTTCGTTTTTACGTGTTATTCTTTATTTTTGATACAAAAAAATGGACAACAAGCTTTATTTAACCAAAAAGAACAGAAGATACCGGGTCGAAGCCTGATCCGGAGGTTAAGGAGAGTTCATGAACATACAGATATTTGGGATCAAAAAGTGTTTTGATACAAAAAAAGCGGAACGCTGGTTTAAAGAACGCCGCATTCAATATCAGCTGATTGATCTGGACCAAAAGGGATTAAGTAAAGGGGAACTGCAGAGCATCAAAGCAGCGGTTGGCCTGAACAACCTGTTTAATACCGGAAGCAAGGACTATTTCCGATTAAACCTGGACAAAATCAGCAGTTCCAATGTCAGGGAAGAATTGCTGCTGAACAATCCAAGTCTCTACCGGACACCGATCGTCCGCAACGGCAAACAAGCCACGGTAGGGTATGTGTCTGAAGTTTGGGAATCATGGGATTAGTCCTTGTCTTATAAAAAATCTGCTCGCCATTATATTACAATTTTAGAGTTGACAAGGTACTAGTTTACTAAGTGCTTGGAGCAAGCTGTCCATCTCCTCGTCACTGCCGATACTGATACGCAGGTAATTGTCAATCTTGGGTTGGCGGAAGTACCTAACCAGAATGCCCTGCTGTCGGAGTGCGGTAAAGGTCCCTTCGGCTTGGAGCATGGGATGGGATATGAAAATAAAATTCGCCTGTGAAGGAATCACTTGCCAGCCCATTTGCCTGAGTATCGGAACAATTCTTTCCCTGGTTTGCATCACTTTCTGTCTTGTGGCTTGAAAGTAAGCTTCATCCTTCATGGCTGCGATTGCTCCGGCCATTGACAGGCGGTCTAACGTATAGGAATTAAAGGAGTTTTTGATCCGGTCCAAGCCTTCCATCAGCTCATCCTGACCTAAAGCAAAGCCTACCCTTAAGCCTGCCAGAGACCGGGACTTGGACAGAGTCTGAATCACCAGCAGATTCGGATACTTCGTAATAAGCGGAATGGCAGTTTCACCGCCAAAATCGATATAAGCTTCATCAACGATGATCACCTTATCTGGATTGCGGATAAGGATTTTTTCTATCATTTCCATCGTTACATAGTTGCCGGTAGGGGCATTGGGGTTTGGGAAAATGACGCCGCCTTCGGAATCGTAGAAATCAGGCGGGTATAAAGAAAATTCTTCCCGCAGCGGAACTAGCCGGTAGTTCAGCTGAAACAGATTGGTATAGACCGGGTAGAAACTATAGGTAACATCCGGAAACAAGATCGTGCTGCCCGGATCAAAAAAAGCCATAAACGCAAAAGCCAGGATTTCATCGGAGCCGTTTCCAACAAATACCCACTCCTTCTTCAGGCCGTAATATTCGGCTACGGTCTGGCGCAAGTCCTCTCCGTTCGGATCGGGGTATAACTTCAGTTTTTCATTCGCAGCTTCTTTGATCGCTTCGAGAACTAAGGGCGAAGGCGGATAGGGACATTCGTTCGTATTCAGCTTAATATATTTTTTGTCTTTCGGCTGTTCTCCCGGTACGTACGGTCTCTGACCAGCCGCAATTTTGCTCCAGTATTTGCTCATTTGCTCACTCACTCTTTTCAGTAAAATAAACCACCGATTTCCTTCATTTCTGGGTAAAAAAATAAGACGTTGAGTAGATTATATCCTGAGTATATCGGGCCTGCAAGCCAATTCTGATTAATCTTTTTAAACGGAATCACGATTAAAGATTTTTATTCATATTGTACTTGACACCGGGCGAATACTTTAATAAACTAAAGTGTAAAAGAGATAACCCCGGAGGTAAGTAATCATGTTGAGTGACGAAAGGATCAGGGACACCCTGACCGATTCTCTTTTTGAAGCGATCCTTCTGCTCAAGACGAAAGAAGAATGTTACAGCTTCTTTGAGGATCTGGCTACGGTAGCGGAGATCAAGGCCCTAGCGCAGCGGCTGGAAGTTGCCCGCATGCTGGAGGAAGATGTGACCTATTCCAGGATTGCTGAAATTACCGGAGCAAGCTCTGCCACCATCAGTAGGGTCAAACGCTGTTTAAACTATGGCGCCGACGGTTACAAGATGGTTCTCGAGCGGATGGAGAAAAAACACAAAGAATAAGAACTTTCAGAAAAAAGAGGTGCAATAATTATGGAACGTTCATCATTGGGGCTTAAAATTCCGGAGGGGATGATCGATCTTCTGCCGGCTGAATTAGCACAGCTGGAGGAACTGGAAGGAAAAGCAATCAGTGTGTGTAAAAATTGGTCCTATCAGAAAGTTGCGACTCCCGGGCTCGAATACCGAGCCTGTGTGGAGCCTGACGCAGACAAGGATGACCATCTATATAAATTCTTTGACAAAAATGGTCATATTCTCGCGTTAAGACCGGAATTTACGACCCCGATTGCCAGGATGGTTGCCACAAGACAGAAAGGCGGACAATTTCCTCTGCGGTTCTGTTATAGCGGTGATGTTTACAGGAATGATTCTGCCCGTTACCGGGAGTTCAGGCAGGTGGGTGTTGAACTAATCGGCTCGGACAATGACATTGCAGACGCTGAAGTCATTGCGCTGGCCATAGAAATCATGAAGATGCTTGCAATCAAAAATTTTCAGCTGAACCTCGGGCATAACGGGATTTTCTCGGGGCTTGCCGAAGAAATGAAGTTTGAAACCAAAGTCAGGGAGGAGCTGGAAGACGGTATAGCCCGCAAGGACATGGTCAAACTTGAAAAAATCATTTCTTCCAACGATTTGCCTGAGTCGGCAAAGGAACTTCTTCTTTCCCTGCCTTATCTGACCGGCAAAGAAGAAGTCCTTGATAAGCTCCAGAGCTGGACGCATATCAAACCGATAAGAAAAGCTGTTGAATCTTTACGGACCATCTATTTGTATTTAAAGGAATTCGGAGTTCAGGACTACGTATCCCTGGACCTTGGGATTTTAAGAGGGTTCTCGTATTACACCGGCGCAATCTTTGAAGGCTATCTTCCGGGGATCGGCGTTCCGCTGATTGAAGGAGGACGTTACGACGGTCTCTATGCAGATTTCGGAATGAACCACGGCGCAACAGGCTTTGCAATTAATCTTGGCTTTATGCTCGAGAAGGCTGCAGATTTTGAATTGGATATGGCCGATGTTCTGGTTTACGGGCAATCTCCGGGAGCTGTGATCAAGCGCTGTCGGGAACTCAGAAAGAGCGGCAAAAAAGTGGAGATGGCCCTCGGGTTCCTGGCGGAAACCGATGCCAGGAACCTGGCTTCCAGCCGCGGAATTGCACTGCTGGAGAAGATTGAAAGCAATAAATAAATGTCCTGCCTAATGGGGCAGGCTGAATAGTTTCGAACTTACATGATTTATATTTAACATTGTTAACAATTAATTTAAAGGCCATTGGTCTAATCATGAATCTTTGGAAGGGGCTTTGCATTGTGCCGAAAAATTATTTAACCATAGCGCTGCCAAAAGGAAAATTACTGACAGATTCAGTGGCGCTTCTGACGGAAGCGGGGCTGGACTGCAGATCGGTAGAAAACGATTCCCGTAAACTGTTGTTTGATCTTCCCGGATCAGAGGCGAGGATCATCATTTGTCGCCCGACGGATATCCCGACCTATGTGGAACAGGGAGCTGCGGATATCGGTTTTGTCGGCAAGGATACCGTAATTGAACAAAACAAAGATGTTGCTGAGCTGGTCGATTTAAAATTCGGGTACTGCCGCTTTGTCGTGGCGATGCCGGAGGAGAGCCTGCCGCAGAAGCTGCCGGGTGGGCTGTATGACCTGAGCGTGCTGAATCATAAGAGAGCGGCAACCAAGTTCCCGAGAGTCGCCCAGCTGTTCTTCAATGAGCATGGTATGCAGGTCACACCGATCAAGCTGCATGGCAATATTGAACTTGCTCCCCGGGTAGGTCTGGCTGAAATGATTGTGGATATTGTCTCAACCGGTAAGACCTTAAAGGAGAATAATCTGGCCGAGGTCGCCCAGATCCTTGAAGCTACAAGCAGAATGATTGCCAACCGTGTTTCCTATCGGGTAAAATACGAACGCATCCAAGGACTTGCAGAGAAAATGAGAGTCCTTGTCCAGCAGTACGACTGACATTGCCAAAGGAGGTTAAAACGATGAAGACTGTGCAAAAAATTCAGGATATTGACCTGAAGAAGCTTATTAATAAATCCTACGGCGATGACCGTGACCTGGAAGAAAAAGTGGCAGGAATCCTGCGAAAGGTGCGTGAACAGGGCGATGAAGCCATTTATGAACTGACTGCCGCGTTTGACGGAGTTGATCTGAAGGCCTCGGGACTGCGGGTCACCGACCAGGAGATCTGGGAAGCTTACAGAAAAGTAGATGATGAATATCTGGAAGCAATCAGCCAAGCGATCAATAACGTCAGGACCTACCACGAAAAGCAAAAAAGGGTTTCCTGGTTTGATACTACTGAAGACGGCAGTATCCTCGGTCAGATCATTCGTCCTCTGCAGCGGGTTGGGATCTATGTTCCGGGAGGAACAGCGGCTTATCCATCTTCTGTTCTGATGAATGCGCTTCCGGCAGCTGTAGCCGGAGTCGAGGAGATCGTCATGGTTTCTCCGCCCCTGAAAGACGGAAGTCTTTTGCCGGAGGTGCTGGTCGCTGCCGCAGAGTGCGGTGTCAAAGAGATCTATAAGGTTGGAGGTGCCCAGGCGGTCGCCGCCCTTGCTTTTGGCACAGCATCGATTGCACAGGTGGATAAGATTACAGGGCCGGGCAATATCTTTGTGACCCTTGCTAAGAAAATGGTCTATGGAACCGTGGATATTGATATGCTGGCCGGACCAAGTGAGATCTTGATACTTGCGGATGAAAGTGCTGTCCCGGAGGAACTGGCAGCAGATCTGCTATCGCAGGCCGAGCATGACAGGCTTGCTTCAGCAATTCTCATTTCACCGTGTTCCGATTTGCTGGAAAAGACTGTGATTGAGGTGGAGCGCCAGCTTGAAGTGCTGCCGCGAGCTGAAATTGCCAGAGCTTCCTGGGATACTTACGGGGCTGCAATCCTGGTTGAAAATCTTGAAGAAGGGATAAATCATGTGAACCGCATTGCCCCTGAACACTTTGAGCTTGTTGTGCAGGATCCGTTTGCCTGGCTGGGCAAGGTAAAAAATGCCGGAGCGGTGTTCCTGGGAAGATATACGCCGGAACCGGTCGGCGACTATTTTGCGGGACCGAATCATGTCCTGCCGACCGGAGGGACCGCCCGCTTTTACTCTGTCCTTGGCGTTGACACCTTTGTCAAAAGAATGAGTGTAATCAATTATTCTGAAAAAGCCTTGCAAAGAGATGTCGCTCAGATTGCATACCTGGCCCGCAAAGAGGGGCTGGAGGCGCATGCCAGGGCGATAGAGGCCAGACAGAAGCCGCTTTGAAATCGTGATGGCGGAAGAATAGTATCTTCATGTATAATATAAAGACAAGGTTAATAAGGGGGCCTATAGAATGAGGAGTGCGAATCTGAAAAGAACAACCCTGGAGACGGAAATTACTCTGACGCTGGCGCTTGACGGCAGCGGAAGAGTAAGCGTAGATACAGGAATCGGTTTCTTTGATCACATGCTTGATGCTTTCTGCCGGTTCGCCCATTTTGATCTGGAGATCGAAGCCGGAGGGGACTTGAAAGTTGACCAGCACCACTTGGTGGAAGATTGCGGGATTGTTCTTGGACAGGCGTTGAAAGAAACGCTTGAAGACAAGTCCGGAATTGAGAGGGTCGGGGATTGCCTGTTTCCGATGGATGAAGCCCTGGTTCAGGTTGCCGCAGATATCTCCAATCGTGGATTCCTGGTCTGGAAAGTGGATTGCCCGGAAGGGATGGTCGGTGATTTCCCGGTAGAAATGGCGGAAGAATTTTTCCGGGCCTTGGCGACGAATGCCGGCATTACGCTGCATATATGCCTGCTGGACGGAAAAAACAGGCACCACATTCTCGAGGCTGTATTTAAGGCCGTGGGCAGGGCCTTCGGGCTTGCTGTAAGGAAAAACAGCCATGTTGTCGGCGTACCCTCCACCAAAGGAAGCTTATAAAATAGCGCTTTTAAGGTTGATAAGGTACTAGTTGGCAAAACAGCATGTAATTACTGGAGGACATCATTAGAATGATAGGCATAGTAGACTATGGACGCGGAAATCTGCGCAGTGTAGAAAAGGCGTTTGAAAAACTTGGGTTTTCAGCGGAGATCATGGAGTCTCCGGAGAAGCTAACCGGTACGGCCGGAGTTATTCTGCCTGGAGTCGGCGCTTTCGCGGATGCTATGGATGCGCTGGCGAAAGGCGGTTGGCTTGACCCTTTAAAACAGTATGTACAAAGCGGCAAACCTTTTCTGGGCATCTGCCTCGGTATGCAGCTGCTTTTTGAGATTGGCGAGGAACATGGAGAACATGCCGGTCTTGGTTTTCTGAAAGGCCGGGTGGTAAAGTTTCCGCCGGGTTTGAAGATTCCACATATGGGCTGGAATACGCTGAATGTTGTCAGACCGAACAGGCTCTGTGAGAATATTCCGAACCATTCTTATTTTTATTTTGTCCACTCTTATTTCGCTCAGCCAGTCGATCGGGACTGTATTGCCGGAATCAGCGAGTATGGACTGGAGTTTCCTGCGCTGGTCGGCAAAGACAATGTCTGGGGTGCGCAGTTCCACCCAGAGAAGTCCAGCCCCTGGGGTCTGGTCATGCTCGATAATTTTGGGGAATGGGTGAAAAATCAATGATCATATATCCGGCAATCGATTTAAAAGACGGCAAAGTTGTCCGTCTCCTGCAGGGAAGAATGGAGGATGCAACCGTATACTCCGACAATCCTGCCGGGGTGGCGGCTGATTTTAAGGACAGAGGATCAAAGGTTCTGCATATCGTCGACCTGAACGGGGCTTTCTCCGGAAAGCCTGTGAACGATGAAGCCATTCGGGATATTGTCAAGAATGTTTCGTTAAAAATTCAGGTGGGCGGCGGTATCCGGACACTGACCAGAATCGAAGAACTGTTGGAATTAGGCGTGGCCCGGGTCATACTCGGAACAGTCGCGGTAAGGGACCCAGAGCTTGTGACGGAGGCTGTCCGTAGGTATGGCGATCAGATTATTGTCGGCATCGATGCCAAAGACGGTATGGTGGCGGTTCAGGGATGGGCGGAAAGCACCGATCTCCAAGCGGAGGATCTCGGCAAAGCGATGAAGCAAGTCGGCGTGTCCCGGATTGTCTTCACCGACATCTCCCGGGACGGGATGCTTGGCGGCCCGAATATTGCCAGCACCGTCAATATGGCTGAGACAACCGGCCTGCAAGTGATTGCTTCCGGCGGCATTTCCGCGCTGGATGACCTGAAGAAGCTGAAAGCGGAGGCTGACCGTGGAATAACGATTGAAGGCGCGATTGTCGGCAAAGCGATCTATTCCGGCGCTTTCACCCTGGAAGAGGCCCTGCAGGTTATCTGCTAGAATATAATTTCTGATTTACAATACTTATACACCTGCTGATTACGCCACCAGGCCATCCATTACGGTAACTAACCCAAGCAAAAGGAGCAAATTGAATGCTTGCCAAACGAATCATACCCTGCCTCGATGTTCATGACGGCCGGGTAGTTAAAGGGACTAATTTTATTCATCTGCGGGATGCGGGTGACCCTGTGGAACTTGCCTCGCTGTATGACTGCGAAGGTGCTGATGAGCTTGTCTTCCTGGATATTTCGGCTTCTGCCGAAGGACGGGAAACGATGGTCGATGTCGTCCGAAGAACTGCTGAGAAAGTGTTTATTCCGTTTACCATTGGCGGGGGCTTAAGAACCATTGAGGATATCCGGAGAATGCTGCGGGCTGGAGCAGATAAAGTCTCCTTAAATACGGCTGCAGTTCAAAATCCGGAGTTAATCGAACAAGGGGCTCTCGCCTTCGGAAGCCAGTGCATTGTTGTCGCAATCGATGCCCGCAAAGTCGGAGAGGGCCGTTGGGAAGTGTACACGCACGGAGGCCGCAAACCGACCGGGATCGATGTTCTGGAATGGGCCAGGAAAGTTGAAGAACTTGGGGCGGGTGAAATCCTGCTGACTTCGATGGACCGTGACGGAACCAAAGAGGGCTATGACAACGAACTGAACCGGACCGTTGGCAGAGCGGTATCTATTCCGTTAATTGCGAGCGGCGGGGTCGGAACACTTAAACATATGGCTGAAGGTCTGACGGAGGGGGAAGCAGATGCAGTACTTGCTGCATCCATTTTCCATTACAGGGAATACAGCATCAAAGAGACGAAAGATTATCTGGCAGGAAAAGGCATACCCGTTCGAAGATAATCTTAAAGAAATTGATAATCACAGAAAAGATAAGCAAATTTGGATATCGAAAAAATATCTTAGTAATTAGATCCCCGGAAAATAATGATTGAGAAAAGTTAGGAGTCAACCGAGATGAACAGTAGATTTGAGTCAGGGAGCATCGATATTTCCAAAGCCGTACAGGCTGTGAAGTGGGATGAAAAAGGTCTTGTTCCGGCCATTGCCCAGGATGCCGAAAGCGGAGAAGTGCTGATGCTCGCCTACATGAATCAGGAAGCACTGAAAAAAACCCTGACTGAAGGCAAAGCGTGTTATTTTAGCCGCAGCAGAAGCCAGCTGTGGGTCAAGGGAGAAACATCAGGTCATTACCAGGAAGTCATCGACATCCGGTTTGATTGTGACCGGGATACGATTCTTCTGAAGGTGAAACAAAGTGGAATGGCCTGTCATGAAAACTATTACTCCTGTTTTCACTATCTGCCGGGCTCTGAAACGTGCTGCGGCGAACCGGATACCAAACCTCCTGTCTCTTTGGGCAGGACTTTGGAAATGCTCGCCGAAGTTATCAAGCAGAGAAATATCGAGAGGCCGGAAGGTGCCTATACAACCTATCTCTTTACCAAAGGGATCGACAAGATCCTAAAAAAAGTCGGTGAGGAGTGCGCGGAAGTCATCATTGCCGCCAAAAACGATTCGCTGAGTGAGATCCGTTATGAAGCTTCCGATCTGCTGTACCACCTGTTGGTCCTGCTGGAAGACAGGAACGTTCCTTTAACAGAGATTGCCGAAGAGCTCAATTCAAGAAGAAAATAAACTTAATTTCACAAGATGCATATTCAAAGTGAAGATGTCGTAATGCCTGTAAAGGGAGAAAGAGCATGAACGAAAAAGTAACGAAAACCATCACATTGCCGCGGTTGAACAGATTGAATCCTTCCCTTGAAAGCACCGCGTTAAAAATCATGGAAGAATCTGGGGAGCTGGCCCAGGCGATCGGCAAGTTCCGGGGTTTAAACGGAGAAGCGCTGCGGGTGGAAGAGGCAGAGGCGATGCAGATGGTCGCTAAGGAACTGATGGATGTTGCCCAGACTGCGGTAACCATGATGTTCGTTCTGGAAGAGCATTACGGTATTGATCTCAATGAGATTCTGACATCACATCTCAGCAAATTGAAAGATAAAGGATATTGCGATTAATCTCTTGCTATTAATCTGATTATTTTCCTCGAACACCTGTTCCCATTTCGCTTTTTATGTGGTAAAATAAGGATGATGTTTTGTATCGGTCATAAACGAGTATATTCGGAGATTTTAATTTGGAAATGAATAAGAAAGGTGATCTTATCAATGTATTATCTTAAGGACCTGAACCCTGTCCAACGGGAAGCAGTTGAAAGTGGAGACGGTCCTCTTCTTATTTTAGCCGGGGCCGGTTCAGGCAAGACAAGGGTATTGACTTACAGGATCGCGCATCTGGTGGCCAAAGGTGTTAATCCCTGGAACATCCTGGCGATTACGTTTACAAATAAGGCTGCCAAGGAAATGAGAGACCGCGTTCTTGCGCTGGTAGGCAGTGAAGGTGAGGGGCTCTGGGTAGCGACCTTTCATTCTACCTGCGTGCGGATCTTAAGGCGGGAAATCAATGTCCTGCCGGGATATTCCCGGAGCTTTGTGATCTATGATGCGGGGGACCAGCTGACGGTGCTTAAAGAGTGTCTGAAGGAACTGAATCTCGATGATAAAAAATTTGCGCCGCGGGCTGTTTTAGCGACGATCAGCGATGCCAAGAATAAGCTTTTAGGGCCGGATGCTTTTGCTGCGGAGGCCAGAGATTTCTTTACCGAAAAAGCGGCTGCGGCCTACCGTCTGTACCAGAGAAAGCTTTCCAGCAATAATGCCTTAGATTTCGATGATATCATCATGCTGACAGTGAAAATATTCAGGGAAAACCCGGATGTCTTAAGCTACTATCAGGAAAAATTCCGTTACATCCTCGTCGATGAGTATCAGGATACCAATCATGCCCAGTATATCCTGATCAAGCAGCTTGCTGCACGCTATCGCAACCTTTGCGTCGTCGGGGACGACGACCAGTCCGTTTACGGCTGGAGAGGCGCTGATATCCAGAATATCCTGGATTTTGAAAGAGACTACCCGGAAGCCAAAGTGTTGAAGCTGGAACAGAATTACCGTTCGACGCAGAAGATTCTGCGGGCGGCCAACGAAGTCGTCAGCAATAATTATAATCGCAAAGGGAAATCCCTCTGGACAGAAAATACGGAAGGAGAGGAAATTGTTCTCTTTAAAGCGACAGATGAGCATGACGAAGCCCGCTTTGTGACTGGGAAAATTCGTGATCTGGCTGATACAGAAGGCAGACGGTATAACGATTTTGCGATCCTGTACCGCACGAATGCCCAGTCTCGGGTGCTGGAAGAACACTTCATGAAGGAAAGCATACCCTACAAAATATATTCCGGGGTTAAGTTCTATGAACGCCTCGAAATCAAGGATATCCTGGCCTATTTGCGGCTGCTGAACAATCCTGCCGACCGCGTCAGCTTCGCCAGGGTCATTAATGTGCCCAAAAGAGGTATTGGAAAAGTCAGCCTGGATAAAATACTGGAGTACGCTGAGGAACAGGGCATGCCGGTTCTGGATGCGCTGGCTGAAGTGGCATATATTCCCGGTCTCCAGACCAAAGGAGTTGGCACACTGACGAATTTCCATGAACTGATGCTTGGATTCCGTCAAGAAGCTCAAAAGGGTGTGCCGCTGACCGAGTTGACGGAGAAGATCATAAGGGATACAGGATACATGGCCACTCTCCGAGCGGAAAATACTGTGGAGGCTGAATCCCGGATAGAAAACCTTAATGAATTCCTTTCCGTAACAGCCGAGTACGACAACAACCTTCAGGACTACCTTGAGGATCCTGATCTGGAGACTGATCAGAATATGCTTATTTTGGGAGGATTCCTCGAACAGGTTTCTCTGGTTGCAGAAATTGACAGTTTTGATGAAGCGGAAGACGCCGTGAAGTTGATGACCATGCACAGCGCCAAAGGATTGGAATTCCCAGTTGTATTTGCAGTCGGAATGGAAGATGGGATCTTCCCGAGCAGCAGAAGCCTTCTGGAACAGGTTCTGCTCGAGGAAGAACGCCGGCTGTGCTATGTTACGATCACCCGGGCTAGAGAAAAGCTTTTCCTGAGCACGACGGAACAAAGGATGGTCTATGGGCATATCCAGAGCAGTGTGCCTTCGCGATTCCTAAAAGAAATACCCGAGGAGCTTCTGACAGAGGAGACTTCCCGTCGGGAAATTCTCGGTAGGGGATTCGGGCTTTCTTCCCAAACCAGGAACTATGCCGTCGGTGATGCTTACTCTTCAGGCAACTCCTTTGCCGGACGTAAAAGCTGGAAGGATAGTGGAGCGTCCATTGTTAGCTCTAATCCCGGAAGCTTTCTGGTCGGTGACAAAGTCGAGCATCCCAAATTCGGTCACGGCATTGTAATGTCCGTAAAAGGCGAAGGGAACAGTGCCGAGATCACGGTTGTTTTCAGCGGTGAAGTTAAGAAACTGATTGCCGAGTATGCCCGACTGTCAAAGATCTAACGGGTTATTCTGATGATAAATCCGACAATTTGGTAATCTTTTGGTCAATCTTTTTTGGCGAAACGGCAAATAAGCCTTCGCAGGAAAAATATAAGATAAGGTAAGGGGTTCCGGTATGGATCAAAATAACCGTTTGGTCGAACTCAAGAATATGATCGAAAAGGCCAATTATCATTATTACGGCTTGGATGACCCCATTTTTACGGATGCCGAATATGACCTTTACTTAAGGGAACTCATTGAGATCGAACATCAACACCCGGACTGGGTCACACTTGATTCTCCTTCCCAGCGGGTCGGGGGTTTTATCGCATCCCAGTTTCCAAAGGTCCGACACCCGGAACCGATGCTGAGTCTCGATAACGCTTTCAATGCTGAGGAATTGATGGACTTTGACCGTCGGGTGCGCAGTATGGCACCCGATGCGGAATATGTCGTAGAATTGAAGATCGACGGGCTGACGGTAGCCTTAACTTACCAGGAAGGTATTTTGCAGCGGGGGGCAACCCGCGGTGACGGTGAAGTAGGGGAAGAGATCACAGCAAATGTCCGGACCATTAGAGCGGTGCCGCTTCGGCTGTATAACGCAGATGACAGGAAATTCGAAGGTTCTGTGGATGTCCGTGGCGAAGGATATATGCCGAAGGAGTCCTTCCTCCAGCTGAATACGGAGCGGGAAGAAGAGGGACTTTCCCTGTTTGCGAACCCGAGAAATGCGGCAGCCGGTTCTCTGCGTCAGCAGGATTCCAGGATCACGGCTCAGCGGAAACTGGGATATTTTGCGTATCAGCTGATTCAGGCCGAACAAATGGGGATCAGCACCCAGACCGGAGTGCTGGAAGCCTTGAGCAGGTTCGGATTTAATGTCAATCCGAACTATCAGCTGTTTTCAACCATGGAGCAAGTGATTGCATATTGCAGCCGGATGACGGACGAACGGCACGGTTTCCCTTATGAAATCGATGGCTTGGTCATTAAGGTGAACAGCTTTTCTCAGCAGCGCGAGCTAGGCTATACGGCCAAAAGCCCGCGCTGGGCGACTGCTTATAAATTCCCGGCCGAACAGGTCGAGACCCAGGTGAAGGATATTGAGATCAATGTGGGCCGGACGGGAGTGCTCACCCCGACTGCGGTTCTTAACGACGTATTTGTAGCCGGTTCTACCGTGGGGAGGGCCACACTGCATAATCTGGACAATATCCGGGACAAGGACATCCGGATCGGCGATTACGTATTAATTCATAAGGCCGGAGATGTGATTCCTGAAATCATCAAATCGCTACCCGGAAAACGCACCGGCCAGGAAATTGTGTTTGAAATGCCTGCCAACTGCCCGTCCTGCGGCAGTCCAGTTTACCGGCTGGAAGGAGAGGCCGCCCACCGCTGTCAGAATATCTCCTGCCCGTCGCGCCAGAGAGAAGCCCTGATCCATTTTGTTTCCAGGGACGCGATGAATATTGAAGGTCTCGGGCCCGCTGTGGTCAGCCAGCTGCTGGATGCAGGGCTTGTCAAAGACGCCTCCGATTTATATTATCTTCAGTACGAAGACCTTGTTCAATTAGACCGGATGGCTGATAAATCAGCCCGCAACCTGCTTGCTTCGATCAAAAAAAGCACAGAGCGCGGCCTGGCTTCACTGATTTTTGCGATGGGTATCCGGCATGTCGGGGTCAAAGTCGGCAAGATCCTGGCCGCAAGGTACCGAAGCATGGAAGCTCTGGAAAATGCGACCGAGGAAGAACTCCGGGAAATCGGCGATATCGGTGGCATCATGGCCAAAAGTATTGTGGGTTTCTTCAGTGCCCCTGCGAACCGCGAATTCCTGAACCGGCTGAAGGCGGCCGGTGTCACCATGACCGCAGCGAATACGTCTGTTTTCCAGATCCTTGCAGGGAAGAGCATTGTGGTGACTGGAGCACTTCGATCGTGGGAACGGCGCGAAATCGAGGATCTGATTGAACAGCTCGGCGGTAAGGCCTCATCAAGTGTAAGCAAAAAAACATCCCTGGTTCTCGTCGGTGAGAACCCCGGTTCAAAGTATAATAAAGCCAGGGAACTCGGAATCCCGGTCTATACCGAAGATGAATTTAAGGCGCTGATTAATGCCGAAGAATAAGTGCCGAAGAACGGTTTGCTTACGTTCCGTAAACATGCAAATATAAACATAGAAAATAAAATAGCTGCTAACACAAGTCAGCAGCTGTCAAGCTGGAAATTATTACGGCTTTACAATTGGTTTAGGATCTAAAGCGAGGTACTCTTCCGTAATTGGGATGTAGTAAAAGCCATCTTTGATGTCACTATTGATTCCGGCTACAATCTCCGGCAGATTATCGCACTTGATATCCAGAAGGTTCAGGAGCTTATTGGACCAGCCGTTGGGTAGGGGATTAAGCATAATCAGATTTACGTGCTGGAACAGGGATTTGATTTCCGAGGATATTTTGTTCAGAGATCCGATGGCAGCCCATATTTCGATGAGTGAGCCGTCTTCTTCCTTGCGGTTGGCTGTAATATAATCGAGTCGGCCGAGCTGCTCTGCAAACTCAGGAATATTCCAGTACTTGGACGGAAGATCGATGAAGATCCGGACTCGGTTTGTTATGTTTTTTTCGTGGATTGACCAGGTAGCAAGGCATTCCAGAAAAGTGATGATTCGGGGTGCGTAGTCGCAGGCACAGTAGTATATACCTGGTTTCGTAGGTTCAGTGACCCAGGAAATATCGGTTTCATAAGGATTGATCGTGTGGACAGGATTATTGGGAGGATTGTACCAAATGCGTTTTTCTGAATCTGTCAGGACGATGTTGATAGAATGATCCTCAACAAAGTCTTTTCCCTGGAGTATGGACCAAATGAGGCGGGTCTTTCCGGAACCCGCTTCTCCGAGAATAAGGTGACTTCCCGGAAGAAACTTTTCAAAGGGTCTGACATTCTGCTCCATTGGCATTACTTCCTTTCTGATTCAGTTGTATATTTAAAATAGTGATTATTTTCTCCTTAAGCATCATTATTGATACTTTTTCTTAAAGAAAAATGAGAGTGTTTCAGCGTTTTGCCAATGTAATTGAATTACATAGTTCTACGTCAAGTATCTGATCACCTTTTAATTTTTTCAGGCGGCCAAAACTTTTTCTTTGTCTTTTTTCTGATCATCTTATTTAATCTACTCGCTATCTTCTCGTTATCAGTTTGTTATTTTTTTTATCATTTCTACTCATCGTGGTTTATACCGATTAGTCATAAATTCTTATATATAACTTGGATTTGCTTGCTTTTTTGGCTTTTCCTTGCCCCGCAGGCTCATTTTTGTTATATTTATTTATATGTCCATTTGAGAAAGGCGGTGTTATCGAGTTATGAAACTATCCAGAGAAGAAGTGGAACACGTTGCTCTTCTGGCCAGGCTGCAGCTTTCAGAAGAGGAAGTGGAATTATATACGGAGCAGCTGAATTCGATCCTCGGGTATGCTGAAATGCTCCAAAAGCTCAACACGGATCAGGTTTCTCCGACCGCGCATGCTGTGCAGCTTTTTAATGTTTTGCGGGAAGATGAAGTAAAACTTTCGATGAGCCGGGATAAAATCTTAATGAATGCACCTGACGAAGAGGACGGGTTCTTCCGGGTTCCCAGAATCGTCTAGTATAAAACAGAGACTGATCCAATTAAAAGCTTTGTTGATAACAGAATTTACAAACTCAATCAGTAACTGATCAACAAGCAGGTTGCTTTCTGACAAACGATAATTGAACGTCTCTCTGAGTGTCTCAGATTCGGAAAGGAGTACCAGGTTCATGACAATATTCAAGTCACTAGAAGAATTACATCATATGCTCGTAAACAAAGAAATCAGCTGCGTGGAATTAACCAGATCGTATCTTGATTATATTGACAGTGCGGATTCCCAGGTTAAAGCGTTTCTGACGGTTACCGCAGATTCGGCGCTGATGAAGGCAGCAAAAGTCGATAAGAAGATTGCCGGCGGGGAGAGCCTTGGACCGCTCGAAGGGCTGCCAATGGCCATGAAAGATAATATGTGTACAGAGGGAATCCCGACGACCTGCGGTTCCCGGATTCTAAAGAATTTCAATCCGCCTTATGACGCTACGGTGACCGAACGGCTGAAGGCGGCAGGAGCCGTGCTGCTCGGCAAACTGAATATGGATGAATTTGCGATGGGATCGTCTACCGAAAACTCCGGTTTCCATCCGACTGCGAATCCGTTGGATCTGGAAAGAGTTCCGGGTGGTTCTTCCGGGGGGTCGGCGGCCTGCGTCGCAGCAAGAGAAGTACCGTTTGCGCTCGGTTCGGATACTGGCGGTTCCATTCGCCAGCCTGCAGCTTTCTGCGGAGTCGTTGGTCTGAAGCCTACCTACGGTGCTGTGTCACGCTACGGCCTTGTGGCCTTTGCTTCTTCGCTTGACCAGATCGGACCGCTTACGACGAACGTCAGGGATAATGCCCTGGTCCTGAATGCGATTGCCGGCCATGATCCGAAAGATTCGACTTCAGTACCGTTTGTTAAGCCAGATTATACCCAGTTTTTAGAAAATAATGTAAAAGGCCTCAAAATTGGGATTCCCGATGAATATTTTGCTTCCGGTCTGAACCCGGATGTTGCTGAAGTTATACAAAAGGCGATCCGGACTTTTGAAAGCCTGGGGGCGGAGATCGAGCGCTGTTCACTACCGCATACGGAATTTGCAATGCCGGCTTACTATATTATTGCTCCGGCTGAATGCAGCTCCAACCTGGCCCGCTACGACGGAGTGCGCTATGGTTACCGTGCGGAAGCCGACGATATGATTGAGATGTTTAAAAAGACCAGGGAAAAAGGCTTTGGTCAGGAGGTCAAGCGCCGGATCATGCTCGGGACCTATGCCCTGAGCTCGGGTTATTACGACGCCTATTACCTGAAAGCCCAGAAAGTGCGGACGCTGATCAAACAGGACTTTGATCGCGCTTTTGAAAAATATGACGTGCTGTTGTCTCCGACGGCACCCACCACTGCGTATAAGATCGGCGAAAAATCAGATCCTTTGGCGATGTATATGGGAGATGTCTATACGATCCCGGTTAATCTGGCCGGTTTGCCGGCCATCTCAGCGCCGGCGGGATTTGTCGGCGGCATGCCGGTCGGAATGCAGCTGATCAGCAAGCACTTTGAAGAAGGTACGCTGTACAAAGCCGCTTATGCGTTTGAACAAAATACTGAGTATCATCTGCAGATACCTGCGCTGCTCAAGGAGGTGCGCTAGATGTCTTTTACTGATAAATATGAAATGGTTTGCGGCGTGGAAACCCATGTTGAGATGGCTACGAAAACCAAGATCTTCTGCGGCTGTTCGACGGAGTTTGGCGGCGAGCAGAATACGCATGTTTGTCCGGTCTGTCTGGGACTGCCAGGCGTCCTGCCGGTGCTGAACAAAGAAGTCGTCAATCTCGCGATCAAGGCGGGTCTTGCTTTGAACTGCGAGATCGCCGAATTCTCCAAATTTGACCGTAAGAACTATTTCTATCCGGACCTAACAAAGAATTATCAGACGTCTCAGTATGATCTGCCGATCTGCAAAAACGGTTGGCTCGACGTTACGGTGAATAGAGCAAATAAACGTATTGGCATCACGAGAGCTCATATGGAAGAGGATGCCGGAAAACTGGTGCACAGCGGAGAGACTATCATGACTTCCAGCAGTTCCGGGGTTGATTATAACCGGACGGGTGTACCACTTCTGGAAATTGTCTCGGAACCGGATATGCGCTCTATAGATGAAGTTCTGGCTTACCTGGAACAACTGGTCCAGATCATGGATTATGCCGGAATTTCCGACTGCAAACTCGAACAGGGTTCCGTCCGTTTTGATATCAATGTCTCGCTTCGCCTGAAAGGGACCGAGCAATTTGGCATACGGACAGAGACTAAGAATCTGAACTCTTTCAGCTCCGTCCGCCGCTGTCTAGAATACGAAACCGAGCGTCAGGCTGAAGCCCTCGACGACGGCGGAGAAATCATTCAGGAAACGAGGACCTGGGACGAAGGCAGAGGAATGACGCTGTCTCTCCGATCCAAGGAAGAGGCCCACGACTACCGCTATTTTCCGGAGCCGGATCTGATGCCGCTCGTGATCGACCGAGATTGGGTCGAGAGAATCAGAGCTTCCTTGCCGGAGCTGCCTGCCGCCAAAAAAGCAAGACTGCAGTCCCACGGCCTGTCGGAATACGACGCAGGGGTCATTACCGCAGCCAGAGCGATGGCAGCATTCTTTGACCAGGCACTCGCCAGAATCGATGACGCGAAACTTCTTGCCAACTGGGTCATGGGAGATTTAAGCGGCCTGCTGAAAACCAACGGACGCTCCTTTGAAGATTCGCCCGTCTCTCCGGAACAGCTGGCAGGGATGTTGACGCTGATCAAGAAAGGCGATATCAGCGGCAAGATCGGCAAGAGTGTGCTCGAAGAAATCTATAACACCGGTAAGGATCCGGAGACCATCATAAAAGAGAAAGGACTTGTCCAGATCAGCGATGAAAGTGAACTTGGAATAATTGTGGACGGCATTCTTGCTGCTAACGAAAAATCCGTCGCTGATTACCAAGCCGGCAAAGAAAGTGCACTTGGATTTTTAGTCGGTCAGGTCATGAAAGCAACCAAAGGACAGGCTAATCCCGGTCTGGTCAACAAACTGCTGAAAGAAAAGCTGGCACAGTAAAATGCGATGAAATGTAATATAACGCAAAATAAAGGTTATTGTTAAGTGCAAATAAAAAGCACAGTAGAGCGGAATATGGTGCCAAAATAATAAGATAAGCTTAAATAATATAAGAATGAACACGTTTAGAGGTGGATAAAATGGGAAAAGTACCGGATACCGGATTGGTGATTGTGGATACAACCCTGCGCGACGGGGAACAGACCGCCGGGGTTGTCTTTTCCAATCAAGAGAAATTAAGGATTGCCCGGATGCTTGACGAGATCGGGGTTAACCAGATCGAAGCGGGAATACCGATTATGGGCGGTAAAGAACTTGATGCCATCAAAGGTATCTGCGGCCTCGGACTGAAAGCCAGTATCATAGGCTGGAACCGCGCCGTGATCAAGGACATTGAAGCATCGCTGTCCTGCGGCTGTGATGCCGTGGCCATTTCCGTATCGACCTCGGACATTCACATCAAACATAAATTAAAAACAACGCCCGGGGCAGTTCTTGATATGATGATCAAAGCAACGGAGTTTGCGAAAAAGCATGTCGATTATATCTCCGTCAATGCTGAGGACGCTTCGAGATCAGATATGAACTATCTCGTGGAATTTGCGACGGAGGCCAAAAAGGCCGGTGCAAACCGTCTCCGCTACTGTGATACGATTGGCATCCTCGATCCTTTTCTGACCTTTGATAGAATCAAAACCTTAAGAGAACGCGCCAATATTGATATAGAGATGCATACGCATAATGATTTTGGGATGGCGACGGCCAACGCTTTAGCCGGAGTGAAGGCCGGAGCCAGATTTATCGGCGTAACCGTGAACGGTCTTGGAGAAAGAGCCGGCAATGCAGCGCTGGAAGAAGTCATCATGGCTCTGAAATACCTGGAAGAAACGGACCTTGGCTTTGTTACGGAGCGATTTGTGGAATTATCCGAATATGTTTCCAGGGCTTCAGGACGTATTCTTCCGCCCTGGAAAGCCATTGTAGGCAGTAATATGTTTGCGCATGAATCCGGTATTCATGTCGACGGTGCCCTGAAAAACCCGAAAACCTATGAAGTATTTCGCCCTGAAGAAGTCGGGCTGGAAAGGCAGATTGTGATCGGCAAGCACTCAGGTACAGCCTCGATTAAAGCGAAATTCAGGGAATATGGCAGAGAGCTTACCTCTGAGCAAGCCGATAAGATTCTGAAGCATGTAAGATCCCTTGCAGTCGATATGAAACGCTCACTTTTCGATAAGGAACTGATTTATATTTACAAAGACCTTTATGGAACTGAAAAAGAAGTAGAATTACTCTCAGATGGAAATATGCCGAGACTGAACATCCATGATTAAAAATAACATAACTGGAGATAGGTATAAATGAACGCTTTGGAAAACCCCAGATGGAACTTCTGGCAGGCTCTTTACCTGATTCTTATTGTCTATGTTCTGGAATTTGTTTTGGGCTGGCTAAAGCCGCTAGAGAACCTTGGCTATCTGAAGGGGTATATCAGCTATCTTGTCATCGGTTTTGGCGAGGGTCTACTCTTTTTTGTTGCACTGTTTTTATTTTTCAAGATCCTGCGCGGATCGTTTGCTGATTTGGGGCTGACCAATTTAAACTGGAAATGCCTTCTAGCCGGACTGGGCGGCGGGATCGTGCTGTTCTTTGCTGTAGGTCTTCTGGGAAATGTCCTCGTGGAATATTTCGGGCAGCCCGAACCCCAGAGCTTTGCACTGGTCGTTGAGGGCGTTGATTCTATCTGGCAGCTGATGCCGCTGGTTCTGCTAGGCGGTTTTATCGTACCGCTTAAAGAGGAAATGATTTTCAGGGGACTGATCTATCCTCCGCTGCGCCAGGGGTATGGCAAAGCGAAGGGCATTCTTTTTGCAGGACTGTTTTTTGGACTGATGCATTTCGATCTGATAAGATTTGTACCGCTGGTGATTGGAGGCCTGGTGCTGACTTTCCTATACGAAAGAAGCAAGAGCCTTTGGACTTCAGTCATTGCGCACGGGGTCTGGAATATTTTGATGGTTGTCCTGATGTGGTGGCAGCGAGGCTAAATAAGGATTGGGCTGAGGCGAGACTGCGCCGAGGAAAGATAATGTTCCGACGAGATCACCAAGAGAGGAAAGAAGCTCCATGGTAAAAAAAGATCATAGGCCAGGCGCTGAAGATAATCCTCCCGTTTATCAAGAACGTAGCAGCAGTAAAACCCTGGATATAGAAATCGTCCGCTTGGCTTCCGACGGATCCGGCATCGGCTATACCGACGGGATCACCACGTTTGTCCCGGGAATGCTGCCAGGGGAAAAAGGCCGGGTACAGCTGACGGAGCAGAAAAAATTCTACAGGCGAGCACGGATTGTAGAAATTGAATGTTTGTCCGAAGAAAGAGTATCACCGCCCTGCTCAGTTTATTCAGCCTGCGGCGGCTGCAACCTTCAGCATGTTAAGTACCAGACCACACTCACATGGAAACAAAGGTGGGTGGAAGATGCCCTGCGGAGAATCGGCGGATTCACCAATATTCAGGTCGAACCGGTTCTAGGCATGGACGACCCTTGGCGCTACCGCAACAAAGCGGTTTTGCACCGTGATCGGAAAGGCCGGTTTGGCTATTATCGTGGTAAGTCCAAGGATGTAACGATTTTTGACGATTGTCTTCTGCTTAGTCAGGAGATCAACCACAGAATAAAAAAAATGCAGCAGGTGATCGGAGAATGCTGCGAGGAAACCAAGACAGCCACGTTCCGAGAAAGTAACCGGGGCAAGGGGTTGCTGGTCTTTGACGGCAATACGGAAAACACGAAAGAACTGGATCAGCTAATCAGGCATTTGAAGGGACAAGTGGAATTTTCTCCCCAAAGCTGTTCAATCGCGATTCCCCGAGGAAATAACGAGTTTGAGGGAAGCGGGGCTCAGCATCTGAATGAACACTTAGACGGTCTACGCTTCAAAGTCTCCCCTAGGTCTTTCCTGCAGGTCAATCCGGTGCAAACGGCCGTGCTGTATGGACTGGTACTTGATTGGGCCGGACTAACTGGAAAAGATGAGGTTTGGGACCTCTACTGCGGTATCGGTACGATGACCCTAATGCTGGCCCGGAAAGCCAAAAAGGTATTGGGCATCGAGGAAAATCCGTATGCGATCGCTGATGCAAAAGACAATGCCGCGGACAATAACATCACCAATGTCCGCTTTGTGGAAGGGAAAGTCGAGAAGAAGATGGCCGCACTTTCCGGAACCCCGAGCCTCGTAGTGTGCGACCCGCCCCGGGCTGGCATGGAGCCGGAAGTCCTTGAAGGACTGCTTGAGATCAGTCCGGAAAGAATCATCTATATATCCTGCAATCCTGCCACACTGGCCAGGGATTTAAAAGTGCTTTGCCGGAATACTTATCGAATCGAGCGCGTACAACCGGTGGACATGTTCCCGTGGACCAATCACACAGAAATATGTTGTGTTTTGTCGAAAGAACAAGAGGAGTAATTATTTGCTACGAAGTATATGATGAAGATGTCTAACGTTAAATGGGATGATGGGGTCAGTTAGCTTCACTGAGAAAGGTACCGATAGTCCGATAGTAGACACGTTTTGCCAAGGACACTGATATCCGGTGTTCTTGGATTTTTTATTTGTGTTAAGCAGTTCTAATCCGTAAATCCATAAAAAGAGGCTTTAGTGATATTATTTTCAACAGGCTTTAGGTTTTGCTGGCGACTAGGTTTAAGAGGCAGATGTTTCGTGGCTTTTTTTATAAATTAATCTTCTGTAGACTTGCAACAATTTTTTTGTAACCACATGGTTTACGTTACATAACAAGTCCATTACTGCGCCTATCGGACATAAGAAATAGCACCAGAACTTATAGCTAAATATCCCTATTACCAATACAGTAATAAGTTCTATCCAATAAAATCCTGTTCCTTTGAAGCCAAATACTGTTCCAAACGGTTCAATATTCCCTGAAGCCGTATTGTTATTGATTATTACTAGAAAAATACCAAGCCATAGCAAGAAATAACGCGTTACTTTAAAGATTTTGGCAATTTTTAAACGGTATTTTACCCCACAAAGTTTATTGATTATTTCCTGTAAACCGCCAAAGGGGCAAACCCAAAAGCAATAAATATTTTTTCCTGTGAATAATGGCAAACCAATGCCAGTAAATAAGATTAAATACCATAAAAAATTTTCCCGAATTGAAGGAAAGAAACCTAACATCGCGCCTGTCAAATATTGCATAGAAATTGGACGATTAAGCCAAAAGCCAAGTACTATCATACTACAAAGAATAATTGGCAATCGAAGATTTAATTTCCTTTTAAAGAGAAGATTCAATTGCTTAGTGAAGAAGGAAAAAATGATAGCACAAATGAATACCAACATTACGGCAGCTTCTGCCGCTCCAAAATTCCATGGTTCATTTATTTCTTTGACTTCAAGGTTCAGATCTGTTTTGCCGACAGTATGGGATGCGTTGCGAATCGCTTTAGCTATGGCTTTTGAGGAGATGGTGGCACCTGAGATTCCATTAAGGTCTACTCCCAGAACAAAAGGGGAGGTTACTTTTGCAGTCTTGAATTTGTCCAAATAACCTTTTTGGATGATTTCTGCTATATAAGAAGGGGTTTCACTTTGTTCGGCAATAATGGTGCTAATAATTTGTCCGTTTAAATCTATACCTACTGCAATCTTTAAAGGGCCGCCATAACCATTGGCTTCTCCAAAAGCTACAAAACCGATCTCTTTTTGATTTGAATCTCTTGCTGAAAAAGTTAAAGGTTCCGGGGAAATTTTTTGGAATTCTTCTGCTTGCGGATACGCTTGTTTTAATACTTCAGCATATTGTTTGTCGTCGTTTATGTTTTCATTCGTTTTTTTTGTTTTTTCTTTATATGAAATAAACCAGGCTCCAAGCAAAGTAACGATTGCCAGGATGATCATTATCTTTTTAAGCAGCAAACGCTTCTTCATTCTTTTCATCTCCAAAGAGGTAGGGGAAGTGCGTTTTGCAAAACAACACCTCCCCCTGAATTTTTTATTTTTACTGTCTTCTATTAAAGTTCGAAAGGTACCTTTAAGCCATATCCCAATACTTTATCCAGTTCGAAAATAGTCTTATCAACTATTGGGAATTTTTCTAAGACCGTAGGTGTAATATCATGGAACCAGGCTGTTCCTTTTACCTTATTGTACGGACATATTGCTATGCATTGACTGCAAGATGTACGGTTCATTCTCCAAAAGTCAAAACATTTTTGTCCGTCAACCGGCCATCTTACGACACCGGGGCGGTTGGAAATGTTATATACTTTATCGGAAGGTTCAGTAGCGGTGTCAATACAACCATTAGGGCATTTATCCGCACATTTTTTACAAATCTTGCAGAATGCTTTAACTCCCATATCTATAGGTTTATCCGGCATCAGAGGTGCGTCGGTAAGCACCGCTGCGAGCCGTACCCGGGGACCGAACTTAGGCGTAATAATTATTCCGTTTCTTCCTAATTCACCCAAACCGGCTTCAATTGCAGCAGGAACTGTTGGCAGCGTATCATTACCGATGGGGATGGCCGGATATCCTAAACAACGGATGAATTTGGCCAAAGCGCTAGCAACCTCAACCATATTAGAGTAGCCCAGTCCTACACTTGCAGAAGCGTTGTAGGATTGCAGATCGCGGATTGGGTCATTTTTCATCTCAATCGCCGTAACTACAATATACTTAAACTGCGCAGGATCTTTCGGCCAAGGCTTACTTACCTTTTCTTTAAAATCAAAGTAATCCGAATACATCCATCTGGGGTCTAATTTGGCAATACCTACATCAAATGCCCCCAGAAAAAGGCCGGCGTTCTTGACCTTTCGGCTAAAGACCTCAGGTTCTGCCTGAAAAGCGTTTGGTGCTATTGTATCATCCCAAATCATGGCGTTTTCGGTAATTATAGTTGTATGCTTATTATAAGCCTCTGCGTACTTCTCGTCCATAGTAATGACGGGGTCGTCCCATCTCATGAAAGGTGATTGGGCAGGGATTCCGTAACAGTTCCAATCTGCCGCATTATTATGGTCCCACCAAGCAGCAACAGCCAGAGCCATGGAATCGTGCTCATCCTTTACACTAACATCACGCTGCTTTAAAGTTGCTCTGTAAGCCACGTATTCCTTATCCCAAAACATACGAGTATACATATGATTCTTTTGTGGGTAACGGCCAAAATCTTTTGTTAACTCGTAAATTGGTTTGTCTACGGTTTTGGCCTGGACTTCTTCCGGTGCTAAGATAGCAGGAACGCTTAAGGCCGCTCCAGCCGCTAGTGCTGTTTTTAAGAAATTTCTTCTGGAAGTCTTCATGCCATTTCCCCCTTTTTCTCTATGTTAACTGGGTTCTTTTTGCCAGAGTTAAGCATTTTTCTAAAAAGGGGCAGTAATGCCAGCATGATGGCTATAAGAGTCCCCCCCATAATTGCGGCTGCTCTTATTTCATTTTCATGAATACTGAGACAGATAACATCAATGGCCAAATAACCAAGGGCATACCAGATAACAAAAACTCCCCATTGGTACCATTTTAATACAATTCCTTTTTCTTTTAAGCGCTTGTTGAATGTTTGGGCGACAAAGACAGCTAAAGCTCCTGCCGCCATCCAGATTAACCACATAAAAATCACTCTCCTTTTTTTGATCTGCCATGATTACGGACACTTAATCGTTTTGTTTAACTTTTTTTTAGATACCCCCTTTAGACATTGAGATTTTGTTTTGTGATTAAAGGCTATAGCTCTTTTGAGATAAAGATAGCAAAATAAAAAAAGAAAACATATTGCCCAGACAACAGGGGTTTTGTTGTCTGGGCTACATATTTTCTTTGCCTTTGAAAATATTGATACTTTATGAAGCTTTGTCGATAAATTTTTTCGTAGTTATTCTGTTATAGCCTTATTATAAGCAGATAGTTTATCTATATCCGTAATAATATATTTTCCACTTTTAACATTAATGAGATTCTGTTTTTTTAAGCTAATAGCTATTTTGGATGCTGTTGTTCTATTAATACCCAATATATCACTAAGAAACTGATGCGTAATTTTAATATTCAGACTAACAGTATTATCACTATTCTTTTTTTCATAATATTTGGCAAGTTGAATTAATGTATTGCATACTCGAGTTTCTGCCTCACCAAAAGTCAGATCATTAGTCTGGTAGTAGAAAGTTACTACTTTTTTAGCCATTGATTCCATCAAATATTCAACAGCATTATAATCCGTTTTCAAGATATCAACAAGCGTATTTCTACTTACATATAAGGCCTTGGAATTATCGGATGCTTTATAATAGAGTGGATTGGGTACATTCGCAAAAATATTAGTTTCGCCTATGATCGAACCGGGACCAAAGATGAAAAAGATTTTGGAATTACCATTAGAGGAATAGATAAAATTTTCTACTCTGCCTTCTGTTACGATAAGTATGCCTTCCAATAGCTGCCCGGGATAATAAATAATTTGATTCCGCTTAAATTTTAGTTCATTTCCCCTTTCTAAAAAAATACCAGGCACTATTTTTTTCCCATAGATAAAGCAGTTATTTTCTTCCATACTTTAATCCCCCTGAATAAAGAATCAAATAATAATAACCGAATCACGCTGAAGCCATTTTCACATGGGCTTGATGCCAAAGACATTGAGGCTGACATCTTTCCGACTCGCTGATTTTGTTGTCTGGTAATATTTGGTTATCCGTTTTTAACAAAGGATCATTTGTATGTTAGTGTATCATAAAATAATAAAAGTTAAAATTGAAAGGACTTATTTTTTTAGATAGAGAGGCTAAGTTAAGGCCACCTTGAATGTTCAAGGTTTTTTTTTATTGGTCTGTTTCAATTTGAGGTTTGTAAGTAATCTTAAACATTTAAAAATGTTTTCAACATTTGTCTTCTGTATTCCCGAAAAACTATCAATGATGGGTCTTAAAGAAGGTGATATAGAAAAACTGGCAAATAATGCAATGAAAGACATTTGCATGTTAACCAACCCCAGGCAGGGATCGGTTGAAGATATCATTGATATCTACCAAGCTGCATTATAAAAGCAGAATAGGAATTCTATTGAGTTTTTTATCAATAACTCATTTTTAATATATCCCTAATCAAATATTCAATGCCTTTGATTGGATTGGGTATATTGACATCTACTGCTTGTAATATAGCTAGTATAAACGCAAACACAAAAAAGGCCGAAAAGACGGTAAGTTCCCGCCAGTGCTTGTTTCTGACAAGAGCGGGGACTTCAAATAATCCTATGGCGACAAAAGTTATTGTTAATAAAAAAATCACGGCCGTTTCCTTCCTATTTTTTTGGTAACTTTCGTATTTTTGCTACAAGGAATGTTAATAGAGGCAAACCCAGCTCAAAAGGAAGAGTGAAAATAGGCCCTATTCTAGTTCCAAACTCAACGTTTTCCGCCGAAGAATCAAATATCATCATGGAAAAACTAATAATAAGACTTCCAATTGGAAGAACTAATGGCTTATAGGACCGTAAATTAAATGATTGGGCTATCGCAAATACTGTGGCATAATACATAACAGTTATTTTTATGAACATTGTAATTAAAAATATAATAATAACAAGCATTTCCAGCCTGGTTATGATTTCTGCCAGGTCTATCAGGCGCACTGATTCAATCGAAGGGGAAACCATAATAGCCGATGCCACTCCCAGCACAGCTGTATTGCGAACCGTATCAATTAATATGCTGACCCCTCCGATAATCAATCCTAAGACAACAGATTTTTTTGCTTCTACTCCCTTGTTTACATAGGGGATGATCATGAGAAACACTACAATTTGACAAAAGGGAATGGCCACCATGATATGTGTACCCTGAATGAAATCCTTCAGGGAAAGGCCAAGAAACGGTAGAAAGTTTGTTATTTCCATGTCTTTCAGCAGTAGAACGAAAGTTATTAGGATTACACTTAATACGATCATGTCAAATATAACACTGGTCCGCGCGAGAACCTCTATTCCGTTACGAACTGCCCAGGCGCAGATGCAAGCAAATAGAATACAAATTGCAAACTTAGGAGTTTCCGGCATCATGTAATTCTTTATGATATTGCCGACATATGTTAGCATTAAACATGAAACAGAGTAAAAAAACCAAATATACAAGGCGGAAACCAGTTTACCTAAATAGGAACCATAGACTATGTTATTGATTTGTACCAAGTTCTTACTGGGAAATTTTCTCGCTAAGGCGACATAAGCCATGGCAACGGGAATGCTTATAACCAATCCCGATAAAACAACCAGCCATGTATACTGCTTGGTAATTGCATTTGAATATGAAACCACCAAAACAGAACCCTGGACATATCCTGCAACTAAAAACATCAACTGTGAACTTGATATGATTCCTCTTTCAAGCCTCATGAATTACTCCTTAGCAGGTACGGCAGGAGCGCTGATATTGCCTGTACTGCGTAGCTTAGTATCGATATTTAACGCTACTTCAACGTCCGGAAAGACCTTGTCCCATTTAGATTCCAGTTCATGCCACTCTGAGGGGTATTTCCAATAGATTAAATCACCAAAACCAAATATATCTGAATTGAGATCCCTGGCCTTTTTTAAAGCAGCCATGATTTCCTTTCTGATTTCCGAGGATATTTCTTTTTCCAGAGAGGCGAAAATGATTGGTGATTCTATGTTTTCTGAACCACTCTGGCTATTGACAATTCCTTCCGCTTTGATATCCAGCTTTATCAGAATCGTGTCATCTTGGATGACAGGTGTCATTTTACTTTTTGCAAGCGTAATCTCCAAGCTCACTGTACCATCACCGGTAGGACTAGGTGCATCAATCATTCCGCCTTTTACTTTGTTGATAACCCATAACAGTCCGCGTGTTTCACGTTTATTCAGTTCGCTAATCAATTTATCATGTTTAAAAACTGCTGTCCCAAAGACTTCCACTGTTTTTTTATTTCCGTCGCCGGTCACTCTAATCAAAGGTGCGATGGGAGCAGTGGTCTTGCTCATTAAACGATTAATAAAATCGATTAACCTAACTGTTGGTGATTCAGACGTTACATTTTGCGTTTCAACTAATTTGGCGATATTTATTGCCGGCAGCTTCTCCAATTCAGGCGAAACATCAAGTACCTCACTTGCCCGGTCTTCGGAGACCACAATCAGAACATTAAAGCGAGTCTCATTATCCCGTATAAAAGTATCAATATATTTTTGTATTCCTTCTTCAGCCAATTTCTTCTCGATTATTAAAACCTGATTATGTGGAAAATATAACCTATGACTGGATTCATGACTAAAATCTCTGATAATTTCAGAGGCAACATATCCCGTTCTTTTTATGTTCCAGTAAGCGTTTGTCCCGTTCGCACCACTCCCGCCGCTCTTACTTTTAGCAGAAGCAGATTTTAGTTCACCTGGTTTTACAACTTGTGTCGTCAATTGTATTTCTCCGGGCTTCTCGGCTTTATCTAAACCTACGCCTACGACGAACGATAAAGAATTTAACTCATGGCGGCTCCAGCAACCGCTTAGGGGCAAAATTAACATGAAACATACTATGATTTTTATAATGGAACCCATACGATTTTTCATCAATTGCCTCTTGTTTTCAACGTTATTCAAGCCGGTCTAACTCTTGTCTTCTTCTGACGGATGGCTGGGTCTTAATCTGAACTCCTGGCGTTCAGGGTCATGCCAGCCTATCGTTCTAGGGCGGGTAAACATTGCCCAAACAGGTACCCTGATGAATGTATCTTTCAAGTCTTGCGTACTGAGAGGAGCGAAAGGCGACAAATACGGGGTGCCAAAAGATCTTAAGGAAGCCAGGTGAATAAATGTCCCCATTAATCCAAGTGCAATCCCAAACCCTCCCATTGCCCCTGCTAGGAGAACAAGAATTAATCGTAAGATACTACCGGAATCTGTTTGGGAGGGAACCACAAAACTGCAAATTGCTGTCAAAGCTATCACGATAACCATAGGCTCTCCGATTATTCCGGCGCCTACAGCAGCCTCGCCAATAACCAAAGCCCCTACAATACTGACCGCTTGACCAATAGGACGGGGCAAGCGAACCCCGGCCTCCCTGAGAATTTCAAATGTTGTTCCCATAATGAGTGCTTCTGCCATCGCAGGAAAAGGAACGCCCTCCTCGGATGCAGCCATGGTAAAAAGTAAGGAAGTAGGAATCAATTCTTGGTGAAAAGTTGTTAAAGCAACATAGATTGCCGGAGACGTAATGCTAATCAGAAAAGCTAAAAGCCTGAGAAGTCTAACCACGCTTGCAAAATAAGGCCGGGAATAGTAATCTTCAGCACTTTGGAAACTTTCAATAAAAACCATTGGAACGCTAAGCACAAAGGGAGTCCCGTCAACAAAAATGGCTGCCCTTCCCTCCAAGATTTTTGCTGCGACAAGATCTGGTTTTTCACTGTTAGCAACTGTGGAGAAAATAGAAAAAGGAGCATCCTCAATGAACTGCTCGATATACCCTGATTCCAGAATTGCATCTGTCTTAATTCTATTAAGACGCCGTTGAATTTCTTTGATGAGCTGTGGAGAAACGAGATCTTTTAAATAGGCAACACAAACGATAGTCTTGGTTCGTTCACCTATTTTCATTGTTTCCAGAGTTAAATTAGGGTTTTTTATTTTACGACGCAACAGGGTTGTATTGGTAAGCAAATTTTCGGTAAAGCCTTCCCTCGGACCCCTGACAACGGATTCTGTTTTGGGTTCGTCCACGCCACGGGTTTCCCAACCTTCGGTGCCAATGACTAAAGCTTCTTTTGAGCCATCCATCAGTAGAATCGTTTTTCCGGACAAACAGCCATCTACGACTTCATCGATCGTCGAAACTTTTTGAACCATTCCCACCGTAAGCAGCGTTGTCTGAATAATACTCATATTATTCAGTAATGATGTATCTTGTTTGGCGCTTAACCGGATATCATACATCAATGGTTTTATAATACTTTCGTTAATTATGGCTGCATCCGTCATCCCAGATAGGAAGATGATCGCACCACGCGTAAGTCCCTGATCACCAAAGTTAAATTCCCGCACATTAACATCATAGCTATTTCCGAACATACCTTTTAGAGCAGTAAGGTTTTTGTTCAGATTGTCGAAAAGGTTAGAGTGAGAATTCCCTGAATGATTGGCGTCAGCGCCGTTATGATTTACTAACTGCCAAAAACGCAGTTTAGAATGAATGTAGCGGAACATACTGCTTTCATCCTTCCACTTTGAACCTAACCTTACCTATTATTTCCAGTTAGGAATGAAGTTAAACCATTGATCATTGTTATCGAACATTATCTCTTTATTGGCCATGATCAGCTTTATTTATGCGCTATCTCTAATCATGTTAATATCACCGTTAAAGCTTTCAATAAAAGCATTCTGATTCGGTTTTCCGTTTTCCGGGATCAATAAATAAACGGTTGATCTTCTTTTATAAGCCCATTCGCTTAAGGCGTTACTTGTAAATTCAGGACCGTTGTCTGTCAGTATTTCTTCCGGGGTATCCCGGAAGAAAGCGGCTTTGTTTAATATGGACTTAACGCGCTTGCCGGTGATCGACGTATCGACTTCCAGCGCCAGACATTTCCGTGTTGCTTCATCTATCAGAGTTCCCAGCGAACAGCAAGTTCGTCAAGGCGCTTAATTATTACTTCGTTCTCCGGATTGATTATTGGAATATATCTTTTAAATGTTCGGTTTATGCTGAGAAACCTGCAGACCCGACGTCCACTAAGATTAAACTGTTCTTGGAGCTTACATGCTATTCTTTTTTGAGCGCAGGCTTAAGTCGTTTTTTTTTCAACTACCCATTTCAAACTATTAAATATAAAAAAAGCTAAAACCACTTCAATGCAATATAAATTATGACATTTTGATGGTATAATTACTCCAGTCAAAGTTTCCTTACTTTACAATAACAAGGAGTACACATGAGGTTAGTCAATATCAAATATGTTCAGGAAGGATCTTTGTTGGCCAGACCGATAAGAAACTCCTACGGCAGGATACTTCTCGGTGAAGGAGTCGTGCTTAATAAGAACTATTTAGCAAAGCTTAAAGATATCGGCTACGATATGGTATTCATTCAAGATGAACGGTTTCAAGATGTTGAAATCGGTTATGCCATTACCGACAGGACCAAAGAGATTGCCTATAATGCGGTCCGGGGAGTTACCGATGAATTGGAGAAACATCCGGAGGCAGAGATAGATGCGGATTCAGTCCGTTTTGCGGTTCTGAATCTTGTTCAGGATTTGCTCCGCAGCTTTGATATCCTTAGTAATCTGACTGATATTAACGGCTACGACGAATATACGTATCATCATTCGATCAATACCACAGTCCTGGCTTTGATGCTCGGAATCGGCAAAGGCTTTACGCAAAATCAGCTTTTGGAGCTTGGGATGGGAGTTCTGATGCATGACATCGGAAAAACAAAAATACCGAAAGAAATTCTGAACAAAAAAGGTAAATTGGAAGAAGAAGAATTTCAGCAGATTAAGGCCCATCCGCTATATGGTTACGAATATATCCGCGGAAACCGCGACTTCAGCATCCTGTCTGCCCATGTTGCGCTGCAACATCATGAAAAATGGAAGGGCGGGGGCTACCCCAGGGAGCTAAGAGAGAATGAAATTCATGAATACGCCAGGATTGCCTCTGTCGCGGACGTGTATGAGGCCTTGACCAGTAAGCGTCCTTATCGCGATGCAATGCCGCCTTACCTAGCATACGAATATATCATTGTTCATTCGGGGCTACAGTTTGACCCTGAGATCGTCCGTATTTTTGCTCAGTCTGTGGCACCGTATCCGACAGGAACCGGTATAGAGCTCAGCAATGGTTTGCGCGGTGTTGTTATCAAACAAAATCCTATATTGCCAACAAGACCGGTGGTCAGGGTAATTGCTCAAGGCGATCAGGCCCTGGACAATCCAGATGACCTGGATTTATCCAAGCATTTATCTACGATGATCACCAGCATTGTGGATTATTGATGAAGTATTATTCCTCTACGAAAATTGGAACGAAGGCGGCAAGAATATGGATATCCAAGGCCTAAATGTATGAACACGATAGGGAGACCTTTCGTAGCATTGCTGTGGGAGGTCTCCTTATTATTGGTTATATTCCGAACATTAGAACAAAAAAACAAAATAATGTTCGGATTCTGATTGACCCTGTATTTGTTGTCGGGTAAAATATGTTTAGAATTTATTGCAGATAATTATTGTGGATTTGTGATTATTTCTGCTCACAAATAAGAAAAAGCATTTAAAGGAGGAAATGAACGAATGATCTCTGTTGGTGTAATCATGGGCAGTGATTCTGATTTTTCCATCATGGAGGAAGCAGCAAAAATTCTGCAGCAATTCTCAGTACCCTTTGAAATGAAAATATCTTCTGCTCACCGCACGCTGAAAAGAACCGTGGAATGGGTGGAAAGTTTTGAGAAAAAGGGAGGAAAGGTGATCATCGCCGGAGCCGGTATGGCCGCGCATCTTCCAGGTGTGATTGCCGGAGCCACGACACTCCCTGTTATTGGTGTCCCGATCAAGAGTGGCGCTTTGGAGGGGGTAGATGCGCTTTATGCGATTGTGCAAATGCCTCCGGGTATCCCGGTCGCCGCGGTCGGGATCAACGGTGCCCGCAACGCAGCGCTTTTGGCTATAGAAATGCTGGCGATTGCTGATCCGGAACTGCAGGATCAGCTGAAAGCTTTTAGACAAAAAATGGCGGCAGATGTTGAAGCCAAGGATAGTGCGCTTCAGGATAGACTGAAAGCTTAGAAAATATTAAGATAAAGGAGAATTTCTGTGATAGAAAGGTACACGCTTCCCGCTATGGGGAGGATATGGCAAGATGAATACCGTCTAACGCTCTGGCTGAAGATAGAAATTGCAGCCTGCGAAGGATGGGCGAAAAAAGGAAAGATCCCGCAAGAAGCTGTCGAAGTGATTCGTCAGAAGGCCGCTTTTTCCTGGGACAGGGTCAAGGAAATTGAAGAAGTCACCCAGCACGACGTGCTGGCCTTTTTGACCAATGTTGCTGAAAACGTCGGAGATGAAGCCAAATATATCCATCTTGGGCTGACTTCTTCTGATGTACTAGATACATCGCTCTCACTGCAGCTGGTTGAGGCTTCCGAAATTCTGCTTGAGAAGATGGACAAGTTGATTAATGTTTTGGG
Source organism: Dehalobacter sp. CP (assembly GCF_047652685.1). Classification (NCBI taxonomy): domain Bacteria; kingdom Bacillati; phylum Bacillota; class Clostridia; order Eubacteriales; family Desulfitobacteriaceae; genus Dehalobacter; species Dehalobacter sp. CP. The sequence continues at coordinate 868,750 of NZ_CP157399.1, forward strand.
CAGAAAAGCTCTTGAATATAAAGATACGCTTCAAATGGGAAGATCACACGGGATCCATGCCGAACCGATTACATTCGGCTTAAAATTCGCACTCTGGTATGACGAAATGAAACGGCAGAAGGAGCGGCTGAAATATGCGCGCGAAGAGATAGGAGTAGGCCAGATTTCGGGTGCAGTTGGCACGTTTGCGAACGTTGATCCTGCCGTGGAAGAATGGGTCTGTGAGAGCCTGGGCTTAAAGCCGGCTCCAGTATCAACCCAGATTATTCAGCGGGACAGGCATGCATTCTATGTAGGCGTGTTGGCCGGAATTGCTTCTTCACTTGATAAGATTGCCACGGAAATTCGTAATCTGCAGCGGACGGACGTCCATGAGGTCGAAGAACCTTTTGGCAAGGGACAAAAAGGTTCTTCAGCGATGCCGCATAAAAAAAACCCGGTTATTTCGGAAAGAATTTGCGGAATGGCCCGCCTAATCCGCGGGAACGCCCAGGTTGCTTTTGAAAATGTAGCACTCTGGCATGAAAGAGATATATCCCATTCCTCAGCTGAACGCGTGATCCTTCCTGACAGCACCATTGCACTGGATTATATGCTGCATAAGATGATTCAGACTTTGGAAGGATTAAGAGTGTCCCCGGAACAGATGATGACAAACATTGAAAAGGTCTATGGCCTGATCTTTTCCCAAAGGGTTATGCTATCACTGGTCGATAAGGGCATGAGCAGGGAGACATCCTACGCGCTGGTACAAAAAAATGCAATGAGAGCCTGGGACACCAAAGTACCGTTTAAGGATTATGTGCTTCAGGATGCTGAGATCATGCAGTTTCTAACCAAAGAAGAAGTCGATGCGCTGTTTGATTATGAGTATCATACGAAAAACATTGACTATATTTTCCGCAGAGTCGGACTACTGAAATAAACGGTTTATTAAACGATTAAAATTGAATATGGGTGTTAATTTGGACATTGAATACTGGAGGGTTATGATATGGAAAAGCTTGCAATGCTGTATGAAGGCAAAGCCAAAAAAATCTATGATACGAATGACAAAAATGTTTTCTGGGTCGAGTATAAAGATGATGCAACTGCCTTTAACGGGATAAAAAAGGGCACCATTGTTGATAAAGGGATCATCAACAATAAGATGTCCGCAATGATGTTTTCCTATCTTCAAAGAAACGGCGTGGATACACATTTTGTTGAGCTTTTAAATGACAGAGAACAAATTGTTCGCCGCCTGCAGATGGTTCCGCTGGAAATCGTTGTCCGTAATATTGTAGCCGGCAGTCTCGTAAAGAAGGTTGGCAAAGAAGAGGGCTATCCTCTGGCTTCTCCTGTACTTGAGCTTTATTACAAGGATGACGTGCTCGGTGATCCGATGGTTAATGAAACCCATGCGATTGCGATGGGATGGGCAACGATCGAACAAATCAACAAAATGAAGGAAATTGCTTTGAAGGTCAATGAGCTTATGACCAAAATTGTTGCCAAGGCTGGGATTGATCTGGTTGACTACAAGCTGGAGTTTGGTCTGATTGACGGTAAAGTCATGCTCGGAGATGAGATTTCTCCCGACACTTGCCGCTTCTGGGACAAAGATACCGGAGAAAAGCTGGATAAGGACCGTTTCCGCCGGGATCTCGGCAAGATTGAAGAAGCATATGCCGAAGTATATACCCGTCTGAAGAACGCCGTAGAAAATGCTTAAAGCGATCCTAGAATATGATGCTGAAACATAATTGCTAGAGGACAGAGACAGTATATGACAGTAGATGAAAGGAGTTCTTGACTGTGGATTTGCTCTGGGATGACAAGCCCAAAGAGGAGTGTGGTCTCTTCGGAATTTTTGCTCCTGAAAAGGAAATTGCCCGTCTGACTTATTATGGCCTTTATGCGCTGCAGCATAGGGGACAGGAAAGTGCGGGGATTGCTATTTCCGATGGAAGAAAAATCGTTGTAGAAAAAGGAATGGGCTTGGTATCCGAGGTATTTTCGCCTGATTTACTCGCAGGTCTGCAAGGGAAAATGGCGATCGGACATGTCCGGTATTCAACAACGGGTTCAAGTCTGTTATCGAATGCACAGCCGCTGGTTGTTCATTTTCAGAATGGGATGATGGCGCTCGCACATAATGGGAATCTGACGAACGCCGTAGAAATCAGACAAGAACTTGGCAGTCAGGGAACAGTCTTTCAGACAACCATTGACAGCGAAGTCATTCTAAATATGATTGCACGTTACCGCAGGCATAGCCTGGAAGATGCAATTATCAAAACGATGATTGACATCAAGGGAGCCTATGCACTGCTAATCATGGCTGAAGACAAAATTGTCGGGGCGAGAGATCCCCATGGTCTGAGGCCTTTGTGTATCGGACGTCTGGGAGAGCGGTACTGTTTCGCTTCGGAAAGCTGTGCACTTGATACGATTGGCGCGGAATTTGTCAGGGACGTTAAACCAGGAGAAGTCGTGACAATTGACGAAGCAGGGCTTCATACCCGTTTGGGTACACCGCAGGAACGGATTGCTCCCTGTTCATTTGAATATATTTATTTCGCACGGCCTGACAGTACACTGGATAATCTGAATGTCTGGGAAAGCAGGAGGCAAATGGGTGTTCAGCTGGCTAAAGAATGTCCGATTGAGGCTGATGTGATTATTCCGGTTCCAGACTCCGGGACGCCGGCCGCTCTGGGCTATGCCCAAACGCTGGGTATCCCTTTTGAGGAGGGGCTGCTCAAAAATAGGTATGTTGGACGGACGTTCATTCAGCCAACGCAGGAGTTAAGAGAAGTTGCTGTCCGGATTAAGTTGAATGCCAACAAGCAGGTCATCCGCGGACGTAGGGTTGTGATGATTGATGATTCGATTGTCAGAGGGACAACGAGCTCCAAGCTCGTCGAGATGGTCAAAGGATGCGGCGCCAAGGAGGTTCATCTACTGATCAGCTCACCTCCGGTGAAGTATTCCTGTTATTATGGCATCGATACGGCTGAAAGGGAAAAATTGATTGCCAATCAAATGAACATTGATGAAATTCGCAAGTTTGTAGGAGCGGACACCCTGTACTATCTGTCGGAGGAAGGGCTGAAAAAGGCTTTAGGTAGTGATCCAGTTTGCCTGGCCTGTTTTAACGGTGATTATCCGACCACTGTTCCGAAGAAGTTCTCCAAAGAAGACATGGAGTGTTAAACGAACCGTTAGGGGGAGTAATCATGGGAATTACCTATAAAGATGCCGGTGTGGATATCCAGGCCGGAAATGAAGCTGTGGAGAAAATTAAGCCTGCCGTAGCTGCAACCTGGCGGCCCGGAGTTTTAGGGGGACTCGGCGGATTTGGCGGATTGTTCAGCCTGGATCTGCAGAAATATTCTGACCCCGTGCTGGTTTCCGGTACGGATGGTGTCGGAACAAAATTGCGCCTGGCTTTTCAGTTAGATAAGCATGATACCATCGGCCAGGACGCTGTTGCGATGTGCGTGAATGATGTTCTGGTCCAGGGTGCCGAGCCATTGTTTTTCCTCGATTATCTTGCGGTAGGAAAGCTGGTTCCGGAAAGAATTGCCTCCATCGTAGGTGGCGTGGCTGAAGGCTGCCGTCTGGCAGGCTGTGCACTCATTGGCGGCGAGACTGCTGAGATGCCCGGCTTTTACGCTGAAGAAGAATATGATATTGCCGGCTTTGCTGTCGGTGCGGTGAACCGGGACAAGCTGATCGACGGTTCGGACATCCGCGAAGGGGATATCCTTTTAGGTCTGAAGTCCAGCGGACTGCACAGCAACGGCTTTTCTCTTGTCCGCAAGATTTTTGCGGAATACCCGCTTGACAAGGTGTTCCCGGAACTCGGGGGGCCACTCGGGGAAGTACTGATTATCCCGACCAGGATCTATGTAAAGTCAGTGCTGGCCCTTCTGGATAAGATGGCTGTTCCCGGTATGGTACATATTACCGGTGGCGGTTTGACTGAAAATATTCCAAGGGTTCTGCCGTCCGGACTTGGAACGGAGATTGTCCCTTCTACATGGCAAGTTCCGCCGGTATTTCAATTAATGCAGAAACTTGGCAAGGTTGAAGATCCGGAAATGTTAAGGACGTTTAATATGGGAATTGGCTTTGTCCTGGTCATTCATCCTGAAAATGAAAAACAGGCCATGGATATTCTGGCTGGAAACGGGGAAGAGCCGGTCAGGATAGGCAGTGTGATTTCTGGACAAGGAGTGAGTTATCGATGAAAGTTGCCGTACTCGCTTCAGGGCGTGGCAGCAACCTGCAGGCCTTGTTGGACGAATGGCAGGATGGACGGCTTCCTGTAGAATTTGTGGGCGTAGGTTCGAATAAAATAGACGCAAAAGCTCTGGCCAGGGCAGAAAAATCCGGTATTCAGATCCGGACCTTTCCGAGGGAAAGCTATGCGGACAAGAACTCTCAGGAAACGGATATCTTAAACTGGCTTGAAGTCATTGATACGGAACTGCTGATTCTGGCAGGTTACATGCAGGTGTTAAGCTCGGATTTTATCCGCAGGGCCAAATATCCGATTTTGAACATCCATCCTTCGCTGCTGCCGTCTTTCCCGGGCTTACATCCCCAAAAACAGGCAGTAGAATATGGTGTTAAAGTCAGCGGCTGCACGGTGCATTTTGTGGACGAGGGGATGGATTCAGGACCGATTATCCTGCAGGAGGCGGTGCCGGTTTTTGCTGAGGATGATGCCGATCAGCTGGCTGCAAGAATTCTGAAAGTTGAGCACACCATCTATCCAGAGGCAGTCAGACTTATTGTGAATGGGAAGATAAAAAGAGAGGGAAGAAGAGTGATTGTCCTCAGAGATTCATAATTGCGAGTACCTTGTCAACCCTAAAATGGCGAGCAGATTTCTTGTAAAGCAAGGAGCTGCAAGACAATGCAGTATTACGAGAAATATGCCGCCAGGATATATAAGATTTAGGGTTGAGTTGGCACGAATCTATCGGCGTATTTAAGGATTATTCGGGGGTTGTTCTAAAGGATAATTTTAGGATTGTTCTGAGGAAATCTCCAAGGAATGATGATAGGGGGTTGACATGATGGTGAAAAAAGCAGTGATCAGTGTTTCAGACAAAACAGGTATCGTAGAATTTGCCGGGGGCCTTGTTGCCGAGGGCTTTGAACTGATTTCAACAGGTGGTACGTATAAGACATTGAAAGAAGCGGATATTCCTGTTCGTTATGTCAGTGAAATTACAGGGTTTCCGGAAATCCTTGATGGCAGGGTTAAAACCCTCCATCCGAAGATTCACGGCGGAATCCTCGCGATTGATACTGAGAAACACCGGGCTCAGTGCGCGGAAAACGGAATTGATTTTATCGATTTAGTTTGCGTAAATCTCTACCCTTTCAGAGAAACAATTGCTAAAGAAGGGGTTACCTTCGAAGAAGCGATCGAAAATATCGATATCGGCGGACCGACCATGGTCCGTTCGGCTGCGAAAAATCACAACAGAGTAACTATTATTGTCAATCCGGAAAACTACGGCAGGGTGCTTGAGAGCCTCAGGGAGAACGGTGGCATCCCATTGGCCTTACGGAAAGAACTTGCAGCCGAAGCGTTTGCGCATACGGCGGAATATGACCGTCTGATTGCCGGATATCTGGAAGGCCAAATCGATACAAAAGCTTCTTTTCCGCAGCATCTCCGTGTAGTGGCGACTAAGGTGCAGGATCTTCGCTATGGAGAAAATCCCGGGCAGCAGGCGGCCTTTTATGTGGACCCGGAGGCCGGAAAAGGGACACTTGCCTATGGCCAGCAGCTCCAGGGCAAGGAGCTATCCTACAATAACTGGATGGACATGGACGCGGCCTGGAAAATCACTGCGGAATATGACAAGACCGTCTGTGTGATCATTAAACATACCAATCCATGTGGTGTTGCGCTTGGAAACTCACTGCTGGAAGCTTATCAAAGAGCGCTGGAAGCGGATCCGGTCTCGGCGTACGGCGGAATTATTGCGCTTAACCGTGTGGTAGATGAGGCCACAGCTGAAGCGATTAAAGAGAAATTCTACGAAGTGGTCGTTGCTCCAGATTTCAGCCCGCGGGCGAAGGAAATTTTGGCTGTAAAGATTAACCTTCGTTTGTTCGCAGTTGGCAGGGAAGCGTGTTGTAAGACGCGGGGCTGGAAAATCCGTACGATAAACGGTGGTTTCCTGGTTCAGGATGAGGATGAAGGAACGACACCGCCTGCCGAATGGGAAGTCGTCACGGAAGCCAAGCCGACCGAAGATGATCTGGCGGAACTAGAGTTTGCCTGGAAAGCCTGCAAGCATGTCAAGTCCAATGCGATCGTTATTTCAGCGAAAAGACAGGTCATTGGTGTCGGAGCCGGCCAGATGAACAGAGTCGGCTCGGCCAAAATTGCGCTTGAGCAGGCTGCAGAAAAAGCACAGGGCGCCTATATGGCTTCGGATGCTTTCTTCCCGTTTCCGGATACGGTCGAACTGGCTCATTCCCATGGGATCAAAGCTATTGTTCATCCCGGTGGTTCCATCCGGGACAAAGAAGTGATTGAAACAGCCAACAGGCTGGGAATGATCATTCTCCATACCGGAAGAAGACATTTTGAGCACTAGGAATAAATATGACTTATTGAGGTGGAAAAAGGATGGCTGACTTGTCTGGTTGTCAAAAAAACGGGAAGAAAATTCTGCTTGTAGGCTCAGGAGGAAGAGAGCATGCCCTTGCCTGGAAAATCAATCAGAGCACTTCTTGTCAGAAACTCTTTGTAGCTCCGGGTAACGCAGGAACAGCGCAATGGAATGTCCCAATCAAGGCCAATGAACTTGACGCTTTGGTTGACTTCGCCAAGGATGAAGGGATTGATCTTACGATTGTTGGTCCTGAGGAACCACTTAGTCTGGGAATTGTCAACGCTTTTCAGGCTGCAGGGCTCAGAGTTTTTGGCCCGTCCGGAGCGGCAGCGACGCTTGAAAGCAGCAAAGCCTTTGCCAAGGAAATTATGGTACAGGCGAAGGTTCCGACAGCAGACTACCGGACTTTTACCGAGAAGAGTGAAGCAGAAAGATATATTAGAGAAATCGGCGCCCCGATTGTCATTAAAGCGGATGGCTTGGCGGCAGGTAAAGGGGTCATTGTGGCAGCTACACTGGAAGAGGCGTTTGAAGGCATCGAGACCATTATGGGCGGGGCCTTTGGTGCTGCCGGAGACAAGGTCGTGGTTGAAGAATTTCTGGAGGGGCAGGAGGTCAGCCTGCTATGTTTTTGCGACGGTGAAAAGGCTCTTCCGATGACTCCCGTTCAGGATCACAAGAGAGCACTCGACGGAGATAAGGGGTTAAATACAGGCGGAATGGGGACTTATTCTCCACCTCCTTTCTGGACCAAAGCGTTAGAACAGGAAGTTATCGATACGATTGCTCAGCCGACGCTTTCAGTTATGCGCCAAAGAGGAACGCCATTTACCGGCGTACTGTTTTTAGGCTTAATGATTACGTCCAAAGGCCCTAAACTTCTGGAATACAATGTTCGGTTCGGTGATCCTGAGACACAGGTTGTGATGACCCTGCTCAAGTCGGACTTGATCCCAATCTTCGAAGCTTGTATCGACGGGAAACTGTCCGAAGTCAAAATCGAATGGCATGCCGGCACCGCGCTGTGTGTGGTCATGGCTGCTCCCGGCTATCCGGGCGAATACAGGAAGGGGATTCCGATCAGTCTTCCGATGACCCAAGAAAACCAGGTAGTTTTCCATGCCGGCACCAAGATGGAAGACGGAAAACTAGTCAATTCAGGCGGCCGGGTACTTGGCGTCACCGTCCGTGATGCATCGATCGCGGCAGCCAGGGAGAATGTCTATGCGCTCGTCGACAGTATCAAGTTCCCTGATGCCCATTTCCGCACCGACATAGGGATTAAAGGACTCAACATCCAATGATTCAATTCCGGTGCTTATTCCAATCGAATAAATTTGGATTGTATTAAAGATGAAGGAGGTTTTAGAATGTTTATCTGCGAATTGTTCCAACAGAAAAAGGTCGTATCTTTTGAGATTTTCCCACCAAAACTTACTTCATCTATAGAGGTCATTTATGATACGATTGATGCCCTGGCACCGCTCCGTCCTGATTTTATCAGTGTTACCTACGGTGCTGGAGGAAGTACCAGCAAAACGACTGCAGAAATCGCATCCATTGTTGAAAACAAATACAACATTAATTCTTTGGCTCATCTGACCTGTATTACCTCTTCCAAAGAACAAATCGAGGAAACACTGACACAGCTGGCAGACAGCAATGTCTCCAATATTCTCGCTTTACGGGGAGATATTCCGAAGGGTGCGGGTGAGACCGGCAGGGCAAGGGATTTCCAATATGCTTCTGATCTTGTCGCGTATATTCAGAACAAACATTCTTTCTGCCTGGGCGGCGCCTGTTATCCGGAAGGCCATCCCGAGTGTCCCGATAAAGACCATGATATTGAAAACCTTCAGCGGAAAGTCGATGCCGGAGTCGGGTTTCTTATTACACAGTTATTCTATGATAATGACGCCTTCTTCCGTTTCCAGGAGAAAGTTGCTAAGCTGAACATTAATGTTCCGATTCTGGCAGGGATCATGCCAATCACTAATCGGGTTCAGATTGAAAGAATATTAGCACTGTCGAATGCACGGATGCCGCAGAAACTGATTAAAATACTTGACAAATTTGAGCATAACATGGAAGCTTTAAAAGATGCCGGTATTGCTTACGCGACCAAACAAATTGTGGAATTGCTTGCGAATGATATTGACGGTGTCCATATCTATACGATGAACAAACCGCAGATTGCGAAGGACTTAGTCCGCAACCTCGATTCTCTTTTCTATGCGGTGAACAGCCAGGAAACCAGGAAGGAAGGCAACCTAGCTTAAATCTAAAACGGTAGGAACACAGAAATGGATAATCATCGAATTGATGCAAAGTTAACCGCTGAAATTCTGGGGGTATCTGTGCCAAGTATCCGCAACTGGGTCCGGCATGGCTATCTCCATCCTTCAGATCCTGACGGAAAGGTCTTTGATCTTGCTGAGGTGATCCTACTTCGGGAAAAAATTACGCAGGGAGAGCTTGACCGCTTAAGGAAAAGGGCAAACAAAGTCAGAGCTGATAAACGTTTTGCTCCGACGGAATACATCTCTAACGAAAGAACACGTAAGCAGGTCGTGGATCTATTGGCATATCTGCTCCGGCACAACATAGACCGGGGATGGGCAGTCTTCATTTTGGCTTTGAATCTTTTTCGGAGCTCGGGAGACATATTGTCCGACGACCTGAAACAGATTATTGATTTCCCGGAAGCTATTTTCCAGCGACAGCATGTCCGCATGGAACTAAAGAATTTCTATCAGGATATCCTCCGGGCATCTGAGAAATCTTCTTTGGAAGCTCCTTTGAAGTCTTCAAACGGAAGGCCAGATTCTCAGCACCTTGAATATCTTTTTAATATCTGTTTCCCTTTTGAAGACGATATACTTGGTCTCATTTATCAAGCGCTGACCATGGAGGGGAATAAATCCCGCCTTGGCTCTTACTTTACTCCGCCGGGCATCACGGATGATGCTGTCCGGGCTTATATCCGCAGCGGACAGAAGGTGCTTGATCCCTGCTGCGGCACGGGACAGTATCTTTTATCCTTTGCCTGGAATATGGACGAACCCGAAAACATCTACGGGATGGACCTCGATCTGACATCGGTAAGGATTGCCAGACTCAATCTGCTGTTGACATGTTCCCGGGATTTTCAGCCTAACGTTATTCACTGCAATACTTTAACCGATATGCGACGGGAATCTTCCGCTTTCGGGAAATTTGATTTTGTAGCCACGAACCCTCCGTGGGGAGCGGAGATTGATCTGGGTGTCCGCCAGAAAATGGCTGTGGAGTTTCCGGAAATAACTTCCGGGGAGTCCTTTTCTTATTTTCTCAGGGCGAGTCTTGATCTGCTGAAAGACGGAGGGGTTATCTCGTTTATTCTGCCAGAATCCATTCTGAACATCCGTGCCCATGCTGATATCAGAGGATATCTGCTTGAGAATTGTCAGATCATCAGGATCGAATATCTGGGCAGGAGATTTAAAAATGTCTTCTCAGCCGTGATCCGCCTTGACCTAAGAAAGGCCTTGCCGTCAGAGAAGGACCAAGTTCTGGTGAAATTTCCGGAACAGGAATACCTGGTCTCTCAGGAAAGGTTCCGAAGTAATGCCTGGCATATTTTTGATATTTATCTGAGCAGCCAGGACGAAGCCATTTTCAGCAAGGTCTATTCGACCCAACATACTTACCTGAAAGATAAGGCCGGCTGGGCCTTGGGAATTGTCACCGGAGATAACAGGAGATACCTGCTTCAGACAAAAGAACAGGATACTGAGCCGGTCTACAAAGGCTCGGATGTGGACAGATTTGTTCTTAAGAAGCCGTCTTCTTTTTTACGGTTTCAGCCAGACAAGTTCCAGCAAACAGCACCGGAACATAAATACAGGACGGCGGAGAAACTGATTTACCGCTTCATTTCTGAAAGACTTGTTTTTGCCTATGATGATCAAGGTAGTCTTACACTGAACAGTGCCAATATCCTGATCCCCGAACCAGGAAACTATCCAGTGAAAGTAATTCTTGCTTTATTTAACAGCAGCCTTTATCAATTTCTTTTTCGCAAGAGATTTCATACCCTGAAAGTGCTCAGGGGAGATCTGGAACTGCTTCCGCTGCCCTTATGGGAACAGGCAGTGATTGACCATATCCTGCAATTAACGAACCAAATCATCGTCGGGGAAGATCAGTTTGAAATCCTGGACCAATTCATTATGGAACAGTTTAGGCTGACGCCCGAGGAACGCCGTCATATCAGAGATTTTTCGGCAAATACTTTTTCTGCGTCAGAATGATTTTCATATTGCATGTATTTTTTCAGCATGAACAGATGACAGGTTATCTGCTATAATTAATACAGCATTCGATTTTTTTGACATCAGCAGGGAGGAGCCTTTGAAATTGAGCGGATACGCAGAGGTGCTGATCGATGTCGCCAACAGGCGTCTTGATCAGAGTTTTCATTATTACGTTCCGGACAATCTCATTATTCAGGTGGGAATGATGGTGGTTGTCCCGCTTAAGCACAGAAAAGTCCGGGGCCTTGTTGTTAGTATCAGTCCTGACCCGCCTGAACTTGACGGTGAGCCCAGATTCCGTAGCATAGAAGCAGTCCTGGAGGAAAACTGTCTGATTCCGCAGGAGCTCATAGAACTGGCCTGCTGGCTTTCGGAGACGACGATCTGCCCAAAAGCACAAGCCCTTCATTCTGTGTGGCCTTTTTTAAAGGGAAAGGGAGAAACCTGGATGACTTCCATGGTCAGCATGGACGATGAAGACGTTAAAGTTTTGGAACTTCTTGATCCGGATACATTTCAGGTCTTAAAAATCCTTAACAGGGCGCGCCGGGGAGGTCTGCCGGAAAATGTCCTGCTAAAAAGAAGCGGAGCGAAGAAAGAACTGCTTGAGGATATGCTTAAGCAGGGATGGATCAAAAAAGAAATCCGATTTTCCGGAAAAGCAAGCAGTCCCGACATGAAGAACCGGGTAGAAAATATAGGCATTGAAAGAAAAAAAAATAACACGTTAAGTCCTGCCCAGGAAAAAGCTTTCCAGGATATTCTAACGTTTCGCAATAAAAATGATGGCGGAACAGTTTTGATCCATGGGATAACCGGCAGTGGCAAGACACAGGTTTATAAAGAGCTGGTGGCAAAAGTACTGGCTGAAGGCGGCGATGTTATTCTGCTTGTACCTGAGATTTCACTTACTTCTCAGATCTCCAGAATATTTCTAGAACAGTTCGGAGACATGGTCGGAATTATTCATTCAGGCATCAGCTCCGGCGATAAATTAGCAATCTGGGAGCAAATTCTGCAACGGAATAAGCGCGTGATTATCGGAGCGCGCTCCGCTGTTTTTGCACCTCTGTCAAACCTTAAACTGATCATATTGGATGAGGAACACGATAACGCTTATAAACAGGATGAAAACCCCAAGTACCATGCCCGGGACGTCGCCCGGAAAAGGATGGAAGACAGAGGCGGGCTTGTGCTTCTGGGCAGCGCTACCCCATCCCTAGAAGCCTATGCGGCAGCCCAAAGGGACAAGATTGGTCTTGTGTCGCTAGAAGAGCGCTTCAACCAACGAGCTTTACCCGTGGTTAATATTGTGGATATGAAACAGGAACTGGCTAGCGGCAATAAAACAATGTTCTCCATGGCACTTAGAAACAAGCTCCAGGATAGAATTGACAACGGAGAACAAAGTATCCTTTTTCTGAACCGCAGAGGTTATTCGACCTTTGTATTTTGCCGTGAATGCGGGTATGTCGCACGCTGCCCGCATTGTGATGTTTCCCTGACATACCACAGTCATCATCAGCAGTTGTGCTGTCACTACTGTAATTACCAACAGGATGTTTTTCACCGTTGCCCGGAATGCAACAGCCGGTTTATTCGTTTCTTCGGCCAGGGAACCCAAAAAGTTGAAGAAGAGGTTTCTGCTTTGTTTCCCGGAGTTGAAGTCTTACGACTGGATACGGATACGACCTCCGGCTCCCGGGAATACAATACAATTCTAGAACGGTTTCGCAGCGGAGAGGTTCCGATTCTTGTCGGGACCCAAATGCTGGCCAAAGGGCTAGATTTCCCGAACGTTACCCTTGTCGGTGTAATCTCTGCCGATCAGCTTTTCAATATGCCCGATTTTCGATCCAGAGAACGAGCTTTCCAGCTGCTGACTCAGGTTGCTGGCAGGGCAGGACGTGGGGCTAAAGGCGGCGAAGTGGTGATCCAGACCTATTCACCTGAAGAAAGATCGATCCTGCGGTCAGCTAAACAGGATTATGCAGCCTTTTTCTGGGAAGAGATTGCTTACCGAAAACAGCAAAATTATCCGCCGTTTGTCCATATCATCAGGATCATGATTTTTCATGAAAAAGAAGATCGGGTAATTAAAGCGGCTCAGGCCATGGCCAACGGCATCCGCCAGGTGCTTACTGATCAAGATCAGGAATATGTGATTTTGGGACCGGCACCGGCTGTTTTGACCAGGCTGAAGAATGAATTTCGCTGGCAGGTATCGGTCAAAGGAAAGAACCCAGCGGTTCTCCGCAGGATCGTACATCAAGGAGTCCGGGCTTTCTATCTTGGAACGAGCAGTTCAGGGATCAATATAAGTATTGAGGTGAATCCACTATCTTAAATACAACATATTTGAGGGAGGTCTGCATGCCACAGTACCGCTTTTGGCCGTTATGTCATCCCTGACACGTCGCTCTTAAGGTGTTAATTGCTTTCAGGCTTTCAGAAATGTATAATTCTATTATATGGTTTTTTTATGGGATATTATTTCAGAAATTGTATGAGAAGGGAGCGGATCCAGCAATGGCCGTTTACCAGATAGTAAAAATTGGAGAAGACATTCTGCGGGAAAAAGCAATAGAAGTCAAGAAAATTACCCCGAATATCATTAAATTGCTCGATAACATGGCTGAGACCATGTATGAGGCGAAAGGGGTAGGGCTGGCAGCTCCCCAGGTCGGCGTATCCAAAAGAGTTGTGGTGATCGACGTCGGAGACGGTCTTTTAGAATTGATCAATCCGATGATTATTAAAAAAACCGGTTCGGAAGTAGATGAAGAAGGATGCTTAAGTGTCCCCAATAAGACTGGCAGGGTGAAACGGGCAGTCGAAGTGGTAGTTCAGGCCATGGACCGCAATGGAGAGATGAAAGAATATCATGCCGATGGATTCCTGGCCAGAGCGATGCAGCACGAAACAGACCATCTTGACGGGATACTTTTCGTCGATATTGCAGACAAGATTTATAATGTGTAGTACCATAGTATCTCGGGTCTGTCTGCGTGCCACAATTCCGCTTTCGGCCGTTGTGTCATCCTTGACCCGTCGCTCCTTGCCATCCATGGCATCGCGACATTAGGCCATCCATGGCCGTCAAAAGGCCGCGCTACGCACTCCATGCTCCGCTTGACGCTGAAATTGTAGCACGCAGACAAAATATGGGGTATAAGATTTATGGCTAAGATTTACTAAATGCGCGAAGAGAAAGTTTTTGCATTTAGAATACGGAACGGGAAGTGACAGTGTCAGATGCGGCTTGTTTTTATGGGAACACCGGATTTTGCGGTGCCTGTTCTGAAGGCGCTCTATGCTTCAGGACATCAAATCGGCGGCGTTTTTACCCAGCCCGACAAACCTGCGGGACGAGGAAACAAATTAAAAGCGAGTCCGGTCAAAGTACTTGCTGAAAAGTATGGACTTGCTGTATTTCAGCCTGCCAGGATCAAAACACCGGAAGTGGTCGGCCAGATCAGGGATTTGCGGCCGGACTGCATTGTGGTGGTCGCTTTCGGACAAATCCTGTCCAAAGAGATTCTGGGAATACCGTCTTTTGGATGCATTAACGTGCATGCCTCACTGCTTCCGGCTTATCGCGGAGCAGCTCCGGTCCACTGGGCCGTGATGAACGGAGAGTCTAAAACCGGTGTTACAACCATGCTGATGGACGAAGGTCTGGATACGGGCGCAATGCTTATCAGCGAAGAATATGCAATCGTACCGGAGGCCACAACGGGTGAAGTTTACGATGCGCTGGCCCGAATCGGCGCAAAGGCGTTGCTTGATACACTCGAAGGATTGCAGAATGGGACCGTTCGGCCGGTACCTCAGCCTAAAGCATTTTCGTATGCACCGCTTCTGAAAAGAGAACATGAGCAGGTGGATTGGTCCTGGGACGCAGCCAAAATCCATAACAGGATTCGCGGGCTGAATCCCTGGCCCGGTGCTTTTACGCTTTTCCGGGGAGAACAGGTTAAAATATGGCTAAGTGAGCTGTCCGGAAAAACTGCCTTATACGGACAGACTGCGCAAAATACTTTGCCGGGAAGCATTTTGTCCCTTGCTAAGGGAGGACTGCTGGTCCAGACCGGGGAAGGTATTTTAAAAATTTCAGAGCTTCAGCCTGCCGGGAAAAAGAAAATGCGTGCCCAGGACTTTTATAACGGATACAGACTTAAAGCGAACGAGCGCTTTGAGTAAACGATCGCGCTCGTCTTTCCTTCTTTTAAGCAAAATCTAAGAATAAATGGATATACTTCTAATAGTTAAAACAATGATTGTTTAAGTGCCTTGAATTATAGATAAGAAGCATGATTCCTATGCTATTTGAGCAGGACTGGCTTTTTAAGGAGGAAGATTATGTTTTACTTAGATTACACAATAATACTACTGATTCCAGCGATTATTCTAACTGTTTATGCTCAGGCCAAGATCAGCGGTGCTTACTCCAGATATTCCAAAATCAGAAGCAGTTCAGGTACAACAGGTGCGGACGTGGCCAGAGCCCTGCTAAATGAAAATGGGCTTTATGATGTTCAGGTAGAACAGGTTGCTGGTAACCTTACGGACCACTACGATCCGAGGACTCATGTTGTAAGGCTCAGCAGCGGTGTATATAACAGCACATCTATTGCGGCGCTGGCTGTTGCTGCCCACGAGACAGGTCACGCAGTACAGCATGCCGACAGCTATGTTCCGTTGAAAATCAGGACAGCTTTTGTGCCTGTAGCTTCATTTGGCAGCCAGGCAGGGCCTGTTTTGATTCTTCTTGGCTTGTTCCTACCGTCGATATCTTTCTTGCTGGATATCGGGATTTATGTTTTTGCGTTTGCGGTCCTGTTTCAGATCGTTACGCTTCCTGTTGAATACAATGCCAGCAACAGGGCCTTAGCTTTTCTGGGAGACAGCGGTATTATTAAAGATGCAGAAGAAATGACAGGCGCTAAAAAGATGCTGAGTGCAGCCGCCCTGACTTATGTTGCCGCAGCACTGACTGCGATTCTGACCTTGCTGCGCTTTGTATTGATTGCACAAGGCCGGGATGATTAATACCGAATTAAGAGAATAAAAAAGATTGGGATAGAAAAATGACGGAGAAGAATAATCCTATTACTGAAGAAAAAACCAAACGTACGCGGAAACGCATAAACGATCAAAACGCACGGCTGATAGCCGTGCGTATTCTTACGCGGGTCGAGAGGGAGGGGGCCTATGCCAATCTCCTTTTGCGTTCCCAGCTTTCCGGACTGACCCAGAGCCGGGACAGGAATCTGGCTACTGCTTTGGTCAACGGGGTATTAAAAAATAAATTGACGCTGGATTATGCGTTGAGAAAACATCTGACGAAGCCGATGTCCGCACTGCCGCAGGAAGTCAGGGCTGTTTTAAGGACCGGTGTTTTTCAGATACTACTTATGGACAGAGTGCCGGCGCCTGCCGCAGTCAATGAGAGTGTTGACCTGATGAACCAGCTCAACCAAACCTATGCCCCCCTTGTCAATAGTGTCCTGCGTAAGGCGGCTGAAACAGGCTGGAATTTTGAATGGCCAGACCAAAAGAGGGAAACGGTCCGCTATCTTTCGGTCAGATATTCCCATCCTGAATGGATGATCAAGCGATGGCTGACAAGGTGGGGGCAGGAAGAAACAGAAGCTTTGCTCAAAGCCAACAATGAACCTTCCTCTACTTCGATCCGGGTAAACACCCTAAAGACAACAAGGCAGGAATTAAAAACCTTATTGGAAAGCCAGGAAATTGAGGTCACGGACGGAGAATACACACCGGAAAGCTTAATTCTGAAAGATTTTGGCGGATTGGACCAACTTCGGGAATTCCAAAACGGATATTTCACGGTTCAGGATCAAAGTTCTCAGTTAGCTGCTCATATATTGGGAGCCCGGGAAGGGGACAGCGTATTGGATGTCTGCAGTGCCCCGGGAGGAAAGACAACCCATCTGGCGCAATTGATGGAAAACAAGGGAACCATTGTTGCTGTAGATATGTATCCCCAAAAACTTGATTTGATTAAGGAATCAGCCGAGCGGCTCGGAATTACGATCATAAAAACAATTGAGGGCGACGCCCGGATTTTGGAAGGGATCGGAGATAAATTTGACCGGGTCCTGGTCGATGCGCCCTGTTCGGGCTTGGGTGTGCTTAGAAAAAGAGCCGATCTGCGCTGGCAGAAGAGAGAAGACGAGATCAGCAAACTGCCAGAACTCCAACTGGCAATCCTGCTGAAAGCTGCCGATCATGTGCGGGAAGGCGGAGAGCTTGTTTATTCGACCTGTACCACGGAGCCGGAAGAAAACTTTGAAGTGGTTAAAGCTTTCCGGCAGCTTAAGCCCGAGTTTGTTTCCGTCGACTTGTCGGGAAGTTTGCCTTTTGCAGCAGAGGAGAGAGATCTGAAACAACTCCGGAAAGGGGTATGGCAGATCCTGCCTCATCATCACAATATGGATGGATTCTTTGTCGCTAAGTTTCGAAGGCCACGGATGGCCTAGTGACGCGATGCTACGGATGGCAAGGAGCGGCAAGAAGATTTTATAGCAAGCCTATATGCTCTACTTGACAAAGCTTTACGTCTGACGGAGAAGCATGTTTAAAATGATGAAATTGGGAGAATAATACTAATTATGGAAAAGCTGGATTGCCGCGGCTGTCTTGAAGGAGAAATGCGTGCAGTATGCCTCGAAAACGGCTTAAAAAAGTTCAGGGCCAATCAGGTTTTCAACTGGGTTAATGCCAGAGGAGTCCATCATTGGGATGAAATGAAGAATATCGGGAGACAGGACAGCGAACGGCTTGACAGGGTTTTCTTTATCCAGCCGCTGACTGTTTTAAGAGCGCAGCGTTCTGCCGATGGGACCCGGAAGTTTTTATTCCGCCTGGCTGATGGAGAAAGCATTGAAACGGTGCTGATGGATTATGATCATCTGACAAGCCGGGACAGACACACGCTATGTGTCTCGACTCAGGTAGGATGCCCTGTAGGATGCCCTTTCTGTGCAACCGGAATGGATGGATTCCGCCGAAACCTGACTGCAGGAGAGATCACCGGACAGGTGCTCGAAATCAGCCGGCTGCTTCAGCAGGAAGATCCGGAATTCAAAGTAACCAATATTGTTTTCATGGGGATGGGTGAACCTTTTCTTAATTATGATGCGGTGATGAAAGCGATTCGAATCCTGAACAGCGAGAACGGTCAGAATATCGGCATGCGGAGAATGACCATCTCGACGAGCGGTGTTGCCCCCAAGATCATTCAGCTGGCACATGACAACCCGCAAGTCGGTTTAGCTGTATCGCTTCATTCAGTCAGAAATGAAGTCAGGGATACGCTGGTTCCTATCAACAGGAGATATCCATTGCAGGAACTGCTGGAAGCCTGCCGGTATTATTCCGGTCAGACGAACAGAAGAGTTACATTTGAGTTTGCTTTACACCAACAGAATGTCTCCAAAGAGGAAGCAGAAGAACTGGTCGTTCTCCTTAAGGGCATGCTGGCCCATGTCAATTTGATCCCCATTAATCCGGTAATCGGCAGCGACGTCCAAAGAACGGGCAAAGAGCGGTTAACGATGTTCAAAAGGGTTCTCGAAATGGGCAAGATTCCTGTTTCGATCAGAGAAGAAAAAGGTCTGGACATTGACGCAGCCTGTGGTCAGCTTAGACAGCGTTTGGAGTGTGAGGAGTATGCGTCTCTTAAACAAAGTTGAATCGATTGCCGAACAGATGGCTACATTTTTGTTCAGTAAGTCGGTGGGCACAATTCAGCCTGTTCAGGTTGCCAGAGAACTAAATAAAATCATGCTGAAAAATAAACAGGTCAGCATATCCCATGTCTATGTCCCGAATGTTTACACCGTAAGTTTAAGCCCTGAGGATTATGCGGTCTTGGAAAGTTTTGGAGAGACACTGCTGGTGGAACTGGCCAAACATCTCTATGACGAAGGGACCAGGCAGGGCTACACTTTTTTGGCGCTTCCGGTTGTGCGGATGCAGCCTTCAGAGAAGATGGATGCTGGCTTAATGAAAACCCAGGTTGAGTTTAAAGATTCTGTTGTCGCCAATTGGCGGATTAACGAAGAAAAACTGCCTGCGGAAGATGAGGAAATGGAAAAAACAACAGTCCTGGCGGATGCTGCAAGATTAATCATGGCATCATCCAAAACAGTCGGCAGGAAAATTCATCCTTATCTCGAAGTTATAAAAGGGACAAACGAAGGTGACATTTACGATCTTGATAAGGAAGAGTATATTGTTGGACGCCAGGAAGATTGTGATATTGAAGTCAGAGACCTGGAGATATCCCGTCACCATTTGAAGCTTTATACAGAGAATAGAAGGTGGTTTGTTCAGGATCTAGGCAGTACCAACGGTACCTATCTGAACAAATTAAGGGTTGACCGCTATATGGTGAATCCTGGAGACAGGATAAAGGCCGGACAAACGCATTTTCAATTTCATGTAGATAAGTAAAGTCGGTGATTGAATGCAAATGCTTACGGTAATTGGAAGGATTGTCTTTGTTGGTTTCATCTATCTTTTTCTCTTACGGATATTGACGGTTATGCTGGCCGATTTAAGGTCGAAGGGAATCATGAGCAAGACCGAATCTGATCTTGGCTGTATCGAGGTCTTAAGCGGAGCTGAAAAGCTGCCCAAAGGACGCAAGATCAAGATTGATTCCCGGGGGCTTTCCATCGGAAGAGGAAAGCACAACGATATCGTCGTTCCGGACCATTACTGTTCGCTGGATCATGTTGAATTTAAGCATAACAGAGGGATGACAACGCTGGAGGATGTTGGGAGCACGAATGGCACCTGGGTGAACGGAGAACGGATCAACTCCCAGGTCCAGCTTGTTTCCGGTGACTTCATTAAGATAGGCAGCATTACTTTTCTTTATTCGAGGTGGGGAAATGAAAGCAGTTAAGATCTATGAGACCGGTTGTGTTAGAAAAAACAATGAAGATTATTTTCTTATATTGCCGGAGGAGTCATTTTTTGCGGTGGCCGATGGAATGGGCGGACATAATGCCGGGGAAATAGCTTCGAGGATCGCGGTCGAACAATTGGAGGGAAAAGCAGCTGAATTAAAATCTTCGGAGATTCAGGATCTGCAGGACTGGATTGTTCAGGCTGTGAATCAGGCCAATCGTGAAGTATACGAAGTATCGCTTCGGACTGAAGGAACGGAAGGCATGGGGACAACCCTGACTGCTCTGATGATCTATGACAATAAAGCCGTTGTCGGTCATGTGGGCGACAGCAGGATTTATTTATGGAGAAATAAGACCCTCACGCTCCTATCGGAGGATCATTCGATGGTAAACGAACTTGTCCGCCTCGGAGAGCTGACGGAGGAGAAAGCCAAAAATCATCCGCATAAACATGTTTTGTCCAGAGCGCTGGGTGTGGAGCTCAACATTGATGTAGACTGTTTCCAACTTAAAGTACAGGACGGAGATGTTTTTCTTCTGTGCACGGATGGCTTTTCGAATGAGATCAGTGATCAGGAGATTGCTGCGGAGTTTTCCGAGGCCAAATCATGGGATGATCATCTCGAAACCTTGAAGAATGTTGTGATCGAACGGGGGGCTCCGGATAATTTTACGGCTATATGCTGTATTGTGGAGCGGTGAGAACATGTTACATCGTCTATCTTTGAGAGTTCTGACTTTACTAATTCTATGGATGGGACTCGGTGTACTGAAACTGGATGATATGACTGAAAGCGGTTTTTTCCTGCAAGGAGCTGTATTTTCTTTTTTGATCGTAGCAGGTGCCTTGTTTGAAATATTTTTTTGCTATCAAGGAGATCCTTATCTTCTGCCGGTAGTCCAGACCATCCTCGCGATTGGCTTGGTGTTTCTGGCAAGGATCAATCCTGCCCAGGCGGCGGACCAATTTATCTGGGCGAACCTGGGTTTGATTATTTACTATGCTGTCTTTTTTATTTTGCGAGATTACCGCAAGCTTGGCGAGTATCAGTATCTCTGGGGAATGCTGGCCTTGCTTATGCTTCTGCTGACGCTGATATTTGGGACCACCATCAATGGTGCGACAAGCTGGTTTAGGTTTGCCGGGATGGGCTTCCAGCCCGAGGAGCTTGTTAAAGTAGCGCTGCTTCTTTTCCTGGCATCCTACTTAAATGACAATAAAGAACTTTTGCGTTTTGGGACGATTCAGGTCGGGAAATTTTCTCTGCCTGATGCCAAAACAATGGGCCCGTTTGTTTTTATCGGCGTATTTGTTCTCGGCTTGCTGGGTGCCCAGAAAAGCCTTGGGACGGCGCTGGTATTCTTCCTTCTCATGGTGTTTATCCTGTATGTCGCAACCGAAAGACTGCTTTATCTCGTGGTTTCCGTTCCGCTGGTCATGGTGACCGGGGCAGCTGGTTATTTCCTGTTTGATCATGTTCGCGTAAGGGTCGCTACCTGGATTAATCCGTGGGTGGATGCCAGCGGCGGGGCTTATCAGATCTCCCAGTCGATCTTCGCCATAAGCGGGGGAAGGCTTCTGGGGACAGGTCTCGGAAACGGGATAGGTGCTTACCAGATTCCAAATGCGGACACTGATTTTATCTTTTCGGTGATTGCTGAGGAGATTGGTTTTATTGGCGCAATGGCAGTCATCAGTCTGTTTATTATTGTCGTAATGCGCTGTTTCTGCGTCAGCACCAGAGCTGTGGACCGGTTTGGCCAGATCCTGGCGGCGGGAATAGGCATTCTGATCGGTGTGGAAGCACTGATCATCCTGGCCGGGGTGACCAAAATGCTTCCGCTTACAGGTCTGCCTTTGCCTTGGATGAGTTACGGGGGAAGTTCCATGGTCGGACACTTTTTACTCCTTGGGATTCTGGCCGGCATTTCTCATAGCTCAGCTTTCTCCGTGAGTCAAATACCAATCGGAAAGCAGGCAGATGCCTTATGAACGATGGAATCCGCAAAATTGCACTGATCATGGTTTTTAGCTTTGTTTTTCTAAGCCTGGGTCTGGTATACTGGCAAGTGGTTAAGGCCGATGAGATGCTGGATAATCCAGCTAACCGCCGCGCGATTTATTTAGAGGAAAGAATTACCCGGGGCGGCATCTTTGACCGCAACGGCGTTGTTCTGGCAAAGACGGAGCATACCGCTGACGGAAAAGTCAGAACGTATCCGCAGGGTGAGATGTTTGAACCTTTACTGGGGTATGCCACAGTAAAATACGGTTCTGCCGGCATTGAAGCAACGGAGGCGGAAACACTTCTCGGAATGAAGAATCCTTCCATTCTCAGACGGATTCAGAATGCATTTGAATTGCAGAGAACGGGTAATGACCTGATACTGACACTTGATTCCCGTCTACAGGAGACTGCTTATCAGAGTTTGCAGGGCAAGACCGGAGCAGTGGTGGCAATCGATCCGCAAAACGGGGATGTTCTGGCGCTGGTCAGTCAGCCAAGCTATGATGCTGGAGCAATTGAACAAGACTGGGACAAAATTATTGCCGAGAAGGACAGTCCGCTGGTGAATCACGCTTTCTCGTTGTTTCCTCCAGGATCAATTATGAAAGTCGTTACTTCAGCAGCCATTTTTCAGGCAGGACTCGGCACGACGGAACTCTATGATTGTGAAGGTTCTACAGTGATTAACGGGCAGACGATCCAGGAACAAAATGATAAAGCGCATGGCTGGGTCAATTATGATCTTGCTTTGGCCTACTCCTGCAATACTTATTTTGCTCAGTATGGGATCAAAGCTGGTGTAAATCATTTTTTGGAGGCTGTGTCCAATTTCGGATTTGGCAGGGATATCCCGTTTGATCAGTATGTTCCAATCAGTTCAATTACCAGAGATGACCCTTTGCCGGAAAACTTAAGCCTCAATTTGTTTGCCGAGAGTACCTTCGGTCAGGGTCAGGTGATGGTTAGTCCTTTCCATATGGCCTTGATCACAGCCGGAGTTGCCAATGACGGCAAAATAATGGTCCCACATTTGATTGACAGTGTGCTCGATTCCAAGCAAAATAGTATCTATCAAAGGACACCTGAAGTTTGGCTGACGCCTCTCAGTAAGGAAGAAGCAGAAAAAATAACAAGCGGCATGGTATTGGCTGTCAATAAAGGAACAGCATCTCCCGGAGCCATATCTGGGGCCCAAATAGCAGCGAAAACCGGATCGGCGGAACCGGGCGGAGACGGGGATACCCACGCCTGGTATATTGCTTTCGCTCCTGCGGAGAATCCGGAAATAGCTGTAGCAGTCCTGGTGGAACATGGCGGAACTGGCGGCGGAGCGGCAGCGCCGATTGCTAAAGCAGTCATAGAGAAAGCACTTGAATTGAAAGAAGGTGAAAACTAATGGAAAAGATGTTCGGAGGAAGATATGAAATAGAAGAAAAGATCGGGGCCGGAGGGATGGCAATCGTCTACCGGGCCAAGGATACATTACTGAACAGAACCGTTGCTATCAAGGTCCTGCGGGAACAGTACGCTTCCGATGAGGGTTTTATCCGTCGTTTTCGCCGGGAGGCTCAGTCTGCAGCCAGCCTGTCTCACCAGAACATCGTTTCGATCTATGACGTGGGCAGAGACGGGAATGAAGATTATATTGTCATGGAGTATGTCAAGGGCCAGACGTTAAAGGATATTATCCGTACGCAAGCGCCTCTTCCCCAGGATAAGGCGATTCATATTGTCCGTCAGATTGCTGAAGCACTGGTGCATGCACATGCCAACAATATTATTCATCGGGATATCAAACCGCAGAATATTTTAATTACACCGGATGGAAGGGCCAAAGTCACTGATTTTGGGATAGCCAGAGCCGCCTCTTCGGCAACTGTCACCCATACCGGGGATATCGTCGGTTCAGTGCATTACCTGTCACCGGAACAGGCCAAGGGCTCCCAGACCACGGAACAGTCCGATATCTATTCGCTTGGAATCATCCTTTATGAACTAATTGCGGGAAGGCTTCCGTATGACGGAGATACCGCGATTACCATTGCCTTGAAGCATATCCAGGAGGAAGTCGAGCTGCCCGGGAAGCTTGTTGCCGGAGTCAGCCCGGAACTGGAAACCGTGATCATGAAAGCACTGGCCAAATCACTTCAAGACCGCTATAAAAGTGCAGCGGAATTTCTTGAGGATCTCGACAGGATCGAAGCCGGAGAGACCATTGTTTGGGAAAAAAGACAGGCCGGAGACCATGAAGATACCATGCAGACCCAGGTTCATAGGGGTTTGAAGGATAAAGTAGTCCCGAATGAGGCCAAGAATGATGCGCTTCTGCGTACTAAAAAGCGCAGGAGAAAAATTCCAATGCCGGTTATGATTGCGATCGCCGCACTGATTGTAATTGTCGGGGCATCCTCGGGAGTTTGGATTTTCACCCATACACAGGTGGTTACCGTTCCGGATCTTACCGGTAAGACTGTAGAAGAAGCTAAAATTGAATTGACCAAAGACCGTCTGACTCTCGGCAACAGGACCGAAACCTACAGCGATGAAATTGAACAGGGTAAGATTGTTTCTCAAAGCATTAAGCCGAAGAGTGAGGTCAAGGCTGGAAGGTCAGTGGACATTGAGATCAGCAAAGGGGTAGAATACATTAAAGTACCGAATGTAACAACCGGGTATCCGCTTCAGGAAAACGCTGAGAGTACGCTTAAGGAAGCCGGTTTTACGAATATTACGGTCAAAACAATGCTGAGCGCTTCCGTTTCGAAAGGACATGTTTTCGGGCAATCGGTTGCTCCCGGTTCGACCTGGACAAAGAACGGGGAGATCGAACTGTTTGTCAGTGAAGGGATTCAACCAACGATTACCGCTATGCCTGATTTTACAGGCATGTCGCTGGAATTTACCACGGATTACCTAGAAAAATATGATATGAAAGTAATGCCGATTATGGAAGAATCAGATTTATTTCCGGAGAAAGCCGTGATTACCACTGAACCCAAACCAGGCAAACCAATCCAGCAGGGTTCGGAAGTGACCATCGTTGTGTCTCAGGGGCCGGGGCCTCCGGCTTAAAATGATCCAAATATCTGATGTAATCATTTTGATAAGAGGTACAGGCGTTATTTGAATTAGAGCGGAGGAAAGAACAGGATATATGCTGATTCAGGGAACATTGATGAAAGGATATGCCGGCTTTTATTACGTATACGCCGATGACCGGGTATGGGAATGCTCCCTGCGCGGTCGTTTTCGTGTGAAAAAGCAGCAATTTATTCCCGGCGACAAGGTGATGGTTCTTCCAGGAACAGGGGATAAGGCCACGATTGAAAAGGTACTCGAACGTCAAAATTCTCTGGTCAGGCCGTATATTGCAAATGTGGATCAGGTTCTCTTGGTCTTCTCCCTGAGGACCCCGGATCCGGATTACAATTTGCTGGACAGGCTGCTCATTCAGGCCGGAAAAGCAGAAATCAGCATTTTGATCGTATTCACCAAGGAAGATCTGGATGTTGGAAATCAAGCCCCGTCTGTCGATTACCGCAGGATCGGCTATGAAGTCGTCCAGGTGTCGAATCGGACGCTGACAGG
This sequence comes from Dehalobacter sp. CP, assembly GCF_047652685.1. NCBI lineage: Bacteria > Bacillati > Bacillota > Clostridia > Eubacteriales > Desulfitobacteriaceae > Dehalobacter > Dehalobacter sp. CP. The sequence goes on from NZ_CP157399.1 coordinate 894,222, forward strand.
AATCGATGAAATTGCTGAACGGCTCAAGGGCAATGTGTCTGTGTTAGCAGGGCCTTCCGGATCTGGCAAATCCAGCCTGATCAATGCGCTGAATCCGGGGAAGACACTTAAAACAGGTAACGTCAGCGACAAAATTGGCCGGGGAAGGCATACAACCAGGCACGTCGAGCTTCTTTCCGTAGCAGGAGGACTTGTTGCAGATACGCCGGGATTTTCATCCCTGTACCTGCCCGAAATGAAGAGAGAGGAACTGCAATCCTACTTTCCTGAGTTTGTCCGGGTTAAACATGAATGCCGCTTTTCAAGCTGCCTTCATGACAAGGAACCTGACTGTGCTGTAAAAGAAGCCCTGAGCGAGAGCCTTATTAATTCTTCCAGATATGAGCACTATCTGCAGTTTTTAAAAGAAGTCATTGAAAATGAGAAAAAATATTAAAAAAACTTGGCTGGCACCAAGCCTTAGCTGCACTTAGTATCAGAAATTAACTTGGAATTTTTTTGATACCCTAATAAAGGGTTTCAGGGCTGAACGAAGAATAATTACAGAAAACCGGATAATAATGATAAGAAACTGCATGCAGCCAAAGGAACAGCACTATAGGTTTGGAAGGAGGATCTTTATGGCCTTGACGATTGCCCCATCGATACTGTCTGCCAATTTTGCCAGATTGGGAGAGGACGTCAGTCTTGTTGAAAATGCGGGGATTGATATGCTGCATATAGATATTATGGATGGACATTTTGTCCCAAATATCTCGATAGGGCCTGCCGTTGTTGGATCGCTCCGCAAGGTCTCCTCGCTGGAGTTTGATGTTCATCTGATGATTGAACATCCTGAAAAGTATGTTGAAGATTTTGTAAAAGCAGGTGCTGACTCCATCACGATTCACGCTGAGGCCACCAGGCACCTTCATCGGGCTATCCAGCAGATCAAATCTCTTGGGGTGAATGTGGGCGTTGCACTGAACCCTGCGACCCCGCTGGAAATGCTGACCTATGTTTTGCAGGAACTTGATGTTGTGCTGCTGATGACGGTGAACCCTGGTTTTGGCGGCCAAAAGTTTATTCAGGAAGTCTTGCCGAAAGTCGTAGCACTATCGGGGATCCTGAAGGAAGTAAACCCGCTTTGCCGTATTGAGGTGGATGGCGGAATTAATGTTGAGACAGCCCGTCTGGTAAGCAAAGCCGGGGCCGAGATCCTGGTAGCCGGTGCAGCTGTATTTGCTTCCCCGGATCCGCAGCAGGCGATTCGTGATATCCTTGAAGCCGCTAAAGAGGAACAGGGTACCAACAAAAGTAAAAGATTCCGGGGAATTAAGCAATGAAGGTTGCAGTCGTGGCAAACGGAGAATGGGATGCTGCCTGGGGCCGCGGCGAACTCACCAGAAATCATATCGAGATGTTGATCTGTGCGGACGGAGGCGGCAACAAGGCCATCGCTTCGGACAGAATCCCTGATGTATTGATTGGGGACCTCGATTCCATTACAAAAGAAAATCTGGAAAAATGTATAGCGGCCAAAACAACCGTCAAACAATATCCCTGCGAAAAAAATGAGACGGATTTAGAGCTCGCTGTGGCCTATGCGGATACATATTTAAATTCTCAGGGATGCTTCCTGGACGAAATCGTTCTTTATGCCGCCGGCGGTAAAAGGCTGGATCACCTGATGGGGAACATCTCGATTATGATTGCGTATGCTGAAAAAGGCAGACGGCTGAAGATGAAAGACCCAAGATCCGATGCCTGGGTGATGCTTAAGGGTAAAGAGAACATCAAGGGGAGTGTTGGCCAGCAGTTGTCGATCGTCGCCTTATCCGATGATGCACGGGTATCTGCCGAAGGGCTGTACTATGAGCTGGATATGCTGAATCTTGCGCATAATTCCCCGCGTGGAATCAGCAATGTGTTTACGGATGAAGATATTTCGATTGAGATTCATGAAGGCAAAGTTCTGGTCTATGTTCAGATACCTTGTTAATCTTAAAACTTACTCCTCAAAATGGGTTGAAAAGCAAAAACCCCGGCTTTAAAGTCGGGGTTGTTTTAATCCAATCACAGTCGTTTCACGATGAAGTTAGACAGCTCGTTTCACTTTACCTGAACGAAGGCATCTTGTGCAGACTTTGACATGGGTGGGAGTACCGTTCACTACAGCACGGACACGCTGGAGGTTTGGTTTCCAGGTACGCTTGGAGCGAATATGGGAGTGACTGACACTCATCCCGGAAGAAACTCCTTTTCCGCAAACATCACAAATACTAGCCATGATTTCTTCTACCTCCTTTTCACCCAAAAATGACACTATTATAGTTTAGCAGAACTTAAAAGAATTGGCAAGAGTAGGTTTTTATTATCGGACGAGGTTTATATAGGTGTTTATATAGGTTTTATACATACTGCAAATGCAAATGTTTTATTCGTATATTATACTACATTTACCAGGTACTGATAAGAAAAAAATAAGGAGTTGTTCCCTGAGGTATTCACATAGTATTTGACGAAAGCTACCGCGTATATTATCCTAATTATATTAAAGGAAACGGTGAATCTTTCAAAATGGAATTTTATTATGCAAAAGATTAAATTTATGCCGGATATAGGGAAAGCGAGGTTGAAGAAGATGGCAAAGTTGATGGAAACAAAACTGGGAAATGTAGAAATATCAGAAGACGTTATAGCTACGATCTCAGGTGCGGCAGCAATCGAGTGCTATGGTTTGGTGGGTATGGCTTCGAGAAAGATTTCGGACGGTGTTTCAGGTTTGCTTAAAAGGGAAAACTTATCCAAAGGAGTGAGTGTCACCCTTCAGGAAGAGGACTTGATCATAGACCTTAACATCATTGTGGGATACGGAATTAAAATATCGGAGGTTGCCTCCAATGTAATGGACAGGGTCCGCTACACTGTCGAGACAATGACAGGTCTAAAAGTGGCTGAAGTAAATGTAAATGTTCAAGGGGTAAGATTTTTAGAATAGTTGAGAATACACTCAGATGATCTTAGGATGAGTAGGAGGATAAATTTTGAAAGCCGTGTCGGACGCTATAGCTCAAAAAATTGACGGAAACGTATTAAAAGATATGATAAGGTCGGGGTCTCGTCTGCTGGAGCAAAGGAAGAAGGAAATTGATGCTTTGAATGTATTTCCGGTCCCGGACGGGGATACGGGTACAAATATGAATTTGACATTCAAAGCAGCATCATTGGCAGCAGACAAGGTAACGGGCAATTCTGTGCATGAAGTCGCAAGTGCCGCTTCTACAGGTTCCCTGATGGGAGCTAGAGGGAATTCAGGTGTTATTTTGTCTCAGATCATGAGAGGGATTGCCAGGGGCTTGGAAGGTCTTAACGAAGCAAATGCTCTCCAGATGGCTCATGCGCTGCAAACGGGCGTTGAAAGCGCGTACAAGGCAGTAATGAAACCAGTCGAAGGAACAATTCTTACTGTATCCAGGGAGACTGCCCGGGGTGCATATATTAAAGCAAAAAGCGGAACGACTGATATTTTGGAAGTTTTGAGGGCTGGTTGTGAAAAAGGTGAAGAGGCGCTGGCCAGGACGCCTGAGATGCTGCCTGTTCTGAAACAGGCAGGTGTGGTTGATGCCGGCGGTCAGGGCTTCCTGACTATTCTATACGGCTGGATCTCGGCTTTGGAAGGCAAGGAAATTGGTTACGCTGAGGTACAGCAGGAGGAGGTCCAGATTCCTGCGGTTTCAGGTATTATTGCCGTTGGAAGCCTGGAATTTCCATATTGTACTGAGTTTCTGGTAAAAGGAAATGGCCTTGATCCCGATGTTATAAGACAGGCACTCCTGGACAAAGGTGACTGCTTGTTGGTCGTGGGCACGGAGGATGTGGTCAAGATCCATATTCACACCCGGAACCCCGGACTCATTTTGGATTATGCCATCAAATATGGTTCTCTGCATGAAGTTCAGATTCACAATATGCTTGCCCAGAATGAGCTAGCGGCCCATCAGGCCAAAAATGTGCCTGAAAGCAGTGAAGCTGCTTATACCGGAGAGCTTGTGGATGTTTCATCAGGGGCGCCTGCAGACCAGGCGGCTTCGGCTGGGACAACAGAGGTCAAGGAATATGGGATCGTTGCCGTCGCCATGGGAGAAGGCATTGCCCAAATCTTCACCAGTCTGGGTGTCGATGAGGTTGTTTTCGGCGGTCAGACTATGAATCCGAGTACCAGTGATCTTGCCGAAGCGATTAGGAAAGTCCCCGCCCGCCATATTTTCCTTCTGCCGAACAACAGTAACATCATCATGGCGGCCGGCCAGGTCAACGAACTGATTGAAGACAAGGAAATCTACGTTATTCCGACAAAGACAATACCGCAGGCGATCGCTTCTTTACTTGCTTTCAATTCCGACAGCCTTCCGGAGGAAAACGTTCAAAATATGACAACTGCGTTCAGACAGGTAAGTTCGGGAGAAGTAACTTATGCAGTCAGAGATTCGCAGTATGGCGAGCTGGAGATTGCCGAAGGGGATATTCTTGGCCTGATTGAGGGAACAATAAAGACGACAGGCAGAGATATTCTCGACGTTGCCAAAAATGTTCTGGAGGAAATGAATTGGCGTGAAAAGGATCTTGTCACCATTTTTTACGGTAAAGACATGGCTGAAGAAGATGTAATCCTGCTTACGGACTGGCTTAGCGAAGAAAAACCGGAGATTGAAGTCGAGGTTTATTCAGGGAAACAGCCACTATATTATTATATTCTCGGGGTTGAATAAACAAAAAACTTCGGCTTCGGCCGAAGTTTTTTTTATCAAGCCGTTTTCTCGATGTAGGTCTTCGAAAGCATCTTGTTAGGGCAGATCTCCTAAGCCAATCTGCTTGGGTAAGTCTGCATGCCACAATACCGCTTTCGGCTATTGCGTCTTCCTTGACGCAAAAAGCCGCGCTACGCCATCCAGGCTTCGCTTGTCGCGGAACTGTGGCATGCAGACTGATCATAAGCTTGATTTAAATCAGTCCGTGTGCAGAGGAATTAATACAAGCTTTCCAAGATGCCTTCAACACAAGTTAAATCTTTCATCGTTCGTGCTCGCTTGACGTCGGCTATGCAGAGAGAAGACGAATAAAACGATCTGAATAGCCGCCAGAATGATCTGCATTCTGGCATGCAGATTGGCTTGAATACCCTTAGGATCAGTCTGGGGGCCACAGTTCTGCTGTGAGCGGAGCATGGAGTGCGAGCCCGGCCTTTTGACGGCCATGGATGGCCTAATGTCGCGATGCCATGGATGGCAAGGAGCGACGCGCCACGGAGGGCACAACGGCCGGAAAGCAGTATTGTGGCCCTCAGACTTACCCTAGCATAATGGTTTTATAAGTAACTAAGCTATAGCAAATGGATGAATGGATGAAAACGGATTACCCCAAATTATTACTGAAGGAAGGTGAGCCGGTGAAGGTTGGGAGTGTTTTTGATTTGCTAGGGCCGGTGATGGTCGGACCCTCAAGTTCCCATACGGCGGGGGCGGTCAGGCTTGGTCTTATGGCTGCGAAAATACTTGGCGCCAAAGTGAAGCAGGCCCGTATCCAGCTGCACGGTTCTTTCGCTGAGACGGGGAAGGGACATGGAACTCATCTTGCCTTGACAGCAGGGCTGCTCGGGATGAAGCCGGATGATAGCCGGATCAGGGAGGCTTCGCGGATTGCACTAGAGGCTGGGATGGAAACGGTATTTGAAAATGTCAATCTGGGTGATGTACACCCGAATTCGGTTCGTTTCCTGCTAACCGGCTGGGGCGGGGGAAAAGCTGAAATCAATGGCTCATCACTGGGCGGCGGGAAAATTCTGATTACTGCGGTTAATGACTTTGACGTGGAGTTTACCGGGGAATATCCTGCTTTAATTGCGATCTATATGGATTACCCGGGAATGATAGCTGAAATAACTAAACTGCTCGCAGGCAAAGGAATTAATATTGCCCAGATGAAAGTCTCCAGAGAAGGCAAAGGGCAAAATGCGCTGGCGGTTATTGAGACGGATGAGCCGATCACGGATATTCTTAGCAGCGAAATGAAAAAGATGCCGATGATCGAGCAGGTGATGTTTATTGAACCCATCATAGACATTTGACGCGGGGGGGTTGGCAGATGCGTTCTTATGGTGAATTAGTGGAAAAAACCGAAAAGCTTAATAAAAAAATCAGTGATATGGTTCTTCAGGAGGAATGTTTGAGGACAGGTATACCGGCTGAACAGCTGTTAAAAAAAATGAAGAACCATTATGCCGTGATGCGGGAATCAGTTGAAAGCGGAATGACCGGAGAATGGAGATCATTGTCAGGTCTTGTAGGAGGAGAAGCTGTTCTTTTGGAGAAATATAGAGAAAGCGGCAAGTCGATTCTGGGTAATCCGGTAAACAAGGCAGCAGCCAGAGCAATGGCCGTAGCTGAGGTAAACGCTGGCATGGGCAGGATCGTTGCAGCACCGACAGCGGGATCATGCGGCGTGTTGCCCGCTGTACTGCTGACAGTTCAAGAAATGTCGGATGCAACGGAAGAAGATGCTGTTCAGACTCTTTTTACATCTGCTGGCCTTGGGATGGTCATTGCGGAAAGAGCTAGTGTCTCAGGTGCAGAAGGCGGGTGTCAGGCTGAGATAGGTTCAGCGGCTGCCATGGCTGCAGCTGCGGCAGTGGAATTGTGCGGCGGATCGCCCGATCAAACAGCGCAGGCAGCAGCATTGGCTTTGAAAAGTTTTCTTGGTTTGGTCTGTGACCCTGTAGCTGGGCTGGTCGAGGTGCCCTGTGTAAAAAGGAACGCCATGGCAGCAGTTATAGCATTAACCGCAGCCGAGATGGCTTTGGCTGGAATCAAAAGTGCGATCCCATTGGATCAGGTCATTGATGCAATGGCTTCAATCGGCAGGGAAATGTCCTGCAGCCTTAAGGAAACGTCCCGGGGGGGACTCGCCGTCACTCCTGCGGCTCAGAAATATAAAGATCATTTGGCAAGGTGAGAATGTGCTGCAATCAGATCATTGGCGAAACAGCGTGAATAGGGCAATGAAAGCCGAGGAAAAACAGGGATTTATTAATACAGGCGCAGTCGGCGGCTTCAGCAGATTTTTACTGGACTTAATTGCTGAACTGGGTGGTGTTTTTTCCGCGGAAAACCTTGCCTCAATGCAGTGTATTGCAGAGGAATATCATGAAGTCAGCCCGTATAAACGACGGGCTTTATGGCGTGAACTCCAGGAACTGCTGGACAAAACGGAAGTAACCGAAAAGTCAGCTGGAGATTTATCTGCAGCAACCTATCATGCTGCAGATAAAACAGCATCTTTAGATACTCCTGGACTAGCTTCTGGAACAATCTGCGGAACAACGACCGAAGAAGCATCCGGAACCTTTCGTACCACAGAGAAAGCCTTAACCAGCCTTAAAGTTCAGACAGGGAGCATCAGTCAGCCCCAAAACCTGCAGTATATCAAAGGTGTCGGACCGCAAAGAGCCAAACAGTTCGAAAATATGGGGATTTGTACTGCTGAGGATCTTCTGCGGTATTATCCGCGTAAATATGAAATCCGATCGAAACGGCGGATTCAGGATATTCAGGACGGAGAGTATGTTACGATTGACGGGATTGTAACTGGAAGCCAGGTTACCAAAGGCAGAGTCAAGGTCGTCAAACTAAATATTGAACAGGACGGCAGAAGCATTCATGCCGTCTGGTTCAATCAAATACATATTCCAAAACAATATCCGGACGGAACAAAGGTCACTGTGACAGGAAAAGCACAATGGCGCACCAGGGTCCCGGAATTGCTTGCGTCCGAAATCATGAAAGGACTTTACGAGGGTCCTGCTCAAAAAATGGTTCCAGTATATTCGGAAACAGCCCGTCTCAATTCGAAAACGATCCGGGAGATCATCCAGGTTGTTTTGCCGCAGGTTGATCGAATCTTTGACGAGTTCTTTCCGTATGAGGAAAACAATTTGATGGAACGGCGGCAAGCCATTAAAGAAATTCATTTTCCGCACTCCGCAGAAAACCTGAAAAAGGCACGCGAAAGACTGGTCGTTGAGGAAATCCTTTTGCTTCAGCTGGCGCTGGCTAGGCTTCGTTCCCCCGGGCCTCAGAAAGCAGGTCTCGTTTTAAACCAGGGTGGAGCTTTGGTCCAAAAATTTGTTTCCGGGCTTCCTTTTCGGCTGACCGGCGCCCAGCAAAGAGTCATCCGGGAAATATTCCGGGATATGGGGAGCATCGAGAGGCCGATGACCCGTTTGCTTCAGGGCGATGTTGGATCAGGTAAAACCGTGGTAGCGATGGCTGCCCTGCTGCAGGCTGTGGGCTCGGGTTTTCAGGCCGCTATGATGGCGCCGACTGAGGTGCTTGCCCAGCAGCACTATGAATCGCTGCAGGCCGCGTTTGAACCTTTAGGGGTAAAAGTTGTATTCCTTGTCGGGAACCAGAGTAAGCCGGAAAGGGAACAAATCTTAGGGCAGATTTTGAGCGGAAAAGCCCAGGTTGTCGTCGGAACCCAGACCCTCATTCAGGAATCCGTCCGGTTCAACGCCCTCGGTCTTGCCATCACCGATGAACAGCACCGGTTTGGCGTCAGACAGCGGACCCTATTGCAGGACAAAGGCGAGAACCCGCATGTCCTGGTCATGACCGCTACCCCGATCCCGAGGACGCTTGCGCTGACTTTATACGGCGATCTTCAGCTTTCGGTGCTAGACGAGCTGCCTGCTGGCAGGAAGCCGATTATCACCAGAAAAATTTCAGACCGCAGCCGCTCCAGCATGGAGAAATTTCTGAAGCAGCATGTCGCTGCGGGTCGGCAGATCTATGTCGTTTGTCCGCTTGTCGAGGAAACAGAAAAATCGGATTTTGTTTCAGCAACCCAAAAGGCTGATGAATTGAGCCGCATTTTTGAAGGAAGCAGCGTTGCGCTTCTGCACGGAAGAATGAAAGGACAGGAGAAAGAGGAGATCATGCAGCGTTTCCGACGTGGGGAGATTAATATCCTGGTTACGACAACTGTCGTCGAAGTCGGAGTCAATGTACCGAACGCGTCTGTGATGGTGATCGAAGATGCTGAAAGATTCGGGCTTGCCCAGCTGCACCAACTTCGCGGAAGAGTCGGACGCGGACAAGAGCAGTCGTATTGTCTCCTGATCAGCAATACCCGGGACAGTGCCCGGCTGAATGTTCTTTGTGAGACAGAGGACGGTTTCCGGATTGCCGAGGAGGATTTGAAGATGCGGGGCCCGGGAGAGCTACTTGGGCTTCGCCAGCATGGCGTACCGGAGTTAAAGCTTACAGACCTGGGAACTGATGGAAGGCTGGTCGAAAAAGCCTATCAACTGCTTCAAAAGGTTCTGAAAGATCCTCAAAAGTACGAAAAAGCCTATCAGGAAGTCAGCCGCCTTTATCCCAAAGAAAAAATCGGAGTGAATTAGTGCTGAGAGCAATTTTATACGATGAACAAGTCACAGTACGTATGATTTTTTTGCACAGGCTCATACTATTTCTTGTTGGCACATTCCAGTCATGGATTGATGCAGAACTTTCAAGGAGGCAGAGGGTATGACAGAGACGAAAAAAGATACGGCAAGTGAATTGGAAAATCTAAAATATGAAATTGCGCAAGAGATGGGTCTTCCCCAAAGAAAAACAAAAAGAAAAAGTAAAAACAGAGAAGACGTAACGAATAAAGAATAAAGAATGACGAATTACGAATGACGAATGACGAGATACGGAATAAAAAACCTTCTGTTGAAGCATTGATTGATATGCTGCAACAAAAGGTTTTTTAGTTACGGTTAAAAGATATTCTTTTTCTTATAATCATTATCGTTATTCGGGTCGATGTAAAAAGTAGATTGTTTAATGGAGGTAGGTCTCAAAATTATGGCTGTCAATTCCGGGATGAATGCTCTGGTTGATCGCTGCAGCAATAATTTTGGCGCTTCTTTCAATTAATTCATCAACTTCCTTGGGTGTAACCATCAGGCTGCCCTCGTAAGGCGACAAGGCTTTCTGCATGACATTCATCAAGACCTGTTCATTTTCCTGTTGATAAATTTTGGCCAGGGAAGGTTCGGATTCCATTTGTTCAAAAAGCTCTTCGATGGTTTTATGCGCGATGATTGCAGCATTGACAACAGTCGGAACGCCGATAGCAATGACTTTGCAGCCAAGGGTTTCTTCATTGAGCCCTTTGCGATGATTACCAATTCCGGAACCAGGATTGATCCCGGTATCCGCTAATTGAATGGTTGTGCCGATTCTATCCAGGGCGCCCGCGGCCAAGGCATCGATCGCGATCACATAATCCGGGCGGACATGTTCAACCAGTCCGCGGATTACCTCCGCCGTTTCGATTCCGGTCAGTCCAAGCACACCAGGTGATATCGCTGACACTTGGCGCATTTTCCCCTCAATTTCTTCGGGGGTATAATGAAAAAGGTGACGGGTGACCATGATTTTCTCGACAACTTTGGGCCCAAGCGCGTCTGGAGTTGCCTGCCAGTTGCCAAGACCAACGATCAGAAAACTGGTATCTTCCTTAAAGTTTAACAATCCGGCGAGATGCCTTGCTAATACTGCAACGATTTTATTGTGCTGCTGGTAGTTGTTTTCTTTGATATCCGGAGCATCGATTGTAATATAATTTCCTTTAGGCCTGCCCAATTCTTTTTCGCCTTTGGCATTTGTGATTTGGATTGCGGTGACAGTTGCCTCTTGAAGTTCTTCTTTTTTCATGATGACGCCCGCTATCTCTTGACCTCTTTCTCCCCGCAGCAAGTCATGGGCTTCCACCGCCAGGTCGAGAGAAATATTCATTTTTTTTAGAAAGCTTGATTTGTTCGATAATTTCATATCGGCAGCAGCTCCTTTTTAAATCTGTTTTAGTATGTTGGATTTCTAACACAGATATTCAAATCAGGAAGATTAATGGGTGAAAGATAAAGTGGAAAATTCAAATTGCGTATCAAATGAAATATTAATTTGAGATTCAAGTCGGAGATTTATTAGATACTGGAATGGAATAATATGTTTCTCGTTTGGAATCAGATATGATATACTTAGAAAATGGGAGTATCCTGTAAAAAAATATTTAAATCAGGTTAGATCACTGTATAATAAAAGGATAAAGTGAAGACATCATATCCAGAGGACTAAACATCGTGCGAATTATTTCAGGACAATGGAAAGGCCGTAATTTAAAAACTGTTAAAGGCATGAATACCCGTCCGACTTCCGATAAAGTCAAAGGGGCGATTTTTAATATTCTTGCCGGCAAGGTAATGAACGCCAGAGTGCTGGATCTTTTTGCGGGAACCGGAAACCTTTCCTTTGAAGCTTTGTCCAGGGGGGGCCGTCATGCAGTTCTGGTTGAGAAAGATACTTCAGCCCTGGAGACAATCAGAAAGAATGCCGAAATTCTCGGGGCAGTACCAAGAACCAGCATACTCCGGATGGACGCAATGAATTTTTTTAAACAAGCAGTTCAGGAACGCTTTGATTTAATTTTTCTTGATCCGCCTTATCGGCAGGGACTGGCCGACATGGCCCTTGCCTATTTGCAGACGCAGCCTCTCTTAAATCCCGGTGGGGTCATCATCATTGAAACTTCTTCAGACGAAACCGTTGACGATGCGATAGACCCTCTGGAAATAAGGTTAATAAGAGAATATGGAGATACCAGGTTATGGTTTATTCAGAACAAAGAAGAGCATGAGGAGGGATAATTCCTTTGGAAAATCATTTAATTGATCTCATTGAACAGTTGGAAGAAGTGCTTGACCATGGAACCAAGGTGCCTTTAACCGGCAAGATCATGGTTGATGAGGAAACAGTATTAGAAATATTGGATGGAATTCGTTCCGTTCTGCCCGAGGAAATCAAACAGGCGAATTATGTTTTGGCTGAAAGAGACCGCTATATGGAAGAAGCCCGCAGTGATGGGCAGAGAATTGTAGACCGGGCGCAAAAGCAGGCTGACCAGCTGCTTCAGGAAAATGAGATTGTTGCTCAATCCCGGGCTTATGCCGAAGAAATTGTCTTAAAGGCGCAGCAGTATTCCCGCGAAGTAAAATTAGGCGCTTTGAAATATTCCGATGATCTGCTTCAGGATATTGAATCAAAAATGGGAGAGGCTTTTCAATCCATCAAGGCCAGCCGGGAAGAATTAAATGCCATGGCCCGCTGGGATGAACGGGTTCAGACCATGGAGCAGGAATAAACAAATTTATCTTAATGGCGGTGCACTTTTTTCCATATTCCAATCATGAAGACAATGAAAAGCAGAGCCAAAATGCATAGGCCAAAATACAGGCTGCTCCATCTTAAGGACAACAGCCAGGAAGCATCACCTCCAGTTGGCTGTACAGGGAGGCCGGTGGTTGGAATATCGCTGAATTTTAGCAGCAGCTGACTGATCAGAAGCGCCAAAAAGGAATGGATGGTTCTACCGGCTACAAATGGAAGGAGCCGAAGATCTGTCGACGCCGTAAAGCTGGATACCTGTGCAAAAACAGAAATCCCCCCCCATCCAAGCAGCAAGGCCAGAACCCCAATCTTGCTGTTCAGGGATGAAAAGGCCTGGACGGCTGCATTACAGCCCAAGGTGGTTTCCAGGAATCCCTGGATGATAGCATTGGCTTCCAGCACAGAAATGGATCCGGCCGAGAGAAGATGGACTGTGTCTGACAGAACGGAGCTTAGATGCGTAACTGCTAAAAGATGGGTGATAACAGAAAAAAAAATGATGTATCCTCCAACCAGGATAATCGTTGACGTACTTTCCCTGACTGCATCAGCCAATAATGCGCCAATGGTTTTATTGTTTTGTTGGAGGTTTTTTAATTCACGCAAAGCCTTTCTCCAGGAAGAATATGTTCTTGGAATGGCCTTTTCGGATGAAACACCATAATTACGGAAAATCAAACCGACCAGCAGGTTGGCGAGATAAACAGATCCTGCAATAATGATACCCAGGGCAGGGTTTCCAAGCATCCCGGATGCCACGGCCCCGAACATAAAACCTGGACTGGGATTGCTGGTAAAGGCAAGAAGTCTTTCCCCTTCGATCCGTGTAATCTCTCCGTTTTTCCTGAGCTTGCATGTCAGCATCGCTCCGATCGGAATTCCCGAAGTATGTGTCATGGCCAAAACAAAAGAGGCTTTGCCCGGCAGACGAAAAACAGGACGCATCAGTGGTTCGAGCAAGATTCCCAGAAAATTGACCAGGCCAAGCTGCAGAAGAAGTTCGGAGACAATGAAGAATGGAAATAAGGCCGGCAAGATATAATTCACCCAAAGCGCTAAGCCTTTGGCGGCAGAACTCAATACTTCCTGGGGATAAATGAACATACAGGTGGCAAGGATTAAAAAGACCAGGATTCTTAGGAATGGCAAGGCAGCCATCACCATCCTTTAGCGTATTTAGAACGGAACACTAAACTGGGGTTGACAGGGCACAAAGATGTGATAGACTCTTTATAATCAGTTTATATATCATTTACTTATTTCACTCATATTTAGGGTATTCCTATATGTGATTTATATAACCGGAGTATACAAAGATAAGAAAGAGAAAAAAATACAATACTATATAGGCAATGTATCTTGATTGGTGGAAGAGAGTAAAGGAGTGTAATTTGTGAAGATTCTCGTGCTAAATTGCGGCAGCTCATCGCTCAAATACCAGATGATGGATATGGAAACGAAGAGTGCGATGGCAAAAGGCCTGGTGGAAAGAATCGGGCTTCCCGGAGCGATGCTTACGCATCGTCCGAAAGGTGGAGAAAAAGAGGTCATTGTTGCTGATTTGCCGGATCATACTGCTGCGATCAAATTGGTTTTACAGGCTGTGATCGATCCGAATTTCGGTGTTTTAGCGTCCCTGGAAGAAATTGATGCAGTAGGGCACAGAGTTCTCCATGGCGGAGAAAAAGTGTCCGGCTCCGTGCTTGTGAATGAAGAGGTCAAACGGGCGATTGAAGAGTGTTTTGAACTTGGACCTCTTCATAATCCGGCCAATCTGGCAGGAATTATTGCATGTGAACAGATGATGTCGGGGACACCTCAGGTTGCGGTGTTTGATACGGCATTCCATCAAACGATGCCTCCGGAGGCTTATATCTACGGGATACCTTACGAGCTGTATGAAAAGTACAAGATCCGCAGATACGGTTTCCATGGGACCTCACATAAGTATGTCAGCCAGCGGGCCGCAGTGGTCATGGACAAACCACTGGAAAAGTTAAAGCTGATCAGCTGCCATCTGGGTAACGGATCTTCGCTTACGGCCGTAAAATATGGGAAATCAGTCGAAAATTCCATGGGGTTCACCCCGCTGGAGGGGCTGATGATGGGCACCCGGTCGGGGGATCTTGATCCGGCCATTGTTCCGTTTATCATGAAAAAAGAAAGGATCTCCGGGGACGCAGTCAATGCGCTGTTAAACAAGAAAAGCGGCGTACTTGGCCTTTCGGGAGTCAGCAGTGATTTCCGCGATTTACAGAAAGCTGCTGACGAAGGCAATTACCGTGCCCAGCTTGCCTTGGATGTTTTTGTTCATGACGTTAAAAAATACATCGGTGCCTATGCTGCAATTCTAGACGGCGTCGACGGGATCATATTTACAGCCGGACTGGGAGAAAATTCTCCTTTAATTCGCCGGTCAGTCTGTGATACGCTGGGCTGCATCGGTGTCAGTATTGACGATGAGAAAAATGAAGCGGTCAGAGGACAGGAAGTGGACATTTCCAAGTGGGGAGCCAGATGCAAGGTCATGGTCATTCCGACAAACGAAGAACTCATGATTGCCTTGGATACTGAGGAAATCATCCAGAAGATGTAATCCTTTCTTGACAAAGAAAAAAGTGATAACTATAATTACAGTTGTTGCATATCGAGGTGATTGCTGGTGATCGTCAATGTTTTTCAAGTAAGGCGGGCCGAGGGTGGGTCAAAAACCTTTAGTTTTCATGAGGAAAATTTTCCGCCTTTGCAGCTTGGAAATGAGTCTTATCGTTTCTTATCCCCGCTTGAAGTGGAATTAAAAGCTGAAAATGTCGGCAAATCACTCTTGGCGAATGGGAAAATATCGTCTGTGATTGCTGCTAGTTGTTCCAGATGTCTGAAAGAATTTTCGTATAATCTGAAGATTGTTTTTGAAGACGAATGGGTCCCGGCGGAATTTGCTTCTGAAGCCGAAGACGACAGCATGCTGGTTTTTGAAAAGGACGAATTCCCGATTGACGACAGGATTGTAGAACATATACTGCTGCAGATTCCTTTAAAGTTCTTATGTTCTGAAGACTGCAGGGGTCTCTGTCTGAAATGTGGCGCTGACCGCAATACGAATCCTTGTTCGTGCTCCACTGAGGATATTGATCCTCGCTTAGAAATATTATCCAAATGGAATAAGGGGGTGTAATATCAATGGGTGTTCATCAAAATAAACAATCCAAATCTAGAGTCCGCAGGCGCAGAGCAATGGATAAGTTGTCCGTTCCTAATCTTGTGGAATGCCCCCAGTGCCATCAACAGAAGCTTCAGCATCATATTTGTGCGAACTGCGGCTATTACAATGGCAAAGAAGTCATCTCTATGGGTGAATAATAAGTTAGAGTACTCAAAAAAACAGATCAAAGCTTGGCGTCAGCCAAGTTTTCTGTATATAATGAGAGAAAGAGGGTATGTCGTGGATGAAAATCGCCGTTGATGCCATGGGCGGAGATCATGCGCCCGGAGAGATTGTCAAAGGCGCCTTAAAAGCGGCCAAGATTCTTCCGGATATCCAGATCATCCTTGTCGGACAGAAAGACAAGATAGACTTACATATACCTGAAGACTTAAAAAGCACGATTGAGATTTATGAATGTTCCGAAGTCATTGAGATGGATGAACATCCGGCCGCCGCGATTAAGAAGAAGAAAGATGCCTCTATTGTTGTCGCCACGAGACTCGTGAAGGAAGGATATGCGGATGCTCTGGTGTCAGCAGGCAGCACCGGAGCACAGATGGCTTCAGCTTTGCTGGGCTTAGGCAGAATTAAAGGAATCAACCGGCCTGCGATCTGCACGGTTCTGCCGACGCTTCAAGGCGGAAAGCTGCTGCTCGATGTCGGTGCCAATCCGGATGCCAAACCGGAGAACCTTCTGCAATATGCGATGATGGGAAGTATCTACGCCGAAAAGATTCTGGGACTTAAAAGTCCCAAGGTGGCCTTGCTGAATATCGGCAGTGAAGAGGGCAAAGGGAACGAACTTGTTCAGTCTGCTTATGACTTGCTGAAACAATCTTCCCTGAATTTTGCCGGAAATATTGAAGGCAGGGACATTCCCTATGGGACTGCAGATGTCATTGTCTGTGATGCTTTTGTCGGCAACATTGTACTAAAAACCATTGAAGGAATGTCGTCATCGCTTTTCCAGCTGATTAAGCAGAAAATTACAGCTGGCACTACCAGGAAGATAGGAGCAATACTGGTTAAACCCGGATTAAAAGAAATTGCACACATGCTGGATTATTCTGAGTACGGTGGGGCCCCGCTTCTCGGCGTGAACGGTACAAGTATTATCTGTCACGGAAGTTCCAAAGAAAATGCTATTTTTAATGCTGTTCGTGTAGCCAAAGAGTGTATCGAAGGAAAAATTATCGAAAAAATCGTCGATGGTTTAGAAAAAAATACGCAAAAATAGGTTGCTGTCATGAAAAAGTTGCTTGCATTATTGATAAATACTGGTACAATTCTGAATAAAAGGCTTTACTGCTCAGAATAATAGGGTAAGAAATAAAACTACCTGAGAGGGGGTGGCATAAATGGATGTATACGAAAAGGTAAAAGCAATTGTTATTGATCAACTGGGAGTAGGCGAAGATGAAATTACTCCTACCACGACTTTCCAAGCTTTAAACGCAGATTCTCTGGACATTGTTGAGCTTGTTATGGCACTTGAAGAGGAATTCAACCTTGATATTGCCGATGAAGAGGTGGAAAATATTCAGTCCATTGCTGACGTTGTGAAGTATGTGCAAGAGAACCAATAAGCCTAGTTCCAAGGCCCCGTAGTTAGGCTACTACGGGGCTTTTAACTCATTTAGGATGAAAGGAGCAATATATGGCCAAAAGAAACCGCCGCGCGTATTTCCATAAGAGCTCCCGGAATAAATACCTTGAACAAACGGGAGAAGTTGAATCCTTTATCAGCCAGTTAGGATTGGAAAACCTGCAAAGCGAACTGATTTTTACAGCGCTGACGCATCCTTCTTTTACTTTTGAAAATCCCAACAGCGGGCTGGAGAATAATCAGCGGCTGGAGTTTCTAGGCGATGCCGTTTTGGATTTTATCATTGGCGAGTATCTCTATCAGAACTATCCGGATAAGCCTGAAGGTGAGCTTACCAAAATGAGGGCTGCAGTCGTCAATGAAACGACGCTGGCTAGAAAAGCCCGCAGTATTAACTTGGGCCAGGCGCTCTTTCTGGGTAAAGGGGAACAGTCCTCTGGCGGCAGGGACAGGCCGTCCATCATTGCCGATGCGCTGGAGGCAGTCATTGGAGCGATTTATTTGCAGTATGGCTTTGAAAAAGTTCGTAAATTCATACTCGACATGCTTGTTCCGGAGATTCTGGAACTTAACGAAGGAAATTATGGAGATTTCAAAACCATGCTTCAGGAAAAAGCGCAAAAGAAGGAATATGAGGTTTGCTACAGGATCATTGAAGAGACAGGACCCGACCACGATAAACGATTTACGGCAGGGGTCTATCTTCAAGGTGAACTGCAGGGAAAAGGAATCGGTAAGACTAAAAAAGAAGCAGAGCAGCAGGCAGCCCATTTTGCGCTGAAAGCATGGGAGGTATAAATTGGTGATACCTGGAATGGACGCAGAATTATTTCTCAAATCGATTCATATTCAGGGATTTAAGTCTTTTGCAGATAAAACAAAAATTGACCTGCAGCCGGGCATGAGCGTCATTATTGGACCAAACGGCAGCGGTAAGAGCAATGTTGCCGATGCCGTACGTTGGGTGCTTGGTGAACAAAGTGCCAAGAGTCTCCGCGGAAGCAAAATGGAAGATGTCATTTTTTCCGGAAGCTCGTCCCGCAGGCCTGTAGGGATGGCGGAAGTATCTCTGCTCTTTGATAATGCTTCAGGTCTCTTTCCGCTGGATTATGAGGAAGTTGTCATTACCCGCCGGGTTTATCGGGATGGAGAAGCGCAGTATTTTATCAACCGGACACCTTGCAGGTTAAAAGATATCCAGGAACTTTTCCTTGATACCGGCTCGGGAAAAGAAGGATTTTCAATTATCGGACAGGGCAGGATTGAAGAGATTCTGAATCTGAAATCTGATGAAAGGCGTCTGCTGATCGAGGAAGTCGCCGGCATCAGTAAGTTCCGCCTGCGCAAGAGAGAAGCTTTGAGAAAACTTGAGGATACCCGGCAAAATGTCGATCGTCTCAGCGATATTATCGCCGAAGTCGAAGCCAGAATTGAGCCGTTAGCCGAACAGGCCGAAACAGCCAGAACAAGCAAGGAATTAATCTCAGGGCTGGAAAAGCTCGAGATTAATTTAATCGTTAATGAACTTTCTGATATACACAGTAAGCTGACCAATGCCCAGACCTCCGAAGAGACGCTTCGTCAGGAATTTACGGCGCTGACAACTAGGGTCAATGAAGAAGAAAACCTGAGCGTACGCGGCAGGTACGAACTGAATCAATTGGAGCAACGCGTTCAAGACCTGCAGGGGGAAATATACGCTCTTGAAAATAAAATGAACGAAGCAGAACACGAATTATCCTTGCTTTCCGAGAGAAGCGGCTATATCCAGGAACAATTTGGGCGCCTGCAAAAAGAACTGGCGGCTGCACAGGAAACGCTGGCCGCATCCGTTGAAAAGAAGGAAAACCTTACTGCAAAGCAAACGCTTCTGCAGGAAATCCTCCAAAATGCAGCTAGGGATCTAAAAGAGAAAGAACAACAGCTGGAAGAGCTTCGGAAATTAAGCGGGGAAGCACGTCTGGAAGAGCTGAAAACGGAAATCTTTGAAGAACTCTCCAACAAGAGCAAACTTGCTAGTGAAATTGCTGAAATTAATCAAAAGAAAGAAGCTCTTCTTCAACAAGAGAAACAATATACCCGAAACATCAAAGCCAAAGAAGCAGAGAAGGAATCTGTGCTTCAGGAAATTACTGCCCAAATCGAGGAAAAACAAAAACTGGAAGCCAGAGAGGTCGAACTTCTGGGAAAAATAGAAAATATCAGGAAGACGATCCAAAACAACAGGTTGGAACAACAAAATGCTGAGACTGCGTGCTCGGAGTTTCAACGTAAAATTGACCAGACCGGGGCGAGACTTCATGCCCTCCATACACTCCAGGACAGTCTGGAGGGGTATAACAGGGGCGTCAAGGAGACAGTCCTGGCTTACCGGAAAGGCCAAATTACCTGTGAGACTATATTCGGTACAGTGGCTGACAATATCGAAGTAGAGGCCAAATATGAGCTTGCAGTGGAAACCGCTTTGGGGAGTTCTCTGCAGAACATTATTGTGGAAAAAACCGAGGACGGGAAAAAATGTATTGAGTACTTGAAAAAGACGAACAGTGGCCGGGCCACTTTCCTGCCTTTGGATGCAATCCGCGGAACGAGGCAGTCACTTGATGACAAAACAAGACGGCATCACGGTTTTCAAGGGCTGGCGGTTGATCTGGTCAAGTTTGAGCCGCGTTTTAAAGATATCATGGAGTCGCTGCTTGGAAGAATTCTGGTTGCAGACAATCTGAATTCTGCGATTGAGCTGGCTAAAGCTAACCAATACCGGGTCAGGGTAGTAACGCTCTTGGGTGACCAAGTCAACATCGGCGGGTCGCTTACCGGCGGAAGCACGAGATCTCAAAGCAGCGGCCTCTTAAGCAGAGCAAGAGAGATTGAAGAACTGTCTCTGAAGACTAAGGACATGCAGGCCGAACTGGAAGAAAAGAAGCAGCGATACACTGCCATAAAGAAAGAGATGGAAGGCCTCGGGGAAGCGAAAGAAACCATTGATATGGAATTGCTGAAAATTAATGGGGCTAAAGATATCATCGATGTGGACAGCAAACACCACGAGGAAAGAATGAACCGGCTGGAACAGGATCTCCGGGTCATCCGGTATGAACTGGATGAAGTCCGCAATGAACTGACAGGATTTGCTGCCAAATATGAAGAAACCGGACACTTGCTGAACGAAACAGAACAGAAGATTCTGGCTCTGCAGTCAGAGCAGACCGAGCAGGAACAACTGCTGAAAGAAAAAACTTCAGAGGCGCAGGAGCTTTCGGAAAAAATTACTGCGGCCAAAGTCGAGGCTGCCAGATCGGAGCAGGAGTCTAACCAGATCATTCAGCAGATCACTGAGGAAAATGAGCGGATTCTGCTTAACAGGGACCTGATCTCAGAAAAGGACAAGGAGATCGTCGGGCTTCAACAGGCTGAGCAGGAACTGTATTCCGGCAAGGAACAACAGGAAAATAGTGTTCAGGAATACACGGTCCAAATTAATGCCCAGAAATTCAAGCTTGTCGAACTGCGCAGGGAAAAAGAATCTTTCTCAGCGAATAATCTCAAGCAGGAACAGGATATTCAGATGCTGCGGAGTCAGGCCAGGGACATGGAACAGCAGATTCACCAGAATGAGCTCAGGATTGCCCGCTGGCAGGGTGAATGGGAATCTGGAAATGACCGCCTTCAGGAAGAATACCACTTGGCCTGGAAAGACGCGTTAAGCTATCTTTCGCCTGAAAAGAAAGACGCTTTACAGGAGAAGATTGCTTTTTACAAACAAAAAATTGAAGAACTTGGACCCGTAAATTATACAGCCCTTGAGGAATACCCGGAAACGCTGAAACGATTTGAATTCCTGTCCACCCAGAAAAATGATCTGGATGAGGCCGGAAGGACACTTCAGGAGCTGATCGGGGAACTAGACAAGAGTATGATCGAACGTTTTCAGGAAGGTTTCACGGCCGTCAATGAAGCGTTCAAAGAAGTATTTAAACAGCTTTTCAACGGCGGACAAGCTGAATTGTTACTGGATGATCCGAACAATCTTCTGGAGACCGGAGTCAGGATCATGGCCCAGCCCCCGGGCAAAAGGGCACAGCTCCTATCGCTTCTGTCAGGTGGGGAGAGGTCCTTTACGGCGATTGCCCTGCTGTTTGCGTTCCTGAAAGTCAAACCGAGTCCGTTTTGCCTCCTGGATGAGATTGAGGCGGCACTGGATGAAGTCAACGTCAAAAGATTTGTGCAGTATCTGCGCAAACTATCCAAACATACGCAGTTTATCATTATTTCGCACCGCAGGGGAACCATGGAATCCGCGGACAGGCTGTATGGAATCACTATGGAAGAATCGGGCGTATCGAAGCTTTTGACTGTCGAGCTCGAAGACAGAATAGAGGCTCCGGCTATCTAAAAGTATTTTTGCTTGGGTTAGTCTCCATAATGGATGGCCGCTTTCGGCCGTTGCGTCCTCCTTGACGCAAAAGGCCGCGCTGCGCACTCCATGCTCCGCTTGACGCTGGTCATCCATTACGGAGACCTAATCTGGAGTGGGTCAAAGGTTTTTAAGCTAGCGTTGCTTTGGAGTCGTATGAGTTGCATTCTAGCATGCAGAGCATTTTCTGTGTGGATATTTTAGAACGTTTTACTAGTTCGACGACACCAAACAATGATAGCTTAAAAACTTTCAATTGCTCCATATTACGTCTCCGTAATGGATAGCCAGCGTCAAGCGGAGCATGGAGTGCGCAATCTGCCGAAAGCGGTTATCCATCACGGAGACTTAATTTGGAGTGAGTGATTCTTTTGAAGCTAATGTTGCTTTGGAGTCGCTGAACTAGTAAAACGTCCAAAATTCTGGCATGCAGACATGCTTGAATAAGCCTATGATCAGTCTGGGGGCCACAGTTCCGCTGTGAGCGGAGCAGGATTGCGAAGCGCGGCCTTTTGTGCCATGGATGGCACAACGGCCGAAAAGCGGTATTGTGGCCCCCAGACTTACCCAAGATTAATTTAATAGCTTGTAAATAAATTTCAGAATGTATGTTCCAGCCTCGGGGTTGGTCGAATGGACCGAGTTGTTAGAATTAACCGAGTGTGCTAAAATTTCAGTTGTGCAAATATTGCTTTGATAGGAGAAGATGAAGTGGCGGGAATATTTTCCAGACTTAAAGAGCGTTTGACCAAAACCAGGGAAGGTTTTGTCGGCAAAGTTGAACAGCTCTTTACCGGCTCAGGCAAAATTGATGAAGATCTTTATGAAGAATTGGAAGAGATTCTGCTTCAATCAGATGTGGGTGTCAATACCACGCTGAAATTGGTTGAAATGCTGCGTGCATCCGTCAAAGAACAAAAAATTAATGACCGCTCCGTGCTGAGGAATACACTGCAGGAACATATTACTGCGCTATTGGGCGAAGAGAGTCCCTTGTCTTTTGCGGCTTCCAAGCCCACCGTCTATCTGGTCGTTGGTGTCAACGGTGTAGGAAAAACGACCACGATTGGCAAGCTGGCCAAAAATCTGCAGGGCCAAGGCAAAAACGTTTTGCTGGCGGCAGGGGATACTTTCCGAGCAGCAGCGATCGAACAATTGGAAGTATGGGGAGAACGGTCCGGGACAGAGGTTATCAAACAGTCGGAGGGGGCTGATCCTGCTGCGGTGGCTTTTGATGCGCTTCATGCGGCAAGATCCCGGAATGCAGATGTCCTCTTGATCGATACTGCCGGAAGACTGCACAATAAAGTGAATCTGATGAAAGAATTGACCAAGATCAAAAAGGTGGTCGAGCGTGAAGTTCCGGATGCCCCGCACGAGGTGCTGCTGGTGCTCGATGCGACGACCGGACAGAATGCTATCCAGCAGGTGAAGCTTTTCAAGGAAGCAGTCGATATAACAGGGATCATACTCACCAAGCTGGACGGTACGGCTAAAGGCGGCGTAATCCTGGGGATCCGCAATGAAGCGGATATTCCGGTAAAATTGATTGGAATCGGTGAAGGGGCAGAAGATTTAAGGCCTTTTGAACCGAGGGAATTTGCCCGGGCACTGTTTGACCGTTCTGAGGAGGAGTAGTCTTGGATTTTGCACTGATTGGCGGTACCGGAATTGAAAATCTGACGCTTGACGATAGGATCGAGAAGACAGTTGAAACGCCGTATGGTTTTGTTCAGCTGGCTGAAGGGTTCATCAGCGGGATTGGAATGGTGTTTTTAAAAAGACATGGTGCAAAGCATACCTGCCCGCCTCACCTGATTAATTACCGGGCCAATATTTGGGCCCTCAAAAAAATAGGCGTGAAAAAGATTCTGGCCACAGGTGCAGTAGGCTCCATATCTGAAGCTTATCGAATCGGTGATATTGTCTTGCCGGACCAGTTTCTCGATTTTACGAAAAGCCGTGCGGCGACTTTTTTTGAGGATGGGGAACAGGGGGTTTTGCATGTCGATGTTTCGGAACCTTACTGTCCCGATGTGCGTAATCATATCATAGAAGGTGCAGTAAGATCCGGCTTAAATGTAAAAAACGGTGGGGTCTATGTCTGTACCGAAGGCCCCCGTTTTGAAACTCCGGCGGAAATAAACATGTTCCGGATGCTGGGCGGGCACCTGGTAGGAATGACCGGAGTTCCGGAAGTGGTATTGGCCAGGGAACTTGGAATGTGCTATGCGACCATGGCCCTCGTAACCAATCAGGCTGCGGGCATTAAAAAAGACCCATTGACACATGCCGAAGTAATCGCTACTATGGACTTGTTGAGCAAAACTGTGGCAGCATTGGTGGAAAGCACCTGTAAGATCATGGATCATGACCAGCGGTGTTACTGTACTACCGGAAGCAAAGAAGCAGGCTTATTTTAAAGGTTGACACCAGCCAAGTTTTCTTAAGAAAGGCGGAAATCGTGTGAAAGCGCTTCAATGGCAGGGAGATCATTTGTTGATACTCGATCAGACGAAATTGCCGTTTGTCGAACAATACCGCGAAATACATTCTTATAAAGAAATGGCAGAGGCAATAAAAAATATGGAAGTTCGCGGAGCTCCAGCAATCGGGGCGGCTGCAGCCTACGGCTTTGCGCTGGGGGCTGCCGAATACCGCGGAAGCGGTGAAGACTTTAAAGATTATATGGGTGAGGTTCGGACCGTTTTGGAAGGAACACGTCCAACTGCTGTAAACCTTTTTTGGGCACTTAGAAAAATGGAAGATAAATTCAGAGAATTTCTGAATATGAATGATATTGGAAATATTCGGGCAGCTTTAATCAATGAAGCGAATGAAATTGCCGAAGATGACCGCAGAATGAACAAACGTATTGGGGAATACGGCAACACGCTGATTCCGGAAAAAGCAAATATCCTGACGCACTGCAATACAGGCAGTCTTGCTACGGTTGAATTTGGGACAGCCCTGGGGATTATTAGGACTGCACATGATTCCGGGAAAAAGATTCATGTCTTTGCAGGCGAAACGAGACCCCTTTTACAGGGGGCCAGATTAACGGCCTGGGAGCTCCTTCAGGATCAGATCCCGTTAACGTTGATTACGGATAATATGGCCGGCTATCTGATGCAGCAGGGGAAAGTCGATATGGTTATCGTAGGGGCGGACCGTATTGCCGCCAACGGCGATACGGCCAACAAGATAGGAACCTATTCGCTGGCCGTGCTGGCTGCTGCTCATCAAATTCCGTTTTATGTGGCGGCACCGACAACGACCATTGATTTGAAAATATCTGGCGGGGACGAGATCCCTGTAGAAGAGCGGGACGATCAGGAAGTTCGGAAAATCATGGATGTAAGGATTGTTCCCGATGAAGTCAGTGTGTACAATCCCGCTTTTGATATTACGTCGGCAAAATATATTACCGGGATTATTACGGAAAAAGGGATCATATCCCCGCCCTATTCTGTAAATATGGTGAAGATGCTGGTAAGATAATACGAAATAGAAAAAACGTTCGGCTCAAATGGATTTTTGTACAGGTTCATTTAAGCCGTTTTTTTCTGCAAACAGGCGTCAAATGATATAGAAGAGAAAGAAGGTAACCCAATGTCCAGGTATCTAATCAGAGCGATGATTTTACCGATGACCGATGCACAGGATTTCTACCTGCAGGGAGAAATTGCGATAGACGGGGACCGTATTGTTTCTGTCGGGGAGAGAGGAACAGCCCCGGCGGGTTTTAATCCAGACAGAGTCCTGGATTTAACGAACCATGTCGTGATGCCCGGACTTATTAACACGCACACGCATGCTGCAATGACACTGCTGCGCGGCTATGCCGATGATATGCCGCTTATGCCCTGGCTGCAGGAAAAGGTCTGGCCTTTTGAAGATAAAATGACACCGGAAGATATCTACTGGGGGAGTTCGCTTGCTCTTTGTGAGATGCTCCGTTCCGGTACGACGACCATGACGGATATGTATATCAGTGAACAAGAAACGGCCAGGGCAGTTTTGGAATCAGGGACTAGAGCACTGCTGTCCCGCGGCATGATTGATCACAATAAAGAAGCCGGCAACAGATCACTGCAGGAAAATATTGAATTATTCCGGAAGTATCATAACGCTGGGGACGGACGAATTAAGATTATGTTTGGCCCGCATGCCCCGTATACCTGTTCAGAAGAATTTCTGCTGACTGTAAAACAGGAGGCCGACAGGTTAGGAGCCGGCATCCATATCCATCTCGCGGAGACAGAATCCGAACTCGCTACGATCAGGGAGAGATATGGAACAACGCCGCTCTGCTGGCTGGAACAACAGGGTATATTGGGAGGACAAATGATTGCTGCCCATTGTGTTTACCTGAATGATGCCGAACTGGATATCCTTAAAAAGTATAACGTAGGGGTTGCCCATAACCCGGAAAGCAATATGAAGCTGAGCAGCGGAACAGCACGGATTCCGGAAATGCTTAAGCGGGGGATTGCTGTCGGACTCGGAACAGACGGTACTTCCAGCAATAATGATCTTGATATGTTTGGGGAAATGCGTTCGGCTTCCTTTCAGCAAAAACTGGTTGGCTCTCCTGAAGACCTCAAAGCCTATGAAGTTCTGAAAATGGCGACGGCCGGAGGGGCAACTGTGGCAGGATTGAAGGATCTAGGTAAACTTCAGCCCGGCTATAAAGCGGATATGATTTCGATTGACTTTGATCAGCCGCATTTCTATCCGAGGTTCTCGATACCTTCACATCTGGTTTACTGTGCCAGGGGCGGGGATGTCAGAACGGTAATCGTCGACGGAAAGATCCTGATGGAAGACAGGAGACTGCTGACACTTGACGAACAGAAAATCTGCCGCGAAGCAGAAAAAAGAGCCAGGAGAATAGCGTCTGAAGTCTGAGCTTTTCGCTATCCTGCCGACCTGGTTAAACAAGGGGAATTCTGTAAAATTTTATAAAGAAATTATTGAAGAATTTACTGGAGAATTTTCTAAAAGGAACTGTTGGGGTAAGCTAAAAAAGGCTTTTTCGAACTCTTTAGCCGGCATGGGCTTGCCCAGATAGTAGCCTTGAATCTGATCACAGCCCAATTCTTTCAACACTTCGTATTGGGCTGCAGTTTCAACGCCTTCGGCGATGGTTTTAATTTTCATAAAATTCGCCAGCACAATAATCGAACGCACAATTTCTTTGTCAAACTCATCATTGACAATATGATCAATGGAGAGTTTGGCAAATTTTATGCGGTCAAATGGAAACATCTTCAAATGATTTAGAGAGGAATAGCCGGTTCCAAAGTCATCAATCGAGATAGAAATTCCGATATCCCTGATCGTTTTGATAATCCCGTGAATATCATAGGCTTCTTCGATTGCTATGCTTTCAGTGATCTCCATATCAATCCATTCCGGAGGAACAGCATAGAATTTGATTGCTGATTTGACCATTTCACCAAATTCTTTATGATTCAGCTGTTTGATCGAAACGTTGATGCCCATTTTCAGAGTGGTCTGATAACGGTTGTTCCATTCGGCAATTTGGCGGATCGCCCTGTTCATCACCCATTTTCCAAGCGGAATAATCAGGTCTGTCTCCTCTGCAATCGAAATGAATTCGTTCGGAGGAATTGAACCTTCAGCCGGACTATTCCAGCGGAGCAGTGCTTCAATTCCGATAAGACTGTTATCCGGTATGCTGAACTGGGGCTGGTAATGAAGTGAAAATTCTTTATCATAGATCGCCTTTCTCAATAAAATTTCAAGCTTTAGATTCCGTTGGAGGATCGCATTGATTTGCTCATTGAAAAAGACGTATTTATTGAACCCTATTTTCTTGGCCTCATACATCGCTATATCGGAATTCTGGATCAGGGCGTCAAGACTTGAAGCATCATGCGGGTAAATGGAGATCCCGACACTGATCGTTATGTGGAATGTATATTTACTGAGCTGGATTGGCTCTGTACAGATGGCGATGATACCTTGGGCCAGCTTCTCAATATCGCCGTTATGATATTTGCCATGGAACGCCAGCACAAATTCATCACCGCCGAAGCGGGCCAGCAGGTCATGTTCAGGATCGGTAAATTTCTGGAGACGCTTGGAAAGTGCAATGATCAGTTTATCTCCGATAATATGGCCATAAACATCATTGATCGTTTTGAACCGGTCAATATCAAGAAATAACAGGACGAGAATATTATCGTCCTGGCAGTTTTTGATTTTTTCCTGCACAGCTTCCAGAAAGAAGCGGCGGTTGTAAAGCTTCGTTACGATATCTTGACTGGAGAGACAATGTAGCTGGCGGTTTTTTTTCTCGAGTTCTCTGGCTTTTTCCGAAAGCTCCCGTGTACGTTCATCAATACGTTTTTCAAGTTCGGCATTCAGCTCTTTTTCTCTTGTTAAGAGACGCTGGTCTTTGATGGAATTCTGAATATGATTGCTCAATATTCCATGAAGAAAGATAATAATGAAAAAAATCAATAAGCTTTGAATATTGAATCCAACAAAAAACAGAATGATAATAGGCCCGACCAATAAAAGTAACCCCTGATTTCTGTAACCTTCGTTAGAATAATCCCCATATAGCGTGAGATCATCAGCCTCTGCTGTTATATTCTGGGGCGTTATAAGCGCACTGAGCGCAATACCAAGCAAGCTTGCCATATAAATCGAATCAATCACTGAATTCGGAATATAAAGATCATGGAGATAGAGATAATAATAGATCAAGTCGAGCAAAGCGAAGGCAAAAACGGAGCCTGATGAAAGTCGGACGGAGGGGGCGATATTTCCGGCCCGGATTGAGAAAAACCAGATGGATATACCGGTCATCATTCCAATATCGAGAAGGATGCTCATAGATAAAGTCCAGCCGCCTTTGGAAATAAGGTAAAGGTTCTCATAGTGCGCATCAAGGTAAATGACCCAAATCAACAGCAGAATGGAAACGGACATCGTCAGACTGTCAATCAGCAGCTGTAGGGCATTCCATCTTCTGAAGCGGTTTAGGGCAAAGATGACAGAACCGATCGAAAGAAAAAAATTGGTGCCAAAATACAGGGTCGCAATATACAAATCATCTATTGGATCAATCCCAAGCACCCAAACAGAATAGTCCCACATGAAGTCACCGACTGCCCAGGAAAGGGAAGCAAAAGAAAAAGACAGCCAGATGTAACGGACATACTTTGGCTGGTTTGGCTTAAAATAGGCATACAAAAGCAGAGAAAATGATATCAGGGCACCAATCGGCGAGAGAATATTCCCCCAAAAATTGGATTGGTTAATGGTCGCAGTAAGGTAAAAAAGATAATAAACAGCAATGAAAACAAAAATTAGTGTCTTATTCTTTGTTACTTTCATATTTATTTCTCCGTACAGTATTTATCCATAATATTATCGGAAATTTTTTTGATTTTCTGAAATATATGTAATATATTACCACGGAAAAATAGCGATTTATACATAAAAATGTAAATACATTTATTATATAGTCAATTATACTCATAATAATAAATGAAGTGAGTAGCTTTAAGAATGCTAAAACTAGACAATGATTTACAAATTTCTTATTATTCTGACTTGCCAATCCCAATCCAACACGCAGTAAAAAACTTGACAACGAAAGTATTTTTGGATAAAATACAAAAGATGTAAAGCAAAAATACTTTACGGTGAGGCCGGAATATCAAAATGAAAGAAATTGCTGAAAAAGCCTTGTTATTTGATTTTTATGGCCCCTTGCTGACAGAAAAGCAAGGAAAAATATGGGATTTGTACTATCAGCAGGATTACTCACTGTCTGAGATTGCTGCCGAAGAAGGCATCAGCCGCCAGGCGGTTTATGATTTACTCAAAAGAACTGAAAAGATTCTGGAGGGATATGAGCACAAGCTTGGACTCATTTTCCGATTTATCCAGGAAAGAGATAAATTCCACCGCATAGAATCCCTGCTGGAAGAAGTAAAAAAAGAAGATTTCTCCAGCGGATCTGCCTGGAAACGTCAGTTGGATATAAATATGCGGATCAAAGAGATTATCGCAGATACGCTCGAATAGCGAATAAAAATACGATGGGGAAAGAAGGGACGCCGGGATGGCAATGTTTGAGGGTCTAAGCGAAAAACTCCAGGCTACTTTCAAAAGACTTAGAGGAAAAGGTAAATTAACCGAAGCCGATGTTACAGAGGCCCTGCGTGAAGTTAGAATTGCGCTGCTTGAAGCAGACGTCAATTTCAAGGTTGTCAAAGAACTGATTGCCCGGATCAAGGAGAGGTCTGTAGGTCAGGAAGTACTAGAATCCCTTACTCCCGGGCAGCATGTGATAAAAATTGTCCACGAAGAGATTATCCGTCTGATGGGTGGGAGTGAAAGCAAAATATCGATTTCCTCCAAACCACCGACAATTATTATGCTGGTGGGACTGCAGGGAGCCGGAAAAACCACCCATGGTGCCAAGCTCGCCAATATGCTGAAAAAGCAGGGGAAACACCCGCTGCTGGTCGCCTGTGACATCTATCGTCCTGCTGCAATTAAACAGCTGGAAGTTTTAGGGGAACAGATCAAGGTTCCGGTTTTTTCTCTCGGTCAGGAAAATCCCGTGAAGATCGCTTCCGAGAGTCTGGTATTTTCGAGAAAAAATGGCAATGATGTCGTCATCATTGATACTGCCGGACGGCTGCATATTAATGAAGAACTCATGGATGAACTGTCCAGGATCAAAGGAAATGTCAAACCGCATGAAATATTGTTGGTCGTCGATGCCATGACAGGTCAGGATGCAGTAAATGCTGCCGATGCTTTTCACCAACAGCTCGGACTTGACGGCGTTATTCTTTCCAAGCTTGACGGGGATACCCGCGGCGGTGCAGCGCTTTCCGTCAAAGCAGTGACCGGCTGCCCAATCAAATTTGCCGGAACCGGCGAAAAAATAGATGCTTTGGAAGTTTTTCACCCTGACCGGATCGCGTCCAGGATTTTAGGTATGGGCGATGTGCTGACCCTGATCGAGAGAGCCCAGCAGAATGTCGACGAGAAAAAAGCCAGGGAACTGGAAGAGAAAATCCGCAAACAAGAGCTTACGCTGGATGACTATCTTGACCAGATCAAACAGTTGCGCTCGATGGGTCCTTTGTCGTCTGTGCTGGAAATGCTGCCTGGAATCGGCAAGCAGATGAAAGGCGTCCAGATCGATGAGAAAGAGTTCTACAAGGCGGAAGCCATCATCTGCTCGATGACAGCGGATGAAAGAAGAAAACCGATCCTAATCAAGGACTCCCGTAAAAAAAGGATAGCGAAAGGGAGCGGAACAACGGTTGTCGATGTTGGAAGGCTTCTTAAGCAATATGAACAAACCAAGAAAATGATGAAACAGCTTTCCGGGCTCCCAGGGATGGGAGGAGCCGCCAAAGGCGGTGCGAAGAAAGGGAAAAAAGGGAAAAAACAAGGCAAGAAGTCTTTCCCCAAATTTCCTTTCCAGATATAGTGTCAATTTCAAATAATTGGAATATACCTTAGAATTATTGGCGATTCCCAAATAACATTTATGTTGTTGAATATATTCTTAGAGTTTGTTGGAGGAGGTGAAATTATGGCAACAACGATTCGTTTGCGCCGCATGGGTGCAAAGAAAAATCCTTTCTACCGTCTTGTAGTATGCGACTCAGCATCCCGCCGTGATGGCAGAGCAATTGAGGAAATTGGGTATTATGATCCTACCAAAAATCCTCATGAAATCAAGATAGATGAGATCAAAGCGCTGGAATGGTTGACTCAGGGAGCTCAACCTTCGGATACCGCAAAATCTCTGCTCAGTCAGACCGGAATTATGGAGAAATTTCATAAATCCAAGTAAGCATGGAGGTGACTCCTGTGAAAGAAGTCGTAGAGGTACTAGCTAAGGCATTGGTGGATCATCCTGAAGAAGTTATTGTGGTTCAGAATGCTACAGAGAGAACTGTGCACCTTCAGTTGACAGTTGCTCAGGAAGATATGGGTAAAGTGATCGGTAAACAGGGCAAGATCGCTAACGCTATCCGGACAATTGTCAAGGCTGCGGCCGTGAAAGACGGACGCAGGGTTATTGTTGATATTGACCAGTAAGGTTGGAAAGGGCTCAGGCCCTTTTTGACTTTACTGGTTCAGAAAAACGCTAAGTGCTTTTTGAACCATCTAAGGACAGCTAAGGCTGACGATGGCCAAGTTTTCTTTAAATGGGATGGATGGATTTCGGAAATTCTTTAAAGGAAAGGGCGTAACGCCTTGGAAAGTGTATTAATTGGAGAGGTCCTGAAACCGCAGGGTATCAAAGGAGAGATCAAGGTATATCCGATTACGGATAATACAGAGCGGTTCAGGGATCTGAAAGAAATTTATCTATCTGATGGAGAGACTGAAAAAATTTTTCATGTCCAGGGGGTAAGGATCGATCCGAAAGGTATCGTGTTCCTGACTTTGGAAGGCATTGCTACCAGGGAGGATGCTGAAAAGATCCGTGGATTTGAGGTCAGGCTAGATCGATCGGAGATTCCTCCGCTGCAAGACCGCTGGTATTACTTTGAGCTTGAGGGAATGCAGGTTTACGAGAATGATATTCTGCTGGGAACTTTGATAAGAGTTCAGGAAACTGGTTCGAACGATATCTATATTGTCCGCGGCGAAAAAACTGAATTCTGTGTTCCGGCCTTAAGAACCGTTGTCAAAAAGGTGGATGTCCAGGCGAAAAGAATGGATGTCATTTTGCCTCCGGGGCTACTCGATGATGAGTCTTAGCATAAAGAGAGGCTGCATATGAAGTTTACGGTACTGACGATTTTTCCGGAAATGTTTGCGCCATTAAAAGAAAGCATTCTGAAAAGGGCTCAGGAAGCGGGCCTGCTTGAGATAGCGCTTGTCAATTTCCGCGATTATGCCGAGAGCAAACATAAAAATGTGGATGATATCCCGTATGGCGGGGGTTCGGGAATGGTTTTAAAGCCGGAGCCTCTGTTCAAGGCTGTCCGGAATTTGCCGGAGCCTGCAGGAAGCCGCCGAATTATTTTGCTCTCGCCTCAGGGGAAAAAATTTGAGCAGCGGGAAGCTTTGAGACTGGCTGGGTATGATGAGTTAGTTTTTTTGTGCGGCCATTATGAAGGATTTGACGAGAGAATACGCGCCCTGGTCGATGAGGAGATGTCCATCGGAGATTATGTTTTAACGGGAGGAGAACTTGCTGCGATGGTGATGATCGATTCGGTGGCAAGGCTCTTACCGGGCGTCCTCGGGAACAGTGTTTCTCAAGAGGATGATTCCCACAGTCAGGGTCTGCTCGAGTATCCTCAGTATACACGTCCTCCCGACTTTGAAGGAATGCAGGTGCCCGAGGTTCTGCTTTCAGGACACCACGCCAACATTGAATGCTGGCGTAGAAAAGAGTCTCTGAGAAGGACTCTCCTGAAAAGAAGTGATTTAATCCCGCAGATAGAGTTTCAGCAAACAGATTATCCACTTCTAGAGGAACTTGCGCTCGATCATCCGGAGATTAAGATTTACCGCGAGAAATGGGAGCATTTAAAGACTGCTCCGAAACGGAGACGACGAATTAAGAGTGAGTAGTATAAAGACCAAAGACCTATTGTGGCAGGTCTGCATGCTATATAGCCACTTATTTAGCGTATTGCTTTTCGTTGTAAGCCTCGTTTCTAGTGCCGTCTTACGAAGTGAATGCTTATGCGTCTAAAGAAAGATCTGCATTCTGGCATGCAGATCTGCGTAAATAATCCTACGATCAGTCTGGGGGCCACAGTTCCGCTGTGAGCGGAGCAGGATTGCGTAGCGCGGCCTTTAAACGGATTATGCCATCCATGGCACGCGGATATTGTGACCCACAGACTAACCCTAGATTACTATTTAATAAGATCTGGAGGAAATAATGGGAGAATTATATGTAGCCCTTATTCACGCACCTGTCTACAACAAAAATATGGAGCAGATCGCAACGTCGATAACCAACCTTGATTTGCACGATATTGCCCGAAGCTCAGCTACTTATGGGGTGAATACCTATTATGTTGTCCATCCCGGTCCGGCTCAGCAGGATCTCGCCCGGCGGATCATGGGCTTTTGGCGGGAAGGGTATGGCGCTGAATATAACCCCAATAGATATGAAGCTTTTGAGAAAGTGAAGCTTGCTTCGACGCTGGAAGAAGTTGTCCAGGAAATCAAAAGCAGGAATCCCGGCAAGAAATTATTCACGGTTGCAACGGATGCGAGACTGTATCGGAATACGATTGAATATTCCGACCTGCGCCGGAAACTCGAGGAAACTGATGAGGACTTTCTGCTGCTTTTCGGAACAGGTTGGGGTATTATAAAGGAAGAAATGGAAAAAGCAGACTATATTCTGAAGCCGGTTTATGGTTTTGGGGACTATAATCATCTGTCTGTCCGGTCAGCTGCGGCAATCATTTTGGATAGGCTCAGAGGCCATTAATCGCGATCTTTCGGATTGACAAGGCACTAGAATAAAGTGTTTTCTTTTGGAGAAAATAGTGCTGGGGTGAGATTATGAAAAACACTTTAATTCTGGGTGGGGGAATCGGCGGTATTGTTGCCTCCAATATTCTTAAAAATGCGGCGGGGGATTCCATGCAGGTAACGGTCGTAGACCGGGAAGTAAATCATTACTTTGCAGCCGCTTATCCACTTCTGATGATCGGTCAGCGAGAACCAACGGATATAACAAGGAAGTTAACCAATTTAAAAAAGAAGAATATCCATGTTTTGCATCAGGAAGTACAGAAAATCGATGTAACCGGACATCAGGTCTCAACAAATCAGGGAGTCTTGCCTTTTGACTACTTGATTATTTCTTTGGGAGTGGAGTATCACACGGAGACCGTACCCGGATTCAAAGAATATGCTTTAAATGCTTATGATTTTGATGGGGTGAGAAAGATAAATCAGCAATTAAACAATTTCTCCTCCGGACGAATTGTTTTTTTTATATCTAGCTTGCCCTACAAATGTCCACCTGCTCCTTATGAAATAATGTTTCTTTTGGACCAGTTTTTTCGAAAAAGGGGAATTCGAAATAAAATTGAGCTTATCTTGGTGACGCCGGATTACTCCCCGGAGCCATTAGCCAAGCCCAAGGTTGGGCAAAGCGTAAGGAAAATGCTTGCTGAAAAAGGGATAGAATTGATCACGGAAGCGAAAGTGCTCAGGATTGAGGAAAAAGCTTTAATCCTGGATCATGGCACGAAAATTGCTGCGGATCTTTTGTTGGGTATTGCGCCTCACTGGACTCCGGAGGTATTGCGAAAGTCGAATTTGGTGGATAGCAGTGGATTTGTTGAAGTAGACCTTCACACGCTGGAAACAAATTACCCGACAATCTATGCCATTGGTGATGCTGCAGCGGTAAAGCTTCCGGTAATGGGGGCCTACGCACCGAAAGCCGGCACGTTTGCGCATTACCAGGCAGATGTAGTGGCAAGAAATATCTATCTTCTGTCCAGGGGGGCAAAGCCGGAATATACCTATAAAGGAAAGGGAACCTGAATCATGAATACCGGGTTCGGTCGAGCCCGATATTCATCGGTTCAGTATTATAAAAAGCCAAGCCCATCGATCTCTCTATGGAAGCCAACACGGGCAGCCTATTTGGCAAAACTCGGATTTGAAAAATACTGGTTTGGCCGTTTTATATAATCCCGGAATCAGAGAAGATCAGAAAAAACAGAAATGAAAAGCAGATATGAAGGACAAGCAAAAATTGACGCTGTATCGAAAACTTGAAGAATATTAACTAGAGATTTAGTAAAAAAGATATAGTATATTGCGCATTTTTGGTGTGTGTGGTAATATGATACAGTGTAAAAAACGGATGGTCCTCTGGCTTGATGTAAGAAGTTAAGAACATCTAGGCAAGGAAGGGGGTAATTTATTATGGATTATATTCGTATGATTGAAGAGCAGCAGCTTAAAGATAATATTCCTTCATTCCGTCCTGGAGATACAGTCAAAGTACATGTACGTATTATCGAGGGTTCTCGTGAGCGTATTCAGGTCTTTGAGGGGCTTGTGATTAAAAGGAAGGGCGATGGCTTAAGGGAGACTTTCACCGTGCGCCGTGTTTCCAACGGAGTAGGTGTAGAAAGAACATTCCCCCTTCATTCTCCACGTATTGACAAGATTGAAGTTGTACGTAAAGGTATTGTCCGCAGAGCGAAACTTTACTATCTGCGTGACCGTTACGGCAAATCGGCCAGAATCAGAGAACGCCGCTAATAACAGAGAAGATGGAAAAGAGCTGGAGAAATTCAGCTCTTTCGTTTTCTATGGAGGATTATGAACATTCAATGGTATCCTGGTCATATGACCAGAGCGAAAAGAAAGCTCGAAGAACAACTGGCTTGGGTTGATATTGTCATGGAACTGGGAGACGCTCGTTTGCCGCTGAGCAGCAGGAATCCCCTGCTGAAGCAGCTGCTTGGAAACAAGCTCCGCTTGCTTTTGTTGAACAAATCGGACTTGGCCGACAAAAAGAGGACCGACCAGTGGTTAGCTGAACTTGGCAAAGAAGGACCTGTTTTAGCGATTAGTTCCATGACCAGTGTTGGCGTCAAAAAAATTGTCCCGCTGCTCGACGAACTGATGACGGATAAAAGAGAACGGCTGGCCGCCAGGGGAGTGCGGGGAAGACCTATTCGCGTCATGGTTGTCGGGATACCCAATATTGGCAAGTCTACGCTGATTAATCAGCTGACCGGCGGTTCACAAGCCAAGACGGGCAACAAACCAGGTGTTACGCGCGGCAACCAGTGGATCAGGATACATGATAAAGTCGAGTTGCTTGATACTCCGGGTATGCTTTGGCCCAAATTTGATGATCCCGAAGTAGGCAGGAAGCTGGCTGTGACCGGCGCGGTAAGAGATGAGGTATTCGACCAGGAAGAACTTGCCCAGTGGCTTCTCGCTTGGCTTAAACAGAACTATCCTCAGGAACTGCAAAGCTTTTACAAGCTTGAAGAAACAGACACTGATCTTGAAGGAATTGGCCGTAAAAGAGGCTGTTTGGTTAGCGGTGGCAGGATCGATACCTTCAAAGCCGCCCAGATCTTTCTTCGTGAGTTCCGCAGCGGTAAGATCGCCAAAGTGACGATGGATTAAAATTTGACGCTTCTATACATTACGGAGACTGGTCTCTGGCGTATGTGCCACATTTTATTCAGCTGGGGAGATGAAGGAATGAATGAAATCGAAAGGATAGAGAAACTCCTGGAGATAGAAAAAGGTTTGTTCGCTGAAGGGTATTCACGTATTGCCGGTGTAGATGAAGCAGGGAGAGGCCCACTTGCCGGGCCTGTTATTGCCGCTGCCTGCATCCTCCCAAGGGAGTTTGACCTGCCCGGTCTGAATGACTCTAAAAAATGTTCGGAAAAGAAAAGAAGAGAATTAGCGGGAAAAATTAAAAGGCAGGCTGTAGCTTTTGCGCTGGGAAGTGCGACATCCGAGGAAATTGACCTGCTGAACATATTAAGAGCTACAAAGCTGGCGATGACAAGAGCCTTGGAAAACCTGAAACCCAACCCTGATTACATCATTATTGACGGCAGGGACATGCTGAACATTAATACGGTTCAGAAAGCCATTATTGGTGGAGACGGTCTTAGTGCGAGTATTGCCGCAGCTTCAATTCTGGCCAAGGTCACCAGGGATGAGCTGATGGATGAGATGCATCAGCTTTATCCGGAATATCATTTTGATCAACACAAGGGTTATGGAACCAAGTTGCACATGGAGGTAATAAACCGCTTTGGTCCTTGCCCAATCCACCGGCAAAGTTTCTCCCCGATCAAAGAAATCATTACCGGAACGCAGTACAAGCTTGGGTAATCTTTACGATACGTAAGCTTTTGTGATACGTAAGTATATATTTTAGAACATGCGCCTACATAAAGAAGCTATAAGACAATAGGGTTATTAGAATAATAATTAGCATATATCCGGAAAAAGTAAGGAATAGCTGCACGAAAGCGGCTATCCCTTACTATTCTGAGACGTATTTTTCCATGAGCTCTATATTTATCTTCAACTAACGCGGATTTTTTCTCCAACATAAATTCGGTGTCTGCGTTTTTTTAAATGAGGGTTCAATCTTAATAAAATTACGATGGTCACGCCGTGTAAACGCGCGATTTTTGATAAATTGTCTCCCTTGTGAACCTGATGATGCAAACTAATCACTCCATTCAGTCAAATTATATATCCATATTATGGAATGAAAAAGGTTGTTTGTGTCTGTACAAAAAACTATTTAATTGTAAATGATCGTAATTCTAGATTGTCAAGAGTCTGAAAATCAAAATCATGAATAATTGTAAAGGCTTTATAAGCGGCCTTTATTTTTTGTTTTTTCTTAGACTTTATTTTTCTGAATTAATTTAATTTATCTCATGCAAATTTGCCCTGTCCAAAGCCCTGTACTGTAGTGATTCGGCCAGATGTTCCGCCCGGATATTTTCTGATCCCACCATATCAGCAATCGTTCTGGCTACCCGCAGGATACGGTCGTGGGCCCGGGCACTGAAGAGGTTCTTATCAAAAACTTTTTGCAGGAGGGATTCACCGGCGCTGTCCAATTGGCACAGCACTTTTGTTTCGCGTCCGGTCATTTCTGAGTTTGTCCTGCTCTCATTCAATCTTTTGTACTGAATTTCTCTGGTTCTGATCACCCGGTTGCGGACAATCTCAGAGGTTTCCCGGTTGTCCCCATGCTTTAACTCCCCATAGC
Source organism: Dehalobacter sp. CP (assembly GCF_047652685.1). Taxonomy (NCBI): domain Bacteria; kingdom Bacillati; phylum Bacillota; class Clostridia; order Eubacteriales; family Desulfitobacteriaceae; genus Dehalobacter; species Dehalobacter sp. CP. Next base: position 932,490 of record NZ_CP157399.1, read on the forward strand.
TCAAACGGGGCACTTCAAGCTGAAGATCAAAGCGGTCCAGTAAGGGTCCGGAAACCCTCCCACGGTAGTGGCTAACCTGCAGGGGTGTGCAGGAACATTCCCGGCCATTCTCCCCAAAATAACCGCACGGACACGGATTCATCGAAGCGATGACACAAATGCGTGTCGGAAACTCGATTCTGCCTCTCAGACGGATTAACGTCAGTTTCCGATCCTCGAGCGGCTGACGGAGTGCTTCGAGGACTTCCCGGGAAAACTCAGGCAGTTCATCCAGAAAGAGAACACCATGATTGGCCAGGGCGAGTTCCCCGGGCTTAATTTTCTGTCCCCCGCCGATGATTCCGGCAACTGTAGCCGTATGGTGAGGGCTGCGGAAAGGCCTTTGCGTAATCAGCTGTCCATTTCCCCGGATAATACCAGTCAGGCTGTGAAGCTGAGTCACATCAAGACTCTCCTCAACCGTGAGCGGAGGCAGGATCCCGGCAAATGCTCTGGCCAGCAGCGTTTTCCCGGAGCCGGGCGGACCAACCATAATTAGGTTATGCCCGCCGCAGGCGGCAATTTCGAGTCCACGTTTGGCCTGTATCTGGCCATGGATATCCGACCAGTCCACAGATACCTTTTCAAGGATTTCGGCAGAGGGCGGAGAAGGAATTACGGAAAAACTGTCTTCTCCGTTCAAAATCCCCACTAGCTCAGCAAGGCTGATCACGCTTGCACTCTTTATTTCGGTTACAAGCCTCGCTTCGGCCAGATTCGCAGGCGGTATAATCAGGACTTGTTTTTCTGGCTCGCTTTTTAAAGCCAGCGCCATGGTCAGAACACCCGGTATCGGACGCAAAAGACCTTCCAAGGAAAGTTCGCCGGCAAAAACATAGCGGTTCAGTACGGAGTTATTCAGTTCTTCCATGGCAGCCAATATACCCAATGCGATCGGCAAATCCAGACCGGAGCCTTCTTTGCGCAGGTCTGCAGGAGCAAGATTAACTGTAATTCTTTTCAAAGGGAAATCGAAACCTGAGTTTTTCAACGCTGACCGGACTCTGTCTCTGGCCTCTTTCACAGCAGTGGCCGCAAGGCCTACAATTTCCAGACAGGGAAGACCATTGGCAATATCCACTTCGACACTGACCGGCTGGGCCGAGAGATTGTCGACAGACATTCCGCTGACAGAAGCAAACATTTTTTTCACCTCGAAAACAGAATTCGCTTCTGACAGCAAATATCCTTCTATAAAATTACATTAATGGATGAATATAGTAAAATTTTAACGAGCTTTGTGGAATCAGACAGAAACCAGAAAACAGACAGAAACATCAGACAGAAACGTCAATAGAAACGGAAAGAAAATGAGCCATTTATAGTGCCCCTTGGATCCAATTAAACTCGGGAACGCCTTCAGCCATGTTAATGGCGAAAACATCAAACCTGATTTGCGGCCATTGACGATAGTGTTGTTCCAGAAGATAATACGAGGCAATACTTTTAAGCCTTTGGATTTTCCAGAGGCCGATGCTTTCTTCTGCGGATCCCCGGCAATTGGAACTCCTCAGTCTGACTTCGATAAATACAATTGTTTTCCCATCCCTGGCGATAATGTCGATTTCTCCCTTGGGACAACGATAATTGCGCTGGATAATGTTCAAGCCGGCTTCCTTAATATGTTCCAAAGCCATATCTTCGCCCCGCTGCCCCAACTGTCTTTTATTCAATGGTTCAGGACCTCCTAAGAGTAAAAACTCCCGTACATATTCAACGTAACAGATCAACTTGTATATCATGATTAATATTACCAAAAATGACATAAAATAGTAATGTATTGTTGTGAATAATTGTATCATGAAAGAAAAAATACCGCCAGGATGTTCCCGATTCAGTGTTGTTAGCGATTCAAGTTGACTGAACGCTAAGCATATAAAGCTACAGGCTTTCTTCAATCAGCCAGATATATTCCCAGGCTTTCTGGCTGCTTTGTAAACCGTCATACCATGGAATCCCCGAGACGGGTCTTTCGGAAAAATAACGCGCTTTCAGAATGATTTCCGGACGGTATTCGTAATGCATAATATCGAAATTTCCCCATTTGCCGCCCCAGATAAAACCATATTTCTCAAAGATAGCAGAGACCTCCTGGGGATAGGCATTAAGCCTTTTCTGACCTTCTTCACGGGTGGACCAGCGCCAATAATCGTATTTATTACTGTTAAGATCGATTGCGATACCGTAGGCATGGGAACTCAGCCTATTTGTACCGCCGATCAGCCGGTAATTGAAAGCCCCGCTGCTCGGAAAAGAAGCAGCGTACACCTTATGGCTTTGGCGGGACAACGGAAGCAGTTCTTTCATGACCGCTTTTAAGGATTCTGCAGCTTTATTGTTACCGTTAAACTCTACATACTTGTAGCCAATGCTGACTTTGATCAGATTGGACAGGATTGCTTTCTTGCTCGTTCCATAGGCTTCTTTCAGAAGCGGATAAACTCTTGCGCAGCCAGGGTTGTAGTAATTCGGCAAAATCTCCGTAATCTTGGATAAGGGGTAGAGCTGATCCATCATATCCTGGAGGTCGGGGCTCCCAGATTTCTGCCAGGAGTTTTTTTCTTTTCGGTCATCATATAAGATTTTTTTCCCGGATTTTAAAAGGACATAGACCTCATTTTCAGATGCTTTATCCACACCGGTAATGGTTTCGGGATAGGCCAGCATCAGACAGAGGATATCCCTTTTCATTACGGCCTCATATTCCCAATCGGAAACCGGGGACACTGCGACTGCATTTACGGTTATTAGATGTCTGTCCCAGATGATTTTGCAGCCTGTAGCTAACAAGACAATTACAATCAGACTTAAGATAAATTGTTTAAAGTTCATGGCTTGTTCATCCTTCCGGGGAACCTTGAGAAAGGCTAATCATAATTATCTATGCCTGAACAAAACAGGATAGACCTGTAAATCTCGTATAGTGCAATAGCATACGGTAATAATATTCTTTGAACTAAAAAAATCGCGAAGTATAAAATAACAGCGTACGAAAGACCGCAGAAGGGATGTAAGGGGATGGTGAATAAAGATGTTCCAGCAAAACCTCTCATTATCTGGCTCGGGACGAATACCTGTGCCGGCGACATGCTTTCCCTTCTTAATGCCAAGGATCCGGGCTACCAGGAGTTGATCAGCAGCATTGCAGAGCTTCGTTTTGATTATCTTTTGGGCGCGTCCGAAGGCAGTGATGCCATCAACGTTCTTGATGATCTCCAGAAAAATCATAAAGCAGCATATATCCTGGTAGTTGAAGGGAGCATCCCGACGAGGTCCAATGGCCTGTATTCTGTGATCGGTTATCGGAACGGCAAGGCTTGGACGGCTTTGCAGGCAGTGCGGGAACTGGGTGCTGAAGCCCGTTATGTGGTTGCTGCCGGTACCTGTGCAGCGTTCGGAGGAATCTATGCTGCGGCTCCGAACCCTTCTAAATGCGTATCGTTACAGGCTGTTCTGGACAGAAAAGTTATCAATGTGCCTGGATGCCCAATCAACCCCGAATGGATGATGGGCACTTTAAACCATTTAATTCAGTACGGCGAGCCAGCACTTGATGATTATAGCCGGCCCAAACTTTTCTATGGAGAAACCATCCATAACCTTTGCCAGCGGCGGGATTATTTTGACAACAGCATCTTTGCCGCTAAGCCGGGAGAACCCTGGTGTATGTATAAGATCGGCTGCAAAGGGCCGGTCACCTATGCAGATTGCCCTGTCCGCCAGTGGAACGGAGAGCATCTAAGCTGGCCGGTAAAAGCCAATACCCCTTGTATCGGCTGTGCCAGCCCGGAGTTTTCCGATGGGAACGTTCCATTCTTTGAACACTTACCGGATGTAAAGCTTCCTGGGATCAAAGTAACGGCAAATAGGGTGGGCCTATGGACAGGGGTTGTGACCGCGCTTGGTATTGGCGCTCATCTGATGGGAAGCATCCTGACAGGCAGACTTGCGGAAACACTGAAAAAGGATCTTCCAGGCGGGAGTAAGCTAAAAATCAGGCCCCGGCTTAAAAAAGGTCATAAGTAAGAAAACGGCAGGTAAAAGATTGTATGAAGACGCGAATAAAGCAAAAGGAATGACTTCATGAAAAAGATTGTCATAGGGCCACTTACAAGGGCTAACAACTCCTGCGCCGTAGAGGTCACAGTTGAAAACAAAAAAGTGGTAGATGCCCGCTGCAGCGGGATCTTTTTCAGGGGGTTTGAACTGATACTGCAGGGAAAAGACCCGCGGGACGCCGCATACCTTACGGAAAGAATCTGCGGGATCTGCTCATCGCTGCATGGAGCAGCTGCCTCCTACGCCTTGGAAGACGCTGCCGGGATCAAGCCGCCCCGTAATGCCAACATTTTGCGAAACCTGATTACCGGGGCAGATATTCTCCAGAATCATATCCGTCATCTGTATTTGTTTTCCCTGGTGGATTATTTGATCCTGCCAGAGAGAGCCCCCTTTGTTCCAGGTTATACAAAAGATAAGCGGCTAGAAAAAAAGAAAAACGATACGATGGTGCAGAATATGTATTTAGCACTGGAAATAAGCCGCCTGGCTCACGAAATGGTGGCGCTGCTAGGCGGAAAAGCCCCGTTCCCTCATGGGATATTGGCTGGAGGGGCTACAGTTCCGCCTTCTGCCGATGTGGTCATGAATTTCCGGTCGAAGCTCCAAAAAGTAAATCGGTTCATCCAGAATCAGATGGTAGCCGATGTATACATCCTTGCAGACGCTTACAGTGATTACTTTGAACTCGGCCAAAGAGCCCCGAATATGCTTGAATACGGACTGTTTCCATGCACGGAGCAAGACCGGGAGAGATATTTTCCAGGTGGAGCAGTGGTGAACGGCCAAATCCAGAAGCTTGATCTGTCGCTGATTAAAGAACATACGGCAAGGTCCTGGTATGCAGCAGAGCCCGGACCGCGGAACCCCTCTGACGGACGGACTGTTTCCGAACGGGAAAAAGAAAACGCTTATTCCTGGATAAAGGCGCCCCGCTATTTCGGTGTGCCGCTGGAAGGAGGCCCGCTGGCCAGGCTCTGGATCAAAGGAGATTACCGAAAGGGTATATCGACGATGGACCGGATGATCGCCAGGACGCTCGAGGCCCAAAAAGTAGGGGCTTTGATGGAATCCTGGCTCGATGAGCTTGAGCCGGAAGGACGCATATTCTTACCCTTTGAAGTACCGAAAAATGCCGAGGGCATTGGCATTACCGGAGCAATGCGCGGTCCGCTCGGACACTGGCTGCGAATTGAAAACGGCAGGATTGCCCAATACCAAATAATTACACCAAGTGCCTGGAATTTTTCGCCTCGGGATAATCAGAATTGCAGAGGACCGGTTGAGGAAGCGCTGATCGGAATTCCGATTGCGGATGAAAAACAGCCCATTGAAATCGGCCGGGTGATCAGGGCATTTGACATTTGTTCCTCTTGTTCGACACATTTAATAACCACGGGAACACCCGTTAGGGAGATCATGATATGAATTGGAAAAAGCAACGTCATTCAGGAACAGTCAGATTGCTTCACTGGGTCTATGCGCCGGCCGTACTGGCTTTAATTTTTAGCGGGCTTTACATTCACAGCCCATCGCGCGCTTTCGGGTTCAAACGGATGGATTCAGCCCGGAAAACACATGCCGTCGCCCAGTTTTTACTGTTAAATTCGTACCTGGCACGGATTTGCTACGGGATTAAAGACAAAAACTATAAAGAAATCATTCCGAACCGCAAGACCTTAAAGGCAATACCCGAATTCTTAAAATACGAATTCTTCCTATCCGAAAAAAAGACGAAGTATCCCAAATACAATCCAGGTCAGAAAATATTGATTACCTCGCTCGCAGGATTAATCCCGGTCCAGATGATTACCGGGATGACCCTCTACTTCAAGCCCCTGCAGAGAGCGGTCAAAGCGGCAGGAGGATTAAACCCTGTACGCTGGCTGCATTATCTGGCGGCATTAATGATGGTCTCATTCATATCCGTCCATCTTTATTTTACCCTAACAAATAGCCTTAAAAAACTTAAATCAATATTTACAGGCTATGCGTAGATTCCGGTTCAAAGAGCGTGGCGTTTGAACCCAAGGCAGAAAAAGCTAAAAAAAATCATGCAGAGAATCGTACAAGGAAATCGTACAAGGAAAATAAATTAGAAAAATAGAAAAATGAATTGACCATAAAAGAAATACGTAATAATATAATATATGAATACTTATTCAAGTATTCAATCGAGTATTCAATTGATAGAGCAAATACAAAGGAGCGGTTTGTTTTGATGGAGGGAAAAGCGGAGAATTTGCGGTGTGACTGTCTGGTTATTCATGAAGAAATTGTCAGTAAGGTCAAAGGAGCGATGCCGCAGGAAGAAAATCTGTACGATCTTGCCGAGTTGTTTAAAGTATTTGGTGATACGACAAGGATAAAAATACTCTGGGCGCTTTCCGAAGCGGAAATGTGTGTCTGCGACCTAGCCTTTCTGCTAAATATGACCCAGTCGGCAATTTCACATCAGCTGCGGATTCTTAAGCAATGCAGGCTGGTAAAGAACAGAAAAGAAGGAAAGATCGTATTCTATGCGCTGGATGACGAGCATATCAAAGGCATTTTCGGCCAGGGAATGCTCCATGTCAAAGAAGGATAAGAATTAGCGAGGAGAAAAAAGATATGGATACAAGAAGTCAGGAAGCTGTCATCCTGCTTGCCGGTCTTGGCTGTGCAAACTGCTCGGCTAAAATCGAACAAGAAGTAAAAAAGCTGGATGGTATAAAAACTGCAAATATTGATTTTGCCGGCAGTAAACTCTATCTCGAGGTAAACGATTCTGAAAAGATCACAGATATCGCCCTCAAAATTGAAAAAATTGCTTCCCGGATTGAAGCCGGGATAAGAATTACTGGGATCCGGTCCAAAGATATTGGTGCAGCCAGTAAAGAAGAGAAAACCACGGAACAAGAAAAACGAAGAGAACAGAAAGAACAGAAACAACAGAAAGAACAGAAAGAACAGAAAGTGAATGCCGAGCTGGTTTGCTTTGTCATTGGAGCAGTCATTTTTACGGCTGCGTTTCTGCTAAAATTGAAACCTGCCATTGAAATCGTACTGTTTCTGGTCAGCTATTTGTTGATTGGCGGCAAGATTGTCTGGGCGGCACTCCAAAATATTAGCCGCGGCAAGTTTCTTGATGAAAACTTTCTGATGTTTATTGCTACAGTCGGGGCGCTGGCTATTCAGGAATATCCCGAGGCTGTAGCTGTGATGTTGTTCTACCGGGTCGGTGAATTTTTCCAGGACAGTGCTGTAAACCGTTCCCGCCGCTCGATCAGTGAACTGATGGATATTCGTCCGGACTATGCGAATTTAATGAAGGACGATTCCATAAGCAAAGTACCACCGGAGGAAGTCAGGGAAGGCCAGATGATTCTGATCAAGCCGGGAGAGAAAGTTCCCCTCGATGGCACAGTGCTTGCGGGCAGGTCTGTTTTGGATACCTCGGCGCTCACCGGAGAATTTATCCCGAGGGAGGTCGAAGCCGGCAGCAGTATTCTGGCTGGTTTTATCAATAAGACCGGGGTTTTGACCGTGAAAGTTACGAAGGTTTATGAGCAGAGCACGGTTGCACGGGTTCTGGATTTGGTGGAAAAGGCCGCCTCGAAAAAAGCTAAGACAGAAAATTTCATGACAACATTTGCGCGTGTCTATACACCAATTATTGTGCTCGGAGCTGCACTTTTAGCTTTTTTACCCCCGCTGTTTATTGAAGGGGCCACGTTCAGCGAATGGCTGAACCGGGCTTTGGTCTTCCTCGTGGTGTCATGTCCCTGCGCACTGGTGATCTCCATCCCGTTAAGCTTTTTTGGGGGTATCGGAGGCGCTTCCCGAAACGGCATCCTGATCAAGGGAAGCAACTACCTGGAAGGCCTGAATCAAGTGCGTACGGTTGTTTTTGATAAGACCGGCACGCTAACCGAAGGTGTGTTTGAAGTTACCGGAATACAAGCTGCTCAGGGGTTTGATGAAGATACTTTGCTGGAATATGCTGCTGCGGCTGAATATTTTTCAGGTCATCCCATTGCGGCTTCGATTTTGAAACGATACACCGAAGACGATACGAAAAAACTGAATACGAAGGGCATTGATCAGAAAGATATCCACCAGTATCAAGAAATACCGGGCTATGGCGTAAAAACAGTATATCAGGGAAAAGAAGTCATTGCCGGCAGCGCTAGGCTCCTGACTGAGGAAGGAATCTCCCTGACGCAAATACCCGAGGCTGGAACGACTGCCTATATCGCGATTGAGCGTCAATATGCCGGCTATATCCTGATTACGGACAGAGTCAAAAAAGATGTTCATGAGGCGTTGCGGGGATTGAGACAGGCAGGAGTTAAGAAATTGGTTATGCTGACCGGAGACACGAAGGCGATCAGTGAACAGATCGGACAGCAGTTGGGGTTTGACCAAGTTTACGCTGAATTGCTTCCCGATCAAAAGGTTGCTGTTCTGGAAACGCTGGAGGAACAAAAGGAAAACGGCAGTAAACTCGTTTTTGTCGGAGATGGGGTCAATGATGCACCGGTCCTGGCCAGGGCTGATATCGGGGTTGCCATGGGCGGACTTGGGTCGGATGCAGCGATTGAGGCCGCGGATATTGTCCTGATGACGGACGAACCTGCCAAACTGCTCGAGGCAATCCGGATTGCCCGGAAAACGAAAGGAATTGTCTGGCAGAATATTGGTTTTGCGCTCGGAATAAAGATAGGCGTCCTCATCCTTGGAGCGATGGGCGTTGCGACAATGTGGGAAGCTGTATTTGCCGATGTAGGTGTGGCTGTGATTGCGATCCTGAATGCAATGCGGGTGTTAAAGAAGAAAAAAGTTAAGGAATATGATATAGTAATATAGGCAAAAACACGCACGTAAAAAAGGAAAGGGAATTTGATGGAAAAGACGGCGAACCAGAATCAGATTAAACCCAGAAGGACATTTGCAATTATTTCTCACCCGGATGCGGGAAAAACGACCTTAACAGAAAAGCTGCTGTTTTTTGGCGGAGCTATCCGGCTGGCTGGTACAGTGAAAGGAAGAAAAACAGCCAAGTATGCAACTTCCGACTGGATGCAAATTGAAAAAGAACGTGGCATTTCCGTAACTTCGAGCGCCATGCAGTTTTCATACAACGGAATTCATATCAATATTTTAGATACACCCGGGCACGAAGATTTTAGTGAAGATACCTATCGCACGCTGATGGCAGCCGACAGCGCCGTCATGCTAATCGATCTGGTCAAAGGTGTCGAAGCCCAGACCATCAAGCTGTTTAAAGTCTGCCGGATGAGAGGCATACCGATTTTTACGTTTATTAACAAGCTGGACCGTTTTGGCAAAGACCCGCTGGATGTCCTTCAGGAGATTGAGGATGTTTTAGGCATTAATACGGTTCCTTTGAATTGGCCGGTCGGAATGGGAAAAGATTTCAGTGCAATCTACGACCGGCGGCATCAATGTCTGGAGCTTTACCGGGACGGCGAACGGAGACGGATTGATACGGGCGAACGCGGACTTGAAGATCCCGCTCTCAAAGACTGTCTTGAACCCGCCTTATATAATAAGCTCTGCGAAGATCTGGAACTATTGGATATTGCAGGGGATCCGTTTGATGAGGAAATGATTCAGCAGGGGATGCTGTCTCCGGTCTTCTTTGGCAGTGCGCTGAGCAGTATTGGTGTCCAAACTTTTCTGGAGCAGTTCCTGGAAATGGCGCCTGAGCCAAGACCGCAAAAAAGTTCGGTTGGTTACATTCAGCCAACTGATCCCCAATTTTCAGGTTTCATTTTTAAGATTCAGGCCAATATGAACCCGGCCCACAGGGACCGGATTGCGTTTATGCGGGTCTGTTCGGGCAGGTTCGAACGTGGAATGGCAGCCAATCATGTCCGAAGCGGTAAGAAGATCAAGCTTCCGCAGCCACAGCAGTTCTTGGCACAGGAACGCGATATCCTGGAAGAGGCTTATCCCGGAGATGTGGTGGGTTTATTTGATCCGGGCATTTTTCGGATCGGCGACACCCTGAGTGAGGAAGGAACCTTTGAATTCGAAAAGCTGCCGCAGTTTGCACCGGAGTATTTTGCTAAGATCATCAATCTGGACTTTTCCAAATACAAACAGTTCCAGAAGGGAATCAAGCAGCTGACGGAAGAAGGGACAGTGCAGGTCTTCCGGACCTTTATGGATGGGCCGGAGGAACTGATTGTCGGAGTTGTGGGCAAGCTTCAGTTTGAAGTCCTGGAATACCGCCTCGAAAATGAATATGGCACAAGAATCCAGCTTCATCATCTTCTGCATCATATGGCCCGCTGGGTCAGAAGCGACAAACCTGTTGATCCGGCCAATTTGCGCGGACTCCGTAATCTGTGCGTCAAAGATCAGGATGACCAGCTGGTCGTTCTTCTTGAAGATGAATACTACCTGGACAGATTGAAGGACAAATACTCGGAGATCACGTTCCATACATCCTCTAACGACTAAAACGCTATTTTCAAATGATTTATCAAATTATAATTAAAATTCATTGAATTAGATTAAAATCATTTGCTAGGGTTGTCTGTAGGCCACAATCCGTTCAAGGATAAAGTCGAGATCCTGGCTATTCTTTCTGTCCTGTCCATTTTTTTTATTAAGCAGCGGAGCGAAAAGATCCCCTTTATCCTTCAGCCTGCTGCTGATATTCAGCAGATTAAAATCCTGGGGTTTGACCCCGCGCCGCAGCTCTTCCCATTCCAGCGGAGCGGCAACGGAGGCGGAGGCTGTTGCTCTTGGTGAATATGGACTGATGATGGTTTTGCCCTGCCACATCTGCAGATAGTCAAAATAGAGCTTATGGCCTCTTTTGGCGACACTGCGCTCCAGGGTAATTTGCCGGGGGTATTTCTGGCTGAAATAAACCGCGAAAAATTCATTGATTTTTCTGGCGGTACCGTAATCATACTTCCCGCCTGTCGGAATATGGATCTGAAGTCCGCTTGCCCCGGAAGTTTTGATATAGCTTGTAATCTGAAGCGCTTGAAGCTCTTCAAAAATCAGCAGAGCCGCTTCCGTGACATCCTCAAAGGTCTGGTCTTCGGAAGGGTCCAGGTCGAAAACCAGTGCAGAAGGATACTGATCCCTGTCATAGGGGTTAAATGGAATGTGGAATTCCAGACAGGCCTGGTTTCCGAGCCAAATGAGGATTGCTTCTGATTCTAAAAGGATATACTGATTATCCCGCCATTCGATCGTCGGAATCCACCCAGGGGCATAATCAGGGATGTTTTTCTGAAAGAAGGACTTGCCCTGGAAACCATCAGGATAACGGATCGTCGTCAGTAGATGGTCTTTGACGTGAGGCAGAAGGTACGGGGCTAATTCCAGCAGGATTTTTAAATAATCAAGCTTGCGGATACCGAGGGCGGGCCATAATAATTTTTCAGGGTTGGTTATATTGAGCGTCTTGCCGTCGAATTCCAGGTTCATTCCATGATAGTTTCCTTTCCTTGCGCTTCAGAGGCAGGATCTTTGCTGAAACCAAGAATCTTAGGGTGGCGGAGACTCCTGCTGTCTGTCCATTCCAGGAAACTTACCCAGCAGGTCAAGTCCGGTTTGAGCCAGGTCGTATCCTTCATTTTCTTGAGGTTGTCAAACGGGCTGCTTTTCTGGGTATAATCCGAAGCGTAAGCTTTGAAAAGCTGGAAGTCCTTCTGAGACAGTCCAAGACTCGCATTCCCGATGTAGAGGTACTGGTCTCCCTGGAAGATACCAAGCAGCAGTGAGTTTGGAAATTGCTCTTTCCAGGATAATCCGCCGACAATGGCCAGGATTTTTTTGCTGATTTTGGTTTTGAACCAGTCATTATGTTTTTTGCCGGCTTGGTAACGGCTGTTCTTTCTCTTGCTAACGATTCCCTCATAATTTTTTTCTTTCATTAGCTTAAACAGAGCTGAGCCGTCCGTAAAATCATCGGCAACCGCGATGTCGGAAGAAGATGACACCTTGGCCCGAAGAAGATCTTGTCTCTCTTCTAGAGGCCGGCTGCGCAAGTCTGTGCCATTAAGGAACAAAAGATCAAACAAGATGTAGCAGACCGGGTATTTTTGCTGATAGACTGGCAGATTAGATAGGTTTCTGAGGCGTTCCCGATTCATGATCAGATGAAAGGATGGTCTGTTCTCGGTATTGAAAACAACCAGTTCACCATCCAGTACGGCCTGATGGCCGTTCAGCAGTTTTGGAGCTATCTGGATTTCAGGATAGAAAGAAGTTCGCTCTCTGCCACTTTTGGTATAGATCTGGAGGCTGCCGTCTTCAATATAGGATATCCCTCTGATACCGTCCCATTTAATCTGGTGGATCCACTCATCACCGGTCTTGATTTCTGATGCCAGGATAGGTTCCATTACTTCCAGTAGTTTCATATGAATCTCCATTCTGGGTTTGGTCTGGACGCCACAAGTCCGCTTGCGGCTGATTATGCCCTCCATGGCATAAACAGCCGCGCTCCGCATCCGGCTTCGCTTAACGCTGGAATTGTGGCGTCCAGACCTAATTTGGGGAGTTATCAAAAATACAATGTACCAGACATTTAAATCTTTATAGCAGGGTCTGTTGCCGTAGTTCCAGCGTAAGCGGAGCGGATGTGGAGCACGGCTGTTAGACGGCCGCGGATGGCCTAATGTCGCGATGCCATGGATGGCAAAGAGCGACTGGCCATGGAGGCGCTATCTGCCGAGAGCGGAATGTGGCGTCCAGACGACATGTACTAGCTTGCTGTCGTCTCTGTTTTGCTTCTGGAGGGCTTTTTGGTCTCTTTTAAACTGGCCTGAAGGGCTTCCATCAAGTCAATGACATTACGGTGGGGCGCTTCAGGTGCAATTTCTATTTCCCTGCCTTCAATCTTTTTATTGATCAGCTCTTTCAGTGCTTCCCGGTAATTATCCTTATATTTTTCCGGCTCGAATGGTGCAGTTAAGTTGGCAATCAGCTGGGTCGCGATATTAAGCTCTTTTTCGTTGACACCCTGCTGCTCGCTGATCCCCGGTACCTCGCTGACGGGTCTTATTTCATCCGGATAGAAAATGGTTTCCAGGACCAGGACCTTGTTGTAAACCCTTAAAGCAGCCAGCGTCTGTTTATTGCGGATGGTCATTTTAGCCAGGGCAATTTTGCCGGTATCATTCATGGACTGCCGCAGGAGATGATAGGCTTTGCCGCCGGTATCCTGCGGAGCCAGGTAATAAGATTTGTCGTAATAAATCGGATCAATTTCCACAAGATTAATAAAATCAAGGATTTCAATCGACTTTTCTTCCACTTCAGATTTTAAGGCGATAAGATCTGTCTCATTGATAACAATAAAATGACCGGTTTCATATTCGTACCCGCGGACGATTTCTTCTTCTTTTACTTCTTTGTTACATGTCGGACAATGCTTTTGATACTTAAGAGGAGTACTGCACTCCTTATGGATGTATCTGAAATGGATATCCTTTTCTTCCGTAGCAGCAAACATTTTTATGGGAATATTAACCAAACCAAAGCTTATGGAACCTTTCCACATTGTATGCATCCTGTTTTAGCCCTCCATTTTTCAGATATATGTAGTATGAACATTACGCGGTAAAATATGAAAAAGCCTGGTGTTGTGGAATAGACAGAAAAAAGCAAACTTGAATAGTGGCTCAAAAAGAGGTAGAATCAAAGAGAAAATTACTTTGAATATCAAAATAATCTTGAAAAATTAATGAATAAAGGGAACCGTTAGAAAGAATTAATGTTTGCAAAAAATTACGCAGAAATTTGCTGAAGAAATTATTGGAGGGCTGTATTTTGAAGTTACCTGTGTTAAAAGTAGGAGGTCTGATCCCGAAGTATCCGATCATCCAGGGCGGAATGGCTATTAGAATTTCCACTTCTCGGCTGGCTGCGGCTGTGGCCAACGCCGGTGGAATAGGAATTATTGCTGCGACGGCTTTGGATGAAACTGAATTAAAAGGCGAAATCAGAAAGGCCAGGGAGAAATCCAAAGGAATCATCGGAATAAATATTATGTTTGCAGCAACGCGTTTCAAGGAGCTTGTCTGTACTGCGCTGGAAGAAGGCATTGACCTGATTATCCAGGGAGCCGGTTTTTCCAGGGACATTTTTCGTTGGTGCGCTGAGGCAAAAACCCCTTTAGTCCCGATTGTATCGACGGCCAAGCTTGCCAGGATTTCTGAAAGCCTGGGAGCGGCAGCGGTCGTAGTAGAAGGGAAAGAAGCCGGAGGACATCTCGGAACAGATCAGTCTATGAGAGTTCTTGTTCCTGAGATCAAGGCGGCTATTTCTATCCCGGTCATTGCAGCAGGAGGTATTGTGGATACCGGAGATTTACAGGAGGCATTTAGCCTTGGTGCTAACGGCGTGCAAATGGGGATCCGCTTTGCTGCCAGTGAAGAGGCGAATGGAGCACCGTCCCTCAAAGAAGCTTATCTGAGAGCAACGGCAGAGGATATTGTCATCATTCAGAGCCCTGTCGGGCTGCCCGGGAGAGCAATCCGAAACAAATTTACAGATGAAATCCTTTTGGGGAAAGTAAAATCCCCACAAACATGTGAGGGCTGTTTAAAAAAATGCACAGCAACTTTTTGCATAAAGGAAGCCTTGATCAATGCCCAACAGGGTAATTTGGATCAGGGACTGATTTTTTCAGGACAATATATTGAAAAAATAACTGAAATCCTACCTGCAGGGAAGATGATCCGTGATTTGGTTAAAGAATATGAGGAAATTGAGGAAATGTGATCATTTAAAAAAGAGGATGGAAACGAAACCATCCTCTTAATCAGTACTAGAGTTTTCCACCGTTGTTCACCATGTTACTTTCAGCAAATTCAATCATCTTTTTAACCATATTTCCGCCGATTCTACCGCCAATTTGGCCGCCAATCCGGCCAGCATCCCTTGATGTGATGTCTCCATTATATCCCTTGTTTAACTGGATGCCCAACTCATTGGCTACTTCATATTTGGCGTTGTCCAGATACTGTGCATATTCCTGCGGTCCGCTGTTCATGATACCTAACTCTTTGGAAACTTCATATTTTAGTTGATTCAAGTCAGAATTCCCCAAACTAAATCACCTCTTTATTTTTTCTTATTTTAGTTTGTTCAATTCTACAGCGCAAATACGATGAAATGTTTTGCTATTCAGGCAAAAAAAAGACAAATCTTTTTATGAGGAAGAGTTACAGAAGAGTTACAGAAGAAATAAAACAAAGGGAAAAAAATACAACAAATATTCAAAAATGATATGAATGCAGACAACCTTTTTCTTTGTCTGGCCGGATAAAAAGCATAATTCATCTTCTTTCTGCATAAAAAAATGATATAGACTGTCTGGATTTTATTTAGAAAGGAGTTTCGAATCATGCAAGTTGCGCTCCCTTTGACAGAATCCAATCAGCCCACCCTCGTTCCAAAACAGGTGATTGGCCTAACAGCACTTCTACTGGCCGGAACTGCCGTAGTCCCCTCAAATCCTTATGCCCTGCAGGAGATTGCCTCCTTGCGTACGAAGATTACGGCAGCTCCTGCTAAAACGGTTGACGAAGGCCCAATGCGGACCGACAATATTAGAATTATGGAGGAAAAAGCTGGCAATAGCAGCTTTTCTTGTGTAAATGTCAGTACGCTTTCCCTGATAGAAGCAAGCAAAGAAAAAGCAGAGATTCAGGCCGGTATCGTAGCTTCGGTACTAACCTGGGAAGGGACTGCCTATAAATGGGGCGGCCGGTCTAGATCCGGTGTCGACTGTTCAGCGCTGGTTCAAAGAGTATTCCTTGAGAATGGAATTCAACTTCCAAGGACATCGTACGAACAATTCAGAGAGGGGGTTGGCATACCTAAAGCAAGATTACAACCTGGTGATCTGATCTTTTTTCATACCAACGGAGCGGGAGCAAGTCATGTAGGAATCTATCTCGGGGATAACAAGTTTATTTCTGCGGCCAAGCATTGCGTACAGATTTCTTCGATGGATGAGCGTTACTGGGCGGAGCATTACCGGGGCAGCAGAAGAGTGATTGCGTGATACTGAGGACAATCATCTGGCAAGTATGTTGATATAAAAGACGGATTCTTGACAGAATAATCAATAAACTCTATAATCAAAATAATCTAGAATTTAGGCAAATCGCTGCAAGGGAAGGTATTACCTCTCGTCTCCATGGGGATGGGAGGTTTAGTTATTTCAGATACTGGGGGTAGAGTCAGATGAAGATTCTGGTGAATAACAAAGTGGCAGAGGCTGGAATTCAACTGCTGCGTGAAGAACATGACGTGGATACCTATTGTACATTATCTCAGGAAGAACTGATCAAAATGATTCCGAAATATCATGCTCTGGTCATCAGAGGCGATACGATTGTCAGCAGTGAAGTCATTGAAGCTGGCAGGAATTTGAAAGTAATCGGAAGGGCCGGTCTGGAAGTTGAGCATATCGATATTCAGGCAGCCACAAAGCAGGGGATTGTTGTCCTGAATGCCCCTCAGGGCAACAGTGCTTCTTCCATTGAATATACCATCGGGATGATCCTGGCTCTGGCCAGAAGGATTCCTCAGGCTTATTCCTCCGTCAAGCGCGGAGAGTGGCAAAGACAGAAGTTCCTGGGAATGGAGCTGAAAGAAAAGGTCTTGGGCATCATCGGCCTGGGGCGGGTCGGCATGGGCGTGGCCAAGCGGGCCAAAGCGTTCGATATGAAAGTGATTGCCTATGACCCGTTTTTAAGTGATGATAAAGGCAGAGAGCTGGGGATCGAGCTGGTGGATATGGATGAGATCTTAAGTAAAGCAGATTACCTGACGCTGCATATTCCGGCGACAGTTGACACGCGCAATCTGCTGAATAAAGATGCGTTTTCTAAAATGAAAAAGGGCATCAAGATTATTAACTGTGCCAGAGGCGGAATCATTGATGAGGAAGCTTTGATCTGGGCACTGCAGGAAGAGATTGTGTCCGGGGCAGCTTTGGATGCGTTTGCTGAAGAACCTCTTCAGTCAGATCATCCGCTGGTGAAGATGGAGAATGTGGTCTGCACTCCCAGGATTGCCTCCCGGACGCAGGAGGCTGAAAATGAGGTTGCACTTTGCGCAGCCCGCGGAGTGCTTGCTGCGCTGAGATCCGAACCGGTCTCAACTTCACTGAATATTCCGCCTGTATCAAGAGATGTCATGAATATGATCAAGCCTTACCTTCACTTGATGCAAAAAATGTGTGTTCTGGCTGTCAAACTGACTGAAGGAAGAATAAAAAATATTGAAGTCCGCTATAATGGAGATATCAGCACTGCGGATACCAAAATGCTGACGCTGGCAGCCATAAAAGAGGTCTTAAATCCAATTCTTCAGGAAGAGGTCAATATTGTCAACGCGCCTGAAGTTGCGAAAGAACGCGGCATAACCGTCAAGGAGATCAAAAGCAAAGAGGCGCAAAGCTTTGTTGATCTGATCAGCATTACCGTTAAAACTGATTTGACTGAGCATAAGGTAGCAGGCACGCTTTTCGGCAAAAGCGAACAGCGGATTGTGGAGATCGACGATTTCAGGGTTGAAATAGATCCTTCGGGGTGGTTCCTGCTTATCTCACATGAGGATTATCCGGGAATGATCGGCAAAGTCGGGACTGTATTAGGTGAGCATAACATCAACATTACCAGTATGCAGGTTGGCAAGATCAGTTCCATGAGCAGAAACATTATGATTGTCGGTATTCAAACCGAAGCCGATTCGGAAGTCATCGGCAAATTGAAAGAGATTAAGGGAACCGAAAATGTTGAAGAGATTTTCTTCAATAAATATCTGTCCTAAGGGGAGATCGGCATGAGCATCAAGTTTGGCACGGCCGGAGTGCCTTTGTCTTCCAAGGAAGCATCCACCGAGGCCGGAATCCTAAGAATCAGGGAACTCGGAATGGATGCGATGGAAGTCGAGTTCGTTCACGGGGTGAGAATGAAGGAAGACAAAGCGTTAAAGACCGGGGGAACTGCGAAAAAAGAATGCGTATCCCTGTCTTGTCATGCGCCTTACTATATCAACCTGAATTCCAGTGAAACGGAAAAAGTTGAGGCAAGCAAAACAAGGATTATTCATACTGCCAGGATTGCCAGGATACTTGGGGCCGGAAGCATCGTCTTTCATCCGGCATTTTATTCCGGGGATACTTCGGATACCGTCTTAGCCAGAGTAGTCAAAGAACTCAGCGATGTCCGGCAGGAACTTGATCAGGAAGGTAATCAAGTCATCCTGAGGCCTGAAACGACAGGCAAACCCTCCCAGTTTGGCGATCTCGGCGAAACGATCAAAATAGCGCAGGAGGTTCCGGGTGTATTGCCTTGTATTGACTTCAGCCATCTGCATGCCAGAGCCAATGGTCAATTCAACAGCTATGACGAGTTCTGCGCGATTCTTGAGCAGACAGCCGAAGGGCTTGGTGAGAAGTGGACAAGCAATGCGCATTTCCATATTTCCGGGATTGAATATGGTCCGAAAGGCGAAAAGAGACATCTCGTTTTGCAAGAAGCTGACCTGAAATTCCGGGAAATCCTTAAAGCCTGCCTGAGCTTTGGCATCCAGGGAACCGTGATTTGTGAAAGTCCGAAGCTTGAGGAGGATGCTCTGATCCTGCAAAAGGCTTATTTGGAGCTAAATTCTTAAGGCAGTTTTGGCAGTTCTTACATTCATAGACGGTTATCTCCGACCGATAATGATACAGTGTTTGCGGGCTCTTTGAGCCCGCATTTGCTATTTTACTCAACTTTTGCTGCCTAATTTTCAAATCATCAATATCAGACGGCAACGATAGATTTTAAAGGAATAAGGAGAAACTTGTAAATTGCACATGTACCTATTACAATACACTCGAACGAGAAATAAGAATTCGTTAATAAATATTAAAAGCTATGAGATAAGTTTTCTAATCAATATTAGGAGGCTTCTGTCTCATAGCTTTACTGTTATGTAATTTTTGCTGTACTGGAAATCCCAAAAATATCATACGATGAATAATTTTTAGCTTCTGTATTCTTACTCTATAATATTACTGTCAATTTTATTCATCAGTGTCAATATTTTGCTCATTTTGTTGAAAATAGATAAATGAGCGCAATGGTATTTACATATGTTTGATAATATAGCAATATATAGATGTTCATTGGGGGGTGATATATGTAATATTAAAGAATTTAATATCAAAAAGTATTTTTTTAAGGAGGAGAATAAATGTTTAAAGCAAAAAGGATGTTATGTCTTGTTCTGAGCTTATTAATGTTGATTTGTTTTACTATGCCGGTTTATGCAATCGAGTCAACAAGTAAAGTTATTCAACTTTCGCCAGATGTACAAACAGAAAAAATACTGGATAATGTTGAATTAATTATGAACACAGACAGTGCAACATTAACTGTAAAGGATCATAAAGAGAAAGATGCAGGGCTAGAATCTTATACCGTTACTATTGACAAAGAAAATAAAACGTATAAAGCCAGAAAAGCAACAGGTAAAGAATTAGAAAAAATTACAAGCACAATAGAAAGGAACAGCCCGTCTTCTAAGTCTGGTTTATCCAGTCGAGGATCATATTCTTTAAGAGTTGCTGCAACAACATTTGATCCTCCTGGATATGTTCTATGCCAAACTTATAATGAGTTATATTGGTATAATGAAGGGACTACCAGTTATTTACAAAGCAGATATGAAGGCTATTATGCGGCTAATCCATCAATTCTTGGTACACATTGGTACTGTAATGGTCTTTATTGGACGGGCTTAAGTCAGGGGGTGCCTTCAGTAACTAGCTCAAATACTGCTGATTTTTATAACTGGGACTTCATTTTACCTAATTATGCAACATATGTAAGCCATAGCATAACTTGTCAAGGTGGCTGGAATGGGAGTGCTTATTATACGGCTTCAACTACAAGGAGTGGAGAGGATTATTTTTTATTAAGCTTTAATTACACGACATATTAACTTTGGGTTTCATTGATGTATCTAAATATTTTACCAAAAACCTTCATTTATTGATTTATTGGAGGTTTTTGAATATGAACAATTGTTTTATTAATATTTCTTTTGGAAGATTTTCAGCATTGAGTAAATTGATCATAACAGAGTTGTTAAAACCATGGTCTCATAAGAAAACTATTTGATTCAATGTCAACTATTCACGACAATATTGTGAGTATAATTAATTAACATTTTAAATTTTTCTTTTCAATTTACGAGGAGGTAAGTCAATGAAGTTTCCCTCTTATCGCATACAAAGTAATTATTATCAGAAAGTTGGAGCTTTATTTGGAATTTGTGGCTCGGTAATATCTATTACATTATGGGTAATCCTTATCTTTTTTGCAAAAGGGCAACATGCTTCGAAACTATATATAATAACCCAAATTCTACCTGGGATTGTAGGGCTAGTATCTTCTGTTTTAAAAAAAGTATGGCCTTTAATCATAGTATTCTTAATCTTATTGCCATTAGGTTTATACATGGCAATGAACCCTAGTATTTTTAGGTATTTCGGATTAGCTCTAGCTTTTTATCTGTTCTCGATTATATTACTATTGGTTGGAAATAGGATAAGAAAGAAAAAGTTACCTGAATTTGAAGGTCAAGATATCGTAATAGAACAAAATAACGATGATATTTATTAGAAACTTGACTTTGGAAATAATGTAAGGCCGATAAGCGAAGAAGAAATTACTTGGAGGATAACTGCGAAATAGAAGAAAATGATAAATGAAATTAATTTTTGCTGCGAAAGGTTTGATTTCTCATTACGTGGCAACGATAAGCCAGAAAAAGGTTAGTCTTTATTTAGACAAACCTTTTTCTAGCTGAAATATTTACAGCCCGTAGATAGATTATAAATTAAAACGACCCGTCTTCATTCCCGAACACTTCGGATAAATCATGAGCGTTTTCAAGCAGCATGTCAATCCCCAGCTTCTCCCTTAATACCTCCCGGATGTTCTGCGCGGACATCGGCTCGTCTTTTTTCCCCAATTGGAAAAGCCAGTTGGGAAACCCGATGGCTTTTCTGGCGTATTTTGGGCCGAACATTCTCCGGTACTCCGGCAGACCGGCCGCTACCTGAACAACGATAGCGTCCGCTGCGATCTCCCAGCCTGAAGTATCTGAAGCTTCGGGGATGTGCTCATACGCTTTGTCCATCCTATATAAATGATACTCCAGCCTGGGTCCGGCCCAGTAATATGCCTGGATAAAATCCTCTGCTTCGAAGGCGCAGCCCGGCAGATCCGGGAAAACAACCGTATATTTACTGCTTATTTTATTCCGCTCAATAATGGCCGGGAAAACATATTTGCTCTTCATCATCCACCATCTCTTACTGCGCATTTCCGATAGGGTAAGCTTACCTGCTCCACGTCTCGTCTTTAAGCCACACATTCAGAAGATCGTAAACTTTATTCTTATAAATGATATACGTCTCCTTGTCATTAGGGGCGATTTGGAGCAGCTTATGCTTGACTTCCTTCATGGTTTGATCCAAGTTTTCACAGAGGAAGGCGATATGGTTGGCCCTGACTTTGAGCGACGTATTCAGGAAGTTTGTTTTCATCCGCTCGTAGCCCTTGGCGGCTGAGCTTTTTTGGAGCGATTCCAGCGCATCATTCAGCTGCCTGGCCGTTTTAGCGAGTTCTGCTTTGGACGTCTTGACGTTCTCCAATTGGACCTTCAGATGGGCGAGTTCTGATGTCAGCCCGGTGATGATATCGCTTTGGTCTGCCACTGTTTTCTGGAGATCTGTGTTCTTTTGTAAGGCCAGGTCTTTTTCTTGCCGGGCCTGCGTCCGTTCCTTGACCGCTTTCCTGAGTTCCTGCTTGGTCATCCCCTCGATATCCATATCAACGATAAATTGCGCCCGTTCCTCCTTTGGGACTCCTAAGAGGATCACCGCCTGGCTGTAGTTTAAATTCGGAGCCGGATCCGAATTTGAGGAGCTAAGCTGTCCTGCTCCGTACTCTTTGAAGATACGCATCAGTTTATTGGCCCTGCTCTGAGAGAAATCGACCGACTCCTCCAGCCACTTGCCCCATTCTCCAAACTTAAGCAGGGCCTTGGCCTCCGTCAGCCGCCTTCCAATCTCGACAGCGGCGGCAAGGTAGATCCTCTCCGTCTGGTATTTGATCATGTTAATTTCAGCTGCTATGACATGCGGCGTGCGTCCGCTGATGATATCCGTTAGTGTATCAGATACCGTATTAGATAATGTATCAGTTACTGGATTAGTCACTGGATCCGTCAAGATATCCACACTCCTTGGGGCTGATTTCACTCATAGGATACGTGGCCAGGCTTAAAAGTGTGACAAGCTCAGTCGTCAGGCTTTTTATTTTAGGGAAGAAATCTTTTATTTCCCCAAATCCTTAACATCGGACAATCTCTCTCATAGTATATAAGGTCGGGAACGAACAAGCCCGGCTTGTCAAACTGTTGAAGGGAGGGATGAACCATGGCAGTGACAGAAATAACTTTGGATTCGATCGTGTCAACAAAATACCAGACCGGGACTTCGCCGGCAGGCGGCCCGGTGACCCAGAAGAAAAGCCTGAATTATGTGAAGCCTACTGCCACGAGTCAAGACATCTATGATGTTGCAGCGGCTCTATCCGGTTTGAGCCAGTATCCGCTGCTGAATGTTGTGCTCAGCAAAAACTGGGAGCTTACGGATGAATAAGCAGCGGCAAATCTATCTGAAAGACTGGCTAGGTTTAGTGTGAATGCCAAGGTGATTGTCAAGGCAAATCTTCAGGGGGTGATTAAAATGGCGATTATTACAAGCAAGGTGTTAAAGCTAACTTTTCTCACCACCGGCGGCAAATCCTTCATTATTTCCGTCCCCCAGCCGAGGGTGGACCTGACGCTGGCTGAGGCCCAGACCGCGATGGAAACGGTTATTGCCAAGAATATATTTAACAGCCCCAGCGGCGAACTGGTCACGATACGGGATATCCGGGTAATTGACATGACTACGAACGATCTGTATGATCCGCCGGTAGCATAAGCAATTTGCCCATAGAAAAGGAGGCGCTTTTTGAACTGCACCCAGTTCTTAAGGCTCCTCCTTCTTCAAAATAAATGGTTTAGGCAGGAAAAATATGGAATATGTCGAATCGCTGTTGTTGGAGGGATCATGATGAGGATAATCCAGGAAAAAATCTTTCGAGCAAGTATTTTGACCATTTCAGGGATCGGTAGTCAAAGACTGCGTCAGCTGATAGCCTATTTTGGGAGTGCTGCTCAAGCTCTGGAAGCGCCTGCCGGTGCTTTTTCCGAGTTAGCCCATCTCGTTTGGGTGAAAGAATTTCTGCAGCACAGGGCAGAACTTGATCTTGGAGCGTTTCAGGAAAGACTGCAGAGGAAAGGTATATCCTTGGTTATGCCGGGAGAGTCAGAGTACCCATGTTTACTGGCCGAGTGTCCGGATGCACCCCCTGTGCTGTTTTACAAAGGTGTGCTTCAGGCTCAGCAGGAGGGAATAGCGGTGGTGGGTGCGAGAAAGGCTTCACCCTATGGCAAAGCGGCGGCATCTTTTTTAGCCGGTGGGATTGCCGGAGAAGGTTATGCTGTGGTCAGCGGTTTGGCCCGAGGCATTGACACGGCAGCGCATCGAGGAGCACTTGAGGCCGGTGGAATTACCTGGGCCTTTATGGCCGGAGGGCTTGATACGATCTATCCGTACGAGAATACGAAGCTCGCAGATTCCATTATGGAAAAAGGCGCACTGTTAAGTGAGTATCCACCGGGTATTCCGCCCGAGCCAGGACAGTTCCCGGCCAGGAACAGGCTGATCAGCGGTTCGTCCCGCGGAGTCATTGTGGTTGAAGCAGCCGAAAAAAGTGGCGCACTGATTACAGCTGACTGTGCCCTGGAACAGGGACGGGAGGTGTACGCTGTTCCAGGTCCGATCTTCAGTAAGCTAAGCCGGGGAACACATCAGCTGCTGCGGATGGGCGCAAAAGTAACGGAGGACATGAAGGATGTACTGAGCGAACTGGCTCCGTTCACACCCGAAAACAGGCTATCCGAAGTTCTGGCATGTCGAGAAGGAACGACTCGGGTAAGGTCTAAGGGAATGAGGCAAACAGAATCGAAATGGGCTGAAATCCTGGGGTGTTTGAGCGATATTCCGCTGCATATTGACCGGTTGGCTGTCTTATGCCCGCTTCCGGCTCAGGGCATTGCACTGGGACTGCTGGAGCTCCAGCTTGCCGGAGAGATTTTGCAGCTGCCAGGCCAGCATTATGTCCTTCAGCGTTAAAAACGTTATTCATTTGTACAATATTTTGTTTTACCATTGTGGTTTTGAAAATAAATGGTATAATTTGTGTTGCTATTTTTTTTAAGGGTTAAATCAGAAACGATGCATAGGATTAAGGAAGATAATTTAGTAATATTAATCAAATTTTAATCAATATTGATACAATAGAATTACATTGAGAGAAATCATGAGGTGAAGCATGTCGAAAACTTTGGTTATCGTTGAATCCCCGGCCAAGGCAAAATCCATCAGCAAATTTTTGTCTAAGAATTATACGGTCAAAGCTTCCATGGGACATCTGCGAGATTTGCCAAAGAGCCAGATCGGGGTTGATGTCGATCATAATTTTGAGCCGAAATACATTGCAATCAGAGGACGCGGCGATTTGGTCAAAGAGCTTAAAGCTGCAGCGAAGACTGCCGACCGTGTCTTGCTGGCGTCCGACCCCGACAGGGAAGGTGAAGCGATTGCCTGGCACTTGACGCACTTGCTCGGTCTGAATCCCGAAGAGCTGAGCAGGATCGAATTTCATGAAATAACGAAACCAACGATTCAAAATGCCGTTAAAAAACCTCGCAAACTGGATATGCATCTCGTAGATGCCCAGCAGGCGCGCAGGGTTTTGGACAGACTGGTGGGCTACAAATTAAGCCCGCTTCTGTGGCGGAAAGTTAAAAAAGGTTTAAGTGCCGGACGTGTTCAGTCTGTTGCGGTCAGAATGATCTGTGACAGAGAAGAAGAAATCCGCAACTTTGAACCGGAAGAGTACTGGACTCTGGATGCGGAATTCTTGTGCCGGGGCGGCAGTTTTGCCGCCAAACTGCTTCATAAGCAGGGCAAAAAGATCACGATTTCGAGCCGCGAGCAGATGGATGAAGTATTGCGGGAACTTCGGGCGGCCGCATTCACAGTCGGAGAGGTAAAAACGAAGGAAAAGCGAAAACAGCCGGCGCCTCCTTTTACGACCAGCAGTCTCCAGCAGGAAGCCTACCGCAAATTAAACTATACACCTAAAAAGACGATGATGCTGGCCCAGCAGCTCTATGAAGGACTTGATCTCGGGAAGGCCGGTACGGTCGGATTGATTTCGTATATGCGTACGGATTCTGTCCGGATCGCCGACACTGCACAGGAAGAGGCCAAAGGTTTTATCATCGAGACTTACGGCGAAACCTATTATCCCGAAGAGCCGAGGAAATTTGCCAGCAAAGGCCGGACCCAGGAAGCGCACGAGGCAATCAGACCAACATCCGCTCTCAGGACGCCTGAATCCGTCAAAGGCTTTCTCGGACGGGAGCAGTTCAAGCTTTACCGGCTGATATGGGACCGTTTTGTCGCCAGTCAGATGAGTGCGGCGGTTTATGATACGATTACCGTAGACGTTCTGGCTGGTGATTACCTTTTAAGAGCCAATGCTTCAGCAGTGAAGTTTCCGGGATATCTCACCGTCTATGAAGAAAGCACTGATGAACCGGAAAAACTGGATAATGAGGAAAACTGCCTGAAAGGAGATCTCAGCATCGGGCAGAAGCTGCAGTTAAGGCAGCTTCAGGAGAAGCAGCATTTCACCGAGCCCCCGGCGCGTTATACTGAGGCAACCTTGGTCCGAAAAATGGAGGAAGAGGGGATCGGGCGTCCGAGTACGTATGCGCCGACGATTGAAACGATTCAAACGAGGGGCTATGTAGCAAAGGAAGACAAGAAACTTGTTCCAACCGAGCTTGGTGAAATTGTGATCAACTTGCTGAAAGAGCATTTTCCGGATATTGTCGACCAGGAGTTTACAGCCAACATGGAGGAGAAGCTTGACGATATCGAAGACGGAAAATCGGATTGGAAGAAAATTGTCGGAGAATTTTACGGCCCGTTTGCCGATACACTTGATAAAGCTGAACAGAAGATCGGCAAAATCAAAGTTGAGGATGAAGTTTCAGATGAAGTCTGTGAACTTTGCGGCAGGAATATGGTCATCAAGATGGGACGGTTCGGAAAGTTTTTGGCTTGCCCCGGTTTTCCTGACTGCCGGAATGCGCGGCCTTTACTCGAGGAAATCGGCGTGAACTGCCCGAAATGCGGAGAAAAACTTGTCGTCAGGAGATCGAAAAAAGGACGTAAGTTTTACGGCTGCAGCAAATACCCGGACTGTGATTTTATTTCCTGGGAGAAACCGGCACCTCACCCTTGTCCGGAGTGCGGCGGGGTAATGACCGAGAAAAGTACCAGAAAAAACAAAAAATATGTCTGCATCAATCATGACTGCAGGTTTACCGAAGAAATCAAGGAAACAGAATAAGAATTAAAATCTAAGAACGATACTACACGACTAGGATGGGTACTATGGCAAAAGCGACAATCATTGGCGCGGGCCTTGCGGGGCCCGAAGCTGCCTGGCAGATGGCCCAGCGCGGGATTGACGTTGATCTTTATGAAATGCGTCCGCTGAAAAACACACCCGTTCATCAAACGGAACAATTTGCCGAGCTGGTCTGCAGCAATTCGCTGAGGGCTGCCGGCCTTGAAAATGCTGTCGGGCTGCTCAAGGAAGAAATGAGGCGTCTGAATTCGCTGATCATGGCGGCAGCAGACCAGACTTCTGTACCGGCCGGAGGGGCTTTGGCTGTTGACAGGAATCTTTTTGCGCAAATGGTTACCGATAAGGTCTCCGGTCATCCGAATATTAATATCATCCGCGAGGAAGTGAAAACAATTCCGGCGGACGAAAAAGTGATCATTGCCACAGGGCCGCTGACAACGGATGAACTTGCTGCGGATATTCTGCGGCTGACCGGGAAAGAGGCGCTGTCTTTCTTTGATGCGGCGGCACCGATTGTCGATCTTGAGACCGTTGATCTGTCCAAAGCTTTTTGGGCATCCCGCTATGACAAAGGCGAGGCAGACTATCTGAATTGCCCGCTCAGCAAAGAAGCGTATGAAACTTTTTATGAGGCCCTGATTCAGGCCGAAGCTGCCGAGGTTCAAGGTTTTGAAAAAAATCTGGTGTTTGAAGGCTGTATGCCGATCGAGGTCATGGCCCAGCGTGGACTCATGACGATGGCGTTCGGGCCGTTAAAACCTGTCGGGATTATGAACCCGCATACCGGTAAAAAACCGTTTGCTGTTGTTCAGCTGCGGAAAGAAAATATCCAGGGAAGCCTTCTGAATTTGGTTGGCTTCCAGACACATTTAAAGTGGAGCGAACAAAAACGCGTGTTCAGGCTGATACCAGGCTTAGAACACGCTGAGTTCGTACGTTACGGTGTCATGCACAGGAATTCGTTCCTGAATGCGCCTGAAGTCCTGAATGCTGATTTTAGCTGCAGGATGAAGCCAGATCTGTTTTTTGCCGGTCAGATTACCGGCGTGGAAGGTTATGTCGAATCCGCCGCCAGTGGGCTTTTGGCCGGATTGAATATGGCCCGTCTGCTGAATGGACAGGATACGCTTGTCTTCCCGCCTGAAACAGCGCTTGGCGGACTTGCCCGCCATTTGGAAGGTTCGCCCAGTGTTCATTTTCAGCCGATGAATATGAACTTTGGTCTAATCACTCCTCTTGGAGAACGAATCAAAGGAAAACGCGAAAAAAATACAAGGTTATCGGCAAGAGCCCTGCACGAGCTGGAAAGGTTCATCGAAGAAAAACAACTCCAGTACATTGATCTTTTAATAATTTGACAAATATATTTATTGGGGTCTGGTCTGTGCGCCACATTCCGCTCTCGGCAGATAGCGCCCTCCATGGCGCTAACTGCCGCGCTCCGCATCCATGCTCCGCTTACGCTGGAACTGTGGCACACAGCCCCAGCTATGAAGGTTTAAATGTCTAGTTATTTAGAGAACGGTATACTAGAATAGGTTCTCAGAATAACGCTAACTCCAAAAAAGCTTATACTACTCCAGACTAGTCTCCGTAATGGATGTCCAGCGTCAAGCGGAGCATGGATTGCGCAGCGCGGCTTTTTGACGGCCACGGATGGCCTAATGTCGCGATGCCACGGATGGCAAAGAGCGACTCGCCATGGATGGCACAACAGCCGAAAGCGGTCATCCATTACGGAGACTAACCCGAAATAGGCTTTATGAATCGGTCTAATACATAATGAATGAGGTGGTGAAACGAAGTGCTGGCAGATGAAGCCCTTGATTTGTTCTCCGCTTATCTAAAAACCAGAAATTCTTCCGAACTGACACTTGCCGCTTATCAGAGTGATATCATTCAGTTCTTGGAATTCTCTGCCCATGAACTCGGAATCGAGACCGAAAGTCTTGAAGTTAGCCAGATTGATAAATATATTGTCCGCAGTTACATTGGTCAGATGACAGAAAGGGAACTGAAAAGAAAAAGCATTGCCCGAAAAATCGCTGCAATGCGTTCTTTTTTTAAATATCTCTGCCGCGAAGAAATTGTCAGCCAGAACCCTATACAGAAAATTGCAACGCCCAAAGTCGGCAAAAATCTCCCGCGTTTTCTTTTCCAGGAGCATATGGAAAAGCTTCTGGAAGCTTCCAATCAGGATGAAAAGAACGGACTGCGCGACCAGGTGATTGTCGAACTGCTTTATGGTTCGGGACTTAGGGTAAGCGAGCTTGTCAGCTTGAATAAATCAGATGTCGATATTGATGGCAGCCTGATCAGGGTGTTCGGGAAAGGGAAAAAGGAGCGGATTGTTCCTTTGACGGAACCGGCGGAAGAGGCGGTCAAAAGGTACCTGCTGCAGCGGGATGATCAACAGGAAGCGCTGATTTTAAACTACAAAGATATGCGGCTAAGTTCGCGCTCAGTGCGCCGGATCCTGGACAAACTGGAGAAAACCGCTAAGCTTAACCAGCATGTTCATCCGCATATGCTGCGTCATACATTTGCAACGCACCTGCTGGAGGGCGGCGCGGATTTAAGAAGTGTTCAGGAGCTGCTGGGGCATAAGAAATTGTCTTCAACCCAGATTTACACGCACCTGTCCAGGGAAAAACTTCGGAGCGTCTATCTGAAATCTCATCCAAGAGCAAAATGAAGTAATATTTAGAATATTCATAAAAGCTACTGCATTTTTGAAAATTACCCTTGACTCTTCAGAAAATTATAAGTACACTGCAAATTGAGGGGGAACATATTCATGTTTCATGCAACGACGATTATCGCGATCAAAAAGGAATCAAAAGTGGCTATTGCAGGTGACGGCCAGGTTACCATGGGACAAGCGACAGTGATGAAACATACGGCCCGTAAAATCCGCCGTTTGTATCAAGGAAAAGTCCTGGCGGGATTTGCTGGTTCTGTGGCCGATGCTTTTACGCTTTTCGAAAAATTTGAAGGAAAGCTCGAGGAGTATCACGGCAATTTGCAGAGAGCCTCAGTAGAGCTGGCCAAAGAATGGCGGACGGACAGGATGCTCAGAAACCTTGAGGCATTGCTGATCGTGGCCGATAAAAATACGATTTTGCTGATTTCCGGCTCAGGGGAAGTCATTGAGCCTGACGACGGTATTGCCGCCATTGGATCAGGCGGAAATTACGCGCTGGCTGCGGCACGCGCCCTGAATACACATACGGATCTTAACGCGGGAGAGCTTGTCAGGGAAGCCATGAAAGTGGCTGCCTCTATTTGTGTTTATACCAATGAAAATATTGTCGTGGAAGAACTGGAGGACGCGGACTGATGGAACAGCTTACACCAAAGGAAATCGTCGCCGAACTGGATAAATATATCGTTGGGCAAAAACAGGCCAAAAGAGCCGTAGCCATTGCCCTGCGCAACAGATACCGCCGCTCGCTTCTGCCTGCAGCCCTGCAGGAGGATGTTCTTCCGAAGAATATTTTAATGATCGGGCCTACGGGGGTAGGCAAGACAGAGATTGCCCGGCGCCTGGCTAAGCTCGTCAAGGCTCCTTTTACCAAAGTGGAAGCCACGAAGTTTACCGAAGTCGGCTATGTCGGCAGGGACGTTGAATCGATCATCCGGGATTTGACCGAGATCGCTTTACGCATGGTCAAAAGCGAAAAAATGCAAGAAGTTGAAGCTCAGGCTGAGGTGAATGCGGAGAAACGTCTTCTAACAATACTTGTCCCGGGCAAAAAGAAAGAATCATCCAATATTAATCCATTTCAGTATTTATTCAACCAGGATAATGAACCGGAAAAAGAAAGCCCTGCTTCTCCGGAAGTAGAAAAAGACAGGGAATTCCTCAAAGAAAAGCTTCAAAAAGGAGAGCTTGAGGAGCATACCCTTGAGATCGAAGTGGAAGAAAGCTCTCAATATACGGATATGCTTGGTGCTTCAGGCATGGAGCTTGGCGTCAACATTCAGGACATGATGGCCGGAATGTTTCCGAAGAAACGCAAAAAACGCAAAGTAACCGTCAAAGAAGCCCGCAGAATTCTGGCTCAGGAAGAGGCCCAGAATCTGATTGACCAAGATGAGGCGGTGCAGGAAGCCATTCGCCGGACCGAGCAGGAAGGCATCGTTTTTATCGACGAAATTGATAAGATTGCCGGCAAGGAATCTTCAGGCGGTCCTGATGTTTCCCGCGGAGGGGTCCAGCGAGATATTCTGCCGCTGATTGAAGGATCCACCGTAATGACCAAGTACGGTCCTGTCCGGACGGATCATATTCTATTTATTGCTGCAGGCGCTTTCCACGTAGCGAAACCTTCCGATCTGATACCGGAACTCCAGGGAAGACTGCCGATCCGTGTCGAGCTGGAATCGTTGAGTGTTGCAGATTTTAAACGGATTCTGATTGAACCCCAGGCTTCACTGATTAAACAGTATGGTGCGCTGCTCTCAACAGAGGGCATAGACGTCATTTTCTCCGAGAATGCGATTGAAGAAATAGCCCAGATCGCTTACAATGTCAACGCTTACACGGAAAATATCGGGGCACGGAGACTGCATACCATTGTCGAAAAAGTCTTGGAGGAGCTTTCGTTCGAAGCTTCAGAACTGCCGGAGGATTATTCCATCACTATTAACCGGGAGTATATCCAGAAACGGGTCGGCGATGTTGCGAAGAATCAGGACCTGTCAAATTATATTCTTTAAATTCGTATTTCAAAATTACTAACATCAATATAGTTCAAGTTTTTGAGTTCTGAGTACCAAGAATAAGGGGGGTAATCTGTGGAAATTTTACTAGAAAAGACCAGAAAAATTAGCGGACTCATTCAGCGTGCTGCCGGAAAACCTGTGGATTTTGACGAGATGGCCAAAGTACTAAGTCAGGAGATTGCTGCCAATTGTTATATTGTCGGACGCAGGGGGAAAATCCTCGGCTACAGCTTCATGGACGATTTCCACTGCGGGGAAATGGAACAAATCGTTCTTCATACGGAAAGATTCCCGGAAAGCTACAATGAAGGTCTACTAAAAATGACCGAAACAAAGGCGAACACAACGCAAGTTGCGAATGCCTGTGTATTCAGCAAGCATCACGAGTGTGTTTTTGGCAATAAGATGACAACAATTGTGCCGATTCTTGGAGGCGGAGACAGGGTCGGGACGCTCGTTCTGGCCAAATTTGGCAAGCAGTTTCGCTCGGAGGATTTGATCCTTGCAGAATATGGTGCTACCGTGATTGGTATGGAAATCCTGCGCGTCAAGGCTGAACAGGCGGAGGAAGAAGCCCGCAAGAAAGCTGCTGTACAAATTGCGGTGGGAACACTGTCTTACTCGGAACTCGAGGCAGTTGAGCATATTTTTGCTGAACTGGGCGGTGGCGAGGGGCTGCTGGTAGCCAGCAAAATTGCCGACAGGGTTGGCATTACCCGTTCGGTGATTGTCAACGCG
This sequence comes from Dehalobacter sp. CP, assembly GCF_047652685.1. Taxonomy (NCBI): domain Bacteria; kingdom Bacillati; phylum Bacillota; class Clostridia; order Eubacteriales; family Desulfitobacteriaceae; genus Dehalobacter; species Dehalobacter sp. CP. The sequence continues at coordinate 964,664 of NZ_CP157399.1, forward strand.
CTGCGCAAGTTTGAATCAGCAGGCGTGATTGAATCAAAGTCTCTCGGAATGAAAGGCACGTATATCAAGGTTCTGAATGACTATCTGCTGGACGAGCTGGATAAGTACATTAAACGGCATCGTTAAAGAGAAGGGTAAATGATTATGGATGCGCAAGAATATGGTTACCGCATGAAACCTTTGGTAATTCCGGGAGTGCTATATATCATCCTGTATCCGCTGCTGATCGGAGGGATACTCTTTTTCTACGCTTTACCGACGCTTTATTTGCTGATCCTTTCCGGAATTTATGCTGTTACGATTCTCTTGATCCTGTTGATCTGGTTGACGGCGAAAACGAAACGGATTGTTATTGATGATCAGGCGATCATCTTCCGGTCCTTATTCCGGAAAAAGACATTTGAACCGAAAGATATCCGTAAAGCCTCATTCTTTTGGACCAAAAACAATGAAGAAATTGTGCTGCTTAAAGCCGGGAATAATAAAGTGTATTACCTTACTGATCTTTATTTTCCCTATAATGAACTGCTTACAGATTTAGAGGAGTTTATTATTTCTCATAATATCCGGTCCAATCTGGCCGCCCATTACGGGATTAATTAAAGTTGCATTCGGGAGTAGGGTATGATATTCTATTCGCAGTGTGATTTTTTGGAGTACACACGCAGTGGGACTTAGCGTACAAGTTCTTTGCGCAAGCAAAGGGTACCAGGAATGAACCTGCGGAGGAAAAAAACAAATGAAGAGAGGAGGTGTTACACAATGGCTGTAATTTCTATGAAGCAACTCTTAGAGGCCGGTGTACACTTCGGGCATCAGACCCGCCGCTGGAATCCTAAAATGGCTCGTTACATTTTTACGGAGAGAAATGGTATCTATATCATTGACCTTCAGAAAACCGTCAAAAAAGTTGACGAGGCTTTCAATTTTATCCGGGATATCGCAGTAAACGGCGGAACTGTACTGTTTGTAGGTACAAAAAAACAGGCTCAGGAATCTGTGAAAGAAGAAGCTGAACGTTGCGGCATGTATTTTGTTAACGAGCGTTGGCTCGGCGGAATGCTGACGAACTTCCAGACCATCCAAAAGAGAGTCCAAAGACTGCATCAGCTCGAAAGAATGGAAGCAGAAGGCGTTTTTGAAGTTCTTCCTAAGAAGGAAGTCGCTGCGCTGCGCCATGAAATGGGTAAGCTGGAAAGATTCCTTGGCGGTATCAAAAACATGAAGAAACTTCCTGATATTTTATTCATCGTTGATCCGCGTAAAGAAAGAATTGCCGTGGCTGAGGCAAGAAGATTAAATATTCCGATCGTAGGAATTGTCGATACCAACTGTGATCCTGACGAGATCGATGTTGTGATTCCTGCCAATGATGACGCGATCCGGGCTGTAAAACTGCTCACCGCGAAAATGGCTGATGCCATCATCGAAGGACAACAAGGAAGTCTTGACAATACTGAAGAAGCTGAAGAGAGCAATCAAACCGAAGACGAAGAATAGTTAAAAAAACAGGGTGAGATTGGGGTATGTTCTTCATGACTTACCCTGTTTTTATATGTGTCGTAAAGTATTCAATAAAGGAGGGTTACCGTATGGCTGAAGTTACTTCTTCTCAGGTGAAAGAACTCAGGGAAAGAACCGGAGCCGGAATGATGGACTGCAAAAAGGCATTAACCGAATGTAATGCCGATATGGACAAAGCGATAGATTTCCTAAGAGAAAAAGGTCTGGCTGCTGCTGCGAAAAAAGAAGGACGAATTGCTGCCGAAGGGACTGTAGAAGCCTACATTCATGGAGGTGGCAGAATTGGCGTTCTGCTCGAATTAAACAGCGAGACCGACTTTGTGTCCCGTGGAGATGAATTTAAGCAGCTGGCTAAGGATATTGCGATGCAGATCGCCGCAGCTAAACCGCTTTATGTCAATAAAGAAGATGTTCCGGCTGACGTTGTTGCCCATGAAAGAGAAATATTTAGGGCTCAGGCATTGAACGAAGGGAAACCGGAAAAAATTGTTGACAAGATGGTTGACGGCCGCATAGAGAAGTTCTATAAGGAAGTTTGTCTTGTAGAACAGCCTTTTATCAAGGACCCCGATATTTTAGTCAAAGACCTGGTCATGGCTAAGATTGCCAAAATCGGTGAGAAAATAGCTATTCGCAGATTTACCCGCTATGAGTTGGGTGAAGGAATTGAAAAGCGCCAGGATAATTTTGCCGATGAAGTCATGAAAGAAATAAATCGATAAGAGAACACTTCGGTGTTCTCTTTTTTAGGGGAACCAGAAAGGTTTATTGCTTCTTGCGTATAATACAGCGTATAAATGCTTTCTGTTACATCTACGTACAGCGACAAGAGGATTTTTATCTTTGGTGTAGAAATAAACTAAGTACGGAGGTTCGTTTATGACAGATGCACGTTACCGCCGCATCGTATTGAAACTAAGCGGAGAAGCGCTTGCCGGGGAGCAGGGTTTTGGAATTGCGCACAGCATGCTGGAGTCTGTCGCCAGACAGATTTCTGAAGTCCAGAAGCTTGGTGTGGAAATGGCACTGGTCGTTGGCGGAGGAAATATTTGGCGGGGTATTGCCGGGAGTTCTCAGGGAATAGACCGGACAACTGCTGATTATATGGGAATGCTCGCTACTGTAATGAATGCCTTAGCGCTGCAGGATGTTCTGGAACAACACAACATTGTCACGAGAGTATTGTCGGCGATTGAGATGAGGCAGGTAGCAGAACCTTATATCAGAAGAAGAGCGATCCGCCATATGGAAAAGGGCCGTATTGTGATTTTTGCAGCGGGGACAGGCAATCCCTATTTTTCGACAGATACGACGGCGGCTTTGCGGGCTGCAGAGATTGAAGCAGACGTTATTTTAATGGCCAAACAGGTTGACGGCGTATTTGACAGTGATCCGATGAAGAATCCTGATGCCAAGAAATTTGATAGACTGACCTATCTTGATGTACTCAGCAAAGGGCTGGGTGTGATGGACTCCACAGCAACTTCGTTGTGCATGGACAATGATATTCCAATCATTGTTTTTAACTTGAAAGAAAATGGCAATATTATTAAAGCACTTAAGGGAGAACCAATAGGTACCTATGTGGGGAGGTAACGAAAAATGCTCAATGAATTTTTGAATGACGCTGAAGAAAAAATGCATAAAACAGAGGAGGTACTCAAGAAGGACCTCGCATCTGTCAGGGCAGGAAGGGCGAATCCGGCAGTTCTGGACAAAGTTTCTGTTGATTATTACGGGACTCCTACCCCAATTAATCAGCTGGCCAATGTCTCAGTCCCTGATCCACGGATGATCACCATTCAGCCCTGGGATAAATCTTCGATTAAGGATATTGAGAAGGCGATTCTTAAATCGGATCTTGGACTTACGCCTTCCAATGACGGCATGGTCATCAGGCTAAATATTCCGCAATTGACAGCGGAACGCCGTGCAGAGATTGTCAAGACGGTTAAAAAGAAAGCGGAAGATGCTAAGGTTGCTGTCCGGAATATCAGACGGGAGCTTATTGATGAGATAAAACAGCTTGAGAAGGACAAAACTGTCTCTGAGGACGATTCCAAAAAAGGACAGGAAAAAGCGCAGAAACTTACCGATAAAACTGTGAAGGATATTGACGAGATCCTCGAGAAAAAAGAAAAAGAAATTATGGAAGTGTAACGTGTTGCGCTGGCTCGGGAAAAAGTGGGACGACGTTCAAGAGGAATTGACACAAGAAAGCGCGAATTTCTGTTATGAGATAACCAGCCCTGTAGGAAAGGCTGTTCCCTGCGGAGATTTACGTGTGGCCAGAATAAGTTGTACCAATGGTTATTTGAAATTTGTTCTAATCCATGATAGATTTATATAGGAGTTTTTGTTTGGCCCCCTACAGAACAGGGGGTCTTTCCGCAACCGTTCTAGTACCTCGATAACGCTAATATACATGACAGGGTACTACTACAGAGATGAAGAGGAATACTTGTGATAATCTGGAAAAAAGACAGTGGAGATGTTCAGCTGAAAAACATTGATATGAAAAGAATCCCTCGGCATCTGGCAATCATTATGGACGGAAACGGAAGATGGGCCCAGCAGAAAGGATTGCCTCGTTCTGTCGGTCACCGGGCGGGAGTAGAAGCACTGCGGGAAGTCGTCAGGGGCAGTGATGAGCTTGGAATCAAATATCTGACCGTATATGCTTTTTCGACCGAGAACTGGAAAAGGCCGCAGTCGGAGATCGGGATTCTTATGTCGCTCTTGAAGGAGTATGTCCGCAAAGAGCTTGCCGAGCTGCATGCGAACAATGTTAAGATATGCATTTTCGGGCAGGAAGAAGATATACCGAAGGATGTCCTGAAGGCTTATAACGAGGCTTGTGAAAAAACAAAGAACAATACCGGATTAGTGCTGAATGTAGCTCTGAATTACGGAAGCAGGATCGAAATCCTCAAAGCAGTCAAGGAAGTTGCGCAGGAGGTCCAAAGCGGAGCGTTGAATGTTCAGCAAATTACCGAGGAAATATTTGAAAAGCATTTGTATACGAAAGATTGTCCTGATCCGGAGCTTCTCGTCAGGACTTCAGGTGAAATGCGCTTAAGCAATTATCTGCTCTGGCAGGCCGCCTATTCAGAAATCGTGATTGTGAATGAATGCTGGCCGGATTTTAACAGAGCATCATTATTTGAAACGATTCGGATTTTTCAAAACCGGGAACGCAGGTTTGGCGGCGTAAAAGAAGGTTGAGGGATAGAAAATGGTTAAGAGAATCTTGAGTGCTCTGGTCGGAGCCCCCCTTTTATTGGTTTTGACCTGGCTCGGAGGATGGTATTTGTCCATTGCTGTTGTGATTCTGGCTTTACTTGGACTTAAAGAGTTTTTGCAGATTGGACAAAAGGCCGGTTTAGTAAACAAGTTATGGCCGGCAGTCGTTTACAGCATCTTGTGGCTGGCTATTTTTCTTCTTGGCCGCACGGAATGGATGCTGCCGCTGGCAATCATATGGTTCATGCTGACATTTGGAAGTTATGCGCTGCGCTATCCAAATCAGTCTTTAGCGTCTTCAACGTATTATTTTCTGGCACTGATTTATCCGGTCTTTCTGTTTACCTATCTCTACTCCTTAAGAGAAATTGGCGTTTCTTGGTGTTTTCTTGTTTTCTTATTGGTCTGGCTCACAGATACCGGAGCTTTTTTTGTCGGGAATACGCTTGGTAAAAGAAAGCTTGCCCCGAAAGTCAGCCCGAACAAGACAGTCGAAGGGGCTGTTGGCGGCCTGGTGACGGCTTTAGTCTGCGGTTTTGTTTTCTGGTTGATTACCAAGCAAGCAACTCTCCCGGCTATCCTTGTCCTGTCACTCTTGACCAGCATTGCTTCCCAGATCGGTGATCTTTTTGAATCCGCACTGAAACGGACTGCCGGTGTGAAGGATTCCGGCAGGCTGATCCCAGGCCATGGCGGTATCCTGGATCGCTTTGACAGCTTTTTGTTTGCGCTGCCGTTGGTGTTTTTTTCTATTAACCTAGGATTGGTGGGATAAGCATGAACGATACGACCAAAAACTCCCTAAGGGTGAATCTAAACAGGTTGGTTATGATCGCAGCTGCATTACTCAGCCTGAAACTTTTTACCTATGCGATCGTCGAGTTTTTCCCTGTCTTTGGCTCAACGCTTGGAACAGTGGTCTCGGCCCTGCTGCCCTTTATTTTGGCATTTATCCTTTCTTTTCTGCTGGAACCGCTTATATTAAAACTGATTAATGTGCTTAAAATCAAGAGAACCTACGCATCTCTGCTTGTGGTGATCCTGGTTTTGATTGTGTTTGTGCTGCTGCTGGTTTTGTTCGGGAGCCGGATATACCGCGAGTTAGCCGAACTATATACTGCTTTTCCGATGATTTATCAACAGACCTTGGCAATGCTGACAGAAAAGATCGGCTTAATTCAGCAGTTTATTCAGCTGAATCCTGAGATCAATAGTGCGATTCAGTCCAATATGGAAAAAATACTTGCGGCACTCCAGGTCATTCTTAAAAACGGCAGTCTTGGCTTGCTGAATTTTCTGGGTGCGCTGCCGGGCTTGATGTTTGTGATTGTGATTACAACTGTAGCAACACTGCTGACGAGCATGAGTTTTCCGGCCGTCAAGGAATGGCTGTTTGGCAGGGTAAAAGGGAAATATCTTGGCAAAACCAGACAAATTGCTGCAGACCTTGGTTCAGCACTGGTAGGATTCTTAAGAGCTCAGACCATTCTTGTCTGCATCACATTCGCTGTGATCACAATTGGACTGTTGATCATCGGTAATAGCTATGCCTTTACGCTTGGCATTCTGTCCGGCCTGCTCGATCTGATACCGGTTATCGGACCGGCCCTCATATTTATTCCGTGGATCTTGGTACTGCTTTTTACCGGCAGTATAGCCTCGGCAGTCAAACTCTTGGTCATCTACCTTGCCGCTACAGTGATCCGGCAGATCCTGGAACCAAAGATTTTGTCTCAAAATATCGGGCTGCATCCGCTGGCCACCCTGATGTCCATGTACGTTGGAATGAACCTTTTCGGAGCAGTAGGACTGCTCATCGGCCCCGCTCTGGTCGTCATGTATGAAGCCGTCAGGAAAGCCGAAGTTTTTAAGGGAGAATAGCAAAGCCATTCAAAGCCACTCTCTTAAAAGATCCACTCTAAGTAAAACTTAAGCATAACGAATTAGGATAGAATTGGAATTGGAGATATCAAAGTGAAAATAATTTCGGTCTTAGGCTCCACCGGTTCAATTGGCACGCAGACACTGGATGTGGTCAGAAACTCGGAAGGAAAATTAGCTGTTTATGCTTTGTCGGCCAATTCCCGGGCCGACCTTTTTGAACAACAGATCCGCGAGTTCAGGCCGAGGATTGCCGTGATGATGCAGGAAGAAAGTGCACTTTTCCTGAAACAACGGGTTGCTGACCTGTCTGTCAAGGTGCTGGCAGGTATGGAGGGACTGCTTGAGGCGGCGACTGCAGCAGAGGTTGACACGGTTGTGACCGCTGTCAGCGGCAGTATTGGTCTTGAGCCTACACTGGCTGCACTGAACGCAGGAAAAAATATTGCGCTGGCCAACAAAGAAACGCTCGTTGCCGCAGGGGAACTTGTAATGCAGACAGCAGAACGGAACGGCTGTTCCGTTATTCCTGTTGACAGTGAACACTCTGCTGTGTTCCAGTGTCTCAGCGGCAACAAAAATGCAGTTAAAAAAATTATTCTGACTGCTTCAGGCGGCCCTTTCAGAGGATGGGACAGGGAAAGGCTGGCTGATGTAACACCGGCAATGGCGCTGAAACATCCGAACTGGAATATGGGCGCCAAGATTACCATTGATTCAGCAACCATGATGAACAAAGGTTTGGAAGTTATTGAGGCAAAATTTCTTTTCGGCGTAGATTATGACCAAATTGATGTTTTGGTTCATCCTCAGAGCATTGTTCACTCGATGGTCGAATTCCGTGACGGCACTGTTCTTGCCCAGCTTGGCATACCGGATATGCGCATTCCGATTCAGTATGCGCTGACCTATCCCGAACGCTGGGAAAACCGTTTACCGGAACTTTCGCTTGCCGGAAAGAGCTTAACGTTTGAGAAGCCTGATTTGGCCGCTTTCCCGTTTTTGAAATTCGCTTATGCCTGCGGTCAGACAGGAAAGACACTTCCTGCGGTCATGAATGCTGCCAACGAAATCTGTGTACATGCTTTCCTGGCAGGCCGCATAAAATATCATGAGATGCACGAACTTGTGGAACGCACTTGTCAGGTCCATCAGGTTCAGGAGATAAAGGACTTGGATACCGTACTGGCTGCGGACAGATGGGCTAGGGATTATGCTGCATCGCAAATAAATCTGGGTTGAGGTGAATGGTTTGTTTGACATCTTAAAAACGGTAATTGCTTTTATCGTAATATTTGGCGTTTTGGTATTCGTACATGAATTTGGGCATTTTATCGTAGCCAAGAGATCGGGGATTAAAGTGCTGGAATTTGCTTTTGGCATTGGGCCAAAGCTTTTTGGGTTCCAGGGTAAGGAAACGCTTTACTCCGTCAGGATACTACCTCTGGGAGGATTTTGCAGATTCTTAAGTGCTGAAGAAGTCGAAGAAGGCGATCAGGTCAGTAGGGAGGAACTGTTGGCCCGAAGTTTTGAAAGCAAATCAATTTGGAAGAGAATGGCCGTCATTGTGGCCGGACCGCTCATGAACTTCATCCTCGGTGCGGTGCTTTTTGTGGTTGCTTTTGCCTTTTTTGGCGTAGCCGTAGCCGATAACCAGAACCTAATCGGTGAGGCGTCACTGGGTAAACCTGCAGCCACGGCGGGACTCGCCGCCGGAGACAGAATTATTGCGATCAACGGCACAGAGACTCCAGACTGGAATTCTGTAACGCAGCAAATTCACACCAACCCCGGAGAAAAGATGTCGTTTACCGTAGAAAAAGCGGATACGAAACAAATTGTCACGGTTGAGATTACCCCGGTTTATGATCAGGAGCTTGGAAAAGGATTGATCGGGATTACACCTTCTTATACCATGCAGAAAGTATCCGTCCTGAAATCCATCCAATATGGTTTTCAGCAGACGGTAGAGTTTACCAGACAACTTGTCCTTTATCTGATCCAAATGATTACCGGCAAGGTGCCGGTCGAACTTTCGGGTCCGATTGGTGTTGCCCAGGTCATCGGGGAAGGCGTAAAACAGGGAATGTCGTCGCTATTTACCCTGGCCGCTGTGCTCAGCATCAACTTTGGTGTATTAAATATTCTGCCGCTGCCGGCGCTCGACGGCGGTCAGCTGGCCGTGATGACTTTTGAAGGAATCCGGCGTAAGCCTTTAAGTATCGAAAAGAAAGGCTGGATTCAGCTGACAGGCTTTGCGCTGCTCATTGCGCTGATGATCGCGGTGACGTATCAGGATATACTGAGGATAATTACGAAGTAAATTTCATTTGAATAATGATTGCCGGATGAGTTCCTAAAATCCTTGAATTATAAATATCATTTTACATTTTGCTTAGGTAAGTCTGCGAGCCACAATATCGCTTTTCGGCCGTTGTGTCCTCCTTGACCCGTCGCTCCTTGCCATCCATGGCATCGCGACATTAGGCCATCCATGGCCGTCAAAAGGCCGCGCTACGCAATCCTTGCTCCGCTCACAGCGAAACTGTGGCCCGCAGCCTGATTTTTAGGGTAATTGGCATGACTTATACGGAAGTTGCAGTTCTTCTATGTAGAGAATACAATTATAGTTCTCTTGCTGGGAATTCATACTAGATTTTAATCACGAATAAAAAGCGTGTTTATCTGATTTGATTTAAGCACGGATTATTCTTTAGCCTTTAAGTTCCCAACGCTATGCAAACGAATGATGTTAGCTAGGTCAATCATCAGCTGAATGCATCCAATCGATGATATCAGAGCGCTTGAAGGAGCTTGGCAGGCTTCTTCTTCATAGAGATACTTTCTGGCTCCTTGATCTAGCTTGCAAATTAAACTTAAGATTAGTCTGGGGGCCACAGTTCCGCTGTCAGCGGAGCACGATGCGGAGCGCGGCTTTTTGTGCCACGGAGGGCACAACAGCCGAGAAGCGGTATTGTGGCCCACAGACTAGCCCAAGATAAACTACGTCAAAATAGGAGGGTTTATCGATTGAAACGCAGGATTACAAGAGAAGTGAAAATCGGATCGGTGGCGATTGGCGGAAATAATCCGATCGTGATTCAGTCGATGACCAATACGGATACCCGGGATGTTCAAGCCACCCTCAATCAGATCAGGCACCTAGCGGAAATTGGCTGTGAGGTTATCCGGACGGCTGTCTTAAATGAGCAGGCTGCGCTTGCGTTGAAAGACATCTGCAACCTAAGTCCGATTCCGGTAGTTGCGGATATTCACTTTGACTACAGACTTGCACTTAAAGCTGTTGCCAATGGGGTTCATGGACTCCGAATCAATCCGGGAAATATCGGTGAGCGCTGGAAGGTACAGGAGGTTATCAACGCGGTCCGCGAAAGAAACATCCCGATCCGGATCGGAGTCAACACCGGATCTCTGGAAAAGGAAATCCTTGAGAAATACGGCGGACCGACTGCGGAAGGGATGGTCGAAAGCGCTTTGGGCCATGTCGGCATCCTGGAACAAGAAAACTATCATCATATCAAGATCTCCCTGAAGTCGTCCCATGTTCCGTTGATGATTGACGCTTACCGCATGATTGCCGATCGGGTGGACTATCCGCTGCATATCGGGGTAACTGAAGCCGGTACGGTCAGATCCGGGGTGGTAAAGTCTGCAATCGGTATAGGAACGCTTCTGGCTGAAGGCATCGGCGATACGATCAGAGTCTCACTGACAGGCGATCCTGCAGCAGAGATTCCGGTTGCCCAACAGATTCTGCGGGTACTGGATCTCAAGAAAGGCGGATTCGAATTAATCAGTTGTCCGACCTGCGGCAGGACTCAGGTGGATTTAGTTCATCTGGCTGAGGAAGTAGAACAGAGACTTGAAGCTTTACCGGCACCATCCAAGAGGGTTTCCATAGCCGTGATGGGCTGTGTGGTCAATGGCCCTGGGGAAGCCCGGGAAGCCGATTTTGGCATTGCAGGAGGAAAAGGCAGGGGGCTGCTTTTTGCACGGGGTGAGGTCATCGCGCAGCTGCCTGAAGATGAATTAGTGCCGGCTTTGATGGAGAAAATCGAGGCGGATTTAAGTCTATCAGAAAAACTCTAAACATTTTCTGATAGATCTTTAAAAAATAAATCTGAGGTTTTCCGGTTGTTTAATCCTGTGTGAAAATGGTAATATTGAAGAGCAAGAACTTTTTAAGAGCAAGCACTCGTTGAAAGGAAGAAATAAACAATGAAAGTTAGCCAATTATTGAATCCGACCTTGCGGGAAGTGCCTGCAGAAGCCGAAGTGATCAGTCACCAGCTCATGCTGAGAGCCGGATTTATCCGCAAAGCTGCAGCCGGGATTTATACATATCTTCCTCTGGGACTCAGAGTCATTAAAAAGATCGAGCAAATCGTGCGCGAAGAGATGGATGCCAAAGGCGGACAGGAAGTCATGCTGCCGATTGTCCAGCCGGCTGAACTGTGGAAAGAAACCGGACGCTGGGATGTCTATGGTCCGGAGATGTTCCGATTAAAAGACAGGCATGACCGGGAATTCTGTCTCGGACCCACGCATGAAGAAGTCATCACCGACCTGGTCAGAAGTGAAGTCCGTTCCTACAAACAGCTACCGCTCCTTCTGTACCAGATTCAAAACAAATACCGTGATGAAAGAAGACCACGTTTCGGACTGATGCGCGGCCGGGAATTTATCATGAAGGACTTGTATTCTTTTGACAGGGATCAGGAAAGTTTACGGGAAAGTTACCGCAAGATGTATGAGGCTTATGAACGGATTTTTACGCGCTGTGGACTGACTTTCCGTGCTGTCGAGGCAGATGCCGGTGCCATTGGCGGAACAGGCGGAACCCATGAATTTATGGTGCTGGCCGAATCCGGAGAGGCTGCGGTGGTATTCTGTCCAGATTGCGATTATGCTGCCAATGTCGAGAAAGCTGAATGTCTGCCGCATCCAGACACTGATCAGGATATTCTGGCAGGCCGGACAGGTGAGGTTCATACCCCCAATATCAAAACGATTGACCAGCTAGCCGATTTCTTAAAAATCAACAAGTCTTCTCTGATAAAAACGCTTTTGTATAAAGGTGACGACCGTTTTATACTTGTCCTGGTTAGGGGAGACCGGGAAGTCAATGAAATCAAGGTCAATAATATGCTCGGACCGTTCCTGAACCTCAGAATGGCTGACCCGGAGGAAGTCCGGGAGGTTTTCAACTGCGAGCACGGGTTCATCGGGCCGGTTGGACTTAAGGATGTCTATGTTGCCGCAGACCTTGAAGTAGCTGAGATGAAACAGGGAGTCTGCGGAGCCAATAAAAAAGATTATCACCTGCTCGGTGTTGCTTGCGGAAAGGATTTTATTCCTGCTGTAATAGCAGACCTCAGAATGGTAACGCCGGGTGAACCCTGCCCGAAATGCCAGCGATCGCTCCAGGAAGCCCGTGGGATTGAAGTCGGGCAAGTCTTCAATCTTGGTACGAAATACAGTCAGGCCCTTCAGGCAACCTACCTCGACGATACAGGTAAGGAAAAGGTCTGCTATATGGGTTGCTATGGGATAGGCGTCAGCAGAACAATGGCTGCCGCCATTGAGCAGAATTATGATGAGAACGGAATTATCTGGCCAATGCCGATTGCCCCGTATCATTGTATTATTGTCCCGGTTTCCTTAAAGGACGAAAATGTCGTTGCCACTGCTGAACGGCTTTATGAAGAATTAAAAGCCCTCGGAATCGAGACAGTATACGATGATAGGGACGAACGTCCCGGCGTAAAATTCAAGGATGCGGATCTCGTCGGATATCCTCTAAGACTGACAATCGGCGCTAAAGCACTCGCCGAAGGTAAAGTTGAACTGTACAACAGAAGCACCCGGCAAGTTGAGCTGATTGAAGCGGACCGCGTTTGCAGTCTTGTAACAGAAATCATCAAAGAAGCCTGTCGTGCCTAGAGTAGTACACGAATTTTAATATTAGGGCAAGTCTGTGGGATAATGACTTTGGGCCAGTTTGCGGGCCACAATACCGCTTTCGGCCGTTGCGTCTTCCTTGACGCAAAAGGCCGCGCTTCGCCATCCAGGCTCCGCTTGTCGCGGAACTGTGGCCCGCAAACTAATCTTAGGGTTATTCAAGCAAGTCTGCATGTCAGAATGTAGATTATTCTTGAGAATTTATTAAAAGAAAAGAACAGAACAGTGTACTCGTTATACTTCTCAAAGTTACATGCTTAATTTAAGCAAACATTATAATCTTATTATCCAAAGATTCAGTCTGTGTGCCACAATTCCAGCGTCAAGCGGAGCATGGAGTGCGAAGCGCGGCCTTTTGTGTCATGGATGACACAACGGCCGAAAGCGGATTTGTGGCATACAGACCAACCCCAAATAAGTTACATCGTAATATGCAGTGATGTGAATTGCGTTTGGATACAGAGGAGGCATTCATTGGTGTCAACTGCGGCGGTCAAACTGGTAGCAACACCATTTTATCAGGAATTACCAAGTGATGTCAGCATGAGGCTGGATACTTTTCTAAATTACATACTGCTGGAGAGGGTGGAGATTGTTCCTGAACAAAGAAAGTGGATACTCCATCTTTCTTTATCCTGTCCGGTCCAGGAAGAAATTCTGGGCCTTTTAACTGAATCCTTAAAGAAAAGATTAAATAGTGGGAACGAAAATAACGGAATCACGATTGAGATAAAAACAAAAATGTCTCCCGATGTTACCCTAGAGCTGCTTTGTCAAGAACATTGGCTGCAAATCATCCAGGATATTCACGAGAAGGTGCCTTCCCTTAAGGTCTGGCTGAATGCTTCCGTAAAATATGAGGTTGTTAAAAACAGACTGACCTTTTTCGTTCCGAGTATGATGGCAATGGAATATTGTCAGCTGAAACAGGATAGTCTGGAAAGCTTCTTTCGGCAGAAATATGGTCTGGAGGCAAGGATTTTCTGGGAAATTGAAGAGACTGCCGCCGAAGAAGAAATCTATTTTGACGCGGAAAAAGAAGAGCAAAAGTATGTAGAGGAAATCCTGTCCAAAAAGCCTGAGGAGAAAAAAGAGAAGAAAGAGCAGAATGCTGTTTTGCTTGGCAGAGAGATAAAGGGTACGCCGGCTCCGTTAGCCGATATTCATGACGAGGAGAAACAGGTCATTGTGGAGGGTGAGGTCTGTGAAACAGAAATCAGACTATTAAAAAGCGGACGTCAATTATTGTCGTTCGGTTTGACAGACAAGACAAACTCAATAGGCTGCAAACTGTTCTTTGACGAAGGAAAAAAACCTCTGGAAATCAATAAAGGTGACTGGCTCAGAGTGAAAGGGTCTGTGCAGTTCGATCGGTATACGACCGAGCTGACGTTGATGCCAAGGGATATGATGACTGTTTCGAAGACGTCCAAGCCGGATCTTGCGGAAGAGAAACGGGTTGAACTGCATCTGCACACCAAGCATTCGGAAATGGATGGTGTTTCATCGATCCAAAACATGGTGAAGCGAGCCGGTGAATGGGGACATACCGCGATTGCTGTAACAGACCACGGGGTCGTCCAGGCTTTTCCGGATGCGGCTGAAGCCGGAAAAAAGTACGGTGTCAAAATCATCTATGGCATGGAAGGCTATTTGGTCGAGGATGCCGGAACGAATCCGGTCGAGTTGAGCCGCAGCCGTTCTTTCCATATCATTATTTTGGCCAAGGATTATACCGGCTTAAAAAATCTGTATAAACTTGTTACCGCTTCCCATATGGAGTATTTTTACAGACGTCCCCGTATTCCGCGTTCGCTGCTTGATGCCCACAGGGAAGGTTTGATCCTTGGTTCGGCCTGCGAATCAGGAGAACTGATGCGGGCAATCTTGCAAAAGAAAGATGCGGCAGAAATCAAAAAAATTGCTTCGTATTACGATTATCTGGAAATCCAGCCGCTGGGGAACAATCGGTTTATGCTGAAAAACGGTGAGGTTTCCAGCGAACAAGAATTGATCGATATGAACCGGCACATTGTCTCTCTTAGCAAGGAACTTGGTATTCCTGTCGCGGCTACCTGTGACGTCCATTTTCTTGATAAGGAAGATGAAGTTTACCGAAGAATTTTGATGGCCGGGAAAGGCTTTGCCGATGCTGATGAGCAGGCTCCGCTGTATTTCAGGTCAACGGATGAAATGCTCAAGGAATTTGCTTATCTTGATGAAGAGGATGCCTATCGGGCGGTAGTCGCAACACCGAGAATGATTGCCGAACAGGTCGCTGAAATCAAACCGTTTCCGGACGACTTTTTCGAACCGAAGATTGAAGGTGCTGCCGATAAAATCCGGGATATGACGATGACCAGAGCGTATGAGCTGTACGGCAATCCTTTGCCGGAAATGGTTCAGAAAACCTTAAATAAGGAACTGGATTCCATCATCGGCAACGGTTTTGCCGTATTGTATCTGATTGCGCATCTGCTCGTAAAAAGATCGAACGAGGATGGTTATCTGGTCGGATCAAGGGGTTCCGTCGGTTCATCGCTCGTCGCAACTTTTACCGGCATCACGGAGGTCAATCCGCTTCCGCCGCACTATCGTTGTGCTAACCCGGAGTGTCTTTATTCAGAGTTTGTGACGGACGGAATCGCCGGAGCAGGTGTGGATCTGCCGGATAAAATATGTCCGCAGTGCGGCAGGGAACTGGTCAAAGACGGACATGACATTCCGTTTGAAACCTTCCTAGGCTTTAAGGGAGACAAGGTTCCTGATATCGATCTAAATTTCTCGGGAGAATATCAGCCCAGAGCTATGAAATACACCGAGGAGATATTTGGCAAGGAAAATGTTTTCCGGGCCGGAACGATTTCCACGATTGCTGAAAAAACTGCCTATGGTTTTGTGAAGAATTACCTTGAGGAAAGAAAGGTCAAATATAACCAGACAGAACTGAACCGGCTGGTCAGCGGTTGTACGGGGGTAAAAAGAACGACAGGACAGCACCCGGGAGGATTAATGGTCATCCCGAAAGAATGCGATGTTTTTGATTTTACCCCGCTGCAAAGACCGGCCAACGACACCTCTTCAGATATTATTACGACCCATTTCGACTACCATTCCATCTCCGGGCGTTTAACCAAACTGGACCTGCTCGGTCATGACGATCCGACGTCGATTAAAATGCTAGAGGACTTGACAGGGCTTGATGCGAAGAAAATCCGGCTTGATGACACGCAAACCCTCTCACTCTTTTCGAGTACGGATGCGCTTGACGTGACTGCGGAGGAAATCGGGTCCACGACCGGAACACTTGGCATCCCGGAATTTGGTACAAAATTTGTAAGACAGATGCTGGAAGACACCAAACCTTCAAGCTTTTCCCATCTGGTCAGAATATCCGGACTTTCCCATGGTACGAATGTCTGGGTTGGCAATGCCCAGGACCTTGTCTTAAACGGTACAGCTGACATCTCCAACATTATTGCCTGCCGTGACGATATTATGATCTATTTGATTCAGATGGGACTTAATTCCAGCCATGCTTTTAAAATTATGGAGTCGGTCCGTAAGGGCAAAGGACTCAAAGATGAAGATATTGAGGCCATGAAAAAACAAAACGTTCCGGATTGGTATATTGACTCTTGTCAGAAGATCAGCTATATGTTTCCGAAGGCCCATGCTGTAGCTTATGTGACAATGGCTTTCAGGATCGCTTGGTTTAAGATCAATTATCCTGAAGCGTTTTATGCAACATTTTTTACCGTCAGGGCAGATGAGTTTGATGCGGAACTGATCTGCAGCGGTGTGAAAAAGTGCCGGGAGGCTATCAAAGAAATTGCCGCCAAAGGCAACAATGCAACGGCTAAGGACAAGAACCTGCAGACGATCCTTGAGATTGTGGTGGAAATGTACTGCCGGAAGATTAAGCTGCGCAAGGTTAACCTGTGGGAATCGGATGCGGTACGTTTTCAGGTAACGCCTGATGGGCTCCTGCCGCCACTGTCATCCCTGCAGGGAGTCGGTGAAACGGCTGCGGCGAGTTTGGTCAAACTCAGGGAACATGGAACGATCAAATCTGTCGAAGATATCCAGGCCCGATCCAACGGAAAAATCAGCAAAACCGTCATTGAAACGCTTCAGCAGCACGGGTGTCTGGAAGGGCTGCCCGACAAAAATCAGCTGAGTTTGTTTTAAACTGGACATTAGGAATATTGCAGACGGAAACAGTATATGATATAGTAAAAGCAGGAATTTTATTCTAAGCAGATTTTTGGTTCAGAGTGGGGATTACCCACTCTTTCATTTGGTATGATGAAAAAATAAAAAATGCTTAACTCTAAAAGGAGTATACGATGAGCAATTCTATTCTAAACAAAGTTAGAAGTTTGGCAGAACCACTCGTAATGGAGCTGGGACTGGAATTCGTCGATGTCGAGTATGTTAAGGAAGGTGCTTACTGGTATCTGCGATTATATATTGATAAGGAAGGCGGAGTAGAGATTGACGACTGTGCCGAGGTAAGCCATCGAATTAATGAGGTTCTGGATAAAGAAAACCCGATCCCCCAGGCCTATATGCTGGAAGTCTCTTCTCCCGGAATTGAGAGACCGCTTAAAAAGAGAGAAGATTATATCAAATATACAGGAAAGCTTGTCAGTATTAATACGACAGAAGTGTTTGAGGGATACAACCGCTTTACCGGAAATTTAAAAGGATTGGCTGATGACCAGGTTATCCTAGAATATGAGGGGCGGGAGATTGCCATTCCTTTGTCGCTAATTGAAAAGGCCCATCTTACTTTTGAGTTTTAAAATGATTTTAAGGAGGGATTCAGACAGATGAACATGGAGTTCATTGAGGCAATTCACGAATTAGAAAAAGAAAAAGGTATTTCGACAGAGATATTGTTTGAAGCGATTGAAGCTGCTCTGATATCGGCATATAAAAAGAACTTTTCCTCTTTACAGAATGTAAGGATCCATATAGACCGCTTGAATGGAGAAATTAAAGTATATGCCCGCAAAAACGTTGTGGAAATTGCGGATGATCCACGCACCCAAATATCATTAGAAGAAGCTAAAAAAATTGACCCGAACTATTCAACTGAAGATATTGTTGAATTTGAAGTCACCCCGCGTGACTTTGGCCGCATCGCAGCGCAGACTGCCAAGCAGGTTGTTGTCCAAAGAATACGCGAGGCTGAACGCGGATTGATATACGATGAATATATTAATCGCGAGGGAGATATTGTCACCGGTATTGTCCAACGCTATGAACAGCGTAACGTCATTGTGGATCTTGGCAAGGTGGAGGCCGTACTGCCTGCCTCAGAGCAGAATCCCGGAGTAAACTACCAGCCTTTTGAAAGAATCAAGGCCTATGTTGTTGAAGTGAAGAAAACGACCAAAGGCCCCCAAATTTTGCTTTCCCGCACCCATCCAGGACTGATCAAACGATTGTTTGAGCTGGAAGTTCCGGAGATTCACGATGGAATTGTAGAAATCAAAGCAGTTGCAAGGGAAGCAGGTGCACGCTCCAAAATTGCAGTTTACTCGAAAGACAAAAACGTTGATCCGGTCGGAGCGTGTGTTGGACCGAAGGGCAGCAGGGTACAGAATATCGTGAATGAACTGAAAGGCGAAAAAATGGACATCATCAACTGGTCGGCTGATCCGATTGATTTTGTCTCCAATGCGCTTTCCCCGGCCAGAGTCCTGGGCGTTTATCCGCGGTATGAAGACAAGGTGACGTTGGTGGTCGTGCCGGACTATCAATTATCACTCGCTATCGGGAAAGAAGGACAGAACGCCAGACTGGCCGCAAAGCTGACCGGCTGGAAAATCGATATTAAGAACGAAACGCAGGCGCTCGCTCAGAATTTGATCCCGGAAGACGGCTATCAGGATGAAGAGTATGAGAGTGAATACTATGAACAGGCGTATGAACCCTATGAAGAAGGAGAATATACAGATTATGAAGACGAACCCTACGGCGATTATGTAGAAGGCGAGTATGAAGAATCTGAAGAAGAATATCAGGAATATGATGAAGGCTATCAGGACTACACAGAAGAAGGATACGATGAATATGATGACGGGAGTTATCAGGAGGACGAGGACAGCCAATACTACGATGAATACGATGAATCTGCAGAATATGACGGCGATGAAAATGCCCGAAATGAAGACAGTGATGCTGATGTTTCTTATTCAGAATTAGAATCACCTGCTGATGAAGCTTCCCAAGCAGATGAACAGCAGGAAGCAGAGAAACCCAAGAAAAAGGCCAAGTCTTCAAGCAAGAAAAAATAGGCTTCAGTGACCAAAAGTAATTCCTGAAAGGTGAGAAAATGAAGGTACGAAAAATCCCTCTGCGCATGTGTCTTGGCTGCCAGGAAATGAAACCAAAAAAAGAATTATTGAGAATCGTAAAAACACCTGAGGGAGTATTGGAATTTGATCCTTCTTCCAAGAAAAATGGGCGTGGAGCTTACCTTTGCCAGTGTCCAGATTGTCTGATAAAAGCTCTGAAACAAAACCGTTTTGAAAAAACTTTTGGCATCAAACCGACCAAAGAGATGCTGGCCGAAATTGAAAGGCAGATGAATTCTTCTTGACACCAAAAATATTATCATTGCTTGGAATGGCAAGGAGAGCCGGGAAAATTTCTTCCGGAGAATCACAGGTTGAAGCGTTCTTAAAAAAACAAAAGGGCTCGTTATTGATTATTGCAGAAGATTCACCGGGCTCTATCACCAAGTACACGCAATGGGCCGATGATCTTCATATTCCAGTTATGATCTGCAGCACGAAACAAGAACTCGGGACGGCTGTCGGATTATCACCAAGAGCACTTATACTGATTATGGATGACGGTTTCGCCAAAGCAATCATCAGGTTGGGGGACACACCTGAAAATGAGCGGGTTTAAAAGTTTTTATGTCCCCAGTAAGAGATAAGGAGTTGAAAGGTTATATTTCTATTTTCGTTTTTGGGGGGTGACAATGTGACCAATATTCGAGTTCACGAACTGGCTAAAGAATTGAATATATCCAGCAAGGCTTTAATGGAAAAGTTTAATGATATTGGGATACCAGTGAAAAACCACTTAAGTGCGGTATCCACGGAGGAAGTTGAAAAAGTTAAAAAAGCGCTGACCAAGATAGGCGAATCACAGCAAAAAGAAGCAAGCAAGCCGGTTAAGGCTGCCGGGGCTGAGGAAAAAGTCCCTGCCAGAAAAAGGACCGAAGAAGATATTCCCCCGGAAAGCTTCAGAGATGCAGAAGGTCACAAAAGAAGTCAGGGTCAAAGACCGCCAGGCGAGATGAGACCGCAAGGTCAAAGACCGCCAGGTGAGATGAGACCGCAGGGTCAAAGTAACCCACGAGCACACTGCAGGCCGCCACTCACACCGCCACCTGACAACACACCGCAGGGTCAAAGACCGCCAGGTGAGATGAGACCGCAGGGTCAAAGACCGCCAGGCGAGATGAGACCGCCGGGTCAAAGACCACCAGGTGAGATGAGACCGCAGGGTCAAAGACCGCCAGGTGAGATGAGACCGCAGGGCCAAAGACCGCCGGGTGAATTCAGACCGCCGGGTCAAAGACCACCAGGTGAATTCAGACCGCAGGGTCAAAGACCGCCAGGTGAATTCAGACCGCAGGGCCAAAGACCGCCAGGTGAATTCAGACCGCAGGGTCAAAGACCACCGGGTGAATTCAGACCGCAGGGTCAAAGACCGCCGGGTGAATTCAGACCACAGGGTCAAAGACCACCGGGACCAAGACCGCCGATGAGCGGAGACCGGCCGTATGCGCCGAGACCGCAGGGCGATTTTCGTCCATCACAGCGTCCTGCAGGTGATGACCGGAGACCGCAGGGCGGCGGACGTCCGTTCTCCGACACCGGAAGAAGACCTTCCCAGGGACAGCGTCCGGGAGCAGATAAAAAAGCCCCTCAAACTCAGAGGATCAAGATCGAAGGAAAATCCGTTGAGCTTACTGTCGCCGAGCAGCCGGTAAAACGCCAGCCACCGGAGAAAAAGAAAGCCCACGAGAATAAAGAGTTTTTATTTGATAAACGGCGCAATGATGAAAAAGATTTTTCTTCCATCTTAAGAAAAAATGACCGGAGTCAACCAAACCGGAACCAACTCAATAAGATGGTTAAAGAAGTGGTTCCCAAGCATATTATTATTCCTGAGTCCTTGTCAGTTCAGGAACTGGCGCTCAGAATGAGCCGCAAAGCCGGAGAAGTCATCAAGGAATTAATGAAGCTTGGTGTTATGGCGACCATCAATCAGGAAATTGATGCTGATACAGCAACGATTGTCGCTACTGAAATGGGCATGACGCTTGAGGTTAGAGCCGAAAAATCCATGGCAGTCATTGAGGAAGTAGAAGATGATGCGTCCACGCTCAAATTCCGTCCTCCGGTTGTCACGGTCATGGGCCACGTCGACCACGGAAAAACATCTTTGCTCGATGCGATTCGTTCCGCCAATGTCACCGCATCCGAAGCTGGCGGGATTACGCAGCATATCGGTGCTTATCAGGTAGAAATTAAAAATCAAAAAATTACTTTCCTGGATACTCCTGGTCACGAGGCTTTTACAGCCATGAGAGCGAGAGGGGCCCAGGTCACAGATATTGCCATACTGGTTGTTGCTGCGGATGATGGTGTCATGCCCCAGACCGTGGAAGCGATCAACCATGCCAAAGCGGCCAATGTACCCATCATTGTTGCTATCAATAAAATTGATAAAGAAAATGCCAATCCGGACCGTGTCAAACAGGAATTGACTGAGTACGGCTTAGTTGTTGAAGAATGGGGCGGGGATACGATCACGGTACCGGTCTCAGCCAAAGCTAGACTCAACATTGACACTCTGCTGGAAATGGTCCTGCTTGTTGCAGAGATGAAAGATCTGAAAGCTAATCCGAACCGGAAGGCAACCGGAACCGTTATTGAAGCGAAGCTCGATAAAGGCAAGGGGCCTGTAGCAACTGTCCTGGTATCCAAAGGTACGCTGAATATCGGTGACATTATTGTTGCCGGGCATTCTTTTGGTAGGATCAGGGGGATGGTTGACGACAAAGGCCGCAGAGTAAAAAAAGCGGGACCTTCCATGCCTGTGGAGGTTCAGGGATTGTCTGAAGTTCCGCCGGCGGGAGAAATCTTCAACGTTGTTAACGATGAGAAACTCGCCCGCAGCGTTACCGAAGCCAGAATGGATGAGAAAAAAGCGGAAGAAGTTAAACAAAAATCCAGGATTAGCCTTGATGATCTTTTCGATAAGATCAAAGAAGGCGAAGTCAAAGATTTGAATATCATTATTAAAGCTGACGTTCAGGGCTCTGTCGAAGCTATTAAGCAGTCTCTGGCCAAGCTGACGACCTCGGAAGTACGTGTAAACATCATTCACGGCGGAGTCGGTGCGATCAGTGAATCTGACGTGATGCTCGCTGCTGCTTCCAATGCGATCATTATTGGCTTTAATGTCAGACATGATTCCAACACAAAATCGACAGCAGAACTCCAGGGTGTGGACATCAGGATGTACAGAGTCATCTATGATGCGATTGATGACATTAAGGCAGCGATGGAGGGCCTGCTCGAACCTACCTTCAAGGAAGTCATACAGGGTAAAGCGGAAGTCCGTCAGATTTTCAAGGTGCCAAAGGCTGGAACTGTTGCTGGAAGCTATATAACCGACGGCAAGATTCATCGGTCGGATAAGATCAGGGTAATCAGAGATGGAATTGTCGTTCACGAGGGAGACCTGGAATCTCTGAGACGTTTCAAGGATGATGCCAAGGAAGTTGCGGAAGGATACGAATGCGGGATTGGCTTAAAGAACTTCAATGATCTTAAAGAAGGAGATATCTTGGAAGCCTTTACGATGGAGGAAGTTAAAAGAGAGCTCTAGACCAGCATTGGAGGTTTTCTGAATGGCTAAACACAGGGCTTTTCGCCTGGCAGAATCGATCAAAGCAGAAGTGGCACAGATGATCCGGGAGGATATCAAAGATCCGCGGCTTGGATTCGTGACCGTCACGGATGTGGAGGTAGCTGACGATTTGCGGCATGCCAAAATATTCGTCAGCGTATTGGGAACAGAAGAAGAAATGAAAAGCAGTTTGGATGTTTTAAATAAAGCATCCGGATATCTGCGCAGCGAACTGGGTAAAATCATCAGCCTGCGCTATTTTCCCGAGATCACTTTCAAGTATGATCAGTCTATTGAACATGGCGCCCATATTTCCAAGCTGCTTCGTGAGGTTGGCGCGAAAGGTGAATCCAGCGATGGACAAGACGACGAATAAGGTGATCTCAGAACTGGCTAAAAAATTGGATACAATCTCCGAGGCTGCACTGCTTACGCATATATCCCCGGATGGGGACTGCATTGGTTCAATGCTTGCTTTGGGGATTGCCTTAGAAAGTCTGAACAAAAAAATATGTTATTATAATCCTGGGTTTCTGCCGGTAAATTTGAAGTTTCTTCCGGGTGTGGACAAGATATGTTCTGTTCTGCCTCCAGAAGAGTTTCCAGAAACCCTTATTTTTATTGACTGCGCTGAAGCGGAAAGGGCGTACAGCGGTCTTTGCCCGGAGTTCCTTCAGGGGAAAACGGTGATTAACATTGATCATCATATTTCCAATAACGGTTTTGGTACGGTTAATTGGATTGACGCCGGTGCAGCCGCCACAGGTGAAATGATTTTTCACCTGCTGGGTGAAATGGGAGTTTCCATGACCAAGGAAATTGCAGAGAATCTCTATACTGCGATTATCACGGATACAGGCAGGTTCAGCTACAGCAATACCACAGTCGAAAGCTTCAGGATTGCTGCGGAATTACTCAAAACAGGCCTTGATCTTGTTCAGATCAACAATATACTGTTTGAACAGAAAAGCCTGGCTCAGACCAAACTGCTGCAAAAAGCGCTGACGAACCTGGAACTTCATCAGCAGGGAACGATGGCTGTCATTGTTCTGACCAGAGAAGACTTTGAAGAAACAGGTGCAGATGAGAGCTTGAGTGAAGGCTTGGTGAACTATGCACGCAATATCGAAAAGGTGGAAGCTGCTGCGCTGTTAAAAGAAATTGCCCCAGATGAAATCAAAGTCAGTTTCCGGTCCAATACCTGGCTTGATGTAAATCAAGTTGCGAGCCGGTTCGGCGGAGGCGGACACCGGCGGGCATCAGGCTGTTCTATTAATGGAACAATGGGTCAAGCCAGGCAAATGATTGTATCCGCACTTGAGGAGGCCCTGAACGTTGGACGGGATCATTAATGTTTTAAAACCTGTTGGAATGACCTCCACAGACGTTGTTAGGTGGCTGCTTCGAAAAACAAAAGCCGGCAAGGCAGGCCATATTGGGACGCTGGATCCCGGAGCTGCCGGGGTGCTTCCGATTTGCCTTGGCAAGGCAACGCGGCTGGCAGAATACCACAGTGACCAGGGGAAAAGTTATAGAGCTGAGATTACACTCGGAATCACGACAGATACGCAGGATGCTTTCGGACAGGAACTATCGAGGATTGTTCCTATAGTATCACGAGCGCAATTTGCAAATAAACTGGAGAATTTTCTTGGTGTCATTGAACAGGAACCGCCCATGTATTCCGCTGTCAGAAAGAATGGCAGGCATCTGTACGAATATGCCCGCCAGGGGATCGATGTTGCAAGAGAAAAAAGACAGGTTGAGATCAAGCGGCTGGATCTGGTGGAATGGCATGAAGAGACGTTTCCAAGAGTTCTATTTGATGTGGAATGCTCCAAAGGAACGTATATACGCACTTTATGTCACGATATTGGCGCTGCCCTGGGCTGCGGTGCACATATGTCCTTTTTGCTCAGATTAAGCGCAGGCAAGTTTACGCTGGATTCCACCTACACACTGGAAGAGATTGACCAGGCGCTTGCCGACGGCGATGAACACATGCTCCTGGCTCCGGAATGGGGACTCACACTGCCAAAGGCAAGTATACCGGCCTATCGGCTTGCCGCTTTCCGAAACGGGCTTTCTACCGGAGGGGATCTTGTTGATGCTGAAGTGTACGGGGAACAGCTTCCTGTTCAGGTATTTTGTGAGGGACGTTTTATTGGCATAGGGAATTGGGAAAACGGATGTTTATGCCCCAATAAGGTGATGGGTTAGCAAAGGTTAAAGAGGTACTAGGGGGTAAAGGTTTTTGGAAGTTTGCACTTTGATTCCGGGACACAAATTTGAGCCGACTGTGCTTGCTCTGGGGAATTTTGACGGTATACACCTCGGACATCAGGAGCTGTTGAAGCACGGCTTGGAGAAAGCACGTTCACTGAAGACATTGTTTTCAGTTTTGCTTTTTGATCCCCATCCACTGAAAGTACTTCATCCAGATAGAAAACTGGAATTGATTACCGGCAAGGATGAGAAAATCATGCTATTTGAAAAATTTGGCGTAGACAAAGTGTTCTTATTGCCTTTCTCTCCGAAATTTGCCGAGACAACACCACAGGAATTCGTTGAAAATATTCTGCTGAAGATCGGAGCCGTTCATGTTACCGTTGGCTTCAACTACTCCTTCGGCTGTCATGGCAAAGGAAAACCTGGCGACCTCGAAAAGTTTGGTGAAACTTATAATTTTGGGGTAAGTGTTGTCCAAGCCCAGATGCTTGACGACAGAGTGATCTCTTCGACCGAAATCAGACGTGCACTTCTGAACGGGGATATCGATCTGGCCAAGGCGATGATGGGACGTGCACCTACGATTATCGGAACGGTGGTTCACGGTGACGGGCGGGGTAGGGATATTGGATTTCCGACAGCCAACATAGAGACGCATGAGGACTTGCTAATCCCGAAAAATGGTGTGTATGCTGTTACTGCAAAAATTGACGGCAGGATCTACGGCGGGATAATGAACATCGGGATTGTACCGACCTTTAAAACCGGCCAGGAGAAGACCATTGAGATTCATTTTTTTGATTTTCACGGAGATTTATATCGGAAGGACTTATTTATAGATATTCAGGTCAGACTGCGCGCTGAGAAAAAATTCAGCGGAGTCAAGGAAATCACAGAGCAACTCGGCAAAGACATGGAAGCGGCAAAACAAAAGCTGCAAAAACAAAACTTTACAATATTTATGGAATAAGTTAAAATGACAAAGGTAACCGCTGACTGGGTTCGACGAATCTCCACCGTCTTACTTGGCAGCAGGCGCTTAAAAAATATGGAGGTGCAGAACCAATGCTTACACCGGAGAAAAAGAAGGATATCATTGCGAAGTTTCAGCAGCATGAAGGAGACACAGGTTCACCCGAGGTTCAGATCGCTCTTCTCACTACAAGAATCAATGAGTTGACAGAACACTTCAAGACCCATAAGAAAGATCATCATTCCCGCCGGGGTCTTTTCAAATTGATTGGACAACGCCGTGCAATGCTGAACTACCTCAAGAAATCCGATTTTAACCGTTACCGCACAGTAGTAACAGAACTTGGCTTACGTCACTAAAAACCATCGAAAATATTTTGGTTATTCAATTTATATGTCGATATTTACAGGAGCGTGTTCAGCGCTCTTTGTATTTATGTATTAGGGTATTTATCTTAAGAAAAATTGTCCGGATTGTTTTTTTTGTTCGGGTGCAGGAAATAATAAATAATATGTCGAACACATTCCGGATATAAAAAATTGTGAATAAAAGAAGCGTATTTAAGGAGGTTTCCAAAGTGACTCAAGAAGTCTTGGAACGCTCGCTACAGGTTGGAGGCAGAAACCTGTCGTTTGAAACCGGTATCATAGGTCGTCAAGCCGGTGGGGCAATTTATGCCAGATATGGAGACACAGTCATATCTGCATTTGCAACGACCAGTTCTAAACCACGGGAAGGGATCGACTTTTTTCCTTTGACTGTTGATTTGGAAGAACGTTTTTATGCCGTAGGAAAGATTCCCGGTGGATTCATTAAAAGAGAAGGCAGACCTAGTGAGAAGTCCATATTGTCGTCAAGACTGATAGACAGACCGGTCCGTCCGCTTTTCCCGGACGGTTACCGCAACGATGTACAGATCAGTGCGATGGTCATGTCCGTCGATCAGGACTGTGCACCAGACGTAACGGCTATCAACGCAGTTTCGGCTGCGCTCACGATTTCCGATATTCCTTTTCTGGGGCCTATTGCCGCCGTGGTTGTCGGGCTTGTCGATGGCGAGTTTGTCGTTAACCCGACGGTAGCCCAGACGGAAATCAGCAAAATGCAGCTGACTGTTGCTGGAACCAAAGATGCGATTATGATGGTCGAGGCTGGTGCCAAGGAAGTTCCCGAGGATCAGATGCTTGAAGCGATCATGTTTGCGCACGAAGAAATTAAAAAGATAGCAGAATTTATTGAGAGATACAGGGAAGCAGCCCTGGAAGTGGGACTTGCCAAAGCCAAAAGAGAAGTCACTCCGGTCGAGATCCCTGCGGAAATATCCGACAAGGTCCTGGCCTGGGGTTATGATAAGCTCGATCAGGCTATCCGTATTGAAGAAAAACTGGCCCGCCAGGAAGCTGTCGACAAGGTCAAAGCAGATGCGCTCGAAGTTTTTGCCGAGGAATTTCCTGAGGATTTAAAATTAGTTACGAAAATATTGGATGACCTGACCCATAAAATTGTCCGTAAGCTGATTACCCACGAACATATCAGACCTGACGGCCGTGCTTTGGATGAGATCAGGCCGATTACGATTGAAGTCGGACGTCTGCCTAGAACACACGGTACCGGTCTGTTTACGCGCGGACAGACACAGGTACTCACGGTTGCGACATTAGGAGCTGCCGGTGATGAGCAGATCATCGACGGTTTGGGATTGGAAGATTCCAAACGTTATATGCATCATTATAATTTCCCGGCCTTCAGTGTCGGCGAAGTCCGTCCGAACAGGGGACCGGGCAGACGTGAGATTGGTCACGGCGCTTTAGCAGAACGTGCCTTGCTGCCGATGATTCCTCCGGAAAGTGAATTCCCGTATACGCTGCGTCTGGTTTCCGAAGTATTGGAGTCCAACGGGTCGAGCTCCATGGCTTCCGTCTGCGGCAGCACACTCGCGTTGATGGATGCAGGGGTTCCGATTAAGGCTCCGGTAGCTGGGATTGCGATGGGACTGATCAAAGAAGAAGACCATTTTGCGATTCTTACCGATATTCAGGGTTTGGAAGACCACGACGGTGATATGGACTTTAAAGTAGCCGGTACTGCCGAGGGCATTACAGCACTGCAGATGGATATCAAGATCAAAGGCGTCAACCGTGAAATTCTCGCTCAGGCTCTGGCTCAGGCCAAGGCCGGCAGGATGTTCATCCTAGATAAAATGCTGCAGGTCCTGCCACAGTCCAGACCGAATCTCTCGCCGTTTGCACCGCGGATTATTACCTTTGCCATTCATCCTGATAAAATCAGAGATGTCATCGGACCAGGCGGCAAGATCATTAAGAAGATCGTGGAAGAAACCAAGGTCAAAATTGATATCGAAGATGACGGACAGGTATTTATTGCTGCGGTTGATGGTGAAGCCGGAGACAAGGCAGCTGAGATTATTCGCTCTTTAACGCAGGACATTGAAGTCGGGAAGATCTACAAAGGCAAAGTTGTCCGGATCATGGATTTTGGTGCCTTTGTCGAAGTCATTCCAGGTGTGCTTGGACTTCCGGGAAAAGACGGTCTTGTGCATATCTCCCAGCTCGATGTGAACCGCGTGAACAAAGTAGAAGATGTCGTCAAACTCGGCGACGAGATCATCGTCAAGGCTACCGGTATTGACAAGCAGGGCAGACTGAACTTGTCCCGTAAAGAAGCAATGGGACAGAGCCAGGGAGCAAAAGAATAAGGAATTTTTGCGAGTTTAAGCCTGCAATCATTAATTAATGGAGCTAACTAAACTCAGCTCACAGAAGGCGTCTCATATAATTGAGGCGTCTTTTTTCTATTCTTGGGCAGTGTAGCCTTGCACAGATATGTTTGGAGAATACGCGAGACGTTAAATATGGCATCGCATCCATACTCTAATACGTTATGGCACTTGAAATTAGTGTCTCCGTAATGCATAACCAGCGTCAAGCGGAGCACGATGCGGAGTGCGGCTTTTTGACGGCCATGGATGGCCTAATGTCGTGATGCCATGGATGGCAAGGAGCGACGGGCCATGGATGGCACAATAGCCGAAAGCGGTTATGCATTATGGAGATCCGCCTCAAATAAGTATTTAATAGCCGATATAGAATGACGTCTGTATTACTTCTCATCGTCATATTAATGTAGGGGAGGGGATGCAGATGTCATTTTTTCCTCTGACAAAAATTAAATTTAAAGCAATTACCCTGCTGGTTGTATTTATCGGTCTAACCTTGATGCAAAGCCGGGTCGTTGGAGTCAGCAACCCGAATTTGCCTGTTCCGGTCGATCAGGTTCAGACAGATAATAAAATGATTGCGCTTACCATTAATGTCGACTGGGGGGAAGCGTATATCCCGGAAATACTGGATACCCTTGACCGTTATCAGGCCAAGGCAACTTTTTTTGTGACGGGCAAATGGGCCGCCAAACATCCCGAACTCATTCAGCAGATTGCAGCAAAAGGCCATTTGCTTGGGAATCACGGTTATTCCCATTCGCATCCGGACAACATGACTGTGGTTCAAAATAAAGAGGAGTTAAGCAAGACGGAAAACATAATTAAAGAAGCGACCGGGTGCAAAACAATATACTATGCCCCTCCATATGGGGAAAAAGGAAAAAACGGACTTCAGGCAGCAGATGAGCTGGGCTATACGACCATTCTCTGGACGCTGGATACCATTGACTGGAAGCCGGAGAGCACTCCGGAACTGATCACCCAGAGAATTTTGGAACCTAAAATACGATATGGCGTAAAACCGGAGAAAAAGGGTGCGATTGTGCTGATGCATCCCAAGGAAAATACCGTCAAAGCGTTACCCAATATCTTAGCCGGTTTAAAAAGTGAAGGATTCAGTTTTGTAACAATAGAAAAATTAATAACAAACGGATTAACAGGAAATACTACTCCTTAAGCAAAATGAAGGGGTGGTACAATTGAAAAAAAAATTCTTGGGCATAATTCTGAGTCTGCTGACCATGATACTGACAGCAGGCAGTCCTCTATATGCCCAAAATACCAGGTTATCCGGAGAAATGATCGTAGAGACGTCCAATTTATCCAGCGGAAAGTGGACGCTTCCATATGTAACAGCGCATTCGGCAGTGCTGCTTGATGCGGAAACAGGAGAGCTGCTATATGACAGAGATGGGAATGTCCAACGGCCGCCCGCCAGCACCACCAAGATTATGACTGCAATCCTGGCTCTGGAGCTGACAGAACCTGAGGAGATAACCACGGTCAGTGAGAAAGCCGGCAATGTTGGGGAATCTTCTATCTATCTGGACAAGGGAGACAAGATTAAGATTGGAGAATTGCTGGAAGGGGCGCTCTTAAGCTCCGGCAATGATGCGTGTGTCGCGCTCGCTGAAAATACCGCGGGAAGCCAGGATGAGTTCATACGACTGATGAATCAGAAAGCAGCCTCGTTGGGCGCTTATCGCACAAATTTTGTCAATCCAAACGGTCTGCCCGATCCAAATCATTATTCCACGGCGTTTGACCTGGCCATCATCACCAGATATGCGATGAATAACCCTCAATTTGCCGAAAT
This sequence comes from Dehalobacter sp. CP, assembly GCF_047652685.1. Lineage (NCBI taxonomy): Bacteria > Bacillati > Bacillota > Clostridia > Eubacteriales > Desulfitobacteriaceae > Dehalobacter > Dehalobacter sp. CP. The sequence goes on from NZ_CP157399.1 coordinate 995,000, forward strand.
CGTAAGCCAAAAATATTCAGTTATTAACTTTGAGGAACCGCGTAAGTCTCAAAATGCCAAAAACACCAATAAACTTCTGTGGAACTACCCTTTGGCGGATGGTGTAAAAACGGGAACGACCAATGCAGCCGGGAAATGCCTGGTGGCGTCAGCCAGTAAAGACGGGCGGAGACTGATCTGCGTTGTACTGAATGCCCCGGATCGTTTCGGAGATGCCCGAAGACTTTTGCAATGGGGCTTTGATTATACCGAAATCATTGAAATCGGGAAAAAAGGGGACGTTGCAGGTAACTTCCCGATTTCAGATACGGAAATTCCGCTGGTTCTAAGCAAAGATATCCGGCTCTGTCTTGAAAAAGACACGATCAAAGGCCTTAAAATGCAGATAAACCGAAGGACGGAGATTGACTATCCAATTAAAGAAGGAGACATTCTGGGTCATTATCAAATTTATGCAGGGGACAAGCTTCTTAAAGAAGTACCGCTCCTGGCACAGCATGATGGGGAAAACCCGGACAATCTTCCCGGAAGAGTCCGAATCTTTGTGGACGATTTACTGGATTTCTTTGCTAAGAAAGGATAAACTAAATAGAGCGTTATCAAAGTGCTTAAGGAGGAAGATCATTGCATCGAAAACACGTATTGCCTAACGGGGTTCGAATCATCACCGAAGAGATCGATTATGTCCGTTCCGTGGCAATTGGGATCTGGGTCGGAACAGGATCTCGCAACGAAACGGAAGGGTATGAAGGTATTTCTCATTTCATTGAACATATGTTTTTCAAAGGAACCGGAAAACGGAGCGCCCGTCAGCTCGCAGAATCTCTGGAAGCAGTCGGCGGCCAGATTAATGCGTTTACGACCAAGGAGCTTACCTGTTATTATGCCAAAGTGCTCGATGAGGACCTCTCACTGGCGATTGATGTCTTAAGTGATATGTTTTTTAACTCTCTCTTTGATCCAAAGGAGATGGATAAAGAAAAAAATGTTGTCATTGAAGAAATTAAAATGTATCAGGATTCTCCGGATGAGCTGATCCATGATCTCTTTTCCCAGTATGTCTGGCATAAAGACCCGCTGGGCAAACCCATCCTTGGTATGGAAGAAACCATTCACGATTTAAGCAGCGAAAAGGTTTCCCATTACCTGGAGACACGCTATACACCGGACCAGGTCGTCATTGCGGTAGCCGGAAAGATTAAGCATGAGGATATCATCCGCCAGCTGGCCATGTTCGGTGAATTCCAGAGACAAAGAACAGATTCCATCAAGGAAAACCCTCAAGGGACGACCTTTAGAAAAGCGATAGGCAAGGATACCGAGCAGATGCACCTGATCGTGGGGGTGCCGGGGCTCGGACAGGATCATGAGGATATCTATGTGATGCACGTGATCAACAGCATCCTAGGTGGAGGGCTTAGTTCACGCCTTTTTCAGGAAATCAGGGAACAGAGAGGCCTGGCTTATTCCGTCTATTCCTATCACTCCACCTATGTTGATACTGGTCTGTTTGCGGTTTATGCAGGCACAAGCCCCGGGAATACGGATGAAGTCATCAAATGCGTCCTCGATGAATTGAATAAATTAAAAAGAGAAGGATTAACTGAAGAGGAGCTCATGAAAACAAAAGCCCAGATCAAGGGCAACCTTTATCTGGGACTGGAATCTGTCAGCAGCAGAATGAGCAGACTCGGTAAAACAGAGCTGTCTTTTGGCGAAGTAAAAACACCGGAAGACGCAGTTGAGAAACTGGAAAAGGTCACCACGGGCGATGTCACGAGAGTGATGGAGCGTCTCTGGCAGAAAGACAAAATCAGCATCCTCACGTTGGGACAAAAGGATTATCATACAGATTTTGACAGGATGATTGAGGAAGCTTTTGCGGAAATATGATGCAATAAAGGCAAAGAAAAATGAGGAGGAAGAGGAAAACGATGCTGGAAGAGAGGATCCGAGTCAAGATAAAGAAGATTTCGGACGGAGATGCGGATAGATCCAATGTACCTTTTTATGCAACGACAGGAGCCGCAGGCGCAGACCTGTTTGCTTCCCTGGATCAGGACATGGTTGTGAGGCCAGGGGAAAGGGTCCGTGTTCCTACCGGAATAGCCATAGAGCTGCCAGACCCGCAGGTGGCAGCATTTGTGTTTGCACGCAGCGGTCTGGCAGATAAAAAAGGGCTTGCTTTAAGCAACGGGGTTGGTGTGATTGATTCGGATTTCCGAGGAGAAATCAAAGTACTGATGATCAATCTCGGAAATGAAGACGTTGTCGTCAGCAATGGTGATCGCATTGCCCAGATTGCGTTTATGCCTGTTTGCCGGGCCATTTTTACAGAGGTTGACGATCTGGGTGACACGCTTAGGGGCGAAGGTGGATTTGGATCGACTGGCTTATAGAAAGTCAGTTAAGCTGATTCATTTTATTGTCCAAGTCTTTTCGGCCTTTTCAAAAAGAAAGTCAAAAAGACTGCTAACAAACATAGGATACACGAAATGGTAAACGCAAGCGAATAGCTTTTCGTGGCATCAGCAATTCGAGCGGCCATCAGGGGGCCAAAGACACCTCCGACGCCCCAGGCAGTAAAGACAAAACCGTAATTCACACCGGCATGTTTTGTGCCGAAATAATCATAGGTTGCTGATGGGAAGAGCGAAAGCAAAGAACCGTAGCCTAATCCTGCAATCGCTGCACCCAACGCAATTAATGCCGGAGTATTGTAAGTGCTGAAAGCAAGCATGTTGAGCGCCTGGATCAGAAAGAAAATACGCATCGACCAGGAACGCCCGATTTTATCGGAGAGCCAGCCGGCAATAACCCTGCCGGAGGCATTAAAAACGGCCAGCAAAGCGACCATCGCGTACCCCCAGGAAATACCGGCCTGCGTTTTGGCAATTGAAGAAAGCTGGCTGATGATCATCAGCCCGGCGCTGGCTCCTGCCGCATACATCACCCAAAGCAGATAGAATTCTCGTCTTATAAGCATTTGCCGCCAGTTTAGGCCTCCTGTCGAGGCAGTAGCCGCTGAAGGGGAAGCCGTGCTGCTCTGAGATTGGCTGCTTAGAGTGGAAGGGACAGTCAGTACCTGGGCAAGCAAAACAATAATCAGTAAGAACAGGATCCCTTCAATACGGAAGGTGTTCTCTATGCCAAACTTTCTGAGTAAAGCATTGGTTAATGGTGCGATATAAAGAGAAGCCAAACCAAAGCCGGCAACAACGACACCCGAGATCAGACCTTTTTTCTCTGGGGGAAACCATTTGACTGCGGCAGGTGTCGCAGCCGAGTATCCGAGCCCGATCCCCATCCCGGCAATTAAACCGAAAGTAACGATCAGCATGGTCAGTGAGTGCGTAAAGCTGCTCAGGATTAAACCACTGCCTGCCATGATTCCGCCAAAGGCAGCAATCCAGCGGGGGCCGTACCGGTCTTGAAGATATCCGCCGGGAACCATCATCAAGGCAAACACTGCGCAAGCGACCATATACGGAACAGAAGCCGCAGTTTTAGTCCAGTGAGCCTGCTCAATCAGGGCAGCTGCAAAAACGCTCCAGGTATACAGAACGCCAAGAGCCAAATTAATGCCGGTTCCGGCCAAAGTAACTGTCCAACCCTGTCTCACTCTGTTCATCATTATCTTCCTTTCTTTATCTGTCCGTCAATCCTGATGGAATCCGGCCAGTGTTATCTTTTAGGTATCTTATCAGAAAAGAGATCAAAGGTTTGTGATTCTGACTGCAAAAGCAGTATTCAGCACGTCAACGGAAGATAATAAGGCGTTACCCGTTTACGGAAGAATAATGCTGTTTTTTCCCTCATAGATATGCTTAGGGGGGATTCCTAATGAAAGCCCTGAAGCGTTTATGAGTATTCTATATAGTGTTCTGCTGGCGCTCGGGATTGCCGTATCATTGAGAACCAGAGTAAAAGTCATGATGTGGAGGTCTCCTGAGGCACCTAATCGTTTGGCCAAAGCCATTACCCAGCTGGTCGGGACTGCGGGTGGAATTTATATCTCTTTGGAACTGCTACTGACCTTTCTAGGAATACCAGAAAACATCTGGAATCCCTCAACGGTTTATTTTATAAAGCCACTGGCTGTTTTTTCGCTGATCATTGCGATACTGCAGCCTTATGGTCAAAAAATATGGGAAACGGTCCGGGGCAGGAGTGTGTAATATGCTTTTAAGTGAACTGTCAGGGAAAGAGATTATTAATCTTCATGATGGCGCGAAGCTCGGTTCAATTGGCGAGAGTGATATTAAAATTAGCCCTGAAGGAAAAATCGAGGCAATCATCATCGATTCAAGAGCGGGATACGGAAGGTTTTTTAATAAGAACAGTGAAAAAGAAGGCGGGTATGTGGTCGTCCCCTGGAAAGCCATTAAAAAAGTAGGCAGTGAAGTGATCATCGTAGATATCGATATGTAGGTTTGACAGGTTTCTATTGATATAATAGAATAAGAAGTGTATTAAACCCCGAAAGGCTTCTGGCGCGGGGTTTTGCGTTATCGTATTCAGGAGGGGTATATTTGGACAAAATACGCGTATTTGTTGCCGGAGCATGTGGCAAAGTGGGCATGGAAACAGTCAGGACAATACGTCTGCAGAACGATATGGAGCTTGCAGGGGTATCAGATATTCAGAATCAAGGAAAGGATATTGGATTAGTCCTTGGACAGCAGCCATTCGACTTACAGATTTCCGGCCAGATGGAAATAGAAAAATTAAAAGAACTGCAAGTAGATATTCTCGTTGATTTTACGAATCCCCAATCAGTATTTTCCAATGCCAAAACTGCAATTAAAGCGGGGGTTGTTCCTGTTATTGGAGCGACTGGGCTGGACGATCATGAAATCAGTGAATTGGAAGATCTGTCCAAAGCGACCGGCACAGGGGTTTTTATTGCACCGAATTTTGCGCTTGGCGCAATACTGATGATGAAGTTTGCGAAAGAAACCGCAAAATACTTTCATCACGTCGATATCGTTGAATATCATCATGATCAGAAGCTGGATGCACCTTCAGGCACTGCTTTGAAAACCGCGGATATGATCTCTGAGATCCGGGAACCAATCATCCAGGGACATCCGAACGAATATGAGAAAATACCTGGTGCGCGGGGCGGAGACCTGAATGGCATTCACATCCATTCCATCCGTTTACCGGGACTGATCGCCCATCAGGAAGTTATTTTTGGAGGATCCGGACAGACGCTTACGATCCGTCATGACGCGTATACACGGGAAACCTACATGCCCGGGGTGATACTGGCCATTCGCAAAGCATATAAGCTGACCGGACTTGTTGTCGGACTGGAGAATTTCCTGGATTAGGTTAAGCACCGCGTTTCTCGGCTGCTCATATACTGGATAGTAGTTAACTGGACACTATCCAGTAAGGAGGCATAAACATGAATGCGGTACTTGAAGGAGTTCGCCTGGCAGTAATCGGCGGGGATGACAGAGAAATATTTCTTGTCCCTGAGCTGCAAAAGTGTGGTGCGAAGATCATCGGGCTCGGTCTGGAAAAGTCTCCGCTTGGAGACAGCATTGAACATGCCAAATCTTTTACCGAGGTTATTGCTAAAGCAGATGCGCTTATCTTGCCAATGTTTGGTACAGATGCACGGGGCCTGATCAAGGCAAAGTATTCCAGCTACCCGATCATCTTGAATAATGAAGTTCTGGAATCGATTCCACCCGGTGTTCCACTGTTTATAGGCTGGGCCCGTCCTGCTCTGATCAGTGCAGCCCAGAAGATGAACATAGACCTTGTAGAAATTGCCAACCGTGATGAGATTGTCATCTTGAATTCGATACCTTCAGCCGAGGGGGCGGTTCAGATGGCAATGGAGGCTACCAATATCACCCTTCACGGTAGTGAAAGCTTTGTTTTAGGGTTTGGCCGCTGCGGCATGACGCTGGTCAATTTGTTGAAGGGAATGGGAGCTAGGGTTACATGCGTTGCCCGTAAGCCGGCAGATTTGGCCCGGGCATCAGAAATGGGCGTGCATGTTGCCAGTTTTGCTGATCTTGAGAAGGAAATCAGCAGGGCGGAAATCGTATTCAACACTGTGCCTGCTCTGGTTCTCGGCAAAGAAGTCTTAAACAAAATGTCTCAGGATACCGTCATTATTGATATCGCCTCTATTCCGGGGGGAACAGACTTTGAATATGCTCAGATGCTTGGCATTAGGGCGCAGCTTGCCCCTGGCCTCCCAGGCATTGTGGCACCCAGAACCGCCGGAAAAATGCTGGCAAAACTTTATCCATCTCTGATTCTTGAGCACCTTGTACCTGCTGCAGATGCAGCCACTGCAGCTGCAGTCCGGAAGGGGGTGCCCAAAAATGAGATTTGAAAAGTTGCACATCGGTTTTGCGCTGACCGGTTCCCATTGTACCCTTGGCCGTGTCATGGGGGTGATCAGGCAGCTTGTCGAAGAAGGAGCAGATATAACGCCGATTGTTTCGGAGTCCGTTAATACAGTGGATACGAGATTTGGAAAAGCAGCGTACTGGAAATCCAGTCTGAAAGAGATTACCGGGAAAGACCCGATCAGAACTATCCCGGAAGCAGAACCAATCGGTCCGGGCAAGCTTTTTGACTGTATAGTTATTGCGCCCTGTACCGGGAATACACTTGCCAAACTCGCCAACGGTATCACCGATACACCCGTCTTAATGGCTACCAAAGCGCATTTGCGCAACTTAGGTCCTGTGGTAATCGCTATATCCACAAATGACGGGTTAGGGGTTAACGCCAAGAATATCGGAGCCTTACTCTTAGCCAAGAATATCTACCTGGTGCCTTTTGGTCAGGACAGCCCGCTCAAAAAAACCAATTCACTAGTTGCCCAGATGGATAAAATACCGGACACAATACTGCTGGCCTGCCAGGGAAAACAAATTGAACCGCTCCTGGTAGAAATTACTTCTTCTGAGTAACCAAAATATTTAGTATCCTATGAGACAATAATGATTTATACTATATTAATACTTAGTTGTTGAAAGTGAATTGTCAGAATTATTGAATATCCATGTTTAAGGAGGATCTCAATGCCGAATATTGCAATTGTCGGGGCAACGGGTGTCGTTGGTCAGGAATTTCTGAAAATTCTTGCTGAACGGAAGTTCCCGGTGAATGAGCTTCGCTTGCTTGCGACGAAAAGATCAAGCGGGTCACGGATTTCCTGGCAGGGAAAAGAAATAGAAGTACAAGAAACAACGAATCAGAGCTTTCATGGCATTGATATCGCCTTATTTGCGGGCGGTTCCGCCAGTACGGAGTATGCGCCGGCCGCAGTCAGGAGCGGGGCAGTCGTCATTGACAACAGCAGTGCTTTTCGGCTAAATCCGGATGTTCCTCTGGTTGTGCCTGAAGTCAACCCCGAAGATGTCAAATGGCATAAAGGGATTATTGCCAATCCGAACTGTTCCACGATTATCATGGTCGTGGCACTGAAACCGCTCGAAGCGCTTTCGCCAATCAAACGCATTGTGGTATCCACGTATCAGGCAGTTTCCGGCGCGGGCAAAGAAGGAATTATTGAACTGGAGGAACAAGTGAAGTCGTGGAGTAACAGGGAAAAGATCACGGATATTGATACCTTCCCATATCAGATCGCCTTTAACCTGATACCCAGAATTGATGTATTCCAGGAGGGTGACTATACAAAGGAAGAATGGAAAATGGTCAAGGAAACCCAAAAAATCTTCCACAGGGATGATTTGCGTATTACGGCTACCTGTGTCCGTGTTCCAGTCTTTCGTTCCCACTGTGAATCCATCAATATTGAGACTGAGAAAAAAATCACGATTGATCAGGTCAAGGCTGCGCTTGCCCAGGCTCCCGGCGTAATCTTAAAAGACGATTCGGCGAAAGATATTTATCCGATGCCGCTCGATAGCTCGAACAGGGATGAAGTTCTGGTCGGAAGAATCCGGGAAGATCAAACCATCGATCAGGGGATTAATCTCTGGATCGCAGGTGATCAGATTCGCAAAGGTGCAGCGACAAATGCAGTCCAGATTGCAGAATTGCTGTTATAATAGATAGGAAATAACGGATAAGATTAAAAGAAAAGAAAAGAAAACATAGACGTTATAATAGTAAGGAAAGCAAAATACAAGACAAGTTAAGAAAATTAGAGGAAGGAGAAATTACCTTGCGTATATTGGTTCAAAAATTTGGCGGAACTTCCCTAGCCAATCCGGAAAGAAGAGCGCAGGTCGCGGCTAAGGTTTCCGAGGCTATTAATCAAGGATATTCGCCTGTAGTTGTTGTTTCGGCAATCGGGCGTTCGGGAGATCCCTATGCGACCGATACGCTGATTAAGATGGTTTCAAGCATTTATTCCGAAGTGCCCAAAAGAGAAATGGATTTACTCTTAAGTTGCGGGGAAATTATTTCCGGCAGCATTATGGTTAGCACGCTGCAGGGTCTCGGGTTGGAAGCTGTTCTTTTAACGGGTGGACAGGCCGGCATTATCACCAACAGCAGTTTTGGCGATGCAAGAATTGTCAGAATCGAACCGGAAAATATCCTGGAGCAACTGAAAGAAGGTAAGGTTGTCGTCATTACGGGCTTCCAGGGCATGACCGAAAACGGACAAATTACAACCCTGGGCAGAGGTGGCAGCGATACGACGGCCTGTTCGATTGGCGTCGCACTAAATGCTGAAGCAATCGATATTTATACGGACGTCGAAGGTATTATGACCGCAGACCCCCGGATCGTCCAGGATGCCAAAATCCTTGACGTGATCACCTATAATGATATCTGCCATCTGGCGCATCAGGGAGCCAAAGTCATCCATCCGCGTGCCGTGGAAATCGCGATGCAAAAGAATATCCCACTACGGGTAAAATGTACGTTTTCCGATGCTCCTGGAACGCTGGTCACCAATGTTCAGCCTGACCTCGCGGAGGGTTCGGACATGATCGGCGACAGGATCATTACCGGGATTGCACATACCCCGAATGTCACCCAGATCAAGATCCATATTCAGGAAGAAGAAAATAAACCCAAAGCGATCACCAAAATATTCAAGGGAATGGCTTTAGCGGATATTAGTGTCGATTTCATCAGTGTTCAGCCAGAAACTGTCCTGTATACCGTTCGTGATGAGCTGGCAAAGAAAGCCGTCAATATTTTAAAGAATCTGGGCTTTAACCCTGAATCCGCACCAGGATGCGCCAAGATTGCACTTGTCGGCGGGGGAATTGCCGATGTACCCGGTGTCATGGCCAATATGGCAGAAGCACTTGCTGAGAGCGGCATTGAGATTCTGCAGTCCGCTGACTCCCATACCACGATCTGGGTGCTTGTCAGAAAGGAACATATGGTTCCGGCTGTTCAGTCTTTGCACAAAAAATTTGAGCTTGGTATTTGACAGCCAGGCAGTGCATAAAATAGTTTATGGAGGAAAGAGAAATGTTTGGCAGCGTTTTAACAGCTATGGTGACACCATTTAACGATAAGCTGGAGATTGATTATCCTGCAGCCGCAGTGCTGGCCAGATATTTGGCTGAAAACGGCACAGAAGGGATCGTCGTAGCCGGAACAACCGGTGAGAGCCCTAATCTAACCGGTGAAGAAAAGCTTAAGCTTTTTACGACAGTGAAAGAAGCGGTTGGGGATACGTGTAAAGTCATTGCAGGCGTGGGTACCTATTCGACCCGTGAAAGTATTGAACTTGCCGAAAAAGTCTCAAATCAGCTCGATGGCATTATGGCAGTGGTTCCGTATTACAGCAAACCTTCCCAGGAAGGTCTTTATGAGCATTTTAGAGCCATCGCAGCGGCCACAGACCGGCCGGTGATGCTTTATAACATACCAGGAAGGACAGTCATCAATCTTCTTCCTTCCACAGTCACCAAACTAGCTGAAATTCCGAATATCGTCTGTATTAAAGAAGCAGCAGGATCAATGGACCAGGTCAGTGAACTGAAAAAGGAACTGCCTTCGACCTTTGCGATTTATTCGGGCGATGATTCACTGACCTTGCCGATGCTGTCTTTAGGCGGGGCAGGGATCGTAAGTGTCGCTTCTCATTTGATCGGTACCCAGATGCAAAAAATGGTTGCTGCGTTTAAGGCCAACGATATGGAGAAAGCTTTAAAATGGCATCTGCTGCTGTTCCCAATCTTTAAAGGAATGTTCGTGGCAACAAATCCAGTGCCGGTGAAGTATCTGCTAAATGAAGTCGGCATCAAAGCTGGAGGCTACCGGTTGCCCATCGTTGGCCCGACCCAGACGGAACAGGCTTTCTTAAAAGAATTGCTCACGAATATCCGGAATCTGCCTGAAGAGGTTTGACCTTAAAAATTGCTTTCAGATAAAACTAAAATTAAAAATAAAATTAAAAACTTTGGTTATGCCGAAGTTTTAGTTTTATTCGCGAATGGGCAACAATAGTGTTGGAAGCTGTTCACCCAGCTTGCATATCTGATATTCAGGTACTATAATAAATCTAATGGTGTTGTACGGCTAACCGAATAACGGAATCAAAGAAACCAAGAGGTATTTTTACCTGTTTCTATTTTTGTTTGTGTTTTTTTGTTTTAGTCTTTTTTATCTGGCTCAGATACTTCGGGGTATCTTCTTGTTTTCTTTTGTTTACAAAATTAATAGGATTGAAATTGAAATTAGTAAAGTGAAATATATATAAATTGATGGAGGTATTGCCCTTGCCAAAAGAACACAAACTGCAAATTATCCCTTTAGGCGGGTTGGGTGAGATCGGGAAAAACATGACGCTGGTAAAGTATGACAACCAGATGATCATGATTGATGCCGGTATGGCTTTTCCTGAAGATGACATGCCTGGAATTGATCTGGTCATCCCTGACTATTCCTATGTTATCGAAAACAAGGACATGCTGCTCGGGATTATGGTGACCCATGGTCATGAAGATCATATCGGCACATTCCCGTATCTTCTGAAGGACATAGACGCGCCTGTATTTGCGCCAAAACTTACCTTGGGACTGATCCAGGCCAAATTAAAGGAGTGCAATGTCAACCGGTTTAAATCGACTGTCGTCAATCCTGGAGAGAGTATCAAGCTTGGCGTTTTTAAAATTGATTTTATCCGGGTCAACCACAGCATACCTGATTCTGTGAGTCTGGCTATCCATACACCCCTCGGTGTGATTGTCCATACCGGAGATTTTAAACTGGATCATACCCCCGTTACCTCGGAGATCCTAGATATTTATAAATTCTCCGAATTGGGTGAAAAAGGCGTACTCTGCTTAATGTCCGACAGCACAAATGTAGAAAGGCCTGGTTTTACGATGTCGGAGAGAGTGGTCGGCCAGATGTTTGACGATGTATTCCGTACCGCCAAGGAAAGGATCATTTTAGCCAGCTTTGCTTCGAATATCCATCGCGTGCAGCAGGTCATCACCGCTGCTTTCAAAACGAACAGGAAGGTTGCAATTGTTGGCAGGAGCATGCAGAATTACGCCTCAATCGCTGCTGAATACGGCTATCTGATCATTCCAGAAGGAACACTGGTCGATGTAGAAGAGGTTCTGCAGCTGCCGCCGAATCAGGTCTGTATTATTACAACAGGGAGCCAGGGAGAACCGATGTCGGCACTTTCTCGTATGGCTTCCAGCGATCATAAACAGGTCGAAATCCTGCCCGGTGATACGGTGATTATTTCGGCGAGTCCGATTCCGGGAAATGAGAAATCGGTTGCCCGGACCATCGATCAGTTGTTTAAACTCGGCGCCAATGTGATCCACGAACAAGCATCGGGCGTCCATGTTTCCGGCCATGGCAGTCAGGAAGAATTAAAGATGATGCTGAATATGGTAAGACCGCAGTATTTTGTGCCTGTGCACGGTGAGTACCGCATGCTGATCAAGCATGGTCAGATTGCCGAACAGCTTGGCATTCCGCACAAAAATATTTTTATTGCCGAAAATGGAAGTGTCATTGAGTTCACCAGAAATGGAGCAGGTATCGCTGGAAAAGTGCCATCCGGCAGAATTTTAGTGGACGGACTTGGCGTAGGGGACGTCGGCAATATTGTGCTGCGCGACCGCAAACAGCTGTCTCAGGACGGTATTTTAATCGTAGTCATTGCGCTGAGCCGTTCCACCAATGAAATCGTTGCCGGGCCTGATATTGTGACCAGGGGATTCGTCTATGTCAGAGAATCCGAAACGATGCTGGATGAGGCCAAAGAGAAAATCAAACAGACAACCGAACGCTGCCTTGAAAACGGCATTATTGAATGGGTCACTCTCAAAAATCAGATTAAAGACGTTCTAGGCAAGCATCTGTACGAAAAAACGAAAAGAAAGCCGGTCATCCTGCCAATCATTCAAGAAGTGAAATAAGTTCAACAAGTTCGAACATTTTTTTCCTAAACGGGTTGACAATGTTTTCGCATTTAGCTATACTATCAAATGTTCTCGCAATTTTGGCCCGTTGGTCAAGCGGCCTAAGACACCGCCCTTTCACGGCGGTAACACGGGTTCGAATCCCGTACGGGTCACCATTTCAAATCCGACGTTTGGGGTTTTCCCCGAACATCAGATAAGGGCGATTAGCTCAGCTGGGAGAGCGCCTGCCTTACAAGCAGGATGTCGGCAGTTCGATCCTGTCATCGCCCACCAAACTCGAAGTTCGAAGTTCGAGGCGCGAAGTTTGAAAAGGCATATTAAGATATTGCTTGAAGAGCGGAAGGTACGAACTGAACATCGGGAAACTTACTGCAGAGGAATACGAAGGTTTGAATATCGAACGTCGTGCCTCGAATATCGAATTGGCCCCGTAGCTTAGTGGTTTAAAGCGCCTGCCTGTCACGCAGGAGATCGTCGGTTCAAATCCGATCGGGGTCGCCATTATTTATCAGGTTCTGAATCCATCCTGAAACCGATGGGGTGTCGCCAAGCGGTAAGGCACCAGACTTTGACTCTGGCATACGTTGGTTCGAATCCAGCCACCCCAGCCAGACGGGTCATTAGCTCAGCTGGTAGAGCACCTGACTCTTAATCAGGGTGTCCAGGGTTCGAGCCCCTGATGGCCCACCATCAAAACAATATTATTTCCGAGCCATTAGCTCAGTCGGTAGAGCATCTGACTTTTAATCAGGGTGTCCCGCGTTCGAGTCGCGGATGGCTCACCATCTATCATGCGGGTGTAACTCAGTGGTAGAGTGTCACCTTGCCAAGGTGAAAGTCGCGAGTTCGAATCTCGTCACCCGCTCCAAAAAAATATGCGCTCGTAGCTCAGCTGGATAGAGCGTCTGACTACGAATCAGAAGGCCGGGGGTTCGAATCCCTCCGAGCGCACCATCTTTCAAAGGCATTCGCCGTTATAGCTCAGTAGGTAGAGCGTATCCTTGGTAAGGATAAGGTCACCGGTTCAATCCCGGTTAACGGCTCCAGTTTTATGCGGGAGTGGCGGAATTGGCAGACGCGCACGTTTGAGGGGCGTGTGGTTAACACCGTGCGGGTTCAAGTCCCGCCTTCCGCACCAATTATGAAGCTTTCATCGGAAGAAGGGCCTTGAACGGCCGTAAAGAAAATGCGACCTATGGAAGCATTTTTAGGCCCGGCGTGATAGCGTGCTGAAAGCACGCGGCGCAAGTCCCGCCTTCCGCACCAATCAGCGGTTTACGGAGAAGTACTCAAGTGGCTGAAGAGGACGGTTTGCTAAACCGTTAGAGTGGGTAACTGCTGCGAGGGTTCAAATCCCTCCTTCTCCGCCAGCATATTCCTCGATAGCTCAACGGTAGAGCAATCGGCTGTTAACCGATAGGTTGCTGGTTCGAATCCAGCTCGGGGAGCCATGGCAGGGTAGCCAAGTGGTCTAAGGCAAGCGGTTCATACCCGCTCATCCGAGGGTTCAAATCCCCCCCCTGCTACCAACATGCGGGTGTAACTCAATGGTAGAGTGCCAGCCTTCCAAGCTGGTTACGTGGGTTCGATTCCCATCACCCGCTCCAAAGAAAATAAAATCCTGCGCAATCGCGCAGGATTTTCTATTTATGAGGGTGATGGGAATCGAACGGGAGGAATAGAAAATGCGCCCTATGGAAGCATTTTCCCGACCCGGCGTGATAGCGAGCAATTGGCGGCGCCGCCAATATGCGAAGCGGAGCGATTCCCATCACCCGCTGAGTTGAGGTATGAAGTAGTAAATAAGAGTGAAGAGAACTACCAGAAGGATAACTTGTCAAGATTTTGTCAATGACAAATTTAGAAAGAACTTACAATTAATACAATTAAGTAGTATAATTAAAAATGTATTTTTATTTCTAAAAATGAAATATAAGATTTATGAAGAATTTGTAAAAAATATGTAAAATAAGTGTAAAAAAACTGTAAAATTGATATTAAGGAAGTGAAACAATGCCTCTATATTCGTATGTTGCCAAAGACTTTTCCGGCCAGAGATCGACAGGCGTTCTGGAAGCCGATAGTATTCAGAACTTTTACCGCCAGCTCAAAGAGCGACAGCTTTTTTGCATCGAAGTCAGCGAAAAGAAACAAAGCGCGCAAAAAGCGATTAGTAAGGATAAGCCGATCAAGCTAAAAGTCAAAGACCTTGTCGTGTTTTGCAATCAGTTTCATGCACTATTAACAGCCGGGGTAACAGTCATCAAAGCACTCGATGTAATCTATCAGCAAACGGAAAGCAAGAAGCTCAAAGCAGTTGTTCTCAGAGTTTATGAAGCAGTCCAAAAAGGTGATATGCTTTCCGAAGCTATGCGCAAGCAGGGGCAGGCATTCCCGGAAATTCTCATTAATATGATTGAGTCGGGAGAAGCCAGCGGCAAACTTGATCTCGTACTGGCTAAAATGACGGATCATTTTGAAAAGGAACGAAAGCTTCGGACAAAAATGATTTCTTCTATGACATACCCGGCCATCTTAACCGGCGTAATGATCATTGTGGTTATTATATTGATGACTTTTGTGCTGCCGACGTTTACCGCCATGTTTGAATCGACCGGCACAACCCTGCCGCTGACAACCAGAATCCTTATGGGAATCAGTAATTTTATGAGGTCTTATTGGTACATTTTAATCATTGTGATTGCAGCGATCGTTTTTGCAACAAGACAATACATTAAGACGGATTCAGGAAGACTGAAATGGGATGGAATGAAACTGAAAATCCCTGTTGTAAAGTCGACTTCCATCAAGATCATGTCCGCTAGAATGGCCCGGACACTTTCCACCTTGTTAAGCAGCGGGATTCCTTTACTGAACTGTATAGAAATCACCGCGAAAGTGCTTGGGAATAAAGTAGTCAGTGACGGTTTGTTAGCTGCCAAAGAGGATATGAGCAAAGGAGCGACGATCTCGCAGTCCATCCGCAAGATCGGGGTGTTTCCGCCGATGATTTATTCCATGATCAGCATCGGCGAGGAATCCGGCTCACTTGAGAGTATTTTGGAAAGAACGTCTGCCTATTATGACGAGGAAGCCGATGTGGCAATTCAGCGTATGCTGGCGCTGTTTGAACCGGCCTTGATCGTTGTGATGGCGGTCGTGATCGGCTTTATTGTTCTGTCGATTGTTTCGGCGATGTATGGCGCCTATCAGAATATTTAAGTAAATTATACATAAGAGGGGGAATCTACTTGACTGCTGCATATCTGTCCTTTGATCTTGGAACAAGAAATATTCACGCTGTTGTCGGCCAGGCGGAAGGAAATACTGTCAGAATACTGCGAAGTGCCAGCATCGGGCTCCCGAAAGGCGTGCTCTCTGACGGTTTGATTACGAATAAAGAAGTACTGATCTCAGCCATGCAGGAAGTGCTTGCTTCTCTGAATACTTCCACCAAAGATACCCTGATCACGTTTAACTCCAACAGCGTGATTATTCGTGAATTTGAGGTTCCTTCAGGAAATGCTCAGGAGCTCGAAGCCATGATCAAAAACGAGATTGTTCAATACTTTGGCATGACGGATACCGATCTCGTGGAGTACCGTAAAATCGGTGAGACAGAGACTGAGGGGACAAAAAAAGTCAAGGTTCGGGCAGCGGTCATGAACAGGGAAATCGCTCATGCGTATTACGAACTGCTTGACAGCCTTAAGCTGAAACCAGTCGCCCTGGACATTCACGCGAATGTTATTTCTAAAATTTTCAACGAAAAGACTGCGATTAACAACATTTTGTCGAACAACTATATCATTTTGGATATTGGGTATTCCGGGACGATGATCTATCTGATCTCTCAGGGTAGCCTGAATTTCTTCCGTTCTATCAGCTTCGGCGGAAGAGCGGTGGATCGCCTGCTTGCAGGCCTATTTGCCCTATCTGAAGAGAAGGCTGAAGAAAAGAAACTGGAGTTTCTTTCCGATAAACAAGAGCTCATTGCTTCGGAAGCAGGCGCAACGGAAAGAACGGAGAATAGATCCTTTGCCGTGAAAAAGAAAGGCCATACGTTTGTGATTAAAAAGAAGGGTCTAACTGAAAATGTGGAAGAACCTGTTTCCGATTCAGTTGAGAACACGGTTGAAGAGTTTCGGCCCATTGAACAAGGAAAAGTTTTTACCAAAGAGGAAGCACTAGCCGCTGTGAAACCGCTTTACGGAGAACTGCTCGAAGAAATCCGAAAGGTCATGCAGTTTTTTGCGAACAGGAGCGGCTCCAAGGATTTGAGCCAAATCTACCTGATCGGTGGAGGCGCCAGTCTTACAGGAATACCTGAGTACCTGTCCCAGGGCTCGGTTTGAAAGTTGACCGGCTTAAGACGATCAGTAACATTCAGTATATAGACCATGAGCAGGCACCCGGAGACTATGTCAATGCCTCCGCTGCCCTGATCAGGCTTTGAGAGCAGGTGACAAAATGAATGATTTTAACTTTTTTTCAACATTTGAAAAACAGAAACTGGCCCAGAAGAGAAAAATCAGAAGATCCTATGGAGCGATCCTTGGCGTAATCATTGTTGTTGTACTATTTTACGGCATTATGGGAGCAAGGATGCTCTATTGTTCTTACGCGATTAATAAAGGCGAGGTCTTCCTGAATGCTCCGGAAAACAAAGCCAAGCTGACAGACATTCAGGCCAAGAAAGCAGCTACCGAGAATTTAATCACCTATACGGCGCAAGTAAGTCAGGCCAAACAAAAAATTACGCTGGCCACTAAAGTCAGCAGTGAATTTCTGAATACGATTCAAAAGACGATCCCGGCAGCAGTCAGCCTGAAATCTCTGGAAATCAAAGACTATCAAGTGATTCTGCAGGGCACTGTACCGGCATCGGCGACAGTGGCCGAGTTGGCCCATAACCTGGAGGCAACAGAGCTTTTTTCCAGGGTGCAGGTACAGTTTATTCAAAGTGGTACAGAAACAGCTGCCTATGAATTTTCCATTCTGTGCGAATTGAAGGAGGTGGCTGAATAATGAAGCTGCAGAAACCAAACTTGCAGGGGAAAAAGATTGGGAAATTATCACTCGATACCAAAATCACCGAGCGGGATAAAAAAATGCTGATGGTTCTTGGGGTTGTGATTATCATTGCGCTCAGCTACTATGTCCTTTACCTTCCGATGAGTGCCAGCCTTGAAAGTTTAACAGCCGATAAAGCAATCATGGATCAAAAAGTGGCTGCAGCCAAAAGCGACCTGGAAAATGAACAAAGGATTGTCAAGGCCTATGAAACGCAATTAGCGAAGGGAATGAAGGCTTCTGAAGCCTTCTTCCCCGGCGTCTATCCGTATAAGGAGCAGTACGTGCTGCTCGTGGAAAAGATCGTGAAGGGAAGCGGCGCGACGTTGACGAATCTTGAGTTTTCCGATCCCGAAGTTAGTGGGGTCGTGATGCCGGCGGACAACCGCTATCTACTTCCGGCATATGCCTTGCAGCAAGAAGCGAATACCATTAACCAAGCTTATAGTGACCAGCCAGCAAAAGAGATACCTTCTGCTGCAGGTACTTCCCAGAGTACCGCCACCACCGGTGAAGAGAAGACTTTACCTGCCGATGCGGTGCTGCGGCTGCCGACAACAATTGAATTTACCGGGAGCTACGCCCAGTACCGGACAGTCGTCAGCAGCCTGGAAAAGCTGAACAGGGCGATTGCACTGGAGGCCGTCGAGGCCAAGGAAGAGGATACAGGACTGAAATTCACACTGACTGTATCTTTCTATGCGGTGGAAAAAGTTGATAACGGCGAGGATCCATTCAATGCCTGGACGATTAAAGGCAGTTACGGAAAGTCGGATCCTTTCAATTAAGGTTAAGAATGATTTTTTCCAATAATAGGAATACAAGGAGGGGAGTCATGTGAAAAAAAAATCGGATGGTTATGCATTAGTGCTGACAATGGTCTTATTGGTTGTGCTGTCTGTGTTGGGGACTGCGATCCTGAGTATTGCTTTCGGGGAGACCAAGATGGTCGCGAACCAAGTTGAAAACAAACGGGCCTACTATGCCGCACGTTCCGGCGCCGATGCAATGGCTTCCTATATTATTAGCAACAGCGGCAACAGCAACATCGCTACAATCGTCAGTAATCTTATTACAAAAACCTCATCCAATCCGGGTACAGGAACGGTCGGAAGCAATACTTTTGCGGTACAGGTTAGCAATATATCGAGCGGGGCATACGCGGGAGATTTGCTGATTCACTCCGAGGGAACAGCTGATACCGGAGCCCTCCCGGTCAAAGTTAGCCTGGTTCTGACACAGGCCGTCCGCTCGGCGGTCGATGCAACGCTGTTTTCAGATATTTCCCCGACGATCGGTAATAATACGATAGTCGGCGGAGATCTTGCCACGAACGGTCCTTCGATTAATTACGGCAACAGCAGCCAGATTAATGGCAGTGTTATGTTGGGGCCGGATGCCACTCAGGCAGATATTCAAAATGTTGTTTCCCATGGCGACAGTGTGTCCACCATGACATCAAAGGTAATCTTTCCACCTGCAGACCCGGCCCAGTTTACTACGACAGACAATGGGACATACCCAACGATTACCTTAACGGCAGATGGCCAAAAACTTTATGTGAAGGCACCTTCTGTGGAAGACCTTCATAAAAACAATAATAATCATGTAACGATCAATTGGGCCAGCGGAGTAAGCGGAACTGGTGAGGTTCACCTGCTTGTATCTGATCCGGATTTCTGTATTACAGGACCGTTAACTTTTCCTGCTGGAATTACGTTGTATCTGTATTACAACGGAACCAACACCATCGCCTCAAACGGTCTGCTGGGAATGAACCATGTCTTTATTTACGCGCCGTTTGCCACTTTTAGTGTTCAGGGTGGCGGCAGCGGGAATTTTACAGGAAAGATGATCGTCAAGAATCTGAATCTGCCAAGCAGTAATGTCACCATCACCAACGACCCGACGATCGACCTGGACAGCATTGTCGGTGTGGATACGTACCAGCGCAATGTCTGGTTAAAGCAATAAGAAATCTTAATGCACAGAATAAGGTATAGTTAAGGGAGGGATACCGGAATGCTTCCAAAAAAGGCCAAAGGGTTTACGCTGATTGAGATCATTGTCGCTCTGGGGATCATTGGCATAATCGGCGTATCCCTTCTGACAGTTTTTACAATGGGGATACAGGTCATTGCCCAGGCCAGAGACCGCAACGACGCAGCATATACTGCCCAGTCCCAGGTGGAGGCTGACCTCAATACAGTGAATGCAGCGCCTTCCACGATTACAATCACGATGCCCGATGCGACGACGATTTCGGCTAGTGGTACAGTAATGCCTGCCGAGAGTGCTACTGTGAACGGAAAAGAAGTTTCGATTGATTACTTCAAGTCCGGAAAATAACAGAATTTAGACTGGAGGGGAGCCCATGAAATTCAGCATAAAAACACAAAAAAAGAGCAAGGGCTTTACCTTGCTTGAAGTGATGGCTGTCACTGCAATCATGGCTTTGGTCGTGGCGATCATTTACCCGATGATCACATTCGGAACAACTGCTCTCCACAAGGGACAAGTCAATACCAATAAGCAATATCAGGTGCGCATGGCTGCCGATTTTATCAGCAAGCAGCTGCGCTATGCCGATTCATTTACCTTCCTGACGAGTACACCTACTGCTGCCACCGGCAGAAACGATATTTACCTGGATGCTTCAGGTTTCTTCCACTACAATAACAATGGAACGAGTGCCACTGCGTCCGGAGTTGACAATACCCAAAAATTTAAAATCTCTTTTACGAACACCGGAAAATCAAATTCAGTCATTTTTACAATTGGCGATAAAGATGATGCCAATTATGATATCACCACGGAAATCATTCTGCTGAATTATCATAAAAGCACGTTTCCGACCGCCTCAGGCTCCTGTATCGGTTTTTCGTATACCTTGCCTTCTTCTTTGTAGGGCCGCCTGCTCAGTTGATTTCAGTAAAGAGAATAGTCTGAATGATCATATCCTATGGAGCGTGTAATATGGAAGAAACCGGGCAGTTGAATCAGCCTATCAATGAAGCAGCAGCGTACTACTATCAGCATAAAGATAAAGAATCAGCAGAAAAGGTGCTTGGAGCTGGCAAGGGATTGATCAAATATTTTGCAAGGCTCTACGGCGGAGGCTGCTGTGAGGACGATCTTTTTCAGGCTGGCAGTCTGGGTTTACTGAAAGCTTTGCGTAATTTTGATCCCGATAGGGAGACTAGCTTTATGACGTTTGCTTCACATTGCATCATGGGTGAGGTACGCCATCTGGCCCGTAAAGAAGCCTCCTTCTACCGCCCGGGCTGCATTGTTGAGCTTCAGTCCAAGGTAGATCAGGAAGTCCTGAAATATATGAAAGAAAACGGCGATGTACCTGGTACTGAATACATCGCCGAAAAGCTGAAAATTAAGGAAGAAAGCGTCATAGAAGTCATGCGGGCAGGCTTTGTAAGCTTTGAAGAGATCGACGCTTCCAGGATTCACAGCACAGCCTACGAGACATTTCACCTTCCGATTGAAGACAAACTTACCCTTTATCATGCGTTAAAAAAGCTTACAGATATCCAGCAGAAAGTGGTTCAAATGATTTTCATTAAAGATATGACGCAGCAGCAGGTCGCTTCAAAGCTTGGGATATCCCAGCGGCAGGTAAGCAGGGTGAAGGACCGAAGTATGGAGATTTTAAGAGAGAATATTAATAAAGAATGAAAGCCGGCAGTTTAAATGCTGGCTTTAATCATTGTATTTAATATGGAGAATTGTTCAAATTAACGATAAGTTAAATGCTTTGCTTCTGGATTACAGGGATAATTGGCGGGATGCGTACCAATCAGACTTATTTTTTGCAACAAAGAAAAATGGCTTAGTTTCATATTCACATGTCAACGCAACAATAGGAAAGGCTGCAAAAAAAAGCAAGTATTAACAAGCAAGTTTCTTGCCATATTTTAAGACATTCATTTGCTTCCGCTTTAGTTAAAAACAATGTCGGTTTGGTACAGATACAAAAGCTTCTTGAACATTCAAGCCTGACAACAACCTCTATTTATGCCCATACGAATATTGAAGCCCTTTCTGAGGCTGTCAATGTACTTAACAATTAGATTAAGGGGGTAATAAGTATGGCATTGATTAATTGCAAAGAGCCTGTATTTGACAGGCAGATAAATCAAATATTAAAAATGCTTGAAGAGGGAATAGATCGAGCGGATATCGCAGAAAAGCTGGGGTATCAAAACCATGCTTCTCTTGATAATTACATGAGAAGACGTAACTTTTCTTGGGATACCAGACAAAAGAAGTTTGTGCCTGCGGTTGAACGGTACTCTGGCAAAGGGAAAGATAATACTATTTAATTACAAGGTATATCGAAAACAGCTTTTATAAGATCGCTTTTTAATCAAGGTGAATTGGATGCCAAAGACATTGCCAGACAAGCAGGTTTTGATACACATACTGAGCTGGCTAACTACATGAAAAACAAGGGTTATCATTGGGATTCCAGACAAGGCAATTATGTGGAAGAAGAGGCTGAAACAGTACAGACTAAGGAAGAAATTACTGCTCAAATAAGTACGGACATTTCTATGAACGAATTGCTAAAAAATATCATGCCATTGCTCAGAAACATGCAGATAACAGAAAAGATAATTGATATATCTGAAGCAACACCAGTTCTGCCAAGATACCAGCTTAAAGGGATGTATGGAACAAAAGCGGTAAGAATGGCGAATATGGTATCGGGATAAGGTTGAGGAATATTTGCTTGATTAATTGGTATAATGGCAAAAAGAAAAGAGCCAGCAAAATGCTGACTCTTGAATCAACCGTGGTACCTATCCCCCCGGTTGTCCTATTACCATGTTACGGTTATTTTACCGTTATCATCTCTTTCAGCAGTGAAAGCTGTTCCATCCACAGTTTGAGTCAGTTCAAACACAACATGGTTACCTGAAGTTGAAAGTGCCCATGTTCCTGTGGTAATCGCTCCACTATGTGGAATTGTTGCTCCACCGAAAGCTACTTTTATCGCATTAGCTTGCGCGGGTAATCCACCAGTTTCAGCAATAAGGCCATCTGCGGCTGTGGCAAGCTGCTTGGCATCGACGGTCACCTGCGTGCTCGTTGCTTTATCTTGAAAACCACTAAACTGTGGAATCAAGATTGCTGCCAAAATCCCTAGAATTGCAATAACCACAATCAGTTCAATCAGCGTGAAGCCTTTGTTTTTCTTTCTCATTTGAAGACACATTCTCTTTAACATTTCTTTTTCCTCCATTTTTTAATTATCGTAATTTTTTGAGGTCGTCCTCAAGGTCTAGACGTTTGAATTATACCTGTGGATTTTCCTTTTAGACATCATTCTACATATTTTACAAAATACATACAATTAATTTACAATTAGTTTACAAATCAAAAAATCTATTGTCCTGGCAGGATTTGGGCAATATAATAGACCATAGATATAGAAGCATAGGGGGATATGAACAATGAATGCCATGATGACGCAGACAGATATAATGGTCCTGAGCGGAACATTGCTGCTGGTGCTGTTCATAGCACTAATATTTTACATAAAATACGATATAGTATGTCTTGATGGACTGGCCAGGGGCCTTAAACAGATAAGTAATGCGGATAAGGTACTGTCGTTTGATCAAAAGGGCAAAATGGACACGCTGCTGGATATGGCCTCTAAAACAGGAAACCCGGTTTTAGAAACGCTTTGGAAAGAATATCACCGGGAATATACAAATCGGCTCAAAGGTGAGATCTGTCCGGACATTCCGTATTACTTTAATGAAAACAATATGATCAATATCCCGTGCGGGCGGCAGATGATGGAGCGCGCAGGTTTGACTCTTTTTATTCTGGGTATTGCCGGGTCGCTGATATATCCCTCTTTGTATTTTCTGGGTTTTGACGGGACGGTGACACCGGAAGGCATCATCAGGAGCCTTGGCATCCTGTTTTTGGAGCTCGCAGCGGTCTCCGTAATTGTCTTTCTGTTTAAAGTGGCAGATGCAGCCAGTCTAGAGAGAACCAGGAAAGGGCTATGGGAATATCAATACAAGCTTTCCGAATGGCTGAATCCGATTTCCGAACCCACGGAGATCAGTCTTTTGGTCGAGAGCCAGCGTCAAAACACCCTGGCTTTTCAGGACGCGGTGCAGCGGCTGGAAAACAGATTGGATTCCTTTGAGACAGAGACGATGGCGCCGATGCTTGGAGATACGTTCAGGGAAGCCATCGAACAGAATATTACGCCGGTATTAAAGCAGACTTCAGGCGTGCTGACCGATCTTTCAGAGGCGCTGATCACCAGGCAGGAAAATGGGATGAAAGAACTGGCTCAGACCTTTACTGAAAAAGTCACGGCGGTTACGGCCGACAGGCTGAATACGTTTACAGAAAAGACCACTGAGATTACCGGGGCTCTGGTAACTGTTGTATCAGGTATGAGCAGGATCCAGGAAGCAACCGAACAAAACGCAAAATCTCAGGAAAAACTTTGTGTACAGTCTCTTGATGCACTGAATGAAGCCGGTAAAGTTCAGACACAGGTCTCGGAGGCATTGCGGGCCTCTCTGGACAGCGTCAGGGCGGCAGAAGCAGTTGCTGCAGAGATGAGGGCGTATGCAGTTCAAGGTATGGATAAAGCCGATGCCATGGCGCTGCAGTCGCTGCAGCTGCTCGAAGGGAATATGGAGCAAGTGAAATCGGTCCAGAATGGGATTGCAGAGCTGGCGGGTACACTGCAGGGGCATATGGATCAATCCATCACCATGATTTCCGAAACACTGACCAGCGCAGTCGAAAAATACGCGGAAATTTTTGCAGGGATCGAGGCATCAAGAAAACTGCACGGTGAACAGACGGATCAAAGAATTGGGCAGATGGTGGAGGGCCTAGATCTAAGTTTTTCGGATTTCAGCAACCGGATCTTGAACTCCAGTGCGCTGGCGATAGATAAACTGACCTCTTCCGTAACTGAGATCTCTGAATCAAGCAATCAGCTGCTGGAACAAATTAATGAAAACGCTTCCCAGATGTATGCGGAGATTACCGGCAAGCTGGATAATTCCAATATGCAAATTTCCGGATACCTGGCTCGGGCTGTTGCGGAATATGCGGAGGTCAGCAACAGAATGGAAGCGTCCCGTGAAAAATACAGCGAAGAACTGGATAACAGGCTCAGTCAGTTAATCAAGGCAACCGATGAAAGGTTGGCGGGCTACACAGAGAATATCATGGAATCCCATACGCTGACAGCTCAAAAATTAACGGCAGTCGCGGAAGGTTTCTCGCTATCAAGCAGCAATTTATTGGAACAGATCAACGAACGCGCTTCCCGGCTGTTCAGTGATGTGGCAACCAAGCTGGAAAGTTCCAATCTGCAAATCTCCGGAGATCTTGTCAGGGCGGTTGAAGGATACACAGAAGTCAGCACCCAAATGGAAGCATCCCGCGAAAAATATGGTTATGAGCTGGATGAAAGGCTTAGTCAGCTGATGGCGAAAACCGATGAACGTTTGTCGGATTACAGCAACAGAATCATGGCCTCCAACCTGCAGACAACGGAAAAACTGGCAGATATGGCCGCGGAGGTATCGCTCGAAGGCAAAAATATGCTGGAAAAGGCAGGCCGTCAGGCTTCTGATCTTTATGGCGATTTGCTTAGCAGGATGGATAAGTCCATTGATTCCATGGGCGAAAATCTGGCAGTAAGTATGCGGGCTGCCATGGGTGAAAGCATAGAAATTGTAGAGAAGCTGGCAGTCAGGACTGCAGAAATGAAAGATCTGTATGACGACTACTTCACCCGGATCGCGGAGCAGTCTTCGAAGACCCTGGATGAGCTCGATTTCAGCATTCAGAAGACACTAGCATCCTTCTCATCAGAAACGGCCGAGATCATCAGCAAAATTACGAACAACTCTTCCGGAGCACTGGAATTCTTTGATAAAGGGATTAAGGAACTGGTTGAAAATATGGACGAGCATTCCCGCAGTATCGGTCTCTACGCCAAAGAAATTAATATTGACGTGGCCGATCTGTCTGCAAATCTCAGGCTGTCCGTACAGGAATTTAATGAGCGGATTCAGGACGGGATCAATGGAACCTTTGCAGATTTTGACAAGGGTCTCGGGGAAGTAACCCTGAGGCTGGCCACCATCCTTGAAAGTATCAGAGATTCTGCAGAAGCGCTGCAGAGCGCTTTAAAAACAGGAACGAAGCAGTAAACAGGAGTAAAGTATGCAGAGGTTTACCCCGGAGCGATTAAACAGCACAATGGATGTTCTGCGTGAGACCGTTTTACTGCCTCACGAGTTTGCGGAGCGGGTCAGCCGGAATCGTGAGCCTGAAATAGTTGAAGACGATTTCAGCAGATTCCAGGGCTCTCTGGAGAGCTATGCTTTTTCCCTGGGTAAAAGGGAACTTGAGGATTGTCTTATCGCTTTGATACAGGATGACAGGCCGGAAATGAAGTCCGTGATCCTTCAGATTCTTAAACTGCGGATGAGTCCAAGGCTGATCAGCTTGATCCGGGCGCTCACTCAGTATTTTTATGAGCTTCCGGAAATGAGAAAGGCTTCAAGGCTTGCAGCAAATTCTAGGGATTGCAGTGATAAGCTCCTGCATGAGTTGTTTGATCAGGAAAAGGATATTATTGAAGCTGCGGTGAATCTGATTCATCAAAATGAGGAAATGGTTTCTCCGATGATCACGAGATACAGGTTGATTACAGGGAGCCCTTTTTGCAAAGCTGTAATCCGCAGATTTTTTCAGGATGGAAATGAGGAAAGCTTCCTCTTAAATGAGGATTATTTTTTAGAAATGATTGATGCGGATTCTGAACAGGATTTAGTGCCTGTGGTCATTAATTATCTTGATCAGCCCTGGAAGCAGGCTCCTTCTAGGTCTATCAACCGGAAAATGCTCCAAAGGTTTGGCCTGCCTGAGGATGAGAAATCCTGGATCTGGGCAGACATCGGTACTGATCTGATTGCGAAATATCGTCAGTGGGTTTTCCTGGACATGATGGAGGATTTTTTTGGTCTGGATAACCGAAAATATTTGATTTTCAGCAGGTATTATCAGGAGCTGAAACATATCGGTCTCTACCATGACGATCAGATCATGGTCCTTGATTTTGGACAATTCGGCATCTTAAATCTGAAAGAGATGGCCGAATATTCCTGGCTGATGGAAAAATCAACACTGGAAGTGGAGCTGGAAACCCTGCAGAAAGGGGAAGAACTTCGCTTGATTCACAGGAAGACAGATATCGAGGCCAGAGATGTTATCATTGAAGAAAAAAGCTCAGATATTCTGGTTTTAAATCTTACCGGAGTAGGTAAGCTATATGTTGCAGAGCTAATGGGGGAACTGCTCCGCAGGGGCGAAGAGATCTGGCCGGTCAAGTTCAAGCATGCGATATCCCGCTTTCGGGAAAAAATCTATTAATAGGTGATCCACCCATAGACGAAATACTTAATTGTGAAAGAAACGCCCTGCCCGGAATATTTCTTATACTCCGAACAGGGCGCTTCATTTTATTGCTTTATAAACAAAAGACTAACGGTATAGTGCTATTCGCGGCCAAGTGAAACACGATGCGAAACGCGATTGTTTGCGCCATGGATAGCGTAACAGTCGAAGAGCGGATAGTACCATGCCGTAAGCATCTATTTTAACTTAGAAAATAAACGGCTGATCAAGATACTTCGAGAACAATTCAGGATTCACACATCTCGATTTTGCTTCCTCTAGGGTTACCATCTTCCGTTTGACCAGATTCGCCAGGGAATAATCCATCGGGGCCATACCGACTTTGATGCCAGTCTGAATAACTGTGTCAATCTGGTGGGTCTTGCCTTCGCGGATCATATTCCGGACAGCGTCATTGACGATGAGAGCTTCCATCGCTGCAACACGTCCGGTGCCATCAATAGTAGGCAGCAGCTGCTGGCAGATAATGCCCTGAAGAACAGATGCCAGCTGAACTTTAATCTGCTGCAGCTGATTCGGCGGAAAGACATCGATGATCCGGTCAATAGTAGTCGCTGCGGATGAAGTATGGAGCGTGGACAAGACCAGGTGGCCTGTTTCTGAAGCCATCAGGGCTGTGTTGATCGTCTCAAGGTCGCGCATTTCACCGACCAGGATAACATCGGGGTCTTCACGCAGTGCAGACCGTAAAGCATCTGCAAAGGTATGGGTATCGTCGCCAATCTCACGCTGGTTTATCATGCATTGATTATGGGCATGCAAATATTCGATCGGGTCTTCGATGGTAATGACGTGACTGTTGCGGTGCGTATTCATATGGCGCACCATGGCAGCAAGGGTAGTGGATTTACCGGAACCGGTCGGACCTGTGACCAGGATCAGACCTCTGGGTTTCATCGAGAGGTCTTTCAGGATATCGGGAAGTCCCAGTTCGTTTATGCTTGGAATATCAGGAACAATGACCCTGATCGCGGCTGCCATGCTTTTCCGTTGGCTGTAGACGTTAACCCTGAAACGGCTGATACCAGGGATCGTATAGGAAAAGTCAACTTCTCCCTTTTGCTGCAAACGGTTTTTCACGGGTTCATCCATCAGTTCGTCGACAAGCTCTTTAGTGTCCAACGGAGACAAATACTTGGCGTTTGCCATCGGAGTCAAGATACCATTGATTCTGAACATTGGGGGGAGACCGGTTGTGATGTGGAGGTCAGAAGCTTTCAGTTCCAATGACATTAAAAGTAAGTCCCTGATATTTAGATTCATACAAACACTCCTCAACATAATTAGATTTGATCGGTCTATTCAATACTATAGGTTACTTTTAATAATTCTTCCGTGGTGGTGGTTCCGTCCAGAACCAGACGGGTACAGGTATCACGCAGAGAAATATAGCCAAAGCGGCCGGCAATATGTCTTATCTGATCAGGAGTCACTCCCCGGTTAACCATCTCGCGGATATCCTTGTTGATCGGAATGATTTCATGGATGGCAGTTCTGCCGTGATAGCCTGTGTAATTACAGGCAGGACATCCAGTCCCTTTGTATAGCGGCTGGGGTTCTCGCAGTTTCAGCAGCATCATTTCGGCATGTTCCGGCCGGTATGAAGTTTTGCATTTCGTGCATATTTTACGGACAAGTCTCTGGGCCATCAGGCCGACAACCGCGGAAGAGACGAGATAGGATTCAATTCCCATATCGACAAGTCGGAGGATCGAGGAAGCTGCGTCGTTGGTATGAATGGTGCTTAAGACCAGATGGCCGGTGATGGCAGAACGGATCGCAATCTGGGCTGTTTCGGAGTCCCGGATCTCTCCGATCATGATAATGTCCGGGTCCTGACGCAAAATGGACCGCAGTCCCGAAGCAAAAGTCAGGCCAGCTTTGGTATTGACCTGGACCTGGTTGATCCCATCCATCCGGTATTCAACAGGATCTTCTACGGTGATGATATTGACAGTGGGTTTATTCAACTCCCGCATGACTGCATAAAGTGTCGTGGTTTTTCCGGAACCGGTGGGGCCCGAAACAAGGATGATCCCATTCGGACTTTTAATAATCCTGTCAAACAGCTCAAGATTTTCGGTAGTGAAGCCCAGTTCGGATTTGGTATAGGTACTATTTCTCATCCCAAGGACACGGATTACAATCTTTTCTCCGTGGACGGTAGGCAGAATGGATAGTCTGAGGTCAACATTGTTGCCGTCAATGCTGACTTCGATCCTGCCGTCCTGGGGCAGACGCTTCTCGGCAATATCCATTTGTCCCATGATCTTGATTCTGGTGACAATGGCCTGGTGGGCCGCTTTGGATGTTTTCATGGCTTCCTGAAGTTCTCCGTCTATTCGGTAGCGGATCCGCATTTCATCGTCAGAAGGCTCAATATGTATATCGCTCGCATTGGTCTTGATGGCATGCTGGATCACGGAATTGACTAGTCTTACGACCGGTGCATTCGTCACCTCATCGCCGAACTGGTCGTCAATTCCGGAAAAATCAACAAGGTCATAGGTTTGTTTCAGTTCTTCAATCGCTTTTTCGGCGCTTTCCTTGCCATAATAGCGCTCGATCGCATTCATGATATCTGACGCGGTAGCCATGGCTGGCTTGATGTCAAGGCGGGTGGCCCGTTTGACATCATCGATCGCATAAAAGTCCAACGGATCGACCATGGCAACGATTAGCACATTGTTTTCCTTCCTGATCGGGATCAAGGAATGCTTTCTGACCATTCCTTCCGTAATCAGACCGGTCGCCAGAGGATCTATCGGAGTTTCGCCAAGGTCAAAGTATGGAATGTGATATTGAAATTCCAGCACTTTGAGTAGCTGTTTTTCCGTAATGGATTTCGTTTCAATAAGGATCTCGCCCAGTTTTTTAGAAGTTTTGGACTGCATTTCCAAAGCATCTTCGAGCTGCTTGGTAGTAATCACCTCTGATTCAACTAAAAGCTGTCCCAGTTTTCGCATCGTTTCCGGCATATTTTTTCTCCAATTGATTGTTTATATTTTGTCTATTTTAATTTATTGTATTATAGTGTAAATCAAAAATAAAGAAAAATTGCTAATATTTAC
>NZ_CP157399.1:1032500-1037500 GCF_047652685.1 Dehalobacter sp. CP
CTTATGGAAGGACTGTCCATTGATCAACCAAAAGCCGTAAAAAAACTGGGTAAAGAGAAGTGTTTTTCCCTGTAAAAACTTTGGGAAAAGTGCCGAAAGTCCGCATAAATGCTGGATTGTTTGGTATTTTTATGGTAAAATATAAGCAGCGAAAAACGCAAAGGATATCGTAATTTGATGAGTACGGCTGAACAGATCAAAACGCTGGAAAATCGCATATCCGAACTGGAGAAGGAAAATAGACTCCTTCTGGAAACCGTACACCATCTAACGCGTAAACTCTATGGCCGAAGCACAGAGAAGACATCCGTTCTATCCTTAGGACAGATGTCTCTTTTTAATGAAGCGGAAACCGAGACCGATCCGAAGTCCAAGGAACCTGACTTGAAAAAGGTCGAGGGTTACCGGAGAAAGAAAGTAAATGGCCGGCGGGAAGAACTTTTAGAAAATCTGCCGCATGAAAAAAAGCTCTGTACCCTTGTTGAAGATGAACGTTTTTGCGAAACGTGCAATACCCCGCTTAAATCCGTCGGTGAAAAATTTGTGCGTACAGAAGTTGAATATATTCCGGCTAAGCTTAGGGTAATTGACCTTTACCGTGAGACCTTCGAATGCCGCAGCTGCCGCAAAAATGGTCTGCCTTACATGGAGAAATCCCCGATACCTGATTCGGTTATTCAGCACTCCTTAGCGACTCCTTCCACAGTGGCTTGGGTCATGCACCAGAAGTTTGTAAACGCGCTTCCCCTTTACCGTCAGGAAAAAGAGTGGAAGACGCTCGGTTTGTCTTTAAGCCGCGCTACCATGGCTAACTGGATCATAGCTGCGTCCCGCGATTGGCTGACCCCCATCCTAAAAGTTATGCATCAAGAGCTCCTTAAAGAAAAATATATTCATGCTGATGAGACTCCTGTTCAGGTGATGAATGAGGAAGGTCGCAAGAATACAAGTGATTCTTACATGTGGGTATACACTACCGGAAAGCATACTGAGCATCCTATCCGGATCTTTGAGTATGAGCCCGGAAGAAATGGAATTTACCCACAAAAATTTCTGGAGGGATTTAAGGGATACCTTCACTCGGATGCTTACGCCGGTTACAAAAAGGTCGAGAACATCATACGCTGTCTTTGCTGGTCACATCTTCGCAGAAATTTTGTCGATGCTTTGCCTAAAGACATCCGTGGTCCCGATGATACGCTATCTGGTCAGGGGATTACTTATTGCAACAAACTTTTTGAAATTGAAAGTACTCTTGAAAATCTGACAAGTGAAAAACGCAAATTCGAACGTCTGAAACAGGAAAAACCAGTATTGGATGCTTTTTGGGCATGGATTGATTCTGTCGAAAACAAAGTTCTTCCCAAATCCAAACTGAGTAAGGCCTTAAATTATGCTTTAAACCAAAAGCAAGAACTGATGAATTATCTGGAAGACGGTAACTGCTGTATTTCCAATAACCTGGCAGAAAACTGTATTCGGCCCTTCACTATTGGACGCAAAAACTGGCTGTTCAGCGGAAGTCCCAGAGGAGCCGCGGCAAGCGCAGCCGTTTACAGTATGATTGAAAGCGCTGAAGCCAATGGCCTAAGTCCTTACAAATATCTTTACTATATTCTTAACCGGCTACCGGGTGAACAGTTCGGTCAGTATCCTGAAATCCTTGAGGATTATCTGCCGTGGAGTCCGGAAGTTCAGGAAATCTGTAAATAGAGCAAAACCTCAGTTTACACTGGGTTTTGCTTTTTTTCTATACACTTTATTGTTTGACGCTTACCCTGTAGGAAAGTTTGAGGAACCTCCTGGGGCGACGATACTGCAAGGGAAGATTAAAACGTTGCGACGGCTATGGATGGCTTAGTGCCGTGGTGCTAAGGACAACAGGGGAGCGGTGAAGTAAAGCTTGAAAATAATTTATGCAATACATCTTGATGTGAAAAATATAATGTGATATATTTATATCATTATGATATAAATATATCACATTATATTATAAATAGGAAGGGGAAAATCATGAAAAATATATTGGGGTATTTAGGTCTATTTGGTTTTATCGGCATACTAGGCATTATCACGGAAAATAGAGGAATTATTGCTTTTTTTGCGTATTTTGTTTTCTTTCGTTATTTTTTTATCAGACCAGATGAGTTATTTAAGCTCAACGTCCAAAGAGCCGTAACACCCTCTTTTTTTACTGCAGTAACCGTACAGGTTTTAACAATCGTGGTATCAATATTGACCAATAATACTACCCTGCTGCTAAAAGGATTAGCAATGAGTTTCTCTATCCCTGTTGCTTTGTTTATCGTCATTTTAGTTATCTCTGAATTTAGAGAATCAAGAGGTTGCTCTCATGGCAATTAAAACGAAAATAAAAGAGTACAGGGCAAAAGTAAATATGACACAGGAAGAATTAGCAGACCTAGTGAGTGTTAGACGTGAAACAATCGGCCATTTGGAAAATGGGAAGTACAATCCATCTCTAAAATTAGCATTTGATATTGCCAAGGTTTTCCGTACGACGGTAGATGATTTATTCATAGTCACCGAAGATTAAGAGGGAATATAAAACCATCCTTCATACAAAACAATCCTTGTTTAAACAGAGCATAATCAGTAAATAATTGTAAGCTGACGTTCTAATGTGGATCTATATTACGAATTTTTTTGCCGCTTAAAAGAATAATGCAATTATGTATAAAATACATATTAGTATTTATTTTAAGGTGTAGATTTTTTCTCTCTGCAAAATATTGAAATTTTGACAGTATTAACGATTTAGCATGTAGAAAATTTAGCAGTTGACTTTGCGTAATGAATCTGATAGCATAAGTTTCTGTCGTTGATGGAACTGCATCACAGACGCTGCAATCGACGAATGACGTGATATGAATGAAATAAGCTTTTTTATTCAAAAAAGCAAACGATGAAGAAATTGGTAGTTGACATTCCTAAACAAAACTGCTAAAATCAACAATTGTGACTAGAGAACAAAAATGTCTCTGGTGGCGCAAAGGTCATTGAAAACTGAACAACAAGAATGAATTAAAAGCTAGACTCGTCAATGAATTTTGGTAAACAAACGAGCTGAATCAAGCTCCGTAAATAGTTTTTATGGAGAGTTTGATCCTGGCTCAGGACGAACGCTGGCGGCGTGCCTAACACATGCAAGTCGAACGGAGCTACGCCTGACACCGAGTGCTTTGCACATAGATATGTGGAGCAAGCGAGTGCGCGAACGAAGAGAGCGCACCACGCATTAAATAAGTGCCAACACATATTGAGTATGAAGGAAAAGCACTGGGTGTCAGGTGGAGCTTAGTGGCGAACGGGTGAGTAACGCGTGGGTAACCTGCCCTTAAGACCGGGACAACAGCTGGAAACGGCTGCTAATACCGGATGTATTGTCCGAGAGGCATCTCTTGGAGAAGAAAGCTGGCCTCTGAAAATGCTAGCGCTTAGGGATGGACCCGCGTCTGATTAGCTAGTTGGTGGGGTAAAGGCCTACCAAGGCGACGATCAGTAGCCGGCCTGAGAGGGTAAACGGCCACACTGGGACTGAGACACGGCCCAGACTCCTACGGGAGGCAGCAGTGGGGAATCTTCCGCAATGGACGAAAGTCTGACGGAGCAACGCCGCGTGTATGAAGAAGGCCTTCGGGTTGTAAAATACTGTTGTTAGGGAAGAACGGCTTAAGTGTGAATAATGCTTGAGATTGACGGTACCTAACGAGGAAGCCCCGGCTAACTACGTGCCAGCAGCCGCGGTAATACGTAGGGGGCAAGCGTTGTCCGGAATCATTGGGCGTAAAGGGCGCGTAGGCGGCTATATAAGTCTGATGTGAAAGTGCGGAGCTTAACTCCGTAAAGCATTGGAAACTGTATGGCTTGAGGACAGGAGAGGAAAGTGGAATTCCACGTGTAGCGGTGAAATGCGTAGAGATGTGGAGGAACACCAGTGGCGAAGGCGACTTTCTGGACTGTAACTGACGCTGAGGCGCGAAAGCGTGGGGAGCGAACAGGATTAGATACCCTGGTAGTCCACGCCGTAAACGATGAATGCTAGGTGTAGAGGGTATCGACCCCTTCTGTGCCGCAGTTAACACAATAAGCATTCCGCCTGGGGAGTACGGCCGCAAGGTTGAAACTCAAAGGAATTGACGGGGGCCCGCACAAGCGGTGGAGCATGTGGTTTAATTCGACGCAACGCGAAGAACCTTACCAAGGCTTGACATCCAACTAATCCCGTAGAGATATGGGAGTGCCCTTCGGGGAAAGTTGAGACAGGTGGTGCATGGTTGTCGTCAGCTCGTGTCGTGAGATGTTGGGTTAAGTCCCGCAACGAGCGCAACCCCTATATTTAGTTGCTAACAGGTAAAGCTGAGAACTCTAGATAGACTGCCGGTGACAAACCGGAGGAAGGTGGGGATGACGTCAAATCATCATGCCCCTTATGTCTTGGGCTACACACGTGCTACAATGGACGGTACAGACGGAAGCGAAGCCGCGAGGTGAAGCAAATCCGAGAAAGCCGTTCTCAGTTCGGATTGCAGGCTGCAACTCGCCTGCATGAAGTCGGAATCGCTAGTAATCGCAGGTCAGCACACTGCGGTGAATACGTTCCCGGGCCTTGTACACACCGCCCGTCACACCACGAAAGTTTGCAACACCCGAAGCCGGTGGGGTAACCGTAAGGAGCCAGCCGTCGAAGGTGGGGTAGATGATTGGGGTGAAGTCGTAACAAGGTAGCCGTATCGGAAGGTGCGGCTGGATCACCTCCTTTCTAGGGAGAACCGATTGAAGCTAGACTTCAATCTACTCCAAGGTCGGTACTTAGAGTAAAGCAGTGCAAACTGGACTGACTCTCAAGTAAGGTGAGTTTAGCAATTGATTTCTTGTTGTTTAGTTTTGAGTGACCTGAGCACAGTAATGTGTAAAAGAAACACTCAAATAATGTCCATACATATCAGAGATTCTGGTAAGTATGGAAAAAAAATAAG
>NZ_CP157399.1:1042500-2935772 GCF_047652685.1 Dehalobacter sp. CP
GGTTGTTTCTCCTTGGGCAGGGTTTTAAAGGCATCGAAAAACTTCCGCCTAAGATGTGCCAGGCAGCCCACAACGATTATGTTTTCAGGAAGCTTATGATAACCTTCGTATCCATCTGTATGAAGGTAACCTGTAAAATCTTTTAAGAATTTTCCAGGATGGGTATGTTTTCTGTCAACTTGATAGTCATAAATTACAATCTGGTGTTTTGTATCTCCGCTGGTGCGGTACAGCCACATGTAACTCTTTGACTGCGCCGTCTTTCCCGGTTCTTTCAACACCTGCAGCGTGGTTTCATCTGCGTGGAGCACTTCATGCTCACATAATCTAAGCTTCATCTCTTCATATATCGGTTCCAGCCAGTCCTCACTGGCTTTGATCATCCAGTTTGACATCGTCTGCCGGGAAAGCAGGATGCCGTTTTGTTTCCACTCCTGCTCCTGTCGGTATAGTGGGGATGCCATCATGAATTTCTGTACCGCTATATGGGCAATTGTCTCGGGGGAAGCAAATCCGCCTTTGATGACAGGTTCCGGCATATCTGCTTTTATGATAGGAACATGCTCGGCAGTTCCTTCACAATTACGGCAGGCGTAAATATGCCGTACGTGCCGTACAATGATTGCTTTGGCAGGAATGACTTTGAGTTCTTCGCGAGTTTCCCTGCCCATTGTATGTAACTGACTGCTGCAATTCGGACAAATACACTCTTCTGCCGGAAGCTCGTGTTCAATTACCTCAACAGGTAAATCCTTCGGCAATTTGTCAGTTGTAAGGCGTGTCCGTTTACGATAATGCGCTTTTACCTCGGCAAGCTTCGGTTCCGGCTTGCTTATATCGGCGCTTGATTCGGCCTCGTTGAATATGAGCATCTGAATACCGTCTGTCTTTTCACTTGATGCGCCAAATTGTTTATGCTTAGCAAGGCGGATCTGTGACATAAACCACTGTACTTGTTGCTCTAATTCAGCAATTTTGCGGTCCTTTTCTTCAATTATTCCAAGCAGTTGTTCTGCTGAAGTTTCTTGCGTTTTCATAAGAAAATTATACCATAAAAACCGCAAAAAAGCTAGATTTCATGCGGTTCTAAACGCTGTTTCGAGATAAATATTTCAAGAGATTTGCCGCTCGAAAACTTCTTCTCGTTTCAGCTTTTTCTCCAGTTTCGCACCTTCAATAAGATAAGATAATTCTTTGGTTTCAAGAACCATGGTGGCAGTGTCTCCCTTTGCCGGCCAGCGAAAATGTCCGCGCTCCAGACGTTTGAAATACAACCAGAATCCGTCGCCGTCCCATTCCAGGATTTTTATTCTGTTCCGATGCCGGTTGCAGAATACAAACAATGCTTCTGAAAACGGATCGATGGAAAAGTTGTCTTTAACCAGCGCCATGAGTCCGTTGATTGATTTCCTCATATCGGTATGCCCGCAGCATAGGTACACGGGTTTGTCACTCCATCTCATTACAGCACCCTCAATATGCGGCAGACTTTTTTCAGAAGTTCAGGATCCGTCTCCGCATCCACGGTGACGTGACAGCCACCGACTTCAATATCCAGCGTTGATTTTATTTCTTGACCTTGGGAAAGTTGCATCCACCCTTCCGGGACACAGCTTACGATGGTTTCTTCTTTCCGTTTTGAAAGTTCCATACATGCAACCTTTCGTAACTGTCGCTGCCAATAAAAGTATGCATGCTTACTTATTCCTTTCTCCTGGCAGAAATCCTTAATGCTCTGTCCGCTGCATTGCCGGTCCTGTATCACCTGCATCCACTGTGATAGTCGGTACTCTGTTGTGACTTTTTGTATATTCATACAACCACTCCGCTTTGGTTGAAAAAGTGTGCAAACTTTTTCAACTTTTTCAACCATATTTATTGTGATTGTACTATCTTCAAGGCTACAATTCTATGTGATGGTGTCTTTGACGCTTACTTTGGATTTGGGAAGAACTTTGTTTTCGACAGAATCAATCCATGCCCAAAAAGCATCCAATACTGGTTTTTCCTGTTTCAGACGTTCGAATTTGCGTTTTTCACTTGTCAGATTTTCAAGAGTACTTTCAATTTCAAAAAGTTTGTTGCAATAAGTAATCCCCTGACCAGATAGCGTATCATCGGGACCACGGATGTCTTTAGGCAAAGCATCGACAAAATTTCTGCGAAGATGTGACCAGCAAAGACAGCGTATGATGTTCTCGACCTTTTTGTAACCGGCGTAAGCATCCGAGTGAAGGTATCCCTTAAATCCCTCCAGAAATTTTTGTGGGTAAATTCCATTTCTTCCGGGCTCATACTCAAAGATCCGGATAGGATGCTCAGTATGCTTTCCGGTAGTGTATACCCACATGTAAGAATCACTTGTATTCTTGCGACCTTCCTCATTCATCACCTGAACAGGAGTCTCATCAGCATGAATATATTTTTCTTTAAGGAGCTCTTGATGCATAACTTTTAGGATGGGGGTCAGCCAATCGCGGGACGCAGCTATGATCCAGTTAGCCATGGTAGCGCGGCTTAAAGACAAACCGAGCGTCTTCCACTCTTTTTCCTGACGGTAAAGGGGAAGCGCGTTTACAAACTTCTGGTGCATGACCCAAGCCACTGTGGAAGGAGTCGCTAAGGAGTGCTGAATAACCGAATCAGGTATCGGGGATTTCTCCATGTAAGGCAGACCATTTTTGCGGCAGCTGCGGCATTCGAAGGTCTCACGGTAAAGGTCAATTACCCTAAGCTTAGCCGGAATATATTCAACTTCTGTACGCACAAATTTTTCACCGACGGATTTAAGCGGGGTATTGCACGTTTCGCAAAAACGTTCATCTTCAACAAGGGTACAGAGCTTTTTTTCATGCGGCAGATTTTCTAAAAGTTCTTCCCGCCGGCCATTTACTTTCTTTCTCCGGTAACCCTCGACCTTTTTCAAGTCAGGTTCCTTGGACTTCGGATCGGTCTCGGTTTCCGCTTCATTAAAAAGAGACATCTGTCCTAAGGATAGAACGGATGTCTTCTCTGTGCTTCGGCCATAGAGTTTACGCGTTAGATGGTGTACGGTTTCCAGAAGGAGTCTATTTTCCTTCTCCAGTTCGGATATGCGATTTTCCAGCGTTTTGATCTGTTCAGCCGTACTCATCAAATTACGATATCCTTTGCGTTTTTCGCTGCTTATATTTTACCATAAAAATACCAAACAATCCAGCATTTATGCGGACTTTCGGCACTTTTCCCAAAGTTTTTACAGGGAAAAACACTTCTCTTTACCCAGTTTTTTTACGGCTTTTGGTTGATCAATGGACAGTCCTTCCATAAGCCAGCGAAACTCCTGGGAAGTGACGTTGCGGACTGCTTCGGAATTCTTCGGCCACCTGAATTTACCGGCTTCCAGCCGCTTATATAATAATACGAAGCCATCGCCTTCCCAGTAGAGTGCTTTCAGTCGATCATGCCGGTGGCCGCAGAAGAGAAACAGACTGTTCTGGAATGGGTTTAGCTGAAAGTTCTGCTGGACTAAAGCGGCCAGCCCGTTAATGGATTTGCGCATGTCGGTATACCCGCAGGCGATATAGATTTTCTCTGCTTTGGAGATATCACCGAACATTTTGGAGCGCCCTCAAGGTATTTTCTATTAAGGCAGGTGCTGCGCTGTTGTGGATTTCCAAGCTTACGGCACCCAAGCTCACAACAATATCTGCTGATGAGTCCTGACGTTTATGGTCAGCGTCGGCTACAGGAAACGCAATATTTACCGGCACGATTGGATTCTTTTCGGCATTCAGCGCGGGAAGGGCTTCGCAGGCTGCTTCACGGACACGTTTCAGCCAGTAGAAGTAAGTCGTCTCGCTTAAACCGTGCTCCGCACACCAGTCGGCAATTTTCTGCCCGCTGCTGCGGCATTCACGGATGCGCTGGGCCCACTGATTCAATCGATATTGTCGAGTGGCTTCTCTGCTATCCATCACTAACTCCTCCTTTTGGAGTTTTTAAAGTAAACTTGAAAAACTCCAATAACTCTAGTTTAGAGGATATTATCTCACTGCTTTAGTGATGTTTCCATACACCGACTTATTAGACGGTTACGGTTGAGTATCCTCCTGGGCTGAAAATACTGCAAGGGAAGATAAGACGTTGCCAGGTAATTAGAGACTACATCCAGTGATGTAGTCTCTTTACATTAATCCAAAATAATACTTCAAAAAAAGTAATATTTACATTATAATGTAA
This sequence comes from Dehalobacter sp. CP, assembly GCF_047652685.1. Lineage (NCBI taxonomy): Bacteria > Bacillati > Bacillota > Clostridia > Eubacteriales > Desulfitobacteriaceae > Dehalobacter > Dehalobacter sp. CP. The sequence continues at coordinate 1,046,722 of NZ_CP157399.1, forward strand.
ATGATAGAAAAAAGTGAAACTATTGCCTGCTCATTGAGGTTGTTGCGAAATAACAATAAACGCAGCAAGATTTCCTAGTTCTGGTACAAAAGATTTTTGCTTAGAGGAGCGCGGATTAATGAGAAAATCAGAAAACCATCGATTTAGCATTAGAAAGAAGATTTCCTTATTTGTTATTATTTTGGCAATTGTTACTTATTCCACAAGTGCATTCTTTATCTATTTTGTTCAACCTAATTTTGTTCCGAATATTAATGAGGTTATATTTACGATTGCTACTTTAGTACTAGGGGTTTTCTGGTCGGGTTTACTTTCCTTTTTTATGGCAAGTTTTATCATTAAACCTTTACAGAAGTTAGAAAAGGCTGCAAATCAGGCATCTGAAGGGAATATCGGTTGTGATGTTGAATTATCAAAAACTGATGATGAGATTCGTTCATTAGGAATAGCTTTTAATAATATGCTTTATAATCTTAGGGAAATTGTTCAGAGTATTGAAACGAATTGTGCGAAGACCAATGAGAATATGTTTGAAATTTCAAAAGTATCATCGGCTGCTTCTCACCAAGCCGACTCTATTGTACATACCATCACAGAAATATCTGCAGGTGCAGAAACTTCCTCGATTGCGATTCAATCAACAGCAGAATCAGTTGAAAAGGTAGCCCACATTGCCAAAGAAGTACAAAACTATGCCAAGTCTTCTGAAAAAATCTCTGCAGAAATGCTAATGGAACTAACAGAAAGTAAAGAAGTAATTCATTCTTTAGTTGAGGGAATCAATAATCTAGCAAAAGGGAACCAGCAATCGCTTGAAATTGTTAAGAGTCTCGAAGAGAATGCCAAGAAAGTTGGTCAGATCATCCAGTTAGTAGGTGATATTGGGGAGCAAACAAACTTACTTGCATTGAATGCTTCCATTGAAGCTGCTCGAGCAGGACAACATGGCAGAGGATTTGCGGTCGTTGCCGAAGAGGTACGAAAACTAGCCGATGAAAGCGCTAATGCCGTTCAAGGAATTTCAAGTCTTATTGAGAATATCCAGTCTGAAGTGATAAATGTTGTGAATCAAATTACGATACAAGTTCAGAATGCAGATATGGAAGCGCATAAAGGATCCAGGACGAATGAAGTAATAGAAAAAATGACGAGAACAATTCTAGAAGTAGCACGTAGCGTTGAACAAATATCAAAGCTTGTCGATCATCAAATGGAGGGTATAGACAAAAGTGCTCATCAGTCTCGCGAAGTAGCCCAGATTGCAGAAAAAACTTCAGAAAGTGCAATGGAACTTGCTATTGCTACAAAGCAACAAGCGGAAATCGTTGATCAGGTTGAAACCCTTGTAGGTAATTTAAGAATACAGTCAGAAATTCTGACAACTGCAATTACCCGCTTTCGTAAATAATGGGTAGGCTTTACTATATTTATAGAGAAATACTCTGTTCCAAATAATCATAGGAGGTACATGTACTCCTATGATTTTATAATGCTATCGTGAGCTTGTTGCTTGAAGAAAATGAGAAGCCCTATTGTATAAGTACGACTTTACCAGAATCAATAAAGTAAAGTTCGGAAATACCATCGATATAACTGATATCCGCTTTAGCTTTGACACTGTCGGTTTCCGCAGGCTCAGTACCTTGCTGTCCTTTATACGAAGGATCGTAGAAAAAAATTTTTAACTTGCGAAGATTGCTGTTTGAAAGTTGATCCCGCTGTTCTCTAATAATACCGGTTAGAACATTCTCATCAATAGAAGGTGGCTGGATATATAAGACCTGAGATTTCGTTTCAGACTGCGTATACAGGATAGTGTAAGTAAGCTTTGCAGAAGAGTTTCGTGTAAAGTCCCCGTCAATCGTAAAATCTGCATGATTTGCATTAGCCATGGCCAATGATGTCAAACGGGTACTGGATCTTGGTAATAAGTTTTTTATTAAAAGGGTATCTGTACCTTGATTTTTGTTGTCGCTGTCCCGGTATGTAACATACACTTTTCCGGAGAATACATACTCTGAAGAGTTGGAAACGGATATGTTCACTTTTCTTTGATTTTTGGAATTTAAGTACTGGAAGTCTGCAGATGCTGAGATATCTTTGAGATTTGCTGATAATATCAACTGCTGGTTGTTTTGATTATTGAGCGCTGATGGCTGAGTCTTTGAAGATAAGCTGGAACTGCCGGCCTTTGTTGAAGAATCAGTCTGTTGAGCAGTTGTTGCCGGCGTATTTTTAGAACAACCAGATAGCAATAGTAGGAAAAGGCAGGTTAAGATTATCGTATTTTTCATTGATGGCTCCTTTAGTACCAAGAATTGCTTTTATTAATTTTATTTATTAATTCTATTATATAATAAAATTCATTTCGGAGCGAAATAACAAGTGAATAAATTGTAATCGCATATAGCTAGGACAGCGCATTACGCTGCTCTGTTCTTTTGCGGCAAGGCAAGTGAAACTGAAAAAAGCTCTGAAAACAGAGCTAATTAATCACACTTTTGCAGAAACTTATTTCTTTTGATAAAGAGATATTCCTAAAGACAATAAGACAAGAGAGAAATATGAAAGAATTAAAACTGTATTTCAAGCTTGTCGCCTTCCATGCTTCCAGTGAAATCGGCCCAGTTACGTGGGAACTCTATCACAAAAGCGGCATCCTTGATGCATGGGGAGACCTTTTTCGGAGAGAGATCATCAATGATTTTGACAATTTTCAGATCCTTGCTGACAAACCAGACAGAGAGGGGATAGCGCATCCCAATCATGTGAACCTGGTTGCAGGGATTAATCAACATACCATGAAAATCATCCAATTGCCTGGTTCCCAGCAGACCTCTCAGTCTGGTGAAAAAGGTGTCAGCCAGTAGAACCGTCCCAATATTCTTTTGTGTTCTTTGGTTGATAACAGTTAACTCTTTCATGAGCTGATTTCCTCGTTCTTCTTAGAGAGAATCTCAGATTATTCTTTGAATATTCTTCTTCACAGACAAAAAATTATTTACCTAAAATATCCATGATATTAATGATTGCCGGACCAAGTATCACGATGAAAAGGCTTGGAAAAACAAAGAAAACAAGTGGAACCATCATCTTAACGGGGGCTTTTTGCGCAGCTTCTTGTATGCGTTGTTTTCTTCTCAGACGGATTTGCGCCGACTGGTTTCTAAGGACATTTCCCATAGAGATACCGAGCTGGTCAGCTTGAACCAATGAGGCAATTACATTGCTTAAATCTTCTACGTCATTTTTTTTGGCCATGTCTCTCAAAGCTTCCCGGCGCGGTTTGCCGATTTTGATTTCCTGGAGAACCAGGTTGAACTCTTCAGCAAGGATACCTTTTTGTTTTTCTACGACTTTCATCATGGCTGCATCAAAGCCAAGTCCGGCTTCAACACTGACCATAACGAGATCGAGGATGTCAGGAAGCGTACGAAGAATCTCACCCTTACGTTGTTTAATTTTTGATTTAAGCCAGAAATTGGGAGCGATATTTCCAATAACAAAACAAAATAATGGGAATTCAATTTTTGTTAGGATTGGAAAGCTTAAAATAAAGCTTAAGGCAGCAGCTGCTATTGCAAAGCATAGGCCAAGGATGAACCTAAGCGCTTTCCATTCAGCGGATGACCAGCCCTTTAATCCGGCAGCAATTAATTCCGTGTCTTTCGGGTCTGTTTCTTTGCTGTTTTTTGAGAAGGCGATGATCAATCTGCGAAAAAAACTGTTCTCAGATTTTTCTTGCTTGTTTTTATCTTTCTTGCCTTTGTCTTTTTTGGATTTTTCTTTTTGATTCTCTTCATTTTCTGCCGGCACTGAAGATCTTCCGAGGGAACGCATAATCCTGCTCTGGGAAAGAGAAGGCTGTTTCCTGGACAGAATCGCCAGAACTAAGAAGAAAATAAGGCAAAAACCGCTGAAAACCAAGATTGGTTCCATGACAATCTCCCCTAGAATTTAATATTAACAATCTTTCTGATGGCAATAAAACCGATGATTTCCAGAACAGCTCCACAGCATAATAACATAATTCCGAGTGGATCCTGGAACAGCGGCATCATAAACGAAGGCTGCATCATCGTGATAACCAGGCCAATTAAGATAGGCAAAGCACCAATAATATATCCGGATAATCTACCTTGAGCAGTAAGTGTTTTGATCTCGCCTTGAATCTGTAAACGTTCCTGAATGGTATCGTGAATATTAATTAAAATTTCGGCTAGATTGCCACCAATTTGCCGTTGAATCAGGATGGCAGTTACCATTAATTCCAGGTCTTTGCTTTCAACCCGCTGTGAAAAATTTAACAAAGCATTTTCTGTAGACTCCCCATAGGCCATTTCTTTCAGGGTAATTTTGATTTCGGAGGAGAGCGGATCTGGCATTTCCTGGGCTGCCATTTCCATGGCCTGAAATAAACTAAAACCGGCTTTTAAGGAATTGGCAAGGGTCAGAAGTATATCCGGCAGCTGGTTATTGAATTTTTTTATTTTTTTATTTTTAGCACTGCTGATATACAGCCTGGGAAAGATCAAGCTTAACAGTGGCAGAATAATAAAAACACCACTCAAAGGCAGAAGAATTAAGGCGATAAGAAAAGTAAGAATGAACAAGAAGATTTGCATCACGATGAATTCCCTGCCAGTTAACCCAATGTCACCGCTGTAAAGATCTTTATCAAGTTGTTCGCCCCATTTCCGAGGTGTATATTTGGACAGGGAAGTCAGATACTCTTTCCAGGAAGCAGCCTTTTTGGCTTTAACCGGGGTATCTTCTTTTTCTGCAACTAGTCGCTTAACTTTATCTTCGACGCTTTCATTTTTTGGTTTCAGGGCCATGATCAGCGAGTATATCAGGATAAATCCCATAATTGAGGCCACAATGATGACCTTTGTCATAAAAATACCTCCAACGGCCACGAATGACTAATCAACTAACAAAAATATTGTCCGGCAGGATTTGGCCTGTGGCAGCCAGCGTATCCATAAAGCGGGGGCGTACACCGGTAGCCTTAAAGCCACCGAGGACATGGACATTGGAATCAACACCCTTTTGTTCAAATTTATAGATATCCTGGGTGACGATGGTGTCTCCTTCCATACCAAGAACCTCCGTGATATGGGTAATCTTTCGGGTGCCGTCCCTGAGACGGCTTTGCTGAACAATTAAATTGATTGCACTCGAGATCTGCTCACGAATAGCCCGGATTGGAAGATCCATGCCGGCCATCAGGACCATGGTTTCAAGACGGGAGAGCATATCTCGCGGCGTGTTGGCATGACCTGTGGTCAGGGAACCATCGTGTCCGGTATTCATGGCCTGCAGCATATCTAAGGCTTCTCCGCCTCGGACTTCACCGACGATAATCCGGTCAGGCCTCATACGCAGCGTGTTTCTGACCAGGTCACGAATGGTAATGGCACCTTTTCCTTCTATATTTGGCGGTCGGGTTTCAAGCGTTACCAAATGGCTTTGATCAAGCTGTAGTTCAGCGGCATCTTCAATAGTAATGATCCTCTCATGGTCCGGAATAAAGGAGGATAGGACGTTTAAGGTTGTGGTCTTACCTGACCCGGTACCGCCGGAAACGACAATATTCAGTCTGGCCTTGACGCAGGCTTCCAAGACAAGTGCCATATCCCTGGTCATTGTGCCGAAATTAATCAGATCTTCGACACGATAGGGGTCACGCGAAAATTTCCGGATCGTGATGGTGGGCCCTTTAAGCGCCAAAGGCGGGATAATTGCATTTACCCTGGAACCATCCGGCAGACGGGCATCTACCATTGGCTGACTTTCATCAATTCTTCGGCCAATCGGCGCGACAATTTTTTCAATAATATGCTGAACATGCTGGTCATCATTAAAAGTTACATTGGATAGTTCGACAATCCCATGACGCTCTACGTAGACCTGACTTGGCCCGTTGACCATAATCTCTGAAATGCTGTCGTCATTTAATAGCGGGGAAATGGGGCCAAAACCGAGGATTTCATCAACCACTTCCTGAACGATTCTTTGTCTTTCATTACGGGGTAGAAGGGCACCATTGGTTTCAACATACTGGTCTATGACTTTTTGAACGATCGGCTCGACTTCTTGAGGATCAACATCATTGAGTTGAATATTTTTGATGGTTTCCTTATGAATAATACTTTTTAGTTCCCTCCAGGGATCAACGGGCTGAGAGGAAGGAGAAGAGGTAAAGGCTTGTCTGATTTCAATCAGGCTTTGTTTCTCTGATCCGGTTCTTTCACGTTCTTTTCCTCTTTCTTGTTCTAAACGGCTAAGCAGTGACATGTGATCAACCTCCAAATCTTAAAAAGGAAAGACGGCCGGTTTCTTTGCTGTCCTGACCTTTTTTAGTAATTTCTGAATTAACACCTAGCGTACTCACCATTTTTTTAATTTCCAGAGCGGGAGCCGAACGGGCTAAAGCATCAACAAACGGTACACCTTTATTAAGCACGGATGTAAGCTGTTCTTCATAAGGAATTAAGTAGGTTACATTGAGGCCGAGGCTGCTTTCAATATCCTTCATGCTGATACCGATTTTCTTTTCAAATTTATTTAGAATCAACTTGATTTTTGGGGAATAATCAAGCGTGTGCATGATTTCCAGCGCGAGCTTGGTATTTTTGATTGACGGAATATCCATGCCGGCCACAACCCAGATCTCGTCTGCGGCCTCTAAGCCGGCAAGGCTGATATCATCAAAACGGCTGGTATTGTCAAGAATAATAAAATCATAATGGATTTTAACCTCTTCCAGGATTTGCTCAATATGTTCGATGGTTACTTTTTCGGCATATTCGGGGCGATTCGTAGCCGCCAGGATCTCCAGTCCGGAAGAATGGCTAAGGGTATGAAGCCGGATATCTTCTTCTTTAATCGAACCGACCTGAACCAGATCGGTAATTGTCCTTTTCGGAACAAGATTTAAGAAGGAGGCAATGTCTCCAAATTGCAGGCTCAAGTCCAATAAAAGGACTTTGGATGACTTCGCCAATTCAACACCGAGGTTCACAGCGGTCGTCGTTTTGCCTACCCCTCCCTTGGCGCTGAAAATACTGATTACTTTTGCTGCAGTGCCGGATGTTTCCACAGCAGAATTGGGGGACAGAGGGGAATTGATCATTTCTCTTTTGCGGCTTTCTTTGTGATACACATTCAGGATTGTACTGGTAAGTTCTTTGCCGGTAAACGGTTTGACGATATAGGCTTTGGCTCCGGCCATCATGGCTTTGGTCATATGGTCGGGGTCGTTTTCAACGGACATCATAATAATGGAGGTATTTGGAACGCGGAAAGAAAGCAGTTCTGTTGTTTTTATCCCGTCAATGTCGGGCATGCTGATATCCATTAAAATAATTTCCGGTTTCAATAATTCTGCCAGACGGATTGCTTCTGAACCGCAGCCTGCTTCGCCGATGACTTCAAAGCCGGAATCAAGAGCAAGGATTCGGCGAATGTTTTCGCGGGTATTCCTGATATCATCAACGATGAGAATCCGTATACCTTGCATGCGCTATACCTCCTTTTCTATTTATAATGACCGAAGTAATCGGCGTTTGTATAGACATTGGGATCGATGGGTGCTTCGGTGTAAGTTTCTTTATTGGCGGGGTTTCTCAGCAGTAAGCGGATGGAACCTTTTTCACTGCCCAGTGTTACGGCCATAGACTGGGAAACACTCATAGCAAGGACATAAGAGCCGGGATTTTCGGCAGTTTCTCCTTCTTTGAGAATGGTGTCACCCGTGTTTAAGACCAAAACATCCTGGGCAGCTAAAGAAGTAATTGTTCTTTGATTTCCTTGGCTGTCCTTAATATCCATGGTAATCAGGATATCCACATGGTCACCGGGCTTTACCTTATAGCTGACACTGCCCACCAGATCGACAGGGATAGCAACGGCTCTTTTGCCCGAAGGAACAGTCAGTGAAAAGCTGTCGGCTGAGGCACCTGAGCTGTTGCCGGTTTGGTACGGATCTCCAAGCATCGGACTCAGCAGTACATCACCCTGACTGACGTCAACTAGGAGCACCCGGCCAGTTAGTTCTTTCACGGTAGAGGCGCCTCCCTGAGGATAGGCTGAAAGCGGAACTTGTTTGATCTGAAGCTGATCAGCCTTTAGGATACTTCGGGAGGAAATATCCGCTGCTGCAACAACCAGCGGTTTCAATTCCTGACTTGATGCTCCCGAACCATAGTTCAGGTAGAAAAAGACAGCCAAGCTAAAAATCAGTCCCGAGATAATCGCCATAAAAACATAGAATTTTCTTTTCACCAGTCATCCCTCAATTCATCAGCAATTTTATAGAATATAAACCGTAATCCTGTACGGGGTTATTTCCGTCATCAATAATTGAACTTGTTTCTTTGCCGAGCGTGGAACAGGTCTTTAAAAAACGCCCGGTGATAAAACAGTCATTGCCGTTGTGAGTTACATTTTCAATGAAAAAAGCCGCAAATCCCAAAATTTTAACTTCCTGGATGGATTCACCTGATCGAGTGAGGACTTGTACGATTGGAATAAAGACAATCTCGGGAGCATTACTGTCATGATCAGTAAAAGTATTCCCAGGGACACGAGTATCAGAAGCAAGCCGGGTATCAAGACCTTTTCGCGTCGGCCCACTCATATTACCGGTTTCTATCTGCAGGGTCTGGCCGACGGCTAGCGGGGTGTTATTCCCATAGGCGAGCGCATTTTCGTAGGTGCTAGCACCTGATCCATCCAGTCTTACAGGCCCGTACCAGCCGGTTTGACCTTCCGGCGGCGCATTCTTCAACGTATATTCCTGGCCATAGACAAAGTTCTGTATTGTAACACTTAAAGGAGCGGCTCCGGCGATACTGCGGACAGGATAAACACCTGCCTTGGAACGTGCGCTGACTTTTCCTTTGGTAATGCCAAGTGCTTTGGCCAAAAACATGGAATGTTCTTCAGAAGCAGATACCTCAATTTCCCGGTTATGATTGGATATCGAAATTGAGGGGAGGGAGATATGATTATTGGCCGCATATTCTGCAGCAGTTAGATAAGCGTCCTGCGGACTGTCCGGTAATTCTTGAGCGCCTGCTAACGCTGCTGCATCTACCGCATTCTGTAACTTTGCTTTTCCCACGTAGAGAACTGCCATATCTGTACATAGGGCGCCAAAGCCCAGAAGAACGACTAAAAGTACTGCCGTAAGAACGGCAATACTGCCTTTTTCATTTTTGAGTGGATGATTCTTCATAGTAAATGCACTCCTATTCAATGCGCATGGATAGGTTCGCATGGATCACAACCGGATTCGGAAGAATATGATTTAATACCGGAGTCGTAAGAGACACAGGATAAGAAACTGATACCGTAACATTTGAGCCGGAATGTCTGCTGGACTCAATGGGGGTGATCTGAATGGTCAGTAGGTTGCGGTCTAACAAGGGGGCGGAATCAGCTACTGAAGCCTGGATAGCGCTGTCCAGCCCGCTCAGGCTTGCTGTCCTGGCACCGCTTCTGACAGCGTTATTGAGGGTCACGTAGGAATAGCCGAGTCGCCCAAACTCAACCACGCCAAAAACTAGGAGCAAAAAGATAGGCAGGACCAGTGCAAATTCTACAAGAGACTGGCCATTGGAGGATTTTATTAATTTCTTAAGCATTTTATACACCCTCCCAATGCAGGTTTACTTTCGTCAAACCAATTCTGATATCACTAAGCAGTGAAGAGACAATTAACAATGCAAAAACTGTTAAAGCACAAATAAAAGTTATTCCTTCTTTAGTTTAAAAAAGCCCTACTGTTCCCTGACAGTAGGGCTTTCGAGGTAAAACCAACGAAGACTTTTGTTTTTTAGAGAGCGCCAGCAATTGTTCTTAGGATAGCATCCAAGTTTGTGCCGATAAGAGTGACTGCGCCAATTACAAAGACTGCAATTAAAGCAATAATAAGACCGTACTCTGTAAGTGCTTGACCCTTTTCGTCTTTCTGGAATCTTTGAAGGAACTGAACGAGGTATAACATCATGATAATCTCTCCTTTTTTAATCATATATTTTTTTTGTTTTATTGATCTGGCTTGTATTACAAATTTACAACAGTTTGACAATCGAAACAATTCACCGTAAGTCACGATGTGATAGGACTAAAGACTTATTAATATCCTGTGCTTTTTAAGAATCTTATCAAATAAGGGTTGATTGTCCTGAGAATTTCTTGTTTTTAGGTGATAAATGCTTTACATTATATTTACCATCATATAACCGTCATATAAAGGTAAGAATTATTATCGAGGACTCAACAAGGAATCATTCAAAGGCCTTATATGTTGAATAATTAAAGGAATTAGCTTAGAATTGTGGAAATATTACTGTAGTAATGTGTTATTAAGCTATAAAGACCATGGAAATTGTAAAGACAGAAAAGACAGAAAAGACAGAATGAAAAGCTGGGGGTTTGAAACGTTGGCGACGAAGGCAACAAAAAAGAACCGACGGGGGTCACGTAAAAAAAGACAGTCCGTTCATGATACGATTCGAAATGAGATTATGGGAATCCTGGTGATGGGTTTGGCCTGCCTGGGATTTGTCATGCTCTATTCCAACAGCAAGGGTGCTATTGTCACGCTGATTATTAAAGCACTCAGGATTGCGGCAGGCGATGGCAGTGTCGGGATTTTTATCATTCTCGGAGTCATTGGGATCAGCCTGATGAGCAACAACCGGAGAAGTATGAAATGGCGGATAACAGGTGTGATTTTATTATGGCTCGTTGCGGAAGGATTCCTGCATCTCGGGTCATCTGCTGCGTATGATACTGCAGGGCTGCTTGAGCTTGGCAAAGCAGGATTAGGAGGTGGCCTCCTTGGCGCGGTGATCAGTATCATGCTGGTCGTGCTGGTCGGCGTGACAGGTGGCTATGTGATTCTGGCAGTATTAGCCTTAATCGGGGCTATCCTGGCAATGAACCGATCTCTGGTCGGGACGGTCAAAGACCTGTTGTCTCTCACAGCCAATTTTGCACAGATGGTCGACCGCCACATCAGGGATTTTCTGCAGGTACTGGCGGACGGACGCCAAGAAAGACAGGAGCGCAAAGAGGATGATCGGAACAGCATGTTTGCCGCAGCAAAGAAAGGTGAACCTGTAAAGTCCCAAACCCCGAATGATTATTTCGATTCAAAGCAGAGTAACCCGGTGATCGAAATTTTCGGGGAAGAACGGAATCATGGAGAAGAACGGAATAAAAGAAACAAGCAGGTTCCGCAGTCGGAGACGGATCATTACCTGATTAACACAAGGATGGACGATTTAGCCGAAAGAAAGGCTGGAAATATAGGAGATTATGCAGGAAGCATGGAGACTGCAGCGGCACCGCCGGGCAAGCTTACCGGGACGCCTATTTCCAGACAGACCGAGAAGAACGAACATTACAGGCTGCCGCCTTTAAATCTTGTTCATAAATCAATGAAAAAAGGCCAAAAAAGCGGCAAGGACATTGCTGATAATGTCCGCCTGCTTGAAGATACGCTGGCCAGTTTTGGGGTCAGGGTGAAAGTTACAAGAGTTACACAGGGGCCGACGATTACCCGCTATGAGGTTCAGCCCGCACCCGGTGTCAAAGTTAGTAAAATTACCAGCCTCTCAGATGATATTGCACTGAGTCTGGCAGCCTCCGATGTGCGGATGGAAGCGCCGATCCCGGGAAAGTCCGCAGTGGGGATAGAGGTTCCGAATAAGGAGATTGCCATTGTTCATTTCCGGGAAGTGCTGGAAACGGAAGATTTTCAGGACTCACCAAGCAAGCTTAGTTTGGCGCTCGGCAAAGATATTACCGGTACGCCGATTATCGGTGATCTGACGAGAATGCCGCACTTGCTGATCGCCGGAGCGACCGGAGCAGGAAAATCGGTTTGCATCAATACGATTATCGGAAGTATCGTTTATAAAGCAAAACCGGATGAAGTAAAACTGCTGCTGATTGATCCCAAAGTTGTTGAACTGGCCAATTACAATGGAATTCCACATCTGATCTCTCCTGTGGTAACAGAGCCCCAGAGGGCTGCCGGAGCTTTGAAGTGGATCGTTACCGAAATGGAGACAAGATATGAACTTTTTGCAGCTTCCGGAGTTCGCGATATCGTCAGATATAATTTCTTGGTTAGTGAAAAGAAGGATACGGAATCGAAGCCGCTGCCGTATGTTGTTGTCATCATCGACGAGTTAGCCGATCTGATGATGGTTGCTCCGGGAGAGGTTGAAGAGTCTATCTGCCGGCTGGCCCAGATGGCCAGGGCAGCAGGTATTCATCTGATTGTTGCAACGCAGAGACCCTCGGTTGATGTCATCACCGGTCTGATCAAAGCCAATATTCCTTCCAGGATCGCTTTTGCGGTTTCTTCCCAGATCGATTCCAGAACCATTCTGGATATGGGCGGTGCAGAAAAACTGCTCGGCCGCGGGGACATGCTCTATCATCCAATTGGGATCAGCAAGCCGATTCGGGTCCAGGGCTGTTTCCTGTCAGACAAGGAAGTCAAAAATATTGTGGATTATCTGCTGGAACAGGCCAAACCGGAGTATTTTGAAATTCCGGAGGTAAGCTTGAGTTCCAGGAATTCTGAGGAGCCGGAAGATGAGCTTTTCTACAAGGCTGCGAACATCTTTATGGAGAGCAATACGGCATCCGTGTCCCTGCTTCAGCGAAGACTAAAGATTGGCTATTCCAGGGCGGCCAGAATCGTTGATATGCTTGAAGAAAAAGGGGTTGTCGGCCAGCATGAAGGCTCGAAACCCAGGGAAGTTTTGTTGACCAAGGGCCAATTTGAACAAAAATTCGGGAAAAACTTTAATTCTTAGTCATAATTACCAAATATTTGCGCTTTTTGGTTAATTTCAGGAAGGATTAGTTAAAATACTGTAGAATAAAAAAGATTGGGGAAGATTATGCTGCGTGAAATTTCCATCGATGAATGTTCTGAGCTATCAGATGCATTATATATAGATGTGAGGTCAGAAAACGAATTTGAGGAAGGAACGATTCCGGGAGCGGTAAACATACCCATCTTCAATAATGAAGAGAGAGCCGTCATTGGAAAGATATATACGAAAGAGTCTCCCCAAAAAGCCAGAGATATCGGGTTAGAGATTGTTAGCCGAAAATTGCCGGATTTATATAAACAAGTTGAAGAAGCTGCCGGAAAAAGACCAATTCTGCTATTTTGCTGGCGCGGAGGAATGAGAAGCAAGTCTTTGGCGGCAGTACTTGACCTGATGGGGTTGCCGGTATTTCGGCTGATTGGCGGATACAAGGCCTACAGGCATTCGATTGTTTCATTTTTTGAGACTGGATTTCACCATCAGGTTATCGTCCTGAAAGGGAATACCGGAACTGGAAAAACAGAGTTGCTGAAAAAACTCAAGGAAGAGGGTTATCCGGTCATTGATCTTGAGGGGCTATCCAATAATCGCGGTTCAGTTTTTGGCTGCATTGGTCTTGGCGTTCAGCCTACTCAAAAAACGTTTGAGTCTTTGCTTTACGAGGAAATTCATCGCTATAATCACGATCTGTATTTGGTGATGGAATGCGAAAGCCGGCGGATCGGCAAAATCACACTCCCTGACGCAGTTTTTAAAGCCATGCAGCAGGGAATTTCCGTTCTTGTTTATGATTCGCTGGACAACAGAGCCAAACGGTTGATGCTCGAGTATACGGATAACCCGGGAATAACTGAAGAACTTAAAACGGCTCTGGACAGACTGACGAAAAGACTGGGACGAAAGAAGATTGATCAGCTTTATGATTTTCTGCAGAAACAGGCTTACGAGGACTTTGCCCGGTATCTTATTATGGAATACTATGACCAGCTGTATGGCTATCCCAATCAGGAATCTGAGGACTACGCCTTATGTATTTCTCAGGAATCTATGTTATTATCGCTGAAAACACTGAAACAATTTTTGAATGACCGGTTTGCTTGACAGTAATTAATTTAAAATAAAATTAAATTAAATATTAATAGGGTGGTGTAGAGATGGCTGGTGAAGGGGCCGTTCTTAGGAAGGCCAGGGAAGAAAAAGGTTTAAGTTATCAGGAAGTTGAAGACAGCATTAAGATTAGAGTGAGGTATCTGGAAGCTCTGGAGAAAGAGAACTACGGCGTGCTGCCCGGGACCACCTATACCAGAGGCTTTTTAAGGATGTATGCCAAACATCTGGGCATTAATCCGCAGGAGATTATAGATAGCTATAATGCTTCTTTGGTCAAAGAAGCTGAGTCCGAGATTCAGCCACGCTTAAGTCCGATTCCAAGCAATCAGGTATGGTTCAGACCTGTCGTGCTTGCAGGAATGGCCATCCTGGCTGTGATCATTGTCGTCGGGATTATCTTTGTGTCAAACTTGGGCAACAAATCCGGTACTTTTCATTATACACCCACCCCTTTGCCGGCGGCACCGAAGGCGAGCGATCAAAATACTGCCGATTCCGGTACGGGGCAGAATACGAATACTGCCGGGCAGGAACAAAATGCCGGGCAGCCGTCTCAGCAGCCTGAACAATATGAGGGTATTGTCGCTGAGCTTACGTTTACTGCTGATTGCTGGGTCGTGGCTAATGTAGACGGCAAGCAGGCTTTGAGTGGGACAATCCCTTCAGGAACAATGCAAACGCTGCAGGCTGACAAGCAAATTGAATTTGTATCGATCGGAAACGCCGGTGGACTGTCACTCAAAGTGAACGGACATACCGTCCCGCCGCTTGGGAAGACCGGTGATGTCCTTCGAAACTACATCATCGATGAGAACAAAGTGAAAGAGCTTGCGGGAAGTTAGTTTACACCAAGCTGATAAGATAAGATTATCAAGAGGGTATACCGGAAGACCAGGATACCCTCTTCCTATATTTGCGAATCAGGTCAAATCGATTTAGAATAAATACGGCTGCAAAGATTAGAATCCAATAGATTAAATGAAGGATAGAAGAATATTTGAATAATCAGTTTGATATTAGATAACTGCATGGCAGTAAGCTAAGGCTGATATAGTTAGGAGCAAAATCAAGTGTCTGTAAATTATCTGCCAGTGAACAGAGAAGATATGGAAAGCCGGGGATGGGACCAGGTGGACTTCGTTCTGGTCAGCGGGGATGCGTATGTCGATCATCCCAGCTTTGGTCCGGCTATCATTTCCAGGGTCCTTGAAGACGCAGGATACAAGGTTGGAATTATTCCTCAGCCGGATTGGAAAAAGACTGAAGACTTTCAGAGACTTGGGCATCCCCGGCTCGGATTTTTGGTGACGGCGGGCAATATGGATTCTATGGTCAACCATTATTCAGTCAATAAAAAATTGCGCGAAAAAGATGCCTATTCAACCGGCGGCAAAATGGGTTTACGCCCGGACAGGGCAACCATTGTGTACTGTAATAAAATTCGGGAAGCCTATAAAAACGTTCCAATTATCATTGGCGGTGTAGAAGCCAGTTTGCGGAGATTTGCCCATTATGACTATTGGAGCGATACCGTCAGAAAATCAATTCTGATTGACAGCAGTGCGGACTTGTTGGTCTATGGCATGGCGGAAAAGCAGATTGTGGAGATTGCCGCGTATCTGAATGACGGTTTGGAAGTGAAATATATCCGCCATATCCCCGGAACCTGCTATATGGCGGATTCTCTGGAAGAGGTAAGCAACGGCTATATCGAGATACCTTCCTTCAAAAAGACGTCAGAAGACAAAACAAAGTATGCGGAGGCTTTCAAGATCCAATATCAGGAGCAGGACCCGGTCAGAGGAAAAACCATTGTCCAGCAGCACGGCATAAAATATCTGGTGCAGAATAAACCGGAAATGCCTTTGTCTCAGGCGGAGCTGGATAAAGTCTATGGTCTTTCCTATCTGAAAAACGCGCATCCAATGTATGATAGAGACGGGGGAATACCTGCGCTGGAGGAAGTTAAATTCAGTATTGTCAGCTCCCGGGGATGTTTTGGAAGCTGTGCTTTCTGCTCGCTGACCTTTCATCAGGGCAGAATCGTTCAGAGCAGGAGCGAGGAATCGATCCTGCACGAAGCTGTGGAAATCACGAATTTGGAAGACTTTAAAGGATATATTCATGACGTTGGCGGACCGACAGCAAACTTTCGTCAGCCAGCCTGTTCAAAGCAATTGAAAACTGGCGCATGTAAGGAAAAACAATGCCTGCATCCCTCGCCATGCAAAAGCCTGCATATCGACCATCAGGAATACCTCGGGATTTTACGGAAACTCAGAAAACTGCCCAAAGTCAAGAAAGTATTTGTGCGCTCGGGGATTCGCTATGACTATATCATGGCGGATAAAAGCGAGCATTTTCTTAAAGAACTGCTCGAACACCATGTCAGCGGTCAACTAAAGGTAGCTCCGGAGCATATCTCACCTAAGGTCCTGCACGATATGCGTAAACCGGCCGGAAAAACCTTTGAACAGTTCAGGGAAAAGTTCTTTAAAATGAACGAGCGTCTTGGCAAGAAGCAGTTTATTGTTCCTTACTTTATGTCCAGCCACCCAGGGAGTACGCTGGAAGCAGCCGTTGAACTGGCCGAATACTTGCGGGACATTCATTATCAGCCGGAACAGGTCCAGGATTTTTATCCGACTCCGGGAACGCTGTCTACGGCAATGTTTTATACAGGGCTCGATCCGCTGACTATGCAGAAGGTTTATGTTCCAAAAAGCAAAACGGAAAAAGCAATGCAGAGAGCGTTGCTGCAATTCAGAGAACCTAAAAAATATGCCCTGGTCCACGCTGCCCTTGTTGAAGCTGATAGGACGGATTTGATAGGGTTCGGCCCCAAATGTCTGATCTGGCCCAAAGGCAAAACTGCCTATTCCGATCAGAAAAAGGAACAAGATTCCGGTTATAACCAAAATAAACAGAAAAATTTTGTTAAAGGCAAGCTCAATAAAGAGCAAGTAAATAAAGACCTTTTATCTAAGGCACGAATAAATAAGGAACATAAAAAAAAGACTGCAGAGGACAGTGGAAAATCTCGGGGAACCGTAAAAAACGAAAAGATGGAAAAAGAAAGACAACAAAGAAGCCTGGGGAATAAGAAAAAAAATCTCAAAGAAAATCAAAAAGGAAAGCACCAAGGAAGTCGCACAGGGGCGTCAGGCAAGGCGACAGGGAACGTCAAAAGGATGTCTCCGGGAAGGCATCAGGGAAGGTAAAGGGAAAGTATTCGTTTTGACAGCAGGTCGGAACCTGATATATACTAAAGGGATAAAAAACGATTTCAGAGGGTTGAGAATTGAAGAAAAAAGTTGCAGTGATTAACCTTGGGTGTCCGAAGAACCAGGTTGACAGTGAAGTAATAACCGGCATGCTGGCGAAAGGCTTCGAGATAACAGCCGAACCGTCTGAAGCCGATATGATTGTTGTAAATACCTGCGGTTTTATTGAAGATGCCAAAGCAGAATCGATTGACACCCTTTGTGAAATGATCAATTTGAAAAACAACGGTGCTCAGAAGAAGGTCTATGCTGTAGGATGTCTGGCTCAGCGTTATGGTGAAGAACTGTTTAAAGAACTTCCTGAGCTTGATGGTGTGCTCGGGGACGGGGATCTGGATAAAATCCGCGAGGTCCTGGAAAGCTCCGGCAGCGAGAGAGTATACAGAAAAAAAGAAAAGCAGGACTATCTTTATGACAATGAGATGCCGAGGGTCCGTTTCAGCCCTTCTTTTTTTGCATATGTCAAAATAGCCGAAGGCTGTGATAACCGCTGCAGCTATTGTGTCATTCCGCAGATCAAAGGCAGCTACCGTAGCAGGACAATGGAGTCAATCGTACAAGAAGTAAGGAAGCTCGTCGGCGAAGGTGTGAAGGAAATTGCGCTGGTAGCCCAGGATACAACCCGTTACGGCATTGATCTGTATCACGATTACCGGCTGCCGGGTCTTCTGCGGGAACTAGTGGAAATAGACGGCATACAATGGATTCGGCTGATGTATTGTTACCCTGAGGCAGTATCTGATGAACTGATTGACCTGATTGCGACGGAACCCAAGATATGCAATTATATCGATTTGCCTCTTCAGCATGCCGATAACGCCATACTTTCGAAAATGAACCGCAGAAATACAGCCGAAGAAGCAGAAACGCTGATCGGAAAGCTCCGCGAGGCTGTACCGGGTATTTTTATCCGTTCGACGTTCATTACCGGGTTCCCTGGGGAAACCGAAGAACAGTTTCAGCATTTATTGTCATTTGTCAATAAAATGAAATTAGACCGCATTGGGGTTTTTGCTTATTCCCAGGAGGAAAATACTCCTGCTGGGAACATGGCGAACCAGGTGCCGCCTGAGGTTCGGGAAGCTCGCAAAAATGCTGTCATGGCAGCCCAAACGGAAATCGCGGATCAGATCCAGCAGCAAAGGGTCGGGCAAATCATTCGGGTCATTCTCGAAGAACAGACTGCCCCTGATGAATGGGTCGGACGGAGCGAAGGGGATGCCCCGGAGATTGACGGTCAGATTTACCTCAAGGTTCAGAAGAAACATTTGGCTGGTGAAATCATACAGACCAGAATTACAGAAGCGGACAGCTATGATATGGGAGGGGAGGAGCTCGAGTGAATCTGCCTAACACGCTGACTCTGATTCGAATCGCCATGATACCTTTGTTTATGGCCTTTTTATTGGTAAAAATGCCTGACGGCACTGCTTATTTTCCTTATCAGGACTTTGTAGCCGCGGGGATATTTATCCTGGCGTCTGCGACAGACGGTTTAGACGGTTATTTTGCACGCAAGCTGAAGCAAGTGACCAATCTCGGTAAATTTCTGGATCCGCTTGCTGACAAGCTTCTGGTTTCGGCCGCGTTGATTGCCCTGGTCGAGTTAAATCTCGTTTCGGCCTGGATTGTCTGGATTATCTTGGCCCGAGAGTTTGCGGTCACAGGGTTAAGAGCGATTGCTGCCGCCGAAGGCGTAGTGATCAGTGCCAGCAAGCTTGGAAAACTGAAGACGGTCACTCAGATCATTGCCATAGCACTGTTGATTCTGAGAGATTGGCCATTATCAACCCTTAACATACATATTGCCCAGCCTATGATCTATCTTGCGCTGATCATAACCATCATCTCCGGCGTGGATTATATCATGAAATCAAAACAGCTGTTTGTGCATTCTAAATAAAACGACTTCAAGGCACTGGGATATAAATCTGCCCGCGGTGAGATAATGACTGAGGGAGTGTGAAAAATAATGAAGGCCGAAATTATTTCCACGGGAACAGAATTACTGCTCGGAAAAACGCTGAATACGAGTGCCCATTATCTCACAGGACAGCTTTCGGATCTCGGGATAGAAGTCCTCTACCATACGACGGTAGGGGACAACAAAGAACGGCTGACCGAGACACTAAAGAATGCGCTGCAGCGTTCTGGGCTTGTGCTTGTCAGCGGAGGGCTTGGACCGACGGCAGATGACCTATCCAAAGAAATTGCCGCTGAAGTCTTAGGCCTGAAAATGAGCTATGATCCGGAAAGCATGCAGTCCCTAACGCAGTTTTATATCAATGACCCGATGCCACCAAGTACGGAAAAACAGGCTTATTTTCCGGAAGGTTCGATCCTGCTGCCGAACGATAAAGGAACTGCACGGGGGGCACTTATCTGCAAAAATGACCAGTTTTGCGCGGTCCTTCCCGGACCTCCTTCCGAAATGGAGGTTATGTTCCAAAAATATTTGCTGCCCAAACTGGAGCAGACCATCCTTCGGGATTCCGGAAGGATGCAGGTGCGTATTCTAAAAATATTTGGACTCGGGGAACCGGAACTGGAACGGGAGCTAGCCGTTCTGATGCAGCGTAGATCTCCGTCTCTCACTTTGCTGGACAGGCATACCTACATGGATGTCAGGCTTACGGTCCGAAGCGGGGATGTCAGTCAGGCTGTCCGGCTCCTGGATCAGACGGAAGCAGAGATCCGCAGCAGGCTTGGGGACAGGGTATTCGGAACCGGTACGGATACCCAGACCGGTATTGTTGGAAAACTGCTTCTGAAAAACACCCTGACGCTGGCAACAGCTGAATCCTGTACCGGCGGTCTTCTGGGCGGAAAAATCACCGCCGAAGCCGGAAGCTCGGCGTATTATCTTGGCGGCGTTGTGAGTTATGCGAATTCAGCCAAAGAAACTTTGCTCGGGGTGAAAAGCAGCAGTCTGCTGCAGGAAGGCGCGGTCAGTGAACTTGTAGCCGGGGAAATGGCCGAAGGGACGAGGAAGGCCCTCGGCGCAGATCTTGGGATTGCGACGACCGGAGTCGCGGGGCCGGGAGGCGGAACCGCGGACAAACCCGTCGGTCTGGTCTATATCGCCCTGGCTCATCCGGAAGGTATCGAGATCACTAAAAACCAGTTTGTCGGGAGCAGGGAATCCGTCAGAAATATGATCGTAGAAACTGCTTTGAATATGCTGCGGCTGTATTTACTTAGGAAATGCAAGCAGTAAATGCTTGCCAAACGAGACAAGACCAACCGCTATGTAAAAATTTTACTTTTAACGGATTGACAATAGACAGTCAGAAAAAGTATAATAGAAACCGAACATATGTTTTGTATAATCATGAGGAGGCACGAAAAGATGGCTACTCCAGATAAACTGAAAGCATTGGATATTGCGCTGAGCCAAATTGAAAAGCAGTTTGGCAAGGGAGCGATTATGAAACTCGGCGAAGCTTCGGACAGAATGGCTGTTGAGACGATTTCAACAGGTTCATTGGCCCTGGATTTGGCTTTAGGCGTTGGCGGAGTTCCCAGAGGCCGGGTAATAGAGGTATATGGACCGGAGTCTTCGGGAAAAACCACCGTAACGCTGCATATTATTGCTGAGGCACAGAAAACAGGTGGCGTTGCAGCTTTTATTGATGCGGAGCATGCCCTTGACCCGGTATATGCCCGTGCGCTGGGTGTGAATGTCGACGATCTGCTGGTCTCCCAGCCCGACACCGGCGAGCAGGCGCTGGAAATCTGTGAAGCCCTTGTTCGCAGCGGCGCGGTTGATGTTGTCGTTATTGACTCGGTGGCGGCACTCGTGCCACGGGCTGAAATCGAAGGGGAGATGGGCGATTCCCATATGGGGCTGCATGCCCGTCTGATGTCCCAGGCGTTGCGCAAGCTTACCGGGTGCATCAGTAAAAGCCATACTTGTGTCATCTTTATTAATCAGATCAGGGAGAAAGTCGGCGTGATGTTCGGCAACCCGGAGACGACGACCGGAGGACGGGCACTGAAATTTTATGCTTCAGTCCGGCTGGAAGTCAAAAAGCAGGATGTCATCAAGCAGGGGCAGGAAATCATCGGCAATCGGACCCGCGTAAAGGTCGTCAAAAACAAGGTTGCACCGCCGTTTAACTTTGCTGATTTTGACTTGGTTTATGGCGAAGGGATATCCAGGGAAGGCAGTATTGTCGATATGGGATCGGAAACAGGTATTCTTATGAAATCGGGTGCCTGGTATTCCTACAATGGCGAAAGGCTTGGACAGGGAAGAGAGAATGTCAAGGATTTTCTGCGTCAGCATCCCGATATTGCTGCAGAGATTGAGAGAAAAGTGCGCGATCTGGTTCTGATCTCGAAAGACAAGACCAAGGGCGCTCAGGACGACAGCATGAATGATGAATAGAAATCAGGACTCACCGAAGAAAAGTGTGATAGGTGCTGCGCTGAATTTCTTAAGCCGCAGGCAGCTGTCTGCCAGCCAGCTTGCCGGTAAGCTGGAGGCTAAAGGCTATTCTGCAGAGGAAAGTGCTGAAGCTCTCCGAAAGCTAGAAGAATGGAAATATATTGATGACCGGCAATATGCCTTGTCTTATATTAAAAGTAAGGAAACAAGGTTTTCCCGGACCAGAATATGTATTGAACTGCAAAAAGCCGGTCTGGACGATCGGATGATCTCTCGCGTCATGGATGAATACTTTCCCGAGCAGCAGGAGGTTCAAAACTGCCTGCTGCTTGGCCGCAAAATGTTTGAGCAGGAGTATAGGAAATACCAGAAAAAATCCCTAAACGATCAAAACAGAAGTATCCCCCCAAAAGAGTTATACTTAAGGAAAAAGGTCGGGGACAAGCTCTTAGCGAAGGGCTATCAATTGGATATAGTCAAAAAGGTACTTGGAGAGATTATTATTTTCGATAATCTGTAAGTATTTAGTATACTTTGTTATCCCACCAACTTGACATTATTTGCACATTTCATTAAACTAATATTAAATGGATCTGTTTCTAGTAAATTTTTAACCTTTCAAGGTTTTCTCTTATATTAAACTGAACATCTCAGCTGCACCGGGTATCGGTGTAGCTATATTTAAGGGAAAAATAATCGAACGAGGGTTATAGATTTTACGGAACTGGTCTGACCAGTTTTTTGTTATTTTCACGAAATATTTAATACTATAATTGAAGGAGGTGAAGCTTTGGAAATATCAGGCTTAATTGCAGTTGTTATTGTACTCGCCGGATTGGCGATTGGCAGTCTGATCGGCTGGTTTATCCGCAAATCATCTGCGGAAAAAATGATTGGATCTGCTGAAATAGAAGCAAAAAGGCTTTTAAAGAATGCTGAGGCAGAGGCTGAAGCCAAAAAAAGGGAAAAAATCGTTGCAGCTAAAGAAGAGGTTATGCAGCTTCGCAATGATATTGAAAAAGAGACCAGAGAAAGACGTAGCGAAATCCAACGTATGGAAAGACGCAATCTTCAGAAGGAAGAAACCCTTGAAAGAAAAACCGAAGCTCTGGAACGTAAGGAAGAAAATTTACATCGCAGAGAATCAGAAGTTGAAAAACAAAAACTTGATTTAAATGAACTCCTGGCTAAACAGGTAGCTGAGCTGGAGAGGCTTTCCGGTCTGACTCCTGAAGAAGCCAAACAATTGCTGCTAAAAAGTGTCGAGGAAGAAGTACGTTACGAATCGGCAATCATGATTAAGGAATATGAGACCCGGACAAAAGAAGAAGCTGAAAAACGCGCTAAAGATATTATTTCTTTGGCTATACATCGTTGTGCGGCAGACCATGTCGTTGAAAGCACAGTTTCAGTGGTTGCCCTGCCGAACGATGAAATGAAAGGCCGTATCATTGGCCGAGAGGGCCGGAATATCAGAGCTCTTGAGACTTTAACGGGCATTGATTTGATTATTGACGATACGCCTGAGGCCGTTATTCTGTCAGGATTTGATCCGATCAGAAGAGAAGTTGCCAGAGTCGCTCTGGAAAAACTGATTTTGGACGGACGTATTCATCCGGCCAGAATTGAAGAAATGGTTGAAAAGGCGCAGAAGGAAGTTGACCAGAAAATCAGGGAAGAAGGGGAACAGGCCACCTTCGAAACCGGGGTTCATGGTATACATCCAGAACTGATTAGACTGCTTGGCCGGCTGCGTTTCAGAACCAGTTACGGACAAAATGTTTTGAGACACTCTATCGAGGTATCGCATCTGGCCGGGTTAATGGCTTCCGAACTTGGTGTTGATGTCCAGACCGCAAAACGCGCCGGACTTTTGCATGACATCGGCAAAGCCGTTGACCATGATACCGAAGGCACGCATGTCGAGATTGGCGTTGATCTCTGCAAAAAGTACAAGGAATCATGGGATATCATTCACGCGATTGAGGCCCATCACGGCGACACTGAACCCAAGACAATTGTCGCAGTACTTGTTGCCGCTGCAGATGCGGTATCGGCTGCCAGACCTGGTGCCAGACGCGAAACTTTGGAATCCTACATTAAAAGGCTTCAGAAGCTTGAGGAAATTGCCGAGACATTTGAAGGCGTTGAAAAATCCTACGCGATTCAGGCCGGCAGAGAGATTCGCATTATTGTGAATCCGGAGAAGATTGATGATGCACTTGCACCAAGGTTCGCGCATGATATTGCAAAGAGAATTGAAGAAGAACTGGAATACCCCGGACAGATCAAGGTTGTCGTAATGCGGGAGACCCGCGCAGTGGATTACGCGAAGTAATCTGCGATGAAACGACATTAACACAAAGATACCTTACAGATTAAGCGTACGATGTTTAGATATTGAAATGCGTATAACGAGCAAAGCAGGTGTTAGGCCTGCTTTGTTTGTGTATCATAGAATTATATGTATTTTCTAGTATTTTCTGAGCCATCTAAGTGCAGCAGGTTTACTTTATATTGGTATGTTGGGACAAAATAGGTTATAATTGCTAGGGCACTCTGGGAAGGACTTTGCGTCTCCTTGAAGAATTACTATATGTTTTGGAGAAAGCTCTATTATTTCACGTTCAGGAAAGGATTATCAAGATGGCCGCTTCAGAAGTCATAACTGCTGAATCAAATTATCTGAATTACAGTACGGGATTACTTGTTTCTATTTTGCTGTGCTATCCGGAAGTTGTAACGATCAGCTGCAATCAGGAGCAGCAGACCATGATACTTAAATTCCTGGTCGTCAAGGAGTGCGGCTTTGAAGCGCTTCAGAATAAACTTCGGCAGGCCTTGGAATTGTTTCATCAGATTGAAGGTCGGAAAATTCAGCTTTTAAGTATTGAAAAATTTGAACAGGAACTGGACCTGATTGTGATCAGCAGAGATTTAAGCAGTATTACCCACACCGAAATCAACCTCATAGTAGAAATCATGAAAAGCGAGCTTGGCGCTAAACTGATTGCTGATGAATGCAGCCTGCCTGAAGAAGAGGTCATACTGCAGGAAGAAATCATTATTCATATGATGGCAGCTGTACGTTCTAACGGAACAGAAAAAAACATTACAGCTGTACGGGAAGACGGCAGAGTACTTGTTTTCAATGGTTGAACGAAGGGGTTAGTGCAAGTAAAGGAGTACCTTATGCAGATTCTTTTTATCGGTGATATCGTCGGCAGACCGGGAAGAGAAGCGGTGGCTGCTTTTCTTCCCGAACTCCAGAAAGAGCATAAACTTGATCTGGTGATTGCCAATGCTGAAAATGCCTCAGGCGGGCGGGGACTTACCAAAGAAGTCGCCTATGAGCTATATGATTACGGAATCCACTTTTTGACGATGGGCAACCATGTCTGGGACCAAAAGGAAATTATAAAGTTTATCGATGATGAAACCAAGCTGATCCGGCCTGCCAATTACCCGAAAGGGGCACCGGGAAAAGGCTATGGTTTTGTTATTCGTAACGGAATAAAGACGGGAATTATCAATCTATCAGGAAGAATCTTTCTGCCGCCGCTGGAAAATCCTTTCACGATGGTCAGTCAGATCATCAATATGATGGCTGTGGAGACCCCGGTGATCATTGTCGATTTTCATGCCGAGGCAACCTCGGAAAAAGTTGCGCTTGGCTGGTTTCTTAACGGCAAAGTAAGTGCAGTTCTTGGTACACATACCCATATCCAGACTGCGGATGCCAGGGTACTGGACCAGGGAACGGCATATATTACAGACGTTGGAATGACTGGCCCGCGAGATTCGGTCTTGGGAGTCAAAAAAGAGATCATTATCAATAATTTTCTGACGCAGATGCCGGCGAGATTTGAAGTGGCCAACGGGGTGAACCAGCTGAATGCTGTGGTGCTTCAAATAGATGAAAAAACCGGCAAAACACAGCGTATTATTCCTATCCAAAAATAGACATCCTGCGCCAAATAAGGTGCAGGATTTTTTACACAGAAAATACCAAATCAGACATTTCTAAAAAGAGGATTTTTTTACTATTACGCGAATAGTATATAGCATCAAAGTGGAAATACATGTAAAAAGGATCGATTGGGAGGTATTAGATAATGGATGTGTTAAAAGTCTCAGCAAAATCAAGTCCTAATTCAGTAGCTGGAGCATTAGCAGGCGTACTCAGGGAAAAAGGCGGAGCTGAATTGCAGGCAATTGGCGCAGGCGCATTAAACCAGGCAGTAAAAGCAGTTGCTATTGCCAGAGGTTTCGTTGCTCCGAGTGGTCTTGACCTGGTTTGTATTCCGGCTTTCACCGATATCCTAATTGAAGGAGAAGAGAGGACTGCGATCAAACTGATTGTCGAACCCAGATAAACCCAATGATTCTAAACCTGCCTGCTTGGGGGCGGGTTTTTTTAATATATCAGAAAATATTCGTACTTTCTGATTTATCTAAGTGCAACAAAGGAAGTCGCCAAAGGATTGGCATCAGTCAAGCTTTCCAAATAATTAGCCTTCTGCCCGATTATCCTTTAGAATATAAATAAAGGAGCAAAATTTGACCATGAAAAACATATGGATTGCTGACGGTCATTGTGACAGCATTGGAGATTTCGCTGCCGGAAAAAGAAATTTGAAAGAAACAGCAAAATTTGGGCACTGGGATTTGACCAGGGCAAAACAGGCCAATCTCGGTCTGCAGTTTTTGGCTGCCTATATTGAAAGTGAATACAAACCGTTTCAGGCGGCCTGGAGAGGGCTGGAATTACTCGAAGCCGCACTTAGGTTTATTGATAATAATTCTAGTGATGTATTTTTAGTAAGAACCCAAGAAGACGCAGCCCAATTAGGCCGGACCAATAAGCTGGGCCTGCTTATCAATATCGAGGGCGGAGAAATTCTTGGAGAAAACGTTTTTATGCTCGATCTGATTTTCAGGCTCGGAGTTAGAAGCATTGGCCTTACCTGGAATGAAAGGAATGCGATCGGCAACGGCGTGGGGGAAAGCGAAGGAAGCGGCGGTTTATCTAGTTTTGGCTTTCAGGTAATCAAAAGAATGAACCAGCTTGGGATGGTGATCGACGTTTCCCACCTGAATGAGGCCGGTTTTTGGGATGTGCTGCGGCATTCTGAACGTCCGGTCATCGCTTCCCATTCCTGTGCCAAAGCGTTATGTGGCCATCGCCGGAACCTGACTGACCATCAGCTGTGTGCGCTAGGAGACAAGAAAGGTCTGGTCGGGGTCAATTTCTGTGAAGATTTCCTGAGTGAGACCGGAAAAGCAACTATGGATGACGTTGTCCGGCACATTTGCCACATCGCAGAAGTAGCGGGAGTCGATACCGTTGGTTTCGGATCGGATTTTGACGGAATTGAGACGACGCCGAAAGGTCTGGAAAATGTCGGGACATTCCCGTATCTAGTGGAAAAATTGTCTCAGTGCGGTTTTAATCAGAACGAAATAGCCAAAATATGTTATGGGAATTATGTCAGGTTTTTAAGCGATGTCTTAATGTGAAAATTCTTAGAGGTAAACATATTATGAAATACCAGACAAGATTTGAGGCCGACCTGCATTGTCATACGACTGCTTCAGACGGGGTCCTTACACCGGAAGAAGTCGTTAAGTCTGCGGCAGAGGTCGGATTGAAAGCTTTGGCCATCACGGACCATGATACCATTAATGGCTGGGCGGAGGCAGAACAGGCTGTAGCTGAGACGGGGCTCTGTCTGGTTAAAGGCATAGAGATCAACACCGACTGGGCGGGCAAGGAAGTCCATATCCTCGGGTATGCGTTACAGGAGGGCAATGGGGTTCTTCATACCAGGTTGCAGGAACTGCGGGAAAAAAGAGTGCAAAGAATACGAAAGATCCTTCAGAAGCTGGAACAGCTTGGAATCACCCTGACATTTGAGGAAGTAAGTCAGTTTGTCAGAGGGGATTCTGTCGGCCGACCCCATGTGGCTCAGGCCATGATCAGGCACGGGTATGCCGCCAATCTGAAAGACGCTTTTGAGAGATTTTTAAAGATAGGAAGGCCAGCTTATGTTCCCAGGTATAAGCTTGATCCTGTCGAAGCTATTACAATTATAAGAGAAGCCGGAGGCGTAGCCGTGCTTGCGCATCCGGGCAGCCAATGTACAGAACCCGAGATTGCCGCCTGGGTCGACTCCGGGCTGCAGGGGATTGAAGTCTATCATCCCGACCACGGTGCGGAGGAACGAAATTACTTTAAAGCACTGGCAGAAAGAAAGAGCCTTCTGATTACAGGCGGATCTGATTTTCATGGTCATGCGATTAAGCCCGGCATAAAATTAGGCTCTTGGGGAGTTGGGATGGAGACCATTCAACAAATTGAGCAGCTGAGGAGGAAGAAGACATGAAGCTTGCAGTAAGAATGGGAAGTCTGCAAACATCCATTTTTTCACAATTGGCGTCGTTGAAAGAAACGCTTAAACGTGAAGGCAAAACGCTCATTGATCTAAGTGTAGGGAGCCCAGATTTACCTCCGTCCCTGGAGATCAGAAAAATAATCAGTGAGCAGAGCCTTGATGAAAGGGCGTATGGTTATACACTGACCAGAGGAATTCCGGAGTTCCGGGAAGCTTGCTCATTATGGTATAAAAGAAGATTTAACGTCGATATTGATCCTGCGACGGAAGTGCTTCCGGTCATGGGCTCCCAGGACGGTCTAACGCATATTTTCTGGGCGTTTATTGATAAAGGCGACGCTGCTTTCATCCCTGAGCCTGGTTATCCGATTTATTCAGACGGATTGGCGCTGGTCGAAGGTGAAAAGGTTGTACTGCCGTTATTGGAAACGAACGATTTTCTGCCGGACCTTAATCGAATTACCCCCCAGATTGCTGACCGGGCCAAACTGATGGTTCTTAACTATCCTAATAATCCAACCGCTGCAGTTGCACCGGAGACTTTCTTTAATGAAGTCGTTAGGTTTGCCTCCAAACATGGAATTGTGGTTTGTCATGATGCTGCGTATACGGAACTGGCTTTTGACGGCTACAGGCCGTCAAGCTTTCTGCAGGCCAAAGGAGCAAAGGACGTAGGGGTAGAGTTTCATTCCCTTTCCAAGTCGTATAATATGGCCGGAGTGAGACTTGGCTTTGTGGTAGGCAATAAAGAAGTCATCAGAGCACTGGAAACCATCAAATCCAATATTGACTATGGGAGTTTTCAGCCTGTATTGAAGGCCGGAGCTGCTGTCTTAAGCGGCGGTGATCAGACCATCCTCGCCAATCAGCAGACTTATAAAAACAGAAGGGATATCTGGGTAGACGGATGTGCCAGAGCCGGCTGGAAGATGAACAGGCCCAAAGGATCCATGTTCGTCTGGGCGCCGGTGCCCACGAAGCAGGATTCATTATCCTTTGCGTTTGAACTGGCCAGCGAGGCTGGCGTTCTTGTCGTGCCGGGCATTGCCTTTGGCCGGTATGGCGAGGGATATGTCAGGGTTGGCCTGGTTCAGGATGAGACGAAGCTTCAGGAAGCGGTTCAGCGGGTTGGAACTTTTTTAGCCGGGAAGGATTAAAAACAATCTGAAGCGTATAGAATAGCTGTATAAGAATATAATTCTGTTCCGGGAGATGAAAGTTTGAGTACGAATGAGGAAACCGTCCTGTTGACTCATAGAATTATGGAACTAGAAAAACAGCTTGATAATCTGCGTTTAAGTAGGAGAGTCCTCATGGACCTGCTTGAGCAGATTGAAAAGGAAAATAAGATTCTTACGCAAAAGCTTGATCAAAAAAGCAGACATCTTCAGAAATATAAAAAAATAAACCAGCATAAATCGGTTTATTCGCAGGATTTTGAATTATATGAATTTAAGGATTATTTGAAAGAATAACTTGGAAACTAGTGCCGGTTGTCGGCCGAGTGAAGGATTTCTTCCATAGAATTTTGCGGGGTATGGTGGTTTTGGATTAAGCGCTGGATTTCAGAAGAGAGTCCTGCCCGGGCAGCCAGCCGTTTCCCCCAGGCAGGATGCTGTGTGTAAATCACCAGCGTCTTGCCGAAAACTGATTTGCTTTGGCGGATGATGTTTTTGATCCGTTCCGGTAAATAATCAAAGACAACAATAAATATCCTCTGCCACAGAAGCAGATGGATCACTGATTTTCCGCAGTCATGGAGAAGCGCACCACTTAATAAGTTATGGTAAACTTCTTTTCCATAACCATTTTTTATAAGACTGCTCTGTTCCTGAATATCCTGAGCGACATCGAGTGCATGCCTCTGCTCTGTAAGGGTCTGCTTCAGAAACAGCTGTCTTTCCCGCTCCGACAGTACGGTATTTAGCCAGGAGTATTCATTCTCATTTACAACCGGGTGCAGCGCATTGCGTAATTGTTTGATCCGATAGAACATCATTCAGTTCCTTTTTATTTTGACTTTAATCTCATTCTTATTCTATTATACCCTTACGATTTATAATTTCTAGTGCCTTAATAAGCTTAGGCATAATCATGGATCATCTTAGTACCATGTCAACCTTAAATCTATATATCCTGGCGGCAGATTTCTGTTAATACTGCGTTGTCGTCAATCACCATACGCTCGGTATGCCTCAATCCTCCGCCTTGTCTTAAAAGAAATCTGCTCCCCATTATATTACAGTTTTAAGGTTGACAAGGTACTAGATAGCTCTCTTTTTAGTAAATTCTATTGTTATCATTTGTACATTAGGTTATGCTATTTTGTAACCGCACATTTTGCAGATGAAGTCACACCGGGGGGATACGATGCGCCATAAATTTGAAGCCCAGCTTCAGGAGCTGAAGAAAAAAATAGTAGAGATGAGCGTGTTAGTTGAGAAGGCGCTAGAACAGGCCATGGAAAGCTTGAAGAACAGGGATATGGCTCTGGCGGAAAAGGTCATCAGCGATGACGGCCAGATCAATGATTCTGAGCAGGATATCGAACTGCTCTGTACCCACCTTGTTGCAACCCAGCAGCCGTTTGCCTCGGATCTCCGCAATATTGTTGCAAGCTATAAAATCATTTCCTCTCTGGAAAGAATGGGCGATCTATCTGTTGATATTGCCAAAGTATCCTTGCGGATCGGACCAGATCCACTGATCAAGCCGTTGATTGACATGCCGAAAATGGCTGAGATAGCAGTCCAAATGATGCGTACGGCCGTCCAGGCTTTTATCTGTGAAGATGTTGAACTTGCACGGTCTCTGGCTGAGACTGACCACAAAGTAGATCATTACTATAAATTGATTTTTAACGAATTGAATGAGATGATGGCGAAAGACTCGGCAATATCGGGTCAGGCGGTCTACCTGCTTCTAGCGACCCGCTATATCGAAAGAATCGGCGATTACTGTACGAATATCGGGGAAGAAGTTATTTATATGCAATTAGGCGTTAGGGAAAATTTAAACAAATAGATAAAATATACATAGAGTTCTAATTCTATCTTGACCATCAGCTAAAGAACCCGGGCGTTGCCGGGTTAATTTTTTTATAATTTTATGATTGGAAAGATACCTTGTCATTTCCTGCCTTTATCAAGCGTAATAATAAAAAAACAGCTTGTAAAGGGAGGATTTGACTTGAACATAAAATGGAAGGAATTATGGGATGCTAATCCGGACATTTTCAGTGTATCCGGATGGGAAGAATGTCCAGAAGAAGTCAGGAAAGGTTGGCATCTGCCTTCCCAGTTTGATTATTTCAGTGCCGGGGATATCAGTTTCAGAGTTGGAATCATCGCTGCGCAGGGAGTCTACAGGGAGGAAGACTTTCTTTTGGGCGGGATTCTGTGGGGAGGGCATCTAGGAAATGGCAGCAGGACTTTGATTTATTATGTGGCAAAAGAATTTTCTCCTGTATTTTTAGGTGCGGTTTCTCAAATAGGAGGTATGCTGTTTGCCAGGACGGTTTTTTGGCGGGAAAAATTGACCCCAAATTTGTATGTTCTGGCAGAAAAAGATTATGATAAAGGTTTTTTTCGGTTGGATACAGGCGAACTGCGCCCCGGTTGGGAACACTGGCAAAGAGAATTAAATCCAGTGGCCTGGAATCATCTGACGGTGATCAACCACTATTTTGAAAGCCTGGCCAAGAGAAGAGTCCGGGCAGTATCCGAAAAGAACAAAATCACCTATTGCTGGGGAAATATTCAAATTGCCGAGTTTAAAAAGAAAGGGAACAAGTTTGAACTGTCTACCAAAGTAAAATGGACCAGGAATAAAAATATTGCTTCCAAATTTCTAAAGTTGGGGTGGGTCGATTTCTCCGGAAATCTTAATGATGAATTTTGCAGAGCCATTAACGGGATACTGGAACTGCTGGAGAATATGGAGATCAATGGTAGCCTTGATTCCAGGGAATTATTAGATCTTAAGATAATCTATGACAGGGAATTCATCCCCCAATATTTTGGAAAGTACCTGGAAGTTCCCTGGTATCCAAGAGACTTCAGTGATTTGATTGAAAGCCGGCAACTGTATTTTTTCCAACGGGATCAATCTATTAGGATTATTAAGCCTGTTCTGGAGAAACCATCGCTAAAAGTTGTACAAACGCTGCTGGTGTTTTCAGCTTTTGAAAACTATGCGAAGCATCATCAAGGTTTCCCGGGATATCCGCAACTGGAGTGGAACCACAAAATATTCCTTTTTTGCGAAGCCGATTACATGGAAGAATTGCGTCTGTGCCAATCCTGGCTGAGGCATCCCGATAAATATCCATTGATCATCATGCCCAAAGAATGGCGGACGGAGGGCTTTAAAGGAGTAAAAGATAACTTCATTGCATTCGGCATCGATGCATAGTAAGATTGTGGTAAGGAGAAAATGCCACATACGATGGAGTCATGCTGCATGCGATTATTTATCAGCCTGAATTTTAGTGAACAGAGTCTTGACCAATTCGAAAAATGGCAGGATGAACTTAAGGTTAAAGGTCTCCGCGGCTATTGGCGCAGACGTGATAACCTGCACCTGACGCTGCGTTTTTTAGAAGAAGTGGAAGAAAAGGATCTTGATGCTTTGAAACAGACCCTGGCGGGTGTTTCGGGACGTATCGGTGAATTTGCGGTTTCTTTTGATTCCCTTGGTGTATTCCCGAATATCATACAGCCCCGGATACTATGGGCCGGGATAAGAAAAGAACCGAAGCTGATTCAGCTGCAAAAGCAGATCCAGCAGGCGACGAGCCAATTTGGAGCACCGCCTGATACCAGGCCTTTTAAACCTCATCTTACTTTAGCGAGCGGCGGCATCAAGGGTATCGACCAAAATATCCTAAATTGGGGCAGTACGCTTGATCTTAAAGAGAATGCCGTCCATTATGCTTTAATGCAAAGCAAAGTGGAGAAAGGCATTCGGCAATACCTGACAGTTGCCCGGTACCGGATCTGATCATTCCATCATTTGTCGGGAAACATGGACAGATAAAGGAGAAAAGATGGTAACCTATAGACACGCAAAGCTAAGCGATGTGGAAGACATTATTTGCCTGATCAATTATTATGCAGAACAGGGGCTCATGCTCCCCAGAACCCGAAGTGCGCTGTATGAAGGAATCAGGGAGGTCATTGTAGCGGTAGAGGATGACCGGATCGTCGGAACCGGCGCTTTACATATAACCTGGGACGATCTCGCTGAGATCAGGGCACTGACGGTTGAGGAAAGCTACAGGGGGAAAGGGTTAGGCCGCAAGATTGTTGAGCTTCTTTTGGAGGAGGCCAGGGAGCTTCATTGCCCCAAGGTATTTACCCTGACGTATCAGGTAGATTTCTTCAAGCATATGGGATTCGAAATTACCGAAAAGGATTCAATGCCCCATAAGGTCTGGAAAGAATGCATCAATTGTGTTAAGTTTCCTAATTGTGATGAAAATGCCCTGATTCTTTACTTAAAATAGGGGGTTCAATGACTGTAAAAAGTGTAAAGATTTATACGGACGGAGCATGTTCAGGCAATCCCGGGCCGGGAGGTTGGGCGGCAGTCCTGAAGTATGGTGAACATGAAAGAGAGATCAGCGGCTTTGAAGGCAATACAACCAATCAGCGCATGGAGCTGACAGCGGCAGTCCAAGGACTGGCCGCCCTGAAAGAAAGCTGCAGTGTCCAGGTTCACAGTGACAGTGCCTATTTAATTAATGCATTTGAACAAAACTGGCTTTCCCGCTGGCAAAAGAATGGCTGGCAGAATTCGCAAAAGAGACCGGTTGAGAACCGTGATCTTTGGGTATTGCTTCTGGAACTTACGGCAAAGCATGACGTTGTCTGGGTTAAAGTCAAAGGTCATTCCGGACATCCCGAGAACGAACGATGTGACGAACTAGCCCGCAAAGCGATTGCCGAAGCTTTGGCCTAAATCAAGTTCTTCAAGATTGGTTTTTCCCTAATAAATCATGCAATTCGGCTTATTTAGTCTTGTTTTTGCAAATAATTTCGTTATAATAATTCATAAGACAAGTTAATAGCGATACATAAGATTACTTTAATAATGAACAATCAATTAAAGGAATAACCATATATTCCTTTAATTTTTTGAGTTTTCTTTCAGTATATACAAGTACTAGAATCAATATGACGATATGGAAGGGATTATGGATGGCAAAATTTCTAGAGTATCAAGGTAAGGAATGGCTTGCCAAGGCGGGAATACCCGTACCGAAGGGCAGGTCGGCATCTTCTCCGGAAGAAGCACAGCAAGCGGCAGAATGGATTGGCAAGTCCGTGGCTGTCAAAGGTCAGGTCCAGGCAGGAGGACGAGGAAAAGCCGGTATTGTAAAACTGGTCGAGACTCCGTCCGAAGCATCGGCGGCAGCTGCTGAAATACTGGTAAAGACAGTCAAAGGGCTCCCTGTCAGACAGGTTTTAATTGAGGAGAAACTGGCGATCAAAAAAGAATACTATTGTTCATTTGTCATTAACAATGCGAGAGACGCCCGCTGCCCGATGCTGATGTTCAGCTCAGAAGGCGGCATGGATATTGAAAGTGTTCCTGAAGAACTGATTTTCAAGATGAATATCGACCCTATTTTTGGTCTGCAAATTTACGATGCGATCGATTTTTGTGTCCGAGCCGGCATTCCAAATAAAGAATTGAGTAAGTTTGCTTCTTTCTTGACAAAACTGTCCCAAGTCTACAAAAAGTATGACTGCCAGACCCTGGAGATCAATCCGTTTGTCATGACGGAGGATGGAAGCCTGATCTGCGCAGACTGCAAAATGGAGATTGATAACAGTTCTGTGGGCCGTCATCCGGAATTTGGCATTAAAATTGCCCGCGATTTGCCTGGTGAAGTCACCGAACTTGATATGATCGGCTGGAGCATTGAAGAAACAGATGCCCGTGGAACCGGCTTCCTGATGAATATGGGTTATGACGAAGTAAGCCCCGGCTATATCGGCTATCACCCGATCGGCGGCGGTTCGGCGATGATGGGACTTGATGCGCTGAATCAGGTAGGACTCAAGCCTGCCAACTATGCCGACACGAGCGGCAATCCTGTTGGATCCAAAATCTATCGCGTTGCCAAGAGCGTACTGTCGCAGCCCAATATTGACGGTTATCTTCTTGGCGGCTTTATGATGGCGAATCAGGAGCAATGGCACCATGCCAATGCGATTGTCAAAGTACTGTGGGAAGAGCTTCCGAAGAAGCCCGGCCTGCCTTGCGTTCTGTTACTCTGCGGCAACCGCGAGGATGAATCCATGGAGATTCTGCGCAAGGGTCTGGCAGAGCTTATGACTTCGGACGGAATTGGCAAAAGAATTGAAATATACGGAAAAGAGCATGTCACGGATACTAAATTTATCGGTCAAAGACTTCTGGCTCTGGCCAAAGAATACAGAGCGGAAAAAGATGCTCAAGGAAAGTAGGAAAATGCCATGCTGGAAATCAAAGAAAAAAGTATTACCATAAGCATCGATACCAACAAGTGTGACGCATGTGAAACCAAAGCGTGCGCAGCAGCTTGTAAAAAATATGCCAGAGGATTGCTTCAAATTGTTGACGGGAAACCATCCGTCGAGCATCTGAGCGCAGAGGAAGTTCTCCGGCTTGGAACAGAATGTCTGGCTTGTGAGATCGCCTGCAAGTTCGAAGGGAATAAGGCTTTGACCATCAATATTCCGATTGCGGGCATTGATGTCTATCTAACCAAACGCGGTTTACAATAGTTTATTTGGCCAATTTTCTTTACAAAATTAAAATGAGGGATAAGAATGGGTATTTTAATCAGTGACCAGTCTAAAGTCATTATCCAGGGAATTACCGGCCGTGAAGGATCTGTAAGAACCAAATACATGAAAGAATATGGCACCAAAGTTATCGGCGGAACCAGCCCAGGGAAAAAAGGGGATGAGGTTCATGGCATCCCCGTCTATAATACGGTTAAGGAGATTGCCAAAGAACAGGATGAAATTGACTTTAGCGTCATCTTTGTGCCGGGCAGTGTTCTGAAAACCGCTGTTTTTGAAGCTGCCGACGCGGGTGTCAAAAATATTATTCCGTGCGTTGAAGGAACACCCATCCATGATATTATGGAAATGGTCGCTTATTGCAAGTTGAGAGGAACCCGCTTAATCGGCCCCGGATCCATTGGCATTCTGACACCGGGAGAAGCAGTTGTCGGCTGGCTTGGCGGCAATGTCGAGTGGGCTAACAAGTTCTTTAAGAAAGGTAATATCGGTGTCTTTTCGCGCAGTGGCGGACAATCAGGGACCATCCCTTGGGTATTAAGAGAAGGTGGTTTCGGCATAAGTACGGTCGTGCATACCGGAACCGAGCCTGTACTTGGAACATCTATGGCTGATTTGCTGCCCTTATTCGAAGCAGATCCTGAAACAAAAGGTGTAGCCGTCTATGCCGAGATCGGCAGCTCCCAGGAAGAGGAATGTGCCGATGTTATTGCGGAAGGCAAATTCACAAAACCTTTCGTGATCTACGTAGCCGGAGCCTGGGCTCCCGAAGGCCAACGTTTTTCCCATGCTTCCAATATTGTCGAACGCGGCCGCGGGTCAGCGAAGAGTAAAATTGAAGCTGTCCTTAAAGCGGGCGGTTTTGTCGCTGAAACGCCAATAGATATTCCGATTATTTTGAAGGATAAAATGAAGGAATAATGATTGATTCTTGGTATCGTCTGGTCAGACAAAAATTTCCCTCAGTAATTTACATGCATTTTAGAGTTGACAAAGTACTTAGCATTGTTACCAAAAAATCTTAAAGGTAAAAATAGGAGGCATATTTAAAATGGTTGTTATGAGATCGATTCTCTACGTACCGGGAAATAACCCGAAGATGGTTGAGAAAGCGCCAAGCTTTCCTGCTGATATCATCACGCTGGATCTGGAAGATTCCGTACCGCCGGCAGAAAAGGAAAATGCACGCAAAATTATTGCCGAGAATCTGAAATACGCCGGTTCCAATGGTTCCCAGGTTTATGTCAGAATTAACAACTGGGAAACAGAATTAACCAACGATGACCTTGAGGCTGTCGTTTGGGAAGGTCTTCATGGCGTAACGCTTGCCAAGACTGGACATCCTG
Source organism: Dehalobacter sp. CP (assembly GCF_047652685.1). Taxonomy (NCBI): domain Bacteria; kingdom Bacillati; phylum Bacillota; class Clostridia; order Eubacteriales; family Desulfitobacteriaceae; genus Dehalobacter; species Dehalobacter sp. CP. The sequence goes on from NZ_CP157399.1 coordinate 1,083,912, forward strand.
ATGATGTCAAACGTCTGGACTGGAAGCTCGAAGAGCTGGAGCGCCGACGTGGTCTGGAAGTGGGTTCCATCAAAATTTCTATGCTGCTGGAAACAGCAAAAGGAATCATGAATGCCTATGAGTGCTGTATGGCCAGTAAACGTAACGTGAATGCTATTTTTGGTGCTGTAGATTATTGCCGCGACATGCGGATCAAACTAACCTCTGAAGCGAATGAGCAGCTGTGGGGACGCGCCAAAGTCGGTGTTGCCTGCCGTGCAGCCGGTATCGTAGCAATTGACGCACCGTTTGTTGCTTACCAGGATATTCCCGCTTTCGAAAAGAACGTTGCCGATGGCAAACAGATGGGCTATGAAGGTCGTATGATTATTCATCCGGGTCAGGTTGAACCGTCCAACCGTCTGTATGCTCCGGATCCGGCCGATGTAGAATGGGCTAACGGCGTTGTCAAAGTATTTGAAGAAGAGGGTATTGCCAAAGGAAAAGCAGCTGTATCCTACAACGGTAAAATGGTGGATACTCCCGTATACCTGAATGCCAAAGATATTCTGGCTGCTCAGGCTGAGATTGAAGCGAAAGAAGCTTAAGCTGAGGTTGCTCTAAAGTTTTATATGACTCGAGTGACACAATGTCTGGCTGCCCCTGTAGGGGCGGCCAGACATTGTAATATCCGCTATTTAATCTATTCAAATCAATACAACGTATGGATCCTAACATCAGAGGATAATTTCACCGATTCTGATACTTACTTTCAAAAACAAAATGGTTGATTTTTTGTTTTCATTCATGAGATAATTTAACGAAACGCTTTTATCATTTGTTTACATAAGCAATGTGTCAAATAACGACAATGTATTACTTAAAAAAAGCATACTGAATAAAAAAGACTTAAGCCAAAAATAAAACGAAAAAAACCATAAAGTGAGAGGAAGATGTGAATGTCCCGGATTAAAAACCTGCGTGAAGAGGCTTTGGCGTTTCACGCCGTAAGGCCTGGTAAACTTGAAGTAAAAGTAACGGTTCCTGCCAATGACAGGGACGATTTGACACTCGCCTATTCCCCCGGAGTGGCTGATCCTGTGAAAGAAATTGCGAAAGATTTAGCGAATCTCGATGTTTACACCAATCATGCCAACTATGTCTGTATCGTTTCCGATGGAACAGCCATTCTCGGGCTTGGCAACCTCGGTCCAGCAGCGGCTATGCCTGTCATGGAAGGAAAGGCCCTTCTGTTTAAAGCCTTTGCCGACGTTGACGCATTCCCGATTTGTGTAAATACGAATGATATTGATAAAATTGTTGAGCTTGTCGAGTTAATAGCCCCGACCTTTGGCGGTGTTAACCTTGAGGACATCAAAGCTCCCGAATGTTTTGAAATTGAAGGAAAGTTAAAAGCCCGTAATATTTTCAAAGGACCGATCTTCCATGATGATCAGCATGGAACGGCTGTCGTTACCTTGGCGGGCCTTTTTAATGCGCTGAAAGTCGTTGGCAAGAGCATAGATGGAATCAAAGTCGTTACGAACGGCGCCGGAGCCGCCGGGATTGCAATTATCAAGCTGATGATGAGCATGGGACTGAAGAACGTTATCATGTGCGATACCAAAGGTGCGATTTATAAAGGACGCCCTGAAGGTATGAATAAATATAAGGACGAAATCGCTGAAAAGACAAATTATGAAATGTGCACAGGCAGCCTCAGAGATGCGATCAAGGGTGCGGACGTCTTTATCGGCGTATCAGCTCCAGATTCCATTGACGAAGAGATGATTAAGTCCATGGCCAAAGATCCGATCGTCTTTGCTCAGGCCAATCCGATTCCAGAAATCTGGCCGATTGAAAGAGCCATCAATGCCGGCGCTGCTGTCATTTCGACCGGACGTTCCGACGTTATCAATCAGATCAACAACGTTCTGGCTTTCCCGGGCATGTTCCGCGGTGCGATTGATGTCCGCGCGACCGATATCAACGATGCAATGAAGATTGCTGCCGCCCAGGCAATTGCCGACTGCGTTAAACTGGAAGAATTGTGTGCCGACTACATCATCCCAAGTGCCTTCAATCCCGAAGTTGCCGCTGCTGTCGCTGCTGCAACAGCCAAAGCTGCGATTGAGTCCGGTATTGCCAGAAATCCGGTCGATCCTGCCTTAGTGGCGGAAAATCTGAAGAAGAGACTGGCGAATCAATATAAATAAGATTGCGGTTAGACGCTTACACCGCATGATATGTTGTCAAGCTTTGCAAAACCTGCGGAGAATGGTATCGATCTTAAAGGATTATACAGAGTTTCCCGTAATCCGATGTATGTGGCATATTTTATTTATTTTTTAGGTTGTGTGCTGCTTACTCAGTCGTTGATATTGCTTGCAATACTAATGGTCTTTCAAATATCAGCGCATTGGATTATCCTATCTGAAGAAAGATGGTGTGTAAAGAAATTTGGGAAAGAGTACATAAATTATATGAATAAAGTAAGGCGTTATATTTAAAGGTTCACAAGTACATTCTTTAAATGAGCATTATACGAAAATTGTTCAAAAGCCCGCTGTTCATGCGGGCTTGCTCTTTTCAGTAGGGATTTTTCCTGCTTTTTTAGCGACGTTTTATGGTCATGATATAACTGTCTTTGAACGCCATTCCCAGGCCGGCGGTATGATGCGTTATGAAATACCGGAATACCATTTGCCTAAAGTGATCTTGGACCAGGAGATCAAACTGATGGCTATCTACGACAGAATTCCAAGTTAATTGGCGATTATACATAAGTCAAAACAATTGAATACATATTCAATTGTTTTGACTTATAAAAATTAAGCATCACGAAATTTCACAGGAAAAGTTTTGATACCATATGATACAGAATATAGTCAACCGAAAGGAACGTAAAAATGGAGAGCACGCCAACTGAAAGAACGCCGGCTGTCGTCGCCGGGGAAATCGCTGCCATCAAAGCACAAACAAGAAAGATATTGCTTGTCAGCGCGGTTGAAGTCGGACGGCGCTTGATGGAAGCCAAGGAAATGATCCCTTATGGGGAATTTTGCAAATGGCTGGAGGAAGCCGTTGATTACTCAGAGCGTGTAGCTTATAAACTGATGCGCATCGCCGAAGAGTATGGACCGGGGCTGTCCGTACTATCCGAAGCCGATGTGAGCACTGCGCCTTTTGCCAGACTTGGTTACAGCCAGGCCTTCGCCCTTTTGGGGATCTCCGCGGAGGAACGGGCGGAGTTTATCACGCAGCTAGATATTGAGCATATGTCGGTGAGCGCACTACAGCAGGTGATCAAGGACAGGAACGAGGCTCTTGAAGAGAAAACAGCGCTGGCAAAAAAACTGAAGATCCATCAAGACAAAGTTACCGGCTTAGCTGAGGAGTGCGATCAGGCGAAAAAAGAGGCGGAGGCTAAAGAACAGGCATTATGGGGCGAGCAGAGCAGGGTAACGCAGCTGCAGCGGGAGCTGGCAGCGCTTCAGAACGACAGCGTGGCCGCCCGGCGTATGAAAGAGATCGAACGGGAGCGCGATATAGCCAAGATCAACCACGCCATGGCGCAGGCCGACGCCCGCTACGATCTAATCGTCAAAGGATTCGATGACCTGTTCAGCGCGATCAGGGAGATGGCTGGAGCAGATCCCAAGGCTTACAAGCTGTTTGTTAATCAAACAAGTGAGTTTATCGCGAAGACGGCGCGCAAGTTAAAACGTATCGAAAAAAATGCACAAACGGGACTGACAGAACAGGCGGTTCCCGAGGCTCCTGCTCCCGAAACACCATGATTTTAAGGAAGAACCTCCCAGCCGGCTAAGTCGGCGGAGGTTCTTCCAACGGGGCTGCCCCCAGGTTGCTGCGGTTATCGCTTACGCTTCCGGAGGATCGTAAAGATCATCCGTTTCCGTATTGATAACTTTAATATCTCGTTTAGCGGCCAAAGCGCCGCTCGCAGTGATGAATACGTCCTTCGTGATGAGTGTATCCATCACGGCTTCAGCCTCAGCCTTCGTCAAGCCTGTTTTCGGATTGGTCAGCGTGATTGCGAATGTCTTGCCCCCGCTGGTTAAGAACGTTAAGCGCACGACTTTATTTGTGGTAACCGCCATTGCGTCTCACCTCCTTGTCTATCCGCTTTGGCTGCCGGTTATTCATCCGCCAGCTCCGAATTGCTGCTCAAGACCACTTCCAACACCTGATCCTGCACCAGGCTGAATAAGGCTGTCGCCACGTCATAGGCATCTTGGATCGTGGCATCGGCTCTTACGCCGCTGAAACTTTTCTTTCTGGTCACCGGGTCACCGGCAGGCGTTACCCCGGACTCGCATGTTATGACCAGCGTAGAAGTTAATGGTGTAGCAGTAACCGCCATTTCCATCATCTCCTCTCCGGTTTATATGACAAGCCGGCTTGTCCAGCTTGTCGGTTTATTTTATGCCGGTGTTTGTCCGATAGTGACAGCCGGATTATGTCATAAGTGGTTTGCGTTTATCCATTTTTAGGTAGAATTAAGCAAATAAAAAGCCATATTTATGATGGCAAGAATCATTCATAGGCTAAATTGCTGGGGCTTCTCCTGAGTTACTTCGAAAATTAAAATGTGTTTATTGCCGGGAAATACATTATTAATAAAAAGACAAAAATTTTAAGTAAATCCTATCTAAGGAATGATTTTATGTATCCATTTATAGGTATCTAAAGTAATAGATATTAATGGGGATTTGATAACTAATCTTGATTTTGATCAAGATCTTATTGATCTTTATATATTATTTATACTTTTAGAGTAATTTTTAAGACTTAATTTATGAGATTTAAGGATATAATAGGCAATATTAAGAAATAAAGTTATTTTTGGATCCGGGGATGGATTTCCTTGAAAAAGATCAATGAACAAAATAATTTAGCGGTACCCTATCTGATGTCAACTTTATTGACATTGGCCTTAACAATTCTCCTTTCTCCTATGAAAGAATTTCTAGGGCAGGTTAATATATCCATGCTCTATCTTCTACCAGTTCTTTTAAGTGCTGCCTGTTGGGGCAGATGGCCAGCTGTTTTTACAGCAGGGATAGGTGTTATTACTTTTGACTACTTTTTTGTTCCACCCTATTTTACGTTTACAGTTGATGATTTCCGTTATTTAATCAGCTTTACAATATTAATGCTGGTTGGTTTTTCAACAGGTACGCTTTCTTCCCGGCTCAAGGATCAGATTATAAATTCCCGGCAACGTGAGCAGCAAGTTTCCACCCTATATTCCCTTAGTCGGGAACTTACAGCAGCTGACAATCTGGAGGTGGTTTTAGATAACATTGCCCGAAAAATCGCAGATACTTTGGACGCGCAGGTTGTTATACTACTGCCTGATGAAAGAGGAAAACTCATACTGCGGCAGAGCTCAAATCCCGAACATTTTTTGAATAAAAATGAATTGGCAGCCGCTGCCTGGGTGTATGCAAAAGGACTAAAAGCGGGGTTGGGAACAGAAGTATTCGAATCTCCGAGCTCTCTATATCTGCCGTTATTAATGGAACAAGGGAACCAAGGCGTTTTAGGAATTAGCTTGAATCACATAAATAGAGGGGAACATGTAAATGCTGAGCTAATACGTTTCTTAGAAGCGTTTGCAGGTTTGACGGCTATCGCTGTCAATAGAATCAAGCTGGCTGATGAAGCAAAAAAGGCTCATACCCTAGCAGAATCAGAGCGTTTGCGGACAGCATTATTCAATTCGCTATCCCACGATTTGCGTACACCCCTTTCTTCTATTATTGGAGCCGCTACAGGATTAATCGAGGATAATGATGGTTTGTACTCCTCTGATGCGCGACATGACTTATTGCAAACAATTCTTCAAGGCGCCGAAAGAATGAAGCGATTTGTAAATAACCTGTTGGATATGGCGCGTCTAGAGAGCGGAATGATCAAATTAAATAAGGACTGGTGTGATATGCAAGATATTATGGGCGTGGCGGTAAGCAGTTTAGGGACGATGCTGACAGGTCGTAAACTGGAGATTAATATTCCCGAAGATCTGCCCATGGTTCAAGCAGACTATGTGTTAATTGAGCAAGTCATTGTTAATTTACTAGATAATGCGGTAAAGTACTCCGAACAAGATAGTACGATAACCATCCAGGTTAGGCTACAGTCAAACAATTTGGAAATTGCCATAGCCAATAGAGGGAATCCAATACCGGAAGCTGATCTTAGTAAGGTGTTTCATAAGTTCTACCGGCTTAGTTCACCGCTTCAAGTCAGTGGAAGTGGCTTGGGCTTATCGATTTGTAAAGGAATTATTGAAGCGCATCATGGAAATATATGGGCAGATAATAATACACTAAGTGGCGTAACGATTACTTTCAGTTTGCCCTTGAGTAACGAATACTCCGAAAAAGTGCCACTTAAAGAAGGAGACTAAAATGGAGAAGAGGGGGCAGCGTATATTAATTATTGATGATGAGATTCAAATCCGCAGATTCCTGCGTGTCAGTCTAACCAGCCATGGCTATGACGTGCAAGATACAGGAATGGGTAAAGCAGGTTTTGATAAGGTTTTTACATTCCATCCAGAACTGGTGATTTTAGATTTAGGGCTGCCTGATATGAGTGGTATTGAGGTGTTAAGCAGGATACGGGAATGGTCCAAAGTTCCAATCATTATTCTTTCAGTTCAGGAACAAGAAACGGATAAGGTTACTGCACTTGACAATGGAGCCGATGACTATGTTACAAAACCCTTTGGTATGGGTGAATTACTTGCCCGGATGAGGGCGACATTACGTCATGCCACCCGCGTTGAAGAGGAACCAATATTGAGGTTCGATGATTTGGTTATCGACTTCTCACATCGCCAAATTAAAGTTAATCATAGAGAAATCAAACTTACACCTACAGAATATGAGCTGATGAAAAGTTTAGCACTGAATGCCGGCAAAGTTCTGACTCACAAGTATTTATTACGAACGGTTTGGGGACCGGAATACGAAACGAGTATTCAATATTTACGCGTCTTTATGGGACAAATCAGACGGAAAATTGAGACTGATCCATCACGTCCCCGCCATATCATTACTGAACCGGGGGTTGGGTTCAGGTTGTTGTAGAAAATATAAAAATGAAGAAAAGAGTGTATAACGATGTCTGGGGTCAATAATAAATTGGTGTGGTTAAGATTAAGAACAATGATATTTGGGCATCCCCTTGCCACGAAAAGCGCAGAAACCCAAAAGGTTGGGGTCTTTGGCGGCATCCCAGTATTTGGTTCGGATGTTATATCTTCTCAAGGGTATGCTCCGGATGCAATTTTATACATTTTAATTTTAGCAGGGACTGCAGGGTATGCAGCATCCATGAAGGTAACAGCAGCAATTGTACTATTGTTGTTTAGTATTTTAATGCTCTATCGCCGTACAATCCAAAAATATGCCAGAGGTGGCGGATCTTATACTGTTGCACACGCGTATTTAGGAGAAAAAATGGGCCTGCTGGCAGGTGCCAGTCTGAGCATCGACTATATTTTAACAGTAGCTGTTAGTGTCAGCTCGGCAGTTGAGAATCTCACCGGTATATTTAGCTGGCTGGAACCAACGCCACATAAAGTATTGGCTGATTGTCTGATCATTGTATTTATGACTTTTGTAAATTTGCGCGGGATGAAAGAATCTGCCCGTCTTTTTGCCTTACCGGTGTATACCTATATTTTCAGTATTCTGGCACTTGTCGGGTTTGGCGTCTTTAAATATTTGATGTATGGAGTTTCTGTCCTGCCGGATTCTCAGGCCTTGATTACAGCGAATACCCAAAGTGTGACCCTATTTGTATTTTTGCGGGCAATGGCAGCCGGTACTACCGCGCTTACTGGAACTGAAGCTGTGAGTAACGGAGTATCAGCCTTTAAAGCCCCTGCCCAAAAGAGAGCCATCAATACACTATTTGTCCTTGGCTTGATTGTTGCGATAGGTCTTGTCGGGTTGGTATTTCTGGCAAGTCAATATCAACTTGTTCCAAGCGATGATAATACCATCATCAACCAGCTTGGATTACTGTTTTTTGGCAAATCGTTGATGTACTATCTGTTAATGGCAGGAATAGCCTTGATTTTAATGATTGCCGCGAATACGCCTTTTGTAGGACTGCCCATTCTCTTAAGTCTCATGGCCCGCGATGGGTATGCCCCCCGCTATTTCAAAAACCTTGGAGATCGATTGGTATACAGTTCAGGGATTTGGACCTTGAGTATTATCGGGCTGCTTTTGATTATCATTTTTCACGGGAATACGCACAGTATGCTCCCTTTGTATGCTATCGGCGTGTTTATCAGTTTCTCTCTTACGGGTTTTGGTCTGGCAATACATTGTATCAGAGATAAACCCAAGAATTTCCGCAGCGATTTTATCATCTTTGCGTTCGGTGGAGCGATATCTTTTTTGATGTTTTTGGTATTCTTAGTTACAAAGTTTACTGAAGGGGCATGGTTAGTTGCTATTATTATTCCATTGCTTATGGTATTCTTCCATATCGTCTCAAAAGTATACAAGCGGGAAATCATGCTCATTAAAGCGACAAAAAATGATATGGATGAATTTAATCATCAAATTGCCAGAATATCTGAGCGTCGTTCCAATGTGAACCTTTCGGAGTATAAAAGTAAGATTGTTGTTCCAGTGTTTGATCTGAACAAAATTGTTCTTAAATCACTCCTCTATGGTTATGAGCAAACGCCTCTCATTACAGCAGTGCACGTAGCATCAGATAGGGAGAGGGCAGAAAAGCTGCAGAGACACTGGAAGGAAAACAATATACAAGTTGAGTTAGAGATCGTCGATTCACCTTATAGGGCTACTGTCCATGACTTGCTGCAATACCTTGATAAACTAGAAAATGACCCGCGTTATACTACGATCACTCTGGTTATTCCCGAATTTGTTCCACCAAGGCTATGGCAGAACTTTCTACACAACCAAACCGGTCAATTAATGAAACTGTTACTTTTATTGCGTAAGAGTATTTTAGTTACCAGCGTACCTTATCATCCAGAGGAAAAATGATAAGTTACCGTTTAACCTGGAGTGATAAATCTTACGGTCCTTTTCTTATGCCGAAGTATTTTAGGAAATTTTTACGGGCATATTAGTTTTAAGAATATTAAAAACGTCTCTTTATTAAACAGGGAATTCGTTATAAGGGGAAACGATTTAAGGAGATGTATGCTTTGCATCCCGATAAAATTTTCTACAAACCCGCTGTTTTGGACTTTGAGCTCGGGAGACAGCTTAGAGAAAAGTTCGGTAGTGTTCCATGGCTGCCAATTGAAAACCACAACAATATTGAGCAACTGCGCAATAATCCTAACCAAGCATTTGCTAAGATGAAACGGCATCTTATTATCGGCGTACGGAAATCCTTAAACTACACGCCTAACAGTAAGGTCTAGGATTTCCTGGTACCATACACTTCTTCCGGCTGTAGCGCGATGTGCCTTTGTTGCTATTTGGTATGGAATTACAACAAATGCTCATATCTCAGGTTATTTGTCAATCGCGAGCAAATGATGGCTAAACTGCTGAAAACCGCAAGCCGTTCGGAAATCTCAAAAATTTAACGGTGTTCCGATCATCTGTGTGGTCTGAAATAGGTGGAGTAAGATGCTCTTTCCATTTCGACAAACTTAGAAACAATATGAAACTATTTGACCAAGGAATTCAAAGCAATACAGAGAATATCTTTAACGTTAGAGTAAAGCCTTTTTCTGAATTACGTATGACAATGCGTTGTCATGGCTGGCGACCAGATCGCCTGGAACAGAAAAAAGGCCCAAGTCAGGACAGGAAGATTGAAAGGAGGTATGTCAGGCGGTCAGGAAGTACTTAAGCGGCCGGGAGTTATCGATAGCAGCAAACGAGCAATTTTTTGCAGGAGTGGTATTTGGCTGAATACTGCTGGTCGTAAGAGCCTGAGTGTCGGGCAGTCAATCTTCAGAATTGGTTTGGTTAGGAAAGATTTAAAATTAAAAAAGTCTGCCTGAGGTTAATCCGGTCGGAAATGGCAGACTCAACAAAAGGAGCCCTAAAACGGCTCCTCTTTTTGACGGCTACGGAGGGCAAGGCAGCTTAATTTAACTCTTGGATCGAAGCCTCATCTCTGTCCAGTTTCTTGATGCAGACGCTGAAGCGTTCTCTTAACGACTGGTCTGTTACGGCTTCCCGCATCTGGCGCAGTAAATCGATGGTCCGCCTTAAGACCGCGATAATATCTCCTTCATCGAGGGTGCAGAGCTGCTGAAGCTCAATTAATGCGGCGCCTTTGCTCCAATGATACGCAAGGACGGCCGCCCTGGATTCAAAGCGCACAGCATCAGACCCGCAGATGCTCTGAATATAATTCAGGATTTCCCTGACAGGCTTAAAATCAATCTGGTCAAACTTCTGGAAATACTCATTACGTTTGCTTTCATAATCAATACAGGAAATCAGCGCAGTCAGCTGGTCATCATCCAGCTGTTCAATGATTCCTGAGTAAATCAATTCGGTTACCAGGATTTCCTGCACATAAATATATCTGGCGAGCTCCCCGCGCGGCAAAAGCTTGTCATTCCCGATATAGCCTATTTGCTGCAGCAGGGCTTTTTTTCTTCCGAATTCGGAATTAAAGGTGTTGTAATCCGGCATTGAGAACAATTGATTCTTGAGATCCGTAATTTCTTTTTCGAGGTTTATCCACTTTCCGGCGAAGGATTTACAGTTGTCGTTTTGTTTTCTGGTACATTTCTGGGGAGCAGTCTTAAGGATCTTCTCCCATCTCATGATTTTTCGGTGCATCTGACGCCCGAAAATCTTATTGCGGCGTCGCGGGTCCAATTTGTCATAGGCTTTATGAAGTCTGTCCAATTCTTTCTTTTTCGGGTAGTAATTCAGCGGGCACCGATAGGTCCCGACATGCTCACAAAGGTTCTCTTTGGCTTGGGCTGATTGCTCGGACAGAAGATGAATCTCCTCTTCCGTTTTTTGGGCGGTCAAGATATAGGAATGAGCAGCAAAACTTTTTTTGAAATAGGTTTCGATTTGCTCCGGCGATAGTGTTGCTAGAAGATTCAAAACTGTATTATAGGAAAGCCGGAACTGACTGGTCAGAGGTTCCAACTTGGCAATATCAAATTTTACCGGCGGTTCTTTTTCAAAGTAATTCAAATCAACAATCGCAAAGGAATAACCAATCTCATCAATACCACGTCGGCCGGCTCTGCCGGACATCTGAAAAAATTCATGGTTTGCCAGAGCCCTGAAACTACGTCCGTCGTATTTGTTTAGGGAATCAAAGCAAACGGCCTTGACAGGGTAGTTGATCCCGACACTGAAGGTCTCGGTACAGTACAGAACTGAGATCGTCTTCGCCAGGAAAAGATCCTCTACGACGGATTTCTGCAAAGGCAGAAGCCCTGCATGGTGATAGGCAATACCTTTCCGGCAGACCCTGAATAATTTGCGTGTGGAAGAGGACCAAGTATCTTCAGCACCAAAATGCTCCAAAAAAATGTTTTTCACTTCTTTGCTTTGTTCCGGCGACAGGTAGTTTTTGATATTTGCCAGTTCATGCGCTTTATCGGCGCATTGCTTTCTGCTGAATACAAAATAGAGGGTAGGAAGATATTGTTTCTCAACAGTTTTGATCAGGTCAAGATGTGACGTCGGTTTAAACAGCGGGGAATTATCGGTTCTGTCCGTGGATTTAAGCTTCTGATAATAGAACCTGATCAGGTCATCATAGCCGATGATGCCGGTGTCCTGACAAAAGTAATAATATTCCAGAGGAACGATCCTTTGCTGTTCCTCGATCAACACAACGGTGTCTTTGCGGATGGCCTCGATCCAGCCCTTCAGTTCCGCGGCATTGGCAATTGTGGCACTTAAGCCCAGAATCTTAATATTTGGCGGAGCGAGAATGATGGATTCTTCCCAGACTGTACCTCTGTCCTCATCATTAAGCCAGTGAATTTCGTCAAAGATGATATAGGAAACGTGCTCCAGTTCCGGATCATTGGTGATGACCTGGTTGCGGAAGATCTCTGTCGTCATGATCAGCAGCGGAGCGCCAGGATTGATCACAACATCCCCGGTCATGATCCCGACGGTCTCGCTGCCAAATTGGCGGGAAAAATCTTTAAATTTCTGGTTGCTTAAGGCTTTTATCGGTGCTGTATAAATAATCCGTTTGCTTTCCCGAATTGATTTTTCGACCAGATAATCTGCTACCATTGTTTTTCCTGTCCCGGTAGGGGCTGAGACAATGACGGAATGCCCATGATTGATTGCTTCAATCGCATCCATTTGAAATTGGTCGAGTTTTAGTCCCTGATACTCGGAAATCACGCTGATCACCTGCTTTTATTTTGAAGTCGCAATCATTGTAACAGAGTAAATAGCGATAATCAAATCCATACCCATACAAAAGCAAAGACGCCTCATATCATTTAAAGCGCCTTCGCGACTGTCATTAATCCCACGCAGGTTTACTCTTCTTTCTGGTCAAGCGGATGGGACGGGAAAGCAGCAACTATCTGGGCAGCACCAACGACTTCTGCCAAAACTCGGGCTTTGTCCGGAAACATTTGTGATTCAAAGTGCGTCATGACTTCGCCTTTTAAGGAAACATAATATCTCGGAGGGAAGCGGTTCAGTACAAAAGCCATTATGTCGGCCTGACACCGTTCGCATTTGCAAGGGATATTGGCGACAGGCAGATAATCTTCCAATGTTTTCTTCACGATGACTTCACTAAAATTTTTTAGTTCATACATTAGTCTTATCCTCCCAGGGAAAAAATGCTTACCCTATTTTAACATATCACGCCAAAGGGTAAAAGAACCCAGCGGGATCTCGAAAAAGTTTTTCAGGTATTGAAACATCTTCAAACGTTCTTTGAATATCAAGTTCCCAGCAAGTGAAACAGTTTTGTCTTCAAAGGCAATATCCCGGAAGAGAAAATCAGTTCCGGATCACGCGGCCGGGGAAACGGAACGTCGATGACCTCGACAATTTCTGCCGGGTATTTGCTGAGTACAAAAATTTTATCCGACAGCAGAATTGCCTCTTCAATATCATGGGTAATAAAGAGTACGGTATGCTTCGTTTCAATCCAGATTGATAGCAGCCAAAGCTGCATTTCTCTGCGGGTCAGGGCATCAAGCGCCCCGAAAGGCTCATCCAAAAGCAGCGTGGACTGTCCGAATAGGATGGTTCGGAGCAGGGCGCCGCGCTGTTTCATGCCGCCGGAAAGCTGATGAGGATAGTAATCGGCAAAATCGAGCAGCCCAAAATGCTCTAAACCCTTGAGGGCCTCGATTGAAGAGATTTTTTTATCCTGGCGTATGAGATCGCAGCCCAGCGTTACATTTTCCCGAAGAGTCCGCCACGGAAGAAGCAGGTCTTTTTGAAACATGTAGCCGACATATCCTGGCATTCCGTTGATTTCCTGGTCATCGAGAAGGATTTGCCCCTGATCGGGCTTTTCAATACCAGCGATAAGATTGCACAGCGTACTCTTGCCGGAACCGGAAGGCCCGATCAGGGAGACGAAAGAACCGCTCTCAATGGTCAGATTCAAATCCCGGAAAATCTCCATGGACTGACCGTTTTCAATATAGGTTTTCGAAAGGTTTTTTAAGGCAAGCGTCAAGGCGTCTGACCTCCGTTATCTAGTCGGAAGAAAGTCATTGGTAAAAGCTTTGGATGAATCCATCATTTTGGTGACGAGCTTATTGTCATAGAGCCACTTGCTGTAGTTTTCCCAGACAGTTGCTTTCTGGACACCCCATTGTTTCGTATCGGCTTTGTACTGCGGGCTCAGCCAGGCTTGGCTGCGTTTGATCATTTCCGGATCGGATTCAGGAGCGTATTTGATTAAGATTTCAGCTGATTCTTCCGGATTCTCAATTGCATATTCGTAGCCGGCACTAATTGCCTGCATCATTTTGCGGACAGTATCGGGGTTACTCTGAATCATTTCCTCGTTCGAGACAATGACCGGTGTGTAATAATCGAGGGCAGGGTCGATATCTTTCAGCCAGATCATATTAAGTTCCTGTCCTCTGATTTCAGCCTGGATACCTGTCCAACCATAGAAAATCCAGGTCAGATCGATATTGCTATTCAAAGAGGCCAACTGATCGGTTTCCCCGATATTGACCATATTGATTTTGCTGAAGTCGGCATTTTCTTTTTGCATCAGCGCTGTAAGGATCGCGGTTTCCGAAGGCAACCCCCAGCCGCCGTATGTTTTCCCTTCAAAATCCTTGGCTGTCAGGATATTCTTACTTCTCAGCGAGACAAAACCAGAGGTGTTGTGCTGAATGATGGTTGCCAGAGAGACAAGTGGCAAGTCACTGAGGCGGGCAGATGTAACCTGTTCCTGCGCACTGATACCAAAATCTACCTTTCCGGTTGCAACAAGCTGCTCGAGTGTTCCTTGGCTAGATGGGTTGACAATGTTGACTTCGAGTCCCTGGTCTTTGAAGTAGCCTTTATCCTGAGCAACAAATAGTCCGGTATGATTCGTATTCGGCGTCCAGTCCAGCATAAGCGTTAGTTTAACCGGCTGGTTATTCTGGCTGGAGTTCTGTTCAGCCTGTTTGCTGCAACCCGAAAGAGTCACAGTGAGAATCAGAAGGAGCACAATAAACGTAACCAATATCTTTTTCGTTTTCATTTTTATACCTCACTTGTATTTTTTGGGGGGCGAAGGAATGTATCTTTTTCTCCTTGTTTAAGGGGACGAAAGATACGTCCATGGGTCAGCTTGTTCGCCTGTATCGGGAATACCAGGGAAGCAGTAGCCTGGTCAGAATAATAATGATTGCATAATAAAAGAAGCTGAGAGCAGTGATTGCAATGATTGCTGCAAATACTCTGTCGGTAAGGAAATTATTCGAAGAACGCAGCAGATAGACACCGAGCCCCTGGCTTGCTCCAAGCCATTCACTGATGACAGCCGTCATGACACTGTAGGCAGCAGCAATTTTTAAGCCTGAAAACAGTGCCGGCATGGCGTGCGGCCAGCGGATTAGGGAGAATACCTGCCATTTGGATGCGCCCATGCTTTGCAGCAAATGCAGAAGATCCAAATCGCTTAATTCAAGGCCTTCAAGCAAACTGATCGCGATCGGAAAAAAACAGACCAGAACGACAATTAAGATTTTAGGCAGTACCCCATACCCCAGCCAGAGCAACAGCAGCGGTGCGACCGCTATCAAGGGGATCGTCTGGGAAATGATCAGAAATGGATAAAACACCCGCCGGGACAGCGGAAACAGCGTCATCAGTGTACTAACTGTCATGCCCAGAGCAACAGCAAGCCCTAAACCCAACGTCGTCTCAATGATCGTTACTTTGGTATGGCCCCACATCATGTCCCTCGTATTCCAGAGAGCTTTCCCGATCTGAGAAGGAGAGGGAAGAAGCCAGTGGGGGATGCTGAAGTAATTTACCGTAAACTGCCAGACTGCCAGCAGCACAACCAAAAAGAAAAGGGCAGGGGCATACCTCAGCAATGCAGCCGGTGGTCGGAATCTCCGGCTATTGTTTTTTAGCAATAGGGATCCGGATCCCTTCTTTTCAGCGGTACTTGGCAATTTTTTCATTGATCGTGGAACCCTGGGGTACATAGTCAATTTTTACATTGGTCATTACTCTAGAAGCCCCGGCTTTGATACAAGCCTCCATGGCATCTTTGATGACCTGCCAGATTTCATCAGGCTCTCCTTCAAGTGCTGTTTCCATCGGACCGACTTCGTAGGGAAGGCCGCTTTGGGCGACAACTTTAATTGCTTCATCAACAACCGGATAGATTCTGGATTCCTCCACTTTTGGAATGACCTGAAAGGCCATTGTTATCTTTGCCAAAATACATTTCTCCTTCACGTATTTTTTTAGATTACTGTCCGGGACTTTCTAAATAATAAGACACTGCTTATCGACGATGACCGACAAACAAAAAACGCTGCAAAGGCAGCGCAGTTATTAAAGTTTTTTATTATTACTACGCTGGCATTACCCAGATCAGTTTTAAGGGTCGGATACGTGATATCCCTCTCAGCCAGCATCCCCAGCTCCCCATACTATTAAATTAGTTTTATCCTACCATAGTTGAAAATCATTAGCAATAGTGTTTTAGATTACTATTTGCTTTTCATCAGATCATTTGCTTCTCAGGTGAGATATTCTAGATAGTTCTTAAATTGGACAATTTGGGCTAATTATCATATGATAGTACTGACCATATACTGGGCAAGATGGTACAAGGAGAGAGAAAATGGATTTTGCAGGCAAAGATAAATCAGAATACGTCAAGGAAACGTTTAACGCAATTGCCGGGAAATATGATCTAATGAATTCCCTGATGAGTATGGGGATGGATAACGCCTGGCGGGCCAAAGCAGTCAGGATTGTCGAGGCTAAACCCGGAATGAAGATGATTGACCTGTGCTGCGGAACCGGCAAGCTTACCAGAGAAATTGCCGTCGCCGTCGGGGATTCCGGCAGAGTCACCGGAGTCGATTTTTCAGAGGAAATGCTGGCTGTCGGTCGTAAAAATATTGAAAATGACCGTTACAAAGCGAGTATTGAGCTTTTGCAGGGCAATGCGATGAGCTTGCCTTTTACCGACAACAGTTTTGACGGAGCGACCGTTGGCTGGGGGCTCAGGAACCTTCCTGATCTGCGCCGCGGAATCCGGGAAATGATCCGTGTTGTCAAACCTGGTTCGATGGTCGTATCTCTGGATATGGGAAAACCGACTATGCCGGTTTTCAAACAGCTTTACTGGCTATATTTTGAGAAGATCGTTCCGTGGCTGGGAAAAATTCACGGCGGAAAACAAAAAGAATACACGTATCTTTATGATTCGGCCTGTGAATTTGAATCTCAGCGTCAGCTCACCCTGATCTTTGCTGAATGCGGACTTCAGGATGCGGGATATAAAAATCTCGTCGGCGGTGTTGTGGCAATCGTGTATGGCCGAAAACCAAGATGAATCAAACAAATAGAATTAAAAATAAAGAATTAAATTGATAGACAACAATAATAGCAGTAAATAACGTAATAGAATTATCCCCGGGTCAACACCGAGGATAATTCTATTTTCACAGCAAAAGATAATACAGATAATCATTTTTCTTAATTCAACGTTTTACGAAGGGATTATTTACTGACATAATTCATTGGTTTCAGTGAAAAACTAGTGCTAAAATATTAAAACGGAGGTGTTTTTTATATGCGGGTCATGGATATTATGTCAACGGACGTAAGCTGGGTGGACCCAGCAGCCAAAGTTGCGGATATCGCTAAAATTATGAGAGATAAAGATATTGGTGCTGTTCCGGTCGTTCAGGCGGGCAAAGTATTGGGGATTATTACAGACCGGGATATTGTTCTGAGAGTCATCGCTTCGAACAAGGATGTCAACCAGATGACGGCCGAGCAGTGCATGACGGTAGATCCAATCTGTATCGATGGCACGCAGGATATCGATACCGTGGCTGAAACCATGGCTGAATACCAGGTAAAACGTCTTCCTGTGCTGAACAAGGGGCAAATTATTGGGGTCATTGCGTTAGGTGACCTCGCGATTGAAAACATTCATATCAATGAGGCTGGAGAGGCTTTAAACGGTATATCGCGAGGCATCAGCCATTAATGCCAACGTAGGGAAAGATACTTCAATCATAAGTGGGATATGTTTTACAATGGCATATCCCATTCTTAACGGATACCCAGTGGATTTTTTGGGGGATATAAGTTGAAATCTATGTTATATTAGAACATAGGTACTGACTGTGGAACAGTATGAAGCGTATTTTCGGGTTATTATTAAATCTTGCTGAAAAGGGGAACAACATGGCGGATTCAATGCAGAGCAGCTCAACGACCAAATCGGGAAGAAAGGCAAAGCGGAGTCGCTGGTTACAGCGGTGAACACAGCAGAAGCTGTCGGCAGCGGGTCACTGGAGGTTTTTGCAACTCCTATGCTCGCAGCCCTGATGGAAAATGCTGCGACCAAGGCGCTGGATCTTGCGGATGACCAGACCAGTGTCGGGACCTATTTGGAGATAAGACATTTGGCAGCAACACCTGTCGGACTTAAAGTATGGGTGGAGGCAGAGCTTATCGAAGCAGAAGGCCGCAGGCTTGTGTTTAACATTGAAGCGTTTGATGAAAAAGAGAAAATAGGGGAAGCCCGGCATAATCGGGTTATAGTTGGGACGGACCGGTTTATGACTAAAACCAATTCAAAGTTAAGTTAGAAGCTAAACTATAATTAAGTTAATGGTGGGGACGAGAAGTGGAAGCATTTAAAACACTCGAGAGAGAGACAGAGGCCGAACAAGTCATTGAGAAATCAAGATTTATCGCTTTGGTCAAATATATCGAAAGCGCCACCGAAGCCGAAAAAAATATCAAGGAAATCCGGGAAGCCCTTCCGAACGCCCGCCATTATGTATACGCTTACCGTATTCACGAAGGCAGGATTGAGAAAGCCTCGGATGACGGCGAACCGCAGGGTACAGGGGGAAGGCCGGTCATGGAACTGCTCCAGCACCGGCAGCTCTGGAACATCCAGATCATTGTTGTGCGTTATTTTGGCGGTATCCTGCTTGGTACCGGTGGACTTACAAGAGCCTATGGCGGGACAGCCCGCCTCGCATTGGAGAATACAGCGATTGTCCAGCTCGTTCCGCACCGGATCTATGTACTCCGGATTCCGTACTCCTGGTTTGAACAGATCCGGTACGGCCTGAAGCAAAAGGGCATGGAAAGCGGCAATGAAAAGTTTAGCGAAAAAATTGATCTTGAAGTATATATCCGGGATGGAGATCAGGATATCTTTACTGGCTGGCTGGATGAATTCACCAACGGGCAGGTTTCCTGGAAGGATGCTGGGGCTGTATTAAAGCCGGTTACCGTATAGAAAATAATCAGGTAAATTTGCCGGCATTGCTCATTTCTTCGCCTTGTGATATAAAAATTTTCTCGGCAGTTTACATGAATTAGTGTTGATAAGGTACGAGAGACCCTCAGGGGCCTTTTTTTTACGCAAAATATGCAGGTACTGGGAACGCGTGGATTAATCTACTGGTACTATTGGGAAACAGAAATAGTCCGAAAGTATCAATTTCTTATAGAAGACATTATTTCGACAAATTTCCTCTTGAGGGTCTGAGTTTTTATAGATAGAATCCATATAAAACCAAATGTAAAATGATTGTAAACTAAACGTAAATATATTGTAAAAATAGAGCAAGGTTTAACAAATGGCTGCATATGGCAGCAGCTGATGATATTGATGCTGGGCGGTAAAAATATGAAGATCAGAGAATTTATAAGTTTAAGAAAAATACGGGAGTGCAAAAAAGGTCAGGCTATGGTGGAATTTGCGCTGGTTTTGCCTATCTTACTACTATTTCTTGGGTTTATTCTGGATGCCGGACGAATTGTCGATGCGCAAGTATTGGTACAGAGTGCAGCAAATGAGGGAATCCGTCAAGTTACCAGCAAGACAAATATCAATGAACAAGTTAAAAATTCTATTAGTGATTATACAGACAGATTGGATTTCGATCAGTTAACCATTGAGGCCAAAGCTGGAGAAACAAAACGGAAGAATTATACGTATCATGCGAACAAAGGATCTCGATTTCAAGAATTACCAAGCTATTATACATATTTTAACGCGACAGTAACCTTGGAATATGATGTACCGGTGCTCATGCCCCAGTCAAAATTGTTTTTTGGTGATGAATTTAGGGTATTGTCAACATTTACTTCACAGGTGTTTTTAGAGGGGTATCCTGAGGATGGTTAGAGATATCGAACAGATACGTTTGAAGGGAAGGGTGTTCAATTTGATGCGCATGATAAAAAATGAAAATGGACAGGCACTTGTTGAATTTGCCCTGGTACTTCCTTTACTTCTAATGTTAACGTTTGCTGTGATAGATTTAGGGTGGATGATGAATAAGTATCTTACTTTTGATTATGCTTATCGCAATGCGTCTTGGACAATGAGTATAAGCTATGATAGTGATTATTCCCAAACAATCAGTGGAGAATCTGCCAAAAAAGCAATAAAAGAGGCAATGAAAAAGACATCGTCGCTGGTTGATGAGGAAGATTTGTCTGTGAGTGATGCTAAGTTAAAATGTTGGACTGAAAAGAAAGACTACTACACGCCCAAAAGTGGCGGCGGCACGGATCAAAATACAAAAAAATGGAGATATGCGCAGATCACAGCCAGCTTAGTTTATACAGTTGAACCGTTGACTCCGTTAGGAAAAGTGATATTCGGAGAACAGCTGACATTTACGAAAAACCTTGAAAAAAATCGACTGATTATGACAAAAGAAGGTTAGCAAATTAAGCGTGTTGGGTCAGAAAGTAGGTGGCAATATGCCTAGAAGCGTTTGCTTGCCCATGCGTAAACGATTAAAAAACGAAGATGGAAATATCACAATTCTATTTGCTGTCCTGTTAATTGTATTGTTTGGGTTTACAGGACTTGTTGTGGATATTGGCGGGATGTACTTAAATCGTTTACACTTGTTTGAGGTTGGACAAATAATCAGAGATGCGCGTTTTAATGAAACATTGGCGATCGATAATTCGGAAAATCCTGAAGCAACGCTCAATGATATTGCCGACACCTATGCAGTATTAAATGGACTGGATGAAAGCCAGGTAAGCGTAGATTATTATCAGACAAAACTGACGGAAACAGAACGAAATTACGAATTGGATATTAATCTTACAGATACCTATGATTGCGTATTTATAAAAATCTTCGGTATTGATACCCAAACAATTAATGTGACCATACATGGAACCAGTACAGCTGCAAAATCACCCCGAATATGGGCTCCAGGAAGAAAGTAGTCCGAGAATGAAGGGGGCGTCGCAAAACGAATTAAGATAATTCGCTAGCAGCGGCCCTGTTTTTTCGCCATAAAATAGTAACTGTGGGCCCCTAAAGGACCGCAGCTGCTGTATAATTTAGTTGTGGAAAACCGCTTCATCAACTTAAAACAGCTTAAGGATAAAGAAAAAGATATACTGAACTAAAAAAATCTGCTGAATAAAAGCCAGAGATTAGGCTATGCAATATATAACCAGCGTAAGCGGAGCATGGATTGCGCAGCGCGGCTGTTTGCGCCAAGGAGGGCGCAACATGCCGGAAGCGGCTTATATATTGAGTAGCCCTACCTTGTTAGGTTTTATTAAGTCATACATAAAACGATTCATTTAGAAGAAGGAGTATCGCTCCACTACTTTTATGGCAGTTTTGCGACACCCCCTTTTTTCGGCTTAAATCAAAAATCCTGAGATTATTAGAAAAATGAATGATATAATCAGAACATATGAAATCGGGTTAAACATTAGAATAAGAAAGGAACAGGCCAGAGGATGAATCAAAGAGATCCGTACTTCGATAACCTGAAATTCGTGCTGATTGTTTTGGTGGTTGTCGGGCATATCATTGAACCGCTAATCTATATTCCAATCTTCAAATCCATTTATGCGTTCATTTATTCATTTCATATGCCGCTGTTTGTTTTTATTTCCGGCTATTTTGCCAAGAATATTGATGATCCGAAATATGAGATAAAAATTATCAGCAAACTAGTCATACCCTACGTTATTTTTGAAATGATTTATTCCGTCTTGGACTTTTGGATTTTTCATAAGGAAAGTCTGCATTTTACTTTTTTTACACCGTACTGGATGATGTGGTTTTTATTCAGCATGATTATTTGGAAAGCGGCACTGCCTTATGTGGTTAGGATCAGATATGCGCTGCCTGTTACATTTCTTTTCGGCCTTATTGCCGGATATACGGGTGAGCTGGGTTACTACGCGAGTCTGTCGCGGATTGTTGTTTTCTTTCCGTTTTTCCTGGCAGGCTTTTATTTTGAGAAAAAGCATCTGGAAAAGCTGTTGACGAGAAATTGGCGCTTCGCTGCTGTCGGTGTTATGCTGCTGGCTTTTCTGACCTTTTGTTATTTTGGTCAGAATTATACCGTTTCGTGGTTTTATGGGAGCGCATCTTATCAAACGCTTGGCGCTACGGAATGGTATGCGGGGTTTTACCGAGCGGGTATTTACCTGCTGGCTGCAGTTTTAGGTCTAAGCCTGCTGCTGCTGGTGCCTGGCAGGAAGATTCCTCTGGTTTCAGCGTTGGGGCGCAATACGATGTATACGTATCTGCTTCACGGCTTGATCGTGAAGGCCCTTGTTGCATACGGGTTTTATCAGATTTTGCAGACAGGACCGCAGCGAGCGCTGGTAATAATACTTGGGGCAGCGCTGGCAATCGTCCTGGCCCTGAACGGAATCAAAAATTTGTTTAAATGGATGGTTGAACCCAAGGTGTCTTTTCTTTTTAAGGAGAACAGCAAACGAAATATTTGAAGGCGACATATCGGCGAATAGGAGAGAAGCCAAATAATTGGTTAATGAAAATAAATATTTATTGAATTAGAAAATCCCCTTCGGGATACAACTATACGGTTGGTTCTTTGATGTATTAGAAAGTATTCGTACAATCAAGGAGGGGATTAACATAGGAATCAAGCTTGCTGTATTTGATATTGACGGCACCCTGGCAGCAACGGACGATCCGATTCCTGCCCAGGTAGCCTGTAAATTAAGATCGCTGGAACGTCAGGGGATCAGAATTGTTTTTATTTCCGGTCGGACGGCTTCCTATCTGGCGGGATTGGCCAGGGGAATTGGGATCTGTCAACCTTTGGTTGCAGGAGAAAACGGCGGCGTTATTTTTGAGCCGCTGCGTAAATGGGAGAAAAAGCTTGAAGCTATTCCGCACCAGATAGGTGAAGAAATGAAGCAAGACCTTCTAAAAAAATTTCCGGATCTTTGGTTCCAGCCCAATCAGACGATGCTGACTGCCGCACCTAAGGATTTTTCCACGGTTAATTTATTGTATCAGGCAGTACAAGCTCTGGAACCGGTGAAGAGAAATAAGTATAAAATCAATCGATACGATGATTGTGTAGAGGTCATGCCCAAAGAAAACAGCAAGGGTCGGGCCCTTGCTGTGGTCAAAGAGATCCTTGGTATTCGCAGTGAGGAAGTCATTGTATTTGGAAATACGATTGTGGATTTGCCAATGAAAGACGAAACGAACGATTTCCTTATGATCGGGGATGCAGCCGCTGCGGAAGGTATCAGTAGCTACCCCTGTATCGAAGAGGCTCTCGGCTACCTCGAAAGCAATCTATAGTTTACATAGTTTCTAGCATGCAGATTTACGGGCCAATGGCCGAAAAGCAGTATTATAGCCCGCAGATAAGCCCAAACCTATAAGCCAGCTAAGCTTCAAGCCTTCTTTAATATATTGCGGGCAACGTAGATGCCGCTGGCTGCGGACTGGGAAAGGGAACGGGTAATGCCTGCTCCGTCGCCAATCGCATAAAAATTCGAATACTTTGTTTCCAACTGCTTGTTCAGTTGGGGCCTTGCCGAATAAAATTTTACTTCGACACCATAAAGCAGGGTATCGTAGTTTGCCGTTCCGGGTGCGATTTTATCTAGTTTATAGATCATTTCAATAATATTATCAAGATGGCGTTTCGGAAGGGCTAGACCGAGATCGCCGGCGTTTGCGGATTGTAAAGTGGGTTTGGTGAAGGATTTCATCATCCTTTTTTCATTTGTGCGCCGGCCTTTCACAAGATCGCCGAAACGTTGAACGATAACGCCTTCACCGAGCATGTTGGAAAGCGTGGCGATATATTTGCCATACTTTAATGGTTCGTTGAACGGAGAAGTAAATTTATTGCAGACCAGCAGCGCAAAATTCGTATTGTTGCTTTTCAGTTTATCGTCGGAATAGCTGTGACCGTTTACAGTAAGTACGCCGACGGTATTTTCTGTGACGACATGTCCCCGGGGATTCATGCAGAAGGTTTTGACCAGGTCATTGTATTTTCGGGTGTAGTAATGCAGCTTAGCCTCGTAGACTTCATCGGTGATCTGACTGAACACTTCGTAAGGAAGTTCGACTCTGACGCCGAGATCAATTTGGTTGTTTGTCATTGGGATACTCATCTTCCTGCATAGTGAAGTAAACCACTCGCTTCCAACCCGGCCAACTGCGCAGACCAGACAGTCACAGGAATATTCACCGCTGGCTGCGGACAGAATATACCTGTCTTGATCCTGGGAGATATCGGTGATTTCTGTCTTATGTCTGATTTCAACTTTGTCTTTTAAAAAGTTGAAGATATTGGTCATTATTTTAAGATTATTCTCAGTGCCAAGGTGTTTGACTTCGGCCTGGAGAAGATGAAGATCGTTTTGGAGTGCAATTTTTCCGATTTCGCGCGCTTTGGGAGTATGGGTACTGAAACGTTTGGTCGTTGCGCCAAAGTCAACAAGAATGGAATCCATATACTCTATCAGATCCATGACATGGTCATTGGAAATATATTCATTCAGCCAGCCACCAAATTCGGTGGTAAAATTATATTTTCCATCAGAAAAAGAACCGCACCCTCCGAACCCCTCCATGATCGCACAGGTCAGGCAATTGGCACATTTCGCTGATTTGTTTTCAGTCAGGGGGCATTTTCGGTCGCGTATACTGTTTCCTTTTTCAAAAATGCAGATGTTAAGCTTAGGGTTGTGTTTGATCAGTTCATAGGCACACATTATACCGGAGATTCCACCGCCGACAATACCGATATCATAATGCTTCATGATCATAGTCCTCTCATTTCAAATGATTCAACCCATAAAAAGTATAGCATTTGTCTTTTGGAAAAGGAAGTGAATATCGTTTGCCAAGTCCCGGTATGCTCGTCTACTTTGCTTTTATTCTTTTGATTATCATTGCCATTTTTTTTAAGAAAAAACCGGTAATCATTGCTGCCCTTGGACTTCTGGCAGTAGGCGTGCTGGACACCGGCAGCTTCTTTGTGGGGATCCAGGTTGCTTTCCGGGGGTTTCTCCTGACAGCTGCGGATCTGCTTCCGATCATCCTGCTGATTGGATTGGTGGTCGCTATGACCGGCATGCTGAAAGAAACGAAAACGGAAACCATCCTAATCAAATCAATCCTGAAAATTAAAAATGTCGCTTATTTATACTGGCTCGCAGGGGCTATGCTTCTTTCCTTAAGTTTATTTTTATGGCCGACACCTGCAGTTTCCCTGCTAGGGGCTTTGATCCTTCCACTGATTCACCGCAGTCGGATCCCTCCGCTTGGTTTGGCGGTTGGTCTTTGCATTTTTGGCGAAGGAATTGCGCTAGCCGGTGATTACGTAATTCAGGGTGCGCCCGGTCTTACCGCCAGGTCAGCAGGCGTCGCTCTGGAGCAGGTCTTACGGCAGTCTCTGCCGCTCGTATGCGGAAGCGGAATCATCGCTTCGTTAATCGGCTTTCAGGTAATGACGGTTCAGCAAAAGAAAAGCATTCCTGCGTACGTGGTGGCAGACAACAGGGAACGGCTGGACGGGCAGAAGGGGGAGGAGCAGCAAAATGAGCAAGAACAAGAAGAACAAGAAAAACAAGAAGAACTTGATGTACTTCCGCCGATAAAGCAAAACCATCAGAGTCAGAAAAGAAAAAGAACGATCCTGGCTCTGACGGCAGCTGCGGTTTACTTGCTGGCAGTAATCTGGCTGGTCTATGGCAAACTGCGGGGAGACAGTGCCGTAGCGGTTATCGGCGGCGTAACGCTCCTTGTGCTGATTATTGGCACGGTTTTGACTGATTATAAGACATCTTTTAATACTTTTGGGCGGCATATCCAGACCGGAATGAAGTTTTCGATGGAGGTATTTGCCCCGATCGTTGTAATATCAGGTTTCTTCCTCCTCGGGACGCATTCCGGTTATGAAAATGTCCTGCTGCACCAAGGGGCGGGCTATCTGGAACAGCTGGCCGATAAGTTATCTGGTATCGTGGTGCTTAATAAGTATTCCTGTGCTTTGCTGGTCATGCTTACAGCGGTATTGGGGGCAATGAGCGGATCAGGTTTCGCTGCTCTGCCGTTAGCCGGCGGGATTGCAGCGGCTCTCGGACAGGCGGCAGGAATTTCAGCCATTCCGTTGGCCGTTCTGGGGCAGGTTACGGCGATCTGGACAGACGCTGCAGTGATTCCATGGGGATTTCCGGCTATTGTCAGTGCGGTCACCCAAACGGAAGCCGCACAGATTGTCCGGCTGAATATGCTGCCCTGGCTGGCTGCACTTTGTTTCAGCCTCATATGGACCTTATTCAGTTATTGAAGCAATAAGGTTGTATTTGTATTTTATTCGATAAAGAAGGAGAATTTTGTATGATTGTAGAACTACATTCAGAGCAATGATAGTCATTTTTAATAGGCGGGAGGATATCGGAAAATGAAGTCTTCGGCAGAAATTCGGGGTTTGAAAATCATCAGCATCAATGAAGGAAAGCAAATCAACACTGTCAAAGACATCATCATCAATTCTGAGGATGGGAGTTTGGCTTTCTTTGTCATCGACCAGCCGTCAGATTATTTTGGTGCAAGATTAATCGCTTACGCCGATATCCTGGGGCTGGGGGATTATGCATTAATTATCAATGACAGCACCGTTGTTCAGGATGTTGCGCATAACGACCTTGCCGTGGAACTTTTGAAAAAAGATGTTAAGGTCGTTAGTTCTCAGGTTCTGACGACCCGGGGGTGCCTGATAGGCCAGGTGAAGGAAATACTGTTCGATGAAACAACCGGAACGATTTCGGCCTGTGAGGTCGTTGATCCGCAAGGGAAATGCAGCGAATTTAAATGTGATCACGTGATCACGTACGGCAAGGAGATCATTCTAATTGATGACAATCCTTCTGCAGGAAAACAAGCCAAAGAACAGATCAAGCCGGAACGGAACAAGGCTTTAGAGTCATCCGAGCCATCGAGCGGTAAGGAGAGCCCGGCCTTGAGTGAAAAAGAGCTTCTGAAGAAGAAAATCGAACAATTTGGCAAGAGTGAAAGTTTATTGAAGACAGCTGAAAATAACGGGACAATTATATATCCGGAGGATTTTAATGTCTTTGAGCAGCGCCAGCTTCAGTTCCTGCTCGGAAAAACGCTGAATAATGACATTCAGCTTGAGAACGGTACAGTATTAAAAGCAGGAGAGCAAATGACGGGTGAGAATCTGTCCGGGGTGAAAAACCGCAGCACATTAATGCAGTTGACAGCTCATGTTGTAAAATAGGGTGGAAATAAAATGAATGCTACGAATTATGCACTGATTTGCGCCGTGCTCTTAACGGTCATATTCTGCTCTGCCGGGATATATCTGCTTGTACTGCTACGTTCAGCACGCCGGACTATGCAAGTAATGGACAGTGCATTCAACACGGTCCGGGATACTGCTGCCAAAGCTGAAGAATTTATCGGGGAGGCGCAGGAAACCTTAAACGTCATTAATGCGAAATTGCCTGAGATGGTGGAAAATCTGGCCGCTTCTGCAGCCAATATCCAATCGGTCAGTGAAACGGCCAGAGTTCAGCTTGTTGATGAAAATGAACCGGGACAACAAAAAAAAACGGGCAGATTTATGTTCAAAGGGTATTCGTTCTGGAAAAAGCTGAAGAATCACTGATACTTAAGATCTATCATTTTATTCAGGAAGAATTGATACTAGGAAGCGCTGGTAAATGCCGGACAGCAGTCTTTCAAAGGACAGACCGGGCATTCCGGCTTCCGGGCATGGCAAAGTCTGCGACCGTGAAAAATCAAACGGTGATGGGTATCAATCCATAGTTCCATAGGGATAAGAGCGGTAAGCTCTTTTTCTACTTTAGAAGGGTCTTTTTCCCGGGACAGGCCGAGCCGATTGGCAACCCTCAGCACATGGGTATCCACAGGCAAAGCGGGAATGCTATAGGCGTTTGCTAAGACTACTCCGGCTGTTTTACGGCCAACCCCCGGCATTTTTATGAGGTCATCCAGATTCGCGGGGACATCTCCGTGATGTTCTTCAATGAGCAGCTTGCAGGTTTGCAAAATGTTTTTGGCTTTGGTGCGGAAGAGTCCGATCGGGCGAATGATCTCTTCAAACTCGCGGGAAGTGATCTCCAACATCTTTTTGGGTGTGGGGCAGCGTTCGAAAAGTACAGCTGTTACTTTGTTGACCTTTTGGTCTGTTGTCTGGGCACTGAGAATCGTTGCGACAAGAAGTTCAAAGGGGTTGCGGAAATTTAGCTCACAGTGTGCTTCCGGATAGGTTTGTTCTAAAATACGAAGAATGCGGTTCATTTTACAATCACGCATCATAAGTCTGTTGGGTTGCATCATTTTCTCCTTGGATGATTTGTTATGGCTATTCACGATAGATACTGCCACCGATAAATTCCCGGAGGATTGAATTTAAGGGGATGTTGGTTGTGTCCATCGGTTCGAAAAACGACAGAAGATTTAGCAAACGAATTGAAGTATCGTAAAACTTATTTGTTTCCTGAATTTTTTCAAGAAGGGGCTCGGCAAAGGAACGTAGAGCGTTCATTTCAAAGAGCAGGCTGGAATTAAACATGATATCAGCTTCTTCCTGGTAGCGAAAAACGCTGGTATTTTCCCCGCGTCTGACACTTGGCCACTGATTCAGAGTCCGCTCAGGACCAAAGCCCCTGAATTTATCGTCGCGTACAATTCGTCTGATCAGTCTCGCCTCAGTTGTCGGGACGCGGTTGTGGCGGTCGATATTCAGCAGGAAAAGCGCACTGATATAGATTTTAAAGAAGGAATTTCTGTTAATGGTGAGTAAACCTGGGTTTAGGGCATGAAGGCCTTCGACCAGCAGGATATTGTCCGAGTCGAGACGGATATCATTTCCGTCCGGATTTCTCTTTCCGGTGAAAAAGTTAAATACCGGCGTCTGGACCGTTTCTCCCATAATCAGCTTATCCAGATGTTCATTGAGCAGTGCAAGGTCCAGGGAATATAGGGTATCAAAATCCAGCTGTCCGGAAGCATCACGCGGAATGTTTTCCCGATTCAGGTAATAATTGTCCAGAGATAAGGAAATCGGTTTCAGGCCGTTAACGATCAGCTGAGTCGAGAGACGCTGGGTAAAGGTCGTCTTTCCTGATGAGGATGGTCCTGAAATCAGCACGATCCTGACATTTTTATTTTCATTGGTTATGATATCCGCAATATCCGCAATCTTTTTCTCCTGGAGAGCTTCAGCAATATTAATGAGATCGATGGAGCGGCCGTTTCTAATATAGGAATTCACGTCCTTGACCTCAGACAGATCCAGGATTTCAAGCCAGCGTTGCGTTTCCACGTAGGTTGCTGAAAGTTTTTTGGGAAGAACAAAGTCTGCCAAATAACCGGATTCATCGGAAAAATCCAGGATAAATCCCGGCTGAAAAGGAATAAGCCGGAAATCCTTGATGACAGAAGTATCCTCGAAGGCGGAATAAATCGATTTAATAATGGTTTCATCCAATTTATAGATATGAAAACTCTCGTCTTTCCCTAAAAATTCAATGAAATTTTTATGACTAGCCCAGTTCTTTAGTGTTGTTTCAATCAATCTGACTTCTCTGGGAGAAACCAGGGAGCCGGAAAATTCACAATAAACGCCGTCAAGAATGGAATATGGAATCTTCAGTATTTCTTCGGGGAACAGTTCCTGGATCACCTTGATTAAGCCAAGCAGCAAAGTCTGTCTGTATTTGCGGGTGAAATTATCTTTCATCGTATTTCGCCTTGCTTTCTGGTTGATTTGAGGAATGTTAAGCCATATGAGTCATTTTATCCAGTGCATCAGTCGCTTATCCAATATATTCTTGCTCAGGCGTAAAATACCTTGTCTTGTGTTCAAAATAATACAGGATAATCCTTGATAGTTAAGCAGGATTCTATTATAGTTATATTGTTTTTACGTGTCTTTTCATATAAAATCAAGTAAAATATCAATTATTGATGATTGAAATATTGCACAGTGATTATTGGAGGAGAAAAAATGTATCTTAGTACCCGCGGCAACATTGATGCTCAGACCTCTGCCCAGGCGATTGCTCTAGGAATGGTACCTCAGGGAGGACTATTTGTTCCTCAGGAGATCCCCTGCGTGGATTGGAAACAATATGCCAACTGCAGTTACGCCGAGCTTGCGCTGCAAATTATGAAGCTGTATTGCGGAGATCTACCGGCAGGAACGCTGGAAGAAGCAGTCAAAGTATACGGAGACGGACGTTTTGATACGTCAAACCCCGCACCGCTTGTTGAAGTCGGCGGCTGCGGGATGCTGGAACTCTGGCACGGCCCGACCACTGCTTTTAAGGATATGGCCCTGCAGGTGCTGCCTTATCTGCTTACTGCAAGTATTAAAGAACTTGGGCTTGATGTGGAAGTTCTGATTCTTACGGCGACTTCCGGAGATACCGGCAAGGCCGCCTTGGACGGATTTAAGGATGTTCCGGGTACACGGATTGTGGCTTTTTATCCCGACGGCGGCGTCAGTGCTGTGCAGGAACGCCAGATGGTTACAACAGGCGGAGGAAATACTTTCGTTGTGGCGATCAACGGAAATTTTGACGAGTGCCAGACTGCAGTTAAAAAGATTTTTTCATCTGAAGAACTGCGCCAAAAGCTGAATGCCAACCATATGGTTTTTTCCTCAGCGAATTCCATCAACTGGGGAAGACTGCTGCCGCAGATCATTTATTATTTCTGGGCCTATCTCGAGGCAGTAAGACTCGGAAAAATTGCTGCGGAAGAGAAAATCAACATCGTGGTCCCCACGGGTAATTTTGGCAATATTCTGGCCGCTTATTATGCTAAAAGAATGGGACTGCCACTGGGCAAGCTGATTTGTGCATCAAATAAAAACAATGTGCTTACGGACTTCTTCACTGCCGGAACTTATGAGAGCAACCGTCCGTTTTATCTGACTTCGTCACCTTCAATGGACATCCTTATTTCCAGCAATTTTGAGCGTTTTTTGTTTGAAGTATCCGGAAGGGATGCCGGCAAGATCAGTAGCTGGTTCCAACGTCTCTCCAGCGAAGGGAAGTTCAGTGCGGATCCGGATACTTTGACTGCCTGTAGGGAGAATATGACCGCTGGCTGGACGGATGAAGAAGGTGTTTTCGAAACCATTAAAAAAGTGTATGAAGAAGACAACTATCTGCTGGACCCGCATACGGCTGTCGCGATGAAGGTTTACAACGATTATCGAGAAAATAGCGGGGACAAAACGTTTACTGTCCTGACTTCAACGGCGAGTCCTTTCAAGTTTGCTCAAAGCGTGCTGACAGCAATTGCCGGTGACAGGTACAGAGAATGCGACCCCTGGGAAGCGTTGACCAGGCTCAGCGCTTTGACGGACTGGGATATCCCTTCCGGGCTGCAGGGTTTAAGAGAGAAGTCTGCCCAGAAGGTATACCGGTGCCAGCCGGAGGAAATTACGGCTTATCTGGAAAGGAAATTTCTCAAGGACTAGCACCTATGTTGGACATATTTGGATTGGCACTTGCATTTGAAAATATCATCAAGTAAAATAATTAATTGGAAGGATGGGGAACCTTCCTGGGAGAAAAGGTGGACGAGGTGGCTGAAACAGGCAGTGGAACGTACGCTGCCTGTTTCACTTATTAATCTATAAGCAGGAATGAATGAGGAATGAATGATCAGATGAGAAGCAGGATATTTAAAGACACATCAAGATAACAAAGAAATCTGGAGATACCGGCGAAGGCCGGTATTTTGCATTTAACCCTTAAATACGGGCAATTGGCTCCAAAGCAGACGATTCGGGCAGTCGGTTATGATATGATACAAATATAAAATTATAGTTGGGTCGGTAAGGAGGAAAAACGAGATGTCCAAAGAGATTACCCTAAGTTCAGAAAATAAACACGTCTTTCAGAGTTCAGCGGAGTTCAGGGAAGATGCCCTCATTTCCGACCCGGGCATTTATCAAAAGGCAGAAGACAGACTGGCTTTTTGGGAAGAGAGGGCTTCAACGCTTAGTTGGTTCAAAAAATGGGATACTGTTCTGGAGTGGAATCCGCCATTTGCCAAATGGTTTAACGGCGGTAAACTCAATGCGTCCTACAATTGTTTGGATCGGCATTTAGCCGGGCCCCGGGCGGATAAAAATGCCATCGTTTTTGAGGGTGAAAATGGTGATACAGAATCGTTCACCTATAAAGAGCTGCATCATGAAGTCGGCAAATTCGCCAGCGCACTCCGATCCCTCGGTGTGAAAAAGGGGGATGTTGTCACAATTTATATGCCGATGATTCCGGAAGCAGTCATTGCCATGCTGGCGTGCTCCAGAATCGGAGCGCCTCACAGTGTGGTTTTTGGCGGATTCAGCGCTGAGGCCATTCGGGACAGAATCAATGATGCTAAATCTAAGATTGTGATTACGGCTGATGCCGGCTATCGCCGCGGAAAGGTTCTTCCGTTAAAAGAAAATGTTGATGAGGCGCTGAAAGGTGTCGCGGAAATTGACAAAGTCGTGGTGGTCAGACGGGTGGGCCTTGATAACGTTGTACAGGGAGAAAGAGATGTCTGGTATCATGAACTGATGAAGGATGCTGCAGCCGATTGTCCGGCTGAAGAAATGGATGCGGAAGATATTTTGTTCATCCTATATACGAGCGGCACCACCGGAAAGCCTAAAGGCGTCGTGCATACGACCGGAGGTTACCTGACAGGTGTTTCGACTACTCATCAGTACATTTTTGATCTGAAGGAAAACGATATTTACTGGTGTACAGCGGATATCGGCTGGATCACAGGCCACAGCTATCTAGTATATGGCCCGCTGGCCAACGGTGCGACGGTATTCCTTTTTGAAGGGACGCCTGACTATCCTGCGAAGGACAGATACTGGGAGCTGATTGAAAAGTACGGGATAACCATTTTGTATACCGCGCCTACGGCAATCAGGACCTTTATGAAATGGGGAGAAAGCTATCCCCAGAAAAGAAACCTGACCAGTCTAAGACTTCTCGGGACAGTTGGAGAACCGATCAATCCTGAAGCCTGGTTATGGTATCACAAGCATATCGGCGGAGAAAGATGCCCGATCGTTGATACCTGGTGGCAGACTGAAACAGGAATGATTATGATTTCAGCTCTGCCAGGAGTAACCGACATGAAGCCTGGCTCCTGTTCTGTGCCTTTCCCGGGTGTCAAAGCCGAAATATTGAACAGATCCGGACAGCCGGTTCAAAACGGAGAGGTTGGATTCGTGGCGATCACGGAACCATGGCCGGCAATGCTCAGAACGGTTTATGGCGATGACAAACGCTATAAGGATACCTACTGGGGAACATGGCCAGGCAGATACTTTGCCGGGGACGGAGCCAAAGTCGATGAAGACGGTTATTTCTGGATTATCGGCAGAGTCGATGATGTCATCAATGTTTCTGGGCATCGAATCGGTACAGCAGAAGTTGAAAGCGCTCTTGTTGAGCATCCGGCTGTGGCTGAGGCTGCCTGCATCGGTAAAAGCCATGAAGTGAAAGGGCAGGCAATCGCAGCTTTCGTCACCCTCCGCGAAGGGGTTGCAGCCAGGGAAGATCTGGTGAACGAACTTAAGAATCATGTTGCCGCTAAAATCGGGGCAATCGCCAGACCTGATGAAATTCATCTTACGGAAGAATTGCCGAAAACCCGCAGCGGAAAAATTATCCGCAGAATTTTGAGGGACATCGCTGAAGGGCGGGCAATCGGTGATACGACGACCCTTGCCGATGCCTCAGCAGTTGAAGCACTGCAGCAGATTGGGAAGCAGTAAGAGCGCAGGTATTAAGATTAAGCATTACGAGCAGGTACAAATGTTCCGGCTAAAATAAGCAAGAGCACTGCTGCTGTCATAAACAGTCAGAAGTGCTCTTTGCTTTGTATGCCTTATGAACATCCATTGCTTTCTTAATTAGACTGTTGCTTGTCATGTCATAGATCTCTGTTTCTTGATATACAACATTATTTTAGGACCGTCATTTGCATAATAATTTCGAAAAGCAGGAATGATTAATATCAGTATTCTCTTAGTAAAGGAGCACGTTTAATGGCTGTAAAATTCATTCCGATGGTCTATACATTTATTTTTGCATTAATTATGTTTGCGGTTGTTCCAAGAGCAGAAATTCGGAGATTATCGATCTACGCAATCATATTTGGAGCTATATTTGATGTTATTGCGGCGACCACCGGTTATTTGACCGGGATGTTCGGGTATATTGACTACCAGGAGTTTGGGGTAATGAAATTGCATTTTTTTGCTCCGATTTCCTGGGCAATATATTATGTTTTATACTTCTACTTTTTGCCTGAAAAAAATATTTACCGCTATATTTATGTCTTATCCGGGATATTTTACAGTGTGATGTTTTCTCAAGTAATCGGTAAACTGGGCATTTTAAATCCGGGTCCACAGCTGCTCTACCCCATCATTCTTTTTTGCATCTGGTTTCCATTGGCCACTTGGGGCTATTTAAAACTTGTTGATTGGGACAAAAAACGAAGCGCTAAAGTAAAAGATACTTGATTCTAAATTCAACCTTATTGAGATTATAAATATATATCAAATAAATAGACGTATATAAACCATGGGAAATTTAAAGTATAATGAAGCTAATGAGATGAATCACAGTAGTACATGCCAGGCCTAAATCTTATATTATTATTTTAGGGGCTGACACGGTACGCGTATGGGAGTTGGGGGATAGTGGGACTAGAGATTGAACGCAAGTACCTTGTTCATCAGCATCTTCTGCCGGAACTGAAGGAAGGGGAACGGATGATTCAAGGTTATCTTTCAGAAAAACCGTCGGTCAGGTTCAGAATCAAGGGAAATCAAATGATGTTGACAATCAAGGATTATTATACGAAAAACAGGCGGTTTGAGTTGGAGACTCCGGCCAAGGAAGTAACGGAGGAAGAGGTTCGGAAGCTTATGTCCCTGGCAATAAGCCCGCCGATCATTAAGACGAGATATACAGTGAAGAGCGGTCAGGGGATAATCTGGGAGATTGATGTTTATGAAGAGGAAAATACCGGCTTGATTACGGTGGATGCAGAGATTCCGCAGGAAGATTATCCGCTTGAATTTCCGGAATGGGTTGCCGGTGACTGTGAAATTACTGGAGAGAAGCGTTACACGAATCTTAATCTTGGCAGGAAGCCTTTTGCAACGTGGGCAGAATAAGCCGAATAAAAAGATACCAGCCTGTCGTTTACACAGACTGGTATTCTTGTTATTAAGGGCAAACAATTAGTAATAATTTACTCAATAAAATTAGTAATTTTTTCTTTTACTGTGTATAATATTTGGAAGATCAATTTTATGGAGGGATCAGTTTGTCAGAAACCTTACGTTCAAGGGAAGAAATCCCACAGGAATATAAATGGAGACTCGAAGATATTTTTGCCAGTGATCAGGACTGGGAGACAATGTTTAGCGAAACAGAAAAGATGATCGGGCTTTTCGCAAAATATCAGGGACAACTTGCCGGCGGTGCGGACATTTTTGTTGAATGTATGGAATGGGCGGACCGTTTCGGCCAGAATCTGGAAGAACTGTTTACGTACGCCCGGATGAGAAGGGATGAAGATAACCGGATTTCTCGTTATCAGGGGATGACAGACAGGGCGACAATGCTTTCGGTACAGGCTGGAAGTGCCTTGTCATTTATTGTTCCGGAAATCCTGGCCATTCCGGATGAACGCTTAAGTGAGATCCGTTCGGACGTGAGACTGCAGGTTTATCATCATTACCTGGAAAATATCCTGAGACAAAAACAGCATGTCTTAAGCCTGGCTGAGGAAAAGATCCTGGCTGAAACCAGCGAACTGGCTTCAGCACCAAGCACGATTTTCAGTATGGCCAACGATGCGGATCTGAAAATCGGCCCGATTGAAGATGAAGAAGGCCGGGAAATTGAGCTGACCAAGGGGAATTTTATCCGGTATATGGAAAGCAAAGACCGTAGGGTCAGACAGGATGCGTTTACAACGCTTTATGCGGCTTACGGCAAACAAATCAATTCCTGGGCGGCAATGCTCGGAGCGAGTGTCAAGGCCGATGTTTTTTATGCAAGGGTCAGACACTACGATTCTGCGATTCAAGGAACCCTGGACGACGACAAAGTGCCGCTTTCCGTTTATGACGCGCTGATACAGACAGTTCATGATTATTTGCCGCAGTTTCAACGGTATATTCAGCTGCGCAAAAAAGTCCTCGGCGTTGCTGAGCTGCATATGTATGATATTTATGTTCCTTTTGTCCCTGAAATGGATGCGCATATTCCGTTTGAGGAAGCGAAGTCCATTGTACGCGAAGGGCTGAAACCTTTGGGAGAAGAGTATCTGGAGATTCTGGACGAAGGGTTCCGTTCCGGTTGGATTGATATCTATGAAAACATCGGCAAAACAAGCGGAGGCTACTCCTGGGGCACGTACAGCTCCCATCCTTATGTTTTGCTGAATCATCAGAATACGCTGGATTCCCTGTTTACCCTGGCCCATGAAATGGGGCATTCCCTGCACACGTATTTATCGAATAAAAACCAGACCCATCTTTATGCAGGATATAAAATATTTGTGGCCGAGGTTGCTTCCACACTGAATGAATCACTGGTAATGCGTCATATGATCAATGCCTCAAGTGACAATAAAATGAAGGCCTATCTAATCAATCATTATCTGGAACAATTCAGGGGGACCGTGTTCAGGCAGACCATGTTTGCAGAGTTTGAAAAGGAAATCCATGCTGCAGCTGAACGGAATGAATCCCTCACGGCAGACTACCTGTCCAAAATTTACCGGGACCTGAACCTGAAATATTTTGGGCCCGACATTGTCTTGGATGAACAGATCAATATAGAATGGACACGCATCCCGCATTTTTATAATGCTTTCTATGTTTATAAATATGCGACAGGATTTTCAGCAGCGACGGCTCTCGCTCAGCAAATCGTGCGGGAAGGGGAACCTGCTGTACAGCGGTATCTGGCGTTTTTGTCCAGCGGAGGCTCAGATTATCCGATCGAACTCCTGCGCAAAGCCGGAGTCGATATGGAAAAACCGGAACCGGTCAAGCAGGCACTGGATGTTTTTGTGGAGCTGCTCGATCAGCTGGAAAAACTTGTCGGCGAATAATGGAGGTAAAAAAGTGAGTAGTCCATGCAGTAGTTGTTCAACAGCTTCAACCTGCTCCGGCAGCTGCTCCTCAGTTCCGGAACTTACTGAAGCTCAAAAATTAAGTAATATTAAAAATGTTGTCGCAGTCATGAGCGGCAAGGGTGGAGTCGGAAAATCCTCTGTAACGAGCATGCTTGCAGTAAGCCTGATGCGTCAGGGCTATAAAGTCGGTATTCTCGATGCGGATATCACAGGACCCAGCATCCCGAAGGTTTTTGGTCTCAAAGACAAAGCAAGTGCGGCTGAAAAGGGGATTCTGCCGGTCGAATCCATGAGTGGCATCAAGATCGTTTCTCTGAATCTTATGCTCGAAAATGAGGATGATCCTGTCATTTGGAGAGGTCCGGTCATTTCCCAACTGGTGAAACAGTTCTGGACGGATGTGGTCTGGGGAGAACTTGATTACCTGCTGATTGACCTGCCTCCTGGAACCGGCGATGTGCCGATCTCCGTATTGCAGTCTATTCCGGTGGATGGTTTGGTTATTGTCACAAGTCCTCAGCAGCTCGCAAACATGGTTGTTCGCAAAGCCATAAAAATGGCCACCATGTATAAAGCTACTTTTTATGGACTTGTTGAAAATATGGCTTATATTGAATGCCCGGACTGCAACAAGCGCATTGAGATATTCGGCAAACCGGCTGGAGAGAAGGAAGCTGCGGCGAATGAAATCCCTTATCTCGGCCAATTGCCGATTGATCCAAGACTGACGGCGCTTTCCGATGCCGGGCAAGTTGAAGAATATCAGTCGGCGCTGTTTGATGTAATTGCTCAAAAAGTTGCTGCCTGCAGCAAGGAAAAAAGTCCGAAAGAGACAGCATAAGTACGCAAGCAAGACTGCACAATCAGGTCCTGAAAAGGGGCCTGATTTTCTTCCTGAAACAGTCTGACTTTTAGAACAAATATGTGTATAATAAAGCGGAGGAGGTGCTAAGATGAACGAAGTTTCTACCATTCGAGATATTA
Organism: Dehalobacter sp. CP; assembly: GCF_047652685.1. Lineage (NCBI taxonomy): Bacteria > Bacillati > Bacillota > Clostridia > Eubacteriales > Desulfitobacteriaceae > Dehalobacter > Dehalobacter sp. CP. Next base: position 1,122,078 of record NZ_CP157399.1, read on the forward strand.
GGCTGGCTGCTGACGGACAACGAAAAATAGACTGGGTAAAACAGTACATGCCGGTGTTGAATTCACTTCGGGATCAATATATTCAAGAGCGCCCGTTTGCAGGGAAAAAAATTGTCATCTGCCTTCATTTGGAAGCAAAAACCGCATATCTGGCCTTGACAATTCAGGCGGGAGGCGGGGAAGTTGCTGTGGTCGCCAGTAATCCGCTCTCTACGCAGGATGATGTGGTTGCGGCTCTGGTCGAAAACGGCATCAGGGCTCATGCCTGGCACGGTGCGACAGATGAGGAGTATAAAATGCATATCAACAAGGCCCTGGATTTTGGGCCTGATTATATCATTGATGACGGTGGGGATCTTGTTTCAACAATTCATACCTGCCGGCGGGAACTGATTGGCCAGGTTAGAGGCGGAGCGGAGGAGACCACAACAGGTATTCTCAGATTAAAAGCCATGTCCAGGGAAGGAAAGCTTGAATTTCCGATGATGGCCGTCAATGATGCCAGAAGCAAGTATTTATTTGACAACCGATACGGAACGGGTCAATCCGTCTGGGATGCAATTCTGCGGACAACCAATCTGGTCGTTGCAGGAAAAACGGTTTGTATCGTTGGTTATGGATGGTGCGGCAAAGGTGTGGCATTAAGAGCCAGAGGGCTTGGGGCGAAAATCATTATCTGTGAAGTCGACCCGGTTAAAGCCAATGAGGCCTGGATGGACGGATACGAGGTCATGCCGATGAAGGAAGCCGCTTCTATGGCAGATTACTTTATTACCGTGACTGGCAATAAAAATGTCATTACAAAAGATCATTTTGCACGGATGAAGAATGGTGCGATCCTGGCGAACGCCGGTCATTTTGATGTGGAAATCTCCAAGCAGGACCTGAGTCTTCTGGCTGTTTCCAAAAGAAAGGTCCGCCCCAACACTGAAGAATTTACCCTTGAAGACGGGAGAAAAATCTTCTTGCTTGCTGAAGGCAGACTGGTGAATTTAGCTGCAGGAGACGGCCACCCGGTGGAAGTAATGGATATGTCTTTTGCGCTGCAGGCTTTGGCCCTCGAATACCTGGTAAAAAACCAGGGGCTCGAGAACAAAGTTTTTAATGTTCCGGAACAACTGGACAACAGGGTTGCGCTGATGAAGCTTCATTCACTTGGACTGCAAATTGACAGCCTGACATCGGATCAGGCGGAATACCTAGCAGGGTGGGTAAATGAATAAAGAGGAATGGACCAACATTACCCATACGATCCAGACTTCGAAAGGGGAACTGCTGATATCCGGGGTGACATCTCCGGATATCTTGGAAAAGCTTGAAATTGACCAGCAATTAAAAGCTTTCCGTCCTGCTGCCAAACAAAAAAAAGCCATTGTTGAGATCAGCTGTCTTCCACAGGGAAAAGTCGTCTCAGCCCAAATCAAGGGGTTGCTGGTCGGCTATATTACGTTTCATCCGCCGGATGAATTTGAACGGTGGTCATCCGGACAAGACAAGGTTCTGGAGCTCGGAGCGATTGAAGTGTCTCCGCGCTACCGCAATTATGGTGTAGCCCGCAGGATGCTGGAAGCTGCTTTCGGTGACGAAAAAATGGAAGACTATATTGTGATTGCAACAGAATATTACTGGCACTGGGATTTGGATGGAACAAACCTGCCGATTTGGGAATACAGGGAAATGATGCGCCGTCTGATGGCGCATACGGATCTGCTTATTAAAGAAACGGACGATGAGGAAATCACATCTCATCCAGCCAATATGCTGATGGTTCGCTATGGGAAAAATATCACAAAAAAAATGATATATAATTTTGATCGGCTTTTATTTTTGAACGGCAAATAATGGTATGATTTTTGGTCGTCAATATAGACTGTTTTGGCCGAATTTAGCCAAAAATAATCAACTGACGGAAATAGATGATCCTTTAATCGACGAACGTTCAGTTATCTGCGATATGAATTCGCTTTATAGTACATCCGGCTTTTGCAAAGAATACGGATTATGTATAAAATGATATGGAAGCTATATGTATAAAATGATGTGGAAGCTAATAGAAATAAACTAGTGAAAACGAATTATATTTTAGTTTCAGATGGGTAAGGTTCCTTTGGATCATGGAGCGTTATTCTAGTGCATGAAACGGTCATTCGAGGGCGGGCCTAAGAATCCGCTAAGGGCATACCGATGAAGTTCCTGGTGGTGGCTTGGGACGCCCAGTCGTGGGCTGCTGCTGGGAGTTAAGGACAGAGGGGGATCCGCAATGGCATGTGGGCGCTACCCTTTATCCGTGGAGGCCCAGGTACGTGGTTTGAAATATAGCTACGGCTTGGGGATGAACCTGCATTAGGAAGGAACTTAGTGCAGTGTAGCCTGCCTTGAGGTGGAAAAGTTGGAAAGGCGATGATTGGTTAACTGGTGTTGGCAAACATCCGTTATACCTGCCGGAAATTCTTTTCTGCAAAAGAGGCTAGGGTGACCGGGAGTGTTAAGGAAAACTTCTAGAGCGTTTTATCGGGAAGGATTGAAGTGCGGACTAAGTGGCGATCAAGTTCTGAAAAATGGCAACATTTCAGACCAGGGGGAAGGGGAAACCGCCCTTGCAGGAAACCAAAGGGATCCTGGTGGGAAAACCTACTTGACCTATGCCGCAACATTTACTTCTCTATACCCTACAATCCAACGGACTTACCATCAATAAGTGGTATGTAAGATAAGGTTCTGTGTTGCTGGGATACCCCCCTAAATAAGAGTAACTCTAAACCTATAAGATGCTGTTAATAGTTTTATACTATTGGCAGTATCTTTTTGTAAATCTAGGGTTTACGCCGTGTCCCCAACCGCTTTTCGGCTATTGCGCCATTCATGGCGCTTTAATTAAAATATTTATATTAAAAAATATTTTGGAAATCAAAATTTTTCTTGAGTAAAATGTTTTATAAAAGTATAATTAAGAATAATAAGAATTTACAAAATTATGATAATTAAAATGACGATCATTCGAGTAGCCGATTTACACTTCTTCTCAAGAATTATAAAATTTCTTTTAGAAAGTGAGTAGCATTTTTGCATACATATTTGGCTGTTGAAAAGAGGAATTTAATAAATTCATTAAAAAATAGACTCATATATGAACAGTTACTAAATAAAGTTTCTTTTATTACTCTTGAAAATAGTGATATAGACGATTGCATAAAAAAAAGTCTTCAAGTTCTTGGAGAAACTCTATTAGTTAGTCGAGCCTATTTATTACCTTATCAACAAACAAATATAAATAATCATTTCGTATGGATTTCGCCCGGTATCGCACACGAAAAAAATATTCTACAGGATATATCAGAATATTTTACACCTTGGTTATTAAATCAAGTGAAAAATAATAAAATAATATGTTTTTCAGACATTGAAGATATACCCGATCAGATGACAAAAAAAATAATACTTAACCAAAGAATAAAATCTCTTTTTATTATCCCGTTATTTGTTAAAAATATATACTACGGTTGTTTAGGTTTTGATGATTGGGGAAATTATCGCGAATGGCTGGAAGTTGATGTTAATTTTCTCCAATCTATTGCTAGAATTCTTTGTTTAGCTATTGCAAATGATTTGGCGAAAAAAAGCATGAATTTTGAACGTATTCAGTACTGTACTATGTTTGATGGCATTAATGCGGGAATTTACGTTTCGGATATAGAAAACTACAAAATACTTTATGCAAATAAATTTATTAAAGATATTTATGGCAGAGAACCGATAGGAGAGCTATGCTATAAGGTCTTGCATAATAAGGATTATCCATGTATTTTTTGTACAAATCAAATTATAAAAGAAACCAAGGACAAACCATATATCTGGGAACACTATAATACTTTTGTAAATAAATATTTTGAAATTACCAATATGATAATCCGTTGGATGGACGGCAGGGATGTTCGCTTTGAATATATGTGTGAAATGTCAAAGTATAAGCAAGTGCAAACAGAATTGTTAATGGAAAAGGAAGCATTTAAGTTATCGGAAACAAAACTAAAAAAAAGCAATGAGAAATTACAAATCCTTTCACAATCTACAATTACAGCATTGAGTGAACTGCTAGAACAAAAGGACTCATATACTGCTTCTCATCAAACGAATGTTGCTAACTTGTCTTGTGCTATAGCCAAAGAAATGAAATTACCGGAGGAACAAATTAAAGGAATAAAAGTAGCTGCACTACTACATGATATTGGAAAGATAGCTATACCTTTAGATATACTTAATAAACCTCGTAATTTAACAGATAATGAATTTAATTTAATCAAAGAGCATGTTCAGAATGGTTTTGAAGTTATTAAGACCTTAGACTTTTCCTGGCCAATTGCTAAAATAATTTTACAGCATCATGAAAGAATGAATGGCTCTGGGTACCCAAATGGTTTACAAAATAATGAAATACTTATAGAAGCAAAGATATTAGCTGTTGCAGATACGATAGATGCGATGTCTTCTCATAGACCTTATAGACCTGCCCGTGGTTTAGGAGAAGCAATGGCTGAAGTATTAAAACATAATAATGTTTTATATGATAGTGAAGTAGTCAAAGCTTGTTTGTCAGTACTTATGAAAGAGAATAAAAAAAATAAAGTTATAACTCAAGAACTTTTTCAATATGCCTCTAATTATAACGAAATTAATAAAATAAACAAAAATATCGTATGTTATAATATCTAAGAAACTTAGACCTTAAGAAGATATGTTATTGGACAGAAAAATTCCCCATATTTGACACAGAGCCTAAAAAAGGAGTTTTGCTGGGCTGCTGTTACAGCATTCCTGCAAAACTCCGAATATGCCTTGTTTTCTTAGGATTTTTTTTCGGGGGAAGCATCATCAGGATGATCTATACTGTCAGAGACGGTCGAACTTGTGCCGATAAAGATGGCGCCCTGGTCGATTTTAAGCTGTTTGGCGGTGATGTCCCCGTAGAGGCGGGAGGTAGGGCTTAATTCCAACAGGTCTTCGACCTTAATGTTCCCGCAGACAACACCCGTAATCGTTGCTGTAGCAGCAGAAATATTGGCTTTTACTGAGGCAGACTGACCGATGATTAAGTCGCCACCGACTTCAACAGTGCCTTCGAGCTTGCCGTCTATCCGAATATTGCCGCTCGATACCAAAGACCCCTTGAGTTCACAGTCTTCGGCAATGTATGTAATCGTTGTGTTCGTGCTGATATTGCGGATAATCGGATTTGTGTCGTTTTCTTTTTTACTAAACATTCTTAGCCGCTCCTTTTTTATTGCGCTTCGGTATAGGTAGTAAAGACTGTCGGATCAACGAGTTCGCCGTCAACATAGGCCTGGTAGTGAAGGTGGCTGCCGGTGCTCCGGCCGGAATTTCCGCTGTACGCGACAATCTCGCCTTTCTGAACCGTGTCTCCGACTTTGACTGTCAGTTTGGAATTATGGGCATAAAACGTTACAACGCCATAGCCGTGGTCAATTTGCACCCTTCGTCCCCAATAACCGTCATAGCCTGCATAAGTGACGGTCCCGGCAGCAACCGCCTGGACAGGTGTGCCATAATCGCAGGCAATATCAATACCGGAATGAAATTCACTGCTCCAGCCGCCAAAAGGATTACGGCGATAGCCAAAAGGTGAGGAGATCGGGCCATTGACCGGAAGAATATTCGGTGTCCGGTTCAGCTTGTCTTTGTATTCTACGGAAGCATCATAATACTCCTGCAGGGTTTCCACATGAGAATTGAGCAGATTTGAAGCCTGATCAAGGCTTTCCGGCTCAGAATATGACTGTACGGAGTAACTGCCGCGGCTGACTTCCGTCGTACTTTTTTGCTGGATTTTAAGAATGCCAGCAATTTTAGATTCCAGTGAGGAGATGGTTAACAAGTTCTGATTGATTTCGGATGTCTTTTCATTTAATCTCGCGATTTCCAGATCCTTGGCCTGCAACTGATCTTCAAGCTTATCGACATAGGCAATTTTTTGCTGATAAACATTGATGTAATGAGCCTGGTAAATGTCATAAGCAAAAAGTCCCGTAAAAAAGATACCCAGTGCAGCTGAGCTGGTTACAATCATTTTTTTCGCTTTGACTGAAAACTGAATCTGCCGGGGTGCTTTGCCGTGGTCAGGGTGGATAATAATAATTGAGTATTTGTGCTTCAAAATATCACTCCTGAATAAGACACAAAAAACGAAAATATATTATATTTTCGCGTTTTTGTGAGTCATTAATCCATTTTCTAGGATATACGTGTTTGACTGTCTTGTCAAGGCAGGAAGAAAAATCAAACAAACATCAAAGGAATTTTTAACAAGATATAAAATAATATCATACCTGCTTTTACGTTTGGTGAAAGTGGTTATAGACTTCTTGGGCGGCCACTGCCGACAAACCGGACTTAATAAATTCTTCAGGTGCGGCATTTTTGATCGCATCCAAAGAATCAAAATTTCTGAGGAGCATTCTTTTTCGTTTTGGCCCGATTCCGGGGATACCATCCAGTTCCGATGCGGTCATGTTTTTAATCCGCTGCTGCCTGTGGAAAGTGATCGCAAAACGGTGCACTTCGTCCTGGATTCGCTGGATCAGATAAAACACCTCGACTCTGGTGTCAATAGAAAGCTCACGGCCTGCTTGATTGATCAGACTGCGCGTTTCGTGCCGGTCGTTTTTAACCATACCGGCAACCGGAATGGTCAAGCGGAGATCCTTCAGAGCATCAAGCGCGGCTTTGACTTGTCCTTTTCCGCCATCAACCAGAATCAGATCCGGCATTGCGGATTCCTCTCTCTGCAGACGGGAATAACGGCGCCCGATAATATGCTTGAGGTAGGCAGTATCATCATTGTTGTTCGCGAGCGGAGCAATATTAAATTTACGGTAGTTTGCCCGAAAGGGTTTTCCGGCTTTAAACTGAACCATACCCCCGACAATATTGCTGCCGAACAGTCCTGAAATATCGAAGGCTTCAATCGTATCGGCCTGAGCGATTCCGAGAAGTTCACATAATCCTGCCATCGTTTTCCGAATCTCTTCATTTTTGTCTTTTTCCAGGTCCATTTTTTCTTTCAGAGCAGCCTCAGCATTGGAGGCGGCCATTGCCAGAAGTTGTTTGGTTTTACCTTTTTTGGGTATGGTCAGAGGAAGGATGTCCATGACTGCGGTCAATTGGATTTCAGGAATACAAATCTCATCCGGAATGACCATCTCGTCCGTATAGTACTGGATCAGAAATGAAAGAAATGATTCTTCCGGTTCATCGTAGTAGGCAAAGAAGAAACTGTCCCGGGTAACCAGTTTACCCTGACGAAAACAGAAGACCTGAATATTCATTAGCTCCTCATTAAACGCGTAGGCCACGATATCGCGGTTTCGCAAATCACTTAGTGTAATATTTTGTTTTTCACTGATGGTTTTCAGGTCTTGAATCAGATCCCGGTATTCTCTGGCTGCCTCAAACTGCAGCGCTTCGGCGGCTTTGGTCATTTTTCCTTCCAGCCAGTTGATGATGCTTTTTTGATTGCCGCGGAGAAACATGATGGCTTTATCGAGGACTTCCTGATATTGTTCAGGCTCAATAGGATGGATACATGGACCGAGGCATTGTCCAATATGATAATAAAGACAGGATTTGGTAGGGATCTGACTGCATTTGCGGAAAGGAAGCAGCCGGTTCAGCAGGCGGGCAGTTTCCCTGGCCGCTGTTGCATTGGGATAGGGACCAAAATATTTGCCGGCTTTTTTAGAAACTTTACGGGTGACAATAATCCGGGGATGTTTTTCGGATGTTATTAATATATACGGATAAGATTTATCATCCTTCAGCATAATGTTATAGTACGGGTCGTGTTTTTTGATGAGGTTGCATTCGAGCAGGAGAGCCTCAACCTCAGAAGATGTCAGGATATATTCAAAGTCGGTAATTTCACTGACAAGTTTTTGGGTCTTCTGATCATGGGACCCTGTAAAATAAGACCTTACCCGGTTTTTCAGCACCTTGGCTTTGCCAACATAAATAATCTTATCGGCAGCATTTTTCATCAAATAAACGCCAGGATTATCCGGCAGCAATTTCAGTTTCTTTTGCAACAAATCCATCAAAATTTTTCACCTCAGTTAAATTGTAGGGGGAATATTTAAAAGATGCAACGTCATATTCTCCAATAAATGGACGTATATTTTCTTGGGGTGGTATTATGCGCAGCAACGCCTGGGGACGTCCTCCTCAAAATGACATCTGGGGCGATATTAAAGTGCTTGCATTATGGGTATTCATCGTCGGTATCGTCGGGTATTTGCTATTCCCGGATTTTTTTCATAATGTTTACGATCAGCTAACCTCTGCAACTGCAAATACGGGAGAAATAAGCGAAATTACGTTGCCAACCTCAAGCGAGGTTAAGGATACCACAACAGGGGATGAGACGGATACAACAAGTGTCTATAATTCCATCTACACTGGGGACAGTGAAATCTCAGACGGATACTGGGCGCTGTTTGTCGGGGACAACGAGTTTAAGCAACTTTCTTTGTCGGCAGAGAGCTATGCGTACATTATAAGGCTGATTGATGGAGATCGGAAAGGGGAAGCAACAAAAATATTGCTGCTTTCCGCAAATGGCAATATTCACAAATACATGGTCACGGAAGAAGTATATAATATCCTCTTGAATTTAAATATGATCAATAACCGTTCCGGAAAAATATAGTATTTATTTAAACAGCAGCTTTGCTCCACCTACAAAAAGTGCAAGACCCAGCAACTGCCACGGATTCCAGCTTATTCTTTGGACCCCGAAAAGCCCAAAGTGGTCAATAATGACTGCAAGGCCGACTTGTCCAAGGATGATGGCCGTCGTGGCATTACATACGCCGATTCTGGATATCGTTATAGCGACTAAAGCAACGATTCCGACACTCAATGCTCCTCCCAAATAGAGATACCAGGGGATTTGCAGCCATTTATGCCCAAACATAGGTACTTTCCAAGCCAATACGGCCAGAAGGGCGATCAAACTGCCAATGATGTGTACGATCAGCGTCGAAGAAAGCAAAGAAGTTTTTTGCGTCAGCTGTGAATTCAGCGTTCCCTGCACAGCCATTGCAGCCCCGGAGATTGCTGCCAGAACAGCAGGCAGCGAAAAAAATTTTAACATACTCTAACCTCCACTAAATTGGCACATATATTAAAATAAAGATTTGATGTTGGGCAAGAACACCAAGTCAGTAAAAAATATAGTAGTATTTGTTCCGTCTTACAGGGAAAAATGTTGATAAGCAGCTAATGAAAAGAGGTGGCAGAATGAATATAGATCCTGAAATGGTCAGAAGGGCGCAGATGTTGCTTACTTTAGATCATTCTTTGCCTCAGGTTAAAGAGATTCTTTTACGGGAAGGTTATTCGGATGATCAAGTGGCTGATCTAATAGATGCGACAGAAGAAGTACTCAATTATTTTGTTCCGCCTGTGTTTGACAACAATAAAATCGCGATAGATATCCGCCATTCCAATAAAGACCTTAACGATGATCCGAGGCCCGATCTGATTGTAGACCGATTCAGCGGCAAGATAGAGCTACTTACTCCTCATCTGCAGGAAACCTGGAGGGTTGCCAATGAAATTCGCAAAACCTTAAAATGTCAATGTCAGTATCTATAACGTTCTATAACAATAAAGAGAACAGAGATGAATGTCTCTGTTTATTTTTACATATTGTCTGTAAAATTATGTAGACAGCTATTGGCAAATCAGCAATTATTCATTACTATTATAGAAATACGAAATTAACCAAATAATCCGAAAAGTATTAAATGGGAACATTATCCGAAGCAGTCTGACAGAAAGGGAGGAAAGAAATGAAAATTGCCATTCTTTCTGATACACATATTCGCTATGGACGGAAACTCCCATCATTTGTCTGGAATGTTTTAAGTGAGGTTGATACAATTATTCATGCAGGAGATGTTGTGACGAAGAGTCTGATCGAGGAACTGGATTTGATTGCACCGGTCATTGCAGTCAGAGGAAACTGTGACTGGTTAATGGAAGAGCTGCCGGAGAAAATCATAGCCAAACTAGGTTCTCTAAGGATTGGTGTTACGCATGGGTATCTTGGATCAGGAAAGAATACCCCGGAAAGGGCTTACAATTTCTTTTCGGGAGAAGATGTAGATATGATTATCTTTGGACACAGCCATATACCTTATAAAAATGTCTATGAAGGGGTATTGCTGTTCAATCCGGGATCTCCAACAGAAAGAAGAGGACAGCCACAGTTTTCGATGGGCTTATTAAACTTAAGTGAAAAAGGAAATTTTGATATCCAGCATCTGTTTTTTTAATTATTTTTGTCCTGTCCATCGCACAGTTTGAGGTCATCATATGAAATTTCGCCGCAATAAAATTAAAAGGGAACACAGCATTATTACCGGTGCCCTGGACTGGCTGGAGGATTTGAGCAAACGCCGCGAAATCACAGACATTATTCCCGGGGTGATTGATGTAACCAATACCAGGGAACGCGGTGCAGCCTATCAATACGAGACACCGACCGGATGTAAGATCCTACTGAAAAATGGTGGATCTGTTCAGGAGGCCTTTGTCGTTACCCGGAGCCCTGAGGTAGTCAAGGAATGGGCGGCAAAGCTCATGGAAGAAATCAATTATTTTCAGGCTGCTCTCGAAGAGACCCGGGATGCCCTCCCGCAGAAAGATCGCCAGAAAACGGAAACTCGGGTTGCCAAAACAAAAGCTCCGGTCCGGACAGAGTCAACAAAAGGATCAATCCGGGAAACTTCAGAAACCTTTCTCAGCAGCAGGGACGCTCTGCTTGCCGGGATTAAAGAAGATTATCAGCTTGTAGAAATCAATCAGGGTCTTCGGGATTCCTATGTGGAAAGCCTTGCCAGCATGGGAGATCTGGAAGATCCTAAATTGGAAGACACTTTGCAGCCGGAGATACGCCGGGAGCTGGAGAAACTGCAGGAGAAACTCCAGGGGAAGGGAAAAATTCAGTAAAAGCAGCCAAAGCGAAGATGATTGTTTTGGTTTGAAATGGCAGTCATAGCTTTATCAAAAATGACTAAAACTATTTGAAGATCGTCAATGATTATGGAGGATAAAAATTGTGGCTAAAGTACTGTATATTAAAGCAAATCCCAAGCCGGACGAGCAGTCGAGGACGTTTCGCCTTTCAGGGAGTTTTATCAGCGCCTACAGGCAATACAATCCTGATGATGAGATTATTACCCACGATCTCTACCAGGAAGGTGTCAAGCCGCTGTCTGCAGAGGATCTTCAAACTGTTTTCGGTCCAAAGGACGTAGGTTCCGTCAATCATCCCGTTTTAAAGTATGCTTATGAGTTTAAGGCCAGTGACAAAATCATTATCGCTGCTCCAATGTGGAATCTCAGTTTCCCATCCATTCTCAAATGTTATCTGGATTATATTACGGTCACCGGGATTACCTTTCGTTACACCGAACAAGGCCCCGTGGGCTTATGCCAGGGGAAAAAAGCGGTTCATATCGTAACCAGGGGCGGCGCTTATTCGGAAGGAGCAGGCGGTGCTTATGAAATGGGTGACAGGTATTTAAGAACAATTTTCGGTTTTCTGGGCATCACCGACTTTACAACAGTCGCGGCGGAACAACTTGATGTTATCGGATTTGATGCACAGGGAGAACTCTCCAAGAGAATGCAGGAAGCCGAAGAAAAAGCCAGGACATTTTAAGCTAGATACTGGTATTAATTAAAAAAATAAATATACGAATGACCCGGCTCTTCCGGGTTATTGTTTTGTCTTGATGCTCAGCTTAAAGATTACAGGTAAAAATATACGATCCATATGAATCATTTTGAAAAATACTTCCAAAATTATGATTGTTATCCAAAAAATATCATGTTATGATTTTCAATAGAATGGTATTAACTTAAAAAGAATAGAGATGGGGTTAGTGAAGGAAACGAATCTTAAGCAGGGGTTTTATCTCGTCCTGTTAAAGGCTATGGTACTGCTATCAGCCTTTTCTATTATTGGAAACCTTGCCGTAGGCTACCCATTAGGCCTCAATATTAAATGGGTTTTTTTACTTATTTTAGCAGCATGCAGTATATTGTATGAAAGACATAGGGGTTTTTCCGACCGCAGTAAATTTCTGTTTTTTTTGGTTCTGACAGGGATTGTTCTGCCTTTTGGTTTTATCGATGCCGGAGGAAGTAACAGCTTTACGATTGCGTATGTATTTTTTCTCTTGATTGTCGTCAGTTACATTCTGGACGGCTGGTACCGCAATACAATTATCGCTGTGATTATTCTGGCTTTTATCGGTGTCCACACTTACGCCCATTATTTCCCGGAAAGAATACCCGTACTGGATCCCGGCAGTTTTTTCGTGGACCAGCTGATTCAGGTTCCAGTTGTCCTGTTTTTGAGTTTCTTAGTTGTACGCTATTTTGCTGACGCTTACTACCAGACGAATCGAAGACTCATGCAACTCGCTCATTTTGATGAGCTGACAGGGCTGTTGAACCGAAGAAATTTTAATGATATCCTGCAGAAACAGTTTGAATCCGGAAATCACAACGGTCATTTGATCATGCTTGATGTCGATAATTTTAAGATGATTAATGATAAAGAAGGACATCTAGCCGGAGACGATGGACTGAAACATTTGGGGACTATTTTAAGGCGGCATTTTGATAATGGGAAAAATATGATCAGCCGTTGGGGCGGCGATGAGTTTATTATTGTTTATTTTGGTGAAAGCGGACACGTGGAGACGGTTTTGGAACAAGTCAAAACAGAATTTAAAGACTATGTGAAAAATATTGAACCGATGGTCGACCTTAGTTTCGGGATTGCCCCGTTGCAGGGATGCCAGACCCCGAATGATGTACTGGCAAAAGCGGATCATGTCATGTATGAAAAGAAAAGAGAAAAGAAAAACAGTTAGCCTGATTTTCTTTTCTTAGAGATTATCGATGTACACTTGTGCTAAAAAACAGCGAGGTGTGCATTTTTTTGCCTCGAATTTTTAATGGTTGCCAACTATTTGTCATTGACATTGTAAAGAAAAATTATTTTTCTCACTCATTAGGTAAGTTTATTAAGACGGTTTTCCTCTGTTCTTGTCTATCCCGCGGCCGGTCGGATCAAAGAATTTTGCTCCCTTGGCTTCTTCGGGCAGGTAGTCCTGTTCGACCCAGTTGCCCGGATAAGCATGCGGGTAAAGATAGTCTAAACCGTGGCCAAACTTCTTGGCGCCGGGGTAAGAGGCATCCTTCAGATGCAGCGGCACTTGGCCGGCTTTGTTCGCTTTGACGTATTGCTGAGCCTGATTGATCGCCGCAACAACAGAATTGCTCTTCGGAGCAGTCGCAATAGCCAGGACGGCTTGTGCCATCGGTATTCTGGCTTCAGGCAGGCCAACCCACTCTAAGGCATTGGCTGCGGCGTGGGCCTGGAGCATGACTGTCGGATCAGCGAGGCCGACGTCCTCGGAAGCATGCACGATGATCCTGCGCATGATGAACCGCGGGTCCTCACCGGATTCCAGCAGAACAGCAAACCAATACAGGGCCGCATCAGGATCGGACCCGCGCATACTTTTGATCATCGCCGAAATCATGTCGTAATGGTTGTCCCCGTTTTTGTCAAAACGGAAGTGTCTTTCCTGAACGGACTCTATGGCGGTTTCCAGATCAATCCTGCGGATCCCGTCTTCGGGAGCTGTGGTCAGAACTGCAAGTTCGAGCGCATTGAATGCCCGACGCAAATCTCCGCCGGCAAAATCCACCCAATGCTGAAATGCTTCTGCTGTAATCTCCGTATGGTAATTACCAAGACCTCGCTCATTGTCCTTCAAGGCATTCTCAAGCCCCAGACGGAGTTCCTGTTCTGAAAGAAGATTCAACCTGAAAATCGTGGAACGGCTTAAAAGAGCGGAGTTGATTTCAAAATAAGGGTTTTCAGTGGTTGCTCCGATAAAGGTGATCATACCGCGTTCAATAGCCGGGAGTAGAACATCTTGCTGGCCTTTGTTGAAACGGTGGACTTCATCGCAGAACACAAGCGTCTTCTGCTGATAAAGATGCAGCCTTTCCTCGGCTTTTTCCAGGATCTCTCTGAGTTCTTTGACGCCGGAAGAAACAGCATTGATCCGGATAAAGTTTGAGGTCGTTTTATTGGCGATGACCTGAGCCAGGGATGTTTTACCTGTTCCAGGCGGACCGTATAAAATGATCGATGTCACCCGGTCTGCTTCAATGGCGCGGCGCAGAAGTTTGCCGGGCCCGAGAATTTCCTGTTGGCCGATAAATTCTTCGAGGGTACGGGGACGCATTCTGTCGGCCAGGGGAGCAACTTTACCGGAGTCAAAAGCAGCCGAAAAAAGATTCATTTTTCTTTTTCCTCCAAAATTATTCTTGCAGATATACTTGATCATTGATAAACCAATCATAAAAAGGAAATGTTATGAAAGATGAATCCATTATAACAAATAAAATTGCAAAAGAATAACCAGAATGATTATTGACAAATTCCGATTGGTTTAGTAGGATATAAGCGTACTGACGAAGGGTAACATTTTGCATGGCATGAGGTGAATTGCGTGAGATTTTCTACCAGAGGCAGATATGGGGTACAAATCATGGTTGATTTAGCCCAGCATGCGGCTGATGGTCCGGTTTCCCTGAAGTCTGTCGCTGACAGGCAGAAACTATCTGAGCATTATCTGGAACAGCTCGTTCCTGAGCTGCGTAAGGCAGGGCTGGTCAGAAGCATCCGGGGGCCCCAGGGCGGGTATGAACTGGCCAAGCGCCCTGAACAAATCAATATCGGTGATGTGATCAGGGTACTGGAAGGACCGATCGCACCAGTCGAGTGCGTTACCCAGTCGGAAGAAGACTGCTGCCAGAAAACAGATTTCTGCGTAACGCGGGAAGTATGGGTGAAGGTTAGGGATTCCATTAACGGTGTTGTCGATTCCATTTCTCTGGCGGATTTACTAAAAGAAGCAGGTAGCGGCGGAGAAAACTTGGGATTCTTTCAATAGATGTCTGAGATGATGATTTTGCTACGATCTGTCAGATAAGGGTCGACAGATAAGAGCTGCTTAATGGAGGATAAGATGAAACGAATATATTTGGATCATAGTGCCACAACGCCGGTTGACCCGCAGGTGGCAGAGTTAATGATGGTGTACTTTACAGAGTACTACGGAAACCCATCTAGCGTACATTCCTTTGGAAGACAAGTTCATAAGGCCATCGACGAAGCCAGAGAACAGGTTGCATCTTTGATTGGAGCAAATCCTTCGGAGATTACCTTTACCAGCGGCGGAACGGAAGCTGATAACCTGGCCATTCAGGGTGGCACCAGAGCAAGAGCAAAAAAAGGCACGCACCTGATTACTTCGGCGATTGAGCACCATGCTGTTCTGGATACTTTTAAATACCTGGCTAAAAACGGCTACGAAATAACCATTGTGCCGGTCGATGAGGAAGGCTTGGTAAGTGTTCAGGATATAGAAAAAGCAATCCGTCCGGACACGATTTTAATCAGTATTATGCACGCCAACAACGAGGTTGGGTCGATTCAGCCTGTCGCTGAAATAGGCCGGATTGCCAGAGAAAAAGGGATCCTGTTCCATGTCGATGCCGTCCAGTCTCTTGGAAAACTGCCAATCGATGTCAATCAGATGAATGTTGATCTGTTAACGATATCGAGCCATAAAATCTATGGCCCTAAAGGGGTCGGTGCTTTATACATCCGCAAAGGCGTCAGGATTTCTCCGCTTGTTTTTGGCGGTTCGCAGGAGAGAAAGATCCGTTCCGGTACGGAAAACGCTCCGGGGATCATTGGTTTTGGCAAAGCCTGTGAGTTGGCCGGACAAAGGATGGCAGACGAAAATATTGAACTGGTCAGACTCCGTGATAAATTATTCGACGGAATCCTCGCCGGTATTGATCATGTCAAGGTGAACGGCCCGCGCGGTGCCAAGCGTCTCCCGAACAATGTCAATATCAGCGTTAATTTCATTGAAGGAGAATCACTGCTCTTAAGTCTCGATTTGGTTGGAATAGCCGGTTCTAGCGGTTCGGCCTGTACTTCGGGATCTCTGGACCCTTCGCATGTTTTACTGGCCATGGGTTTAAGCCATGAGGTTGCCCATGGTTCCCTGAGGCTCTCACTTGGCAGACAGAATACGGATGAAGAGGTCGACTATGTGTTACAGGAGCTTCCGAAGATCGTGCAGCGCTTAAGAGAAATGTCTCCTTTATATCATAAAGCAATTTGAACTAGCTTTAAGCAAATGGATTGTTCCTCAAAGCAAGCTGAAAGACAGGAATAAGACAGGAGTGAATCAGATGTATTCAGAAAAAGTAATCGACCATTTTACGAATCCCCGCAACGCAGGTGAAATTGAAAATGCAAATGGCATAGGGCAAGTCGGCAACGCCAAGTGCGGCGACATTATGCGGATTTCCATGGTTGTTGAAAATGACATTATCAAAGATATCAAGTTTAAGACATTTGGCTGCGGGGCTGCGGTAGCGACCAGTAGTATGGTTACGGAAATGGTCAAAGGCAAAAGCGTGAATGAAGCCCTGGATATTTCGAATGCTGCTGTTGCTGAAGCCCTTGGAGGTTTGCCTGAAGCCAAGCTGCACTGTTCCAATCTTGCCGCAGATGCTGTTCATGAAGCTATTAAAGACTATATCAAGAAAAAGACCAAGGTCTGAGGAAGTATGAAGGTTAAACGTATGAAGGTTGCTGTTGGAATGAGTGGCGGCGTGGATAGTTCCACCGCCGCTGCTTTACTTCAAGAAAATGGGCATGAGGTGATCGGAGTTACCATTGTGACCCATGAAGGCGGGCTTGCTGAAACTGCTGCGCTGGAAGCGGCTGAGCAGCTCAGGATACCGCTGCATGTGCTTGATTTCCGGACGGTTTTCAAACAGGAAGTCATTGATTCTTTTGCGGAGAGCTACTACAGAGGGGAAACGCCAAATCCGTGTGTGCTGTGTAACCGGAAAATCAAATTCGGAGAATTGCTTAAACAGTCGCGTGGGCTTGGTGCCGACTATCTTGCGACCGGTCATTACGTTCGGAAAATGGTTGACGAAACTTCAGGCCGCTGGCTGATCCAAACCGGGCTGGATGCGAAAAAAGACCAGAGTTATGTATTATACTCCTTGAGCCAGGAGCAGATTGCCCATGCACTTTTCCCGCTTGGTGATTATACGAAAGAACAGGTCAGGGACTTGGCGAGAGATAGAAAATTGACAGCTGCCGACAGCAGTGAGAGTCAGGAAATCTGTTTTATTCCTGACAACAACTATGCGGAATATATTAGGGCGGCAATGGGAAAAGATTCTGAACCAGGTGATTTCACGGATTTCTCCGGCCGCATTATCGGCAGACACAGGGGATTGATCCATTATACGGTCGGACAGCGCAAGGGATTAGGGACAACATTTGGCAAACCAATGTTTGTTGCTTCGATTGACCCGGTTGGCAACAGGGTAATACTTGGAGAAGGCAATGATGTCTTTACCGATGTTCTCTGGGCGACAGGTCTGAACTGGATTGCTCTGGAAAGATTGTCCGGACCCTTGAAGGTGCAGGCGAAGATTCGTTACAAGGCGAATCCAGCAGCAGCTGTTCTTTATCCTGAAAATAATCTTGTCAGGGTTGAGTTTGAGACTCCACAGCGGGCAGTTACTCCCGGTCAGTCGGTTGTGTTTTATGACGGGCCGACAGTTCAGGGAGGAGGGGTCATTATATCGGATAAGTGCGGAATCCGCCAAGATCTTCTTAAGACAGAATAAGAAGCGATTGCCGAAGGGCTGACTCGTGCGAAATACTCCTTTCAGCAATATTTCAGTTTTATTTCATAATATAGATTGCAATACTGCTGAAAGGAATATTATCCTGATATTCCGGCAATAATACCGGATATAATCCTAAGGCAAATGAGGGAATTATGCGGAGGATGAGAGATATTGTCCGGCTCCCGGTGATTGATCTGAATTCCGGGGAACGTCTGGGCTGGGTAAAAGATATCATATATAATGAAAAAGACAATACGGTTTCCGGCGTTATCGTGGAAAAAGATTCTCTGCTCACGCACCCGCTCGAAGACATGAGCAGAGATGATATCGTATCTTTTGGCAAGGATTCCCTTGCTGTTAAGAATCCAGAAGGGAAAAAGATTTCAGGTGCATCCTGGTCTAAGAAAGTCGGAAACAAGGTCTTTAATGGAGAAGGCGATATCAAAGGAACAATAGGCGATATCTATGTGGACAATACGGTCCAAAAAGTACTTGGTTATGAAATATCAGACGGTCTTTTTGCGGACTTGATGAAGGGCAGGGAGGCTGTATTTGAGGAAAACATTCTTTGCGAGAGCCAGGATGTTGTTGTAATTGAAGGAGGTTCATTGTCATGATTTGCCCGGTTTGCGGGGGACGACAGACCGGAAAGGTCGGTGTGGAACAATATTATTGCTGGGACTGTTTTATTGAATTCAACAGTCATACCGATCAGGTAGTCGTATTTGATTTGGAAGAAGATGGGACACTGGTAGCGTGGGAAGATTTCTTCCTTGAAAGCGAGCAGATCGTTCAGGCTCAGGCAGCTGCTGAATGACGCCGAATTGCCATGTCTAGAGTTCTTCATACCGTGCATGCGTAGAATAGAGTCAGCGCTTCGCTTATACCATGGATGGCAAGTAGCGGCAAGGCCAAGAAGCTAAGGCTACGGCCTGTCCATCGGGGGTTGGGATTTTCAAATTCATTTTGAAAAGACCGCCCTTTATTTGTCTTAAAACATAACTGGGGGGCGAGTATGGGACAGACCAAGCTACGTTGGATTTTTGGCATCTTGTTGGTTATAGCAGGTCTCCTGCTGTTTATGAAGGTTAAAAAGATTGCTTTTTCTTTTGCAGCAGGTGCCGTTATAGCCTATCTTTTAAGTCCCATGGTCAATTGGCTCGAAAAAAAAGGCCTGCGCCGGCGGTGGGCGATTGCCTTAATTTTCCTTTGGATTGTGGTTTTGCTTGCTGTGCTGTTTTTACTGCTGCTGCCCACGTTTTACCTGGAGCTTGGAAGACTGTCCGTCGTACTGCCAGAGAGGCTGGAAGTCATTTACCATTATATACAAACCGGGAAAAGTGTCTACCCGCAAAATATCCTGCCTGAAGAGCTCAGCAGATTAATGGATAAAAAACTGATTCAGGGGCAATCCTATCTGACCGGCTGGCTGGAAAAGGTCATGGAAAATATTCCGGCTTTGCTTTCTTCCATCGGATTAATGGTTCTTTCCCCAATTCTGGCCATCTATTTTTTAACGGACTGGAGAAAAATTGTGGACGGGGTTTTAATGCTTGTCCCTGGCAGAATGAGGGAGCAGTGGCACAAGGTATTACAGGAAATTGATTATGTGATCAAACGGTATATCCAGGGCAATATGATTGATGCGGTCATCGTCGGCCTTCTGATCGGCATAGGGATTAAGCTCATCGGTATGGAATATGCGCTGATTATCGGGATCATTTGCGGAATTACCAATCTGATCCCGTATTTTGGTCCGATCTTAGGCGGCATACCGTCAATTTTGCTGGGCTTAAGCAGATCCCCTCTGATGGCTGTAAAAGTCACCCTGGTCATCTTCATCGTCCAACAGCTGGACAGCAATCTGATTAATCCGCGTCTGATGAGCAACAAAATCGGTCTTCATCCGCTCTGGGTTGTTTTTGCTCTTTTGGCCGGCGGGGAAATCGGCGGTTTGCTCGGAATGCTTTTTGCCGTTCCACTGGCAGCGGTCCTGCGTATTATCATCAGAAATGTTTATTATTATCTGATTGCACCGCGAGATCTGAAGTCAACGAAGAATTAAGTAGGATTTGCGGCCGTCAGGTCTGTTGACAGGCAACTTCTCTTTTGGCTATACTTATTTTAGTGGTTCAGAAAGTGTAAGTATTTTCTGAACCAGCTAA
Organism: Dehalobacter sp. CP; assembly: GCF_047652685.1. Classification (NCBI taxonomy): domain Bacteria; kingdom Bacillati; phylum Bacillota; class Clostridia; order Eubacteriales; family Desulfitobacteriaceae; genus Dehalobacter; species Dehalobacter sp. CP. Next base: position 1,142,087 of record NZ_CP157399.1, read on the forward strand.
GTGCAACGAAAGCTGCCGCCTGTGCCAAAGAGGCTTGGTGCCAGCCAAGTTTTCTTATGTCTTAGCAAGATTTGCCTTTGCTATTCTGTAATAAATATAAGCTTAAGTACCATGTTAACCCTAAATCTGATATATCCTGTCGGCAGATTTCTCGCAATACGGCGTTGTCGTTGATTGCCATTATGTTATCATTTTAGAGTTGACAAGGCACGAGGAGCCTTCCATATAAGGAGGAAGTAGATGTATACCGGAAATCAACTGCGCGAAATGTTTCTGAAATATTTTGAGGGAAAAGGACATGTTATTCAGCCCAGTGCCTCCCTGATCCCGAAAGATGATCCTACTTTGCTTTTAACGGTAGCCGGAATGGTTCCGTTTAAGCCATATTTTTTAAGGCAAGTGGAGCCTCCGTTTTCGAGAGCGACCACCGCTCAAAAATGTGTCCGAACCCCTGACCTGGAGAGTGTCGGCAAAACGGCCAGACACCATACTTTTTTTGAGATGCTCGGGAATTTTTCTTTTGGTGACTATTTTAAAGACGATGTCATTCCATGGGCCTGGGAATATATTACCGGCGTACTGCAAATTCCCGTCGAAAAGCTCTGGGTAACCATCTATCCGGAAGACGAAGAGGCCAGAAATATCTGGACAAAGGCAGGTGTAAGTCCGGATCGGATCGTCGCCGATTCCGAGAATTTCTGGGCTGCCGGACCGGTCGGACCTTGCGGGCCTTGTTCGGAAATCTACGTAGATCTTGGAGAAAGCCGGGGCTGCGGCAAAGATGATTGTGCAATTGGCTGTGACTGTGACCGTTTCCTGGAGGTTTGGAACCTGGTCTTTATGCAGTACATAAGAGATGAAGCCGGTACACTGACTCCTCTGCCGAAGCGAAATATTGATACCGGGATGGGGCTGGAAAGAATTGCATCGGTGATTCAGGGAGTTGAATCCAACTTTGATACGGATTTATTTATACCGCTCATCAATAAAACGGCAGAAATCGCCGGCTTGCAATACAAAAAAGATTCAAAGACGGATGTTGCGTTGAAGGTCGTTGCCGACCATGCCAGAGCAGTATCTTTTATGCTGGCGGACGGAATTAGGCCGAGCAGCGACGGACGCGGCTATGTTTTGCGGCGAATCTTACGCCGGAGCATTCGTTTTGCCCGGCTTTTAGGAATTGAAAAGCCGTTTTTGGAACAAATATTCCGTGTTATCCAGGAACATTATGCACATTGGTATACAGAGCTCAAAGAGAATGATAATTTTATTCTAAACCATTTGCGGCTGGAAGAAAAGAATTTCCAGGCTACCCTCGAACAGGGCACGCTGATCCTTCAGGATAAAGTGAAAGCTCTCAAAGAATCGGGTCAGAAGATACTCAGCGGGGAAGACGCTTTTCACCTGTATGAGACCTATGGTTTCCCGGTAGAATTGACGGAAGAAATGCTGCTGGAAGAGGGGATCTCCGTGGATATGGCGTCGTTCGACAAAGCATCGGAAGAACACCGTCTGCTGGCGAAAGAACAATCCCGTCAGATGAAGGCTGTCGGGGAAAACAGCCTGCTCACAGAAAAAGCAAAAGAACTGGGGCCGACCCGTTTTCTCGGCTATGAACAACTGGAAAGTGACAGCATCATTGAAGCGATGTTCAATGAAGAAGGCGCAGTGGATGGGGCCGGTGAAGGGGAGGAAGTCATTTGTCTTTTGGATCAGACACCTTTTTATGCCGAGAGCGGCGGACAGGTTTCAGACGAAGGAATCATCCGGACCGGCAAAGCGTATGCTGAAGTACTGGAATTGCGGAAACTTCCTAGCGGCGCGATCACGCACCGCCTGCTGATTAAAGACGGGGTGCTGAAAATAGGGGAAAAGGTCCACACCGTCGTTAATAAGGAAAAACGCCAGGCCATAGCCGGACACCATAGCTCAACGCATCTTCTGCAGACGGCACTGCGCAAGAATTTGGGAGATCACGTTCAGCAGGCAGGTTCCCTTGTTACGAGTGAACGCCTGCGGTTTGATTTTTCACATTTTTCACCGCTTACGGCTGAGCAAATTACCGAAGTAGAGAACGAAGTGAACCGGCAAATCATGGCCGGTCTTACTGTGCAGGCCGAAGAAATGGGCATGAACCAAGCCCGTGCAAAAGGCGCGATTGCGTTGTTTGGTGAAAAATACGGAGAAATTGTGCGTTTGGTTGAAATGGGTGATTACAGCAGAGAACTCTGCGGCGGAACCCATGTCAAAAATACAGGGGAAATCGGCTTATTTAAAATCATTTCCGAGAGTGGTATCGGTGCAGGCTTAAGAAGAATAGAGGCTGTAGCCGGTATGGAATCTTTGGCCTACTTAAGAGAAATGGAGAGCCAGTTCGCTGAGATCAGTACGGTACTGAAAGTTCAGCCAAAGGAAAGCGTGAAAAAAGTTCACCTTATGACTGCCCAGATCAGAGAACTCGAAAAAGAAATTCAGCAGCTGAATGCCAAGCTGTCTAAATATGAAGCGGACAGCATCATGAGCAAGGTTCAGGATATCCACGGTGTGAAAATGCTTGCTTCCAGGGTTCAGGCCCCGGATATGGAGACACTCAGGCAAACAGCGGACATGCTCCGGGACAAGCTGAAAGAAGGCGTCATTGTACTGGGTGCTGTTGCCGACGAAAAAGTAAATCTGGTGACTGTGGTTCATCCGTCGGGGTTAAATGGGCTTCATGCCGGCAAGATTATTAAGGAAGTAGCTTCGATTACAGGCGGCGGAGGCGGGGGCCGTCCCGACATGGCCCAGGCCGGCGGCAAGGACCCTTCCAAGCTTGGCGAGGCGCTGGATAAAGTGCCTTCCATAATCCGTCATTTTTTGGGGCATAATAGTTAAGATTACCAAAAAGTATTAAAAATATTTTTAACAGACTGACAGGTAATCTTTGGATCAATGCAGAATAATGTATAACATACTGGTGAAAGAAAGGAGGTATAAACCTTGAGTAAGATGGAAGAAACCATGATGTTCAAATCCCATCCAGGTGACAATTCACCGCGGGAAATATTGCAACAGGTTTATGCTGCACTGCAGGAGAAAGGATATGATCCGATCAATCAGTTGGTGGGTTATTTGATGTCCGGAGATCCTGTCTATATTACCAGTCATAATCAGGCCAGAACCAAAATCCGCAAGCTGGAACGTTATGAATTGCTGGAGGAACTGGTAAAATTTTATTTGCGCGATCTATAAAAAAAGATTTTCTTACTTTTTATTTTCACCTTTTTTCTTTAAGAATTTCTTTTGGCATCTGAATACCTTGCGTTTTTTTGAATTTTTTAAATTAACACAAATGGTTCTTATTTTTGCGTTGCGTTTGATTAGTTGCCCTCACAGTACGTGGGGGTTTCGTTTTGGAGGACAGTCATTTGCTGAAGGTCAAATTAGGGCTAAAGGGTCCGACGGTGTCGGAGATATGTTTTGGCAGCCTCGCGATTTCTCCGCTTCAGGGCAGAGTGAGCGAAGAGCAGGGAAGAGAGATCCTTCAATATGCGCTTTCAAGGGGGATAGACTGGGTCGATACGGCAGAAATCTATGAAAATTACAGTCAGTTAAAACCTGTTCTGGCCAGGAACCCCGAGATGAAAGTTGTATCCAAATCTTATGCGGTGACGCATCAGGAGCTGGATGTGAGTCTAGAGAAAGCCAGAAAGGAACTGGGCAGGGATTCTATTGATATCTTTCTGCTTCATGAGCAGGAAAGTCATCTGACGCTCAAAGGACATGCTGAGGCCTGGGAAGGACTGCTTGAAGCAAAGGCCAGGGGTCAGGTCGGGGCGATCGGAATCTCAACCCACGCAGTCCAAGGGGTAAGAGCAGGGGCTCTTCAGCCGGGTCTTGACGTGATTCACCCACTCATTAATTACCAGGGGCTCGGTATTATCGATGGAAGTCTTGAGGACATGCTGGAAGCTATTGCGTTTGCAGCTGAATTAGGTATCGGCATCTATGCGATGAAGGTTTTTGGCGGTGGGCACTTGGTAGCTGAACCGGAAAGAGCCGTGAATTTTATCCGGAGTATTCCAGGAATTCAGGCGATGGCCTTAGGCATGTCATCAATTCCGGAAGTAGACTATAACCTGGCACTGCTGAACGAGGAACCTATATCCGATGAATTGCGCCAAGCGGTTCTGCACCGGGAGAGAAAACTGTACATCGCCGACTGGTGCCAGGGCTGCGGAAAGTGCGTCGGCGGCTGCCCGCAAAATGCGCTTTATCTTAACAAGGGACAGGTCTGTCTGCAGACGGAAAGATGTGTTCTGTGCGGATACTGCGGCAGATATTGCCCGCATTTCTGTCTGAAGATTATATGATACCTTTTGTATAAAAAAATTTAAATAATATCTTCCGTAAACTGGGATAATAATAGCGGAGAAAAATGTTAAGGTATATAATTAGGATAAGAGACGTACATCTGAAAATAACAGAACCGTGATATCAAAATGTACAGACAGGGGGACGCTGTTATGAAAAAGAAAGTTCAGGAGTATTGCATTGAATGCGGCGAAATTACTGAATTCCTGTATGATGGCGAAGAATGGTTGTGTAAGAATTGCGGAAGTCACAATTCGCAGGGTGTAATGAACGACTCTATTCCATTAAACAACGATGACGAGCAGGACCGGGCGTAGACCCTACGTGGTCAGGCAGTTGCTGAGGTGCATGAATGAGGATAATGGGGCTGGATCTTGGTGAAAAGACGATTGGCGTCGCGATGAGCGATCCGCTGGGTATTACCGCCCAGGGAGTGGAAGTCATAAGAAGAAGCAGAAAAGAGAAAGAGCGGGAAGAATTAGCCCGCCTGATTCGGGAATACGAAGTGGATGAAATTGTTCTGGGATATCCGAAGAATATGAATGGGACACTCGGTGAAAGGGCGAAGCTGACGGAGGTTTTTGCGGAAGAACTTCGTGAAGGCTATTTACTGCCGGTGAAGTTGTGGGATGAAAGACTGAGCACCATCGGAGCCCAAAGGGCCTTGCTGGAGGCAGATCTATCCAGAGCAAAGAGAAAAAAAGTTATTGATAAGATGGCGGCAGTATTCATTCTCCAGGGATATCTCAATAGCAAGTGAACGGAAATTGAGATACCATTTGACTTTCTTTTCCTGCCAAGGTAGAATTACAATATCTGATTTGAAGAGGTGATACATATGTCCGATGAAATTAATAAGCAAGATGATCTTGATGATGAAGAGGTTTTTGATGTCATTGTCTTAAATGATGACGAAGGAAATGAAAACGAATTCATGCATCTTGCCACCCTCGAAGTTGAAGGCAGTACGTATTTCGTGCTTCTTCCTGTTGAAGAAACAGAAGAAGACGAAGAGGAAGCCGAAGCCATTATTCTGAAGCTTGGCAAAGATGAAAACGGTGAAGACATGCTCATGGATATCGAAGACGATGAGGAATGGGAAAAAGTCGCCGATGCCTGGGAAGAAATGGAAGACGAGTTTGACGAAGAATAAGCAGAAAATTTGTTCTTAAAAGTCATAAATAATTTAGAAACTCACGCTGGAAAGCGTGAGTTTCTTATTGACGAAAAAAAAGGTATAATAGCACATAGCAGGTTTGTCATTCAATCAAATCATTATTTTAGTCATCTAAATTCTGGGATAAGGAAAGAGAGAGGTAAAGTGGGGAGAAAACGCCGAAAGGCTCCTGTAAGAAAAAAAATCTATATGACTGGTATTATTTTGGTTTTGCTGCTTGTGCTGTTAGCCGGCGGATTATGGTGGTCAGGAAATTTAAAGCCGGTCTCCGATTCTTCCGATAAAGTTGCCTTTGTTCTGGAACCCGGTATGAATGCTTCTGAAGTTGCAGCCAAACTTGAAACTGACCATTTGATTCGTGAGGCAAATGTGTTCCGCCAGTTATGCCGGGTTAACAAAGCAGATTCCAAACTGGTTGCGGGATTATATTATCTTTCACCTTCCATGAGCGCCAGGGAGATCCTTGATACGCTGATGAAAGGACCGGAACCGGAAGTTGTCCGGATTACGATTCCGGAAGGATATACGGTTGCCCAGATTGTTGATAAGCTCGTCGAGAATAGCTTGGGAACGAAGAATGAATTTTATGACGCTATGGAACGATTCGATCAGGATAATTACAGCTTTTTGGCAGATATCCCTTCGGGTGAAAACCGGCTGGAAGGCTTTCTGTTTCCCGACACGTATTTCTTTGATAAAAAAGCTACGCCTTCAGAAACCATTGATCGATTTTTACAACGTTTTAAACAGGAGATGACGTCTGAGACCACGAACCGCCTGGCAGAACGGAATATGTCTGTTTTTGAGTGGCTTATCAAAGCTTCCCTTGTCGAGAAAGAAGCTAAGAAAGCTGAAGAAAGACCAATGATTGCAGGTGTATTTGAAAACCGTCTGAAAATTGGCATGCCGCTGGAATCCTGCGCGACGATTCAGTATATCTTGGGTGAAGTCAAACCGGTGCTGACCATTGCGGATACCCAGATCGACTCTCCGTATAATACGTACCGGCATACCGGGCTGCCTCCCGGCCCGATTGCGAACCCGGGTCATGCTTCTTTACAGGCCGCACTTTACCCGAAAGATACCGACTATTTCTTCTTTGTCGCCAAAAATGACGGGTCACATGCTTTTGCTGTTACCTATGAGGAACATTTAAAAAATGTAAGCATTTATCAATAAAAATATTTGCTAAAACGTGATGATTAATTGTTTAAGGTTTAAAATAATGCAGCGGAGTAACTGATGAAAAAACCGGAACTCCTGGCACCTGCCGGGGATTTTGAAAAGTTAAAATTTGCCTATGCGTACGGGGCTGATGCGGTATACGCAGGGGGGACTTCGTTTGGGTTGCGGGCTTATGCCGGGAACCTGAATGATGATGAACTTAAGCTGGGGGCCGAATATGCGCATAGACTTGGCCGGAAGATCTATATTGCCGTCAACATTTTTGCGCATGAGCAGGATTTTACCGGACTTAAGGATTATCTGATCAGATTAACGGAGCTTGAAATTGACGGGATTATCGTCTCTGATCCCGGGATACTGTCCATGGCCCGGAAGGAAACGCCGGATCTGCCCGTCCATTTAAGTACCCAGGCCAATTGTACGAATGCAGCCAGCGCCAATTTCTGGTTTTCCCAGGGTGTGCGCAGGGCCGTACTTGCAAGGGAACTTACACTGGAAGAACTAAAAACCCTCTGTCCCAAGGCCCAAGGCGAATTGGAAATCTTTGTCCATGGAGCCATGTGTATGTCGTACTCGGGACGCTGCCTTCTGAGCAATTATCTCACCGGTCGTGATGCCAACCACGGAGAATGTACCCATCCCTGCCGCTGGGGCTACGCGCTGGTCGAAGAGAAGAGACCCGGACAGTATTTTCCGCTGGAGGAAGATGTCAGGGGAAGCTATATATTTAATTCCCATGATCTTTGCCTTCTGCCCCATTTGCCTTTATTAAAAGATTTAAATCTGGCAAGCTATAAAATAGAAGGTAGAATGAAAAGCGCCTATTATGTAGCGAGTACGGTCAAAGTATATCGTGAAGCTTTGGACGTCCTGTGGGAACAAGGAGAAACAAAATTCAGGAAAAAAATTCCCTCCTGGCTTGCTGAAATGGACAAGGTGAGTCACCGTGACTATTCGACCGGATTCCTTTTTGGGAAACCGGGGGCTGAAGCGCATAACATTGAGACTTCCAATTATATCCGCGAATACAGTTTTGTCGGAAGAGTGCTGGAACAAGAGGAATGCGCGGCAATCGGGAAGGGAAGTGAATGCGGCCACTGGATAGAGCAGCGTAATCATTTCCGGCTAGGCGATGAGCTTGAGGTGCTTGCTCCGGAAGGAGAACCATGGATATTTAAAGTGAACGGCCTCTGGAGTTTGGATGGGGAGGAAACCAATGCAGCAAGGCATCCGCAGCAAAAGCTGAAGATCGCAGCTCCCGAGCCGTTGAAGCCTTTCAGTATCCTGCGCAAAGTAGCGCCTGCCCGTTAGTCATTGTTAGTAATCCGGGGGATTTTGCAATAATAAGGATGGTTTCGAAGAACAGCAGCCCGAAATAACAACGGTGCATAAAGACGGTGCATAAAGACACAGGAGAAAGACCAGATGAAAAAAGACGAGAATACGGAAAACGAAAATCTAAAAGCGAAATTGATTGTTGAAGAATCCCATAGCAGCTGGGAAGATTCTGATCTGCTGGTCAAAGCAAGGATTCCCCGCTCGGATATTCAGCTTTTGGCCAAATATGTCGAAGGACTTGGTCACCTGGGTGTGATCACAACGACCGATAAAGTCAACGGTGAAGTGATGATCCAAACGACTAGGCATTGCTGGCCGGAACTGGAAAAAGTACTCTCAACACTTCCTTTACAAATTGAGATTTTATCGCAATTGAAATTTGAGATTTCCTTGAACGCAAATTAGATATTCTATCAGAATCTTGTTGTTCTGAGAAAAATCCTATACTATTATAGTGTTATGGGTGATACGAGAAGAGTAGGAGAGACTTTCCGCATGAAAAAACACTGGCTGGCTGTCATCGGTGAAAATGAATTGTCAATAGCCACAATTGCTGTCGGAAAATCTAAAGAAATTGAGATACATAGGCATGCATCATACAAGGAACCGGGCGGTAAAAATATTGGCTATGCCGTGCCGGCCGGTTATGATGTTTCGGGTCTGAAGAACTGGCTTCAATACCAGCGGATACCGCTCCATAAACTAAAAATTGCCGTTTCGGGTCAAGGATTAATTACGACCATTATTACCCTGCCGAACATGGCGGATCAGGAACTCGAAAAATTTATTGCCGGAGATATGGATGAATATCTTGAACGGTATACCGATCATTATATTGTGGACTATCGCATCCTGAAGAAATATCAGGAAAACGGGGTACCCATGTTAAAAGTCCTCCTGGCAGCTTTCCCGGCCGAAAAAATGAAGCAGGTTCAGTCGTTCTGCCGGGATCTTGGGATTGAACCCAAGACGGTGGATCTTACTGCGGATTGCCTGGCTAGAATTTATTCTTTTTTGGCAGAAAGAGCGCCTGCTCATGCTCCCCAGGGAAATACGGAACAAGGACAAAACAATAATGATTTCGCGATTGTCTCTTTAAATCCGGGGCTGATTGAGTTTGTACTGTTGGAAAATGGCAGCTTCTTTTTGTATACCGATTTAAAAGTTAACACGGACGAGAAAACCGTCAATGCAGAAGAAACTCTCAATGCGGATGAAAGAAATCAAAATGCGAGTAGAACAGGCAATACCGAAAAACATGCTTTCCCCGAAGACTTGCCCCAATCAGCAGGCCAGGAACCATCTGATCTGTTAGATGAATTAATTGGGTTGGAGACCAAAGATGGCGAATATCCGCGGCTCGATTTTTATAAGGTCCAAAACCTGCGGAATCATCAAGAAACATTATCTCTGGAGGAATTAGAAGCCGCGGAATTCTATTATTCCCAGCTGGAATCCGTCAAATCGGTCAAAGAAAAAGATGAGTTTGTCCTGGAAGATTTATTTGTGCCTTACGAACTATTGGACGAGGAATTACCTATCTCGTCTACATATCAGGATTTAGAAAAAGAAATGGCCGCTAAAGCTGATAAAAAAGCTAACCTTAGTATGTACAGTTCGCCAAAAGAACTTTCCGATATTTCCGGCAAATTAGATTTAAGCCCGATCATATCCGCATTATCCAAGCTATTGAGCTTCTATTCCGACCGCCATGCCGGAAATTCGGTAGGGACAATCTATCTGACCGGGGAGTACAGCCTTTGGCCGGGATTGGAAGAATATTTTCGAAAAAGTTTAGGGATCAACACTGAAACGGGCTTTCCAAATAACTGGATGCCGCTGTTTAAGGCGGACGGGGATACAAGTCTAGCGGAAAACTGGCAGAAGTATGGCAGTCTGTATGGGCTCGCCTTACGTGAAGATATCCACTAACTGGAGGGGCAAATGAACGAAAGAACACAGTTTAATTTTGCGCTGCGCTGGGAAATTGAAGCCGGCAGCGGAAAACAGCCTGTTCGAAGAAAGCTTAGCGTCGTTGTTAGGATAATCGCTGTTGTTTTTGCTGTCATCATTCTAGCCTCCCCGTGGGTTTGGCAGCAAAAACTGGCCTTAGATTTAGAAAGGATTGAAGCCAGCATTCAGTCCTACAATGAAGTTGCTGCTGTCATGGCAGAAAACGACAGGCTCCGTTCCCTGATCACTGATCAGCGCAGCTTTCTGGAGCTTGGGACAAAGGGATCAATCAGCAATCCGGCAGTTGTAAGGAGTCAAATAGGCGGACTTCTGCCGGGAGACGCGCAGGTCACTTCTTTTCTGCTTCAGGCGGATAATATGGTCCAATTGCAGCTGATCCTGCCTAAATCAGTAAATATCCGCAGTTTAGAAAATATTTTTATTGATTCCGGTAGGTTTGAAAGTTTTGATATCCAAACGATTTCATTGAATGACAGGGGACAGACGTTAAATCTCGCTCTGAAACTGAAACCGCAGGAGAAATAGAAACGATGCGTATGAAGAAAAAAGGCATTTTAATAACAGGCCTGATCATTCTGCTCGGGATAGGCTATGTCTATCTGCTGGCCGGTCAGTTTGGGGTGCTGCAGAAGAATTCAGCTCAACGCTGCGAACGCGAGGCTTATCTGGTGACGTTGCAGAACAATTACATCAATTTGTCCGGGCTGAAACAGGAACAGACGGATTTAACAGCTCAAGCTGCTGAACTGGATCTGACCGTTCCGAAAAACCTGGTCAAACCGGATATGATGGTCTTTATTTTCAATCTGGCCAAAGACAGCGGGATCAATTCTCAGAATCTGACTTTTGAAGAGATGAAAGATGAAGGCAGTTATTCTTCGCTGGCTATGAATTTCTCCTGTACGGGGTCAACCGCCAAAATCTATGCTTTTGTGGAACGGCTTCGCAAGGTAAGTCAGTATAATCTGGCGCTGGACAGCATCCAGGTAAATGAAGGTGACGAAGATGCTGCTTCAGCCAAGATCAGGATCATTGCTTATGGTTATAAGGAATAAACAACTAAGGTGATTATAAACAAAAATGCATCCATTTTGGGGTATTGTTTTACTTGCTCAGGATGGTGTAGCCTTGCACAGATACTGCGCTCACACGTTCTCGCTGCTACAAACATAACCCCTTGCTAAGATGCCAAAACCTCTGGACTTTCTGCAAGTGAACCGTTGACATATTTAAAAGCTGCTGGTTTATGTTTGCTAAACGCAGCTGGCACTTGCGTTCACTTCGTATCTGTGCAAGGCTGCACTGCCCAAGGGAAAAGAAAAACTGCAAATGTAACACTTTATGGCTGAGTTTTGTACAGCCATTTTTGTTTGACCAAAAAATTTCCAGCTCAGGATAAGCAGTATTCTTCTGCTTGACGCATAGTTATTAAAAGAGCATGCGTAAGGAGTTGAAGGGTTAATGATTGCTGAAGCTTTTCTTGTCGGGCTTGCCTTATCGGTGATTAAGGGCGTTACCCTGCTGGTATCGTATATTAATAATAATGCGTTCCCCCAGCCGTTAGGAGAAAGGGAGGAAGCCGAATATCTGAGTATCCTGGCGGACTACAAAAATGCCGAAAGTTTTTCCAATGAACTTGTCGCAGAAAACGCGCGAAATAAACTGATTGAGCATAATCTGAGGCTGGTCGCGCATCTTGTGAAAAAATATGACGGAACCGGAGCGGACAGTGACGATCTAATTTCGATCGGGACCATCGGTTTAATCAAGGGCATCAATACGTTCAACACGGAAAAGGGAACCAGACTCGCCACCTATGCGGCACGCTGCATCGAGAATGAGATTCTGATGTATTTGCGCTCTTTGAAGAAATCCCGCGGGGAAGTGTCCATTTATGACCCGATTGGTACGGATAAAGAAGGAAACGCGATTAATCTGATTGATGTCCTGGGTACAGATCCGGATGCAATTTCGGATCAGGTGGAAAGTCAATTTGAACAAAGAGTGGTCCTGGAAAAACTCAAATATTTGACAGGAAGGGAACAAACGGTAATAAAACTTCGTTTCGGCCTGATGAACACGCCCAAAAAGACGCAGAGAGAGATAGCCAAACTGCTGGGAATCTCCAGGTCCTACGTCTCACGGATAGAGAAAAAAGCGGTGCAGAAACTGATGGAGGAAATGAAGGATCACCGGGAGAGATAACAACCTGTCAGGCACAACTTGCCTTAAACTTGCCAGAAACAGGTTGCTCTTGGATATTGAGCTGATATATAATTATTTGGTAATATTAAATGGAAAGCAGAGGAACCGGTATGCGCGGAATCTTACGACCGGATTTTCAATATGAGATGCTGCAGGATATCCAGGCAGAGGATCTGCAGGCAAATGGCATCAAAGGTTTGATCCTGGATCTGGACAACACCATCACACCTTGGAATGACAGAACTTTAACCGAAGACGTGATTGCGTGGTTTAAAAAAATGAATGACGCAGGAATTAAAGCCTGCATCGTTTCCAATAACAGAGGACCCGAAAGGGTTTCTGCGGTTGCTGATGTGCTGGAAATACTTTATGTTTACAGGGCCAAGAAACCGCAGAAAAAAGCTTTTCTGAGAGGGATTCGGGTCCTGGATATTCCGGAGTCCGAGGTCGCAGTGATTGGGGACCAGCTATTTACAGATGTTTTTGGCGGCAACAAGTTCGGACTTAAGACCATATTAGTTTCACCGATTGCTCAAAAGGAATTCCCGGGTACGAAAGTCCTGCGTTTTATGGAACGGCTGGTAGGCAGAAAAGCCAAGTATACCCGCCGTTAAAAACGCCGTTAAAATCTTAAGAATACGTAAGACTTCGTTCTTTATTTATCCACTTTCAGATGTCTATGAAGGGGACTGAGATACGCATGAAGTATGCCATCATCGGCTATCCTGTGGAACATTCCCTGTCTCCGAAAATGCACGAGGCGGGATTTAAGGCCGCCGGTTTGCCTGCAACCTACGACAGGATAACAGTTCAGCCGACTCAACTGGCTGAAGGTATCGGATATCTCAAAAATAACCACTATGACGGCTGGAACGTCACGTATCCGCTGAAGGAAAAAATCGTTCCTTATATGGATGTCCTTACTTCTGAAGCGCAGCGTATTGGCGCAGTCAACACAGTGAAAGTCCAAAACGGCAGATTGGTTGGGCATAACACGGACGGCGGCGGCTTTATTCAGGCTTTGCTCAGTAAGGGTTTTGTTTTTGAGGGTAAAGAAATTGTCATATTAGGGGCCGGAGGGGCTGCCAAAGCCATTGCGGCAGCCCTGGCATCCTTACAGGCAAAAATGCTTATTTTGAACCGAAGTGAGGAAAAAGCTGTGACACTTGCCGGACAAGTAAACAGACTCGGCGGAAATGCGGTCTCGGGTCTTTTGGCTCCCGGGTGCTGGCTGAAGGCTGTAGATTTACTGATTCAAACAACTTCGATTGGCATGAAAGACGAAGCGTATACGATTGATCTTCAAGGTCTTAATCCTTCGGCTTGGGCTGTTGACCTGATTTACCATCCAGCCGTTACAGATTTCATGGCCCAGGCCGATGCCTGCGGCTGCCGGTCCATGAATGGTCTGGATATGCTGCTGTTTCAGGGGGTCCTTGCCTGGGAATTCTGGCTGGAGCAGAAGGCCCCGCTGGACATTATGCGCAAAGCTTTACAGGAGAAACCAGGAGATAACAGGGGAGCGGAATGATGGCGAAAAAAAGGAACGGGTACTCATTGATTGAGATACTGCTGGTGCTTGCGCTATTATCAGGTGCAGCATTTACTTTCCTTGTGCACATTCCGCTGCAAATGGAGGAACGGAGACTGGAACTTTCAGCCGCAGTTCTTCTTCAGGATTTACGGGAAGTTCAGCAGACAGCTTTGGCGGAGAATGTTTGGTATAAAATTAAATTTTCTGTTTATACCGGTGAATATAAGATCTTCAGGCAGGGAGAATTTATCCGCAAAGTCAACCTGCAGAATGGGGTGCACTTTGCCAATAGTCCTTCTGATCTTACTTTTCGCCCGACAGGGACGCCTGACACCGGTCTGACGGTCATGCTGGCGTCAGGGGATTTAGAAAGAAATGTAATTGTTGCGCCTGTGATGGGCAGGATCAGGATGGAATAGAGAGGTGAAATTTCGTGTCCGATAGCCTGAATTCGATACCCCAAAATATTGTACTTATCGGCTTTATGGCGGCTGGAAAAAGCAGTATCGGCAAGCTTCTGGCCAGGGAACTCCGCTGGGGATTTCTGGATACGGACAGTGAGATCGAAAGAGTGACAGGGTTGAAAATCCCGGAAATATTTCAAAAATACGGTGAAGCAAGGTTCCGGTCGGAAGAAAATCTGCTGGTTCATAAGATTTCCGGATTTACCAATACAGTTATTGCCACTGGCGGAGGAACAGTTCTAAATCCGGAAAACTGGAATATTCTCCACGGACTTGGGAAGTTGGTTTACCTATATGTTCCATTGGAGATTGCTTTACAGAGAGCAAAAGAACATCACGATCGGCCGCTTCTTTCCAGCAGCGAGCCGGAACAAATAGAAAAGCTCTGGAGAGACCGGGAAGTGATTTATAGAAAGGCGCCTGTAACAGTTGACACATCGGACAAAGATGTTCAAACAGTTGCGGCGGAGATCCTCGAACTGCTGAAAGGAGAACACATTACAGCATGATACAGAGAATAGATGTCAGCGGAGGACACGGTTACCCGCTGTTACTGGGAGCCACTTTGGACGAGCTTGGCGGTCATTTGAAAACAGCATACGGCACGAGCGGGCATTATCTTCTCATCTCCAATGATGTTGTGGCCGGATACTATGCAGATAAACTTTTGGACGGAATGAAGGACTTAAAGACCGATTTGATGATTGTTCCTGACGGTGAACAGGAGAAATCACTGGACAGGATCAGTAAACTGACGGAACAGGCGCTGCAATTCAAAGCGGACAGGGACACTATGGTGCTGGCCCTCGGCGGAGGGGTGATCGGGGATTTGTCCGGATTTTTTGCAAGTATTTTTATGCGTGGAATGCGTTACATCCATATTCCGACCACCTTGCTGTCCCAGATTGATTCGAGTATTGGCGGCAAGGTGGCGGTGAACCATCCTTCCGGTAAAAACCTCCTGGGATCCTTTTATACTCCCCAGGCTGTCTGGACGGATTTTGACACCTTGCAGACGCTTCCGTGGGAAGAGATGCGGAACGGGCTTGCCGAAACCATTAAACACGCGCTTGTCGCTGATCCGGATTTGTTTGAATTCATCGAAGAACATGCTGAAACCATCAAAGGGTTGGACTATAAGGTCATCAAGGAAATGTCCCTGCGGTCTCTGGCTGTCAAAGTTAAGATTGTCACTGAGGATGAGAAAGAAAAGGGAAACAGGATGCTGCTGAACCTCGGACACAGTTTTGGGCATGCTTTGGAGACAGAGGAAGCCTATCAGGGTGTTATGCATGGCGAAGGGGTCAGTATTGGGATTGCCGCTGCAGCGAATCTGTCCAGAGAAAGAGGTTTGGTCAACGACAAACAGCTGGACAGAATCCTGAATCTCTTAATGAAAATGGACCTGCCCACTACGGCCAAAGCGCATGATCCGGCAGTACTGCTCGGACACATGTCTGCAGATAAGAAGAATAAGGCCGGTAATAAGGTGCTGATTCTGCCGGTCGGCATCGGGAGATCGGTCGTCGCTGCAGACTGTAACGATGAAGAAATCCTCAGGGCCTGGGAAAAAGTCATCATTTAGGTCAAATAAGTACTAATAATATAAATTGCAGAACAAAAAAGATTTACAGCAGTACCTTTTTGCTGTTCCCAAAAAGTACCAACTTTAAAGGAAATAGAATATTTGTGTAGAAAATATGTAATTAATTTACATATTTTTTTGTTTTATCAGAGACAAGAAAGGAATTGTTATGCCAAAAGGTTGCAAGAACGGTTTTACTTTATGGGAAGTATTATTGGTCATCGCTTTATTGGGAATACTGGCCTCCATGGTTCTGCCTGGTTACAGCAGCAGTATCGACAGTACGGAATCAGAAGTACACAAAGTCAATGTGCTCAAAATAGAAAGCGCAGTAAGGCTATACCGTTTGGATACGGGCAGCAGTCCGGAAAGTCTTGATGATCTGATGACCTGCCCTTCAGCTGATCTAAACTGGCAGGGACCCTATCTTGAGGAAATGCCGGCCTGCCCGTTTGATCCAAATAAACATTATGTGCTTGATGAGAGTGGAAAAGCAGTGATACGTTGAGGATTTACAAATCAATCTGCTTGGGGAGGTGCCGGAATGAACGCTAAGAAAAAAGGTTTTGTTTTGCTTGACGTTTTAACAGGGCTCTTTATTTTTAGTCTGGGATTTGCAGTCATGTTGGCATTGATCAATACGGCATATATCAAGAGCAGCCATACCGACAATACCCTACAGGCAGTCAATCTTGCCAGTTCGACAGCGGAGGAAATCACGGCGGTCCTGCTAGATGATCCTTCTGCCGTTTATCATTATCTGAGCGGGACAACGCGTGATGAATCTGGACAGTTTTCCAGAACCGTCTGTTGTGAATGGGATTCTCCAAATCTGCTTAAAATTTCTGTAAAAATTAACTGGACTGAGTTGGAAGATCAAAAAGAGTTCAAGCTGACCTATCTGCATTATATTACAGAGTAATTATTAATTTGGGAAAATAAGTAAATTATTTAGCAGGAAATATAGGAAATATGTAGAAATATAGTAAATGAGTTAATAAATGGTAATAAATAGATGGGAATTTTACCATGTTGGTTGGAGTAACTTATGGCTGGGCTGACAAAGAAAACGGGACGGCAAAATGACAAGGGATTTACGCTGTTAGAAGTTCTTGTTTCTCTGGTCATTACCGGAATCGTTGCTGCAATGGTTTTTCAATTATACATCAGTCAGTACCGGATGGCTAAGGGGCTGATGGCAGACGCCGATCTTTCCTTTGCAGCTGTCCGGGCGGGTCAGGTTCTGACCGCAGCTATTTCCACGGCAGAAAGTGTAGTATGGACAGGTAAAGTATTACGTATCAATTATCTTGAGAACGGTAAGGCCATGACAGACAGCTACTATCTTGCTGACAAGGACTTTAACGGAGTTCCGGACTTGTACCGTGAACATCTCGGTGTTCCGACTCCGGTAGCAAGCAGGATTTATGAATTTTATTGTACTGGAGTTAAGGATGGGTTATGGCAAATTTCTCTAGTGGCAGAACAGGCGGAGAACGCCGTCACCTGGCAAAGAACTGTCCGTGTAAGAAGTTCTTCGGATTAAACAAAGAGAGCGGAAATGTGTCTCTGCTTATACTTCTTGTTACGTTTTCTTTATCCTGGATGGGGGTTCAGACCTTTATTCTGATCAGCTCACAGGAACGTATCGTTGCCTGTGAGGCCCAAAAAGTCAAGACTGCTTATATGGCTGACAGCGGACTTGAATACGCCAAAGCAGTTCTTGCTCATGATCCTTCCTGGCAGGGGAGCATTCAATACGATTCGGAAGGAATGGTTGTTGAAATTGAAGTCATACGGGCCAACGATGTAACGCAAATCACATCCAGGGCAACAATGGGGAATATGAAACAGTGCAGGGTTGGGGAGCTTGTGTTGGGAGAAGACGGGAAGTACGACCTTACCGGGTACAGGTACGTTTATGATTGATCAGTCCAAACCAGGATTTTGGAAAGATTTTGTGCTTAAAGAGCTTTTTGTGTATGCCCGTGAGAACAAGGTGCTTATTTCTGATGCCGATGAGATAGCTACTCAGCTTGCCCTGCTTGACCAGGGAGCAAAACTTGAAGAACTTCTTGCAGCGTATTTGGCAGAAGAGGAAATCCTGGAATTTAAAAGCCGGATATCAGGAATTAACATGATCAGTCTTGCTGAGAGACCTGTCAATGTTTCAGCAGCAAAATTGGTTTCGGAAGAACTGGCCCGGAAATATACGCTGATTCCGATTGCGGCTCAGAATCAAAGAATCATCATCGCTATGGCGGATCCTACAGATAGAACCGCGTTGGATGATGTGATGCTTTTCACCGGATATCAGGTTGATCCGCTCCTAGCTTCCGCTGAAGAAATCAAAATTGCAATCCGAGAATGTTTTACATTGGAAAGATCAACTGGGGAACATGCTGTTCTAAATCCAAACGATTCAGTGAGCTGGAAGATTGAAGAAAATGTCAATGCCCAGGAAACGCCGGTCGTTAGCCTTGTTGATTCGCTGTTCCGACAGGCTGTTATCGAAAAAGCAAGTGATATACACTGGGAACCGATCGAAACCGGATTCAGCGTGAAATTTCGGATAGACGGGCTGCTGATGGTTAAGGAAAACTTGCCAAAGGATCTGTCCAGAAGTGTTACCGCCCGCTTGAAAGTCATGTCGGGTCTGGATATAACCCAAAGACGTCTCCCTCAGGATGGCAGAATCATGCTGGACATTTCTGATAAGAAAATTGATGTCAGAGTTTCTACTTTTCCGACTGTCTATGGAGAAAAAGTCGTGACCAGGATTCTGGATGAAAAGACCGCACGTCTCTCCCTAGAAGAACTGGGTATGCGGGAGGATGTCGAATATCAAATTCGAAAGCTTATCCGCCAGCCGCATGGGCTGATCCTCATTTCCGGTCCGACCGGGAGCGGCAAAACCACCACATTATATGCCCTGATCCGGGAGCTGCCGTCCGAAACAATCAATATGGTATCCATCGAAGACCCTGTCGAATACCGGCTGCCGGGAGTCAGTCAGGCTCAGGTCAATGCTGGTATTGGCCTGGACTTTGCAAGTGGCCTGAGATCCATTCTTCGTCAGGATCCGGATGTTATTATGGTAGGGGAAATAAGAGACAGAGAAACCGCCAAAATTGCAACAGCGGCTGCAATGACCGGGCACCTTGTTTTATCTACCGTTCATACCAATACTGCAGCAGAAGCGCTTACCCGTTTATTGGATATGGATATCGATGCCTATATGGTAGCTTCGGCGGTTTGCGGGGTACTGGCTCAGAGACTTGTCCGGAGACTATGCCTGAATTGCCGGAAATTAAAACCGGTTTTAGCTGAAGAGAAACAAATTTTTCACGGGGAAGCCGTATCAGCTATTTATGAACCGGCAGGCTGTTCCAAGTGCCATGGGACCGGATACAACGGCAGGATAGGGATTCATGAATATCTTCCCTACAATCAGGAAATTAAGGAACTAATTCTGCAAAAAGGCAGTGCCGCCAGCCTGGAAAAGGCCTCCCGAAAATCCGGAATGCTTACGCTGAAAGAAGATGCGCTTAGGAAAGTTGCTGCCGGAATGACTTCGCTGGAAGAAATCATGAGACTGTGGGCGGAAATATAGACTGTGAAAATAAGAAGGTTTGCAAATGCTCTGGAAATGGAAGGCCGTTGATCAAAATAGCAAGATACGGAAGGGCTACTGGGCGGATGCTGACCGGGGCAGGGTTGTTTCCGGCCTAAGGGAACAGCATTTATATCCGATGGAGATCACCAGGGCCTTGTTTACTTCGGTATGGATCAAGTACAAGACAGGAAACCGAAAACTGTTTTGGGGGAGGACGACACGCAAGCTTGGAACCATGCTCGAGGCAGGCATTCCATTGCTCTCGGTATTAGATGTCATTGCGGAAAGGGAAACAACCGGTTTACATAAAAATCAGTGGAAGCAGGTTAGCCGGTCACTTCAGGCCGGAGTTGAACTTCATGTCAGTTTACAAGGCATCATACCCTCCGCGGGGCACGTCTTTTATACGATGGTTAAAGCCGGAGAAAGAAGCGGGACCCTGCCGGCCGCACTGCTCGATGTCGCGGATTATCTTGAAGACGAATATTTTTTTGAAAAGAAATTTAAAAATACTTTATTTTATCCGTTGCTGCTTCTCGTTGCAGCTTTAGTTATTGTCTATGCGCTCAGTGTTCTCATTCTGCCGATGTATGAAACCCTTTTTCGGGGATTTGAGACGGAATTGCCGCTGGCGACAAAAATGATGTTTAAAGTGGGCGGCTGTATCCCCTATTTGACAGCCGTTATCCCTGTTCTGGCCATTGTGGTGTGGCTGTTGAATAAAAAAGGACATTCCTTTATCATACCCGGAACCGGCAAGATCAACAGAACCAGGCAGCTCATTCAATTTTGCTCCGTCCTGGGAAGATTGCTGGACGCCGGACTTTCCGTGCAGGAATCACTGCTCCTGGTCAAAACCTTTTTCAAGGATCGCTTAATGCAGGAATTGACCGCGCAATTAATCTTCGCGGTTAATGAAGGGAGAAGGATGTTCCCCGTCATCATGACGAGCAAGCTGTTTCCTGCCGAAGCTGCCAAGATGCTGGAAGTGGCCGAGGAATCCGGCAGACTCAGTGAGATGCTTGCGTATCTGACGCAGATGTTCAAAAAGGAGCTGGAGGAACGGATTCAACAATATACGAAGCTCTTAGAGCCTGCTTTAGTATTGATGATGGCCGGTATGGTTGGTTTTGTTGCGATAGGGGTTCTTCTGCCGATTTTCGATATCAGCTCACAGATTCATTAACTTCGTACAAGCAAAAATAGGTTTATTTTACTGACAAATTTACATGCCATCTAACACGGGCCAAAAGGAAAGAGACCTTTAATAAGATAAAAGAACTTTAATAAAATACAGGGAGGAATGTCTTGCGTGGTGAAAAATGAAAAAGGGTTTACCCTTCTGGAAGTTATGCTGGTTGTCGTCATTCTGGCCATTCTGGCCGCCATTGTCATCCCGCGTTTTATTGGGAATGCGGAAACGGCCCGGGAGAAAGCAGATATCACAACAGGACGTGAAGTCAAAGCGGCACTGGACAGATATCAGGTCGACAACGGAATATATCCGAAGATTGATGAGCTTTCTGCTGCAAACGGGACAATCACGGGTTCCGGACTTATCCCTGATTATATTGCCAGACTTGATTCAACGGTGACGCAGCAAAAAGCTGAGGCAGGGAAAACGGGGTTTGGTATTGAGGAAATTACCGGAAATACCTTTCCGGACCCCGGAAATTTGATTATGGTATATCTAAGTTCGGATGGATCTCAGGCTGAAGTTAAAGTTTTTGACGAAAGTCTTGCCAGTACTTTATGGTCGTCTATTTAGAAGGCAGGCCGAAAAAAATGCTTTTTTTAGAGATTGATGCCCAAGAAATAAGATTTCTTTATCGCTCGAAGCGGCTTGGAAACATGGGTTCCGAGATTGTCGTTTCCAGCTTTCCACTAGAGACTTTTTCAGGGTCCGAAGGCAGTGACGCCGAAGAAAATCTTAAAATGGTTCTAGATGAATATCGTCAAAAAGACTGTCAGGGACGATTCGGGCAACGAAAATGTTCGAGAAAAGTCCCTGTTTATCTGTTGCTTCCTTTTAAGAACGGGCTGATCAGGGAATTTTGTATTCCTTGGGTTGTTCCGAAGTATCGGGATAAAACAGTTCATTTCTGGCTTGAACAGGAAGTTCCGGTTCCAATCAGCGAACTTTGTTATGAATACGTGGTATTGGACGAGAAGAAGGATGAATATCTTCGGATCAGCGTCATTGGCGTAAGGAAAACTACGCTTGAGTTTTATGCCCGGTGTCTTCAGCAGACGGGATATGAACTTTGCGGTGCTGAATATACTGTTCAGGCATTTGGCGGGATACTGGCACCTTTAAAAGAAAAAAGAATTCTTTGCCTGTTTAAACTTGATAATCAAAATATCCAGGCTGTCCAATATCGCAATGGCTTGCCGGAAGTGATAAGGGTGATCCCGGGCAGTGAACCGGAGACTCCAAAATATCAGATTTATACTGCGTTGAAAGACTGCACAATTCATTTCAATATCGTTGTCACGGATGGAAGCGCTAAAGCCGCCCGGATCGCAGATATCCTGATTGATTCAGGAGAGACTGAGGGTGTCCGGACGCTGGAATCCGTTTATCAGGAATTTGATTCCAGTGATTTTTCGGCAGATAGCTATTCTATGAATTTTCATCACCTGGCACTGCTGGCTGGCTGGCAAAGAGTGAAAGAAAAGAAAAACTGCAATTTGGGCTGCATTTTTTTGCGGCCAGCCAAAATAAAAACATGCCTGCTGGTCCTGATGATTTTTATTGGAATGGTCTTCGGGATAGGTTGTTATTGCTATCCGCTAATCAATCATATTTCTGAGCACCAGATAGAAATTACGGCACTGCAGGAACAGGTCGATGAACTAAACGCGGAACGGAAAAATCAGATCTGGTCGGAATGGGAACGGAACCGCAGCGATACATTTGGGGATTTAACAATGGTTCAGAAGTCCTTAGCCAGCCTTAACAGCAGTATACGTTTGAATCGTCTGAGCTATCGGCAGAATACGCTGTACCTATATGCGGACTGTTCCGATAATCTTAGTATCACAAGTTTAATCGGGGTTTTGACGGAAGAAGGCTGGAGGGAACCAGTCCTGACCGATTATGATTATCGGGATAAAACAATTTCGTTCTGCTTGCGTGTAGAAAGAAAAATTTGAAGTGAGGTGAAGATGTGTCTTTTAAATACCTTCAATTTTTAAAGCACTTTTTATCTGATAGAAACATCTCATCTCAGAGAGACTTCTTATCTGAGCCTGCTACAAGGTGGCGGTTTTTAGATAAGTTAAGTTTAAGCAGAATTGTGATTATGGGCGCGAGTATCATTCTATTGACCGTCATCGCAGTCCAGGTCCTGGCAGTGCGACCGCTGACTCGGCAACTAGATACCG
Organism: Dehalobacter sp. CP; assembly: GCF_047652685.1. Taxonomy (NCBI): domain Bacteria; kingdom Bacillati; phylum Bacillota; class Clostridia; order Eubacteriales; family Desulfitobacteriaceae; genus Dehalobacter; species Dehalobacter sp. CP. Next base: position 1,164,905 of record NZ_CP157399.1, read on the forward strand.
TCAGTGCAAAAGAAAACTTACTCCGGCAGGAATACCAGGACATTCTAGCAGAAGGGGCCAAGAACAATCTGCTGATACCGGATCGCGCCGATCTTCCGCATATGCTGGAACAGATCAATCATTGCCTCAAATCCGAAAATGTTTTGGTTAAGGCAATGAATATCAACCAGCCGTCAATGAAAAGAGGGGATTTCTTTCAAGCCACGATCAAAGTAAACGGAGAAGGGGAACTGAAGAAAATACTCCGGGCGGTGAATACAATTCAGCTTCAGAAGGAGGCCCCTTTTTTGATTCAGGAACTGGATTATGTAAACGGAGAAGCGGAAGTTCGTCTGAGTATTCTTATTCGCTCCGAATAGAGAGGGCGACTTTGATCATTTCCTACCTAAATATTTATACTTATCCTATTCATTTTCATCTATTTTCTCGAGCGATTTCTTAATTGAGACCGCTGCAGACATTAACGCGTCAAGCTCTTCAGCGGACAGTAGATCCAGCTTTGATGAAAGTCCGGTTTCTACATGCGTATAGATCTCATTAAGAGCGTTTCTTCCCTCTTCGGTCAGCCGGACATAGACAATACGAAGATTATTCTTATCAAGATAACGCTCAACGTAACCCTTTCTCAGCAATTCACCAACGATGATGGTAAGCTGCTGCTTCGAGACCAATAGGTCCCGACCGAGTTCTGACATGGTCATCTCACTATGACTTGACAGCGCGATCAGGGCGTACTTTTGCGAAGGCTTTACATTCACTTTGCAATTTGATTCTATGGGCCGGGTTAGAATCTTGCGAAAAAGATGCCCGACATCGGTTAGTTCCTTTAGTAGTTCAGATTTATTCTGCATGATCGTTACACCTTATTACATCATTTTATTACGGTAAAAAATATTTTACTTTACCGTTGACAATGGTAACATCCGGTAGTATCATTGTCAACGGTAAAGTTTTTTTTACCATAAAGTAAATATTACTTCGGGAGGGGTAAAGTATATGAAATAGTAGGAAATATCGTATGAATAACAGGTGGTTTGTCAGGGATCGTCAGGAATTGGACTAGCGGGAACAAATATGAAGTAAGCGCTTGTCCCAAAATGAGAATTTAGGAGGGGAAGTTATGTCAATAGAAATAACCAATATACAGATTTTTGATGGCATAAAATTAACGAATCATAAATCGGTTGTGATTGAAAATGGTTTATATCCCACGAAACCAAAGGAGACTCTGTGATTGATGGCGAGGGGGGCACACTGCTGCCCGGACTGATTGACGCGCATGTCCATATGGAAGCATTAAGTGACCTGGAAAATGCTGTAAAGTACGGCGTTACCACTATGCTTGATATGGCGGCTCATTCCACGGAGTTTATAAACAGCCTGAAAAAACGCCCGGGATTTTCGGATGTATTGACTTGTTACACAGCTGCTCTTTATCCTATTGACGACCCAAAAGGTTTTGTTGCCGATCAGGTTAATAAAGGTGCTGATTATATAAAAATTATCATTGAGGATCAACCGCGTATGGCGGAAAAGGCCTTATCCCCGGAAACAATTACCGCCTTGACAGAGGCTGCACACGAACATAAACTTCTGGTATTTGCCCATGCTGTATCGATGGCCACTTTCAAAACAGCCATTGACGCAGGTGTTGATATTATTACGCACATTCCGGTTGAAGCCCCGATTACGCAATCCCTGATCGAAGAAATGTTGGAAAAAGGGATCATTACGGTTCCTACTTCGGGCATGATGAAAAAAACGATCGCTTTTCTAAATCGTATGCCCAATCTCAACTTGGATTCACAAAATATTGATATTATACTAAAAACCTTAATGAATGCGGGGATACCAGTCATTGCAGGTACGGATGCAAATCATGCGCCCTTTGCCCCTGCCAGAATCGATCACGGTATTGGTTTGCTTGATGAAATCGAAGCGTTTGTGGCTGCAGGCATGACTCCCGTACAGGCTCTACAAAGCGCAACCAGCCTTCCTGCCAAATTGTTTGGCTTTAAAGACAGAGGCATGATTAAACCGGGTCACAGGGCGGATCTGCTTTTGGTTGATGGTGACCCTACCACCGATATTAATGCGCTCCATAAAGTTAAACGCGTTTGGGTCAATGGGATTGAGTCATTTATAAACGAATAAAGGAAATGTAAATAAAAAATGAAGATTATCACAATCGAAGAACATGTAAATAATAGAGAAATAACCGCAGCGTCATGGAAATATCTGTTGCAAATGACGCCATACATTTCCGATTCCCACTCGCCGGGGTTGGCCTATTACACTACAAATACAGATGGGAATGTTGAGGAAAAGTGGTTGGCAAGCATGGATGCAGAAAAAATAGATATGCAGGTGCTTTCTTATACCGCAGCGACTCAGCTAATCCCTGCGCCGGAAGCTATTTCGATCGCGAAGGCAGCCAACAATGAAATGGCAGAGAGGGTTAGAAAATATCCTGACCGCTTTGCAGCTTTTGCAACTTTACCGTGGGCAGACCCGAAGGCGTCGGCAGATGAACTGGAACGCACCGTCAAAGAACTTAATTTCAAAGGGGTTTTACTTAGCGGACGGCCAGCGGCAGACGCAACCTTTCTTCATAACGCAAAATTTGAGCCTGTCCTTGAGATGGCAAACTTTTTGCAAGTGCCGATTTATATGCACCCGGGATTTCCGGCAAGAATAGTACAAGCGGTGTATTATAGCGGTTTAGACCCGGTTGTCAGTGCCAGATTATCAGCATTTGGCTGGGGGTGGCATGCAGAAGTAGGCGTCCACATTCTACGGATGATATTATCGGGTGTTTTCGTGAAATATCCCAATTTACAGCTGATTGCAGGTCATTGGGGAGAGATGGTGCCGTTCTTCCTTGCTCGCCTTGATGAAGCGCTTTCCAAGGAAGCGACACATCTCCCGAAAACAATATCTGAAACCTTTATCAATCATGTTTATGTCACGCCAAGCGGTATGTTTACTGAATCAGGTCGGAAGAACTTTGAACCGGGATATTGTCAATTTTGGTGATGATATCTCCTTTCTATTGTGTCTGGTTGATCGTTAAAGCTGTCAAAGACCTACTTGATAAAAAAGAACCTGACAACCTTGATCCCCATAATATGGAAATGTAGAAAGGGGGAGGGCTGTTGAAAAAGTATACGATAAAAGCAGGAGATACATTTTTCCTTTTAGCAGGCCGGAACGGGTGCTGCTGGCAGGATATCGGCAAAGCAAACCCCGGTGTCGATCCTTGCGCGTTGGTCGTTGGACAGATCGTTAATATTCCGGATCGGCAGGCTTCCGGTTATGGCGCTTCCGGATCTGCCGGTTCAGCTTATGCCAACGATCCAGGCAATTACCTTACCAGTGGGTATGCCCAAAAACGGTACGATGATGTAATCCTTGAAGTAGAAGGCGTAAAAATCCGGGTTGCCAGGATCGGCGAACCGACAGTTCCGCATGAGGTCCATTTTATCCTGCCGCGGACTGAAATTCGGAAAGTGGAATGTCCCGGAAATGGGGTTATTGAAACCAGTATTATGCTGAGCAATATTAATATTGTCAATTCTCCGCGGATGGAAGGCGAAAAATCCGCACTTGGGGTCATTTATCCTCAGGTTCAGAGCAGCGAGAAAACGGACAGCGAAACGCCAAAATAGACGCCTCAAACGTGGTTCATGACTATTCAAAGAATTCAGCAAAATTATTTTATATTTTTATTTTTTTCGTTATAATGAGATATGCCTTATTTTAGGTAGAAAAAGGCTATGTCATTATTTTGTTTTCTATAGCAAATAATAGATAAAGAAGGAGAGACCTATGAACCGTATTCATGTTTTCCATGGTGTTAATCTTCATCTTCTCGGACAGAGAGAACCGGATATATACGGTAAAACAACGCTTGATGAAGTGAACGGCAGGTTGATCGAGACGGGACAAACACATGGCTTCACTGTCGAGTGCCATCAGACGAACTATGAAGGGGAGCTTGTGGACTGGATTACGAAGTTAACGCCGGCTGATTTTTTAATTCTTAACCCAGGGGCCTGGACCCATACAAGCTATGCACTTTACGATGCGATCAAAGGGGTAAACGTGCCCGCTCTTGAAGTGCATCTGTCGAATATTTATGCCCGGGAAGGTTTTCGTTCCCATTCAGTGATCGCCGGAGCCTGCGTCGGGCAAATCAGCGGACTCGGGACAGACAGTTATTTTCTGGCCTTAGCCTATGCGCTGGAATTTCAGAAGTACCGTCAGAAGGAAAGGAATAGCAACCATGAGGCTGGAAAAGATTCGCCGGAGACTGGCCGAGAATAAACTTGATGCCTTAATCGTGACCTCATCGCCCAATATTTTTTATTTAAGCGGTTTTACGGGGACCAGTGCAACCTTGCTGATCGAACCCAGCCGTTCCATTCTATTCACAGACTTCCGGTATATTGAACAAGCCGCGGCGGAAGCCCCGGGTTTTGAAATTATCAAAGTGACCGGAGATCCCTATGCAGTCATCGGAGAGATGGTTCAAGGGCTGATTGTAATAGGGATTGAGGAAGAGGCTTTGTCTTGGGGCGATTTCCAGAAACTGCAGCAGGCTCTAAGCGGGCATAGATTTGAAAATGCCTCCGTGATCTTTAAGAAGCTCCGGCAAATTAAGGATGAAACGGAAATTGCACTGATCCGCCAGGCGGTTAGAATCACGGACCAGGCCTTTGTCCAGACACTGGACAAGATATATCCGGGAATGACGGAAGAAGAGCTTTCGTTGGAACTGGAATTCTGCCAAAGGAAAATGGGTGCCAGCGGCCGATCGTTTGACTATATTGTCGCCTCGGGAACACGTTCCGCGCTGCCGCACGGTGTGGCTTCCAGCAAAAAGATACAAAAAGGGGAATTTCTAACGCTGGATATTGGAGCGATCTACCAAAGGTATTGTTCCGATTTTACGCGGACGCTGTTTTTGGGAAAGCCTGAGAGCAAGCACCTGGAAGTTTACGATATTGTGCTCGAGGCGCAGCTGGCCGGGGTTAAAGCTCTGAAGCCCGGCGTTAAGGCTAAAGATGTCGATGCGGTAGCCAGAGAAGTGATTACACGTGCCGGTTACGGTGAATATTTCGGTCACAGTCTGGGGCATTCCCTCGGGATCGAGATCCATGAGACACCGTATTTAAATACCCGTGATGAAACGGTACTTGAACCGGGGATGGTACTTACGATTGAACCCGGAATTTATATCCCTGACTGGGGCGGCGTCAGAATTGAAGATGTCGCGTTAGTCACAAATTCTGGTTTGGAAGTCTTGACACAGACACCAAAGCAGTGCATTATTATTGATTAGTGGCATTACTTGTATCCGTTATTGATACATAAAAAAATCTACAATATTATAGGGGGATCAGCAAAATGATTTCTTCAAACGATTTTAAAACCGGAGTGACTATTGAACTGGATGGCGATATATTTCAGATAGTCGAATTCCAACACGTGAAACCTGGAAAAGGCGCTGCTTTTGTGCGTGCCAAAGTTAAGAATGTCAGAACGGGCGGCGTTGTTGAAAAGAAATTCAATGCCGGGGAGAAAGTTCCCAGAGCCCGTCTGGATCGCCGTGAGATGCAGTATTTGTATAAAGACGGTGATCAATTTGTTGTGATGGACAATGAAAGCTATGAACAAATTATGTTGACCGAGGCTCAAATTGGCCAGGAAGTCAAGTGGCTCAAAGAAAATATGAACCTTGGCGTCCTGCTCTATAATAGCGAAGTCATTGGTGTAGACCTTCCCAATACAGTTGTGCTTAAAGTAACGGAATGTGAGCCCGGAGTCAAGGGTGATACGGCCACAGGCGGTACCAAAGCGGCGACTGTCGAGACCGGTGCTACGGTTCAAGTACCGTTCTTTGTGAATGAAGGCGATGTCCTGATTATCGACACCAGAAGCGGAGCGTATGTTTCCCGGGCTTAATCATCTTATCTATTACAAGAAGAATAATTAGAATAAAAGGGTTGTTGGGCAAGTAATTTCTTGAGCAACAACCCTTTATTATTTGTGAAACGCAAGAATCTGTTTGAGGAATCTCTCATTTCCTCATTTCCGGACCGTAAAATTATCTTCCAGCAAAGCCCAGTTCTGAGGAAAGGGATAGGCTAAAGCCCAATAACTGATGCCTCTTAATCCATAAGCTTTGACGGTATCAAATTTGGCCTGGGCACTGCGGGCATCCTCAAACCACACTTCATGACTGTTTCCCTGCGTATCCGTATACCGGAAGAAAGGGGACTGGGTAACCGTATCATACTGGATCTCAGCATGATATCGAAGGGCTCTGGACATTGCTTCATCCATTCCAAAGGTTTCGGCAATTTGTCCGGAGACATGCGGCAAAAGCCAATCCCTGGCATAAATCTGAAAGCCAAAAAAGATTTTTTCTCTTGGAATGACTGAAACAGTATAATCCAAAACCCGTTTGATCTGATTCAAGGGAGAAATTGCCTGTGGTGAAGCGCCGCGCCAACCCCATTCATAGGTCATAAGAACAACGAAATCTACAATTCGGCCATGGGCTGGATAATCATGCGCCTCGTAGAGCAGTCCCCGTTGTTCAGCACTTAATTTTGGCGCTAAAGCCGTTGAAACGAAGAACCCTTCTGCATGAAGACGGGTAACTGCTATTTGAAGCAAAGCGTTATAAGCTCCCCTGTCTTCGGGAAGTACGTTTTCAAAATCAATGTTAAGTCCCCGATAACCTTTTTCTTTCATGATATTGATGGCATTTGTCATTAACCGATTAATGGCTTCCGTATTGGTCAAGACAAGATGAGCAAGATTTTCTCCACGCGTAGTCGACGTAAAGTTGGTAATGGACATCATCGGGGTTACTTTTTTTGCTATGGCAGCTTGAATGAGCGGAAGATCTTCGATTGTCTGCAGGCTTCCATCCTCTCTAATCAAGTAGGCGAAAGGACTTAAATATGTAAGATGTTCAGCTTCCCGATTGACAGTAGCAATCGCATCCTGACTGAAACGATAGATATAGCCATTGACATCGATGGTTGGCCGAGGTTTACGCGGGATCATGAGTACAGTGCCCGGATAAATCAAATTGACGTTCGTGATGTTATTGACCTTAATGAGGTTTTGTAAAGAGACTTGATATTTTTGAGCAATAAACCATAAAGTCTCTCCAGCGAGAACGCGATGCCGCCTGGCAGGAATGGTGATCAGCTGGCCAGGATAAATATTGGCAGGGTTAGCAATCTGATTGTTCTGGAGAATGATTTGTACGGTCGTTCCATAAATCTGGGCAATTTTCCATAATGTTTCTCCCGATTTCACAGTATGGAAGACATCTTCAGTCGGTATAACTAATGCTAATCCGGTCAGCAGTTGTACAGGTTCAACAAGTCCGTTCACGCTTATGATTGATGCCGGCGAGACCCGATATGTAATTGCAATCTGATCCAAAGTTTGATTCGCTTTGACGACATGAATAAGCATAGAGCACCTCCTACTCCTTTTCATGTAGGATATGTAGAAAGGAAACTCAAGGTGATTTATCCTTTGGCAAGGAGCTTTTCATGTTCAATTTTCCTAAGACGACCATTGAGGTCGTTTTTTATTTTCTCCGAACAAACTGGTAATTCTAAAAACGTTTTTTAGGACATACCTTCTAATACAGAGGAGGTTAAAACATGAAGGTAAGCTTTGCTTCACCTTTAACGGAAGTTCCTAGGAATAAAAATGATGTACTCTTTAATCCGGAATCAGAGGGTGAAGGGATTATCCGTTGGTTTGGGGAACAGCTGGGCGGAATGATCCGTAAGGCGGCAGAGGCTTTACCCGACACGGAAAATATTGAAGAAATTCGTCTCAGAATCAACCAGCCTGTCCTCTTCAGAACAGGAACCAGGGAATATTTCTGTACTTCGGCGGGGCAAACCGGAACAAAGAATCTAGCATATATTGTCAAGCGTGAAGACCTGTTGGAAACGCTGGAAAAAATGACCTTCAGTTCTGTCTATGCCGCTGAGGAGGAATTACGGCAGGGTTTTCTGACTTTGCCCGGTGGGCACCGCGTGGGATTAAGCGGAGAAACAGTCGTTGAACATGGCAAGATCAGGATTATGCGCCATATTTCCGCCTTGAATATTCGTTTAGCGAGACAGCCGGAAATGATCGTTCCGGAATTGCTGGGCTTACTGATCAATCAGAAAAATACAGTCTGCCATACGTTGCTGGTTTCACCTCCGAGAGCAGGGAAGACCACAATGCTGAGATTTTTAGTTAAAAATCTCAGCAACGGTGTACCTCAACTCAACCTGAAAGGCCATACTGTCGGCGTGGTTGATGAAAGAAGTGAGATTGCCGGGATGTGGCAGGGCATTCCTTCTTTCGATCTTGGTTGCCGCACAGATGTACTGGACAGATGTCCCAAAGCTCAGGGACTGATCATGCTGATTAGGTCAATGGCGCCTGAGGTGGTTGCTGTCGATGAACTGGGGGGGCGGGAAGATGCCGCGGCGCTTGGGGAGGCCGTTCGCTGCGGCGTAAAAATTCTGGCTACGGTCCATGCCGGTTCTTTGGACGAACTGCAAAAAAGGATCCATCTCAGGGAATTGCTGAATAGAGAGACTTTTGAAAGGGTTGTTGTGTTAAGCAGGGCAAACGGTCCGGGTACGGTGGAAGCCGTTTATGACATGGCGAGCGGCGTTAATTTGTTCAATAAGCTATCCGTGGCATCGCGACATTCGTACAACGCTTAGATTCATCTCACAAACCATTGAACTATTTTTTGGGCAAGTCTGTGGGGTACAATACCGCTTTTCGGCTGTTGCGCCATCCTTGGCAAGTCGCTTCTTGCCATCCATGGCATCGCGACATTAGGCCATCCGTGGCCGTCAAAAAGCCGCGCTCCGCATCGTGCTCCGCTCACAGCGGAATTGTGCCCCACAGACTGATGATAAGTTTGCTTAGGTTGGTCTTTAAGCCAAGAGGATAGTATATGAAGAATGTTTTACGAGTTGATCGGTCCGCTTTATTAGGCCATTGGAGGCGAAAAGTATGCTGGTTGCAGGCTATCTTGCGCTGATCATCGGATTTGGCTGTTTGGGAATCATGAAGGCAAAACAAATTAAGAAACGTCCGCAGGAAATCAGGGAAATGATCAATGCCCTGGCGCTGCTGGATACTGAGATATACTGGGGAGCAACGCCTCTGCCAGACGCTTTCCGGGTACTTAAGGAAAGAACCGGTCCTCCCTGGCAGCTGTTTTTTGCCAGTCTTGAGGAACAGATCAGATCCGGAGAAAATGCTTCTCAGGCCTGGAAAAAAAGTATTGAAACGCACCGCCGAAAAACCTGCCTGACAGAGGACGATTGGCTGGTGATCAGCGGAATCAGTCAGGGATTGGGCAGGTCGGACCGGAATGAACAGCATAAACAGCTCGAACTTGTTCAGCGGCATTTGGCAGGCGTAGATGAAAAGGCCAGGCAGCAGGCAGAAAGCAGGGCAAAGATGTGGTCTTACCTCGGCTTCCTGGGCGGAATTGCGGTTGTCATTATGATCATGTGAGGAGGTAGGGTTCGCGATGAGTATTGACCTCATTTTGAAGGTAGCAGGTATTGGTCTATTGGTGGGCATTTGTGCAATTATTCTGAATGAGGCCGGTAAGAAAGAGCAGGCCCAGATGGTTACCATTGCCGGGGTTGTTGTCGTGTTGTATCTGGTCATCCAGGGAATCTCCGATCTGTTTGTTCTGGTGAAAAGCGTATTTAATCTATACTAGGGGGCTCTGGCAATGGAAATAGCACAAGTGATTGGACTCGCCATCATTGTCACGGTTCTCGGAGCTGTTCTGAAACAAATTAAACCTGAGATTGCAATTCAGCTAAGCATTCTGGCAGGGGTAACCATATTTCTGCTGATCATGGACAAAATCAGACTGGTTATTGATCTGCTGCAGAAACTGGCTGATCAGGCAGATATCAGTTCCTACTACTTATTCATTGTTCTTAAAATCGTGGGAGTAGCCTATTTGGCGGAATTGGGAGGCCAAATCTGCCGGGATGCCGGAGAGAATGCACTGGCCACAAAAGTTGAAATTGCAGCCAAAGTATTCGTGGTCATTTTGGCTATCCCAATCATTGCAGCGATCATGGAATCCGTGATGAAGCTGCTGGCGTGAGGAGCGATACGGATGACAAAAAAAGTCTTGGCTACGCTGGGGCTTGCCATATGGATGACCCTGGTATTTGCTTTTCCAGTGGTGACCCTGGCGGCAGAAAGTCAGGAGACGAGTTACACAGGGACGGAGGCGGATAAACGATTTGCGGAAGCAGAGAATTCCGGGGAGATGGGCGTGTCCGAAAAAGTAGATTTGTCCGAAGAGATAGATTTATCTAAAGTCAGAGAATTTTTGAATCAACTGGACCGCGATGTTCAGGACTCTCTGCCTGATTTTTCTTTAACAGAGATCTTTGAAAGTATTAAAAACGGCGAGGCTAATTTTAGTCTGCAGGGCATCGGCAGCAGCATTGTCAAGGCTCTGCTGAAACAGGTAGTCACCAACGCGCCTTTGATTGCAAAGCTGCTGGTGCTCGCTGTGATCTGCGCAATCATCAATCAACTGCAGTCTGCTTTTACAGGCGAAGTAAGCAGGATAGCCCGAATGCTCGTATATCTTGTCCTGTTGGCGCTTGCAATGACATCCTTTCGTATTGCGCTGGACGTCGGCAATGCGTCCATTGACAATATGGTTTCTTTTATGCAGATCATCCTCCCGGCCATGTATACCGTCCTGCTGACCATGGGCAGTCTGACCAGCGCAGCCTTGTTTAAACCGATGGTCATCGGCAGTCTGATCTTTTTGGCTACGGTAATCAAAAACATTGTGTTGCCGCTTTTTTTCCTGAGCATTATCCTGAGGCTGTTCAATAACATTTCCGAACAGTTCAAGCTCAGTAAATTAGCCTCTCTGCTGGAGTTCGGAGGTAAACTCAGTATTGGTATCGTCATGACGGTTTTTATCGGCATTATGTCGGTACAAGGCGTAACAGGGGGCGTAGCCGACGGGGTCACGCTGAGGACGGTAAAATATGCAGCAGATTTGATCCCGGTTGCCGGCAAATTTTTCAAAGACGCTGTTGAGATCGTGGCAAGCTCAGGTCTCTTGCTTAAGAACGCGCTGGGGATCGTGGCAATGATTGCGATTATCGTCATTACCTTTCTGCCGGCGATTAAGATTATCGCGATGATGTTTACTTTTAAACTGGCTGCGGCACTGGTCGAACCTCTGGGAGAAAAAGAACTTGCGGATAGTCTACAGGACATGTCCAAAGGCTTATTATATATTTTTGTAACCGTTACATCCGTCGGTATCATGTTTTTTATGACGATCGTGATCATTGTCGGGACTGGAAATTTGGCGGTAATGCTTCGCTGATTTTGAGGTGTGGGAAAATGGAAGGATTAAAGACGCTGATTCGCAACCTGGCTTTCATTCTATTGCTGGCCTCCTTTCTCGAGATGCTTCTGCCGAATAAATCCATGCGGGGATTTGTGCAGATGGTCATGGGGCTGTTTGTGATTGCGGCAATCCTGAATCCGTTGGCAGATCTACTGAACTGGGACTTTGAAAATAGCGTGCCGGCCTGGGCCGGCAGTTCTTCCGGAGACTTGCCTGTTCTGGCACAGGAAAATAGTTCTGACGGAGAAGACAATTCTTCCACGGAAGCAAATGCTCTGGTGATCGAACAATACCGCAGGATTCTGGTTAACCAGATTCAGGCCCTTGTATCCGGAGTGGAAGGGGTCAAAAGCTCGGATACGAATGTTGAACTGGAGGACGGGGGAGAGGGATTTGCCGACTATCCGCAAATCCAAAAAGTCGAGATCCATTTCAGTCAGCAAATTGTCAGCATTGAGCCTGTTAAGCCGGTCATTATCGGAGGCGTCAACACAGACCAGGCCGAGGACCAGGGAACGGCTGAGTCAGCGAAAGCAATGGAAATAAAAAAACAGGTTGCAGCACTCATGCAGCTGCCGGAAGAAATCGTGTTTGTGCAGGAAGAAAAATAGGAGGAAGGAAGTCAGTATGGGATTTTTCAAGCAGGTGATCACAGAAAAGATTACGTTGGCCGTGATCTTGCTGGTAATCGTCGCAGCCATTCTTATTTTTACCTCACAGGAGGATCAGCCCGCTGCATCAGTCCAATCCCCGGCTGAAACGGTAACAGCCGTTCCAGAAAATGAATCGGGTTTTACTGCATTGGAAAAACAACTTGAAGAAAAACTTGCAGCCAATCTGGAAAAAATTCAGGGCGTTGGCAAAACGAAGGTCCTAGTTACCCTGACCTCCGATGTAAAGAAACAGTATGCCAGGGATGAAAGCGTTACGAAAAAAACTTCCAAGGAAACGGATAAAGACGGCGGAACCAGAGAAACGGAAGAGGTAACTCAGAATAACAAGATCGTGGTCGTCGGCGAAAATGCTTTAATCATTACGGAGGAGCGTCCACAGGTCGCGGGAGTATTGGTTATCGCGCAGGGAGCAAGTGATCCCAAAATAAAGGAACAAGTATTTGAAGCGGTCAGGACGTTGTTGAATATTGAACCGGCCAAAATCAGTGTTGTTCCAATGGGGGGCGTCTGAATTGAACCTGAAAATAAAAGCATCCTTGATCTGGATCACCGTGATTCCGGCCATCGCGGTATGCTCCATTGTTTGGCTCAGCCAAGCATGTTTTGGGCAGCAAAAGGAAGAAGGCTTGCCGGTCAATATCCCGGATTCCGTTTGTTTCTCAGCAGAAATAATTGAACTGACGGAAAATGAGGGGGAAAACTACTTTGTTAATTATAGGATCAAACGGGAGCAGACCAGACAGGAAACACTTAACATGCTGGAGCCTTTGCTGGCGTCCGATATCACGGAGACACGCAGTCAGGCGCAGCAGCGCTGGCTGGCCTTAAGCGACAAGATCAGCAGGGAAGCCGAAATTGAGAATGTGCTGAAAATGAAAGGTTTTACAGATATTGTTTCGGAAGTCAACACGCAAAAGGCCACGGTTACAGTCCTGGCAAATCAATTAAAAGTTCAGGACATGTTTATTATCCAAAACACAGTATCGGAAATTACCGGTTTTTCAGTTGATCAAATCGAAGTAGCAGTCGTCAAAGACACGTCGGAAAAAATCTGATAATCGGGTCCGGTGGAAAATGTTCCATATTTGCGTTATTCAGGAATGAAATTTATGTTAATAAGGCAGGGGGATTTGCGGCAACGGGGGATTCTGTTATAATAAAAATAATAACAGGTTGAAGATGGAAAATGAGGTGCGATAATGGATAATAACAAAATAGATCATTCAATCGGTTCAGTCAAAATTGCTGATGAGGTCGTTGAAGTGATTGCCGGAATGGCAGCTTCGGAAGTTGAAGGAGTCGCTGAGTTAAGCGGAGGTTTCGCCCAGGATATCGCCAATATTTTAGGCCGGGGCAAAAATTCATCCAAAGGTTCCAGGGGCATCAAAGTTGAAATTGACGAAAAAGAAGCTTCCGTGGATTTGTTTATTGCCGTCCAGTACGGGGTGTCAATTCCTGATGTAGCCCAGAAGGTACAGATCGTTGTGAAAGAAGCGATTGAAGGGATGACTGGATTAACCGTCATGGTCATCAACGTTCATATTCAAGGCATCGCGTTCAAAAACACGGCTGAGATCAAGGACGTCAAAGACAGCAAAGATAAAACGAATAAAGAAAAAGATTTGAAAGAAAAATAGAACAGTGCAGCAGGGTGGAGAGATGAGCAATTTCTGGAGAAATATCGGGGATAAACTCAATATTTTTTTTCTATGGTGTCTTGATAATCATCCTGGTAAATTTTTTGGTTTTTTGATTGGTTTTTTTGTGGCTTTGATGTTTATTTTGCTGGGATTTTGGCAGACACTGCTTTTAGCTGCCTTATCCTGCGGGGGATATTACTTGGGAAAATGCTGGGATGATGGGGTTTGGCCTACCGGACTGAGCAAAGTAATACATAGAATACCTTTTTGGGGCAAACATAAAACGTAGAATGAAATTCCGGAGGCATATTGATGAGTAAAATAATGGGCCGAAGAAAGGCCCGCGAAACGGCACTGCAAATACTTTATCAAATTGATATAACGGGAGAAACGGACAAGCGGGAACAAGTCCTGCAGCATTGGATCCAGGAATTTGCCGTCTCTGATAAGACGGCAGATTTTATTAGGGAACTGGTTGAAGGAACCCTGCAGAACAAAACGGATATTGATGCCAAGCTTGCTTCGACTTCCCACGAATGGGCTCTGGACAGGATGGGCAATGTGGACCGCAATCTGATGCGGCTTGCTGCCTATGAAATGCTGTACAGCCCCGGCACGCCCCAGCGGGTCACTTTAAATGAAGCGATTGAGATTGCCAAAAGGTTCGGCGGGGATGATTCAGCAAAATTCATTAACGGTATTTTAGACAAGCTGATGGACGAGAGTGAAAAATGATGTTCTTAGGTCTTGATACAAGCGCATACACGACATCCGTCGCCGTGGTGAATCAAGAAAAGCATCTGGTCTGGGAAAAAAGACACCTACTCGAAGTTCCTCAGGGAGAGAAAGGGTTGGCCCAGTCGGAAGCTCTTTTTAATCATATTAAAAATCTTCCGGAACTACTGGCCCTGGTTCCGCCAACGATATGGCCGGAAATTGCCGGCATTGGCGTCAGTACGGCGCCTCGTCCGGCAGAGCAATCCTATATGCCGGTCTTTCTGGCAGGAAGGTCGGTTGCTTCATCTCTGGCCAGCGCTTTAAATGTAAAGCTTGTAACGACGAGTCATCAGGAAGGACATCTGGCTGCAGGATTGGAATCCGCCGAAGGTTTTGCTTTGACGGATTTTTTGGCTGTCCACCTTTCGGGAGGAACAACGGAAGTATTGAAAGTCCGGAAGGATTCTCCCGGAAAACTAAGTTTGCAGATTCTTGGCGGAAGCAGTGATCTGCATGCCGGTCAATTTGTAGACAGAGTCGGCGTGCGTCTGGGGCTGCCTTTCCCGGCGGGAAAGGAGCTGGAAAAACTGGCTTTAAAATCAGCGCCTGGATCTGCTTCTCTGCTGCCTTCCTCGGTCAAAGGATATGAGATGAGTTTCTCGGGCGTCGAGTCGGCAGTTCAGCGTCTGATCGAAGAAAAAAAACGTTCGGCTGATCTGGCCCGGGCGGTGGAAGGCTGTATTGTCCGGACGATTTATAAGGTCTTGACCAAAGCTGTTGACGATACCGGACTCAGAGATATTCTGATTGTTGGCGGAGTAGCCTCAAATCAATATCTAAGGAATCAGCTTGAAAAGAAGCTGGAACCTCAGGCCAGATTATTTTGGGCAAAGCCGGGATGGAGTTCAGATAATTCGATTGGGGTCGCACTTCTGACGCGGGAAGCGGTGTTGTCGGACAATCAGTAATTGTTTTTATCTTCTACAAAGAGATTTAGAAAAAATCTAAAAATATGATATAAAATGAGTTTTTTTGAGCTCTAAGGACATTTTACAATGAAAAGACTTGATTTCGGAGCAAAAGTTCATTTATAATAAACAAGGTAAAGTATCAAATACGTGTTACTGTGCCAAACATAGATGTATATACTTGTATAGCTTGGAAAAGGGGACCATTCATCCGTTTGGTCGGTACAACGAATAATCCTGAGGGGGAGACAACGTGTATAAGGTAGTCAAAAGAAGGCAGTTGGCAGACATTATTACACTGCTGGAAGTAGAAGCTCCGGAAGTCGCCAAGAAAGCCCAACCCGGCGAATTTGTCATTGTTCGCCAAAATGAGGAATCTGAAAGGATCCCTTTGACCATCATGGACTTTAATCGGGATAAAGGGACAATCACCATCGTCATCCAGGAGGTAGGCTATTCATCCAATCTGATTACCCGGATGCAGGAAGGTGATTCTTTTGTTACATTTGTAGGACCGCTCGGACAAGCCACCGAAATGGAGAATTACGGTACGGTTCTGTGCATTGGCGGCGGCGTGGGTATTGCGCCGGTTCATCCGATTGCGCGCGGCCTGAAAGAAGCAGGGAATAAGGTCATCTCCATTCTCGGAGCAAGAACTAAAGACCTGCTGATCCTCGAAGACGAAATGCGGGCCGTAAGTAATGAAGTCGTCATTACAACCGATGACGGCACTTATGGCATGAAAGGTTTTGTCACGCACGGCATCCAGTCCGTTTTGGACCAGGGTATCAAAGTTGATGCGATCTGGGCGATTGGTCCGGTCGTTATGATGAAATCCGTAGCGAATTTTACCAGACCTCTTGGCATCAAGACCATCGTCAGTATGAATCCTGTCATGGTCGACGGAACAGGAATGTGCGGTGCCTGCAGACTCGATGTCGGCGGCGAAACCAAATTTGCCTGTGTTGACGGGCCGGAATTTGACGGCCACAAGGTAGATTTTGACCTGGCCATGAAACGTTCGGCCTTCTTTAAAAATGAAGAAGCTGTCGCTTACGGTAAAGTCAAGTGCCAGTGTGCAAAGGAGGGCAAATAATCATGGCATCAAAAGCACCACGACATGATATGCCCTGTCAGGATCCAATCGTCCGGGGGAAAAATTTCAGCGAAGTTGCGCTGGGATACACGGTAGAGACCGCTGCGGAAGAGGCCAAACGCTGCATTCAGTGCAAAAAGCCAAAATGTGTGGAAGGCTGCCCGGTAGGGGTAGATATTCCCCAGTTTATCAATAAAATAGCCGAGGGTGAACACCTCGAAGCCGCGTCCATCTTAAAAGGCAAAAATACCTTGCCGGCAATTTGCGGACGTGTCTGCCCGCAGGAATCCCAGTGTGAAGCCCAGTGTATCCTTGGCGTCAAAGGCGAACCGGTTGCAATCGGCCGTTTGGAGCGCTTTGCAGCAGATTACGAAATGGCCAATGGCACAAGCAAATTAGAAAAAGCAACACCGTCAGGCAAAAAGGTAGCCGTGATTGGTGCTGGTCCTGCGGGACTGACCTGTGCGGCTGAGCTCGCCCGCAAAGGCCATGCTGTAACTGTTCTGGAAGCCTTGCATGTGGCCGGCGGCGTACTGATGTACGGAATTCCTGAATTCCGTCTGCCGAAAGCCATTGTTCAGAAAGAAATCAACAGCTTAAAAGATATGGGCGTCGAAATCCTGGTTAACCAAGTCGTTGGCAAAGTCACCTCTGTCCAGGAACTGCTGGCAAACGGCTATGATGCCGTATTTATCGGCACCGGCGCCGGGCTGCCATACTTTATGAAGATTCCGGGTGAAAACTACAACGGCGTATATTCCGCCAATGAGTTCCTGACCCGGTCGAATCTGATGAAAGCCTATGATTTCCCGAATCATGCGACCCCGATCAAAGTGGGAGAGCAGGTCGCGGTACTTGGCGGCGGCAACGTGGCCATGGACGCAGCCAGAACAGCGCTTCGTCTCGGTGCCAAAGACGTTTACATCGTTTATCGCCGTTCCATGACCGAATTGCCGGCGCGTGTTGAGGAAGTGCATCACGCTGAGGAAGAAGGCATTCAATTTAAGATATTGACCAATCCGATTGCGATCAATGGTGACGAAAACGGTAATGTCAAGAGCATGACCTGTCTGAAATATGAGCTGGGTGAGCCGGATGCATCCGGACGCCGCCGTCCGGTAGCGATTGAAGGTTCCGAGTTTGAGCTGCCGGTGCAGACCGTCGTAGTCTCGATCGGCCAGGGACCGAATCCGCTCGTGACCACCACGACAGCAGGTTTGGAACTGAACAAGTGGGGCAACATCGTTGCCGATGAGACGACCATGGCGACCTCGATTCCGGGTGTGTATGCCGGCGGAGACATCGTGACCGGCGCAGCCACTGTCATTCTCGCAATGGGCGCTGGAAAAACGGCTGCAGCTTCGATCGACGCGCATTTAATGACAAACTAGTTGACTGTAACGCAACTTAGCCCTAAATAAAAGACGTCAATGTATAATGTGCACCCCAAATGTTGGACAAAAAAATCAACATTTGGAGGTGCACTTTTCTATGGCAAAATATTCTTATAAACAACGTCTGGAAGCAGTAATGAAAGTAACCGAAAAACACATGTCATGTAAAGCTGTTGGGAGATTACTCGGATGCGGAGATACACATGTACGACGCTGGGTAAAACGGTATGAAAACTTTGGAGTTGAGGGGTTAATACGAAAACCCAGAATTTCACCTATGATCATGAAAACGATGAATATATTGCTTAGCACCATCCAAAAAATTGTAAAAAATTTTAAAACTATCACGTAAAGTACTTGTATACTCATGTGATTTGTGATATATTATACATGTCGGACGGTGGTATGACCACCTGATAAGTTACAATAGGATGAACGAGAATTTTATTTAATTTGGTGTCCAAAAAATTATTATAGAAAATGACCGGTACGTGTTCAGCCGGTCATTTTTCATTAATGTTTGACTTATGCCTGATTAGAGAGTATATTTTTTATAGGCTTCGAAAGACTTTTGAAACATTAGAGTCTTTTTTCAGTGAAACGAAGGCGGCTGCCAACGGCTTGGCATCAGCCAAATTTTCTAAATGAAAGCAGGTGAGAAAACTGGACGGTGACGGTTCCTACGGAGGAATAGAAATCTACAATAGTATAAAGCAGGAAAAAGTCTTAGTTTTCTTACGATTACAATTTTTTGAAGACTGAAAGATCATCGTTTTGTCATCAAGTAGATAGCTTTTTTCATTCGGATTCTGAGACTTTCTTCCTGCGGAAAACGGGGGGGAAGCTGTGCTCAGAATCTATAAAAATGATGGAATTAATTACCAAGAACATGACCTGAAAAGCCTGACGCGAAATGCCTGGGTCAACCTTGTTAATCCTGCGCCAGATGAACTTGTTCTGATTGCGGAAAAAACCAATTGCCCGCTTGATTTTCTTAAAGCGGCGCTTGATGAAGAAGAACGTCCACGTATTGAAATTGAGGATGATTCTGCGCTTATTCTTATTAATATACCGGTCATGTTAAGTGAGACGAGTTATGATACGTTGCCTTTGGGTATCGTTATAACGCCCGAAAACATTATCACGGTATGTCTCGAAAATAACCCCGTTGTTCTCGAATTTAATGAGTATAACCGGCGGTCTTTCAATACGGCCAAGCGAACAAGGTTTTTGTTCCAGATCCTCTATAAGTCCGCGACGTATTATTTAAGATATCTACGCCAAATCAGCAGGTTAAGTGAACAAATTGAAGTGGATCTGCGCAGAACCATGAAAAACAAACAACTATTCGAACTGATGGATCTCCAGCAGGGTTTAACGTACTTTACTTCCTCGCTTCGTTCCAATGGCATTGTTATGGATCGGCTGCTGCGTATCCGCTCGAATAATCAGTGCCGGCATCTCATTCAGATTCATGAAGAAGATGAAGATTTGCTGGAAGATGTCATCATTGAAAATAATCAGGCTGTTCAGATGGTTGAGATGTACAGCAGGATCCTTACGAATCTGACAGATACGTTTGCATCCATTATTTCGAATAACTTGAATATGGTCATGAAATTCTTAACGTCGATGACGATTATTTTAGCGATTCCGACGATGATCGCAAGTTTCTGGGGGATGAATGTCAATGTCCCTTTCCGCGATTCAAATCCATATGGGTTTGTCTTCGTCGTGGCGATTGCTGCGCTGGTTACGGGAACTGCAGTATATATCCTGATTCGAAGGAAGATACTATAAGAAAAGATGTTCAGTCTAAGAAAAAAGATATTCAGTCTAAGATGGCGCTTCATTTGAGGCGCTTTTCCTATTACTTTATATACTCAAAATCAACGCCATGTAGTCTATCCGCGCCCAAGCGGAGCACGATGCGGAGCGCGGCTTTTTGACGGCCACGGATGGCCTAATGTCGCGGTGCCATGGATAGGAGCGACGCGCCAAGGAGGGCGCAATAGCCGAAGAGCGGTTAGGGTACATGGCGTAAACCCAAAATGATAAGAAAATACCGCTAATAGTTTTGTGAGCTATTAGCAGTATACGAATACAAAAGATTCTTTACAAAAAAGACTAAGTAAGAACAGAACATTAACGGTCAAAATAGATGTTTTTGCTGCTCGCATTCAGCGGGATTGCGACAGCGATATCCCCCTCAATTAACCCTATTTTTTTCGCAACGGCACCTGCGGAATACATGATGCGGTTATCCGCGTTGAGCGTTCCGGCTGTCTTTACGGCAGACCCGAGTGCAATACCCAGGTCAATCAGGCGCCAGGGACAAAGCGGACCGTTAAATTCCGGCCCTTGCGCGACAGCTTCGAGCATCGTGCAGTTTGGATGGCCGCAGGCGCCGCAGTTTAAGCCGGCATGTTTGGCATCCTTCAGAGAAAGTAAAACCAGCGCCTGAGAATTACGTATATTGGCAGCATCACGGTTGAAAAACTTCTTCCCGTTTTCCTCGCTGCACTTCGACATTTCATCGGCCAGATAAGTCATTACAGCTGGTTCTGTAATGACCTTTACATTTATGTAATCCTGTCCTTTTGCTTTCGGTGCGGTGACTGCGGACAAAGCCATAAGCTCAGCTACGGTTTTCATAATTTCCATATTCCTGTTTCTCCCTTCAAAATTGTGCGCTGTTCTAGTGTTTTTGATATTTTGTAAGTATAATAGTACTATTATTATAACGAATTACCAGAACTTTGTAAAAATCTGCACGCCATTATATTCATATTTTTAAGATCGACAAGGGTATTTAAAGGGTATTTAAATGAGGTGGAACTGATTTGAACGAAAGAATACTGACGGTATCGGAAATCAACCGGGAAATCAATGACGCGCTTAAAAAACATAACCGTCTATGGAATTGCTGGGTGACAGGCGAGATATCCAATTTTAAAGATCATATTCCGTCAGGTCACTGGTATTTTACGCTAAAAGACAAAGAAGCCGGCATAAAAACCGTGATGTTTAAAACCAGGAATCTGACGGCTGGTTTTCAGCCTCAAAATGGGATGAAAGTGCTGGTCCGGGGAAGTATCCGTCTTTATGAAAAAGACGGCAGCGTCCAGCTGTATGCGGAAGAAATCTACCCGAGCGGCCTCGGGGCATTATACCTGGCATTTGAACAGCTAAAGAGCCGCTTGGCTGCCGAAGGACTGTTTGCCGCAGAGCAGAAGAAACCGATCCCAAGATTTCCTTCGAGGGTGGCCATCGTCACCAGTCCTACCGGAGCGGCACTGAAGGACATCTTGCATATTGCCCGAAGACGCAATCCATTGGTTTCATTAATCATTATTCCTTCTGCGGTTCAGGGTGAGGCAGCACCGGCAGAAATCGTCCGAGCCATTCAGCGAGCCAATCATTATGGAGAGATTGACCTGCTGATTATCGGCAGGGGAGGCGGTTCCCTGGAAGAGTTATGGGCTTTCAACACCGAGGAGGTGGCAAGAGCCATTGCTACTTCCCGTATACCGGTCGTTTCCGCTGTCGGTCATGAGGTCGATTATACGATTGCAGATTTCGTTGCCGATCTAAGAGCGCCGACGCCGTCAGCTGCTGCAGAATTGGTCATTCCGGTCCTTAATGAATTGCAAGACGGTATCCGTTATTATGAAGAAAAGCTCAAACAAAGGATCCAAAACGTTCTGCGAACCAAAAGGCATAAAGTGGAAGAATTGATGTCTAACTCGGCTTTGGCCCGCCCGGGCTGGCGTGTCGAACAATCCAGACAGAATTTGGATTATCTCTCCACGCGTCTTGTCGAGGGAATGACTGGATTTCTGACAGAAAAAAATGGTATACTTAGGTTGTTAAGCGCGAAAATTGACTTATTAAGTCCCTTGAATATACTGGGAAGAGGATATTCTTTAGCCTATGATATCGAGGGGAAATTAATCAAAACGGTAAGACAGGCCACAGCAGGGGATGCTTTATCCGTGCGGCTCAGTGACGGGACATTAATCTGCGAAGTTACAGATACAGAAGAACTTCAAACGTCAAGCGATTCAAACGTCAAGAGAGGATTACCATGAAAAAGAATAGCGATAAAGAAGCCTTCAGCTTCGAAAAGGGGATCGAAAGGCTGGAACAAATCATTAATGATCTGGATCAGAACAATGTGCAGCTCGAGCAAGCCCTGGACTTGTTTGGGGAAGGAATTAAGCTGATCAAACAATGTAACGGCCTTCTGGATTCGGCCGAAGCAAAGGTCAAAGTCTTGTTAGAAAATAGTAAAGGTGAACTGGTAGTGACCGATCAAGATTAGGAGTACAGACTGAAAATGTTCAAAGAACGCTATAATGACTATTTGAATATGGTTGAACAATATCTCAATTATTTGCCGCTGGATCAGAGTATCCTGGGCAGGAGCATGAATTATTCCCTGGTCGGGGGAGGCAAAAGGATTCGGCCCGTATTGGCGCTGGCCTGCGCGGAGCTTGTCGGCGGACGGCCTGAAGAGCTTGTCTCAGAAGCTGCCGCGATCGAGCTTATCCACACCTATTCCCTGATTCATGACGATCTTCCAGCCATGGATGATGATGATTATCGCAGAGGTAAGCTGTCGAACCATAAAGTATTCGGAGAAGCCGGAGCCGTTTTGGCCGGCGATGCCTTGCTTACACTTGCTTTTGAGCTGCTGACCGAGCCTTCGGCAATAGAGCCTCAGAAAAAATTAAGAGTTATCAGAGAGACAGCCCAGGCTGCCGGCTGGCAGGGCATGGTCGGCGGGCAGAGCCTTGATACACTTGGAAACCTGGAAAACAACACGCTGGCTGATATTGAGCAGGTCCATCATTTAAAGACTGGCGCTCTTCTAAAGGCTTCAGCGCGTCTTGGCGCAATTCTAGGCGGAGGATCGGAGCCGGAGATTGAAATTTTGACAAGCTATGCTTTATACTTGGGATTAGCCTTTCAAATTAAAGACGATATTCTTGATGTTGTAGGAGAAAGTGCGGTCATCGGCAAATCCGCCGGTAAGGACCAAAAATCCGGCAAACCGACCTATACGTCACTGCTGGGACTTGAGGGGGCCAGGGAGCAACTGGAAAAAACGGTCTTTCTGGCGAAAGAATCCCTGTCTTGTTTTGGCCCGAAAGCAGCGTTTTTATTATCCCTGGCTGACTACACCGCTGAAAGAACAAACTAGTACCATGTAACCCCTAAATCTTATATATCCTGGCGGCCGATTTCTTTTCATACTGCGTTGTCTTGTCGCTCCTATGCCATCCATGGCATCCGCGACATTTGTCCATCCGTGGACTTCAATCGCCATACACTCGGTATGGCTCAATCCTCCGCCTTGTCTTAAAAGAAATCTGCTCACCATTATATTACAATTTTAGGGGTTACAAGGTACTAGATAAAAATGACGAATGACGGGAACAATGACAGAAACATCATATGATAGAAAAAATTAATCAGGATGAGAGAGGATGATTCATCGCTATGAACCCAGTCTCTTCGATATTGAACAACAATATCATGTGGGTTTCGCTTTTTGCCTGGATACTTGCCCAATTCTTAAAGATCCTGATCAATTTTGTGATTGAGAAGGAATGGGACTTTGATCTTCTGACAAGTTCCGGCGGATTTCCAAGTTCGCATACAGCGATTGTCTGTGCCTTGGCCATCAGCATTGGCAAAACCGACGGCTGGGGATCTTCTCTGTTTGCGATTGCTGTTACGCTGGCTGTTATTGTCATGTATGATGCTGCCGGTGTCCGGCGCGCAGCCGGAAATCATGCCAGAATTATCAACTATCTTGTGGAATGGATGCGGCAGCACCCGACAGATTTTTTGGGTTATAATATTCAAGAGGAAAAGTTTAAGGAACTAATCGGTCATACGCCTTTTGAAGTGTTTGGCGGCGCAATTCTAGGCTGCGCAGTCGGTTTGATCTTTTAGTGACGCCAGAATGCAGCGCATTCTCGTGTCGCTATTTTGAGAACGGGGTATAGGATTAGAAAGGCAGGATAGACTTTTGGTTCGCAAGAAACAAAGTGTTCGCTATATTATTACCGTATTTATTGCCACGTTTTTTATTGCTTCACTTCTGGGAAGCGGAACAGAGGCTTTTTTAAGGTTTTTTCCGGTAAGCCTGACCTGGATATTGCTGATGGTTGTGATTACGATCGGAATCCTGTTTGATATCATCGGTATTGCGGTGACGGCTGCTGATGAAGCGCCTCACCATGCCCGGGCAGCCAAAAAAATTTTTGGTGCCAAGCAGTCTGTCTATTTAATCAAACACGCCGATAAAGTCGCCAATTTTGCCAATGATATTGTCGGCGATATCACGGGAACATTAAGCGGGGCAATGGGCGCGACCATTATTTTAAGCTTAATCGCTAAATTTTCTGTTTTAAGTACCTGGAAGGTACTTTTAAATGTGTTGATTTTGGCCTTGATTGCTTCGCTTACTGTGACGGGAAAGGCCTGGGGCAAAACCATTGCGATTAACGAAGCAAATCGGATTGTTGATATGACCGGCAGAGTGATTGCCAGTGTGGAAAAGGTAACCGGACTGAGCATGACAAAAAACAAACGAGGAGGAAAATAATTTGCGGCTTCTGGACAAAATTGATTCTCCGACCGATCTGAAAAGCTTAAGCGAAAGTGACCTGACCGTTCTGGCTGAAGAACTCCGTCAGGAGATGATAGATATTATTTCAGTGAATGGCGGTCATCTGGCATCAAACCTCGGCGTTGTGGAACTGACCCTGGCGCTGCATAGAGTATTTGACACTCCAACCGACAAGATTATCTGGGATGTTGGTCATCAGGCCTATGTTCATAAGATTCTGACCGGAAGGAAGGAAACTTTTAAGACGATCCGGCAATTTCACGGTTTGGCAGGATTTCCGAAGAGAGAGGAAAGCGAATACGACTGTTTTGATACCGGACATGCCAGCACTTCCATCTCAGCTGCACTGGGTTTCGCCAAAGCCAGGGACATTAAGAAAGAAAATTATCATGTCATTGCTGTGATTGGTGATGGGGCAATGAGCGGCGGGATGGCCTATGAAGCGATGAATCATGCCGGTAACAGCGACAGCAATTTAATTATTGTTTTAAATGACAACGAAATGTTTATCTCCCAGAATGTCGGCGCAATGTCTTCGTATCTGAACAAGATCAGGACAGATCCATCTTACGACAGAAGGAAGAAAGATGTCCAAAAATTCATAAGAAATATCCCGTGTATTGGGTCCTCCATGGCTAAAGCAGCTGGAAGGGCTAAAGACGGCATTAAATATTTCCTGGTACCCGGTCTGTTGTTCGAGGAGCTGGGACTGACCTATCTCGGGCCAATTAATGGACATGATATTGCGTCACTGGAAAAGGTTCTCCACCAGGCCAAACAAAAAAAAGGTCCGGTTCTGGTTCACATTAAGACCTGTAAAGGCAATGGGTATGAGCCGGCCAAGCAAAGCCCGGATATCTTCCATGGGGTAGGGCCATTTTCCAAAGAAACGGGTGAAATGGTTAAAAAGAATGCGCCGCCGACTTATACGGAAGTATTTGGACGGACCATTTGTGAATTGGCGGAAGAGGATAACAGGATCGTTGCAGTTACGGCAGCCATGGGATCGGGGACAGGTCTGAACAATTTTGGCCAAAATTACCCCGAAAGATTTTTTGATGTCGGAATTGCCGAACCGCACGCGGTAACTTTTGCTGCGGCACTCGCGCTGGATGGACTGAAACCGGTTGTTTCCATGTATTCCACGTTCTATCAGAGAGCGTATGACCAGGTCCTGCATGATGTCTGCCTGCAAAATGCCAAGGTCGTATTTGCAGTCGACAGGGCCGGCGTCGTCGGTGAGGACGGGAAGACGCATCACGGTATATTCGATATCTCTTTTTTCAGAACGATCCCGAACCTTACCTTGATGGCGCCGAAAGATGAAAATGAACTTCGACAGATGATTTATACAGCGCTCACCATGGACAACCCGGTAGCTGTCCGGTACCCGAGATCGGCCGGTGTCGGCGTGGAAATGGACAAAGAATTCAAAGCATTGCCGAAGGGCAAAGCGGAACTGCTGCGCGAGGGCCAGGATATTACGCTGATCGGTTTTGGGCCGGTTGTCAGTTTTTGTATGGAGGCTGCTAAGCAGTTGGAGTCTGAAGGTATTCAGGCCGGTGTGATTAATTTGCGTTTCATTAATCCGATCGATCGGGAAATGGTGACTGCCGAGGTCCAAAAAACAGGGAGGCTGGTTACGGTTGAGGACCACATCCTCGCCGGAGGGATGGGCAGCGCGGTACTGGAAGTTCTCGAGGAAGAAGGAATTCAAGGCACAGCAGTCGAACGGATAGGATATGATGATTATGTTGAACACGGTGCAATTCCGCTTCTCCATCAAGATTGCGGTATTACGATTGAGCATATTGTCAGTGTTTCCAGAGAACTGATGAAAAACAGATGTTAATGATTTGTTAATGATTTATTAATGATTTTAAATAGATATAGAACAAGGATGGGCATATCGTGGCCAAAAATAAATCCAGACTCGATCTTCTTCTCGTCCAAAAAGGATTGGTTGAAAGCAGAGAAAAGGCTAAAGCTTTAATTATGGCCGGAAAAGTCTATAAGGACAATCTTCGTCTTGACAAGCCAGGCATCATGCTGGAAGAAGATACAGGCCTGATTGTCAAGGGAGAGATCCATCCTTACGTTTCGCGCGGAGGTCTGAAACTGGCCAAGGCGATGGACGTATTTCAGCTGGATCTGAAGGATAAGGTCATTGCCGATATCGGGGCGTCTACCGGCGGATTTACAGATTGTGCACTGCAGAATGGGGCTTCCAGGGTCTATGCGGTCGATGTTGGCTATGGTCAGCTGGCCTGGAGGCTGCGCAGTGACGAAAGAGTGGTCTGCCTGGAAAGAACCAATGCACGTTACCTGACTGCGGACAGTCTCCCGGAAAAAGTAGACTGGATCGTGTGTGATGTTTCATTTATTTCCCTGACCAAGATCTTTCCCTCGATGACAGCGATTCTGAAAGGAAGCGGACAGGCGCTAGTCCTCATCAAACCGCAATTTGAGGCCGGCCCCGAGAATGTCGGCAAAAACGGTGTTGTCAGAGACCCGCAAGTCCACCGGGAGGTTCTGCAAAACGTCCTGACTGAAGCTCAAAAACAAGGATTTCAGGTCAAGGGACTGGATTTTTCGCCAATTCGCGGTCCCGAAGGAAATATAGAATTTTTAGCCTGGCTCTGCAAGAAAAATGAGCAAGAGGCAGCGGTATTCGACTGGAATTCTTGTCTGACTGAGCTTGTTCTGAAGGCTCAGGCAGGAACGGAGTGAACGGATGGGAAACAAGGTAGGGATATGGATTAACCATTCTAAAATTACGAAAGAAAGCATCACCCCTCAGCTAATTAATTGGTTCAACAGTCAGGGATGGGAAACTGTACCGGAATGGGACCAGGAGATTACGGAAGATGTTGACTTTGTACTTTCCCTTGGCGGAGACGGCACAGTCTTGAAAGCTGCCAGAGAAGCCGCCCGGTTCAACATCCCGGTTCTCGGCGTGAATTACGGCCGGCTTGGTTTTTTATGCGAGGTTGAACGCGGCGAAATCTATTCTGCCTTAAAAAAGGTGCTGCGCAATGAATATACGGTCGATGAGAGACTCATGATGATTACTTCATATTTTAAAGACGGTCAGATACAGCAGGATATGGTTCTGAATGATGTCGTTTTTATCCGGGACAGTGAAGAGACGCTAATAACGCTTCAGGTCAAGCTTTCCGGTGAACCGATTGCGAGTCCGCCTTCGGACGGCTTGATTATTGCAACACCGACAGGCTCGACCGCCTATTCACTTTCAGCCGGCGGACCTGTTGTGAGCCCGGATGTTCAGGCCATGCTGATCACGCCGCTGGCTGCCCATGCGCTTTCCTCCCGGCCGATGGTCATATCAAACAAGGAAAAAATAGATATCAGTCTGACCAGAGGCAGTAAATGCCGGGTGACCGTTGACGGAAAATATATGACGACCATGAATTCCGGAGATGTGGTCCGGATCGAAACGGCTCCGATCAAAGCAAGATTTATCCGGCTTGGAGGAAGGAGCTTTCCGAAGGTTGTCCGGGAGAAACTCCGGGACCGCTGGCATGAATAATGAGAGCATGAACGGTGTCTTCAATCCGAAGGGGATCGAAAATATGCAGACAATGTTAAAAATGTATCTGCAGCACCTTATCCAGCCGGGAGATCAGGTGTTGGATGCTACGGCAGGACGCGGCAAGGACACCCTTTTTCTGGCGGAATGCGTGGGTTCTGAAGGCCGGGTGTTTGCGTTTGATATTCAGGAAGAAGCTATCCAATCAACTCGGGAACTGCTCACAGCGCACAAGATGCTCGACAGGGTCGCCTTATTCCGGGAGAGTCACACAGAGATTGGGCGCCTTGTTCCGCAAGGAATCAGAGCTGCCGTTTTCAATCTCGGCTATTTGCCCGGGAGCAGCAGTCAGACAATCATTACCGAGCCGGAGACAACGCTTCAGGCGGTAAATGATACGTTGAAGCTGCTGGCAGCCAAAGGGGTCATCGTACTCACCGTCTATCGCGGACACAGTCGCAGCCTGGAAGAAGCAAATACATTGAATGCCTATGCAGCAGAACTTTCCAAGAAGGATTTTCATGTCCTGCAGGGAATGTATCTAAATCAAGGTGAGACATCTCCATACTGGCTAATTATTCAGAAGAACAGAGGTGATCATTCATGAAAAGCCGCCGTCAAAAAAAAATCCAGGAACTGATTACCAATGAACCGGTTAAAACGCAGGAGGAATTAGCGCAAAGGCTGTTCGAAGAGGGCTTTAATGTCACACAGGCCACCGTTTCGCGGGATATCAAGGAGATGGGTCTGATCAAGATATCCGGCTCAGACGATGAATACCGTTATGCCATTCAGGCTGAAGCGCATCCGCCCGGGTATCAGGAAAGATTGAAACGAATGTTCAAGGAAGTTGTGATCGCGTTCGACAGCAGCGAAAACATCATTGTGATCAAAACCATACCGGGGAATGCCCAGGCGATGGCGTTGCTGCTTGACAATATTGGCTGGAAAGAAGTGATCGGCACTGTAGCTGGAGATGATACCATCTTTCTTCTGATCAAACCTAAAGAACAAACAGAAATCATTCTGGAGAGACTAGCCGAACTGAGCTGAACCGAACCGTGTCTTTTAATTTTCCATTGACTGAGTGTGGCAAAGAGGAGGAGACCTATGCTCGTAGAACTTCGCATCAAAGATTTTGCACTGATGGAAGATGTCCATTTGCTTTTTGATAAAGGCTTGTCTGTTTTTACAGGGGAGACAGGAGCCGGAAAATCTATGCTGGTAGATGCATTGGGTTTGCTTCTGGGCGGAAGAGCCAGCAATGAATTTCTGCGGCATGGCAAGGACAAAGCGTGTGTGGAAGGGATTTTTTCCAATCTGCCGCTAAAATTGACTGAAATGTTGCAGGACGAAGGATATCCGCTCGAAGATGACATGCTGTTCCTGTATCGGGAAATCAATGATTCCGGCCGGAATGTCTGCCGTGTTCAGGGCAGAACCGTCCCGTTATCCCTGTACCGGACATTCTGTGAAGGACTCGTAGACATTCACGATCAGATGGAGCACCAGTCACTGCTGCAGGCCGAAACCCAGAGGGAGCTCTTAGACAGTTTCGGCGGCGAGGAGCATTTAAAACTACTGAAACAAGTCAGGGACGCGGCTGTCAATTACCGGAACACCATGTCCAGAGAAAGAGAACTCCTGCGTTCGGAGCGGGACAGGGAGAAAAGGGAAGAAATACTGCGTTACCAGATTGAGGAGATCGACCGGATTGCACCGGTTTCCGGGGAAGAGGAGTCTCTGGAACAGGAGAAAAAGTTTTTGCTGAATGCCGAAAAGATCGTCAGTCTTGTCAATGAAGCCTATGATGAACTCTATGCCGGAACCAAAGAAGCCTCTGATGCTGCTTTTGATAGGATTGGGTCAGCCACAGAAAAAATGGGGGAACTCTCGGCGCTTGATCCTGAGATTGAAGAGCTGCATAAGAACCTTGAAGAGATCTATTTCAGTCTTGAAGATTATGTGACCAAACTGCGGTCCTATAAAGATAAGCTGGATTTTGAACCAGGAAGGCTTGACGAAATTGAAACCCGCCTGATTGATCTCAGTAAGCTCAGAAAATACGCGTATACGATTGAAGCTGTTTTGGAAAGACGGGTTGAAATGGAAGAAGAACTTGAAGAAATTGCCCATCTTCAGGATGAAAAGGAAAATATCCGGCGCGAAAAGAAAGAGGCGCTGACAACGTATAACAATCTGGTGGAGGAACTCAGCCTGAACCGCGGCATCCAGGCTGAACGAATTGAAAAGGGCCTGGCAGACGAATTGCTCGATTTGGGGCTAAACGAGGCCAGAATCGAAATCATATTTTCACCAGTCACCGAACCGTCGCCCGAAGGTGCGGAACAGATTGAGTTTTATTTTTCCGCGAATGTCGGAGAACCTCCCAAGCCTTTGGCCAAAGTGGCTTCAGGCGGAGAAATGGCCAGGATCATGCTGGCTTTCAAAAGCTTATTATCGAAAGTGGAAACCGTGGATACGTTTGTCTTCGATGAAGTGGACAGCGGAGTCGGCGGCAGAACGATCATGAAGGTCGCTGAAAAGCTTGAAAAAATATCGGAGAACAGACAAGTGCTCTGCATTACCCACTCGGCGCCGATCGCGGCATTTGCCGACAGCCATTTTGGCATTGATAAAGTCGTTGTGGAAGACCGGACACAGACCAAAGTCAATCGGCTTGGCGAAAGTGAAAGGGTCCAGGAAATGGCCCGAATGCTTGGCGGTGAAAGCGTCGCGCTAAGCCTTGCGGAGGAATTATGGCAGCAGGCTAAAAAATAAATTAACAGGCCAAAAAATGAATTTACGACTTCTTTAAGCTTTGTTTATACAGGTAATCGATCAGTACGACAATCCCGCCCACGAACAAATTTAAATAATAGACGATGAGTCTCCAGAGCATGATCGCATAGATCATAACACCGGAAGGGAAAATTAGCCCGAATATCAGGTAAAATCCTCCCTCGGATGCTCCGGCATTTCCAGGCGTCGGAATGTAATTAATCGCCATGTAATGCAAAGACTGCACAGCAAGAATATCAAACAGGGACGCGTCTCTTAAACCAAATGACAGATAGACAAAATAGGTCACGCAAAAGTACACGATGACTTGAATCAACGTATAGAGACAGGTTAGAAGCAGAGCTTTGCGGTCTCTCAGGAACAAGCGCAGAGAACTTCTGTATTCCTCAATATGCCTGGAAAAGATTTGATCATTCATATTCTTGGCCAGTTTGATTTTATGAAGCAGTCTTAAGATCAGAAGGCAGACCTTTTTCACAATCGAACTGTTGTAACAGAGCAAAAGCAGAGCCAGCGTCGATATGATATTGATCATAAAACCTATAGCAATGAAGGTTTTGCTGACCGCACCCTGCTCAAAGATAAAATCATACTTAAAAATAGCCATAACCAAAGCGAAGGCAGTCACAATAATATGATAAATCGTAAATTTATTGATCGTGACTGATGTAGCCAGCCCCAGCGGGATTTTATAGTCATTTTTCATCGTATAGACCTGCGCGACAGGCTGTCCCCCGCCAGAAAAAGGAGTAATGGAACTATAATACTGTCCAATCAGCGCTATTTTCATATACCGCCAAAAACGGATACCTTGATCAGAAATCTCAACAATCACTTTAATAATTAACGCATCAAAAAACCAAAAAAGGACCATGCAGACAAATGCCAGGAATAACAGCCCTCCATCAGTTATGGCGATCAGGTGAGGTATAATACTAAATTTCGAACTGGAAATCAATATCCAGACGGTCACTGCAATGACCAGGGCTGTAAAAAAATAATTTACAAATATTTTTTTCATCGTTTGTTTCCTTTTATGACTATTATAAAGCCTATTATAACCCAACAAATGACAAGAGTTCTAGCTTTTGTCATTTTCTTATTTCGCCATAAATTTAAGAAATCCTAGAAAACATTTCACAGGATGAAACCTTTTTATAAGGGAAATCTAATACTGCAATAAAAAATTTTATTGTAGTATCTCTGCAGAGAAAAAAATACGTGAGGAGGGTGAAAAACTGAAGGGAAAAAACGGTTTGCATAAAAAACTAACCCGTATTATTTTCCGAATAGGAATTCTCCTCGTTTTTACCCTTAGTATTCAACAAATTGCAGGATTCTATCAGAAAACAGAAACCAGTCGTTTTTACCCGGTAATTAATTATCTCGATTTTTTTTCAGCAGGCAAGGAAGTCAATAAAGTACGGCCATCCGTTATTCCAGGCGGACAATCCATTGGAGTGACCTTGCAGACCAAAGGAGTCTTGATCGTAGGATATGCTCCGATCACGAACAAGGAAGGCAAACAGTCTTATCCTGCAAAGGATTCTGGAATAGAAGTTGGGGACATCATTTTAAAAATTAATGGCATCACAGCAACGAATGATTTTCAGGTAGCACAGGAAATCGATAAAAAATGCAAAGAAAACAAAACAATTGTGCTTGAGATCAAACACAAAGAAAGAATTCTGGAAAAAAAGATTCAGCCGGTATTCTGCTCAGAAACCCAAAGATATCGGATAGGGCTGTTTATCAGGGACGAGGCTGCAGGAGTGGGAACTCTGACGTTTATTGAACCCAATACGAAAATATTCGGGGCTTTGGGACACGTCATCACGGATATTGATACCAATGACCAAATTGAATTAAGTGACGGCAAAATCGTCGAATCCACAATCTACTCCATTGAAAAAGGTCAAAGAGGAGACCCCGGAGAAAAAATTGGTACGTTTATGCTTCAGTCAAATTTCACCGGTAAAATTGCCAAGAATTCAGCCAGCGGGATATTTGGTATTTATGAAGGTGAAATCCGGAATCCGTATTTCAGTACCATGGTTCCTATAGCCTGGAAATCCGAGGTTGAGGTTGGACCGGCTAAAATCTATACGGTTTTAAAAGACAATACCATCGAAGAATTTGACATTAAAATAGAAAAAATTATGCAGTACCGTACAGACAACAAAAATATGATTATCAGGATCACCGACCCGGAATTGCTGGAAAAAACCGGAGGGATCGTCCAAGGTATGAGCGGCAGCCCGATTATTCAAAATGGCAAAATTGTTGGTGCCGTTACGCATGTATTTGTCAATGATTCTACCCGGGGATACGGAATATTTATTGAGAAAATGATCGACGAATCAGGTATAACGAGTAAAGCTGCAGCCGCCCGCGAGGGCGGTTTCTTCAGTACATGCATGCTTAATATATTTTCTTATTATATTTTATAAAATGATATTTGATACTGAATATATATATTTTTCCAATAGATCAGAAGGAATTGGTAAATTCTTGTCGAAAAGTAACTAGATTGGATTTATATGTTTTTTCGGTGTATCTTTGGAAACTGGAGGATAGTTCGATGGAAACGATAAAAGTTTTGTTGGCTGACGATAACCGCGATTTTATTGAAGTATTAAAGGAATATATAAGCAATCAAAAGGACATGGTGCTTTCGGGTGTAGCTTATAACGGAAACGACGCACTGGATATGATCAAAAAAGAGGAACCTGATGTCGTGGTCCTGGATATAATTATGCCTCATCTCGACGGATTAGGCGTCATGGAAAAACTAATAAACACGATCAAAAGGCCCAAAGTGATCATTTTAACTTCTTTTGGCCAGGAAAATATGACACAGCGGGCAGTTCAGCTAGGGGCTGACTATTACATATTGAAACCGTTTGATTTGGAAACGTTAGGGAAAAGAATACGGCAGCTGGTCGGGGTTTATGAAGCCGCTCCTTCGTTTAACAATATTTCAAATGCGATGTTATCTTCGAATATGAGCAGTGTTATCCAGGTTAACGCCAAAAATTCCAAGATGATTGAAGTTGAAGTTACCAAGATGATCCAGCAGATGGGAGTACCCGCGCATGTTAAGGGCTATCAATATCTGAGAGACGCTATTGTCTCCGTGATCAAAGATGTTTCTCTGCTTGGTGCTGTGACCAAAGAATTGTATCCCATGATCGCAAAAAATTATGGGACGACTCCCAGCAGAGTGGAAAGGGCAATCCGCTATGCGATTGAACTAGCCTGGGACAGAGGAAATATTGATTTCATGAACAAATTTTTTGGCTATACGATTAATGTTGACCGCGGGAAACCGACCAATTCCGAATTTATCGCGATGGTCGCAGATAAATTGAGAATTGCTGATAATTAATTGCCTGCTGAGCTCAGTACCTCAGAATTTTATTTCGAATAAATTCTGAGGTGTTTTAAATTGTTAAACTATATACGTATTGAATGGCGGTCTAGGTTTTGCCAAGGTATTGGATGATCTGGGCCTTATCTTCCCTGGAAGCATGATAAATTGGCTGAAGCTGACCTTTGGAGATGCCGGCCCATCGCAAATAGATAATTTGTTCGTATTGTTTTTCAAATACCGGATCAAAATATTTTAGATTTAAAATAATATAATGCTGATTGACCTGTCTGACATCCATTCCCTGGGTCTGAATATCGACGGTGACAACTAAATCCACAGTGGAATCAGGAGAAACATAATTGGCGAGGGAGATCTGATCAACCTGGAGCGGTTCGGCATTTAAATCACTGTCTGCAAAGATGGCCTGACAATGGAGTGAAGCTGCCGGATGCGTACCGACGTTGGTGAAGTGAAAGCTGAATGTCAGATCTTTTTTATGGAGGATCTCGACAGAAGGAGATTGCGTAAAGGTAAGGTAGGGTCTGACTGATTCCCGTTCTTCCTTCCAGGCTGTCAGGGAAATATAGACGGTAATCATGGAGGTAACAGCAAATATAAAGGTTGTTATCGTTACCAACAACTGATAGGTGTTATGATGAGATTCAGTCGGCATATTTACGCCTCCCAGACCAAATAGATAGGATATAATGTATCATAGTATGGAAGAAGGCAATAATATGCCAGCATCCGGTCCAAAATCCATTAATCGGGATAACTGATTTCATTCAATATTTTAGAACACAGGAGGTTCTTCATGGATAATAATGGCCTGACAGAAAAATGTATTGCCGAACAGACCGTATATTCCGGAAAGTTCATCAGTATCAATCAGGATACCGTTGAACTGCCGAATGGAAAAACGTCCATTCGGGAAATTGTAAGGCATCCGGGTGCTGTAGCCATCGTGCCTGAACACGAAGGCAAGATCCTGATGGTTCGCCAGTACCGCTATGCGCTGGCCAAAGAAACGTTGGAAATTCCAGCCGGTAAAATGGACCCAGGTGAAGATCCGGAAACTTGCGCCTTAAGAGAATTAAGAGAGGAAACAGGTTATGAAGGAGAACTGAACTATCTTGGCTCCTTTTATACATCACCGGGTTTTACCGATGAAGTTATCCATATCTACCGGGCACAGCAGCTGAGCTGGTCCCCTCTGGACTGTGATGAGGATGAGTTTCTGAATGTCGTAGCTGTTCCGAGGGAACAGGCCCTGCAAATGGCAGGGAGCAGCGGATTCTTTGATGCCAAAACTGCCATTGGTC
Organism: Dehalobacter sp. CP; assembly: GCF_047652685.1. Taxonomy (NCBI): domain Bacteria; kingdom Bacillati; phylum Bacillota; class Clostridia; order Eubacteriales; family Desulfitobacteriaceae; genus Dehalobacter; species Dehalobacter sp. CP. Next base: position 1,200,551 of record NZ_CP157399.1, read on the forward strand.
TGCTTCTGGCTTTATAAAAGATAAATGACATAGTCTTCTGCCTTCCTGAATATGATTTTCTTGAGGACAAGTCTTCGGGGAGGTAGAACGATGAAGAAAATGCTGTACGATCATATCAAGCAGTACTGGGTTATCTATCTGACGCTCTGCTGCGTATTTCTGGCAGGAGGTGTTTTCGGAGCAGTTGGGGTCGGTTCATTGGGCATGGAAAAAGCGAAAGAACTAACCGGGTTTTTCAACAGCCTGCTCGGAGAACAACCAACTGCCATCGACACGTCATTTCTTCAGCAGCTGGCCAGGGATAACTTTATTATGATGGCAGGAATATGGGTCCTCGGCTTGACGGTGATTGGAGCTCCGCTGGTGTACCTGATCGTTTTTACGAGAGGATTTATCTTCGGTTTTACCGTTGTGTTCATTATTCAGCTGAAAAAAATGATGGGCTTGGGCTTGGTCCTGTTTACGGTTCTTTTTCCATCGCTTCTGGCGGTTCCGTGTCTTCTGCTCGGAGCCGGTCTGGCGACTGTTTTTTCGTTTCTTCTGCTGCAGGGAAGGATGCGGGGCGATTTTTTGAAGAATAACTTTCTCCACTACTGTGGCATGGCCCTATTGATCTCCATCGCGGCTTTAGCCACAGGGGTGATACAGGGATATTTTACCATACTGGGAGCCCGTCTTTTTGGTTTATAGACAGGGCATGAGCCTTGTTTTTTTGAATTAAATGTGAACGATAATCCCTAAAGAAAAGGATAATTCCTCCTTGCGTAGAAATGAACTGCTGGGAGGATATTTTATGTCTAAAGATAGCAAATTAAGGGATGATCTATTAGAAGATTATCTATACCATCTGCGTGTTGAAAGAGGACTTTCCGTAAATACCTGTTCCAATTACAGCAGGGACCTCTATAAATTTGTGCTTTTTGTTCAGGAAAATGGCAGGACAGTTTTGCAGTGCAGTACCTCAGACCTGATCACTTTCATTTTGGACGAAAAGAAGCAGGGGAAATCTGCAAGAACACTGGCTAGGTATACGGCGGCTTTAAGGGGATTTTACGGGTACCTGCTTCAGGAAGACAAAAGAAATGATGATCCAACGGTCTTTCTGCCGGCCCCTAAACTCGAACAAAAGCTGCCCCACGTCTTGTCGGAGATCAATCTGACCAGGGCAATTGACCGGAATGATAATCAAAATGATCTCAGCAGCAGAGACCGGGCGATTGTCGAGGTGCTCTATGGAAGCGGGCTCAGGGTCTCAGAGCTGATTGGACTCAGCCTGAACGATATTTCCTATCATTTAGGATATATCCGCTGCCGGGGCAAAGGAAATAAAGAAAGAATCGTACCTTTGGGTGAGCCCGGTATCCTTATCCTAAAGGCATACATTGATTCCACAAGGCAAATGCTGCTCGCCCACAACCCGAAACCAACAGCAGAAGCAAGGAATATTCTTTTTCTCAATTCACGCGGCAAACCGCTGACGCGTCAGGGTGTCTGGCTGATTCTGAAAAAGTGGGCGGCGGAAAACAATCTGGGATCAAGTATCTACCCGCATCTGTTAAGACATAGTTTTGCAACGCATTTGCTTGATAATGGCGCTGATTTGCGTTCGGTTCAAGAAATGCTCGGACATGCCGATATATCAACGACTCAGATCTATACGCATTTAACGAAAAAACGCCTGCTGGATGTTTTCCGCAAATCACACCCGCGGGCCAGAAAAGGAGGAAATACAGATGGCTCGGGCGATACTGATCGTAATGGATAGCGTTGGCATCGGAGCAATGCCGGATGCAGCCCAATATGGCGATGAAGGAAGCAATACGCTTGCGAATATATCCAAACAGGCAGGCGGATTGAAAATCCCGAATCTTCAGCGTATGGGTCTTGGCAATGCACGCGAAATTCCTTTTGTTCCTCCCCAAAGCAATCCTTCTGCCAATTATGGGTTCATGGCTGAAAGATCAAAAGGCAAGGATACAATCACCGGCCATTGGGAAATGACCGGTATCATTCTGGATCAGGCCTTCCCAACTTTTCCGTCCGGCTTTCCCGTTGATTTTATCAGAAGGTTTGAAGCGCGGATCGGCCGGCTGACTTTAGGCAATGAGGTGGCATCCGGTACGGAAATTATGCAGCGCCTCGGGGCAGAACATGTCAGGACAGGAAAACCGATCGTTTATACCTCAGCCGATTCGGTATTCCAGATTGCAGCGCATGAAGAGGTCATCCCGTTAAGCGAACTGATGGAAATATGCAGAATTGCCCGGGAAATGCTGCAGGGTGAATTACGGGTTGCCCGCGTTATTGCGCGTCCTTTTCTCGGTGAAGCGGGCAATTATCAAAGAACGACCAACAGGCATGATTTTGCAGTTGACCCCCCTGCCAGAACACTGCTGGACAGGATTGCTGAAGCCGGGCAGAAGGTGTTGGCAGTCGGCAAAATTAACGATATCTTTAATGGCAAAGGAGTCAGTGAGCATGTCAGCTCTCGCGGAAATGACGATGGAATCAGCAAGACCATTGAATATCTGCGACGGGACGACCCCGGCTTGATTTTTACAAACCTTGTTGATTTCGATATGGTTTATGGACACCGCAATAATGTCAGGGGTTATGCCGAGGCCCTTGAGGCCTTTGATGCCAGAATCCCGGAGATTACCGGCATTCTCAGGCAGGATGATATCCTGTTTATTACTGCCGACCATGGCTGTGATCCGACGACAGTAAGCACAGATCATTCCCGGGAATACGTTCCGCTGCTTGTATACGGGCCGAAGCTGAAGCAGGGAGTGAATCTCGGACAGAGAGCCTGCTTTGCAGATCTTGGAGCAACCATCGCCGAATATTTGGAGGTACAGCCAATTGAAACCGGAACCAGTTTTTATACGCAATTAAAAGGAGAGAATCAGCATGATTAATGAACAAGTCATGACGACATGGCTGAATGATGCCCAAAACTTTCTGCTCAAAAAAATCCCATACATTCCTGAACTAGGAATCATTCTGGGCTCAGGTCTTGGCAAGCTGGCCGAACTTGTGGAAGATGCGGTCGTTATTCCGTACAGTGAGATCCCGCATTTTCCTGTGTCTACCGTTACAGGGCATTCCGGCAAGCTGATTGTCGGAATACTGGGGGACAGAAAGGTCATGGTTCTCCAGGGACGTTTCCATTATTACGAAGGTTATGAGATGTATGAAGTGACTTTCCCAGTCCGTCTGATGCAAATGATCGGGATGAAAGGTTTGGTCGTGACCAATGCCGCCGGCGGCATCCATCCGGATTACCATCCCGGTGATCTGATTGTGATCAAAGACCATATCAATCTGACTGGAAGCAATCCGCTGCGCGGAGCGAATCTCAGCAATCTTGGACCGCGTTTCCCGGATCTCAGTGAAGCCTATCACGGCAAATGGAGAGAGCGAGCGCTCTCCCTGATGACGGAGTACGGCTTGAATCCCCGGCAGGGAGTCTATGCGGCTCTCAGCGGACCGAGCTATGAGACGCCTTCGGAAATCCGTTATTTGAGAACGATTGGGGCCGATCTTGTTGGGATGTCTACCGTACCGGAAGTCATTGTTGCGAATCATGGCGGGATGAAAGTGCTCGGCATTTCATGTGTGACCAACATGGCCGCCGGGATCTTGGAGCAAAAGCTTGACCATCAGGAGGTATTGGCGACGGCGGATCGAATTGAGGAGACATTTCTGCGGTACATGAGGCAGCTAATCGCGTTGCTGGACTGACGGTATCCAGTCCGATAGGAGTGTTATTCCTTGCGGATTGAGCAAGCCTTTTTATCATTTCGATTTGGGATAGGTCTGCCTGCTGAAGATTACTTTTGGGTAGGTCTGTATGCCGAAAAACAAATTTGGGGTAGGTCTGCGTGCCACAGCACCGCTCTTCGGCAGTTGCGCCCTCCATGGCGCAAATTGCCGCGCTACGCAATCCTTGCTCCGCTTTTCGCGGAGCCGTGGCACGCAGACTGATCTGAGGGTTTTATCCCAGCGCAGATAATCGCAGATGATTGTTGAAAAGACAGTTGTTCCAATGATAACCCCATTTCTTTAGCTGGAAAGCCCCATCTATTAACTGTGAGCCTTGTCCATCCATGGACGTCAATTGCCGCGCTGCGCAATCCTTGCTCCGCTTTTCGCGGAGCCGTGGCACGCAGACTGATCTGAGGGTTTTATTTCAGCGCAGATAATCGCAGATGATTGTTGAAAATACAGTTGTTCCAATAATAACCCCATTTCTTTAGCTGAAAGCCTCATCTATTAACTGTGAGCCTTGTTTATCTATGGATGTAGGACTGTCGCTTTCGTATTGAAATGCTTGCAACAATGCCATGATAAGAAGATTCTTACATCATGACATGCAGAATAGACTTAGACTTGTAATCAGTCTGGGTGTCACAGTTCCGCGAGAAGCGGAGCACGATGCGGAGCGCGGCAATTTGCGCCAGGGAGGGCGCAACTGCCGAAGAGCGGTGCTGTGACACACAGACCGGCCCCAAATTGAAAAATCATTTTAAGGCGGCGTCAACATGAGGATGGTTGAACTGATCGAAAAGAAGAAAAACGGCTTTCCGCTGAGGCGGGAGGACATCAGGTTTATCGTTCAGGGTTATGTTCAGGGAAACATACCGGACTACCAGGTCTCGGCGTGGGCGATGGCGGTCTATTTTAAGGGGATGACAGTTCAGGAAACATCGGAGCTGACCATGGCGATGGCGGAGAGCGGAGACCAGCTTGAACTGTCCCTTCCGGGGAAAGTATTTGTCGATAAGCATAGTTCCGGAGGTGTCGGGGACAAGACGACGCTGGTTGTTGCTCCGCTGGTAGCGGCCTGCGGCGTTCCGGTTGCCAAGATGTCCGGAAGAGGACTCGGACATACCGGGGGAACCATCGACAAGCTCTCCGCTATTCCCGGATTCCGGGTCGAGTTAGGAGAGCAGGAATTCCTGCAGCAGGTCGGCAGGATCGGCTTAGCGGTTATCGCTCAGACCGGAAGGATGGTTCCAGCAGATAAAAAACTCTATGCCTTACGGGATGTTACGGCAACCATCGATTCGATTCCGATGATCGCTTCTTCGATCATGAGCAAAAAAATTGCTGCGGGCGCCCAGGGAGTTGTGCTGGATGTAAAATACGGTTCAGGTGCCTTTATGGCGACTTTGAAAGAAGCCGAAACACTGGCGGAAATCATGGTTGGGATCGGTAAAAATCTGGGCAGAGATATGGTAGCGGTGCTGAGCAGGATGGATCAGCCGCTCGGGAGGGCCGTCGGCAATGGTATTGAAGTTCTCGAGGCGATTGAGTGTCTGCAGGGCAAAGGACCTGATGATTTAATGGAAGTGTGTTTGGAACTGGCAAGCTGGATGCTTGTGCTCGGGAAGAAAGCCGCTACAATCACGGAAGCTGGAGAGATCCTGAAAGATACACTGCAGAGCGGCAGAGCCTGGGAGAAGTTTTTGGCGTTTGTTCAAGCCCAGGGAGGCGATGCGGCCGTGCTACATACCAAAAACCTGCCCCTGGCTTCAGAGAAAATCATTTATAAAGCCGAAAGAGCAGGTTATATTCAGCATATTGATGCCCGGAAGATTGGACTTCTGGCCATGGCTCTTGGAGCCGGCCGGGAAAATAAAGACAGTGAGATCGACCTTGGCGCAGGCGTTTATCTGTTGAAAAAGGCCGGTGACGCAGTGCAAGCCGGTGAACCATTATGCATGCTGTATACTTCTTCTGCCGAAAAAAGTTCGCTTGGATTGGCAAAGGCTGCAGAGGCGATTACAATTGGCGAAGAAAGGCCGCTGCTTAAACCGACGGTTTCGACAGTAATCCGCTAAAAAGACCGTTATATTTTATAATCGGACATCTGGGTGATGAACTTATTGCCGAAAATTTCAAACTGCTCTAATACCGGAATAAACTCCTGGCCGATCTTACTAAGAGAATACTCGACTTTTGGCGGTACTTCCGGATAAACATAGCGGTCAATCATACCGAACTCTTCGAGAAATCTCAACTGTTTGGTCAGTGTGGCCTGGGTGATACCCGGAATCTTGCGCTGCAATTCTCCAAAACGATGGGTCTTTTCTCTGAGATGGTTAATAATCAGAATGGACCATTTTCCGGAAAAAATTTTTTGGGCGGTAAAGTACGGACATTTGCCAAACAAATTGATTTCTTGTTTCATTTTTTTTACTCCACTTCTTGTAATAACATGGTTAGTGTCTATAGTATCTATTTAGATACTTAGAATAGAAAATAATCGTACTTGTTCGATGTTGGATATCTGTTATTATGATGATATGTCACAATTATAACGTGTTATTTTGAAAGGAGTCAAGAACATGAATCCAATTGCCCAGTTTCTGGCCGACGCCAAGACATTTTACCTTGCTACAGTAGACGGTGATCAGCCGCATGTCCGTCCGTTCGGCGCCGTCGCCGAGTATGACGGGAAAACGTACATTTGCACCAATAATCAGAAAAATGTCTTTGCACAATTGCTTAAGAACCCGAAAGTTGAAATTTCCGGAATGGTTGGAGACAAATGGATCCGCCTCGTCGGGGAAGTTGCCGTTGACCCGCGCCCTGAAGCACGTGAAGCGATGTTCGAAGCCAATCCGAGTTTAAGAAATATGTACAAGTGCGATGACGGGCTTTGTGAGGTTCTGTACTTTACGGAAGCCGCAGCAGCGATTTATTCCTTTACCGCAGACCCGGTGGAGATTACGTTCTGAGAATTTCAATATCACCTGAAAAACTTAATATGACCTGAACGAAATAAAGACTTAGAAGAAATAAAGACTTGAACGGTAAAAGGTTTAGGTCTTTTTGTGTCTTCAGGCAATTTTTAAATGCGCATCTCATAGACTATTCTTAAATACAGCTATTTAACGGTTCTTTACATACCTGTTGATCAATCATTTGTAAACATTACACTCATGCGTGGGGTCTAACCCGATACTGACGCTGACTGGAGTGAAACCGATGAAAGAAGCCAAGATGATCTATGCGTTTTCCGGCAGTCTGGATACAAGTATGCGGTATGCTGTCTATGCCAGTTCAGACCGTTTTCTGAAGCATAAGCATGCTTGGAAAGCAGCCCATTGTCTTAAGTACTTTGGCTGCAGGGTCTACCTGGTTGCTCCGGATCTAAAAACATTTGAAGGGAGCAGGGTTTATCCGGATTTAAGCGCACTTCAGGGTAGAGTTGATGTTGTGGTTCCGTGCCTTAGGGCGGAGCTGATTCAGGACATTGTCAGGAAAACTGTGGAATGCGAGGCCAAAGCAATCTGGTTTCAGGAACAGAATTGGACGCCTGAACTTGACGCAGCGTGTGTGGAGAATGAAATCGAAGTGGTTCGCGGTTGCGTTTTGAAACATAAAACCTATCCAAGACCATTTGCGTATCTGAATCCTTGTTATTGGCACGGCTGGAAGGTTAATAAAGTACCGGGAAAGTATCAGAGGATTTAATCCAATCTGAAGAATATTGGAAACATAACATGATTTAATTTTATAAGGGCATACTAAAACAACAAACACAATTTAGCTTGGGAGGTTTTAGTATGCCTAAATTTTGTTTACGGATGCTGACAGTGGTTCTGGCCGCGGCATGTTTGCTCGGATGGATTGCGGCGCCGGTAAAGGCCGCAAATATTGAGACATCTGCTGAAAGTGCCATTCTTATGGATGCGGCAACGGGCAAAATTCTTTATGAAAAGAATGCTCACAAGGAACTGCCTCCGGCAAGCGTTACGAAGCTGATGACAATGCTGCTGGCAGCAGAAGCTGTCGAAGAGGGCAAAGTCAAACTGACCGACACGGTGACGGCGAGTGAGAATGCCTCTTCTCTCGGCGGATCGCAAATATATCTTGAACCAGGAGAGAAGTTCACCCTGAAAGAACTTTTGATCTCGATCGCAGTAGGGTCGGCAAATGATGCCTGCGTGGCTGTTGCGGAACATATCTCCGGAACCCATGAGGAATTCGTGGATTCGATGAACAGAAAGGCCAAGGAATTAGGACTTAAGAATACCCATTTTGCCAACGCATACGGACTGCCGGCTGAGGGGCATTACACGAGTGCCTATGATCTGGCGATTTTAGGCAGGGAAGCACTCAAATACCAGCTGGTATCACAGCTGACATCCATGAAGGAATATGAACTGCGCAACGGCGATTTTAAATTGTGGAATACCAATAAACTTTTATGGTGGTATGAGGGAACCGATGGATTTAAGACCGGCTGGACGCAGGAAGCAAAATACTGCTTGGCCTCAACCGTAAAAAGAGATGGCCTGAGACTGATCTGTGTTGTCATGGGAGTCCCGCAGGTCAGAGGCCATTTTCAGGAGTCTATGAAGATGTACAATTATGGTTTTGCCAATTATGTTTATAAAGAATTTGCCCCTGCCGGTTCCAAACAGGGAGAAGTCATTGTTCATAAAGGGAAGCTGCAAACAGTTGACCTTGTCAGTCAGGAAGCTGTCGGCTTGTGTGTTGAAAAAGGGAAGGAGAAAGAATGCCGGATTGAAACCAGGTATTTTGCAAACCCGGTATCCGCACCAATTGCCAAGGGACAGCAGCTCGGAGAGATGATCATTTATTGCGGCCAGAAAGAAGCAGACAGCATAAAGCTTGTAGCTGGAGAAGCAGTTGGAAAAGCAGGACTGCTGGAGATGTTCAAGCGTACGGTCCGGCAGTCCTACAGCATGACCCCGCCGATCTATGCCAACTAGTAGCTCGATTCCAAAGTAACGTTGCTTCCATTATCTTCAGACGAATCCGAGCAAAGCCACTTTATCTTTGTTGTTAACGGGATTTACAAAGCGATCTACTCGTATTCAGAAGGACTGTCGTTCAGGATCTGCTTTAAATGGAGTAAGGCCGCGCGTTCGATCCTAGAAATCTGGACTTGGGAGAGGTTCATGACTTTAGCAATTTCATTTTGCGTTCTGTCCTCAAAGAATCGCTGATACAGAACCTCTTTCTCCCTTCCGGGCAGTTTATCGAGAACTTCCTGCAAGGCAATTTTTTCAAACCATCCCGGATCGGCATCCTTCTCCTGCGGAATTTGATCAATCACATAAATAGGATCGGAATCGTCCTGATAAAGCGTATCATGTATCGACGACGGGCTTTGCACTGCTTCGATGGCGAGTATAATATCTTCGCTCGGGGTGCCAATATCTTCTGCAATTTCGTTCAGCGTGGGTTCTCTATTTAATTCCGAAGAAAGCTTTTCCCGGGAACGGTTGATTTTGTAAACCAGCTCTTTATAAGAACGTGGAACTTTAATCGGATGGTCATCTCTTAAAAATCTTCGGATTTCTCCAATGATCATCGGTACGGCGTACGTAGAAAATTTAACACCGTACGAGAAATCAAATTTATCGATGGCTTTGATTAGGCCAATGGTGCCGATCTGAAAGAGATCCTCCAGATCATATCCCCTGTGGGAAAAACGCTGGATCATATTAAAAATGAGCTTCAAATTACAATTGACCAAACGCTCCCGGGCATCGATGTCGCCATTTTGGGCTTTGTGCAAAAGCTCCATCAATTCTTGTTCGGAGAGCAGGGGAAAACGGGGCAGGTTCATATCTGAAAGTCGTTGAATCATCTTCACACCCCCTCTTAATGAGAGGACGGACGGTTATGGCTTAAGTATTTCACCATCAATACTTTGGTTCCTTTGTTAACTTCAGATTCAACCCGCAGTTCATCCATGAAGGACTGCATAAAGATAAAACCAAGTCCCATTCTGTCAGGGTCCGTAGAATAAGAAGCCTGCATGGCCTGATTCACATCGGGGATACCGCAGCCGTTATCGGTTACCTGTATGGAGATTTTCGTTTCATCTGCCTCCAGCTCTAACGTGACAAACTGATCAGGTGCATTGCTGTAAGCATGGATGATTGCATTGGAAACTGCTTCAGAGACAGCGACCTTCAGTTCTTCAAGCTCGCTTAAGGCCAAATCCATTTGGGCTCCAAGCGAAGAGGCCAGCATGCGGGCGATTGTTACATTCTGCGGCAGACTCGAGAATGTCAGAATTATTTTATTGACTTCCATTGATTATTCTCCCTTCAACTTTAAATTCATTTATACGGCAGGTTCTTTTGGTAAAAATTCTATAATTTTGGGAAGCCCCGACAGTTCCATGATCCGGTAAATATGCGGCGGAGCATTGGCAATTTTAAGCTTTCCTTCAAGAGGAAGCAATTTTTTATATCGTCCCAAGATAACCCCTAGACCGGAACTGTCAATGAAATGGAGATCATCCAGATGCAGGATCACCGTCCTGACTCCTTTTTTCTCTATATCCAGGTCAATCACGCTTTTTAATTCACTGGCATTCTTCATATCAAGTTCGCCTTCAAGATATAAATGCAGGGTTTGTCGTTCAATTCTTTTTTTCATGGATGCCACGCTCCTTATTACAAGTCGTTAAATCTATCTTTCGACATCACCCAAATATTTCCTTCGTGCTTGGTTCTGAAATTATTGACTGATTCTGGTATAAAGTTGATAAACAAATAAAACAATTGATAATACCTGAATTTCTTAGCGAAAAATCGGGAATTATTAATCAAAAAAAGGGGTGAAAATCATTGTCGGAATCAAAACTCCGTCCTCCATCCGTTGCGGTGACCCAGGAGGAATATAAACAATTAACAGAAAAGTTTTCGCCAAAACCAACGGTTTTGAAAAATGCGCTGTCAGCATTTGTTATCGGCGGAATCATCTGCAGCTTTGGTCAGATGATTGTCAATTTTTACATGAATTACATCGGGCTGGCTAAAACAGCTGCTCAGACAGCCGGAACAGCGACGCTGATAATAATAGGGGCTCTTTTGACCGGTCTCGGTGTTTATGACACGATTGTCAAATACGGGGGAGCCGGAGGGATCATTCCCGTGACCGGTTTTGCAAATTCGATGGTTTCACCGGCACTTGAATATAAGAGAGAAGGCTATGTGTTCGGTGTAGGCGGGAAGCTTTTTACGATTGCCGGCCCAGTTTTGGTTTATGGAATTACAAGTTCAATCATTGTTGGCTTGATCTATTTACTGATCAGATAATTACCGAAAGGAGAAAAACATTTTGAATTTCAAAAGAGTAGGCAACCAGACGGTTGTATTTGGTCAGCCGCCTGTTATTCTGGCTGGGTATAACGTTGTCGGACCCAAGGAAGGCCAGGGTCCGTTAAAAGATACGTTTGATATGGTCCTGAAGGACAATTACGCGGGTGAAAAAACTTGGGAAAAAACAGAAATGAAAATGCTGGAGACTTCCATGACGAAAGCTGCAGCCAAAGCAAATGTCCTGCTGGATTCCGTGGATTATAACCTGGCAGGGGATCTGCTGAACCAGATTATTTCTTCCAACTATGCTGCCAGACAAATCGGCCTTCCGTTTATCGGTCTCTATGGCGCCTGCTCAACAATGGCGCTTTCCTCTGCCCTGGGGGCGATGCTGATCGACGGCGGGTTCGCGTCTAAAGTACTTTGCAGTGCATCCAGTCATCATGAGACAGCGGAGAGACAATACCGTTTTCCAAATGAGCAGGGCAACCAGAGAGCAATGTATGCCCAGTGGACGGTAACCGGAGCAGGCAGCATCCTTCTGGCTGATCAAGGAGAAGGACCCAAAATCACAAGTGCAACGATTGGCCGAGTCTTAGACTACGGTGAAACCGATACCAACAATATGGGTGTGGCCATGGCACCTGCTGTTGCCGACACCATCCTGAATCATCTTCAGGACCTCAGCCGTCAGCCGGATTACTATGACATGATTATTACCGGAGACCTCGGGACGGTCGGGCTTCAACTCTTACTTGAGGTTTTAAAACGAAGCGGCCTGCAGCTGTCCAACAATTTTTCGGATTGCGGCGTGATGATTTACAGCAGCGAACAGGATGCGCATGCCGGCGGGAGCGGGTGCGGTTGTTCCGCGGTCGTGCTGACAGGGTACCTCCTGAATAAATTGAATAGCCGGGAACTGCAAAAAATCTTGTTTGTCGGAAGCGGAAGCCTTCATAGTTCTGTATCATCCCAACAGGGTGAATCCATGCCGGCAATTGGTCATGCCGTGTCGATTGAAATGAGTTAAGGGAGGTCTTTTGATGCTGAATAACATTTTACCTGCTTTTCTGGTTGGCGGACTTCTGTGCGTCGCCGGACAGCTGCTGATGGATTTGACGAAAGCCAAAATCACGCCGGCACATGTGCTGGTCGGGTACGTGACCGGCGGAGTTGTTCTTGGCGGACTGGGGCTTTATGAACCTCTGGTCAAAATCGGAGGTGCCGGAGCAACCGTGCCGCTTTCCGGTTTTGGATATACGCTGGTCAAAGGTGCGATCGAAGGAGCACAAAACGGCGGCATACTTGGGGTTCTGGCCGGCGGTGTTCAGACCGGTGCAACAGGAATTGCCGTTGCGGTATTGTTCGGATATCTGACAGCAATTGTATTTAATCCGAAAGGTTGATGATATGAGCTCAACAGCAGAAACGACAATGAGCATTTCCAAAAACTATCAGGAAAACGTCAGTTATTTGAATCAAAAACTCGGTGTACCTGAAAGCTTTGACATTGTACTTCGGGAAATGAACATCGGCGGCAAAAAGATTGCAATCTATTCCGTCAATGGAATGATCAGCAGACCTGCCAGCAATATGATCCTGGAAGTGCTTTCGCAGATCGAACGCGTGGAACTCGCCGTGAATGCGGTAGACAAACTTGTAAAGTCCAAAATAGTTGATCTGCAGGTTTCGGAAGTCGAAGCCATGGATGAAGTCATCTACTTTCTATTATCCGGAACAATGGCGATACTGATTGAGGGAAGAACGCAGGCTATCATTGTGGATCTCAGGACTTACCCGGGCCGCATGCCTCAGGAACCGGATATTGAGCGGGTAACGAGGGGTTCACGTGATGGTTTCACGGAGACGTTGGTTTTTAATACCATCCTGATTCGTCGCCGCCTGCGTGATCCGGGATTGCGGATGAAGCTGGTGAAAGCAGGCAGCCGTTCCAAAACGGATGTTTGCATTGCTTATATCGAAGATATTACGAATCCCAAAATGGTGGAGTACATTGAAAAAGAAATTAAAAATATAAAAATAGACGGGATTCCTATGGCGGAAAAAACGGTTGAAGAGTTCATCCTCGGCAGTAAATTTTGGAATCCGTTTCCAAGGGTCAGGTACACGGAAAGGCCTGATGTGGCAGCAATACATCTGCTTGAAGGCAATGTTATTGTGATGGTCGACACTTCTCCGAGTATTATCATCGCGCCGTGTACGTTCTGGCACCATGTCCAGCATGCGGAAGAATACCGCCAAGAGCCGGTTGTGGGTATGTATTTGCGGTGGGTCAGGTTTATCGCGATATTTCTGTCCGTATTTCTTACGCCGCTTTGGCTCGCTGCAGCTTTGAATCCGCAGCTGCTTCCCGAAGGGCTTAAGTTTATCGGAGTACAAGAACCGGCTAGAATTCCTTTGTTATTTCAGGTGCTAATGGGAGAATTATCAATCGATATGCTGCGGATGGCGGCGATTCATACCCCGTCGCCTCTGGCTACAGCCCTGGGTTTAATCGCGGTGTTCATGATGGGTGATGTGGCGATACAGGTCGGGCTGTTTACACCGGAGGTTGTGATGTATACCGCTATTGCGGCAGTCGGGACATTTGCGACACCAAGTTATGAACTGGCTCAGGCTAACAGGCTTGTCCGCCTATTCCTTGTCCTGGCTGCCGGGTTGTTTAATTTCTGGGGATTTGGAGCGGGCGTTTTGCTTGTTTTATTTATTCTGCTGCGGACCAATTCTTTTGGTGTACCGTATCTCTGGCCGTTGATTCCAATGGATATTAAGGCGCTGTCTACAATCCTGATACGTAATCCGGTCCCGATTAACAACCTTAGACCGAGTATCTTCAAACCAAAGGATCGAATCAGGCAGCCTAAGGATAAACAAACGAAGGGAAAACAGCCTAAAGAAAGAACAAATCCCTAGACGGATGTTCACGAAAGACAAGGCCCGGCGACGGCCACGGACGGCCTAGTGCCGCAATGCCATGGATGGCAAAGAGCGGCCCGGCCGGACAAACACCAAGTCCAGGGAAACAAGAAGTAAAATGGCGATTAGGATCTTATTCAGATTATTTGCAGAGATAGTCACCTGCGGGGCAGCAGGTATCAAATAGCCGTTTTGATAAGAACCTGGAAGAATAGAAGAGGGGAGAACAGGACTTCGCAGAACCGGGCTCGGCAGGAGTGCACCTGGCAGCTTTGCAGTCGACAGAACGGTACCAGGTAAAAATGCCGCCGGAAGTACGGCCCTTGGCTGTCCTGTCTGTCCTGTGTGGGAATACGGGTATGAAACTGTGCGGGGATTACCGTAATTTCCGCTGGTCATAGAAAAATAACGCGGATCGTTTGCAGCTGCTGCCAAAGACATATGGTTGGTAAACAACATATTGCTCATGTTGATCTCCCTCAATTAATTCGTACCGGATACCTGATTTGAAAGCATAAAACTCAACAAAAATATGATAAGATAAAGAAAGAATATAAAAGTTGATCATGCTAAGGTATTATACGAAAACAATTACCATTGTGCTACATTAATAGTAATTTATGGGGAGAGGTTAATTGTGATCATAGGTTTTGGTTTTGGAAGTCCGTTAACGGCGCTTTTGATGCTGGTCGTAACAGCTTCGTTGTCTTATTTTTTCTTTAAAGCGATCAGGGGACGACGGAACGTTGACTGGACTGATGATAGGGGCAGTGATATCTCAGAACTCAGACGGAGAAAACGCGCCTACTACTATGAACAGAGACAAAGGGCCAGGGAATTGATGGACGCGTATGATTTGACCGATCAGGAAATTGAGGAAAGAATTAACCGGGAGTTAGACGGGGAAAAGTAATGTAGTACGAAGCCCTGATTAATGATCAGGGCTTGTCTGTGTCTGTCTACGTACCGCAATGAAAGGCGATTCATATGAAAACAGATTACCGTTAATGCTTTTAATCCGGGATTACTTACAGATACTGATTTGAGAGTTAATTTATCATTATAGATGCTTTTTAGAAATATGGCCTGCCGTCAAGGAGATGCCAGATTCAAACAGCGTCTTTTTTGTATTATTGAGTAAGATTTGGACTGAAATCAGAGAATTTTTATAAACAAACGAAATGGACATAAAAACATGGAAGTTGGTCACACACCATGTTATATTAGAAATAAATTTCCAGTTATAACCTTGGGTTATTTAACCAATCATAAAACGATATAAGGGAGCAGGTTAAAGGAACAGAGATGGAAATCAGAGAATTAAAACCCGATAATTTAGCCGAGGCTTCAAGCCTTATATGGATTGTTTTTTCACAATATGTCGCGCCTGGCTATTCTCAGGAGGGGATTGATACATTTAGAAAATTCATACAGCCGGAAGAACTTAAAATATTACTGGAAAGCGGAAGATTTTTTATATCAGGCTGTTTTGACGGCGAAGAACTTGTAGGCGTCATAGCGATGAGGGACCATAGTCATATCAGCCTGCTTTTTGTTAATAAAGCATATCACGGCAGGGGAATTGCCAAAGCCCTTTTTTCAGATGCTTTAAAGAAGTGTGTTCAGAAAAAATCAGAGATTGGCGAGATAAGTGTAAATTCGTCGCCATATGCAGTTAAATATATAAAAAACTTGGGTTTGAAGTAACAGGACAACAAGCTACGAAGGATGGAATAACATTTGTACCCATGAAGAAGATGGTGTCCTTGTGATTGTTAATAATCTGACAAGGGGAGCAAAGCCGTATGGATTGATCGAAAATGTTGTTACGCACGAGGGTTATCGCAATAAAGGATACGGTACAAGGTTGCTGAAAAAAGCACTGGAAATTGCGCAGGGAGAAGGCTGCTATAAAGTGATGCTGAAGAGGTTTTTTAAATTAATAATAATTGCCGGTCTACTATGGTTTCTATCACATACTATTTTGATCACGATTGATGGATTAGTCGATAACCTGGGTCAGTGTGATGTTGGGATCGTTTTAGGAAATAAGGTTGAATTGGATGGAACTCCGTCACAAAGATTACAGGGTAGATTAGATAAAGCCGCGGAACTCTATAAAGACAAATATTTTCAATATATCATTGTCAGTGGAGGCACAGGTAAGGAAGGGTTTGATGAAGCCCAAACTTATGAGGTTGACTTAGATATACTCGCCGGTTTGTATGGTGGTACAAATGAAAGCAAAAGAAGTCAACATATTCAAGGATTAAAAGCATTAAAAGCTAAAGGTGGTAATTTTGCTTTTGAAGTAGGGGCAACAGAAATTGTATTAGAAGCGAAACGCCCCGATGGGGCGGGTGATTCCGGTACAGCTAGGGTTGTTTCCATAATTCCCTTTTTAGTTATGAAAACTGCAGCGTTAGGCAGAGGAAAACCTAAAGACGCCTACGATATTTATTTGTGCGTGAAGCATTATCAAGGGGCGTACGGGCATTAGTAATGGATTTAAACCTTATTTAAAGCGGAGTCTAATTTTAGAAATGAAAGAAAAGGCGGGAATGTTACAGTTCAGATATCTATTGCCAAGAATTTTACCGGCAAAACGAAGAAAGCTTCCTTGAAGGACAAGTCTGTGGATTGGAGTATTTTGGCGGGGATCCTCGCAAAGTGATCTTTGACAATGCCAAAGTAGCAGTAAAAGAAGGCTTTGGCTTCCATGCCGGAATACAGTACAGGTATGCTGCTCTAGCCGCTCACTATGCTTTCAAAGCAGAATCTTGCAACATCGCAGCCGGACATGAAAAAGGGCTCGTTGAGGGGCTGGTCGGCTGGGTAAGACGCAATATCCTTGTTCCCATCCCCCGGGTAGCAACCATCGAGGAGCTAAATGCGGAAATCCTGCGCCGGTGTCTAAAATACCGGGAGAACAACATCACAGGCAGAGAGCAAACCGTTGGCGTCATGGCGCAGAGCGCAAGTGCAAGGATGGCTAACCTTCCTAAATTTAAATTTGATCCTGGGCGAAACCTCATTGCCAGAGTAGACGACTTCTCAACCGGTAAAAATGCCTTCAAGATGGGATGTCAAAGTAACAAAACCACAGTTTGAAAAATACGACAGCTTCCTTAGTGTGGGTGCTGTGGTATGAGTAGTATCAATCCTTTAAAAGAGACGATTAAACTCTACGCTAAACAACTGAGGCCCCCAACATTCAGCGGTTACGAAAATATCATAAGGCAACTCTCGCCAGGCGATGGCTACGATAAATTCTTATGTGAACTGATGAAAGCTGAGCTCAGGCAAAGACAGGAAGCCGGTCAGCTTCGCAGAATCAGAAAAACCGGATTTCCTGTAATGAAGACTTTGGACGAATTTGACTTTACCAGATTAGAACATGTTTCAGAAGGATATATTCAGAACTTGCATCTTGTGATTTTATTAAGAATAGACAAAACATCGTCATGATCGGTAACCCTGGATCAGGAAAAACCCATACCTCTCTTGGCATTAGGCAGTAGTACTAACCGGTTCGGCATGCCATCGTATCCCGGTGTTATGAGCTTCAGCGCAAGACCGCCCATGTCTTTAATGCTTCTGACCAGTTATGGGATCAAAGAAATTAGCAAGATCTAAAAAAATGCCAATGAAAAGTGTCAGCGAACTGCTGCCCGTGGTGTGCAATACTGTTACTATTTGTTGTCTTTATGTTGACGTCTAATGATTATTATTTTTTTATAAGGCATATTTATAAATTTGAATGAGAAAGGGGCAAGAGAGTAATGTCCGATTTACATGGCGCTATGCCGGGCATAGCAACCGGCGGGGAAGGTTACGGGTATACGGAAGAGGAGTGGCTGCTAAAGAAAAATGTTAGACAATTTTGTGAGGAATTCATTGATCCCAGGTTCAGAGAATCATTTAAGGCAGAAACGGCAGATCCTTTATTAAAGGAATTTATCAAGAAGTTTGGGGATAAAGGTTATCTCAGAATAAATGTGCCGGAAGAGCTTGGCGGGTATGGGCAGAGATTAACCGCTCAAACTATAATCCTTGAAGAGGTTGCCAGAGTTAACGGAGGATTAGCTATCCACACTGGGGAAAACGGTGGGTTTGCACTTCTGCTTGCGATAGAGGTACCTGCCGCTTTCGCCAAATGGGGAGAGGCGCTTCTCTCAGGCGAACTTATTATTGCGGATGCGGAGAATAGTCCCGAGGGACAGTGTAACTATAGTGAACACGCCGATATCGGGAGGCTCGAAGGAGACGAGTGGGTACTAAATGGCACTAAGGCATTTTCATCAGGTGCATCTTTCTGTGACGTTCTTATGGTAACCGGGCTTGTTGACGGCGATATGCACAGATGGGCAATGGATGCAAAGAATACTCCTGGTCTGAAAATAACCCCCGCTCCTGAAATGGGAAATAGTCCGATGTATGGTACGATAGAGCTGAATAACGTCCGCGTACCTAAAGAATTTGGAGCCAAGACGGGCACTGTTATTAATAGGAAAAAGGTGGATGCAGTACCTAGTGGGAAAGGAAATGCAGTAGGAACTGCCGCTCTTTCTATGGGGGCAATGGGAGCAGCTTTTGACAAGACTGTAGAATATCTCAAGCATCGCACTACAAATTTCCAGCCACTGGCATCTCTTGGCTCAATCCAGTACAAGCTTGCGCTTATGAAGTGCAAAATAGAAGCGAGCCGCTCTTTCTTAATCGCCGCAACCAGAATGATTGAAACGAACCATAAAGACGCAGTACTTTACGCATCCCTTGCTAAGGCGTATATCTGTGATACTGCCCGTGAAATTACTTCCGACTGTATTCAGTTGTGGGGCTGTGCAGGGTATAACCCCGATACAGGTATCGAACGTTATTTACGTGACGCAGTGGGGTTCGGAATCGGAGTTTGCACCAGCGAGATGCAGTTGGCTACCGCTGCCAAATACATGGGGCTGCCTGGCGCAGAATTTGAGTGTGTATAAAACATTCGTAATCATGTTATCAGCGGGACTGTAACGTAAACTCCGTAACAAAATACCAAATACAAAAAGCGAAATAACACCAAGGGTATGAGCTTTCGGACTAATTGTCCTCAGTCCTTGGTGTTTTCGCTATTCAACCAAAACTTTTGTCACAAAAATTTGTCGCTTCCAAAATAAAAAAATACCTGTATTTAAGCCTTTTCTATGCTCTAAAACAGGTATCTGATATTTTTGCTTTTGGCTAAGGGATTGTCTGTTCCGTCACTCTACCGCGCCGGCAGATTAGTTCAAAATGTTTTGCACCTGCCTGACCGCTGGGCCTATATGAGTTTCTTTTAAAAGCCGCGAAGCTATATGTGCTCCAACTGCCCCACGATTACTTGGGCGGTACGGCCTCCCGCCGCGATAGCCGACTCGTAGGAACCGGTGTACATATACTCGCCGCAGAGATACAACCCCTCCACATCCTTGTAGTGATTCTCGCGCATGTACTTTATCGCTGTTGCGCAACCCGGTTCCATGATATAGTTCCCTTCAGCAAATCTGGCAGTATGAATACCCTCTATGGCGTTTACGGTTTCTGGCATGATGCGACCCATATAACGCATAACCTCATTTAGCACTTCCTCATCGCTTGCGTTCCAAAGCTTCCTTGCCCCTTCCTCATAAAGGCACATAAGGATACACTCTTTTCCGGGCGGGACGCAGCGTTCAGTTTTGGAGGACGACAGCGAAATTGCACCCATTGGGTTACCGTTGCTCCGCATGAGCAGTGCTCCAGTGGCGTCATATGGAAACCGCGCCTTGTCCCTATCGAGGAAGAGAAGCGTGGTTATCGTCGGACAGTAAGTAACCTTTGAGAGCGCGGAGCGAATTGATTCGGGAGCGTTGGGCAGAATCTTTAGGGCTTTATTTGCGGACGCGGCACAGACAACAGCGTCGGCCGGCATAAATCCGCTCTTTGTCTTGACGCCAACAGCCTTTCCGTCTTTGATGACGATCTCCTGTACCTCGACGCCCGTCTTAACCTTATCTCCGCACTTTTTGATAATGGCCTCGGCAAGGCTGCCTACTCCGTTGGCAAGGACATCCGCTGCGCCAGCCAGCATGGTCCACATTATCATCGAGCCGAATATGACGCCGGTGTTCTCCGGATGCACCAGACCAATCGCCGACAGTACGGGCTCGACAAATCCTTTCAGCACACCCTCACCATAGTTGTCAACAATATAGTCCCTGAAGTTTCCTTTGTTGTCCAAGTGTATGCCCCATTCTACAGAACCCTCGTGGTACTTTTCATTATCACAGAGCGCTTTTATGTCCGCCGCCAGCCTCATGAAGTTTTCAGGCCCCATTTTAGCCAGCCATTCGGCGTTGTATTTATCAAGTTCCGGGGTTCCGGTCGGTATTGTCGGGATTAGTTTTTCCCCGTCGTCAATCAACATTTGGCTCAATTTTACCGTGCAGAGTTGGTCATCCATGCCGAGCTCGTGGATGAGATTCTTGGCGTACTTATACCCGGGATGCACGACTTGGGCCGCTAGGTCACAAGAATAACCGTTCTCCTTATAGGTGAGCATACGTCCGCCGCCAACGGGATTTCGCTCCAGAATCTCGAAGTTGGTATAACCTTCCTTCATCAGCTTGTGGGCGGTTGTAAGCCCCGCGCAGCCAGCGCCAACAATAATAATTTTCTTGTTCTTATCCAATTTGTTCACCGCCCCTCTCTGAATTTGATCCGCGACCGACGCGCATTTCCAAATGCTCTTTCATAATATCTATCCTTTCTGTAATAAATTTATGGTAATGGGCGCGGCAGCCAGCCGTGTCCCTTTCCATCCTTTTGCCAAAGCCGGGTCGGTTTATTGCCGTCCGTCTTCCCTAGTTTAAGAATTTCGCAAAGTAAAAAATTTGTTGACAATGATTAAAAAAAGGTAATACAATACGCTTGGGAAATTCTGTAATGGAACATTGTTTTAAAATTAGTTCACTGTTATTAAAACAATTAACAATAACGGTGAAATCAACAAAAAGTAAGCAATTTCAAATAAAACTGGTGATTTAGTATAGTTAAGGGGTTTTCAGCAACGCATTTTCAATACTAGGAGGGAACATTATGTCTACTCATGATAATGCTTTGAGAATCTTCCTCTTGGGAAAGCCTATCATCTCCAGTAATGAACTCCAATTACAGCTTAAACGTAAAAAGTGCAGGGGACTTATCTATTACTTAGCGGAACAAAACAGACCAATCGGAAGAGAACGCCTTATAGAACTCTTCTGGCCGAATAGAGATATTTATAGTGCGCAGCATAATCTTAATGTACATCTTTATGAAATTAAAAAGTACATTCCCAACATAATTATCAGCAATGAAGCCTATGTATCAATTGCACCGGAGGTAAAAAGGGATACACAAATATTTGAATCATTTATTGTAAATAACTCTAACTCAATAAAAGACACATTATCTACCCTCAACTTATACCGTGGCGATTTTTTGGACGGATTCTCCCTTAGCGAATCCCCGGCGTTCAATGATTGGATAATACTACTGCAAGAGCATTACAAAATGCTGATGTTAAGGGGCTTAGTAACTTTATCGGAGCTTTATTTGGATGCGTGTGATTATCAACAATGCTTGTTTGTCATACAAAAAGCATTAAGTATTGATCCCTTATGCGAAGAATTATACCGCAACGCCATACTTGCCCATTATCATATGGGAAATTATCTTAAGGTAACGCAAGCATATGAAAAGCTGAGGCATATTTTGTCTGAAGAAGTTGGACTGCCGCCAATGAAAGAGGTGCAGGAACTGTATGCAGCAATTATTAATGAAAAGCCTATAAAAGAGTTTGTTCATGCTCAACAAAGAATCAACAAAAATGCTCAAAAAACTGGATATAATCATGGCGCCGCTTCGCGCTTCTACGTGCCTTTCAATGGTCGGGACGGGGAAATGAAAATGCTTGAAAGATTGTGCCTCCCAGGAAAGCTTGTGTTGGTTCACGGTTCTCCTGGTATTGGTAAGACCAGACTTATACAAGAGTTCATGCAAAACTGGGAAGGCTTTATTTTTTATGGTGAATGTCTTGAGTTGAATAATAATATTCTATTCCACCCCATTTCCAGCGCTATTCGAAGATTTATTCAAACCGTAAATTGGGATGAGTTAAAAGAGGATGTAAAAACGGAGCTAAGCCCTGATTGGTGGGGTGAATTACGATGCTTTGTACCGGAAATTGCCCCTCAAGACAAATCGCCTTTTCAAAAACCCTGCCACGATTATGATATAATTGAATCTATTTATCAATTTATAGTTATTTTAAGTAAAAAACGAAAATTGCTTTTTGCTATTGATGATATTCAGTGGATAGATAACAATTCCCTAATATTATTAGGGAATATTATTGAGTATAGTGAAAATCTGGATGTATTTTTTCTCTGTACAGAAGGCTTACTGAGTGGCATCAATCCGATGCTGGTTAAATTTAAGCAGCTTCTGAACAAATTAAACATGCTTAATGTCATATCCCTAAAACCATTAGACAACGCCAGCATCCGTGTTTTTGCCCAGTATTTCCAAATGGGCGATAGCGAGGTTCTGGTCGATTGGCTAAAGAAGCTTTCAGATGGAAATCCTTCTATTATGATTGAGTTGCTCAGATATGCTCGAGATAAAATTGAAGCGGCGCTCGAAGGTAATGTGGATATTAATTCTATTATTAATAAATTTGTTTTACCTCAGACTATTAGGGACGGACTTTTTTCGCAATTTGTTGATCTGTCGGAGCAAGCCCGCAACGTTTTAGATGCCGCCGCAGTTTGCGGTAAAGTTTTCGATTACGCTACGATAGTTAAGGCGACTAATTTATCCAAAACAGAGGTGCTTAAAGGCATTGAAGATTTACTGGAAAAAGGTTTTATAGTTATTGACAATGAACAACGTTATGCTTTTGATAATCCTATGGTGCGAGAAGGAGCCTATCAGCTATTAACCCCATCCCGGCGTCAATGGCTTCATTCAAATATTGCTCTGTCTGTTCAAGAATAATAAGGGGAACCTCTAAAAACTCTACGGAAAGATAACGAAAGATGGCAAAGGAGAGACGGCTTCTCCGTGTGCTTACAATGTAACATAATAAAATCCGTGCCCACCTACTGCTAAGCGAAGTGAGCACGGATAATTGTTTTGGAGTGGTGTTCTTTACCGCTCTTGTTAGTTTCTTGAACCATTTTTAATCAAATTCTTTGTTTAACCGTTTCGATAGACTATGCCAAAACCGCCTGCCGGGTATTGCCAATCTATGGCTTTCTGGGTACAGGCGACTAAACAAGTACCGCATTCCAGACAGCCCGCGTGATCGACAGCAAGTTCACCATTCTGTTCATTGTAGACTTTGGCGGGACAAATAAACAAACAGACCCTGTTCTGACAACGTTCCCGGCAGATTTCTTGGTCAACCTTGATGTGCGGACTCTCGTCGAGTTCATACTTATTAATAGAAAGTTTTTCTGGAACACTCAAGCCGTTCATAGATTTTTCACCGCCTTCCAAACATCACTACCCAAGCTCATGTAGCTAACACCGTTCTCTTTCCTGGCCTGCAATACGCTCTTTAAAAGATTCTCCTTCGGGATGCTCTCCTGGGTATAGATTGAAGTGAATATGCCTTCCACCAATTTCGGATAGGCGTTAAATAGCCGATCACCCTTCATGAAAGCTGCCGCGCCGGCATAGGTTTTCATGTCCTTGAGCACAAAACTGTCTTCTAATTTCTTTTTATACGAGGCCAGTGTTGCGGCGGAGAAGTCCCCTTTGGCTTTAGCCTCCAGGATTGTATCTGCAGCATAAATGCCGGAGGCTATCGCCAAATCCATCCCTCTTACTGTAAAGCCGTTATTGGAACCCAAGCCGGCCGCATCGCCAACTACTAAAAGACCGTCGGTGAATAGTTTCTGGAGCGCGTTGTAGCCGCCTTCAGGCACAACATGGGCACCGTACTCCAATACCTTGCCGCCGCGGATCAGCGGTGCAATAGCCGGATGAGCCAGAAAATCCTCCAGGGCCTCGGACGGGCTGACCTGATGGGAACTGGTGTGATCTATATGCATGACCAGACCAACCGAAATACTATCGGCATTCGTATAGAAAAAAGCGCCTCCGGAAACACCTTTGGTCGGATAGCCGAGCATAGCGTATTCGGTACCTTCATTACCGGTAAGACCAAAACGTTCTTCCAGCGTAGTTCGGTCCAATCCGATCAATTCTTTTACCCCGACGGCAAAGTTAGCAGGATTGTACCGATCACGGAGACCGGCTTGTTCAGCGAGAAAGGAAAGGACCCCATCGGCAGCGATTACGACATTCGCCGTCATTTCTTCTTCCCCGGCCACAATACCTTTAACAACGTTGTTTTCCATAAGCAGTGAATCAACCTTAATATTAGTAATAAGGGTGGCTCCGGCTTCTTCAGCTTTTTCCCCCAACCAACGATCAAACTTAGCCCGCAGAACCGAATAACCGTTATGCGGTTCCTGCGAAAAGCCCTGGCCCTTAAAGTCAAGGTTGAATGTGGAGTCCTCAGTCATGAAGGTTAAAATATAGCGGTTGATGTGGCGCTCCAGAGGCGCTTCCTGCGGAAACTTAGGGATAAGTTCCCTCAGAATCCGGCCAAACAACAGCCCGCCTGAGAGGTTTTTCGCCCCGGGGTAAGAGCCACGCTCTATCACCAAGACTTCCACGCCTGCCTTAGCAAGCCTGTAGGCGGCAGCTAAACCGGCCGGTCCCGCCCCTACCACAATGGCATCATAGTCACTCATTTGTGAACCTCCTTTCTGTTCTTAGACTGGTTGAGCCATCGGCATTGACTTTGATCTCCCGGACATCGAGTGTGAATTTGTAGCATATGATAACCCCACTCTTATAACCCCTTTCAGTTTTGATTTCTAGAACTGAACAAAATCAGCTTACCTAGTATATCTGTTAGCAACTATGACTTTGAGTATATTTTATTGATGAGGAATAACTACATAAGCAACGTATAATCAACAAATATATCAAAAGATGTTATTTTCTTTTTGTTTAATGCCAAAATATGTTGTTGATAAATCAATAAAATCTCAGGCGATATTAATAGAAGTATGTTTATCAAATAACGTTGTTGATTCGTTGTTGATTTCCCGATTATTCTCCTCTGTTAAAATCCGATTATAAATTCTATAAAGAGGAAAGGAGGAAAAACATGAATATTATTGTCTGTTGCAAATTTGTTCCCAATACCCAGGACATAGAAATCCGGCCGGACGGCTCATACAGTCTCGATAAGGCTGAATGGCAAATCAGCGATTATGACCTTCAAGCTATAGAAGCTGGAGTTCAGCTGGCTAACACTACCGGTAGCAGACTGCTCGCGCTTTCAGTCGGTTCTTCCCGTATCGAGGCTACACAATTGAGAAAGGATCTGTTATCCCGCGGACCTGAGGAACTTCATCTGGTAACCGATTCTATTTTGGGGGATGCCGATACTGCTGTAATAAGCAAGGTGTTGGCTGAGATGATCAAAAAGCTAGAAGCCGATCTGGTGCTCTTTGGCGATGGTTCGGCGGATTATTATTTCCAGCAAACCGGCTTACAGGTTGGCGAGAGACTCGCCTGGGCCAATCTCAATTCGATTGACGCTATTGAGCCTATGGGGGACCGGGTAAGAGTTGAGCGGTTGCTGGAAGATGAAATCGAGGTTCTGGAAGTCCGGCTCCCGGCTGTGCTCACAGTTACCTCCAGTATTAACACGCCGTCTATGCCCGGTATGAAGGCGATCCTTTCAGCGGGTAAAAAATCTGTTAAAGTTTGGAGCTTAAGTGACGCCGGCATTGATGCCGGTCAGGCTGCCCGTATCGATGTCATAAGTGCGTCGGCACCGGAAAATGTGGACCGTAAAGGTATAATCATAAACGGCACTATCCAGGAAACGGTCGCCGAACTGATCCGTAATATCGAGGCGGAAGGGCTTCTGTAGGAACGTGACAATACTCCGAAGGAGAGAATAAAATGAATATCTTTATATTTTCGGACAACGCAACATTGCTGCCTGAAATGTTGGGCGGGGCCAACGAGCTCGTTGGGACAAGCGGGGGGAGCATAGCTGCCATAATCATCGGTTCAGAATCTGAGGCCATGTCGGCAGCTTCTATGGGAGCAGATAAAGTATACTGGCTCGGTCAGATAGGCAATAGAATCATCGACGATTTTGTGCCAACCCTCAATAAACTTATCATGACCGAAAAACCAGCGGCTTTTCTGGTTGCGGCGACCACAAGAGGAAAGGCCGTTGCCGGCCGTGTGGCAGCTGCTCTCGATATGGCAGCAATAGTAAACGCTAAGGAAATAAAAGTGGTAGACGGATCATTTCAGGTTCGGCATATAATTCTGGGCGGAGCCGTCATACGTGTTGAACAACCGTTGGGGGGTACGCTTATTACAACAGTCCGTTCGGGAGTTTTTACTAAGGCTGTAGCCGACACTTCCCGCAGCGACCAACTGGAACACGTTGAATTCGTTGAGCCTGTGACCCAAATAACCAAGCTGGAGAGTAAACCTAAAAAATCAAATGCCTCCAATATTGGCGCGGCGAAGATTGTTGTTGGGGCTGGAAGAGGTTTTACCACCAAGGAAGACCTCGGGCTGGCCAGAGGGCTCGCCGATGCGCTCGGCGGTGAGGTTGGCTATTCACGTCCTGTTACCGAAGGAAATCCGCCCTTTGCGGAAGGTGAGCCGTACATCGGGGTCTCCGGGATTCAGCTTAAGCCGGAACTATACATTGCTGTGGGTATTTCCGGTCAAACCCAGCATATGGTCGGCGTGAACGAGTCCCGGGTCATTGTATGCATCAACAAGGACCCTCGAGCCCCTATATTCCGTTACAGCGACTATGGTATTGCCGGAGATTTGTATGAAATTGTTCCGGAACTTACCCAAGCTTTGAATAAAAAATAGGATAGGAGGCCATCCATTATTTGAATGGCCGGCCTTCCAGTCGAGTAGCCAAGGGGAGATTCACCTCGAGGCTCTCTCAGATCCATACGTGAACCTCTCGGTTCATATCGGCTCCGATCATTCACTCATACATAGATTTCCTATAGAGGGCCCAATGTGCAAACAAATTGGGCTCTCTTTTTCTTACCTGGAATAGCCATTCTTTCAGTACTGAAATTCCGTACGATTTTTAGATTTAAAAAAGCCTTTGTTGGGTTCAAAGCCAAAGGAGAAGGTACTCACAAAGTCTTCAGAGGATGGTTCAAATTACTTCAAAGTGGCAGAACATAGCACCCCATTGTATCGGCACCTCCGAAATGTTGATATGTGGTTGCAGGAAAACAAAGTAACCAATTTGAAGTTGGCTACGGCAAAGATAAATGGCCTAATTCTCAAACCAGGAGAGACACTTTCCCTTTGGCGTTTAATTGGTAAACCGACAAAGAAAAAAGGTTTTACCGAAGGAATGGTCCTACATAACGGTTCGTTCGTTCCCGGAGTAGGAGGAGGCCTGTGTCAACTCTCAAATCTTATTTATTGGATGACCTTACATACGCCATTGCGGGTTGCGGTGCCCCGTAATGGATTTTGTGGACACCGCAAATGGCTAGTATAATAAAGCCAGAGAGGTGTCAGAAAATGAGTACAAGAAAGAATTTTGATCCGGAATTCAAGAGAGAAATTACCCAGGTCTATCTTGAAGGAAGAAGAACAGCTACAAGCCTAGCAGAAGAACTGGGATTGCATGTTAATACCATATATAAATGGGCTGAACAATTCAAAACAGATCCTGAAAATGCCTTCCCTGGATCAGGGAACCTCAAACCTGAAGACGCTGAGTTAAAGAAAGCCCAAAGACGTATTAAAGAACTTGAAGAAGAGGTCGAGATCCTAAAAAAAGCCACGGCATACTTCGCAAAGAACAGCAAGTAAAATACGCCTTTATTTATAAATACCGCTTCAAATATGCTGTTAAGAAGTTATGCCAAGTCATAGAAGTTTCCCGAAGCGGATATTATCAGTGGGTGGCTTCCGGCTGTCCGAGTCACCAGGATAAAGACGCCGTGGTCCTTGCCAAGATCAGAAAGATTGAACGGGATAATGATCATAACTACGGTGTCAAGCGCGTTTATGAATCTCTGAACAAGGAACATAACGTCAAGTGCGGCCGGAGCAAAGTTCAAAGGATTATGCATCAGAATGGCATTAAAGCGAAGATCAAGAGCAAGTACAAGCCGCAAACCACGAAGGCTGATCCCAATGAACAGGCATTTCCCAATCTGCTGGGCCAAGAGTTTAAAGTTACAGAGATTAATAAAGTTTGGCTAGCCGACATTACCTACATCAGAACAAACGGAAAATGGTCTTATCTCGCAGCTGTCATGGATTTGTGCCGTAGAAAAATAGTAGGTTGGGCACTTGGAACGAAGCCAAATGCCAAATTGGTTTGTCGGGCTCTTTCCTTGGCAATTGCCAAGGAGCGGCCTGCTCCAGGACTTATTCATCATTCAGATCGTGGCAGTCAGTATACTAGCAAGGCATTCCGGGAGTTACTGGATAAGCACAAAATTCTCGGCAGTATGAGCCGTAAAGGGAATCCTTATGACAATGCTCCAATGGAATCATTCTTTCAAACCTTGAAGACAGAATTTGTTTACAAGCGATACTTTCAGAGTATTGAGCAAGCTCAGATTGGACTTAAGCAATGGATTAATATTTACTACAATTGCCGAAGGCTTCATTCAGCATTGGGTTATAAATCGCCACTATTCTATGAATTATCAAGAATACAACCATTTAAAGTGTCCGCATGAGCCAATATAGCGCACGGAACGATGGCGTCACACACACGACATATTCCCGGACGCCAATCGAACTCAACCATTCGGAAGTGGGGCCACAATCGTTTACAATTATATAGATCTCCAAATAAAGAACGATACCCAATACAGGTATCAGCTTCTAATAAGGGTAGGGGAATCGGATTTAGAAGGCGAATGGCGATGTGAACAACCATTGACCCCCAAATATGAGGTTTACGAAAGTGACCATTTGATCACACAGGAATGGTGGGGGGGGTTACATGCGCCACAACATTATTAGACGTAAGGTGTTTGATCTTGATGATAATCAAATAGGTGATGATTTTGTCACGGAAAATCATGCAATTATGATGTACGAACCTATGTTGGTAGAACATGTGAAGATTGTTTAATTTTTTTATTGTTTATCTTCTCTTTGTTCTAACCAGTCGAGTTCACTCAACAAATATTTTGGAATGAGGATCTTGCCTTTGGCAATATTTTGAATAGTACTCAGTTTGTTATTTCCGAAAACTGAGCTGTTTATTTTAAGAAATAAAGCTGCCAATCGTGGGACAAAAGTCCACCGACCGACAGCTTTTTAAGAGCGCTCATGGGGCGGGAGTTTCAGGAGTTGCCGGAACTTCAGGGGCTGCGGGAATAGCTTTCTCAATTCGCCTTAACTTCTTCGACATTTTTGATATAAACTGGTTGGTATGAATTAAATAAAGCTTAAAAGCATTCGGGTCCGCTGCGGCCATTTCGCTCATAGCGATAAACAGATCGTCGAATCCTTTGGTTATCAGAACGAAGCGGGCGTCTGCCTGGGTCATGGACAGGTTGAGCTTTAAGATCTTGCTTTCAAGTTCTATTTCGGCGATGCGCTTGGCTGCTGCATTTTCATTTTCAAGTACGTCAAGCTTCCGCTGCAGCTTCAAAACATTTCCCTGCTCGGCCCATACGGCTTGCAGGTTATCCGTGGCTTCTTTTTTCGCCTGGCCAAGCTCATTGGATAATTGGGAGATGGCGCTCTTTTGGGCGTCACGGTCTTTCTGCAGCGCTTCTTTCTCAGCGAGGGCCTGTTTCCTGTCATTGACCGCCTGCTGCAGTTCGCGGATGGCCATGTTCTCAAGATCAAATTGGGTAATGAATTCCTCCCGTTCCTCTGCCGGGAGCCCCAGGAGGAGGAACGCCTGGGTATAGCCCAGCTTAGCAAACGGCTCTATTTTCTCGCTGACGCCGGGGGCGGTGGCGCCTGAGTCGACGGTGCCGGACAGATCGGGCCCGTACGCTTCAGCTATGCGCATGAGTTTATAGGCCGTGCTCTCTGAATACTCCACGGCATTCTCCAACCATGCGACAAATTCGCCATAAGGGATCTTTTCCTTGGCCTCCATGAGGCGATATCCTATTTCCACGGCGCTGACGAGCAGGATTTTTTTTGTTTGCTCTTTGATTGCCACTATTTCACCAGCGATAATGTCCGGTGTTCTTACGCTTACATCTGTGATATGATTTGTCTTCATGATTAACGTCCTCCCCGGTTATTCCCTTTCCCAGCATGATATGTTGCCAAGCCTTTTGACGTGAATCTTCCATACGGCAAAATTTCTGAATTTAAAGAATTTGTATGCGCCTACAAATTCTTCGGTTATTGAAGTAAAAAATTAACGGCGGTCTTGCGGCCACCGTTAATTTGGCTGATTTTTAAAAGACTACATGATGCAGCCTGTGGGAATAATAACCATAAACCAGGCAGGAAAGCGAGATATTTTGTCGAAATTTAGAATTTCTAAGCAATGTTGAAGGAGTATTTCATGTTTAACGCAGACTTTCTGACGCTGATTTTGATTGCAATATTTGCGCTGCCCATACTCATAGGGGCTTTTGCGGAATTTTCCCGTGAAAAAATCCAATTATCCTTACGGTCATTGGGCGATGGCTTAGCGTTTATATTGGCGCTTTTTCTTGCGATCTATCTGACCAGAGGGATTTTCTTTCAGCATAATTACGGCATATTTGCCCGGATCTATCATGGGATTCCCGACCAGATCCGGGGACTGCTGGCCGGTAAGGATGTACTGATATACATGGTCGCCGTCCCGCTGATCGCTTCGCTGCTCAGCGGTCTGATCGGGTTCATTACCCGTCCGGTTTACAATGCTGTATTAAGCCCTCTGGCTAATGGTTTGTATAAGCTGTTAATTCTTGCCGGAAGCGGGCTGAGACGTATAATCGGCGCTTTGGTCCAGCTGCCCCGGACTGCCGTAATGGTCTTTATTTCCGCACTGCTGCTGAATTTCTATGCCTATTATTTTCCTTCCCAGCCTTTGACCCGAATGATGAATGATTCGAGCGGTTATCAGTTTATCTACAAAAATGCCGTTTCTCCCGTCCTGAACTCCAATCTTGCACAAAAGATACCGGTGCTGGTCAATGACTATTTCAGGCAAAATGCGGTTTCCGATCCGACGAAGAGTAAGGGGTGGGTAATCACCTATTTTAATGGGGTAACCCTGGATGAAGCCGTTCAATCAGATCCGCAAATCGATGCCGCCGCACGCCAGGTGGCAGGCGACGCTTACAGAACAGCCGTCAAAAAGCCTATTTCATCTACGAATGGATCACCCGGAACCTAACCTATGATGAGCGGAAAGCGGCTCAGCTCAGTAAAGATTTAAGCGGAATGGATTCGGGTTCGGTCATGGCATTCAATACCCGCAGAGGTGTCTGTTTCGACTATGCGTGTCTCTATGTCTCCATGTGCCGGGCGGTCGACCTGAAGGTCCGCCTGGTTACCGGTCTGGGATACAGCGGATCAAGCTGGGGCGATCATGCCTGGAATCAAGTTTATATTCCGGAAGAGGACAGGTGGGTTAATGTTGACGCTACTTTCGGGACTATATACAATTATTTTGACAAACCGGATTTCAGTGTTGACCATCGGGATGCGGAAGTGCAAGGGGAGTGGTAACTACGTGTGAAGTGTGTGAGCGCTGCCTCAAACCCCGTTCTCGCCGGAAGGCAACCGGTCATACTGACCGGAATAAAAGGATGTTGAGTAACTGTAGGCATTACACCAACGACAACTGAATTAACAGGCCGGAAAGTAACAATCAGTCAATCATTAGATGATCTCTGAATTCAGGAGTCATCTTTTTTACATTATAAAAGACCATATTTGTAAAATGACTACAGAAAGTGTTGCAAAAGTTGCCTTAGATTGTCTATTAAATAAAGTGAATAAAAAACACAATTCTAATACTATTATTCTTTGAGTTTTTTTACTGTTCTTTAGGAGGATACAATAGTGAAACGTTCAAAAATTGAGGTATTGATCGCAGATAGGCAGACACTTTTTGCAGAAGGGATGGCCTCGTTATTATTGCAGGAATCAGATATTGAATTTGTGGGTATCGCCCTAAATACAGCGGATTGTCTTGAAATAGTAAAAAAAGCTTATCCGGATGTTGTGTTGTTGGATATCAATTTATCAGATGTTTGCAGTGTCGACATAATGGACTGGATTAATAAAGAATTTCCTGACACAAAGATTATTATCCTTACTGGGCAAAGCCCAGAAGAATTTATAGAAGTATCTTTTGTTCAAGGGTTAGCAGGATTTCTCTTAAAAGACTGTACAAAAAATGAAATAGTTACAGCCATCAGAAAAGCGATTAAGGGAGAGGTGTATTTATCCCAAAACCTTTCGGTTTATTTGAAGCCAATTCCTGCACATTTACGGAGTAGAATGAATGATTCCGATCCATTTCTGTTTCATAATGCTTCCTTAAATGTGAATAATTCGCAAGAAGTTCTAACAGAGAGGGAATCTGAAATCCTCATTCTAATTGCAAAAGGTTTAAGAAATAAGGAAATTGCCGCAAGTTTGGGAATTTCGAAACGTACAGTGGAGTATCATGTCAGCAACATTTTGGAAAAGCTTGGAGCAAAATCCCGATTGGAAGCAGTGTTGAATTATAAAGAAATAAGGCGTGGAATAATGTAATATTCGGCAATCTGAAATTGAGTTTTTTTAGGATAACCTGTAGTAAATACGGTTTACAT
The DNA here is from genome assembly GCF_047652685.1 of Dehalobacter sp. CP. Classification (NCBI taxonomy): domain Bacteria; kingdom Bacillati; phylum Bacillota; class Clostridia; order Eubacteriales; family Desulfitobacteriaceae; genus Dehalobacter; species Dehalobacter sp. CP. The sequence continues at coordinate 1,233,483 of NZ_CP157399.1, forward strand.
TATGTGGAAATTATTACAAAATGTAAATTGTAATAACATTAATCTCAAATCAAAATGCAAGCCAATTAAAGTGAAAAAAAGACCTGTTTAGAAATTAACTCTGAAATTATGAGATTAATGTTACTTCCCAAAGGTTTATGTCACAAAGGGAGGTGGACAGGCTATGGCCCATATAAGATCTCCGTCTACGTTAAAAGGATCTCTCATCAGATACTATAAAAAGAGGATGAAAGGATTGGTGTTCACATGAAAACAAAAAGTAGAAAAAAATTAACCGTATTGCTTGCTTTATCTCTGTGCTTATCCCTTGCGCTTCCTGTCGCATCATTTGCAGAATCGACTCTTGTAAATGCGAGTAGATCGGGAGCAAGTTATTTCATTACTCCTTGGACGGATTATGCAACAAAGTCCTATTTAGGATCTACGGAAAGACTGGATTATGGATTTAATACTTTCTTGATTAATGAAGATGTTGCGTATGCTTATAGTGATGGAAGCATACATTGCGCTAGAATTAAAAACGGAAGTGGGACTCATAATGGACCCATGGTAGTTGCAAGAGAAGACTCGAATCTTGAAGTACAACATTCCGGAACCACAGTGAATTATTATAGTATTGCACAATAAGCTTAATATTTGAATAATACATGAGCTTTCAATTCAATCAGATTGAAAGCTCATGTACTTTCGATATAATATAAGTGAGTTTAAAGGTTTGGTTACGATATGACGATATGGAGGCATTCTTTAGCCCCGTATTTGCCACAACTAATAGAGAAGGGTTTTCTGTATTATGAAGAAAATAAAAGTGATCGTCATATACTTGTTAATCACTATAGGCTTTATTTTTAATGGGGAATTGTTCATTCTTTATCTGGACGGCTTTCAAGAATCCTATTACCAGTCGGGATTTGATTTTGTGAATCGAGAAGCTGCTATCGGGGAAAAAGAAGTCATCCAGGATTTTCTCGATGCAGGAAAGGAGTATGATGTCGATTTCTTCTTTGTGGACAGTACGATTATCTCGGCCTACGCAAAAGAGATCACGGTATTCGGCACGCCCAACGCTTTGAAAACATTACAAATCAAAGGTATTCTTGAAGGAAAGCATAACAGCCTTTTTATGGGAGAAACACAAGTTAGATATGCGGATTTCAGTAAGATTAAGACGATGGAAAAGTTCAAAGACTGTTATTACATCGGCGATCAATCCCAACTGAAAGCCATGCGCTTATTTAAAGCGAGCTTGGTAGGTAAATACGGAGGCGGACTCCCTAAATTGTTCAGTTCCGATAAAGAGACTTGGCTGAATCTATCGGCGGTTTGGTCTATCGTTTTTGGCTTGATCTTGCTGCTGACGATTTATGAAATCATCAGTCTGAAGAAGGAGATCACGGTGCGGATAACCCTTGGGGAGGATGTCCGAACTGTTTTTGGCAAAAATGCTTTGGCTGATATCGGTATCCTGGTCAGTGCCTTCCTTAGCTTGCCGTTCATATTAAGCCTATTATCCAATTCCAATGTACTTTTTAAAATTAAAGCCCTTGCCCTGTCCTTTCTGGTGTTAATAATTGTAAATACCCTGATCAATGCGGCAATTTTGCGCGTTAACTTTAAAAAAGATATCGCCGTCAGACGCTCCGGCGGCGGACTGCTTACAGCCAACTATATCCTGAAAACCATAACCACCATACTCACCCTCATTGTCTTGTCCAGCAATTTCTCCATCCTAGCTCAAGGGTATCTGATGTATAAGCAGCATGATTTTTTCTCCGAACATAAGGATTATAGTTACTATCAATTGAATTACAGGGTGAATAATCACTTAGGTAAAACAATATCAGATGAAAGCATGATGAATCAAGAATTCTATAAACGGTTTCAAAAATATTCCTTGCAATACAACGATTTGACAGCTAATTTCAGCAGCCCGTACCCTGTTATCTTAATCAATAGAAACGCCTTTGAAGAAATATCAAGAGTAAGCAATGCCTTGACAGCGACGGTCAAAAGCGCCGACGACGATTATTATATCCTGATCCCGTCCGGCATATCGGAGGATTCTCAGGAATGTTTTATTGCGAAAGAAATGATCACTGCTTTTTTTGGAGAAAAAATTCTTTCAAGCGTTAAAACCAAAGTATATGACGGCGACATGAGTTTTGTGGGCATTCATAATCAGCCGAACAAGTACGTAAGCCGACCAATGGCGAACCCGATCATAATTTTCAATAATACGCTTCAAAAAATTGATGAATATCAGGCAGGTAACGATATGTACTATGCCTATGATACGATGTACAATATCCCCGAACAGGACTTCAATCAGTTCATCGCGGAGTATCAGCTGTCTGATCAAATCAGGGTCAAATCCAATGCCCTGGATATCTATGAACACAATTGGGCGATTATCTTACGCAATGTGAAATTAGTCGTTATTTTATCGATCTTCTTGCTGGCTCTGGAAATCGCGCTGATCAGTTTTATTATCAAACTGGAGTATCAGTTCAACGCAATGGAACTGGCGCTGAAAAAAGTACTTGGATACTCACTCTTTGCCAGAAATAAGAGGTTGATACTTATCACGTTAGTCGTTTTTCTGGTGAGCATCATCCTGGCGTTTTTATTTAGAGAGCTTTTAGGGATTGCCGAAGGTGCCGATTTCATCTGGGGAGGGCTCATTTTGCTGGCGGTTGAGTTAATATTTATTGCTAAGAAGGCAAGTACAGTGGAAAAAGCCAATGTACCTGCCATTCTAAAAGGAAGGGTATTATGATTGAAGGAATTAATATCACCAAAAAATTTGATGGTTTGACTCTGTTTCAAGATTATAGTTTTCTGATTAAGGATCAGGAATTCGTATGCTTTTCCGGTGCCAGCGGAACGGGAAAGACCACATTATTGAACATGATTGGCTTAATCGAGCCGGTTGACGCCGGAAGTTTAAGAATTAACGGAACCGAGTACACGACAAATAAGCAAAAACTGGCGTATTTTCGCTCTGTTGTCGGTTTCCTATTTCAAAATTTTGCGCTGATCGAAAGTAAAACAGTGAAACAGAACCTTGAGTTGATCAGGCGGGACAGCCGCATGAATTATACGATTGAAGAAGTGCTGGAAAGAGTCGGGCTGGAAAGTAAGCTGCATAGCAAGGTGTATACCCTGTCCGGCGGAGAGCAGCAGCGCGTAGCGTTGGCTCGTCTATTTCTTAAAAAATGTGACATTATTTTAGCTGACGAACCAACAGGCTCGCTGGACGCCAAAAACGCTCAAATCATTATGGATATTCTATTTTCTCTGAATACCGAAGGTAAAACCGTCATTATCGTGACCCATGATCAAAAAATTAAAGATAAGGCGCGAAGGGTTATCGAACTGTAAATTTCGATTTGAACAGGTAATATATATGCTTACTATGTTAACTTAGTTTATTAAACATAAGGAAACGAAGTGTAAATTTTGAAAAGATAAAAATAGTATAAAGCAATGCTGCCGAAAGGGCAATCGTAGCAATGCTTGGAACAAGCAGCAAAGTCTACAATATTGTTACTAAGGATGAAGAAGCCGGAATAGATTATTCATTGGATGTTGGGTATAAACAGACAGAATCTTTCCGGAAATCTCTCGCAGAAAAGAAAAATAAAACGTATGAACCTGGAGTCTTTTTAGTAGTGCCGGGGGTTAGTGTAGATATGTCTGAAGAAAACATTGCTGCAGTCGTATACGAAGATATCAATGGGAACAGGATAAATATTCCGATTGTGGGGATTGAACCAACGACAACTGAATTAACAGGCGGAAAGTAACAATCAGTCAATCATTAGATGATTTCTGAATTCAGGAGTCATCTTTTTTACATTATATAAGACCATATTTGTAAAATGACTACAACAAATTTTGGCTTTTACAGTTCTACCAATGGGTACTGTCAATAATTCTTCGCAAATTTTATTCTGCTTGGTACGAGTCTCTGGTTATTATCTTGACCCCAAAGCAAGACTTGATATGGGGGCGACTGATGCTACCCTTAAGCATGGGATGGGGCTAACCTAGAAGGAATACATCATTTGAGCCACATCCCACGAGCCATTGAAGCATTCGTCGTGGGGTCCCATGGTCAAGTCTACCCCAGAGTATCCCTTGTTAAGAGCCGGAATTTATCCGGCCAGACTGTTCTCTTAGTTCCAACCAGAATTGAAAATTCAATTGTACAATGCATCAAATAATTCGTTAGTTACAACTCAACTTAATGGCTATATTGACAGTGAAACGAGAGATAAATATGCTGGAATTGTAAACCTTGCTTAAAGTTCAACAATATTTTATTATATGTCATATTCCTTCGATATTTCGGCTCTTGGCTTGCCGTTCAAATATAACTGAACCATTTGATTCTTGAATTCACCGGAAAAGGATCTGCGTTTTCTTTTGGTCATTGTATTCGCTTCTTTACTTTTGATCTTAATTTACAAGACCTTAAGAAAACTGTCCAGTTAAGTGTAGCCTACTCACTCTTACTCCACACATAACAGGTACGGCTGCATACGGGATTGGTTATACTTCTGTTTCAAGTCTTTTTGACCAAGTCTACAATGCCAAATACAGTTATTACCATTTGCCGCCTACAACTTATTAGTATAAGACTAAGGCAGCGGAACTTTCCGCTGCCTTAAGTAAGCTTAACCAATACAGATAACCTTAAAATATGGTAATAATTTACTTTATTCACAAAATCAAAAAACGATTAAAAATGCTGCAAAAATACTTCATGATTGTCTTTTATATATTTTATTTCTTTCCTTATCTTTGTCTTCTGATACCCAGAATATGTTATTATTGTTATCAAAGGAGTGTGTTTTGATAATAATGATGATAATGACAGCATTGACAAATGATGACGATAAGGATTATATGGTGGACTTATATCGAAACTATTATGGCCTCGTACGGAAGACCGTTTATAATATCACCCATGATACGAATATTGTGGAAGACCTGATTGATGATACTTTTCTCAAACTTATCGGTAAAATTCCCTTACTGCGTACATTTGAAAGTTGCAAAACAGCTGCTTATATTGTCTATACTTCCAGGAGCGTGGCAATCAATTTTATTAAACATCGCGATGTGGAAAAAAAGCATATGTATTATGGGGAGGACGCAGACCTTGCCGAAACGGTTATCGACCTTAAAGGCGGTGTGGAGGGCATGATCATTAGTCAGGAAGAGGCATCGGAGATGAACGAAACCATTTTAAGACTTCCCGAAAAAGAAAAAGATCTGTTATATTTCAAATATATCTTAGAAATGAATAATGAAGAACTCGCAGAAATTTTGGGAATTAAACCGGGCAGTGTCCGGCAGTATTTAACCAGGGCAAGGAGAAAAGCCCAAAAACTGATCAAAAAGGAGGTGGTATAACATGGTGAATAAGCACTCACAATCAATGCAGAAGAAACTTTATGAGGAATATGAAGACAGTTTGTTCAGGCTGGTTATGTACGAGACTGCGGAAAAAGAAGGAAAAGCTTTACTGGAAGAAAGAGAAAAGCTGAAAAATGATCCCGCATTTGTTCCATCGGAGGAAGCTGTTCAAAAGTTCAGAGCTCAATTGGATAATATCTTGAAAAAGAAGAAGGCTTATGCGTTAAGGCAAAAAACTTTCAGGATCTTGAATAGGTCTGCGGTAGCTATGCTGATTGTTATTATTCTATTGTTTACCACCGTAGCCAGCGTACAAGCGATTAGAGTCAAAGTATTGAACTTTTTCATGGATATTCAGCCGAAATATACATCTTATCAGGTAAATGAAACTGGCAATGTATCGGGCAACGGCGGACCGGTTGTCAACTGGACCAATGCCTATATTCCGACATATATACCGGAAGGATACAAAGTCACTAACTCTTCCAATAGTGAAATGTACAAAGAAATTATATTTAAAAATCAACAGGATATGTTTATTGTTTATTCGGAGTTAACTGAAGGCAGCATAGCCCAAGTGGACACGGAAAATGCATCCGTCTTTAAAGAAATCAGTATAAACGGCCACAAAGGGACGCTTACGGTGAAAAACTCCACGGTTACAATAGTATGGCAAATGGAAGGCCATATATTTACGGTGAATGCATCGACGGATCAGGATACTGCGCAAAAGATTGCTGAGGAAGTAAAATATATTAATTAAATTGTAAAAATTTGTTGCAAAAAACCTTCTTTGTTGTCTTTCGTAAATGGAAGATATTACAAAGGAGGTTTTTTATTTATGAAAAAAATAATCTGTATGAGTCTAATTGTACTTATGGCTATTTTTTCTGCAGTTCCGGCTTATGCCGCTATTGATGGAAAAAGCGTAAGTACACAAGGATCAGGAACGGTAAGCCCTTTATTTACTTACATTTTACAACTAAATGTAGGTCTTGAGATTGATTCATCAGGGAAAGCGGCTTGTTTGGGTAAAGCTACTCTTTACTCCGGTACCAATCGTGTAGATTTAACGGTACAATTGCAGAAATTTACCGGCAGTAGCTGGAGTGCAATTAAAACCTGGACGTCATCGGGAGTTGGGATGTCTGGCACGACAATATTACAAAACTATTATGTTGTCAGCGGAACCTATCGGGTATCTGCTACAGCTAAAGTTTATAATTCTTCTGGAAATTTGCTGGAAACTGCTACGGCGTATTCTCCTACGGCAACATATTAATATGGAAATGCTAATTACCCCCAATATTTTGCTTCGATATTAAATATTCAAATCAGAAATCAGTGGAAAAGACCAACATATCTTCCTCTTTTCTACCGATCCTTATGAACCAATTAACATTCTCAGTTAAAAATAAATACGAAAGGGTGGACTCCTATAACACTGATGATAAAGGTATTTGTGTAGACAAGGAAGAGACGTATTTATTTGGTTCTATTAAGCCGATGAGAATTTCAATGATTTATAAAAAAGGTACCGGTGGGGTCAACGCCATGCAGGGAAAGAATTCTTGCATGGCGTTCTGGGCTAAATCAAATAGCGCAGAACAAGGTAAACCGTACTGATGGCGACGGTGATCAGCATTATGGGGAAGCAGACTTTAAAGTACTGGCCGAAGGTTATTTTATATCCTGCTTCCTCGGCCATGCCGGAAGCCACAACATTGGCACTTGCCCCGATAATGGTGCCGTTTCCGCCCAGACAGGCCCCCAGTGAGAGCGCCCACCATAACGGTGTAATATCCATTCCGGTCAGCACGCCGACTTCCTGAATCAGCGGGATCATGGTCGCGGTAAACGGGATGTTGTCAACAAAGGCCGAAGCGATCGCGGAAACCCAGAGAACGGCCATTCCGAGTAAAAACATGTCACCGTTGGTTTGCTGAACGATGCTTTTTGCGAGCACTTCCAAAACTCCGGCCCGTTCCAGACCGCCCACCAGCATAAAAAGACCGGCAAAGAAGAAGATCGTTTTCCACTCGACTTCTTTCAATACTTTCTCCGGTTTGACTTTGGAAATCAGCAGAAGAAGGACTGCCCCGGTCATGGCTACGACCGAAGACGGATAATTTAAAACGCCATGCAGGATAAAGCCCAGGATGGTCAGGCTCAGTACGATGAGGCATTTAGTAAGGAGCTTCTTATCCTTGAGTGCTTCGTATTCGTTGAACAGCAGGACCTTTTTTTTGTTCTCTTCTTTTGTATGGAGATATTTTTTATAGACCAGCAGAAATGCTCCAATCGTGACGAGCAGGATAGGAACAATGATTGGTGCAACATTAATAACAAAATCCATAAAGCTTAAGCCCGCCTTTGTCCCGATCATGATATTTGGCGGGTCGCCAATCAGGGTCGCCGTGCCGCCGATGTTCGAGGCAAAGATCTGGCTGATGACGAACGGGATGGGCTTTATCTTAAGGTCTTTTGTGACATCCAGCGTGATCGGGAGAATCAACAGGATTGTGGTTACATTGTCCAGGAAGGCTGAAGCGACCGCTGTGATGAAGGAAAGGTACACCAACACTTTCCAGGGTTCTCCCTTGGCCAGCTTGACAACTTTAATGGCCAGAAATTCGAACACACCGGTGCGCTGGGTAATCATGACGATCACCATCATGCTGATCAGCAGGGCAAGGGTGTTAAAGTCGATGGCTTCGTAAGGATTCTCCTGGTCTAAAAGCCCCGTAAGCGCCATCAGGACACCGCCGCCGAGCGCGATGATCACTCTGTCAATCTTTTCAGTCACGATGAGCAGATAGGCAGCCGCAAAGATGATGACAGACAGTGTCATGGCAGGTGTGAATTCCATAGTTGAGAGGCCTCCTTCGTCTTTGGACAGTAAACTTTTTCCTCATACATTATGACATTCTTGGCAAATTAATCAACAAGTATGAGGCGAGCAGGACAAATATTTATATTTTCCAAATTCTTTATTTTCTTATATAATAAACTGATATAATATATGGAGGAATTCCAATCAAAAAGATCGCTCCGATTGAAGAGGAGATACAGGAGGGTACAATGGACGAAAAAATGGCCAAATTGAAGGAATACCTTCAAATGGAGACAGAGATTGCTTTCGAAGAATTCAAGACCTATTATACCAGTGTGATTGAACAGCTGAACAAAACGTATAACGAGATGGACCAGGCTGCCTGCTTGAAAGCCAGGTATATCTGCAGTATCGTTCAGGGAAACGCCGAATCTCGTGCCCAGAGAAGCAAAGTGAATGGGAAAGCCTTCAAAAAAATGGCTGCCAAATGCGGATTTTGGGTCGATGCGATTGATCATCGGCTGAAAAAAGAAGGAATGACGCAGAATGAGATTGACGCGGTAATGGGTGAGATAAATAAGGCTGCTGAGCAGTAAAGACGTTCGGGATTTATCGGCGAAAAGGGTATGGATGGAGAATCAGCGATGATCATTATCCTGTCACATCAATTTCTCGATTTTGATGCGCTTGCAGCGATGGCCGCAGCGCAAAAGCTATGTCCGGAAGCCGTATTGGTGATCGACGGCAAATACGGTTCTTATGTACAGGAGTTTTTATCGCTGGCCAAAGAACAGTTGCCCTACTACCGCTTCAAAGATATTGACGTGGACAAGGTAGAAAAGATCATTCTCGTGGATACACAGGAAATCGAACGGTCCATCGGCAATAAAAATCTTATGGACCGGCTTCGGACCATCCCGATTGAGATCATTGACCATCATCCTGTCCTTGAACCGGATGGCCGGGACCGGACGGTTGAAATGGTTGGGGCCTGTACAACGATTCTGGTGGAACAGATTCAGCAAAGAGGCATTAACCTGACCAGTTTTGATGCGACGTTAATGGCTCTGGGGATTTATGATGACACCGGGAGCCTGCTTTTTGCCAACACAACACCGAGGGATCTGCTGGCAGCCGCCTATCTTTTGGAAGAAGGGGCCGAGCTTGCCGTCATGGCGGAGTATCTGCAGAGACCGCTTACCTCGGAGCAAAAGGACTTATTCCAGCAGTTACTGGATAACGGCATGATCGAAAAATATAACGAAATGCCGGTTTTTATCTCCTATGCCGAAAGCAAGGAATATTTTTCAGGGCTGGCTTTGCTTGCTCACCGGATCGGTGAATTTGAGAATGCGGAGATCTTTTTCCTCGTCGTGAAGATGGAAGACAGGGTCTATCTTGTCGGAAGAGCAAGAGGAGGCAGCAGCCTGCCGCTCAATGAAATTGTTCAGGCTTTTGGTGGCGGAGGTCATGAAAAAGCCGCTTCAGCCGTAATCAAAAATGGCAATATCGACAGCATCCTCAGGCTGTTACGAGAAGAAATCAAGCTGAGGGCAGAGAAACCAACGACGATACGCGACATTATGAGTTATCCTGTTAAAACGGTTTTCCCGGATACCTCGATCGAAGAGGTAGGCAAGATGCTTCTAAAGTACGGGCATACCGGCCTGCCTGTTGTCCAGGCTGAAAAACTTGTCGGGATCATCTCGCGCAGGGACGTGGACAAGGCCCTGAAACACGGGCTGCAGCACGCTCCGGTTAAGGGATTTATGACCCGGGACGTGATTACGGTCCAGCCGGATTTAAGTTGGGAAGAAGTCCAGAAGCTGATGGTTTTACATGATATCGGCAGAATCCCGGTGGTGGAAAACGAGATCCTTACCGGTATTGTGTCGAGATCCGATGTGATGCGGCTCATTTATGGCAGCGTCGTACCGACCTTAAATGAGCTTGCCAGAGACAGAAGCATAGCCAGACGGGAAGAAATCCTGCGGCATATTGCAGAGCTTCCCCAGTACATTCAGGATGATCTGGCGGCAATTCGGGAAGCCGCTTCGGAAATGGGGAACCAGGTCTATCTGGTTGGCGGTTTTGTCAGAGATTTACTGATGAATATGCCGAACCATGATCTGGATATTGTTGTCGAAGGCAACGGGATTGAACTGGGCAAGATCCTAAGTAAGAAACTGGCTTGCGATAAATTGGTCTTGCATCACTCCTTTGGCACAGCGAGTCTGATGTTTAGCAACGGCACGCATTTGGACATTGCTTCAACCCGCCGGGAGGATTATGATTTTCCCGGAGCTTTGCCGGTTGTGGAGGAGTCAACCCTCAGAGAGGATTTGCTCCGGAGAGATTTCACCATTAATGCCATGGCTTTATGTTTGAACGAAGACAGTTTTGGCGATATCATTGATTATTATGGCGGTTTTCGTGACCTGCAGCAAAAGGAAATTCGTTTCTTGCATAACCTCAGCTTTATTGACGATCCTACCCGGATGCTCAGAGCCATAAAGTTTGCAGTTCGGTATGCGTTCAAGCTTGCCAAGGTGACGGCGGATGCGATACCGATCGCCTTAAAAGAAGATGTTTTTGCCAAAATCAGCGCGGACCGCTTTACGGAAGAACTGATCCTGATCTATAAGGAAGCCAAATTTCAGTACATGGGCCGCGAATTAATACGGACCGGTGTTTTCAAAGCCTGGTTTAAAGCGGATTATGCCTGGAACTTTGAGGAGGCGGAGTCCGTCGGTGAGCAAAGGTCGTTGACCGAACGATGGCTCATCAGCCTGAAAAATCTGGACAGTACAGAGATTTCCGCTGTTTTGGACAGACTGGCCTTACATAAATCGCTCAAAAAGATTACGCTGGAATATCTGCGGCTGAAGCAAGCCTTAAAACTGGAAGATCTTACCGATCTGAAAAACGTTGATGAATTACTTGCAGGAGTTCCGTTATTGTTGTTTAATATTCTTGGCAGTGATGATGCCTATACGGATTCTCTGAAAAAATACCGTTTGCTGCGCGATGGAATCCAGATGAAAACAACCGGAAAAGATCTGCGGCAATTAGGCGTCAGGGAAGGACCGGAAATCGGCAGCATCCTGAAACAGATTCGGCTGGCCTGGCTCGAAGGAAAAATTCGGACTCCGGATGAAGAAAAAAGGTATCTCCAAATCCTGCTCGAAAAAAATGACAGAGCTGATTGCGTAGATAATAAACCAATAGATCATAGATTTTTATGAATTGTAAAATCCTGAAGGGAGAAATGACTTTGAGAAACAGAATTTTTAGCGGTATGCGGCCGACAGGTTCGCTGCATATAGGACATTTAAGCGTTCTGCAGAACTGGGCTGCGCTCCAGGATGAATATGAATGCTATTTTGGCATTGTCGACTGGCATGCGCTGACCACTGGTTATGAAGATAAGCTTGACCTTAAGGCTTTCATCCGAGAAATGGCCCTGGACTGGCTGAGTATCGGCATTGATCCCGAAAAGAGCGCGGTGTTCATTCAATCCCAGGTCAAGGAACATGCGGAACTTCACCTTTTGTTCTCCATGTTCACGCCGATTTCGTGGCTGGAAAGAGTGCCGACGTATAAGGATCAGCTCCAGCAGCTCGGGAATGAAGGCAAAGACCTGCATACGTATGGTTTTCTCGGTTATCCTTTACTGCAGGCGGCGGATATTCTCGTCTACAAGGCCAAAGCCGTCCCGGTAGGAGAAGATCAGATTCCGCATATCGAACTTTGCCGGGAAGTCGGACGCCGCTTTAATTACCTGTATGGGAACGTTTTTCCCGAACCGCAGGCCCTTATCGGCAAAGTGCCGCTGCTGCCGGGTGTTGACGGCCGAAAAATGAGCAAAAGCTATAACAACGCGATCTCGCTTACAGCCTCAACGGAAGAAATCAATATCAGGGTCAGACAGATGATCACGGATCCCGAGCGCCTCCGCAAGGACGACCCGGGACATCCGGAAGTCTGTGTGGTTTCCAAGTTTCATCATATTTATACGCCGGATGTGAACCGGGTCGAAGAAGAATGCTGCGCCGGCAAGATCGGCTGCGTCGCCTGTAAGAAGTATCTGGCCGAGAACATCGATAAAGTGCTTGCCCCCTACCGGGAAAGAAGATTATTCTGGGATGAAGACGGCAAGGTTGAAAAAGTACTGCAGGAGGGCGCCGAAAAAGCCGGAATCACCGCTGCGGCAACCATGGCGGAAGTCCGGTCAGCGCTGGGAATCTGATGGATGATGCGCTAAAACATAAACCTTATATTAAAATTCCCAATTTTCAAGGCCCTCTGGATTTACTCCTTCATCTGATCCAGGAGCATAAAGTTGATATTTATGATATTCCTATCGCGCTTATTGCCGATCAATTCATCGCTACTGTCCGCAAATTAGAAGCGCTGGATATGGAAGTGACTTCGGAATTTCTGGTGCTGGCGGCCCATTTGTTGTATCTGAAATCACGGCAGCTGCTGCCAAAACCGCAAAAGACCGAAGAGGAGCTGTTGCTGGAAGAAGAGATGAAACAAGACCTTGTGGAAAGGCTTGTCACCTACAGGGCTTTTAAAAGTATTGCCTCGTTTTTGAGCTCGAGGGACGAAACGCTGGGCAGCAGATATTTTCGGGAAATCGATCTGGAAGAGATCCTTTCCAGGATCCCGCCGCCGAACCCTTTGCAGGGCATTGTCATGGAGGATTTGTTCAAGGCATTTCAAGCTGTTCTGGAGCGGGTTGAAAAAGGTGAGGATATCCAGTATGTGCAGATCGAGGAAATCCCTGTGGAGATGATGACGAGCGACATCATGCGCAGAATGATCCTGCATCCCAGAGGGTTGAAGTTCAGTCAGCTTCTAAGATACGGGTCGAGAGTAGAAATTGTAGTAGCCTTTATTGCCTTGCTTGAGCTGCTCAAAGAAGGAAAAGTCAGGGCGGAGCAAAGCAAGGAGGCCAATGAAATATTTTTGGTTCCAACCGAAAAAGCTTGGGACTTTCGAAATGAGGAATTGGGATGATGCTGTTTCAGGATACGGAGATTGCTGCCCTGGAAGCTTTGCTTTTTGTGGCTAAGGAACCGCTGAGCATGACGAAGATTGCAGAGATACTGGAGATACCGGTCGATCATGTGCCTGAATTTCTGCAGGTTCTAAAGGACAGATATGAAGATCCCGCGAGTGGTCTGGTGATTATCGAGCTGGAACAGGGTTTCCGGCTTGGAACAAAGCCTGAACTTGCCGGTTATATCGAGGTCTTATACAAACAGCCTTCTCAGGTGCTGTCGAATGCAGCGCTGGAAGTCCTGTCGATTATTGCTTACAAGCAGCCGATTACCCGCGGCGAAATTGATTTTATCCGCGGCGTCCAATCCGACCGGGCGCTGGCCACGCTGGTTGAAAGAGGACTGGTCAAAGACTTGGGACGGAAGGATGGTCCGGGACGCCCGATCCTTTACGGGACAACTGAAGATTTTCTTATCCACTTTGGCCTGAAATCTATTCAGGATCTCCCGCCGCTGGAGCATACGGCAGAAGAAGAGGAAGAGGAAGCTTCAACGTATTTTGAGGAAGAACGGTCAGAAAATGTCTAATCAGTTTGAAAATATCCCAAAGCTAATGTTTGGGATATTTTTTAATCCCTCGAATTCTGAGGATTTAGATCATAAACCAAATTGTCGGCTACTATTCCAATTGCACTTGATGAAGTTGTCAGCAATAATAAAATCTGCAGAGGAGACTTGCTTATTTTCGTAGCCTTTGGTGGAGGACTTACTTCAGGTGCTATATTGGTTGAGTGGTAAAACAATCTCAATGATTCTGATCGGAAAAGTTGTCTTTTTTTGTCGTATATGCTAAAATAATTGAACGAATTGAATATTTAGGGATAGAGGCGCAGTGCTTAAGAGTAATGATTCTGAGATGCCAGTCGATGACGAATAAAGAAAGGAAACACTGCCGAAGCCGGATGATGGCCAAGAGTCCGGCTGGGTTTATACTGAAAGAGTATAAAACTGTCATTCTGAAACGGAATGAAGCGCTATTCGGAACCTTTCAAATTCCGGTGTTTGATATGCCGGTAAAATAGGATTTTTCAGGTTTACGGGTAGTGTCCGTAAACCTTTTTAGTGTATGAGAAATGAGGAGGATGCGACCATGTCGAATAAATCACTGCCTTTTTCCAGTCAGGAAATTGAAAGAATTGCCCAGGAGTATGGAACGCCTTTTCATATTTATGATGAAAAAGCAATCCGGGAGAACGTACGCAGGCTTCAGGCTGCCTTTGCCTGGAATCCAGGCTTTAAAGAATATTTTGCGGTAAAGGCGACGCCTAATCCGTATATCTTAAAAATTTTAGCCGAAGAGGGCACCGGCGCGGACTGCAGTTCTCTTCCAGAACTTATTTTGGCCGAGAAGGCCGGGTTGAAAGGGGAAAACATCGTATTCTCCTCCAATGATACGCCGGCAGCCGAATTCTGCAAGGCCAGGGACCTCGGAGCGATCATCAATCTGGACGATATCACCCATATCGATTTTCTGGACAGAGAAGCCGGAATACCTGAAATGATCTCTTTCCGCTATAACCCCGGTCCGCTGCGCGAGGGCAATACGATTATCGGAAAACCTGAAGATGCCAAATACGGACTGACAAGAGAGCAGCTTTTTGAAGCGTATGCCAAAGTCAGAAGTCTCGGTGCCAAAAGATTCGGTATTCATACCATGGTGATTTCCAATGAACTTGATCCGGAGTTTTTTGTCGAGACGGCCCGGATGATGTTCGAACTGGCGGTGGAGCTGAAAGAAAAGCTCGGTATCCGGATTGAAATCATTAACCTTGGCGGTGGGATCGGAATTCCGTACCGGCTGGGTCAAGATCCTGTAAATCTGGAATATGTCGGGAAACGGATCAAACAGGTTTACGAACAACTGCTTATTCCGTCCGGACTGGACCCGTTGAAGGTAGCCATGGAGTGCGGGCGGATGATTACAGGACCTTACGGTTATGTGGTTGCCAGAACGCTTCATAAAAAAGAAATCTATAAGAACTATATCGGACTTGATGCCAGCATGGCTGATCTGATGCGTCCGGGGATTTACGGCGCTTATCATCATATCACGGTTGTCGGGAAAGAACAGTTGATACCGGACCATCAGTATGATGTGACCGGAGGGCTTTGTGAGAACAACGATAAATTTGCGGTAGACAGGATTTTGCCCAAAATAGATATCGGGGATCTTGTGGTGATTCACGATACGGGCGCACATGGACATGCCATGGGATTCAATTATAACGGCAAGCTCAGATCCAAAGAACTTCTTCTGAAACCTGACGGCCGGGTTGAGATGATCAGAAGAGCCGAAACCATTGACGATTATTTTGCAACGCTGGATTTTTCCGGGCTTAATTAGTCCTGTCAATGAATACAGCATTCAACGCGCTGCCGAGCAGCAGTATAACACAGCTCCAGTACAGCCACAACAAAAGAAGGATGATGCCCGCAATGCTTCCGTAGGCCAGGGTATAGCTGTTGAAATGATTCACGTAATAGGCAAAAACCATCGAAATAATGATCCATCCGCCTGCGGAAAATAACGAACCGGCAAAGTAACTGCGGATCGGATATTTGTTGTGGGTTGCGATGATATTCAGCAGGATGAAGATCATAATCAGAAAAATAAACTGGATAAGCAGGCGAAGGTTCTGCCAAATGAGTGGAAAGATGTTGTCCGGCCCTAAAAGATAGACAAAAATATTGGCCAGTTTTTGGCCGAAGATTAATACCAGGAATGAACCGACGACAGCCAGCGCAACGATAACAAAAAAAAGCAAAGCCGAAAGTTTCAAACGAAAAAACGACCAGGTTTCCTGAAGACCGTAGGCTTTGCCGGCTCCTCTCATCAAGGCGTTGATACCATTCAAAGATGCCCACAGAGCCCCAAGCATGCTTACGATAAGCAAAGCAGGGCTGCTGCGGACGCCGAAGACCTCATTGACAATGGTTTCAACCATTTGGACGGTTTCTGCAGGCAGCAGGAACTTAAAACTGCTGAAAAACTCAGCATTGCTGATGTTCAGAAAACCGACCAGGGTCAGAAGAAAAATAACAAACGGGAAAAAGGACAGGATGATGTAGTAGGCAACCTGTCCGCTAAGCGCAAATAATTCATTGATGGAGATGATCCGGACATACTTCCGGAAAAAGCTACGCCAGTTCATATTGTCAGCCCCGCAGTTTTGAACAAGCCTGATCCTGCTTAACTTTTACAAAATGTTATTTAACTTCAGCGTTTCTGATTTTGGGACCTCCTGCAACAGGAAAGTCAGGGTATTCAATTCAGCCATGGAATGGCTTTTTTCTTTGTACTTAACGTATTGGGAAAGGCGTTTGTAGGAGATTTCTATATTGTTCAGGATACTGTGATTGAGAAAAATGGACCACCAATCGTGCAGTTTGGTCCAATGGTCATAAGTTTGCTGTATCTTTAAGGAGGCTTCGTCCCATTTCTCAGAGGCGATCAGAAGCTCGACCTGATTCAGATTATCCAGCACAGCGCCGGAAGTAGAATCGATCCTGTCGGCAACCCACAAGGTCGATCCGATTAGAATCACGAAACCCAGGATAATGGTGAGCGTCGAACGCATGCTGTCTCCTCCTTTTCAAAAGAGAATATTTGTTTGGGATTATTTGTTTGGGTCTGCTTTTTGCTGAATATAGAGCTTGCGCTGGGAGTCGATGCTCGCAAAAAACACCTTCTTAATATCGGGAACATTTGCTTTGGTCAGTTCCTTATTCAGCCATTGAATATTGACACCGGATTTCTCCAGATTCTTTTGCTGGAGCTTACCGTCCATGATCAAGGCTAAAGGCAGACCTTCAGCTGTTATCTGCAGCTTCAAATCCTGCGTATTCACCGGACGTTTGCCTATTTTGGGGATAACACTAAGCTGACCGTTGGTTTCTAAAATCGCATATTCAACATCGGCGATGTTCGGCAGATTTTTCGACCGGAGCTGTTCAAGCAGATCACTGAGGTTGTAGCGGAGTTTTCTGAGTTCTCCTTCAAGGATTTGCCCCTTATTGATCAGAATGGTCGGTGTACCGCAGATAATACCGCGGGCTTTTTCACTCTTTAAAGCGATCTCCGAAATGGCCAGACCGAGCAGAAGCAGGATCAGGACCGGAAATAAGCCCGCCACCAGCGGAATACCAGAATCCTGACTCGGGATAACGGCAAGTTCGGAAATCATCAGAATAATAACAAGCTCAAAAGGCTGGAGCTGACCAATTTGTCTTTTGCCCATGACTCTTAAGACGAGGACAATAATCAAATAGAGGATAATCGTTCGAACAATACCGATCAGCAATGGCTTGCGCTCCTTTCGGTCCATATCTCTATTAATTTTTTCCTTGTCCAGGCAATTTATTCTCGATTTTCTGAAAGTTATGATGAAAATGCCATGTGATTACCAAAAAAATCAAGAAAATGGAGCGTTTAAAATCTTCCCAAGAACTTTGTTTTGATATACAATGAATAGAATGATAGAATTATTTTGGAAATTCATATTTTTTGTAGAATAGGGAGGAAAGCACGTGTTCGAAAACGACATACTGGTTGCTGGTGCAGATCCTGGTTTTGGCGCCATAAAGCTCGATATTGGCGATACGAAGATATTATTTCCTGCAGTCATCTGTAATGGTAATGAGAGAATTTTCTCAACCTTGGGCAGAACTGAGCTTGAAAAAGGATCGGATCTCGATAAACAAATCGCTTCTCTTGATGTCATTGTCAGAAATAATTCCAGCGGCGTAGAACGGCATTATTTTATGGGAAGCCTGGCCGAGAGTCTGAATCCCAAAGAAGCTCATTATTGCTGGGATGAAGATAAATCTACGGATGAAGAAGCGATGTCTTTGCTGATCGTGGGCTTAGCTTTGGCCCAGCCTTATCCTAAGACGAACATCTATCTCGGAACCGGGGTTCCTGTCAAATTCTACGCCTCTCTGAAAGACAAATACGAGGCGGAATTAAAGGGTTCTTTTTCTGTGACTTTTCTGTCCGGCACATTCAAGGGACAAACGCGCAGTATGAACATTCTCCGTTCGAGAGTGCTGCCTCAAAGTTACGGCGTATTCATCAAGGAGACACTGACTGAAGACGGCAAACCGACCAATCCGAAGCTTTTCGGCGGTTATGTTGTTGTCATAGATCCCGGTTTCAGAACGACGGATATTGCCACATTTTACGATGGCATTATGCTTGATCCACCGAATTCATTCAGCATTGAGAAGGGGCTGCAATGGGCGTATGCCGGCGTAGCCGAAAAACTCAAAGAAATGACCATGGACCATACCAACCCGATCGAGACGGATGACAAGGAACTTGATAAAATTTTCAGAGTGAATAAAGGATTATATCCGTGGAATAACGGAGCAATTGACCTTAATCCTGTCATGAAGAAGATGCTGGCCCAGCTGGCCGCCGATATTTCCAGGGAAATTATGAAGACGCTGAAACCGATGGCCGGCAGGATTCATACAATTCTTGTTGCCGGTAAAGTCGGGGAAATGATCTTCGAATATCTGAATCTGGAAAATAAGGTTCTGATTGACGATCCTCAGTTTGGAAATGCAGCAGGTTTCCGGATTATGGCCGCAAACCTGGTCAATAATCTTACCAGGAAAGTAAATGTTGAATAATGAAAACAACAGGTCATCTTGTACTTTACATTTCTGAAAATGAAGATTTTGAGCTCTGGAGGGTTCTTTCGCAGATCCCTCCGGAGGAACGGTCCGCTTTTGTTAAAAATGCCCTGAAAACTGCGATTGTCCAAAACAATGAGTTCAGAAATCCTCAGGACGGTTGGGCAAGGCAAAATAACGTTCTGCGGCTTGATAAGAGCGCCGGTCAAAGCCCGGTGATGAATGAGGTGGCCATGGAGGAGCTGGGCTACAGCACGATTGCTGCTGCGGATGAAACAGTCATGCGGCCGTTAATGAACGGTATTCCTCAGAGCAGGGGAAATCCCAGACCCGAGGTGGATTTCGACCTCGTACGCGTGGAAGAATTGCTGCAGACCGGTGAGGCAAGGACCAAGACCTCACTGCCTGGTCTTGACTTCCTGCTTACGAATGTCATTGGTGAAGAGGATGATGAAAAAGTGATTGAATTTGTCCGAAAAAGTCAAACTGCCTCCGGAGAGGAATAAAGCAAATGCTCTCCGCGGGGCAGTTTCTCTTTTGATGATATTATTTGCAGCTCAGATAACGATATGCATGTTTTCGTAACGTAATCCAACCGCTCTGCGGCAGATAGCGCCCTCCTGGCGCTAACAGCCGCGCTCCACATCCTTGTTCCGCTTGGGCGCGATTGGATTACGTTACGTTAGTATTTTAAGAGATGCAGGATAGTGTGATAAGCTTTCTTCTTAAGCCGTCATGTTGGGAATTCAGGATCTGAATCTTGGCGAATTCCGAATAGAAAAAGCGCTACTTTTAGGCATTATTGGCCTCTTCGATGTAACCGCCTGTATAATTTCCTCTAAAGATCAGATGATCCTGATTTTATATTTTTTGAACCAGAAATCCAGCTGCAGCAGAAAGGCAAAAAGTCTGGGTGTGTCCATTAGCTGACCGAACCATGGTCGATTGGCATCGGATGACGGATTGGCCATTAACTCCTGAAGCTGTTTTTTATTCACCAAATCATACAGCGGTGAGGCAGAGTCTTCCAGAACAGTACGAAGTCTGCCGGTGACCATTTCCAGGAATTGCGGATGGTGGGTTTTGGGGTAAGGGCTTTTGCGCCGCCATAGAACATCTTCAGGAAGGATGCCTTCCAGGGCGGTTCGCAAAAGGCCTTTTTCACGATTTTGCCAGTACTTCATTTCCCAAGGAATATTCCAGACATATTCTACAATCCGGTGATCACAGAAAGGCACGCGGACTTCCAGACCGGAAGCCATCGTCATTCTGTCTTTGCGGTCAAGCAAGGTGGGCATGAACCTGGTCAAAGTCAGGTAACTGATTCGTTTATCGTTATCTGCTTTGGCGTTCGCGGTCCCCGAAACGGGAACTTCTGAAACGGCTTCCCGGTAGCGCTCTCTTACATAATCTAAAGGTGCGATGATCTGGAGAATTTCCGGAGATAGGATCTGGAGGCGGGTTTGAAGGTCCGTTGACCACGGAAAGGTATCTGCATTTTTAAGATCATCCCGGTGAAACCACGGATATCCGCCAAAAACTTCATCTGCGCATTCCCCGGAGAGTCCGACCGTCACCGACTCTTTGATTTTCCGGCTGAACAGCAGCAGGGAAGAATCGACATCGGCCATACCAGGCAGGTCTCTGGCTGCGGCAGCGTCTGTCAAAGCTTCGACCAGCTCTGCAGTATCCAGGAACAGATTATGATGGTTAGTGTTGAAGCAATTGGCCATTTTACGCACCCATGGAGCATCCGGATCAGGCTGATAGTCATTTGCTTGAAAATATTTATCGTTGGCAATGTAGTCAATAGAGAACGTGGGGAGGATTTTCCCTTCAGCCTGATACTTCTTCGCAGCGATAGCCGTTATGATACTGGAATCCAGACCTCCGGACAATAAAGTCCCGAGCGGAACATCGGAGACAAGCTGACGGGAAATGGCATCGATGACCAGCTCGCGAACATGATCAACCGTTGTTCGGATATCGTCTGTATGAGGTTTGTTCTCAAGCTGCCAGTACGGCCACTGTCTTATCCCCTCATACTTAACAAGCATGGCGTATCCGGGTTTAAGTTCACAAATGTTTTTAATAACACCAAAACCCGGAGTCCTGGCCGGGGCAATCATAAAAAGTTCGGCGAGGCCTTCACGGTCAATGACCGCAGGGATATCCGGATGGGCAAGCAGCGCTTTCATTTCTGAAGCAAAAATGAACGATGGGTATTTGTGATAATAAAACAGCGGTTTAACGCCCATCCTGTCCCGGGCCAGAAAGAGGGATTTTTCCCGGCAGTCCCAGATCCCAAACGCGAAAATGCCATTGAGCTTCTGAACGCAATCCACGCCCCATTCCAGATAAGACAGAAGCAGGACTTCCGTATCAGAATGCCCTTGGAAGGAATACCCTTTCACTGAGAGAGCCTGGCGGATTTCTTCGGTGTTATACAATTCTCCGTTATAAGTAATCGTATAGGCCCAGCCGCCGCGCCAGCGGGTCATGGGTTGCTTTCCTCCTTCAATATCTACAACCGCCAGCCTGCTGTGGCCCAAAGCAATTTCGGGATAAAGCCATTTTCCCCGAGCATCAGGACCGCGGGGAGTAAGGGTTTCAACCATTTTGTCAATGACAGGGCCGGATTCGGACAGATCCTGCGTCCAATCCAGCCAGCCTGTAATTCCGCACAAAGCTATTCACTCCTTAAGTAATGAAATAATGATAGCTGGTATCATCTAATACTATGTATATGACCGGCATAACCGGATGTTTCAAAATAATTTTCGTGAATTCACTTGCTAAATAAAAAGCATTTGTATATAATGATTTACAATAACTGCATAGCTTTAAAGCGAAGATTGAGAATAGTAACCATAAACGGAAAATTACAGAGAGTCGCAGGCTGGTGTGATTGCGGCAGGGAAGTTTATGACGAATGGCCTCATGAGTACGACCCGAAATCATCGATAGTAGGCGTCGTCGGGAATCCTACCCGTTATCATCAGGACGTGTATGTTTGTACATGATTGAGCGGGTATAGTAATATACCAATTTGGGTGGTACCGCAGGAGATATAGCCTCTTGTCCCTTTCTAGGGATAAGGGGCTTTTTATATTCACGGAAGACTTGATGCCGAACGGAGACCACGCATTAGCGAGGTACCATGTTAACCGGGTATCCAAAGGATAGATTTGGCGCATCGCTTTTACCAGGGATGGCAAAGAGCGGTATTCTATAGCAAACTTGGGGGAGGCTAAACAATATGAATACTTCAATCAAACCGTATTACACCAGCGGCAGGCTTCTGATTCATTCCGTAACGGAAGAAACTGACAAGTCCTATCGTGAGAAAATCATTACGGAACTAAATAATGTTCGGGGTGCCTACTTTTGCAGCAGCTTTGAATATCCGGGCAGGTATACCCGCTGGGACATCGGATTTATTAATCCTCCGATCGAGATTCGGACATTTGGCCGGAATATTGAAATAACGGCGTTGGATCAAAAAGGGCTGATCCTGCTGGAATTTATTGATAACGTTCTGCTGCAGGAGGCATACCTGGAAACACTGGTCCGCGATCAGCACAAAATAACGTGTAGGGTTGTCCAAAGTCAGGAATTTTTTCCCGAAGAGCAAAGAAGCAGGCAAAAATCCGTTTTTTCTGTAGTCCGCAGCCTTCTGGAAGCGTTTCATTCAGATCAGGATACGTTTCTGGGTCTCTATGGCAGCTTCGGCTATGATCTGATCTTCCAGTTTGAAAGCATCCATCTGAAAAGACCGCGGGATGAAGCGCAGGCCGATATGGTCTTGTTTATCCCAGATGAAATCTTTATCATCGACCATCAGAAGGATGACTGCTTCCGAACCAGGTATGACTTTGAATTCAATGGTCTTTCCAGTCTTGGTCAGGCGAAAAAAAATCTGTCGGCAGCCGGAAAAATATCAAACACTCAGAAAACGCAGGTTCAGGAGCTACCAAACGATAACGAAGGACAATATGCGGAAAAAGTCCGGACTGCCAAAGCCTATTTTAAACGCGGTGATCTTTTTGAGGTCGTTCCGTCTCATACCTTTTACCGGCCCTGTAAGATCAGGCCTTCGGAAATATTTAGAAATTTGACAAAGATCAATCCGAGCCCGTATGGGTTCCTGATTCATCTTGGGGATGAGTACTTGATTGGTTCTTCCCCGGAAATGTTCGTCAGGGTCGAGGGCAAGAGAATCGAGACCTGCCCGATTTCCGGTACAATTCCAAGAGGCCGGGACGCGCTTGAAGATGCCGAGAGAATCCGTCAGCTGCTGAACTCCAATAAAGATGAGTCGGAACTTACGATGTGTACGGATGTTGACCGCAACGATAAATCCAGGATCTGTGTACCGGGTACGGTGAAGGTGTTGGGAAGGCGCCAGATCGAGATGTATTCGCACCTGATCCACACTGTGGACCATGTGGAGGGGATCCTGGCAGACGGGTATGACGCTCTTGACGCTTTTATGACCCATATGTGGGCCGTAACAGTGACCGGGGCTCCCAAAAAAGCTGCCGTCCAATGGATTGAAGACCATGAGGAGTCCAATCGGATGTGGTATGGCGGGGCAGTTGGAATCCTTAGTTTTGACGGCCGGATGAATACAGGACTCACGCTCAGGACCATCCGCTTAAAAGACGGGATCGCCGGGGTCAGAGTCGGCGCGACGCTGCTGTATGATTCCATTCCCGAAGAGGAAGAAAAAGAAACGATCGTCAAGGCTGAAGCCCTTCTCAAAGTATTGGGCGATGCGAAAGCCAGTGTGACTGAAAATACAAGCGATCTGCCCGCCGGCTCCTCACCGCGGCAAGAAAACGCCGCTGATCTTTTGCAGGTACCTTTGCAGGTGCTGCTGGTCGATCATGAGGACTCCTTCGTGCATACGCTGGCCAGTTATTTCCGTAAAGCTGGCTGTCAGGTGGTCACGATGCGGCACCATCTGGCCAGAGAAGCCTTAAAAAAAGAACGGTATGATTTGGTCGTGCTATCCCCGGGCCCGGGCAAACCGTCTGATTTTAAACTCAGGGAAACAATCGGGCTCTGTCTGGATAAAGGGATTCCTCTCTTTGGGGTCTGTCTGGGGTTGCAGGGTATTGTCGAATACTTTAACGGAAAGCTCGGTGTATTGGATGTACCAGTGCATGGCAAACAATCGGTGTTAAAAATAGCTCCGGGATCAGTAATCTTTCAAAATTTGGCTAATCTAAGCGTAGGCAGATATCATTCGCTGTTTGCCGAAGAAGTACCGTCGGAACTTGAGGTTACGGCCTGGAGCGAAGACGGTGTCGTGATGGCGGTTGAAAGCAAAGACAAAACCATTCTGGCGGTCCAATTTCACCCTGAATCCATCATGTCGATGGATGAGGATAAGGGATTCCGGATCATCACCAATGTTTTGAACAAATTAGGAGGTGCCTGCTGTGCGTAAGCTGACTATTCTGGACTGCACGCTCAGAGACGGAGGATTGACCAACAACTTCCGGTTCCCGGAAAAGTATATCAAAGATCATGTGCAAAAGATTTCCGAAGCAAAGGTTGATTATCTCGAGCTGGGGTATAAAGCCGATCCCGCGTATTATGAACGGACAGCCTACGGTAAACTGAAATTCTGTGATGACAGTGAGATACGTGGCATCATCCAAGGAATTCCGGGGCTCCCCAAACTGGCTTTTATGGTGGATGTCGGCAGATTTGACCGGCAAACGGTTGAAGACGCCAATGTGTCACCGTTTACCATGGGCCGGGTTGCCTGCTATTTGGACCAGATCGAAGAGGCCGTCGAAGATGTCCGCTTTCTGCAAAATAAAGGCTATGAGACAACCCTGAATATCATGGCAATTTCCAGAGAAAGAATCCCGGAAATCGTTTGCGGCTTAAGAAAAATCAAAGCGCAAATCCCTGCAGTGGCAGTCTATGTGGTAGACAGTTACGGGGCGCTTTATCCGGAGGATGTCAAAAAGCTGGTATCACTGTACAAGGAAGAATTAAACAGTATAAAGGTGGGAATTCACGTGCACAACAACATGCAGCTGGCCTTCTCCAACACCATTACGGCAATTGAAAGCGGTGCTGACTTCCTTGATGCGAGTGTCAACGGGATGGGCAGGGGAGCCGGCAACTGTCCGCTGGAATGTCTTTTGCCCTATGCTGGCAAAGAAAATTATGATTTAAAGCCTGTACTCGCGCTGATTAATGATTACTACATCCATGATGGTGACGAACATTCTTGGGGGTACTGCCCGAAGCAGCTCTTAACGGGGATTTTCAACCAGCATCCTGTCTATAGTATCCAGGGGGCTGGCGAAGATCTGATCCGAATCTATAATCATTTTCAAAGTGAGGTGCAGGTATGAAGAACGAAATGATTAATTATCTAGGTCAAAATGGCTATTTTGGCGCCTATGGCGGGAGATATGTCCCGGAAATCCTGATACCGGCTGTCGATGAACTGAACCAGGCTTTTCAGGAAATATTGCGGGACGAGGACTTCTATAAGCAATACTATAACCTCCTGATGGACTTTTCGGGCAGGCCGACACCGCTGACGTATGCGGCAGGGCTTAGTGCGTATTTTGGTAAAGCCAAAATCTTTATCAAGCGGGAGGATTTGAATCATTCCGGCGCCCATAAAATCAATAATGTGCTCGGGCAGGGCCTGCTCATGAAAAAACTGGGCAAGACCAGAGTCATCGCTGAGACCGGCGCAGGCCAGCACGGTGTCGCAACGGCGATCATGGCAGCGAAAATGGGATTTCAGGCGACGATCTATATGGGAGCTGAAGATGCTGAACGGCAATATGCCAACGTCTTCTGGATGAAACAGCTCGGAGCTGAAGTTGTTCCCGTTACCACCGGTACGGCAACGCTTAAGGATGCCATTAACGAAGCACTTCGCGACTGGGCAGGAAATTTTGACAACACGCATTATGCACTTGGTACGGCGTGCGGACCAAGGCCATTCCCGGAGATGGTCACTTTCTTTCAGTCCGTAATCAGTAAAGAGATGAAAAAACAAATCAACGATATCTGCGGCAAAAATCCGGACCGGATCTATGCCTGTCTGGGCGGCGGTTCCAATGCGATGGGGGCTTTTGTGGAGTTTCTGCAGGAGCCCGGCGTAGAACTCGTTGCTGTCGAGGCAGGCGGCAAGGGCGAAGCATCCGGAAAGCATGCTTCGCGGATCGCTTATGCCAAAGCCAAAACCGGCGTCTCTCAGGGCTACAAGACACTGTTTCTCCAGGATGATGACGGACAGATGCTGGATACCTGGAGCATTTCCGCCGGACTTGATTATGTAGGCGTATCACCAATCCTGGCTCATCTGGCGGAAACCAAGAGGGTCCGGGTTTTAGCCGCCACAGATACCGAAGTCATTGAGGCCTTTAAACTGATCATCAGCAAGGAAGGGCTGATACCGGCGCTTGAATCCACGCATGCTTTCGCCGGACTTTTCAGGGAAATTGCTGACACCCAACCGGAAGATGTCATCGTTGTCAATATGTCCGGCCGTGGAGACAAAGATATCTTCAATATTGGGGAAGCATTGCAGGATCAGGGCTGGAAAACATTTGTCACAGAAAGAGGTAAGGCATATGCAGATTGAAAAACAAATTGAAGCTATGAGAAGAGAGAAGAAAATACTGCTGATGACCCACCAAATTATCGGCTATCCTGATTTTGCCGCCAATGAAAAAGCGATTGAATGCTTTTATAACAACGGGGTCGACCTGATTGAACTGCAAATACCTTTTTCTGACCCGATTGCCGACGGACCGGTATTTACAAAATCAAACCAGGCCGTATTGGAAAAGGGGATTAAAGTCAGCGACTGCCTGAAGTTTATCGAGAGAATGGCTCGCAAATACCCGATCCCGTTTCTGGTCATGACCTACTACAATATCTTGTACCAATACGGCGTCGAAGCATTTATTGACCGGTGCAAAGAGATCGGCGTCCAGGGAACCATCGTACCGGATGCTCCGCTTGATGAGGCCAGAGTCTACTACGATTATTCCCGCCAACAGGGGTTGGCTGCCGTAAGCATAGCGACACCTTATTCCGATCCGAAGCGACTGCAGGAAATTGCCGATATCGGGAGCGGATTTATCTATTACGTTCCCCGCAAAGGGGTAACCGGCAGCAAAACAACTTTTGACTCTGAGATTTTGGACGGAATCCAAAAAGCAAAGAAAGAGACCGGCAAAACAATCGCCGTAGGTTTCGGGATTCAAGGCCCGGAAGATGTCGCCCATTTAATTGGAACTGCCGATATAGCGATCATCGGCAGTAAGATCCAGCTGGTGCTTGAGACTGAAGGGCTGTCCGGTCTGGATCAGTTTTTAGGCGATATTGCGCGTGTGAATAAGGAGGAATGAATGATGGGAATGGAGATAGCTTTAAAAAAACTTTCCAATAGAGAGAATCTCAGTGCTCAGCTGGCCTATGATTCCATGACGGAGATGATGAGCGGTGAAGCCAGTGAAATCTCCATGGCAGCCTTTTTAACGGCGCTCCGCCTGAAAGGAGAGACCATTGAAGAGATTTACGGGACAAGTAAGGTGATGCGGGAAAAAGCCCTCAAAGTGGCGTGCGCATCAGAAAATCTGGTGGACACCTGCGGAACAGGCGGAGATGGCGCTCATACGTTTAACATTTCGACAACAGCAATGTTCGTTGCTGCCGGCTGTGGTGTAAAAATTGCCAAGCATGGCAACCGGAGCATTACCAGCAAGAGCGGGGCTGCCGACGTCCTCGAAGCGTTAGGGGTCGAGATTGCGCTGCCGCCTGAGGCGGTTGGTCAATGTATCGACCAAGTCGGCCTTGGTTTTATGTTCGCTCCGCATTTCCATACTTCGATGAAATATGCGATGCCGGTGCGTAAAGCACTTGGCTTCAAAACCATCTTTAATATCCTCGGGCCATTAGCCAATCCGGCCGCAGCCCCAAGACAGCTGATCGGCGTTTACGACAAAAGCCTTGTGCCCGTGGCTGCAGAAGTACTGAACAGACATCAGGCTGTACACGCACTCATTGTCCACGGCAGTGACGGTCTCGACGAAATCACCCTGACAGGACCGTCTTACGCAGCAGAACTCAAGGACGGAAAGGTAACCGAGTTTGTCATCCATCCGGAAGATTATGGTTTTTCCCTTTGTACGCCGCAGGATCTTGTAGGCGGAACGCCGCAGGAAAACGCGCGGATCACCTTGGATATTCTTGCAGGAGGTCAGGGCCCCAAAGCAGACACCGTCATCCTGAATGCCGGAGCTGCAATTTATGTCGGAGGCAAAGCCAAAAGTTTGCAGGAGGGGATCGAGATGGCCAGGGCCACAGTCCGGGAAAAGAAAGCGCTGTCGGTTCTAAACGAGTTTATCGCTGTGACGAGACAGCATTAGCATTCAGCAGAAACCGGCTTTATCAAGTCCGGGTTTAAGTACAGGTCTCAGTTTAGTGCCATAGAAGGGACTTGTACCTGTGGAAAGTTTGAAGAAAGGGGATAAAAATGATCCTCGATAAAATTGTAGAGGCCAAAATAAAACGGCTTTCCGAACAGAAGAAAAATGTTCCAATTGAAGATATCATAGAAAAGCTAACAAAAAAGCTGAAAATCAATAATAATCATGATAATCTTAAGCATGATGTTAACATGGAGCGGCCTGCAGGCGTCTTTGCCTCAGCCCTGACTGCGGGACGCCTGAGCAAAGATAAAGCAGGGATTTCCATAATCGCGGAAGTCAAAAAGGCTTCTCCATCCAAAGGAGTCCTGGTTCCGGACTTCGATTATCTGCAAATAGCCAGCATGTATGAACAGCTGGGGGCTGCGGCAATCTCCGTCTTAACAGAGCAGGATTACTTTCTCGGGAGTCCGGATTATCTGAGGGAAATTAGAGAATCCGTCAAGATTCCGCTGCTGCGAAAGGATTTTATGATTGACCCTTATCAGATTTACGAAGCAAAGGTTTTGGGGGCGGATGCTATTCTGCTCATCGTAAAAATATTGGATGATCAGCAGTTGAAAGAATTCCTGGGGATAGCTGAACAGATCGGTCTGGATTGTCTTGTGGAAGTTCATGACGAAGCAGAAGCGGCAAGGGCCATGGCAGCAGGAGCCAGTATTATCGGAATCAATAACCGGAACCTTGAAACGTTCGAGGTGGATTTGAACCACAGCCGCAGAATCGCTGCGATGATCCCGGATCATCTGATCAAGGTCTCCGAAAGCGGGATTCATACGGGCGAGGATATCCTGACGGTGCAAGCATGGGGATTTGATGCTGTTCTGGTCGGAGAGGCGTTCATGAAGGCAGGCAGTCTTGAACAAAAATTTGCAGAGCTTCTTCAGGCGCCATATCGACCCTAAATCGAATATATTTGTCGTTCATGGCATCGTTTGCCTTAGGCGGATGATAATAATATTTTAGGATTGACAAGATATAGGGACATACTGACAATTGCGTACAGATAACGCATGATTTAGGAGTTGAAATGGTAGGGATGGAAGATAATGTGAAAGGTATCTATGCCGGGCCGACGCCAAAAGTCAAGATTTGCGGGGTTCGTACCCTGGAGGATATCAGGATTATCAATGAGCTGAAACCGGATTTTGCCGGATTTGTGCTAGCCCCGAGCAAAAGACAGGTCTCGCTCAACGAATTGAAAACGCTGATTGCTTCCTTGGACAAAAAGATCATCCCGGTTGGGGTTTTCGTTAATCAGGACCCGGATGACTTATTGTGCGCCGTGGAAGCCGGTCTGCAAATACTTCAGATTCATGGCGATGAGCCTTTGGAATATATGCGTCAATTACAAGCGCGGCTCATGGGAAAATACCAGGCTCATCATCAAGTAACGGTCTGGAAAGCTGTCAGGGTAGGACATGCGAATCGGGCAGAGCTGAACATGGAAGCGTATCAGGGCCTGGTTGACGGTTTTGTGTACGATAAATTTGACCCTGAAGCTTATGGCGGGACCGGGAAACGCTTTGACTGGAACCTTCTGCAAAGAGATCAGAACGGCCAATCCGATAAAAACAAAGGCCGGGATATTCCAATGATTCTGGCCGGAGGCTTAAATGAAGAGAATGCTGCGTCGGCAATTTCCTTATTTCATCCCTATTGCCTGGATGTCAGCAGCAGTGTCGAGACGGAGGGACGGAAAGACCCGGACAAAATCAAAAGGTTTATTGACCGTGTCCGTGCTTAACGTGCCGCTCCTTGCCATCCATGGCACCGCGACAGTAGGCCATCCGTAGCCAGAAACCGCTGGCATGGCTTAACGCTGCGGATTCCTGTTCGCTTAACGCTGCTGGCACTTAGCGCTCGCTTCCGCATCTTGTGCAAGTCTACAATATTTGAAGCAATCAGAAGAAATATAGAGAATTTAAGATTTAAATATGGTATGAATGAGAAAAATGGATGTGTCGCTCATAATATGAGAATGATGGCAGTAGTAACTGGATAAAAACTCTAATAATATTGGGTTAGATAGGTGAAGGGGACGCCGCGATACGTCCCCTTTGTTTAAAGTCTTTGGACCATCTCTTCCGGAGAAGGGATATTCAAATATTTTCGCTGGATAGGGCCTAGACGAAAGATCTGGACCTCGACAAACCGAAGGACCGAGTTGGCAATCCAGTAAGCGCTCAGGGCAACAGGAGCTTTCCACAGAAAAACGACGCCAATAGCAACCGGGAATATGAACATCAGTAAATTTTTGTTTTCTGCTGTAAATACACTCAGCGTCTGAAGCAGACCGGCAATAACCGGCAAAATATGAAGATGATCTGCCATATGGAGATCAGATACCCACGGAATAAGAATGCTGCCGACGGGTATACTCAGATGCGTAATAGCAACGTACAAGGAGAAAAAAACCGGGGCCTGGATAATAAGTGTTGCAAACGTAAACAGTGGATTGATTTTATATTTAGATGCAATTTTCATTGATTCAGAGTTAACTTTTTTAATTTGATTGTGAAATTTTCCAGATAAAATTGTTCTGGCTTTGGTCAGATTTGCGGTTAATAATTGTACTTTTTGCTGTTTTATTGACAAAGGAAATAACAAGAGTTTTATCCCTAATGTAATCAGAGCAACCGCAATGAACCAATCACCCGTAGTACTGACAAGGAATGCTAATAACTGGGAAAGGACTATGCTAATCATATTCATTGAAACATCCTCCAAAGTTTTATTTCTTATAAAACAAGGAGGTTTGAATAAGGTGAGTCATCATCAAGGCTGGTCTTTATTTTTCTCCTAAAGATTAAATACTTATTTACCTGAAGATTTATGGGAGATGAGGAGCTGATCAGACAACTCGAAAGGTAAGTATCCGCGTATCTGACACTGCTGGAAGAAGAATGCAATAGTTTGATTGCGGCCCAGGAGACAGCTAAGATCAAAGTCAGATGAACGATTAGAATAACCAGGATACTACTATCGAATTGCATTTTATCACCCCCAAGAAACTAGATTTATTATATAATTAGCTACAGGAGATAGCAAGAAGTATAAGCTTAAGGCAGTAAAGCTTACTCCAACATAGAAACGCTAGGTAAATATGAAAACTTTGGTAGGGATATGAAATGAAGAAACGTTTGCGAATTCGGATAAAGGTTCTGATAGGTAGCCTGCTGGCGATCACAGTGATTCTCCTTGGTTCTATGCTGATGATCAATAACTATGTGGAACGGGTTGGTACGAAATACATCGGCGATGTGGATCATGTACCTGAGGTTGACGCGATCCTGGTGTTAG
The DNA here is from genome assembly GCF_047652685.1 of Dehalobacter sp. CP. Taxonomy (NCBI): domain Bacteria; kingdom Bacillati; phylum Bacillota; class Clostridia; order Eubacteriales; family Desulfitobacteriaceae; genus Dehalobacter; species Dehalobacter sp. CP. The sequence goes on from NZ_CP157399.1 coordinate 1,265,231, forward strand.
GTGCCTATGTTTTCCCGGATGGAACTGCTTCATCCATGCTTGCCGACCGCTTGACCGTCGGTTATGAGCTTTACCAGCAAGGCAAGGCTCCCAAAATTCTTGTGAGTGGTGATCATGGACGGACAGATTATGATGAAGTCAATGCCATGAAGCGCTTTCTCCTGGAAAAAGGCGTCAAGGGTCAAAATGTCTTTATGGATCACGCTGGTTTTAGTACATATGAAAGTCTATACAGAGCGAGGGATATTTTTCTTGCGAAAAAGGTAATCATCGTTACGCAGGAATATCATTTGAAGCGGGCAGTTTTTGTCGCCAGGTCTTTAGGACTTGAAGCTTATGGCGTTGCCTCAGACCGGCATGATTACGGACAGGCAATGGCCTACTATCAGATAAGAGAGATTGCAGCCCGAAATAAAGATTTTCTCTGGACTAAAATAATCAAGCCCAAACCGACTTTTTTGGGCGATGTCATTCCGGTATTTGGCGATGGTGGGGCTACTGACGATTAAATAAATAACTGGAGAATGAAGTGAACAGAATTATTCAATGAAAAAAGTCATCCTTGCGTGGATGACTTTTTTGTCAGGTATTTCTCAAGCAGGGCGTCTTTACTGATCCAGACGACTTTGGGCTTTGTTCCAAGTTTTTCTGTATCTTTTTTCCGGGACGGGTTATAGACTCGGTAAACGATTTTTTGCATGAAACCAATGAATCCGGCATTACCATTCGTATATTCAGTAACGTTAAACCCGAGGCCTTTGACACCACGGTTGATGAGTGTAACACCCAGGAAAACCTTGATATCCTTATAACCCGGATTCAAAGAGATATAGCTTGCCAGAACAGGCAGGGAGAGCCGGGCTTGTTTTAAAACATTATAGCCGATTTTTTGGATATTGGCACCAAGGCTCTGGAAGCGGGTATTGTCTAAGTGGATTTCACCGACCAGATCACCTGCTGAGGCGATTAATTCACCGTTTTCATTAAACAGTTCAGGGCCATGGTAGCGGGTAAGACCCAGGCGAAAAATATTGCGTTCATCAATTCTGGTAATTTGTTTACGCCGCGCGTAAAAAAGCTCCCATTTCTCCCAAACGCAGAAACCAATTCTTCTTGGCAGTGACCAGTCGGGAAGCTGAAGCGGAATGAGCGGCAGCTTACGTTCTTTTTGTATTTTCATGATCAGTGGTTTCAGGGCAGCTAAGGTATTTTCAGGAGCGCCCTCATCGCCGCCGCTATCATGAAGCAGGATAATTGTGCCTTCTTTGGTTCGGCGGATTATTCTTTGCACAATACGGTGCGGAGTTCTTTCAATGTGCCAGTCTCTGCCGTCGGCACTCCAACTAATCAGCTTTTTGCCTTTGAAACGGCACCAAAATAAAAAAGAAAGATTAACCCCTCCCCAGGGAGCTCTGACATAGACGGGTTCCTGACCGGTCAGACGGCGCATTTCCTCCATCGCTTTATTCCACAAGTTCCAGGTCTTTAGCGGGGGCATCAGCCAAGCGTGCCGGTGACGGTAGCCGTGACTGCCGACGGTATGACCGTGGTCTAGGATGCTCTTGACAAGTTCCGGCTGTTTTTCAGCCTTTTCAGCAACCAGAAAAAAACAGGCCCGAACGTTTTGCTCCTCTAAAATTGTCAGGAATCTCGGAGTGTATCTGGGGTCGGGTCCGTCATCAAATGTTAAGGTGACACCTGGAGAATAATGACGTTTCCAGGAACCAATACCGAAAAAATGCACAAATAGTTCGGGAATAAGAGCATAGACCGCAAAGACTGAAATTGCGACGATGAAGGCGCACAGCAAGGTTGTGGACACTGCAGATTCACTTCCCTTATGTTGACTTTGAAGGTTTATCCGAATCCTTGAGGTCCGCGAAATCAGCTCGGGACTTGGGAAATATTGACCGTTTCTTTGTAGATCTGAGGCTTTACGGATTGACCGAGGGCTAGTTCCAAAATCTTTTCCCAGGCATGGTACTCTATTTCCGATAAGTAGCTGTCAACGCGGTTTCGCCAAAGCACCTGTTCGTTTTGATCTTTAAAAAAGGCGTCCAACTGTTTGGCGACTGGGTAATTCAAATCTAAGTCATAGATCAATTTTTTTTCGCTGAGATAATTCTTATTGATTTGTTCCTGCCCTGGAAGTGCGGAATGGACAAAAATCGGCAGTTTTTTATGAAGGGTCTCACTGATGGTTACGCCGCCGGGTTTGGTAATAATGGCATCGGCCTCGTCATACAGTGAGTTGAGGGTTTCCCTGGATGAAATATAGGACAGGGGCTTTAAGTTAGGCAGTTTCAGGGAGCGAATATCTTTATACAATTTCTTGTTTTTGCCGCATAGCAGGGAAAAAGTATAGGATTTTTCTTTTTTACCCGGCAGGCTGTAAAGCAAATGCTCGATATCACCGAGACCGCCGCTTCCGCCGGAAATCAGAATATGGTAAGGAAGCGTCGGTTCGGAGGCTGTCCGAGGCAGGAAGCACTCATCAACAGGAATACCCGTCACAAATATTTTAGACGGATCAATGTTATTCTGGGAGATTAATTGCGCCTTAATATGTTGATCAGGGACAAAATGGTAATCGATGTATTCTGTTCCCCAAAGCTTATTAACAAAGAAATCAGTGTAGACATTGATTACGGGCGCAGTTGCGATACCGGAATTTCTAAGCCTGTCGATTAAGAAGGAAGGAAAAGCCTGGGTACATACGATCAAATCAGGCTGTTCTTCTTGCAGCAGGCTATTCATTTTGTCAAGGAATTTATATTCATACCAGTTAAAGTGCTTGGTTGATTTGGTCGGGTACACAAAGTTCCGGTAAATCCAGACGAAGGTTTGGGGAGAATGGTCGATCCAGGTCAGGTAAGTTAACCGAAATGCTTTCTCCAGCCGTTTGTCCGCATAACTGAAGAAATCTATCTTTGAGCATTTAAGATTACTGATTCGGTTTTCTAAGGAACGAATCATTGCATCGGCTACGGTATGATGACCCGTAGGGATTTGAAGGAACGGAAGAAAAAGTATCCGCATCATAACTTCCCCTTTCCAGCAACCTATTATTGTCCAAAGATCCTTGAAGGTAGCTATACATTTATAATTTTACTTTTTAATAGTGCTTTTTGTAAACCTAGTTTTTCCATTTATTTTATATATATTCTTAAACAGAGCGAAGCTAGTACCTAGTTAATCCTAAAATTATAAAGATATAGGGTTGACATGGTGCTGGCCTGTGTAAAATAAAACATATCAACGAAAAGACAATAATATATTAAAATGAAAAAATTGCATTCTGCATTTCGTTTAGATTTCTGTGAACCTGCAAATAATGATTTTGTTTAACGATAGCTGGGAGTGTGCAAATTGTCAAAGAAAAAAAATAAACTTGTCAGTTATTCTAATATGATTGCCACTGTTGGGACAGCCATACTTGCTGTGACGGCACTGATTACCGTCTATATCACCGTATCTGCCTGGAACGAGGAGAGAGAAGCCAACCGTCCGTACTTTACGTTTAAGGATTCGCCCGAAGTGGTATTGAGAGAGTCGCCTGAATTTGAGATGGTTTTTACCAATGTCGGCGAGCATCCTGCCGTTAGTCTTTGGAGCAAGTCTATTGTTTTTCAGTCCGGCTTAAAGGAAAAACCGGTCACAATTGACGAATACGCGCTCGTCAATGATATTCCTAAAAATGCTTCGGCCACCTTACTGATTAGTCTCGAAGGCATCAACAAACAAAAGACATTAAAAGATGTGCCTCCCTATTTCTTTGTCATTGTTTTGAGATATGAAGACCCGATCATCAATGAAAGCTTTGAACAAACGCTGTATATCAAATGGAATGGTATGAAAGGCGGGGAAATCCTCACAACCAACCATGCGGAAGAAGCCGAGAAGGAACAGATCATTCAGTATTTTAAGCAAAATAGAATTAATTTATAGATAGCGTGAATGCAAATGATCTGGATATGAAGTCACCGTTTATTTGAAATTCGGATAGCTCATTTTGGAATGAAAGGTTATGATAACGGTATAGCAATTAATGGTTGCAACCTCAACAAGAAGTTGTGCGATTTGGATAAGGGGAAAACAAAATGGCAGATCTGATTTCCAGAGCAAGGGGAGCAATGCTCGGGGTGGCAGCCGGGGATGCGCTTGGGGCAACCCTTGAATTTATGAGCCGCGAAGAAATTGTTCATACCTATGGCCGACACCGGGATATGACCGGAGGGGGATTCTGGAAACTGGCGCCCGGAGAAATTACCGATGATACAGAAATGACCCTTGCGGCAGCCAACGGGATTCTTGAAGCCCCTGCAGACCCGGTAAAGCACGTCGCCCGTCATTTTCGGGAATGGTCCCGGCAAGAGCCCAAATGTATCGGAAATATCTGCCGGATGGTTCTGCAGGAAGGAATCCGGACAGAAGCGGATAACGAACAGGAATGGCTGCAAATCGCTGAGAATGCCCATCGACTCAGCGGCGGGAGAAGCGGCGGCAATGGTTCGCTGATGAGAACGGTCCCGGTGGTCATTGCCTATCACAATAACCTGCCGAAAATGACGGATCTGGCGGCAAGATTATCGGCGCTGACCCATTATGATCCACTGGCAGGAGCTTGTGTGGTTTTTTACTGTAAAATTGTCAGGGAATTGCTTTTAGGAGAAGATCTCCGCATCGTGCTGGAAAGGGCTCAGGCGGATGCTCCGTTTGCCCTGAAAATGAACTTAAGTACGGATCAAATGAAAACAAGCGGTTATGTTGTCCATACATTGGAAACGGCCTTAAACTGTGCCTTTCAGACCAATTCTCTGGAAGAAGCGCTGGTAATGGCCGTAAACCTCGGAGGAGACGCGGATACGATCGGCGCAGTAACCGGCGGGATAGCCGGTGCCTGCTATGGCATAGAGAACCTGCCTTCCAGGTGGCTGGAGAAGCTCTCGCGAAGAGATGAACTCTTAGCGCTGACGGACAGGCTGCTTGCTATTGATAGGGACCCGAAAATAGGTATTTGAAATTTTTTAGAAATCTACTATACTAAGATAATATAAGTGTTTTCGTAGGGGGTTACTGCTATTAATACATCAAATACATCAAATACATCAAATACATCTTATTCATCATCCAATTTCATTCAAAATATTATCCGGGAAGATTTAAAGCTGAATAAAAACAACGGCAGGGTACATACACGTTTTCCGCCTGAACCTAACGGCTATCTTCATATCGGACACGCCAAATCCATCTGTTTGAATTTTGGCACCGCGCTGGAATTTAACGGATGCTGCAATCTTAGGTTTGACGACACCAACCCGAGCAAAGAGGAAACTGAGTTTGTCGAGTCGATTCAGGAAGATGTCCAATGGCTGGGGTTTTCCTGGCAGGACAGGATGTACTATACTTCCGATTACTTTGAAAAGCTGTACGCGTTTGCCGTAGAGCTGATTGAAAAAGGCAAGGCTTTTGTCTGTGATTTGTCGGCAGAGGAAATACGGGAATACCGTGGGACGCTGACCCAGCCTGGAACGGACAGCCCTTACCGTACCCGTTGTGTCGAAGAAAATCTTGACCTGTTCCAAAGAATGAGAGCCGGAGAATTCCCGAACGGCGCGAAAGTGCTCAGAGCAAAAATTGATATGAGTTCTCCGAATTTAAATATGCGCGATCCAGTGATTTACCGCATCATGCATGCGTCGCATCATCGGACCGGAGACACCTGGTGCATTTACCCGATGTATGACTTTGCGCATCCTTTATCGGATGCGCTTGAACATATTACCCATTCGATCTGCACGATGGAGTTTGAAGACCACCGGCCGCTCTATGACTGGCTGACAGAACAGCTGATTGAAGGGGACAGGCCCCGGCAATATGAGTTTGCACGTCTGGATCTGACGAATACAGTCATGAGCAAAAGAAAGCTTCGTCAGCTGGTTGAAGGCGGCTATGTTCAGGGATGGGATGATCCTCGGATGCCGACGATCTCCGGTTTAAGGCGCAGAGGCTATACGCCGGAAGCGATCAGAGATTTCTGCGACCGTATCGGAGTAGCTAAAGCCAACAGCATTGTCGATGTCGCTTTGCTGGAACATTGCCTGCGTGAAGATCTGAATTCCAAAGCAAAGAGGGTCATGGCTGTTTTGGATCCGATCAAGGTCGTCCTGATCAATTATCCGGAAGACCAGGATGAATTCCTGGAAGCAGAGAACAGTCCGGAGGATCCGGAGGCAGGAGTCAGATTGATCCCGTTTTCGCGAACGATTTATATTGAACGCGAGGACTTTATGGAGGAGCCACCCAAAAAATTCTTCCGTCTTTCCCCCGGTAATGAAGTCCGGCTAAAACATGCCTATATTATTCAATGTGAAAGAGTCCTGAAAGATGAAGATGGCCAGATTATAGAAATCCATTGTACGTATGATCCGGACACCAAAAGCGGCGGATCGGCAAGCTCGAGAAAAGTGAAAGGGACGCTTCACTGGGTTTCGGCGGCCCATGCCGAAGATGCCGAGATACGCTTGTATGATTATCTGATCAGGGATGACCAGTATACGGAGGATGATTCAGCAGAGAGCGACGACTTCCTTGCCAGAATCAATCCGGACTCCCGGCAGATTCTAACAAGGTGCAAAGTTGAACCGGGTTTGAAAGAAGCTGATCCCGGCAGCAAATATCAATTCTTGAGACAGGGTTATTTCTGCGCCGACTTAAAAGACCATGCCAGTGATCATCCGGTCTTTAACCAGATCGTCGGACTGCGGGACAGTTGGGCAAAGATGAATAAATAATCTTGAAAATAATCTTAGAAACATGGTGAGAATTTTTTTGTTTTATGAAAGTAAAGAAGCATTCCGATTAAGGAATGCTTCTTGTACGTTGCTTCTAAAAGTGATCAAAGAGAAGTTAGATTCTCTGTCCGTTTTTCAACTGCTGCTCAGCAAATTGTATCATGCGTTTGGTCATATTACCGCCGACAGTTCCGTTTTCACGGGAAGTGCGGTCTGCACCCAGCGTAGCGTTCATTTCATTAGCGATCTCGTATTTCAGTTGATCCAATCCTTTTCCTACGCCCTGGACGGCAGGAGTGTTTGAATTTCTTTCACCAGCCATGTCATTTTCCTCCTAAAAATATAAGTTTTTTGTTTGGGAGTCGTTCTTATTATTTGTGAATTTGATTTTCTTAAACCCGGTAATTGTTTGCTTATATTTTAGGAAGTAACATATCTGGAAAAAGCTCATTGTAACCATTAATATGAAATTTTTTAAAAAAAATTTAGACGGCTTTTTCTCCCGATTCTCCTGTTCTGATCCGCACGGCGTTCAGCACATCATAGACGAAGATCTTTCCGTCACCGATTTCTCCGGTTCTGGCAGTCTCGGTAATGATTTCGATAACTTTATCCACGGATTCGTCCGGGACAATAATTTCGATTTTGTATTTGGGCAATAGATTGATGGTATAGGCATTGCCACGGTATACTTCTGTTTTTCCCTGCTGCAGTCCGCAGCCGATGACGTTGGTGACCGTCATTCCTTTGATACCGAATTTTCCGAGGGCTTCTTTCACATTTTCCAATTTGGCTGGCCGAATAATACACTCAATTTTTTTCATTTTATTCACCTCTTCGATCAATAATATTTTTGATAAACAGTATTTGCAAAAAAAATAGTCCCCGGGATTAAATCCCGAGGACATCGTTGTCCGTGTTTACTATTTATCTGAATCTATCGTAGCAGAATGCCGGCATAATGCAAGAAATTTAACCAAAGAATTTTGTATTCATTGCCGATCGGCCAATAAAAGTCCGGCGTTTCAAGGATTATGCACATTTTTGGAGAATTAATAGGTGATACTTATCCGATACAGGAGTTGACGATATGCCGGAAAACGAACGAATCACAGCCATTAGCGGACTTGTTGCCGAAAGGAACGAAGAAATCGTCGATCTGAGGAGGACCTTTCATCGCTATCCTGAATTATCTTTTCAGGAGTATCATACAGCAGATATGATCTTCGACAGATTGCATAAAGTTCCGGGCATTGAGGTGTCGAGACCGACAGAGACCAGTGTTCTGGCTGCCATTAAAGGCAGTATGCCGGGAAAAATGGTAGCGCTCAGGAGTGATATTGACGCGCTGCCGATCCAGGAAGAAAACGATCTGCCTTACCGGTCCCAAAATATTGGAACCATGCATGCCTGCGGTCATGACGGACATGCGGCCATGCTGGTCGGGGCTGCAAAAGTTCTTGCGGAACTAAGATCCGACATGAAAGGAGAAATCCGCTGCATCTTTCAGCATGCTGAAGAAAAACATCCCGGCGGAGCCCAAGATCTTGTCAAACTTGGTCTCCTGAACGGGGTCGATGCGGTTCTTGCTCTTCATCTCTTTACGTCTTTGCCTGCTGGCAAGATCGGCTTAGCCTCGGGCCCTTTAATGGCTGCCCCGGATAACTTTACAATATCGATATTGGGTAAAGGAGGTCATGCCGCGATGCCGGAGGATACCATCGACCCGGTATTGATCAGTGCACAGATCGTTACCGCTCTGCAAAATATCGTATCCCGTCAGACCAGCGCTCTGAAATCCGTAGTCTTGTCTATTACGAATATTCAAGGGGGCTCGGCCTTTAATATCATACCGGAGCGGGTAGACCTGAAAGGAACCGTCAGGACATTTGACAGGGACACCCGTTTGGAAGTTCCGAAACAAATGGAAAATATCATTAAAGGAATCTGTATTGCTTATGGCGCAAAATACACCTTCGATTATGAGCTCGGTTATGATCCTGTTGTTAACAGCAGTTCCGTTGTCGGCAAAGTAACGGAAATACTAAAAGAAGAATTCGGAGCAAAAGCATTGGTTAAAGCCAATCCGGTGATGTGGGGTGAAGACTTTTCCGCTTATCTTCATCGCTTACCCGGCATGCTGATATTCATCGGAGCGGGGAATAAGAAGAAAGGAATCAGCCATCCGCACCATCATCCGTGCTTTAATATTGATGAAGAGGCGCTTAGCATAGGAACCCGGGTTCTGGCATGCTCTGCGCTCGGACTGCTGGAAAGGATGTAACGGCGATGGAAATATCTAAAAAGATGCTAGGTTTGAATATCCTGTTATCGCAGGTGATCCTGATTGTTATTGCCCTGGGCCTCTGGGTCATGCTGAAATCATTGGACAGAGAAATCGTGCTGGCAGAAATGTTCACGATCGGTAGTTTAAGTAAAGCCTTGATTACGTTGGCCGTCGGCTGTGCCGTTCTGATTGCGTTTCAATTTTTCTTCTTGAAATATCTGCCGAAGGAAAGGCTGTTTGATGAGATTAACCTTATCCTGATGGACAAATTCTCACTGACAGAGCTATTTCCAATATTTTTCCTCGGTGCTTTCAGTGAGGAATTCCTGTTCAGAGGCATGATTCAGCCAATTTTAGGGTTATGGTTGACGGCTGTTGTCTTTACGCTGATTCACTACAGATATTGGCGCCAGGTGTTTATCCTTGTGGAAGTCTTCTTGATGGGAATCCTTCTCGGAGTTGCCTATGCCGTTTCTTTAACACTCTGGGTTCCCGTGTTATGTCATTTCATCGTCAACATGACAACAGCTTATTGGATGAAAAAGGGCACTTTTGAATTGATTTGAAAGACCAAAAACGTTTGCTATAATTGAATTGGGTTAAAGCATCATGACAAGATAGGAACAGGAATAGAAGGAGAACAAATGGCAACCGATTTGTGGAATTTGTTTATCGCTTTTTTTCGGGCGAGCAACTTGTCCTTTGGCGGCGGGCCGGCGATGATTCCGTTGATTCAGGCAGAGACCGTTGATAATCATCACTGGCTGACCAATGCGCAGTTTGCTGATGCTATTGCCATGGCAAATGCGCTTCCCGGGCCGCTTGGAACCAAAGTAGCGGCCTATCTAGGCTATCAGGTTGCTTCCTGGCCGGGAGCGATTGTCGCCTTGCTGGCAACGATCCTGCCTACAGTACTTGTATTGATTGTCTTAGGCGGTATCTTAAAAAAATATGCGAATTCCAGTAATTTGAAGGCCGCGTTGAGCGGTGTGAGACCCGTTGTGACTGCTTTGCTGATCATCGTAGCTTATGAAATGGCTGTTGATGCTTTTCAGATTCAAGTGCCTCTGGATTATACCACTGTATTGATCGCGGTCGGGTCTGCAGCAGCGCTGTATTATTTTAAAATTCATCCGGTATTGCTGATTGTCCTTTCCATGGTCATCGGTTACCTGATCTATTGATTTGCTCGGTTTGAACATTTCAAATTCAGATTTTGGGAGTATGACATGAAAGTGCTTTGGGACTTATTTATTGCTTTTTTCAGAGCCAGTAACTTTAGTTTCGGCGGCGGGCCGGCCATGATTCCGATCATCCAGAAGGAAACGGTGCACAAATATCAATGGCTTACCAATGAAGATTTTACAAACGTTGTGGCCATATCCAATTCTTTGCCGGCACCGATCGCGACGAAACTGGCAGGAATGATCGGACATAGAGTCAAGGGTTGGAGCGGAGCGCTGGCTGCAATCATTGGCGCTGTTCTGCCGACGGCGCTTATTATGATATTCTTGGGTCACCTGCTGATCAACTATGCTGACTCACCTGCACTGCAGGCTATGCTGAAAGGGGTCAGACCTGTCGTTGTAGTGCTTTTGGCTCAGTCGGCGCTGCAGATGGGTCAGAGTGCTTTTAAGGATAAAGTGACCTGGGTCCTGGGGATTACAGCTTTTGCCATTATGCTGATTTGGCCTGGATTAAATCCGGCATTTCTGGTTGTCATTTCCATGATTCTGGGGATATTCATTTTTAAAAAAAATTTTGAATCAGAAATACACTGATCTTTCCGTCTATACTGTTGCCCGGGTAGAATTCAATGTTTCGGTTTAAGGGGGTGGGTCTGGGTATGAATCAAACAGAGGTCTCATTTGATGAAATCTATGAGGAACTATTCCCGTCTGTTTACAGGTTTGTCTGTCTGAGGATTCCTTCATCAGAAATTGAAGATGTTACTTCCGAAGTCATGGCTAAGGTCTGGAGATCACTGGCCGGCTTTGAGGGAAGAAGCTCTTTGAAGTGCTGGGCGTTAAAAATTGCTTCGAATTATATCGCGGATTTTTACCGGGGCAGGAAACAGGTTAATCTGATTCCGATTACAGAAGAGATCCAGGATGCAAATAACAGCAGGGATTATGGGGAGGACCTGGGTACTGTCCTTTCTGTAAGTAATACCCTTTCTCAGTTGACAGAACATCAAGTAGCTGTGATCCAATTACGGCTGATCGATGGATTCAGCGCATCCGAAACGGCGACAATTCTCGGTACCACGCAACAGGCGGTAGACAGCCTGCTCTACCGGGCCAAAAAAAGTTTCCGGACAGCCTATCAGGCGGAAGTGGCTGGAGGTGAATGCTGATGTCTGAAGATAAAATAAAAGCCATGTGGGAAGAAGATGGTGATCTCATGCGTCTTAAGAAATTTTTTGGTTATGTCTATCAGGACGACGGTCTTAAGGAGCGGATCAAAGATAAAACCCGGGGAAAAATTTTGGATTCTGTTAAAAATCAGCCGCTGGAAAACATGACCTTCGTAGCTGCTGAAGCCAATACCAGCATTCCTTTCTTGCAAACACGGCAAAAGAAGAACAGATTATCTGCGCTCGCAGCACGGCTAAAAAACAAACTTTTATATGGAAATAAAAAAGCATTTGCATTGATCGGCTGTGCCGCTGTCGTAGTGCTGGCCGTTGGTCTTGGCGTAAATGGAATCCTGATGGGGGATGGTTTGCAGAAACAGGTCAGTTCACTGCAAACGACAACAGATCGTGCCACGGATGATATGGCGAATGGATCTGCAGTGAGCCCTCCTGATGCCGGTGTTGCGACTGAATCTACCGGAGGGGTAGCAACTGACTCCGCTAATTCGGTTTCTCCTTCGTTTACTGGATCTGATGCTCAGAAAAAAAGTTTGGAGAATTCAGTTCCAAATGGATCTGCAGAATATGATTTTTCCCGGCAGAAAACCATTTATATGCTCAATATTTCCCTGAAGGCAGATGATGTCAAAGTTGCGTCAAAGGCACTCGAGGAGAAAGCTAAGACTCTCGGCGGGTACGTCGCCGAATCGACCCGGACCAATTATGACGACAGTGTGACGGCTTTTCTTTCTTTAAGAATACCTTCAGAACAATTTGAGACGTTTAAAAACAGTATTTCTCAGTTCGGCATCGTCGTCAATGAACACCAGAATACCGAAGATGTATCGATGGCTTATTTTGATACAGAGACCCGTTTAAGATCTTGGGAGGCTCAGGAAAAACGGTATTTGGAAATTCTCCAAAAAGCGAATTCTGTCGAAGACATTCTAAAAATTGAAAACTCCCTGGCTGTTGTCCGACAAGAGATTGAAAGCCTGAAAGGGCAGCTTAAATACTATGATAACCGGGTGGAATACTCCCAGGTCACCATCAATATTGAGCAGGCCCGGAACGACCTGACGGTCAATAATCCCTGGCAGCCGATATCGCTGAAGAATACCTTGATTGCCGTGAAGAATGCTCTGATCAAGACTGTAAGCTTCCTCTGGAATGCGCTCAACTATGTGTTGGTCTTCATCGGCTATGCGCTGCCGGTATTGGCGGTTCTGCTGCTGATCTGGCTGGTCTGCCGGATCATTAGAAAACGCAGGATGCTTTCGGAGAAGAGCTTTAGACGAAATAAGGAAGATGAAAAATAAAACCTTATATTTATAACGAAAAGATCGATGATAAAGCTAGGATGTCGTTGTACGACGCTACATCCTAGCTTATTTTTTATAGATTTATTTTAAATAAAAAAACAGAGAAATTCCTGGAATTAGAAAAATAATCACTAATTAGTAGCTACTAAGAGATATTACGTATTACAGAGATATAATGCGAGTGACTTGAGTTTATTTTATAGACTCGATGTGAAAAAGTATGGAAAGGGGGTGTTAACGTGTTGAATGTAGTTCTCATTTTTGTTGTTGGAATGCTCTTTTTAGCAGGTATTTTAGCCCTGAGACCTTACGCAAACAAGGCGGACAAAAAGAAAACTGTGCTTAATTGGTTTCTGTATTTGGTCTGGTTTCTGATTACTTGTATCGGGTTATCTTTCATTGTGCTTAATGCTCAGATTGGTCATGTCAAAGCTACGAGTACCGGAATCTTTCTCTTTTTTGGGCTATCCATCGTTATCGGAATCGTATTAGCAAGATTAGTGGGATTGATAGGTCTAGGTAAGAAACAAAAAAGTTCTAATTTGACGAGTTAAGAGGTGAGAAGTAATGTCAAAATTTCTAGAAGAAAAACAGCAGGAACAAGGATTCCAGATGAATCGACGTAAATTTTTGAAAGCAGGGGCTGCTTCGGCACTGGCAGTAGGGGTTGTTGGCGCAATCGGAGTTTTGCCGTCAGAAGCTATGGCAAGCCAGACAGGTTCTCAAAACGGAGCCAAATCCAAGCTGCATCCCAATGCAGATTATGGTGGTGCCACTGTCCGGTTCGTTGAGAATAATGATCAATGGCTCGGAACTTCAAAGATCGTCGGTTCTATTAAAAAAACTCATGCAGCAGACGCAGGATTCAATTATGCTATTCGTGGTAAACTAACCCCCGAAGCTCAAAAAGAATCCTTCCACTATCACTTTGTTGGTAAACATCCTCTTAATGCTGCTCTTATGGGATTCGTCGGTGTTATCGGTCCAGACGCACTGTGCGGCGGGAAACCGGCTCCTGAAAAACTGCCGATTCCTGATCCTGCACAAATGTCCCAACACATTAAGGATTGCGCGTATTTTTTACGGGCTGACGAAGTTGGAATCGGCAAGATGCCCGCTTATGCTTATTATAGTTACAGGTCCCCTTCGCAGGATAATTTGTTTAAGAATGGGGATGATTTGTCTAAGTCAATTCCGGTCACAGAGAGGATGCCTTATGTCATTACGTTTATGGTTGACCAGCATTTGGAAACGATGTTGGGTTCGACTGGATATGATGGTATCAGTGCCGGTCAATCCTTCCGTTCATATCATGCGTCCGGTGTTATTGCTGTCATCTTAGCGAGTTATATTCGTAACCTGGGTTATAATGCCAGGGCAAATCATATTTCCAACTATGAAGCAGTCATGGGTCCCTGCCTGATAGCGTCGGGATTGGGCGAGCTATCCAGAACAGGAGACTGCGTAGCTCATCCCCGTCTGGGATTCCGCCATAAGTGTGCAGCTGTAACCACGGATTTGCCGCTCGTTCCCGATAATCCCATTGATTTTGGCTTGCAGGATTTTTGTCGGGTGTGTAAAAAATGTGCTGACAACTGTCCAGGCGGCGCTATTACATTTGATGATGATCCAGTCGAGCACAATGGATACTTGCGATGGAACTCTGACTCTCTAAAATGCACCATATTCCGGTCAACAAACAAAGAAGGCTCTTCCTGCGGCAGGTGTATGAAAGTATGCCCTTGGGATTCAAAGGAACAATCCTGGTTCCATGAAGCAGGTACTTGGATCGGCAGTAAAGGTGAGAACTCATCCAGATTGCTTAAGACAATCGATGATATGTTCGGCTATGGTACGGAACAGATCGAAAAATACAAATGGTGGCTGGAATGGCCCGAGAGGTATTAGCCGCCAAACAATAATCGGTTCAGTTTTCTCATTAGGTATATCTTTAAGCGGCCGGGGCTTTATCTTGCCGCTTAAAGATATACGAAAACAGATGTTTATTACTTGCAATGGGTCTTCATCAAAAAATATTGCAGAGATTTAATCGTCATTTGAAAAGAATCATCCTTCTTTTTTCTAATGACTTTTTTGGTTTCAGCAAATAGCCTTCGCTCAACCCATCGTAATGTACCTCAACTTTCCCATCCCTTTCAAGGGACTAATACCTATTAAATTTTAGAAGACTAGGCTTAAAACAACAAGAAAACCACCATAACGGGTATAATGAGAGTAACCATAGGATATTTTCTTTTAAAGGTGGGGATAACTTTGGAAAACGGGAAACTACCGGATTGTATAATAAAGATGCCTATTATTCCAACATTTGATCCCATTGAAGAGCTAAACATGTATACTTCTCTTGGAAGCCTGCATACATTTGCAAGAGGAAGCAAGATCGTTTCGCCCGGCATACCTTTTAGTAATGTTATTTTCTTGATTTCAGGACAACTTGACGTGAGCATGGTATCGCGGAATGGTGAGGAGAAGTATCTGCTTGAAGTTTTTAAGAACGGCATAGCGGTGGCTTTAAACCAAAATGATGATCATGAATTTCAAATTACTGCAGTAAAAGATTGCACTGTCTGTTTTTTTCCTTTGGACATGATGGTTGCAATATTATCGCAGAATACGCGTTTATTAAAAAATTTTATCTTGAATCTTATACAAAAAACGCAATACTTTATGTATCAATCAAGGGACTTCTATCAAAGCCGTCCTTCCGCTAGGGTATTCTCTTTTCTATATAACCTCTGTCTGACAAAAGGAAATCGGGTGAATGACTATTATGAGTTAGCGGTTGAGAATGTGTCACAAAAGACGATTGCCAAAATAACAGGAACCCATCCTGTGACCGTTTGTAAATTATTTACTTATCTTAGTAAAGAAGGCATTATAAAAAAGAATAGAAAAGTCATAAAGGTTTACGATCTCAATAAATTATGTAACCTTATTGCAAATGAGGAATTAACATATTAATTCTGTTGGGCAGGGGTAATATAAAATATCAGTAATTTAGATATCTATCAGTTTTTATTTCCCATAAGCATCAATTATGAGTTGCCATGACTTATATTTGAACTTAACGATCGATGGGAAAGCTAGGATGTCGCTGTATGACGCTACATCCTAGCTTTATTTATTTTAAAAAAAAGTTCCTGTATTTGAAAAATAATCAGCAATTAGTGGCCACTAAGAGAAATCATGTATTACAGAGATATAATACTAGTGATTCGAGATTGTTTTATAGACTCGATGTGAAAAAGTATGGAAAGGGGGTGTTAAAGTGTTGAATGTAGTTCTCATTTTTATTGTTGGAATGCTTTTTTTAGCAGGTATTTTAGCCTTGAGACCTTACGCAAATAAGGCGGACAAAAAGAAAACTGTGCTTAATTGGTCTCTGTATTTGATATGGTTTCTAATTACTTGTATCGGGTTATCTTTCATTGTCCTTAATGCTCGGATTGGTCATGTCAAAGCTACAAGTACCGGAATCTTTCTCTTCTTTGGGTTATCTGTCATCATCGGAATCGTATTAGCAAGATTAGTGGGATTGATAGGTCAAGGCAAGAAACAGAAAAGTCCAAATTTGACGAGTTAAGAGGTGAAAAGTAATGTTAAAATCTTTGGAACAAGAAAAAAAACAGCAGGAACAAGGATCCCAAATGAACCGACGTAAATTTTTGAAGGCAGGGGCTGCTTCTGCACTGGCGGCAGGGATTGTTGGCGCAATCGGAGTTTTGCCGGTAGAAGCTATGGCAAGCCAGACAGGTTCTCAAAACGGAGCCAAATCCAAGCTGCACCCCAATGTAGATTATGGTGGCGCTAGTGTCCGATTTGTTGAGAATAACGATCAATGGCTCGGAACTTCAAAGATCGTTGGACCTATTAAAAAGACCCATGAAGCGGACACAGGATTCAGTTATGCGATGCGCGGCAAACTTTCACCCCAGGCTCGTATAGAATCCAGTGGTTTTCATTTCGTTACTAAGCATCCTTTCAATGCCGCAATTGTGGGTTTTCTGGGTGCTATCAGTCCAGACACACTGGTTAGCGGTAAGCCGTCTCCTGAAAAGCTGTCGATTCCTGATCCTGCACAAATGTCCCAACACATTAAGGATTGTGCGTATTTTTTGCGGGCTGACGAAGTTGGGATCGGTAAGATGCCCCCTTATGCGTATTATAGTTATAGGAACCCTAGTCAGGATGATTTGTTTAAGGATGATTTATCTAAGTCAATTCCCGTCACGGAGAGTCTACCCTATGTGATTACTTTTGTAGTTGACCAGCATTTGGAAACGATGTTAGGTTCGACTGGATATGATGGTATCAGTGCTGGCCAATCCTTTCGCTCATACCATGCATCTGCTGTTATTGCTGTCATCTTAGCGAGTTATATTCGTAACCTGGGTTATAATGCCAGAGCACAGCATGCTGGCAACTTCGAATTAGTCTTGGGCCCCTGCCTCATAGCATCGGGATTGGGTGAACTATCCAGAACAGGTGACTGTACGATTCATCCCCGGCTGGGATTTCGCCATAAGGGCGGAGCTGTAACCACGGATTTGCCGCTCGTTCCTGATAACCCTATTGATTTTGGCTTGCTAGACTTTTGCCGGGTATGTGGCAAATGTGCCGAAAATTGCCCTGGAGGTGCAATCACTTTTGATAAAGATCCAGTTGAGCATAATGGTTACCTGCGTTGGAACAGTGACTGGAAAAAATGCACAGAATTCCGGTCAACGAATAAAGAAGGCTCTTCCTGCGGCATGTGTATGAAGGTATGCCCCTGGGACTCTAAAGAAAACTCCTGGTTCCATGATGCAGGTACATGGATCGGCAGTAAAGGTGAGACCTCATCCAGATTACTCAAACAGATTGATGATATGTTTGGCTATGGAACGGAACAAATTGAGAAATTCAAATGGTGGCTGGAATGGCCCGAGAGGTATTAGCTGCTAAGCAATAATAAGTTCAGTTTCCTTATTAGGTATATCTTTAAGCGGCTGGAGCTTCATCTTGCCGCTTAAAGATATATGAAAACAGATGTTCATTACATTAAAAATATTATGGAGATCCAAGCGTCATTTGAGAAAATCCTCCTTCTTTTTATAATGACTTTTTTGTTTTCAGCAAATAGACTACGCACAACCTATTATAATTAAATATTAGAAAACTAGGCTTAAAACAACAAGAAAATTACCATAACTGGTATAATGAAAATAAATTACAAACCCAATAACTAGTACTTTGGAGGTTTGCTATGACAAGTATTATATCAGATTAGATTACTGCATTCTCATCCTGACGCTGAGGGTAGCCTGTGGCTACCATTGATAATATGCACTTTGATAAACTTCTATAATCTGGCATAACTATTTGAAGCGGTATTTAAAAAATAATCAGTATTAAGCCTAATAGTTTATATTTTCTCTTAAAAAGGTGGGAATACTTTGGAAAACAGGAAAATACCAGATAATAAAATAAAGATACCTATTATTCCAGTATTTGATCCCATTGAAGAGCTAAATATGTATACTTCCCTTGGAAGCCTGCATACTTTTATAAAGGGAAGCAAGATCATCTCGCCCGGTATACCTTTTTATAGTATCATTTATCTGATTTCAGGACAACTTGAAGCGAGTATAGTATCGCGGACTGGTGAGGAGAAGTATCTTTTTGAAATTTGTAAGAACTGTATTGGGGTGGCCATAAACCCAAATGATGATCATGAATTTCAAATTACTGCAGTAAAAGATTGCATTGTGTATTTTTTTACTTTAGATATGATGGTTGAAATATTGTCGCAGGATGCTAATTTATTAAAAAAATTCATCTTGAATATCGTACAAAAAGTTCATTACTTCGAGCATCAAGCAAGGGACTTATATCAATGCCGTTCTTCGTCTAGGGTATTCTCTTTTCTATATGATCTATGTCTCACAAAAGGAAAACGGGTGAATGACCATTATGAGTTGGCGGTTGAGAATATATCACAAAAAATGATTGCCAAAATAACAGGTACCCATCCTGTGACCGTTTGTAAATTGTTTACTTATCTTAGTAGAGAAGGCATCATAAAAAAGAATAAAAAAGTCATAAAGATTTACGATCTTAATAAATTATGTAACCTTATTGCGGATGAGGAACTAACGTATTAAATCTATTCATAATTATTAACATCTAAAATTACCCCGAATTAATCGTTATATTTTTAGGCTTCGATAATTAAAAATGCGCAAAGGTAATGTAAAATATCAAGGATTTTCCCTTGATATTTTATAATTATGATGTGCTTTTATTTCTCTAACTCACCTTTTCGGGTATTGTATTCTTCCAGATCGATTTCCCCTTTGGCATATCGTTCTCGTAAGATGGTCATAGCGCGGTCTTCCGGTTTACCGGAGGTGTTCTTTCTGTCCAAATAACTTCTAATAAGCCTAACTGCAAGATAAATAATTCCTAGCCAGAAAAGCAATTGGATGATCATGGCAACAAATCCCATCCAGGAATAATTTCCTCCCATCATCCAGCCTCCATCTGGTCCATACCAGCCTCGCATCATTTTTTAGTTACCTCCTTATTATATTTTCTAGATTCTTCCTATGGCATTAAAAAAATGAATGCCTGGTTTTGAGATTCTATTTTATTTGATGAAACCATTGTAATCAATATTTTGTACCATTTGGGCCTGATTTATGAATAGCCGCAGATCCGGGGAAGGAAATGGAATGTATGAATATGCTGCAGTTTTTTGGCAAGGATAGTGACTGAAGGAAAGCCAAAGAAAATTCAGAATTTTGATTCTGAATTGTTAGAAAAATAATTTCTTGCGCATAAAGGGAATTTCTCGGTATTAGCGAAACAATATGTTTGAAAACTAAATCACGTCAGCAGATGAACAGAGAAAAATGATCGAGAAAAAGACCGAGAAAGACTAAGATGATAGGAAGATGAAAATGAGCCAGCAAAAATCATGGTTTGCTGTTGTGAATCCCCGGTCAGCAAATGGAAGAACGCAAGGACTTTGGCCAGGGTATTATCAGCGGCTTCGTCAGGCAGGAATACAGGTGGATTATGCACTGACCTCCCGCTCCGGGGGAGGAACAGAAATAACACGTATGGCTCTAGACGAAGGGTATCGGAGGATAATTGCGGTCGGCGGAGACGGAACTGTCAATGAGGTGCTTAATGGTCTTATTGAGAAGGACCGGCTTGTTGCGGACGATATCGAACTGGCTGTTTTTGAACAGGGAACAGGCGGCGATTTTGTAAGGACAATAAAAACAGGCAAAGAAAAAGGTCTGAAAGCCTTGATCAGGATGCTGAAGGAGCCCAATATCATTCTTTCTGATCTTGGCCGAGTTGACTTTCTGAATTTTGAAGGGGAAGAACGGACACGTTATTTTCTGAATGCATCCAATGTCGGAGTCGGCGCGGAAGCGGTCCACAGGACCAATTGCCGGAGTAAAGCGATGGGCAGCAAGCTCTCTTATCTGACCAGTACTTTAGAAGCTGTTCTATCGTACAAGAGCGTCTGCGTTTCTCTGAAAATGGACCAGGATACATTCTGGGAAGGGAATATCTGGGGGCTTATGGTCTGCAACGGTCAATATATTGGCGGCGGAATGCGTATTGCGCCTGATGCCCGCCTGGATGATGGTTTGTTCGATCTGGTTGTGATAAAAGAAATGAAGCTGTCTAGGCTCTTTTCACGCTTTCCGCTGCTTTATAAAGGTCAACATATCCATCTTCCTGAAGTCCAAGTGTTCCGCTGTAAGGAAATTGCACTGCATATGCCGGATTCCATACTTTTTGAAACCGACGGGGAGATCCCGGGGGTATGTCCGAAGGCATACCGGGTAATCCCTAAGTGTTTGAAACTATGGGTATAAGTTTCCGTTAACATTAAAACCATACGGATGAATACGCATATAGACGAAGATTCTGCAAGGTCAGCTAAAGACAAATATATGTCTGACCAATATTGACCTTTAAAGGAATTTTGCATATAATACAATTAATGGGTAAGGAAAGCAGTTTTGAGGTGGTGAAGACAGTGGATTTTAAAGATTATTATCAAATCTTAGGCGTTTCTCCGGATGCAGACAATAAGGCCATCAAAAAAGCATACCAGGCACTGGCCAAAAAGTATCATCCTGATTTAAACCAGGGTGATAAAGCCTCAGAAGAGAAATTTAAGGAAATTAATGAAGCCTATCAGGCGATATCCGATCCTGCCAAAAGACAAAAATATGATGATTTAAGGGCAAACTACCAGCAATGGCAGTCGCACGGCGGCAGAGGGAATTCTTTTGACTGGTCGGCCTGGCAGGAATCACCGGGGAGCAACCGCTATACCCGTACAATGACGCCGGAAGAGTTCGCGGAAACATTTGGGGACAGAGGTTTTGGCTCTGGTGCCGGCAGGGGCATGGGGGGATTTTCTGATTTCTTTTCCTCGATCTTTGGCATGGGAGCAGGCTATGCTGATGATTCCGATGATTATTATTCGGATAGGATCAGAAGACCGCAGGCCGGCAGGGACATTGAAGGTGAAATCAGTATTACGCTTGAAGAAGCCTATCATGGAACCAAACGGATGATTGAAGTCGGCGGCCGGAGAATTGAAGCCACTGTTCCGAAAGGTATTAAGCATAACAATAAAATTAGGCTCAGCGGACAGGGACAAGCAGGAGCGAAAAACGGAAACAAAGGAGACCTTCTGTTAACGGTAAAAATCATTCCACATCCTGTCTATACCCGGGACGGAGATGATTTGTCCGCCAACATCGAAATCGATTTCTTCAAGGCCGTACTTGGCGGAGAAGCCCGAGTCAAAACCTTAGGCGAAGATATATCCATCAAGATTCCTCCGCGCACCCAAACCGGAAAAAGTTTCCGTCTGAGAGGGAAAGGAATGCCTATTCTCAACAAACCGGGCCATTTCGGCGATTTTTACGCAAAGATTACGCTTGTCCTGCCCGAAGAGATGTCTGAGAAAGAAATGAGTACGCTTCAGGAATTAAGCCAGGAAAGAAACACCTGATTACTCCAGAGTTAGGTCTGCATGCCGCAATTACCGGCGTCAAGCGGAGCATGGAGGGCGCAATCTGCCGAAAGCGGTATTGTGGCATGCAGACCAGACCCAAATATGCTTACCTATTTATATATTCCGTTGACCTACCACAAATACCGGTATGTTAACTCAAAGGAGTGATACGCATGGCTTTTGATACCAACCGTTTTACCCAGAAATCCCAGGAGGCAATCATCGCTGCGCAAAACAACGCAGAAAGTAACCATAACAGTCAGGTGGAACCCGAACATCTGCTACTGGCCTTATTGGAACAAAATGAAGGCGTTGTGCCTCAGATTCTGAATAAATTAAATATTTCGCTAGCTAGCGTCAGCGAGAAGACCAAATCCAGCATCGCGAGACTGCCCAGAATGATGGGAGCGGCTTCTCAGTTGAGCATTTCTCCGAGAATGAGAACAGTACTGGTGAACGCCCATGACCAGATGGAACCGTTTGGGGATGATTATGTCAGCACGGAACATCTTTTGCTGGCCATTGTTGATCAGGCCGGCGGAGAGGCCGGAAAGACCCTGAAAGAAGCCGGAGTTACCCGGGAAGCCCTGCTGAAAGTTCTAAAGGAAATCCGCGGATCTCAGCGGGTTACCGGTCAAAATCCGGAAGGGACCTATGCTGCCTTGGAACAGTACGGCCGAAACCTCGTGACACTGGCCAGAAGAGGAAAACTTGATCCGGTTATCGGCAGGGATGAGGAAATCCGCAGAGTACTGCAGATTCTGTCCCGCCGGACAAAAAACAACCCGGTTCTGATTGGCGAACCAGGCGTAGGAAAGACGGCCATTGTCGAAGGGCTGGCCCAAAGAATCGTGCGCGGTGATGTTCCTGAAGCGATTAAGAATAAAGAAGTAATCTCCCTTGATATGGGCGTGCTGATTGCCGGTGCCAAATACCGCGGGGAGTTCGAAGAGCGGCTGAAGGCTGTTTTAAAGGAAGTTGAAAGCCGCGAAAATATTATTTTATTTATTGATGAACTGCACACTGTCGTCGGGGCAGGAGCTGCCGAAGGCGCGATGGACGCTGGCAATATGCTGAAACCGATGCTGGCCCGCGGGGAGCTCAGGATGGTCGGAGCCACGACCTTGGACGAATACCGTAAGCACATCGAAAAGGATGCGGCGCTGGAAAGACGTTTTCAGACGGTGATCGTTGCACCGCCCACAGTCGAGGATACGATCTCGATCCTGAGGGGCTTGAAAGAACGTTATGAGACGCATCATGGCGTCAGGATTACCGACAGTGCGATCATCGCAGCGAGTATTCTTTCCGACCGCTATATCAGTGAACGGTTCCTGCCGGACAAGGCGATTGACTTGATCGATGAGGCAGCGGCCAGGCTGCGGATGGAAATCACCAGTGAGCCGCAGGAACTCGACGATATCAAACGCAGAATCATGCAGCTCGAGATTGAAAGGGAAGCGTTGAAAAAAGAAAAAGACAAAGCGAGTCAGGAAAGACTGGCCAATATTGAAAAGGAACTTGGGGACCTGAAGGAAAAAAGAAGTGCCCTAGAGGCCAAGCTTCAGGAAGAACGCGAAAAATTGGGCAATATTCACAAGCTGAAGGAAGATATTGACCGGACGAGGGTGGAGATTGAAAATGCCCAGCAAAAATACGACTATAATAAGGCTGCCGAACTTCAGTACGGCGTACTGCCAAAGCTTGAGAAAGAGCTGGCCGAACTTGAACAGCTCGTATCGGGCCGGGAGAATACGCTGCTGAAGCAGGAAGTCTCGGCAAGCGATATTGCTGAGATCGTTGCCAAATGGACGCATATCCCAGTCTCCAAGCTTCTGGAAAGTGAAGCCGAGAAACTAATTACGATGGAGGAAAACCTGCATCAACGGGTCATCGGTCAGGATAAAGCTGTCCAAGCGGTAGCTGATGCGGTCCGGAGAGCCCGTACCGGTTTGCAGGACCCGAACCGTCCGCTGGGTTCATTCCTGTTCCTCGGCCCTACCGGAGTAGGGAAGACAGAGCTGGCCAAAGCCCTGGCAGAATTTCTGTTTGACAATGAACAAGCCCTGATCCGGATTGATATGTCGGAATATATGGAGAAGCATTCCGTAGCCCGGCTGATTGGGGCTCCTCCCGGCTATGTCGGCTATGATGAAGGCGGACAGCTGACGGAAGCAGTCCGCAGAAAACCGTACGCCGTCATTTTACTCGACGAAGTTGAGAAAGCGCATGGTGATGTCTTTAATGTTCTGCTGCAGCTGCTTGATGACGGCAGACTCACAGACGGCCAGGGCAGGATTGTCAATTTCAAGAATACGGTTGTGATCCTGACCAGCAATATTGCCGGACAGGAGATCCGGGAAATGAATGAAAACCACAGCAGTCCGGAATTGATCCGCAAAATGATCGAAGCCGAGTTAAGCCGGTATTTCCGGCCCGAATTTATCAACAGACTTGATGAGATCATCATCTTTGATCCGTTAAAGAAAGAAGATCTTGTCCGGATCGTGGAAATTCAGCTTGACCTGCTTCGGAACCGCCTCAAAGAAAGAGGACTTACCCTGACTTTAGCCGACAAGGCTTTGCACATGCTTACAGAAGAAGGCTATGATCCCGTATTCGGGGCCAGACCGCTGAAGAGAGTGATTCAGCAGCGGATCCAGAATCTGCTGGCTAAACAGATTCTGCAGGGTGAATTTCCAGAAGGCACCAAAATCCTCGTGGATTATGACCAGGACTATCAGTTTAAGAAGATTTAACAAAAAAACGATCGAACGAGTCTGAAACATTAATATAAAAAAACAACACGGGTTTTATCTGTTAAACCCATGTTGTTTTTATTATTATGACAGGGAATAATGCATAAATTCAGCTCTTTTTGTATATCCTGAAAATACTTAATTCTAAAATACTTAAGAATTTTGGAAGGTGGGATATCATGCAGCATAGTCAAAGTGAAATCAAGAAAATTCTCGATCAGGGAATGATAACAAGATCTCTAGTTGAAAGCGAAGTATCGATGAGGAAATGTGAAATGTTCAGTGAGATGGCTCACGACAGGGAAGTAAAAGCATTTTTCAAGGATCAGGCAAGCGCACTCGAGGGATTAAACGGCTTCCTTAAAAGTAAACTTGCTCAAATCATGTAGGAAGGGGATTATTAAGTTTATGAGTAATTTTTCGGATCTAGATATGATGTATGACTACGAAAAAGATGTCTCGGCAGCGGCTTCCGGGTATATGACATTTGCCACCAAAGCCTCGAATGATGAAATCCGGCACCGCTATCTTCAGCTGGCGAATGAAGCAAGTAAAGTCTATGAACGGCTTGGGAAACTTATTGAAAAATCCGGAGGATCGATCTAAGATTATTTGTTAGCAAGTGGAGATCCATGAGTAAAAAAGACGGGAAGGTTATACAGCGGTATAGCCTTCCCGTCTTTTATTTGCCTTGTTTTAAGAATCGATCTACTACGCAAGCTGCTTAAACAGATTCGCGGTTTCAATCGCGGTTACGGCAGCATCAAAACCTTTATTGCCGGATTTTGTGCCTGCCCGTTCAATGGCCTGTTCAATCGTGTCGGTGGTCAGAACGCCGAAGATCACAGGAACGCCTGTTTCCAGACCGACATTGGCGACACCTTTGCTGACTTCGCTGCTGACATAGTCAAAATGCGGCGTAGCCCCTCTGATCACTGCGCCAAGGCAGATGACCGCATCAAAGCGTTTTTGTTCAGCGATCTTTTTGGCGGCCAACGGAATTTCAAAAGCACCGGGGACCCAGACGAGTTCGATATTGTCCTCATCAGCGCCATGTCTTTTCAGCGCATCCAAAGCGCCGCCAATAAGCTTATTCGTAATAAACTCATTAAATCTTCCGGCAACAATCGCAAACTTTAAATTCTCAGCCAACAGTTTTCCTTCAATGGTTTTCAAATGATATCCATCCTTTCTTTTGCAGCCTGTTTGGTCATATTTCTTTTAGGCTATTTGGTTATGATATTTGGTCTTTAGTTCTCTATACTCCTTAATGTCTTTGTCATTCGTCAATTAAGGATTGCCGATTATCACTGGTCAGCGAATATTGGTCAAAAAATGGCCCATTTTTTCTTTTTTAGTTGACAGGTAGTATTCATTTTCAGGTTTCGCGGGCATTTCAATTGGGACGCGTTCGGTAACTTGAATGCCGTAGCCTTCCAGACCTACGATTTTCTTGGGATTATTCGTCATCAGACGGACTTTGGTGATACCGAGATCAGCTAATATTTGAGCACCGACGCCATAATCACGCAGATCAGGCGGGAAACCCAGCGCCAGATTTGCTTCGACAGTGTCTTTGCCTTCTTCCTGAAGTTTATACGCCTTCAATTTATTCAGAAGTCCGATTCCGCGGCCTTCCTGGCGCATATAGAGAAGCAGGCCGCGCCCTTCGCGTTCGATTTGCTGAATGGCTGCCGTTAACTGGTCCCGGCAGTCGCATCTTCGCGAATAAAAAACATCTCCGGTCAGACATTCGGAGTGGACTCTGACCAAAACGGGTTCCCCGTCGCCGACATTGCCTTTGACCAGGGCCAGATGTTCCTTGCCGTCAATTTTACTTTTAAAACCGACTGCCTTAAACGTCCCAAATTCTGTTGGGAAATCAATACTTTCGGCTCTTTCGATAAGTCTCTCGTTCAGGCGGCGGTAACTGATCAAATCTTTGATCGTCACCATTTTCAGATTGTGTTTTTCCTTAAATTTCAGCAGGTCGTTCACTCTGGCCATTGTCCCGTCTTCATTCATGATTTCACAAAGGACCCCGGCCGGTTCAAGACCGGCCAGCCGGGCCAGATCGACCGATCCTTCGGTATGGCCGGCTCTGACAAGGACACCGCCTTCCCGGGCCTGCAGCGGGAAAATATGACCCGGTCTGCGCAAATCTTCCGCCTTACTATCTTTATTAATCAGCACCTGAATCGTAGCAGCCCGCTCAAACGCGGAAATTCCTGTGGTGCTGGTTGCGGCATCAACGCTGACCGTAAAAGCTGTGCCGTGGGGATCTGTGTTGTTCCGGACCATCAGATCCAAATCCAGTTCTTTAAGCCTTGCGGCAGTCAGGGAAGTACAGATCAACCCCCGGCCGTAGGTAGCCATAAAATTGATCGCGTCAGGAGTCACCTTGGAAGCAGCCATGATAATATCGCCTTCATTTTCCCTGTCTTCATCATCGACGACGATAATCATTTTGCCCTGACGGATATCTTCGATAGCCTCCGGAATGCTTGCAAAAATATTTTCTTGTTGTGTCATCTGTTTAAGCTCCTTTCGTTAGATAAAACGTTTGCTAAACGTTAGATAAAACCATTTTCAGTTAGAAATGCGAGGGAAATTTCCGTTTTGGTTTGGGGCGGGCTGTGGTCCTTTTGCAGGAATTTTGCTACATATTTTCCGATGAGATCGGTTTCAAGATTCACCGTAGAACCAACGCGTTTAAAGCCGAGTGTCGTATGCTGAAAGGTGTGGGGGATCAAGGAGACGGTAAAAAAGGCATCCCCGGCATCAATGACCGTTAACGAGATTCCATCAATGGCCACTGACCCTTTCGGCAGCAGGGAGGAGGTTATCTCCGGGGAGGTTTGAATTCGATAGATTTGAGCAATGCTGACCGGACTGATGGCAGTAATTTTTCCGGTGCCATCGACATGACCGCTCACCAGATGGCCGCCCAAACGGCTTTGCAGCTGCAGCGCTCTTTCCAGGTTGACTTTTGTCTGCGGCTTTAATTCTTGAAGGTTTGTTCGCTGCAGGGTCTCGTACATAACATCGACAGAAAAACTTCCGGAACCAATGGCGGTCGCTGTAAGACAGACCCCGTTGACGGCAATGCTGTCTCCGATTTGGGATCCCTTTAGCACAAGTGAAGCATCAATGGTTAATCTGGCGGAGTCTTTCAGCAGGTCTATGTTTTTTATTGTGCCCAGTTCTTCAATGATTCCGGTAAACATTATTTGTCACTTCCCATTTTATTGGTATGGTTATAGTCAACTGTTCCGGTAAAACTATAATTTCCTCCCAGCTCACAGACCGCTAGTTGACTGACATTTACTGCCTCAGACATGCTGGTGAGGTGCAGGCCTGAGAGCGGGGAGAAGCCTGATCCGGCCAGTTTCGGGGCCATCATAAACATGATTTGATCAATCAGCCTGGATTCCAGCATTTTACCGGCAAGCGTACCGCCGCCTTCCAATAAGATGCTGTTTAAGCCTCCGGCCGCGATATCTCTCAGCAGATCCGGCAAGGGAACCTGTCTGGAGGTATCATACTGCCAGATATCAACCTTGTCGGCAGCAAATGTTTCACGCATTCGCAGCAGTTTGTTCTGGTCAGCAGCTTTTGTTGTCGCGATGATGCAGCGGCTGGCGGATTCGTTCCGGAGGACCTGCGCGTTCAACGGAACAGACAGGGAACCATCGACGACTAGCCGGACCGGGTCCCGGCCATTCTCAATATTGCGGCAGGTTAAGAGCGGGTTATCCTGAAGGACTGTTTGACTGCCGACCATAATGACGTCAAAAGTATTTCTTAGGCCATGGACGAAATGTCTGGCCTCTTCCGAAGTGATCCATTTGGAGTTTCCTGATTCTACGGCAGTCCGGCCATCGAGCGTCATTGCAGCTTTATAAAGTACAAAGGGCATTTTTGTGGTAATCGCTTTCAGAAAAGGCTCATTAATTTTTCGGGCTTTTTCAGCCAGCAGACCTGTTTCGACAAGAATACCGGCATCCTGCAGCTTTTTCACACCCTGACCGCTGACCAGCGGATTCGGATCCGTCATCGCTACAATTACTTTCTTTACGCCTGCTGCAATCAGCGCATCGGTGCAGGGAGGTGTACGGCCGTAATGGGAGCAGGGTTCCAGTGTGACATAGACATCGGCACCTTCTGCGCTTGATCCTGCAGCATTTAAGGCATGGACTTCCGCATGCGGCGTACCGGCTTTCCTATGGTAGCCTTCCCCGACAATCTGACCGTCCCGGACAATAACACAGCCCACAAGCGGATTTGGACTGGTTCTGCCTGCTGCCAGTACGGCAAGATTCAGCGCGCGTTCCATGTAGTTTTTATCTTCTGCGGTAAAACGATCAGGCAATGGATGTACCCTCCAGTCATTAGCGTGTCAACGACAAATGGAAATATAAATCATTGATAAATTATGAAAAAATAATAAAAAATGCCCGGAAATACTCCGGGCGTCATCATTCAGATCAACAGTCATTCAAAACAAGCAGGTGAGAGGCTACGCGACAAACATGACAAGCACGTGCACGATCACACCATGTTTTGCTCTTTCCATCCAGACTTTAACTGTCGGCTTCGTAATTTCAACGAATCTGCCATAAGGCTCGCGGGCTGTACCGCCGGTAAGGAATTACACCTATCCCCAGAGTAAAGAACGTATTCAGTTTTGCTGCATAGATCAATCGAACTTGCAATTATCATACTGCAATCCTGCCAAGAATGCAACCATTTTGCACAGAGATCAAGAGAGTCTAAAGGCGGACGACCTCATCTTTTTTTAATAAACCTAAGATGATTGCGTCAAAATATTGCCCTTCCACATAATAGGCTTCACGCAGCCTGCCTTCGGCAATGAAGCCGAGCTTCTGATAGCAGGAGAGCGCCCTGGTGTTATTGACCCAGGTCTCAGCGGTCAGTCTCCGAAAATTCCACTGGCCAAACAGGTAGCGGATAAAAGCAGTCAGCGCATCGGTCCCGTAACCTTTTCCCCAGTAATCTTGGAGACCAATTCCGACATAGATGCGGGCCGATCTGGCCGGAATATTGACCTGATCGAAACCAATTGTACCGATAAGGCTGCCTTGTAAATCCGTAATCGCATAGCGGTTGGCATCCTCTTCAAAAAGTTTGCTCTCCAGATCTTCCCGGCGCAGCAGGGTTGTCAGCGGCCAATTGCCGCTGACCCAGTAAGAGAAGTCGTGATCATTATACCATTCATACAAGGTGTCCAGATCATCCATTTCGAGCGGACGGATTTGGGTTCGTTTGCCGTTTAACATGGCAGTCACCTTCCAAACAAAAATGCGTTTAAGTAATCATAGTTTAGCATGTAGAGAAATAAGATCAAGTAGAAGGAGAAGCAAATGCAAAATAAGGTAAAATATAGCAAAAATGCTTGAATTTTGTTGCTTCTTTCGTTAAGATGAAATAATTCATCTGGAGTCATCATTAATAATTTTGAAAGGGGACTAGAAAATGCTTGAAAACAAAGAATTAAGGGCCATGGCCCGCACCCAGTTAAAAGGGCAATGGCTGAGACCAATCCTGGCCTGTCTGATTTATGCTGTAATCGTGTTCATCCTGTCTTGGATCCCGTGTGCTGGTCCGATTATTACGCTCTTAATTGCGGGGCCGCTCATGATTGGCCTGGTGACCTTTACCTTAAAGTTCTGCCGCGGGGAAGATCCGAACGTTGAAGTGGTTCTGTCTGGATTCAAAAACGCCGTTAACTGCGCCGGGCTGTATCTCTGGTATGTGCTGTGGACACTTTTATGGTCACTGCTTCTCATTATTCCGGGGATCGTTAAAGCGTACGGCTATATGATGAGCTTTTATATTTATGCTGATAATCCTGATATGGGTATCAGAAAGGCCTTTGATCTCAGCAAAAAAATCAGCTATGGCTATCGCGGCAAGCTATTCCTGCTTACGCTCAGCTTCATTGGCTGGGCGATCCTGGCCACGATCCCGTTCTGTCTTGGCTATATCTGGCTGATGCCTTACATGCAAATTACGTTTACTAATTTCTATCAGGAACTGAAAAAAGAAAGCATCAAAAATGGTGTCTGTACTGCGGAAGAGTTTTAAGTTATAGATAAATTTACTCCGGGCAAAAAACCCGGAGTAAATTATTTTTCATTAACTTAGTGACTAGATTCTACTGTTAATATATTCAAAAGTTTTCTTAACCATGCTACCTCCAACAGAGCCGTTTTGTCTTGCGGAGGTGTCTGGACCTAGGTTAACATTAAGCTCGCTGGCAACACTTTGTTTGTTAACCGGCAGTTTATACTTAGCCATTCAATATCCCTCCTTTTTATTTATTATTTATCTATCTGTAGTATCTGCATATAGGAATAAAATACACAGGTAGTTTATTTTAGTTCAGTAAGTTTTTAACATTTAGCTTAAATATGACAATTAATAAAGAGGTTCAAAAGTGGATCAAATATATAAATATAAAAAATAAGCTCCGGGTATAAACCCGGAGTTTCTTTTGAGTTTCAATGGTCGGGGCGACAGGATTCGAACCTGCGGCCTCTTGGTCCCGAACCAAGCACGCTACCAAACTGCGCCACGCCCCGATGTCTCTTCTGAAGAACAAATAAAATCATAACAAATGGCATAACGCATGTCAAGGATAATATCCGGTCAATAAATGTTTTACATTACAAAATACTACAAAATAGGATATATAAGGAATGGTATGATGTATCACATATAAAGATATTTGACTAAACTTGCTACTGAATTATTGTATGGAGGGAAAAATAGAATGGAAAATGGAAACCAACTATAGCGGTAAGCCAACGCTTTGAAGGAATCTATTTTTCTTTTGCCTTCTCGACGGAGACGGTATCCCAAATTCGCAACCGGGGGTCTGTTGACAAACCTGGCTTAAAATGAAATATATATACTTAGTAAACGGGCCTTAATCGGATATTTCTCTTTAAAACAACATCTAGAATATAAAGAAGATATGGGACAGCCGGCAAGAGCGGTGCTGTCCCATATTTCACTAGTCTTTTAAGATTTAATGCCATTGCTGAAAGGAAGCATTGTTCTTGAACCTTCCAGACGCCTCGTTTTCGGGTAAACCTTAAGTTGTGACATCGTTTTTGCAAAGCAAAGTTCCCTTCACTGATCACTTGACGTTTTCGCATTACATGTCGGTAGATAGCAGTACCAATTAAAGCGTGATTGCGTTCCTGATCCTCTTGATAGAAATCCCGTCGGACCTCCTTATAACTAGCCTTTCCGGTAATGCAACGGTTTTTCAAAGGACAGCTTTTACAATCTTGTGATCTTGACACATAGTTTTTACCAACTCGATAACGCACTTTTCTTACGCCTATGTAATGTAATGTGCAACCATTTGGACAGATATAGCAGTCATTCTTACCGTCATATCTGAAATCATCAATTGAAAACAGGCCTCTTTCTTTGCGCCAACTGGCATTATGACCGGTATTCAGATGGATATATCCTCTAATTCCAAGCTTGTGGAGACCATGATGTACTGCGACTGTATCATAGCCGCTGTCCAATCCGGCGAAGCGGAACGGTATTTTTAGTTTCTGTTTCTGGTATGCTATACGTTTAACACAATAGGGAGCATCTGTCACATCTCCCGGCGTAACATGCACGTCTGTTATGATACCGTATTGGATATCTGCGCTTTGATGGCAAAGGTAGTGGAATCCTGCCGGCTTGGGATGTCTGTGCATCCATCCAGCTTCAGGATCGGAGACGGCCTTTTTTTTTATGGTCACAGTCATGTCGGCATCTTCACTTTTTTGCCGGATGTCCTGGCCATATTCGTCATTTAGTTTTTGCCAGTACTCATTGGGCCCTTCCATGAGAAGCACTTTCTCTGCATTGCCATTAGCAGCGTTAGCTTTGATATGCGTGGAATCCATAACCACGCATTCACCGCCAATAAGTCCAGCTTCAGCACATTTTTTAACCACTGTGTTAAATATCTCCTGAAACACTTCTGTATCCTTAAACCTGCGCTTGCGGTTTTGGGAAAAGACGGAGTGATCCGGAACTTTGTCTTCCAGATCAAGGCCAAGAAACCAGCGGTAGGCGATGTTGACCGTAATCTCTTCCTCGAGCTTTCGCTCCGAATCTATCCCGTACAAATAGCCGATAAGTAGCATTTTTACTAAAATGACCGGGTCAACTGATGGTCGTCCTATGTCACTGTACACCGGCCTCATGATTTCATATATGAAGCTGAAATCTATTGCCGCATCCAGCTTCCGAAGGAAGTGTCCTTTAGGTACAAGGTCTTCCATTAATACGCACAGCATCCGATTTTGTCTGCTTTTTTGCTCTGTCATCATCGTCATCACCCTATTTCATTATACCATTCCAGAGGGTGATATCGTTTGATTTTACAAGACCTTGGGGAAAGTTTTAAATTTCGTCGTTTAGAATTTGAGTACACTAGTATAGTAAATTTCAAAATTGTCAAATATTAAAATTGAGTTATTCTACACCGTTTGTCAACAGACCCCCAGTTGCGAATTTAAGTTATTTTCAAATCATCAATATCAGACGGTAACGACAAATTTTAAGGGAATAAGGAGAAACTTGTAAATTGCACATGTACCTATTACGGTAGTATAATAGAGGTAAAGAAAGTAAAGATGTAAAGGAAAATAGAAAGGTGGTTCTGTTATGGAAATATCAAGAATTAGCTCCAAAGGACAGGTTACGATTCCGAAGCCTATTCGAGACATGTTGAAATTAAATGAAGGTGATAGAGTCGCATTCTTGGAGGACAATGGCAAGGTTGTAATTACGAAGGCCAGTCTAATTGCCTTACGCGAATTGCAAGATGCTCTGAGTACAGAGGCACAAGAGAAAGGTATCACCGAACAAGACCT
Source organism: Dehalobacter sp. CP (assembly GCF_047652685.1). Lineage (NCBI taxonomy): Bacteria > Bacillati > Bacillota > Clostridia > Eubacteriales > Desulfitobacteriaceae > Dehalobacter > Dehalobacter sp. CP. The sequence continues at coordinate 1,298,719 of NZ_CP157399.1, forward strand.
TCTTAATGAACTGGAAGTAGTTCGGGAGGAAATGTGGAATGAGCGGAAAAAGTAATGCCTTACGCGTATTCGTTGATTCAAATATCCTGGTATCTGCTGTGTTATCAGAATCATCAATAGCAAGTAAGCTTCTGACATTGCTTATTGAGCAACATTACTTGATTATTTGTAGTTACTCAATAACGGAAATTTCAAAAGTCATTGAGCGTAAATTTCCAAAGATTATTCCCAAATGGGATAAATTTCTTACAACGGGTCTGTTGACAAACCTGGCTTAAAATGAAATATATATACTTAGTAAACGGGCCTTAATCGGATATTTCTCTTTAAAACAACATCTAGAATATAAAGAAGATATGGGACAGCCGGCAAGAGCGGTGCTGTCCCATATTTCACTAGTCTTTTAAGATTTAATGCCATTGCTGAAAGGAAGCATTGTTCTTGAACCTTCCAGACGCCTCGTTTTCGGGTAAACCTTAAGTTGTGACATCGTTTTTGCAAAGCAAAGTTCCCTTCACTGATCACTTGACGTTTTCGCATTACATGTCGGTAGATAGCAGTACCAATTAAAGCGTGATTGCGTTCCTGATCCTCTTGATAGAAATCCCGTCGGACCTCCTTATAACTAGCCTTTCCGGTAATGCAACGGTTTTTCAAAGGACAGCTTTTACAATCTTGTGATCTTGACACATAGTTTTTACCAACTCGATAACGCACTTTTCTTACGCCTATGTAATGTAATGTGCAACCATTTGGACAGATATAGCAGTCATTCTTACCGTCATATCTGAAATCATCAATTGAAAACAGGCCTCTTTCTTTGCGCCAACTGGCATTATGACCGGTATTCAGATGGATATATCCTCTAATTCCAAGCTCGTTGAGTGTGTTGTCTTGATGTCAAGGGTGGAGAAATAGGGGCTACTCAAACGCTGATAAATAAAGGATTTCCGAGGTTGAAGGATTATCTGCCTGATGTCTGGCAGTGCCTTTCAATCTTGAAAATCCTTGTTTTTGTTTATTGAGGAAACAGGTCGACTGTAATAAAGTGCGTGGGGTTGAGTTGACAGATTAGATAACTTCATAGGGTTGAGGAGATGGATTAGATGTATAAAAAAGTAGGATTGGAATGCGCGGATCTCCATTTTGACTTTTACTAATATGTTTCGAGATATCAAAATATATATTGAAAACTCGAATTAGATGTGATATAATTAATAATCGTATGACTTTACCATGTAAACGAGAGGTGCAAAATGGGAGTTAACTATAAAAAACTCTGGAAGAGATTGATAGATGAAGAGTTATGTGTATCAGATTTGCATCTTGCCACTGGCATTGCTCCTAGTACTTTTTCTAAGATGCGTAAAAATGAATATGTTTCTCTTGATGTACTAGTGCGTATTTGTAATGAGTTAAATTGCCAGTTGAGTGAGATTGTTGAGGTTGAACTCGACAATCGGTCATAAGTACTACTAATAAAATTTAAAGCAGAGGAAATGAGTTATGGCTGATTCTATATTATATAACGAAGACTGTATACGTTCTATGAAGCGTCTCGCTAATGGTTCTATAGACCTTATATTAACTGATCCACCATACAATTTAGGTAATTTCATGAAAGGCAGAGATACAAATCTAAAGAAGATGCGTGATAACTTTTTTGGGGCTGCTGGTTGGGATAATCTAAGTTTTGAGGATTGGGAAAAATCAATGGATAGCTTTTTCGAAGAATCCGTTCGAGTTCTTAAAAAGGGTGGAGCTATGATTGTATTCATGGCTATTATTAAGGTAGAGAGTATTATTAAAATTGCAGAGCGACATGGACTATATTATAAGACTACTGGTATTTGGCATAAATTAAATCCTATGCCACGTAACATGAATCTACATTTTGTTAATTCGACGGAAGCGTGGGTTTATTTTACTTACAAGAAGAAAACAGGCACATTTAATAATGATGGAAAGGTGCTACATGACTTTATTGAAACAGGCGTTGCAGCAAACGGTGAGCGCAAGTTTGGTAAACATCCAACACAAAAACCTGTACAATTGATGGAGTTCTTTGTTAAAGTGCTGACCAATGAAGGAGAGACGGTTCTTGATCCCTTTATGGGTAGCGGTAGTGCCGGTGTGGCTGCAAAATTAAATAATAGGAATTTCATAGGTGTAGAAATAAGTGAGGATTATTTTCAAATCGCTACACGCCGTATTCAAGAGGTGAAAGAATGAAGCCAACAGTGATTGATTTGTTTGCGGGCGTTGGTGGTCTTTCGCTTGGGTTTGAAATGGCCGGTTTTAATATTGTGCTCGCAAATGAATATGACGAATCTATAGCTAAAGCATATAAATTAAATCATCCAAATACAAAAATGATTGTTGAGGATATTACAAATTTACCCATTGAAAAAATATTTCATGAGTATCGTAGAAAGGTAGATGTTATTATTGGAGGCCCTCCCTGTCAGGGGTTTTCCCAGAAAGGACAAAGAAAAACCATCAACGATGAACGGAACTTTTTATTTAAGTACTTTGTAGCTGTTGTTGATTTTGTACGTCCACGATATTTTGTAATGGAAAATGTACCGAATCTTTTAACTGCGGAGAATGGTTACTTTAAGGAAGAAATTATAGATTTATTTGAGGGTTTAGGATATACATTGTCAACAGACACACTCAATGCCGCCGACTATGGTGTTCCTCAAAATAGAAGAAGAGCTGTGATTATTGGTAAACAAGGAGAATCTGCAATTGCAATGCCAAGACCACTTGATTATAAAGTTACAATATGGGATGCAATTAGTGATCTAGCATATTTAAATTCAGGTGAAGGTGTAGAATGTGATTCATATAGGTACCCTCCTCAAAGTGAATATCAACGTATGATGCGCGAAGGTAGCGATAATCTATATAATCATAAAGCGACAAAACATTCAGAGCTGGCAATTGAGAGATTAAAGATGATACCTCCAAATAGAGGGAAAGAGGTATTACCTAAAGAACATTTAACTAAATCAATCTATAGTGGAACCTGGACTAGGATGGTCAAAGATGAGATATCTGTAACTATTACAACTAGATTTGATACTCCTTCTTCTGGTAAGTTCACTCATCCATTTTTACATCGAGCAATAACCGTGCGAGAGGCTGCAAGGATTCAGTCGTTTCCTGATACGTTTCATTTTATAGGTACAAAAGGTTCACAGATGAAGCAAGTTGGAAATGCTGTTCCGCCATTGCTTGCCAAAGCTATTGCAACGGTTGTTATGAATGATATAACAGGAGGATAAAAAATGTTAAGACCAGACAATATGGTTAAATATCCAGAAGTGGATTTAAAACTAGGAATTAAATCTTCTTTACCAAGTGTAAAGGCAACCTTGGGATTATTAATGATGTTTTGGAGAGCATCAAACAATCCAGATGAACTTGCATACTCGAAAGAAGCAGGTAATTCAATAGAAGTTTCAGATGAGTTAAAAACTAGATTGATTGAAAAGTATCACCCTATTTATTCGTCTATTGGAATTTCCGATGAACAGTTTCTTGAACGTGTGAATAATAACCAGTTGTTCAAATCACAGCTAGAATCATTGATTGTAGCATTTGAATTAATTTGGCGTGTTGCAAAAATTAAGTTTGACAACAATATGCCAGCATCATCTGAGAGAACTGGTGGTAAAAGATATCCTAAAACTCTCCTGTTCACAAAAAATATGGATATTCTTGATACAGTGCTATCCTCAGACGATGAACAGTATTCAAAAGTTCTCTTATCATGGATAGGGTTAAATATCCCTATTGAATCTACATTTGAAGAAGCTTTGTTGCATTTGCTTGTTTATATATCTGAGGAAGCGGTGTACAAACTAACTGATGGGGATCAAGATATCATCTTTAATATGAACAGTGTATATATGAAATTGCTGGAGGAAGAAGAATCTGCAGTTGATATTAACGATAGAAAAGAAGCAAAGGGTTCACTCCGTATATTAAAATCTGCACTATCGGATAAATTAAATCCATTTTTAACATATGGCAATGCAAATGGAGTTGCTATTAAAGATGGGTTAGGAGATAAGTTGAGGGCATATCAAAAGCGTGTCGATGCGTCTTTAAGCTTATCAAATACTAGATATATTTTAACGCCTGAAGTTAGTGAAACAGAGAATATGTATCTTCGGGAAGGCTCAAGTGAATATACATACGAAACATCTAGGGTTGCTGGGGGGAGAAATATACTGCTTTATGGCGTTCCAGGTTCTGGTAAGAGTTGGACTATCGAACATGAGTATTGCAAGAAGGACAGTAATGTGGAACGATTGGTATTCCACCCTGATTACACCTACTCTGATTTTATTGGTCAGATTTTACCGGATGTATCGGAAGATGGACAAGTTAGCTACAAGTTTACCCCAGGTCCCTTCACTACTATTTTGCATGATGCATATGTTAATCCTCAGAAAGAATACATTCTTATAATTGAAGAAATTAACCGTGGAAATGCACCAGCAATTTTTGGAGAAGTGTTCCAACTACTCGATAGAAAAGTAGAAATTAAAGATGATGATGACGAGTTTCCTATTGGTACAAGCGAATATGGAATTACTAATAAAAATATAGCGCTTGAGGTTTATGGGGATGCCAGACGCAAGGTTCGTATTCCATCAAACCTCTCTATTATAGGAACAATGAATACATCTGATCAAAATGTATTTACTTTGGATACTGCTTTTCAACGTAGATGGGAAATGCGTATGATCGAAAACAGTTTTGAGAGAGTGGATTCGAACTTTGCAAATGCAGAGATTCTAGATACAACGGTTACATGGAAAAATTTCTGTGTTTCTATCAATGATATTATTGTTGGAAACAACGCAAGGATGACTTCTGCAGAAGACAAAAGATTGGGTGCGTATTTTGTGCATTTGAGAGATTTAAAGTATAATGCCGCATCTGAAGATAGGACAGAGGGTGAATATGAAAGCCTTTGTGAAAAAGAAAAGGAAGGAATTCTTACTTCTGAAGAAGAAATGCGTCTTGTTGAAATCAGAGATGCAATGCAACAAAATCGTAGATTCCCAGAAAAGGTTATCAAGTACTTGTGGGATGATGCATTCAAATTCTCACGTGAGGTAATCTTTGAGACAAACGAATATCAAAGTTTAGAAGCAGTTATCCGTAAATTTATGCAATCTAAGAAATTTGAACGTTTTGAAATATTTAAACAAAATGTACGTGATGCATTTACAAATCAGAATAACACTAGGCAAAACTAGTAGGGCGGTGATTCTATATGGAGAGAGATTTAGATATTAGAAGGCGCTGCCATGTAAATACGAATGAAGATGGAGATCGTTTTGTAGGAGTGAAGGCGGATTCCGATGATGCTATCGTCTATTTTCCATTAGGATATCAGTTGCCTGAAACAGATGCAGAAATTAGGACTGATATAAAGCATCTTTTTCAAGTGCTTTCGGAATTCACAGAAAAAAAAGACCGTGTGCTTGCAATGAATAAATTCGAGGCACCACAGACTGTGGACTTTCCCATCCATGCCTACTTAGAAGTAATCAATTATTACTTAGGAAAAGGCGGGCAGTATTACGTTGAAACAGATCCAACCTATGTAACAAGTGCAAGAGGTAGTGCTCATTGGCCCAAAACATTCCGGAATCAGACTCCGCTTGTACAACAAAAAGATGGTGTAAACTCGCTTATTTATACACAATTTACAGTCCGTTCGGTTACACCTAATGAAACAAAACTTATAACCCAGATTAACAGGTATTGCGTTTATGAGAGCTTTGAAAAATTGGGTTGGTTATATGTTCCATATATGCCGCCACCACCAGGTCCACATCCTGATATAAAAACATCAATTATCATAATCAATGATAAATTGATGCACACCTTCAATGATAAAGATAAGAGATTATTTAAGGCTATGAAGGATATGCTAGAATATTTGGATGAAAAGACATCTGAAAAGCAATTTTACTTTGGTACAGATAACTTTGAAGGCGTTTGGGAGAGATTGATAGATAGAGTATTTGGAGAGAAGGATAAAGACAAATACTTTCCTCGAACTCGCTGGCTGCTTGACTATGGTAAATACAAAGAAAAGCGTCCGTTGCTTCCAGATAGTATTATGATATACAACGGTAAGTATTATGTATTAGATGCCAAGTACTATAAATATGGGCGAACTGGTAATCCAGACGACTTACCTAATGCATCCTCGATAAATAAGCAGATTACGTATGGTGAGTATTTACATCAAACTCGAAAAATAGCTAATGAGTCACTATTTAATGCTTTCATAATGCCATACAATATGGCAGATAACTACTTTAACTTAGGGGAACCTATTGGAACAATAGGAGAGGCAGTTGGAGATTGGAAATCTAATAAATTAAACTATGAAAGAATTCAAGGAATTGTGGTAGATACTAGATACTTAATGTACGTGTATACTGGAAATCCTATAAAATTCAAAGTGCAATTAGCAGATTGCATAGAGGCGGTTCTTTCTAAAGGTGAAGTGCCGCCACCTAAATTACAAGAGAATAACTGAAGAAAGGCCTCTGTTATGCAGTTTAACTGTATAGCAGAGGCCTTTTTTCATTCAAGTCGTTCTAGCTCGGAACGTTTCTTTTGTCGGTGTTTATGTTGCTGGAATCTGTTACGGCATTCATCTGAACAGTATCTTTTCCGTGTTGAAGTGGTTCTTACAAGAAAATACACACCACAGTTTGGATTAGCACAACGGCGATATAATTCAGATTGAGTCATATAAAAAATTGAAAAGTAAAGTGCCGCCATCAAAGTATCAATGTTCCAAGATGGAGACATTTTAACAGCATCGTATTGAGGGTGAATGCCATCAAGATTAGCATTTACTTCTTCCCCTAACACAATTTGTGCAACTTTAATTAAAGCATCTTTGAGAGGTTTATCAAAATTGTCTCTGTCTGGTGCTGTGAAATATTCTATGCCATTTTCATAGTCAATTGCTTTTATAATGCCAACATCATATTGATAGTGAAATAGAAAATCAATGATTTCCCGGAGCCGTAGATCTTCATAAATTCCATTACAGTATAAAAGTGTTAGGTTCTTAAAATTAGGATTATCAGACCCAATTTTGGATTTCATATAACCACCAACAATATCATTGTAGTCATTAATATCCAACTCATAAATTGGAGAGTAGATGGTATCACAAATCGAATATGTATATTTATCAAAACTTTCTTGACCTCGGTCTACTACTGGTAGATTAGAGGCGTTTTTTATTTTCTCTAAAAAAGGATGCTTACAAGTTGTATATGGGGTTTCCAGTGAAGGAAGGTCTAAAGCGATAGGCTCCGATAAAAGCAAATATAAAGTTAAGTGCAATATCCTGTCATAATCTCTACGGATCGCTGTAAGGGCACTCATAAGCTCTACGGTTGCTCTAATTCTATTAATTAATTCAAAGATTAATGCCCCGTCAATCTCCTCATATTCTGTACTGCTTACGTTGAAAAAGAAACCATTTCTTTTGAAAAAACTAAATAATTCAGCAGTGTCCCCATTTTTAATAGAGATTAAATTACCCAGTATATTCTTTTCAATTAATGCACCTTTGGTACCAAGACGAACTAATCCTACATCACCAGCTGCGAAAGCAAAGTGAATGGTATCTGTTGGTACAGCTTGTATCTTTAAAACTCGTTTCTCTGGCTGTCCAGGTGCAGTATGAATGATATCTTCAACGCAATCACAGGAGCAACTGCCAAATCGAAATAAATTATTTTCAAAAAAATTTTCAGTATTTTGAGCCATTAGCGCAACCCCCTTAACACTCAAAAGTAATGGTAATAGTAATCTATTATTTTAATTTTCCAAAATTAGTAATTATAAAAATAATTATAGGTTAATAATATCTCATTTTCATAATATTAACAATAACTATTAGAAAAATATTCTAAAAAAGTAATAGTTAATATGCTGACTATCAGTTACTTTTTGGAAGTCATAAAATGAAATCAGACAAAGGATAGGTTCTTTGTAGTCCGATAGGACGACCCGATCCTGTCTACAAAAAAATATCAAATGCCTGATTTGCAATAAGGGCAAAGGATACATATTGTTACGTTTCAGTCCGTTAAGGATTGTTATACGTTGCAATAGAAGTACCTTTCCTTGTTGCGCTCATTTTCAGGACAAAGGGTCTGTGTACTTCGAGGCACAGACCTATTTTTATATCCTTTGCCGCCAATGCAGTCCGGCGGAAAGGATGCAAAATGAAAATTAGAATTCAGCACGAAAACAAATCTATCTATCTAGAGGTACCAGACGAGGACTTCACCTTAATGATTGATGCAGATTACGAGGACAGGCTGTCTTCTGTCGAGGACAAGGAAACTGTAACTCGTCGTTCGCCACAGGAGATTATGGACGAGCGTTTTAACAAGCCCGAGTACAATAACTGGCATAAATTTGACAGACACAGAGGGATGCCAAAAAGGACCTTCCGCAAGGATGATGAATCCGAAGATGCTACGGATCATATGGACTATTTCCCTGATAACACCGATGAAGTGGCTCGGGATAAAAAAGAAGAGTATGAATACCTCTGTGAAGTTATCCGCAAGACCCTCAAGGAAAAACAAGCAGAGTTATTGATTGCTATATTCCTAGATGGTGTTTCTGTAACAGAGTATGCAGAGCGTGAGGGTGTTAGTAAAAGTGCCATTTCACACCGTTTAGATACAGCTAAGAAGAATTTCAAAAAAGTTTTTCCAGAATCCTCAACTTTCCCCTCTTGCCAGGGCTAATAGGTAGAGGGCAACACATAAACGCTCTCGGAAAGAGGTGAAGAACATGAAACACAATTTGAAAATCAGTGTTTCAAAAACTCCACAATCTGGCGGGATTGTTTCCTGTCGTAATGTCACCATAAGGGAGCGTTTCCTTCGTTTCTTACTTGGTGATAAGCAGAAACTGACTATCCTTGTTCCGGGTGACACCGTTCAGGAACTCGCCATCAGTGAGATTAAGGAGGGAGGATTAAACCATGAGCAAAATCAAACTACTTCTTGATGTGGTTTCTGATATGCGTTCTTTGGCGGACAGTATACAAGCGGTTGCTGATGTAATGGCCGGCAATGAACCTGTGGAAACAAAAGAACCGACTACAACCGTAAAAGAATCTGTGCCAAAGAAAAAGGAAATCACTCTGGAGGAAGTCAGAGCAAAACTTGCTGAAAAAAGTCAGGTTGGCCTTACTGCCCAAGTGAGGGAAATCATCCAAAAATACGGTGGCTCTAAATTAAGCGAAGTTGACCCAAAACATTATGCAGATATGTTGAAAGATGCGGAGGTACTAGGTAATGAGTGATCACGCAGTACTTTCCGCATCAGGGTCCCATAGGTGGCTTAATTGCCTTCCATCTGCAAGATTGGAACTAGAATTTGAAAATAGCGAATCCAATGCGGCCGCTGAAGGTACAGCCGCCCATGCTCTCTGTGAACATAAACTTAAAAAAGCACTTCACATGAGGAGTAAGCGTCCTGTCTCGGCTTATAACACCGATGAGATGGAAGAACACAGCGATGCCTATGTGGAATTTGTAATGGAGCAGCTTGAACTGGCAAGGCAAAGCTGTACGGACCCGTTAATACTTATTGAACAACGTCTTGATTTTTCCTGCTATGTACCACAGGGGTTCGGAACTGGTGACTGCATCATCATTGGCGATAAAAAGCTTCATATTATCGATTTTAAGTATGGTATGGGTGTGCTGGTAGATGCGGTAGATAATCCGCAAATGAAATTATATGCCCTTGGAGCTTTGGAAATCTATGATAGCCTGTATGACATCGAGGAGGTTTCCATGACCATCTTCCAACCCCGCAGGGAAAATGTCAGCACATGGACAATCCCGGTAAAGGAATTAAAAGACTGGGCAGAAAATGAACTGAAGCCAAAGGCGAAGAAGGCCTATGAAGGCGAAGGTGACTATCTTCCAGGTGAATGGTGTACTTTCTGTCGAGCGGCTGTCAAATGCCGTGCAAGAGCAGAAGAAAAGCTGAAATTAGCACAGATGGAGTTTAAACTGCCACCCCTGCTTACGGATTCTGAAATTGAGGAAGTTCTCTCTAAATTGTCCGACCTTACAAAGTGGGCAAATGAAATCATTGCTTATGCCACGGATGCTGCCGTTAATCACGGGAAAGAGTGGCACGGTTTTAAGGTAGTCGAGGGAAGGTCTATCCGTAAATATAAGGACGAAGAGGCTGTGGCTGAAGCAGCCAAGGCAAATGGCTATAAAGATATCTACCGTCAGAGTCTCATTACCCTTACGGAAATGCAGAAGCTGATGAGTAAATCGAAATTCGAAGAAATCCTCGGTGGTCTCATACATAAACCACCAGGTAAGCCAACGCTGGTTCCAATTTCGGATAAGCGGCCAGCTATGAATATATCAAACGTAAAAAACGAATTTAACGAAATAACGGAGGAATCGGAATATGAATAATCAAAACAGAACTAAGGTTGTTACAAGCGTTAACACACGACTCAGCTACTTTCATGGCTGGGAACCCGTATCCATCAATGGTGGAGCAGAAAAATACAGCGTTTCCGTATTGATTCCAAAAACAGATAAGGAAACCATCAATGCTATCAATGCAGCCGTAGATGCAGCCGTTGAAGAGGGCATTGCAAAGTTTGGCGGTAAAAAGCCGAATAAGGCTGCTATCAAACTGCCACTTCGAGACGGTGACGTAGAACGTGATGACGAGGCTTACAAAGGACATTACTTTGTAAATGCCAACAGCAAGACTCCACCCCAAATAGTAGATAAAGCAGTCAGACCTATCTTGGATCGTAACGAGGTTTACAGTGGTTGTTATGCAAGAGTATCCCTAAATTTCTATGCTTTTAACTCTAATGGCAATAAGGGTGTAGCATGTGGACTTGGCAACATCCAGAAGATAAGCGATGGAGAGCCTTTAGGCGGAAGAACCAATGCAGCTGATGACTTCACAACTATTGAAGATGATGATTTTCTAGCATAAAGAATAAATACAGACGAGGTGGTGGAGGTTGTTCTTCTGCCACCTTGTTTGCATTGGAAAGAGGGGTAATACATGAATTCTATTTCTATTGATATTGAAACATTTAGTAGTGCCAATCTTCAAAAGTCTGGAGTTTACCGTTATGCCGAGAGTGATGATTTTGAAATTCTACTATTTGGCTATTCGGTGGACGGTGGCGAAGTACAAGTTGTTGACCTTGCCAGCGGGGAGGAAATACCAGATGAAATTATAAATGCACTTATGGATAATTCCGTTACTAAGTGGGCTTTCAATGCAATGTTTGAGCGTGTGTGTCTATCAAAATGGCTTAACCTTGCAGATTATCTTGATCCTGCATCCTGGAAATGTTCCATGATATGGTCGGCATATATGGGATTACCTCTTTCTTTGGAGGGAGTTGGTGCAGTTCTAGGTTTGGAGAAACAAAAGTTAACAGAGGGTAAAGACCTCATTAAATATTTCTGTACACCTTGCTCCCCTACTAAATCAAATGGTGGTCGAGTTCGTAATCTGCCAGAACATGACATGGATAAATGGGAGCGGTTTAAAGCATATAACCTTCGTGATGTGGAAGCCGAGATGTCTATACAACAGAAATTATCTAAGTTTCCGATGCCTGAGAACATCTGGGAGGAATATCATCTCGACCAGGTAATCAATGACCGTGGCATTGCCATTGACATGACTTTCGTAAAACAGGCTGTTGCAATAGATGAACATTCCCGTGAAAAGCTAATGGCTTTAATGCAGAATATAACCAATTTAGATAATCCAAATTCTGTACAACAAATGAAAGACTGGCTTGCCGATAATGGGCTAGAAACAGATACCCTTGGTAAAAAAGCAGTTGCTGAGATGTTAAAGACAGCACCTGAACCACTAGGCACTGTTTTGGAACTTCGCCAGCAGCTTGCAAAATCATCGGTGAAAAAATACACGGCAATGGAGAATGCGGTATGTAATGACAGTCGTGCAAGAGGAATGTTCCAGTTTTATGGAGCCAACAGAACCGGCAGATTCTCTGGCAGGCTGATTCAACTACAAAATCTCCCCCAAAACCATATGCCCGATTTAGAACAGGCTCGAGCTTTAGTTCGAAGCGGAAACTTTGATGCACTTACTTTACTTTATGATTCAATCCCAGAGGTACTGTCGGAACTTATCCGTACAGCTTTTATACCCCAAGATGGCATGAAGTTCATCGTTGCAGATTTTTCAGCGATTGAGGCTCGCGTCATTGCTTGGCTTGCAGGTGAAAAATGGAGATTAGATGTATTCCAAAAGGGCGGTGACATCTACTGTGCCAGTGCATCTCAGATGTTTAATGTACCTGTTGAAAAGCATGGTGTGAACGGTCACCTTCGTCAAAAAGGTAAAATTGCTGAACTGGCCCTTGGTTACGGTGGATCTATTGGAGCATTAAAATCAATGGGTGCTTTGGAGATGGGAATTGAAGAAGAGGAACTTCAGCCCCTTGTAACGGCTTGGAGACAATCCAATCCCAATATTACAAAATTGTGGTGGGATGTTGACCGTGCGGTAAAAACTTGTGTTAAGCAAAAGACTCCCACAGCGACACACGGCATTAAATTTATATATCAAAGTGGAATGCTCTTTATTGTCCTCCCTTCTGGTAGACGGCTTGCCTATGTGAAACCTCGTATGGGAGAGAATATGTTCGGCGGTGAGTCGGTTACTTACGAAGGTGTCGGTGGGACGAAAAAATGGGAAAGAATCGAAAGTTATGGCCCAAAATTTGTAGAGAATATTGTTCAGGCAATTAGTCGAGACATTTTGTGTCATGCCATGCAGACATTGAAGAATTGTTCTATTGTGGCTCATGTACATGATGAAATTATCATCGAGGCGGATATGGGAATGTCACTTTCCGCTATCTGTGAACAGATGGCTAGGACACCAACATGGGCAAATGGCCTGTTACTTAGTGCTGATGGCTATGAGTGTCAGTTTTATCAAAAAGATTAAAATAAATTTTTTCAAAATCCTCAACAATCATTACCTCCTGTGGCTATTAGGTAGAGGGGTTTCCTCTCTGACTATATTGCAGGAGGTAATTCGTATGGACGAATTAGTAAAAATCAACTATGAAAATCAACGACCAACCGTACTCGGTCGTGATTTACATGAAGCCTTGGAAGTAAAGACCGCTTATAAAGACTGGTTTCCAAGAATGTGTGAGTACGGATTTGAGGAAGGATCAGACTTTAGCTCATTTTTGAGCGAAAGTACTGGAGGCAGACCAAGCATTGACCATCGGTTAACAATTGACATGGCAAAAGAGCTGTGCATGATACAGCGTACTCCAAAAGGGAAAGAGTGCCGTCAATACTTTCTTGAAATAGAAAGAAGATGGAATTCCCCAGAAGCGATCATGGCAAGGGCACTTCAGATTGCCAATCAACAGCTAACACAAGTAAGGAAACAAAATAAAGTGCTTGAAGGTACAGTTGCTGTTCAGAATCAGCAAATTGCAGAAATGAAACCGAAAGTCTCTTATTACGATGTGGTTTTAAATTGCAAAGACCTCATTTCCACATCAGCAATTGCCAAAGATTATGGCAAATCAGCTATTTGGATGAACCGCTATCTTAATAAAAAGGGCGTCCAGTTTAAGCAAGGTGGTATCTGGCTTTTATATCAGAAGCATGCGGAAAAAGGATACACCAGTACTAAGACACATAGCTACCTTGGCAGTAACGGTGAACAGCATACAAAGGTCCATACATATTGGACTCAAAAAGGCAGACTCTTCATTTACGAACTGATGAAGGCGGATGGTATTTTGCCTCAGATAGAAATGGAGGGTGTGTAATGGGAATCAACAAATTTAACCATGAAGGATACCATGACCCAACTCCCCATGAAGCACTAACCAACATAATGAGAAAGGAAAAGGCAGAGAAAAAATCTGCCTTTAAGCCGCTTGTATATATCTGTTCTCCCTATTCCGGTGATGTAGAAGGAAACGTTAAAAAGGCTCGTAGTTTTTGCAGGTTTGCCTTAGACCAAAACTGTATTCCGATTGCTCCTCATCTTATGTTTCCACAGTTTATGGATGATGAAAACCCAGAGGAACGAGAGCTTGCCATATTTATGGACATCGTGCTTATGGGCAAATGCTCCGAGGTGTGGGTGCTGGGCAATACCATCTCAAGCGGTATGGCGAGGGAAATTGAAGTAGCCAAGAAACGCAGACAAATGGTCAGGTATTTTAGTCCGGAGCATGAGGAGGTTGATAGCTTATGAAAATTGCAGTAGGCAATAGCCGGATGGATAGAAAATGGAAAAACAAAGATATATCCTGGGGGGATTTTTGTTCCCGTGTAAAGACAACCCAACGTACTACAGAAACGGTAGAAGAATATCGGAAACTTAAAAAAGGTCAACAAGATGATATCAAAGACGTGGGCGGCTTTGTCGGGGGACATTTAAAAGAAGGAAGGCGAAAGAAGGGCAATGTTCTGTGTCGTTCTTTGCTTACCCTTGATATGGATTACGGTAGACCCGATATCTGGGAACAAATCAGTATGCTTTTCGATTTCAAATGTTGCGTTTACTCCACTCATAAGCACACACCAGAAAATCCGAGACTCAGACTTATCGTTCCCCTTGCTCGTGAGATCAGCGAAGAAGAATATGCAGCTGTTGGACGTATGGTGGCAAAAGAGATTGGTATTGACCTTTTCGATGATACGACATATGAAGCCCATCGCCTTATGTATTGGCCATCCACTCCCTCTAATGGTGAATTTGTCTATGAAGAACAGGATGGAGCATTACTTGACCCAGATGCTTATCTTGTAAAATATGAAAACTGGCGAGATACATCAACTTGGCCTGTATCAAGCAGGCAGTCTGAAGTTATTAAACGTAGTCTTAAAGAACAAGCCGATCCGCTTTTAAAGGAAGGTGTGGTAGGAACTTTCTGTCGAGCCTATTCCGTTCGTGAAGCAATTGATAAATTTTTAGGTGCAGTTTATGCACCATCTGCTATGGAAGGGCGTTATGACTATATTCCAGCTGACAGTAGTGCGGGTGTGATTATTTATGATGATAAATTTGCATACAGCCACCATGCTACTGATCCAGCAAGCGGCCTGCTCCTCAATGCTTTTGACCTCGTTCGTATTCATAAATTCGGCTCTTTAGATGATAGAGCTTCCACTACTACGGCTCCTGGCAGGATGCCGTCTTTTGTGGCAATGTGCGAGTTTGCTATAAAAGACGAAGCGGTAAAAGCCGAGTTCGCAAAGGAAAGACAGGCTCAGGCTGAAGAGGAGTTTAGTGATGAGGATTGGCAGACAGGTTTGGAACTAGATAAGCAAGGTCGGATAAAAGACACACTGGATAACATTGTCTTGATTATTCGGCATGATGAGGAATTACAGCATATCGCTTTCAATTGCCACCGTGATGGTATCGATGCCAAAGGTGGTCTGCCTTGGGAACAGATCAAGATGGGTTGGAATGATTCGGATAACGCACTTCTTAAGGTGTACTTAAGCAGTAAATACGGAGTCTATTCTCCTACCAAGACCAAGGATGCTGTGGTAGCGGTAGCGACTGAACGAGCATACCATCCTGTTAAGGAGTACCTAGACTCCTTGCCAAAATGGGATGGTATTAGCCGAGTAGAAAATCTACTCATTGATTATTTCGGTGCAACAGATAATTCCTACACAAAGGCAATAATTCGCAAAACGATGGTTGCGGCGGTAGCCCGTATTTATAGACCAGGCACAAAGTTTGATAGTGTTCTTATCTTAAACGGTCCTCAAGGTATCGGTAAGTCAACCTTCTTTGCTAAGCTTGCCGGAGATTGGTTTTCAGATAGCTTGACCATTACGGACATGAAAGATAAATCAGGTGCTGAAAAACTTCAAGGATATTGGTTGTTGGAACTGGGTGAGCTTGCCGGAATGCGTAAGACGGATGTGGAGATTGTGAAGTCCTTTATTTCGAGGGCGGATGATAAGTACCGCGCCAGTTATGGGGTCAACGTGGAAAGCCATCCCCGTCAGTGTGTAATTGTAGGTTCAACGAATGCCGAAAGCGGCTTTCTTCGGGATATTACGGGTAACCGTAGATTTTGGCCAGTCCGCATTAGCGGAAACAGTAAAAAGAAAGCTTGGCAGATGACCAAAGAGGAAGTACAGCAGATTTGGGCAGAGGCTCTAGTTCTTTATGAGAAGGGCGAAAAACTCTACCTTGAAGGTGATGATGTAACCATGGCAACCAGTGAACAGGCAGATGCTATGGAAACGGATGAACGAGAAGGACTAGTTCGTACTTACTTGGATACGCTCTTACCGGATGATTGGGACACGATGTCTTTGTACGAGCGTAGAAATTTCCTCGGCGGTAGTGAATTTGGCGGCGGCACCCGTGTTGGAACAGTAAAAAGAACCCTTGTCTGCAATATGGAAATTTGGTGTGAGTGTTTCGGTAAAGAGGCATCAATGCTAAAGCCTTCAGATTCCTATGCCATCGGTGCCATTATGAGAAAGATCAGTGAGTGGAACAAGTACACTGGGAACAAGAATGGTGTTGTAACGTTTCCTGTCTACGGAAAGCAACGAGCTTATTCCCGAGTCGAGGAACAACGCTAAGTTGTACCTTACCTTGTTCCCGTACTGGTTCTTTCCCTAAAGTTAGTAATGATAAGGAAAATCAACGGTTCGGAACAAGTGGAACAAGAAGTATCCTATTTATTTATTAATAGTAAAAAGAAGTAATAGCAGCCTGTGCATACACGCATACACGCGCGTATA
Source organism: Dehalobacter sp. CP (assembly GCF_047652685.1). NCBI lineage: Bacteria > Bacillati > Bacillota > Clostridia > Eubacteriales > Desulfitobacteriaceae > Dehalobacter > Dehalobacter sp. CP. Next base: position 1,315,602 of record NZ_CP157399.1, read on the forward strand.
GGAAAATTGGGTCAAAGTTGTTTTCTTGTTCCGAGCCTTTTTATATGGGAGGTATATATGCTTGAAAAATATATAGAAAAGAAACTGGTGGCTGAGGTAAAAAAGATGGGAGGCATTGCGGCGAAGTTTGTTAGTCCAGGTTTAGATGGGATGCCAGACCGCCTTGTGCTTTTACCATATGGGAAGATGGCTTTTGTGGAATTAAAGGCTCCCGGAAAGAAACCTCGCCTGTTACAGATTAGAAGAATAAAGCAATTACAGAAGTTAGGCTTTGCCTGCTATGTCATTGATGATGTTAAGCAGATTGGAGGGATACTGGGTGAAATACAATCCTCATAAATATCAGACCTATGCAACGAACTTCATTCTAGAGCATCCCATTGCTGCGGTGTTTTTAGAAATGGGTCTTGGCAAAAGCGTCATTACTCTAACGGCTATATTTGACCTATGTCTTGATCGTTTTGAAGTTGGAAAGGTTCTGGTTATTGCTCCACTTCGAGTAGCTAGGGATACTTGGCCAGCTGAGATAAATAAGTGGGAGCATTTAAAAGGACTCAAGTTTTCGGTAGCAATCGGTACAGAGCAGGAGCGATTGGCGGCTCTTAGAAAACCTGCAAGTGTCTATCTTATAAATAGAGAAAATGTTGACTGGTTGGTAAACAAAAGCGGTATTCCTTTTAATTTCGATATGGTGGTCATTGATGAACTATCATCTTTTAAGTCCTATGGCGCAAAAAGGTTTAAAAGTTTACTAAAAGTAAGACCGAGGGCAAAACGGATTGTGGGTCTTACGGGTACACCCTCCAGTAATGGGTTAATGGATTTGTGGGCAGAGTTTCGTATTCTCGACATGGGTAAAAGACTCGGCAGGTACATAACACACTACCGCAATTCCTACTTTACACCGGATAAACGAAATCAGCAGATTGTGTTTTCATATAAACCATTGCCAGGTGCTGAAGATGCCATATATCGGCTCATTTCAGATATTACCATTTCCATGAAGTCGGTAGATTTTCTCAAAATGCCAGAATGCGTGATCAATGAAGTACCTGTCTATCTAAATGAAAAAGAACAATCAGTATATGATCACTTTCGTGAAGAGATGGTCCTTGAATTTGGCGATGAAGAAATAGATGCCATGAATGCAGCTGTCCTTTCAGGCAAACTTCTGCAAATGGCAAACGGTGCGATCTATGATGATGATAAAAACCCCCATATTATCCACGACCGCAAGCTAGATGCTCTTGAGGATTTAATTGAAGGTGCTAACGGCAAACCTGTGCTTATTGCCTATTGGTATAATCACGATTTAGAGCGTATTAAGGCAAAATTCAATGTCAGAGAGATTAAAACTTCCAAGGATATTAAGGATTGGAACAACGGTGATATTTCTGTGGCAGTTATCCATCCTGCATCAGCGGGGCACGGTCTCAACTTACAAAGTGGAGGTTCAACGCTTATCTGGTTTGGACTTACTTGGAGTCTGGAACTCTATCAACAAACAAATGCGAGACTTTGGAGACAAGGACAAAAAGAGACAGTAGTAATCCATCACATCATTACTAAAGGCACAATCGATGAAGATGTGATGGGAGCCTTGAAACGAAAGGACAAGACACAATCCGATCTTATTAATGCGGTCAAAGCAAATCTTGGGAAAGCGAGGGATGCCGTATGATGGATGCATTTGAAAAACTGGCAAATGCCATTATTCTTCAGGCAGTTAAGGATTATCGTTTTGCATTAAAAAGACTAGCAAAACACCCTCGCAATGATTCTGCTTTATATACGAAACGTGAGGTTGAGTGCTTCTTTCATTCTGGATTGTTCAATGACCTTACCTCTCTAAACCCTGACATGTTAATTCAACAGCTACAAGAGGAGGTGGTGCGATGATGACAGCTAAGGAATTCTTAAAACAGGCTTACCGTTTGAATGAATTGATTAACTCCGACCTTGAAGAGTTGCAAAACTTAAGAGATTTATCAAGAAGTGTTTCAACCCCTGTGCTTGATGAGAAAGTCAGTCGAACCAAAAGTACTGACCCACCCTTTGAAAAATATGTGATTAGGATAATAGATTTGGAGCAACAGATACAACATGAGGTTGAACGATTAATAAAGCTGAAATCAGATATCCGTGAAGCGATTAACCAGATGGAAAACGTGGATGAGAAGCTACTCCTTCGCTACCGATACATTAACTTTCTTAACTGGGAAGAAATCTGTGTCAACCTTAATGTTTCTATGAGAACCGTGCATAGACTTCATTCATCCGCTTTGCAACACTTAAAGGTTCCCAAATAAAAGTTGGCACACTTTGGCACAGTTTGGCATACGATGACACTGTTTGTCCGCAGTGAAAGTTATATAATGGTAGTATGGAATATTAGTAAACGGAAGCCTTCACGGGAGCATTTCTCCTGCGAGGGCTTTTTCTATGGGCAAAAGGAGGTGCAAGTATGCCAAAGAAACCTAAGCGACCGTGCTCTTACCCCGGTTGCCCAGAGCTGACTGACAAGCGCTTTTGTGAAGAGCATAGCAAGAAGGAAGCTGCACGGTATGAGAAGTATCAGCGTGATCCAGCAACCCGTAAACGTTATGGTCGTGCTTGGAAAAGGATACGTGACCGCTACATTGCGGCTCATCCTCTTTGTGAGGAATGTAAAAGAGAAGGAAAGCTGACCCCAGCGGCTGAAGTGCATCACATTCTTCCTCTTGCAAGAGGAGGAACTCACGATAGAAGCAATCTGATGGCTCTTTGTACTCCTTGCCACTCTGCAATCACAGCAAGAGATGGAGACCGTTGGGGAACCCGGTAGGGGGAGTCAAATCTCTACAGCTTTTCATTTGTGTAACGGGCGTGGGGCAACGCGTGAAAATTCGCGGTTTCAAACGGGGTAATAGGCCCATCGACGAAAAGAGGTGAGTGAATGGCCAAAGATGGAACAAATCGTGGCGGCGCCCGTATAGGCTCCGGTCAAAAAAAGAAACCACTTGCTGACAAAATTGCAGAGGGGAACCCTGGTAAAAGAAAACTTGAAGTCGTTGAGTTCCAAAATACCGCTGACCTTAAGGGGCAGGAAATGCCAAAGCCAATGGCCATGCTCTCCGCAGTGCAAAAGGATGGAAAAACCCTAGTAGCGAGTGAAATCTATGAAATTACATGGAAATGGCTTGAGGAGCGAGGCTGTGCTCACTTGGTACTTCCACAGCTTCTAGAGCGATATGCCATGAGTGCGGCCAGATGGATACAGTGTGAGGAAGCAGTAACCGAGTTTGGCTTTCTAGCCAAGCACCCAACCACCGGCAATGCTATTCAAAGTCCTTATGTAGCGATGAGTCAGAACTTTATGAGTCAGACAAACAGGCTATGGATGGAGATATATCAAATCGTTCGAGAGAATTGTGCTACAGAGTATTCTGGTTTAAATCCACAGGACGACGTGATGGAGCGACTGCTATCTGCCCGCAGAGGAAAATAAAGATAAGGAGATATGATGTAATGAGTAAAAGGTACTTAACAGCAGAAAGTGTATGTGCTGGACATCCTGACAAACTATGCGACATCATTGCAGATAGCATTTTGGAAGCTTGCTTACGTAAAGATAGGGCGTCAAGGGTGGCTTGCGAGGTAATGGCAACCAAGGGAAAAATTATCGTGGCGGGCGAGATCTCCTGCAGCGAGAAAATCGACATCCGATACATTGTTAGAAATGTCTTAAAAGAGATTGGATACAACCCTCTAAAATTTTTGATTTATGTATATGTACATAATCAAAGTGTAGATATTGCTGCTGGTGTGAATACTGCACTGGAAGCACGAAATGGAATAAACGAACAGTACGGTTCCATAGGTGCTGGAGACCAGGGAACTATGTATGGCTATGCTACAAAGGAAACAAGGGAAATGCTTCCCCTCCCTCTTGTACTGTCTCACAGAATAGTAAAGAGACTGGATGATTGTCGCAAAGGAAAGCTAATAAAAGGGATTCTTCCCGATGGTAAAGCACAAGTAACGGTGGAATATGAAGCTGACACTCCAGTGAGAATAAAGGCGATCGTGATATCGGTACAGCACGAGAAGAATAAAACAAAGGAAGAACTTAAGGCAGATATCCTTAACAATGTCTTATGGCAGTGCTTTGAGGACTTCCCCTTTGATGATGAAACAGAACTTCTCATCAATCCATCAGGTCAGTTCGTTCTTGGTGGTCCTGCTGCCGATACGGGTTTGACTGGAAGAAAAATCATGGTTGATACCTATGGAGGACTTGCATCTCATGGAGGTGGTGCCCTTTGTGGTAAAGACCCAACCAAAGTTGACCGAAGCGGTGCTTACATGGCTCGGTATATTGCCAAGCATATCGTTTGGTGTGGTTATGCAAAGAAATGTGAAGTTAGTATTTCCTATGCCATTGGTAAGGCAAACCCAGTAGCCTTTACTGTAAATACCCTTGGTACTGGCACTGTTTCTGATGAAATATTAACTCTTGCTTCCCAGGAGATTTTTAACTTAAGACCCGCAGCCATCATTGAAAAACTGCGTCTTAGAAATGTGATTTACTCTGACACCGCGGCTTATGGTCACTTTAATAGTTGTCTGTTCCCGTGGGAGGATGTAAATAAATACAGTGAATTTAGAAAGGCGGTGGAAAAGTATGTTGATAGAGAAGATTAAAACGAAACAACTCATCCCCGCTGAATATAACCCAAGGAAAGATTTAAAACCGGGTGATCCAGAATATGAAAAACTTAAACGTTCCCTTGAGGAGTTTGGATATGTTGAACCCGTTATATGGAACAAGACTACAGGCAGAGTCATCGGAGGTCATCAGCGTTTGAAGGTCCTGCTGAGCATGGGGATAGATGAGATAGAATGCGTAGTTGTCGAAATGGATGAGCAAAAGGAAAAGGCCCTGAACATTGCACTTAATAAAATAAGTGGTGATTGGGATAAGGATAAATTGGCACTTCTCATTACAGACCTAAATGCTTCTGATTTTGATGTTTCTCTTACAGGATTTGACCCAGGAGAGTTGGAGGATCTTTTTAAAGATTCCCTTAAGGATAATATAAAAGAAGATGAATTTGATGTAGACAGCGAGCTGAAAAAGCCCGCTGTTTCGCATTTAGGGGATGTTTGGATACTTGGACAGCATCGATTAGTCTGCGGAGACAGTACAAAGAAAGACACCTTTGATGTCTTGATGGAAAGGAAAGCTGCCAATCTGGTAGTTACGGACCCTCCATATAACGTTAACTATGAAGGCACTGCCGGAAAAATTAAAAATGACAATATGGCGAATGAAGCGTTCTATGATTTTCTGCTTGCGGCATTTCAAAACACCGAAGCAGCGATGGCAAAGGACGCTTCTATTTATGTATTCCATGCTGATACGGAAGGACTCAATTTCAGAAGAGCATTCTCCGATGCAGGATTTTATCTTTCTGGTACTTGTATATGGAAAAAGCAGTCCCTTGTTCTTGGACGCTCTCCTTACCAATGGCAGCATGAACCAGTTCTTTTCGGTTGGAAAAAGAAAGGCAAGCATCTTTGGTATTCAGATCGTAAGCAGACCACCATCTGGGAGTTTGAGAAACCGAAGAAAAACGGCGACCACCCAACCATGAAACCAGTGGCACTTGTGGCATACCCTATTATGAATTCGAGCCTTAGTAACTGTATCGTGCTTGATCCCTTTGGAGGTTCAGGAAGTACACTGATTGCCTGTGAGCAGACAGATAGAATTTGTTACACCATTGAACTGGATGAAAAGTACTGCGATGTCATCGTGAAAAGGTATATTGAGCAAGTTGGAAACTCTGATGGTGTGTTTCTTTTAAGAGATGGTTCGAAATTCAGATATTGTGATTTGCCAGAGGTGAGTGAAGATGAGTAAATTGACACTTGGTTCCCTCTTTGATGGCAGTGGTGGTTTTCCTTTAGGTGGTTTGCTTTGTGGCATTGAGCCTTTATGGGCATCTGAAATTGAGCCGTTTCCTGTACGGGTTACGACCAAACGCATCCCTCAGATGAAGCATTATGGGGATATCAACAAATTGAATGGTGCGGAGCTTCCGCCTGTAGATATTATAACCTTTGGCTCTCCCTGCACGGATATGAGTGTGGCGGGTAAAAGAGCTGGACTGGATGGAGAGCAATCCGTCCTTTTTTATGAAGCAATCCGAATTATCAAGGAAATGAGGTGTAAGACCAATGGACAATATCCAAGGTACGCAGTCTGGGAAAATGTCCCCGGCGCATTCTCGTCAAATAAAGGAGAAGACTTCAAGGCAGTCCTCGAAACGGTCATCAGCGTCAAAGAGCCGAACACCTCGGTGCCTTTACCTGAAAAAGGACGATGGCCTTACGCAGACATTTATATGGGAGACGGATGGAGTGTGGCTTACCGAACTATCGATGCGCAATATTTCGGAGTCCCCCAACGCCGTCGCAGAATCTACCTTGTCGCAGATTTTGCAGATAGATGTGCCGGAGAAATACTATTTGAGTCCGAAGGCTTGTCAAGGGATTTTACGCCGAGCGGCAGCCCGTGGAAAAGAACTGCCGAAAATGCTAAAAACAGCACTGGAAAAACAGGCGATAGCATAACTTGCCTAAATGACCAAGGCGGAAGAGCAATGTCTGTTTCTAAAGATATTACTGCAACGCTGAGAGCAGAGGAACACGGGCATCAGCCTTGCGTAATGCAGTCAAGCGGATTTTGTACCGAACACAGTGCCAAGAGCAGAAGTGTAGGATATGAGGAAGAACGCTCCCCTACCCTTAGAGCAGGTGTTGTTCCAGGTACAGTCATGTCCTTTGAACCAGGTGCGGTTTCACGTATTGGTGGTCATACGGATGAAAATTTAAGTGGATCACTTCGTGCAAGCATGGGAGATAATCAAACGGCTGTTGTAATAGAAAATCATCCAACTGATAGTCGAGTAAAACTCTCGGAGGATAATAAAGTACAGACGCTTACCTCTCGTATGGGAACTGGTGGAGGGAATGTCCCTCTTGTTATGAACACTCCTAAAACGTTAAAAATCCGCTCCGGCTGTGAAGGCGGTGGTAAGGGTGCATTGATACAAGATGATAAGTCTGCAACTCTTGGATGCAATAATGATCAGACTGTTTTTGTGCCCACAGCATATGGCATCTGTTCTGATAAAAGCAATTCCATGCAGTCTAGTAATCCGCATAGCGGTATATATGAAGCGGATACTTCTCGAACCATTGATGCCAATGGAGGAAATCCAGGATGTAATCAAGGTGGTATTGCAGTGGTTGCTCTGCAAGGCTCGATGATTGGAAGAGAGGATAAAAATGGTCCCCAAGGAAGCGGTATAGATGAAGATGTTTCTTTTACGCTTAATACCGCTGATCGCCATGCGGTTGCCTATGCCATGACTACCGGAGCCTATGCACAGGTTGAAGAAGATAAAGCACCAACTCTATTGTCGAGAGATTACAAGGATGCCCCTGTAGTGACTCAGCCTTCTTACGGTATCGATAGGGCGGCTTTTAATCAAGGAAAGAACGCTCTATATAAACCTTCTATAGATGAAGAACAGCAACCTACGCTCACAGCAAAAGGTCCTGGAGCAGTGGCACACCCAGCTTCGTTTTATCCTCAGATGAAAGCTGAAAGTCAATGCTACAGACAGGACGGTACATCAAATACGATTATCAATGGTACCAATCCAGGCTATCAAAACGGATTGGTTGAGCCGGACTATATTGTTCGAAGGCTTACACCAACGGAATGTGCAAGATTGCAAGGTTTTCCCGATGATTGGTGCGACGATCTTGATACAGAAAATCCTACAGAAGATGAAATCTCATTCTGGACGGAGGTTTGGGAAACTCACCGCAAAATTATAGGTAAAAGCAAAAAGCCAAAAACAAGAAAGCAGATTATAAAATGGCTTAACAATCCCCATTCCGATGCAGCTGAATACAAAATGTGGGGTAATGGCGTAGCACTTCCATGCGTTTGTTTTGTGCTGACTGGCATTGTGTTATCTACACAAAATACCGCCGATTAATGAAACTGTATTTTCTACAGAAAGATGCTCTAAATGACTTGATATTAACAGCTTTTAGAGTGATATATGTACGTACCGAAAATAGAAAGGCGGTATGAAAATGCAGATTAACTATAATGTTACAGGGCCAAAAAGAAAAGCACTGGTTAACGCAATCAGTCAACAACTAAATGCCCCTGTAAAATATCTCGGAGCACCTACATTTGCATATGAGGTGGCAGACTACAATGTTAACAAAAACGGAGTTCTAAGTGGACCAGATAATAAGGAATTGGTCGATAATCTATTGGGACTTCACGACTTCAAAGCAATTTCAGAAGAATTTGACACACCACCTCCGAAAGCAGAAGTGGATGAAACTGAAGAATCTACCAGTCTGATAATTCAAATGCCACGGGCAGATTTTACCGACACGGCACTCGAGAACCTAAAAGGATTGGCAGAGAGCAAAGCGGCTCTTATAAAGAAAGCACTTGATACGGATTCCATTCCCATCATTGTAAATGATGAATTTGTCGCCTTCCCTTGGTTTCAAGGTGAGTGCTCCGCAAAGGAGGTTAAGGCATACACCCATTTTGTCACGGCACTTTGCGAAATGGCGAAAAAACAGACCCGTGTCAATTCCACCGAGAAATCAGTAGAGAATGAAAAGTACGCTTTCCGTTGCTTCCTTCTAAGGCTTGGTTTTATCGGCCCAGAATATAAGATAGAACGAAAGATTCTCCTCTCCAAGCTTTCAGGTAGCTCCGCTTTCAAAAGCGGAACGGCCAAGCAGGAGGTGAGTGAACAATGAATATCATTCACCCAGAAATGTTAAAGCAACTTAGAAGCTATTACACTCCAGGAACACGTGTAATGCTACTTAAAATGAACGACCCTTATACCAAACTTCAGCCTGGAGCGAAAGGTACGGTTACTAGTGTTGATGACATAGGAACGATTCATGTCAGTTGGGATTCCGGTGGCTCCCTTGGAGTGGCATTTGGTGAGGATTTATGCAAGAAAATCGAAGAGTAAAATATACACAATTTAAGCCAAATGTGGCAGTAAATATGTAGATTTATATTGCGGAATTGTCTTGCTATAAAAGCCTTTTAGAGTGATATATGTACATGCCGAAAGGACACACACACTTTAGAAGGAGCGAGAAAAATGCTAAACGCCAAGTTTGGAATTGAAATTGAGTTCACAGGAATCACAAGGGAAAAAGCAGCAAAGGTTGCAGCAGAATTTTTGCAAGGGACTTACAGTGAAGGAGGTACTTACTACGACACCAAGAAGGTAAAAACACCGGACGGTCGGGTATGGAAGTTCATGAGTGACGGGAGCATCTACTGCCAAAGAAAAGAAGGCGGAAGAAAGGTAGCCGCTGGCAGGGAGTACAGCGTTGAGTTGGTCAGCCCCATCCTTACCTACCAAGAGGACATTGAAACATTACAGGAGTTGGTGAGAAAGCTACGCAAAGCTGGAGCCTTTACAAATACATCTTGCGGCATTCACATTCATCTAGACGGTGCTGAGCATACACCGAGAAGTATCCGAAACTTTGTAAATATCATCGCAAGCAAGAACGACTTATTTTACAAAGCACTTCAAATTGCACCGCAGAGAATGAACTACTGCAAAAGGATGGACAGCATTTTGGTTGAGAAAATGAACCGCAAGAAGCCTAAAACTTTGAGAGAAATTGAGGATATTTGGTACGAGGGCTATAGCGAAAGCAGAAGCACCCACTATCACAATAGCCGCTACCACTTCCTCAACCTTCACAGCTTTTTTACTGGAAACCATACAGTTGAACTTCGAGGGTTTAACAGCGAGCTTCATGCTGGAAAGATAAGAAGCTACATTGTTCTATCACTTGCCATTAACCACCAAGCCTTAACACAAAGGTGTGCATCGGCAAGGAAACCCCAGGTGGAGAACGAGAAATTTGCCATGAGAACCTACCTAAACCGTATTGGTTTTATCGGCGACGAATTTGCAAACTGCAGAGAACATTTAACCGCAGCACTTTCGGGTTCAGCTGCATGGCGGTTTCGGGCGGCCTGAGCTGCCCTTAACCCCAAAAGCTAAGAAGGAGGATGACAATGAATAGTAAATTATATCTTGCCTATGGTTCCAACCTTAACCTGGAGCAAATGGCCAACAGATGCCCCACAGCGAAGGTGGTAGGAACAAGCCAAATCAATAACCACCGCTTGTTATTTAGAGGAGCACACGCGGGCGCTGTGGCAACCATTGAGCCTTTTAAGGAGGACAATGTACCAGTTTTGGTGTGGGAAATCACACCAGCTGATGAAGCGGCACTTGACCGCTACGAAGGATGGCCTTTCCTTTATCGCAAGGAAACCGTAAAAGTGAAATTGAACGGCAAAACCGTCAAGGCAATGGTCTACATTATGAATGACGGGAGACCGCTTGGACAGCCAAGCTGTTATTACTACAGTACAATTTTAGAAGGCTATAAGAGTGCATGCTTCGATGTGGAAATCCTGCGCAAAGCAACAACCGATTCAGTAGAATCGGAGGAGGTAGCCAATGAATGAGATAATCAAGGAACAAATCCTTTCCATCCGAGAAAGTGGAGTCACAAATATGTTTGATGTGAACCGAGTCCAGTATGAAGCAAATGAACGAGGGTTTTATGAATTAGTAGTCTATTTAATAGACCATAAAGCGGAGTATGCCCATTTCATACTGACAGGGGAAGTGGATGAAAATAAGTAAATAAAATTTAAACAGGATAAGGAAAGGGCTTCATCTTTAGGATTGAGGCTCTTTCTTTTGTCCTTTTTCATAAAAGGGGCGGTGTTTATGCGGAAACTGAAGAAATATAAGCCGACCGCCTTTATAGCTGATGGGTCATATTACGATAAGGATGCTGCTGATTACGCTGTGGCTTTTATCGAAGCACTATCCCACACGAAAGGTTTATGGGCAGGTAAGCCTTTTGAACTTATCGATTGGCAGGAGCAAATAATCCGTGATTTATTCGGAATTTTAAAGCCAGATGGATATCGGCAGTTTAATACTGCTTATGTAGAGATACCTAAAAAGATGGGAAAAAGCGAGCTTGCCGCAGCAATCGCACTTCTCCTCACTTGCGGTGATGGTGAGGAGCGGGCGGAGGTGTACGGTTGTGCCGCCGACCGCCAGCAGGCATCAATTGTATTTGAAGTGGCGGCCGATATGGTGCGGATGTGTCCAGCACTGAATAAACGTGTAAAGTTGCTGGCTTCAACTAAGCGATTGGTGTACCTGCCGACCAACAGCTTCTATCAGGTATTGTCGGCTGAAGCCTACTCCAAACACGGCTTCAATATACATGGTGTTGTTTTCGATGAACTTCATACTCAGCCAAACCGGAAACTATTTGATGTTATGACGAAGGGATCTGGGGATGCAAGGACCCAACCGCTGTATTTTCTTATCACCACAGCGGGAACGGATACTCAAAGTATCTGCTATGAAACACACCAAAAAGCGGTTGATATTATTGAGGGCAGAAAATACGATCCTACTTTTTATCCTGTAATCTATGGGGCGAAAGAAGAGGATGATTGGACAGACCCAAAAGTGTGGAAGAAAGCAAATCCAAGCTTAGGAATTACGGTGGGGATTGACAAGGTAAGAGCTGCTTGTGAAAGTGCAAAGCAGAACCCGGCTGAAGAGAACAGCTTCCGGCAATTGCGCCTGAATCAGTGGGTTAAACAGTCTGTCCGTTGGATGCCGATGGCAAAATGGGATGCATGTGCATTTCCAGTTATACCAGAAAGTCTTGAGGGACGGGTGTGTTACGGGGGACTTGACCTATCTTCTACAACAGACATTACAGCCTTTGTGTTGGTGTTCCCACCGGAGGATGAAACGGATAAATACACTGTTCTACCGTATTTTTGGATGCCGGAGGACAACATTGACCTACGAGTTCGACGGGACCATGTGCAATACGACCTCTGGGAGAAGCAGGGTCATATTCTAACCACAGAAGGAAATGTTGTACATTACGGCTTCATTGAGCGGTTTATTGAAGAACTGGGAGAAAAATATAATATTCGAGAAATTGCTTTTGACCGTTGGGGAGCTGTTCAAATGGTTCAGAACCTTGAAGGGTTAGGCTTTACTGTAGTTCCATTCGGTCAAGGCTTTAAGGATATGTCACCACCAACCAAAGAACTGATGAAATTGACATTAGAAGAAAAAATAGCACACGGTGGGCATCCAGTACTTCGATGGATGATGGACAACATCTTTATAAAAACTGATCCGGCGGGCAACGTGAAGCCGGATAAAGAAAAAAGTACAGAAAAAATAGATGGCGCGGTGGCGACTATCATGGCACTTGACCGTGCCATCCGTTGCGGCTCAGGTAATAGTGGAGATTCTGTATATGATGAGAGAGGTTTAATAATCTTTTAAATTTAAATAGTTAACACAATATTGCCAGTTTTTTATTTGGAGGTGACGCCTATGAATCTAATAAAAGGACTGTTTCGGTCAAGAGACAAACCGCAAAACCGTATGGGTAGTGCATTTTCCTTCCTATTCGGCGGTACATCATCTGGCAAAACAGTGAATGAGCGTACTGCAATGCAGGCAACAGCAGTGTATGCCTGCGTAAGGATACTGGCTGAAGCGATTGCAGGACTGCCACTACATGCATATAGATATCGTTCTGATGGAGGTAAAGAAAAGATTCCTTTTCACCCGCTGTATTACCTTCTTCATGATGAACCAAATCCAGAGATGACTTCATTTGTGTTTCGAGAAACACTGATGAGTCATCTTTTGCTTTGGGGAAATGCCTATGCACAGGTGGTCAGAAACGGTCGTGGGCAGGCAGTGGCTCTTTATCCCCTACTCCCCAACAAAATGGAAGTTAGCCGAGCAACAAACGGAGAGCTGGTCTATATCTACTATCGTGATACTGACGAAAGTGGTCTAAATCCCAAAGGTGGCTATGTCACACTCCGTAAAGATGAAGTTCTACACATACCCGGCTTAGGTTTTGATGGACTCATTGGCTATAGCCCAATCGCTATGGCGAAAAATGCAATCGGTATGTCCCTTGCCACTGAGGAGTACGGTGCGGCATTCTTTGCCAATGGTGCTAATCCTGGAGGTGTGCTGGAACACCCAGGAGTAATCAAAGATATACAGAGGGTCAAGGATAGTTGGAATAGCGCCTACCAAGGCACAGGCAACGCTCATAAAATCGCTGTGTTGGAAGAAGGCATGAAGTTTCAAGCCATTGGTATCCCGCCGGAACAGGCGCAATTTCTTGAAACACGGAAATTCCAAATTAATGAGATTGCGAGGATTTTCCGAGTACCACCCCATATGGTGGGTGATCTTGAGAAGTCTAGTTTCTCCAATATTGAGCAGCAGTCCTTGGAGTTTGTAAAATACACTCTCGATCCGTGGGTGGTGCGATGGGAACAAAGTCTCCAGCAATCGCTTATTTTGCCTTCTGAGAAAACTTCACTGTTTATCAAGTTCAATTTGGACGGTCTGCTTCGTGGTGATTACCAAAGTCGTATGAATGGCTACGCTACAGGTCGACAAAATGGCTGGATGTCTGCCAACGATATCCGTGAACTGGAGGATATGAACCGCATACCGGCTGAGGAAGGCGGCGATTTATATTTGGTTAACGGAAATATGACAAAACTGGCTGACGCAGGCGCGTTTGCCAAAACCGAAGGAGGTCAGTAAATGAGGAAGTTTTGGAACTGGGTGCGAGATTCTGATGAAGTACGTACCCTCTATTTAAATGGAGTGATATCCGAAGAAACGTGGTGGGGCGATGAGGTCACACCTAAGATGTTTAAAGATGAACTGCTGGCAGGCACCGGCGACATTACGGTGTGGATTAATTCCCCTGGCGGTGATGTGTTCGCAGCAGCCCAGATCTATAACATGCTGATGGAGTATACCGGAAAAGTCACTGTAAAGATTGATGGGCTTGCAGCAAGTGCCGCATCCGTTATTGCAATGGCAGGTGGAGATGTATATATGTCCCCAGTTTCCATGCTTATGATTCATAATCCATCAACGATTGCTATCGGTGACAGTGAGGAAATGTTGCGGGCAAAGGCTCTATTGGATGAGGTCAAGGAAAGCATTATTAATGCCTACGAGTTAAAGACAGGCCTTTCCCGAACAAAGCTCTCCCATCTGATGGATGCAGAATCATGGATGAATGCAAATAAAGCCCTTGAACTTGGTTTTGCAGACAAGATCATGTTCATGGAAAGTGAAACACCAGATTTGACGGATAGTCTTATCTTTAGCAGGATGGCGGTTACTAACTCGCTTATCAGCAAACTGCCAAAACAACCAAAACAGAAAACAGGTACACCCATCGAGTCGCTGGATAAGCGGCTTTCTTTAATTTCGCACTAATTTAAAGGAGGAAATAACAATGAGTAAAATTCTTGAATTGCGCGAGAAACGCGCTAAAGCTTGGGACGCAGCAAAGGCATTCCTTGATTCAAAACGTGGCGGTGATGGACTGTTATCCGCTGAGGACACGACAACCTATGAAAAAATGGAAGCCGATGTGGTGGCTCTTGGTAAGGAAATTGAGCGTTTAGAACGTCAAGCATCTATCGACTTGGAACTGTCGAAAGCAACCAGTAACCCAATTACGAACGAACCTACTAGAACTGGAGAGGAAAAGACTGGTCGTGCAAGTGCTGAATACAAAAAAGCTTTCTGGAATGCGATGCGTGATAATGTCAGCTATGAAGTAAGGAACGCTTTAAAGATTGGCACTGATTCCGAAGGCGGATTCCTCGTGCCAGATGAGTTTGAGCGTACGCTTGTAGAAGCCCTAGAGGAAGAAAATATCTTCCGTAGGTTGGCCAATGTAATCACGACATCTTCTGGTGACCGCAAGATTCCTGTTGTTGCAAGCAAAGGCACTGCAAGCTGGATCGATGAAGAAGGAGCCATTCCCGAAAGTGATGACAGCTTCGGTCAAGTATCCATCGGTGCTTATAAACTAGCAACGATGATTAAAGTCTCTGAGGAATTGCTAAATGATTCCGTATTTAATCTCGAAAGCTACATCACAAGAGAATTCGCCCGTCGCATTGGTAACAAGGAAGAGGAAGCCTTCTTTGTAGGTGATGGCACAGGTAAGCCAACAGGGATTTTAAATGCTACTGGCGGCGGTCAAGTGGGTGTTACTGCGGCAAGTGCCACTGCCATCACTTTGGATGAGGTTTTAGATTTATTCTACAGCTTAAAAGCACCGTATCGTAATAAGGCAGTATTCGTAATGAACGATGCCACTATAAAGGCTATTCGTAAATTGAAAGACGGTAATGGGCAATACCTATGGCAACCTTCCATCCAAGCGGGAACACCTGATACGATTCTTAACCGCCCGCTGTATACCTCATCATATGTACCTACTGCAAAAGCAGGTGCAAAGACTGTGGTATTCGGTGATTTTAGTTATTACTGGGTGGCAGATCGTCAAGGACGAGTATTCAAACGACTAAATGAACTCTATGCTGTTACGGGACAGGTGGGCTTTATTGCTACTCAGCGTGTTGATGGAAAGCTTATCTTACCGGAGGCTGTTAAGGTACTTCAACAGAAAGCGTAACGGAGGTGCATTATGAGTTATAATACGAAGAATTATACCGAACAAGGCGGAGAAAAAACTGTTATCGGTGGTGTTTTAGAAATTAAAGAGGGGGCCTTGATTACGGGGCTTCCTGTTCTTGAAAATCAGGCAGATAGTACCGCTGATAGTGTAGAAACTTTGGTGACAGACTTTAATAATCTGCTCACCAAACTAAAAGTCGCGGGGATTATGATTGCGGACGCTCCTTAATGGAAGGATGGTGGAGTGATGACAATACTTGAAAAGGTCAAAGAAAATCTAATTCTTAAGCATGACCTTGATGATGAACTTCTTAAAATGTACATCACCGCTGCTATCTCATATGCTGAAAGCTATCAACACCTGCCCCAGGAATTTTATTCTGAGAATACCATGCCCCCAACTACTGAACAGGCCGTTATCATGCTGTCGAGTCATTTCTACGAAAGCAGAGATGGCTCGACGGCTGGTTTCTTCGCCGATAGCGTACAGGCGGGGCAGCAGGTTTGGAACACGGTGAACCTACTACTTCGGTTAGATCGTGAATGGAAGGTGTAGCCTATGAGTTATGGGAAAATGAATACCTTTATCGATATAGTTGCCGTTGAAAACGATAAGGATAGCGAGGGATTTGGTACAATCAGTGACACTATTATTGCCTCGGTTCGTGCGTATAAGGAAGAACGACATGGTAATGAGAAATGGGCAAACAGGGCGGTATTTTCTGAAGCAACCGCTCTTTTTTGTTTTCGAAGGATCCCTAGTATCCATGTGACAGCAAAAATGGTCATTGTAGATAGTGATGGGCGGTATGAAATTACCGGTGTAGAAGATGTAAAAGGCCGAGGAATGTATATTGAGGTTTTAGCAAAAAAGGTGGTGGCATCGAATGGCTAAAGTGGATGTAAGAATGCCTGAGGAATTTCTTCTTAAGGTATCTAAATTGGCTGAGCAAACTGATGTGATTATCCCAAAGGTACTAGAAGTTGGTGGCGAAGTTGTGCTTGCTAAAGTCAAAGATAATCTACGCTCTGTTGTTGGAAAGGGAACAAAATACCCGTCCAAATCCACTGGAGAACTTGTATCCTCCCTTGGTGTTACTTCAGCAAAACAAGACCGTAAAGGTAATTATAATGTCAAGGTTGGGTTTTCAGAACCGAGAAGCGATGGTGGTAGCAATGCAAAAATTGCTAATATCATTGAATATGGTAAACATGGGCAGCCTGCAAGGCCATTTCTAAAACCCGCAAAATCTAAATCAAGAAAGCAGTGTGTGGAGGCCATGACTGCCAAACTGGAGGAGGAGATTAACAGTCTATGAGTATATTATTGGAACTAAATAGAATTGTGGATGGTCTAGGCATTCTTGTGGAAACGGGTGTGTTCAAGGATAAAGCCCCTGATGAATATATTGTAATCACACCTCTTTCGGATACCTTTGATGTTCACTCAGACAATCGTCCACAGTATGAGATACAAGAAGCACGGCTTTCGTTATTTAGCAAAAAGAACTATCAAGTACGAAAGAATCAGCTTGTCCGTGCGTTTCTGGATGCAGACTTTACAGTGACGGATCGCCGTTATATTGGACATGAGGATGACACGGACTACCATCATTATGCCATTGATGTGGCAAAAGAATATGAATTACAGGAGGTTTGATTATGGCAACGATAGGACTTGACCGTCTCTATTATGCTCCCATTACAGAGGACGAAAACGGAGACGAAACCTACGGTACGCCCGTTATGCTGGCAAAGGCAATCTCCGCAGAGCTATCCATTGAGCTTGCGGAAGCTACCCTTTACGCTGATGACGGAGCGGCAGAGATTATAAAAGAATTCAAAAACGGAACACTCTCCCTTGGTGTGGATGACATTGGACGTAAAGCTGCTGAGAGTCTCACAGGAGCAACTACAGATGATAATGGTGTACTTATTTCAGCTAGTGAGGATGGAGGTAGCCCTGTTGCTATCGGCTTTCGAGCGAAAAAGGCAAATGGGCATTACCGCTACTTCTGGCTATACAGGGTAAAGTTTGGTGTTCCCTCCACCAACCTAGCTACAAAGGGAGATTCTATCACTTTTTCTACACCAACCATTGAGGGAACTGTATCGCGCAGAAATAAATTAGATGGAAATGGTAACCATCCGTGGAAAGCGGAGGTCAATGAAGATGATGAAGGAGTTTTACCAGCTACTATCAGTGGTTGGTACACGGAAGTCTATGAACCTGTTTTTGCTGTTTCTGGTGGAGGTGAATAAGGATGGATAACGAAAGAAGTGCAATGATTAATATTGGCGGACAGGAACATGAGCTTATCCTCACGACCAAGGCTACAAAAGAAATTGCCCGTCGCTATGGTGGTTTGGAAAATCTGGGAGAGAAATTGCTGAAATCCGAAAACTTTGAGATGGCTTTGGAGGAGATAATATGGCTTATCACTCTTTTGGCAAACCAATCCATTCTCATTCACAATCTGAAAAATAAAGAAGCTCCAAAGGATGTATTGACCGAGGATGAGGTGGAACTGCTCACCTCACCACTAGAACTTGCTACTTATAAAAGTGCCATTACAGAAGCTATGTTCAAAGGAACAAAGAGAAATATTGAAAGTGAAGATAACTCAAAAAACACCGAGGCCGAGTAAGCGATGATGAATTGTTTACTCGGCTTCTTTATTACGGAACAGTGCATCTTAACCGTACTGAGGAAGAAACATGGCTCACACCATTAGGGCTTCTCATGGACTTGTGGGATTGTCATCGCCAGTTCTTGGGACTTGCTAACCGGAAGCGAGAACTCTTCATTGAGGACATAATCCCCGAAGGATTGAATTAGAAAGGAGGCGTTTACATATGGCTGATAATTTTGGCTTAAAGATTGGCATTGAGGGAGAAAAAGAGTTTAAGAACGCCCTTCGTGATATCAATCAGTCCTTTAAGGTTCTAGGTAGTGAGATGAAACTCGTGTCCTCGGAATTTGATAGAAATGATAAAAGTGTTCAGGCGATAACCGCTCGAAATGAAGTTTTGAACAAGGCCATTGAGGCACAAAAGGATAAAATCTCTACGCTGGAAGCCGCTCTAAAAAATGCTTCTGAGAGTTTTGGCGAGAACGATAGACGTACACAAAATTGGGCTATTCAGCTGAATAATGCAAAAGCTCAACTTAACGATATGGAACGAGAGCTAGAAGAGACTGCTGATGAAGCAGATGATCTTGGAGAGGAACTTGAGGATACAGGTAATAGTGCAGATGAAGCCGGTAGCAAGTTTGAGAAGCTAGGCGGTGTCCTTAAAGGCATTGGTGTGGCGATGGGTACAGTTGCTGTTGCAGCAGGAGCTGCTGCTATAAAGCTAGGGAAAGAGGTAGTTACTCAGTTCGGGGAGTTAGAACAGAATCTCGGTGGCTCTGAGGCGGTATTTGGTCAATATGCCACATCCATTCAAAAAACTGGTGAAGAGGCTTACAAAAATCTAGGTGTTTCCCAAAGTGAGTATCTTGCTACGGCAAACAAAATGGGTGCATTGTTTCAAGGCTCTGGTATACAGCAACAGAGAAGTCTTGAGCTAACTGAAAAGGCTATGCAACGAGCGGCGGATATGGCATCTGTTATGGGTATCGATATGTCCTCTGCACTGGAGGCGGTCACAGGTGCGGCAAAGGGTAACTTTGATATGATGGATAACCTGGGTGTTGCTATGAACGCTACCAATATCGAAGCCTACGCACTTGCAAAAGGGCTGGATTTCACTTGGAACACCGCAACACAAGCGGAAAAAGCTGAAGTAGCCATGCAGATGTTCTTTGAGAACACAGAGCAGTATGCAGGCAACTTTGCCCGTGAATCAACAGAAACCGTCACAGGTTCGCTGGGTCTACTCCAAGCCGCACTCGGCTCGTTTACAGCAGGACTTGGCAATGCCGATGCAGATATGACGAATTTGACACAGAATCTTGTAGATGCATTCCAATCGGTTGTTGCTAATATTGTCCCAGTTTTAGAGAATATCGTAACTGCATTACCTACGGCAACAGGTGCGATATTATCAGCGGTAGGCGACTTGCTTCCTATGCTTCTTGGCACTGTAACAGAACTGTTTTCTCAAGTACTGGAGGCAATTCTGAATCTTTTACCAGAACTTATTCCAGCTACTGTTGAAGCTGTAATGACGATTGTTGGGGCATTGATCGATAATCTTCCACTCCTGATTAATGCCGCAGTGGAACTGGTCACTGCACTTGTAGAAGGCATCGGTTTGGCTTTACCACAACTCATACCAGCAACGGTTCTTGCAGTTACACAGATTGTACAAGGATTAACTGACAACTTGCCAATGATACTGGAGGCAGCCTTTCAGCTTATTATGGGGCTTGCCCAAGGTCTAATTGACGCTATTCCGCAGTTAATTGCCGCATTACCCGCTATCATTACCGCTTTAGTTGACTTTATCATTGGTGCCATTCCGCAGATTATCGATGCAGGTATTCAGCTTTTGGTGTCACTAGTTGAAGCATTGCCGGAAATCATTGCAGCAATAGTTGCTGCAATCCCACAGATAATTGATGGTTTAGTTACGGCGATACTTGGCTCAATCCCCCAAATAATTGATGCCGGGGTGAATCTGTTGATTGCCTTAATTCAAAATTTACCACTCATCATCACTACTGTGGTGGCGGCGATACCTAAGATTATAACCTCGCTTGTCAATGCAATTATTGGCAGCATCCCACAGATAATTCAGGCGGGCATACAACTATTAGTATCACTGATTAAAAACCTACCTACTATTATCGTAGAGGTTGTCAAAGCTGTCCCACAGATAATCGCAGCTTTAGTAAAGGGTTTTACGGGTTCAATTGGGCAGATGGCTCAAGTTGGTGGCAATCTCATCAAGGGTCTATGGCAGGGAATCTCTGATGCGGGTGCATGGCTCTGGGGGAAAATATCCGGCTTCTTCGGTGGTGTGGTGGATAAAATCAAAAACTTCTTTGGCATCCGCTCACCTTCTGCACTTTTTGCAGGACTTGGTGACAATATGGCACAGGGGCTTGGGCAAGGCTTTGAGAAGACGATGGCGCAGGTTGGTGAGGATATGCAAAACGCTATCCCCACAGACTTTGACACACCAGGTATAAACCTTAGTAGCTCTATCAATGGGTCAGTCGGTACTGGGGGCTTTGGTGGTTCGCTTATCACCATACAGCAGATGATAGTTCGATCCGAGGACGATATCCGCAGGATTTCACAGGAACTGTACAACTTGATGGAAACTGGCTCGAGGGCGCAAGGACGCTTCAATCCCGCTTAAGGAAGGAGGATGAAAATGGGGTTCACATTTAACGGCATATCATCGCAATCAATGAGTATCAAGGCTAGGCTGACATACTGGCAAGCATCACCCTCATTGCGAAACTCCTTTGTAACGATACCTGGCAAGCCCGGTGTAGCTGACTTTGGCAGCGATATTGCAGAGAAAATAATCACAGTTCATTGCAATGTCTACCCACAATATAAATTTTCTAAACTGGTATCTGTTATGGATAGCCTTGCTGAATGGCTAAATCCTGAACGTGGGGTGCAACAACTCGTTTTAGACGATGTACCTGACCGTTATTTTACTGCTCGTCTGTCAGAAGCTGTGGACTGTGACAGACTCATTCTTTCAGCCGGTGCATTTGATTTGAAGTTTGTTTGCCCAGATCCTCATGCCTACGCTTTAACGGATGAAACCTATAGCATATCGGTCATGGGAGAAAGTACCGTTACAAGGCTTAAAGGGAATGCCGACTCTGAGCCTGTGTACTTGGTAAAAGGAATAATTCCATCAGGAACAAACACATATGTTTCCATTCAGACTAACAATGAAGAAATTCGTGTTATTGGCCCTTTGTATGATGGTGAAACATTAATCATTGATACAGGAAAGGTCACAGCAAAGGTCGTTGATACTAGCGGCGAAACACTCCGTAACGGTCTACCGCTTATGCAAGAACTCAATTTCCCTGTACTTCGTAAGGGTAACAATACTGTGACGATTACTCCTGTAGGAGCGGATTTTACGGAACTTAAAATACAAGCAAAAAGCCGATGGAGGTGATGCAAATGGCAATTAAATCAATATTGACATCACAAACTGACTTTACGGGTGAGTTTCCTGTAAGTGAGAATACCCTTGCCCTTTGGCGATTCAATGAGTCTGGACCTGACTCCGATGTTAAACTTGTAGATGCGAGTGGCCACGGTCGGCACGTCACTATATCGGGATGGTCTGGCACATCGGCAAGTCTCCCAAGCGGTCGTTATGGACGATTTTTTCGTCAGAATATTGTTAATCCGACATCAGAGAAAACCCACTTAATTGCAAAGAATGATGGTACATTTTTCTCCAATCTAGGCGATAAAGTCGCAGTAGGTGGATGGATAAACCCAACTACCTACTCTGTGGGACAGACCTTTATTCCGCTGTTTAATACAAGACAGGGCCCGGGTCAACCTATTCTATACTTGTCTCTGTACCAGGGCAGACCTCGAATGATGTTATATAACTCTTCTGGTTCACTGATTCTCGACCAGAGTGAAACACCAAGTTTTAACATGGTTAACGGCGGGTGGTACTTTATCGCAGCAATTATTGAAGTGAATACCAAGACATCGCAGTTTATTCTTTGTAACCGAGCAGACGGCACAGTCTGGATTGCGCCTAAACGGACATTCACGGGAACATTAAACCCATCTTGCACAGCCGATATTGTGATTGGAATGCATGCAAATCAGTATTATTATGCAGGTGGATTTGATGATTGGTTCATTGAAGTGAATTCACAGCTTACAATTGAGGGTTTAGAACGACATTTCAAGCAGTCAATGCTTGCCAACGGTGGTGATACCAGTGGTGCGGTTGATGCTATAACAGAGCCAGGTGTGGTAACACTCCTCAAGGATACTAACAACAGATATCCTGAAAGTGGGCAGCTTACGACTATAGCTACAGAATGTTCTCTTGCAGGTAGTGGTCGGGTGTCTGTAACCTCGGAATATACTGCAGGTGTGACTTCAATTTCTTCTATAGAGACGGCTACGTCAGACGATTTGCAGGATTGGTCGGCGTGGCAGGAGGTGGGTTCCAACGGTGAACTGGTTTCTCCAAACCGTAACTTTATTCGTTATAGGATTACACTTTCAACTATTGATCCCTTGGTTACACCGAAACTTTTGGATATCACACTTCACGACATACCGAAAGCTCCATATGAAAAACTGGGTTTTGCTAGGCCTGTCGTGCTGGACGAGAATGGCGCATGGGAAGCAGTACTTGAAAATGCATATGACATCATCGTAACGGGAGAGATTAATGGCGCAGATACTTTGGAATTCAAACTGCCATGGAATGATAGCAAGCGTGTATATTTAGATAATGAAAAACAGGTTCAGGTTGCACATGACATTTATCGCATAAGGACACTGACAGATGAAAAAGGAGCAGATGGAACAGGGATTCTGACCACTGTATATGCGGAAGCAGCATTTTATGATTTAACCTTTTCAGATGAAAAACAGCCGCGAGAGTTTAATGCCGATTTACCCTCCGTTCCAATGAGTTATGCGTTGGAAGGCACAGGATGGTCTATTGGTGTAGTTGATGTCACTACCAAACGGACATGGCAATGCCAAGAGAAGAATGCATTGGCCATACTCAGAATGACGCAACAGATTCACGGTGGAGACTTAGTATTTGATAGTCGAAACCGTCTTGTAAATTTACTTACATTTAGTGGTAGAGATAGTGGTGCATTATTTGCCTATAAGAAAAACCTTACAAGTATCAAGAGGGTTGTTGATACCCGCTCTCTGGTGACAAGGCTATATGCCCATGGTAAAGATGGCATGACCTTTGCCACTATCAATAGTGGCAAGGAATATGTAGAAAACTATGAATATTGCAATGAGGTGCGGGTTTCAACACTCGATCTTTCGAATTTCACAAATCCTTATCAAATGCTTGAGTTTACGAATATGCGACTTGCAGAATTTTCAAAGCCCCGTGTTTCCTATGTGCTATCAGCGATGGATTTGTCTGTGCTGACAGGTTATGAGCATGAAAGGTGGTCACTTGGCGACATTGTGACGGTGGATGATAGAGATTTGAATCTTACTATCAAAACAAGGGTTGTTCGCAGACAATACAATCTTCAGGAGCCATGGAAAACTGTACTTGAATTATCATCAAAACTTCGTGAACTTGGTGATACGTCTTCTAGCATTCTCGCTGATCAGCTCGACCAAAGCAACCTCATTGGGCAGGAAATCAAAGATATGGTGCCGTTTAACCATCTGCGTAATAGTAGAGCAGACGATGGCTTTGCTTACTGGCAGAATTCAGGTTTTGAGGTGGACACTGAAAAAGGTGTGACAGGTACAGCTTCATTTAAAGCGGTAGGTTCTGCAACCTCTACAAAAAGTATGGCTCAAACAGTATATCCTGCATCCCGCCGTAACTACACCATATCAGCACAAATAGGATCAGATAATCTCCAAAAAGGTATAGATGGACAAGTGGGTATCGAGGTAGTATTTGAGTTTGAAGATGGAACTACTGAAACGAGATTTATTGACCTGTTTTAAGAAAGGATGGTGATTGATTTGGCTGTATTTCAACAAATTGCTCGTGATGCAACACCTAAAGGGTATGGAACGCTTCACTCTATCACCATTCGGTTGGTAGTTTCAAACTGCACGGGAGAAGTATATTTCACTGACATTATGCTGCAGGCAGGTTCTATAGCCACTGGCTGGGTCGGTCATGTATGCGAAATCAAGTGGACGAACGACGGGTAGGTGATGGCTATGCAGGAAAGTAATTTTATACGTTTTGCGGAAGTCATAAAAGTAAAATCAGAAAAGCGTATAGTTAGTATTACTGTGCGTCCCCTTATTACCAACTGTACGGGTTCGATTTATTTCACCGACCTACAACTTCAGGAGGGTGACAAGCTGACAGGATACACGCTACACACGGAAACGTTCCTAAAGCATTCGCCTAATCCGGTACGTTTCCACAATGGTGTAGTCCGTAGTGGAGACACAATCATTATTTTTAACCTCGGAGAAACTTCAAGCGGGCTAGATTGTTATATCTACCCCCTGCAAGCTATGGAAGCTGGCAGTATTCAGCTTTCACAGGGGATGGGTTCACATAAGGTAAAATTTGATTCAGAGGCTTACCCAGGTGATGAATTTGCACTTAAGGCTTCAACAAGAGAGTGTTTGAGAAACGGCTATCCCACGCCGAAGCATGGATTCTTTCAATACACAGCCGCTACCGACAGTAAGCACCAAGTAAAGCTACAAGACAGAAAATCTGCTAGGGTATATTTCGAATACAAAGAAATGCTGAAAGGGGATCTGCGTCCATGAAAGATTATATTAAGGGTAAACGCTGTATGGTATGGTCCTTCATGGGCAATGCTCGGATGTATCAGGCTTTGAACGATTACGGTGACCGTTTAGATACTGTTGGTATTTTCACTTTTGAGGTAGACATCACAGGCACGATAACGGAAACAGGTACTAGCGTTTCTTCCCTTACTCCATATCGTACAAAGTGGCCACATATCAAATGGTTACTTACCATTATGAATCATGGGACAGAGAGCATATTTACGGCTCTGAGAAATAACGAAGGTGGTGCAAAGTCGAAATTCCTCTCAGAAATAGTACGTATTATGAACAAATACCCTTGGTGTGCAGGTGTAGATATCGATTTAGAGCGCGGTGGCGGATTTGAGAACCGTGCTACCGCAAATGCTCTATTCGCTGATATATACTCGACTGTTAAAAACTATGATTCATCAAAACTGGTCAATATCTGCTTACCTGGAATGACGGGTGTGCAAGGATCAGTTGGTGGAGAAAATTGGTGTGTTTATGCCGACCTTAACGATTATTGTGATACGGCAGCAATCATGAGTTATGGCATGGCATGGGCAGGTTCAGCTCCAGGTCCAGTATCACCAAGGAGCTGGCTTGAAGGTATCTACAATTATGCTATTACAGCTATGTCACCACAAAAAGTATATATGGGTTTACCTGGTTACGGTTGGAATTGGCAGATTTACGACTATCCATCCAACCTAGGTAAGACTTATCGCGGTACATCGAACACTTACTATGCAGCTAAGAACTGGATGACTGGGGTGTATAACTTTACAAATGATCAGCCTCCACAACCATTTATCCCAATCATTGCCTACTGGGATGATCACGATAAAGTACCATGGGCGCTGCCACATGTCTACGATTATATGGAAGGCTGGGACGCAGTATCACGAGAAGCTCCTATTATTGCTGAAACATATAATCGGCGAAAATATCTTACTTGTTACGGGAAAACACAAAAGTCGGAGTTTGGAACTATATATGTTAACCGAGATGGTGAACCGAACAGCTACACAGATGGTGTTGTGGTTGGTAATGGAATGATCACTCTTTCGTCAAGTGAAGGTAAAGCGGAGTACAACTTTACAATTGACAAATCAGGTACTTATGATGTAGTTGTACAGCTTTGCTTTCCGTTCTGGGATAAGAATGGTATCACAATTGCACTTGACGGTACAGTGGTTAGCTACTCAGAGAATCGTCTATGGTGGCCATACTGGAGGAAAACTTATTGGGCAGAACTTGCCACTAATGTAAATCTCCTAGCAGGAACACATAGCATTACGATTGAAGGTGGTGTAGTTGGTACTCAATTTTATGGTTTCCGGGTTTGTTCTAATTTTAGTGAACATCCTTCTGCTGGAGAGGCAACCTTCAGTTTATCTCCACGAAGCTTTAAAGACGTAAATGGTAACATGGCTGTTCCAGACAAAGGGTTTAAGCTTACTACAGAGGTTTTGCGCCGTAAGCCGGATTCAGCGTTAGCTTGGTATGAAGACTTTAGAGATCCCGTCATCCTGCCAGAAAGCTACTGGCAGACGTTATCGGGGAGTTGGAGTGTATGGCAAAATCCTGAAGACAATGGCAATCGTCCGTATTCTCAGCTTGAAGGAAGTGGTCAGCTTGCTTGGAAATACGATAGCTTTCGTGATGTGCATATCCGTGCTAGAATTGCCTTTCCTATGAATGGTAGCGGAAGAGCAGGGATATTTTGTGGGAATGTGTTTTGCTGTATCAACATTGACACCCAACAAGTGGAGCTATACCAAGGCTCTACATTACTTGGTAGTTATCCGGCAAGTTACTATAAGACTTCAGATGCTGACATTCGCACCAATCCGAATATGTATCTCATTGAAATGAGGAAACGTGGAAATAAGGTGCGTGTCTACTCTGGGAATTCCAACACACTTCGTTTTACTGCAAACATCTCAAGTACGGGTGGCTATTGTGGTATTCAGTCCGATGGGCAAATTAAATGTGAACTTCTCCGCTTAGGCGATGCATGGACTTATGAACCTTACGAAGCCTTTGATGTCACCATGCCAGACGGATCACTTATGCAGTATGGCAGAATTGCTAGGAATGGTGTAACTTGGGATAGTAAGTTTCATGTATTTACTCTTACAGCTGATGTAGAGGAAGCCTCCACCAGAAGTGAGGATATTTCCATGGATTATGACTTTTATCATAGTAATCTCTTGCAGATACCATGCAATGCAGATTATACAGCGAAGGTTATACCAAAGGACATAAACGTCTGGATATCTCGGTTGTTTCTCGGTGATGCAGATGGCTTTTCAATTTTGTACTATCAAGATGTGGATTCGCTGGTCTACTGGTCAAACGAAGCGGCTTATCGTTGGGACCTACGGGGTATTGCTATCTGGTCATTGGGACAGGAAGATATGCGGCTATGGGAAGCTTTGCCAAAACAAATATAGAGGAAAAATAAACTATACAAGTATACGCTTGCCTATTTCGGTTGGCGTTTTTTTATGTAATCAAAATGATAGGAGGTTAAGATAATGAAGGAAATTTGGAACTGGATTCAAGTGACATTTGCTGTTGTTGGTGGTTGGCTCGGATATTTTCTCGGAGGATGGGACGGATTTTTATATGCTTTACTTACTTTTGTTGTGATTGATTACATCACAGGTTTGATGTGTGCTGTGCTTGATAAGAAGCTATCCAGTGAGGTAGGCTTTCGCGGCATATTCAAGAAAGTACTCATCTTTTCACTGGTAGCAATCGGTCACATTATTGATAAAAACGTTATTGGAGATGGCTCTGTTATACGAACAGCGGTCATCTTTTTTTATCTTTCAAATGAAGGCATATCCATACTTGAAAATGCTGTTCATGTTGGTCTGCCTGTGCCACAGAAACTCAAGGATATATTAGAGCATCTTCACAACAGAAGCGACAAGGAGGACTATAAATGAATCTACGTAAATTAATACTTACGAACAATGCCTGCTACAAGGCAGGTAAAACAATAAAACCGAAGGGTATAATGGTTCACTCAACAGGGGCTAACAACCCAAACCTAAAACGCTACGTTGGTCCAGACGATGGCTTGCTAGGAAAGAACCAGTATAACAACCATTGGAATCAAAGCAAACCTGGAGGGCGTGAAGTCTGCGTCCATGCCTTTATTGGTAAATTAGCAGATGGATCTATTGCCACCTATCAAACATTGCCTTGGAATCATCGTGGTTGGCATGCTGGAGGAGCTGCTAATAATTCCCATATTGGTTTTGAAATTTGCGAGGACGGTTTGACCGATGCCTCGTATTTTTCTGCTGTTTATAAGGAAGCTGTGGAGCTTTGTGTATATCTTTGCAAACTTTATGGGTTTAGTGAAAGAGATATCATTTGTCATAGCGAAGGTTATAAACGAGGCATTGCCAGTAATCATGCAGACGTGATGCACTGGTTTCCTAAGCATGGGAAGAGTATGGACACCTTTCGAGCGGATGTAAAGAAACTATTAAGTGCCGAAAATAAACCAGCAGACACGGTGAATAAGAAATATTACCGTGTGCAGATCGGTGCTTATTCTGTTAAAGCAAATGCTGAGGCACAGCTTGCCAAAGCTAAAAAAGCAGGCTTTACGGATGCATTTATTAAGTATGATTAATCAAATAGAGCAGGTAAAAAAACAGTATTTCTTAAATTTCATCAAGCCTCTCAAATAAAATATTAAACTATTAAATTTAAGTAGCCTGTGAGGGTTCTTCCCTTGCAGGCTCTTTTTTTATGCCTTGATTTAATTAAATTCTACAAATCCTCAACTTCGACCTGTTCCCACGGCTATTAGGTAGGAGGTGATTCCTAGTGAATCAGCACGAGAATAAAAAAGTTACGAAGATCTCGGATGAGGTTATAGACAAAAGCACCACCGCACTTAAGAGAGTTTCACAGGAACAGTTACAACGTGAGTTTGATTATATCCAGGCAGAAAAGTTGCTGAGAAAGATGCTCGAAAAAGGCTTAATAACTGAAGTGGAATTTAACAAGATAGATGCACTCAACCGCCAAACTTTCTCCCCTTTTTTAGCTGAGATAATGCCCTGAAATCCTTGATATATAAGGGTTTCAGAGGTAATATGTGACATACCAAGAAGGAGGTGAGAGGATGAAAAAGATAACGAAAATAGAAGGGAATCTAGCCAACTCTTTTATTAAGGCAAAAATGCGAGTAGTTGCCTACTGCCGAGTTTCAACAGATAGTAATGAACAGCTAGTCAGCTTGCAAGCACAAAAGGCCCATTATGAGACCTACATAAAGGCGAATCCGGAATGGGAATATGCAGGCTTATATTATGACGAGGGAATCAGCGGCACGAAAAAGGAAAACCGCTCTGACCTACTTAGAATGTTATCAGACTGTGAAACTGGGAGAATTGACCTAATCATTACAAAGTCCATCAGCCGATTTGCGAGAAATACTACAGACTGCTTGGAGATGGTTCGAAAACTGATAGACCTTGGGGTTCATATCTATTTTGAGAAGGAAAACATCAATACGGGTTTAATGGAAAGTGAATTGATGCTCTCCATTTTAAGTGGGCTTGCAGAAAGTGAGTCAATTTCCATTTCTGAAAATACGAAGTGGGCCATTCAAAGACGATTTCAAAACGGAACCTTTAAAATTTCCTACCCACCATATGGGTATCAAAACATTGACGGTCAGATGATAGTAAACCTCAAGCAGGCTGAAGTTGTGAAGTATATTTTTGCAGAAGTATTATCGGGCAAAGGTACACAGAAAGTTGCAAATGATCTTAATCAAAAAGGTATCCCATCAAAAAGAGGTGGCCGTTGGACGGCTACTACCATTCGAGGGATTCTGACCAATGAAAAATATACTGGCGATGTTATTTTGCAAAAGACTTATACTGACAGCCATTTTAACAGGCACACCAATTACGGTGAGAAAAATATGTACCTAGTAGAAAACCATCATGAGGCAATTATCAGCCATGAGGATTTTGAAGCAGTAGATGCCATTCTTAATCAGAGAGCAAAAGAAAAAGGCATCGAAAAGCGCAACAGCAAATATCTAAACCGATATTCTTTCTCCAGTAAAATAATCTGCTCTGAATGTGGCAGTACCTTTAAAAGACGGATTCATTCATCTGGAAGAAAATACATCGCTTGGTGCTGCAGTAAGCATATAAGACAGATGACGGAATGTTCTATGCAGTTCATTCGAGATGAAGATATAAAGACTGCATTTGTCACGATGATGAATAAACTCATTTTCGGTCAGAAGTTCATATTAAGGCCACTTTTGGATGAGTTGCGCAGCAAGAATAATGCGAAAAGTTTTCGTAGAATCGAAGAGTTGGAAACTAAAATTGTAAACAACATGGAGCAGAGCCAGGTACTGACAGGTTTAATGGCCAAAGGGTATCTGGAACCTGCTCTGTTTAATAAAGAAAAGAATGCACTGGAGGCAGAAAGAGAAAGGTTTCTTGCCGAAAAGGATCAACTTACTCGTTCCGTCAATGGCAATATTGCAAAGGTAGATGAGGTTGACCGTCTGCTTAAGTTTGCCACTAAGTCCAAAATGCTCACAGCTTATGAGGATGAGTTGTTTGAAAATTACGTAGAGAAGATTATTGTTTTTTCACGAGAGAAAGTCGGATTTGAATTAAAATGTGGAATCACATTGAAGGAAAGGTTGGTGAATTAGATGGGTCACACACCCTATGGATATAGAATTGAAGATGGAAAGGCTGTTGTAGATGATAAAGCAGCAGAACAAGTAAAAGAGTTATTTTCAGGTTACTTGTCAGGATTATCCTTGAAGAATGCTGCAATAAAAGCTGGGATAGATTGCTACCATGCCACAGTAAGTAGGATGCTACAGAACAAGCAATACCTTGGAGACGAATTCTATCCTCCAATTATTGATGAGGAGATATTTGAAAAAGCAAGGTTAGAAAAACAAAAGCGAGCAGAAAAACTTGGACGGATATGGGAGCCTAAAGATGTACCAAAAACGGATTATCCTGTAAAGTTCAAAGCAAAACCTCTAGTGCAAAAATATGACGACCCATACAAGCAGGCGGAATATGCCTACAGTTTGATAGAAAGCGAGGTGTAACAAGTGGCAGTGAGTAGGAATGTAACAGTCATTCCAGCAATTAAACGAATCGGAAATAATAAAAATAGTGAAAGCAAACCCAAAATACGAGTGGCCGCTTATTGCCGTGTTTCAACGGATAGTGAGGAGCAAGCTTCAAGTTATGACATTCAGATTGAACATTATACAAATTATATTAAGAAAAACAAGGAGTGGGAATTGGCGGGTATCTTTGCGGATGACGGTATCACAGGTACAAATACCAAAAAGCGTGATGAATTTAACCGCATGATAGAAGAGTGCATGGCTGGAAATATTGACATGATCATCACAAAATCCATCAGCCGATTCGCCAGAAATACATTAGATTGCCTTAAATACATCCGGCAGTTAAAGGATAAAAACATCGCCGTATTCTTCGAGAAAGAGAATATCAACACCATGGATTCCAAGGGTGAAGTATTGTTGACCATCATGGCATCCCTTGCCCAACAAGAAAGCCAGTCCTTAAGCCAGAACGTTAAGCTTGGCATTCAGTATCGATATCAGCAAGGAGAAGTTCAGGTCAACCACAAGCGTTTCCTTGGATACACCAAGGATGAAAACAAGCAACTAGTGATTGAGCCGGAGGGCGCTGAGGTTGTTAAACGGATTTACAGGGAGTACCTAGAAGGAGCCAGCCTTTTACAGATAGCAAGAGGACTAGAAGCAGACGGGATTCTTACAGCGGCGGGTAAATCTAAATGGAGACCTGAAACACTGAAAAAAATACTACAAAATGAAAAGTACATCGGTGATGCCCTTCTACAAAAAACATATACGGTTGATTTCCTTTCTAAAAAGCGAGTGAAGAATAACGGAATCGTTCCCCAGTATTATGTGGAAAACAGCCATGAGCCTATCATTCCACGCGACCTTTTTATGCAGGTTCAAGAAGAGATGGTTCGAAGAGCAAATCTTCGAGGCGGCAAGAACGGCAAAAAAAGGGTCTACAGCAGCAAGTATGCTTTATCGAGTATCGTTTACTGCGGACAGTGCGGTGATATTTACCGGCGGGTACACTGGAATAACCGAGGCTACAAGTCAATTGTTTGGCGATGCGTCAGCCGTCTGGAGGAGAAGGACTCTGAATGCACTGCCCCTACCATAAATGAGGAAACATTGCAGACAGCAGTGGTTAAGGCTATTAACGAACTTTTGGCTAACAAAGAACCTTTCCTTTCAACATTACAGAAAAATATCGACACTATATTTAATGAAGAAAGTGATAATGATACGGATGAGCTTGATAGCAAGTTGGAAGAATTGCAGATAGAGCTTCTTAAACAGGCAAAGTCAAAAAATGACTACGATAATGTTGCTGATGAGATATACCGCCTTCGGGAGATGAAGCAAAATTCACTTGTAGAAAATGCCGAGCGTGAAGGAAAAAGGCAACGAATCGCTGAAATGACTGCTTTCTTGAATGAACAGTCTCACGAGTTAGAGGAGTATGATGAGCAGTTGGTAAGGCGGCTTATTGAAAAAGTTACGATCCGCGATGACAGGATTGAGGTGGAGTTTAAGTCAGGTGTGAAGATTGAAGAAATGATATAGATTATTGAGTCAACCGCAATTAAGGAAACTATCGCCTTTGGCGGTATTTCCTCCCTTTATATTTTTTGTGTTGAATATAGAACCTTATTGTGATAAAATATACGCTGATACAAATAAGAATTCAGGAGGAACCGAAACTATGACAGCCTCAATGCGTTTAAGATAAGCTGGCAATAAAAAAGGCAGAATCTATCCCTTATGATAGGCTTTTTTGTTGTGCTTATTTATACGATATTGAGCATTCATTAGTTGCGGTCAGAATATAGGTTATTTAACTATACCTTTATTTAACTGTGTCTTTAATATGAATGTTTCCAAATTGTATGTATGCAGACCAAAAGCCACATTGTGGATTTAGGCCTGCATTTTTTATTGCCTAGAATGCTATTCAAAATAGAAATTCAAGCAAAATAATTATGCAGGAGAAAATATAAATGGAAAAATACAACAATTGGAAACTTAAGTTTATTACAATATGGGCAGGGCAGGCAGTTTCTTTAATCACTAGTGCTATCCTGCAAATGGCGATTATTTTTTACCTTACAGAAAAAACAGGATCTGCGATGGTCTTGTCTATGGCTTCACTAGTAGGTTTTTTACCCTATGCTGTCTTTGGACCTGCCATAGGTGTATTAGTGGATCGTCATGATAGGAAGAAGATAATGATTGGTGCTGATTTAATTATCGCAGCAGCTGGGGCAGTGCTGGCTATTGTTGCATTGTATATGGAGTTACCTGTCTGGATGGTTATGGTAGTATTGTTTATCCGCAGCGTTGGAACAGCTTTTCATACCCCAGCACTCAATGCAGTTACGCCACTTTTAGTACCA
The DNA here is from genome assembly GCF_047652685.1 of Dehalobacter sp. CP. Lineage (NCBI taxonomy): Bacteria > Bacillati > Bacillota > Clostridia > Eubacteriales > Desulfitobacteriaceae > Dehalobacter > Dehalobacter sp. CP. The sequence continues at coordinate 1,349,245 of NZ_CP157399.1, forward strand.
GAAGAGCAGCTTACGAAATGCGCAGGCTATAGTCAGTCTTTGCAGTCTATAAGCTATATTGTTAGTCCAGCGGTTGCAGCATTGTTATATTCTGTTTGGGAATTAAATGCTATTATTGCCATCGATGTATTAGGTGCTGTGATTGCGTCTATTACGGTGGCAATTGTACGGATTCCTAAGCTGGGCGATCAAGTGCAAAGCTTGAAACCAAATTTCATAAGAGAAATGAAAGAAGGAATTGTCGTACTGAGACAAAACAAAGGATTATTTGCCTTATTACTCTTAGGAACAATATATACTTTTGTTTATATGCCAATTAATGCACTATTTCCTTTAATAAGCATGGAATACTTTAATGGAACACCTGTGCATATTTCTATTACCGAAATCGCTTTTGCATCTGGAATGCTAGTAGGAGGCTTACTATTGGGGAGATTAGGAAGTTTCAAAAAGCGTGTACTACTAATAACAGGTTCGTTTTTTATAATGGGGGCCAGTTTAGCCGTTTCAGGAATACTTCCTCCAAGTGGATTTGTTATATTTGTAGTTTGCTGTGCAATAATGGGGCTTTCGGTGCCGTTTTATAGCGGTGTGCAAACAGCTCTTTTTCAGGAGAAAATTAAGCCTGAATATTTAGGACGTGTATTTTCTTTGACCGGAAGTATCATGTCACTTGCAATGCCAATTGGGTTAATTCTTTCTGGGTTCTTTGCTGATAGGATCGGTGTAAATCATTGGTTTTTACTATCAGGTATTTTAATTATTGGCATTGCTATAGTTTGCCCCATGATAACTGAGGTTAGAAAATTAGATTTAAAATAAACAATATTGGAGGGATATTTATGTATCTTATTTTCATGTAATTCTTCCTGCTTAAATCGCAGGGTTTTCCCTGCGTACAAGCAAATGAAAACATGCGATTATAGACAGGAGGATAATGTTATGGAATTGATATTAAAAGCAAAAGACATTCGTGTGGAATTCAAAGGACGCGATGTTTTAGATATAGATGAATTAGAAGTATATGACTATGACCGTATTGGTTTAGTGGGAGCAAATGGTGCAGGGAAAAGCACTCTACTCAAGGTACTTTTAGGAGAATTAACTCCCCCAGGATGTAAATTAAATCGTCTGGGTGAACTTGCCTATATCCCTCAGTTGGACGAAGTAACTTTGCAGAAAGAAAAAGATTTTGCACTTGTAGGAAAGCTTGGTGTTGAACAATTAGATATACAGACCATGAGCGGTGGTGAAGAAACAAGGCTTAAAATAGCACAGGCTTTATCAGCACAGGTTCATGGTATTTTAGCGGATGAACCTACGAGTCATTTAGACCGTGAAGGAATTGATTTTCTAATTGGACAGTTAAAATATTTTACAGGTGCACTGTTAGTTATTAGCCATGACCGTTATTTTCTTGATGAGGTAGTAGATAAAATATGGGAACTGAAAGATGGCAAAATCACTGAGTATTGGGGAAACTATTCTGATTATCTTCGCCAGAAAGAAGAAGAACGCAGGAGCCAAGCTGCAGAATACGAACAATTTGTTGCGGAACGTGCCCGATTGGAAAGGGCTGCAGAGGAAAAGCGAAAACAGGCTCGTAAAATAGGACAGAAGGCAAAAGGTGCTTCAAAGAAAAAAAGTACTGAAGGCGGAGGGCGTTTAGCTCATCAAAAATCAATAGGAAGTAAGGAAAAAAAGATGCATAATGCCGCTAAATCCCTAGAACATAGGATTGCGGCCTTAGGAAGTGTAGAAGCTCCAGAAGATATTCGTAGGATTCGTTTCAGGCAAAGTAAAGCATTGGAGCTCCACAATCCATATCCTATTGTCGGTAAGGAAATTAATAAAATATTTGGAGATAAAGTATTGTTTGAAAATGTATCTTTTCAAATTCCGCTTGGCGCAAAAGTGGCATTAACTGGTGGTAATGGAACAGGAAAAACAACTTTAATCAAAATGATCTTAAACCATGAAGATGGAATTTCTATTTCACCTAAGGCAAAAATAGGCTACTTTGCACAAAATGGTTACAAGTACGACAGTAATAAGAAAGTATTGGAGTTTATGCAGGAAGATAGTGATTACAATGTTTCAGAAATTCGTTCAGTGCTAGCATCGATGGGGTTTAAACAAAACGATATTGGGAAAAGTTTATCTGTTTTAAGCGGCGGAGAAATTATAAAATTGTTGCTAGCTAAAATGCTTATGGGCAGATATAACATCCTACTAATGGATGAACCAAGCAACTTCCTTGACATACCAAGCTTAGAGGCTTTGGAAATTTTAATGAAGGAGTATGCTGGAACTATAGTGTTTATCACCCATGACAAACGGTTGCTTGATAATGTGGCTGATGTGATTTATGAAATTAGTGATAAGAAAATAAATCTGAAACATTAAACTTAAGGTAGTCGCTGGTCAGAATAGTCTTCTCTGGCTGGCGGCTTCGTTGTTAAAGTAAAAAGACTTTTTTTCTTTGGCAAACATTACATTAATGAATATTAAAATAATTTAAATAAGGGAGGTTGGTTATAGGTGGTTGATAATAACACAGTCATGAAATCTGGGAGATGTATAGAATGTGGAGCTAAAGAGACCGATGGTTTTTCATGCCATGAGCTATTCGGGTTCCCTCTTGTATGGGAGCATAATGATCCAAAGCTATATGAGTTACATTTTTGGCTTGTTTCGTGCTATATGATCCAGCATCCTTCGAATTTTACTGAAGAAGGATATACAAATTTAGTAAATCTTTTTATTAACGCTTTTGATAATGATTGGGATACACCATATATTCTTAAGAAAAATCGAGAAATAGTAAAGTCATTAAGCAAAATAACAAACCCTTTACCAAGCAACGCAAGAAAGCGTGAACTAAGACTTTGGCCTATGACAATTGAAGATATATATTTAGGTCGGGAGCAAAATGCAATCGTTAATATTAATAAATGGAAAGAGCAAATAAGAAACGAATTAAGGTAATGAAGTAATTAAAGATTAAAGGAGCTAATATTTTATGATAGGACCAGATAAGAAAAAACTTTATCCAAATGAAAATATAAAGACGGTTTGTTTTATAAGCAATCTACCTAAAAGACCCAATGTGGAGATTGGGGAAAATACCTATTATAGCGATAATAAAAAAACACCGGAGAAATTTTATGATAATATAGAGCACCATTACGAATTTCTAGGGGATAAACTTATAATAGGAAAGTTCTGTGCAATTGCAGAGGGTGTTAAGTTTATTATGAATGGTGCAAATCATAGAATGGATGGAATTACAACCTATCCCTTTAATATCTTTGGCCATGGATGGGAAAAGGTGACTCCTACAATTGAACAACTTCCTTTTAAGGGAGATACAGTGATTGGCAATGATGTATGGATAGGTCAAAATGTTACCATTATGCCGGGTATTAAAATTGGTGATGGTGCGATTATTGCCGCTAATTCAACAGTAGTGAAAAGTGTTGAGCCATATACAATATATGGTGGGAATCCAGCTAAGTTTATCAAAAAACGCTTTAGTGACGAAAAGATTGAATTCTTGCTAAAGCTACAATGGTGGAACTGGAGTGAAGAGGAAATATTTAATAATCTTGAAATGTTAACATCCAAAGCAGGGTTAGAGCAATTCATGAAAAATTCCTAGACTTGGGGCCTTTCTACCACGGCACAAAAGGGAACTTAAATCTAGGGGGTGCTGGAACCTCGATTTAGCTCTAATTATTGCGAGCTAAAGAAGGCAAGCTTCATCTTTAGCTTTGATTGGAACAATAGACATTATATTAAGGAGAAATAGCTTTGAGATTTATCACTTATAGATTTAATTTGAACGGAGGGATTACATGGTAAGTAAAACTGATGCCATTGAGATAATAACATACGCTGAAGAAAATGGAATTAACATATGGATTGATGGCGGTTGGGGAGTAGATGCACTATTAGAAGAAGAAACAAGAGCACACAATGATATTGATTTATTTGTGGAAGAAAGTAATAGTAAAAAGTTTATTGAAATAATAAAAGAAAAAGGCTTTGCGGAAGTTACAGAAGCATATACCACCACATCTCACACGGTTTGGAAGGATACTAAAGGTAGGGTAATTGATCTTCATATATTTAATTTCAACGAAAAAGGATACATTGTTTTTGAAGGAGAAGCATATCCACCAAAAGTGTTTAGTGGCATTGGGAAAATAGGCGATAAAATGGTTAGATGTATTGATGCTGAAAATCAAGTATTATTTCATCTGGGCTATGAGTATGATGAAAATGATATGCATGATGTAAAACTATTGTGCGAGAGATTTAATATTCCTGTTCCGAGTGAATACAAGTAACTGACAAATTCCAATTTGTCTATCAATAGTGCAATAAATTAGAATTTAGAGGAGGAATAGATATGGCACGTTCAATTAGAGATTCCCTTTCGGGATTTGGAAGTGAACTGTTGGAACGAATAAGAGAAGATAGCAATGCATGGCTAGATGAAGCTGCCTTTGAAGAAAGAGTCATTGGGATTGAAAAGGCAACTGCGGCTCTGAAGGAAGCCAAAGTTGAAGATGAGAAAATCATTTACCTTTTGCAAAAATATTGGGATTTACGCCTTAGCGAGGCAAAGGGATTTTTGCAGCAAGAAAGACACACTGAAGAAAAGTAAAGGATTCCTGTGGTAAACATCCCAAAGATAAATTCAGTTTAACGATACTAATTACATGAAAGGGAATCGACAATACTGTGCACAGATTGTCGGACGGGTAAATGCATCCCCTGATAATATTGATGATGAAAGGAGGTTGTTTGATGGATTCTTTAAGAAGTATGAATAATGCATTGGGTATATTGAAGAGCACTTAACAGAGGAGATTGATTATAGTGAAGTATCTAAAATCGCATATTGTTCGGAGTATCATTTCAAGCGAATGTTTTCTTTTTTAGCAGGAATAAGTTTATCAGAATATATTCGGAGAAGAAGACTGACGTTGGCTGCACTTGATTTGAAAGATAGGGATTTGAGAATAATTGATGTAGCCGTCAAATATGGCTATAATTCGGCTGATTCATTTTCCCGTGCTTTTCATTCTCTGCATGGCTTTCTCCCTTCTGAGGCAAGGTGTGAGAATACACAATTAAAAGCTTATCCTCGAATGACCTTTCAATTATCAATTAAAGGAGGATGCGAAATGAACTATCGTATTGTTGAGAAAGGACCTTTTAAGTTAGTAGGATTTAAGAAGAGAGTTCCAATTATTTTTGAAGGTGTCAATCCAGAGATTGCAAAAATGACTGAACTTTTAACCATGGATGTTATTAATCAAATTAAAAGCAATTTCAAATGTAGAACCTACAGGTATTATTAGTGCTTCCACTAATTTTTCAGAAGGTAGAATGGAAGAGAAAGGAGAATTAGATCATTACATCGGGGTAGCAACATCAAGTAATGAAACTGCAGATTTTGATGTATTAAAAATTGATGCTAGTACCTGGGCTGTATTTGAATCGATTGGACCATTTCCGGAAACACTTCAAAATGTGTGGGGTAGGATATACTCAGAGTGGTTTCCATCTTCAGGATACGAGGCGGTTGAAGGTCCTGAAATTTTATGGAATGAGAGTCCAGACACTGGAAATCCAAAGTATCGAAGCGAAATCTGGATTCCAGTAAAGAAAAAAGACTATTAATGACATCAATGTTTATGATTGAGGGCGCTCTAGTAAGAGTGCCCTTTTCGTAAATGGTACGATTGGTGGATATGTTCCCGTCTACTGACAGTGCCAAAAACGTAGTGGATATGTTTCCGAGAACGGGCAACTTCAAATGACATTCATTCTGTCCTCTCGAGCCATGTGGAGACCATGATGTACTGCGACTGTATCATAGCCGCTGTCCAATCCGGCGAAGCGGAACGGTATTTTTAGTTTCTGTTTCTGGTATGCTATACGTTTAACACAATAGGGAGCATCTGTCACATCTCCCGGCGTAACATGCACGTCTGTTATGATACCGTATTGGATATCTGCGCTTTGATGGCAAAGGTAGTGGAATCCTGCCGGCTTGGGATGTCTGTGCATCCATCCAGCTTCAGGATCGGAGACGGCCTTTTTTTTTATGGTCACAGTCATGTCGGCATCTTCACTTTTTTGCCGGATGTCCTGGCCATATTCGTCATTTAGTTTTTGCCAGTACTCATTGGGCCCTTCCATGAGAAGCACTTTCTCTGCATTGCCATTAGCAGCGTTAGCTTTGATATGCGTGGAATCCATAACCACGCATTCACCGCCAATAAGTCCAGCTTCAGCACATTTTTTAACCACTGTGTTAAATATCTCCTGAAACACTTCTGTATCCTTAAACCTGCGCTTGCGGTTTTGGGAAAAGACGGAGTGATCCGGAACTTTGTCTTCCAGATCAAGGCCAAGAAACCAGCGGTAGGCGATGTTGACCGTAATCTCTTCCTCGAGCTTTCGCTCCGAATCTATCCCGTACAAATAGCCGATAAGTAGCATTTTTACTAAAATGACCGGGTCAACTGATGGTCGTCCTATGTCACTGTACACCGGCCTCATGATTTCATATATGAAGCTGAAATCTATTGCCGCATCCAGCTTCCGAAGGAAGTGTCCTTTAGGTACAAGGTCTTCCATTAATACGCACAGCATCCGATTTTGTCTGCTTTTTTGCTCTGTCATCATCGTCATCACCCTATTTCATTATACCATTCCAGAGGGTGATATCGTTTGATTTTACAAGACCTTGGGGAAAGTTTTAAATTTCGTCGTTTAGAATTTGAGTACACTAGTATAGTAAATTTCAAAATTGTCAAATATTAAAATTGAGTTATTCTACACCGTTTGTCAACAGACCCCAACTCTTGAATTTGAGATAGCCTATACTCCTTCAGATTTATCCACAGTAAAAGTTCCATATATACGAGACCCAAAAGATTTGCCTATTTTGGTTTCTGCTATGGTGGCTCAGCCGGATATCATTGTTACTGGAGATTTGGATTTCCACACGTCGGAAATTCAGGAGCATTTTACAGTAATGGCCCCGGCTGACTTCTTGAGGACTTTCTCTGGTGACTTAAGTCATTTATCACATCAACTTAAAACATAGTAGATAAAGATACACACTGATATTATAATCAGTCAATTTCAGAAAAGAGGAAGCCAGCCATGGCAAAAAGCATTGTACAATATGATTTACTGATTTCTTGTCCCGGAGATATTCAGGATGAATTAAAGATAATAAACGATGTCATAACTCAATTCAACGAATTATACACCGATGTTTTGGGATTATGTGTCCGTACAAAACATTGGTCAAAAAACTCTTATGCCCAATCGGGAGCTAAACCGCAGAACCTTTTGAACAAACAGTTTGTAAGAGATTGCGATGCTGCCATAGCTATATTTTGGACACGCTTTGGAACTCCAACAGATAAATATGGCTCAGGTACGGAAGAAGAAATTGAAGAAATGTTAGAATCGGGTAAACAAGTATTTATGTACTTTTCCGAAAAAGCGATACAACCTTCTCTGTTAGTTTCTGAAGAATATCAAAAAGTTCAAGGGTTTAAAGATAAATACAAAGATAAAGGAATTTATTTTACGTATACCTCGGATGAAGCATTCAAAAAACTATTTCTTGCACATCTATCGCAGTATTTCTTATCGTTAAACAAGATTGAGCAAATCGCCCAGACAAAATGCTCAAAAATAAGTATACAATCAATAACCGACAACGGGTTTAGCGATATTGTTTATCCGACTGTTTTCAATCTTTCTGGGCACATATGCACGGAAAATATGCTAAACGAAGCAAAGAGCTTATTTGAAAAATTATGTAGCTACAATGTGGATGGAAATACCTTATCATCTGTAACTCTAAACTCAGCTTTCTTTAGCCCTGTTGAAATCAATTCTGATAAACAAGAGGTCATTGCTCTATTCGCTGAAAAATTAAATATTAAGATACCCGAAAACTTCTTTTCTTTGGGAAATTTGCGAGAAAACAAAATAAATAGTGCAATATCAATTGTAGGGGGCCGTTCGTTTGAAGGCAATGCAGAAGAAAAAACAAGATATCGTGAAATAAACAAACTATATGAGAAAATCCAGGATATTCTAGGGTGGGCTCCATTTGAAAATCAGTTCAAAGATTATAAGTGTCTAAAGTTAGTTGTTGTAAACGACGGAACCACATTTGATGAAGATATTGATGTCTCTTTGCGATTCCCGGCACAGATGATAATTCAACATGAAGATTTGCCAATTCCAGAGAAAAATACTCTGAAGTATATAACTGAAAATTATTCATTGCATGATATTTTTGGGATTTCCAGTACAGCAAACTATAATGATTATAAATCTTCGAAGGTTTCTAATGGGTTTAGGTTAAATAAGATATCTCCACCAGTTGGGTTACCTGGTTTTAGAGATTACAGGGAAGAATATATCGAAGATTTAGACGATGTCTTTGAATATGAGTATTTTGATGATGACGGATATATTATCGTAAAGCTTCATATAGACTATTTAAAACACAATACGGCAGTGGCCTTTCCTACCGTGATTTTTATTACTGACAAGATATCTGATGTGAGTTATCAAATCACTTCAAAATTTAATGATTTAGTTATTAACGGTACAATACACTCGAGCGAGAAATAAGAATTCGTTAATAAATATTAAAAGCTATGAGATGAGCTTCCTAATCAATATTAGGCGGCTACTGTCTCATAGCTTTACTGTTATGTAATTGAAGAATCCCTTTATTAGTACATCATAATCCAGTTCCCTTTATAGTTCTCCTCAAGTATTGAATAGGATAATACACCATACAAAAAAAATTGTTGACAGGCCCTGACCACGGCGGTACTCTCCGGGCGTCATAAGCAGATTCAGCCGGATTCCGTTTCGGTCTGCGTGAGAAAAAGAAAAGGTCGCCGTGACCTTTAAGTTTTAAAAGCACCCGGAGGATCATTCAGGGAGTTTTTTGTTTCGTGGGGTTAAGTCCAGAACCTATTTCTTTTTTGGGTTGGGAAAAATATGACCTCTTAATCAAGATTTAGGAATGGGCATTAATACGCACGGCCTCGGTCTGACTCAAATAAATTCATAATATTGGTTTTAACACCTGGCTCGTGATCTGAAAAGTTGTAATATATTAGTAGCTTAGGGTAAATTGTCTTTACCAGCTGGCCGGTAGAGACAATTATAATGACCCTAATGAGTTAAACACGAAAATTAAAAACTAAGTTATAATGGAGAACATGAGTAAGAAAAGAAGAGTTTAAAGCCCGGTAGTGCTGAAATTGTTGAGAGAAGCCTTTTCAAAAAGCAGGCAAGACATTGACAAGTATCGATGTCTCGGATAATATATAAGCATATTGATGTTTATCAATATATAAACATACAAATGAGGCGGTTGAATTGGAAAAAAATTATCAAGATTATGCTTTAGCGATGAAAGCGTTATCTGATGAAACAAGATTGAAAATATTTGACATGTTGGGCAATGGGGAACTATGTGCTTGTAAGATTCTCGAAGCGTTCAACATAACCCAATCCACGCTTTCTTATCACATGAAGATCTTATGTGAAAGCAGTCTGGTGAATGCCAGGCGGGACGGCATTTGGATGAGGTATTCTATCAATGAAAGTAAACTTGAAGTCATTGCCCGCTTTTTTAATAAGGTCACAAAAAAATTAAAAGTAACAAAAAGTAACAATTCGAATGAAACGAATAAACAGCAAGAAGGTGACTTAAATGGTATTTGAATGGCTAAACAACCAATTGCTCAGGATGGAATGGCTTTCGAATTTGGTAAAACTTTTGGTTGAGAATGTATTTGGGCTTAGCATCCAGGATCGCTGGGGAGGCGGCCTTCATTTTTTTATCTATGACGTTCTTAAAATATTTATTTTGCTAGCCGTTTTGATCTTTCTCATTTCTTATATTCAAAGTTTTTTCCCGCCGGAAAGAACCAAAAAAATACTCGGCAGGTTTAACGGTATTTCAGGAAATATTTTAGGTGCTTTACTCGGCACGGTGACGCCTTTTTGCTCCTGTTCTTCTATTCCGCTTTTTATTGGCTTTACCAGCGCGGGGCTTCCCGTCGGTGTTACTTTCTCGTTCTTAATATCATCCCCCTTGGTGGATTTGGCTTCGGTGCTTTTGCTGGCAAGTATCTTTAATTGGACCATTGCCATTGCCTACGTTGTTGTTGGTTTGATTCTGGCAGTGATCGGCGGAACCGTGATTAGCAAAGCAAAGCTGGAAAAGTATGTAGAACCGTTTGTATTCAGCAATAAAATGCCGGAAATAGAACCGGAGCGGTTAACAACTCGGGAAAGGCTGGATTTGGCTAAAGATCAGGTTCGTGATATTGTGAGAAGAGTGTGGGTATATATTCTAATCGGTGTCGGTATAGGTGCTGCGATTCACAACTTTATTCCTGAAAATATCATTTCCTTACTTCTGGGTCAGGATAAATGGTATTCGGTATTGTTGGCTACTTTTGTAGGGGTCCCGATGTATGCAGATATTTTTGGGACGCTGCCGATTGCGGAAGCGTTAGTGGCCAAGGGCGTTGGTCTGGGAACTGCTTTATCCTTCATGATGGCTGTAACTGCACTTTCTCTGCCGTCTTTGATCATGCTCAAGAAAGTCGTAAAAATGAAACTACTCGTCATATTTGCAGGGATTGTAACCATTGGTATTCTTATCATCGGCTATACATTTAATGCCTTAGGATATTTGCTCATGTAAGGGGTTATAATATTTAAATTTTCAAGTAAAAGGGGCGTATTAAATATGATGATTAAAATTTTAGGATCTGGCTGCAAAAATTGCGTTACCCTTGCTGAAAATACCAGAATTGCTTTGGAAGAAGTGGGCCTTGCTGCCGAAGTAATCAAAGTTACCGATATTCAAGACATCATAGCCTATGGTGTGATGTCCACACCAGCCCTGGTTATTGACGAAAAGGTGGTATCTTTTGGGAAAGTTCTAAAACCCAAGGAGATCGTAAAAATTTTAGAAACTGCGAGGTAGAAAAAAGATGCTATCAATCTCATAAAATAGTTTCGTGTGATTAAAAGCGAGTACAACTCAAGAAGTACTCGCTTGTTTTTAGCGGAATAGCGTGGATAGTTTTATTTTTAGTCCGCCTTAGTAGGAAATAGCAAGAAAATGTCGAATGAGATATTAATTGACTCATAAATGATTATTGGGGAGTCACGCTATGGATAAATTAACAGTTGTTTTTGAATCAACGCTCAGCGCAATCGAGAACGGTAAAGAAGAAATATTCGACATCTATGAGATGACCCGCAACGAAATACAGCGGTTAAAAAAAGAACTGGAATTTATGCGCAGGGAAATCGAAGACACGATCAAAATGGTGGATACCCAGTTTATGAAAGAAAAACGCTTCCGTCGGAAGCTGATGGAAGTCAACAAGAACTTCGATAAGTTCAATGAGAAGCAGATGCTCGAAGCGTATTCGGAAACGAAGGATGCACAGGTAGAGCTGCAACTGCTCCAGGCGAAAGAGCTTCAGCTGCGTTCCCGCAGGGATGAAATCGAAAGAACGTTAAAAAATTTGGATATCACAGTGATTAAGGCTGAGGAGCTGATGAGCCAGGTCAGTCTTGCCCTGCGGCTTTTAAAAGAAGGAATCAGTGAGATCAGTCAGTTCTATAGCAGTGACCAGAGAAAAGAAACAGCTTTTCAGATCATCAAGGCTCAGGAAGAAGAACGCCTGAGGGTCGCCCGTGAAGTCCACGACGGTCCCGCCCAGAGTCTGGCTAACATTGTTCTGCGTCTGGAAATAGCCGAGAAGCTTCTGGAACTTGATCACCGCCAGGTAGAAAAAGAATTGAAAGAACTGAATATGCTGGTCAGGGATAATCTGAAGGATATCCGCAGAATCATTTTCGGACTCAGGCCAATTCCTTTAAATGGGGCGGGAATTGTTGATACCATCAATCATTATATGAAAAACTTTGAAAAAACGTATGGGCTGACCTGTGAACTTATCGTGGAAGGACAAGAAAGGGAGCTTGATTCCTCCGTAGAAGTAGCCCTTTTCCGATTGGTTCAGGAAGGGATGACCAATGTGGCAAAACATGCGGAATCCCCGAAGTGCAGGGTTCATTTGAATTTTCAGGATGACAGGATTGTCGGTCAGATTATCGATGATGGTAAAGGATTTGATATCAGCAATGGCTTGGATAATTCCGGTGCCCATTTCGGCTTGATTGGAATTAATGAGCGAATTCAGGCTTACTCCGGACAATTATCGATTCAATCAGAACCGGGCAAGGGTACTGTTGTTACGTTTAACATTCCATATTCTGAATAAAAGGAGGAAAGGATCAAAATGATAAGGGTTGTAATTGCCGATGATCACCCGCTTCTCAGGGAAGGATTACGCAGAATTCTGGAATTTGAAGAAGGTATTCAGGTTGTATCCGAAGTCGGAGATGGTCAAGGGGCAATTAATATGGCGAGGAAGACGCCGTTTGATGTTCTGCTGATGGATTTGAATATGCCTGGGGTAAATGGTCTCGAAGCCTGTAAAGTCATCAGAAGGGAATTCCCGAACATTGGGATTTTAATTCTTACTGTCGATGACTCGGATGAAAAAGTGTTCCAGGTATTACAGCTCGGGGTAGCTGGATACCTGCTGAAAGACGTCATTCCGAAAGCCCTGGTTGATTCCATCCGCAAAGTATATGCTGGAGAACCCATTTTATCTCCGTCGGTAACCGGCAAACTGCTTGGCCAGCTTTCCAATCCGAACAGTCCAAAAGATCATTTCGGATTAAGCAACAGGGAAATGGAGATACTTACCTATGTGGTCAAAGGCTCGTCAAATAAAGATATTGGCTTAACGCTATTTATAAGTGAAAAAACAGTCAAAAATCATCTTTCCAGTATCTTTAGAAAACTAGGGGTTGAAGACCGCACTCAGGCTGCTTTGAAAGCAGTGAAGACGAAACTTATTACACTGGAATAAATTTTTTTGTGGCTTCACAAGGCTGCAGAAGGGAATACGAATGAAGCTTTGTTTTTATGGTGCCAGTCAGACTGTGACGGGGTCTTGTTATTTGTTGGAATCAGCAGATACCAGAATCCTGATTGACTGTGGAATGTTTCAGGGTTCCAAGATCATGAAAGAACTGAATTATGGCGCGTTTCCGTTTGATCCCAACCTTCTTGACGCTGTGATCTTAACGCACGCCCATATTGACCATTCCGGGCTTATTCCGAAGCTCATCAAAAAAGGTTTTAGCGGGCCGATCTATGCGACGGCGGAAACCATAGAACTATGTTCTGTGATGCTGCCTGACAGCGGGCACATCCAGGAAATGGAGGTCACCAGAAAAAACCGCAAGCACAGCAGGATGGATGTTCCATCAATCGAACCGATTTACACGATTGAAGATGCGGTGAATGCTCAAAAGCACTTTGTCGAGGCGGCCTATAATCAAAAGACCGCGATCTCGCAATCGCTGTCCTTTCAGTTTGTTGATGCCGGGCATATCTTGGGCTCAGCCCATGTCATTGTCAGTGTCAAAGAAAACAACACGACGAAAACCATTGCATTTTCCGGAGATATCGGGACTTCCGGTCAGCCTTATGTCGAAGATCCCGAAGGAATTAAAGAAGCGTGTCTTAAGGATCCTGATGGTATACGAGATGCCTGTATGATTGTGATGGAAACAACCTACGGCAACCGGATTCACCCGGATAAAACCAATCGAATGGAAAACCTGGCCAGGGTCATTAATAATGCCCACCAAAAAGGCGGCAATATTATCATTCCGGCTTTTGCCATAAATCGGACACAGGACCTTTTGTACTATCTGCGCAAACTTCAAGATGACAAAAAAATTCCGGTAATGCCGATCTACATCGATAGTCCGCTGGCTGTTGCAGCGACGAGAATATTTGGGCGGAATACCCGGAATTTTGATCAGGAAACCAAGCAGCTGCTGGAGGCTGGCCAAAGCCCGTTTGCCATGCCGAATCTTTACTTGAGTGAAACCGCGGAGGATTCGATCCGGCTGAATGCGATACAGGGCGGCGCGATCATCATTTCGGCTAGCGGGATGGCTGATGCCGGAAGAATCAAGCATCATTTGAAACATAATCTGTGGCGGTACGATGCCACGGTCATCTTTGTCGGTTATCAGGCCCAAGGGACACTTGGCCGGTTTTTAACTGACGGTGCCAAAGAAGTGACTATCCACGGAGAGAAAGTCGCGGTCAACGCCGAAATCGTTGCGTTCCAAGGTTTTTCAGCGCATGCGGACCAGAATGAATTGCTGGCGTGGCTTAAAGCCGCCGGCGGCAACGCAGATCATCTCATCCTGGTCCATGGCGAAGATGATGCGATTCAGGCGTTTTCATCTCTGGTCCAGCAAAAATTCGGGATTGCGCCAATCATTCCGGAACTGGGTGAATGCCTGGAGATAGCGGACGGCGAAATCAAGCGTCTGAAACCTTCCAAGCCCTGGCTAAAGGAAATTGAAGATAGGATGGGTTATCCTGCACCTCAGGAATGGCAGTCACACCCGTCCAAATCTGTTAAGCAAAGATCTTCAGAAGAAGGATCAGGGGGAAGAATCTTCAAACGCCGGAGAAAAGTTCTGCTTTCCGAAGCAAACAGGGCCTATACCAAACTACGCAAAGACCTGAAACTATTCATTGATAGGAACAATGAGCGCAAAGACTATGAAAACCTGATTGATACCTTTGAGAGCATTTCCGATCTTTTAAAAACAAGAATGAAACGGTAAACCGAATCAGATCCAGGCATACTCCGAGGTCTGACGCTTAATCCCTGACAGAAAACGCATGATCTCTTCGCGCCGTTTTACAGCGATTCTCCTGCCGGTCTTGGAGTACACTTTTTTGGGCAGTGCTTCAGCGAAAGTCTGCGCCCGCATTAAAGCCTCATCGGGACTCGGGATCAGCTCGTCCTGTCCGACAAGGCTCAGCAGTTTCATTAATCCGATGTTTCCGAGGTTATCAAGGATATTGGCGTCCCGTAAATAAATAGCCTCGTCACTGTTGCCCGGCTCAGAATAATACATGTGGCATTCAATGGCGTCCAGAATTTTTGCCAGTTTTTCCTGCTCAAAGTGATAGCTCTTCAACAGGTTCATCGCGACGCCTTTTGATCTGAGGGTATGATCGACGTTGGGAAGCGCGTACATCGGGTACTTTCCGGTATCGTGAAGCATTGCAGAAATATAAAGTACTTCGTCATTCAGGTTGAGATGCTGAGATAATTCTTTGGATAAATGATAGACCCGCTGACAGTGTTTCCAGCCAAGAGCCGGATGCGCACCGGATTGGTTGATAATTTGAAATAGTTCTTTGGAGATATCCATATCCTGCACCACCTTTCTGTTAAGTATTACGGCAAAAAAACGCAAAAGTCCTTCCAATACATGGAAAAAATGTCGTCATAAAAATTGTTTTTCCTCCTAAAATCTTTAGGATTTTAGGACAGTAATAGTGTAATATATAGAATAGTAGCAATAATGCCAATAATTTTTTTTTCTAACATCAATGAATGGTATGAGGTGGTAGCAATGTCAAAAAACAAGGTATACGGGGGCTTTTGTCAAGCTCTTTTATTTTCCGGTTCCGTTTCGATTCCCAATCTTATTCTTGATCATTATACGGAACTTGGAATCGGTCACAAGGAAATGATGCTGATGATTCATATGATGACTGAGACAAGTACGAACAGTGATCGTATTGAGGAACAGATCACCAAGAAAATGGGACTCTCGGTTGAAGAATACAAAATCATGATCCAGAATCTCCAGACCAGAGGACTGCTTTCTGTCAATAGCCGCAAAGCGAAAAACGGCACGAATCGTGAATATGATTTCAGTGGGCTGATCGATCAGTTATTGGAATTATGGGGAATCAATGAGTTTAAGCAGATGTCCTCAGGCAGTGAACGTAATGGCAAAATGAATATAGAGAATATGCCGGACCTTTCTCAGGCTAAGCTGACTTCGCTGTTTGAACAGGAATTAGGCAGGCCGTTAACCGGTCTGGAGTGTGAACATATTGAAAAATGGCTGATGGCCTCGTATTCCGAAGAACTGATTATTGAGGCTTTACGAAGAGGCGTTGGCGCCGGGATTCGGAGTTTCCGCTATCTCGATTCTATTTTAAGAGAGTGGGAGAAGAAGGGGATCAAAACACGTCTGGAAGTCGAGGCTGAGGACCAAAATTTCCAGTCCAGACAAAATAAAAAAAATGACAAACCGTTGAAAGGCGCACCAAAAATCAAAAGCAAATATGATAATATTTATCTCTAGTAGCACGTTCTGAGAATGATTATACAAATTGCAGAGATAAGCTCTTGTATATGAACTATTTTATTAGGGCTTGTCTGCGTGCCACAATTCCGCTTTCGGCCGTTGCGTCCTCCGTGACGCGTCGCTCCTTGCCATCCATGGCATCGCGACATTAGGCCATCCGTGGCCGTCAAAAGGCCGCGCTACGCACTCCATGCTCCGCTTGACGCTGGAACTGTGGCACGCAGACTAATAAACAGGCATGTTAGGGCTTGGCTGCGATCCCCAGACTGATTATCGGATTAGACAAGCAGGTCTGATCGTCGGAATGTATCTCATTATTTGTGGAGTTATTTTAAGAACATTTTCTCGCATGTTAAAATGGTATTTGAAATATAGGTAGATAGACATCATTGAAGGGTAACGAAATTGTTGTCAGAGGAGGGATCTCATCTGGAAAGAACAGATCGTATCATTGGAAGAGTGCTGCCGAATCAGGGAAACACGAACATGGAAGATCGGATTGCAACGGATTTGGATAAAACAAATCGGAATGAATCGGAGATAAAGATTCAGCCGACTGTTCAGCACGAAACAAATATTGAAGCCGGTGCTGTCTGCCCGCTCTGCGGAGACAGGGGAATCGTCCTGAATGGAGATACAGCGGTACCCTGTTCGTGTATGGAGAAAAAGAGGATTGTAAACAGCTTTAAATATGCACGTCTGTCCAGGGAACTAATGAACTGCCGTTTTGAAAAATTCAGCCTCGAATACTATCGGAACACCCAGCAGGATCAGGAAGATTACCTGAATGCCCAAAAAGCACTGAAAGCCGCCAGGGAGTTTGTCAAAAATGTCCGGACAAATCCCCATGAAGTCGGGCTGCTCTTCACGGGCTCCGTCGGAAGTGGCAAAACGTTTCTGGCAGCTTCCATCGCGAATGAAATTCTGGAAAATAATCACAAGCTGCTCTTTTTGATTGTCCCGGACCTTTTGGATGAACTGCGCGCTACATTCAGTAATAAAAGTGAAAATACGGAATACGACTTGCTGGATATTGCCAGAACCGTACCGATTTTGATTCTCGATGACCTGGGTGCGCATAATTATACCGAATGGTCCCGCAACCGGATCTACTCCATCTTGAATTACCGGATGAACGAGCAGCTGCCGACTGTCATTACGACCAATCTTGATTTTGATGAGATCGATCATTATCTGGGAGAACGAACCTGCTCCCGGCTTCTTCAGATGTGCAGGATTTTCCGCTTGTCTGCACCGCAGGACATCCGGATGCAGAATTATTTAAAACGGGAAGGATTAAAAAAGGATAAAAAATAAGCGTCCAATTAGAAAAAACGCTAAGATATTTTCCTAAGCTGTCTGCTTAAGGCGAATTTCCTCAAATCATAAGGATTTTTTGGGTATAAACCTATGCATGTCCATGAAAAGCATGCATAGGTTTT
This sequence comes from Dehalobacter sp. CP, assembly GCF_047652685.1. NCBI lineage: Bacteria > Bacillati > Bacillota > Clostridia > Eubacteriales > Desulfitobacteriaceae > Dehalobacter > Dehalobacter sp. CP. Next base: position 1,367,061 of record NZ_CP157399.1, read on the forward strand.
CTATTAGAAATGGTTTTATGGAGGTGCAGACAATTGGCTAAATTCTTTATTATTAAGAGAAAGTATTTGTTTGTCGGAGGACTGGTCATATTGGTTGCTCTTATTGGCCTTATGGGCAGCTTGATCGGAAATACGGAGATCGTTTCCACTCCGGAACAAACAGAACCTGAGATTAAAATTGTAAGTATTGATTTTGATCCTCAAATTGTCATCCGGGACATCACTTACGGAGAGGAAATGTTTAAGGGAGTCCAGATCCTACCGGCAAGTCATTTTAAAGTCTCTGCGATCATCCAAAACATGACCGAAAACACGATGACCAATGTGCCGGTTGTCCTGACCATTCAGTCCCTGGAAGATAAAAATAAGCAGGTCAGCAAGGAAGGGATTATACCGACACTGGAACCCGGAGCAACAGCTAAAATTGCCTTTGAAAATATTGAAGCCTTAGGTGATGCAACCGGCAAGAGTGCGACGGCAGGCCAGCATGAGATGGTACTGGCAATCAAAGCCAATCTCGAAGGCGGTGCGTCTCAAAATACGGAAGCCAGGGTGGTCTTCAATGTTGATTCGTCGATAAAGTCCTGACTTTATCGAACCATGTAACCGTAGTAAAACGGAGTGTAAGGAAAAATCATTGCTTAGAACCTTATAAATATAGTATCATTAAGTGTCTGGTACCTTTTAATCAAAAAATTCTTGGTACGAAAGCACTTATTTTTTTGCTTTGCCAAATAGTATAATAGAACTGTTGATCGATTTCTTGATGGAGTAAAGGGACTAAATGAAAAGAGCCATACTGATTAGCCAGGAAAAACAAATCAATGAATTGAATGCCGTCCTGCCTTTGGCCAATTATCAGGCGATCGCGAGGACTGACAGTGGTATAGAGGCTCTGCGCATGGCGCAGCGGGTTGAGCCTGACCTGATCATCTGCGGAGGGGATATCCAGGGGATTTCCCCGCTTGATCTCGTTCAGAATCTCGTTCATGCCAATATTTGTCCGGTTATTTTCGTGCTTGATCAAAAGGATTATGTGAACCTGGATTTTGCGTTGAAAACCAATGTCCACCATATCATGACGGCTCCGCTCAGAGCGATAGATGTCGTCTCCGGGATTGCCCAGGCTGAACACCGGTTTAACAGAGAAATAGAACAGCGCAAAGAAATGAATAAATTAAATGATGAGCTTAAAACAAGAAAACTGGTGTATCAGGCGATTTTAATCCTGATTGCAGGCGGGATGGATGAAGAAACAGCCTATGCCTCGATTCGAACAGAAGCGATGACCTCAAGAAAAACAATTCGGGCAATCGCTGCCGATGTCGTAAAAGGAACGTGGAGACCTTGATAACAAAAAAACAATTTCTGATCCGGTTCATCGTTGGGAATATGCTGTTGTTCATCCTCTTAGGGCCTTTCATTGTCTTTTATGGTCCTTTTCATTCGTTGACGTATGTTACGGTCGGAACGATTCTGACGTCCCGCCATCCTCAGGTAGCGGATTTTTTTTTATCGGATGAAAAAATTGCTGAAATTACCCAGAAATACGGAAATACGTCAGTTACCGTGGAACCTGTCATTCAGCATATTGACCATAAGATTGACGATGAAGAAAACGGGATTAGGATAGAAAATATTGAAGGCAAATATTTTAAAGGCATCGTCATGCTCGTACGTGACCCTCTTCAGATCGAAGTTGCCGTTACCAAAGAGATTGGCATAGCCGGACAGCGCTTATCGGAACTGGTCACTGCGGAGGGCGCAGTAGCCGGTATGAATGCCGGCGGCTTTTATGATCCGAATTCGCAGGGGAACGGTGCTTATCCGGATGGGATCACCGTCAGGGACGGGCAGCTCATTCATGAAAATCTGAACGCGGCTAAAGGTGCGAATCTGATCGGTTTTAACAAAGAAGGAAAACTGATACTCCGGACAGTCTCTGCCAAGGAACTCTCCTCAGGGATTATCGGGGATCTTGGGATTCGGCATGCGGTCAGCTTCGAGCCAAACCTTATTCTGAACGGAGAACCACAGATTAAAGGCGACGGCGGCTGGGGACTCGCTCCCAGGACGGGAATCGGGCAAAAAGCCGACGGTACGGTTATTTTCGTTGTGATAGACGGCAGACAGCCTGACTGGAGTATGGGAGCCACGCTGCGGGATCTGATGAATATATTTATTGAATATGGAGCCGAAAATGCAGCGAATCTTGACGGCGGTTCTTCAACGGAATTGTTCTATCAAGGTCAGATTGTCAATAAACTCTGGAACATCTACGGCGAACGCTATATGCCTACAGCTTTTGTGGTGATGCCGGAAAAGAAACCTAGAGGGGTGGGGCAAAATTGAAAAGACGATGGATCATCTGGCTGTTATTACCTTCCCTGGTATTACAGCTTGCTGTTTATGCGCTGCTGAACTGGCAAGCAGAACAGCTGTTAAACCCTTCTTTGCATATTAATCAGGCGTATGTTCTGAAAACGGATCTTAGTCAGGCGTACGGCTTTGCGTTGTCTTACAATAAAAAGTTATTGGCCTATCAAGCGGGACGTTATCTTGAAGTCATTGATTTGACGACGAACACGAAGATCTTCTCAAAGTGCCCGGAAGAGGACGCAGCAAAGATCGCCGGCTTCGCTTGGCTTCCGGACCGGAACGGTATGGTCTATCTGATCAGGGAGCAGAACAAGAACGCCGTAACAAGCTTATATTCTGTGGATTTCAGCACCGGCTCTTCTGAATTGAACAGCTTTGAACCGATGCTGGACAGGGAATTAAGCCTCGCGGTCAATCAGGTGCTGCAAATTGAAATGTCGACCTATACGAACAAGCTATTTATCTTGTTTAAGGATGACAATCAGACCCGCCAGCTGATTACAATGGATATCATGAAGACCCTGAACAGGGTGAATCAGCAGGGAGAAGAAATCCTAAACATTGCGGTTTCCAATAAATTCGGCAGCATCTATGCAGAGAGCAGAATGGGGACGGACAAGGCGATTGATGTTTATCAGGCCGGCAGTAAGAACCCTATTTCTGTTGACCCTGAAGATACGCTGCTTGGCTGTCGTGACGACAAAATCTATGTTGGTAAAGTCAGCGGGAACATCCTTCAGGAGGTGACCGTTTATCAAGTACAGCCATCCGGCCCGGCGATGACGGAAGCCGTGGTCTGGCAAGGGGAGATTCCGTATGCGGAGACAGAAACAAAAATCAGCAATACGAATCAGGTTATAATCAAAAGCAAGGGACGCCTGGACGTCATTTTCGCTAACGGTAAACATCAATGGCTGAGATTACCGGATGTGTCCGCTACAGAATCCAATGCGGTCATCATCTTAGCTCCAACGGGTGATTTGTACCTGGAGCTTTTGCCGGGAAACGAGAAGTCTGTTTATTACTGGAGGGAAGTATAGTCCATGCCGATTTTTAAAGTTAACGAGGTACTAGTCCAATGATGGAGAATATGCCTGAAAAGGTCTTAAATGAATATAACCGGGCCCGCTTAAATGAAGAAGCCGTCAATATAGAAAAAGTATATTTTTATAAAACAGACAAACGCGTCAATCCACGGCAGGAAGAGCCGTTCCTGTTAACGCGCGGGGAGCTTCCGGTGCTGGTGTCCGCGCCGCATGCGGTCAGGCATTACAGGCAGAAAAAGATCCTGATGTCGGATCAGTTCACCGGCTCGGTTGTCTTCCTGTTAAACAAATTGACGGGATGCCATGCCATAGCAGCGACAAAGCTCTACGGCGGAGACCCGAATGCCGACGATCCCTGCATGTATAAAGACCGGATCGCCAGCTTCTGCCGTGAAAAGAAAGTAAAGGTTGTTCTGGACATTCATGGGGCTGCCCGGGAGAGAGATTTCGATGTGGACCTGGGCACAAATCAAAAGAAGAACCTGCTTGGCAAGGCGAATATTTTGGAAATCCTGGAACAAAACTTCCGGGATTTCGGCTTAGCCAGAGTTTCGACGGACTTTTTTGCCGCTTCCGGCGCGAATACCGTCTCCCATTTTGTCTCACACGAACTGGGAATTCCGGCAGTACAGATAGAGATCAATAAACATTACCGTGTTCCAGCTCAGAATGCCTTGGGGTTTCACCGTCTAATAGGTGCCCTGGCGGAAAGTGTAAAACGACTGGCCTGAACGCGGCCAATGCGTACTTAAAATTTTCTGATCAGGAAATTAATAGCCAGGCACGATCCGTGAATTAATGAGATAGAATAAACCAACAATTAATGTTGGGGAGGTATCTTATATGGTTCCGGGCACAAGCTCATTAACTCAGGATTTGGTCAGGGCTATCAACGGAGAGTATAGCGCGATCGCCTGTTACGCCAAGCTGGCTGAAAAAGCGCCGAATCAGGAAATAAGAAAACAAATCCTGGAGATCCGCCAGGACGAGGTGCGGCATTATCACATATTTTCGCAGATATTTACTGAAATCACAGGGACAAAACCAAACCCTCAGATGACTGAAGAATGTCCTGCCGCTTACAGGGCGGCTCTAAAGTCTGCCTTTCAGGATGAGCAGCATACGGTTGATTTCTATCATAATGTGGCTGAAAAGACACAGGATCCTTTTATCAGGGAACAATTCAAAAGAGCAGCCGCCGATGAGCAAAACCATGCAGTCTGGTTCTTGTGGTTTTTAAAAGTCTAAAGAAAGCTCACAGCCCCATATGCCGCAGATCGTAGCCGGTGGGGCTTTGATAAATCCGCAGCTCAAACTCCGGAACAATGGCCAGGATATGGTCAAAAATATCGGCCTGGACGGTTTCATAGCTTTCCCAGGATGTATCCTTGGTAAACGCATAGATTTCGATCGGAATCCCGTACTCGGTCACCGGAAGCTGACGTGCCATCCTGGTCATTTCCGGGTGGATCTCCGGGTGGTTTTCAAGATAGGTCTGAAGGTAGGCCCGAAACGTACCAATGTTCGTAAGTCTTCTGCCGTTTACGAGCTGAGCAGGATCAATGTTATGTTCCAGGTTGTATTTCTCAAGCTCCCGTTTTTTATTCTCGATATACTCAGAAAGATATCGGAATTCCTTGAACTTCGCCAGCATATCATCGGTGCAGAAACGGATGCTGGAACTGTCAACAAAAATAGATCTCTTAATTCTTCTGCCGCCGGATTCCTGCATACCGCGCCAGTTTTTAAAGGAATCGGAGATCAGGGCATACGACGGAATTGTTGTAATCGTATTATCAAAGTTTCTGACTTTGACGGTGTTCAGGGAAATGTCCGTAACGTCTCCGTCAGCGCCGTACTTGGGCATTTCTATCCAGTCACCGATCCTGAGCATATCATTGGAAGACAGCTGAATCCCCGCTACCAGACCTAGAAGAGAATCCTTGAAGATCAAGAGGATGATTGCCGTTACTGCTCCAATTCCGCTTAGCAGAAGGAGAGGGGAACGGTCAATCATCGTAGCAATCATCCAGATGCCGCCGATGAGCCAGACGACTATTTTCAGGGCCTGGACGATGCTGCGGATCGGTTTGAACCGGGAAGCTTCAAAAGTCCGATAAATATCGTCAATCGCGTCAAGCAAAGCGAGCATGGCCAATGTGCCGGCCACAATGATGTAAATAATCGCTATTTTTTGAATGAAGCCGGAATATTCCGGGAACAGTCCGGCTACGGCGTAGATTACAATTGCCGGGATCATATGCGCCAGGCGTCTGAAGACTTTCCTGCCAAGAAGCTTATCATCCCAGAGGATTTTGTTGCGATGGATGTAGAAAGCAAGGATTCGCAGGAATACTTGCTTTGTAACGATGAAGGCCAAAATACTGACCAGCAGAACCATAACCACCGCTGCGGCATTCGCGATCAGGACTGCAGCCGTTTCTTCAATTCCTTTGTAAATCAGCCATTGGTCCAGATTGAATATCATACGCACTACCTTCTGCTTAGAATTATTGGCCAGCGTTCACGGTAGCCTCAGCAGCAGTGCCTTTAACAGAAGCGGCGGAGGCATTCTCAGCTTTATTATCCGTGGAAACGTCCTGACCGGTACCCAGCCCGCTGTCCGGAGTGGGGTCTTCGTTATTGATGGCTGTGACCTGATTTTCCAAGGCTTCGAGCATTTCACGGATTTGTTTGATTTGTTCCAGAACACTCTTCAGTTCTGTTTTCGTGGTATCAGTTCCGTCCCCTGCGCCGGATTCCTCAAGCGGTTTCTCTTGCAGCGTATTCAAAGACGGTACAGAACGACCGAAGATTCCTTTCAATCCTTCTTCCAGCGTATCGGCCATGACAATTTTATCTTCATAGACGACCACAATGCGCTTCATTTCGGGAATACTGCCGCTGGTCGTAGACTGCAGATAAATGGGCTCCACAAACAAGATATTTCCGCCAATCGGCAATACCAGCAGATTTCCTCTGAGAACGCTCGATCCTTTTTGGTCCCATAACGCAAACTGCTGGGAAATTTCGGGATCCTGATCGATTCTGGACTCAACTTGGAACGGACCGTCGATCTCTATATTTTTGGGCATCTTATATAAGACAAGTTTTCCGTAATTCTCGCCATCCATTCTGGCTCCCAGCCAGGACACAAGATTATTTCTGCTGTTCGACGCGCTGGAGGCCGGGGTAAAAGGCTGCATCAGCACGAATTCTTCCTTTGTTTCCCCGGGAAGTTTCATGATCACGTAATACGGTTCCACATTTTGTTCTGCTGAACCGTAGATTTCCTTCGCTACATTCCAGGCATCTTCTTTATTATAGAAGACTTTGGTATTGGTCATATGAAACGTATTCAGCATGTCGCATTGGATTTTGAACATCGTTTCCGGATAGCGCAGGTGAGATTTTAAGGAATAGGGCATTTCCGAGTTACTTTTGAATACACCCGGGAAAATCTTTTGATAAGTCTTAAGAATAGGATCTTCTTCGTCAATCGCGTAGAAATCAACAGTACCGTCATAAGCATCAATAACGACTTTAACGGAATTGCGGATATAGTTAAAACCTTGGGTGGAGTTTTTACTGGAGTAAGGAATTTTATCCGTTGTCGTATAGGCGTCAATAATCCATTTAATCCTGCCGTTGTCAATCACGGTATAAGGATCATCGTCATACGTCAGAAACGGCGCCAGTTTCTTGACCCGGTCCAAAATATTCCGGTTCAGAAGAAGCTTGCTTTCCGAAGTCACTTCTCCGGCCAGATAAAAACGCGGAGTCATTTGATGAAGAGACAGCATCAGTTTGTTAAAAGCAGTAAACGGGATACCCGTCTTGCCGGCATAGTTGTTCATCGCGTAATCATTGCCAAGGGGATAATCAAATTCTTTGGATTTGGTGTCGGCAACGACCCAGTCATTCGTCAGTTCGCCAAAGTAGATCCGTGGTTCGGTAATCTTCAGTTCCTCATAGTCTGTTTGTGGCGGCACATTGCTTACCGCAAAAGCAGGAAGCCCTTTGGTAGTGACGGCATTGGCGAACGAAGCGGTTAAGCCGAAACCATGCGTGTATTTAAACCGGGTATTAATAAAGGTCAAAGCTTTCGGATCAAGGTCCTGAACCGAGATTTCCCTCGCTGAGAGCATAACCTGGCGATACGTACCACCAATATTGTACCGGTCAACATCAATATCATTAAATTTATAGTATTGGCGAATTCCCTGTTTTTGGTTGTAAATCTGCTGCATTGGACGGGGATCGTTCAGGCGTACGTTATTCAGAGTCCCAACCTCATCTTTTAAGTCTTGCGCAGTAACCGTATCAACCCCGGTGTAGTCCTGTTCCGCGATTTTATCCAGACCGTAGGCATAGCGGGTCATTTGGATCTCGCTGGCAATATACGGCGTTTCTTTTTCCAGCTCGTTCGGAACGACAACCATGGACTGGAGCATTGTAGGAAAGACTCCCGAAGTGAAAAGTGAAAAGACAATCAGAAACATAATCGGCATGGTCAGCAAACGGGAATCTTTCCGAAAAAACGCGATAAGGGAGAACAGAAAACAGACCAAACTCACAACGACCAGGATCTTAAAAACCGGAAGCGAGGCATAGATGTCACTGTATCCGGCACCGATGACGTGGCCTCTATGCGAGTAAACGAGTTCATAGGCGCTGATATAGTAGCCAAAGCCTTTCAGCGCAAAAAGAATGGTTAAAAGAACCCCAAGGTGTCTTCTGGCCGTAGGACTGATGACGACAACATCTTTCTTCCAGATCCGGATGGAATGGAAGCGGACGACCCCTGTCATAATATAAAAAAGTGCGGTAAACAAGGTTAAAATAAGGATTGGAGAGAAAAATGCGTTATAAATGGTCTCAAAGAAAGGAAGCTTAAACACAAAGAAACCAAGATCCTGATTAAACAGCGGGTCGGAATAATTAAAGGAAGAGGCATTTACAAAGGACAGAAAATCAAGCCAGCCGGTAAAACCGACGATGAAGCTCACAATAATACTGATCACGGCAGATAAAACAAGCAGGGAAATGGTAACCCTGCGCGGACTGACAGCAGGCGGAAGGTTGACTTCTTCGACCAGTCTGATCCTTTTACGGAATCTTTCATTGTAAAACGTTGTAAACGCATGTCTTCCCGACATCAGTGTTGCGAAAATCACTAAAAACAACATTGTTCCGTTAATGGCCTGAATAAGTACTTTGCTGAAGAACGGTGTCCAGAATAGAGTTGCGTACCCTAAGTCGGTAAACCACAGCCAGTCTTCGTAGAATCCGCTCAAGGCCGAAAGCACAGCAATAATAATGATGAGTAAAACGAGTACCTTGAGACCAGGTTTTAAAATAGATTTCCCGCGCATATTTCCCTCCTGAGTTAAATTGTTCAAATCACAGAAATGTATGTAACATCTGCATATTTATTTTTTATTGTTGGCAATATATTCATAGTTTATCATAAAATTCACCTTATTGGCTTCCTGAAAATAAATTTCTGAGCTATACTTTTAATAAACATAGAAATTAAGCTGAGAATAAAACAAAAGGTTGGTGCAGCAATGTATGATCTGATTATTATCGGAGGCGGCCCTGCAGGGCTTACAGCAGCCATTTATGCGGCAAGGGGCGGATTAAAAACAGCAGTCGTCGAATCCATGATGCCGGGCGGGCAGGCAGCGGCGACGGAAAGAATTGAAAATTATCCGGGATTTCCGGAAGGGATTACCGGCTTCGATTTAATGAATGCTTTTTATAAACAAGCCATGAATCAGGGCGCCGAATTCATTTTCGAACCGGTCCTGCATCTGGATCTTCAGAAAGAAATGAAGACGGTTGTGACCGGACAGCAAACCCTGGAAGCGAAAGCGATGATCATTGCTGCCGGATCCAAGCCGCGTTTTTTGGGCGTAGCGGGAGAAGATACCTTTCACGGACGCGGCGTATCGTATTGTGCCACTTGTGATGGAGCGTTTTATAAAGGAAAGAAAGTCGCTGTCATCGGCGGCGGAAACGCCGCGCTTGAGGAAGGTGTCTACCTGACGAAGTTTGCATCTGAAGTCTATATCGTTCACCGCCGAAAAGAATTCAGAGCTTCGCAGATAGCAGCCCAAAGGGCGAAAGAAAACCCGAAAGTTAAGTTTGTTCTGGACAGTGTTGTTCAGGAGATCGCCGGTAATGATAAAGTACAAAAAATAATTCTTAAGAATGCCAGTTCCGGGGCTGTGGAAGAAATCGAGGTTGACGGTGTCTTTATTTATATCGGCACCGAACCAAATACCAAGTTTACGTCAGAATACTTCGAAGTCGATCAATATGGGTATATTATCACAGATGCTTTGCTGAAAACAAATATTAATGGAGTCTATGCGGCCGGAGATATCCGTAATACCCCTTTGAGGCAGGTTGCAACCGCAGTCGGGGATGGAGCGCTTGCGGCAGTTCAGGTTGAAAAGTATCTGGCGAAAATGGAATAGAAACACGTAAAAATAATCAGACAATTATTACCATGTACAGACACTTTAGCAGTGTTTCTCCATATCCTATAACAAAAAGGAGGTATGGAGATGTACTTCGGAAGAAAATCCGGCTATATGAATCAGCCGCCGGCTGTAAATATGATGAATCAGCCTGATATGACCGGTATGATGAATCAGCCTGAGATGACTGGTATGATGAACCAGCAGGATATGATGGGCATGATGAACCCGGAAATGATGTCTCAGTATGAACAGATGGGTCCTGAAGGCATGTATGCGGAGCAGACGCAGTCAGGGTATACCTGCGATCCATGCGGCTGTACACCTTATTATGAACACATGGAGGTTCATAAGCCGCTGCCGGAAGTTTATGTCGTTCAAAAAGGGGATACCGTTTACAAAATTGCGCAGAGATATGGACTGGATTGGCGTGAACTTGCTGGGTATAACCATCTAGGCAATCCTGATCTTATCTATCCCGGTGAAAGACTTTTTATTCCTCCCAGATATTAAGTGAATCATGTTCCCGCGTCAGGTGCGGAGGACAAAACTGGCAGCCGGATACACATTCAGGGTTCTTAAGGTGCACACATTCCGGCTGCCGTCTTTCTCATAAACTTTCAAGTGAATGCCGATAAACATGGGCATTTTTAATCATTAAGCAGTGCGCTTCTCTTTTTCTTGCAGCGTCAAAGACAAAATTTACATTGAATGCTTTCGTTTAATTGGGGGAGAATAGATTCAAGCTCACAGATCTTAGCAAGGTGGTTTTTATTTAATTGCCATCGATAGTTAAGATTATGTGAGCTTTTGATGTTTTGGATCTTATCAACTTGAAAACATATGGTAAAATAGAAGCAGAGCATCATGACAGGAAAGGAACAACACCGTGAAAAAAACGAAGCAGTATTTTTACCGGGAGTGGGTTATCTATGGCCTGCTCATCGGTTTGAGCGTCTTAATATTAGGAAGACTGTTTTATCTCCAGGTTATCAATTCCGCAGAGTTAAAGGCCAGAGGTGCAGATTTCCAGGCGATAAGACAGACCATGCTTTATGAGCGGGGAACCATTATGGATGCACAGGGCAATGTGCTGGCAAAAAGTGTACCGGTGAAGGATGTCTATGCCGATCCGAGAATGCTGGATACATCCATTGCCAAGGATAAAACGCTGACAAGCGAGCAAATATTACAAAAAAAAGAGAAAATTGCTGAAAATATTGCGGCCATTTTGGGGGAAGATAAAAATGATATTCTTACCCTGCTGCGAAAAGACTTGGCATGGGTCAGCCTGAAACGGCAGGTAGATATCAGTACGGTGGAAAAAATTAAAGAACTTGATATTCAAGGGATCGGCTTCAGTGATAATTATAAAAGAAGCTATCCGGCAGGGGAGATGGGAGCGGCTATACTTGGTATCGTCAATATGGCTGGAGACGGGGTTGAAGGTCTGGAGTATTCCTACAACGCCGAGCTTAAAGGGGAAGCAAATTTAGAGAATCCGGTAGAAACGGATCAAAACAATGAGATTCAGGATAATGTACAGTCAGGGGACAATTTAACCCTGACCCTCGATTCCACCATTCAGCATCTCATTGAACACGAACTGGATGATATTGTCGCAGAAACCAAGCCACAGAGAGCCGTTATCCTGGCCATGGATCCCAAGACCGGCAAAATACTCGGTATGGGCTCCAGACCGTCCTATGATCCGAGCAACTATGCCTCCACCAAACCGGATCAAAGGAAAAACCTGGCCATCAGCATGATTTATGAACCCGGGTCTACGTTTAAAATCATCACCGGATCGGCAGCACTCGAAGAAAATGCCATTAATACGACCCAGCTCTTCAAAGATCCGGGCTATTGGGTTGTCGGGGGCCGCAGGATCACAAACTGGGATTCCGACAGAAAGGCGCATGGCAACATTACTTTCGTCGATGGCATGAAGCTGTCTTCCAACGTTGTACTTGCCCAGGTCGGACAAAAACTAGGCAGAGACCTATTCTATACATACTTAAAGTCTTTTGGCTTCGGAAGTCTGACAGATATTGATATTTCCGGTGAAGAAAGAGGCCTATTGATTGACAAGAGCAGGGTCAAAAGCCTTGAACTGGCGACCATGTCGTTCGGTCAGGCCAACCTTGTCACCCCGATCCAGCTCTTAACGGCGATCTGTGCGGTGGCCAACGGAGGCCAGCTCATGCAGCCGTATATTGTAGAAAACATTAAGAATAAGGACGGGGAGATCGTCAGTAAAACCCAGCCGAAGGTTGTCCGTCAGGTTATTTCCGAGACAACCAGCAAGACCATGAGCGATATCCTCGTGAGTGTCGTCGACAGCGGTACAGGAAGCCGGGCAAAAATTCCCGGAATTAAAGTTGCCGGCAAAACCGGAACCGCCCAGAAAATTGATCCGAAAACCGGAAAGTACTCGGATACCGATTATATCGTCTCTTTTGTCGGCTATGCGCCGGCTGACGATCCGAAGATTGCAGTATTGGTCGTTATTGATACGCCGCATGCTCCGGTCGTCCAGGGGGGAACACTCGGTGGACCGCGCGTTAAAAATATTATCGAGGGCACTTTGCAATACTATGGTGTGCCGGTTTCCGCTGAGACCCCGAGTGATCTTACCAAGGTTGACCCTGACGCTTTGGTGGAGGAAGCGGCTGCGAAAAATGGTAATACAGCAGCAGACAAGAACAGTACCCCTGCCAGGCAGGCCGGGGAAGGCGAAGTGCTTGTACCTGATCTGAAAGGACTGACCATCAGACAAGCCGGCGAATTACTAGGAAAACTGGATTTGCGCTATGAATTCGGCGGCAGCGGCCTCGCCTATAAACAGTCACCGGAGGCCGGCAAAGTTGTCAATCGGGGAGATACGATCGAAGTTCTGTTTGGGACAGGTAAGTAGCTTCGATTGAGGGATAACAGGGTACTAAGGAAAGGAAGATGCACGTGTTAAGGAATTCCTTCGAGCTTGCGCGGGAACTTACCTGTTCGTTGACGGAAATGACAGGTGTTTCCGGATATGAACAGGGCTTAAAAACAACACTTCAGGATATTTTTGCGCCACTCTCAGCAGAGACTTTCTCTGATTTTATCGGCAACTTCTATGCGGTTAAAAAAGGAGAGCACAGCGGGAAACATTCCGTAATGCTTGCTGCGCATATCGACGAGATCGGGTTGATGATCACCCATATTGATGAAAGAGGATTTTTACACTTTGCCACGCTCGGCGGAATTGACCAGAGAACCTTGCTTTACCAGGAAATCCTGGTACACGGAAAGGAAGATCTGCGTGGCGTAGTTTGCCTGGGATCTTCCCACAAGGACAGCAAAAAGCGGCAGACCCTCGATATAGAGGATCTGGTGATCGATATCGGTTTTAATGATGCAGCGGCAGTTCAAATGGTCAAACCGGGAGATATCGCCAGCATCAAAAGGTGCCCGCTGCGTCTGCTCAACGACAGAATATCCGGCAAAGCACTTGACGACAGAGCTGGAGTGGTCGTACTGGCGGTATGCCTGAACGAACTGATGGGTATGAAACATCAGCATGATGTGGTAGCAGTCGCTACGGTTCAGGAAGAAGTGGGTTTAAGAGGAGGACTTACCAGCTCGGAGCGACTTCTGCCGTCGCTGGCAGTTGCCGTTGATGTGACGCATGCCCAAACGCTGGATACCAAAAGTCAGGTTTCCGCTGAACTGGCGAAAGGACCGGTGATTAGTCTCGGCCCGAATATTCATCCCTGGGTCTACACCAGGCTCTCCGACAGTGCGCAGCAGAACAGGATTGCCTGTCAGCGGCAGGCGATTCCAGGGGCGACAGGCACCGATGCCAGAGTGATTCAGTTGACCGGTTATGGCATACCGACCGGGTTGGTGTCCATACCTCTCCGGTATATGCATACATCCGTCGAGACGGCCTCGCTGCAGGATATTGTTGAATGCGGCAAGCTGCTGGCGTATTTCATTGCGTCGTTGCCGGAAGAATTGGAGGAAATCTAACATGCTGTTAAAAGAATTATCTGAGCTTAACGGCGTATCCGGAAATGAGAAACCGGTCAGGGACTTTATTCTGGCGCATCTTAAAGACCGACTCCAAGACAATTTGAATTCGTGCAGGACGGATCAGATCGGAAATCTACTGATAGAGAGAAAAGGGGTCGGCAAAGGATCCGGTGAAAATCTGCCAAAAGTCCTGGTCTGTGCCCATATGGATGAAATCGGCCTAATGGTTACGGAAATTACTGCGGATGGCTATCTGAAATTTCAGACCGTCGGCGGTATTGAACCGGGGATTTTGATTGCCAAGACCGTCGTATTCGACAGCGGTCTGCAGGGCGTCATCGGTTTGAAAGCCGTTCATTTGCAGAAAACGGAGGAAAGAAAAAAAATCCCGGATATCGAGGATCTCTATATTGATATCGGGGCATCTTCCAAGGCAGAAGCAGAAAACGTTGTGAAGCTGGGCGATTACGTCACATTCCCAACGGTATTTGAAGAGATTGGCTCAGGACTGTACAAAGGAAAGGCCCTTGATGACAGGGTGGGCTGTGCGGCGATCATGGAGCTCTTAGAACAGGATTATCCCTGTGATTTGACAGCTGTATTCACAGTACAGGAGGAAGTTGGCCTGCGCGGATCGAAAGTGGTAAGCAATTATCTTCAGGCTGATCTGGCCCTGGTTGTTGAGGCGACACGCGCTGCTGATTTTACTGAATCCGAACGGGAAAACTGGATTGTCACACCAGGAAACGGTCCGGCCTGTTCGCTGATGGATTCCGCAACGGTCTATAAACCTGGACTCGTCCAAAAAGTGATGGCTGCAGCTGCAAAAAATAATATTCCGCTCCAGTTCAGACAAGGAGCTGCCGCGGCCAATGATGCAGGGAACATCCATCAGGCCGGTATCGGCATACCCACGATGACACTCAGTGTACCCTGCCGGAATATCCATACGATGAGCTCCATTATTTCAAAGAATGATTATCAGCACTGCGTGCGGCTTCTTCAATGCATTTTAAATGACATTCACTATTTCTTAAATCTTAATATTTCTTAACATAGTCTGAGGGCTACAGTTCCGCGAAAAGCGAAGCTGAATGCGGAGTGCGGCTCTTTGCGCCAAGGATGGCACAAGAGCCGAAAAGCGGTATTGTGGACCTCAGACTTACCCGAGAAAATACGTCTAACGGAATCCCTGATAAGAAGTAGGAGGCTCTTTATGACAGATACAAAACCTTTAGATTCTTTAGATTTCACCTTACTTCAACAGCTCACCCAGACTTTTGGTCCTTCGGGCCAAGAACACAACGTTGCGGCGCTGATTTTAGACCAGACAAAAAATGATGCTGATACCGCTTATACGGATACGCTGGGTAATCTGATTGTCAGAAAAAAAGGTCCTGGGAAGAAGATTATGATTGCCTGCCATATGGATGAAGTCGGCATCATGGTGACCCATATCAATAAGCAGGGCTATCTGTACTTTGCACCGGTTGGCGGTTTGCGAGATCATGTTCTGCTCGCACAGCGCTTCGTTTTTGCCAACGGGGCAGTAGGTGTCGTCAGCCGTGAAGAGAAAAAGAAGCTGGATGAGAATTCACCGGAACGGCTGTTCCTCGATCTTGGAGTAACCAGTGAGCAAGAGGCCAGAACGATGGTTCGGGAAGGCGATATGGCCGTATTCTCCGGAACCTATCAGGAGACCAAAGACTGTGTAATCTCCAAAGCGCTGGATAACCGGGTAGGCTGTTTTATTGCCTTGGAAGTATTGAAAAGAGTCAGCAGCCAAGATGACTTGTACTTTGTGTTTACTGCCCAGGAAGAAGTGGGCGCGCGCGGAGCAAAAACAGCCGCCTACGCGCTGGAACCGAATCTCGCTTTGAATATCGATACGACGTTCAGTTTTGATATGCCCAGGGAATACGGGGTGCCGCGGACTTCTCTGAATAAAGGTATCGCGATTAAAGTGATGGACAGATCAATCGTCGTATCTCCCCAAATTAAAAACTGGATGGCTGAAATCGCCGAACAGCACGAAATACTCTATCAATGGGAAATCATTACGAACGGAGGCACCGATTCCGGCCCGGTTCACCTGACCAAAGGCGGGATCCCTACCGGGGGCCTGGCTGTTCCAGTCCGGCATCTGCATACGCCAGGTGAAATTGCGTCTAAAAACGATATGCGATCCGGTATATCGCTGTTGCTTGCCTTACTTGCATAAGAGAGAGTAGGAATAACATGAAAGATAAAATCAAACAAATCCTGAATCAGGTTCAGGACAGCCAGATTTCAATCGATGAAGGCTTGCAGCAGCTTGAGCAGATGTACAGCTGTGACATGGGCTATGCGCGTTTGGATACTCACCGTCAGTATCGTAAGGGTTTTCCGGAAGCAATCTTTTGTCCGGGCAAAACGACAAACCAAATTGTTCAGATTGCCAAAAAACTGCACGAGGTTTCCGATCAGAACATACTCGCGACAAGGGCCGGCAGGGAAGTCTATGAGGCCGTCTGCCGGGAGATCCCGTCAGCTGAGTTCAATGAAACCTCCCGCACGATTGTGATCAGAAAAGGGGTTCAAAGGTCTGTTGGCAATATCCTGGTTGTGAGTGCAGGTACTTCAGATCTGCCGGTTGCCGAAGAAGCAGCTGTAACCGCGGAAGCTATGGGCAATAAGGTCGAACGCATGTATGATACAGGCGTAGCAGGTCTTCACCGACTATTGTCCCAGTCGGAGCGGCTGCAGCAGGCCAAGGTGCTGATTGTTGTCGCAGGAATGGACGGCGTGCTGCCAAGTGTTGTCGGTGGACTGGCCGCCAGTCCGGTCGTCGCGGTCCCAACAAGTGTCGGTTATGGCGCGAATTTTGGCGGACTCGCCCCTTTGCTTACCATGCTGAACAGCTGCTCGGAAGGAATCGGCGTTGTTAATATTGACAACGGGTTTGGAGCCGGGTATCTGGCTTCGCTGATTAATCAGGCGGGAATATAACGAGGCCTAAAAATTAAAAGAATTTATTAATAATTGTGATTAATCTTAGTTTTAAATGGAGGAAAGGAGGGGGAATCATGGGAAGCAGCGAAATGGATATTCTGTTATTCTTTACAATCTATTCTTTTTTAGGCTGGATGCTGGAATCGGGGTTTGCCTGCATCGTCCATAGAAGATTTGTCAATAGGGGCTTTTTAGCCGGATTCTTTTGCCCGCTTTATGGTTTCAGCGCTGTTTTAGTGCTTCTTTCTTCTGAATGGGCGAGTTCCGTCTTTGAAAACTCACCGGCCGTAGTACTGATCAGTATTTTGGTGGCTGTCCTGGTTGTTACCGGATTGGAATATCTGACAGGGTTTCTTCTGGAAAAAATATTTCGCTACAAATGGTGGGACTACAGCAACAAAATCGCCAATCTAAAGGGGTATATCTGTCTGGAATATTCTGTACTTTGGGGTTTACTGGCCTTTGTGCTGCTCCAGTATGTTCATCCGGTCATTTCTGCAAGGGTATTCTTGATACCTGCAGAAGTCAAGGCGTATCTGGTCATTGCGTTTGTTGTCTACTTCTTTGCAGATACGGTGAAATCTGTCGGCGATGCGCTGAATCTCAGGGAAGTCATTTTGAATTATGCCAATATCCCCGTAAACAAATATCGAGAAAATGTATTGAAATACAAACGGTTTTTCCTGGCTTTTCCACGCCTGATGGTTTTGAATGCAGGTATCATTAACCGTGATGTAAGGAGCATCCTGAATGAAAGGCTTAACAAAATTAAGGTCGAACTTAAAAACAGATTCCTGTGATTTTGAAGAATACCGGGACTGTATTCAGGAATTGATTAATAACGAAAAACTGTATGTCATGGAGAAGTATATTCATCATAAGCATATCACCTGTCTGGAACACAGCTTTTCCGTTTCCTACACCAGTTTTATTCTTTGCCATAGACTGGGGCTCGACTTCCGGTCTGCGGCGCGAGGCGGACTCCTGCATGACTTTTTTCTGTATGACTGGCATACGACGAAACCGGAGAAGGGGTTGCATGGATTTACGCATCCGTCAGCTGCCCTGGAAAATGCCGGCAAGTATTTTATTTTGAATGATGTGGAAAAGGACATTATTGTCAAACATATGTGGCCCTTAACTGTGAAACCGCCGCGCTATACGGAATCGTTTGTTGTCACCTTTGCAGATAAATACTGTGCACTGTTTGAAATCGTTATTCCAAGATCGGCGATGGCAAGGAAGGATCGTTTAAAAACGCTGCTGATCACTAACCACAATTAGAGAGAAAATAAAAAACCAGGATAGTATCTCATTAGGTTATCCTGGTTTTTTCATGCAGTAATCCTTGAAATTTCCTGAAAGATTTGTTCTTTTCTGGGGACGCTATGTTCATATGCAAATTCCAAAACAAAAATGTGCGAATTAACATTTTAATGCAGGAATATGTTCATTTACACGGAATATATATGTTTAAATAAACATTTGGAGGATGAGAACTATGTCGGTAAAAGTAGCAATCAATGGTTTTGGCAGAATCGGAAGGCTTTGTATGAGAGCTTTTCTTGAATCTTCAGGGGATTTGGAAGTCGTTGCAGTGAATGATCTTGGCAAAGCAGATATGCTGGCGCATTTGCTGAAATACGATTCTACCCACGGTACACTGCCTTACGATGTTATCGTCGAAGCTGGTGTGATGAAGGTCAAAGGAAGCACCATCAAACTCCTGGCCGAAAAGAACCCGGAAGAGCTACCCTGGAAAAAACTGGGCGTCGATGTCGTGATTGAATCGACCGGAAGATTTGTGGACAGGGAAGGCGCAGGTAAACACCTGAAAGCAGGGGCTAAAAAGGTTGTTATTTCGGCACCCGGTAAAGATGAAGATATCACGATTGTGATGGGTGTCAATGACGATAAATATGATCCGGCCAAACATCATATCATTTCCAATGCTTCCTGTACCACCAACTGCCTGGCTCCTGTTGCGAAAGTGATTATGAAAGAATTTGGCATCGAGCAGGGAATGATGACAACAACGCACTCCGTAACCAATGACCAGAGAATTTTAGACTTTGAGCATTCCGACTGGCGCAGAGCCAGAGCTGCATTCCAATCAATGATCCCGACAACCACTGGAGCGGCAAAAGCCGTGGCCCTTGTTTTGCCAGAACTTAAAGGAAAGCTGAATGGTCTGGCAGTAAGAGTCCCGACACCGAATGTATCTTTGGTCGATTTTGTTGTGAATGTCAGTAAAGCGACGACGAAGGAAGAAGTCAACGCCAAGCTTAAACAGGCTGCAGAAGGTGAACTTAAAGGAATCCTTTCCTATAACGAACTTCCCCTTGTTTCGAGCGATTATAACGGCAATAACGCCAGTTCCATTGTTGACGGACTGTCCACAATGGTTATCGGGGATAAGATGGTCAAAGTCCTGGCCTGGTATGATAACGAATCCGGCTATTCGAACAGGGTTATTGATGTGATCAAAATGATGGCTGCTCGCGGGTTTTAATTAATATTGGGTAAATAACATTCAGTTTTAGTGTTTCGGGCCTGTCTACGTGCCACAATTCCGCTTTCGGCCGTTGTGTCTTCCTTGACACAAAAGGCCGCGCTACGCACTCCATGCTCCGCTTGACGCTGGAATTGTGGCACGCAGACAAAATCTGGAGTAATGTAGATGAATCTTTGCATGCTAGTTTATTTTTCGTAGGTTAATTAAGTATGTCGTGCTAGCTGAATTCTTCGAGAGAGGGCGATATGATGCGAAGAACCAAGATCATTTGTACGATCGGTCCCGCCAGTGAGCATCCGGATAAGATCAGACGGCTGATTCAGTCCGGCATGAATGTGGCTAGACTTAATTTTTCTCATGGCAGTCATGAGGCGCATGGAAAAACAATTGTGAACCTCAGGGCTGCTGCAGAACAAACCGGTGTTAATCTGGGGATCCTGCTGGATACCAAAGGTCCGGAGATTCGTACAGGCTTGGTTCCTGAGCAAGGGGTTCATCTGGAAAACGGAAGCAGCTTTATGCTTGATCAGGATGAAAGCCTCGGTTCTGCGGAGCGGGTCTTTGTGACCTATCCGGATCTCTGGACCGAGGTTGTGCCCGGAAATCATATTCTGCTGAGTGACGGGCTGCTTGACTTGGAAGTAACCTCGACTGCAAATGGACAAATCACGACGATCGTCAGGAACGGGGGCCTGCTAAAATCCCAAAAAGGGGTCAATGTTCCCGGCGCCAGTATTCAGCTGCCGGCCCTCACGCTGAAAGATATCGAAGATATTCAGTTCGGGCTGCGAAACGGGATTGATTTTATCGCGGCTTCCTTTACCCGCAAGGCTTCAGATATTCTGGAAGTGCGGAAGGTCGTCGAGGAAGCGAACGCTGCGGTAAAGATTATCGCTAAGATCGAAAGTCATGAAGGTATACGTAATATCGACAGTATTTTGGAAGTTGCCGACGGTATTATGGTAGCCCGGGGAGACCTTGGCGTAGAAATTCCGGTGGAAGAAGTCCCAATTTATCAAAAAGAGATTATTTGCAAATGCAATGCGTTGGGCAAAACAGTCATCGTAGCGACGCAGATGCTGGAATCGATGACGCACCAGCCGCGTCCGACCAGAGCGGAAGCAAGTGATGTCGCCAATGCCATTTTAGACGGCACGGACGCGATCATGCTCTCTGGTGAGACTGCAGCCGGTGAATTTCCGGTCGAAGCGGTACAGACAATGGATAAAATAGCGCACAAGGCTGAAGGGATATTTTTTAAGACCAGTGCCCCGTTGGAAAAAGGACGTAATATTGCCGACGCGATCGGTCATGCCAGTTATACCATAGCAGCGGATCTGAACGCGGCCGCAATCATTACGCCAACCCAGTCCGGCAAAACAGCCAGAATGATTTCCCGTTACCGACCGAAGTCGCTGATCATCGCAACAACGCCTTATCCCGAAGTAGCGAGAAGCCTGACCCTCAGCTGGGGTGTTCATACCATCATTGTCCCGGAAAGTACAGGAACGGACCAACTGCTTTCCGTTGCCGTGACAAGATCTTTGGATCAGAAATTGATTCAAACCGGCGATGTTGTGGTGCTGACTGCGGGTGTCCCAGTCGGCAAAGTTGGCACGACCAATCTGATCAAAGTCCAGGTGGTCGGGAATGTGCTGGCAAAAGGTACCGGAATCGGACGAAGAGCTTATTCGGGGAAAGCAAGCAAAGTTAGCGATCCGGAGAAATTCAGCCAAGGAGATATTCTTATAGCCCCTTTCACGGATGCCGAGCAGCTTCCGGTTATGGCGAAAGCCGGTGCAGTTGTGATTGAACGCGGAGGACTGACTTCACATGCGGCTATTGTCGCTTTGGAATATGGGATTCCGGCAATCGTCGGAGCGGATGACGCTGTACAGAAGATTCAGGAAGGTGTTTTAATTACTGTAGACGCATTGTCCGGTGTTGTCTATGAGGGTTCTGTTGCAATACTATAAATAAAGAACTGACCTGACAGATCTAGTATCTGTTAAACTTAAATTAACTTTAACGTGACAATAGCATAAAATGCATATGTAAAGCTGGAGGTGGGTAGTTGACAGCAGGCAGACAGGAAAAAATCAGATATTTGCTCCAAAAACACGGGCATTTGACGGTAGCGGAACTGGCTGCTGAGTTTAATGTTTCCGAAATGACCATACGCCGTGATCTTAAACAACTTGCTTTGATGGGCTTGATTCAGCGGGAACACGGCAAAGCCGTTTATCCTCAAAACCCTCAAATTAAGAATACCGTCTTTACTACCCGGATCGGCGAAGCCCAAAGTGAAAAGCTTAGCATTGGCCGAGCAGCTGCTGGTCTGATTAATGAAGGAGAATCCGTGATTCTGGATTCCGGAACGACGACGCTGGCGATTGCGCTCGCCCTTGACATAAAATGCACGGTTGTAACGAATTCCCTTGCCGTTGCCGAAATTCTCAGTATGCGTGAAGATATCACGACTGTCCTAACAGGCGGGGAAGTGCAAAGCACGACCTATTCGCTGCTGGGTCCGATGACCAGGGAAAATCTGGATGGTTTCTACGCGGACAAACTGTTTCTGTCGGCGACAGGCATCAGCACGGAAAAAGGTCTTTCGACATCGAGCATGATCGAATCCGAAGTCAAACAGGCCATGATTACTTCGGCCAGGGAAGTTATTCTTGTCGCTCACAGCGCGAAACTCGGTCATATTCTCTACCATACGTTTGCCAAATGGAAAAAGGTGAATAAGTTTATCACCGATGCCGGGGCCTCTCCGGAACAAATTGATAAAATTAAGCAATACGGTGTAGAAGTCATTATTGTTTCTCCTAAAGTATTGCTTCCATAATTCAGCCTTACCGTTCTTTACACGTTGGCACCGGAAATTGCTTACGGTAATATAAAATGATTGCCCATTGCAGTCATTTTTTTTTATAAGCCAGAAGGGAACTTGTCCTTCGTTGTAGAAAATTATATAGCAGTTCAGAATTCGGGAGGAAATTAATGAATCAGCCACAATTCTTTGCAGGACAAAAACTTAATTTTACGACAAACTCCGAATTATTTCACGACATCTATACTGCAGAAATAAAGAATGTATTCCCTGACCACTTGGAATTGGCAATCACTTTACATAAAGGTTATCTGCTGCTGATCCCGATTGGTACCGTGATACGCTGGCTGGTCTCCGATTCGAAAATCGTCCTTACATCCGAAGTGATTTCCCGGCAGCCCGCTCAGCAGAGTTGGTGCGTTACGATTCCAACTATCCAGAGACAGCAAAAAAAATCCAGAGTCATTGCGATCGGCAGCGGTAAGGGCGGAGTTGGTAAAACTTCACTCACCATCAATTTGAGTATGGCTTTAAGCCAGCTTGGTAAAAGAGTTATCATCCTTGATGCTGATATTGGGATGGCCAATGTCGAATTATTGTTGAAATTAAATAATCCGCTGAACCTTACCCATGTCCTGAAAGGAGAGTGCACCTTAAAGGACATTCTGACTCCCGGCCCGGGAGGAATTAAGCTTCTGCCGGGTTCAAGCGGCATTTCATCGTTAACAAATCTCAGTCCTCTTCAGTTTAACCGTATCATATCCGGATTTGCGGATCTGGAAGGTGAATGTGATATCTTTCTGATCGATACCGGAGCGGGTATTTCGGAAGTCGTACTTAAATTTTTGGAGGCGGCGGATGACCTGCTGCTGATTACCACCACAGAACCGCACGCGATGATGGATACATACGGACTGACCAAAGCGCTGGCGTACCGCAATTCGAATATCCGTCCTTACCTGGTGATCAATCGCTGTGAAGATGAAGCTGAAGCGATAAAGTGCTGTGAAACATTTAAGAAAGCTTCGTCCAAGTATCTCAAGCTGCAGCCGGAACTGCTTGGCTGGATTTATGATGACAAAAAAGTCACAAAATCCTTAAAGAGTCAAAACCCCTTATTTTTATCCCAGCCTAATTCTGAATATGCAGTTCAGGTCCTCAGCATCGCCAAAACGCTTCTTGGGAAAAGAGTCACCCATGAAAGGTCCACGGGAATCTTGTCTTTTATCAATAAAATTAAAAGAAATTTTGCCTAGAATATAAGGAATTTCTCAAGGAATAAACGTGTGCGTCAATGAATTGGAAAATTCCTGTATTTTCTTAAGGCTTAATTAATGGTATCATATAGCAGTGTACGAATGACAAGCCAAGGGGGGCGAGAATGATTAGTAGAAAGATAAACAAAAATTATCTGGACAAAATCATACAAAAATTTAAAAAAGTGAATACTGCAGAGGCTTTGGCTAAGCAAGCGAAAAGAATAAAATTTGGCGTCGTGAACTTAGCAAATAAAATCGAATATAAAGAAATTTTTTCGAAGACAGCAGCAAAGATTAAAAATATTTCCTGGAAATCTCCAAAGACGATCGGGATCACCGCGCTGGCTTTGGCAGTGATTTTCAGTGGTTGTTTTTATTTTAGCGCGACAACTCCGGCAGTAGGTATTGTTGTAAACGGCAAAAACATTGGTTATGCAGCAAGTAAATCTGAGGCTAAACAACTGGTTCAAGAGGTTCTTACCCAGCAGGGGAACACAGCCGGAACCGTTGCTCAGACCAGCGATACGATAGAATATAAAAGTGTAAGATTAAAGAATAAAGATTATACCGGGCCGGTGTCTCAAGATGTTTTGGCAAAGGCCATTACACCGTATGTCAATGGATATGGGTTACAGGTGAATGGCAAAGTCGTGGTTGTTTTAGCCAGTGAACAAGACATCAATACTTTGTTGAAAAAGTATGAGGATTATCAGACCAAGCCTTCGAAAAATAATACTGTTTCTTCAGTCAAAATTGTCGAACCGGTCTCCAAAATTGCATCAAAAGTTCACCCGGGTGAAGTCAAGACAGTTGATGCTGCTTTGGAAATCTTGGTTAAAGGCGATGTAGCAGAAACCACGTATACCATTCAAGAAAATGATTCTTTATGGCTGATTGCCCGTAAGAACAATATGCTGACAGACGAAGTGATTGCTGCTAACCCGGGATTTACTGAAGACTCAATCATTCAGCCAGGACAGAAAATTAAGCTTGTTCAAACAAAGCCTTACCTTACAGTACGAAGTGAAGGTACGAAGGTAGTCAGTGAGGTTGTTCCGTTTGATGTGGTTTCTAAGACGGACAGAAGTCTCGGCTACGGTAAGAGTATTATTAAGCAGGCCGGTAAAGATGGTGAAAAGGCCGTTACATATTCGTATGTTGAGGAAAATGGTAAAATGATCGAAAAGCAGGTTGTCAAGGAAGAAGTTGTCAGTAAACCTGTAAATCAGATTGTTGCCAAAGGACCTGGCCGCTCAATTGTCTATGTTGGGACATCCCGCGGATCGGGCAGTATCTCCGGTTTAAGCTGGCCCATCAGCGGAGGCATTACCTCCTATTATGGTTCTCGTCATGGAAGCTTCCATACTGGAATCGACATTGATGGAGTTACCGGCCAGCCCTATTATGCGGCAGCTTCCGGCACCGTTGTGGAAGCAGGATGGGATGGCGGATATGGATACTGCATCATGATCGATCATGGTAATGGCGTATCTACCCGGTATGGTCACTCATCCAAACTGCTTGTCAGTGTCGGACAAACTGTATCGAAAGGCCAAAATATCGGCAATGTAGGCTCAACCGGAAATTCAACAGGATCGCACCTGCATTTTGAAGTAATCATTAACGGCAGTACTGTAAATCCTTTGAACTATCTCTAAAACAGGAATGAAATAGCGCTTGGACAAGCGCTATTTTTTTTAAGTTTCTAAATTATTGAAAAGCTGTACATTTTCCGATAGATATAAGTGCAACCTAAGTTTTCTAAAAAACTTGACAAACAGGATGTAATTGGTAGGATTATTTATAGTATCATTTTTTGGATGGAGTGATAGCATGCCATTTCAGATCGTAGTAGACAGCGCTTCAGATATTCCAAGAGATTTAGCTGAGAAACTTGGGATTATTGTTGTCCCGATGCCGGTAAATATTGATGGGGTTACCTATGCAGAAGGGATCGATATTTTTCCGGACAAGTTTTATGCTAATTTCAAAGATTATAAAGAACTCCCGAAGACTTCGCAGCCTAATCTGAATCTTTTAAAGGATGCCTACGAAAAAGTATTGGCTGAAGGTAAAGAAGTTATTGCCATACACCTGTCTTCCGGCTTAAGTTCAACTTGCCAAACGGCAGTGATGGTGCGGGAAATGTGCAGCGCTCCGGAAAAAATACATATCATCGACAGTCTTGGTGCATCTTTGGGATTCGGGCTGCAGGCCGTACTTACGTCAGAAATACTGTTGCATACCGATATCTGGCAGGAGATTGAACCGCAAATCATGGAGATTAGAAATAAAATGCGGTACATTTTTACCATTGATACGCTGGAATACCTTGTGAAAGGCGGAAGATTAAGCAAAACAGCCGGATTTGTTGCCGGACTTCTAGATGTTAAACCAATTTTGCACATGAATACGGAAGGGAAAATTGATGTATTCAACAAAGTCAGATCCAGAAAAGCTGCGATCCGCAAGCTCATCGAAATCATGAAAAATGAAATCGTCGAAGCAGAAAAGCAAGTAATCGGGATTTCTCATTCGGCGTGTCTGGAAGAAGCCGAAGCCCTGGCTGAAGAAATTAAAAATGCACTGCCTGTCAAAGACGTGATTATTAGTGATATTGGTTGTGTTGTAGGCAGTCATGTCGGACCGGGAACGCTGGCGCTGTATTACCAGTCCGTTCCGAAGATGTAATAGAGGATTGATTGAATACATGTCGAACAAAATGAATAAGAAAGTGTGTACGATTTCGTATGGCTGTCAAATGTCCGAGCGGGATGCCGAGACCTTGACGGCCATTTCGGAAAAAAACGGGTACGCGCGCACCGAGAACCCTGAACAGGCCGATTTGGTTATCATTAATACCTGCTGTGTCAGAGAAAGCGCCGAAAATAAAATTATTGGCAAAATCGGTCAATTGAAAAAACTGAAAGAAAAAAAACCGCAGCTCAAGATTGCGGTTGCCGGATGCATGATTCAACAGCCCGGCCTGCTGGAAAAACTCCAAAAAAAAGCCCCTCATGTCGATATCTGGACAGGGACCTTTGATCATCATCAATTTGAAGGTTTGCTGAAAACAGCGGATCAGGGCGGAAAAGCCTCGCTTGTTTCCGGGGCGGCCTGTGAAACCACTGAGGTTGTTCCTTTGGCTGAAAAAGGAAAGCTTCGGACCAATGTCAACATCATGTATGGCTGTGACAATTATTGTGCCTATTGCATTGTTCCTTATGTCAGGGGAAGAGAACGCAGCCGTCCGATGGACGTTATTCTGGACGAAATCAGGACACTTGTCGAAAATGGCTGCCGTGATGTGACCTTGCTTGGCCAGAATGTCAATTCCTACGGAAAAAAAGACGGTTTTGCGTATGATTTTTCCGATTTGCTGACTGAAATCGATCAAATTGAAGGGCTTTACCGAATCCGGTTTATGACCTCTCATCCGAAAGATTTCAGTGATAAGCTGATCGAGACGGTAGCCCGCGGCGAGCATATCTGTGAACACTTCCATCTGCCATTCCAGGCCGGAAGCAATCAAGTGCTGACGGCGATGAACAGAGGGTATACCAGGGAATACTACCTGGAAAGAATTGCGCGTATTCTGGAAATTGTACCCGAGGCCCGATTGACAACCGATATTATTGTTGGGTTTCCCGGAGAAACGGAAGAAGATTTCGAGCAGACGCTTGATCTTGTCAATACAGTGCCTTTCAATCAGGCCTTTACCTTCATGTTTTCCAAACGGTCCGGGACTGCGGGGGCAACGCTTCCGGATCAGGTTCCGCTCGATATCAAGAAAAATCGTCTGCAGAGACTGATGGTACTTCAAAATACCCGGAGTCTGAGCTGGCGCCAGGAACTGATTGGCAATCGCTATGAAATTTTGGTGGAAGGACCCAGCAAGTCGGATCCTAAATATTTAACAGGCCGTACCAGAGGAAATGAGATTGTTGTATTTGAAGGCAGGGAGGACTTGGTCGGTTCGCTTGTTTCGGTTACAATCAGATCTGCAAATTCCTGGACGCTTTTTGGGGAGCTAAGTGAGCCATGAATACACCCATGCTGCAGCAATATCAAGAGATAAAGAACAGGGTACCGGATACGATCCTGTTTTTCAGGCTTGGCGATTTTTATGAAATGTTTGGCCAGGATGCCGAGACAGCTGCTCCTGTTCTGGAAATCGTGCTAACGGCGCGGGACGCAGGCAAGGGCCAGAAAATACCCATGTGCGGAGTTCCGCATCATGCCGTGGACGGTTATCTTCTGAAATTGGTCGCTGCCGGATTTAAAGTTGCCATTTGTGAACAAATGGAAGATCCTCAAGCCAGTAAAGGAATTGTCAAAAGAGACATTGTCCGGATTGTGACGCCGGGTACGCTGGACAGTATCAGCTCGGAAACAAAGAACAACTTTCTGGCGTGTGTCTATAAGGAGAAAACGTGGGCGCTCGCTTATCTCGACATCACAACGGGTGATTTCCGGATCATGGAGACGCCTTCCATTCAGATACTGCAGGCGGAATTAAACCGTATTGCACCTTCCGAACTTATCCTGTCCAAGGACATTGTGATGCTGCCCAAACTATTTACGGATTATTATCTGACAGCGATCGAAAAAAATTTGTTCCTGAGGACGGCTGAACTTAGTGAAAGATTTAAGAAGCAGGCAGAACTTTTGCAGCAAATGCCGGTTGCCTGCAAAGCTGCCGCCGGACTTTGGCAGTATATCAGTCAGAATATCCCCAACTCGGGACAGGAACATATCCTGCGCATTTCGGTGAGCCAAAGCAGTACGGCAATGGTTCTCGATAAATGGACCAGAAGGAATCTTGAACTTGTCGAATCACTGCGAACCAGCGATGAGAAGGGGACCTTATTTTCCACCCTGAATTTAACCAAAACGGCCTTTGGAGCCAGACTGCTCAGAAACTGGGTGCAGCAACCCTTACGCGATCCTGAAAGCATTAATGAACGGTTGGCTTCCGTCGAAGAGTTAACGCTGAATACTTTTTTACGCCAAGATATACAAAAAGCTTTGACAGCAGTGTATGACCTGGAAAGGCTGCTTGGAAAACTGTCCCTTGGCAAAGCAAGTCCCCGGGATCTGCTGGCGCTGGGCAGCACGTTATCCTGCCTGCCTAAGGTCAGGGATTGCATCACTGACAACGGTTCTCAAAAGCTGGCTAAATACCTGCCGTCCCTGGCCGGGCTTGATGACCTTGCGCAGGAACTGCTTGCGGCCATAAATCCTGAAGCACCGTACTCTCCGAAGGACGGAAATATTATTCAGAACGGCTATTCAGCAGAAATTGACAGTTTGCGGGCGATATCGTCCGGTGGCAAAGAATGGATTGCCCGCCTCGAAAATCAGGAAAGAGAACGCACCAAAATCCGTTCGTTGAAGATCAGCTTTAATAAGAACTTTGGGTACTTTATTGAAATCACCAATGCGAATGCCCATTTGATTCCGAATGATTATCAGCGAAAACAGACGCTGGTTAATGCCGAGCGATTCATCACCCCGGAATTAAAGGAATACGAGCAGCGCGTCCTGACTGCGCAGGACAAACTCAGTGATCTCGAATATCAGCTGTTTTCTGTGCTTCGGGACAAGGTTCTGGCTTGTTCGCTGCTGATCATTAATGCTGCCCAGTCGTTGGCTGAAATCGATGTTTTTGTCTCGTTGGCTGGAACCGCCATTCAGAACAATTATGTCAAACCGGAAATACGTTCCGATGGGATCATTCATATTGTTGAGGGACGGCATCCGGTTGTGGAAAGAATCTGTGATACGTTTGTTCCGAATGATACTTATCTTACCCGTAATAAGCACCTTGCTCTGATTACCGGCCCCAATATGGCTGGGAAATCGACCTATATGCGCCAGGTAGCCCTGATTGTTTTAATGGCCCAGGTCGGCAGCTTCGTGCCTGCCCAGAAGGCTGCCATTTCGATTGCCGACTGTATCTTTACCCGGGTAGGAGCCGCCGATAACCTGGCCGCAGGGCAAAGCACATTTATGGTCGAAATGAACGAAGTTGCCCATATCCTCAAAAATGCCACGGCGGACAGTCTGATTATTCTAGACGAAGTCGGCAGGGGAACAGCCACGTTTGACGGTCTCAGTCTGGCCTGGGCGATTGCCGAGTATCTGGTTGAAAACACCGACATTAAAGCCAAAACATTATTTGCGACACATTACCATGAGCTAACCGAATTGGAAGAACGTTATCCTGAAGTTTTTAATCTGCATGTGGCTGTTAGGGAACAGGGAGACGACGTTGTTTTCCTGCATAAAATACTTCCCGGCAAGGCTGACCGGAGCTATGGCCTTCATGTGGCGAAGATTGCCGGCCTTCCGCCCCATCTCTTAAAAAGGGCAGCCCTCATTCTCGGTGAACTCGAAAATTCCCCGACCCAGCGCAAGATTGTGAAAGCTGTCGATGCCAATATGCTGCAGCCGTCACTGTTTGATACCCAAAGCACGCATCCGATATTTAAGGAGCTTGAAGAGCTGGATCTGGATAATCTTGCACCGCGTCAGGCGATGGATTACCTCTATGATCTCGTCAGCCGCGTTAAGGCGACGAAGATTATCTAACGGCATTTCTGCAATGATGATTGATATATCTTGATGAGGCTTTTCAGCTTTCTATAAATCGGTAATTATGTTGTGGCCTTTTTAGACAACGAATAACCCTGTTTGTGGCCTGTCTGGGTGCCACAATACCGCTTTCGGCTATTGCGCCCTCCCTGGCGCAAAAAGCCGCGCTGCGCACTCCATGCTCCGCTTGTCGCGGAACTGTGGCACCCAGACTAATTACAAGCATGTTAGAGTAGTTTTCTTGCCAGAATGTGTCTTAATGTAGATTCCCTTTAATGAATGATATTTGTAGCTTTAAGAAATGCCTAACAGCCTAGAAATAATCTATCATTATACATATACGAATATACTTAGACTCGGATCAATGTATTGCAGATAAATGTTGTCATACGACATTTCCCTTGAAAGAAAGTCTAAATAGATTTGATATGAATGGGGAGTAGTCATGGAGCCAAAGAAAGAGAAGGAACAATATCTAAGAAGTGATATTAATCATTTTGAGAAGTTCACACAGTGCGTAGAGATGCTAGAAGTTAGCCTTTTTCTTGTTCACAGATTGGAAATAGATTCATTTATTAACGTAATTGCTACGCAACTAAGAATTCTGATATGTGATTCTAACCGCGGTAAAGACAATTCCCTTTTGCCCAAGGTTGTTGATGAACCACTTCTACTTTCATTTGGGAATATTACTGACCCCTATAAGTTTTTAAATGGAGAAAGAAGAACTGTATATGATCTATTCGATGATAACTCTAAGCCAGTAGCGTTAGGTGAATGGGTAAATCAAATTATTATTCAGTATGACTCAAAGAATTATTATTCAGTTAAAGACCTTATTAAAACATTTGCCGAAAAAGACGGGGGCGCACATGTAGATAGTAATTTAAATTGGACAGAAATTATTACGACTAATGTTGGAGTTAATTATTTAATCTTGATAGCCCTGTACATCTTACATTGTATTAGCGCAGACTATGATAAGGACATTAAAGAGTTGATTCTTGATCCATTGAATGTGCAAAACAAAGACCGGGAAAACGTCGTATAACAGCCAAAACCCAAAGTAATACATAATTTAAAATAATACTGTCTGCGTAATCAGTAACAGTGTCAGCGTAGCACGATGCGGAGCGCGGCTTTTTGCGCCAAGGAGGGCGCAATAGCCGAAAACGTTACTGATTACGCAGACCAACCCCATATAATAAAGATCATAACAGAAGGAGGAGATAACATGGCCAGCCTTATTGGCATCGATGTGGGCGGAACGTTTACCGATGCTGTCATGATTACGAATGGCGTGATCGAGCGCAAGGGTAAAATTCCGACCAATCAGGATGACATTCTGAACACGATCATCAGCGCCCTGGATTATCTCCAAATTTCCAAGGCTAAAAACATCGAAACCATCACCGTCAGTACGACGCTGGTAACGAACGCAATTATGCAAAAACACCTGCCTAAGGTCGAACTGATCCTTTTTCCGGGGACCGGCATGAAGCTTTCCTCATTGCCGTGGCCCGTGGATTACAGTGTCTCAACCGGTGTTTTGGATTATCGCGGAAGGGTCGTTGTGCCAGCGGATAAATCAGAGTGGCAGACGCTTGCTGAAAAATTGAACAAACAGTCTGTTAAGCCGCTTACGGCCATTGTCAGTAAATTTTCCCATCGCAACAATGTCTTTGAGGAGCAGCTGGCGGCCTATTTGCATCGAGAGGTGCCCGGAATTACAACGGCTCTCGGAAGTCAGTCCGGACAGGCCAATTTCTACCGCAGAAGTCTGACGACTTATCTGAACCTGGCCGCAACAGAATTGTTTCAGAATTTTGCTTATCAGTTGAAGATGGCGGTTGAGGCAAGGGGATGCCGGGCGCCGATCCGGGTGCTAAAGGCAGATGGCGGGGTCTTGCCGCTGGCAAAGATCAGACCGGTTGAGTCGATTTACTCCGGACCGGCGGCAAGTGTACTTGGAACGCTCGCCCAGAGCAATCCGGAGGAATCCTATGTCGTTGTCGATATCGGTGGAACCACGACCGATATAGGGCTGGTATTATCCGGATCTCCGTTAATCAGCACCCATGGAGCGCAGATTGGACCCTTCCTGACGAATGTCCGCTCGCTGGCTGTGCGTTCAGTCTCTATTGGAGGGGATTCAGCTGTCTGTCTGGATCAGGGAGAGGTTATGCTGGCCGACCACCGCTTAGGTCCTGCCTACTGCATAGGAGGAATCAGCCCGACACCTACGGATGCACTGCGCTACCTAAATCTGACGGATTACGGTGATCTGCAGCGGGCTGAAGAAGCGCTTGGCATGCTCCTTCCCGAGAACCAAAGAACAGCATCTGATCTGCGCCGGACAGCAGAAACCATCGTTGAGAAAATGGTTGAAAAAATTGCCCGTGCCATTGAGCAGCTATTAGAGGAATGGAAAACCGAGCCGGCCTATAAGGTCTGGGAAGTCATCCATCATCATGATGAATTTAAATTCTATATTCAGCTCAGCGGAGGAGGAGCACCGGGGCTTGAAGCAGCGCTGGAGAACAGGATGAAGCTGCGGACGGTTCTGAGTGAATTCTCGGAAGTCTCGAATGCGATCGGAGCAGCGATGGCTAAACCAACCTTTTCCTGGACGCTCCACCTGGATACGAAGTTCTCCATTTACAGGATAGAGGAAACCGGGGAGCAGGGTATTTGGAGCGGACCCAAAAAACCCCATCGGGAAGTAGAAGATTTCTTGAAAGAATTAGCGCAAAAACAGGCAGTCGGCCTTGGAATAGAAACAGGTGACCTGGAGAAAGAGATCTTTGATTATTTTCCGCTGGTTGAGAATTATCATACGGTCGGCCAGATTGTCAAAGGTGCGATGCATGTTCCGCCGGGAGTCATTGGGAGGATACGGTCATGAACAAGACAGGAATTATCTTCTTTCCGGCTTTTGACTGGTCTCTTGGGGAATTCCATCCGGAACGGGAAGAACGCTTGCTTTACACCCAGGAACAGATCTTTGAAGAAGGGATCATGGATCTTCCCCAGGTCAGGCAATACTCTCCCGGGGTGGCGGATCTCTTTGATGTTTTACGAACCCAGGCGATTTATCCGGATCTCCAGCAGCATAATCTCGATGCCCATCTGATTGCGGTTGGAAGTTCGCTCGTACTCGGCAACGCGCTGATGAAAAAGGAAATTACGAACGGCTTTGCGCTGGTACGTCCGCCTGGCCATCATTCCGGAGCGACAGTTTGGGGAAACAGAGGATTCTGTACCCTAAATAATGAAGCTATTTTAATTAATGTTCTTCGGACCAAATACGGCATCAAAAAAATTGCTGTCATAGATACGGATGTTCATCACGGTGATGGGACGCAGGATATTTTTTATCATGATCCGAATGTCTTATATATATCGATCCATCAGGACGGCAGAACCATATTTCCCGGAACCGGATTTACGGAAGAGAAAGGTGGGCCGAATGCCTGGGGATCGGTGCTGAATATCCCACTTCTGCCGGGAGTTGGTGATGAAGGTTTCCTCTATGCGCTGGAAAACTGGATTATGCCTGCAGTGGAAGCATTTAAACCGGATCTGATCATCAATTCCGCCGGACAGGACAACCATTTCACGGATCCGTTGGCTTCAATGAATGTGACGGCTAGAGGTTATGGCAAAATCACTGAAATGATCAAGCCCGATCTTGCAGTACTGGAAGGCGGATACGCGATTGAAGGCGCACTGCCCTATATTAATATGGCTATTTTTTTGGCGCTGGCCGGAGAAGATTATTCCGGGGTGGTGGAGTCGCAGAAGCCTAAGCATACTGAAATTGGCGGAGATACGATTCGTTCTTTTCTGACCGATCTGAAAAGAACGAATGAAGCTGTCCGGCCTTCCTGGGTTTTTCGTAAAGAACAGTTTCTGCCGGCAGGTGACTGGGCATATTCCGAAAAAAGTATTTATTATGATACGGATGGATTTAAAGAAAACCGCAGGGAATACATCCGCAAATGCAGTCATTGCGGGGGGACGGTGCTGATGATATCCCGAAAACCGTCGGCTTTTCAAAAAGCGGTGCTTGTCAGAATTCCGTTTGAAGCATGTCCCAATTGCGAACAGGCCGGATACGATCTGGCAGAGACTTTTCAAAAATTGGAAAAAACCGTTCTACTGCAAAATCAATTGAGAGATCAAGTCCATTTATGGACGGACGGCAGGGAGGTGAATCCATTTGGTGGCTAGAATTAAGCTCCTTGATGAGCATTGCATTAATCAAATTGCAGCCGGCGAAGTTGTGGAAAGGCCTCTTTCCGTAGTCAAAGAACTGGTTGAAAACGCACTGGATGCCGGTGCCCGAAAAATAGATATCAGTATAGAGGGCGGAGGTACAGCGCTAATCAGAGTGAAAGACGACGGCGCCGGAATTCTGGCCGAAGATTTGCGTCTGGCAGTTCTTCCGCATGCTACCAGTAAAATATCGGCAATTGCAGATCTCGATGACCTCAGAACATTGGGATTTCGCGGAGAAGCGCTGCCGAGCATCGCTTCGGTATCCAAATTGAGTATTATGACGCGGACACCGGATGATGTTGCAGGACAGGAATTAAAAGTTGAGGGCGGCACATTTCTTTCCATGACGGAAATCGGATGCCCGCCGGGTACAGTCGTAACTGTTAAAGACTTGTTTTATAATACACCGGCCAGACACAAGTTCCTGCGTTCAGCCGTTACGGAGTTTGGCTGGATTTCCGACATGGTCGGCAGACTGTCCCTAGCCAGACCTGATGTTGCTTTTTCCCTGCGTCACCCGAATAATATCTTACTGCATACGCCTGGAAACGGCAGTCTTCTCGAGGCCATAGCAGCCGTCAGTGGCAATGATGCTGCCCGTAAAATGCTGCCGATATCCTACCAGGATGAAAGCCTTGAGATTTTCGGTTATGTCAGCATGCCGGAGCATGTCAGGTCGTCACGCAGCGGTCTTACCTTTTTTGTTAACGGCAGGGTGATCCGTTCCCAGTTAATGAATCAGGCCATTAAAGACGGTTATCATACACTGATTCCCGCCAATACCTATCCGGTATGCGTTATTTCGCTGAACCTGCCTCCTTCGGATTATGACGTGAATGTCCATCCCGCCAAACTGGAAATCAAATTTAAAGAAGAAAAAGAATTGAGCAGGAAGATTACGGAGGTTATCCGGAAAAACCTTCTGGACAGTTTTCCAATGCGAAAATATTCCTTTACGGGAAAAACAAGGACCTCAGAATCCGCTCCGTCTGAATCCAGTCCGTCTCACTGG
This sequence comes from Dehalobacter sp. CP, assembly GCF_047652685.1. Lineage (NCBI taxonomy): Bacteria > Bacillati > Bacillota > Clostridia > Eubacteriales > Desulfitobacteriaceae > Dehalobacter > Dehalobacter sp. CP. The sequence goes on from NZ_CP157399.1 coordinate 1,402,482, forward strand.
GAACAACTCAAAATATTATACCGGCCGCTGGAACCGAATAGGTCAGATCAAAGCTCTCCGGCGTACGATCCTGATACACCAATTATCCCCAAAACTCAGTCTTTCAGAGATGTAGAGAAGATAAAAGAACATCATTACCCATACCTTAAAGAACAACTGTCTGAACCGCAGTCAGACCAGACAGAATACATTTCTGACAGATTATCCGGGGGTATGCCAGATAGTATGCCTAATCAGGTTCCAGAGCGTATTTCTGATACAATTTCTGACCGTAAGCCAGAGATTATCCCGGACCGCAATCTTGGGCGCATTACGGACAATATTCAGGAGAGCGTCCCGGACGGAATTGCTGAAGTATCTCCGACATTGCAGCAGGATAAGGAGACCGTCTCGAAATTCCTGGAACTGAAAGCTGTTGGACAAGTCTTTCATCTGTATATTCTTGCTGCAGACGACAAGAATCTGTATATTATAGACCAGCATGCAGCCCATGAACGTATCAGATATGAAAGCCTGCTTCAGCTTGCCAAACAACGTGAGACAGCAAGCCAGCTCCTTTTAATTCCGGAAACGGTGGAGCTTACGGTTCAAGAGGAGCAGATCCTGCTTGCGCATTTTGACGAACTGCATGGAATGGGCTTCATTTTTGAACACTTCGGAGACAGGACGTATTTTCTGCGAGGGATTCCGCTGCTGGATAACCTGGAATCACCGGGGAAGATGTTCAAGGCCTTTATCGATGAAATCCTGAACACATCTTTTTCTCCATCCTTGGAGAAACTTCTGGAAGAGTGGATCATGATGCTGGCCTGCAGGTCGGCTGTCAAAGGCAAAGAGCGCTTAATGGTTCAGGAAATGGATGAGATCATCCAAAAATTAGGCAGAGCAGATAATCCTTACTCCTGTCCCCATGGCCGCCCTACGGTCATTCAGATATCTGAGAAAGAACTCAATCATAAGTTTGAGAGGGAATAAAAAGAATTTAATTTCGAAATAATGATCAATTAAAGGTGATCAAATAAATAAGATCAATGAGCGCAGACAGAAAAATAGATTGATAGGATAGTAGAATGGATCAAACGGATAATGTGATTGCCTATAAACGGTCAGATGAAAAACTTAAACTGCGGCTTGAAAAGCTCAGTATGCAATCCGGGATAAAAATTGTTCCGATGGATGCCTTATCAGAAGCTGATGGTCTCCCGATACTTCGTTACGTTAAACAGAAGCTCTGTCTTGAAGATGATGGAGAAAGACTCTTTTTCCATCCAAGTATGGCATTGTTAAGGATGATCAATATCTTACGCGGCGTGCCGGACCGTTTTCTTCAGGCAGTGAATCTTGAGGCTGGGGATATTTTTCTTGATGCGACTATGGGTCTTGCGTCGGATACACTGATTGCTGCGTATGCGGCAGGTGGCAAAGGCAGAGTGATTGCTGTGGAAAGCTCGCCGCTGATCCACTTTCTGGTTCAGGATGGTCTGGCTCAGGTCAACCAGTTTAAACCTGCCAAGAAAATATCTCAGGAAAAAACTCAAGCCTGGACAGAATTGAGCCGAGCCGCTTCCCGCATTGAAACGATCTGGGCAGATCATACCAGGATATTGAAAGGGCAGCCGGATGCATCTGTGGATGTCGTCTATTTTGACCCAATGTTCCGTATTACGGTTAAAGAATCTTCCTCGATCCGGCCGTTGAAGAAATGGTCCGACCCGAATCCTTTGGACAGAGGCACAATCCGGGAAGCATGCCGCGTGGCCAGGAAAAGAGTTGTGCTGAAAGAACGAAAAGGCAGCAGCGAATTTGCCCGGCTTGGTTTTCATGTTGAAGAGAAGAATAAATACAGCCCTGTGGATTTTGGTATCATTGATTTAGCCAGGGTGGGGGAGGGTTTCCGATGAAGCCCCTGATCGTTATTATCGGACCGACAGCAGTCGGCAAGAGTGCTCTTGGCGTCGAACTGGCACTCAGACTGAACGGAGAAATCATTTCCGGGGATTCCGTTCAGGTTTACCGGAAGCTTGATATCGGATCAGCAAAACCATCGAAGGCTGAACAGAAGGGTGTGCCGCATCATCTGATCGATCTTCTTGATCCGGCTGAACCGTTTACAGTGGCAGGATTTCAGTCTCAGGCCAGAAAATGGATTGAGAATATTCAAGCCAAAGGGAAAATCCCGATTGTCGTTGGCGGAACGGGACTTTACATTCGTTCAATTTTGGATGAATTTGAATTTCCGGAAGAAGGATCGGACCCAATCAAGCAAAAGTGGCTGGCTTATGCCAATCAGCATGGCAATAAGGAGCTGCATCAAAGACTCGCGGAATGTGATCGGGCTTCTGCCGAAAAACTCCATGTGAACGATACGGCAAGAATTGTCAGGGCCCTGGAGATCTTTGAATTAACCGGCAAACCATTATCTGAACAAAGGTCATACATGGAAAAAATGTACGCTGAATTGGATGAATCAGTCATTTATTTAGGGCTGACGGCTCCAAGAGACGTGATTTATGAACGAATCAATGAGCGTTGCCATAAAATGGTAGATTGTGGTATAATCGGAGAAACTTTACGTTTACTCCAGGAGGGCTATTCACCAAGGCTAAAATCCCTTCAAACCATCGGCTACCGTCATGTCGTTTATTTTTTGAGAGGTTTGGTCACCCAAAAAGAAATGCTGCGTCTGCTTCAGAGAGATACCAGACACTTTGCCAAAAGACAATTAACCTGGTTTAGGAGGGATCCTCGAATCAAATGGTATGACGTCACAGAATGTTCGGCTCAACAAATTCTTGACGAAATTTGCGATTCTCTTGACTTGCACAGTGATGGAAACTAAGGTAAAATTAGACAATAAGAAAAATGGTGATGGAGGTAAAAAATAAAATGAATAAATCACCGATTAACTTGCAGGATGTTTTCTTGAACCAAATCCGCAAAGATAACATACCTGTTACGATCTATTTGGTCAATGGATTCCAGCTTAAAGGATTAGTCAAAGGTTTTGATAATTTTACGGTTGTTCTGGACTACGAAGGCAAACAACAAATGGTATATAAACATGCCATTTCTACCATAATGCCAATGAGACAAGTCAATTTAAATGCCTTAGTCGGGGAAATGACTGAGTAATTTCCTGATGGGGCCATCTTTGGGCTGGGACATATAGCTGATAGATATAGCGGATCGATATCACTGAGGCCTAGAACAGAAATAAAATGAAATGAAGTGAACATCGTGTTGTGTACCCGACATAGCACGATGTTTATTTTTTTATTATTTATATTTTTCCAGATTAATGATTCACCTTTTTTGCGCTGCGCTATATATATATAATGACGTTCTTATAGGGGGTGCTTCTTTTGTGTCCATTAAGATAACCTTCAGATCAAATCTTCCGCCGGTGCTCCAGACCCAGCCAATGACATCAGAACCTGAGTTGCCGGACTATGCCGGCAGCAGTAACAAAAAGACTGAAGAGATCATCACGGAACTCGATAGTTTAATTGGCTTAGAGTCAGTAAAAAAACTGATTCATGAGTTGTATGCTTTTGTAGAAATCTGTAAACGACGGGAAAAAGAGAAACTGAATACGGAGCCTTTAGTCTTACATACGGTTTTCAGCGGCAATCCGGGTACAGGAAAAACTACAGTCGCAAGGCTGATCGGAAGATTGTTTAAGGAAATGGGCGTCTTACCGAAAGGACATATTATCGAATGTGAAAGAGCAGATCTTGTCGGAGAGTATGTCGGACATACAGCCAATAAGACCAGAGAATTGGTTAAAAAGGCCCTCGGCGGGATCCTGTTTATTGATGAAGCCTATTCCTTGGCAAGGGGTGGGGAAAAGGATTTTGGCAAGGAAGCAATTGATGCCTTAGTCAAAGCGATGGAAGACCATAAGGATAACCTCATCCTTATCCTTGCCGGATATAAGGTTGAAATGGATGCATTCATAAAGACAAACCCTGGTTTGCGGTCGCGCTTTCCGCTCCATATCGATTTCCCGGACTACTCTCTGGATGAACTGATGTCTATTGGTGAGCAGATGCTGACAGACAGGCAATATACATTTTCTCCGCAGGCAAAAATTGTGTTCCGAAGAAACCTGCAGGATATGAATGACATGCAGCCTTATTCCGGTAATGCCCGGATGGTGCGCAATTTCGTGGAAAAAGCGGTTCGCAAGCAGGCCGTCAGACTCTACAGGCAGGCGAATCTGTCCAGGGAAGATTTAATGTGTATCAAAGAAGTGGATCTTTCTTGATCGGGGGGCGTTTGCCCTTTTACATATCAATGAGAACAAGATACAATATGCCTATAACCACATAAATCTGGAGGAATAAAATGGAAAATGGAAATCAATCAGGATTATCATTTTTAGACCGATTTTTGACGCTTTGGATCTTTATTGCGATGGCTATTGGTGTTTTCGGAGGTTATCTGTTCCCAAACATTGCTGTATCGTTGGGTGAGTTCAGCACGGGTACGATTTCCTGGCCGATTGCCATCGGACTCATTGTAATGATGTATCCTCCACTGGCCAAGGTAAAATATGAAGAGATCGGCAAAGTCGTACAAAATAAAAAGGTCTTCAGTTTTTCACTGCTTCAGAACTGGATTATCGGACCGGTTTTGATGTTTGTGCTGGCTATCGTGTTTTTGAGAGATATGCCAGGTTATGCTATTGGTTTGATCATCATCGGTTTAGCCCGGTGTATTGCCATGGTCATTGTCTGGAATACGCTCGCGAAGGGTGATAACGAGTATTGTGCCGCACTCGTGGCCCTGAACTCCATATTCCAAATACTCTTGTATTCGGTTTATATCTATCTTTTTGTTACTTTAATTCCGAAATGGCTTGGCCTTTCCTGGGGTGGGCAAATCGTGGATATTTCAATATGGGATGTTGCTAAAAGTGTTCTGATTTATTTGGGCATTCCTTTTGCAGCGGGTTTTATTACCCGTTTTGGACTGATTCGAGTTAAGACAAGAGAATGGTACGAGAATGTATTTATCCCTAAAATTTCACCGTTAGCTTTGATCGCCCTGCTCTATACAATCGTTATTATGTTTATGACCAAAGGGCAGGAGATTGTCACCAATCCAATGGGAGTCGTAAGAATAGCCATTCCCTTATTGATCTATTTTGCGATTATGTTTTTTGTCAGCTTCTTTATGTCTTACAAAGGCGGCTTTCAATATGACCAGACAATAACACTGGCTTTTACAGCAGCAAGCAATAACTTTGAACTGGCGATTGCGGTAGCTGTAGCGGTGTTTGGCATTGCCTCCGACGTAGCTTTTACAGCCGTTATTGGGCCATTGGTAGAGGTGCCGGTCATGATTGGCCTGGTGAATTCAGCACTTGCCTTAAAGCTCAAATTTTATGACCAGCAGGGTTGGCCACGTAGGCATAAAGGAGAGATTTAACCAATGCCGGAAAAGATAAAAGTAGCCTTTGTCTGTGTTCACAACTCCTGCCGCTCACAAATGGCAGAGGCCATCGCCAAGATAATTGCATCGGATAGCTTCGAAGCCTATTCAGCAGGTACAGAAATTAAAAATGGAATTAATCCCGTGGCTGTTACTGTAATTCAGGAACACTACAACATGGACATGAGCTTATCGCAAAAACCAAAACTTATTTCGGATATCCCACCGGTCGATATCGTTATTACCATGGGGTGTAATGTGAATTGTCCTTTTGTGCCTTGCAAATTCAGAGAAGATTGGGGTCTTGAAGACCCAACGGGGAAAGATAAGCAGGAATATATTAAGACGGCCAAAATCATCGAAGAAAAAATACTGGAGCTCAAATGCAGAGTGAATATGAAGTCCTATGTGTCTCTGCCTTGATCGTCAAGTAATATTTTTTTGTATATTGAAAAGTAAGCCAATTCGATGTAGTATTTTAGAAGAACTTTACTTTATGGAGGATCGTTTTTTGTCCGATTTGAATTTATCTGCGAAAATTGCGGACGCCCTGTGCTATGCTGAACAGGTTTTGACAAAACAAACCTGTATCGTAAATCCAATCATTGAGAAGAACCATCAACGTGTCCTCAAAGCTTTCCAAGAGGCCAGAGTCTCAGCTTATAATCTGAACGGAACAACCGGCTACGGACTCGGCGATTCCGGGAGAGAAAAACTTGATACGGTGACCGCATCCATCATGGGTACTGAAAAAGCCATCATCAGGCACCAGTTTGTATCGGGTACCCATGCGATTGCATCAGCGCTCTTTGGTGTTCTCCGGCCTGGAGATCATTTTATTTCTGTTACCGGGATGCCATATGATACGCTTCAGCAGGTGATCGGAATTAAAAACAACATTTCCGGTAGCCTGGCTGACTGGGGCGTGTCCTTTAATATCCTGCCTTTGGATGCGGATAGTCAGATTCAAATGGAAAAACTGGCTGCGATGGTGAATCCGCAAACGAAGCTGTTTATCCTCCAGCGTTCCAAAGGCTATGAATGGAGAAACTCTGTTTCCATTGCCCAGATCAGTGAATTTGTTGGCTATGCCAAAACGCATTTTCCTGAGATTAATATCTTCGTCGATAATTGCTACGGCGAGCTTGTTGAGGATCGGGAACCCGGACATGTGGGCGTAGACCTGCTGGCAGGATCACTAATCAAGAATCTCGGAGGCACGCTGGCCCCGACAGGCGGCTACATTGCCGGCAGAGAAGATTTGGTCACGAAAGCCGCGGCCAGGTTTACCGCACCCGGCATCAATGCCGATGTGGGAGCAACCCTCGATAATCTTCGGCTCATGTACCAGGGACTGTACTTCAGCCCGCTGACGGTCAGTGAAGCGATCAAAGCTGCCGTTTTTTCCTCGGCCTTTTGGTCCAGACTGGGTTTTGAAGTCCATCCGGGTCCGGTGGATTTACGGACGGATATCATTCAGGCGGTAAAATTGAATTCCAAAGAAAAGATGCTGGCCTTTTGCCAGGGTCTCCAGAAAGGTTCGCCGATCGATTCGCATGTTCTGCCGCTGCCTTCGGAGATGCCAGGATATACGGACGAAGTGATCATGGCCGGAGGAACTTTCATTCAGGGAGCCACGAGCGAATTTTCTGCCGATGGTCCGATTAGAGCCCCTTATGCCGTCTATATGCAGGGCGCGATTTCTCATATCTATGTGAAGAACGCTAATATTTCAGCTGCGCAAATGCTTGAACAAAATCATCTGTTATAACGGTCTAAGCCAATAATGCGCCGGAAGCAGGGATCGTCAATATGGTAAGAATAAGACGCGATATGATGAACAATCCGTATAGCCAATTTCTTCAGGAAATCATTGAGATTATCCTGATCGTTTTTGCCTTGTCCTGGCTGCTAAAAACTTATCTGATCGGGTTTGCCCATCTTGAAGGAGCGGAAATGATGCCGACACTTTCGCTGGACAGCCAGGTGCTGGTTGAAAAATATTTTTACCGCAGCATTGACGCTTTGGACAGGGGAGATGTCATTCTCTATTCAGATAACGGTGTAGAGAGCATCAAACGGGTAATCGGCTTACCAGGTGAGAAAGTAGAAATTAAAAACGGTTATACGTATGTTAATAACAAACCAATTTACGAACCTTATGCCAATACACCAAAGACATATACATTTTCAACGGTTGTTGTGCCGGAAGACCATGTTTTTACGTTGAATGACAATCGGGCGAGTAAGAATGATTCCCGTTCATTCGGCAGTGTCCCGATTCAGAGCATAGAAGGCAAAGCCCTGTTCTGCTACTGGCCACTGAGCAGTGTTCAAATCCTGTAGGGCCATGTCGATCCATCATTTTAGATTGACAAGGTACTATTTTTACTTAACAAGATGTAAGGAACGGAACATATGAATAAGAATGATTAAGGGTAATTTTACCTGGAATCTATCGTAAAAAATAACCGGTAATTTAGACACGGTATGACTTGAAGGGAGTACAATCAAAATGAACAACAAAACGAAAGTGCTTGTTATCTTTGGCGGTCAATCGGGGGAACATGAAGTTTCGGTCATTTCTGCAGCTTCAGTCATCAAAGCGCTGCATGCTGACCGGTATGAGATTCAGACCATCGGGATCACCAAAGAAGGAAGCTGGTATTGGGGGGCAAGGCCGGAAGCGTGGAAGGAAGCCAAAGCCGATATCACGGACGGCGCCAAACAGGTTGCAGTCGTTTTAAACCCGCAAAAACCTTACTTTCAGGCTATAGACGGAAGCGAACTGCCGGATCAGGGCAGATGTGATATTATTTTTCCGGTCATGCATGGCCCCAAAGGGGAAGACGGTACGATTCAGGGACTTTTCGAAATGGCGGGGTTCCCCTATGTAGGTTCAGGTGTGCTGGGTTCTTCTCTCGGAATGGATAAAGACCGGATGAAGGCTGTTTTCAAAGAAGCCGGGCTGCCGATTGTACCTCACCTTACCTTGCTTCGAAGTGAAATCAATGCTGCACCCGAAGCAGCGGTGAAACGCATCTCAGACAGCATTGGTTTCCCATGTTTTATCAAACCAGCCAATCTCGGTTCCAGTGTCGGAATTTCCAAAGCTGAAGATGATAAGCAACTGCTGGAAGCTTTGATCTACGCAGCAAAATTTGACCGGAAAATTGTGATCGAAAAAGGTGTGAAGGCAAGAGAAGTTGAACTGAGCGTCCTTGGCAATGAAAGTGCCAAAGCCTCCATTCCCGGTGAAATCAAACCGGCCAAAGATTTTTATGATTATGAGGCTAAATACCTGGATAATAGCTCAGTACTGATCATTCCAGCCATATTGAGCCAGAAATTGATCGAACAGCTTCAGTCCCATGCAGTGACTGCCTTTGAGGCCGTCGGCGCTTCGGGGCTAAGCAGAGTTGATTTCTTCGTTACTGAAGACGAGCAAATCTTTATTAATGAAATCAATACGATGCCTGGCTTTACGCAAATTTCGATGTACCCAAAACTGTGGGAAGCCAGCGGCTTAAGTTACAGCCTACTTCTTGATGAACTGATCAGACTCGGATTCGAAAAATTCAGGGATGATGCCGACAGAAGACTTTCCTGAGCACATCTTCTAAAGGGAGTTAAGGGAGTCTATCCTTAATCAGGTGACCTCAAACAAGAATTTCTTCTTATCTGAAATTAAGATAATCATATAAAATGATATACAGGTAATACTTTAAGTCTTACCCGCCAAAAAAGGACGCAGCAGATAAATATTTCTGCTGCGCCCTCGCTTTCTCCCGCATATTATGTATCAGTGGATATCTCGGAACAGTCCGATCACTTTGCCGAGAATGGTTACGTGATCGGAATAAATCGGCTCCATATACTGATTCTCCGGCTGGAGCCGGATCTGGTTCTTTTCTTTGTAGAAACGCTTGACTGTGGCTCCGTCTTCCGGGCCGTCTGAGACTAAAGCAACAACAATATCGCCGTTGCTGGCATTCTGCTGTTGTCTGACCAGAATTAAATCATCGTCAAAAATACCGGCATCGATCATGCTTTCGCCCTGAACCTTGAGCATAAAGACCGTGTCCGATTTTACCATATCATACGGAACAGGGAAGGAATCCTCAATGTTTTCTATGGCTAGGATCGGTTCACCGGCGGCAACATGTCCGACTACCGGAACGTGAACGATTTTTCTGGAAGTATATTCGCCGAAGGAATCGAGGACTTCTATGGCCCTGGGCTTCGTAGGGTCTCGTCTGATATATCCTTTTTCTTCGAGAATGTTCAGATGATTATGCACAGTCGAACTTGATGAGAGCCCAACAGCTTCGCCTATTTCACGGACCGAAGGGGGATAACCTTTTAAGGCAATCTCCTTCTTGATAATATCCAAAATCTGCATTTGACGTGAGGACAGATCCGAAGTCATGACATCCCTCCTGATTATTTATTTTGAATCCATATTTGATCTAGCTAGATCGTAACATAAAAATTGGAAAAAAGCAAACAAATGTTCGTGATTTTTCTTGACACGAACATTTGTTCGTATTATAATCGAAATATAAATAGAACATATGTTTGATCTAATGGAGGTTGATGATCATGATTGCGGTATCCAGATCCTATATGCGTTATAGAAGAAATTCAACTAAAATTGTATTTGTATTGGGGCTGTGCCTAACAATTATTGCTGCACTTTTAATGTCTCTGGTGGTAAATTATCTAACTGCTGAAAATTCCAACCCTACATCATATAAGGCGATCATAATACAACAGGGAGATACGTTGTGGGAACTTGCTGCAGAATCCAACTACAGCAGTGATATCAGTGCACTGGTGGATAAAACCATGCGCTATAATAACCTACGCAGCACGTATATTGAACCAGGACAGGTGATCTATATTCCGGTTCGGTCATAATTTAGAATTTAGTTTATCATTAACGATAACGATCTTTCAATTCTTACGAACTTTAATTATGTCTCTATATTGTCTATATTTTAGTCTATATTTTAGTCTATATTTTAATATAACCTCCATATATACAACTATGGAGGTTATTGTCATATGAAACTCATTAAACAATTCAGAAAGACAATATGGCCTAATTCTATCATATTGATCATTTTTGTGATGATTGCTATCACCGCCATTATTGTCAAGCAAGTAGTTATCCATGATGAATCAAAATCAGACGCCTATAGCGATCTTTCACTTATATCTTCGGAAGTTGTTATTCATTTCCAGAAAGTAAAACCGGACTCATGGAAGGATTATGTGGCTATTATTCATGTTTGCGGTCCAACAGCAAATCACCTCGTTCAGCAGCTGGATAATGGAATTAACTTCAATAACCTTGACTGGTCCGAACTAAATAGTGAAGAATTCAAACAAGTAAAATACTGCCGTCATTTACTTGATCAGTATCTATTCTTTACCCCGGGAGAATATCAGTTCCCGCTTCAGGAATCTTCGCATTATACAGATACCTATGGTGCCGATAGGGAGGGGGGACAGCGAAAGCATGAAGGTACAGATATTTTTAATCAAAAGGGTACGCTAATATTCAGTGTATGCAATGGCACTCTTGAAAGAATTGGATGGAATAGGCTTGGTGGAGAAAGGGTCGGCGTAAGAGGCCAGGACGGAAACTATTATTACTATGCCCATCTGGACACGGTCAATGAAGCATTGGTTGTCGGGAACAGTATTTCCAAAGGAGAACTGATCGGAACAATGGGGAACACAGGTGATGCAATTACAACTCCTGATCATTTGCATTTCGGGATCGAACTGCCGAATGGCAAATGGATCAATCCATACTCTTGGTTAAAAGTCTGGGAATTTAACAGTCGTCTAAACAGATAGGAGATAGATCGGTATACAGCCAACCTAAGATTATTGCTACCTGTATTTTGAGATTTTTATAATTCACCAAAAAGGTTTGTTGATGGTGTAAGGTGTTATTTAAAACTATCTGGGTCCGATAATAAATATTATGTAAAGTAAAGTGTAATGCAAAGATGGGGTTATGCGTTTAGGTTTGTATTCAGCAATAAATCAGTAGCGATCGCACTGTTCCAGTGTTTTATATTTATTGTTTGTCATAAATATTATTCTTTGCTCTTGCTTGGATTCTTGTTTCACTCAGCTTCTGTTTATTTTATGACTTACTAAATTATATAGCTTATATTTTGTCGCCCGCATATCTTTTTCATAGCTTTTGTATTTTTCATATTCATCTCTGCTTTATCTGCCTGTTTTACTTTATCAGTTTTTTATTATTGTAATTTTATCGTATTAATTGCTGTTCTGTTTGCTTATTGTTTTTGCCCAAAAATGCTTCTGAATAGCAGCCTCATATTTGCCTTGTAAGGCATTAAAATATATTGGGTAAGGTATTTGTACCTTGGGATTTTTGTACGCTTATTTGAGTTAATCAATATCGAGGCAATTTTAGTTCTTTTGTGATTTGTAACCAGATTCTGGTCTAATTGCAACGCTTAAACTTTAGGATATAGTTTGATAATTTTCGTTAGATTAAATATAGAGTAATTTTAATCCTCATATAAACACGCCAGTCGATAGGATTAATTATTTCATCGTTATAGGTCAATTAGATAAATTATCAAAAAGGATATTATATTTTGATTAAGAGATCTCATTGTTTTAAGTTTCCCCTCTTTTATAAGTGATATATTTCACAAGTTCTTATTTTAATAATACTTCCTTTTCATCTGAATTTCAATATGTCTTTTTACTTTCAAATCTATATAAAAATGAAATTATTAATATTTTCCCTGGCTTATCAAAATAAAATAATATAAGGCCCCTGCCCTATCAAGTTTCCTTGTTATTTTCCTTTGAATAATTCACTTCTTTTATACGAATATTAAATTGACTTAGTTTCATTCACTGAAAGGAAGGGATTATTATGGATAATAATAAAAATAGAATCAAAGACAGAGAAAAAAGCAATGCTGAATTAAGAAAAATGAAACCAAAAGATAACGCAGATGTAGGAATTATTGACGGCAATAAAATTGGTGTACATGATGGCAAACATGAAAAGAGTAAATAATGCTCTTTCAAGAATCTTTTGGCTTTAGTTAGCTATTTTTATTACCTTAATGCTTTTTGCGTGTAATAAACAATGCCAATGGTACCTGGACCAACATGAAGACCAATGACCGGTCCGATAGCTATGATATCTATGTTAACTTTCAACTTATCTTTAATCGATTGTGCAAGTTCCTTTGCTTCGTCCAGGCAATCGATATGATGAATAATGATCTCTCCTAAACCATATTTGCTTATGTTATCCAGCATGATATTAATCATCGATAAAACTGCCTTTTTCTTCGTTCTTACTTTTGTTACAACGGTTGTTATGCCGTTTTCCACAGTCAGAATCGGAATAATCCCAAATAAATCACCAATTAAAGCACTGGCCCCACCAATTCTGCCGCCTTTTTTTAGGTATTTGAGATTTTCAGGAATGAATAAGAACCTACTTCTTTGAATATTTTCTAACGCTGCTTCTTTGACCCCCTCCAACGTTTTATTCGCTTTTGCTTCTCTTGCAGCCATAATGACCGCTAACCCTAACTGCATGGAATTTGACCTAGAATCAATGATCTCTATCCTGGCATTTTTATGCTTCTCTAATACCATCTCTTTCACTAATTGACCTGTTGAAAAGGTACCGCTCATTTCTGAAGATAAGAAAATACAGCAGAGGCTATCTCCCTTCTCGATTACCGCAAGCATTTCATTATATAACTCGCCAATAGAAGGCTGTGAAGATGTCGGAATTCCATAAGAAGCCATTTTTTTATAAAACAGATCGTTATCGATATCTGCTTCTCGTATACTGTCACTCCCAAATGAAAGGCTCAAAGATACCATTCTAATATTTAGTTCTTCTTTGATTTCCTTACTTATATAGCTTGTACTGTCAGTTAGAACCTGTACTGCCATCTGTTTATCTCACTTTCTTATTGGCCTATTTTCTATTTCGACAATTATTTTTCTTTTTTATCATATAATGTTAAACACCACTTGTCTATTATTGTTCAAAATACACTTCTAAAATACCTATTATTGTGAATACTACATCCATATAATTTTGCTTTTTAAGGGGGAATTCCGTTTGAAACATATTGAAGTATTTGGTACGGAAAAATTAGCTCGTTTACGTAAAGTCATTCTTCATAAGCCCCAACAGTCTCTGAATTTAGTCAATCCGGCAAATTATCAGGAATGCTTATTTAATTTTGTCCCTGATATTTTTCAATATCAGTTGGAACATGACCGGTATGCCGACCTTCTGCGCTCTCAAGGAATTGAGGTACTTAACCTTCAGGATTATGTACAGAAGAATAGAACGCTCATGGATTCTCTACCAAATTTACCCTATCTTAATGATACTTGCCTGATTACAAGTCAAGGAGCTATCCTCTCCAAGATGTGCCCCGGTAGCCGCGCAGGCGAAGAAACGGTTGTCGGAGAAGCTCTGGAGAATCTCGGCATTCCCATCTTTCATGCCTTTGAGGGTGAGGATCAATTTGAAGGGTGTCTGGCAATTTCGCCTGAAATTCTTTTTTTAGCGGATACTGAGCGGCATGCTCAAAAAACACTGGAAGAATTTTTTAATAAAGCACTCCATCTTTTTCCGCAGATCATCTATGCGGAGATTCCCCAGGAAAGACGGTATATGCACCCTGATATGATTTTTGGCAGAATCAGTGAAAGTCTAGCCTTAGCTTATTTGCCGGCTTTTTTGAAAACATATCTGATAACCGAAAAGCAGCGCACGGAAATTAATATACGGGATTATCTTGCTCGCCGGGAAATGGAACTTATTGATATTTCCGACCAAGAACAGCAGTTATGGGGCTGCAGTTTTGTTTCTGTGGATGCCAATATTCTCATCCATTATGATATTGCCTTAAATCTTAGGACTCAAAATGAGCTGAGCCGCAGAGGGGTGGAAATGATTCCCTTCCATCCTGAAGCCTTATTAGCTGGGGGAGGAAGTCTCCGCTGCCTGACTTTGCGCGTTTGGCGAGACTCTAATCTTTAACTAAAGACTTCTCAGAGCGTCAATCGGATTTAATTTACTGGCTCTTCTCGCAGGCATATAGCCAAAGATAATTCCGACGACAGCTGAAAACCCTACCGCTAAGATAACGGTGGATAATTGCATGGTGTAACCGACACCAATCAGGGTAGAAGCAATAAAGGCGATGACACTTCCCAAAATCAAGCCGATGAGCCCGCCAAAAATGGAGAGAAAGATCGATTCGATTAAAAATTGCACCTGGATTCTATTCGGGGTGGCTCCCAGGGCTTTGCGCAAACCGATTTCCGTCGTGCGCTCGGTAATCGATACCAGCATCATATTCATGATCCCAATCCCGCCTACAACCAGGGAAATAGCGGCAATTCCTCCTAAGAGCAGTGACATCATCCCCATCATAGACTGAAAAGAAGCAATAATATCTCCCATGTTAAACACAGAGTAAGCCTGATCGTTATAGTTAAAAGCAGCGTTTAAAACCCCTTTAATGTCCAATACCGTATCATCGGCTAAGCTTGTATCCACTAAAAAGACATCAAGAGCAGTGATATTTTTTACACCCAGACTGCGAAGTGCAGTCGTATACGGGATCACGATCGTGTCATTTGTGGAGGTGGCGCTAAAACCGCTTGATGGAGCCATTGTACCAATGATCTGATAAGTTGTCCCGTTGATGATCAGGTTTTTTCCAAGGGGGTCGACTCCATAAAAGAGTGCGGTTACAAGTTCCTGCCCGATAACGGCAACCTGGTTTTTACTCTGAATATCCAGGATATTGATGGCTCTGCCAGATTTGAGCAGACTTTTATTCGATTGAAAGTACACCTCATTTTTTCCCTGAACATTGATATCTTCTTTGACTTGGTCCTGGTAAACAATATTGGTTTTGGTTAACACAGTTGGTGATACGCCTTTGATATTTTTAAGGTGAGCAATGTTTTTCATATCATCCTCGTTTAGTCCTTGTTTCAGCGGAGTACCCATTGCATTGACCGTAATTTTATTAGCGCCGAGGGAGGTCACTTGTTGACTGATGCTGTTGGTCGCACCCTGAACAATGGTTATAAGGGCAATGATTGAGGCCACGCCAATGATAATACCCAGCATAGTTAAGAACGAGCGAAGTTTATTGGTGACGATGTTTTTCCAGGACATCCTGATACTTTCCCAAAGCATATCAAGCTCCCTCCCCCTCTGTTAAGTTTCCATCCAAAATATGAACAAGGCGTTTGGCGTGACGCGCAATATTTTGATCATGGGTTATCATAATGATGGTTCTGCCTTCATGATTTAATTTTTCGAAAAGATCCATGACCTGATTGCCGGTTTTTTGGTCCAAGGCTCCGGTTGGTTCATCTGCAAGCAGAATAGTCGGGTCGGTAACGATCGCCCGGGCGATGGCCACCCGTTGTTGTTGTCCGCCGGAAAGTTGATTGGGGAGGCTTTCTAGCTTGTCTTGAAGCCCAACACGCGTGAGAATGGCCTTGGAGCGTTTTAGGCGTTCCACGGGAGACAGACCGCTATAAATGAGTGGAAGCTCAACATTTTGCTGGGCAGTCATGCGCGGCAAAAGTTGAAAGTTTTGAAAAACGAAGCCAATCTCTTTGTTCCGTACTCTGGCCAATTCAACCTCATTCAAATCGTCGATATCGTTGCCGGATAGAAAATATTTGCCGGTTGACGGGACATCCAAACAGCCGATGATATTCATCAGCGTAGTTTTTCCTGAACCGGAGGGACCAAGAATGGATAAGGATTCGCCTGAACGGACAGTAAGATTGACATGATGCAAAACTTCAAGTTCTTCTTCTCCCATGAAGTAGCTTTTACAAACATCTTGCATCTTAAAGATTTCCGTCATTGATCTGGCCTCCTTGCATTCTGCCGCCAAAGGTCAAATTATTTGCTGTCGTTGTTTTGGGATAATAGATGGTTTCTCCTACGGCTACCCCTTTTTTGATTTCTACGGTTTGGCCGTCATTAACACCGGTAGTAATCTCCGTATGCACGACGGTATTGCGTTCCCCTTCTTTGAAGACGAAGGGCGTGTTGTTAGCGTCAAACTGGATCGCGGACATGGGCAAGGTAACCACTCCGACTGCTTTTTGATTTTGGATGGTTACTTCTGCCGTCATGCCGATGCGTAGACTTGGATCTTTATTAATGTCTACAGCTGCCGTAAAGTAGGTCACACCACCTGCAACCGTACCTTCTCTGGAAATACTGCAGATTGTTCCCTTCAGTTTTTTTTGAATAGCGGCAATTTCAATATTTGCTTCATTGCCTGTCTTTATGGCAGGGAGATCATATTCATCGACTTTGATACTAATTTGAAGGTTGTCATAATCAACGATGTCCATGAGAATTGTACCGGCCATGACCTGGGACCCCTCTTCCACGGTCAGGTTTGTTATTTCACCATTAATTTTGGCTTTTATCGCCTCACCGGTTGTTGTTTTAAGTAAGATATCTCCTTCTTTAACCGTATCTCCTTCTTGAAAATTAAGCTTTGTAACCTGCATTATTTTTTCTGACATGACGGTTTGACGGTTTTTTGTTTCGATATTTCCAGAAAATGTATAATTGGTCGTGATATCCCTCTTTTGGGCAGTTACACTATCATAGGAAAAAGGTTCTGGTCGTAAGAGGTAAGCCGACGCAGCACTAATAACGACAAGGGTGATCAAGCTATAAATCATCCATTTGCGAATTTTTGATTTTCTTTTTGTCTTCATTTCAGGTGCCTCCCGTTTAGCAAGTGCCTCCATTTATTTAGAAGCATTCAAATATTTAAATATTTTTTGTTCATTCGCTTAGTATGAGCGAAAAAGTTCAATTCAATTAATTCATTATGATTACATAATCGCCGCTCCTTACCATCCATGGTAGTGAGGTATAAGGCCATCTGTAAAAAAGGCAAGAACCATACAGTTGATTCTTGCCTTTTGCTTACTCGGTTTATATTTGTTTCCTCAGTTTATATAAATCTTCGGTTTTATCCTCTTTGCCATAATAATGGTTAGTACTGAACATCGGTTAAGCATAAACCTTTGGCTTGAGCCAAAGGTCCGGCTTCCCAACGTTTCCTTTCTTGTAAGATTTTTTCGACATCATTTGGCTGCAGCGTGCCCTTTCCTATTTCGAGCAGAGTTCCAACAATAATCCTGAGCATGTTCCATAAAAAGCTATTGCCGTTAAATTCGATTTTAATAAGGCCTTTATTTTCGTGAATCAAAATAGAATTGATCGTTTTTACCGTGGATTTATGACTGCGCTCATTGGTGAAGCTCTGAAAATCATGCGTTCCAATGAGCAGTCCCGCAGCGGTCTTCATTTGTTCCAGATCCAGCTTATCCGCTAAATGATAGGTGTATTTTCGGTTAAATACATCCCTGAATTTATTATTATTGATGGTATAAACATACGTTTTTGCTTTAACGTTATATCTGGCATGAAATCTTTCAGATACTTCTTCCATTGATTTTACAACAATATCTTCTGGCAAAAATTCATACAAATAGGCTAAGATTCTCTTAGTCTTAAAGGTAGAAGTTGTATGGAAATTAGCGATGTAATTTTCGGCGTGTACACCGGCATCTGTCCTTCCACAACCGATAATCTGAATCTTCTCCTCTGCCATTTTTGCTAAGACTGTTTCGATTTTACCTTGAATCGTCAGATCGGTATCTTTTTGTTTTTGCCAACCTTTATATTTGGTCCCATCATAGGCGATTGTCATTCTTAAATTTCTCATTTTGAGTCTGCCTTTCTATATTTTTGTAAGATGTCTTAATTATCCCTAGAATAACTTACTACAACGATCAACATAATAATAATAATAATAATGAAACAAAATAATTTGGAGGTGTATTCCATGTATGGCACTGTTAAGTGGTTCAACTCCGAAAAGGGATTTGGATTTATCGAGGGAGATGGCGGACAGGATGTGTTCGTTCATTTTTCATCCATTAAATCCCAAGGATATAAATCACTCAATGAAGGTCAAAAAGTACAATTTGATGTAGAAGAAGGACAACGCGGACTCCAGGCAACAAATGTAACGCTTTCTTAAAAAAATATCTTTATAATAGCACTGTTATTTTTATACGGTGCTATTTTTTGGGTTAGGGTACTCTTTTGGGGTAGGTCTCAGATGCGTTATTCAAAGCCTGAAGTGCTTGTTCTTCAGGCATATTCTCAATTAAGGCAGCACATTTGTTACATAGTATCTTTCCTTTACCTTGAAAAGCACGAATACTTCTTTCATCACTGCAAGCGTTACGGAATATCGGTACATTACATAATTCACATCGTTGAAATTCAGCATCCTGATGACCTTTAAGATAGCCTTGAGCATTACGTCGTCTTAATTTTTGATGTCTCATTTTTTCACTTCCACAAAAAAAGTTAATGTTATTTTATCCAAAATCCAAGTTCTTTAATAAGGGAAAAGAAAAAGGGTTCGGAATCGAACCTCTTAGCTTTGCTTTATTAATCTAAGTTCATTATAACATAAAAATATTTTCTTTACTATAACAGCCGGGCTTTCGTTAATCAATGAACATTCTAGTATGCCGACGATTATGTTATTTATTATTTTGTTATGTTTTTTGACAAGTCTTCCTTACTGGTATCTAAACACGAAATATTATCGATATCTAGAAGTGACAAATAATAAAAAGGTATTTTTTTAAAATTTAGGATAAGAATAATACTGTTCATCAAAAATAATAAAAAGGTATTTGAACTCTTGAACTAAGCATTACACGTGAGGTGACATTACATGAATAAAGATTCGCGAGACTTCAGTTTTTCTTTTAAGGCTCTCGGCTCTATTGCAGCCATTTTAACAGCTGGTTACGCCATAGGACATCACAAAGAGCAAAAGTCCGTAATAATACGCCGGGCAAGAAATCGAAGAATAATGCTGGCATCTTTGCCGCTAGCTTTATTAACTACCGGACCACTAACGCGTAAGTTAATTCAAAAAAATGTAGCAAAAGCCATTACTATTTTAACAACAGATGAATACGGCAAAAACGTCATGGAGCTATGGACTGCCATTCATCGGGCCGGTGTTCAAAACATTGTTGAAAACAACTTAAGGGCAACACAAGGGACAACGATTAACAGGCCAATTGGCAGTTCAAAAAGGTTTGACGGGTTCGATAATCTTATGTTTGTTCCACCTCAAATGACGATGCTCTCTAAATCAGGCGAGACCGCAGTTGATATGAAAGTGACACTGGGCCCTAAGGCAGCCAAGCCTCTTACAGTCAATATACCTCTTCTTATTTCTGGAATGGCTTATGGAATCGCTCTAAGTGAGCCCGCAAAAATAGCTTTAGCCAGGGGAGCAAAGCTAGCAGGGACAGCTACAAACTCCGGTGAAGGCCCCTATCTGAAAGAAGAACGCGACGAAGCGGATAAATATATTTTGCAAATTGCCAATTGGCCATGGGGCTTACGCACGGATCAAGAGATTGCTTCTGCGGACATGCTGGAAGTACATATTTCGCAAGGAGGGCAGAAAGGCGTCTTCTATGTAGCTCCGGATGAAATTAAAGGCAAAGCACGTAAACTCATGGGTTTATCCCGCAATCAAGGGATATCGGGTCTACCTGCTCCTCCAGGTGTACAAAGTGCCGCAGATTGGCCCATATTGGTCAATAACCTGCGTAATAAAGCGAATGGAATACCCATTGCTCTGAAATTGATGGCCACGGACAAAATTGAAGAAGATTTAGGTTTAGCTGTAGATGCAGGGTTTGATGTCATTGCAGTCGACGGAACGCAAGGCGGATCTCTTGTTTCCAACCCCACGATGCAGGATGACTTTGGAATTCCCAGTCTCCATGTGTTAGTCCGCGCGGTCCGTTACTTACAAAACCGCGGAATTCGAGAACAGATAAGTCTGATTGTATCTGGCGGCTATTTTAATCCTGGAAGCTGTTTAAAAGCACTTGCGCTTGGTGCTGATGCTATTTATCTGGGTACCGTCCCCTTATATGCCTTAGCCAACAAGCAGCATAAAAAAGTAATCCCCTGGGAACCTCCTACGGTCCTTGTTAGCTATGCATCGAAATATAACAAAAAGCTGAACATAAACTTAAGCGCTGAAAGGGTATCCAATGTCTTACGCTCTATGGCCGTCGAAATGGAACAAGCCATTCGTGGCTTGGGGAAAACTTCTATCAAAGAGCTAAGCCCTAGCGACTTAGTGGCGCTTGATACGTTCTCTGCTGAATTAACTGGGGTAAAAAGAGCCTATTAGTTTAATTATAAACCTAGAATTTGCTTGAATTCTTCTTTTAACTGTTTCTTAAACTGTAGATTAGGCTTCACGGTTACCTTGTTTTCGCGCAATTGAGGCAGAATCTTGAGGAACCCGTAGTCTTCTTTTTCAGCTGTTCCGATCATTTCCTTTACCTTATAAGATTTTCGCATATTCATCAATCCCCTCCCCCTCTTAAATATCTCGTTCACGATTAATTACCAATTCCGTATAGGCTTCGTTGTTATGACAGATGTTGTTCCAGATACTATCGATGATCATAGCATCGACCTGCTGAAACAGATACTTTTCGCTTTGAACGTAGATGATGGCGCATATCTCACTTCTAAAGAATAAGGGAACAGCCATGATTGATGCGTCGTCGCTGATCCTAAAGTCCTTATTAATAATCGATTCCTGAGCCAGCTCCTTTAATGTGGCTCTATTCACAATCGGTACTTTATGATATGAGGCAATCTCTTCAGATACAATCAGATAATCGCAGTGTGTCTTTCTAATAGTATATAGTTTAAATTGGATATTGATTACCTTTGTTATACTTTTAATAAAATATGGATCCGTAATTTCTTTTCCAATGTTTTTGATATCTTCAATCATTTCCATTATCGATGCGTTATTTAAGATTCTTAATATCCCCATCAAGGCAACACTGACTTCATTCAGCATGGCATTTTTAATAACGGCAGACTCAGACAATATAGCCTCCATGCTAAGCTCTCCGTAAGGTGTTTTAATGCCAATCGTTTTAAAACTTAGAAACGGCAGTTTAATCATTAATAACCATAATAAAATATATAAGACGATTCTTATCCCTTGAAATACGGGTGCTTGAAGAATTTGGGCAAAGACACCTAAATGATTTGTATTTATCCCTACAGGATTACTTAGAAATAACTCCTCACAGAAATAAAAGCCAATAAATATTGCGATCAGTGCGATGAATATCCCCCATATTTGTCTGGCATTTAACCGTTTTACCTGATAAAGTGTTTTAGACAAAAACGTTTCAAATGTGCCAAAGCATGTTATGATCACTGCTCCTAAAATGGTTCCTAAAACAGTACCACAAGCTATCCCTATTAAGATTCCGCATTTTGCAATCAAATTATTGTCCTCACTTTTGTCCGATTACAACATCAGTACCAATATATGGTAAGATATAGTCAAAAATTACTCCTTGTGGAATATTTTAAATAATTTCTAATATACAAATATATAAACAGCTCCTTCCAGGCAGTATCCTTAACACAGGATCCACTTCAGAAAGGAGCTGTTTGTTTAATACATTCACTTACAAAATGTACAATATTGTATTTTATTTGGTCTTATCAAATTCTATCAGTTTCTGAGCAAAATCACCATAAAATCTATACAGCGGATGCTTTGGATTAGCCGGCAGCTCCTGGCTTTCGTCATAAGCCAAAGTTGAAACTATCATTGAAGCTGCCGCTACAGCAGGCAGTACGCTTGGCGCCGCTTTGATCGGACCATAGAATAAGAAATCGCTCCACAGGACGGCCGATACTGCATGTACTGCAGCATTCATGGCGGAAAAGCCTTCCCCACCCCACATTTCCCGGCTTTCTTTCCACATATACGTCCCATTAGCAGGAGCTGATCCAACCGGCCAGCCGGTTTCCGCTTTGATTTGTTTACCTGCCAAGGCTGAAAAAGAAATAGACGGAAGATTCATGACTGTCGTATCGATCAAGACCGAGGCAAAATCTTTCGCTCCAATGGCTGTCAGCATTTCACGGCATGTATGTACCCTGCCGGAAGGAGTCTGGTTCGTTTCATCGAAGACCTGCAGGACCACGTGTTTAATTCCCAGCTCTTTTAATGCCGCTGCCTGGCCGATCATGTCTTTATCCCAGGGTGTAATGCTGTTATATAAAATTTTGTCCTGAATACCAAGACCGGCAGCATATTCTGCCGCATCAAGACGCGCTTTTTCTCCCCAAATGTCAATAGCAAAAGGGTGGTTGCTGATTGTAAGGTAAAAATCAATATATTCCTTCATCTCATCTGCGGAAACCGCTGTCAAAGCTACTATGGCAGGTATCCCTGTCTGATCGGACAGCTCTTCCTGCCTGAGAATGTATGAGCGGGCTTTTTCACGATCAAATTTCCTGTCACGGCGGCTTTCCAAAATACGGTCTCCGTTATGAAACATTGAGGATATAAGCAGAGGCGGATTATCTCCAGGTTGGCCACCGATAATCATGTCACAGATACGGAAAACTTTTGGTGTTAAGTCATATTTAAACATTTCTTCTCCAATATCTCTTTGGATGATTTAGCAAATCATATTATACCATAGATCATTGCAAATAACCATTATTTAACAGCAATTGCCAGATTGAGTGATTATTTAAAAATTAATTTGACTTGACTTTATTTATGATTTTCGTTATCTTAATAGAAGTTGAATATATTTATATAATCTTAGGTGCCCCACTAAGGGGAGAATAGGAAAATCGGTAATAATCCGATACGGACCCACCACTGTGTAGACGAGTCCTCGCTGATCCACTGGCGTATGCTGGGAAGGTGCGTTCAGGACGTTCGAGTCTGAGTCAGGAGGCCTGCCTAAGAGGTAAAAGTCTTTCCTGGGTAATGGAAAGCGGCGGTGATGACGGCAAAATCCCGACCACAAGCATATTTGTGGTGGGGTTTTATTTATTTTTTAATATTTAATTGGAGGTTTTTAAATGAGCAGCCTTACAAAATTTCATGGTTTGGAAAATCTGAAAAATGCGACTGAGCAGGAACTTGAAATTGCCTTGCAAGAACTGATGGGTGGAATCAAAGCGCTCAATCAGGAAGCCTTGGCAGGCATGAAAAGCCGTGTAGACGCGAAAATCAAGCCCCTCGGAAGCTTAGGTGTCTTAGAGGATATTGCACAACAGCTCGCAGGCATATTTGGCACCACGCATCCAAAAATCAATAAAAAAGCAGTCCTGCTTATGGCCGGAGATCATGGTGTTGTCGTCGAAGGCGTCAGTGCTGCACCTCAGGAAATCACGAAACAAATGTTCTATAGTTACCTGAATGGCGGTGCAGGTATCAATGTCCTCGCCCGGAATGCCGGAGCAGATGTTATCAGTACGGACATCGGCATTGCCACCCCGTTGGATGCTCCTGAGCTTATGGCCTACCGGGTTAAAAATGGAACAGACAATATGGCGAAAGGACCGGCAATGAGTCGTCAAGAGGCCATGCTTGCAATACTGACAGGTGCAAGAATTGCCGCCAATGCGATTGACTCTGGTGTTAATCTGTTAGCAACAGGTGAAGTCGGTATTGGCAATACAACACCGAGCGCCGCCTTGATCTCTGTGTTTACCGGTCACTCTGTTGAGGATGTTACCGGCCGCGGAACAGGCTTAAAAGATGATGCCCTGATTAATAAGCAAAACGTGATTAAATGCGCAATCGAAATTAATCAGTGTGACCCTGCCGCGCCAATTGACACCCTGGCTAAAATCGGCGGACTCGAAATTGCTGCGCTCGTTGGAGCAATCCTCGAAGCTTCCTATCAACATGTACCGATTATCCTCGACGGCATCATTTCATCTGCTGCAGCAATAACCGCAGCAAAACTAGCACCCCTGTCCACTTCCTATATGATTGCTTCTCATAGTTCAGAAGAGCTTGGACAGCATCTAGCGCTTCATCAGCTTGGGCTTAAACCCAGACTTGACTTCCATATGAGACTTGGAGAAGGCACAGGTGCCGCCCTAATGTTCCCGATGGTGGAGGCAGCCCTTAAAGTCGCTGATGAAATGGCTACATTTGAACAAGCTGCAGTTACCACCGGAGACTTCTAAAATCTGCAAAGAAAGATAAAAAAGACATGTACGGCATAATCCGTGCATGTCTTTTTTGCATAATCATCGATAATGGAAACTCTTGATAGTTTAATTAGATCCCAATCTTTTGCATCAGCTTGTCACTTGCTAATACAAAATTCTTGCCGATAGCTGTCTGCATAAACGCCTGAAAAAGAATTCCGAGGTTTGCAGGGATAAGGATCACTTCGATCAACGGATATACGTTAATTTGAGATGCGATCCATCTGGCAGCTAATGACAACCCGGTAAAGAAAACCATGGAAAAAAACAGACAGCGCCGGTAGCTGGAACAATGAGAACCGCCGGTAAACACCCGTAAAGCCAAAGCAGAAAACATTATCACGAACGTATACACAATGGTACCGAATATTGCAGATACCCCTACGGTTAGAACTAATTCAATCATTACCCCAAGAAGCAAGGCTAAACTATATTCTATTTTCACTTTATGGACGGCGTCCATTTCTTCACCTTTTACCATACGATTTGTCAAATGATGTGCAACACCCTCGAGATCAAACAATTGTTCACCCATCCTCCAGTCTTTGTTTTAGAAAATGATAAGATCAATTACCTTTCTGTGGATAATGTAGAAAATATAGCCATCTAAATATAATATAATTCTATGTACCTTTGGTATTTCCTGCTAAATTGTTTGTTGAAATTACATAATAGTCCTACATGAAATGAGGATATAAAAAACGCCTCGTATTTATTACGTGGCGTTAATCTCGATATTATGCTATTTATTATTATGCTATTTATTATTGCACACCTTGGTTTTGCTCAAGATTATATTTGAAATCTGCGACGCGCTGGACATAACTATCTGGATCAGCTGAGCCGCCGTCTTCCATCTGCTTTTGACAGCCTTCAAGGCCGTAGTGATTAGACAGCAGCATCAGATCAAAGACGAACTCATCGGCATACCCCTGAGCAGCCCAGTAATTCCTGTAGTATGCCAACTTTTCAATATCTGACTTTGCGGTGGTGTCAATTGGGATATTATCAATTCCTTCTGCCTGATAAACTGCTAAAACCAACGCATACGATAAATCGTTTTCCTCACAAAGATTCCGGATCGTGCCCTGCGGGTCTTCTGGCAGGATGCCCTGACTCGCGGGAATCTCCTGAACGGCAGCAGACTTACCTTCTGCTTGTTGAACGGAATGAACACAAACGGATACAAGGATAACGAGAGGGATGATAACGGATAAACGGCAAATAAAACCTCCTCTCATAAACATGATGCCCACCCCTTCCCATATATTTATTTCCTGGATACCTCAATCCCCTTTCGCGAAATACAATAAATTTCTTCATTCACCGTTCATATATTCTTATATATATTCTCTCCATAATATATTCTTTTTAATAGAAGAATAGTTTTGCTATCATATTTTTAAGGATATTTTTTAATTAGACGCATTTTGTTGTGTTGATCTGATAACGGGTTTATTAAAAATTTTAATTAATTATCTGGTTAAAAAATCCGCATAATGTTACAATATTTTTATCCTTCGCAGATTATTTGTAGATAAAAATTTGATAAAGGGTGTAAGAATGGACATTTTTTTAATTATTGGAATCATTGTAGGTGCTCTTGCCGTAGTCGTAGGCATGATTGTCAAAGGAGCCAATGTAGCTGTGCTATTGAATCCAGCTGCGGCCATTATTATTCTGATCGGGACAACTGCAGCCGTGATGAACTCATTTCCAAGAAAAGAATTCTTGAACATTCCCAAAGTATTAGCTGCCCTTTTTCGAGAAAAACAACCATATGATGCTGTGTCGTTGATTGAACTTATCACTGAAATGGCGATGACAGCCCGTAAAGACGGCTTATTGTCCCTTGAACAGACGATTATGGAAATTGAAGACCGTTACTTGCAAAAAGGGCTAAGCCTGGTAGTTGACGGATTGGAGCATGATTATATTCAAGAGATCATGGAAATGGAAATTGATAATATGGAGGATCGTCACCGTGCCAATGCCTCGATATTTTCGGCGGCAGGCAGCTATGCTCCGACGCTGGGAGTATTAGGTGCAGTCGTGGGCCTAATCGGAGCGCTCGGCAATTTAAATGATACGGAAAAACTTGGCCATATGATCGCCGCCGCATTCGTCGCGACATTGTTCGGAATTTTTCTCGGCTATGTTGTCTGTCACCCGATCGCTTCCCGCTTAAAAAGAAAATCAGCTGCCGAAACTAAGAATATGCGCATTATTGTTGAAGGAGTTCTGGCTCTTCAGGCCGGAGAGAACCCCAGCAGTATTAAAGTAAGATTGACTGGCATGCTCGATCCGAAAGAAAGAAAAATCCTAGAGGAAAAGGAAAAAAATAAACAAGGCAGCGGTGAATAAGGATGTCGAAGAAAAAGCAACACCATGAAGAACATGTTGATGAATCCTGGCTGCTGCCTTATTCCGACCTACTGACGCTTCTGCTTGCGCTTTTTATCGTTATGTTTGCCATTAGTCAAGTTGATAAAGTAAAACTGCAGCAGTTGAGCGAGTCTTTCAAAGAAATTTTTGCAGGCGGGGCCAGCTTTTTAGAAAAGGAAAGCGACCAAGTGGTAGAACTTGAACCATCCAGTTCTGAGAATGTTTCTGCTTCTGCTCTTGAACAGGATAAGATGGCGGAGATAAAGAAACAACTCGAAAAGGAAATCTATGAAAGCGGTTATTATAATAACGTCAAAGTAAATCTGGATAAGGAAGGTTTGCAGATCGTTATTCAGGATGTGATGCTGTTTGCGTCGGGTGACGCGGAAATCCTCGATGCGTTCTCCCCTCTCCTTCTGCAGATCGGGAAAATGCTAAATGGTATGGACAACGATATAAAAGTCGTAGGCCATACGGACGACCGGCCCATCCATACTGAGAAGTTTCGTTCCAACTGGGAATTAAGCGTAATTCGCGCGATCAACGTCATGAATTTCCTGGTTGATCAGGGCGGAATGAATCCTGAAAGATTTTCAGTCCAGGGCTACGGGCAGTACTCCCCTATTTCCGATAATACGATTGAGGAAGGCCGGGCAGAAAACAGGCGCGTCGAGATCTTCCTTCTTCGTAAGTATCCCGTTGCAGAATAATAAGAAAATTGAATTGATCTGAGAAAATATGATTATTGAAAAAATACGATTGCATTCAGGCAATCGTATTTTTAATATATTCAGGAAAATGAAATCTACTTGACAGCAGTATAATGTTGAAATATCCTGGAATTAGTCGAATTATTGCATTCAGGTGAGAGCGCAGGTGAGATTTATGTTGGCCATGTCTTATATATCGATGATTGTGGCGTATACCTTTGTCTTATTTGGTTTCTATATTTTAAAATTGAATCATAAGGAAACCTTAAACAGATTATCAGCCTCTCTGAATTTCTGTTTTGCATACTGGTCGTTCATTTATTCATTCCTTTATCTCGCCCCAAGTCCCGAGAGTGCTTTATTCTGGCATCGGATCGCTGCGATTGGTTGGGTGATGTTCTGTCCGCTGGCCACTCACTTTTTTCTGGTTCTATCGGAAAAAACAAAAAATATTCATGGTATCCACTGGTATATCCCCTTGTATGGCCTGCCGGCAATTTTACTGTTTAAAACACTGTTGACAAATGAATCACTGGTGGCCAAAGTCTTTGTCCAGAGTACAAGTGGCCTGGGCTGGACGTATGAACTCAATATTGGTTCAGTCTGGTTCTGGTTGTATTGGCTTATGCTTTTTGCTTACTTAGGCGTTGCGCTGTTCTTTACCATAAGGTGGGGCAAAAACAGCCAAAGACCGAGGTTCATTAAACAAGCCAAAAGCATTTCGATTCTGGCGGGCGTCATGATGTTGATCGGGATCGGCACTGATTTGATCCTCCCTTTGATCACCCCGTTTATTCCGCCTTTATTTCATTTTTTCTCGATCTTCTGGGGATTAGGCGGCATCTATATGATCCGAAGGTATAAACTGATGGATGTGAATATAGCGGTGACACCGGACATTATTTTGGAGACAGTGATGGATCCGATCGTTCTGCTTGATAATAAAGGAATTATCCGTAAATGCAACCAGGCGACATTTGACCTGCTGAAATATGATGCCAGTGAAATGCTCGGCCGGAGATTCTCCGATTTTTTTAAAGCTCAAAAGTATAACCTGCAAAGAACAGATTTGTTGTTTAAAAACAAGTCTTTGCGTAATATTGAGTTTGATATGGTTGATTCGTCAGGCAAAGTTATCAGTATTATGGCATCATTCTCGGTGACCGAAACCGAGCTTGACGGAATTGTCGGCGTTGTTGGCAATCTTCATGATATTACAGGATACAAAGCTATGTCCAAAGAACTGGAAAAGATGGCCAATTACGACAAACTGACCAATCTTCCGAACCGCAGGATGTTCTACAATAAATTGGAGAAGGCCATTGAGAAATACCATAAGCATGATCAGCAATTTGCGCTGGTATTTATCGATTTAGATGGGTTTAAGGTCATTAACGATACCTTTGGCCACGACATCGGTGACCAAATGCTGATGAAGGTTTCGTCGCTCCTGGCCGGGGTGGTCAGACGGCAGGATGTGATAGCGCGTCTGGGCGGCGACGAATTTGTTCTATTGTTTTCCAGATTGCAGAATAAGACAGAGCTTGACGGAATTATGCAGAGAATGCAGGAAAAGCTTGTCAAACCCATCATGATAAACAATAAGATTTGCCGGGTTGGAATGTCGTTTGGGATTAGTATATGTCCGGACGATGGAATGACCCCTGACGAACTTTTGAAAACAGCTGATCTCCGCATGTATCGGGAGAAAAAATATTCAGGTTAACGTTTGATGGACTTCATGCGGGAGCGGACATTCGGTTTGACGCGATAGTCTTCAGGAGACACGATTGCTTCGGGCGTTCGTGTCTTTTTGATGCCTGTTTCAGCCTCAGCCTTGTTACGGATATATTTATGGCTGATGTTGGGATTGCTGGTTCTGCGGGATTGAATCTCAAATTGTTTTAAGGAAGCAATCAGCGGTGTCAGCTTAACGTGGCCGTAGTTTCTGGTATCAAAATCAGGATAGCGCTTATTCAGCTTGATGCCGACTTCACCTAAAAATGCCCAGCCATCTTCATCGGAACTTTCAGTGACGATAATTTTGATTGCTTCAATAAGTTCATCAATGCTGGCCATTCCTTCCTGAGGTGTCCCCTGCACCCGCGTTTTAACCTGTTCGTTTGTCTCATAAGGACTTGTCGGAATGACACCTAGAACCTCAAGGTATTTGAACTTTTCACAGGCAGCGATAAACGGCTGCGGCGTTTTCTTCTCGCCCATACCCATCACATACATGCCGGCTTCCCTGAGCCTGGAGGCTAGTTTGGTAAAATCGCTGTCGCTGGAGACGATGCAAAAGCCATCAACGCTTTTGGAATATAAAATGTCCATCGCATCAATGATCAAGGCAGCGTCGGTGGCATTTTTCCCTGTTGTGTAGCTGTATTGCTGTATCGGTGTGATCGAATAATTCAGAAGCACGGTTTTCCAGGATGCGAGGTTCGGTTTTGTCCAGTCTCCGTAGATCCGTTTATAGGTTGGGGTGCCGTGATTCGCAATTTCATCGAAGATGTATTTGATATATTTTTCTGAGACGTTGTCTGCGTCAATCAGTACGGCAATTTTTTTATCGTTTTCCATACGCATTCTCCTTACATTTTTTCATATATCTTATTTTATTAATTTACTTTTATCAGTCTGGGGGGCACAGTGCCGCTGTTAATGATTTTTGTTCTGTTTATTCAAAGCCTCTTTAAGCAAATCGCCAAGATTGCTGCCAATATTTTGCTGGTCACTGTATTGGGCAATCAGTTTTTGGTTGACCTGGCTTGCTCGCTTGGAACTGGTAAAGCCGGTGTCCCGTTCTTTTTCCGGCTGACGGTGGCCGCAGGCCCGGTCCTGACAAACCAGCATTTTGCCGCGTTTACCATTGACCAGCAGCATGTATTTTTTGCAGACCGGACATCTGGTTTTTGTCATATTGTCGGCATGGTATGTGGCGCTGTCCGAGGCGACACTGTGAACCAGTTCACTGGCTTTGGTCCGGATCCCTTTAATGAATTCAGTCTTGCTTCCGTTCCCTTTAGCAATGTCTGTTAAAGCTTGTTCCCACTGGGCAGTCAGCTCGGGACTCCGAAGCTCAGGAGCCACAAGGCTGATCAGCTGACGGCCTTTGGATGTAGGCACCAATTCTTTCCCGCTGCGTTCAATATAACTGGTATGCAGCAGTTTTTCAATAATTTCCGCTCTTGTAGCCGGAGTACCGAGACCACTCCCCTTCATCGTTTCCCGGAGCTCCTCATCTTCAATGAATTTCCCCGGATTTTCCATTGCTGTGAGCAAGGTGGCTTCCGTATAGCGTGCCGGTGGTTTCGTCTTCCCCTTTTGGGGCTTCAGGCTTTTGATCGTCCGTTCCTCGCCCTGCTCCAGTTTCCCGAGCGTTTGTTCAGGCAAAGCGTCCTCCCTGCTTTCTTCTGATTCCGTCTGATGGGAAGTGATAGAGCGCCAGCCCTGGTTTTTCATCACTTTTCCCGTTGCATAAAACATTTCGCCATTAATACCGGCGATAACCGTCAGTTGGTCATAGCGGTACGGCGGAGAGAGGATGGCCAGAAAACGCCGTACGATCAGGTCATACAAAGATTTTTCATCATGGGTCAGATCCCCGAGCTTCAAAGGCTGCTCAGTCGGAATGATCGCATGATGATCCGTTACTTTACTGTCGTCCACTAGTCGTTTCGTCGGCTTGTAAGGCTGTGCCAACAGCTTTTTGGCCGTTTCGGCATAAGGCCCTGCGGCCAGCCCTTTGAGCCTGGACGGCAGAGTCGGTACAATATCGGCGGAGAGATAGCGCGAATCTGTACGCGGGTAGGTAACCAGTTTATGCCGTTCGTATAAATTCTGCAGCGTACTGGAAGTTTTCTGGGCGGAAAAGCTAAGTTTGCGATTCGCATCACGCTGCAGTTCAGTAAGGTCATAAGCCAGTGGGGCTGGTTCGCTTTTGCTCTCGCGCTTGACCTGCATAATTCTTGCAGATTGCTTTTCCAGCTTGCCCAGCAGGGCTTCAACCTGCTGGTAATCATAAATCCGGCTGCCGTCTTTGCCACGCCAGTCAGCAAAAAAGTCGCCGAAGTCCGCTCGGATTGTCCAGTAATCAACCGGAACAAACTTTCTGATCTCGTCCTCCCGCTGAACGATCATGGCAAGCGTCGGGGTCTGCACTCTTCCGGAATTCAGCTGGGCATTATACTTACAGGTTAAAGCCCTGGTCACATTCAGGCCGATCAGCCAATCCGCTTCGGCTCTGCAAACAGCGGCATCGTAAAGATCATTATATTCGGGTCCGGGCTTTAATCTCGCGAAGCCTTCCAGGATGGCGGCATCGGTCTGGGATGAAATCCAGAGACGTTTGAAAGGTCTCTTCCAATTACTCAGTTTCATGATCCAGCGTGCGACCAATTCGCCCTCTCGTCCGGCATCGGTGGCTATAATCAGTTCTTTGATATCGTTTCGTTTCATCAGTTTGCTTACCGTCTGATATTGCTGGGAAGTCTGGCGAATCACCTTGAGCTTTAACTGTTCCGGAAGCATTGGCAGATCTTCCATCCGCCATTCTTTATATTTTTGGTCATAATCCTCAGGTTCGGCCAAAGTGACCAGGTGTCCTAAAGCCCAAGTAACGACGTATTGTGGTCCTTCGATAAAACCCTTGTTTTTAATATTACATTTAAGAACCCGGGCAATTTCCCGGGCCACACTCGGCTTTTCAGCCAGGACCAACGATTTCATGCATATTCCTCCGATTTAGATATCCTATGTACCATTATAGCATAAATTTGTAAGGAGTTTTTTATAAAGAAACGGCCTGTTAGCGGCCGTTCCTTGAAAGAATTTATGATATTAATTTAATGATCAAACTCAAATTTAAGTTTTCCATTGGCGGCATCTTCCCAAACCAAACAGGCGTTGAAAGATTTTCCGCTTTTGGATTTGAATCCTTTAATCAAGGGTGTTTTACCTTTCTTTAGCAGGCTTTTCATCTGGGTCTGGCTAAGTGTTTTACCGCAAATCGGTGTTTTCCAGACCACAAATCCACAGCCGCTTTTCCAATTGGAGCAGCCATAACCTTTATTGCCTTCAATGACACCTTCCCCGCACCGCGGACAGGGACCCAGTTTTTCAGGTCCGCTTTCCCGGGCTGCTGAAGAGCCATTTTCTTTTTTGGCGCCCTTTGTTTTTTTAGCCGACTTGTCTGTTTGATCTGATTGATCTTCCGAAGATGTGTGAACTTTCTTGGAAGATTTCGCAGATTCGGCAGATCTGGCAGACCTGGCCGGAGCCTGGGCCAACGGCGTTTTGCCATATTTTTGTTCATAAGCCCGAAGTTCATTGATGATTCGTATCACCGCTTCCTCGACCTCAGACATGTATTTTTCCAGTGCCAGTTCGCCTTTTTCAACCTGCGCCAGGTCATACTCCAGCTGACCGGTCATTTCCGCGCTGATCAGAAGGGCGGCATGCGGAAGCCTGTTTTGAATTAAAGAAATCAACTGGGTCCCTTTTTCTGTCGGCCGCAGCGTTTTTTGCTCCTGTCTGATATAGCCACGCTGAAGCAGATTTTCAATGATCGCGGGCCGGGTAGCCACTGTCCCGAGACCCTTCCCTTTCAGCTGCTGGCGCAGAACATCGTCTTCAATTTGTTTACCCGCACTCTCCATCGCTTTAAGCAGATCACCCTGGGTAAAACGTTTCGGAGGTTTGGTACTCTTTTCGTCGATCCGGACCTCGGTTATCTGAACAGAGTCACCCTGACTGACCGCCGGAAGTTCTGTGTTTTCTTCTTGCTGGTTCTCGCGATTCTTATTTTTTCTCCTGGTCTTTCCTGTTGTTCCGCTGCTTTCAGCCTGAGGATCCTGAGCGTCTTCGAAATCGTAGACCATTTTCCAGCCTGAGCTGAGCAGAATCCTGCCTTTGGTACGAAAATGTTCCTGGGCCGCTTCCGTAATGATTTCCGTCTGCTGATACCAGGCAGGAGGAAACCAGACAGCCAGAAAACGCCGTGCAATCAGGTCAAAAAGCTGACGTTCGGCTTCCGGCAGCTTATTCAAATGAACAGTTTCTGTCGTTGGAATGATCGCATGGTGAGCCGTAATCGTGTTGATGACCCGTTTGTTTTGAGGCACACCATAGGTCATTGCTTCATCTACATTTTCCTGATAAGGCTCCTGACGCAGGGCTTTCAGGTGGGCTGGCAGCTTTGGAATCATATCCGCGGGCAAATAAGCACAATCCGTACGTGGGTAGGTGATGGCCTTTTTAT
This sequence comes from Dehalobacter sp. CP, assembly GCF_047652685.1. NCBI lineage: Bacteria > Bacillati > Bacillota > Clostridia > Eubacteriales > Desulfitobacteriaceae > Dehalobacter > Dehalobacter sp. CP. The sequence goes on from NZ_CP157399.1 coordinate 1,436,506, forward strand.
CATAAAGAGACTGGGCTAGTTCCAGGACCTTTTCGGCACTAAATCCGAATCGTCTGGAAGCTGTGACAGTCAGGCTTGTCAAATCGAAAAGCAAGGGCGGAGCTTCGGAAACCTTTCTTTGTTCAGCCCGGATGATTTTCCCTGGCTGCCCCTGTGTTCTCGCAGCAATGTGTTCGGCAGTTTCCCTGTCGGTCAGGCGTCTGTTTTCCTGAGCGGGATCAAACCAGCGTCCGGTGTATTGTCCCTGCTCCGCAGAGAAGGCTGCACTGATTTCAAAATAGGCTTCAGCAACAAATTGCTCAATTTCCCACTCTCTACGGACGATCAGCGCCAGTGTCGGTGTCTGTACCCTGCCGATGGAAATCACATTTGGCTTTTTGCGGACTGTATCGAAGCTGCCAAACAAAGAGGTGAAGCCTTCGGTCAGATTCATCCCAAAGTCCCAGTCCGCAAAGGCTCTGCCATTGCCTGCTGCTGACAGACCTTCCACGGCCTGACCCGGCCTTAACTGATTCATTCCTTCCAGGATAGCCTCTCGCGTCAGCGAAGAAATCCAGAGCCGGGAGAGCGGTTTTGTACATCCCACTAAGTCCCAGACTTCCTGAAAGAGAAGCTGCCCTTCCCTGTCGGCGTCCGTTCCGCAAATAACCTGTTTGATTTCAGAAGATTTCAGCCATTTTTGTAAAACTTGAAATTGTTGGCGCGTTTGGGATTTGATTGTACGCCGAAACGAATCGACAGCTGGCAGAACGGGCAGACGTTTAAGACTCCAGCGCTTCCCGACGCGTTCTAGATCCATATAGCCTTCCGGCCTTTCCAGCTCCAGAAGATGACCGATACACCAGGTTATCACATACTGGTCATTTTCGAGCCAGCCTTGTCCTTTGCCTTTTACCCCCAGGGCTGCAGCATATTCCCGGGCCTGAGCCGGTTTTTCAGCAATAATCAGTATTCTTTCCATAGGATCTTCTTTCCGTATCATTTTCTTTGCCTATGAATCTTACAGACATCAAGTACCCTATTAGCTCTAAAATGCATGTAACACTGAGAAAAAGTTTAGCTTAATTTTCCATAATACTCAGTATAGCATAAATTAACCGGTACTTTGGGATAGAAAATGTCAGCTTTTCTGTTGAAAGCTGAAACTTTTTATTATTTCATGTGTATTAATAAATGTAAATAAGAAAAGGGATGATCAGGTGCTATGTTTTTGTTAACAATTATTGGCTATATTTTGCTGGGTTTCGTGATGATTCTGGCAGCTATGATCTTTATCCCGTACCATTATCAGGCTGTTGCGGAGAATCTTGGCCATTCTCAAATGAAGGGGTCCGTTTCCTGGCTCTTTGGCGGAATCAGGATGGAGTTTATCAAATATCCTAAACGCAAGGCTGAAACGACGTTGATAATTTTGGGTCTGACTAAAAAATTCCAGGAACGGCCAGACTCTAAGAAAGAAGATCAAAAAAAATTCGGAATAGCGTCCAAGAACAATGCCAAAAAAAATCTGCACACTGATTCTGTAAAAGACTCAATATCTGCCCAAAAAAGACATCAAAATGAATTTGGTATTCGTCAATTCCTGCGGACCGATGTTTTGAAAAAAATCCTGGCATCCCTGAGGAAAATCGCCAGGCATATCCTGCCGGATCAGCTGATCGTGAACGCCAAAATAGGCTTTTCTGATCCAATGTATACCGGTTTCCTGTCGGTACTGCTGACTCAGGGATACCTTTGGTATGACAGATTTGATATCGCTGTCGAACTTGTATTTGGTCAGGAAATGCTGGAAGGAAGGTTTTTCATTGGCGGAAGGATCTGGCTGCCCTATTTGCTCTCTGTAATCATCGGGCTTCTGGTCACGAAACCAATTCGCAATATCATGTTAACGAACTTAAAAATCAAATTTAAAGGAGGATCGCCCTATGTCGGATAGTTTTAACATTGGCGAAAATATCACCAACATCTTTGAAAAACTGGAAAGCTTTCTGAAGACCAAGACCGTCGTCGGCGAACCTATGCAGGTCGGAGAAATCATTCTTGTTCCATTCATCGATTTTACATTCGGTCTGGGTACGAGCGGCGGAAACGGCATTGAACAGAAAAGCAACCAGGGTTCGGGTGGCGGCGCCTGTAGTGGCGGCCGTATTTCGCCAACAGCAGTTCTGGTTATCAGAGGCGATCAGGTCGAACTGCTGCCGATTGAAAAATCAGGAGGGCTCGAAAAACTAATCGATATGGTTCCCGAGATCGTGAATAAAGTCAAAGATCAAAAATGCAGTGAAGAATAAATCATATGTCTAATATTTAGTGGTGCTTCCCGGCGGACGAAAAGTTCACCAGGAAGCACCACTTCTAATTTAAATCATGCGTGTTCATTCTATTACGGAATGTAATCAAACCGTAGACATGCATCTTTTGTTGTTAAGAAAGCAGTATTTTATCAACAAACACGATCAACTGTTCGATTTCCGGCTTCGTGATTTGGGCATAGGCACCGAGCGACTGCCCTTTCCTTCTTAGCTCTTCACTGATCATCGAGGAGAAGATAATGACGGGCAGCTCTTTAAGCTTGTCATCCTCTTTTATTTTTTTGATCAAATGATGACCATCCATTTGGGGCATTTCAATGTCTGTAATGACCAGCTGCACTTTATCTTCGATCGAGCTGCCGTCAGCAATCATTTTGTTCAGACTATCCCATGCTTCCAGACCATTATCGTTAGGAACCACATGATAACCTGCAGCGCTAAGTGTTCTGATTAACAGTTCCCTAAGAACACGGGAATCCTCTGCGATTAATATCGTTTTTGTCTTTCTGAGGTCGTCCATTTCTTCAGCTACCGCGGGTATCGTTGATAACCTTTTGTTCATGGTCGGATCAATCTCAGAAATAATCTTTTCAAAATCGATCAGAACGATGATTTTTTCTTCCAGCTTAACGACACCGACCGCAAAGTCCGAACCGGCAATATCCGACAAAGGTTCCATCTGGGTCCAGGATACGCGGTATATCCTCGTGACTTCATCAACTCTGAAGCTGATCATTTCACCATTGATTTCACAAACAATGATCTGCTGGTTATCTGTGGCCTGCTTAACGCCGGTTAGGCATCGCGTCAGATCAACAAGCGGAATGATCTTATCCCGTAAAGTAAATAGTCCCTCTATATATGGATGTGAACCTACCAGGTGTGTCACCTTGACATTGTTGATAATTTCCCTTACTTTGGCGACGTTAATCCCATAGAATTTCCCGTCTACGGTAAACTCGATAATTTCAAACTCATTGGTTCCGGATTCCAGCAAAATTCCTTTATCGTCCTGCATCGTCTGTCTCCTCTTCCCTGGAGTATTTATATCTTGTATTTTTCGCTAAAGAAGTTCCAAAATCCTTCAGAATTCGTCTTTTCTTCAATTAATTATTTCGGTTTATTTCAATAAATACAGTTTTATTGTGCCATTTGAGCATTCAGCGATTCACTTTTCTTACTTTCCGCAGTTTACCTTTGAGCGGCGTTGTTTGCAAGGCTTCAAGGACAAGTGGCCCTTTAAAGTTTAGGATTTCCACATAACTCAATTCATCCAAAATATTGATAATCCCGATGTCAGCTGCAGTCATACCCGCAATGTTCGTCAGTGCGCCCACAATATCTGCCGGCCGGATCTTGGATTTCTTTCCGGCATTGATCTGGAGCTTCATGATTTCCAAATTGATCCGGGTGCCTTTCATGGCTTTATTATCCGGCAAAACGGTTATTTTTTCCTGAAAGCCGACTTCTGCATTGCGGACAGTATCCTGAGACGGTCTTTGTTTCAGCGGGATCTCCTGTCCAATATATTTCTGTATATCCTGCAGGTAACTGTCATCTTCTTCGGTCACAAAGGAGATTGCTTTGCCGTTTTTATTCAAACGCCCTGTTCTGCCAATCCGGTGTACATAGCTTTCCTTTTCCTGCGGCAGATCAAAGTTGATGACAAGTGAAATATCTTCGATGTCAATCCCCCGGGCTGCCACATCTGTTGCAATCAGGTACCGAAAATAACCCCGTTTAAAATCATCCATGACACTCAGACGGTGCCCTTGTTCCATTCCGCCATGAATTTTGGCGCAGGGATAATCAAGCAGTTTCAATTCCGCATAGACCTCATCCACCTGATGTTTGGTATTGCAGAAGATCAGGCAGCTATCGGGGTTCTCAGTGACTGAAAGATCTTTAAGAAGCTTTATTTTATCCTGTCGGGTAAGGAGGTATCTTTCCTGGGAAATTCTTTCCGCGGCGGATGTTTCTTCTTGCGTTTCTACATAGACTGGCTCGCGCAAATAGTGATCACACAGTGTTCTGACATCAGAAGGCATCGTGGCCGACAGCAGGGCTGTAACGCGGTCGGCAGACAAGCTGCCAAGGATGGTTTCCGTCTGTTCCAGAAAGCCCATATTCATCAGTTCATCCGCTTCGTCAATAACCAGGTATTTGACACAAGAAGTATCCAGCGTTCCTTTCTGAAGATGATCGATCAGCCGGCCAGGCGTTCCCACCACAATATGCGTTTTTTGCTTCAGCTCTTTCTCCTGATAATAGAAAGGAGATTTACCGTATACTGCAGCAATTTTTAGTCTTTTAAAACGGCCGATATGAAACAGATCCTCTTTGACCTGGATGGCCAGTTCTCTCGTTGGCGTGATGATCAGGGCCTGAGGTTTATTTTCTTCCCAATCCACCAGCTGGCAAAGCGGAATAGCAAAAGCAGCCGTCTTGCCGCTGCCGGTCTGAGATTTAACAATCACATCTTTTTGCGCCAGAAACAATGGGACGACCTGCTGCTGGACGTTGGTAGGCTTGTTATAATTCAGCAGGTGAAGGGCTTTTAATATTTCCGGACTTAACGGATAGCGTTGAAAAGAAGCCTCATGCATACGATCATCTCTTTCTCATCAGGAATATGTATAAATTTTTAGATTTACTCGGGTTAGTCAACGTAATGGATGGCCGCTTTCGGTCGTTGTGTCATCCTGACACAAAATCCCGCGCTTCGCAATCCATGCTCCGCTTGACGCTGTCCATCCATTACGTTGACTTAGTCTGGAGTTAGTGATCAGTCTGGGGGGCACAGTTCCGCTGTGAGCGGAGCACGATGCGAAGCGCGGCTTTTTGACGGCCACGGATGGCCTAATGTCGCGATGCCATGGATGGCAAGGAGCGGACTCGCCAAGGATGGCGCAACAGCCGGAAAGCGGTATTGTGCCCCACAGATTAGCTCTAACAAAATGATATTAAAAATAGTAATGCGATTTACGAATCGATCTACTATTATTATTCTATACAGTATTATTTCTGCAGATCAGGAATCAATTCCTTTATTCTTTCTTCCAAGTGCCTTATTAACGTTAAATGCATAGTAGCAACCTAAATAAATACGACCTCCTTGCAGAAAGGAGGCCGTAGTCCGCGTCATGGATTTAGATTACATATTTGCAGCAAGCGCATGAAGGGATAAATCCTCTGACCTTTCGGCGATATGATTCAAAACCTTGATAATGGTTGCAGGAGAAGATGTCTGTTTGACAACTTTATACTCTCTGGAAGTTTCGCCATACATACTTTTGAGGACAAGGAGTACGTCATTTTTGACGGCCACAAATTGATCCGCTTCAAAAGCATTCGCTAGTTTTTTAAGTTCATGACAAAAACGCATAAAAAAAACACCTCCTTCTCACATGCTCCAATACTTCAGGGAGTGTTACTTCAATATTTCAGAATTCAGTTATACAATGACGTAAATGAAATCTTGATATCCGTAAAAATACTCCGAAATGTATTATATAGAAGGAATAATGATGTGTCAACCATCTTTTACGGCAGCTGTTACGGCAGCATACGCTCTACGCTCGATTAAGACATTTTCTGCAGCTATCAGATAATTTACTTATACGTAAATTTTAAATATAATGGTAGTACTGGCCAATTGTGGAAATATATTTCGTTGTCATGGAGGATAGATCAATGGATGTTTCGACTTTGAAAATGCGCAATGGAGCAAAGTTGAGAATCAGAATCTAATCGACAAGCTCAGCATTAAGCGCTTTATGCTTTTATATGTGGAAGCTATTAAATGGACCAGATCCCTGGATTATTAACATGAAATGTTCATTGGGTGAAGTCGTATCATTGGAGCGAATCATTGAAGCGTATCATTCGAGCAAAGACAGGAATGTGAAGTTTAGACAATCAATCAGTCCACGGTTCGTCAGGCGCAGTTCCGGGATAACAGGCAGACTTAAGAGCGCCATGGTCATAAACGGCGAGACCAAACTGCATCCAAGCTCTTTCCAGGCTTCATCAAGCTGAGCTACCATTCCAGCCACTTCTTCGACCGGTCTGTCCGACATTAAGCCGGCAATCGGCAGAGGAAGTATGGCCAGCACTTTCCCGTCTCTCACTGCGGCCATCCCGCCGCCAAGGTCAGCCAGTATGTTGCCGGCAAGCGCCATATCCTCGTCATTTACACCGATAATGATCAGATTATGGCTGTCATGAGCCACTGTTGATGCGACTGCCCCGCTCTTCAGCTGAAAACCTTTGACATACCCGAGGCCATAATTTCCCGGGCCGCCGTGCCTTTCCAGGACCATAACCTTGGCAATATCGGCTGTAATGTCAGGACATACCTGCCCTTGCGCTATTCCCATCTCGATCACGCGATGAAGGGTTCCGGCCTGGGCTTCTTTGATCTCGATGACATGTGCCCTGACCGTCGTTCTTCCTTCCGGAGCTTTGATGATGAAGTCTCCGGATTTCAGTTTATTGGACAGATGAACGGAACTGCGGAACTTCTCCGGATAGCTGACGGACGAAATTTCAGCCAGCATCCGTCCTTGTTCTGCTATGATTTCCCCGTCTATCATTACTTTTTCTACGGTGACTTCCGCGAGGTCACGCAGAAAAACAATATCTGCACATCTGCCAGGCGAGATACTCCCGAGATGCCGGTCAAGCCCGAAACACTGAGCAGGATTAAGGGTTGCCATTTGAATCGCCGTAACCGGATTGACACCCTGGCGAATCGCCTGGCGGATCACATGGTTGAGATGTCCTTTGGCCAAAAGGGTATGCGGATGCACATCGTCCGTCACCAGCACGGCATACCGGGAATCTACTTTGTTTTCAGTAATGGCCCGGACGGTTTCCTTAACGTCCTGCCAGGCTGAACCTTCCCGCAGTTTGGCATACATACCGAGACGCATCCGGGCCAGGGCATCCTCCTTGGTCGTACTTTCATGGCAGGACAGGATTCCGGCTGCTGCATAAGCCTGCAATCCTTTTTCGAGATCAGCAGAAGCGTAATGCCCGGTAACCGGCTTGCCGGTGCTTAGCGTTACCTTTAATTCGGCATGAACATGCACATCACCAGAGATGACTCCCGGATAATTCATCATTTCCCCGAGTCCGATGATCCGGCTGTCCTGCAGCGCTTCTTTGATTTCAGCCGGACCAATCACCGCTCCGACATCTTCAAAACCCGGGGCAGCAGGTACACAGGACGGCATGGTGGCAAATACTTTAAGCGGCATGGCCTGTCCTTCTTCGACCATCATCTTAACGCCTTCCGGGCCGAAGACATTGGCAATTTCATGCGGGTCCATAACAATACACGTCGTTCCCTGCGGCAGAACAGCCCTGGTGAATTCCCTCAGCGTGACCATGCTGCTCTCAACATGCAGATGTCCGTCCAGAAAACCCGGTGCCAGTGTATAGCCTGAGGCATCGATGAATTCCGTCTGTTCCCCGATGGCAGGCGCGGCATTACCGACCAGGACAATCCGGCCGTGTTTGATCGCAATGTCCTTGTTTTCTTCGATTTCACAAGTATTTACATTGATGATCCGGCCGCCCCTGATCACCGTGTCCGCTTTCAGGATACCCATGGCGGTTTGAGCCAGTTCGGCTGTTTTCTCCTGAAAATCTTTCACGAGAAAATTGAGTACACAATCATTCAACACGTTAATCCCCTCGTTTTATTTCATGGATAATTCCTTTTAGCTATGATTAATTTTATCAATGATTATTAATGATGCTATTTCATCTCATTGATTATAGACCATTTTCTGTCTGGGCGGCAATCAGGGTGGCTGCTCCGTATTTTTCCCTTAAACGCGGTTTCTCAATCTTACCGGTTGGATTGCGCGGGACCTTGTCGAAAATAATCCGGCGCGGACGTTTATAGCGGGGCATTGGTGCACAGAAAACGCCGATATCTTCTTCTGTGCAGATACTTCCCGGTTTGAGTTCGATGATTGCTGCGGTAATCTCACCCAGGCGCGGATCAGGCAGACCAATCACTGCGACATCCTTAATCGACGTATGCACACGCAGGAAGTCTTCGATCTGAACCGGATAAATATTCTCGCCACCGCTGATGATCACATCTTTTTTTCTATCGACCAAATAAATAAAGCCGTCCTCATCCATCCTGGCCACATCACCGGTCAGCAGCCAGCCGTCTTTCAGGGCTACAGCCGTGGCTTCAGGGTCGTTGTAGTAGCATTTCATGACACCCGGACCTTTGACCCTCAGTTCCCCTACCTGACCCTGCGGAACCGGACAGCCGTTTTCGTCGGTAATTTGAACTTCCCACTGATAACCGGGTATACCAATCGCGCCCACTTTATGGATGTTCTCTATGCCAAGATGCACACAGCCCGGTCCGATGGACTCACTCAGGCCGTAATTCGTATCGTACAGATGATTTGGAAAATAGTTTTTCCAGCGGCGGATCAGGCTGGGCGGTACCGGCTGGGCCCCTATATGCATCAGGCGCCAATGGGAGAGCTCATAATTCTCCAGCTTGACTTTGCCGCTCTCTATTGCATCCAGAATATCCTGAGCCCACGGAACGAGAAGCCAGGCGATGGTGATTTTTTCCTCGCTGATCGTCTTCAGAATCCACTCCGGTTTGACGCCGCGCAGCAGTACAGCTTTGCTGCCCGAGAGCAGGCTGCCGAACCAGTGCATTTTGGCGCCGGTATGATACAGGGGCGGTATGCACAGGAAATTGTCGTCACGGGTCTGCTCATGATGGTTTTGTTCCGTATAACAGGCCGACATTAAGCTCCGGTGTGTATGTAGGATAGCTTTCGGAAAACCGGTCGTCCCAGAAGAAAAGTAGACGGCCGCATCATCATCGTCAGACAGTACAACTTGCGGCACCTCTGAGGAACTGTTCGCTGCCAACCGGTCGTAATTCTCTGCGAAGGACGGACGGTTTTCACCCGCAAATAAAAGCGTTTTGACTTTAGGGATCTGATCGTAAATCGTTTCCACACGACCGATAAACTCCGGTCCGAAGATCAAAGTCATTGTATCGGACAATTCGAGGCAGTATTTGATTTCTTCAGCTGTGTAGCGAAAATTTAAAGGGACTGCAACGGCGCCGGATTTTAAGATACCGAAGTAAATCGGCAGCCATTCAAGGCAATTCATTAATAGAATGGCGACTTTATCGCCCTTCTTAATGCCTCTTTTCAGAAGGAAATTAGCCATGCGGTTCGCTTTTTCGTCAAAAACCCGCCAGGTCATTTCCAGCCGGTATTCCCCTGCCGGATTGTTTTCGATCAGTTCATACTCTCTCCAGGTGACGTTATGGCTTTCTTGAAGATCCAGATTAATCTCGGTCAGACATTTCTCCTGTCCGTACAACGCTGCGTTGCGTACCAACAATTCAGTAATGGGCATTGTTCAATCTCCTCCCGTTCTACCATGACAATATTTGTTTGTAATGAAACAAATTGATTTATATTAAACTGTAAATTTAAAATGCAAAATCAGTAGCGGTTATCAAAGATGCGGGTCGATTTCTTTTCGCTCCGGGGAAGTTCGCCAATCGCTACGGCTTTTGGGACGACGGAGATCCCAATTTTTGCTTTGCAATGCTGTTTGACGTCTTGTTCGAGCTGCTTTTTATCCGCATTGTTCTCGGTCTCAAAGAACAGCGTCATGATATCTTTACCGCTTAAATGGTCAATCATGACCTGGTATTCACTGCTGGCGCCTTCTACTTCGCGCAGAAGCTCGTCAATCTGACCCGGGAAAATATTCACACCCTTGACTTTGACCATATCATCGGTACGGCCGATAATGGTATCGATTCTGGGGTAAGCCAGACCGCAGGCACATTCTCCTGGCAGAAGACGGGTTAAATCATGGGTGCGGTAGCGAATCAGCGGCGCGCCTTCCTTCTTTAAGGTCGTGATCACCAGTTCCCCGATTTCGCCTTCCGGTACCTGCTGGCCGGTATGCGGGTCGATAATCTCAAAGTACAGATAATCATCCCAATAATGCATGCCGCATTCGTAATCGCAGCTCATCGCGATACCCGGTCCGTAAATCTCAGTCAAGCCATAGATATCGTATAATTGAACGCCCAGTTCACCGGCGATGCGCCGGCGCATTTTTTCACCCCAGCGTTCCGAACCGATGACTCCTTTGCGCAGGTGGATTTTGTCCTTGACTCCCCTTTTGGAGATCTCTTCAGCCAGGAGCAAGGCATAGGATGAAGTCGCGCACAAAACGGTACTCTTTAAATCCATCATCATTTGAATTTGTTTATCGGTATTGCCAGGGCCCATCGGAATAACCATGGCCCCTAAAAGCTCAGCTCCGTTCTGAAAGCCGATGCCTGCTGTCCACAAACCATAACCCGGCGTAATATGGACCCGGTCCAAGTTGGTCAGACCGGCTGTTTCATAGCAGCGTTTAAACATGATGGCCCAGTCTTCGACATCCTGCCTTGTATACGGAATAATGACCGGGGTGCCGGTGGTTCCAGAAGAGGAGTGAATCCGGACAATCTCACTGTCGGGAACAGCCTGCAGGCCAAGCGGATAAGCTTCTCTCAGATCATCTTTATTGGTAAACGGTAGTTTTTCAAAATCTTCCTGGCTTTGCATGCTCTGAAGTTCGTACCCTGCAAACTTCTTGCTGTAAAAGCCGTCGAGACTGCAGAGCTTGGTCAGCGTATTTTTAATTGCTGCAAACTGGGTTTCATTCATCCGTTTCATACACAAATATTCCCCTCTTCTATGTTTTGGGCACCAGCCCGAAGGGCCTGAATGTTCATAGACAGCAGTTTAGTCGGTAATACGCTTTCCAGAGCAGTTTCCATTTCCGTGAGTGTAAAGCCAAGTACACCGCTGCCTGCTGCTGCTCCGAGTAAGGCAGTGTTTAAGACTTTTGGTGAGCCGCAGACAGAACAGACTGCATCGCTGTCCACAATATAGAGCCGGCTGACACTGTTTTGCAGATAGTCCAGCATCGTCTTCCCCTCATAGCCTTCAGCCGAGAGTGAAGCTGTGACCGGTTTAATCGCTTTTTGACTGACAATGACGGTCCCTTGAGGCTTTAAAAAAGGAAGCGCCCGTACAGCTTCCGCGGGTTCAAAACCGATCACCAGATCAGCTGTCTTCAGTGCTACCAGCGGAGCGTGAATGTTTTCACCGATTCTTACATGGCTGACGACGCAGCCACCCCGCTGGGCCATGCCGATCGTCTCCGCTGTACGAACTTTTAAGCCTTTTTGTATCGCGGATTGGGCAATAACTTTGGAAGCCAGGACAATTCCCTGACCGCCTACCCCAGCTAAGATCATATTCATACCTGCTCACCTCCTATCGCAGCAAAGGAACAGACCTGTGCACAGAGGGAGCAACCGTAGCATAAAGCTGAATCAATTTCAGCCTTATCTAGTTTCCAGGTAATGGCCGGACAGCCTAATTCTTTGATACAGCGCTTACAGCCGCTGCATTTTTCGGGATCGACCGTGAACCGGGGCCCTGGTTTGTCTATTGAAATGCACGGATATTCAAAGATCACAGCTGAAACACCGCGCACCGCTGTTGCTTCTTGGACGGCAGCAACCGCTTGTTCTAAATCCAGCGGATTGCAAGTCATCACCTGTTTAACACCCAAGACCTGAAGGACAGCCGGAATACTAATTTTTTCAGCGATATTTCCCATCATGGTTTTCCCGGTGCCCGGGTGTGGCTGATGACCGGTCATCGCCGTTGTCGAATTGTCGAGAATGATCAATACGATATCGGTTTCATTGTATACAGCATTGATCACACCGGCAATGCCTGAATGAAAAAAGGTTGAATCACCGATAAACGCAAAGCTAACCGTATCCGGTTCAGCGCGGTGCAGACCCTGGGCAATCGTGATGCCCGCTCCCATGCAGAGGCAGGTGTCGACCATCTCCAGCGGACTTGCATTACCAAGCGTATAGCAGCCGATGTCACCGGAGAACACCGCTTTCTTACCTTTCATGGCTTTTTTCACCGCGTAAAAAGAAGCGCGGTGCGGACAGCCGGCACAGAGTACCGGAGGCCGGACCGGCAGAGCCGGCTGCTCAGGCTGGATAACTTCTACAGTCTGTTGATTATGTTTTGCATTCAATGTGGAGAGATTTAGACGGCAGTCTTCATCCTGATTGGGCTGCTTTAAGAATTTCGTAATTGCCTTGTGCGCGATTTCAACGCTGTTTTCCCCGGCCTGGGGCGTATGGCCGCTCAGTTTGCCGAAGACTTTGACAGGCAAATGGTATTGGCCGCACAGGAAAATCAATTCTTTTTCAATCACTGGGTCCAGTTCTTCGATCACCAGGACTTCGTCGAGGCCGCTTAAGAATTCAAGGGCCAGTTTTACCGGAAAAGGATGCGGTGTTGAAACTTTAAAGAGTTTATAGTCAATATCCAAACTATTTTTCTGTATATCGTTTTCGCGTTGACGGCACTCCTTCAGGGCCTGGATTGCTTCACACGTATAAGCATAACTGATGCCGCCTGTGGCAATACCTTTTTTACCGCAGCCGGTTAATGTATTGCAGGGATAGGAGGAAAAATCCGCTTCCAGTATTGGACGCCTGGCTTCAATTTGCAGATGCTTTTCATAAGAAAGACGAGGAAAAATCGTCCACTTTGGATTTTTGACAAAAGCACCGGCCGAAGAATCCGCCTGGGCGGGCTCGAGTACGATAGAGGCGCTGCCATGACAAACACGCGTGGTTGGACGAAATAAGACCGGGGTCTTGTATTTTTCCGAATAGGCAAACGCATCGCCAATCATCTGATAAGCTTCTTCCGGTGAAGATGGGTCAAAGACAGGCAGTTTGGCAAAAGAAGCGAAATGACGGGTATCCTGCTCTGTCTGGGAAGAAATAGGTCCGGGATCATCGGCAACAACGATGACCATACCCCCTTCTACCCCGATATAAGCGAGGCTCATTAATGGATCGGAAGCAACATTAAGACCAACCTGTTTCATGGTGACCATCGTTCTGAGACCGGCATAGGCTGCACCAGCCGCAACTTCCAGCGCGGATTTTTCATTGACGGACCATTCAACATAAATATTCCCGGGATTCTTCCGGGCGACTGTTTCCAATATTTCGGTGGAAGGCGTGCCTGGATAGCCGGTTACAACCGCAACGCCGGCCCGGATAGCTCCCATGGCAATTGCCTCATTCCCCATTAAAAGTACTTGTTCCATGAATCGTCCCCCTAAAGGTTATCAAGACCAATATAGACCAACAAACCAATAAGCCTGCCCTTTGGAGAAAGACAAGCTTTGAAATTGCAAAATAACATATTTAAGTATAATTCTTTTTTGGCATAATCGTCAACGACATTACTGTCTTTAAGGCAATTTTTTAAAATCTCTTAATGGGATTAACTTTAAATGAAGCAACTGCCGCGATGATTGATAGATTAATGACTGCTTAACGCAATATGACTTCCCTCGAGACCTCTTGTGATCGTGACTTTTTTGTCGATCCGGTCTTTTAATTCGCTGACGTGAGATATAATGCCGACAAGCCTGTTGCCGGAGGTTAAACCATACAGCGTGGCCATTGCCTGTTCCAGCGATTCGGCATCCAGCGAGCCAAAGCCTTCATCGATAAACATCGTATCGATCTCCACACCGCCGGCGAAACTCTGAATGACATCGGAGAGGCCTAAAGCGAGCGACAGTGAAGCCTTGAAAGACTCCCCGCCGGATAAAGATTTTACGGTCCGGATCTTTCCGGTGTAATGATCGAGCACATCGAGTTCCAGCCCGGACTGGGAACGGTTATCCGCCGGATTTTCTCTGCGCAGCAGCGCATAACGTCCATTGGACATGGCCGTCAGTCTTTTGTTTGCCTCAGCGATGATCTGGTTAAAGTAAGAAGCCTGTACGAATTGTTCAAAGGCAATTTTTTGTTTGCCGGTCAATTCCCCATTGGCAGTTTTGGAAAGACTGCTGATGATCAGGTAGTCGGTTTCCAGCTGCCGCCGTTCTTTTTGTGCCAGCGAGACAGCCCGGTAAATCCGCTCGTTATTTTGCAGCCGGGCTGCCATCTGCTGAAGTTTAAGATCCAAACGTTCTTTATCCAGCTGCATGCTTCTTTGCTGTTCGGCTATCCCGGCAGTGTCCTGCCGTTGCTTATTCTGCGTAGCGGTTGTGAGTCTTATGATATCAGCCTCAGTACGACGGTAGTATTCATCATAATCCGCAATGTGCTGTTTCAGTTCCTTGAGACTGTTTTCAGACAAAAGAGCCGTGTGGTAGGCGTCTTCAGCCGGGAAGCCTGCCTCGCGGAATTTGGCAGTATACGTTTCAAGAGCAGCCTGACAGGCTGAAGTCACGGTCTGCATTCTTTTTTCCTGATCAGCCAACAGCGCAATACTTTCATCAAGCATACGTTTGCTGCTCAGATAATCATTCTCAGTCTTTTGCAGAGCCTGCTTCATTTCAGTGAGCTGCGCAGTCAAATATCCCACAGCTTCGCGGGCACTTTCCGGGGAGGGATAGCCCAGACCAGCTTGAAGCGTTGCAAGTTCACTGTTCAGAGCACTGATTGCCACAGCGAGTGTCCCCTTCAGTTCTGTCTGTTTCTGCAAAGTTTCTTCCGTAAGTTTCAGGGTCTCCTCAGTTTCCTGCAATTGTTCCAGACATGCCCTGCGGTGTGCACGTTGTGCTTCCAGATCAAGACACAGTGCTGTTCTATCCTGTATATCCTTAGAGACATTTTCCTGTTCCTGTTTTACCAAAGAGGATAGCTCTTTCAGCCGGTCAGCTACCATCAGCGGACTGCCGGAAACGATAGAGCTGGAATCCAAAGTATACAAAGCAAAGAGACTTTGGGTATCCTGAAGAAGATGGTTCAGGGTCGTATCAAATTCCGTCTTTTTACTGCCGGTCATTTCACTGGCCTGCTGCAGGCGCTGCTGCTTTACTTCTTTCAGACTTTTCAGCTTTTCCATTTCTTTCTCACTTGGCGCATCCGAAGTAGGTTTGGCTTTCAGCGGGTGTTCCGTTGATCCGCAAACCGGACAGGGAGTGCCATCGGTCAGATTTTCCGCCAGAAGACCGGCCTGTTCCCGCCAGAAAGCACGCTCTCTGCGCTGATATTCTTCATTGACTGTCTGATAATCCTGCTCGGCCGCAAGGAAAGTATGCTGCAGTCCGGCGTATTCAACCTGCATCTTTTGTGCGGAATTGACCCCTTTAGAGAGAAGATTCAGCTCATTTTTCCGGTTATTAAGCAGTTCCAGCGCATTGCGGCATTCCAGCAGATGGGTTTCCACACTGCTCAATTCTTCCGCTTCTGTACTTAATTGTTCTTTCTTTGCTGTCAGGCTGTCCTTTTCTATTTTTAATTCATTTAAGATCTGTTCAAGGTTTTGCCGGGCTTTTATCTTTTCTTCATTATCCAGCTTGAGGTTATCGACCTTATCGTATTGCGGCAGCGTCTGCGTTATTTTAGCCAATTCAGCGGCCAATTGTTCCCGGAGAGGTTCTTTCAGCTGTTCGGCTGTCCGGACTGCCAGCAGTCTGGCTACTTCCGGTGTCAATTGGGCAATGGTAGTCTGCAGCTCTTGTATGCTGAAGATAAGTCCGTCGTAGTCTCGTTTCTCTCTCAGGTAAAGGTCTTCAAGCGGTTTGACTTCATGCAGTGCTTTCTCAGCTGCGGATACCGCTGCTTCAGTCTGCGTCATTTCTGCTGCATTCTTCTCAAGTTCGGTCAGTTTGTTCCTGGCTGCATCCAGCTCTGCAAATGTCTTGTTAATATAATCGGCTTCCGTCAGTTCGGATGCCTTGGCCAGCATGGATGCAGCCAGTATGTCCGAAATATTCCTGTCAGCGTTAACCTGTGCTCTGTCTAGATCGATTAGCATGCTGAGCAAGTTCAGGATACGTTCCGTTCCATGAATATGCCGCTCCAATTTCAGCCCGGACAATTCGAGGCATACAGATGAATATTCTATGTTTTCTATACTTTCAAATTCTTCGTCAGTCTGCATGCCGTCCAAGTGTTGCAAAATTTGACGAATGCTTTCCTCACAGCGGGCTTTAAGGTCTTTTTCCTTTGCTTTTAACGCATCTTGAATGGTTAAGTAGATATCGGTATTAAATACCTTACGGAAAATGCTGGCGCGTTCACTGCTCTCGGCCAGCAGCAGTTTCAGAAATTCACCCTGAGCAATCATCGCTATTTGCTTAAACTGTTTCGCGTCAATCCCGAGCAGAGAGCTGATTTTTTCGGTTACTTTGCTGCTGCCGGCAATGACTTCCCCATTCGGTAATACAAGCGCAGCATCCGCGTTTTCCATCGTAAAGCCAGAACCATTTTTCTTGGGACGCTGGTATCTGGGGCTGCGCGTTAAATGATAAATCTGGCCTTTATGGGAAAATTCCAGTTCAACATACGTTTTGGTATCGGGCGCGGCAAAGTCGCTGCGCAGGCTGTCCACAGTGCGCACCGAACCGCTGGCCCCATCAAAAAGTGCAAAAGCAATGGCATCAAATAGGGTGGTTTTGCCGGCTCCGGTATCCCCGGTAATCAGAAATAAACCCTCACTGCCAAGCTGGTGCAGCGGTACTTCAACCTTTCCGGCATAGGGTCCGAACGCACTCATCACGAGGTTCAAGGGTTTCATCTGCGGTCCCCTCCTGTCTGTTCGAGGATATCCTGCATGATTTTATGCTGTTCTTCAGACATTTCCTGGTTGTTCTGCTTCAGGTAAAATTCTTCAAATAGCTCCAGCCGACTTTTACGCGCCACATCACCGAAGGCGGCCGACCGTGAGTCAGCCTCCGGCCTGCTGCGGCTGTTGGCGAAATCAAGACGCATGATATTCGGGTACACCTGGCGCAGCTGTCCGATTGCATCATAGATCTCATTCTCGTCCGTCAGAATCGCCCGGATATAATCCTCCGAGGGCTGATCCTGAGAAGTTCCCGTCCGCAGAAGCTCTGCCAGAGGCCCTTTGATTTCACGCAGATCGCGCAGGGCGGTCAGCGGAATTTGATGGATTCCCAGCTTGCCTTTTTCCGCAAATTCCAGGATGGTCACCGATTTTTGCTGCCGCGCTTCGGAGAAAGAATATTTGAGCGGAGAACCGGCATAACGGACTGTTTCACGGCCAATGCACTGAGGACCATGCAAATGACCAAGCGCAACGTAATCAAAGGCTTCAAACACGGAGGCATCAATGTTATTCAGTCCGCCAACGGAGATGGTTTCCGAATCGCAGCGTTCCGGCTCATTGCTGCCGCTGGTAATGAACTGGTGCGCGACCAGGATGTTGCGCTCACGGGTATCTATGTCAGAAGACGCTATAACGGCCCTGACAGCATCCTCATACGATGCAATGTCCTGACCGGGATAAAAGGCCTGGACAACGGCAGGCTTAACATACGGCAGCAGATAGATATGAACAGGGCCATAAATATCACGTAACGAAATATACTTTAAGCTGCCGTCAAAGGTCCCGGCAATATGCAGTCCGTTATTTTGCAAAATCCGGCTGCCAAAATTTAAACGTTCCGGAGAATCGTGGTTGCCGCTGATCAGGAATATCTGGAGCTTGCGTGCCACCAGCTCCGTCAAAAACTCATCCAGCAGGCCCACCGCTTCCCCCGGCGGCACACTTTTATCGTAAATATCTCCGGCCAGAAGCAGCCCGTCAGGTTGAACTTCGTCGGTAATCCGCAGAATCTGTTCCAGCATAACCTTTTGGTCTTCGAGCATGCTGAACTCGTTGACCCGTTTGCCGATATGTAAATCTGCAGTATGCAGCAGCTTCATAGCATGATTCCTCCAATCAATTCTTTCAGTGCTATTTTTAATTCAACATGAGCTGACAGAATCCTCTGTTTGATTACGGTGAAGTTTTCTCAGATGTCAAATCTGTTGCAAAAAAAAAGAACGCCATATTGGCATCTTTTTTAAGTACAGTATATTAATACCCATTAGATTATCATGACCTATATTAAATTAACGTGACGTAATCTAACCGCGCCCAAGCGGAACACGGATGTGCAGCGCGGCTTTTTGCGCCAAGGAGAGCGCAATAGCCGAAGAGCGGTTAGATTACGTCACGTTTACATGCAAAAAACAAAGTAATAGCAAAGTAATTTTTTATTTTATATAGCTGTTATCCTTTAGAAGGACGTCATGTGAACCGCCTTCCACGATGCTTGTTGCGGATACGAGCGTTAGTTTGGCGTTTTTGTGCAGTTCTGGAATCGTCAGAACCCCACAGTTGCTCATGGTTGAACGGACTTTGTTCAGGCTCAGGGTTACGTTGTCTTTTAAACTGCCGGCGTATGGCACATAGGAGTCAACGCCTTCTTCAAAAGAAAGCTTGCCGTCGCCGCCGAGATCGTAGCGCTGCCAATTCCTGGCACGGTTAGAGCCTTCTCCCCAGTATTCCTTCATGTAGCTACCATTGATATTGACTTTGTTCGTCGGGCTCTCATCAAAACGTGAAAAATACCGGCCAAGCATGATAAAATCGGCACCCATCGCCAGAGCAAGCGTAATATGATAATCATGGACAATACCGCCATCCGAGCAGACAGGGATATATATTCCGGTTTCCTTGAAATATTGATCGCGCGCGTTAGCAACTTCAATCAACGCGGTAGCCTGTCCGCGACCTATCCCTTTTTGTTCGCGGGTAATGCAGATCGATCCGCCGCCAATGCCGACTTTGACAAAGTCAGCCCCTGCTTCGGCCAAGAATAAAAATCCCTCGCGGTCCACGACGTTCCCGGCACCCACCTTTACGGATTCACCGTATTTTTTGCGGATAAAATCGATCGTCCTTTTCTGCCATTCCGAAAAGCCTTCGGAAGAATCAATGCAAAGAACATCTGCTCCGGCATTAACCAGCGCAGGCACCCGTTCTTCATAGTCCCTGGTATTAATCCCTGCTCCGACAATATACCGTTTAGAAGCGTCCAGAAGCTCCCTTTCGTATTCTTTATGGGAATCATAGTCTTTGCGAAAGACTAGATATTTGAGGTTTTGGTCTTTATCAATCAAAGGTAAAGCATTCAGCTTATGGTCCCAAATAATATCGTTGGCTTCACTCAGGGTAATCTGATCACTTCCGCAGATCAGATCCTCAAACTTTGTCATGAATTCTTTGACTTTCGTATCTTTGGACATTCTGCTGACGCGGTAATCTCTGGTCGTAACAAGACCCAGCAGCTTACCCGTAGCTGTACCGTCCGAGGTCACAGCCACTGTAGAATGGTCCGTTTTGGCTTTCAGGGCCAAGATGTTCGCCAGTGTGCTGTCCGGGGTTATGTTGGAATCGCTGGTCACAAAACCTGCCTTATAGTTTTTGACCCGCGCAATCATCTGAGCTTGGGTATCAATCGGCTGAGAACAATAAATAAATGAAATACCGCCTTCTCTGGCCAGAGCGATTGCCATTTTATCGTCCGAAACAGACTGCATGATTGCCGATACCAGAGGAATATTCGTATTAATGGAAGATTCCTCACCTTTTTTGTATTTTACAACGGGAGTCTTCAGACTTACATTTGTCGGGGTACAGTCTGCCGAAGAATACCCGGGTACTAATAAATATTCTCCAAAGGTATGGGAAGGTTCATCAAAATAAGCAGCCATATCAATCTCTCCTTTGTCATTAATAATAATCATTCAAAACATTTTATTGCATAAAGCTTGTACTTCTTCATTTATATATCAGGCGCCAGCCAATTCTTCTTTAAAATCAATAACGAAGATACAACCATAAATATTCTTATTCGCTAAATATTATCACATTCCCTTCAAAAATCAAGATGTCAGTAGAAATTCAGACAATTTTTAATGTTAAGCATCGCCAAAAACAAAGGTTAGCAGGATTTCCCTGCCAACAAAGATAGTGTATAGTATTCATTGTATTGAATGTTTGGAAAGGAAGATGCCTGTGTACGATAATATTCTTGAGACCATTGGACATACTCCGCTGGTCCGGATTAACAGATTGAATCCGAAGCCGCACGTTGCGCTGTACGCGAAGCTGGAGGGTTTTAATCCGACTGGAAGCATCAAAGACCGCATTGCCTTAAAAATGATTGAGCAAGCCGAAGCGTGTGGCTCGCTTGTCCCTGGCAAGACCATTATTGAACCGACTTCCGGAAACACAGGGATTGGCCTCGCCATGATCGGCGCCGTCAAAGGATATAAGGTAGAAATCGTGATGAGCGAAGCCGTATCCGTGGAGCGCCGCAAAATGATTGAAGCTTTTGGTGCCAGGACAATCCTGACCGACCCATCCGAGGGAACTGACGGAGCGATCCGCAGAGCGCATGAGCTCTGCAGGATGTATCCAGAGAAATATTTCATGCCGAACCAATTCTCAAACGAATACAATAAGCTCGCCCATTATTATACGACTGCGCATGAAATATGGGAGGAGACCCACGGAAAAGTCACTCACTACGTTTCCGCACTCGGCACCTCAGGGACGCTTATGGGCGTTGGCATGGGTCTGAAGGACAAGAATCCTGCGGTTCAAATTATTGAAGCCCACCCTGAAAAAGGCCATTATATTCAGGGTCTAAAAAACATGGAAGAGGCTATCGTACCGGAAATCTATGATCCCAGCAAGATAGACCGCACAGTCATGATTGAATCTGAGGCCGCTTTTGCTATGGCCAGAGCCATCGTCCTCCAGGAAGGCATCTTTGTCGGCATGAGCAGCGGAGCCGCAATGATTGCAGCTTTAGAATGCATCAAAGATATCGAGGAAGGATTGATCGTGGTCCTGTTTGCCGACCGAGGGGAAAAATATCTGAGTACGAATCTATTTAATTTAGCTGAATAAGCAGCAGATATAGTTCCCTTTCCCCGCATGATATATTGTCAAGCGATCAGTTGGGAATCTTCGATACGACAAAATTTCCAAATTTAAAGAAATTGTACACGTGTACAATTTCTTCGGTTAATAAAATAATTGACTTACTGTTATGTACAGTTAATTTAAAAAAAATGATCATATTTTACGGTATTATCCCTTTGCCACGTAGTATTATGGGATAGTACCGAGTACCGAGTACCGACATTATATTGTCTGGTTCTTGAACTGTGTATCATACAGCTTTTTATAGATCCCGTCCCGTAACAATAAGTCCGCATGTTTTCCCACTTCCGCGATCCGTCCTTTTTCCACGACAAGGATCTGGTCGGCCGCCAGTACCGTGGAAAGCCTGTGAGCAATAATAAAGCTTGTCTTCCCTTGCAGCAGCGGAACCATTGCTTTTTGAATGTACAGCTCCGACACCGAATCCAGGGAAGAAGTTGCTTCATCAAAGATGATGACCCGGGGTGTTTTTAGGATAACGCGAGCAATTGAGATCCGTTGCTTCTCCCCACCTGACAGCTTGATGCCTCTGTTCCCAACCACTGTCTGGTATTTGTCCGGCAGTGTCATGATAAAATCGTGGATATAGGCTGCCCTGCAAGCTTCTATCATTTCAGCTACCGTGGCATCTTCCCGGGCGTATTTTAGGTTTTCTTCAATTGTGTCATTAAATAGATAAGGCTCCTGCATCACAATGCCGATTTGCCTGCGCAGCGACTGAAGTGTCAGGTCCCTGATATCTTCTCCGTCCATTTTGACACAGCCGTCCATGACATCGTACAGTCTTGGGATCAGATTCGTGATGGTTGTCTTCCCTGCCCCACTCGGGCCGACCAGCGCGACCATGGTTCCGGAGGCAACGGAGAAACTGATATCCCGGAGAACAGGTATTTTATGGTCATACGAAAAGGAAACGTGTTCAAAATCAACTTGACCGGCAGCCGAAACGATGGTTTTCGCTTTGTCACGGTCTACAATCTCGAGCGGCTGGTCAAAATAATCGAAAATCCGCTGAAACAAAGCAAACGAACGGACAACATTGATATGGATATTTGACAGCTGGGCTGCAGGGGTATAAAGCCTGGCCAGCAGTGCCACAAAAGCCACAATTTCCCCGACGGTGATTTCCCCCTGCATATAGAGGTAACCGCCAAAAAAATAGATGAGCATCGGCCCAATAAAGGTAAAAATACTGATAGTCATCGTGAACCATTGCCCGGCTAAAGACTCTTTCGTCCGCAGATGGGATTCTTCCCGATTGACTTTCTCGAATTTCGTATAATCCGCTTTTTCTTTCGTAAAAATTTTCATCAAGATCGAACCGCTGATGCTGAACGTCTCCTGTAAAATCTGGTTCAGTTCATCGACCTTGGCCTGGGTCTGGGATACAATCTTCCATCTGACTTTACCGACCTTGCGCGTCGGTATGACAAAAAGCGGAACGATCACGATGCCGACAATCGCCAGCTTCCAGTTCATCGAGATCAGCGCCGCTGCTGTGGTGACAAGCGTCAGGGTGCTACTGAGCGTATTGATGATCGTGCTGTTCAGCATTTCCTGGACGCCATTGATATCGCTGTTCATCCGCGTGATGATTTCACCCGGTTTGACCGAAGAGAAAAAACGCAGGGACATATGCTGGATATGCTCAAACATCTGGTTTTTCATCTTATAGATGATATTCCGGGCAATCAGGGTTTTGAGATAATTCTGTCCGACCATCAGCAAACCGCTTAAGACAGCTGCCCCGATGGCAACCAGCATCAGAATCGTCAGGTACTTCATATCGTGCTGAGGCAGAGCCTCATCTAAAATACTCCGGGTCGCTAAGGGCGGTACGAGTCCAAGCAGCGCTGAAATGACCAGGGACAGGATGATCACAACGGTTTGTTTCCAGTACGGAATAAAATACCGGAAGATCCTACCCAGCATTTTGCCCGTGATCTTCGGCAGTTCCACTGAATCATCGATGAAACGCACCCTGCCAAGCCCCATGAAACCACCCACCTTCCGATTCATTCTCTATGGGTAAGATTAGCACGACTTGGCAGGATTGAAAAGCCCTTAACGAATCTCCTAATACCAGTATTGAACAGACCCGTCCCAATTATCGAATATAATATAAAATTTGTCTCCGTAGTACATTCCACCGCTAAACACATTTGAACTATATCTTGTTTGAAGGTCATTCAGCATAGTCTCCAGCCATACAAGATAAGCGTTGAAATGATTATCCAGAATGTCCGATTCAGCAGCATCTGTCTCAGGGGTAACCGTAAATACAATAAATGCACTTTCATCGTGGGAAGTATCGGTATTGCCCTGATAAGCAGTCACGGCAACAGTATATTTGATTGTTTGGCCTGCAATCACATTTGTGCCGTAGGCATTCTGAATATAAGAAGCCATATTAGCAAAGACACTGTAAACGGCCGGGAGAATTTCCGGCAGTGTTTTATTAATATTCTCCGAGAGCATCGGTGTTAATAGGTTAATCGGAACTGCAAAGTTTAAGTTCTGGCCGCCATAATATACGGCGGCTGTGATACCAATGACTTTTCCCTGCTCATCCACCAGTGCCCCGCCGCTTGAGCCGGAACTGATTGGCGCAGAAATCTGAATATATGTCGTTTCGTTAATATCTCTGGATTTTGTGCTGATTAAACCGTTCGATATGGTATTCTCCAAGCCAAACGGGTTGCCGATCGCATAGATATTATCCCCGGTTTCAATCAGGCTGGAATCACCGAGGGATACTGCAGTCAGTCCTGTCGCACTTATTTTAAGTATTGCCAGATCGGTCACGGCATTATAGCTTAAGACTTTTTGGACATCATACGATGTCCCTGAGGCGGTCTTTACTTTAGCACTATACGAACCTTCAATCACATGGTAGTTCGTCGCGACTTTGCCGCTGGCATCTACGATAAAGCCGCTGCCGCTCCCCAAAGCATTCCCGCTGCTGTCATAGGTCTCGATATAGACGACGGAAGGGCTTACCTTGGTGAAGATCTCTTTGGCAGTCAGTGTTCCCGTTGTTTCAATCCCCAGATAACCATTGACCAGAGTGGTCGCGATAGCTGCTTCCCCACCCAAAATATTGAGTTGGGCAACGCTCGTACTGATTGCCGTAAAATACGTGTTAATACGGCTGTCCAGCGTCTTTCCGGTCAGAATAATCGGAGCCCCCAGCTTGGCTGCATAGGCTGATCCAGCAAGCGCATCGGCAAAATTATTCCCGGTTGCTAAAAAGGTATTGCTGAAAACGTAATCGGATTCGAAGGCTTCCAATACCGCCAGATTGGTTGCGTAGCGGTCGGAGCTTTGAATGCGTGTCGGGTTTGGAAGCGCGTTAACGATTGAATCACTGATCTCTGTCGTATTGCCTATCACATAGGTTTGTTGAATACTTTTATTTGCTAAATATTGTTTCAGACTATCGCTGATCGTACTTTTATCGACCAGGATAATGGGAATTTGTTTTTTACCGGCGTAGGATGAAACCGAAAGCGCATTCGGATAATCACCCCCGGGAGCAACGACGAGCTTTCCGGAAGTATTTCCGATACGCTGAGCAATCTCAACCGAAGTATTGTATCTGTCGCTTCCGAACAATCGGGTAACTGAGATTCCCATCGACTTCAGCTGTGTTTCAACTGTCGTAGAAACGACACTTGTTCCACCAACAATATAGACATTCTTTGTGCCGAGTGTAGTCAGCGTGGATTTCGTAACCTCCGTTAGACTATCTTTTTCCGTCAATAAGATCGGAGCATTATATTTTGTTGCCAGAGGGGTTGACGTCAAGGCATCAGGAAAATTGCTTCCGCAGGCGATGATCGCCCACTGTGAGCCGCCGGACCAACCTTCTTTGGCAATATTTGCGGCAGTGGTATATCGTGTATCCCCGGAAATACGGTGGGTCGAAATCGTCGATGCAAAAGCCTCAGGGACAAATGAACCCAGACATAAGATTAAAGTCAACAGTACAAAAAGGTACCGCTTTGCGTATCTTTTCACTTTTTATCTCCTTTCGCCTCACAGCTGATTATATCCTTACATAATCCTCTATATGAAAGTGATTTGGCCGTTATACTATATCATACCATTATTTACCTAAATAACTAATAATTATTAAAAGTATTTTTTAGAGCAGAAAAATGTACAAACAAATCTTGAAAGAAATTTTGAGATCTTTTGAGAGCATACCTGTTAGGCTAAAAGTTTATCGACTTAAACCGGAAGCCCAGTGGATGGGATGAATCAAGATATAAAATGGGCCGGCATTACTTTCAAGTTTTGGGTAAGGAAACGGCTCCCATATACCGCCTGAATCGCTCATATACGTGAAATGTTGCGTTATGGGTCCATAGGCAGTGCCGATAATATTATAGTCATACGGATTTTCTCCGGCCATAATTGCCTGATAATTCGTAACACCAAGCCTTATATTCTCTTTTGCACCATGGGAAGCAATGGTATATATTTCTCCATATTGTTGTCGGAAATGGACAATTTCTGTCTTTAACCGTCTTCGCAATTCTTGTTTGACATCTGATGTAATATCCTGCGCAGATTTGAGATGATATTGCAGAGAATAATCTGCCAAAGTCTCGTAATGCAGTCCAACTTCATGTCCCAGCGCCCTTACTTCTTTGAGGACCTCAGGATCAGCGGTGCACCAACGAAAATAATAGGTACTTTTGACTCCTCTGAGATGTTCAATTTTTGCCATAGCTAAGGCATCCTCAGCGGATACATCCACATCATGCCTTAAAACAATAGTCTTCTTGGTAATTGGCGCATGGTTATAGTAATCCATAACCCTTATAGGTTTGTAGCCAAACAAGATAATTTCATCTAGAAATCCTTCATAGTTTTTTTGATCCACCGGCAATATGATCTGTTTAACCGAAGCAATTTCTGGTTTAAGTGTTAAATAGCGTATTGAGCTCACATGTCCGGAATTTTTCGCCACAACCACGTATTTTCCTGCTGAAAGCCTTTTTTTAACCGGTGTTTTGCCAATATACACGTTATCGACATAGATTGGGATTCCCTGCACAGAATCGGTCTTGATTTCAAGATAATAGCTATCCAAGCCAGTTTGAATTGTAATTTCTTGGGCTTTTTCATCGAAGGTTACAATAGCTCCTATCTTTTCTAAATAATCACGGCAAGAAAAAATAGTGTCCTGATTGTATAAATGATTTGGAATATGGAATTTAATGACATTAGGTTGAAAAAATAATTTTCCAGCCGTTAGAACAACTGCCAGCAAAAATATGCCAATGACGGCTACCAGGAACTGTCGTGTAATGTTTAATTTCATATTTTTTAGTTTTCCCCTGTCGTTCTCGAAAATACGTACCTGTACATTTCTCAACAAAACATATCGGATTTAGACAGACATAAAATTATTTGTGAATTATCTTACAATATGATAATACGTATTATTTTTCATTATGTAAATATAAACTTTTTCGGCTTCTAAAATAAGTTAAATATATGATGTTGTAGAAAATTAACGAGCAGAACTTTATAATAAATACAACCAATTATTTGATTTGAGGTAATTATGAACAGAAAATCTTATGTTACCCGTATGCCTGATAAGACAGGAGCTTTCCTGCTTGCTTCCAAAATCATTGCCAAATACTGCGGCAATATTGTCCGCGTGAGCTACAATAAGGCTATCGATCTTCACATGCTGTTTCTGGATGTTGAGGCAACAGCAGAAAACCATCAAAAGATCGCCAAAGAGCTCGAAACAGTCGGCTACCTGAAAAATGAACTCTCTGAAACACGCGTCATCGAGGTCAATATAAAAATCCCAGATCAGCCTGGTGCCGTACTGCCTGTCCTTAAAATCCTGGATCACTATAATATCAATATCTCGTATCTGAGTTCGAGTGCCAACGGTACACCCTATCAGGATTTCAAAATGGGCCTGCTGATCGAAAATCCGGATATGATTAAAATGCTGCTCGATGATATCAGCACAGTCTATCAGATTGATATCATCGAATATGATGATTTTGAGAAGAATCTGGATAATACGATTTTCTATATCCGGCTGGCGAATGAAATGCAGCATATCCTTTGCTTAAGCACAGAACAAACCATGGAATTCATCTCCGAATCGAACCGGATCCTCCAGATGCTGCAGGAGACCGGTGAGAGCCCCAAAAAAGTCTTTGGCTATATCCGTCGTTTTGCGTATTTCATCAGTAAATACCGCGGCAGCCATTTCAGCACCGACATCGATCAGGTCCGGATCAGCGAACTGGTCACACTGTACAGCATCCAGCCGCCCTGTGGCAGCAACACCTATGTACTTGCTTCAGCTGAAGAACTCGTTTTGATTGATACGGGCTATGCGATCTATGCCGAAGAGATGTTCAAGATATTACAGGAGCTTTTCCCGGCCTGGGATACGCTGAAAAAACGCGTTTTTATCACGCATGCCGATGTCGACCACTGCGGCCTGCTCTCCAAACTCGAAGGCATACGTGTCGGCTTAAATCAAAAGAGCGCCGACAGCCTGCGGCGCCAGTCCGCCGGAATTCCCGACTACCGTGAAAACAGCGATCTGGGCTGGGGCTACAGCAAGCTCAGCCGGATCATCTCCGGCTATACCCCGCCAAATCCCGAACAATTCGAGGTACTCGACGCCGGTTCCCCTGCCCCGGTGCCTGAAGAACATCAGGAATTGATCCCAATCGCGGAATTTACTGTTGCAGATCTGGCCTTCAAAGTTTTCGAAGGCAGCGGCGGCCATCTTTACGGCGAGATGATCTTTGTTTGCGAAGAATACGGCTTGGTATTTACCGGCGATAATCTTGTGAATATCAGCGGTTTCTCTCCGGAAAGAGCCGCGTTCAATTCCCTGGCCCCGTACTTGATGCGGAGCGTAAACATCGACTCGCTAAAAGCAACCGAGATGCGCAAACAGATCATGAGGGTGCTGGGCGAATTAGAAGACAAAAATAAAAAGCCCTGCCTCGTCTGCGGCGGACATGGACCCATATCGGTATTGGAAAATGGAGAACTTAAGTCTCTACAAAAGGCCAGGTTAAAACAGCCTCTAACTTGGTATTCACGCCAAATTTCAGAAGGATGATATTGATCCGTTCACTGAGAACACGGGCCGACACGCCTAAAATGGAAGCAATCTCCTTGTTGGACAACCGCTTGGTCAATAATCTCATGATTTCTTTTTCTTCAGGCGTTAATATTTTTTCAAGAATTTCCACAGGCTTAACTGGAAAGTGTATATCATCAATGTCTATCTGGTTTTTAGGAAAAGCTAAAGGACTTTGATAAAAGTACGTACCGCCGTCCATAACCTTTAGAATGACCTGAACCACTTCCCGGATATACAAATCCTTTATGATTACCCCATCGGCTCCTTTATTCTTTGCTGCAATGACATACCCTTCCTGATTACATTCAGTCATCAAAATGATTTTTACTGCGTGCTCAATCATTTTGATTTGTTCGATCAAAGAGATTCCATTGCCATCATTCAGATGGATATCCAGCAATACGACATCAGGCGGAGATTGACGGACAAAATCAAGGCATTCTCCCCCGTTTTTCACAATTCCCACGATTTCGATTTGCGGATCCATGGAAAAAAGGAATTTGGTATTTTCCGCAAACGGCCCATGACTGTTGACGATTAAAACTTTAACGTTCATTTGACCCACCTAACTTTAATTGCATCTTAATATACCGGTATTGTTGCTTGAAGTGTTGTTCCACGCTCAAAGCCGGAATTAATCAGCATCTGCCCCCCCAGGCTCTCAATACGTTCTTTCATGATTGCCAAGCCGTAATGTGCCCCGCCTAACAATCCTTTTTCAAGTTGATCTGGGTCGAAACCTTGTCCATTATCCTTCACCGTTAATTCCAATTTTTCTCCGCTTAATTCAATACGGACTGTCTGCTTCTTTGAACCGGAATAACGCAGGGAATTGAATATTCCTTTTTGTATAAAGCGGTAAGCAGTGATTTCAATATCTTCCGCAAAACGATCATCCAACCCGATTCCTTCTGTTTCCAGTATAATGAAATTTGGTTCCTTCAGCATAATATCCTGAAACAACGATTGTACGGCAGGAATCAAACCCAAATCCAATAATACCGGCGGACGCAAATTGTGAACCGTTTGATTTAAATCGTAGTTTAGATCATTAATCAAATCTCTCATCCGGGAAAATACCTGTTGGAACATATCATCATCCAGATTTTCTTTTTCCAGTATTTTCAGCCAGCGGCTGATATCCAGAGCGCTCTGTACCGGGCCATCCAATATTTCTTTGGACAGACTTCCTCTGTCTTGCTCAATCATCCGAATTAAGGAATTTGTTATACCCTGAAGTTCCCAGTTTCTTCTCCGGGAGCACCAGGATGTCAGGGTCAAGACATTAATTTCCTTGGTCAGGTCGCCGATGACAAGCAGCATCAGCACTTCGTAGGCCAGCTGACCGGCAAGTAAAGTAAGAAAGGGTAACTCAGACTTTTCAAATTTGATATGGGAATAACGGTGCCCAAAGAAAATACCACAGGTAGAATTATGGGAAACAAACGGCACAAAAATCTCAGCGGGACAATCGTCGGAAAGAAACCTTGCTTCCAGGTCTTGTTTTTGGTTTCTACGGAAATACGCTTCTAGTTCGGACTGTTCTTGACGGTTTTTCCTAAACCGGCCGACCGCTTTTCTTAAGCAGCCAGTCTGTTCATTTTCAACAATGATGAACACCCCGTCAATTCCTAACTTCTTGATTGCTTCTTCAAAAATGTGGTCTTCACAGATAAGGGAGGTTATGTTGTTATTGAGCTCTGTAAACCTATGTTTTAGGCTGATATTTGTTTGGAAAAAGCTAAACCTTTCCAATAATTTACTGATAATTAGTCGGAGAAGATAAAAGCAAACAAAAAACAACAGGCATAGCACAAATGTTGCCAAATAGGATTCAGCGCTAACTATTTTGATAATTTTACCCAAGTATAAAAAATAATGGACAATCATACTTACAATGAGTGCTGCGAGAAAATTTGTGATTATTGTCTTATAGATCCTACGGCTGTCCGGTAAGTATTTGTTAACGATGACGTAATATAAGGAAAACGGAATAGCCAAAATGAATAAATAGCTTACTTCAGTAAAAAGCTGCTGCAAATAAAAAATTTGTGGAAGAGCAACAAACAATATACTGGGAAAGAAGCCAATTACGATTCCCAATAAGAGAATTCCAGCCTCATTTTTTTCTGGTTGTCCTTTTGGCAAAAATAATGCTTGGCACAGATTCCATACTGAAAGTAAGATACCGATAATCATATTAGACAAAGCCAGTTCTCTTAGTAAGTCCGGTAGGTGTATGAAGCCTAGAGAGTGTAAAGCAGTTAGGATCGAAATTACTGTAAAGCAAGCAAATGTTATTTTACACCCAATTGATTTCGTTTTATTATTTAATGAAAACTTTGAAGTAAAAACAATCAGAAGCACAGGGGCCAACGAAAATGTAATATATTCTAATTCTTTAGCCAAAGGTAAAGCGCACCCGGAAGCATGTGTGAGAACAATTGCCACCGCAAATAGCCAAAGCAACCAAAATAAAAGACGCACTTCTTTCAAAAAAGGCCTCTTACACCAGACAACAAAACCCACGAACCAAAAAACAAGACCTAAAATAAACAATGGAGTTTGGCTTAAAACCATAATCCAATCGGGCAAATTTTCTATTGTAATTTGCTGTACTGTCGAACTATCTGCTGTACAAAATTTAATTGTGTGAGCGCGTTCCAGTAATCCCCATTTATATGTCGAACCAAACTTTTCCGGATCCATCCCATCAACTTTCAGTATCTGATCCCCAAGCCGGATACCGGATTGATATCCTTCACCATGAGGATCACAGATAGTAACCAGCCAGTTACTATTAACGTTTTTAAGGTTGACACCGATATAAGGTTGCTTCAGACAAGCAACAAAATAAACAAGCCCCAGCACAATAAAGAAGACACTCGCAATATAATAAATTTGCCGATTAATGAATTTATCCCACAAGTTGTATCATCTTCTCCTTTTGCCTTCCAGAAACAGGAATTGACTCTAGAATTTCCTGTGCTTTTTGACGGTAAATCTCAAACATCACGGTGCAGTACTGAGCAACCCCTTCTTCGACAGCGATTTGTTTCAACTGTTGTTTTTCTTTATCTCCAAAAGCTTGTGATCCTCCGCTGTTACATTGCGTTAGTCCTTTAAATTGTTTGGCTATTTCACCCTTGAGTGTATGGGATAAATAGACATACGGCAGGGTTTTCTTATTACTTACAAAATCCTTTTTCTTTTCAAAATGGAGAAAATCGTTGAGATCGTTACGGATCTGGTTCATGATCCCGAAATTGAGACCGAACTCAGCCATTGATCCAGCGAGTGGTTCCGTGGCTTCTCCCAAAATGGCCCCCATTTTACAGGCACAGGCTGTTATACTGCCTGACTTTTGCCTTACCATATCAAAGTATTGTTCCAACGATACCTGCGGGCTGCCCGTATAGAGAAACTCCATGAACTGTCCATTACTGGCCGTGACTCCCATGCGCTGTAGCACTGTGCAGATTTCCCTGTAGATCTTGTCATTCGGTATTGCAGCTATAGCATCAAAACTAAGCATTAAAAGACAATTCGCGAGGTTAATCGCGTTAGCCTCGGGGATCCGGCGCCAGGGCAAATCCTCATGATCCTTGTCCTGAATATCGTCAAAAATATCTGCTGCCAGGGCAAAGAATTCCATACCGATTCCCCCTGGCAACGCAGCTTCCGCATTCCCACCTGTACACTCACAGCTCATTCTAGTCAGATGAACCCATTTAAATAATTCACCTGTTGGACTATCGGCGTTAAGCGAAGTTTGAATCATCCGGATCATTTCCGCACTCAGTCCGTACGTTTTTAAAATTCTATCAATTTTCGTATATATAATCTGATCAAGCTGAAGATTCATTGTATTATTGCCACGTAGCCATAGGACCTACTTCAAGTGTAACAATAGTCCCGGGAACTTCATCTCTGGAAATAACCTTCTGAATTACAGAAAACTGGCTAGGTTTAACTTTACTGTCTTTTTCCTGGTTTAACATGCTCTTGGGATTTTTGACACATTCATGAACCAAATTAGCAATACCTTCATAGTTCATCTTAAAAAAACCCCTTTCATAATAAAAAAGTTACCATTTGTCTTACTGAAAGTAGTCTTTAGTCAAAGTTTTCATTCATTCTGGTACATTTCCTTCAGCTTGATCAATTATAAGGAAAATTCTTCAAATAGCGCCATATTCCTTTATCGAATATTAGGATGTTTTGTCGAAGTTTATAATTTGATCCATGACAGTGCAAAAATAAAAGCCCTGTCCCGTTTGCTGCGGGCATGGGCCTCCATCATTCATTTAAAACTGATCATAGGATCAACTTTCGTAACCACATAGCCGTTACCTTTTTGAAATTTAATAAGATGCCTGTACTTTTAGGGTTTCTTCCTTTTCCGGATCATCTAACATATAATCAGCAACTGCATATTGCAAAAAATACTTGTAAAAATGTTTATAATGGGAATACTACTCTCGAACATTTATATATAAAGGCAGTGCAACAATGAAATGTGATAAACCAACTTTAGTTATGCTTATGGGAGCTATATCCACTATTCCCTATGAAATCGTTACAAGAGTCCTAGTGACTTTTGGATTTGCCAAGTATAGTGTATATCAGCTCACTAGCTTTATGATAACACTGGACAGGCCTAATGTTATCCTCGGAGCGATATATTCCATCATATTAGGTTGTGTATTATCTCTTGTTTTTTACTACGCACTTAAATTCATAGATCATGACTATTTTATAGTCAAAAGTATCGGCATTAGTTTATTAAACTGGCTAACATTAGAAGTCATTTTCATGTGGCTTATTGAAGGGCGTAACCTTATTCCGCATAGACCTATCAATGATTATTATTCAGAAATGATTGGTTCAATTGTGTTCGGGATTACGCTAGGACTACTGTTTCGCTATTATTTATTTAAAGGTTATAAGAAAAGCGCATCATAAGAACCATTTTGCAATCACATTTGTAAAAAATCTTCAACACATAGCATCACCTGTTCAGCCATCGGACTCAGAAGGATCAAATGACCGCCTTTTTGAAAATATCTAATCTTTTTCCTGTCTGAAGACACATGTTTATTGATATAATCCACACTCTTTCTTCTTACAGTATCATCATCTTCAGCCTGAATAATTAGGATAGGACAATCTATTTTCTTTAATTTTGGCTTTGTTTGGTGCAATAATAACAGGAATTGGATCATAGACAAAAACGGTGAGATTTTTTTTGCTTGTAAATATCTCTTGATATGGTTAGACTTCTTGTTCTTGATGTCATCCACGATATTACGAAACACTTGGTATATATTCCAATAGAAGATGGGAGTATTGATTGTTACTATGGCCTTGATATGATGTTTACAGGCAAGATTAAATGCAATCAGCCCTCCCATGGAGAACCCTATCAGCAGAATCTCATCCTCAATTTCTTTCAATCTTAAAAGTTCACGTTCAGCAGAATCTATCCAGTCCATGTACGTTGCTTTTTTCATTTCATGTCTGGTTGTTGAATGGCCTTTTAATATAGGACAAACAACATCATAACCAAGAGCAGTCAAATATTCGGCCAAAGGCTTCACTTCGTGTACCCCACCACCAAACCCATGAATGATTAGACATTTCGTTTTTTCATCATCTATTGCGTTCATCTATTACTGCCCCAATCTCTATCTGGCTTATTAATCAATGATTTATATTTAATCCTTTGGTTGGGGGACTCCAATACCCTTAGATTAGCAGAAAGATACCCGCCGGTACAGAGCTCGCGGGTATCTTTTAAATATTTGGCAGTTACCTATCTATCATTCACAACAAGGGATTCCTGCATAATCTTGTTAAAAACAGTGACCAGATACGGATCAAACTGTTTGCCGGCGCATTTATTGATTTCAACAAGTGCACTATACGGGTCCATGGCCCGTTTATAAGGCCTTTCATGCGTGATCACATCGTAGGAATCAACAATGGATACAATTCTCGAGAACAGCGGAATTTCATCTTCTTTCAACCCCTGCGGGTAACCTTTCCCATTCCACCATTCATGATGACCGAGAACGGCTTCCGAGACATGCGCTAATTCCATGGAAGACTGCGTGATCCGATAGCCGATTTCGGAATGTTTTTTCATAATGCTCCATTCTTCCGGGGTCAAGTCACCTTGTTTTTTTAAGATTTCCCCGGGAACACCAATTTTGCCGATATCATGCAGCATCGCAACCTGGACAAGTTCGACGATCTCTCTTGGGGATAAGCCGATCTGACTACCGAATTTACTTACCAAACTTTTTAGCCTCATGACATGGGCTTCCGTCTGATAATCTTTTTCCCAGAGCAGTTTTTCCAGGAACTCGATGATCGCAAGGCGGGTTTTCTTGCTTTCATTCAGTTTATTGCTATACATTTTTTCCTCAGCCTGGTTGATCATTTCTGTCAGAGAGTGTTTCCTGTTCTCATAAATCGTCAGGCCAAACGAAATGTCGATCGGTACTGTTTTCGGGCGGGAGATTTTTAGGTTGCTCTTGACATTGTTTAAAAGGACGCCGGCCTGGTCAAGCGGCATACCAGGCATGATAATGATAAACTCGTCCCCACCCCACCGGATAATCACATTCTCCGGGCCGATAGTCTCCTGCATGATTCTGACCCCGTCAGCAAGTAATTCATCCCCTTTTTCATGACCAAAGGTGTCGTTGATTAGTTTCAGACCATTAAAATCCCCCATGACCAATGTTGCAGGCATGAGGGTCTTTTCCAGGAAATTTTCCAGCGTGTTTTCAAAATAAGTACGGCTGTAGGCGCCGGTTAATTTGTCATAAACAATAAGGTTCCTGATATTAGCTTCTTTGCTTTCGAGCTCCTCCCGGATGCTTTGAAAGTACAGGGCCTGCATATTGAGATAAGCAAGCAGACCAACGACGCCGGCAACTAAATAACCGACAGGTGATGGAATAACCTTCATAAATTTGCACAGCGGGTAGAATAAAATCGACAAGGCCCAAAAAATATAAGTATAGCCAAGCATTATTCTGATCGGGCTTTGCGGTGTTTTTGCTTTTAAGCATGTCATAGCTGCTTTGGACAACAATGCGATGATGCAGACAACAGACAGAAGTAAAAGAGCGGTTGTCGGGAGTCCCTGGACAGTAATACATATAAAAGTAAGGATCAAAAAGCCTGCGCTGATATCCCAGAACACCGGATAGCTTTTCTTAAAAAATAGCTGCGTACCCTTGAATACCAGCCAGTAGCCTGCGATCGAAGAGGCATAGTTGATAATTGGAAGCACCAGCGACTGGCTGCCGGTTTCCAGCAATGCAATTCTGGAAAGGTAGGTAATCATCATCATTACAATAGAAAGGCTCCATGCCAAGAAATAATGTTTCTTCTCGGAAAAATATAAAAAACCGTAAGATATCAACAACACCAGGGTAATCGAAATACTGGCTGCAACGATGGAATCCGCTGTCATGTAGATCCTCCCTCAAAAAAAAATCGCGGCCAAAGCAGCCGCGGTTTTCATCTTCTGTGTGCAACCCGACTGTCAATATGCTTCAGCACTTAGACTCGTAGCTTTGCGTCCCTGCTTTTCAACAGGTTTGCCAATGGATCATATGATTTTAACTCAATTATAGTAAAATACACGAAATCTGTCAATAAATGTATGAATAATCAATAAATGTATGAATAATCAATAAATGTATGAATAATCAATAAATGTATGAATATTAAGTAAGTTCCCCGTCATAGGAAGTAATCACTCTGTATAAATCAGGCCGGCGGTCTCTAAAGATCCCCCACTCCAGCCGCTGAACCTCGAGCTGGTCCAGATCAAATTCCGCGACTAGAACAGTTTCTTCGTTTCGTCCGGCCTCCGCTATCTTATTGCCCTGCGGCCCGGCAATGAAAGAAGAACCATAGAAGGTGATTTTGGAATCATCCTCTTCCTCGACACCAATCCGGTTGGATGCGACCACCGGGATCAGGTTCGCGGCAGCATGGCCGAGCATGCAGGCCTGCCAATGGTCTTTGGAATCGATCGTCTGATCCAGCGGTTCTGAACCGATGGCTGTCGGATATAACAGGATCTCCGCCCCCATCAGGGTCATGCAGCGGGCAGCTTCCGGGTACCATTGATCCCAACAGACGCCGACTCCAATCTTGGCGTAGCGCGTCTGCCAGACTTTAAAGCCTGTGTCACCGGGGTTAAAATAGAATTTCTCCTCATAGCCTGGTCCGTCGGGGATATGACTCTTTCTGTATTTGCCAAGGATATCGCCGTCGGCATCGATCATGGCAATCGTATTATAGCGCGCATAGTTTTTCTTCTCATAAAAGCTGATCGGCAGGACGATCTCCAGCTCTCTGGCAATTTTCCGGAAATGTTTGACTGCTTGATTGTTTTCTAGCTCAGCAGCATAAACGTAAAAATCCGATTTTTCTTTCTGACAGAAATACGGGGTTTCGAACAGCTCCTGCAACAAGATGATCTGCGCTCCCCGGGCTGCTGCCTCCCTGACCAGTGTCTCCGCCCCGGCAATATTTTCTTCAACGTTACTGGTGCAGCGCATCTGGGTTGCTGCCACTTTGACGTTTCTCATCGTTAATATTCCTTCCCAACTGCCTGATTTCGGTGTGTTCTGAACCTGATCTTACAGGTGTTTCTACTATTTTGTTAATTTGTATGCATTTTCTATTTTACATGATGCAGAAAAAAACCACAACGCAGAAGAGCGCAACATATAAAAGATGTATCTGTTACGCCCTTCTCTTCATTTATATTTTTCAAATTTTCGTATATGTTGTTGGGCAATTCATACACTCACCTTAAACGGTTTACAGCAGGCATCTGCTGGGTGGTACAGTGAACATTTCCGCCTTCCCTAATAATGGCCATTCCATTAATGGTTCGGATCCGTCTTTCCGGAAAGATCCCGCTCAGGGTTCGAATAGCCATGGCATCTGTTTCGGCAGCCTGGCCGCCGAATACAGGTAAAATGATTCCGCCGTTGACAAAGTAAAAGTTCAAATAACTCAGCGTCAGCCGTTTTCCGTCAGCAAATACGGCGGGAGGCTGCTGTATTGGGATGATTTCAAGGGTTCTTCCTCTGGCGTCTGTTTCCCGGTTTAACACTGCGAGGTTTTCCCGGGTAATCGCATAATTCGGATCGCAAGGGTCATCACAGACCTGAATCAGGATTTTGCCAGGCGACGCAAAACAGGCGATGTTATCGACATGTCCGTCTGTTTCATCTCCACATAAGCCTTTTTCCAGCCAGATGACTTTGTGGATATTCAAATATTTCTTCAATAGTTCCGTAATCTGCTCCCGGGAAAGATCAGGGTTGCGGTTCGGATTGAGCAGGCATTCGGCCGTTGTCAAGAGTGTACCTTCTCCGTCCACGTGCAGCGAGCCGCCTTCCATAATCAGCGGCGCATCAAACGGTTTCAGGCCGAGGTGCTTCAATATTTGGGGCACGACCTGGTTGTCCAGATCCCAGTCCGGATATTTGCCGCCCCAGGCATTGAAGTGCCAATTGATGCCGGCTGTATCTCCCTGATCATTGACGATAAACGTCGGCCCGTTATCCCGAAGCCAGGCATCATTGTGCGCCAGCGGCAGGAGCTCGATCTGCCTGTTCCGAAAGCGGCCTTCGAGCAGGGATCGTTCGTCGGGGTTTACCAATACGGTGACGGGTTCAAATTCCTCGATGGCTCGAATAATGTCGGCATAACCCTCACAAACAGCCTCGTAATTTTCCGGATGGCACATCGATGACCGAACCGGCCAGGAAATAAAGGTTCGTTCGTGTCTGGCCCATTCCGCAGGCATTCTATAGTTTAAATCGCTCGGAAACATCAGTTTATCCTTTCTTTAGCAACAACATAGATCCATCATTACTTTCAAATGAACTTTTTTCATGATGATTATTTATGGTTCATTTTACATGGAAATCCAACCATTTTTCAAGGTATAAAATCACCCCACGATAATTGTGGGGTGCATCAGACAATATTTAACGATTGATGGATATACGTTAAAGTTATTCTTTATCCTGAAACTTTTCCGTGTCTTCACGCCGGATCTGGGCGCGTTTGATCTTGCCGCCGATCGTCTTCGGCAGTTCGTCGACAAATTCGAGAATTCTCGGGTATTTATACGGAGCCGTCACCTTTTTAACATAGTCCTGGATCTCTTTTTTTAACAATTCAGAAGCCGTATAGCCTTTGGCCAGCACAACAGTCGCTTTGACGACCGTTCCCCTGACGGCATCCGGCGCGCCGGTAACAGCACACTCCACGACGGCTGGATGTTCGATCAGCGCACTTTCAACTTCAAAAGGACTGATCCTGTAGCCGGAAGCCTTAATGACATCGTCATTGCGGCCAACAAACCATAAAAAGCCGTGCTCATCCCAGTAGGCCATATCCCCTGTGTGGTACGTATCGTCATACCACACTTTATTGGTAGCAGTTTCATCCATGTAGTACCCGCAGAACAATCCGGCAGGCTTATTGGAATCAGCCTCGCGGATGACCAGTTCTCCTTCGACTCCCGGAGGGCATGGAACTCCGTTTTCATCGACCACATCAATCTTGTAGGCTGGATTCGGTTTGCCCATCGCTCCTGGATAAATATCCAGCCATTCAAAGTTGGCAACCAGCACGGTCGTCTCGCTCTGGCCAAATCCGTTTAAGATGCTTAAGCCGGTAATGCTTTTAAAACGGTTAAAGACATCCGGATTTAAAGGTTCTCCGGCTGTGGAGCAGTGAACAATCGAGGACAGGTTATATTTTTCGAGATTGTGTTCAAGCAGGAAACGATAAATTGTCGGCGGTGCGCAAAACGTGGATAACTTATATTTTTGCATCATTTCCAAAAGCTTTTCCGGGATAAACTTGTCCATATCATAGACAAACTGCACCGCGCCGCAAATCCACTGGCCGTAAATTTTCCCCCAGCCGAATTTAGCCCAGCCGGAATCGGAAACCGTCAGGTGAAGCCCGCCGTCCACGACGCGCTGCCAGTATTTGGCCGTCACAATATGACCAAGCGGATAGGTGAAGCTCTGAATGGCCATTTTGGGCATGCTCGTGGTCCCTGACGTGAAATAGATGATCATTGTGTCGTCATTCATTGTAGCGTCAGCACCTGTCGGCCGGACCCAGTTTTCGGAAGCGGCCTCCAGGCTGCTGTCAAAATCAACCCAGCCGGGACGCCGGGCCCCAACCAGAAACAGCGTTTCGAGCGTTGACGATTCTTCCCTGGAAGCTTCGACATGGTCGAGAATTACCGGATCATGATAGGCGATGATCGCTTTAATCGATGCGGCATTATTTCGATAAATAATATCCTTCTGCGTAAGCTGATTGGAAGAAGGAATATAGATCGCGCCGATTTTGGCCAGAGCCAGAATCGCTATGTATACTTCATAACGCCTTCTCAGGATCAGCATGACTTTGTCGCCTTTGCCGATCCCAGCTTTGCTTAACATGTTCGCCGTTTTATCTGAGTATTTTTTCAGGTCGGCAAAGGTAAAGATCCGTTCATTACCGTGGTCGTCGCACCAGACCAGCGCTGGACGCTCTGGTTCCAGACGGGCATATTCATCGACGATATCATACGCAAAATTGAAATTGTCAGGTACTTTCACTTGATAATTCGCACAAAAATCTTCATAAGAATCAAAATCGGTTTTCCCGATGTATCTTGAAGCGAGGTTCATCTGTTCACATCCTTTATAAAAGTATGACGGTTAAAAATTTTGCTGATCTTTTTTCGAGGGCCAGCATTTTATGTGGAATCAAGGAATTAAAATACAGAGAGTCTCCCGGATCCAGTACATATTCCATACTGCCGATCATGACTTTCATCTTGCCTTCCAGACAGAAGTTAAATTCCTGTCCGTGATGGGAAACAAGTTCAGGACTATTTTCTGCATCCAGGGTCACCAGCAGCGGTTCAATTTTTCTGTTAACGTACTGATAAGCCAGACTCTGAAAATCATACTGGTCATACCGTTCAACTTTGAGTCCCTGTCCCTTTTTGATGAAGCAGACATCATGCAGTTTGGGCGAGACGCCGGTAAGAACATCCGTTAAATCAACCTGATAACAATCGGCAATTTCATAGAGAATACTGATCGGAATATCATCTTCGCCTTTTTCATACTTCAGATATTCTTGAACAGGCAGTCCAATTTTACGTGCAGCCTCTTCTTCGGCCCAACCGGTAAGTAATCTTAAGCCTTTAATTCTCTCGGCAATATCCCTCACCTTTTCATTCATCTTTCAACCCTTCCTTTCGCGTAAAATAGTGGATCATGTAATGATCCTCGAGGTACAGCCAGCGGGCCTTACAGCTTTGTTCCCGGATAACGGCATTTGTCTCAAGAAGATGATCCGCTTTTTTGGCATCTTCCAGCAGGCAAAACGGACAGGCGCGATGCCGTTTGGCAACCGTGGAATAACAGCGCTCGCCAAGTTTGACACCGCTGTCCTGTGCCGCCTTATTTGTGGCAACAACGATCCGGCGGCTCGTAATCAGATA
Source organism: Dehalobacter sp. CP (assembly GCF_047652685.1). Lineage (NCBI taxonomy): Bacteria > Bacillati > Bacillota > Clostridia > Eubacteriales > Desulfitobacteriaceae > Dehalobacter > Dehalobacter sp. CP. Next base: position 1,477,426 of record NZ_CP157399.1, read on the forward strand.
AGCCGGCTCTTCGATCAGCTCCAGGCCCTTGACAAAGCATCCGATGTATTTCTGTTTGCGTAAATCAAGCTGGATCTTCATAAAGCGGGTATGCTTGATTTTATATTGATTCAGACATCGGGTGATCCGGCTTTCATCTTTCTGGGAATGAAAAAGGAATTTCATCCCGTATTCAAAGCCGTCATCTTTGGGGGTCTTGCGAATAATCAGCGCATTAAATGAAAATTCTTCATTTTCAAACGTGAACATGATATCGATGATGACAATATTAACCGGAATATCCACTGGGATAAAAGCATATATCCCGCCTGTGCTCAAATCCAGGATCGTAATCGGAAATGTTTTCTCCACTTCGACCTTCCGGTTGTTAATCGAGGAAATCTTCGCTGTGGCCGGAATATCATGGATCAAATCGACGCGGAAATACTTCCGTTTTTCCTGAAAGTCTTCCATCCAATCACCTCAAGAAACAGTTTGAAAATCATGTCGATGCGTTTTTCTGATAAATACCATTTTACATGATGTTGGATAGAACCACAACGAATGTACCCGCAAAAATTTGCGAATAATATGCCACGGATGAGTCCGGATAAAAAAATACCAGAGTCCAAACATTAATTTGGAGACTCTGGTATTGTTAAAAACAATGCAGAAATATTGAGTTTTATCGTTACAAATTTTACAGATTATTTTCTGGATTAAGCGCTTCTGGTTTCTTTTCCGTTCTTTTCTTTTTTTGTTTCTTAATATTTTTTGGATTTTTGTCGCCCATACGGATCCTCCCTTACATGATATAGGAACATTTTATCCAAATTATGGCTATTCTATACATTGTAAAAGGGATGCTGTTAAAAATGGGACAGCACAAGTATCAGCAACGGGATTGATAAACAGCTAAGCAAGGTTGAAATCAGCACCGTCTGCGATGCCAGACGTGCATCATTTTTATATTCAATCGCCATTAAAACCGTATTGGTCGCGATAGGCATGCCGGCCATGATGACCGGGATGGCAATCAGCCACATCTGATCAATCTGAAAGATGTATTTGACCAAAACCAAGGTTAATAACGGCATCACGAGTAATCTGACGACCGACAGGATATAAATGCCGATATCACTGAACATCCGTTGAAGCGGCAGTTCACTTAAGGTCGCCCCGATGGTCAGCATTGACAGAGGAACACAGGTATTTCCGATCGCATCGATCGTGCCGGTCATAAATTCGGGCAGCGGAACAGCGGTGATAAACAGAATGAACCCGATGATACTTGCACCCACGCCCGGATTAATAACCTTTTTCAGGTTTAGCCTTGTAGGATGCCCGGTTTTATCCGTATTCATAATTTTAATGCCGAGCGTATACAACAACAAGTTGAACATAATATTGTAGATCGCAGCATAAAATATTGCTTCTTTGCCATAGAGCGCCTGAAATATCGGAAAGCCTAAAAAGCCTGTATTTGCAAAAACAATTCCAAAATTAAAGATGGCTTCTCTGGTCCGATTTTTGGTCAGGATCTTCGCTGTCAGTTTCCCGACGAGAAAGGCAAGACCGTAACAGGGTATCGTAAGCAAGAAAACAAAAAGTGCCGTATGCAACCTCTCCGTAGTAAAAGAAACTCTCATCCCGGACAGGATCAAGGCCGGAAGTGCAATGGTCAGAACAAATTTAGAAAAAACCTGAGTCGCTGCCGGTGGGATAACCTTCACCTTGGCCAGGACATAACCCAGTAAAATCGTTAAGAACAAAATCCCCAGTTGATTATAGACGCCTTGTAGTTCCACTTTTCTCTCTCCAGTATGTTAGATTCAATACTTTATGAAGGTTATACAGCTGATTATTATATCATAAAAGACATATGCTATGGAACCAATTATCTGCATTCCTGCTTTCGGAAAAAGAAAATTCCTGTACGTGCAGGAATTTTTACATTGTATGACCTTTACTGTGCATAAGCTGAAGGGCTTTTTGAAATGCCTTCGGAATCGGCAGGTCCTTCAGTTTCTCCCGGGAAATCCAGGCAAGCCCTGATTTTACCTCCGAGTCCGGCTTGAGCGAGAACAAAATGACATCCATTTGCCAGACCTGATGTGTGAAAACATGCCGAACGCTGCCCAAGTGTTTAATAAATCGGAGATCTAACTCCCAGTCCCGACGGTACAGTTCTTCCGCAGAAGAACCGGATTCCTTGTTTACGAGCGGCAGTCCCCACATGTTGCCGAGCAGCTGTGTATTGCTGCGGTACTCCATTAGAATATTCCCGTCGTTACAGATAAGCGCGGTCCAGTAATCGAAGCCGGCCGCTTTTTTTGCTTTCTTCTTAACCGGCAGGACAGTCTCCCTGTGCGTACGATGGGCCGTACAGACGGTACGCCAGGGACAGTCCCGGCAACCGGGAGTATTGGGTGTACAGCACATTGCGCCAAGTTCCATCAGCGCCTGGGTAAATTCGCCCGCCCTATCTTTGGGAATCATTTCTCTAATCATTTCAGCAATTTGCTTTAGCGTTTTTTGCTGGCTGATGTCAGCTTCAAGTCCAAGCAGACGGGTTATAACCCGCAGAACATTCCCATCAACAGCCGGATAAGGAAGATTGTAGGCGATGCTTGCAATAGCCCCAGCCGTATAGTCACCGATTCCTGGCAAAGCGCGGATTTCCGGATAAGTGCGCGGAAAATTCCCACTGTACCTGTCGTGTACCACGATGGCAGCCTGATGAAGGTTCCTGGCCCGACGGTAATAACCAAGACCTTTCCATAAGGCTAAAACGTCCCCCTCGCCCGCGTCAGCCAGACTGCCAATATCCGGGAACCGTTCCAGGAACCTCAGGTAATAATCTATAACCGTATCGACCCGTGTTTGCTGAAGCATGATCTCCGATAACCAAACCGCATAGGGGTCGTTTGTTCTTCTCCAGGGCAGATCCCTTTTATTTTGGTCATACCAGGCCAATAATAACGCAGCAATCTCTAACGGGTTCTCCTGAATATCTTTTGATTTATCTACTAGATCTGCTAATTTATTCAAGCTGCCTCCCTGTTATTCGCCTCGATGTTTGATATTGCTAATTACATGCATTTTAGAGTTAACAAGTTACTGGTAAGAAGATCAGGCTTTACTGTAGAGCTCATCGGCTATTTTCCGTAGTCTGGTATCCGCCGTACAAAAAATAACCTGACGCAAGTGTGATAGTTCCTGCAGATAAGCCAGTGCTTTCTTCCAAAATCCCTCGGTTCCGTTCATTGATCCGGCCAGAAAGAACAGAGGAATCTCAATGCTGCTGTCCTCAAGAGCGGCTTCGGCAAGGGCCAGACGGTAAGCAAAATAATACGAATAGGCTTCGGCCATCATCATATCTTTTTTATCCGACAGGTTCAACGAAAATGCCCGCCTCAAAAACCGCTGTGCTTTAATCTTTAGAACAGTGCCGTTCTCGGCCTGCCATTTTTGCAGCGAGGCTTCAAGCAGCTCCGCCGTATCATCAAGGGTATGCTGTAATTCCTGATAGGCCTGCCATTGCTGTTTTACGCTCCCGAGTTTTTTCTCCAAGTCATGGTCAATTTTCACAGTCTGACTGTCCTGAAGGTCTTTACGGATCTTCTGAAGCCGGCTGTTTTTCTCTGAAAGCGCCTGACGGGAAGCCGCCAGGGCGGCCAGCCTTTCTTCTTCTGGCAGACATGCTTCACGTTCCAGTTCGGCAAGCGGTTCCAAAGTTCTGGACAGTTGATCCAGATTCCGCTTATTTAAGGCGATATCATACTGTTTTTTCAGTAAATCATATTCTTTTTCAGTTTCTTCTTTGATCCGCAGTTCACGCGCAATCAGCAGCACCGCTTCAAGGACCTCGTCAATATCGGCATCAGCCGAGATTCGGTTCTGTAATTTTTCGCGCAGTTGTGATGCATATTCCTGCAATTTCTGTTCTATTTCCTGCTGTTGTCCTGTCTGTGTCTGCAGCGTCTGAAGCATTTCCGCGATATGGCTGTTTTTCTGCCGGTACTCGTCCCAACCGTTTTTCCAGGACGAGAAATCTGCTGCATTAACCATCTTAAAAGCTTTTTGCAGCCGCTGACTGCGGGACAGGATGATCCTGTGCAGTTCTTTTTCCCTTTTAACCTGTTTTCTGACCAGGTTATAATCCGTCTGAAGCCGGTCTGCGGCCTGTTTCTGATTCTGATACGCTTCGATCTGCCGCATGAATTCTTGATAGTCTGCAGCCTGATATTTTTGCAGAAGCTTTGTCAGGCGCGAAGCCAATCGGTCTTCGATGCTGACTGCCCCTGACCGCCGGATGACCCTCCGGTCAATCATGCGTCCGAGTACAGAGTCCTGCCATTTTTTCAAGCGTGTGTATGATCGGGCAAGTGAACGTTGGTCTTTGTCAGTCACACCGGCAATCAGCGCATATTTTTTGAGTTTGGCTTTTTCTTCATAAAGGGACCCTTCCAGTTCCTTCACGATATCAGCCAAACCGGCAAAGCTTTCAAGTTCCTTCTGCGCGGCACGAAGCTCTTCTTCAGTGCTGCGTAAGTGCTGCTCCTCATTTTCCGGCAGTTGCCGATAGCCGGATGATCTTAGTGAATCCTGAAGCTCGTTGATGGCCTGAGTCTGCCGGGTGATCAAAGCTTCACCCTGTTCCGCCTCTTTTTGAATCAAGGCCCAGGCATAACACTCTTCCCGCAAACCTTCAATCATGTCCCAATCAACCTGTTTATCCTGAACAACGGCCGCCAATCGAATCCCGGTATCCCTGCGCAGTTCTTCGAGGCTGGCAAGTTCACCCTGCAGACGGCGCAATTCACGGTAATCAAGGTTCTCTCTCAGGATAACAAGCCGCTGTTGAATTTTTTCCATCTCAGCAATTTTCTCCGTCATAAGATGCTGCTTGGCCTGCAGGTTCTTGATTTCGATTTGCAGAAAGCGCTGTTCCTCCTGTCGGTGGCTTGCTTCTTCCCAATCCCTTCTTAACGCATCATACTCGGCTTTAACTTGAGCCATTCCATCCGCCTGTTCTTCAACGCGTTCCTTTGCTCTGGCCAGGGCGTCATGCACCCGTGCCAGAGAAAGCTCTTCATTTCCGACCTGCTGGAGATTGGAGACCCTTCGGTACAAACCATGCTTATTGGTATCCGGCCAGACAATAAAGCCGCCCTGCCGGATTGCCTCAAAAGTCATATGCAAACCTGTTTGTTCCCCGGAAAGCAGGATTTCTGCCAATCCTTGTCTTTTCTGCTTGTCTGACGGTACTGCCGCTACCCGGTCGTCATAGTATTCCTGCAGTAATTGATACAAAGCTTTTGCCAGTTCGGGTTCCTCCAAATACAGCACCGTAAAATCCCCGGGCAAGGACCACTCCGTATCCCCGAGCAGCGGATGCCCCTGCAGCCCGATCTTATCAATCCTCATAATCTTCCCGTCCCTGACTGATTGCAGCCAATCCAATTTTCCGAACCAATTCCCAACGCCGCTGTTCTTCAGACCGGTTTTCTGAAGAAAGGCGTTTTTGGATCTCTCTCCTGAATACTTCGGTTAAATCCGGGAAGCCGCTGGTTTGGCGTCTTATAACATTGCCATCGGCGCAAAGAGCCGGACCAGACTGGGATGTATGGTAAACCTCAAAGTAGCTGAAGTCTTCGGAGAGAAGCTGATGCAAAGTCTGGACTGTACTTTCCGGATCCGGGTATGGCCCAGACAGAACAATCCGGAACAAATCTCTTTGCCGTTCTTCTTTCGTTGTATCCGCCAAAAGCCCGCTAGCAATCTCTTTTGGTTCAGCCGCCTGCGGCCAGAACTTTTCAATGTAGTTCCGTCTGCCAAGTTCCACAAAATCAACCTGTGTCAATTTCCCGTCTGTTTTTCCGAAAAGTACGCCATGCGGCCCGCTGTCCTGAAAACTCCTGGCTTCAGGGGATCCGCAATCTGCCCAGAAAGTATCACCGATCTGATGCAGCCCACTGAATTTCTGCTGATGCCCTAACGCCAGATAGGTTAAACCACTTGCTGTAATCGCCTCTGGCTCCAGAGGAATAAACCTATCCGTATTTTTGGGGGACGCTATCTCTGCATGGAGCAGCATCATCTGAATAGGTGCGTTGTGTAAGACAGGCTGAATCATCCCCAGATCAATCAGCTCCTGACGGTAATTCGTCCATCCCGAGCCATAGATGACAGTTTCTTTGGCCGGAATTTCAATATGACTGACGCCCCCCGCAAAGATATGAACATTACCGGGCCATTCAGCAAAACGGTAGGCCGAAGAGATAACCAAAGGATCCTGATCCCCAGGAGTGATAAAGACACGGGTGTCCTTCAAGCCGGAGAACGACCTGTAAACACGCTCGACCGTTTCTTTACGCGCATTCTCTTGGTCGAATAAATCCCCTGTCACGAACAGAAAATCCACTTTTTCTTTTTGGCAAAGCGTCAGGACGGCTTCGAAGGTATGCCATAAGTCCTGATTGCGCATTGCTGTCCAGCAAGCCGGTCCTTCCCAAGAACGGCTGTCAAATTGAAATCCGGCACAATGCACAAAACGGATGGTTCTTGCCATTTTTTACACCTCACCCTGATAACACCAAAACATCAATCGTTCGTCACTTACCAGCCATGTAAACATCGCAGCAAGCAGGCTGTTTGCAGCCAATACAATTTCCCAAGTATGCTGTTATGTTAGTTCTTGGAGACCCCGGCAAATTCCTGCTTACAATTGCAACTTACTATTTCGCTTAATAAAAAACAGAAAATAAAAGCCAGAAATCTTTCTGGCTAAGATTCTGCATGTTTTTAACCAGAAAAACTGCATTTAGACAGATTTCTGGTTGATTCGGGCCAAGCGTCTGCGGCGGGTAACGATCCTGTAAATCGCAAAAATAATCAGCGTTATAATAACAAGAACAACAGTATAGACCGTCAGGGTTATTTTGTTCGGATTGGCGAGCACGGATATTGGATGATGGCTGTTGTCTACCACTTTTCTTCCGAGTATCATGCCGTAATCATCGGAGATCGTTGGAACTCCGCCAACTTTAGCAAAGGACTGAAGATATATGGCGAGGGCCTGCCATTCTTTGACTTCGGCATTATTTCCGGCTGTGTCTTTGACGATCTGGGCTTCAAAATCTGTAACCGGCGTACCTTCTTCTGTTTTTGGCACAATCGATAATAGACCATAAGATTTATCGCCGACGATTGAAAGCATCTGAGCAGAATACAAACCGGCAACTACCCTGTATAATTGGGTATCGTCAATCTCTTCAATAGAGCCTTCCGGCTTCTGCAACACGGCGTCAGTGACCTTATTGAATATCATCCGGTTCGGATTATACGTGAAATTAATACCTGACATGAACAATTGGGCTTCAGCCATCATCGGCGAGATCGAGGCATCTACTTCGCATAGGGTCTTTAATTCCTGGCCGGTTAAATAGACAGAAACCAGCGGATACCCCGGAATATTATCCGGACCGATCCCGAGGGAGCTTACGCTGAAGGCGTCGGCTGCCGTGATCGCGCCCTTAAAAAAGGTACCTCTGATCGTCCCGGCAGGTACAACTGCGACATCCACCGGAACATAGCCGGAACCTTCCGCCTTTTTCACAGCATAAACGTAGGCATCGGAAATCAGGTTGGCCAATGGATCTTCCTGATGCATATTCAATATGTCGTTGACCTTCCGGAAGTTATAGGGAGATTCTGCCAATATCTGATCATAATTTAACTGAAACGGAGCAAAGAATTTGTCCTGAACCTGTTGTTTGAACTGACTTACAATACTGGCAATCCGCAGATCCTCAGGCAGGCTTTCATCGATTGCCGGCAGACGGCAAGCGACAAGTCCCCAGTCTGAAGAACCGGATTTTTGAGAAATTTGCAAAACACCGAGGTACTTGCAGCTGTCTCCGGCGGAACAAATGAGCGTCTTGCCTTCGATGATCGGTTCTTCAAGTTTGGTGTGGGTATGGCCACTGATAATCACATCAATATCAGGAACTTTTTTTGCCAGGATCTGGTCTTCAGATTCGGATGCCTTTTCCCAGGTCCCGGAATGGGATAAGCAGACAATTAAATCAACTTTTTCCTGGTTTTTCAGGACCGAAACGATCCGTTCAGCGTTCGCGACTGGATCGGTGAATTCCACTTCGGCTTTCGGTGCGTTGGATGCCGCATCGTTTCCAATCAGGCCAAAAATACCGATCTTTACCCCGTTCTTTTCAATGACGGTGTATTCGGTGATCCCATAATCCTGATAAGCCTGTTGCAGAGCTGCCAGCGAGGGCGTTAAGCTGCCGTCCTCCTTGGCCGGAAAGGCAACATTGGCCTGAACGATCCGGGGCAAAATCCCCCCGTTTTTCCGCGCAGCGACAGCTGCCTGCAGGCTGTCGGCCAGTCCGGAAGCCCTGTAGTCATATTCGTGATTGCCCAGAGTTACAACATCATACCCCATCTGCCCCATAACGCTTAGCTCCGGGGAGTCTGTCCGAAAAATCGTCTGAAATGGCGTTCCCATGGAATAATCTCCGGCATCGAGGAGCAATGTATCCGGGTCATTCTCTTTCTCGGCAGCAATGGCGCTCTGGAGTCTGGCAAATCCGCCTGACTGATTGATCATACCGTTTTGTTCATCCTTGACCGGCAGGAGATGATCATGCATATCATTTGTAAACAAAATCGTCATACTCTTCTGAGTTTCGGCCAAGGCAATAGAAGAATTAATGGGCAAAACAAACATTGTGCCAATCAGGAAAGCAACCAAAGCAAACTGGATTCTTTTTATCATCTTTCCCTCCTCATTTCTATATCTATGCTATCGGTCTCCCTATCTGTCTACCTATTATCTATCTATCTACCTATCTATCTATCTATCCGTCTATCTATGCGCTATGTTATTCTTGCCAATCTTGGAACTTAGCCACTGAATTATATCCTGAAGAACTTGAGAACAATCCGTTTCATTGTGCAGTTCATGTCTGCAGTTTTCATATTGTTTTACAGTAACATCACGAATTCCAGCTTGTTGGTAACGCAGACGCAGCGCTGTGATAATTTCTCCGTAGTGGCCGACAGGATCCATTTGACCGGAGAGGATCAGAATCGGGATGTCTTTCGGGATCTTCCTGATGTTAGACTTCTTTTGCACTTGCAAAATTCCGGCAAAAAAATCATGATAGAACGCTAAAGTACAGGTTCCCCCGCAGTAAATATCCTGAATATATTCATCGACAACAAGCGGATTGGTGGTAAGCCAGTCAAATTCTGTCCTGGTTTCTGCGCACCGGGCATTGAAGTTTTTAAAAGTCAGCTCGTGAATGAATTTGCTTTTGTAAAGCTTTCCTTTGACCAGAGCTATCATCCGACATAAAAAGCGGCCAAAATACAGCATAAACGTCGTGTCTCCGCCCGGGCCGGATAAAATAAACCCCTGTACTCCCTGCTCCTCTCCATAGAGATGCATATAATGCTGAAGAACAAAGCTTCCCATACTATGACCAAAAATAAACAACGGCAGTCCGGGATTTTCTTTTTTGATCAAGGTAACAGAATCATAGACATCATGTACCATATGGTTCCAGCCGTCTTGACCCGCAAATCCTTCCATGCCTGCGGTTTCAGCTGTTTTGCCATGGCCTCTTTGGTCGTAGGCATAAACAATGTACCCTGCCTCCGTCAGCTCCCTTGCAAACGATGCATATCTGCCGGAATGCTCCGATATCCCGTGGATAATCAAGATGATTGCTTTGGCAGGGAGTATATCCGGCTCCCATTTGGTTGTAAATAGTTGATCCTTTTCTCTCATTCTATACCCCTTAACGGCAAATTAGAGGTGTGTGTATCTGTTTAATGAAAACATCCATTTAATGAAAACTGATCACACCTAATATATCATCTTGAAGACAAATTATCATCCTTTTCCCGCGTTATAAATATTTCCAGAATTTTGGACATGCCTTTTTCCCAGTGAATTGTTAAAATACTGGTAAGAAGCGAACGTGACCGGTACAGAATCCAGATGAAAAAATTTGACGGAGTGGAGGATTTCAATGACGAAAAAAATTGTTGTGACGCTGCTTCTTTCTGCTATCCTGATTCTCGGCTTAGCTCAGGTAACGTCCGCTGCCCTCGGCGATACACTTCTGAAGACAGGCTCGACGGGGCCGGATGTCGTCGAACTACAAACAAAACTCAACTATCTGGGTTACAGCGTCGGTACAGTGGATGGAATTTTCGGACTCAAAACACAAGCCGGTGTCATCGCTTTTCAGAAAGCCAAGAATTTATCGGCTGACGGAATTGTTGGGCCGATCACGGCTTCAGCCATAAACACCGCCTATACGAATAAAGCGCAGGGCGTCAAAGCGAGCTCTATTGTCGCGACGGCTCAAAAATATATTGGTGTCCCCTACAAATATGGAGGTACTTCCCCATCGATTGGGTTTGATTGTTCCGGATTTGTTCAATATGTTTTTGCGCAAAACGGCATTGCCCTGCCGCGTATTTCCAGGGACCAGTACCTGGTTGGCAAAGCGGTTAGTTTCGCTAATTTACAACCGGGAGATATTGTTTTCTTTTCGATTGCCAAAAATGGTGTCGTGGATCATGACGGGATTTACATCGGCAATAACCAGTTTATTAATGCTTCAAGCTCCAAGGGTGTTGCCGTGTATAGTTTTGGTACCTACTGGAAATCTGTCTATCTCGGGGCGAAACGCGTGATTTAGCTGTCAGCTGAAACATGTTTTATTTGGTCAGCTGAACTATATTCATTTTTTGAGAATGTCCGGATCGAATAATATCTGACATTCTCATTTTTTCTGACCTTGTGGCTTATTCGTTTATCAGTGCTTCATTGTAAAAGTATTTAAAAAAAATCGCAGATTGTGTTATATTAAGACAAAACACTTTCGTACTTTGTTTAATGTTTACTCGTATTAATCATCAAAATACGAATCATTCTGCTAGCTTATCCTTTATGGATAGAAAGGATGTCATATGCCTGCGAACCATCCGAAAAAACATCCGCATCATCAACCTAATCGGCACAATCACTCCACGCTGCATCAGCAGTCTTGCAGCTGTGGCCATGACCATTCCCAGACCGGCCATGCCGTTCATGTCCATGACACTGGATCCTGTCCGGTCTGCAGTGGTTCGGAAACCATTACGCCGGAAGAATACCTAAATAAAATTGAGGAAGCCGTAAATAAGCTTCCTCAAAATAAAGCCAGGGATAGAATGAACCGGCTGATTGTCCTGACAGCCGGCACAGCCGCCTCGGCTGCTGAACACAAGGATACCATCCTGCTTCAAATCACAGAGGTATATCTGACGCTGCGCCTGGCGGAAGAATCCGGTCAAACGCTGGCTCCCGAGGACGCCCAGCGCCTTTTCCGCGAACTTTCCGGGCAGGCCGGCCTTGCGCTTACTGCCAAATATGGTCTGGAAGGATTGACCAGGGTTGGCTTGGACGCAGACTCAGGCAGTACGCCGGGAACAGCCTCGCTTGTGTTTATTAGCTGCTATGCAGTCGGCAAAGTATTGATGCAATATTTCAGGAAGCAAAAGGAAGGTTCCGTCTTGACTGCTGAAGAAATCAAGGACTGCTTTCGGGCAGCGAAGGCCGAAGCAGAACGATTGGCGCGGGAATAAATGTGGGGTAACTATTTTATATACCTTGTACGCGTGCAACGTTCTCAAATTCTCTACTCAAATAATGGCACACAGACCAGCCCGGGAACCTAATGCACGCATATATTTGGGTATTTATTTCAAGAGCGTTGTACTAGACATACTTTTTAATCACGATCGACTGGCGGCCTTTTTTAGAAAGTCCACCTACTTCCTGAAGCTTGATTTTTCCGAAGCCGCGCAGAGATAGCGTATCCCCTTCCGCAACCGTCTTATCTGTTTTGTCACATTCCAGCGAATTCAGCATGACCTTCCCGGATTCAACATATTCCCCTGCTTTGGTACGGCTTAAGTTAAAACCTGCCGCGACCACACTGTCCAGCCGCAATGAGGCTACGGTGTCTTTCAGCAGAAGAACTTTTTCTTCCGGTATTTGCAGCAATCCCGCAGAGATGATTGCTGTTTTTATTTTGACACGACCGACTGATTGCAGATTATTTATCAGGAACGGCAGGACTTCTTTCAGGACAATCAGATCACAGCTTTTTTCTGTGACCAGAATGTCACCGACCGTTTCCCGCTTGATTCCTGCCCCCATCAAACTACCTAGGAAATCCCGATGCGACAGGCCGCTGTCTTCGGAATATTCCGTCCGAATAAAAGCTAATGGGCAATATTCATCATCCTGAATGACTTGTTCAGGCTCCAGGTAGTCCGGCAGAAAGACCAATACGGTACGCCCAGCCCCTTCATAGCCTCCCCAGAAAAAGTGCCGGGGGTTTCCACTCGCCTTCAGCGCATTTCCAAGCAGCACCCGCTGCTGTTCACTGCAGAACCGCGTGCAAACCGGAATATTTTTCTTTTCTGATTCATCAAGTTTGTCCAGCGCCCGCGCAAGCAGCAGTCTGCTTTCTTCATCCTGGGCATATTTTTTTACGGTTTCGGCTTTTGTGATCATTGTTATGTTCCTTCAGTATTACAAATTATGTTAATGATGATTATTGCCATTATAATGGTTTCAATCTGCTAAAATCAAGATTAAGTTAAGCTTTTTAGTTATCCTCCGAATAGGCTTGTCCCAGAATCTGAGGCGCCTCAGATTCTGGGACAAGCTGTCTAAAGCTTTCATAGGAATAACACTGTAAAGGTTAGTCTTATTTCTGACTTTTTGGTGATTATGGGGTATGCAGCCTTGCCCAAAATACCCCGCTCGCACGTTTTCGTGGCTACAAACAGGAATCCTCACCTCACTAAAATGTCAAAACCCCTGGGCTTTCTGCATGTGAACTGTTGACATTTTCTACGCTCAAATTCCCGTTTGCATAACGCCACTGGCACTTGACGCTCGCTTTGGTATTTCGGGCAATGCTGCAATAATTTCAAGAATATAGAGAAATTGATCTAACGTTTCGGTCCTGGGTATACTTACAACGTTATTTCGGTTCCGAAAGTCCGGAAACAGCAACTTTTTAAGCAAGCTGGATTTATGTGTACCCATCAAGCAATTTGGCTTACCGCTCGGCATTGGGGGATTTGAAAAAGATGACTGCTACTTATTCAGCCTTTTCAAATCCCCGCAATAGTAGTGGTATGCCAGTACGATGAAGTGTTTTTTAGTATTGTTATACTACTTGCATCTTAAAATAATCCGGCTGATATGCTGTCAGCTATTGTCTTGACCTAAAGCTATTAATAGGTTAGGGTTGGGCCGGTTCCGGTTCCGCTTTTTCTTTCTGTTGTCTCCGGTATAAGAAAAATAGGCCACAGCAGTCGAAACTGTGTGACCTAGGGAATTCTTTAACTATTTTTTCAGCACTTGAACTTCCTCTAACAGACGTTACTTTTGAGTGATTACATTATTCTTTTCCTCAAGATTATATTCCCTCAATCCTTCAAAACATTCCAGAAAATATTTTAGTTCATTTATTGACGTCTCATATTTATCTTCAGTTAAGTGTTTTATAGCGTAGAAGCAGTCTGAAATAACAAAATCGTCAGAGCTATATATTTCATTAATATCTATCTTTTCTATGAGTTCGTCAACAATTTCATATCGGTCAACGCCTTCAAAAATATACTTTTTAAGCAAACCAACAAATATCGCAATTATCTCGTCTCTGCTCATATTAAATCTCCTACTTCAGTTTATTAATCAACTGACCAGATTGAATTCTTACTGCATCAAAATCACGATGGAGAATGTTCCCGGCAGCGTCTGTCACCTCATGAACAACAAATTTGACGCCACTTTGGTCAGAATAATTATATACTTTAGAAAATCCGCCCTCTGTTGAGCTTCTTGATGAAATCTGTTTCCTACTTAAATCACTGAAATCTACGCCTTTTGCTTCAATTTGTCCGATTTCGTCAATTGTAGCTTTAGGTGCATAATAATTACCATTAATCTTTTGGACATCCTTTAAATAGTCCAAAGTGGTCTTTGCACCATTAGTCGCCCCCTTAGTTACCAGAAATTTATCCAAAGCTACCTTAAATTCAGCAAAATTATCCGAATACTTTAGAGCTTGATTCATTCCCACTAGTAAAGTATACGATGGAATCCCCGGGAACAAGCCCAACGTATCCGCTAACGCTACTAAAAAATGATCTAGGTTTGGGTCTTCGATAAGCTGAGTCCAACTATAAGATGCCAGCATCATATCAATGACATCCCAAGGACATATAGCAACATGCCCCGTCGGATCGATATAAATCACCGGGTTATTGTTTCCATACGCATACCGGTTTTGCGTTACCGGACTGTTTATGTCTCCCAGATAGCTGTCTTGTGTCAAAAATTTTCCGTCATTCGGAGCATAATATCTGGCTCTCAAGTAGATCAGGCCGTTAGCATCCTGGAATTCACCGGCAAAAAGGATGTCGTTGTCTACGGTTATATTTGATGCTCTTAAGTCTCCGTAGGCGTCATATTTGTAACTGTTTAAGATATTCCCGGAGATGTCTGTGACCTTCAGGGTGCTGCCGTGGCCGTCGTTATGATAGAAAATCGTGCCGCTCGTAGAGCTTCGGTACAGAGGTCTGCCGCCGTAGATATAGTTTTCTCCGCTGTTTAATTCTACCAAGACCTTGGATAATCCTCCGAGCGGGACGTTGAAGTAAGAATAATTCTTAGGGCTTTGACCTATAACGGTCTGAGTTAGCCTGTTACTGCCTCCGTCGTAGGTATAGTTAATCGTGTCTGTTCCATCTGTATAAGAGACAAGCCGGTTCAGCGCGTCGTAATTGTACAGCTTTGTGCCGTTTACGTCGGTCAGGTTTCCGTTCACATCATACGTGTAGATATCCGTACCGGCCTGCGTGATTCTGTTGGCCGCATCGTACGTATAGGTGGTTGTCCCGGCGAGCGTCCGATTGCCTGCAGGATCGTACGTATAATTCACTGTCTGACCGCCGGGATAGACGGCGCTGGCCAGTTGGTACAGGTCATCGTAGGTATAGGTCGTGGTTTGGTTCAGTTCATCTGTTTCGGTAAGCCGGTTTCCGACATTGTCCAGCGTATAGGCTGATTTAGTGAGCGTTGTTCCGC
Source organism: Dehalobacter sp. CP (assembly GCF_047652685.1). Lineage (NCBI taxonomy): Bacteria > Bacillati > Bacillota > Clostridia > Eubacteriales > Desulfitobacteriaceae > Dehalobacter > Dehalobacter sp. CP. Next base: position 1,492,598 of record NZ_CP157399.1, read on the forward strand.
CAAGGACATGTTCCACAAGGGTAAGTCTTCCGGCGTCATCATATTCATAGCTGACAGTAACACCGTTCGGCAGTGATTCACCAATCCGGTTTCCGGCTGCATCATACGTGATTGTGGTCGTATTGGCTGTATCTGTGACGGAAGTAAGCAGGTTTCTTGCATCATATCCGTACGTCACCTGCAGTCCGCCGGGATAACTGATGGATGCCAGGTTACCTGCATCATCATAGCCGAAGCTTGCGATATTGGCTCCCCGCATGATCGAGGCAAGCCTGTCAAGGTCGTCATAGGTATAGGTGGTTGTTCCAAGCTGATCCGTCATTGACAGTCTGTTGCCGGCGTCATCATAGGTATAAGTGACCTGACTGAGATCCGGATAAGTGACTGTAGTCAATTGGTTCAGGGAATTATACGCGTAGCTGACTGCCGATTGGTCAGGTTTGGTCCAGCTGATGATATTACCCGCCGCATCATACGCCCAGCTGTAGGTATTATTTAAGGCGTCAGTCTCACTGATTTTACGGTTAAGTTCATCATAACCCAGTGAAGAGGTATGGTTGTTGGCATCCGTAACTGCGGTTAAGTTGCCGTTCTCATCATAGCTGTAGCTCGTGACTTGGTTTAAGGCATTGGTTACTGACACGAGTTGGTTTAAGGCGTTATAGGTATACGTGATGTTCTCGTTGTTGGCATCGGTCTTCAGAATCACATTCCCCGCTTCATCATATCCAACGGTTGTGGAATGAAGCAACGGATCTATGGTTTCGATCAGACGGTTGTCTGCATCATAAACAAAGGTCCGGACCTGGTTCAGTGGATTGATCGTTGTCAGCATATTCCCAGCCAGATCGTACGTGTTGGTAGTTACCTGATTACCCGGTTCGGTCACCGTGAGCACTTTGGAATTTTGGTCATAAGTGTAGGATGTTGTGTTACCGCGCTGATCCGTGACACTCAGTTTGTTCCCAAGCGGATCATACTGGACGGTAATCTGTTTGTTTAAATGATTAGTGATCTGGGTATTGTGATTTAAGACGTCATACACATAAGTCGTGGTATGGTTATTCCGGTCTGTAACCGTCAGCTTATTGCCGTTGCCGTCCAGGGTATAGCTTTCGGTCTTCCCTGCCGCATTGGTTTCCGATATCAGCCTGTCAAGCGGATCATAACCATAGGTTGTTGTATGATTTAGCGGATCTGTAACGGAGGCCCTGTTGCCGTTCGCGTCATAGGTATAGGTCGTCACATTGTTTAATGCATCCTGAACGGTCAGCAGGCGGTTGTTACCATCATAGGTGTAGGTCGTTATATTGTTTTTCGGATCGGTGATCGTCAGCATATTATTGTTCAGGTCATAGGTGTTTGTAATGACGTCTCCCAAGGGATCAGTGATGGTCAGCATATTACCGGCGAGGTCATAAGTGTAGGTGTTCTGGTAGTCGTCCGGATTTCCCCCCTGAACATTGCCGCGTGGATCGACCTGCGTCAGTTTGCGTCCCAGGATATCATACGTGTACGTGGTGATATAGCCAAGCGGGTCAGTCTGGGAAATGCGGTTGCCATACGTATCATAGGTGTATTGTGTTACGCCGTTGTTGGGATTTGTAATGCTTATGACCTGTCCGTATTGGTTATAGGTCATCGCGGTTACGGCGGTTTGACCGGAAACCTCACGCGATACGGTCAGCAGGTTGCCATTTGTATCATACGTCATATCCGTGGTATAACCGGCCGCATCAGCGATTGTAATCGGATTGTTTTTTGTGTCATAGGTCAGCGTTGTGACATAACTTAATGGTACAGGATCTGTCTTGGTGAGCATATTGCCCATATCGTCATACGTATATACGGTAGTGTTGCCATTCTTGTCGGTAACGCTGGTTCGGTTGTTATTGCCGTCATAGGTGAAGGTTTCGGTAATCCCTCCCGGATAAATAATCGAAGTTATCCGGTTGGCGGGATCATATTGGGTGATAGCACTGTTTTGTTTGGCGTCTGTGACGGTATTTTGTCTGTTTACGGGATCATAGGCAAAGACAGTCTGATTGTTCTCACCGTCAAGCTGGGAAACAACCCGTCCCTGAACATCGTAAGTGTTGTTGACCGTCACATTATTTTTAGGATCGGTGATCGTCGAGAGATAGTCTCCGCTATAACCATACTGCCATACCCCGGTGTTGATATCGGTCACTGTTTCAAGGTTTCCGGACGTATCATACGTAAAGACCAGGGTTCGGCCTGCCGGATCAGTAACCTGCTGAAGCTTATTGTCCGGATAATAGGCAAACTGCAAGGTTCTTCCGGTTGGTTCCGTAACAGTTTGCAGAAGGGTGCCGTTATAGGTCAGGGTCGTTCTATTGCCGTTTTTATCCCTAATTGCACAAAGTCTGCCGGAAGAATCAAATTCATAGACGGTCTGATCCTTGAAGATCAGTTCATAGCCTCCGGCAACCTCGGTCAGATTTTCAAAACAGGCCGGAGGCCGGATGAAGGTCCCGCTGCTGGAAGCAAACTTCACCTGGTGGCCGTCCGGATACAGAACTGTAGCCGAACCATCCTGATTGATCGTGACGGTACAGTTATAGTTATGCTGCCAGCCCTGGCCAAGAGGGCCGGAAGTGCTGGTATCCTGTGAGTTATAGTAGCGAGTAAACTGTAAAGGTACACCAATGGTTGGTATCGTAATGTCTGTTTTCTCATACGTGAAATTCCCTGATACTGCATTTACGGGGTCATTGCACAGGAAGTCCCAATGCTGCTGACCTAGGTAGAATTCTGATTCGGGTACGACAAATGCTGATTTCAGCCAAGGGTCGGCATCTCCATGATAAACTTCGTCGCCGGTACCTGCCGGGGCCGGGCCGGAAGCATCTCCCCACCAGTTGTATTGAACATCTGCCGTTCCGGTAAAATTATAGAACCCATACGTATTATTATTAAAGTTATTGAACTGAATCGTTGCCTGGATAGGTTCTTGTATTAATTGATCTATACCCATCCCATTATCGTGAAAATTGTTAAACATGATTTGGGTCTGATTGGCAGAAGGAGTTAAGTATATTCCTTTATTATTATTGTAAAAGCTGTTTCGTAAAATCACAGAATTGGAATCGTTTAACACTATTCCACCAATAGAGTTGTCATCATGGATGCTGCTGTCAGTAACTACAGCATTATTACAATTGCTTATAGATATTCCTCTATCGTCACCATATCCTACCTCACAATTACGAATGTCAATTTTTAATGCTTTAAAAACTGATAGATTTTCCAGACCATACAAAAACTTTGCATTCTTCGCAATAAACTGTGCATTTTCTCCAATAGATATTCCCCACCAATCCCCGGCCATTGCTGAAGTTTGGGTACCGTCGTTATTGGTATCTCCGCCATTGGTATCATCTTTAATGGATGTAAAGACAATCGGATTTTGGGAATTGCCTATAATATTTACGGTCCCCTTTATATTAATGACTTTGTCATCTAAGATTTTAAATATCGTTCCCGGCTGAATTTCCACCGTACTTCCATCAGAGGTATTCATACTTTCAATAATATATGGAACCTGATATACAGGTAGCGTTTGTGATCCTATTTTTGCATAAACATATATACCGTCATACGTACAGTTAGTCTGCGTGTTGTTGTTCAATATCAATGTTGGGAATAAGCTTGCCATTAAGCTTGACCGAAACCCCAGGAAATCTTTGCAGTTATCAAATGTATTTCCGGTTATACTTCCTGTCAGTACTTGGGTCGAATTTACATAGCGGATTGCCTCATTTGGACACTGGGAAATACTATTGTTTATAATTGTACATATTGCATTTTCAATTGCAATGGCTGAGGTGCTGCTGTTCGTGATTGTATTGGCGGAAAAGGTATGCGTTCCTTTTAGCACATAAATGCCATATGAACACGCCGAGATATTATTATTTGTGATGAGGATATTACCGTCTGCTAAATATATGCCGCTAGAACAACTACTAATTGTATTGCCAGATATGGTAGGAGCACTATTTTTTACATAGATGCCCTGGGTAGTACAATTTGATACCTGTGTATTTGTGATACTGGCTGTGCCATTCGTTTCAATACCTCTGGTGTTGCTGAGTTCGGCAACACAATTGCTGATATTCAGGCTTCCGCCGGAGCTGTACACCTGAGAATAGATATACCCGCCATATCGTATCCGGCAGTAGGAAAGATTGATGGTTCCGCCGGTATAAGACTCAAGGCAAAGCCAGTTGCCTTTGGCCGGAGTCGTTGCCGTACCATCGTTATTGGTGTCTCCACCGTATGTATCATCTTTAATCGACGTAAAGGCGATTTGATTTGTGTCTGATCCGAGTGCATTCAAAGTGCCTTTAATCACAAGTTTGCTGTTAATCGCGTTCAATTTGACCACAGTTCCAGGCTCGATAGTCAGCGTCACGTTTGGTTGGACTGTGGTGGATGACACCACATAGACATTATCGCTGGTCCAGGTTGTATTAGCTGTAATCGAAGATGGCGCAGTGATCGTCGCCGCATAGACTGCGGGTGATTTTAACAGAAGAATGAAACAGCCGACGAATAGCAGGAATAACATTCTTGAACATAATTTTTTCACTTTTCTTCCTCCCTCGTTTAACCCATAATCCTTAGATAAAAACTAACAAATGGCAATATTATTACAAAATTAATAAATATTGCCAAAATTATACCATATTACTATTTTTGGTTATATAGGGATTTATTCTCAGGATCATAGTGCTTTAGACCTAAAACGTCAGCCGCAGCTAAATTTACAAAAATGCTGGTAACAGTCTGCGAGGACCATTACCAGCATCATATCGGTTTGTTTACCCTTGTTTAGGGGTTATTTGCAGTATAAAAATTAATCCTAAATCTCGTACATCTTCTTACGCAGCGCCTGAATGTCTTCACTTTCCAGATATTCGTCATACGTGATCTGCTTGTCAATGATTCCATTCGGCGTGATTTCAATGATTCGGTTGGCCACAGTCTGGACAAACTGGTGGTCATGCGAAACAAACAGAATCGTTCCCTTATAATTGATCAGCCCGTCATTTAAGGCAGTGATGGATTCCAGGTCGAGGTGGTTGGTCGGCTCGTCAAACAGCAGGACGTTAGCGCCGGAAAGCATCATTTTAGCCAGCATGCAGCGGACCTTTTCCCCTCCGGAAAGCACGGCTGCTTCCTTCAGCGCTTCTTCGCCGGAGAAAAGCATTCTGCCAAGCCAGCCTCTGACGAAGGTCTCGGTCTGATCACTGGAATATTGCCTGAGCCAATCGACAAGGCTCAGATGAACATCGTCAAAATAAGCCGCGTTGTCTTTCGGGAAATAGGACTGGGATGTGGTAACGCCCCATTTGAAATCTCCGCTGTCGGCAGTCGTTTCCCCGATTAATATTTTAAACAGGGATGTCTTAGGCAGACCGTTAGGACCTACGAACGCAATCTTATCACCTTTACTAACGATAAATGAGACATTGTTCAGGATCTTCTCCCCTTCTACTTCTTTGCTGATTCCGTTCACGGCCAACAGGTCATTCCCTGCTTCCCTATCCGGTTTAAAATCAACAAACGGATATTTGCGGGATGACGGCCGGATGTCCTCCAGGGTCAGTTTTTCCAGAAGTTTTTTGCGGGATGTGGCCTGTTTTGACTTGGAAGCATTGGCACTGAACCGCTGGATAAACTCCTGCAATTCCTTTTTCTTAGCTTCCGTCTTTTCATTTGCGTCTCTCATCTGCTTCAACGCCAGCTGGCTCGATTCGTACCAGAAGTCATAGTTACCGACGTAAAGTTGAATTTTACCGAAATCAATATCGGCAATATGCGTGCAGACTTTATTTAAAAAGTGTCTGTCGTGGGAAACGACGATCACGGTGTTCTCAAAGTTATACAGGAAGTTTTCGAGCCAGGTAATGGAGGCAATGTCGAGGTGGTTTGTAGGTTCGTCCAGCAGCAGGATATCAGGACTTCCAAATAGAGCCTGGGCCAAAAGGACCCGGATCTTTTCATTGCCGTCGAGTTCCTTCATCTTTTTATCGTGGTACTCTTCGCCAATACCGAGTCCGTTTAAGAGCGTTGCCGCTTCGGATTCAGCTTCCCAGCCGTTCATTTCCGCAAATTCCGCTTCCAGTTCGGCGATCTTCATGCCGTCTTCTTCGGAAAAATCGGGTTTGGCATAGAGAACTTCTTTTTCATCCATAACCTCACAGAGCCTTTTGTGACCCATCATGACGGTTTTTAAGACCTCAACTTCGTCAAATTCAAAGTGGTTCTGCTTTAAGACGGCGATTCTTTCGCCGGGGTCAGTCGAGACATCTCCTTTATTGGCTTCTATCTCACCGGAGAGAATTTTTAAAAAGGTCGATTTGCCGGAGCCGTTCGCGCCGATGAGTCCATAACAGTTCCCGGGGATGAACTTAATATTGACGTTTTCAAATAACGCACGTCCGCCGTAACGAAGAGATATTCCAGTCGTACTGATCATTTTATTACCATCCTTATTCGTGCAACCAAGTCGCCATTATAATACAATCAAGTAGTCATTATAACATAAGTAATCAGCGTTTGTCGAAGGATTATAATTTCGCAGCAGCAATTTTTTCAGCAAGATCGTTCAGATATATCCAGCGTTCCATCTTGCCGGCAATGGTACATTCCAGCTCTTCTTTCTCGGAAAGCAATTCCTGCAATTTTGCATAGTTACTGGTCTCCCGCGAAATGGTTTCATCCAGTGTACGCAAGTTTGCTTCGAGCTGTGCAATCTCTTCTTCGATTTTTCCGTATTCCTGTTCTTCCTTGTAGGTAAACTTCAATTTTTTCCTGGGTTCGGCGGTTTCACCCTGGGGATCAGTACAATTAAATTGGTCTGAAATGCCCATGTTGCTTGAAGTGATTAAAGTATTTGAAGTACTTGAACCACTTGAAGGACTGTTTCTCTTAGAACTATCTTTTTCTTCTCTGCCCTTATCCGTAATTTGTTCCTGATAATCGGAATAACCGCCGACATATTGCCGCAGTGTCCCGTCTTCCTGGAATTCAAAGATCCGGTCTACGACTTTATCCAGGAAATAACGGTCATGGGAGACGACGACCACAGCACCGTTGAAGTTCTCCAGGTAATCTTCCAGGATGCTCAGCGTCTCAATATCCAGATCATTAGACGGCTCGTCCAGCAGCAGGATATTCGGGGATTTCATCAGCACGCTGAGCAGATAAAGTCGTCTGCGTTCGCCGCCGGAAAGCTTGGCAATCGTATTCCACTGTAAATCAGCTGGAAACAGGAAGCGTTCCAGCATTTGCGTGGCAGTCACTGTTCCGTCCACCGTCTCAATGTTTTCGGCAATATCCCGAATATAGGCGATGACGCGCTGAGAGGGATCCATCTCAGCGCTTTCCTGCGAAAAGTAACCGATCCTGACGGTTTCGCCTGTAACGATCGTCCCGCTGTCCGCTTCAACCGAGCCCATGATCATTTTTAACAGGGTCGATTTGCCGCAGCCGTTTTTGCCAACAATGCCTATTCTGGCGTCACGCAGAATAATATGGTCAAAATCCCGGATCAGCATTTTTCCGGCATAGGATTTTGCGATATGGTTCATTTCAATGGTCTTTTTACCAAGGCGGGATGCCACCGAACTGAGGTTCAGCTTCTCCCTGTCTGCCGGTTTATCTCTCTCGCTTAATTGTCTGAAACGCTCAATCCGTTCTTTACTTTTCGTCCCTCTGGCTCTGGCACCGCGGCTGATCCACTCCAGTTCTCTTCGGAAGAGACTGCTGTTTTTTCTTTCCGTGCTGATTTCCATTTCTTCGCGCTGGGCTTTCAGCTCCAAATACTTGGAATAATTCGCCGGATAGCTGTACAGATTTCCCTGACTGATCTCAATCATACGGTTGGTTACCCTGTCGAGGAAATAGCGATCGTGCGTGATCATGATCATCGCTCCGCTGTATTTGCGCAGATAATTTTCCAGCCAGAGGACCATTTCATTGTCCAAATGGTTGGTCGGTTCATCCAGAATCAGGATTTCACTGGGTTTGACCAATGTACGCGCGATCGCAACGCGTTTCTTTTCTCCGCCTGACAGGAAGCTGACATCCATCGAGAAATCCGTAATACCCAGCCTGGTTAGAATAGACTTGGCTTCATATTCCATCAAATCCCGGACTTCAGATGACGTTCCCAGAAATACTTGTTCCAGAACGGTCAGACCCTCACCGAAAATAGGATTTTGCGGAAGATAACTGATCCTGACCCCAGAAGCCGTCGTTACGGCTCCGGCATCAGGGTTCTCTATGCCGGCAATAATCTTTAAGAAGGTCGATTTACCGGTGCCATTAATCCCGATCACACCGATTTTGTCTCCCTCATTGATGAATAGAGACATATCTTTTAAGAGTTTTTTCTCACTATAACTTTTCGTAATCTTTTCTGCCGATAATAAAATCAAATGAAGCACCTCACACTGGCTAAAAATAGTTTGGCATTCTCACGGTAAAATAACGCCTTCCAAAGGCAGCCAATGTTAAAGATATCATATCGCACCTAAAATTTCTAATAACTACGTAAAAAAATAAAAGAATGTTCATTATTCCTGAATTAAAAAATCATAGATTTCCGTGGTTAGATTGGTAAGTGTATGGCCTGCCTCGGGTAGAATATTGATCTTGCCCTGCGGAACTAATGTTTTCATCCGCCAAGCAGTCTTCGCCGAATGAAGCATGATATCTTTGCCGCCTACAAATAAAACTACCGGCATCGTTAAGGATTTCAGTTCCTGATCGGAAAAAATGGGTATCATTTCACGGCGAAAGTTGAAACTCTTACCGATCAGCAGTTGATAATCCAATACGATATCGGGAATAGGCTGATTCCCATTCACTTTATAGAATAGTTTTTTTAGCCCGCGATCTCCAAAGCACATAGAGAACATCGCAGTAAAAAGAAAAGATAGCTTCTGCGGTCCGACTCCGGATGGGCAAAGCAAGACAAGCTTTTCTACTTTTTCCGGTTGGAAAACAGCATACTTGATTGCAAGCCAGGCACCTAAAGAAATCCCGATTATACTTGCTTTGCTAATCGCTAACGCTTTGAAGACATCATCAAGCCACTCCGCATAAGCAGAACTGTCGAAAGGCACTGTTCTTCGGCGCTTTTTCCTGGTTCCCCTGGAATATCGACGGCATAGACGCGAAAATGCTTCATATAGGTCGGCATATCCCCCAGCCACATCACGGAATTCATCCCGCTGCCATGAAGAAGGATCAACGGCGGCGCGTTTGGATCGCCTCCTGCTAAAACAAACGTTTTGCCATACCGGGTAGTCAGATGGATCGTCTCATATTGCGCTGACCATTGTTCCAATAAAGCATCATACATTCTGAGAACTTCTTTTTTCCCTTCCGGAGTGCGGAAGGCCATTCCGTTTTTCATAGCTTTCCCTCCACTGAATATTCATCTGCCATTTTCTTCTTGTCGTTTATTATTGCTGAAAATCGCCGCTAAGCTTATTCCGGACGGTTTCCAGCCAGCTCAGTTCATTTTCACAGGATGAAATGATATTCTCTTGAATCATCTCCCACATAGTAAGTTCCCTTTTGCTTCTGGCTGGTGAAAACCTGCCTCTGCGGCTTTTCTCTTTTTCCAGGATGATCTGCATTTTAATTTGCTCTTCATATGCCAACAGCAAACTTTTTAATTCCTCATCATTCAGGAGATCCGACCAGGCAAGCTGTATCAGAAAGGTTTTTTTGATTTCCGCGATTTCCGGTGTTGAAAGCACCCATTTTTTCAATTCTACGATCCCCTCTGCCGTGATCGTATATATTTTTTTGGCAGGTGAACTTTCCTGCATCTGGATTTCATTGGTCACAAAACCCAGGTTCAGCAGTTCAACCAAGGCTTTATAGATCTGATTGTTATTGCCGGACCAATACATAAACGATGAATCCTGAATAATTTTTTTCAGATCATACCCCGTCAGAGACTGCGTACTGAGAATTCCCAGAATCGCATAATTAATGGACATCATCATGGGCATCATTTTTTTCTTCACTTCCATTCAAAATAATACAATAACATATGTTATTAATAACATATGTTATTGTATTTGTAAAGTGCTATCCCATTTATAAAAAGTTTAATATCAAATCAGATTAAATGCTTAATGCTTGTGATGCATATCCGGTGCATGATGATGTGCATGTTGTATGGTTTCATGTTCGTGCGGATGACTGTGTTCCCCTGATGTAAAATCACCGTGAACATGGGTATGATGGCCGTCACCATGATGATGGCGATGGTCATGACACAACACTTCGTGACGATGTTGATGGTCATGTTTCTCCCTAGCCGCATAATAGGCCCCAAATATCATTAGAATAGCTGCCATAATAAAATTGCTTGTTATGGGTTCTTTGGCGACAATAAAAGATAAGCCGACGCCAATAAACGGTGCAATGGCATAATAGGCGCTTGTTCTGGCCGCCCCGAGGTCTCTCTGGGCTCTGACATAGAAAAAGATACTGAGGCCATAAGCGAAGAATCCCAGTATTAGCGTAAAAAGTATATAGCTGTAACCGGCTGTCATTTGCTTGGTGACAAAGGCAATAAGCAAGGAACCTGTTCCAGACCCCAATCCTTTAATGACGACGATCTGCATGGGATCTTTCAGCGAAAGCATTTTCGTAAAATTATTCTCTAATCCCCAGCAGAGACAGGCCAGCAGGACAAATATGGAACCTGCCGAAAAAGAAAGTCCTTGAAGATCTTTTAAAGATAAGAGTATGCTGGAAGCCGTAATGAGAATGATTGCTGTCCAAAGTCTTTTCCCGATTGTCTCCTTAAAGAGCCACAAGGCAAGAAGTGCGGTCGCCGCGATTTCAAAATTGCTCAATAGAGATACATTAGCAGCCGCAGTCGTACTCAATCCGACCAGGAGCAGAATAGGCGCACTCATATCCAAAATCACCATTCCAATTGTAAAGGGCAGATCGTTCCTGGCAATACCTGCTTCTTTAGATAACGGCCTATTTGCTTTAATGATCAATCGCAGCGCGAACATGCCGGTGCCAGCACCCAGATAAAGAAGTGCAGCGATCATGATCGGCGATAAATGGGACAATAACAATTTGGACAATGGCGTGCTTATACCGAAAAGTGCAGCTGCCAGGAGTGCCTGGAATACTGCAAATTTTTGTTTCTGCATCGAAAATCCCTGCCTTATTGACATAATCTCGGCGTCACGTAATCAGCATTTTGAAGTTAATTGATACAGGTCTGACCTTCTCTGGGCAAGCAGCGGCAATTCACGTCGGACTTTAGCCACTTCAGCCAGGTCAAGATCCTGAATGATACAACCTTCGCGTTCATCCATTTGCTGCAGGACATTTCCCCACGGTCCGACCATGATCGTGTGCCCCCAGGACGTATATCCCGCTTCCGGATCACGGGCCGGAGCAGCGCCCACCATAAAAACCTGATTATCCACTGCCCGGGTTCGGAACAGGACCTCCCAGTGGGCCGGCCCGGTCGTCATATTAAAGGCTCCCGGCACAATAATCATTTTAGCGCCCTGATCGACCATCAGTCTCGCCAGTTCCGGAAAGCGCAAGTCATAGCAGATACAGATTCCCATCGTTCCGAATTCCGTGTCAAATACAGTAGCCTTGTTTCCGGGGCTTAAGGTATTCGATTCCCGAAATTGCTGTCCGCCCTCAATCTCGATATCAAAGAGGTGAACTTTGCGGTGTTTGCCTATTTGCCGGCCTTGGCGGTCAAACACATACGAAGTGTTATAAATCTTGTTCTCCCGGTCTTTTTCCGGCATCGAACCTGCAACCAGGTGGATTTTATACTGTACGGCCAGAGATGAAAGCTTCTGCCAGCATGCCCCGCCCTCTTCCTCTGCATAATCAGGAAATAAAGACGTCTGATATGGGCAGTTAAACATCTCCGGCAGAATGACCAGATCAACATTCTCTTTAGCCAGGCTGTCCAAATGTTGTTGGAGACGGTCAACGTTCTCCATTTTGTCTGGAGATACTTTTAACTGAAGCGCTGCAGCTCGAACAATAGACAAGATAACCCATCCTTTACATGTTTTTTATTCTTATACATTCTCAATTTTATCCAAGCTAAACAATCATCAAAATAATATAGTAAGAAAAAATCCTAAAATACTTCTATTTAGGATTCTTATCTGCTTACTATCCATTATCATACACGTCCGGAAAAAGTCAACTAGTAGACCGATTCGTACTGCTCCATACCATTCATAGTACCGTGATACTAGTTCTCCATAGCCGTCGAAGTAATATTTACTTCATCCGGTCCAGCGCTTTTAAGATCCCGTTAATGATGGCCTGAGGCCGTGGTGGGCAGCCAGGGATATACACATCGACCGGTACAATTGTATCGATGCCGTTGTTGGTGGCATAGGAATCCTTGAAAATGCCGCCGCTGCAAGCGCAGGCGCCCACTGCCACGACCAGTTTTGGATCTGGTGCTGCATGATACGTCTTCTCCAGCGCCAGCTGCATATTTCTCGTCGCAGTGCCTGTCACCAGAAGCATGTCGGCATGTCTTGGCGACGCCACAAAACTGATTCCGAGCCTTTCAATATCGTTGACAGGATTGTTCAGCGCATTGATTTCATAATCACAGCCGTTGCAGGAGCCGGAATCCACCTCTCTTATCTGCAGGCTCCGGCCGAACATCTTTTTGATCTTTGCTTCCAGGTCACTGCAAACCGCTTCGTAGGAGGTGTCAGGCAAGTTGTTTTCATCAATCATCAGCGTTTGGTTTTTGACAGTCACTGTTTTATCCACGTGGAGCATTGCTTTATCCTTTTCAGCAAGCTCAAATTGGTTGGTGGTCGTTACTGCGCCTGCCGGGCAGACTTCTTCACACAGCACACAGAAGATGCACGCGTCATAGTTAATCCCAATGATGCCTGCTTCCTTAGCCATCACGATTGCCTGGGATGGACAGCGCAGGACACATTCCCCGCAAAAACTGCACTTTTCAGGATTGATTTCGGTCTGCCCCAGGAACGGACCGCTGGCGGCGGGTATCTTCGGATATTCCTGGGTAAGCCTCGGATATTGGATGATCTTTTTTAGCGTCTTAAACATTTTTTCGTCTTCCTTGCTCGTACAGTATATTTTGATCAATAGGTGAATTAGTATCTTGGGCCTGTCTGCATGCCACAATTCCGCTTTCGGCCGTTGTGTCATCCTTGGTCGTCGCTCCTTGCCATCCATGGCATCGCGACATTAGGCCATCCGTGGCCGTCAAAAGGCCGCGCTACGCACTCCATGCTCCGCTTGACGCTGGAACCGTGGCACGCAGACTGATCAAAAGCTGGTTAATAAGTTTTGCATGCCCGACATTGTTAATTGATTAAAGTAAGTTGTACGATTACAACTATTTAAAATATCTACACAAAAACGAGCTACATTTTGACATGCAAACCTGCTTGAATATGCATACGATCAGTCTGGGGGCCACAGTTCCACTGTGAGCGGAGCAGGATTGCGCAGCGCGGCCTTTTGTGCCATGGATGGCACAATGGCCGAAAAGTGGTATTGTGGCCCCCAGACTTGCCCTAGATCGTAGTACGCCGCTCGCTTTAGAGATCGTTTCCGGCGTAGGAAAGGTTAAAGCTTTTATTGATCAGCGGAAAGTCCGGCACAATATTGCCTTTGACTGCATGACAGAGGGCCGGCCAGTTGCAGAAAGACGGCGTCCTGATTTTATAGCGGTACACAGTGTTGTTCTCGCCTGTCATCAGCCAGTGGATGTTTTCTCCGCGCGGGGCTTCGGTCAGACCAAAAGCAAAGCGATACGGCTCAACAGCTTTAACAGGTTCCAGAACCTTCCCGGAAGGCATTTGATTGATCGCCTGGATCATCAGGTTAATGGATTCAAAGCATTCCTCAATTTTGGTATTCAGCCGGCAGTTGATATCGCCGTTGTAATGTTCCGGGATATTAAACTCGAGCTGCGGATAAGCTGCGTACGGGAAAGATTTCCGGACATCATAGCGCAGTCCCGAAGCCCGTCCGCCTGGGCCGACTGTATTCAAATCCGCTGCAATTTCCGGAGCAAGAATACCCGTATTTTCTACCCTGTCAATAAACAAGCTGTTGGACTTAATAATCTCGACGGTATCCTCGATCTCGCAGCGGATTTTATTCAACTGGCCAATCAGACCGTCTTCCTTATCGGCCACAAAGTCTTTTCTAATCCCGCCCGGCTTATTGACACTTCGCAGGAAGCGCATGCCGCACAGTTCATCAGCTAAGGTATAGGCCCAGCCTCTAATCATCCGGAACTGAAATGTTGCAAACCCATAAGCAGCGTCAAGGCAAACCCCCCCGAGATCGCCCAGATGGCTGGTTAGTCTCTCCAACTCGGCAAAAATAACCCGGGTATAGGCTGCCCTGAGCGGAGCCTCGACTCCGGCAATTTTTTCGATAGCCTGGCAGTACGCCAGGGAATTGGCAAAGGTCTCGTCTCCGGAAATTCTTTCCGAAATATACAGGCATTTCTCAATGCTTTGCTGTTCGGCCAGTTTCTCTATTCCTTTATGAACAAAGTACAATTGTGCTTCAAGATTAATAATCGGTTCTCCGGCCACGCTGAAACGGAAATGGCCCGGCTCGATGATTCCGGCATGGACAGGTCCGACCGGAATTTCATAGACCCCTTCCCCTTCAACCTTGCGAAAACTGATTTCCTCTGCAGCCCGCTGTGGTCTGTACCCTGCCGGGAAAGCTTTGTGCAGCGGATAAACCCCATTCGGCCAGTTGCTATGAAAAACCAGTCTTTTGGCATCCGGGTGGCCTATCGGGATGATTCCGAATAAATCCTTGATTTCGCGTTCATAGGCTGCCGCAGCTTGGATCATATTGCTGACAGATGGCATTTCCATTTTGTCAGGACTGACCGACGTTTTCATCACCACAAGCAGTGCTTCCTGTCTGTCCGCAAAAACGTAATAAACGCCAAAGCAGGAATTCTGGCTTTGTTCATCATTGGCAAACATCAGGACGAGCGGATAACCCAGTTCTTTATTCAAGTAGGCGCATATTCCGGGAATACTTTCCGAAGCTGTTTTCAGATAAAGCTCATGATCCTGGCTATTCCTGTTTCTCCCGCCAATATCGGTCAACTCTGCAACGAAAAACTTTTCCGCGAGTATTTGTTTTAATTCGGATGCCTTCATCATCTCTACCTCTATTTCCAGCAATATTTCATTTACTAGTACCACGTTCTCAAATTCCCTGCTCAAATAATTCATACAAGCTTGATTAGCCAAAATTAGGTCTGGGGGTCACAATGTTGCTATCTTTAAACCATTTTGTTTTAACAGGATTTACGAATCCCAGTATTAGATTGTACCTAGGACAATGCTCTGCGCCTGAATGATCAGCTCCCGGACTGTTTCCGGCAGATAAACCCCGCCGACTGTAACGGCTGCCAGCAGAATGACCAGGCAGATTGTTCCGGGAATGTTGATTTCTCCCGCCTTGGGATCAGCAGCCTCCGTACTGTCCGGCTGACCATAAAACATCTTAAACAGCGTCACCGCGATTCCGGCAAAGACAGCCGCCAGAAGCAGGATAAACACCATCCCGACCCAAAGGCTGGATTGGTTGAAGATTGCGGCGGTAATGCTGAACTCGCTCGCAAATACGCTGAAGGGCGGTGTTCCGGCAATGGCAAACAGACCGAGCAGAAAGACCGTTCCCGAAACAGGCAGTACTTTAAGAATCCCTTTGATCTTGAAAATCTGTTTGGTGTCATATTTCTGCATGATATTGCCGGCAGATAAAAACAGCATAGACTTGGTCAGCGAGTGATTGATCATATGCAGCAGCCCACCAAAAATGGACAGCGGTGTAAAGATCCCGACCGCAACAGCGATAATTCCCATATGTTCAATACTGGAATAAGCCAGAAGTCGCTTATAATCCTTTTGCGTTAGAATAAATACAGCCGCGGCAGCAATCGATAAAACCCCGATCCCGATGAGGAGCCTCCCGGTAAAGCTGCTGCTCCCCTGATTGTGATTCACAATGGCCGTCGTCCGAATAATGCCATACATCGCGCTGTTCAAAAGAACACCGGACAGCATGGCACTAATCGGCGAAGGGGCCTGACTGTGCGCGTCAGGCAGCCAGGTATGCATCGGAGCAAGGCCGGCTTTCGTCCCGAATCCGACCAAAATAAAGATGAAGGCCAGGCGCAGAACGGAACTTTTTAAGGATGCCGCGTTGGCGTACAGCGCCGTCCAGTCCAAATAGGAGCCGTTCTCCAATATTCCGGCCGAAGAAAGGTGCAGCAAAATGATACCGAGCAGGGCGACCGCAATACCGACAGAACAAATAATCACATACTTCCAGGCAGCTTCAAGCGCATAACGATTGTTATAAAAGCCAACCAAAAAGGCTGAGGCCAGCGTTGTCGCTTCGATCGCGATCCACATCAGACCCATGTTTTTGACTGTCAGCGCCAATATCATCGTAAAAATAAAGGTCACCATCAGCATATAGTACAGTCGGATTTTTGGGGCCGGCAGCTTACCCTGTCTGACTTCTTCCTCAAGATAACCGATCGAAAAAATGGCCGCCATCAAACCTATCGTCAGGACAATATCCAGAATCATCATGCTCAGGGCATCGAGATAGAAAAATCCGCCCAGCGAAGAATAAGCAATCGCTCCATACAGTATGACGTTATGGGTCAGGATGGCTGCGATGATCAGCAGCAGCACAGCAGATGAGACGCTGACGAGGTGCTGCAGCCGCTTCGGTTTAAGTATAAAGAGCAGCAGTAAAGCAATGATTGGAATGACCAGAAGTAAAAAGCCCATATCGTTGTATTTTATCCTTTCAGATTATTGAGTTGATCCGTATCAATAGAGTCAAATTGGTCATTAATGCGAAACGTCAGCATACCCATGATCAGAACGAAGGTCACCAGGTCAATGAATATCCCAAGGTCCACAATGAAAGGCATTCCCTGCGTTGCCAGCATGGCTGTGATATACAGACCGTTCTCAATGACCAGAAAGCCAATGATTTGT
This sequence comes from Dehalobacter sp. CP, assembly GCF_047652685.1. NCBI lineage: Bacteria > Bacillati > Bacillota > Clostridia > Eubacteriales > Desulfitobacteriaceae > Dehalobacter > Dehalobacter sp. CP. Next base: position 1,509,709 of record NZ_CP157399.1, read on the forward strand.
CCAAGCGCTTTTTTACGGCTGATCATAAAGAAAAGGCCGATCCAGATCACGGAAACCGAGTTGACGAGCTGCATATTGGACATCCCCTGGCTGCTGCCGTCAATCGTTGCCAGCGTGAAGTAAGAAAAAACAACCAGTCCGCAGCAGACCAAAACCAGGATTGGAATATTCAAGATAAAGTCTTTTTCAACTTTGTACCTTACAGAGGCATATGTCCTGTTCAGAAGACCTGGAATGTAGATGACTTTCAGAACAACAATCAGGATACAGACAATCAAAATATCCCAGCGTCCTTCGCCCAGCAGGCTTCTGACTCCCATGACCCCGGCAGCCAGCGCAATCAGCATGGACTGAATCCGGAAAGACTTGATATAGGAGCTGATTCGTTTATTGGCCATAAGCACAAAAGAAGAAAGTAAAATCAGTACAGACAAGCTTTCCAAAAGATTTTCAGACATGATAACCTCCCAGGATAAAGAATTGCAAAATTCCCAGAAAAGCGAGAATAAAAGATAAGGCAGCCAGATTCGGGATGCTGAAAAGCTTAAACTTAACTGTATTGACTTCAATCAACGCGATGACCACCGCCATCATGACCACTTTGAGCAAATAAAGCAGAAGTGACAAAATAACAGCGCCGAAACCCATAAACGGAATTAGCTGGTCATGCGGAATGAAGATATTCACAAACAGGGTGATAAAAACCAGCTGTTTCACTGCTGCGCCATATTCCAACAAAGCCAGGTGCCGGCCTGAATACTCCAGGATCATCGCCTCATGCACCATCGTTAATTCCAGATGGGTAGACGGATCATCGACCGGAATCCTGGATGTCTCCGCAATGATAATGATCAGCAGCGCCAGCCCCACCATCATATAAACCGGATGAGCCAAAGGAAACCCTGTAACCTGTACGGTCTGCATCATGCGAGGCAGTGAAGTGGACCCGGAAAGGAGCCCTACCGTAAACAGGGATACAAGAATGGATGGTTCAATCAGGGAAGAAATCATGGCCTCCCTGCTGCTTCCCATCCCGCCGAAGGTACTCGCCGTATCCAGGGCGGCAGCCATCATAAAAAATCTGCCGAGTGCCAGGATGGAAACGAGCATAATAAAATCACCCGGAATCAGAACCGGTACGATCTTGGTTGATACAGGAACCAGCAGCGCAGCAGTCAGAGCTGTCGCAAAAACGATATACGGAGCTGCCTTGTAAATCCACGAAGATACCTCTGAAACGACAGAGGTCTTTTGCAGCAATTTATAAAGATCAAAATACATCTGCAAGACAGGCGCACCTTTGCGCTTTTGAGTCAAAGCTTTGACCTTTTTGATCAGGCCGCCCACAAGTGGTGCAGCCAAAAGAATCACAATCAGTTGAATGATAATATAGGCGATACTGTTCATTGCTTCATTCCCTATCCTTCCCGGTGTACAGTCTTTCATTAAACTTCCGCCTCGAATGCCAATCTTTCAGTCTAATTGTTTAAGCCAAACGGTTATACAGCATCAGTAAGAGAACCGCGGCAAATATATAAATCAAATAATTATGGATGCTGCCGGTTTGAATCTTATACTTTGTTCTTTGGGAAAATTTCTGAAGTCTTTTGATGACCGGATGATAGAGGTAATCTTCAAATATCGAAGCAACTGTCGTCGCATATTCGATTGACTCCGGATAATAGAAGGAGTCCCCCTCTGTCGTAATTTTCCTAGTTGGTCTGAACAGGATCCTGAAAACAATCTTGATCGGTTTGGAAAAACCGGCTGCGCTGTACTGCATGCGGGCATTCAGCGCTTCAAAGCCGCAGTCCCACGTTCCGTATTTCCGTTCGATATATTTACCGCCAACAATCCGGATGACCAGAAGCGCCAACAGGATGATTCCGGCTAAAGCCAGGATCAGCGCAACTGGAGATATGCTGCCCGGGGAAACCGTCAGCGGATAATAAGCCAGCATAAAGCCTCCCTGAAGCTGACTGAAAACTGAGCCGCCGCCGAGGCTTCCAACGACCGGATCCAAGAGCTTTAAGATTGTTAACGGAAAAAGACCGATCCCTAGGCAGATCAACGCAAGAATACCCATACCGATATTCATGGTTTTGGGAACTTTCTGCGCATTCGCGGCTTGTTCGCTTCGCGGAAGGCCTAGAAAGGATATCCCGAACAGCTTCACAAAACAGGCTGCAGCCAAAGCTCCGGTCAAAGCCAGCGCTGCCACGGCGACCGCCGAAAAGAAGTTTAAGCCGAACTGTCCGGGCAGTATATTGGCAAATAAGGACTGATATGTCAGCCATTCACTGATAAAGCCATTAAACGGTACGATGGCCGATATGGCCAAAGAAAAGCACAGGATCATAAAACCGGTAACGGGCATCTTTTTCAGAAGCCCGCCAAGTTTTTCAATATCTTTGGTATGTACGGCATATTGAATTGCTCCGGCTCCGAGAAACAAACCCCCTTTAAACAGAGTATGGTTGAACGTATGCAGCAGCGCTGCCGTTAAGGCCAGGCCGCCGATGAGCGAATGGTTCTGAGCGAAGGCGATGTACGAGACCCCTAAGCCAATCAGGATAATCCCGATATTTTCTACACTGTGAAAGGCCAGCAGTCTTTTGATATTATGTTCCATCAAAGCATAGGCAACCCCAAGCACAGCTGACAGCATGCCCAAAACAAGAATGACAATTCCCCACCAGGTATTCTGGACGCCTAAATAACAGAGAACAAAACGGATCAGTCCGTAGATGGCCGTCTTGATCATGATTCCCGACATCAGCGCCGAGACATTGCTCGGGGCGGCCGGGTGAGCGTAAGGCAGCCAGATATGCAGCGGGATAACGCCTGCTTTGGTGCCAAAGCCAATCAAAAATAAGATGAAGGTAATGTTTCTGGCCATTTCGGGGATTGCTGCGCCATTTTGAGCTGTAGTCAGGTCGAAGGAATGTGTATAGTGATAAATGATCATGAATCCAATTAAAAGACAAGCCGTTGCGAGATGGGTCATTACAATATAGATCGTTCCGGCTTGCTGATTTTCTTCTTTTTCCGATTCAAATACTACCAGGAAATAAGACAGCAAAGACATTGCTTCCCAGGAGATATAGAAAAATACGGCATTAGCCGAGGTTAGTACAAAAAACATCGAAATGATAAACATTACATATAGAAAGTTAAACAGGCCGATGTTCCTTTTCCCGTTGTAATGAGAAATATAGCCGATCGAGTAGATCGAAACACAAAAGACCAGGATCGACAGTGCCAGCACAAAGAAAGCAGAAAGATTGTCAATACTGATATTTAGGGTAATGAACGGAATCGCGGATTGCAGCGAATAAATGTCCAGCGTTTCAATACCCGAGAAAATTTTCCCGATGGAAGCTGCCGCTCCGACTGCGGAAGCCGCGATACATAGCGCATTAACAATGATATTGCCTGTATTTTGTTTTTTGACGAAGAGATATCCGAGGGAAATAACAGCTCCGAGCAGATAGCCAAATATTGAGACTAGATATATATGATGCAGTAAAAGCTCCATGAAACATTCGTCCTCCATATGTGAAATCAACGTTTAACCATTTGAACAGATCCCCCGCCAGAAATTATCCCAAATCTCCTCAAAATGGACAGTCACATCTGCAGGCTGATAAATGAGGATGCTTGACAGCAGCCCGTGCGTCATGGCCGTATAGGATATTGCCACGGATTCGGGATCCTGGCACCGGATAATCCCTTTATCCATATTGGCTTGAATAATATCTTTAACCATTTGGAACCGCTCTTCTGATAAGCAGTGGATTTTTGCGACCAGCGTTTCAGCGAAAGCTTTGGGTGGAAAAAGCAGCAGCCTCTTCCAGAAATACAGTTTGGTCAGCGACTTGTCATAGTAATCAAGAATCATAAAAAACATACTTTTCAGATCATCGCAATGCTCGTTGATCTCGAGGAAGTACTGGTTAATTTCCAGATTGATGACCGCATACAATAAATCTTCTTTACTGGAAAAGTGGGCATATATCGATGCTTTTTGGATGCCAACTTCACTGGCAACTTCGGTTAGGGAAAACTCTGTCCCTTTGTCTGCAAACAATCTGAAAGCCGAGTCCATCAGCTTTTGCTTCGTTTCCACAGCAGTGTTCCTCCGAAAAACAAAATGCCTACCTAACGTTAGGTAGTCTTAATAAATTATAGGATTGACCCAATAACTTGTCAAGCTCTTTAGAAAAGTTCATAAAGTATCTTGCACCGGAGAATAATAGATTTATAACGTTCATCAAAAAGAAAAAAGTGAGGCGTTATCACTGAAAAAACTACTGAAAAAACTCCGTTTTAGATACATAGGGACCTTTAGCGTTTTGCTCTCGCTTTTATTATTCTGTTCAGGATGCTGGAGCAGCAAGGAAGTCGAAACGCTAGCTTTTGTCACGTTAAGCAGCTATGATTATACCCAAATCAACGGTCAGGATGTTTGGACTGCGGCTACGCTGATTCTGGGAACACAAGGCAGTCAGGGACAGAATCAAGGAAAAGAGTCAGGTCCGAAGGTCAATACGGAACAGCTTTTCACCGGTCGGGGATCAACCATGCAAGATGCAATTAGAAATTATTCCGCAAAATTGTCCACTGTCCCCTTTTATGGTTACGCTACAGGCTTTATTCTTGGGGAAGAGGCTGCCAAAGAAAAGGCACCTGAGATTATCGAACATTATGCCCGCTTCCCGCAGACCCGGCCACGCGATATCATTTTTGTGTCCAAAGGTGAAGCTAAGGAAATACTTAAGACGGGAGGCACGATGAACCAGTTGTTTTCTGAGGAGGTATCCCAGTTTATCGATTTAAAAGCCACAAACACCGGCAAATCTTACGGTATGTATTTCTACAAGTTTGTATCCTGGCTGACAAGCACTGACCGTGATGCCGTTTTACCACAAATTAAGATTATACCCTTGGAATTGGATAACAAAGGATCCGAAGCTAATCCCAAAACTGAAGGAAGCATTATTGAAGGCCTGGGTGTTTTTCAGTCTGGCCATTTGGTGGGATGGCTTGATGAGGAACAAACCCTTGGTTTTCTGCTGCTGACACAAAAAATTAACAAAGGCCCGATTTCCATCCCCGTTCAGAAGGACGGAACCATGTTTAACTATTTTCTAAGCGGTTCAACGTATAAAGTAAAACCAGTTGTCTCCAACGAAGAAATATCTTATCAGGTTACAATTCAGATAAAAGGAGAAATTGATGAAAATAACGGTTTAAGGCTAACTAAAGAAGATATTGAGCAATTAGAACCTGTCATTAGTGAAAAAGTAAAAAAAATAGCCACTTCAACAGTTAAGCAGGCCAAAACCTACAAGGCTGATTTTTTGGGTTTCTCCGAAAAGCTGCATCAAAAAGATCCCAAAACATTTCATGCTTTGGGATCGGAATGGCGAGAAGCTTTTGTGAACGCTAATGTTGAAATTAATGTGAAAGCAAAAATCATTAGCACCGGCAGACTGAAAGAAAAATTAGAAGTGAATCCTCCGAATGAATAAAACTCCTTTGAGAAAAGTTCATAAATTTTCCTGAACTGGGAATAATATACTATACCGTTTTAGATAGGATGAGGCCAACAAAAGATGTTTATCAATCGACTGATGAAAACCTTAAAAAGCTGGACAAATACAGCACCTGAGCCTACCTTTGCCCCGGGGCCTCCCAAAAAACAGCCGCTGTCCAGAAATTATGAGGATAACATAAAAAAGCTGCAGCAGCTTTTTGCCAATTGTGCGGATGTCCGGTTCCATTCATTTCAAATTGATTTGGAAGAACCGGTAAGGGCTTTCATCGTCTATGCCACAACCATCACGGACAATCAAGTGATCAGTGATTCTATACTGAAAACCCTGTTGGAAGAGACGCGCAAACTCCAGCAATTGACGAAGGGCGGCAACGCAAACCTGCTGCAGATCATTCAGAACAGCCTGCTGAATCTTACCGAAACCAGCACGGTTTCTTATCTGGATGAAGTCGAACGAAAAGTGTTTGCAGGCAATGCGGTTCTGATTATCGACGGTTCGTCCTCAGCCCTGGCTGCCGGGGTACGAGGCGGCGAAAATAGGTCTATTGTTGAGTCTGATACCGAACCAGGTGTGCGCGGGCCAAAGGATGGGTTCATCGAGTCCATTGATACAAACATGAGTCTTATCAGAAGGCGTTTAAAAACCAGCAGACTTAAACTGGAAACTTTAGAAGTTGGTGAGCTGACTCATACGAAAATTGCAATCTGCTATATTGAGGGGATTGTAAATGAACAACTACTACAGGAAGTGAAGCAGCGGCTTGACAGAATCGAAACGGACAGTATCCTGGAGGGCAGTTACATCGAAGAACTGATTATGGATGAGCAATATTCCCTGTTTCCGCTGGTACAATACACGGAAAGGCCCGATAAGGTCACTGCCTCACTGTTGGAAGGCAGAATCGCGATTCTGGTGGATAATTCTCCAATGCCGCTGCTCATTCCGGCGACATTTATAACCATGCTGCAGGCAGCCGAGGATTATTATCACGGTTCAGTATTTGCGACGTTTACAAGGATTCTGCGCTTGATTGCCTTAAATTTGGCCTTGTTGCTGCCGTCAGTCACCGTTGCCGTTTTCTCTTTTCACCAGGAATTGCTGCCGACGCATCTCGTCAGTTCAGTGGCAGGAACGAGGCAGGGTTTACCGTTGCCAATTGCTTTGGAGATCCTTGTCATCGAGTTTGCATTTGAACTTTTGCGGGAAGCCGGTATCCGGTTGCCGAAAACCATCGGTCAGGCTATCAGCACGGTCGGCGGTCTGGTTATTGGCCAGGCAGCTGTCAATGCAGGCCTGGTCTCCCCAATCTCCGTTATTGTCGTAGCGACCACGGCAATCGCGTCTTTTTCGATCCCAAATTATGATGCCGGCTATGCGCTCAGGATACTGCGGTTTATGTTGATTTTACTGGCCAGCTTTCTGGGAGGAGTCGGTATCATGTTCGGCCTGATGATCATCCTGATCCATCTCTGCAGCCTACGTTCTTTCGGTGTCCCCTATTTGATTCCGTTTGCTCCTTTAAGCCTTGGCGAAATCAAGGATATCCTGGTCAGGGCTCCATGGTGGGCTATGTCCAAACGGCCAAAGTCGTTCCGTACGGTGAATCCTGTCCGGCAGAAAGACAATCAGGGGCCGTCGAAACCAAAGTATAGGAGGAAAAGGTCATAAATACCGAAAAGATATCCGGTGTACAACTTGCTTCTTTGATGTTTATGATTGTCATGTCCACTGCGATCTTGTTAATCCCCGGCATAACAGCGGAAAAAGCCGCAGAATCGGCCTGGCTTTCCGTCCTGATTGCGCTTGCTGTCGGGATCGTTAACCTTATGCTGATTTATTATCTGGGACGGCGGTTTCCAAAGCTGACGCTGCCCGAATATGCTGAAATCCTGCTCGGCAAAATCCTCGGAAAAGTCGTGACTTTCGGCTATGTATTATTCTTTCTGACCATAAGTATCTTGGTAATAAGAGAATTTACTGATTTTTTGAATATGAACCTTATGCCCGAAACTCCACCTTATGTTTTTCAAACAGGTTTGATGATTGTGGCTGCCTATGCAGTTATTAAAGGAATCGAAGTGATTGTGCGGGTCAACCAGTTTATTCTACCTTTATTTATACTGTCTCTGGTGGTCTTGCTGGCGTTAGCCGTCAGAGATATGGATCTGAGCAATCTGCAGCCTTTTCTGGATAAGGGCGTCCTGTCCGTTGTGGATGCTTCCCTTGTTCCTATAGCCTGGTTTGGCCAGATTGTTGTACTCGTATTTTTATTTCCAAAAGTAAACCAGGCGGAGGATATTTTAAAGAATGGCATCTTCGGAATTATTGCTGCCGGTATCCTGCTGACTTTCATTACTGTTGCCACCCTTACTGTTTTTGGGCCGGAATATACGGGTGATATGTACTTTGCTTTTCTATATTTAGCTAAATATATCAAATTCATCACAATTCAAAGGCTTGAATTCCTTGTTATTTTTATCTGGGTATCCGGTATCGTGGTCAAAGTAGCCGTCATGTATTACCTGGAGACAATGACCTTAGTCCGAATGTTTTCTCTCCAAAGCAGGAAGTATATTCTGCTGGGGCTTGCTCTACCAAATATTATTCTGCCAAACTTATTATTTGAGAGTCCTGTTGATGTCGGTCATTTTCTTAAGAATATATGGCCATCAATCGCTTTAACGTTTCAGCTGCTGATCCCTGGTCTGCTGTTGCTGCTGGCTGTCATCAAAAAGAAAAAAGTGGGGCGTTACCATTGAAAAAACTACTGAAAAAACTCCGTTTTAGATACATAGGGACCTTTAGTATTTTGCTCTCACTTTTATTATTCTGTTCAGGATGCTGGAGCAATAAGGAAGTCGAAACGCTAGCTTTTGTCACGCTAAGCAGCTATGATTATACCCAAATCAACGGTCAGGATGTTTGGACTGCGGCCACGCTGATCCTGAAGCCGCAAGGCAGTCAGGGACAGGATGAAGGAAAAAAGTCCAGTTTGAGCAGCAATACGGAACAGCTTTTCACCGGTCAGGGAGTAACCATGCAAGATGCAATTAGAAATTATTCCGCAAAATTGTCCACTGTTCCTTTTTATGGTTATGCTACAGGCATTATTCTTGGGGAAGAGGCTGCCAAAGAAAAGCTACCTGAGATTATCGAACATCGTTCCCGCTTCCCGCAGACCCGGCCCCGCGATATCCTTTTGGTGGCCAAAGGTGAAGCCAAGGAAATACTTAAGACGAGAGGCACGATGGACCAGTTGTTTTCTGCGGAGGTATCCCAGTTTATCGATTTAAAAGCCACAAACACCGGCAAATCCTACAGTATGTATTTCTATAAGTTTGTATCCTGGCTGACAAGCGATGACCGCGATGCCGTTTTACCACAAATTAAGATTATACCCTTGGAATCGGATAACAAAGAATCCGGAGATAATCCCAAAACTGAAGGAAGCATTATCGAAGGCCTGGGTGTTTTTCAGTCTGGCCATTTGGTGGGCTGGCTTGATCAGGAACAAACCATTGGTTTTCTGCTGCTGACGCAAAAAATTAACAAAGGCCCAATTTCCATCCCTGTTCAAAAGGATGGAACCATGTTTAACTATTTTCTAAGCAGTTCAACGTATAAAGTAAAACCAGTTGTCTCCAACGAAGAAATATCTTACCAGGTTACAATTCAGACAAAAGGAGAAATCGATGAAAATAACGGTTTAAGGCTGACTAAAGAAGATATTGAGCAATTAGAACCTGTCATTAGTGAGAAACTAAAAAAAATAGCTACCGCAACAGTTAAGCAGGCCAAAACCTACAAGGCTGATTTTTTGGGTTTCTCCGAAAAGCTGCATCACAAAGATCCCAAAACATTTCATGCTTTGGGATCGGAATGGCGGGAAGCTTTTGTGAACGCTAATGTCGAAATTAATGTGAAAGCAAAGATTATTAGCACCGGCAGACTGAAAGAAGAATTAGAAGTGAATCCTCCGAATGAATGAAATCCACATCAGACAAATTCGCGCAGGACACCGGCAAGGCTTTGCAGTCCTGCTTCAATTTTGTCATCAGGCATATTGGAAAAATTAATCCGGAAAGTATTTTCTCTCCCGCCGTTTGGGAAGAATGAACCGCCAGGTACAAACGCGACGTTCTGTTCCAAGCTTTTGATCAGCACATCGCGGGCATTGACATTCGCCGGAAGCTCAATCCAGGCAAAGAGCCCTCCTTTGGGTCTGGTAAAGGTGACTCCTTCGGGAAAATGATCCTCCATTAATTTTACAGTCAGATTGCGGCGTCTTTTATAAACTTTGCGAATTTTTTCAATATGTTCGTCAATATTATACATCTCAAGGTATTTGGCGATTTCTCTCTGAGCCAGCGTATTGCACTGCAAATCCGTTCCCTGTTTGACAAGGACATATTTTTCAACAACCTTCTGATCACCGGCAACCCAGCCGATCCGGTAACCCGGGCAGAATATTTTGGAGAACGTTCCGAGGCTTAAGACGCAGCCCTCCTGGTCAAAAGCCTGCAGGGACGGAAGCGGTTCATCCTCAAAACGCAATTCACCATACGGATTATCTTCAACAATCATGACCTGGTGTTTCATAGCTGCCTCAACCAGGTGTTCCCTGCGGGGCAGTGTCCAGGTTCTGCCCGTCGGGTTCTGAAAGTCAGGAATTACATAAATGAGTTTAACGTTGGGCGTACTGTTCAGTATCCTGTCCAGTTCCGCAGGGATCATGCCCTCCTCATCCGTCGGCACTTCTTTGAATTCGCAGCCATAAGCTTTGAACGCACTGATAGCAGCAAGATACGTCGGACTTTCACACAGCACAACATCTCCTTCATCCAGAAAGACCTTCCCGGAAAGATCCAGAGCCTGCTGTGAACCGTGGGTCAAAAGGATATTATCGGGCTCAAATTTGGTGCCCAGCCGATGATTCATGCGTGCTGCAATCCATTTCCGCAAAGGAAGATAGCCTTCAGTGGTCGTATACTGTAAAGCCTCCGTCCCTTGTTCTTCCAGCACAATCCTGCTGACTTCCTTGATTTCCTCGACTGGAAACAGCTCCGGTGCTGGGAGTCCGCCTGCAAAGGAGATTATTTCCGGGTTTTCAGTGACTTTTAGTATTTCCCTGATTTCTGAAGCTTTTAAATGGTTGATTCTTTTTGCATAGTTGTATTCCATGACGCTCTCTTTTTCCTGCCTTTTCGCACAAATTCACATATCTATTAGTATCCCACATTTGATAGGAAGATTAAAGTCCTAATCTAGTAGATCGATTCGTAAATCCATAACAACAACGATACCATGGTTTGCCCGGATTAGCCTCCAGCTTTTGTAAGTTAATTTTGCGAGAGAAAAATGTTATAATAAGTAGCGAGGTGATAGGAATGCAGATTCTTAAAAATGACTGGCATGATTTGCTTCATGCCGAATTTGATAAAGAATACTATCAGAAGCTTCGGAAGTTTCTAATCGATGAGTACCGATCTCGGATCGTCTTCCCGGATAAATTCGACATCTACAATGCCTTGCATTATACGGCGTATAGAGATGTAAAAGTGGTTATTCTGGGCCAGGATCCCTATCATGGCCCTCAACAAGCCCACGGTTTAAGCTTTTCTGTTCAGCCGGGTGTTCAGGCCCCGCCGTCCTTGATGAATATCTTTAAAGAACTGCACGATGATTTGGGATGTTATGTTCCAAACAACGGTTATTTAAAGAAATGGGCCGACCAGGGTGTCCTGCTGCTGAATGCTTCGCTGACCGTCCGGTCCGGTCAGGCCAATTCCCACAGCAGCATAGGCTGGGCCCGGTTTACCGATAAAATCATCGAGCTCTTAAATGAGCGGGAAGACCCTGTTGTTTTTATCCTCTGGGGAAAAAATGCCCAGTCTAAACTGAGCATTCTCAATCCATCCAGGCATTGTATCATCAAATCCGTCCATCCCAGTCCGTTGTCCGCCCATGCCGGTTTCTTCGGCAGTAGACCATTTTCCAGTGCCAATCAATTTTTGGTCTCGATTGGCAAGAAGCCTATTGACTGGCAAATAGAAAATCTGCCTGCCTCATCTACCACATTAGCCGGATCGCATCGTCCGTGATTTGGACTGCACCTTCTTTGAGCAGCCTGCCTAACGCCCGCTTGAAGGCGGATTTGCTCATTTGCAGTTCCGACTTGATTTTTTCAGGAGAACTGCTGTCATTGAGCTTAAGCACACCGCCGTTTGCTTTTAACTTTTCTAAAATGACCCGGGCATCCGTCTCTATTTGCTGCGCGATCTCTTGTCTTAAACTTAATTCCAGCTTGCCGTCCTGTCTTACCTTCTTGATTCGGACGTCGACCTTATCACCGATCGCGATGCTGCCATACAACTCCTTATTTGGAATCATACCGTGATATTGATTATCCACGGCGACAAACGCGCCAAACTCAGGATTAAAGTTATAGACAGTGCCATGGGCATTGTCATTCTCTTTATAAGGAGAGTTTATTTTGAGCGAATCATATATTTTCATTGTGGCATATAATTGATGGTTGTTATTAAGCGCTAATCCCACCAGGTAGGTACCGCCTTTTTTGACCTCACCAACTTGCTCTTTAAGCGGCAGCAATAAGTCTTTCTCCAAACCCCAATCTAAGAAAGCGCCAAATTCTGTGGTATCGACGACAGTTAAAGCTGCCGTTTCACCGAGTACCAACTTTGGCTTTTTTATGGTGGCCATAATCCTTTCTTTCGTATCTTTATACACAAACACTTCGATTTTATCACCTATTTTGATATCCTTTGGAGCCAGGCTTATCGGTAATAATATACTATTTTGCGTATCGTTCTTTGCATTCAGGATATGCCAATTTTGAGATGTTTTCACGACTTTTAGTTCCTGCATTTTGCCATATTCAATCATCTAAATTCCCTCTTTATTTCATATATCAGATCTTAGTATTTCCTATTATATCTTTATTTAAAAGATTGTACTACCATCGGTCATTTTTATAAAAATCCAGGAAATCATACGAGCGTTGACTCCTGGATCAAACCGTCATCTAATACTTGATTTGCAGTTAATTCACAAGTTCAAATTCGCTGTTTTGCCGATTATAACGAAAGACCTCACCAGTTTCAATGATGTAGTACCAGCCTTCCATGGTCAGCGTCTGATTCAGGACTTTTTCCCTGATAAACGGATAAGTTAACAAATGTTTGAGCTGCTCAACGATGTTGATTTGTTCAGTCATCCATTCCCTTTTTGCCATATCTTGTTCCGCGATATCCATTGTTGCTATTTTATCCTTAACCGGTCCGGCCAGTTCCAGCCATTTCCGGGTATGCGGAATGGATTCCATTTCTTTCTCCGAGGCATACAGTGATTTGCACCCTCCGCAATTGGAATGGCCGCAGACGACGATATGCTGAACGCCAAGGATATTGACGGCATATTCAATCGCAGAAGTCGTGGCCAGGTATTCCTCTGTATTGCGGTAAGGCGGTACGATATTGGCAATATTCCGGATGACAAACAACTCTCCGGGCAATGTCCCAGTGATCAAATTGGGGACCAGTCTTGAATCCGAGCAGCCGATAAATAAAGTGTGCGGGCTTTGGGAATTCCCTAGTTCCTCAAAAAGCTGCCTGTGCTGCTGGAAATCCGTTTCTTTAAATTGAATAAGGCCCTGAAGTAATTTCTCCATATTTTACATCCTTGCTTCTTATTTATAGAAAAGCCTTTTACACATAAGTCATCTTTCCGGCCATTTTGCCGTCCATAACGATATTTGCGCCGTTGAAAAATACCTAATACTATAGCTAGCTTCTTAAATACTACCCTATGCTTTGATAGTCTTATACCTCGATAATATCCGTTCCTCCGCCCGTAAGACATCTGCCGCCCTCAGCACTCACCACATAGGTGTCTTCCACGCCTACCATGCCAATGTTGGGCAGACCCTTCTTCGGTTCGAGCGCGATGACCATATTCTCAGTGAGTTCCGCTAGAAAACCATTCGTAATCACAGGCAGCTCATCGACATGAAGTCCGACGCCGTGACCCAGAAACTTGACTTTCCGTTCTCCATACCCCATAAAGTTCCGTCTGAAGTCTTCACTGAGCGTGCTCATTACCGATTGATAGATTTCCGACGGTATCGCCCCCGGAATCAATTTTTCTGCCAGACGCTGCTCAATTTCCATACAGGAACGATGCGCCTTCACGACACCGGCATCAGGCTTGGCTCCAAAAATGTAGACTTGGGTTTTATCGGAATGATAGCCATTGCAGCCAAAACCAACATCGACAAAAACCAAATCCCCCTTCTTCAGCTTCCTTTCCCGGCTGCCTAACAAAGGAACGGCAGGACACATGCCATATGCCCCTCCGGGCCCGTCAAAGCTGGTCGGATAAAGAGAACTTTCGCCAAAACCGATCTGTCCGGCAACCATTTCCGTCTGGAACATTGAAAACCGGCTGACGCCATGATGTCCAATCTTGATCATAGTGGCATAAAGTTCCGCCACAAAATCAGCCTCGCTCATACCTTCCCTGAGCAGCGGCGGAACAAGTTCTCGCAGCAGCCTGCAATGGTTTTTTCCTGCTTGCTCCATCCATTCGAGCTCATAGGTCGATTTGACCGCTCTGACCGACAACACCAGCTTGTCCGCTGAATGGATGCCTGTCATCGTAAAGTATTTCTTCAGCCGCTCCAGCATGGCGAGCGGTACGATTTCTGTCTCAAGATAGGTATTTCCTAGCTCAGGTCCGATCATCCCGGCCGCATCACGGTAACTTTCCATCGGATAGATCGTGGTCAGGGGCGATTCAGCTTTGGCGCGCTCATAGCTTCGGCGTACAAAATAGTGCCGGGTCCGGTCTTTTTGAATTATAAGCATGCCGTCCTGCATTGTTCCTGTAAAATAATACTGATTTACTTTACCCGAAATAAGGACAGTATCCCATTCAGGACAGGTCCGATCCATGAGGCTGCATAAGTGATTCAGTCTCCGGTCAAGTTCGTTTATCATAAGTGCCACAGCCAATTCCTCCGTTAGACAATGTATCGTGTACTTCTCTAGAGTTTACCATACTTTGCGTTTTTTCAAAATGGTGCAATTCCCTGACTATGGGGTTCTTGCATTCTCTTGACAAAAAACTAATTTCAAGCTAAGATTTAAACAATATTTGATACTGTTAAACCGCAGAATGAGAGTAGTAACATGATGTTTGCTGTTTCAAGAGAGCCGCAGCCGGTGGAAAAGCGGTAACAGCACTGATGTGAATGGACTCATGAGGGCCGTGCAGAGATTACAAAGAGTAAGCGTATGCAGGCCGGGAACTCCGCCCGTTATGAATGGAGCGTATGTCCGTCATACGTTTTAAGCGGCGTGTAAACGCAAGTTGGGTGGTACCACAGAGATCAAAGTCTTTGTCCGATAGTTTGGATAAAGGCTTTTTTTAATAGATTTCCGTTTATTCATCGAAGATTAATCAAAAGATAGTTATTAACAATTTGGAAAGGAATGAAGACCATGACAAGCATACCTTACAAAATCTATTTACCTGAGGAAGAGATGCCCAAGTACTGGTATAATGTAAAAGCTGTTATGAAAGAGCTCCCGCCGCCCTTTATCCATCCGGGCACCATGAAGCCCTGCACCGCAGATGATCTGCGGCCGATCTTCTGTGACGAACTAATTGAACAGGAACTGAACAACACGGACGAATATATCGAAATTCCTGAGGAAGTTCGCGAATACTACAGGATGTACCGTCCTTCCCCGCTCGTGAGAGCCTATAATCTTGAAAAGCTGCTGGATACACCTGCAGAGATCTATTTTAAATTTGAAGGCACGAATACTTCAGGTTCCCACAAATTAAACTCTGCTGCTGCCCAGGTTTATTACGCCAAAAAACAGGGTCTGTCTTCGCTGACAACGGAAACCGGCGCAGGACAATGGGGTACGGCCTTATCGATGGCCTGTGCGTTTTATAATATTCCATTAACGGTCTATATGGTGAAGGTATCTGCAGAACAGAAGCCTTACCGGAAAGCTGTCATTGAAACCTATGGCGGAAAAGTCATTCCATCTCCTTCCGACACGACGGAAATTGGCCGGAAGATTTTGGCTGAAAACCCCGGCACAGGCGGTTCTCTTGGCTGTGCGATTTCGGAAGCGATTGAAACATCTGTCAAAACTGAAAACTGCCGTTATGTACTTGGCAGCGTACTCGACCATGTCCTGCTGCACCAGTCCGTGATCGGCGAAGAAACCAAGCTTGCCTGTGACAAGTACGGCATTGAGCCTGAAATGATTATTGGCTGTATCGGCGGCGGTTCGAACTTTGGCGGTCTGGTTGCACCTTTCATGGGTGACAAGATCCGCGGCAAAAACAATATCGAGTTTATTGGTGTTGAACCGGCCTCCTGCCCTTCTCTGACCCGCGGCAAATATGCGTTTGATTTTGGGGATACAGGAAAAACGACGCCCCTGATCAAAATGTATACGCTCGGATCAGGGTTCATTCCCTCTCCGAATCACGCCGGAGGCCTCAGGTATCACGGTATGAGCGGAATCGTTTCCAAACTGTACAATGACGGCTATATGACAGCCCGGGCAGTTGAACAGTCCAAGGTATTTGAAGCAGCTACAGCCTTTGCGCGCTGTGAAGGCATCCTGCCTGCTCCAGAATCCGCACATGCTTTGCGGGTTGCAATGGATGAAGCGCTCAAGTGCAAGGAAACCGGTCAAAAGAAGACCATCCTGTTTGGCCTGACTGGCACCGGATATTTTGATATGGCTGCTTATATGAGCTATAACGCCGGCACAATGACAGACTATATTCCGACCGATGCCGATCTGGAAAAAGGCTTTGCTACGCTGCCAAAAGTGGATCTGTAGAAATCAGCATTCCTAACAGACTTCGTAATAAAGGAATGTATTTAAACACAGCCTACGAAGGGCGTTTCAAATACAAATTGAGGCGTCCTTCGTTTATATATCTTGGGTGTTGTAGCTTTGCACAGCGTTATAAATTTTTCGTCCCGAGGCAGGATATTTTAATTATGTGTCGAATTACTACGAGATTGCGTATTATAATATAAACTAAATAAGAGCTGAATCCAGGCTAGCCTGGAGCGGGGGAACTTCTTTTTCTGGGGTGAATCGCATTTTGCGTAGGGCCTATACCTTTGGTCCGAATCCGTCAACTAACCTCGTAAGCTAAGAAAGGTGAAAATTTGATGCATTTTAAGCAGATCATTTGCGTTACCTTGACCTGCCTTAAAAAGATATCATGGAAATCACCGCGCCTGCTCGGTGGTTTATTTATTACTATGATATTAATCGGGTCGTTTGCCTGTTACCTTGCCGCCCCAATGAATGCCATCGCTGTCTCTGTCAACGGAAAACAACTTGGACTTGTCTTTAACCAAAATACCGCAGATACACTTATGGCGTCTGCGGCCAAAGAAAAACCTTACGAGATGGCCTATACCAATATCACCGTCAGCAATGCCGATTATCTTCGTTCTGCGCTGCGGCCGAACAATGTTGAAGAAAAGATTAATCAACCCTACGATGCCTATCAGTTCGCCATCAATGGTACTGCGATTGCCGTTTTGCCGGATGCGGAGGATATTGATCAGGTCTTAAAAGAGTTTCAGGCATATTACGTGAAACCCACGAAAGATAATGTCGTGACTTCCGTTAAGATCGCCGAAGACGTCACATTCTCCAAAACAACCGCCGGGCTTTCTCAAATTCAATCACCTGAACAAGTTTTGAAATCTTTGATTGATCATAACTCCCTTACGGTCATCTGTCAGGGAAAATATACGGAAACCCAGAAAATTCAATATGATACCATCACCAAGAAGGATTATAAGCTCGGCTTTGGTAAAAAAGAAGTGATTACAGCAGGCAGTGACGGATCGAAGTCCGTAACCTATTCTTATGTCCAGAGTAACGGCAAGTATTCGGAAAAGCAGGTTGTCAAGGAAACGATTCTCCAGGACGCTGTGACGGAAGTGATTGCCGAAGGCCCGACTGCCAAGCCGATCCTGGTTGCTTCCAGATCCAATAGCTATTCAAATGTCGTTGATTATGCACTGGGCTATGTCGGATGCCCGTATGTTTATGGCGGAATAAGCCCCGGCGGGTTTGACTGTTCCGGATTTACCCGCTATGTATACGCTGCGGCCGGTGTCTCCCTTCCCCATTCCTCTTTCGCGCAGTATGCTTCCGGTGCCCCGGTTGGCAGGGATGAGCTACAGCCGGGAGACCTTGTCTTTTTCTCGACCTATGCCCGGGGTGCCTCACACGTCGGTATTTATATTGGCGGAGGACAATATGTGCACGCCTTTAATTATTCAACCGGCGTTGTCGTATCCAATCTAAGCGCGCATTCGTCCAGTTATCTTGGTGCCCGCAGATATTAACAACTTTACTGGCAAGAGTTATCGAAACGAGTAGGATGATGCTAATAGTTAACTCTTAGCATCATTTTTATTTGCAAATCTCTTTCCTAATCTCTTGCGCTCTGCAAGGCCTCACCCATCGAAATTTGATTGATCTTCCTTCTACTTAAGGCTTTAGCCAGCGTATAGGTCAGGTAAATGATGATAAAGCCAACGATGATATACGGATAGCTGATCGTAACCGGCATTGCCAGATTGACACTCTCTGTCAACGACTTGAACATCATACTCATGGAAGCTAGGATCAGCGGAATCCCAAGAAGATAACCAATCACAATGATCCCTGATGAACTATTGAGTATCAGGGAATTCACTTCTTTTTTACGATAGCCGAATATTTTCAGGAGTGAGATCGTTTCTTTATTTTCCTCGATGACCAGCGATGTAACGACGTAGATCACAATCAATCCGATCATAAAGGCCATCAGGGCAATGACTCCAATCGTGGACTCCAGAGGCGCAAGGGAAGCTTCAAATGCCTTGACTGTATCATCTATGGATCTGGAGCTGTACAGTTCATTATCCGGTATTGCCAGTTTTTCCTTGCTCCACAGTCCCATATAGCTGTTAGCAGGCAGGCTGAGCATCTGGTTAAATTCGGAGATAGGCATAAATATATACTCACCAATATACGTTTCGGCAATATCATCTACCATAACAGAATACGCCCTCGCATCAAGCTTATTGATTACATTCACTGTGTCACCTGGGCTAACCTGAAGTTTATCCGCCAGCGGCCTCGTAATAACTGTTTTTTGCGCACTTAGAGGTTTTCCGCTCTTATCTTTCAAAACGATATACGCTGAATCAGGGCGAATGCCACAAACACGAAACGCCAAAGCGCTGTCTGAATCCAACGTGAAAGATGCTGCTGAGAAAGGTTCAGTATGCAACGGCACCTGTTCCTGATGCAGGGCATTATAGACGTATTCATACTGGAACTTAAATGTATTTGTCAAATTATCCTGCAGCAGATAATCTATAGAGCTTTTGGCCGTAAAGCCCAACAACAGGAGCATTGTTGCCATAATCACGCCGAAAAGCAAGAAAATAAGACGCGACAGACTTCTCAGCTGCTGTCTGAGTTTAAAGGTCGTGGCAAAGTTGAAACGGTCAAGATTAAGTTTCCGTTCCAGCAGCGTTACCTTGTCTTTCCTTCTGCCGCCTCTCAGGAGTTCAACCGGAGAAAGCCTGAGCTCCCGGCACAAGATTATCATACCGCTCAAACCCAGAAATATAACCGGAAGTAAGATACTGGCAACGATGTAACGCGGATCAAAGCTCAGTGTGTTTAGCGGCAGGTTAAAGTATGCCAGCATAAAATTGAGCATGGGCTGCAAGAAAAGCGCCCCCAAAAAAGTACCGATCATCCCGCCGCTTAAAGCAATGAACAGCGGGTAGCGCAGGTAGTGTTGCAATATTTCTCTTCGTCGGTATCCCTGGGCATAGAGCGTTCCGATAATCACAGCTTCTTTTTGCAGCAATCTCCAAATGACAATCCCGACCAGGATACAGGTCAACAGCAGGATGGCGATGGGCATCGTTGTACTCATTCTGCTGATCCCTTCAACTTTTGTTGTCACATAGGTTACTCTCACATTCTGGCCGATATCGTTCCATTGACTGATCACAATGTCTTTTCCTCGAAGATAGTCTCTGAATTGTTCGGACTGGGACCCGACAGGGACGTTATGGTTATTAAATTTTACGGCATAAAACCGGTTGCCTTTCTGTAATTCGGCAAAATTTTCCTTGCTGAGCACGGCAATTCCAAAATGGTTCGGGTCGTTTAAAATGTCATTTTCTGATCTTAAAATATAAATATAGTTTGGCAGAGAGGCATAACCGCTGATCGTAAAAATATGATCTAGGATCTTAATCTTTTCTCCGATCTGCAAATCATTTGTCTTGGCAAACGAAGGATCAATCAAAATTCCGCCGTTCTGAACCTGTTGACCTTCTATGATTGCCGGAATATTTATTTTCGTATTTTCACTAAAAATCCGGAGGGTTTTTCCCTCGGTTAACGCATAATCAAATACCCCGCCTGCTTCAATCCGGACGTTGAATTTTGTCTCCAGCTCCCGGATATTGTTCAGTTTGGTATTGGCAACAAAGTTCGCGTCTTCCTGAACGTAGTCTTCAATAAACGAAGATGTCATAGCAAGCATATTTACAGATAGAAGGTTTAATAAAATAAAAAGCAAGCAGCTGATCATAATCAGCACGACTGAGCCAAGATACGGTGCCTTGTTATCCATCATGGTCCGCTTAATCTTTTTATTTAGAATCATCACCATTCAATCCTTTCCGCAGGTACAGCCGCATCGTTGATTGTTTCCTGAATAATTTCTCCGCTTCTTAATTTATAGACCCGGTTTGCCATCGCTCTTAGGGCGGTATTATGGGTACTCATTAAGATGGTTGTTTGGTAGTCCTTATTGATTTGCTGCAGGAATTTCAAGATTTCCCTGGATGTTGCATAATCCAGTGCGCCGGTAATTTCATCGCATAACAGCAGCTTTGGTTTTTTAACAAGCGCCCTGGCAATAGAAACGCGTTGTTGTTCCCCGCCGCTTAATTCTCTCGGGAACCGGTGTTTTTTGTCTTCCAGCTGAACAGCATGAAGCACATCATCAATTTTCAGGGGCACCCTGCTGATATTTGCTACAACTTCAATATTCTCTTTAACATTCAGGTTCGGAATCAAATGATAGAACTGAAAGATAAATCCGATGTGCTCCCGACGATATTCCGTAAGCTCTTTATCATTCAGATTTGTGATCTCGTCACCGTCAACGATTGCTTTTCCTGTGTCACAACGGTCGATCCCGCCGATGATATTCAATAAAGTGGATTTTCCCGACCCTGAGGGACCCAGAATCACGCCAATTTCGGCTCGAGCGAGTTGAAGATTAATGCCTTTCAATACCTTTGTTTTTACTGAACCGGATGTATAACTCTTTTCCAGATCTTCAATATGAATATACATTTTCTCTCCTCCATCCATCTATTCATTGATCAAACGCCCCCATCGGCTTACATATCCTTTTGGTGCTCCGGATAAAATTCTTCCGACCATTAGATTCGTCCGTCCAAGTCTGGTTCTTTCCATGATAACCTCCGATGATAACCTCCGAGCTGTTTGTATCAAAAAAATTGAATTTTTCTTTCCAATCCAGTATATTTATACGGGTAAGCAGCAAATTCATTGGTTATTATATTGATTATTATCATAGAACATATGAATGGTCCTATCTGAAAATGGAGGGAAGAAAGAATGGATACGATTGCTTTAATCATTGCGGTTGTTCTCTTTATTGCGGGTATTGTTGGAACTGTTCTTCCCGTTTTGCCCGGCGTCATTTTGATCTATGCAGGAATGCTGGTCTATGGCTTCATGACAGGCTTCGCAACGTTAAATGCCTACTTTTTCATCCTGCAGGCCCTGGTCGTAATCCTGCTGTTCTTTGTGGATTATTTTGCCTCGGCTATCGGAACGAAACGCTTCGGCGGAAGCAAGCAGGCAGCCTGGGGCGCAGTGATCGGCACTATTCTGGGTTTGATCGTTCTTGGACCGCTTGGTATTATTCTTGGTCCGTTTTTGGGGGCGATTGCAGCCGAACTGATCCGTGGTACGGAATTAAAGAAGACAATCCGAATTGGTTTAGGTACACTGCTCGGTGTCCTTGGCGGTACGGCTGTCAAGATCGGTGCCGAAATCATTATGATTGTCTATTTTTTTGTGCGCATCTATTAATGACTTTGCATAAATATTCTATAGAAAGCACATTTCCCCTTTGATTTTCTGACAGAAATATTAATTTCATTGTTTCCGCAGAATGGAATTTATCCGCCCGATTTTTTCTTTTTAATGAAATATGCTATACTGTTCCGAGAAAAGCGTAAGATTCCTGCAAGTATTTGCAGGCTTTATTTTTAGAAAGCGTGGCTCTGCAGCATGAATATCCTGAACCGTTTTGTTTGTTATTATAAGCCTTACCGCCTGTTGTTTTATACGGATATGCTTTGTGCAGTGATTGTCTCCGTCGTCGATCTGTCCTTCCCTCAAATCCTGAATCACTTAAGCAAAAACGTTTTTACCCAAGGCAGAGAAGTGATCCTGCACAGCATCGGCTTTTTCGGCGCAGCATTGCTGACACTCTACATAATCCGCTACTTTTGCCAGTATTTTATCACTTGCTGGGGCCATATCATGGGAGCCCGGATGGAAGCGGACATGCGCAGAGATTTATTCACGCACTTTCAGCGTCTGTCTTTCTCTTACTACGACCAGAACAATACCGGTGAGCTGATGTCCAGACTCGTCAATGACCTTTTTGACATTTCCGAACTAGCGCATCACGGACCGGAGAATATCTTTATTTCCTTCCTGAAAATTATCGGGTCATTTGTTTTGCTGATACTGCTGAATGTGCCGATGACTCTTATCCTGCTCGCTGTCACGGCGATTATGGTGACTTTCAGTATTCAGCGTAACCTCAAGATGAAAGCGGTCTTCCTGGATAACCGGGTCAAAATTGCCAAAGTAAACGCAAGCCTTCAGGATAGTCTGGCTGGAATCCGGGTGGTCAAGTCCTTTGCCAATGAAGAAGCAGAAAAAATGAAATTCCAGAAAAGCAATCAGGACTTTCTGGCATCCAAAGCCGGCAGCTATAAAATGATGGGAGGTTATTTTGCCTGGAATTCCTTCTTTTCCGGGCTGCTTTATATTGTCGTCATTGTCTCCGGCGGCCTGTCCATTGCCGGTGGATCACTAACACTTACGGAACTTGTCATTTACCTGCTTTACATCAATATCTTTGTTCAACCATTGGAAGTACTGATTAATTTTACCGAACAGTTTCAAAAGGGTTTTGCCGGGTTTAAACGCTTTGAGGAAATTATGGAGACAAAACCTGATATTATCGAAAAACCAAACGCCCTGCCACTGGAAAACGTCAAAGGTGAAATAGAATTTTCCAATGTTTCTTTCCGATACAACCTCGATGATGATGTCCTCCAGAATGTCAGCATCCGAATTCCTACCGGACGTAAAGTTGCTCTGGTGGGTCCCTCTGGCGGCGGAAAGACAACATTGTGCTCCCTGCTCCCCCGTTTTTATGATGTTACCGAAGGAACCATTACGATTGACGGTAACGATATCCGGGATATCACGCTGGAATCCTTAAGAAATGCGATCGGGATCGTGCAGCAGGATGTCTATATGTTCAGCGGTACGATCAAGGAGAATATTGCCTACGGCAAAGCAAATGCCTCCGACCAGGAAATCATCGAGGCTGCCTGCAGTGCCAACATTCATGAATTCATCATGTCTTTGGAACTCGGTTATGACACGTTCGTCGGTGAACGGGGCGTCCGGCTTTCGGGAGGACAAAAACAGCGGCTGTCGATAGCAAGGGTATTTTTGAAGAACCCGCCGATATTAATCCTGGATGAAGCGACTTCGGCACTGGATAATGAAAGTGAACGCTATATTCAGGCGTCCCTGTCCAAGCTATCACATAACCGGACGACGATTATTATTGCCCATCGCCTAAGTACCATTAAAAATGCTGACGAAATCATTGTCATTTCGGATGAGGGCATCCAGGAAAAGGGCACGCATCGCGCGTTGATTGATCTTAACGGGATCTATGCCCGGTATTACAACATGCAGTTCGAGGGAAACGATAGATAGCAAAACCAGCCGGAGTAAAGCAAAACAACGCAAACGTATTCAGAGTAATTGTTGTCCATGAGCATTAATGATCTGCATTATTTTGTCAAAAATTTTACGGAAAATTTACTAAAATAAAATTATTGTAATTTGACAAAAATAAGTTGGGGTCATAATTGCTTATGGAGGTAAAAAAAGAATGGATGAAAAAAACAAGAACATTTTAGCTTCTGCCAAGAAAGACATGGAAGTCAGTGAGGAAATCGGTGATCTGAGAAGCCAGTTATCCGCAATGGAAAACACCATGAATCAGTTGAAACAAGTATCATTCAGTAGCTTTTCTTCTCAGGGTACAGTAAATCAGAACGAAATCATTCAACAGAGCCAACAGGCAGCCAATCAACTGCAGCAGCAAATTCAGGGCTTCCGTAACCAGACCCAGCAGCAGAAACAGCAGGCAGATCAACAGCTGCGACAAGCTATCCAAACGGCGATGACCGCTTTGACACAGGCCAATCAGCAGATCCAAGCTCACCAGGTATTGGAACAGATGGGTCAACTTATTGATCAGACTCAAGGCCAGTTATTTCAGATGAGCCAGCAGAGCCAAAATATGGTCAGCCAGCAGGGCCAGCAAAGCCAGCAGCCTTCTCAGTATGGCCAAAGCATGCAGGGTCAGAGTATGCAGGGTCAGAGCAGACCGAGTCATTAATCTCAATTTATCAATCCCCAGTATTTGCATACTGGGGATTTTTACATATTATATCCATATATTGGTATTCTATTAAGGAGGAAGGAAGATGTTATTATTTAACAGAGATGCCTCATATTCTTATCAGCAAAACGTGCAGCATATGACCTGGAATCAGTCCGTAACTGAGACAGGGACATCAGCGGCGACATCAATAGAGACTGAGACTGGAACAATGACAAAGACTGGACCTGATTTAGCACTAGTAACAGAAGAAAATAAATCTCATACCGGGTCTGTCTCAGTTGGCATCGGCAACGAAGATCTTGATGAAATCATTGAAATTGCCGGTTATTCCTATGATGCGCAACAGGATATTTTTATTTCGAATATGAAGCCTTGGCAAAGGTATATCGGTTACTGCCGGCTTTTTGATGAGGCTGCCGCACCGCTTGGCATGATCATCGATTGTGAACCCATAACCTTTGATTACCTCAACGAGAAGTGGATGATTGGTCTTTGGAAAGGTCAGTATGATTTGGTCAGCGGCGGTGAAATCGGCCTGTATAAGTCAAACGGTCTTGTTTACCAGTCGGTCAACGATAAGGAGCTTCTGGACATGTCGTATACCATCAAGAAGAATGGGAAAAAACTTTTTTCCAGAAAAGCAAAACATTGGTGGCTGACCGGTTTCAAACTCGGCGAATTTGCTGAGCCGAATGAGCTGACAATGGATATCTGCCTCACATTAAAAGATGTTAATATGAGGAATGCTTTTCTCGCAGGAATGCGTAAAGCCGGCTACAATGAGCACGAATTAGCCGTACAGGATAACAGCGTAAGCTTCACGTTCGATGTCCCCAAGACGGCCCAGCCCTGGACACGCACACGATTGACTGATCAGTTGATCCAGCGCAAAAATAAATTCTTATGTGAAAAATATCAGGAAATAACCGGCTCTGAGGGTACCGTCCAAGAAAGGCTCAGACTGTTGGAAAAACAAGATCCTGGAATGTACAAGAAAATGAAGAAAATCGGCAAACGCACCCCTTCCCTGGAAGCCTGGATGGAAGTATTGATAACATCTCTGATTATTATCCTCTTCTTAAGAGCCAATATCGTGAGATTACAACGTTTAAGCATTGAATCCTAAAATTCTATTCATTTTAAAAATTTTATTAGTCACGGACAAACCTGTTCCAGAGTTTGTCCTTTCTACATAAAATGTCATTGTCAAATATTCTAAAAATCTGTTTAAGGGGCGAATCCGATGTTATTTCACAAACCCAACGCTTTCATTCGCTATCCTATTCAAACCGGGGTCTCTAATCCGAAAATTGTGAAAAGTCTTGCGGTTCCCGCTCAAGGTACCGGTGACCCCGATTTGGATCAGGTAATCGAAAATGCCGGTTATCGGTATGATCCGAAACAGGATATTTTTTACGCGACTTTAAATCCATGGCAAAGGAATGCCGGGTATTGCCGAATTTATGATGAGGTATCAGCCCCGACGGGTATGATTATTGATTCTGAACCGGTTTATTTTGAATATGACGGCAAGAAATGGATGATTGGCTTCTGGAAAGGTCAGTATGATCTGGTAACCGGCGGAGAAATCGGGATTTATACCGGGGCATTTCATTTTACGCTTCCGGGAATTTTCAGCGGAATGTTTTATAAATCCGTAGACAACGATGAATTGCTGCCGATGTCCTTCGTGTTAAGGAAGAATGGAAGCGTGCTCTTTACCCGATCAGAAAAACACTGGTGGCTGACAGGTTTTAAATTAGGCGAATTTTCTGATCCTTCGGAATTAACGATGGATATTGATCTTGCTTTTCCGAATACAGCAATGCGGGACGCTTTTCTAAACGGTTTAAGAGATGCCGGATACAATGACCAGGAATTTTATTTTTCCGGAAATAACGTATCTTTCACTTTTGCTAAGCCGCATACCGTCCAGCCAAGAACGCGAAAATCCAGTACAGACCGGCTCATTCAGGCTAAAAACAAATTGTTATGTGACAAATATCAGGAAATCACGGGTCCTTATAGCACAATGCAGGATAAAATGAAAGCGATTGAGAGCTTGGCCCCGCAGTTATATCAAACCGTCTTAAGACTCGGAAAGAGCAAGGAATTTTATGAATTGTGGATGAAGGTTCTGATCCTGGGTTTAATTGGCCTTTTTGGTTACAGAAGAAGCAGAGAGCTTTTCGAACATCAAAGAATCAGTTGATAGCAGCAATTATCGGGACAAAAGGTCCCTTTTTTTTGCCTATTTTTAACGATCCCCTCCCAAACCTACCTCTATATCTCTTCGTTATTTAGGAATAAACAGTTTGTTCTGATGACAGCATTCAAAGAATCTTTTTTTATACCACTTGACCGCCTGATAAAAATGATACCAGTCTGATTCTGCAAAATGATCAGCAAGAATCACATTGTCTACTCTCCTGTTATTAAAGGTTTGGGGATTAAAATTTTGAAACGCTTTTCTCAGCCATTCACTCTCCTGATAGACAATGCCAGGCCATTCATTTTTCTGAAACATCCCGTATTCAAGCATGAAGGCAATCCAGCTTTCTTCCCTGTTTTTATCCGAATCTTTATTAATCAGCTGGCTCATAAGCTTAGGGGTATCATCAAATTGATAATTTGAATCACGGAATTCAGGATGTTTTTTTAAATAAATCTCAAGGTACCCTTTTATTTTGGCCAAAGACCGCTGATACCTTTCTTTGTTATCAATCTCCACAACGGTGTATCTGCCCGCGAAGGCATCGCTGCTGTCATACCGATACGACCAAACAAGGTAAGGCAGATCAGGAAAGGTCAAAGCCTGCCCGTGTCCATAAGCGGGCACAACACGGTCAAACATTTCGTCATATTTTTCTCCGCATAACTGTTTAAACAAATACAGAATCAGATCAGGTATTCCTAAGTAAACTTCATTGCGCGCTCCGCAATGATTAATATCATTCACTTTGCTGAGCACGCCGCTGAAACCCTGATGCGAAAAAGTGTCGGCATAAGCATGCAAAACAATCCCAAATTTAATCAGATTATTGTCGTCCAGGGCCTCATTTAAAAGTGCCAGGACCACCGGCGACTCCTCTTTACAGCGGAGTTTCTTCGTGAAGTTTTCTCCTTTGCAGCCAGGGACAAAATGAAAAGCACAAGTATTGTTGATCATTGCCTCGTAATTAAACGTTTTTATTTTAAAATAAGAATGACAGGTTGCCATATTTAAAAAAACGGCACGGTTATCAGAGCGGTCAACACTGACTTCCGGTGCCGGATTTTGAATCGTCATCAGATTGATTTTGGCATCATCGACATATTGCGAAGCATAGGCAATTTTTCTGGAACTTTCCTTGTTGAACCCGCATGACCTGCAAAATGCCAAAAGCGCATAATAATGAATATCTCTTTTCAATAGAAGGTTCCTCCTTTGCCATGTCCATCTTGATCTTATAAAAACCTTCAAGATAATATATGGAAATGGCAAAACGGAAGTGAACCTTTTTCTATTCCTTCATCCCGGTATAGATAAGAATCGCATCTCGTAAAAAGGCTGCTGTCCCAGGCTGCTTCTTATCATAGTAGGCTGTAAACCTTGGGTCATCAACATACATCTGTCCCAGACCGGCATGTGCTTCTTTGCTATATTCCTTCCAAAAATAGCTCAGCCAGTTACGGTGCAGATCTGCGGCTTCCTGAGCAAGCCCGGAGCCAGGATCACCTGTTTGGAAAGCAGCCCCCAGCTTTTCCGTAATCATGACAGACAGCCTAGTCATTTCTTCATACTCCTCAGGTTTCATGCCCTGAAATTTTTGATTGGACTGATCGACAACATCATCTCCATATTTTTGGCGGATTTCCTCCCCATAAGCTGCTTCATTTTCCTGAATCATCTTTTTCTTGAATCCTTCAAATTTTTCTTGGTCAGACATGGTCATTCTCCCTTCATAAGACGCAATCGTTTTCTCAATATTCACGATCAGACTTTCAAGCTGCGCTTTTTTTTGCAGCAGCTGTGAAAGGTGCTCCCGAAAAGCTTTTAGTTCATTAAAAGACGGTGAATTGATCACTTCCTTAATCATTTCCAGCCCCATACCCAGTTCACGATAAAACAAGATCTGTTGCAGCCTGTTTACTTCCGCCTGTCCGTATAGGCGATAGCCTGAAGAATTAATCCTGGCCGGCTTTAGAAGCCCCATCTGATCATAATACCTGATTGTTCTGGGGCTAATGCCTGCCAACCGGCTAAGTTTTCGTACCGAATATTCCACACCGCTCACCTCAAAATCAGGATACACCTTAACGCTGCGTCAATGTCAAGAAAAATATTTTCGATGCTTTGGGACAAAATAGGATATAATATTACAATTATAAGCTATTTATGGTAATATCATGAAAGTGAAGAATAATAAGGAGGGATTTATATGACGTCGCAAGACAATATGAAAGAATCTTTTGCAGGCGAATCTCAAGCTAACCGAAAATATACCGCTTTCGCTCAGAAAGCTGAAGAAGAAGGATATAACGGCGCTGCCAAGCTATTTCGGGCAGCAGCTGAAGCTGAAGCCCTGCATGCGTTAAGCCAGATGAAAGTGCTGGGTATGCTAAAATCAACAGAAGAAAATCTCAAAGCTGGGATTGATGGTGAAACTTTTGAGTTTACCAAAATGTATCCGCGTTTTCTGGAGAAAGCAAAAGACGAAGGCAATTCTGAAGCACAAAGAGTTTTTCACTTAGCTAACGAGGCTGAAAAATCGCATGCCGCTTTATACAAAGACGCACTTAAAGATTTAACCGCAGACAATGACTACTATTACTGCCAGGTCTGCGGCTATATCCATAAAAACGAAGCACCGGAAAAATGCCCCGTTTGCGGTGCACCTTCTTCAAGATTCAAGAATGTCCAATAAACCCATCAAATATGCTGTTGCAACGCTGCCGACAATTTTGCCGGCAGCGTTTTTATTGTTTGGGCTCTGTGTTAAATGTTAGGGGTAACCTAAACAAGAGTATATCTTAACCAATATGATGCTGATTTTTGAGTTAAGCTGAGGCTGACGACATGGTGCCATCCGCTTGTCGGCTGTTATGCCATCCATGGCACAAACAGCCGCGTTCCGCATCCAAGCTCCACTTGGCGCGGACAGCACCGTGTCGTTGATATCCCGTCCATTTAATCTTCATGTAAAGAGACAGATCTTCTTTGCTGGGGCTTATTGCTGCTCTGGATGCTTCAAATATTGTAGCCTTACACAGATATGGAGTCGAGCGTTAAGTGTCAGTGGCGTTAAGCGAGCAAAAACCGCAGCGTCAAGACATGCCAACGGTGAACATTCTAAAAAGCCCAGAGGTTTTGGCATGTTAGCGAGGATTTGTGCGAGTAGCCACGAAAACGTGCAAGCGGAATATCTGTGTAAGGCTACAATTGCCCAAGAATTTGAAAAGAAGCGACTCAAAATATGAATTCTCTATACGTGGGGCTTGTGTTTAGCTCTATCCTTGCTTATTGACCGGTTTTTCTTCGATAAAAGCACAGGAAGATCAAGCCAATTAGAGAAGAAATCGTAACTGTCAGATACACCTGCTTAAATCCGCTGTTTAAGGTTTTTTGGAATTCTGATTCAATGACTGTGCTTCTCTGATCAACCTCCGCGAGATAATTTTGTTTGGCTGTGTCAAAAGCTCCCGGGATGGCATCTTTTAAGACCGTCATTTTTTCTATCGTATCCCGGAAGGATACGCTTGACTGGGGCATCGATTCCACAACCGTAAGCTCATCAATTCCGTTTTGAATCCCGGTTTGAATATTCGAAATCATATCCGGAGCCATGCCAGCAAAGAAGCTCCCTGCAATCAATTTGCTGTTCTCCGTGATGGTCGTAACGTCAGAAGATTTTATTTTCTCCATCAGCTCGTCAGGAATTTGATAGTCACTGCTGCTGTTCATATTGATTTCAATCTTTTCCAGATAGGAAAAGTCAGGCATATCGGCGGTTGCCAGAACATTTTTCATCATTGGATTGCCTTTCATCTCATTAATTTCTGTTGTAAGTTCCTGCGCATATGGCAGTCTCGGCATGGAGACTTCTTTAGGCAGCAGGTTCATCACATTATTCTGAACTGCCACTCCGGCATGTGCCAGAAAACCAACCATGATCGCAGGCGCAATCGCCGTTCCGATCGAGCGGACAAGCGACAAGGCTGCGAGTGCCGAATTGGACTCTTCATCTTTGGTATTTTCCAGCATCATATAGTTTAAAGGCGTCCCCATCGTAAAGCCCATACCAAGGCCCATGAGAACCAGGCTTATGTTTACCGTCAGCATACTGGGATGGTCAGCTGTGACAAAGATTAAGAACAACGAACCAACCAAAGAGATCAAAAAGCCGAGACCTAAAATCAGTTTAGGTCCGTATTGATCAATCAGCTTCCCGGATATAGGAGCGCCAACCCCTGCAAACAAACCAAGAATGATGACGAAATAGCCGCCGCTTCCGGAAGCGATTTTCAGTGAGTTTTCAGCAAACTGCGGTACAAAAATCATCCCCATTAACACAATTCCGGTAATAAAGGCAATGATAAAGGTGATCATGATCCGTGAGTTTGTAAAATACGATAAGTTCATCACCGGATCCTCCGCCTTTTTCTCAGCCAGGATAAAGAAAGGAACAAGAAGCACAAACAGGATCAGGAAAGGATAAACACTCGTACTGATTAAAGTTGACTTGAAATCAAAAAAGTCAATATTCTTGAGTCCATACATTAAAGCGAGAATCATCACGGTCAGAATCAAGATTCCGCCGATATCAATCTTTTTGACATTGTCATTTCTGTTATTTGGCAGACAGAGGAAGCCGGCGATTAGGATAAACAGCGTGATCGGCAGATTCACATAAAAGATAAACTGCCAGTTACTGCTGCCGAAGATATCCAGAATGGCACTGCCTGCCGAAGCTCCGAAAATATTGGCAATCCCGTATACTCCCCCAACCAGTCCCAGGGCCATCCCCCGTTTTTCCGGAGGAAATGTCGTACCAAATTCAGCAGTCGCAACCGGAAGGATTCCACCTCCGCCAAACGCCTGGACGACTCTGGCCATAAGCAAGACCGTAAAGCTGTCAAACCCCTGAGCTAAACCGCAGAACAATGATCCAAGACCAAAAAGAAAGATACTGGCAAGATAAATGTATTTGCGTCCGAACATATCGGCAAGTTTACCCATGATCGGAATACTGGCCGCATAAGCCAGTGTATAAATCGTAATCATCCAGATCCCGGTTTTTTCATCGACCATCAAATGACTTTGAATAACTGTTCTGGCCGGTGTGACAATTCCCGTGTCAATTGCACCCATAAAAATGCCGAGCAGGTATAGAATCATAATGAGAACGAAGCTGTTTTTTGTATTTGATTTGTTCAATTTGCTTAACTCCCATCTTTAGATTTTTAATTGGTCAAAATTTTCTCGCATTCGTTGACAGCTTTCATGCTGTTGGCAGCAATGACCGACATTATTTTTTGGAACTGTACGATGTCTTCTTTGTTAAGTCCTTCATAGATGGCTGTATGCCAGTCAGTCAGGATTTCCTGCATGTTGTCCATGATTTCCAATCCCCTTGGCGTCAGGGTTATTATTTTCTCGCGGTGGTTTTCAGGGTTTATCATTCGATTCACATACCCTTTTTCTTCGAGCTTGCTTAAGCTTTTGGCAACCGCTCCCTTGTCAATCACAAAAAAAGCGGCAATCATATCTTGATTTACCTGATCTTTTTTAGATAAAAACATCAGAATTTCTTGTTCCGAATGCCCCAAATGATATTTACTCAACCTTCTCATTGAATAAATGCGATTAAACCTAAATATGACCGACAGGTCTTTCATCAGCAACACGAATCACCCCTCTTTACATATAGTTGTCCTTGCAACTGTTGTACTAACAACTATCTTATTCGTTTTTTTTATGTCTGTCAATAGACGACATCAACCCACATCAACCCAATACATATAAAAATCTCTGATAGCGTGGACAAGTACAATCTAAAGAATAACAAAATAACAAGATAACAAGATAACAAAAATCCGTTGAAACAATATTTCAACGGCGGTGCATCATTCAATATATTCATTCAATATATTCAGTAAATATATATTCAGTAAATATACCCGAAGCAAGGATTTCTAAACAAATTTTTCTTTTTGCAGTTTATAGAGAAAATGCAGCAATATTTTTTGCGGCAGGATTTTCGTTAATACAAATGCAGCCTTTATCAATACCCCTGGAATGATGACCCTTTTACGCTTGAGCATCCGGTCAACCGCATACCTGGCTACATAAGGGCTGTCCAGTGCTTTTATTCCAAAAGTAATCTTGGCGTTTTGTTCAAACTCGGTATGTACCGGCCCCGGACACAGTACCCCTACATAAACCTTGCTGTCCGTTTTTTGCAGTTCCTTATGTACAGCTTCCGTCAGTCTCAGCACATAGGCTTTCGAAGCATAGTAAGCAGCCATCAGAGGCCCCGGTAAAAAGGCAGCTGAAGAAGCCACATTTAATATATACCCCCGGTTACGCCGCTTGAAATCCTGCAGAAACAGTTTCATTAAGATATGAACTGCTTTGATATTGGTATGGATCAATTCCAATTCCCTGGCAAGGTCCGTCTGATCAAATTCGCCGTAGACTGCAAACCCCGCATTATTGATCAGCATATCGATCTCCTGATCCTTGACCAGGTCGTAAAGACGGAAACAGGATTCCTCCTGTGCAAGATCAAGGCTGATCGTCTGGACATCACAGGAAAGCTCTTTCTTTAATTCTTCCAGCCTGTCAAGACGCCGTGCAACCAGGATTAAATCATACCCTTTCATGCTCAGCACTCTGGCAATATCCCGGCCAATACCTGAACTGGCCCCTGTAATTAAGGCTTTCATATTCTTGATGTGTTCCTTTCAAACGCTATGGTTTACTTTGCGGTATCCTTCAGCTTCTCGAGTTCCTCCCTCGAAAACAGGTAGGTCTCATTGCAAAAATGACACTCGGCTTCCGCCTGGCCGTCGGTTTGGATGATCTCTTCTATTTCCTCTTTGCCTAAGCTGGTCATCGCATTGCCAATCCGCTCCTTGGAACACTGACATTGAAATTTCACCGGCATTTTCTCCAGTACCTGAACGTTATTTTTGCCTAAAATTTCTTCCAGCATTTCCTCTGGCGTAAACCCATGCTGAATCATCGTTGAGACCGGGGTAATTGTTTTAAGATGTTCTTCAATTTCAGAAATAGTCTCTTCAGATGTTCCGGGCAATAGCTGGATAATAAAGCCGCCGGAAGCCTGAATTGTATGATCCGGCGCTACCAGGACACCGAGTCCGACCGAAGAAGGAATCTGTTCGGATTTGACCAGATAATAAGTAAAGTCTTCCCCGATCTCTCCGGAATATAACGGAACCTGCCCGGTAAAGTAATCCCGCATCCCCAGGTCCTTAACAACAGACAATGTGCCTTCAGAACCTACAGCTCCGCTGACGTCTAATTTCCCGATCTGATTTAGATCCAAATGCGTTTGAGGATTGGTGACATAGCCCCTGACTTCCCCGTGCGCATTGGCGTCAACCAGGATAATGCCCAACGGGCCGTTGCCTTCAATTTTGACAGTCAGTTGTTCATCGCCTTTGAGCATTGCCCCGAGCATTAGACCGGCGGTCAGTGTCCGGCCGAGTGCCGCCGATGCTGTCGGCCAGGTCTGATGCCTGCGCTGGGCTTCACCGACGGTTTCCGTCGTCAAAGCTGCGTAAGCGCGTACCTTGCCGTCATAACCCAAAGCCTTAATCAAATAATCGTTCATTTCAATCTCCTTATCTATCGTTGCAATTGATCTTCAAGGACAAACAAAAGGCTGAAGAAATCTGTCATCAGCCTTAGAAAAAGCTTTTTTAACACCGTCACTATTAGATCATAATTAGCACGAAAGTTCAATATTCTTTTGAAAAAAATCAACGAAATAGATGGATAAAACGCTCCCAGAACGATAGCCTTCCTGGCTCCGTGACTGTGGCCTTTTCATCTGCTGCAGCTTTCAAATCCGGGGTCCGGATAACAAACTGAATACTTCTCGGGGAAATCTGCGAGGACACAAAAGATACCGGCTTTGTCTCATTCCCGCTGGCAAATGAAAGTGTTTCCAGCAATCCGGAAGCTTCGTCAATACCGTTTTTAAATTGTTTTTGCCCGTCTATCAATTTTTGAACCTGATCAGGCAAAACCGCTGAACTGGATACTAGCTGATTGAAGCCGTCGGTTATCGCAGCTGTACTGTTGGCCAGTGCCACAGCACCTGTTTTTAATTCTGCCCCCTGCTGCGCAAATTGATCCAAACCTGCTGAAAATTCAGTAATACCTTGCGCAGACTGGGCTACGCCCGTTGTATAGCTGGACAGGCCGGTGCCATATTGGGATAATTGAGCCTTCATGGTTCCGATCTGCTGGAGATAAGCCTGTCTTTGTTCAGCGGGCAGAGAATTCAGCAATGGCGTTAATTGATCCATCATTGCAGTTATACCGGAGGAAAGGTTGGTATACTGAGCTGCAAGTTCCTGTCCCTTCTGGGAAAGCTGAACCGTACCGCTGCTGATCTGCTTAAACTGCGCCGCGAGGCTCGATGCTCCGGCTGAATATTGTTCTAGCCCTTGACGCATCGCGCCGGTTCCCTGCTGAAGTTGGGCAGAGCCCAAAGCAATACCTGCTATGCCTTTATTCAATTCGATTAAACCGGCCTTCAGCTTCTCCGTACCGGAAACAATTTGCCCGGCTCCGCGTGACATTTGCGTTATACTTCCGGTATCCATGTTAAAATTCAGGAAATTGGAACTGTCAAAATAGGAGCAGGTCATCGTCATGGACGCCATCTGGAACTTTTCAGTATCATAAACCACTGTATATTGAGCACTTTTCTGCGGAAGCACCATGTAGGCAAGCGTCAGGGTCTTGCCGGAAATCATGGCGGAAGCACCTGATGAAGAAAGAACCGTATTTTCATCCAGATCCAACGGCAGCTGGACCTGACAAAGATAGTTTTCTCTGTAATACGCTTTGGCTTCAGCATTTGGCTGAACTTTGAGCGTAATTTCAATCCTTCCTTCTTTGCCGACAATGTCTTCGGGCTTAGCCTTCTGGCCGTTCAGCCGATAGGTAATCCTAAACGCAAACGGCAGTTCTCCCTCAGTCAGTTTGCCCTGATAGTAGAAACCTTTGTCCCGTGCCGGCAGCTGCCAGGAAATTCTGCCATCGGCAAGCACAGGAGTTTCACTGCCGGAAAGGTTGGTAATCGAATCGTAGACACCGTAGTCCAGGTAACTGCCGGACTCAGGCGTATCAATCCTATTGACGACTGTAATACCGGAAATACTCCCATCCATTTTCAGGTCCGCATAAACGGTCTCATCTTTGACAACGGTAATATTGGGGTTGCTTGCCGTGCTCTCCGTATCTGAAGCAGATGCGGATAAAGAAAATACGGAAATCAGCAGCATTACAGTCAGAAAGCATGCGATCGGTTTTTTCATCAGATTGTCTCCTCCCTCCCACTTTCTTTCACAGAGAAAGTGGTCTTTATGATGATTTTATCAAACGTCATCAGCAGTACCGGCAGCAAAACAAGGACCATCAGTCCTGACAGTGCGGCCCCCCTGCCCAGCAAAATTCCAATATCGCTGATTGCTTTAATCTGGGAAAGCATTCCTTCCGCAAAACCCGCCACGGCAAGAATCAGAGCTGAGATCATCACTGTGTTTCCGGCAGTATTCAACGCTGACAGCACTGCATCTCTGGGTTTTTGCGTCTTCCTGAATCCGAGATAGCGGTTGGACATCAGGATCCCATAATCGATTGTTGCACCAAGCTGGATGGAACTCACCACCAGATAGCCGATAAACACCAAGCTTGATCCCTGAAAATATGGGATACCCATGTTGATCCAAATAGAAGACTCAATAACGCCGATCAGCAGAATCGGAACAGAGATGGAACGGAACGTCAGTAGAATAATCAGACCTACGGACAGAATTGA
Source organism: Dehalobacter sp. CP (assembly GCF_047652685.1). Taxonomy (NCBI): domain Bacteria; kingdom Bacillati; phylum Bacillota; class Clostridia; order Eubacteriales; family Desulfitobacteriaceae; genus Dehalobacter; species Dehalobacter sp. CP. The sequence goes on from NZ_CP157399.1 coordinate 1,546,196, forward strand.
AAACAGGTTAACTGTACGCGTATCATATTCAACCGTATTCTTAATATCGGCAATACTGGTGGCATTCCCGGCGGCATACCATTGGTCAGGGTAATACTTCTGCACCGACTGTTCAAGTTCTGTAACGGCTTTGGAAGTCTCGGGCCTTTCACCGGTAATGTTCATAAGAACGATCATCCGGGTATAATGTTCTGACAGGAACATATCCTTAACGCTTTGCGGCAGTAAAGAACGTGGTACAGCAGGATCTGCCAGCGTAACCAGGGTCTGAACATCGCGGATATATTTCTGTTTCTTCAGTTCCTCAGCCAGCTGAATTTCCGAAGAAATATCATCATTCGGTATAAGTACAACGACAGGATTATAGATGCCGAAGCGGCTTTCAATGTTTTTTCTTTCCTCAGCAATGGTCCCCTCACTGGAACTTCCGGAAGTATTGCCATATAAAAAGTCGGTATTCTTTTGTGCCAGGAAAGACGGAATAATAACTATTAAGGCCAGGGCAAACAGTAGATATTTTACTTTAATTGCACCCTGTCCTATCTTCTTAAACGGTGGAACGAGGGGTCTGTGCCGGGTTTTATCAATTGTTTTGTGGAAGATCGCGATCAGAACCGGCAGCAAAATGATCACACTGATATAGCTCAGACAGATTCCTTTAATCAGGACCAGTCCAAGATCTTTTCCAATCCCGTACTGCATAAACAGCAGGGCTAAAAAGCCTGCTACAATTGTCAGTGCACTCGCCGAAATAGACGACAATGTATTTTTTACCGCTTTGACAATTGCAGGAAGAAACTCTGCCCCGGCATCCCTTTCCTCTAGATAGCGGTGGCAAAGAAACAACGAGAAATCCATCGAAATGGCGAATTGCAGCACCGCGGCAATTGAATTCGTAATGAAAGATATCTCAGGGAAAAAAGCATTCGTTCCGGCATTGATAATCACGGAAATACCAATGACGGTTAAATACAGCAGCGGCTCTATCCAGGAATAACATGCCAACATCAGGATGAGGACGCAGAGCGGAATAACGACGATCATGATTTTGGACATTTCCGCAGCCAGTACTTCCCGCATATGGCTTGAATCTTCAGCTTCTCCTGTGATACTGGCCTTTTCACCTAAAGAAGCCCGGATCGTCTTCAGGGCGTCCCCTGTTTCCGAGGCATAATCCCCCTGCGCAAATTCAACCTGGAATAAGGCCGCACCATCTTTGTAGTAACTATCCAGATAATTCCGGGGAATAAAGGATTCAGGGACTGTGATATCCGTGACATCGTCCAGCCAAATCACGTTTTTCACACCTGGAACCTCTTTAATTTTTTCCTTGGCAAGCGCAGCATCTCGGATAGAGACATTTTCTACCATGACCTGAGCAGTTCCCGGATAACCAAATTCCTTGTCCACAAGTGTAATCGCCTGCTTGGTCATGGAGCGTTCCGGCAGATATTCCGCCAAATCATAGTTAACTTTAATATTGGGTACAAGCGCAATGCTGACGATGATGACAGCCAAATAGGTCAATAAAACCGCCCGTTTATGGGCAATAAGAAACTTCACAAGCTTTTCTATAAGCAGCTGCATACCCGTACCATCCTTTACCGTTCTTTTAAATCCTCTTTTGAATATCCCCAATAATCAATAAAAGGAATTTGTTCAGCAGATTGGCCAGACGCTCTTCATCCCCGCCATACTTATTAAAAATATTGATGATACCTTCAATAAGCGCCACGGCCAGGGAATCGGCAAGCAGCATATCGCTGCCGGGCCTGGAACTGGTTAAGAACAAATCGTTTTCCAGACGCTGCTTGACAAGCTCGATCAGTTCCGCCTTTATATTTTCGTATTTAGAGCCCTCAACACTCTTCATCAGGATCAAAAACTGCGTTCTGTTATCCAGAAACACCTTGGTCATCGCTTCCGTGACATAAGTGATGCTTTGCGTCGACAGACTGCTTTTATCGGATATGTCAATGAATACCAGTTTCCGAAGCTGTTCGATGGTAGACTGAAGAATATTATCGAGCAGGTCATCCTTACCGGAAAAATAGGAGTAAATATTCCCTACGGTAATCCCGGCTTGCTGCGCAATATTCCGCATTGAGGAATGACGGTAGCCTGAGACGAGAAGCTCCTCTTCCGCTGCCTCAATAATCCTTTTTTTGATTTCTTCTTTTGGCACTTGCATAAGTAAACACCCATTCATTATTCTTTGTTTCAGTATATCGCGGTGGAAATCGAGTGTCAATATTAAACATAAGTTCATTTATGCTGCACTATTCTTATTCTATGTGGCCGTGTCCTGGATATGTATCTGTTTCTCATCATATTCCTTCAGATTCTACCTCGTAGTGGACACCCTTGCTCTGGGCTGACGTTTGCCAACTGCCAGCCCCCATCGCATACTTTCACCGCCTAGTTACACGCCATACATGGCGCACAACAACAACAAAACAACCGGGGTCAAATCGGTTGTTTTGCTTAGCCTAGCTTAATATCTATATTTTCCTATCCTTGCAGCGTCATTGTTTGCTTATATCCCGTAAAGTTCCTGATATTCCTGTTCTGCCGCCCTTATTTCACCTTGAGCCTTGTCGCATTGCGGATACAAAAGAGAGCAGTTTTTATGGCAACCACTACAGTGCAGCTGGGACAAGTATTCATCAAGACTAATTTTTTCTTCCGGACCGGTGGTATCCCCAACAGTTACATCCGTAGCGGCATTATTTACCGAACCAATAGCATCAGCGTCTTCTGATTTATTATTGCCAATCGTCATGTCCTCGGTGATACTGTTTCCAGTATCACGATTGTCAGAAACTGAACCCTCCGAATAGGTTATGCTTTCATTATATTGACCTTCTGTCGGGGAGTCAGTCCTGTTTGGGGATGTACTTTGCGATGTCGTGATCTGGGTCTCTGCAATTTTGCCTAATTGATTCTCATCGCTTGCCGAAACTGTTGAAAGAACCCGGGTATACAACATGACGACCAGCAGGCATGCCGCACCAAGGCGAACCAGTGTCTTCCTGACATTGCGTTCTTTTAGGTTTATGATGATCCTGCCGATTGATTTTACGAAATAGCCGGCATGAATTGCCAGATGGGTGATCAGGAAGCCCAGACAGACGTATGATGTCCATTTATGGATCAGATAGATCCATTCACCATGAATCGTATCTGAAGGAAACAAAACCTTCGATATCATTACCCCCGTAGTCACGATGATCAAAATACTGATGAAGATTGCAAGATTCAAAGCATATTTTATCTTCACGGAAACTGCGGTCCGATTTTTAAGCTTGTTTTGCAGTAGATTCAACGTTGTGTTTTTCACCCAGGATCCGTTCAACAGAATATGGATACCGAAAAGAGCAAAAATAAATAGCCCTGCAATCTCATGAAAAGCTAACCCGGTTCCAAAAGCATCCAGCAGAAACACAAAAAGTATGCTCATCGCAATATCCAATACAATCTTTGTCACTAATTTGCTGCTCATTCAACCCTCACCTAACCGTTATGTATTTGTATTAATTTCTAATACGATCATTTTTATCTTGCTATGTATTCTATACGGCTCCTGTGTTGGTTTTATGGCAGAAAGATGACAATTTAATGAACAATCCGTCTGCACAAGAATAAATTTTTTTACGTAGAAATCTTGAATGACCGTTTTTTGCCCGTGAGGTCCCAACAAATATTCCTGTTGCCTCGTGCAATAAAATCCTGTCAACCCCATCGCTTCCTGTGGGACCGCAAATGCACCTGGTATCGGATGATCCGGGGAATAAACGACTTCAATTTCCTGATGCCAGGTCCATCCCAATTGGTCTCCTGAAAGGTATTTCCATAATCGGGCTTCCTGCCAGGCTCCCGCACCTAACGGCGGGTTAAAATGAATCATTGGATCAAAAAGCTTATTCCATTTTCTTTCGACAAAAACAATGTCTGTTTCTTTCGGATTAAATGGCTCCGGTGGTAATCCCTGAAGAAGCGCTTCCCAGTTTTCCAGTGTTCCGATAAACATTCTGGCCTGAGCGTTGTAACCGTATTCGTCAAATTCAGCATAAGCAACCCCTGGAATGGATAGGATCATGATTAGAAGCAGCAGTACTGGGTAAAGAAGTCTGCGTTTTACTTTCACGCCGTTTCTCTCCTCTCACGGAAAATTTGCTTAAATAATTCTCCGCCTTCTTGCTATTTCCTTCCATCATTTCCATTTTAAGTCATATTTTTATTTGCGATTTACTTCATAGGATAATTACATCAAATTCAATATGTTCAATAACGTATTTTTTTTACGTATTTTTTTACCGTATTTTTTACCTTAAATGAAATTTAGGCATAAATGTTAAATATTTGTATTAATAGAAGGGTATTTTCAATATTGTATAGAAATAGAAATTAATTTCTTATAAATAGAAGGAAATATAATGATTACTATTGTACAAAATTAAGATCCCCCCCGACAACAAAATAGTGGCTCGTTTGATTATTAGGGATACCGATTGTGCCTCTGTACCCAGTTTACCAATTAGAACCACTATTAGAATTAATTATAACAAATTTATTTACAATTATCTTCATAGAGTATTTTAAAACGATATATTAAATGAAAGGAGATATGATATCCATACATTTGAACACATGGATATCATACAAAGTATTTCAATTATGAAAGTAAAGAAAACATTTTCATGGGTTGCCATTAGTCTTGGAGTAGTATTTCTTGCTGTACTATTAATCGTAAATGTCAATAAAGCTTATTCAGACAGTAATGCATCTCAGGAAGAACTTGCATTTAAAGACAAGGCTGTAGAAATTATGAATATAGATACCAATAAGGCCAAACCTGCGTACGTACGAGATGTATATGATGACAGTAGTTCTGAATTGAGTTCCGATATAAAAAATAAATGCGCAGTTGCTCTTAAATCGTTAGCGATAGACGGGACTCACAAAATTGGTGATTTCATGCCAGTATTCTTCATCGAAGGAAATGATAAAGTATCGATAGCAATTAAACACGATGACGGAACCCTAACCCTTGATGAATTTGATATATCGGAAAAAAATCCGATTAAAACAAATCAAATAGTTAAGGAGGCAGAATAATGATTGGTAGAAAGTTGAAAATTTCAATTTTAACATTGGCATTAACCCTATTATGTACCAATGTTGCATTTGCCTTTAATTGGGGTTCGAGTGGTTGTTATTCTAACCTAAGAAATCAAATTTATCAAGTATACGGTTATTCCGTCACTAGCACTGACATAGTATGTGATGAAGTTGAAGTGTATGGTGAACTTTGGCGTGATGGCGTTTGTGTAGCTTGGGATACTGATTTGAGAACACAAGCTACCTGGGCACAAGTCGACTGTTGGTGCAGTAACCCATTAGGGACTCAGCATTATGTAATGACTGGATATCATCGAGCAAAGGATGGTATAGAAGAACATGAAACTAGAAGTTATTATACTCGGGATTGGTAAGTGTAACTCCTTTTATTCCGATACTCTTGAAATAGATTTTTTCTCATTGGTCAATTAAATAAAGTCAGCAAAGACCGTGCCTGAGCGGCGCGGTTTTTGTAATTCGCCACGCAGTGGTACGAGTCAGTGGGGCAGAATCCAACCAATGCCGTTAACCTGTTCATTTTTGTAGCCAATATGAAGATTCCAGCACCGCTGAACGGACAGGGCGTCTCAGTGACAGTCTGAGGTAAATCTTCAACCTGGAGTGAAAGCAAACCAGAGGTGGAATTCATAGTGCTGGCGAACCGCCTGCAAAACGGGGAAGCCAACAACCATATGTAAGATACGGGAAGCGCACCGTTAGAAATGTAAAGAAACAGGGGTAATTGTACGGGGGCTATGTTTTGCAATAAACTCCCAAAGGTCTGTTTCCCATGCTCAAAATGCCGGATTTTCGTGCTATCTTACGCCAACTATATACCTTTTTTATCATTTTTACATAGATTTTACATAGAAAAAACGGAGCTTACTCCTTCAACTCCAAGGGGTTGCTGTGAACGGAAGTTGGTTTTCAATTAACGGATTCAATATGTTCAATAACGTATGTTCAATAACCAATTTTTTATGTTGGCACACAAATAAACGGCCCCCTCGCATTGATGCGAAGAGGCCTTAAGTGTATAACCCGCAAAATTCCTCATGGACACAAACAGATAATTTTACTCGAGTCACCTACTTTAATCAAAACACATGGAATCACAAATCGGACTTACGCTACTTTCAGACTTACGCTACTTTCTCTACGCCTTTCTCAAGAATCACCCGGATAATGGAGTCTAGAAATGGAGCCTGGTGAAAACCTAAGGTTAAGGTAACAAACGAATCTACTGAAACAACATACTTGTGAACCTGAACGTTAACTGGAAATCGATGGACCTTAAACACGAATCTTAACGGAAACTGAGGAATTTTGCGGGAAACTGATCTGAATAAATAAAGCCAACCCTGAAGGTGGCTTTGAATCCGTCCGGCAACATCCCATACATCCCTCTGACCTGTGCCTCGAATTCCAACCTGACCTGTCAGCAAAAGGTAACACTGTATGTTTTTAACCATCATGTATTATATTTTCTGATTTTAGTATAAAGCGGAGACCGGATTCTTGTCAAGATGGAATCGAGGCTGTCAAATATTACCGTTCAATGCCGAGGCGCGCTTTGATCCCTTTATCATACGGATGTTTGACTTTCTTGACCTCAGATACATAGTCTGCAAGATCAAGCAGCTCTTCCGCAGGCCCCCGTCCGGTCAGCACAACCTCAAGCCCTTCAGGTTTCGTCCGCAAAAACTCAAGCAGAAGCGCACGGTCAATCAGGTCATAATTATAGGAGGCTACGGCTTCATCAAGAATCAGCAAATCGGCTTGGCCCTCACGGCACGCTGAAACCGCTTGCTGCAGGATCTTATTATAAACGGTCCTGCGCTGCTCCTTCTGCTCATTTGTCTCCTGATTATAGAAACCAAAGGACTCTTCACCGCGCAAAAACGTTATCCCCGGAATTTTCTCCAGGGTATGCAGTTCCCCAGTATCCTGGCTTTTTAAGAACTGGACGATCAATACCCTGCGCCCTCTGCCTGCACATCTGACTGCCAGACCGAGGGAAGCGGTCGTTTTTCCTTTGCCGTCCCCGCAGTAAATATGGATGAGACCTTTTTTCATCAATTATACACCTGCCTCCAAAATATTCACGATCGCGGCCATGTCGACGTGTGTTCGGATTTCATCCGCCAATCGGTCATACTGCTGCTCTTTATATTGTTTATAGCTTAACCGTTTGAGGCTTGTTGAATCCAACCCCTTTTTATTTAAAAGGCATTCGGCAATTGCTACAGCGACTCCTTCTTCATCAAATATGCCATGAACATAACTGCCCATAACATTCAGCTTTCGGGCACCTTCCATCTTTTGCACCTGAAGGCCCGACTCAATGTCGATATGCGTCAAAGGCTCGACATCCCCTGTTTCTGTTACGCCCATATGAATTTCATAACCGTGAAAACGGATCGAGGATAATCCGGCAAGAACACCGTCAAACTGACTGAACCGGCCTTCTACCTGTGTCCTGGTCTTCTGTTTGGAGAATATTGTTTTCATATCCAGCAAACCCATTCCTGTGAGACTTCCGCCCTCTTCTACGCCAAAAGGATCTTCCAGCGTTTCGCCAAGCATTTGGTAGCCTCCGCATACCCCAAATACAATGGTTTCCCCGTCAGCAGCCTGCTTTTTGATCTTTGCTTCCAGACCGCTCTGACGCAGCCACAACAAGTCAGCCATTGTATTTTTCGTCCCTGGTAGAATGATCATGTCCGGATTCTTCAGCTCAGCCATGGATTTTACATAGCGCAGGGAAACTCCGGGAATCAGTTCGAAAACGTTAAAATCAGTAAAATTGGACATCCTTGGCAGCCGGATCACTGCGATATCTACTGCTTGCACTGTTTTGTCCACAGCAATTCTTTCGGATAAACTATCTTCATCTTCAATGTCGATATTCAGATATGGAACGACACCGATGACCGGAATATTGACTTTTTCTTCGATCATCCGCAGCCCGGGCCTTAAGATTTCTACATCTCCGCGAAATTTATTGATCACAATGCCTTTGATCATTTTTCTTTCATCTTCACTTAAGAGCATCACCGTGCCGTAAATGGATGCAAAAACGCCGCCCCTGTCAATGTCGGCAACAAGCAGGACAGGAGCTTTAGCCATTTTGGCCATCCCCATATTGACGATATCATCCTCCTGCAAGTTAATCTCCGCGGGACTGCCCGCTCCTTCGATGACAATAACGTCATTGTTCTGGTCAAGCGTCTGGTAGGACGCCATAATATTTGGAATAAGCTTCGTTTTATATTGAAAATAGTCTGCTGCATTCATATTACCCAACACTTCACCGTTGACAATGACCTGCGAACCCTGATCATTTGTCGGTTTCAAAAGGATCGGATTCATCAGGACACTGGGCTCCTGCCCGGCTGCTTCTGCCTGGACAACCTGCGCTCTGCCCATCTCCAGCCCTTCTTTGGTAATGTAGGAGTTCAAGGCCATGTTCTGGGATTTGAAGGGCGCTACCTTATAACCTGCCTGTTTAAAAACACGGCACAGACCTGCCGTGAACAAGCTTTTTCCGGCGTTGGACATTGTTCCCTGAACCATGATTGATTTGGCCATCGTGTGACACCCGCTTTCCTGTTTGTACTGTTAGTATTTACTCTGAAATCAAATACTTTAAGACCTTATTCGCCTCTAAATCCCCCGGCGGCAAGGTTTCCCCGGCTTTCCTGAAGATATACGGAACATCCAAGGCCGAATGCTTCCCGCTGACAGGGCTGGTCGCATGATCAGCACAGATCAGAATCCCAGTATCATCTGTCAGGTTCTGACGCAGAAAAGCAAAAAACTCCCGGTCAACTCTTTCGATAAATTCAATTTTTTCTCGATGATCATGCCGGTGAGCGGCTTCATCTGTGCCATTGATATGCACAAGCACAAAGTCATACTCGGATAACAAGCGGCATGCCGTTTGCGCCTTAAGGGCCAGATCCGTATCCGTATCTCCAGTAGCTTCTGCCAAATCAGGAACATCCATCTTCAAGGCCAAAGCAATCCCTTTGGCAATTTCCGTACCGCAGACTGCCGCTGCCTTTTTACCATACAATTCTGCAAATGCAGGTAAACGGCTTTTCCCAGATATTCCCCATGGATAAAAAATCATTTGCTGTTCTTGGCTGCTTAGGTATTTTAACCTATTTTTCCCCTCCGAAACAAATTTTTGGAGTATGGGGGCCGAAGTGCAAATGTCCGCTAATAAATCATCGGAATCATCGCCCAAAAATTCATGCGGCGGATACGTCTTGCAATCCAGCGTTTGAAAATAATGCGCTTTGACAATGATCAGGTTCCTGTACCCGGATAAATGCAGCATCTTGATATTCGGATCGATATCAGCCGCTATCTTCGCCGCTTTTTGCATTTCAGCTCCGGTTAAGTTCCCGCCGTTGAAGGAAGCTAATCTTCCATGACTGTCAAGGGCGGCAAGATTGCAACGCAGAACGACTTCATCCTGCTCCAGGCAGTAGCCGTTAGCAAGCAGTTCGAGTGATGCCCTGCTTTGCGGAAAATAGGCAGGCTTAACGCCTAAAAGATTCAGGATACACGGCATGCTTTCCGGCAGGTAGCCCTGCGGGCAGGAATCAAACCAGCCGGTATGACCTTCAGCGGCAATTTGGTCAAGTTCTGGATGACAGGCAGCCTCAAATGTGGTTTGCCAGCCTAATTCTTCAATTTTCTCATCTGCAAGTCCGTCAACAATGACCATGACTGCTTTCATCACATATCACATCCCTGAGTACGGCGCTGAGTTTCAAATTATCTTCATGGCTTTTCACAGCAACCCTGAAGTATTCACCGTTTAAATTGACATAGTTGGCGCATGGACGGATCATAATCCCTTTCGCTATCAGCTTTTCAGACAGGTCTGTACGCTGAGCCCGGAAAAATATGTAGTTTGCTCTGGAGCCGATGACCTTCAGTCCAAGACCCAAAAGTGCATCAATCAAAAATCTTCTTTCTGTTTCAATCAGCTGTTTCGTCTGCTGCAGATAGGCAGTTTCTTTTAAGGCAGCGGTACCGGCCGCTTGGGCCAGCGTTGAAACACTCCAGTCTTGACCGGCGGACCTCATTTGTTCGAGCAATGTTTTGTTGGCTGTCAAAGCGTAGCCAAGTCTAAAACCCGGCATCGCAAATATCTTGGTAAAAGCTTTCAGAATGACGAGATTTTCATACTGTTCAATGCAGTTTTGCACAGAAAATTGTTCTTTATCTTCGACAAAATCCATAAAGCATTCATCAATCATCACGATTGCACCGATTTCCTGGCCCTTGGCAAGCACCTTCTGTAAAAATGCACGTGAACACAATTGACCGGTAGGATTATTGGGGTTACAAAGAATCATGATGTCCAGGCCTGGGCGCATCTGATCCAACAGGTCCTCACGGGCTGCAAAATCGTGCTCCGGCCGTAAAAAATAATATTCTACCAAGCAATCCACCGTATGCAGCGCTTTTTCATAGTCTGCAAAGGTCGGAGCAAAGATCAGCGCTTTTTTCGGTTTCAGAGCCAGCACAAGTCGGAAAATAATCTCTGCAGCCCCATTGGCGGCAAGGATATATTCAGGATCCGTGCACTCATATTTGGCCAAAGCCGCAACAAGATCCCGGCAAAACGGGTCCGGATAATTCGTACATTCATCAAGCGAATGGATCACGGCTTCCTTTATAGACTCCGGCAGCCCGAGTGGATTTACGTTAGAAGAAAAATCAAGAATCTCCTGCCTGCCTGTCAGTTTTTTTACCGAATAAATATCTCCGCCGTGGATATATTGATACATCTGCTCTCACCTGTCTCTGTCGTATTTGTAGCCTAAGTTTGTCTAAAGTTTGAGATTATTCTTGGGGTAAATATGTAGGTTCTAATCTATAGGTTCTGATCTATAGATTTTATTCTGTGGCTCGCGTATCTTCGTAACCGCCTTTTCGGCTATTGCGCCCTCCTTGGCGCAAAAAGCCGCGCTCCACATCCATGTTCCGCTTGTCAGGTCGGTTACGAAGATACGCTAATCTGTAGAAAGTTTTGTAGAAAGTTCAGGAAAGATAGCAAATACATTAAGTCCCCTTATCCTGTCTCAGCTGGTATTCCTCGCTTTGTTGGCAAGCACAAGTCTAAAGTCCTAATTGCCGCCATGTGAAGCACGATGTAGAGCGTTGCGCTCAGAAGTAACAATGCTTAGAAGGTACTGATACAAGGAGCAAGTCATAAAGAAGCTAGCTACGGAAGGCTACGGAAGGCAAAGTAAACCTGCTTATTAAGTTTGACAGTGCTTCTTGAGCCGCTAAAGTCTCCCACTCTTAAGACCAGTCTGGGAGTCACAGTTCCGCGCTAAGCGGAGCACGAGGCGGAGCGCGGCTTTTTGTGCCACGGAGGGCACAACAGCCGAAAAGCGGTATTGTGACTCACAGACCTGCCCCAAAGAGCATTTCGCTTCTTACAGGATAACATAACAGCTGCAATATATTTTGCCCCCGCTAAACAGAAATACTATCAGCCAAACTGCGCAATAGCGGCTCTAACAGCGGACCCCAGAATCAGGCCGACAAGCGACGTCGCAATCATCAGCTTGTTGGCGCGGCGGATGTCTTCAGCCTCGATCTCCCGGATCGGGTCACCGATCGTCGGCTTAACCACCAGCTTGCCAAAGTAAGAATTGCTTCCGGCGAGTTGAACATTAAGGGCCCCGGCGCAAACGGCTTCAGTGTGGGCGGAATTCGGACTGGTATGATTATGACGGTCACGCCGGTAGATTCTCAGGGCATCTTTGAAATCATAACGGGTCAAAAAAACAGCCAGGAGCATCAAATAGGCAGAAATTCTGGCCGGAAGATAATTGGCGACATCATCCAGTTTGGCCGCAAACCGGCCAAAATAAAGATATTTGTCATTTTTATAGCCAATCATCGAGTCCAGCGTATTGACCGCTTTATACAAAAAGCCCAAGGGGGCTCCGCCAACCAGAATGAAAAGCATCGGCGCGATAACGCCGTCGGAAAGATTTTCGGCCACGGTTTCCACAGCGCCTTTCGCTACCTGGGAGCTGTTCAAGTTCTCCGTGTCCCGGCCGACAATCCAGGATAATTGATAACGGGCTTCCATGATATCGTTCTTCTGCAGGGCATCATAGACCTTCATGCTCTCAGCTTTCAGCGACTTCGTAGCCAGAATCTGATAACACATCAAAGCCTCGGCCATAAACCCCAGCAGCGGGCTGATGCTATTCAACAAATACAATAGGCCCAGCGGCACGAGAAATGTCACCGTAACAATGGTAACAGTCAGCAGTACCCCGCACCAATACTGGCTTCGGTCCGTCCTGCAACTGATCCGGTGCAGGTATTTATCTCCTCCGGCAATCAGCGAACCGATCCAGCGGACCGGATGAGGCAGCCAGGGAGGATCACCAAAAATCAAATCCAAAATATAACCTGTCACTAAAGCATAAAGTGTAATCATTCAATACCAACTTCTTTATCATTTCATCGATTTCGTCATTACCAAAACAAGCGGGCGATCAACTTCGGACCTTTATATTCTTATCCCCTAGATCTTCGATATCGCCGCCAGCTTCTTCTTTTCGGTCCATAAAGCCTGATCAATCGTCAGCTGATAGCCTTCGCCGTTCTTTATCTGCCAATGGTAAAAATCAAATACTTCGGGAGAAAATGCCTCAAGCAGCATCATGATCGTACCGCCGTGAATAACCAGTGCGGCCTTTTCGATTCCGGCTTCATCTACTTCCTGCATCACACGGTTAAAACCTTCCAGGCAGCGGGACCTGAACATTTCCGGCTGTTCCCCGCCCGGGACTTGCTGTTTCCCGCCGCCATCGATCCAGCTTTTGTACTCGGCAAGGTCCCTCAGCTGTTCATACGATTTGTTTTCGAATATACCGAAGCTGCACTCCGCAAGTTCGGGCATTGTACTATAAGGAATATCCGGATAGATCAGCTCCCTGGTCTGAAGGCAGCGGAGCCTTGGACTGACAAAGACATGTTCAACCGCCGTATAGTGGCCGGCAGCAATATACTCACGGATTTCGGAGATCCCCTGTTCACATAAAGGCTCATCCGTAATTCCGATATACTTGCGTCTCAGATTTCCTTCCGTCTTGCCATGCCGGATCAGGTACAGGAACTTAGTCATGCTCTTCACCTTTAATCAGAACCGGAACGGAGCAGAAGACACGATAGACCTTAGCCGCTTTCTGGGCGGCCGCGCAAAGGACCCTCCCGGTCGTTTCCTGCATTTCCCGGTCATCTTTTAAAACCGGCACCACGGCTGAGCTTAATTCATCACAAATCAGAATCATGCCAGGGTGCTGCTCGATTCCGTCAGCGATAAATTTCCGAGCATCAAGGCTGGCTTCCTGCAAACGTCTGATCAGCAGATGCAGATGGTCAAGCACCGGACGCTGAAAAGCCTCTTCGAAGCTGCAAGTCCCTCCGTCCGTAATGTTTGCCGAAGCGATATCCCATTTGCTCCTGACAAATTCTAATTTTCCCTGACTAGCGCCTCCGATCACCAAAATCATAGTATAACGCCTCCTGCTATTGCCGAAATCAGAAGTATTCCTGTTTCGCTTACTACAATGTAAAAGCCTGCCAGATCGCCGGTTATACCCCCAAAATGTTTTTGAACCATGAGGTTAAATAAGTAAAAGGACAGCATAATAAACAGAACTGCAATGATCCCGATAATCACACTTACATACAGCATCATCGCAATCGATAATAAAGCCATAAAGCAACTAATGATTCTTACCGCTTTCTTCGAAGCATAACCTGCAAAAATTGCAGCAAGTCCTGTATCTCTGGCACACGGAAAGGAGACAACCGCTAAAGCAGCCATCGAACGTGACAGGATAAAAGAAACAAGAACGAGTAAGAAAAAGTCCGGTTTCAGATAGGTCTCATACCACGCCGCAAACTGCAGCAGAAGGACAGCAGACGTATAGATAAGCGCGAAGGCTCCAACATTAGGATCCTTAAGGATTCGAAGCTTTTCCTCTTGGTCCTTATGGGAATTCAAGGCATCTGTCGTGTCACAATAACCGTCGAGGTGAACTCCGCCAGTGATCATGACGTTAACAAACACAGCTGCAGCAGCAAAAAAGACGGGACTGAATCCGAAATATTCCAACAATAGAAACAAGAAATAGAGAGCAAAGGCAATGACAGCCCCGACCACAGGAAAGAAGATAAAAGAATAACGCATATTCTTCTCGTTCCAGTCGATTTGAGGCATCGGAATTTTAGAAAACATCGAAAAAGCTGCAACAAACGATTCATACAAGATTTTCATAACCGGAAAGCTCCTTCATTCCTTTATGGATAACCGGGATCGCGCAGACGGATTCAATCACGACATCTGCAGCCACGGCAATTGCCGAATTTATTTCAGCCAGTACACGGATATAGCCGGCCGTAAAATCATCATAGGCTTTGAAATCCTCAAATATCGTACTGGTTACGATGACGGTATTCGGTACGGTCGCCGCTAGCAGCCGGATATCATTGCGAATGCATTCAATAGCATCCTGCGGGCTGCGCTCCTGCAAATACATTTCGTTGGCAATCAGGTTGCCCATGCACTCGAGTAAAGCGATATCGCAGCCGCTTAAAATAGGGATTTTCTCGGAAAGTCCGTAAGGAAACTCAAAAGTGTTGAACCCTTTGCCGTCCCGCATCCGACGGTGCTTGACAACCCGGTTGCGGCACTCTTCATCTGAGGCAGCCATTGTTGCAATATAGGCCATTTTTCCTTTATTCAAACTGACAGCTAAGTTTTCTGCTATTTCAGACTTTCCGCTGGCAACGCCTCCGCTGACCAAAGCCAACATTTACTCACCGCCTCTTTCCTTTCACAAAAATATCCCTTTATATCAGCTGTCGTTTTATATCAGCTATCGTTCCATTCAGCAAATGATTCAAATTCTTCCTGTTTACGCACGTCTTACGAACCCATCCTGGCAGCCTGAAAGTCGCTGCATTTCCGGATAAACGAACGCGCAAACTCAGAGTTTCCCCAGAGATGAAGGTGAGGGTAACCGGCGACGAGGTTCTCATCGGCATGGATACAGTCCCACGTTCTGCTCCCGGACGAATTGACTGCCGTAAAACCGCCGCCATTGGCCGTCGAATCAGAGTAATGAAATTCATGCGCATTAATCTTGCCGCCTTTGTCGCACAGCAAGTTGTCCTTTTGCGCCGTCAGTGTAATATAACCGAAACGGTTCAGTTTATCCGTCAGTACAGCATCCCCTTCTAAATATCCTGCCATTGGATAAGGTTTGCCGTCCTTGTCAGCAATACGTTCCAATAAATACATGAACCCGCCGCACTCAGCTATACAGGGAGTATTATTGGAGAGAACATGCCTGATGCTTGCCAGCATCGATGTATTCCCGGCCAGCTGTCCGGTATATAATTCCGGATAACCACCGCCGAGAATCAGTCCGTCACATTCCGGTACAGCTTGATCATCAAGCGGACTAAAATACTGCAGTTCCGCTCCCAATGTTTCCAAAAGGTCGAGGCTGTCCTGGTAATAAAAACAAAAGGCTTTATCTCTGGCTACGGCGACTTTAACAGCAGAGATTCTCTCGATCCCGGCCTCATGATAGTCTATTTCCGCGGCCCTGCCTGCAATACGCAGCAGCTGTTTCAGATCGATGGATTCTCTGGCCTGTATGGCCAGTAATTTCATTTTTTGCTGCAGGTCTTCCACTTCCGATGCTGTAATTAATCCAAGATGCCTGCTTTCCAACGCGCATTCTTTGAGCTTCGGAAAGTAACCGACCACCTGGATATCCGTCTCTTTTTCGATCATTTCCTTATACTGCGGGTATAGGGAAGGTGTAAGATTATTCAGAATAACGCCCTTGATCCCGTTGTCCGGTCTAAAATGGCAGAATCCTTGGATCAAGGCTGCAATTGAGATTGCTGAACCGGCACAATTGACAATAAGGATAACAGGCGTTTGCGTTACTGCAGCCAAATGGTAAGAACTTGCCACGGTACTGCCAATGCCTAGCCCGTCATAATAACCCATTACTCCTTCTAAAACAGCGATTTGTGACTGTTCGGAATTCTTGACCAGCAAATACCGGCATACCTCTTCCGATAGCATAAACAAATCCAGATTCCGTGATTTTGTCCCAATGACTTCGGTATGAAACATCGGATCAATATAGTCCGGCCCACATTTAAACGCAGCAGGATTAACTCCTTGCTCCAGAAGAGCTTGTAATACCGCACAGGTGATGGTGGTCTTGCCGCTGCTGCTGCCTGCAGCCGCAAACATAATACGTGGAATAACGGCTTTCATGACTTGTTCTCCATTTCTATCGAAGCTGAGATGGTCCGTGGACATCACCGCTCCTTGCCGTCCTTGGCATCGCGGCATTCGTCCATCCATGGACATCAAAAAACCTCTCTAACCGGCGGTTGGAAGAGGTTTTACTTACACAATCTGCAAACAGTCCAAAACACTTCTGCATGATTCGTATGCTACACCTTTCATCCTCCGTGAAAACAGTGCAAAATGGCTCAGGCAGGTCTTCCGACTCGGTTTCAAAGCAAATTCAGCCTTCCCATTGTAAACAGTGGCAACTTTGAATTTGCTCCACCTTACGGCGGCGGGACCGTACAGGTATTTCACCTGTTTCCCTATTATTGCAAAATAATGCAACCTAAGCGATACCATTATACCAGAAGACGCACAACGTGTCCACCCGCAATCTGCAGAACAGTATATAGTCTTCTCCTTGCCTTCTCCCTACATGATATTTGATATTTTCACAGACCCGGCCTTGCTCTTCCGCCTTCCTTTTGATACGCTAGGAAAAAAGAACAGCAATTCGCGGAGGTACCTCTTCATGTCTTATTCTCTTCCAGCCGATATCATTTCAGCCGGAAACCTAACCAAACGATTCGGAGATTTCACTGCCGTTGACAATATCTCTTTTACTGTCCGGCAGGGAGAGTGTTTTGGACTTCTTGGTCCAAACGGCGCCGGCAAAACGTCCCTAGCCAGAATGGTCTTTGGCTTGTCCCCGAGAACAGAGGGCCATCTGACGGTTTTCAGCCAGGATGTTTCGAAGCATTCCCGGGAAATTAAAGCACGTCTCGGTGTTGTTGCCCAGGAAGACAACCTTGACCCGGAACTGACGGTTCTGGAAAACCTGCTGGTCTATGCCTCCTATTATCGTCTGCCGCGTAGTATAGCCAGGGAACGGGCTTTTGAAATCCTGGACTTTATGGATCTTCGAAGTAAAGCCAATGCAGTCGTCGACGAGCTGTCCGGCGGCATGAAACGACGCCTGACAATTGGACGAGCGTTGATCAACCGTCCGGAGCTATTGATTCTCGATGAGCCAACCACCGGGCTTGATCCGTACGCCCGTCATATGGTCTGGCAGCGTCTGCGGCAGTTAAAAGAAAGTGGTACGACCATGCTGCTGACAACACACTATCTTGAAGAAGCCAGTCATCTCTGCGACCGACTGATCATCATCAATCAGGGAAAAATTCTCGAGCAAGGTGTACCGGAAGATCTTATTGATAAGCATGTCGGGCAATATGCGCTGGAACTCGGGGTAAGTCCAGATATGCAAAATAAGCTCCTGCACTGGAGCTCTGAGTGGCGGAAATCTTTTCAACAAATTGGAGATGATCTGGTCCTCTATTCTGATAACGGACCAGCCATGGCTGACAACCTGAATCAAAGAATTGTCGGTGAACACCTTCCTGTCAGCTATCAACGGCTGAGGCCCACTAACCTTGAAGACGTTTTTCTGAAGTTAACCGGCGAAACGCTGCATGGTAAGCGCAGTCAGTTTGAGGAGTAGGATTAGCGTACTGATGATATGGAGGAAGAATATGATTAGAATAAAAATGCCTGATCTTAACCCCGTACTGACCTTCAAGGTATTTCTGCGGAATCTGAAGGTTTTCGGCAAAACCTGGAAAGCCAATTTGATGTTTAATTTTCTGGAGCCGCTGCTTTATCTCTGGGCCATGGGCTTTGGTCTGGGCGTTTATATTACGCAGATCAACGGGCTTTCCTACCTTGATTTTCTGGCTCCGGGGCTGATCGCATCTTCAGCGATGTTTGCTGTGACTTATGAAATGACCTACAACAGCTATACCCGGATGTCCAAGGAGAAAATATTTCACAGCATGGTTGTTACGCCGGTAAGCATGGACGACATCGTCCTCGGCGAAATCCTGTACGGCACGTTCAAAGGCGTTCTTTACGGTGCGGTTTTCTCTATTGTCGTCGCTTTGTTCGGCATCGTCCGCTCCCCGTATGCCCTGCTCATCTTTGTCCCCCTGATCCTCATGTCCGTCATCTTTTCCAATCTCTCTTTAATTTGGACGAGTCTCGCTCCCAATTATGACTCTTTCGGCTATTTCTTTACGCTGCTGATTTCTCCAATGTTCCTGTTTGCCGGGATCTTTTTCCCGATTGAAAGCCTGCCCGCCGCCATTCGTTTTCTTCCGTGGCTAACGCCGCTGTACCATGCCGTTGAAACGGTGCGTCCATTGGTTCTGGGACAGGTTACTCCGGCAATCACCGGCCATATCATCTGGCTCTTAGCCGTTACGCTGCTGACGCTTCCTTTCCCGCTGGTCATGGTTAAAAAGAAGCTTATTCAATAAACGAACTCTTTTTTGATTTTGGGGATCTAGACGGTTGCAGCTTTCCAATAAATACAGGCAATCTTCCCTGTGACCGTTTCTCTGATCAGCCCGTTCTCTGCTTTGCTTTGAATATAATTCCTGATGTCTGCTTTTTGCTCATCAGTCAAATCTGTCTTCATGCCAAGTCTGGTGATGTAATGACGGTTCGCTTCATCCAATGTGCGGACACTTTCCCTTGCTGTCTCGATATAGGTAATTTCAGGATAAAGTTTTTTGAGCCAGAGAATATTGAAACAGCAGTACAATCCTTTGTTGCCGTATACATCTTCCATATGGGGCGGAAGAAACCGTCTTTTCAGTTCGTCACTAATGGAATCATGCCGTTCAACAAAATGACTTAAAAAACAATATTCACTGCTGACTGCGATCATTTTCTCGAGGCTTTTCCTGCTGTCAATGCCGGGAGACATAATGGCCGTTACCAGGCTGAACTTTTGATTCCACTGTCTTGCAAACAAGTCGTCTTGCCGCCAGTCCATCTCAATGAAATCAACATTTTGAAGTTCCCGGGCCGCCACATAGTCTCTGGCGGTTCGCAGCATTTTCGGCGAAATATCCACACCGGTTACGGTTTTCGCTCTTTGGGCAAATTCCGCTGCAAAACGGCCGGGTCCGCAGCCGATATCCAGAACAGTGCTGTCTTCTCGAAGCATTCTTTCTACGGTAAGCAGCTCAATCATTTTCATAATTCTATCATCCGGTTCGATGCCGGTAAATTCTTCGACCCTGTTGTCCCAGGAATCCGCGCTTCCTTCTTTATAACTGCTTTTGGAATCTTTCGTTTGCCAAATTTGATCAAAATAATCAATACCCATCGCTTCCACCTTTATATTTATGATCCACTCAAACGGATCAAAACTGCATCTTACATCTAATATTACCATCAACTCAGTCCTAAGCAAATATCATCATGCTGGCTGCCCTTCTTGTCAATAAAGCATGATACCCATTCGTTTCTGCGCTGCCATATTTTTGACTTGCTCTCCTTAGGCAGATTTGATAATCTAATAAAGATATTGACCGCTATCACAAGGATGAGCAATACGGATGGTCTTGCGATTGCCTGATCGTATTATTTACGAATTTATGTAAAAAGGAAGATAAGAAAACATGAGTATTCTGACTGTTAAAAACTTGAGTCATGGCTTTGGCGACCGAGCCATTTTTCAAAATGTATCTTTCCGCCTGCTGAAGGGGGAGCATATCGGTTTGATCGGGGCGAACGGTGAAGGAAAATCAACGTTTATGAACATCATTACACGCCAACTCGAGCCTGATGAAGGCCAGATTGAATGGTCCAAACGGGTCAGAGTCGGTTATCTTGACCAGCACACGGTTCTGGCTAAAGGAGCAACGATCCGCGATGTTCTGAAGGACGCTTTTCAGTATCTTTTTGCACTGGAAGCTGAGATGCTGGCGATTTGTGATAAAATGGGCGACGCTTCATCCGAGGAGCTGGAAGTGCTGCTTGAAGAGATGGGATTGATTCAGGAAACCTTGAACAACAATGATTTTTATATTGTCGATGCCAAGGTCGAGGAGACCGCCCGCGGCTTGGGCCTGCAGGATATCGGTCTCGATAAGGACGTAGATGACTTAAGCGGCGGTCAGCGAACCAAAGTGCTTTTGGCCAAACTGCTGCTGGAGAAGCCGGATATTCTGCTTTTGGATGAGCCGACAAACTATCTTGACGAACAACACATCGAATGGCTGAAACGCTACCTTCTGGCGTATGAAAATGCGTTTATTCTGATCTCGCACGACATGGAATTCTTAAACAGCGTGATCAACCTGATTTATCATATGGACAACCTGCAGCTAAACCGTTATGTCGGAGACTATCAGAATTTCCTGAATGTCTACGAAACAAAGAAACAGCAGCTCGAAGCGGCCTATAAAAAACAGCAGCAGGAAATCTCCGACCTGGAGGATTTTGTCGCCCGTAACAAAGCCAGAGTCTCCACCCGGAATATGGCGATGTCCCGCCAGAAAAAGCTCGATAAAATGGACCGGATCGAACTGGCCAAGGACAAACCCAAACCGGTATTCAACTTTAAAGAAGCCAGGACTTCCGGCAAGCTCGTGTTTCAAACCTCTGATCTGGTGATCGGCTATAACGAACCGCTCTCCCGTCCGATCAACATTTCCCTGGAACGCGGCCAGAAGGTTGCTTTGACCGGAGCTAACGGGATCGGCAAAACCACACTCTTAAAGAGCATTCTCGGTGAAATCCCTTCCCTTTCAGGCCAGGCTGAACTTGGAGACTATCTCTTTCCCGGCTACTTTGAACAGGAAATCAAGGACGCTAATTATAAGACCTGTATCGAAGAATTCTGGTCGGACTTCCCCGGCTATACGCAGTACGAAGTGCGGGCAGCGCTGGCTAAGTGCGGTTTAACGACGAAGCATATCGAAAGCAAAGTCCTGGTCTTGAGCGGCGGTGAGCAGGCCAAAGTACGGCTCTGCAAACTGATTAATAAAGAAACAAATTTTCTGCTGCTCGACGAGCCGACCAACCATCTCGATGTCGAAGCCAAACAGGAGCTGAAACGAGCGCTCCAGGCCTATAAAGGCAGCCTGCTTCTCATTTGTCATGAACCTGAATTTTACCAGGATATCGTCACCGAAGTCTGGAACTGTGAGAAGTGGACGACAAAAGTCGTCTGAGGCGGTAAACTTTCACAGATTTTGCTTCATCCGCTCTATTTTCAAGGGTAGATTGTTTAAAAACTTGAACAATAAAGTATCAATATATATTTATACTTTATTGTTTTCCTTTTTCTCTAGTAGAAGGCCGCAGTTTTTGCAGTAGTTGTCCCCTTCGTCCTGAATAACCAGGCGGCAGTTCGGACAAGTTCGTGTAGATGCTTTTACGTTTCTGTTTTTCGCTAGCTCTGCTGAGACGATGCCGGTAGGTACGGCAATTACGCCATAACCAAGAAGCATCAGCATGGAGGCAACAATCCTTCCCAAAGGTGTGACCGGTGTAATGTCGCCAAATCCGACGGTCGTAAGGGTCACAATCGCCCAGTAGATTGAGGCCGGAATACTGTCAAATCCGCTGGTTTCCCCTTCGATTAAATACATCATTGTCCCAACGATTACAACCACAACGAGGACCGCCTGCAGAAAGACAATAATTTTATAGCGGCTGGCCTTTAGTGCATTGATCAGTGAATATGATTCACCGACGTACCGGCCGAGCTTTAAGATCCGAAAGATCCTCAGCAGACGAAAGACCCTAAAAATTAAAGCAAACTGGCTACCGGCAATAAAGATACTCAGATACGTTGGCAAGATTGCCAGTAAGTCGGTTACGCCAAAGAAACTTTTCAGATATCTTAGTTTATTTCTTACGACCCAGATTCTGATGATATATTCAATTGTAAAGAGAAACGTGATCACCCATTCCGTACCAGAGAGAATTGTGCGGTAATCCTGATTCAGATTCGGCAGCGACTCCAAACAGACAACTAAGATACTCAGCAGTATCAGCCAGAGCAGCGCAATGTCAAAAGACCTTCCTGCCCAGGTATCGTTCTCGAATACGATCGTAAATAATCTGTCTTTGAGCGAAAGATTTTTATTATTTTCCCCAGTCTTCACTTTTTCCGTCTTGTCTCTATGCGATTCTTTTACCATTTTTTATTCTCCAGTTATAATTAAATACCTTAAAAAGAATAATTTTTTTGTATTATAGCATATTATTTTCCAAAATACGTCTTCCGTAGCTCTGCATGCAATTATTTATAAGAATGGAATCGTCGTTCCATGCCATTCGTGGCCGCTAAAAAAAGCTTACCCCTATTCTTTGAGGTAAGCTTTCTGGTAAGTCTAAGATGATACAACCCTACTTCGCAGTTCTCCGACCATGCTCGGTACGTCGATCTGCATCGGGCAGCGCTCCACACAACGTCCGCAGCGCAAACAGGTGTACAGCATCGGAGCAGCATCATCTGCTCCGCCTTCAACGAAGGCCGTCCAGACGGATCCTATGCCGCTCAAATAGGTCTTGCCATAATGCCCGGCTGTGACCTGGAAAACAGGGCACTCATACATGCAGCCGCCGCAGCGCAGGCAGTGCGAAGCCTGGCTGAAATGTTCCTCCGCCATCATTTTGCTCCGGCCGTTATCAACAAAAATGACATAAAATTCTTTCGGTCCATGAGCGCCGTAAGTCGTAACCTTCTCGATATCCCCGGTCTTGCTCGGGCCGCTGATAATATTGACATAGCTCGGTGCTCCGTACTGGGCGTATCTCCACGTTACCTCAGCTGTCATCATGGCCTCGAGGAAAGACGGTACAAGTTTTTCAATGCCCACAATGACAATATGTACCGGCGGCGCACCCGTACAAAGCCGGACATTTCCTTCATTTTCAATAATAACAACCTGACCGGTATCGGCAGCAACCACATTGGCGCCGCTGATTCCAATATCGGCAGTGAAATATTTCTCTCTTAAGAATTCCCGTACGACCCCAACTTCCTGAGCAATATCGGGAGGCACTTCCTTTTTAAAGAAGTCGGTAAAGATCTCGGCAACCTGTTCTCTGGGTACATGGATTGCCGGAGACAGAATATGCATCGGACGGTCATCCTTCAGCTGAAGAATGAATTCCCCAAGATCGGTTTCCCAAACCTCGTTCCCGGCTTTCTCCAGCCCATGTCTGAGTTTAAGCTCTTCGCCCAGCATACTCTTGCCTTTCACGATCACTTTGCCGGTACCGACAATCTCATCGAGAATACGGAAAACTTCATCCTTGTCTTTGGCAAAGAAAGCCTTGCCATGATTTCTTTCAATTGCTTCCATGGCCTGCTCCATAAGCGCTTTGTTATGCTGCATCGAATAGGCTTTAATTTCCCGGACTTCCTCGGCAAGCTTTTCCGTGTGCGGATAGCGATCCATGGTTGAAGATACCGTCTCCCGGTAGGATTTTACAGCTCTGGTGATCGCCCGGTTAATATTAGGGTCTTTACTTGCTTTATTCAAATTCTTGGTGTAGGCGCCAATTTCTTTATTCAAGTCAGTCATTAATCTTTAAACCCCCTAAATAAGAATTCAACCATATCATCCATGATCATCGGATGATTCTTATCGACACCGCTTTCCAGTGAAGATAAGCAGTATGGGCAGGATATCAAAGCCCGCTTTGCTCCGGTATCCGCCAATTCAACGACTCTGCGTTTGGAAATGGTTTTGGATATCTCGGGAAACAGCATTTTACTCGGGCCTCCGCAGCAGGTTGTCCACTCTCTGCAGCGCAGCGGCTCGATATATTTTACACCGACTGCATCCAGAACATCTCTGATCTCCTGGGATATGCCAAGTTCCCTGGCCATCCGGCAGGAATCATGGATAACCACCGGGTCCTTTTCATCAACAGCAGGAAGCAAATGCCTTTTTTCCCAGACTAATTCGATAAAAGTCTTCACCTGAATATCCGGAAAGTTAACCAATTTTGGATAAACGAGCTTGAACATTTCCGCTGCATGCGGCGAAGTGCAGACAACAACTTTTGCTTCGGTCTTTCTAATGCGTTCAGCCAAGACTGCAGCATAGGACTTTAATTCTTGCCAAAAACCAAGTTCATCCAGCAAAGCACCGGTATACATATCTGCCTGAGGGTCATAGCAAAGATCATAACCAAGCTTTTGCAAAATGATTGCGGCTTTATAATTTACAGAATAGAATCTTTCTTTGTCTTTGGCCAAGACAGAAGCATAGATCTTCTCCGCATTAATACCGGTCTTATTCACAATCTTTCTTGCTCCCATCAGCCAGGAGAAGAGGCTGCTGGACGAATCGACATAAATCAGTGTCTTGACAAGTGAATCAATATACGGCAAAAGCTGATATTCACTGCCTGTATAAAACAGGATCTCACCTTTTTGGGGCAGCTTTAAATCTTTTACCCAGGAAGCTATCTCCTTTGGCTTCAAAGCCAGCGGGTTCTGATATTCAACAATATTATCTCTGATTAACGCCAAAACAGGCGGCAGTTTTTTCTTCTTAGGCAAAATCTCACAGCCCTTCTAATGAAATGGGTACATCAATTATTTAATACAAAAAAAAGATAATAGTAAATGCCCAGCAAAAATGTATTATGTATTCATAATTCGGGTAATACAATGATCTGTAACTTTAAAACATGTGAAGAAATAACACCCTGCATATTCTGGCCTTCACTCCCCTCATATGATATGATAAGATAAAATTAGTTTCCAGACAAAACCAGAAAAGAGGAGAATTCTATGGAGGAAAACATCACTCCGGCCAAACCCAGAAGAAGATTCTGGATAAAAATTATTCCAATTGTACTTATTATTGCGCTCATTGCCGCCATGATCGGTTTCAAAGGCTACGTAATCGTTGAACCTGGCCACCGGGGCGTTATCGTCCAGCTTGGTAAAGTTATGCCGTACGTTTTGGATGAAGGATTCCACATCATTGTACCATTTATCCAGGATATTATTCCAGTTGAAGTCCGGCTTCAGAAAGACCAGTCTGACCAAACCACCTCTTCCAAGGACCTTCAGGTCGTGAATACAACGATCGCTGTCAATTACCGGCTTAATCCGGAAAATGTCAACAAGCTCTACCAGGATGTAGGCCTGGAATATAAAGAAAAAGTTGTCGACCCGGCCGTCAGTGAATCGCTCAAGGCTGTAACCGCTCAGTACACCGCGGAAGAGCTGATCTCTAAACGTTCGGAAGTCAGCGCCAAAGTCAAAGAGATACTTGGCAAGAAGCTTGCCGTTTACTATATGGGACTGGACGATATCAACATCACCGAATTTGACTTCAGTGATCAATTCAATCAGGCTATTGAGGAGAAACAGATCGCTGAACAGCAAGCCTTAAAAGCAAACCTCGATCTCCAGAGAATCCAAGTCGAAGCCCAGCAGCAGATTGAACAGGCCAAGGCCGAAGCAGAAGCCCTGAAGCTGCAGAAGGATGTTATTACCCCTGAACTGGTGGAACTGCGTAAAATTGAAGCTCAGCTTGAAGCGATTAAGAAGTGGGACGGCAAACTGCCGACCGTGACAGGCAGCGGCGCTGTTCCGTTTATCGATATCAATAATCTGAGCAAATAATTATATGGAATAATTAACTCAGTATATTTAGATATTTAGGGATTTTAATATCATTAGGTAATGATGAAACAGCCCGCATTCTTTCAAAGGAATACGAGCTGTTTTTTTATTGGAAATTCCGATGATCCCATCAAATCATTTTTCTTTTTTCTTTTATCTTTTATCTATCTCCATCCAGAAGGTTCCCAAGTCCTCCAAGGATACTCCCCTCGCCCTTCTGGGCCCCGCCAAGCCTCGGTGCGGAAGCTATAATTCTGTCCGCGAGACGGCTGAATGGCAGAGACTGCAGCCAAACTTTGCCGGGGCCGGAAACAGTTGCAAAGAATAGTCCTTCCCCGCCAAAAAAAGCAGTTTTAATGCCTCCGACAAACTGAATATCATAGCAAACGCTGCCCGTCATTCCGACGAGACAGCCGGTATCGACCCTGAGGGTTTCTCCCGGCCGAAGCTCCCTCTCGACAATGGTCCCGCCGGCATGCAGGAAAGCCAGGCCGTCTCCCTCAAGTTTCTGCATAATAAATCCTTCACCGCCAAAGAATCCGGTTCCGAGTCTTTTGTTGAATTCGATGCCGATCGCTACCCCTTTTGCGGCACACAGAAAGGCATCCTTTTGACAAATTACTTTACCATGATACGCAGTCAGATCAACCGGGATGATTTTCCCGGGATAAGGGGCCGCAAAAGAAGCATGCGCTTTGCCTGCCCCACAGTTGGTAAATAGGGTCATAAAAAGGCTTTCTCCTGTCAGAAGCCTTTTTCCTGCTCCAAATAGTTTCCCGGTAAGTCCCCTGTTTTCTCCCTGTCCGGATCCGTCCCCAAAGATGGTTTCCATCTGAATGCCCGGTTCCATAAACATTAAGGCTCCTGCTTCCGCAATCACACTTTCAGCCGGGTCCAATTCAACCTCAACAAACTGCATGTCATCCCCGTAGATCTTATATTCGATTTCGTGAGCTTTTCCCATGCTAACTCCTCTCTTTCCTGATTATCTTTTAGCTGTCTTTTGTTCATCTTTGTATTTATTCAATTTTACCAATCAATTTCCATACAAAACGCTAAAATCCTGCTTTCACTTTTATTTTCCTAAGAAAATCTTGACGATTCACAGGAAAGTCTTCCTGATTTACAGGGAAATCTCAACGACATGGTATTTGCCGTCGTCGCTTAACGCAATTGGAAAATGATCCTGAACTTTATCATCGACTTTAATCTTAGTAGACGTCATACTTTCACCAGTTTCAGCACCTGCCGGCTGCCGGCACTTTACCGTAATTTGATACGTTGAATTCTTATGCCGGTAGGTCAGGGAGTATGACTCCCAGTTAGACGGGACACACGGGGTTAACGATAGTTTGTCCCCTGCAATCTGCAACCCGAGAATACCCTCCAGGGCCGCCTGATACATCCATCCGGCAGCGCCGGTGTACCAAGTCCATCCGCCTCTTCCGACATTCGGCTGAACCGCATACACATCGGCAGCGATCACATAGGGCTCTGCCTTATATTGACTGACTTCGATACCGGTACGGGCGTGGTTGACCGGATTCAGCATCTGAAACAGTTCCATCGCCTTATCCCTGCTGCCAAGTTTACTGAACGCCAAAACCGCCCAGGCAGCCGCATGGGTATATTGTCCACCGTTCTCTCTGACTCCGGGAATATAGGCTTTGATATATCCGGGATTTTTATCCGTTTTATCAAATGGTGGTGTCAGCAGCTTTAACAGGGCTGCGTCCTTATCCCAGAGATATCTTTCTACTGCCAGCATGGCATCAGCTGCTCTGCTTTTTAAAGCACTTCCGGACAGAATGGACCAGGACTGGGCAATCGCATCAATTTGACACTCGGAGCTTGTGATTGAACCTACCGGAGATCCGTCATCATAATAAGCACGCCTGTACCAGGAGCCATCCCAGCCATATTTCTCCATACTCTCCTGTAATTCGTTGACGATTCCGGTATATTTTTCAACTCTCTCGCTATCATCTTTTCTGGCACAAACCGGGATAAACTTTTTAAGAACTGCCAGAATAAACCAGCCAAGCCAGACGCTTTCTCCGTTCCCTTCCCTGCCAATCGCACTAAAACCGTCATTCCAGTCCCCGGTTCCGATCAGAGGCAGGCCGTGCCCGCCAAAGCGCAGGCTGCGGTCTATCGCGCGCACACAGTGCTCATATACTGAACCGCTCTGCTCCGAAGTCTCCGGAATGGCATAACGCTCATCTTCGTTTTCCCCGAGGGCTTCGAGCTTTAGAAAGCTTGTTACCTCTTCTAAAATACTGAAGTCTTCGGTATGCTCCAGATAGTCTGCTGTTACGTAAGGCAGCCACAATAAGTCATCTGAGAATTTTGTTCTGATTCCTTTGCCGGTCTCCGGATGCCACCAGTGCTGTACATCTCCCTCCGGAAACTGTCTGGAACTGTGCAGGATAATCTGCTTGCGGGTTATTTCCGGTTTGATGACGGCCAGGGGCATGACATCCTGAAGCTGGTCCCTATAGCCGTAAGCCCCGCCTGTTTGATAAAATCCCGACCGGGCCCAAATCCTGCAGACAATGGTCTGATAAAGCAGCCAACGGTTTACCAGCAGATCAAAGGACGGCTCTGGAGTCAAGATCTGGATACGCGACAAAATATCATCCCAATAGCGGCACACGCCCTGAAACGCCTCTGTGACGCTGTCCGGACTGCAAAAAGACTGAATCAATGAAAGTGCCGTTTCTTTATTTTGTTCATCCCCGAGCAGCAGGCAGACCGTTTTTTCTTCTCCAGGATCCAAGGTTACTTGAAGCTGAAGAACTGCGCATGGGTCGATGTTCGTACCCATCTTACCTGAAAGGACAGCCGATATCCCTGCCGGTTTTACCAGGCTGCCGGCAGCGCCCAGGAATTCAGCACGGTCAGACGTTGACGCTTGATAATCCGCACCGTAACCGGTGATGAAGGCCACTCTTCCGGCAAACTCTTCCTGGTAGACATTCCGGCAGAAGATGGTCGTATCGTGCAGCTCGGTGAGCAAATAAGGCATGTTTTGTTCCCGGTTGACTCCCAGCACCCATTCCAAATAATAATAGACAGAGAGGCGTTTTGGCAGCGTATTTTTATTGGTCAACTTCAACGCTGTAATTTTCAGGTTCTTCCCCAGCGGGATAAAGACCGTCGTTTCCTGGTTAATTCCAAAGCTGAAATGTTCAAACACCGTATACCCTTGACCATGCCTAATAAGATACGGCTGGCTGTCCCTCGCCGGCTGCGGCAGAGGCGACCAGTGCTCTTGGGAGTCCTCATCCTTGATAAAGACAGCCTCCCCGCTGACATCGAGCAGCGGATCGTTTGACCACGGGGATAGTTTGTACTCCCTGCTGTTTTGAGACCAGGTATAGCTCGCCCCTGCTTCAGAAATAATTGTCCCGAATTTTTCATTCGCGATTACATTGACCCAGGGCAGCGGGGTTGGCTGACCTTTCTCATTAATGATCACGTATTCTTTTCCGTTGTCCGTAAATCCGCCATAGCCGTTAAAGAACTTAAAGCCTTCTGTCTTTTTACTCTCCAGGACAGTGCGGTGCGTTTTACATACATTCTGTACAGGCAGGCTGTCTTTTTCTGACCGCCCGCTGGTAATACGGTTGCCTGCGATTTGTTCTATTGTGATTCTTTCGCCAGAAGTTTGTTCACTGGCAGCCGGTTCGTCTATGATCTTTTCACCAGCCCGCAGACACTTCATGATCTGGTGGTTTAAAGATCCGTTTTCGCCGGAAAATATGACGCTGGCGACGGTATGAAGCAGAATATCAGCCTCCCCGGAAAGCTGATCTTTTTTTAGGAGAAATACGCCTCCGGGTTTATTGACAAGTTTCCGAACATGACTGATGCTGATTTTTTCCATGATCACTTCCTGGGTTGCCTGAAAGTATCCCGTTTCGTCCTCATTGAAAATAACCAAGTCGATGTAGAGGCCTTTGATTTTCCAATATTCATGAATGGTCAGGATTTGATCGACCAGCTTGAGCTGGCTGCTATCCTGAATCTTGAGCATGACAACCGGCAGGTCACCCGATATGCCATAAGACCAGAGAGAAGTTTGTCCAAGCTGATTCGATGCTGCGGGGCTTTTCCGGATTGGGCAGCCGTAGATGACCTGCCCGGCCAGACTTGAAATCATATTGGCTTCTCCAAAAGACAGTTGAAGGTTCGTTAATTCCATTAGATTTTGCGACCATGCCAATTCCCTGGCTTGCGTGATCACATAGCTGCTGCGGTATTTCTGGGCAAGCTGAAGGACGGATTCCAACGTGTTTCCATATCCGGTCAGGAAATAGACAGATACTGTTCTTCCCGGATCAACTCTCACCCTGGCCCGCAGACTTAAGATCGGATCAAGAACCGCTCCTACCGAATTGGACAAAGGCTGATTAATATCCATGACCCTGGGATCGGCCAGTGTTCGTCCGCGTCCGATAAATTTGACTCTGTCCGTCTCATACTCGGTTTCCCCAAACATATTTCCTTCACTGAACAAAGTATGCATCATATAATGTTCCGCGTTGTGCAAATGCCGCGGCCGCCGAAAAGCGACAAGGGTATTATTTTCATACTTTGTCTGGATGAACAGCTTGCTGAAGGCGGGATGAGCCATATCCGCCGAGAGTTCATCTAAACCAACTTCCATATAACTTGTCAGCTGAAGATCCCTGGAATAACTGCTTTGATTGGTCAGCGTGATTCGCCTGATCTCTACAGGATCCTCAGGGGCGACGAATACATCTGTCTGCGTGATGATATTTCCGTCCTTGCGGATATACTTGACCGTATTCGGAAAACAGGTTACCTTGTATTCCTCAGGCTGGGTCTGAACCGGTTTGGCTGTAGCCGACCAAAGATTTCCCGAATTAAGATTTTGGACATAGAGAAATGTTCCGTACCTGTCCATGGCGGGATCTTTGCGCCAGCGGGTCAGAAAAAGATGATTATACTGACTGTAGCCTGTACCGGAAAGCGTAAGCATGACAGCATATTCCCGGTTCGAAATGAAACTGCAGCGCGGAACCCGGGTATTCGGACTCAGGTAGACCACAGGTTTCTCTCCGAGTTTGCAGGAAATAGCGCGGACTTCCTTTTCCCCGTTTTCTTCGATCATCGGATTAAACGTATATTCTTTCAGCGGAACCTGCTCCTGCAGCAGCATTTCAATCGATTTGATGACCGGTTCCCGGTGGAAACGCTCCTGCATCCTGTTTGCTCCAAGGACATTCCCTAAGGCGATCAGGCTCATCCCCTGGTGGTGAGACATATAGCTCTTGACGATACTGGATTCCTCATTATACGGAACCCTGCTTTTGGTATAGTCAATCGCTTCAAACAGTCCGAATACACCGTTATAGCCTTTATTTTTCATCAAACGGAGGTTTTCCATACTTGCTTTAAAATCAATCGGCAGCGCCATAAAAGTCGAATACGGGGATATGACCATATCCTTGGACAATCCTCTTTTCAGGCCTAAGCCCGGAACGCCAAAAGCTTTATATTGGTAATTGTTCTGGATATCAAAACAGAAAAATCCCGATTCGGATATCCCCCACGGCATTTTGGCCTTTTCCGCATGCGCCTGTTGAATCTTTACCACAGAGCGATAGGATTCATCAAGGAGCGTTCCACGATAGCCCTTAAACAGGATAGAAGGCATTAAAAACTCAAACATGGTTCCGCTCCAGGATACCAGACAGCGCCTGCCGTTTATTCTGGTCAGCGGCCGGGCCATCTTAAACCAGTGGCTTTGAGGCACATCCCCTTTGGCAATTGCCAACAGGCTGGTCTGCCGGGCTTCCGAGGCCAGCAGGTCATAATAGGATTTATCCCGTTTCCGCTCTGTTAAATTGTAGCCGATCGTAAACAGCTTGATCTGGTCGTCAAACAAGGGCTTGAAATTCATTCTGTACACAAAATGATGAAGATCTTTCTGTAGCTTCCCAGCCCGGAGCAAAGTCAAAACGGCTCGTTTAAGCCCGCGATAGAGATAAGGCTGTAATTCCTTACCGGCGGTTTCCAGATTGTTCAGCAAGCCCAGATATTCCCGGATAAGAGATTTGACTGGGTACTGCCCGAGCTTTCGCAAAGAATCAGGCAGGTCAGGCAGGGTCAGAAACGGGAAAAAATATTCCAGCGCATTTTTTCCGTCTTGAAGCATCCGAGCCAAAGCCTCCGGCCAAAAATCTTTTGTGATCAGCCTGAGGTCTGTTTCGGGTTTCTCAGCCCTATTTCCGTTTTGATCTGCCGGATTTCCGAGATGATTGCGCGTCAGTTTTGCCCATTTGTCTACAAATGCATAACAAGTTTGAAGGTCTGTTATTCCTGCGAACGCTCCGGCTTTTTCAGCTCGCTCACTTGCCATGATGGCTTTCAGTTCTGTGCCAAAAGATCCCCTGACGTCAGGATCCACCGTGCCGGCATTCTCCTGACTCAGCAGATAAGTATCCATGAACCCCTGCAGCATGTTTTGCCCGATCAGTGGTTTCCCTGAAATCTCGGCCAGACCGTTTTTCAGCGCGATCATATAGCCTGCCATATTGCCGCTATCGACCGTGGAAATATAGATCGGGTGAAGCGGTTCCAGCGTCTGCGTATCGTACCAGTTATAGATATGCCCATTCCATTTTGGCATTCCTTGGATCGTCCGGAGCGTATTCCTGACCCGGCTCAGCATTCTTTCCGTGGTTACATAGCCGAGATCTCCGGCTGTAAGATTAGCCAGCAGCGCCAGCCCGATGTTGGTAGGTGATGTCCTGCAGGCCTCTCCTTTATGCGGTTCCAGCTGGATATTATCCGGAGGCAGATAATTGTTTTCCGCATTGACAAAAAGATCAAAATAAGCCCAGACCTGCCGGGAGAACATACGAAGCACCCTGCGGTCTTCGGAGGAAATCTCTGTGATAGAATCGGCATAGGGCAGACTCATTCGGTAGGCAAGCCATGGCGACGCCAGCCAGCTGATCAACAAGATTGTTAGGATTATCCCCGTAAGCGAGCTCACATAAAAATAACCGGATAGAAAGAAAAGGCTCATCACGATGCCGCGCGCCATTCTATGATAAAAATTCCAGGGGTCTAACTGAAGATGCGTTTCAGAATCTGCAGCCGTCTCCCATTCGAGTAAATTGCGTTTGGTGATGATTTGTCTCCCAAGACTCCTAAATACGGCATCCAGTTGATTATACGCTTGATACGGCAGCACCGCGATGCTAAACAGGATCTGGCTGATTCCTAGTTTCAGCTCAAACTTAAAGATCCTGAAGGTTATACTGCCGTCGATAAGGCGTCCGCCAATGTTCAGAAGCAGCGGTAAACTCAAACTCAGCAGGACTAAAATCGCCAGCTGGTTGGAGAACTGATGCAATGCGGTAACGGCTAAAAAAAGAATAATTATCTGAAAAGGCGTTTCCAGACTTCGTCTGAGATTGTCAAAAATCTTCCAGCGGGATACAGCGGAAAAGTCCTGCTGAAACATATAACGCGCAATTTGCCAGTCTCCCCTTATCCAACGATGCGTCCTTTTGGTATGCGACAGGAATTTGGTCGGATATCCGTCAAAAAACTCAATATCCGTCGCTAAGGCTGTGCGCGCATAGAGACCTTCAATTAAGTCGTGACTCAGGATCCTATTATCCGGAAAGGCATTTTGGGTCACGGCGTGAAATACTTTCAGATCATAAATGCCTTTTCCTGTAAATATTCCTTCTCCAAAGAGATCCTGATAGATATCTGAAATCGCGCACGTATAAGGATCAATGCCTGCTGTTCCGGTGAACACCCT
This sequence comes from Dehalobacter sp. CP, assembly GCF_047652685.1. NCBI lineage: Bacteria > Bacillati > Bacillota > Clostridia > Eubacteriales > Desulfitobacteriaceae > Dehalobacter > Dehalobacter sp. CP. The sequence goes on from NZ_CP157399.1 coordinate 1,579,961, forward strand.
GGCAAAAGGCGAAGCAAACGCGCTTGCCGCCGTAAGACCGATCCGCGGCTGAATAATACCATAGCCATAGGCGATACTTTTGCCGTTGTCAGCCAGTCTTGCTTCATTCATCGGATGCGCAATTGTACCAATCAGCTTGCGTGCAGAATCTCTGGGCAGTATTGTATCGGCATCCAGCGTGATAACATAGCGGATTCCTTGCATGGCTTCCGGCTTTCCTGTTTGAATAAAGTAACTCGTCTCTCCCTCGTGCAGAAGCAGCCGGTTGAATTCAATCAGCTTTCCCCTTTTTCTTTCCCATCCCATCCAGGTCTTATCTTTTTCGTTCCATTTTCTTTCCCTGTGAAAATAGAAAAAACGCTCTTCCCCATATTTGTCATTCAGTTTTGCCGCCGCTTTGACACCTGCCTGAATGATCTCATCATCCCCAAGCTGTTTGGCCGCAGGGGCATCTGCAAAATCACCGAGAACGGCAAAGCACAAGTTCTGATCCCGGTTGCTTAAATAGTGTGTTTCCAGTTGTTTCATTTGCTGCCGGACTTTGGACGGATGATTGAAAATTGCCGGGATTACAACAATGGTTTTGTATTGCTCCGGTATCCCGTTATCCAGGTACAATTTCGGCAGAAAGTTCGGAGACAGCATCCTGCAGAACAAACGATTAATGAGACAGACAGCCATGCCATTGATCAGGACCAGCGCTCCAATCAGGCCCAGAAGCATACTACCCGACGATACATTGCCAGAATTGTTTTTTGTCAGATCGAGAAAAATAAAAAAAGGTATCAGTGTCGCCAGAAATATTAACCCAAGGTAGGACAAGGCAGGTTTTAATTTCAGATAACAGTATATGCCATGAAAAGACTTTTTTACCCTGCCCCAACTGTCGGCCAGCTCCTTTTCCAGGCGCACCTTGCCGGAACCAAACAGGTAATAACCAACATGGTTAAAAGGCGCAGACTGGTTCTGGGCAGCTAATTTTTCCAATGTTCTGGCCACAATAATTTCTGTAACTTTATATTTTCCTGCCAGACCTTCTATTTCATGCCTGTATTTGTCCCGGGAATCAAAATCCATCTTATCAAATATTCGGGCCGGATCCTTTTGAAGGGTTTGCTGTACCAGACTGACATTTTCGAAAAAAGCAGACCAGTTCTCAGCGTTAATCTGTTTGATATCCGTGACAAGTTTGCCCATGGCCGCTCCCTGGGCTGTCAGAAAATGATGTTCTGAATTTACGGCCTTCTCCACCGTTGTATTTTGTCTGCTGGCCGCATTATCAAGCCAGTTGTACAGTATTTTAGCTTCTAGGCCATGTTCCTTAAGCTTTCTGGAGATTCTTTCCATAAAAATTGCCGTGAGCACGTCTTCCGGATCATGCCCAGATGCAGGAGGCATCTCAGCTGCGGGCGTTTCAGCGTCTGTGCTTCCGTCAAATACAGTCTTTAACCAATCATCAGCTTTTCTTCTTTCGGCCTGGATATAAAGAATACGCTCAATCTGATAGTAGACTTTTTCCAGCAGCAGTACTTTTAACATCATTGGAACAGCCCATATCTCAGCAGATGAAAGCGGCGCCTCTTCCTGATACCCGGTAATAAACGCCTTTAATTGATCAAAATTTAATTCATGTTCACACTGTTTTAGAAACTCAGCTATAATTAGATAAATTCTGGGGTAACCGGCGTTATCCCCTCCTTTTAAATACTGCAACTTGCTTTCATATTCTTTGGAGATATCCTTGGTCAGTCCTGTGATCAATTCGCTGATAATGTAGTAGTTGTCCAGGTACCATTCTGCTGCGGGAATGACGTCTTCCGTTTCATAGTAATATTCATTGATTGGAGAATAAGCTTCACGGATATAGGCACTTTGTCTTTTAATAACCGGCAGCAGGCTCCGACCTCTAGGGGTAAGCCCCAGCCAGTTATGGAATTGAGCAAGTTCCGAGATCTTCATATTTCAACCCCAACATATTTTTTTCTTTACTCATTATGTCCATTTCTGCGGGCATAATTCGTAATTTGCAGCCTGCTGGGGCAAATCGCCGCTCTTCGCCATCCGTGGTACCGCAGTATTCGTCCATCTCTAGTACAGTGTATTTAAAATATGTATCATCCTCGATACGCCGCTCCTTGCCGTAAGCCTAGAGGCTAACTGCCCGAGCACAAAGGAAAGACGCCTCGAATTTGAAGCGTCTTGCTGAGCTAAGCTTTGATCCAGCCCTTTCTTTTGAATTACTGAGTGTATTGTATTAGGCAGAAATAGTCGTCTTAAGAAAAATAACCTTGAAATTCTTCGAGGGACATCAGTATCTCCCGTGGTTTATTGCCCTCACTGCGGGCAACGACGCCGGCGTCCTCCAGCATATCCATCAAGCGGGCTGCCCGGGAATACCCAACTCTCAGCCGCCTTTGCAGATAAGATACCGAAGCGATCCCGGATGTAATCACCAGCTCGCCGGCTTCAGCAAAACGCTCGTCAAGATCTTCATCTGGCTTTTCAGTGGTTGTGGTTTCTTCGAGCAGATTTTCATCGAGCTCATAAGCCGATCTGCCTTGTTTTTTCCAATGTTCGATGACATTTTTTGTTTCTTGCTCGTCGATAAAGCAGCCGTGAACTCTTTGGGGTTTATTCAGGCCAATCGGGGAATACAGCATGTCCCCCTTGCCCAATAATTTCTCGGCGCCGCCCCCATCAAGGATTGTTCTGGAATCAATCTGCGAGGAAACGGCAAAAGAGATCCGGCTTGGGATATTCGCTTTAATAAGTCCTGTAATAACATTCACCGACGGACGCTGCGTGGCGATGACCAGATGAATCCCTGCCGCTCTAGCCATTTGAGCAAGTCGGCAAATAGCCTCTTCGATTTCATTGGCAGCTACCATCATAAGATCGGCCAGCTCGTCAATCACGACGACAATGTAAGGCAACGGCTTATCCATATTCCTATTAAAGTGGTCAATGTCACGAACACCGCTAGAGGCAAACAGTTCATAGCGGTCTTCCATTTCCCTGACAATGAATTTAAGGTATTTGGATGCTTTCTTCGGATCGGTAACGACCGGTGAAAGCAGATGGGGGATGCCGTTATACTGGTTAAGTTCAACCATTTTGGGGTCGATCAAAAGCAGTTTGACCTGATCCGGTGTATAGGAAAACAGCAGCGAATTCAAAAGACAATTGATAAAAATACTTTTCCCGGAGCCGGTAGCGCCAGCAACAAGCAAATGCGGCATTTTTCCGAGCTCACCGATAACAGGCTGATCCGCAATATCTTTACCGAGCGCAATTTTCAGCTTACCGCCGGAACCAATAAATGATTCAGATCCGATCACTTCTCTAAAGTAGACGGTCCTGGACTTTTGGCACGGCACTTCAATCCCTACAGCCGCTTTGCCCGGGATCGGTGCTTCAATCCGGATATCTCTCGAAGCCATGGCCAAAGCAATATCATCTGCCAGATTAACAATTTTACTGATTTTCGTTCCCGGAGCAGGTGAGAGCTCATAACGTGTGATGACTGGTCCGACGGTGATATTGGTAACTTTTGCGGTCACTCCGAATGTGCTTAAGACATCCTCCAGAAGCCCCGGGTTTGTGCGTTCTGCTGTTGCGGTACTGTTTTCCCTGTGCCGCAATAATTCGATCCGCGGCAGTATCCAGGCTTTCGTTTTGATTTCGTCGTAATCGTATCCCGCAGAGATATCTTCAGATATATTTACCGATGGTTTTGATTCATACGCCTTATAAAAACTTCCGTGAATTTTTTCTTCAGTCACGGGAGCAGCTGCAGTCACTTGCGTTACGGGAGCTACTTGCTGCCTTTCCTGAAAATAGTTGTTTCTCTGAAACAATGTATCCTGATTCTTCTCCTTATCTACGCTTTCTAGCGGAAATGTATTGTTTTTCCTGACATCTTTCTTACTCTCTTTGAAATAGTCTTTAAATCCATTCATACTGACCGTATTTTCTGAAATATAGAAACGTTTATTTCCTTCGCCAAAATACGAAGAGAAATTTGCTCCCAAATGTCCCAGGTGATCCTCAGTTGCGATCGGTTCGTCATTCACAAACAAACGCTCGGCAAAATAGGATGAAAAGCCATTTTCGCGCGCCAAGCTTACCGGTATGCCTGTCTCAGATTCAGAAGCCGCCTTATTCGCCAACCGATTGGCCTGAACTTCTCTGGATCTGGCGGTACTGATCCTTTTCGACAGTTCATCTGATCTAGCTTGTTCAGCTGATCTGGCCTTGTCAACTGGCCGGTCTTTCATTGTATTCTTTTTCCGTTTATATTCTTCATATCTGTTATCATATTCATCATCTTCATCATCATCGTCGTCATCATCGTCAAATTCCTGTTCACGCTTTGTTCCGGACATAAGCCAGCAAACAACCGCAAAAATAAAACAAATCAGCGGCAGTCCAAGCGCGTAATTTCCGAGAAGTTCTCTAAAGAAACTAAAAACATTGGTCGAGAACTCCTGGATCTCGAAATAGCCCAGGATCCCAATCAGAAACATAAAAAAATACAGCAGCGAAAGCGCTTTGATAAGTATTCTTCCAACCAGCCTCAAGGTTTACCACTCCTAAAATTTATTGCTATCATTGATCTCAGTCGATCTGCAGGTATTCCATAAGATTAAGCACGCATTTCTCCGGAACCGGGACCTCCCCTATTTCGACCTGACTGAAAAAGCCATGGTAGTCGCTGCCACCTGTTGCGAGAGTCCTGTATTTTCGTGACAGTTTTTCAAAATAGGTAATCTTCTCTTCACGTTGAACCCAGTAACCGTAATAGACTTCAATTCCAATCGGCTTGTAACTCAAGAGATCCTCAGTCAGGGACTGGTCGATTAGCCCCGGATGAGCCAGGACAGGAAGTCCGCCCGTTTCGAGAATCAGATCAACCGCATCAGGAAAGGGGTTGCCTTCATAGGGTATATAGGCTGTTCCGCCGGGCCTGAGACAGGACACAAGATTATCCCAATTAATAGTGAGATTTTGATCACGTTCAGTTTTATTCCAGATCGCGTAAATAATATGAGACTTGCTGATGACGCCTTCAAAACTTGCTGTATTTTCAATCTCCTGCCATTCGAGCATCAGTCCCAAATCTTTTAACTTTCCGAGCATTAATTTTGTAACAGCAGTTCTCTCTTTACGGATTTGCCGAAGCTTTTCCTGAAGATAGTCATTATTGATGTCTCGGTAATAGCCCAGCAGGTGAATCTCCTGATTCTTGTAATAGGTATTCATCTCAAGTCCAGGTATAATCCGGATTCCGTAATCCGACGCAATGTTTTGCGCTTTGGTGACACCGGATGTTGTCTCATGATCGGTAATGGCGACAACATCCATCCCTTTCAAAGAAGAAATTTGCAAAATCTCTTCAACCTTGAGACTTCCGTCAGACTGATTGGTGTGAATATGAAGGTCAGTTTTCAATCGTAACGATCCTCTCGCCAAGATTTGCTATAATGTTTTCTTTTATACTATTTTATTCGTTTTTTACGGCAAAAATCCTTCAAAATAATTTGAATGATTGTTATATGTATGATCGGCGATCAATTTAAATGCAGACTGAACTATTTACACTGAAATGTTATCGTTGACACAATCAAGTAATTCCGATATAATAGCTTTCGTCGTCAACTGTAGGAAACACTTAGGGGATTAGTTTAATGGTAGAACAGCGGTCTCCAAAACCGTCAGTGAGGGTTCAACTCCTTCATCCCCTGCCAAGTAAATTTAAGGCTCAGAGGCCTTTTTTATTTTTGTATTTATGCTTTGGGGCAGACTTTGGACAGATTTATTTAATCGTAGAAATAATAAGGGAATCGGAATTATCCGACTCCCTTATTTATATTTCTATTTTTTAGGTTATGATCTTTTTGATCTCAGATCATTTTGAAAGCTATGTATCACTTGATTTATTACTTTTCTTTAAGCTTTTACTATTAAGTCTAAGATGAAATAGCACTAAAACAACTAATAAAAAACCGGGAATAACATGGACGCTTTCAAAGATTTCTTTGGGAATTATGTTATTTGTTAGCGCGGTAATCACCAAGATCAGAAGATCAATACAAAGCAATACATTAACAATTTTATTTCCTTTATCCGTATCCAATTCTATCACTCCTTTCATTAATTGTAGGTAATATGTTAACAATCCATTATGTCATTTATGTGAAATAATGGTGACAGTTATGTGAAATTTGAATGGACATGGTACATTATTTTTTATAATAGTTTATTTCTTTTAATTTGCAATTTTTCTGTATTTTTGATCACTTGGGAACATCTACAAGATTTAAACGGTATAAAAAGATTTTGTAATCCCATACTAAAATTAAAGGAGGGTTAATATGAGCTGGAGAGAATCACGATTTATGCAGGTTGTGTGGACCGTCATTCGCGTATATATTGGCTGGGAGTGGCTGAGTGCCGGTATCGGCAAAACTTTTGGAGCAAGTGCTGCAGCCTGGGTAGGCCCGAATGCAGGCGCGGCCGTTACAGGTTTTTTACAAGGAGCCCTCGCTAAAACCGGTGGCCAACATCCTGATGTATCCTGGTGGTATGCATCATTTATTCAAAATATTGCTCTTCCGAATGCCAAAGTGTTTGGTTATGTGATTGCCTGGGGAGAGCTTCTGGTTGGCTTGGGATTAATCCTCGGTTGCTTCACGACCATCGTTTTACTTGCGGCAGTCTTTCTGAACATGAGTTACCTACTGGCTGGTGCTGTCAGCACCAATCCGATGTTATTATTCTGGGAAGCTTTACTGCTTTGGGCCGGCGCAGCTGCCTACTACTGGGGAGTGGACAGGATACTTATACCCCAGTGGAAAAAACGACGACTCAAGCAGGGTATTGCGTAACAAAGTTTTGAATTGGAATATTAAAGACACAGGCCTTGACCTGTGTCTTTAATATTCTCTCGTTTTATAACAAAAACAAAGATTTTTCAAATTCTTTTAGAAAATATTTTTTGCCTTTTGGGATCACCGTATGTCCCTCAGACTCCAGCAGAAATTTCTGATGATCCAGGCCGCCGGGATACTTATCATTCAATTCTCCGCGCTTCTTAAGCGTCCGCCAGTATGGAGTAACATCCGAACTGCCGGCATCCTGCCGTTCCTGCGAGGCGTTGGCAGCAATATTGATAAATATCCCTGCCGTCAGCTGACAGGTGAAATCGGCTTGATGTTTTTTGGCCAGATAAGCTCTGATCTCATCGGAAGTAATCAGTTTGCCCGGAGGTATCCTTTTCATGACTTCATCGTACTCCAGCGGAGCGGCAATCAACATATTTCCAGCACCAAACCGCTTGGCCATCTTCTCGTCATAGCCGATAAATTCTATTCTGGGCAAATTTTTTGCCTGATGCAGCTTTTCATCAAACGTTTTTCTAGCCATTTTTATTCCTCATAAAAACCATTGACTCCTCAAGAGATCAATGGTATATTTAAATTTGATAGATTTTATTTATATTTGTATACAATTTTTCTATTTTACTATATCACATATCTTTTTGATTGTCAATATCCTCTTGGCATCATCCTCTAATTAAATCAATGCAACAGTGAAAGGATGTCGGAAATGGAACCATTTATGCTGCTCCCTCCTGCCATGATCAACAAGATGGCCGTGCATGAGATCCTGGAATGTAACGAACAGACGGCCCGCTTTGGTTTACAGCTTTCAGCATCAGAAGCCTTGGAGCTTGTAGAAACACGGGCTCATTCTCTTCGCAGCTTCGGACGGGTTGAATTTGCAGGCGGCATGATTAATAAGCTCATTCTCCGCTTTTGTGATTCCCCTTTTCTCTCCTGTCACAATTATGCCTCTGCCTTAAATGATTTGATTGAGACATTTTATTATTTTAAGAATGAGACGCTTGATGAAATAAGCGACGATGAGTTGATCGGACTGATGAAGGTTTATTTCGACGGGAACTGTCAGGGCTCGCTTGAGCTGCTGCAAAACCGCGAACTGGAAGCGCTTGCCCGTAATATCCGCTATGGCCTGACGGATTATTGGAACGTACACCCCAACGAAGATGATCCTGACAATGAGGAGGCAGACGTATGGTGAATATACTCAAAAAAAACGCGGTATTGAATATGTCTCTTCCTGAAAGCGCTGTTCTTCAGTCACTTTTGGAACAGGCTCTTCAGCATGGACTACTGACTGACGTTGAACTTCAGCATATGCAAACACAAATCATTAAACTCCTGACGAAACAACTGAAAAGGTTTACACATGGGGACAGCTGCTCCGTAAAGTCGGAAACAGCGCAAAGTATCATGCTGTCCATCCTGTATACGATCGGTATCTATCTGAAAAGCCTGTCCCATCCCGATCTCTGTTTGAATTGTCTCAGGCAAAACCAAATCAACGATCTATTTCAGGAAGGCAGAAACATTATTGATCTTCGCATCAGTGAAGCCAAAACACTTCTGTCTGTTATTAATCATGACGGTTTGACCTTTATTAACCAGGCCTATAGCGACACGCTCGAAAATGGCATTCCTGCATTTTTTACAGCTTACGATCCTGAATTCGCTGCGCACGAAACACCCGGTTCAATCGATTACCCGCTTAGCAATGATCAGATGGATTCAACGGGGATTGTCTATATTCATCATTACTTGCAGCAATTATACCGTGAGGATACTTTCTGCCTGAATTTCCCCGGCGAAGACATCCAATGTCTGCTGCGCGGGTATCACGATCACTCTGAGGACTTGCTGCTGAATATTTTTGAGCTGGTATTCGCTCAATCACTTGGTTCAGTAATGGCCGGCAAGCCTGCGCATCAATTGAATATCAGTCAACAGGACCGGGAATACCTTCAGCAGAAATTAGCAAATCTCCCAGACCAAGAACTTGATCTTAGGCTGCAGCATGCTTTGACGCAAGTCAGCGACGACCTCACGCTCGATGACAGCAGCCTGGTTCAGCTACTGAAAGAAAGTATAATTCCATTTGCCGCAAGACTCAAAAATGCTTTGAGCAATGAGAAGTTGGAAGCAGTCTTTATTACTTTAAAAGCACAATCGGAGCATTCTTCCCTCGTTTTTGAAGACGGACCTAGATTAGCAGATGACGTATTCCGGGACATTGCCGAAGAAATCCGACAATGCCGTTATATTGAAGATAAGCTTACCATCATCCGGAGAGAAATCCGCAGTGCCGCCGACCTGGCAGACATTCTCGAAGCATCCTGTCTTTTTGAAGATGAATATGACAGTGTTTATCATTCTTTAACCGCACTGGAACTTGCACTGCTGATCAAATCATTCCCGGCGCCCGATCCGTCATTATTTATCCGTTCCGGACACGCAGCCACTGGAGAAATGAAAGAATGGCAGATCCGGCTGATTTCCTTTTTAGACCGCCTTGTGCCGTCTGAACTGTTTACCCTGCTTCATCTTGCTGAAGGTATAACCATTATTTAAACGTGTACTTTGTCCACGGCTTAAAGGCTTACGATCATTCGAACGTTTCATGCCTCAGCAAAAGAAGCAGGGCTTCTGCTCTGCTTCTTTCGTTAATAAGACTGGTATTCTTCATCATTCTTTTTCTGTTATGTATCTTGGTCTGAAAAGAGCACGCAATGATCTACCTTGCACCACCATAGATGGTTGATTACCCAGCCATGATCTCTCGACCATAACCAAGCAGGTCGCCACCTATGATCATGGTTTGTTCGACCATGCAAGATATCTTAACAGCTGACAGCAACCTCACGGCTGCAGCCAACCATTAATTCTATAACTTTGTAACGAACTTACAAACTCATAGAATATACGACACCCGGCATAATCTTAGCTCGACCCTTAACGATAGGTTGGAACCCTAAAACAATAAAAATTAATCGACTGCCTTAAAGCTTTTCCCAACCGTTAAAAATCTTCCCTCCGACTGCCTGAAAGCCTTTGACCTTCAGACAATCTTTGGCCGACCCTGTTACACCCCCGAAAGAGCATAACAGAATCTTGGCTCAACCATTACGTACCCTTTTACAATCTTAGAATTTGTATTTTTGCTGTTTTTTATCCAGGCAATAAATTCCTCACTTTTTCGTTGAGGGATGGATCAGTCACCGCCAAAGTCGAACAAATCACTTAAAAAAGATCCCCTGCGTTGCTTCGAATTTTTGCCGTAATGGTCCCGATCATACGCATGCTCATGTTCTCGATCATGATGTTTGTCTTCATGCTCATAATTTCCGTATTCATTCACATATCCAGGTCTGCGTTCCTGAGTACTGCTCTCGGATTGAGATTTTTCAATAATTTTGTCCAATTCGCCGCGATCGAGCCAGATCCCGCGGCACTGCGGACAGTAATCAATTTCTACTCCTTTGCGTTCCGTCATCTGCAATTTCACATGACACACCGGACAATCCATGAACAACACCTCCACAAGAATTTATTTTTAGGATAAGCTTATACGCTTAATATTAGTTTAGAAATTCTGTTCCATATTGATTGACAAATATATTTTGATATTGCAGATCTTGCTCCGTCCTGCGTAATTTTTGTTCAGCAGGATATCCAAGCCCAATCATACATTCCACTTTTAAGCCCCGGGGTATGTTCAGCACTTCCTGAATATATTCTTCCGTGGTCTTCCCCTCGGACTGATTTCTGTTTCTGACCTGAACCCAGCAGGATCCTAGCCCCATCGACTTTGCGGCTAATTGAATAATGATCGCAGCTATGGATGCATCTTCGGTCCAGACATCTGTCAGACTGCTGTCCGCCAGGACCACAATGACTAAAGGGGCTCCGCTTAAGAAAGCTGATCCGTGCTCCCTGGCCAAGGAAAGTTTCTGAAGCAGGTCATGATCTTCCACAATGATGAAACGCTGCGGCTGAATCCCTCTACCGGAAGGAGCCAACAAAGCAGCCTTGACCAGGTCTTGGATTTTATCCTTTTCTATTGCGGCCGGACTGTATTTACGGATACTTCTTCTATCATATAACAAATCAAGCATTCTTATCCCTCTTTCCTGTATATTCACTGGCTTCTAATACACAAAATAGGATCTATCAACTCTAGCTAAAAACTTTACCCGTCTCAAACGTTCGCCTTATTTTTTTGAATATTGCTTTCCAAATAACAGGTCATATTCCAGCAGCCAGTAATTTTTTTCTGCTTCCTGGAATGATGAAGGAAGCTCGTTGTACGTCTGCCCGTGCCGGTCAACGAAGACCGATTTGCCGTAAGCAGGCAGGACATCCGCCATCCGGCTGGTATACTCAAAAATAGTATTTCCTGGATAATTTAGCTGTTTCAACAAATAGGCCCCTAGAAACGACGGGCTGATAAGTCCCAAATCTGTGGTACCTCGTATCGTTTTGGCTGCGTCCGCAGAACTCGCATCTGCATCTGTATCTGCCTTTGTTTCAACCGTGTCCGGTTGATCGTTGGACCAGATGATCAGTGGGACCGATTTCATTTTTAAGGTATCTTCCGTTGACCATTGATTTTCATTCCCGGTAATATAGCCGGTTTCTTTATAAACCTGATAATCTTTGCCCAAAAAAGGCAGGTGGTCCCCAAAGTAAACGACGATTGTCGGCCTGTCCGATTTCCGCAAATAGTCAGTCAGATAAGCCAGCGACGCATCTGCATCCCGCACTCCTTCCGCATAGGTATCTAAAATCCCTTTTCCTTCGGATGTAAGACTGCCTGATGTACTAACCGTATGATCACTGTAACGGTCCGCCGGATAAGGACCGTGATTTTGCATCGTTACAGCAAAAATGAATTCCGGCTGATCGGCTGTTTGAAGTTCTTGAATAATTCTTTTACTGACTTCGATATCTGCGATATATTCACCGTCAATTTTTGCCCCGTTGAAATCTTCCAGACTGTAAAAGTGCTGAAAACCCAGCAGCGGGTAAATCTTTTCCCTGTCATAGAACCAGCCGTGGTAGGGATGAATAGCCGTCGTCTCGTAGCCGTAACGCTGAAGTAAGTTCGGTAAAGCAGGCAGGGATTTTGTGACATACTGCTGGTAAGCAATCGCTCCCTGTGGCAGGAAATTGGTCGATAATCCTGTCAAAAACTCAAATTCCACATTTGCCGTACTTCCTCCGAATACAGGGGACAAGATCTGACCTGAAGTTCCCTCATTGCTTAATCTTCTAAAATTGGGAAGCGGATCTTCAGAAAAAGCAACCTTCGGGAACCTGGTAGGGTCCCAGAAAGATTCATCCAGAATGACAACAATATCCGACTTCATTCCGCTGTCCTGAACACTGGCAGCAGCCACTGCCGAATCGGCTTTGTCCTCAGCTGTGATCTTGCTGATGGTTTCTTCACTGTAGCCGGCCGGCTTCAAAACCATGATATATTCCGTGTTCATCATGAAACCCAAAAGAAAACCGTTCTCTAAGCTGTTTTGGGTTTGGACCCAGTAGATATGTTCGATCTCGGCCATTTTAAACAACGTCTGGATCGGCGTATGCCGGTAAAAAACCAGCAATGGAATCAGAATAGCGACACCCACAAGAACACCCATTCTGGTCCTTAAGCGGAGGCGATATTTCGGAATAAAGAATACCCCGGCCAGAATGAGGACGATAATCATCACGCCAAGAAAAAAAAGGACCGGCAGCACTTCTCCAGAAATCTTCGGCAGCAGATTATAAACCTGATCGAATCTCCCAAAATCCCAGGGAAACAAAGGATCCCCTAAAAACTGTTTCTTCACCATATTTGTTAACGAAAGTAAAATCAGCAGGACGGATGAAGAAATGACCGTAAGCCGCAGATTCCCCGTAAGAAAAAGAAAAAAACACAGAAGTACAACTGCCAAAAAATCGTTCATTAAAAATACCAGGAGATTGGAATAGATCCATACAAAAGCTGATTTGAAATCTCCCCGTTGGATCATTTCAGCAACAATGACCTGGATGAATGCTGTAGATGCAATCCAGATCAGAAAGCCCTTAGCTGACAGTTCCCTGCTTCTTAAAGGGCTTCTAACAAATCCTTGGAAGGCCTTCACCATATAAGACATCGATAACCCTTTTCCCTCCGAGTCTTGTTTTCACTGTTACGAGAGGTTTTCCGGTCTCTGTGACGCTTCCAATCAGCCTCGCCTTAGTGCCAAGAGAATTTTGCTTTAGAATATTCAGAGCCCGTTCCGCATGTTCCTGAGCAGTGATACAGAGAAACTTTCCTTCATTGGCCATATAGAGTGGATCCAGGCCTAAGATATCACAGAAGGATTTGACTTCCGGATCCACAGGAATGCTTTTCTCCTCGATTTCTACGGCATGGTTCGAAGCTTCGGCAATCTCATTCAGAACCGTGCCCAAGCCCCCCCGGGTAATATCCCTCATCGCGCGGACCTCAATGCCTGCCTGAAGCAAATCTTCAACCATGGGTCCAAGATTTGCACAGTCACTTTGGATTGAATTGACAATCTCCATGCGCTGAGACATGATGCAGGCGTGATGGTTGCCCAAATCACCGCTGACAATAAGCGCATCTCCCTCACGGATCATATCCGTGCCAATCCGCCTGCCGCTTTTTCTGAAACCCAGACCAGCTGTATTGATATACAAACCGCCATTTCCCTGAACGACTTTGGTATCTCCGGCAACAATTTTAATGCCTGCTTCCTTAGCCGTTCTACTCAGTGAAGCGACAACGCGGTCAAGCAAATCCACATCGAGGCCTTCTTCGAGAATAAATCCTGCTGTCAGATACTGAGGTTCGGCTCCTGCCATCCAGAGATCGTTTACTGTTCCGCAGATAGCAAGCTTGCCGATATCTCCGCCCGGAAATTCCAGAGGCGTGACCACAAAAGAATCGGTGGTCATCGCCAGCGGATATTCGGAAACAGGCAGGATTGCCGAATCTTCCATTTTATCAAGATAATCGTTGGCTAAATATTTATGGAAAAGATCTTTGATAAGCTCCCTGGTAGCATTGCCGCCGCTCCCATGCGCCATTACAATCTTCATTTACTCACCTACTCATTTTTCATTACAGGCTGCTTAGCCTGCCTGAGTCCATCTGTAAACTATCTTCCTGTATCTATCTTATCTATTGTATCTATCTTATCTATCTTCTTCGTATATTTTCCCGACTTATTTTCTCATAAGCAACGTTTAAACGTTACTTAAAAATATATGGATGGGTTACTTTCTGGTAAACCGGTACCAGATGCCGCAGGTACCCTCAGACGATACCATACAGGGCCCCTGCGCTTTGGCCGGTGTACAGGCCTTACCGAACATCGGGCACTCGTCAGGGTTGATCTTGCCAAGGATAACCTCGCCGCAGCGGCAGTTCGTCGTTTTTTGAGCAGCGTCACCGGTAAGATCGGCCGAACCGGCATCGTATTTCCGGTATTTCTGATTCAGGTATAAACCGGAATCCTCAATAACTCCGATCCCGCGCCAAAAAGCCGGTCCAGACTCAAAATAATTGCTGATATAGGCTAACGCAACCGCGTTCCCTTCCGGCTTAACCACGGAAGGATAAAGATTATGCACTTCGTGTTTATGATTTTCGAATTGTTTGACCAAATCGTAAATGGCGATCAGGATATGTTCCCCTTCAAAGCCGGCTACGGCAAAAGGCTTCATATACCGCTCCGCCAGACCAGCATAGGCCTGCGAACCAAGAATCGTGCTGACATGCCCCGGCGCAATAAACGCTGATATTTCATTATCGGTGGCGCAGATAAAATCAAGCGCCGGCATAACCCTGCGCAGCGCAGTCAAAAACTTAATATTCGTCAGACCGGAACGCTCCGTCTGCTCCATAACCAGTGCATAAGACGGAATCGTGGTTTCAAAGCCGACGCAGGCGATCACATACGTAAGTTCCGGGTTGGCTGCGGCCTTTTTAAGCGCTTCCTGCGGTGAGTACATGATCTCGACCCTTGCCCCGTCCGCCTTGGCTTCACTTAAAGATTTCTCCGAGCCCGGCACTTTCATCATATCGCCAAAGGTAAGCAGCACGCAGTTTGGGGTCATGGCCCATTCAATGGCTTTATCAATATAGGAAGCCGGAGTTACGCACACCGGACAGCCCGGGCCGGATATAAGCCTGATCTTTGGCGAAAGCAGACTGCGTATGCCGTTCTTAAAGATTGAGGAAGTATGAGTTCCGCATACTTCCATGATTTTAAGCTCCTGATGATCGCCGGCAAGCTCTTTCAGTATCTTATCAAGATTCATATTTTAGTGACTCCAATTCTGCAAATAACTCCAAAATTTCATCAGCGGTGTCCTTCTGAATGACTTCAATAGCACATCCTGCATGAACCAGCACGTAATCACCTGCTTGGGCATCCACCAGGGCCATATTGACATCGATAATATTTCCCTGGAAATCAACCTTGCCGGTAAAATCAGTCACTTCCACCACTTTTCCAGGAACAGCCACACACATTTCGTTCACCACCCTGTTTCAATGCCGCTAGTATCTGTTAGCACCATGTCAGCTCAAAATTGTGATATACAGGATTTAGGGCTGACATAATACTAAAATTATTTTATTACGGTTGACCTAAAAAAGCAAAGAATGACCTTCTAGCTTTTTCTTTGCAGCAGCCATCCCGCAACATCTTCAAAGCCTTGTCCGGTTTTGGCGTTGACTTCAAACACCGGCGCAGTTTTATTCAGCGCTCTAACACCTTTAAGGAAGAATTCATCGTTAAAATCGACATATGTTTTTAAATCACATTTCGTAAGCAAAATCACATCCGCTTTTTCAAAAGCCAGCGGATATTTATACGGCTTATCGCTTCCCTCAGCTGCTGAACAAATCAGCATTTTAATATGCTCACCAATTTGGAATTCTGCCGGACAGACCAAATTACCAATATTTTCGATGAACAACAGGCCGGGCTTGTCGAAAGACAATCCGTCCAAGGAACTCTGGATCGTAGGCGCATCTAGATGACATGCGCCATTCGTGTTGATCTGGATCGCTTCAATGCCTAACTCTTTGAGCTTGACAGTGTCAATATCCGATTCAATATCTCCTTCGATCACATACACTTTGTTTTCAGAAAGCTGCCGGATTAGATTAATAATGCTCGATGTCTTTCCTGCTCCGGGAGCCCCCATGATATTCACAACAAATACGCCCATCTTGCCTAGTTTTTCCTGCGTCGCAAAGGCTATCCTATCATTTTCATCAAAAATGTTCTGGACAACCTGAATTTCTTTTTCAGCCACTTAAGGCCCCCCCTTTTTATTCTGTTTCTATTTCTATATCTTTAACATAGAATTCTTTTCCAATGTTTGTTGGCATACCATCATTACCGCAGTCAGGGCAGGCAAAAGAAAACGGCTGACGCGCATAATGAATATTGCAGTCCGGGCAGTACCACTTGGCTTTAATATTCTCCATCTCGAGAACAGCCCCCTCACAGAGGGTGTCTTTCGAAATAATGTCAAAATACATCTGAATGGATTCGCCAATAAAGCCGGACTGTTCCCCGACAACCAAGGTAATGCGCGTAATACTACGCGCATTATTCTCCTTGGCTTTTTCAGAAGCAATTTTTATGATTTGTTCAGTAATCGGATATTCATGCATCTTCTTCTGCTGTTCCCACCTGTGTATGATTTTCCTGAGCAGTTGTCGCGGAATGAACTTCCTGGACGACAGGCCCATATGCAGTAAACAACTTACTGGATTTATCTCTCATCGGTGCAGTATAACTTCTTTCGGTATTCAGGCAGTTTTTCGGGCATACCTGAACACAGAAATTGCAAACAATACAGCGGGTACGGTCGATCTCCCACTTTTTATCGGATTTGCTGACCTCGATAGCTGTGGCCGGACATCTTTTAGAACAAATGCCGCAGAACGAGCAATTTTCTATCTTAGCCATCTCAATGCTGCCGCGCGTATTGGGATAAAACTCATTTTTGATGACCGGATACATCGCTGTAGCGGGTTTGCTGAATAAACTTTTCATAATTGTCTTGTTAATTACATTAAAAGCCATGCGTCTCTCCCTACCTTTCCGTACAGCTGATACAAGGATCGATGGTCAATGCCAGCACCGGAACATCTGCAAGGTCTGCGCCTGGCAGTATTTTCAGCAGCGTCGGGATATTCGCAAACGTTGGTGTTCTGACTCTGAACCTCTCCAAGTATTTTGTACCGTTGCCTTTGGCGTAGTAGAAAGTCTGACCGCGGGGCTGCTCCATACGTGAAATATATTCTCCGCTCGGATTGCCTTTTACCTTCATATCCACCTCGCCGTCAGGTATTTTCTCAATACACTGGCGAATGAGATCCAGAGACTGGTATACTTCACGCACCCGAACCACGGTGCGGGCGTAGCAGTCGCCGTCTTTTTCGACGATTGGCTCAAAATTCAGATCACCGTAAGCGGCATAGCCTAAGGTGCGCATATCCTGAACAACGCCGCTGCCTCTAAGGGTCGGACCAACGGCACCTAGATCGATCGCTTCCTGATAAGTCACGACGCCTATGCCTCTGGTTCTCTTCTGAACGGAATAGTCCCGTACAAATACATCCGTCACCGCTTTGGCTTCCTCCCCGATGTCTTTGACAATAACCTTTATTCTATTCAATGTGTCGTTGTCAATATCCTTCCAGACCCCGCCAATTTTACATACACTAAATATAACCCTGCCGCCGGTGGTCTCTTCAAAAATATCGAGTACTTTCTCCCGTATCCGCCAGCAATGCATAAACAGGCTTTCAAAGCCATAAGCATCGGCCATGAGACCGAGCCAGAGCAAGTGGCTGTGTACCCTGGAAAGTTCCGCCCAGATGGTACGCAGATATTTGGCACGGGGCGGAATGTCCACGCCCATCAGGCCTTCCAGCGTCTGGGCATAGGCCTGTCCGTGAATAAAACTGCAGATCCCGCAGATACGTTCAATGACATAAATCATTTCATTAAAATCTCTTTTTTCAACCAGCTTTTCCAAGCCCCTGTGCACAAACCCGATTGAAGGAACTGCGCCAACTACTTTCTCATCTTCCATAATAAGATCGAGATGGAGCGGTTCAGGCAGTACCGGATGCTGAGGCCCAAATGGAATTATTGTTCGCTCACCCATATTACCATCCCTCTCCTATTCTTTCATATCTGCGGCAGTTATGTTGAAAGGTTGTTTAACTGCCGTCTCATAAAATGTGCCCTGAAAATCAACCGCCATTCCGCTGACATTTATACCATAGAGATCATGAATCTCGTTTTCATAAAGAAACGCGGCAAAATACACATCACTGATACTCGGAATGGTATCGCCAGACTGGACATCCAATCTCAGATTTTCCATAGTCAAGTCCAGCTTTTCAAATGAATAAAGCAGATACATTTCCGATGGCGTTTTGGTGCAGCAGATTTGGATCAGGCGATACCCCTTCTGCAGATACTGCTTCGCACAGTCAACAAGCTCTTCAGCTATAACCGGATTAATGATACGTTCCGTCATCTATTTTGCCACCTTCCCCAAGTTCTGATATTTTTCCTCAAGAACTCCCAATGCCTGAACGACACCATCAATGATTGCTTCAGGTCTGGCAGCACACCCAGGGACATACACGTCTACCGGAATGACGTTATCGATTCCGCCCTGGACATTGTAGCATTCGCGGAAGATTCCTCCGGAAGTGGCACAGGCTCCGATCGCCACAACGACTTTCGGATCAGCCATCTGGTCATAAATGTTTTTAATAACCGCTTTATTTTGTTCATTGACAGATCCTGTCACGACGAAAATATCGGCATGCTTTGGATTGCCAATATTCAGAACGCCAAAACGCTCGACATCATATAAAGGCGTCAGACAAGCCAGTACTTCGATGTCACAGCCGTTGCAGCTGGAGGCGTCGTAATGGACCAGCCAAGGAGACTTCGGCAAGTATGACAAATTATTTCACTCCAATCCTTATTAATCGGGGGTTGGTCTGCGGCATTAGGCCAGCCAGCAGTATCATCTAAGGGCTAGGTACGCGATGTTGCCTACGCCGAGCACAAGTGCAACGATCCAGGCGCTTCCGAGCACGGACTGCCATTTAAGACGGGAATAGTTGTTATCAATCCATATCTCCAGGAAATAGACGACGATCGCCAGGATCAACGCAATGATCGGGCTCGACGCAAAGAACAGACAGACAATACCCAACAGGAAGACATTTTCATACCAGTGGGCAATCTCGATCAGCGCCAGATCCGTCCCGGAAAATTCCGTGATAATCCCGCGGACAATCTCTTGGTGCGCATGATGAGACATCGATATATCAAAAGGTGATTTACGGAATTTAATGGTTAGGATAAACAGGAATCCAAGAAAAATACCTGGCAGACTGTAAAGCAGCGGTTGGTCATACATTGCGATGTCCCAAACATTAAAACTTTTCGTCACCATGTACATTCCTACAGTCGTTAAAATGACCATCGGCTCATAGGCCATGATCTGCAGCATTTCTCTCTCTGCACCGATATAGGCGTACGGCGAAAAAGTAGAGTAGGCCGCAATGATCAGGAAGATACTGGCCAGCGTCAAAGCGAAAATCGCCAGCAGCAAGTCTCCGCCGCCAAAGAATATCGCTCCGGAGATAATTACAAAAACAATGAAACAGATGATGTACAGCCTCTGCTGCGGATTTACCGCAATACTGCTTTTGTTCATCAATTTAAAAATATCATAGAAAGGCTGCAGAATCGGCGGACCGTATCTGCTCTGCATCCTGGCAGATATCCTGCGGTCCACCCCGGCAATCAAACCACCGATGAACGGGGCCAGAATGATATAGAGAATGACCATTAACCATGCATAATTTCCACTCATATGATCCCCACCCCAAACATTATGATGATTAGAACAATACTGATTACAACACCAAGTTTAAACAGTTTGCTCTCACCGAAAATATTTTCCAGATAGAAACTCCTCATCGTTATTTCTCTTGTAAGACCCAGAGAACCATAAAACTTCTCTTTTTCGGGAGTATTGAGTCCCGCCAGGTATTGCGGCTTATACTGAACATTCTTGTGAGTGAGCGACAGACCAACAGGCAGAACCACCATCAGGCCAACCATAATCAGCAAGATAATAACATTACCCTGATCAAGCAGGTAGGTCTGATTATAGATGGACGCAATAAACGGCTCCAGAGAATATTTCGAGATGAGCGGGAACAGCAGACAAACCCCAACTGTCAAAATAGCAAGCGCAGTCAGCGTGAAGCGTTCTGTCCCTGGGACCTTTGACTGGAATTCCAGCGGTCTTTCTTTCACCATCAAAAGCTTACCAAGCCACTTTGTCCAGAAGAATAAGGTTGCGGCACTTCCAAAGGCCACAAATACCGTGAGTACCGGATTTGCTGTAACCAGCCCTTCGAGCGCTGCCCACTTACTGATCAGCATACCGAACGGAGCAAGAAACATTCCCGCAATCCCGATGACCATTCCAATCGCAATCTTCGGCATTTTGGTAATCAGTCCGTCCATGGACTCGATGATACGGTCACCGATGTTATGCTCGACTGTACCTACAGACAGGAACAGCAAAGACTTGGCAATCGCATGGAAGATCACAAGCATGATCGCAGCCCACATCAATTGATAGGTCCCAATGCCCGCGCAAACAATAATCAGTCCAAGATTGGAGATCGTCGAATACGCGAGTACACGTTTAGCATCCGACTGGGAGATGGCCATAAAGGATGTCAGGACAAATGTCACCGCTCCAACCATCGCGACAAACAGTCCGACCATTGAACCGCCGTCAACAAAAGCAAAAACCGGTGAAAGTCTGATGATTAAGTACACGCCGGCTTTAATCATGGTACTGGAATGGAGCAGTGCGGAAACAGGGGTCGGCGCAACCATCGCTCCAAGCAGCCAGGAAGAAAACGGCATCTGGGCAGCCTTCGTTAACCCGGCAAACGCAAGTAAAGCTGTCGGCAGAAGCACTACGGTAGACGCAAGCTCCGGCAGCATGTTCAGCTCAATCGTATGCGCATTGATAAATAGGTAGACAATGGCGATGGAAAAACCAAGTCCGCCAAGCAGGTTCATGTTTAAAGCCCTGAACGCATTCTTAACCGCAATTTCTTCGCGGCTGTAGCCAATCAGGAAGAATGAACTGAATGTGGTGATTTCCCAAAAGAAATAAAGCCACATCAGATTGTTGGCAAAAACAACCCCATACATCGCTCCTAGAAAGACAAAAATAACGAAAAAGAAAAATGGGGTTCTGTCTTTAATTTCCTTGTGATGATGATGATAATCCTTCATATAGCCGATAGCAAATACGGCTATCAAACTACTGATGATACCAATGATCAGTGTCATGATCAGAGAGAGATTATCAACAAATAAATTATACGATGTCTGGATCTCTTCTCCATAAGAACCTTCAAACCATATCATAATTGCAGCACTGGTCAACATCAAAAGCCCAGCCAGATACTGTTTGTATTTCAGCGAAATCCCAATGACAATGACTGCAAGAATGATCTCAACAGCGAATATTCCAAGATCAATATATTGATTATCCAGATTAAAAAATACTGTCCCTGTGTTAAAATACTGAACAACCAGATATACTGATGCTACAGTCAGAATGATTGTTGACAGCACCACAATGCCTTTCCGTACAGCCGGCTGCGGCAGGATAAGCAAAAGCAGTGCAACAACAATTGGAAACAAAACAAGAAATAGCACTGTGTTCATAGTGTCCTCTTTCCCCTCAATTATTAAATCATTTATTAACCTCAATCATGAACTTGATAGCAAAATAAGGTGCCCAGTTCTTATTCTGCTTTCTGCAAATTATTATGTCCCCCTTTCCAAATAATATAAAATATGGTTTCATACTCATTTCAAACCAAGTTTAGTATTTAGTATAAGGACTTGCT
Organism: Dehalobacter sp. CP; assembly: GCF_047652685.1. NCBI lineage: Bacteria > Bacillati > Bacillota > Clostridia > Eubacteriales > Desulfitobacteriaceae > Dehalobacter > Dehalobacter sp. CP. Next base: position 1,601,870 of record NZ_CP157399.1, read on the forward strand.
TCGATAATTTCAACAATATTGCAACAATTTCCTAAACTTTTTTGAGAATATATTAAATTATTCTGAATTTTCTGGCTCTTTGTGCTCCGATATATCCCTTGGAATCTCTCTGCTATCTTCTGGATCCTTCCGTATGCTTTACTATGCTATTTCATGCTCTTCTCTTCAGTTACCTGAAATACAGGGCGAACCAAACTAACGGTGCAGCCTCATACTGCACCGTTGATTGTTTCAAAATATCTATAATAACTTTTTCAGAGCAACATCAACTATAACTTCCTCAGAGCAGTATCAATTTGGCTTACAGCTTTTTCAAGATTCTCCAGGGAATTCGCATAGGAAATCCTCAGATATCCTTCGCCGTATTCCCCGAACGAACTGCCCCAGAGGGTCGCAACACCTGCTTCGTTTAACAGGTACTCGGCCATCTCCTTGCTGGTTTTTCCAAAAGCTTTGATATTCGGAAACACGTAAAAGGCACCGCGTGGTTTCAGACAGGTAACCCCACTGATGGCATTCAGTCCGTCAACGATCCGGTCCCTTCTGATTCTGAATTGCTCTGCTCTTCTCAAGACTTCATCCTGCGGTCCTGTCAGGGCCTCAATACAAGCCATCTGTGTAAAACCTGCCAGACAGGAAGTACTGTTCACAACGAGCTTGCCAATTTGCTGGGCGGCTTCCTTCGGCATGATGCCGTACCCGGCGCGCCAGCCGGTCATCGCATAGGTCTTCGAGAATCCGTTCAGTATGATTGTTTTTTCTCTCATATGCGGCAGCGAAGAGATCGAGAATGACGGCTCTTCATAGACGACATTTTCATAAATCTCATCCGAGAGAATCACAATATTGCGGTCGGCCAAAAAATCGGCGATTTCCTGATAGTCTTCTTTCGTCAGCATCCCGCCGGTTGGGTTTTGCGGCGAGTTGATAATCACCATTCTTGTTTTGTCTGTCACGAGGGATTTGAATTCCTGGATATCCATTCTGAACTCATTCTCTTCACGCAGCGGGATCGGTATCGGTACCCCGCCAACGAACTTAATAACGGATTCATAAATCGGGAAACCCGGATTCGGATAAATGACCTCATCTCCGGGGTTAACCGTAGCCAAAATGGCGTAAAACATAATCGGCTTGCCGCCCGCTGTCATGACTACTTCCTCGGGGTCAATCTCGTAGCCTCTTTTTTTACCCGCATAATCCGCAACCGCCTGTCTTGCCTCCAGCAAGCCCGAAGAAGGTGTGTATTTCGTCATGCCCGCCCGCATGCATTCCATCCCTTTTTCTATAATATTGGGCAACGTCGGAAAATCCGGTTCACCAATCTCAAGGTGAACAATTTCCCTTCCCTGCGCTTCTAAAACCTTAGCCTTCGCCAGCATTTCAAAAGCCGTCTCACTGCCCAGTCTGTTCATCCGGTCTGCAAATATCATACGCATAATACTATATCTCCATCCTCAAGTTGATTATTTCATTATATTTTACCTGAAAAAGAGGGATGAAATCAACCTAAAAAAGTATGCTCATAAAATACGAAGCCGAGTCGGCCACGGACGGCCGCCCCTTGGCCTTACGGTCTAAAATTAGTTGATTAGTCTTATGAAATCTGCAACACATAGCATATGTCATGAAGTAACCCGGGTGAAAGATAGCACAGCGCCCCTTCTTCTTCACAAAATTTTGAAACCAAAACTAATTATTTTCTTCGGGTTCTTAGTTCCTTTAATAAATTGTATTTTAATTCTGTCTCTCTGAGCTTTTTAATGATAATTGCTTTCTCGTCTTGGCTATTATTTCCGGCTAACTGCTCACGTAATTCTCCGATGTCTTTTAACAGATGCACTTCTTCTGGTGCGTATCCTGCATTCTTTAACAACATATATCCAGCACGCATATCCTCTGGAAGACTTGCCCAGTCATCCAGATTAATGGGTTTGCCCAAAGGAAGGTTATCAAATTCGCCGTTTCTAATGGCTTCTTGAATTTTTGCTTCAACCAGTCTTTCAAACATGCCAGTGTCAGCTCCTTAAATCTATTATTTATGACAAATGTCATCATGCCTTAATTTCAAACTAATTACCAGATTGACGGAATCAAACGGTAACATGTCTTTAAACAATAATCGTTGTACCCCGGTAAGCTCTTTAGTAGTACTTCCTCTTCGCTTTTTATCCTTAGTATTAATGATGGTATTATCATGAGTGAAGGTATTATTGCCCAGTAAGAGCCTAAAGCCAGAGGAGAAAAAAGCGACATTAATAACATTCCTAAGTACATCGGATGACGAACAATGGCATAGGGGCCTGTTGTTATAACCTGTTGTTTTTGCTCGACCTGGATGACAGTTGAAGCAAAACTGTTTTCTTTAAAGACAAGGATAATAAATATATAGCCTAAAAAAACAATAGCATTCGATGTGATAATAATCCATAAAGGCACAGACGACCAATGAAAACGAAAATCAAAACCGGGAATTATGAATCCGAGAAAATACAAATTTAGGATGGCAGGGGGTTTCCGAGTTATCTCTTTTTCGTTAAACTTCATTCTTCTTGCTAGTAATTCAGGACTTTTCTTCAAGAAAAAAGCTGTTGTAAAAATCATCAGTACAGATAAGCCCAACCACCATATCCATGCCTGCCAAAACCAAAAAGAACCGGCTGGAAGAAATATGATGACGCCCATCACAATCATTATTATTATCGGAAAAAGATAGGCTTTTCGCTTTGACAGTTTAGTATTCTCTTCCACTGAAATCGCCTCCAATCTTAGCAATAATGACTAATGACTTTTTATGACCATGGAACAAAACTTTTCAGAAGTAATGTTGTAATAAAAAATTATGAGTTAAGATATTTTTGGAAGAGTTGCCTATGTTTCATCCGAGCCGGTGAAATAACGTTGGCTACCATATCATTGTATAAGCTTTCAAGGGGTTTCTTTATACCTGACTGGTTGCATAACATCTTTCTCAACTGAGGTATACTTTTAATAAATTCTACAGATTCCCGAGCTAGAATTTCAATCTCTGGATCATCTTCGGATAGTTGGGAAAGGTTGGACAGACGCACCCCATAATCCAAAGAAATCTGATATTGCTCAGGGTGATCTTGGAAATATCCGGCCAATGCTCGAAAAGTTTCCTGGTAGTCCTCTCCCCACTGGAAATCATCCAAAATGCCAAACAATTTTCGTTGTTGATCGAAGAGTTCCGGGCAGGTTCGCGCATAGTTTTCAATTTGCTCCGGTTTTAATATCTCAGTGATCATTTGAAAAGAAGGGGAATCATAAATATCCTCATCTAGTCGTACTTTGTCTTCACTCAGCAATAATTCGATTTTTGCTATTCGTTCCTCAAGGCTTTTCTTCTCGTTTAGCAGATCAATTTGTAAGGATTGTAAGACTTCCCGCAATGTCTTGTTGTAGTGTATATCACCTAATACTTCTTTAATACGTTTCAGATCCAGCCCGAGGGATTTCAAGTGATTGATTAATTGCATACGAGTTAGCTCTTCCGGCCCGTATAAGCGGTATCCTCCCTGTGAGCGTTCGGGTTCTTGCAGTAAACCAATCTTATGGTAATAGATAATTGTTTTTAATGTACTTCCAGTTAATTTAACAAAATCGCCAATTTTTATTCGATTCTTCACCGCCATCCCACCTTCGCACTCATTATAAACCCCACTCTAAGGGTCGAGTCAATTTATTTTAGGGGAGCATTAAAATTAATGATTATTATTTTTCCTTTTAATGTACAAACAAAGTGTTTTGGGAAGTCGGCACGATAAGATGAACCTCCAAATATAATAAGGACGCTCTTTGATAATAATAGATTCCCGCAACTTAAACTTAGAATTATCACTTCTATAGCGTTATTGAGCTACTCTTTGACAGCTCTAAAACTCATATAATCTTGTTGACCCATCTTCCTTTTATCAAATATACCTCCATGATAGACAATGACATATGCCTGTTGTTCATCCTTTACTGATGTATCTGAAGTCCAGTAATAGATTACCTTGGAATGTACATCCCATAAAGGTGTTTCCTTATCTGGCGTTCTATCATAGACGGCCTTCTCTTCTTCCGGATACCAGACTCCACCTGCATTTTCGTCGTGGAGCATCATAGAACGAACTGCTTCATCCACTGTTGGCAAGCGCCAAATATTTTGCTCTTCCTTCATAATGGTTGTGCCATCCTCTGATAAATACTTGCATATATCTTGCGCCTCTTTCCAGGAAGTCCCTTTATCCGGCCAGCCAGGCCCTCTTGGTGCCCAAGCCAGAGTTACACCATTCCCTTCTACTATTCTCATTCCCAAATTATTATCATTAATTCTTTGGGACACTTTAATAGCTTGAGGGATTGAAATAACTAAAGTAATAACTAATGGAACAATTATGATTAACCTGTATGCCCATTTCTTAGGCTCAGGCTCCCCAAAATAATAAAGTAGCCCAAGAACAGTAAAAGGTATAATAATCAATAATCCTAGCACATTAAAACTAGCACCGGAAAAAAAACAAATACAAAAGCCACCAAAAATTAGATGTAGTAGAAAACCTATTCTTTTCCATCTTAATATAACTAATGCTAATAATACAAAGATAATAGCAAATAACATATATTGGAACAAGAACATAAAGAGGTTTTCCCAGATGGAAGTTGAGTACCAGCCTTCATGGAAATTTTCAAAAGCTCCCCAATAAGCCCATACACTTGACAATATAACGGTTATGAACACACCTATCCATCCGATAATTACCTTTTTATTTTTTCCCATCCTCAATCAATCTCCCCATTTAAATCACCGCTATAATCTATGTGGATACTCAAACAAAATCCATTACGGGGCACAGTGTAGTCTTCTCTTTTATAACCTGTGCCAATAACCCCACTCCTTACCTTCTACAGCTTACATTTACGCAGCGTCCGTAGTCTGCATATTCCATTCATATTCTCTCAGATTGTGTTTATCCTACAATGAATCATCTTTCTTATTTGAAGTAGCATCCAATTTTCTCTCAATAGATTTTACATTCTTGTCAATTCTCCAAAGCATTTTAATTACCCACATAACAAGTGCAAAACTTAACATAGCAGCCCAAAATCCTGGTGATAGAAGTATCATTTTAGCCCACCCCTCCATTTATATACAGAAAAAGGTTATCCACTATAGTAATTAATTGTGCTTGAAAATTTGTTTATAGAAAACAGATTTCAGCATCCTTTACAAAATTCCAATTACTCTTTTGGCAAATATTTATTTATTGCATATAATTCAACATTGTTCAATACATTCCTTGTTTTTCCATAAATCCTTATGGGAAATTAAAGACCGCTGCCAAAATATTTTGTCAGCGGTCAATGAAATAACGCATCATCGTGCTTTGCCTTACAGTTTCTTTTTCCTGAATACTATGATTGAGAGAATCAGGCATAACACAATCATCAGCAGCGTCGTCCAAGCTGTTACGGACATGCCGACAATTGCTTCCGCATTTGTAAGCAGCGTAATGTTATCCGAGGCAAGCGCGACCGGATTCCATTTTTGAAATGCTGGGAACACATTCGCGATCATCAGGACCATCATGACTGTGGCTGTCAGAAGAAGTCCTCCGTAATTCCCCGATGCAAGTGTGCTGGCCAGCAGAAGGACTGCCAGGAGAAAAGCACCGAACAGCCATAGGCAAAATAAGGAGAAAAACAGATGAGGCAAGGAGAAGCTCCCAAACAGATAAACAGTATATCCATAATCGGTGACTGCGGCAAGGACATAGCTCACCGTCCACAAAATCAAAGACGCCAAATATTTTGACATGATGACCGCAGATCGAGACAACCCCTTGGCAAGAAGGATGACCAGCGTACCGCGTGTCACTTCCTGGGAGAGCATAACGTTAAAGACAAGCAGCAAGACGATCAAACCCATTTGGCTCATATTCTTGAAGAATTGGCCATAGGCATCCAGGACTGTCGGCTCCGGCATGCTGATGGATATTCCCTGAACGGTCAGCTGGGCAAAAATATCGGGCATCATCTTTGCCAGTAAGGGACTCGTCATACCGAATAAGAACAGTACTGAAACCATGATAACGGCTTTATAGCTGCGGACTTGCTCCAGAAATTCTTTTTTAGTAAAAGCGATCAGACCGTTCATTGAATAACCTCCAAGAACACATCTTCCAGCGAAGGTTCAAGTACTTCATATTTCAAAACGAAAACCTGTTCCCTGAGCAGCAGTTCCATAATTCTTAGCCCTTCCTTAGCCACGTCCTCAAGGCGGACGGTCAGAAAATTTTCTTTGGCCTCTACCGCAGATACAAACGGAAGATTTGCAAGCTTCCCGGCAAGAACAGCAACGCCGTCTTGATCCGCCAACTCGATCCGGAGAGAGCTATGGCGATAGCTATTCTTGATATCGGAGAGTTTTCCTTGTAAAACAAGCTTGCCATCGTCCAGAATCCCAATATGATCACAGATCCGTTCCACATCGGATAAAATATGGGTGGAAATCAAAATAGCGGTCTGCTGTCCGGCAACGGACAAAATATCCAATATCTCTTTTCTGCCAACGGGGTCAAGCGCGGACGTTGGTTCGTCGCAGATCAGGAGCCGCGGCTCGTTCATCAAAGCCTGGGCAATCCCCAGCCGCTGTTTCATTCCTCGGGAAAAACCGCTTATTTTTCGATTGCTGTTCTCCAGCCCTACAAGGGCCAGCAGTTCTTCCGTCTTTTTCCTGATTGGGCGAGGCTTCTGGCCGGAGATTTCCCCGCACAGTCTTAAATATTCGACGGGTGTCATGTAACTGTAAAACTCCGGCACATCCGGAAGATAACCCACATGCCTGTTGGTTCTTGTGTCTCCGTAAGCGACTTTTTCCCCGCACACTTTGATTTCTCCGGCGTCGGACTTTAAAAAACCCAAAAGCATTTTCATGGTAGTTGTCTTCCCTGCTCCGTTCTTTCCTATCAGGCCAAAGACGGAGCTTTCGGAGACCGAGAAGCTCAAATCCTGTATGACCGGAAGACCCCCGAAGTTTTTCTTGACATGTTCCAGCTTCAGAATTTCCATTAGTCGTCACCTTTGCCTAAGGTAAAATACAAGATAGGGCCGATAATCTGGAACAGGACAACGACAATTACCCAAAGCACCTGATTGCCGATGCGGTAAGTCCTGTGCCGGAAAATATGAACGAGCGCAGCTGCTGCCAGGGCAAGTTCGATCACCATGATCGGAATTAGAAAAGGTAAATAGGACATCAGATCTTCCATCAGACTTCCTCCTCCATCGATTCAAGTCGCCGCCAAAGTTTCTGATAACGCTCCTCCGATTTAAGACTTTGAAACGCAGGATTATCCAACACAACGCTCTTTAAATCTTTACGGATGAGTTTATCGCTGCGCGGAGCATCTCCTCCCAAATTGAGAGATTCAAAATACGGCTGCAGCATGTCAAAAAACGAATTTCCTTTTAGTTTTAACGGGAAAGTATTCTTTTGAAAAATGACATCCGCGTATGCTTCCAACATATCCAGCGCTTTTTCATTACGGTTCTGCGCTGAGTAAAGCGCGGCTGCCGTGAGATACACCGTGAAATAATGGGACGGCTGCATCTCTTTAAGCTGAAACACCTCCCCAAGACTCAGCACCTTTTGCAGACAGGCATCCGTTTTTTCCGGAGCATCTGCATAAAGTGCCATGAGGTCGGGAAAAGCTCCGAAAAGATTGGCTATATTTGTATAAATAAATTGCTGGAGATAACGTTTGGCGCGGTCGCTGTCACCTTTTATTGTATAGGCTTTAGCCAGTAGTATTCCCGTTGATACCGTTCCTTCCTCGGTGCCTTCGAGCAGTTCGATAGCTTGGGCAGGCTCCTGCAGGGCCAGGCAACAGTAGGCTCGCAAGGAAAGCGCCTCTCTGGCCAGTACCGCGTCGCCACTGTTCTTTTCCACACACTCAAAATATCCCGAGGCTTCCCGCAAAACGTCGTTCATCCGGTCTGGTCCGCCGGCAAGCGGTGCGTGGTTAACTAGCAGCTGCGCAATGGAATAAACCAGATTCCAGCACGAATGATACTTCTTGATAGTCTCCAGGCACTCGGTGTAGGTTTGGTCAAAGGGCTCAGCAGCAAAAGCATTTGCCAGTCTGCGGTACAGTTTTCTTATATCCTCCCTTGTCATTTGAGCTTCATACCCCAGGAGCTCATCAACGCTTACGTTGAAAAAGGCCGCCAATACAGGCAAAAGCATAATATCCGGATAGCTTTGCCCTGACTCCCACTTGGAAACCGCCGGTTTGGATACTCCAAGATATTCGGCCAGTTCTTCCTGGGTGAGCCTTTTTTCTTTTCTCCGGGCTGCAATTATTTTTCCAATGTTTATTTTGGTCATAGATCTTACCTCATTTTCAATTCTTAAGTTTTGATTTTCAAGTTCATTATAGTCTGCTTATTTTTTTTACTCAACGGAATCGTCGTAAACAATTATAAAAAAAGTTAACTATGAGTTAACTTGCTGCAGGTCTTATCCTCTGCGGAGATGTTGGCGCGGCAAGCGACAAGAAACCGCTGACAAAATCATTCGTCAGCGGCTTTAGCTTACCTACAATCATTCAGCTTTATTCGTGCATTCAGCGTTACTCGTGATGCTGGTGCTCTTTCTTGAGCTGGGCGACCAGCGCGTCGGATAATCTTGCCGGAACTTCCTCGTACCCGATGAACTGGGTCGTGAACGTGCCTCTTCCCTGGGTCATAGCTTTGAGGTCAATGGAATAACGCATCATTTCGGATTGGGGCACATGGGCTTTGATCACCTGGCATTTGCCATCGGGTTCCATGCCAAGAACCTTGCCACGTTTGGAGTTCAGATCTCCGATGACATCACCCATGAAAGCTTCAGGAACCTTGACCTCGGCCTCAACGACCGGTTCCATCAATACCGCGTTGGCCATCTCAGCGCCTTTCTTGAAAGCAAGATGTGCCGCAAGCTTAAATGCCATTTCTGACGAGTCCACGCTGTGATAGGAACCGTCATACAACGTGAATTTTACATTCGTCATCGGATAGCCAGCCAGGAAACCATCAGCAACTGCTTCGCGCAGACCTTTTTCAACAGCAGGGAAATAGTTTCTTGGAACCGCTCCACCGAAAACTTCTTCTTTAAATTCAAAGTCTTTTTCCGGGTTTGGCTGCATCTTAATCCAAACGTGTCCGTATTGGCCATGGCCGCCGCTTTGTTTCTTATGTTTACCTTCAACTTGCACCAATTTTTTGATCGTTTCTCTGTAAGGAACTTTCGGTACTTCGGTCTCGACGGCAACACCAAATTTTCTGGCCAGTTTTTCACCAACAATATCGAGCTGCATTTCACCGAGCCCGCTTAAAATCGTCTGTTTAGTTTCTGTGTTTTTGCCGACGCTGATGGTCGGATCTTCATCGACTAACCTAGCCAGCGCGGATCCGAGCTTATCTTCATCACCCTTGCTCTTCGGTTTGACAGAAAGCGATAGCGCTGGTTTTGGAAATTCGATTCCGTTCAGCTGGATACCTTTCTCTTTCGTTGTAAAAGTATCTCCTGTTTTTGTCTCCTGAAGTTTCGCAACGACGGCAATATCGCCGGCTTGGACGCTGGCCGTATTATCCTGGTTCTTCCCTCTCAGATAAAACAGCTGGCCGAGTTTCTCCTCGACTTCCCGGTTCGCATTGTAGACAACTGTCTCACTGGTAAACATTCCGCCATAAGATTTGAAGAAAGTCATTTTGCCGAGATAGGGGTCGGCAAGTGTCTTAAAGACCAACGCGGCTTTTTTGTCTATAGGTGTAGGCGCAGGCACATTGTCTGCCAGGAATTGAATGAATTCCTTCACGCCCAGATTTTTTTCTACCGAACCGAATAAAACCGGAACGATCATATTCTGAGCAAGCCCTTTGGCTGTGATCGTCTTTAATTCTTCATCATTCAGGGACTCTCCATCCAGATATTTCATCAGGATGTCATCATCGGCTTCAGCTGCAGCTTCAGCCAGTGCTTCTTTCAATACGGCAATATCATCTGTATATTGATCAGGTATGTCGGTTTGGAACAGACCAACTACACCTTCGAATCCTGCCTCTTTGCCAATTGGAATCTGCATTTGAACAAAACGAGTATTCGAATAAGTTGATTTCAGCTGATCCAGTACCTTTTCTGCATTGGCATTTTCTCTGTCCAGTTTATTGATAAAAATAATTTTAGGAATTTGTTTTTCTTCGACCAGATCCCAGATGATCTCGGCCTGAACTTCTAAACCATCAACCCCGCTGATCACAAAAACACTCGTTTCCACGACGCGCAAAGCGCTGATGACTTCACCGATAAAATCGGAATAACCGGGTGTATCGAGAACATTAACTTTAACATCCTTATGCTCGATCGGAATTAATGAAGTGCTAATTGAAATGTGACGTTGTACTTCCTCTTGAAGGTAATCTGAGACGGTGTTTCCATCGTTTACTTTCCCGATGCGGTTCGTTACTCCGGCATTAAAAAGCATGGTCTCTACCAGTGACGTTTTACCTGAACCTCCGTGCCCAACAAGACAGATATTACGAATACTCTTGGTGTCATAGCTTTTCAAGAATAATCTCCCCTTTGTCTATTCTTTTTAATAACTTGACTTAAACAAGACTATTGCACTCGAACATCACTCAATATTAAATTATAACATGTTTAATTCTCTTTAATTCTCTGCGGTTTCCACAAATCCTCTAAAAAAAACTGCATCCCTGAAAAAACTTGGAGCATGACCTCCTTTCCCAGCGCATAAGTTGAATAGAAATCAACTATATGTACTCTGACAGAGTACCGGTCAGGGAGGAAAAAATGCCCAGAAACAACCTCATTTATGGTGCAGTCATTCTTTTTGGGGCGAATCTGGTCAACCGTCTGCTCGGGTTTGTCTACCAATACCTGATTATGCATTATATCGGTAGTGAAGCGTACGGATTGTTCTATATGGTATTTCCGGTCTATATGACTGCACTGGTCTTAACCACAGCAGGAATACCACTGGCTGTCTCCAAAATGGTTGCCGAAAGAGTCTCTATTGGCCGCTATGCTGAAGCCCGGAGAGTATTCCGGACAGCTTTCCTGACTTTATTTATTTCCGGTCTGCTGGTTACCATCACGCTGTACCTGAACAGATCGCTGATTGTTCACAGTTTCTTTGCGGATGAGCGCGTCGGAATTGTTTTTCAGATCTGTATCCCATCGATCTTTATCGTATCTGTGGCCTCTGCGTTCCGGGGATATTTCCAGGGACTGCAGAACATGGTCCCTTCAGCGGTCAGCCAGATTTGTGAACAAATCTTCCGGATCGGAATCGGCTTTTCTCTTTCCGTATATTTATTAAAGAAAGGCATTGAATGGGCAGCAGCCGGTCTTGCAGCAGGAATGCTCTGTGGGGAGATCGTTGGTTTGCTTGTGATCCTGATTCAATATCTGGTGCAGCACAAGCACCTTCCTTATGGAAATGAAAATGGCGGACAATCCAAACCCGTCATGCCGGAGCTGATCAGTTTGTCCTTGCCCGTAACCGGAAGCAGGCTGATGGCTACAGGGCTGTCTTCTTTGGATACCGTCATTATTCCCAAACAGCTTCAGCTTGCCGGCTATTCGGCCAGGAACGCCACCTCTCTCTTTGGAGAGTTCAGCGGGACTGCACTTACGCTGCTCTCGTTTCCAAGTGTCTTTACATTTGCGCTGGCGACATCGCTTGTCCCGGCTATTTCCGAAGCAATGGTCCGAAATGATGTCCGGGCTGCCAGGAATAAAAGCATAGACGCGGTCCGCTATACCATTATGCTTGGATTGCCGTGTGTCATTGCACTTTATTTTTTTGCTGAACCGCTTACGCACCTATTCAAAAGTGACCATGTGTCTGCAGTGTTGAAAGTATTAGCCTTGGGCGGGCTGTTTGCCTATATTCAACAGACGACCACAGGAATTCTGCAGGGGCTCGGCAAAACCTTTTTACCGCTGGCCCATTCGGTCATCACTGCAGTATTCCGGATTCCGCTTCTTTTCTACCTGACTGGAATTCCGAAATTTGGTCTCGTGGGTACCGCTTTAACTTATGTATTTGGTTTTGCCATGATGGCTTTCTTAAACCTTTATGCCATAAACAAGCACATCGGACTACAAGCTGATCTGAAATCCATGATCCTGCAGCCGGTCCTGGCCGGGCTTGCTATGACTGCTGTGCTCAAAAGCATCTTATGGCTGGTACCGGGCCAAACACCGCTGCTTCTGAGTCTTACCGCTCTTCTTGTCGGAAGCATGGTCTATTTTGCGATTCTGATTTTTCAAGGAGGTATTCCGATGAAAGAAATAAAGAAAACATGGCGGTCTTTAAGGTTTTGGCCTAAGAACAAATAGCGTCCCAACTTCAAGCGTACGCTTCAGTTTTACTTTCACCGCCAAAAATTTCGGATTTTGCTTCCCCACTGCCAATACGTAAGCAGAGCTACGACCAAAAAAATCAAAATAAGTATGATCTTATAAATAAAATAAATTTTTACCACAGACAGCAGCGTAATGATGACAGCAAGAACGATCGGAATAATAAATAATTTTTTAAGATTATTCTTTCCGCCTTTTTCCCGGCTCAGCCAGAAAATAATAACAAACACACCAAAATAGAAGAAAAAAACCCAAAATCCCATACATTTCTCCTCCCTATAGCAAATTTTCTATCGTCTTTAACCGTTCGTAATCGGTCAGGTCACAGTGCAAAGGCGTGATCGAAACATACCCTTCCTGAATTGCCCTGAGGTCGGTATCCTGTTCTTCTTCAAAAACGAGCGTTCCGGTAATCCAATAATACTCTCTGCCATAAGGAGATTTTCTGTTTTCGAAGGCATTGTCGTAAACAGACCTGCCTAGTCTGGTGACTCTTTTTCCCTTCCATTCCTCCCTGTCGCAGGGCGGCACATTAATATTCAAGAGGCCGCTCTGATACTGAAGCAAGGGGCTGTTCGTATCAATCAAGCGTTTGATGAGCAAAGCGCTTGGCATATAGTCTTCGTAATCATAATTGGCAAGTGATACCGCTATGGAACGTATCCCTAACAGGGCACCCTCCATTGCGGCTGCCACAGTACCTGAGTAGAATACATCCGAACCGAGATTCGGTCCGTGATTAATTCCGGATATGATCAAATCCGGCTTGGCAGGAAGAATATCCCCCTGTATTGCCAGTTTGACACAGTCTGTCGGTGTGCCGTTGACAGATACACCGATATGATTGTCTGGCAAGGAATGATGGGTCACGAAGATTGGCTGAAACAGGGTGATAGACCGTCCAACAGCTGATCGCTGTCCTTCCGGAGCCACAACGTAGATCTCATGCTGATGGTCCGCCGCCAAAACATCATACATGGTCCTGAGACCGGCAGCAAAATAACCATCATCATTTGTCAGCAGGATTTTCATGCAAAACTAGCCTCCGTCATTCTGCCGCTTATTATTGGATTAATGTCTACCCATAATTAATGAGAACGCCTCTGCCCTGGTGGCAGCGCTGGTTTCAAACATTCCTCTGACTGCTGATGTAACGGTCTGCGCGCCGGGTTTTTTAATTCCGCGTACGGTCATGCACATATGCTCAGCTTCAATGACGACAATAACACCGCGCGGATTAAGCATTTCATTCACAGTATCCGCAATCTGGCTTGTCAATCTTTCCTGTAGCTGCGGCCTTCTGGCGTAGTCTTCGGCAACTCTGGCCAGCTTCGATAATCCTGTCACCTTGCCGTGTCTCGGTATATACGCAATGTGGGCCTGTCCAACAAAAGGAAGCAGGTGATGCTCACACATTGAATAAATCGGAATATCTCTAACCAATACCATTTCCTCGTGGTTTTCCGAAAACAATACAGACAGGTTCTTGCTCGGATCTTCATGAAGTCCGGCAAAAGCTTCCTCATAAAATCTGGCAACTCTTTTGGGGGTATCCTTAAGGCCTTCTCTTTCCGGATCCTCTCCGATTGCTTCTAAAATATCCCTTACAGCTCGTTCTATTTTTGCATGATCTATAGCCATCATGATCGCCTCCTGTTATGGTGTAAATTAGCGGAATATTTTATTAATTGGGTCAACTTGAATTGTATCATTTATTTTCGATTTGACCAAATTATTTTTTTACTATTATTTTTTTACTATATTCTGCAGATACGCAATTCTCTCAACAATTTATCATTATAATTTTATTTAAAGTTTTAACCTGCGTTTTTCAGGCAGCTCCGGCCATTTAAGGATCGGCCCAATTAACTTATACACCAGACTGGATTCCTTGGTCAGTATGGGGCCCAATATGGCGAGAATAAGCACATACAAGGCAGAAAACGGCTGCAGGACTCCCAGCAAGCCTCCTGATAGGGCCAGTGTGGCGAGTATAATCGAAAATTCACCACGTGACAGGATCGTTAAGCCAATCCTGAGCGAAGCGCGATGAGACAGCTGAGCTCTCCTTCCGGCTATAAATCCAGCAATCGTATTGCCAAGAAGCGTCAGCAGTACTGCGCCAAGGACCGGCCAAACAGCGCCACCCAGCGTAAAAGGATCGATGCTTAGACCGAAACTGAAGAAGAATAATGCGCCGAAAAAATCACGAAAAGGAACAATAATGTGTTCAATCCGCTCGCGATGCTCCGTCTCCGCCATTACTAGGCCGAGTAGCATTGCTCCGATGGCCTCGGCAATATTCAGGGTTTCGGAAATCCCCGCAACCAACGTCACCGCCGCAAAAGTCACCAGTAAAAATGTCTCGTCCGAAGGAATATCCAGCCGGCGGTTCAGCCACGGAACGAGCTTATGGCCCAAAAACAGAAATGCCCCGATAAATCCAAGTGCAACAACTGCTGTAAGCAGGACTGTAACGGTCGAAGTCGAACCGGAAAGAACCAAACCAGAGACAACGGATAAATAGATTGCCACAAACACATCCTGAAACATCATCAGCCCTAGGATAATTTCTGTCTCATCGTTCGCAGCTCGTTTTAACTCGACGATGACTTTAGCTACAATAGCGCTTGACGAAATTGTCATCATCCCTGCTACGACCAGGATTTCTTTGACGGGCCAACCTAAAAGCAATGGGTACAGCAGCGCAACAGAAAAGTTGATGAGCATATAGATGAGGCCGCTGCGGAGAATCGACGGTCCCGATGCCATCAGCTGTTTGATTGAGAATTCTAATCCGAGAGAGAATAGTAAAAATAAAACACCCATCTTTCCCATGAAGTCGATGAGCGCGGCTGACTGAATAAACCTGAAATCAAATACCCCGATATGAGGAGCATGAGGTCCAACAACCATCCCCGCAATAATCAGAATAGGCACAATGGAAATCCGCAATTTACCGGCTATCATCCCCGCCACGGCCGATAAAGCCAGAGCGAGACCAACTTCCAGTATCAAATGCTCCATTAATGAACACTCCCGTGAAACAGGAGTCCCTTAGCAGCTTTCACCTGTTCTTTTTCTCCCAGAATGACAATCGTCGCACCTTCCTGAAGAACGATGTCAGGATTGGGATTGATCGTTTTATTTTGGTCTTTTTTCACCATCGCAATAATCGTCCCGCCGGTCCGCTTCCGGACCTGCATCTCACCGATTGATTTGCCAATCGCATAAGCCCCCGTTTCAATCCTGTACCATTCGAGTACCATATCCCCGATGGCTACCTCAACAGTATCCAGATCTTTGGGGCGATAGGCCATTCCGCCCAGAATAGAGGCAATACAACGCGATTCTTCATCATCAAGTGTTACCATCGAGATCGATTCATTCGGATCCTCGAGGTAATAGTGATACATTTCCCGGCGCCCGTCATCATGGACGATCACAACCAGCTTATCTCCAGACCGGGTGTCCAGCTGATACTTTTTCCCGATCCCCGGCAAGTCTTTTTCCTTGACTAACTTCATGCCAAAAAGCCTCCTTTTCTTTAAATTTACTTTAACAAATCTACGGATATAAGTAAAGAAACGACAGCACGGGACAAAATTGTTATTCCCCAATCAGACTATGCTCACTCAGCAGATTACGGTATAAAAAATAAGGAGACGTAACGAAACTTTAGTTCCGATGCGTCCCGCCATCTTCTTCATATTATGCGCAATACAAATATTTTCTGCTAATTAAAGTTAACGTCAATGCTAATCAAAGCACCGCGTTGCTGTAAAGAATACACGGTCAAAGGTAAATAAAATTTTACCGTCTTTCGAGCCGGAATAATACTTCATAATTTCCAGCATCAGATCATTCTCAAATTCTTTTTGCTTTTCGTCTTCATGAAGACAATCCAAGTAGGGTCTCAACCCGGTGCTTCGATACAGATCCAGGATATCCTCATAACTGTTCATCAAATGATAATACCTGGTTTCCCATAATTCGATTTCCGGTGTTAAATCACAGAGAACATCATAATAATATTCAGGAGCATGGACCTTATAGGAAATCGCGATGTGATTAAAATAACCGGACCACTTCGCAGAGGATACGAGGTCTAAAAGCAGCTGATGAATCAGCATTTCATTGACAAACGGAACTTGGACGGCTAATATACCGCGGGGTTTCAGCATGGCAAACAGTCTGGAGATAAGAAGATCATTATCAGGAATCCATTGGAAGGCCGCATTGGAAAATATGAGGTCATACTGGCCAAGGTTGGAAATGTCCAGTCCCGCATCCCGTAATAACCAACGCACTGACGGATTTGTGGCTTTGGCAATTTCAAGCATGGCATGTGAATTATCAATGGCTGTGATCGCCGCATTCTTCCATCTCTCCGCTAAAACACGGGTGCTATTACCTGGGCCGCAGCCCACATCCAGAATATTTTCAGGCTGTTCAAGCTTAATACGGCTGACTAAATCACGTGACGGTTTGGATCTTTCTTTCTCAAATTTTAAATAGGCTTCTGGATTCCAGTCTGCCATGGTAATGCCCCCCAAAAACGTTTCTATAATTGTACCAGAAAATAAATGATAATGAAACCTCTTTGGGAAGTCTGATCTTAAATGGCTTTTTTAACCGTTAAACCAAAAGATTTATTGTAACAATCGACTGCCACCTTCGTGTTGGACATTTCTTCATACGTATTTCCAAGCAGGATCCAGGCCGCGCTGTTTTTGCTATCCATGGAGACCAGTCGTTCCAGGATAATTTTGGCGTCGTCCCACAGCCCTTTTTCGGTCATGCAGACACTTAAATTATAGAGCACCGTTTTATCTTCCGGATCAATTTTCAGGGCATTCTGATAATACTCAATTGCTTTGCGCGTTCTTCCGAGCTGAAAACAGATAAAGCCTAAATTATTCAGCAGCAAGGTGTCGTTATTCTTGAGCGTATAGGCTTTTCTGAGTAATCGGTAAGCCTGGTCGTCCTGCTGGAACTCGTGGTAAATGCCGGCCAGATTGCATAGGGCATCAAGATCATCCGGGTCATGTTTTAATACTTTCTGGAACAGCTTCCGGGCTTTGCTCTGCTGGCCGGTCTGCGCATAGCAGTAGGCCAGCCTGGACATCAGGCTGAAATGCCCCCCGCATTTGATCGCTTTATGGAAAGATTCGACCGCATCCTCGGTCTGATTCATTTTCAGCTGCATCTCAGCTTTCATTTCCCAGTATTCCGGCTGATACGGCTTCACTTTACAGCAGCCGCTGAAACAGTTTAAAGCTTCCCTGTGCTGCCCCTGGAACTGATAGATGCTGCCAAGTCGAAAAAGGATATCGGCATCTCCAGGTGAGGAACGCAGAGACTTATCCAGACAATAAATAGCTTCCTGCCATTCCCCAAGTTCGAGATAACAATCCGTCTGCAGATTCCAGTACGTACTGTTCGCTTCCAGCTGAAGCGCATTTTCGAGATGAATCAAAGCATCATTGACAAAGCCCTGTCCATGACAGCAGCGGGCTAGTAAAAAATGCACTTCGGCCAGCTGTCCGGGCTCTTCGCTATAGATGATTGCTGCTTCCAAATAGGCCTGAGCTTCCTTGAAAACCTTATGATCAATCAGTGTTTTCACTTCTGCCAGATACAGGGCATCGGAGATATTTTCTGTGTTTAAGATTCCAAACAGGATTTCTAGAGCCTGCTGTTCTTCACCCATGAAAAGCAGCCAATTAATCTGCATTTTTGTCTTGAGACGCAAGCGGTTTCCCATATCAACACCCCTAAATATAAAATCTTCTTTAAAGACGAGTGCCTTGTTAACCTTAAAATTATTGTAGATTCAGGTTAACATGGTACTGGATAGTTATTCTTCCTCTTTCCATGATTTACCTTTTGTTTGGCTGGAAAACCGCTCATCAAATAGCCTTTCAATCAGATATTTTTCCAATTGGAACTATTTTTTTCGTTATTTATCTCTAAAAATATGTATAATAAGAGAAGAGTTGCCAAAGCTCAATTTATTGGTAAAGAGGCTGATATTTTGTCCAAAGCAAAAGTACCCTTCCTGATCATCCTGATGATCATCGTGATATCTGTCCCAACGATGTCCGGATGCAGCAAAATATTCTCGTTTTCCGCTGATGATGAGTCCAATCCAGTATCAAACTTGCCAGCTGGTGCGCTTTACCTAGACGGAGCCGCTATCCGTCCGCTAACTTTGAATGTAATCAATCAGGCCAAACAATCCATTTATATCGAGCTGTCCAGTCTGAATGATCAGGAAATCATTAATTTACTGATTACAAAAGCGCATTCGGGCATCGAAGTCAGACTGCTGCTCGATCAATGGCAGAGAGATAATACCTCAACCATCAAAGCACTAAAAAATGAAAACATATCGGTCCAGTACTATCCTGCTGAGAAAGGACAGTACCAGACAGTACGCTATATGGTTGTTGATCACAAAACGGCTGTTTTTTACGGAAAGGACTGGACCGCCAAAGGCTTCGATGCGCACAGCATGGCTGTAAAACTATCCGGAGACTCTGTCGGTGTCATGGACAAATCCTTCGGCAAAGACTGGAACTATACGACAACACTGTCGCTTGATTTACCGGATACTTCCAAATTACCAGAAGACAATATTACCTTTGCCATTGCTGTCAATGTTAAACAGCAGCTTCTTAATTTAATCAACGCTGCTGCGTCTGAGGTCTTAATAGAAACCGAACAACTGAGTAAAGACGATATAATCGATGCCCTGTTGGAGGCAAAAAAAAGAGGCTGTAACGTGAAAGTGATCGTCAGCCTTTCCAGTGCAATTACCTCGCCCGATGCTATTCAGGAATTAAAGGACGCCCACATCGAATTGCGCTATTACAATCATCCTGACAAAAAAGCGATGGGTGCGAATTTCGGTATTTTTGATCAGACAACGCTGTTTGTTTCCAATTCTGCCTGGACATATCCTTCTTTTGTTATTAATCACGAAGGTTCTTTGACTATCCCTTCCTCTGCTGTCGCCAAAAAAGTTGCAGCGCTGTTTGATGAAGAATGGGCCAACAGTACACCATAAAACGCAAATACATTCGCTTTGGGTTTAATCTCCGTAATGGATGGCCGCGCTTATTTATCATCGATGGAGGCGCCATCCGTACACGAGAATGAATACGTGTTTGATTCCGAAATAACATTATTGAGGCTATCGATCATCTTTAAAAGAAGGCTGACAGGCTCAGTCTCATTCTGGATTGATTTCGGCAAGACGGCTGTTAAGACAGTATTACTTACGTACTTCGTTTTAACCAGGGTATCATCAATATAAATCTGATAATCCGGCAGGAAGTTTTCCCCTTGAACCTGAATCACATTTCCACTCAGACGAAGGACCTTTTCGATCTTGGGAAAACGTTCTCCAAGCAGGTACAAAGCATTCTGAACAGGTTTATCCTGTGGTTTAAGCTCATAGACATACGCATTGCCAATCAGGGAATCATATTGCAGCATTTCATAGTCCGCGGATTCTGCTTCGGTGATTTTTTCATTCTTCTGATATTGCGCGGCGGCCATCACGTCCGACCCTTTTTCATATAAGGAATAGAGGAAATCCATCAGCGTATTTCCTTCTTTTTTGCTTTTTTCCAGAATATATGGCCCCAAAAAGCTGGAAGAAATGCAAATATTTTTATCTTTCTGGGTAGAAAAATTGTCCCAGATAACAAATGGCACCGTATATTTGTTTAAATAATCGCTGTAACTTCCTCCATCCTGAAAAAAGTCAGCTTCTTTGTACACTTCTGAACTATTGCCGAGCAAAGGCAAATGGTCTCCGTAAAAAACAACGATCGTTGGTTCATCAATCTTATTTAGACCTTCAATCAATGCTTTCAGGGACTGATCGACGTCAGAAATCGTATTGACGTAATTCTCCAGAAGTATTTTATTTTTAGCTGAAAAGTCGCCCTGAACCTGAATCGTATTTCCGGCATTAGGTTTTTCCGCATAAGGTCCATGAGCCTCCATAGAAATCGCATAGATAAAATCGGGTTTATCATTCTGTCCAAGCTGCTGCAGAATCTTCTTCGTAAGCTCCGTATCACGGATATAAGTTCCTTTCTTCTCCGGATCTGTAAAAAATTCCTTGCTGATAAATTTGTCAAATCCCATCTCTTCGAAAACAATATTGCGGCGGTAAAACCAGTTATGGTAAGTATGAATTGCCGTAGCCTCATAGCCCTGCTTTTTGTAAATTGCGGGCAGAGCATCCATATCCCTGGTTGCGTACTGGACATACGGAATGATCCCTGCCGGGAGAAACTGGCAGGAATACCCTGTTAGAACTTCAAACTCTGTATTCACCGTTCCTCCGGCAAAGACAGGAACAACTATCTTTCCGCCTGAATAATTTTTTTGCAGATAATGAAAATACGGAATTGGATCTTCACTGAAGCTTACTTCTTTCATCAGCGTCGGATCCCAGAAAGCCTCACTTTGCACAAAGATGACATTTGGGGTAAAATCCGGATCAACCGTGTAATCAGTTTTGGTCTGAGCAATGATCTTTTCAATTTCTTCTTTTTGGTAAGAAGCCGGAGCATTATCCGAATAGGCTTTATAATTCATCATAAAGCCTATAATCAAGCCATTTTCTTCGTAATTGGACTGCTGGCTCCAGTTTACAAGCCGGCAGTTGAAGGTCTTTTGCATAGAAGTATGGGCAACCAGATTAAACAGCAAGAGAAAAGACAGTACCGCAATGGGGACTTTTTGAGCCGAAAGGTACTCTTCTCTAGGTATGTAACGAATGATCAGGATGATCGCAGCGATGAGCAAAATCACGAGTCCCAACATAAAAGCGATCGGCAGATCCTGAAAGCTCTGGGAAATATTCGCGGCTTCCTTCCCAAGGTTTAAATCCCAGGGCAGCAAAGGCTCTCCTCTTAGGAGTAGTTTTTCCCTGCTGACCAGCGCAATAAAGGAAAGGCCGGTTAGAATGACTACTGCAATGGACAGGTACAAACGCCGGGGCAAAAGATAAAAAGCATTAATCAGTCCAAATAGAATAGCATACGTGGCAATAAATTGATTCGGTTGGCATACTACCCAGACCAGTGTATGGACGAAACTTCCGCGTGAGACCGTCTCAAACAATATTAAAACCATTAACGGAATTATAGCCAGAAATTTAGAATTAGACACTTTCTCCTCCATAGAATTCCTCATAAATTTTAAAGAGGATGTCCGTTGGACATCCTCTTCCCGCTTTGCCGTTAGACATCTGGTTTTCTGACCCTGCACATGCAGGTGGGTACCTAGACAGATCTTTCCATCTTCTTTTTGCAAAGCATGATGTACACGACCTGCCACTACTCAGTTCCCGAGAAAAAAATAGGATCAAAACCATGATAGTCCATACAAACAGAGCAGCATCATAGCTATTATAACACCGGGGTGAAGAAAAATCCTCTAGAAACAAC
Organism: Dehalobacter sp. CP; assembly: GCF_047652685.1. NCBI lineage: Bacteria > Bacillati > Bacillota > Clostridia > Eubacteriales > Desulfitobacteriaceae > Dehalobacter > Dehalobacter sp. CP. Next base: position 1,623,785 of record NZ_CP157399.1, read on the forward strand.
TGGAAAACCAATTATGTTTTAGCGATGCACTCTATCTTCCAAATCAGCAAGTCTGTCCAAAATCACAGAAATCGTCATCTCCTGGGTACGTACCCTCTGCCGCAGCTGTTCGACGAGACTGGACATATTCTTGATTTGATGCAGTGTCCCTGGATTCACCGTTCCATCATCCACTAAAGCAAGCGTTCTTGTTCTATTAGCGGGATCTTTTGAATTGGCATTCAATTTATTTAGATACCTGATTTTGCCATATCGGGTATTTCTGCCCTGATTGATTTCAATAATCTTGTCGTCTTCCAGCACCTTCAGCGCTTTTTTCAGGGTAATACTTGCCACGCCTGTCTCACGTTGTATTTCGGAATAGGCAATCTCAAACTGATCTTCTTCATGTTTCTTGGACACCTTCTCAAAAAACTCCAAGAACTTATTGTACGTCTTATCTTTCAGCTTCAATGTTATTCATCCTTCCAAGCAAAAATAAAACAACCAAATAGTTTATTGTATTATATCATAAATTAATGATTATTTTCACTTAAATTGTAAAAATATATTAATTTTTTAAAAATAATATTAAGCCTGCTAAAACTATTTCGAAAAATTAATAAATTATTTGTCTGTCAGGTCAGCTTGTTTAAAACCTCTTCCTTCATGGAAAAAGAATGTTTGTCGGAAGGAAACGCGGTGTCTTTGACTTCCGCGCAATATTTTTGCACAGCATCAACGATCAGGGATTCAATCATTGCGTATTGTTTGACGAAAGTCGGTACAGTCTTGTCCGAAGCGCCAATCATGTCATGAATAACCAGGACCTGGCCGTCGCATTGATTTCCGGCACCAATGCCAATGGTCGGTACGGATATCGACTGTGTGATCTTTGCCGCGAGTAGCGCCGGTATTGCTTCCAGGACCAGCATAAAAACACCGGCTTGAGCCAGAATTCCGGCATCACGCAAAAGTTTGGAAGCGCTGTGTATTTCTGTTCCCTGGACTTTATATCCGCCCAGCAGGCCGGCGGTTTGAGGCGTCAAACCAATGTGTCCGACAACAGGAATCCCGGCTTTGGTCAGAAAGCTGATAATCTCGCGGTATTCCTCCCCGCCCTCGAGTTTAACAGCGTCGGCTCCACCCTCCTGCATCAGCCTTCCGGCATTGCGCAACGCATCTTCAGGCCTCGCATAGGTCAGATAAGGCATATCCACAATCATGAAAGTACTTGGAGCACCCCGGCGGACAGCTTTGGCATGATGCAGCATATCCTCCATTGTCACTGGAACGGTTGAGTCATATCCTAAGATGACCATCCCAAGCGAATCACCCACAAGGATTACATCGACGCCGGCTTTTTCCACGATTCGTGCCGTCGGAAAATCATAGGCTGTCAGCATCGTAATCTTGTTTTCCTGTTCGCTCATCTTTTTAAAATCTGGAATCATTTTTTTCATCTTGATCGCCTTCTCCCTAAACCTTTTTTATTTCAAACTTTGTCTAAGCTTTTAAGTCATAAGTTATATGGGCCAAGCATATGGTGTACAGAAATTGGAGAAAAGGGAGGCTGCCGTATGTCAAAACCGTTTCAGCTGTCGTTAGTTACCAAAGGTATAGCGCTGGCCATTGTTATCTCATTTCTGCTGACCGTTGTTCTGAGTCTGGTCTACTTTTTTACTTCGGTGCAGGAATCTTTCCTTTACTCGCTGCTCGCTGCCGGAATTGGCGTACTCATCGCCAGTTTTTACATTGCGTATCAATCCGGAGCAAGAGGACTTCTGTACGGACTGGCTGTTGGAATCGGTTTTTTTGTGGTCACCCTATTGATTTATTACATTTTCTATGCGGGTGATCCTTCTTGGAAAATACTGCTCAAGAAAGTCCTGATTAGTCCCATAGCGGGTGTGATCGGTGGGAGTATCGGAGCCGTGATGAAGAAATGACGCGGTCCATGTAGTGCGTTAAACCGCTCTCCTGAACTATTCACCCTCCAGAACATGCTGTTGGGTGAAAAAACGGGACAAGTACAGCTGTTTCCGACTATACTGCTGGGTGTATACTCCTTAACCCTTTCCACCTAGGCCCTTGGCCTATCGCCCCCAGCTGGGGGTTTTCTTTTTTTATCTGGCGAGCGCAAATTTGTTGATCCAGTTGACAATAATACGGTCTCCCTGATTCAGCTCGGTCGTAAAATGAGCTTCACTGCCATTGACCTGCATTTCCAGTTTTCCGCCCGAAATTGAGTTTTCAGCAAGATTTATATACGGAAATAGTTCCGACAAAATGGGTTTGCGCGAAAAACCTTCCACTCTGATTTCCATACCGTCTTCGATAGGCTCATCTTCCTGAATGACCCTTCCTTTGCAGTAGATCTTTGCTTCAAGCGGCGGTAAACTGAACGCTTCTCCGTTAACCGTAAAAATCATCGGTTCGGCTTCCAGCGCCAAATCCCTGATCAATATTTTTTTCTCAAGAATATCGATACGATCGTTGTTATTAATAACACAGTCTTTGGTTACAGCGTAACCATTGACGATAATCTCCATATCCGATACCAGTTCCCGGGGCTGATTGTTGACTTTGATTTTCTTTTTGTTTATTTTATTGAGATTAATGCCTTTCATGGCCAGTAAATCATAGAGCGTTTCATTCATTTTTACAAGCAGGCTGCAGCCATCCTCAAGCCAGTCTTCTTCATCTGCCGGTTTATTGTTCAGATAGATGAACGGATTGAATTCCTCTTCCTTGCCATCCCAGATAATCTTCTTCGCTGCGGGCCGGGAAATGACATCTTTGACCTGCGCTTTGGCATCTTCTCCGGAATGACCCGGCATAAAGGTGACCTCGTCACCCTGACTAAGCCTCTGATCCAGCTTGGCCGACTGGCCATTGACTGTAATCACCGCTGGACTTCCCAACTCTCCTTTAATAACCTGAATCTCACCGTTTAGCTTATAGATCAGCGCCGATCCCGGACGTCCAAAGAACGTTTTCGGCTGGATGCCTGCTGCGAGAAGCCCTTCCGCCACCGTAGCAAGCTGCAGTTCAAACAACGGAATATTCGTGTTATTTACATTGACTGCATAATAATGGAGACCTTTATTATCCAGCGCGGAAATTGCAATTCCTATCGGCGTAATGACATCCGAACCAAATAAATCTTCTTCCTGGCCGGAGACCGCGGACAACCTTTCGCGGACTTGAATGCCGATTCTACCCCGGGAAAGATTAATCACCTTTGACAAAATATCTCCCATCAAGGGAGTAAGGCTACCTCCCCCGACCATGATCACAGCCTGGGGTGAACAGCTGTTATTCAGCAGCAGGATTTCTCCGCCGATCCTTTCGGCAATCACCTGAACGGTCGGTTTAATGACATCCAGAATTTCCTGACGTGTGACAGAGGACCTGGCTCCGAAGAAATTGACGATGTCAATCAGGCTGTTTGGATTTGGATCGTTCCCGTTCAGCTGTTTTTTAATCCTTTCGCCTTCCTGAAAATCAACCAGATAATTGGAACAGATTGCTTCTGTGACCTCATCGCCGGCCATGGGCACCATTCCATAGGCAAAGAAAGTGCCTTCCTTGGTAAATGCAATATCTGCTGTCCCTGCCCCGATATCCACGAGGGCCAGATTCAGTCTTCTCATATCTCCGGGAATTGCGGCCAGTCCGGCGGCAATCGGTTCCAGCGTCAAACTGGCCATCTCAAGCCCCGCCCTTGCTAAAACTGCAATAAGGCCATCGACAACCGTTCTCGGTAAAAACGAAGAAATAACCGTGATTTCTGCTTTTTTTCCCCTCTGCCCGACCAGCGTTGTAATCTGCTGGTCTTCGAGCAGCTGCTTCACCGTACTGTATCCGACACAGTAGAATAGGATATTATCTGTCTCTTCAGCCGAGATTTTCTTCATGGCCTTTTGGACAGCTTCCATTTCCATGGCCAGGACTTCTTCCTGTTCCCAGTGTGTCGGCAGAACTTCCTCTCTCGTGACCGTCGCTGTTTCGGTACAAAGTGCCCTGCCTGCTGCAGCCACAGCCACTTTTGTCAATTTGCAGTTTAGTTTATGCTCAAGTTCATGCTTTACATAGGATACAGCTTTAGCGACTTCGTTCACATCATGAACCTGTCCGTCATACATCGCCCTTTGCGTATGTTCGGTCCGCGCACTGGCTATGACTTCATATCCCGATTCACTCTTTTGCGCCACAAGTCCAATAACGACTCTGGTGCCGATATCAAGGGCAAAAACAGTCTCCACTTCTCTTTCCACCTCGCAAAGTTATATATCGTTAAATAGCCAGCTCGTTAGCCAGCTCATAGAGCTTACGGTTAAACATTTTCTTTTCCTTAAAAGCGAGTTCCAGTGGCCTGTCCACAATCTCATTTTGGAAATGAGAGATCATCACCTCAGATTTTCCCTCCATCAGCGCTTCAATGGCCTTGCCGCCCATCATTGCTCCAAGCAAAGAATCGGCCGCCGAGGGCGCTCCTCCGCGTTGAATGTGACCGAGAATCGTCACTCGGTTTTCCAATCCGGAATATTTTTTTAAGCCTGAAGCAATTTCACGGATATCCCCTGCTCCTTCGGCACAAATAATAATACTGTGATTTTTTCCTCTCCGATATCCCCGCAGCAGTTTCTCACTGATTTCCTGAAGATCAAAAGGAATTTCGGGAGTCAGGATCGATTCGGCACCAATCGCGAGTCCTGAGTGGAGGGCAATATCTCCGCAGTTTCTGCCCATGACTTCGACAAGAAAAGTCCGTTCATGGGATGAAGCGGTATCTCTTAATTTGCTTACAGCCTCAACAACGGTGTTCACCGCCGTGTCAAAACCAATCGTTGAATCTGTGCCGGCAATGTCATTGTCAATCGTACCCGGCACGCCAATGACTTTGATACCCCATTCGGCAAGTTTTTTTGCTCCGCGGTAAGAACCATCTCCGCCAATGACCACGAGCGCTTCGATTCCTTTGGCCTTCAGCTGATCCGCGGCCTGACGCTGGCCTTCAGCTGTAAACATTTCTTCACATCTGGCAGTTTTCAGGACTGTTCCGCCGCGATGCACAATATCTGCAACTGAACCCAGCTCCATTTCTTTTATTTCACCGCGCAGAAGCCCATCATAACCATGGAAAACCCCATATACCCGGAGATCATGGTAAATGCCCTTGCGAACAACCGCCCGTATCGCGGTGTTCATTCCGGGAGCATCCCCTCCGCTGGTTAAAACTGCAACCTTGCTATCCGCGCCCATAAGATCTCTCCTTTTCAGCATTATACAGTTTTTTACATAAAGTTTCAAACAACGCCTGTTTTCTCTCCCGTATCTTTTCAGACTGATTTGTCAGACTTCCGGTGTTTTTTCGAAAATAGGACGCAATATCGCGATAGGGGCACTGAAATATCTCATGCAGCAGGAGATACACCATTTGCCTTGCTTCCACAATCTCCCTTTTTTTCGTACTGCCCAGGACTTTGTCTTTTTCCAAACCGCAGCATTCACAAACGATAGAAACAACGAGATTGGCCTGTTCTCCAATGCGTGGAAAGTGAAATAATTTTTCGGACTGAGGTACATGGATTTTCTCCTCCGCAAAGTTTGCCGGCTGAATGTCTTTTTTTAGCTGTTCAGCAATCTTTACAGCCTGCTTCATATTTTTAATTCCGGAAAGAAGCGCCGACTGGCAGGGCAGGATCTCCTGAAACAAATCTCCGGTAAGACGATACGCGATGAAATGCTCGATCTCCTCGGCTGCCGGGTCCTTTAAATAGAGGAAAAATCCGCTTTTAAGCCTTGATGCAAACCGCTGGTTCAAAAAGTCAAAGTTGGGTGTACTGCCCTGATATGTAATGACCGTCTTTCCGCCTTGTGCCAGAATGGTATCTACGGTATGAAACAGTTCTTCGAGTGTTTTCTTTTTCCCTTGCAGCACATTAATATTATCAAGCAGGAAAAGGTCATTGGAACGCACAGAGCGACGAAAGCTGTTAAGGCTCCCATTTTGGGCTGCAAACGCAAATTTCTTTGAAAATTTATCCGCATCGATCAGGACAGTCTTCACCTTTTGCGGCTTCATTTTTTGCAGGATACAATTCAATAGCTGGGTCTTGCCCAGTCCTTCCTGTCCGGCAATTATCGTAACCGGGGGCGCCTTTTGTACTTCATAATTCTCTATGTATTGAAAAGCTAATTGGTTGAACTGGCTGATAAACACTGTTTAGAATACCCCCTACGAGAAAACTTACTCACCAATTTTTTATGTTAATGTCATGGAGGGCCACAGTTCCGCTGTGGGCGGAGCAGGATAGCTAACATAATTCAACGCGGTACCAGGGAAGAATAAGGGTTAAGGAATATATCCCTAACCCTTGCCTAGGTTGACAATTTTAGCCATCTATCATTACGCGTGCTCTGCGGCTAATATATTTCGAGATATCTGTCGATTTCCCATTTATGCACGGCGATGCGGAAGCTGTCATATTCTTCGGTCTTTGCTGCAACAAATCGGGAATAGATGTGCTCGCCGAGGGCATCTTTGATGATTTCATCATTGCTTAATAGCGTTAAAGCCTCTTTGAGATCTCCGGGAAGCGAGTCAATCCCCATCTCTTTTCTTTGCCTGTCATCCATGGCAAAAATATTCAAATCAACGGCTTCGGGCGGGTTAAGTTTCCGTTTGATCCCATCCAGTCCGGCCTTAATCTGGACCGATAAAGCCAGATAAGGATTGCAGGAAGGATCCGGGCTTCTTAACTCAATACGGGTTGAAGAACCCCTCTTGGCCGGAATACGTATCAGCGGACTCCGGTTGCGGCCCGACCAGGCAATATAGCAGGGCGCTTCATAGCCCGGAACGAGCCTTTTATACGAATTGACCGTAGGATTGGTAATCGCTGTGAAAGCCTTCGCATGCTCCATAATGCCGGCAATATAATGATACGCTTCGCTCGAAAGGTTCATCGGTCCTTCCGGATCATAGAAAACGTTTTTGCCATTTTTGAATAAAGACTGGTTGACATGCATTCCGGAGCCATTGATCCCAAAGATCGGTTTCGGCATAAATGTCGCATGCAGTCCGTGCCGCTGGGCAATCGTCCGGACGACAAATCTGAAGGTGACCATTTTATCAGCCATTTCCAAGGCATCGGCATATTTGAAATCAATCTCATGCTGTCCGGGAGCAACTTCATGATGGGAGGCTTCAATTTCAAAATTCATCTGTTCCAGCGCCAGAACCATATCTCTTCTGGCACTCTCCCCTAAATCAACCGGTGTCATGTCAAAATAACCAGCTTTATCATGGGTAATCAGGGTCGGTCTGCCCTCCGTGTCGACATGGAACAGGAAAAATTCCAGCTCCGGTCCTATGTAGCATTTGAAACCCATTTCTGAGGCTTCTGCCAGTACTTTTTTTAGTGTATTGCGGGGGCAACCGTTGAATGGCGTCCCGTCAGGATTATAGACATCACAGATGAGTCTCGCTACCCCGCCTTCAGCAGGCCTCCACGGGAAAACGACAAATGTGTCAGGGTCGGGTCTTAGGTACATGTCCGACTCCTCAATACGCACAAAGCCTTCAATGGAAGAACCGTCAAACATCATTTCTCCGTCCAGGGCTTTCTCAAGTTGTTCTACCGGAATAGAGACATTCTTTAATACTCCGAAAATATCGGTAAACTGAAGTCTCATGAATTTTACGCCCTTTTCATACGCCTCTCGCAAGACATCTTCTTTCGTATAATTCAATTCTCAGCGCTCCCTTCAATTGTTTAAAACTTTTACTCCTACAGTACCATGTCAACCATAAATCTTATATTTAAAATTTTAGGATTGACATGGCTCTAAATACTTTTTCAATGCTGGGTGAATATATAACAACTGACGGCTTTCCGTAACCGCAGAAAATCTTTGAATATCCTTCCCGTCAAATTGCTGGGAAAAGAACAGTTTAATCGTCGTCCTTTCGTCGTTTGTCCGCAATTCCACCTTATCAGGATAAAATAAGTAATTATACAGTTCATCGCGCCAGCTAAGCTGTAAGTTTCCAGTGGAGATTTTGATAATGCCGAATTTTTCCACACGGATGTCCCCTATTCCAGAAAAACCCTGGGTGATATTCTCAGCTTCCACTGCCATCTGACCGGACTTAAATTTCAGGGACAGGATATGCTCAAGAATAAACCTGGCCGGAACGGAGATTTCCTCTATCATCATCGCATACGCTTTGATCTCATCCTCCCACTGGCGAATTTTTTCAGCATAAGCCGATTTGATCTCCGTTAAATTTTGGGTTTCTTTTTCTAAAAGACAATAAATCCGTTCAAAGCTTTCAAGCAGAACCTGATCATGATGATTCAAGTGAACATCTCCACCTTATTTTGGCTTATAATCTATTCTAACCTATTCCCAATTTTTTTCACAGTCCTTTTTCGGTATATCAGAAAGTATAATTACATTCTGAAAGCTCTAAGACGATTTTACCGATAAAGTCGGGAGGTCTTTTTCTGATATCTGATAGTCTGGGACAAATCCTGAATCAGCAGCTCAATTTCTTTTGTTTCATCCTGCAGCGACCTGGCGTACACCAGCGCGATCCAGCCGCAGCGCAGCGCTTCCATATTTTTACCTTTCTTCATCAAAAGATTGGCAAGCTTTAACATCGCTTCTCCTTTCGGCAGTTCCGGCTCGTCATAAAACCTTTTGCCGAGCAGTTTGTACAGATTCTCCTGAAACAAAGTATCCTCATAGCGGATAAGATATGTTAATTCCTCGCTGATTTCGCCGATCTTGGAGCTGTCACCAAAGAACTGGAAATACTTCAGAGCTTCCAGATACTGTTTTTTCGCCTCCGAGTAGTCCTGTTTCATAATCAACAGGATGGCCAGACTGTAATAACGCACAGCAAAGCCGAATTCGCTTCCTTGATGGTATTGAATGGACAACTCAAGGCTGCTGATTGCTTCATCCAACAATTTCGAACATTGAAGAAGATTACTTAACATGAAATAACTTTCACTGACTTCAAGATCACGGCCGTTTTTCAAATACAGCGCAACAACTCTCTGCTGCAAAAGCAGGGCTTCCGGCAGCCTGTCTTTTTCAAAGTACAAGAAGGCGATATATTGCAGCGCATTAGCCAGAGAAACCTGTTCGCCTAACCTGGCATAGATCTTCGCGGCATGATAAAATCTTTCCTGCGCCGCAATTCTCTGCCCCTGACTGTAATACATTTCTCCCAAACAGAGGCTGAGCTCTGCCTCCCCACTCAGATAACCATGTTTCCGGCAGAGATTCTCGGCATGCAGAAAAGTCTCTTCTGCAGCCTGCCACTCTTTAATTTTTATATAAACCTGGCCCAGATCGGAGTACAAGGCCGCTAAACGCGGGGATGATGCTTCTCTCGGATAGTCCCTGATAGCCTGCTTATATAAATAAATGGCTTTGGCATTCTTCCCCTGGCTGAAATAAACGCTGGCCAATCCGGCCCTGGCTTCAGCAATCCCCTTATTGTTATGCAGCTGTTTGCAGCAGGCCAGTGCCCTTCGGAATCCGGCTTCGGCATCATTCAATTTGTTATTTTTTACCTGGACCGCTGCGAGCAAGCGCTGGGAAAAAGCAATAATCACCGGTATTTCCAGTGTTTCAGCCTCGATAAGGCTTATCTGCAGACTTTTTTCAGCTTCTTCAGTGTTTCCGTCACCCAAGCATTTGATTCCATTTTCCAGATACTTCCTCCATACTTCCAGTGTGGTCTCCATGGTATCCCTCCTGAATTTTCTTCAAAATATGTGAATTTTCTTCACAATACCTGAATTTTCTTTACAATATATGAGTTGGGGCAACTTCATTTGGTCTATAATATGCTATACTGAATCTAAGGGAGCAAACCGGCGCTATGAATGTTTTTGCTCTTGAAAACAATGAAGTAAATCATCCTGCAGGAGGGATTGTAATGAGCACAAAAAGCCCATCTTCAAAAAATATTCTCTGGATCATCGCCAAAGTCCTGATTTTCATGCTCTGCCTTTATCTGGCCTACCTGGTTTTAAAACCGCTGCTCGGCATCATCCTGAGTATCGGCTTTTGGATTATCAAGGTTGCCGTGGTCGTTTTCATTTCTTTATTGGTATTACACCTGCTCCTCAGAATCATTTTCAAGATCGATCTGCTGGAAATCATTTTTGGGGTTCGCTGGCCAAAATAATGCCACCGCGATATACGGTGGATCATACCAGACATTTAAACTTTAAATGCTGAAAGGAGGCGTCTTTATCGACACCTCCTTTTAATATTTAACATGATTTACGGCTCCCCGGAATAAGCATGGTTCTAAGGGGGGATAAACAATGAGCGTCTTTGTGGTGAACAGAAAAAAGCTGGCGGTGGGGACTGTGATCCTGATGCTGATTGCGGTTTTGGCCGTAAACAAAGAACAGGTTGTATCCGTTGTTACCGGAAATTCTAAGCCGATTTACTCCGTCAAGACCGAAACAAAGCAGGTTGCGCTTACTTTTGATATCAGCTGGGGCGAAGAAAATGTGCAGCCGATTTTGGATATCCTAAAAAAAGAAAATATCAAGGCCACTTTCTTTCTTTCATCTCCGTGGGCCGAAACAAAACCGGAGCTAGTCAAGCACATTGCCGCGGATGGCCACGAAATTGGTTCCCATGGGCGGCGTCATGTTGATTTAAACACCTTGACAGCTGATGCCCTCATGAAAGAGCTCGATACTTCCAAAGAAGTCCTGGAACGTTTAAGCGACCAGAAAATCAACCTGCTGCGCGCTCCGAACGGGGCCTATGACAACCAGGTCATCTCGGTTGCAAACGAGAGGGGCTACAAAGTCATTCAATGGAGCGTTGATTCCCTGGATTGGAAAAGACCCGGAGCCGACGCCATCGTCAATTATGTGATGAACGGACGCTCCAAAAATAAAGGAGCCTCCCCTGGCGACATTATCCTTTTCCATGCTTCTGATTCCGCACCAGATACGCCTGAGGCACTCCCCACTGTTCTGAAAATGCTCAAAGAGAAGAACTATGAAATTGTGACGGTCGGCAAGCTGCTCAGCAATGCCCAAGAGAGCTGGCCGCCTGGTTCGAGCCTGTAATGAGCACTTGTATCGCGTTCTCAATTTACTCGCTAAATCTGTCGACATAACCCTCTTTACATTACAAGACTAGTATGTTAGGGCTAGTCTGCGTGCCACAATACCGCTTTCGGCCGTTGTGTCCTCCTGACACAAAAGACCGCGCTGCGCTATCCAGGCTTCGCTCGTCGCGGAACTCTGGCACGCAGACTAATCATAGGATTATTAGGAGTATCTGTGGCCCCCAGACTGATCATAGGATTATTCAAGCAGGTCTGCATGCAATAATATAGCCCATTATTTGAGCGGGCTATTTTAAGAACGTTTTACTAGAATAACGATCCGAAATTGATGCTAGCTCCAAAAGACACTTCCATGACTCCAGATTAGGTCTCCGTAATGGATGGCCGGCGCCAAGCGGAGCATGGATTGCGCAGCACGGCTTTTTGACGGCCACGGATGGCCTAATGTCGCGATGCCATGGATGGCAAGGAGCGACGTGCCACGGATGGCACAACAGCCGAAAGCGGCCATCCATTATGGAGACTAATCCGAGTAAACTAAGATCTACCTTTATTCGAAAACGGGATGTACGAATCGATCTATTAATGCCCTTTCCAGCTCTGGAACCCTTCGCCGACGACCTCTGAAACATCGCCGATGGCCACAAAAGCGTCCGGGTCATATTTGTGGACAATTTCTTTGACCTGGGTCAGCTGTGCTCTATTTACGATACTGTAGACCACTCTTTTTTGAAAACGTGAATAAGCCCCTTCGGCCTGAAGATACGTTACGCCTCTGCCGACAATATTGATGATATCCTCAGCAATCTCGTCCGGCTTTTCTGTGACGACCATAACGCTCTTGGAATAGTCCAACCCGACCTGGACGAGATCGATCACTTTGGTAGCGATAAACATATAAATCATTGCATACATGGCCATTTCCGGGCTAAAGATCAGTGCAGCTCCGATAAAGACAACCGCATCGAGTATTAAGATGATCTGCCCGACACTAAATTGGATTCTTTTATTCAACACGATCGCCAGGATATCGGTACCGCCTAATGAGCCGCGACAGCGAAAGATGATGCCCATCCCGATACCGGATATAACGCCCCCGAAAATAGAGGCCAGCAGCGTATCTGTTGTTATCGGAGCCAAAACATCTGTAAACTTCAGAGCAGCAGATAATGTCCCTACGCCCAGGATACTCCAATAAAACAGCTGTCTGCCGACTGACTTGTAGCCGACAATGAATAACGGAATATTCAGAAGGGCCACCAGAATGCTTATATTCCATTGAAACAGATAATGCAGCAGAATCGCGATTCCTGTGACTCCGCCGTCAGCAATCTGGTTGGGCAGGATCAATGTATTAATGCTGACAGCTACAATCACTGCGCCTATAATGATTCCAAAAAATCTTTTGAGAAAATGCCATGGTATTTTTTTCAGGTTCATGTTTTACCTCAAATTAATCTAGTCATCCAAGCTTTCTCCGACAATTTGCTCTAAGCTCTCTTCAACATCTCTCTTTAACATTATTCTTGACAAAAAGAATTCTATTTAGTAAAGTAATGTAGCAGTTTTATTGCGCTCGTAGCTCAGGGGATAGAGTGACGGTTTCCGAGGCCGCAGGTCGTTGGTTCGAATCCAACCGGGCGCACCATTAGAAAAAATAGACATTGCAAGTGCTTGCAGTGTTTTTTTAGTATCATATATATTTTACGGCATTTTATTGTTTTCAAGCATAAAAACAGATAAATCGTTAAACCTACTATATAAAAAGGAGGATTTAACGATGAATATTCTAGAAAAAGCGACCGCCAAGAGCAATTCTATTGTTCAAAATATAATTGATCACGAACCTGCTAATTATATTGAGGCGGGTTTGCAGTATCAGATTGTCTTGATGGGTCGTTTTCAAGCCTCAATTATTACCACCCTGTATAATCATGCCGAAGATCCGGAGCTCAGAGTACTGCTTAAAGATGCACGCGATGCACTGGTAGAAAGAACTGTCGAAATGAGTGAAGATTTTTTACAATCCGAGGACGTCAAGCTGCCAACCATACAGTTTCCCGAACGGTCCCTGGAAAAATACCAGGATATACCAGACCACTTGCACTTCAGTGATATGGAAATTGCGTTGCTGCTGCTGGAAATGAACAGTTCCAGCCAAATGGCCTTATTGACAGCCATTAATCAAAGCTATCACCTGGAAATTGGGAATCGTCTCCGCAAGGAGCTGAACATGGGATTTGATTGGGCTTACCGGCTGGAGCAGCTGATGCTCCAAAGAAACTGGCTTCCCAAAATTGCAAAAATCGTTCATTAACAACAACGTAAAATTCATTTTTTAGTATTCCATATACATTTAATATGCCAGCCTCAAAGAGACTGGCATTCCTTATACTTTGTGTCCTTTTCAGAATTTAATAACACTTACTCCGGAAAATACAATCGGAAAGCCGCAATGATGTCTTGCTGAACCAGCTCCGGCTCCTTTTCCCCATTGATTTCAACAACCGGTTCCCCATTTTTTTGCCACTGTTTGTACAGCTTTTGGTAATTATCAGCAACGTGCTGCAGCGTCTCGCTGTTTTCAAATATTTCGGTCTGGAATCTGCCTGCTGCTATTCTCTTGAGCGATGTTTCCGGGCTTACCTTTATGAAAAGTGTAAGGTCCGGTTTCACCGCATATTGATTGATTTCTCCAATCCAGGATTCATCATTTTTCATTCCCTGATACGCAAACGAAGACCATATATATCTGTCACAGATCACATAGTTTCCCTGCTCCAGGGCAGGAATGACCAGATTGTTGTTGTGATCAAGCCGGTCGGCAGCAAACAGCAACGCCAGACAGCTGTCATTCACGCCGTTGATCCGGCCTGAAAGTACCTGGCGGATCGTTGTCCCGAGCGGACCCTGGCTTGGTTCTCTGGTTAGAATGGTTTTTACTCCGCGTACTGTTTCAAGATATACCTTCAGACGCTCAATCTGCGTTCCTTTGCCTGATCCATCGATGCCTTCGAGCACAATGAACTTTCCTTTCACCTGCACGATCTTCAACTCCTTCAGGATTCATTGTAATCTATTTCAGCGCAAATAAAAAGATGCCTCCTCTCTGAGACATCTTTATACACTGACTGTTCGTTCGTTCATTTATCCAACCTTACTCATCACCCGAAGCTTATCAGCGAGCAGTGCAATGAATTCAGAATTGGTAGGTTTTTGACGTTCTATGTTCATCGAATATCCGAAGATCCGCTTCAGCGTTTCCATATGTCCGCGTTCCCAGGCCAGCTCAATGGCATGTCTGATGCCTCTTTCCACCCTGCTGGGAGCCGTATTGTATTTCTTAGCAATTGCCGGGTACAGTTCTTTGGTTACAGCCCCGAGTAAAGAAACATCTTCGATTACCATGAGTATTGCATCTCTGATATATTGATATCCTTTGACATGAGCCGGAATACCGAGCTGGTGCATCATTGTCGTTACTTCTACGTTGATATTGACCCCTCTTCCGACCGACGCAACAGAGGAACAAGTCTGCAGCAGCGGTGGATTTGTGATTTCCAGATCCTGCGTCAGCGTCCTGATGCGTTTTCCCAGAATTTCCAGATCAAATGGTTTCAGGATAAAATAATCAACCCCCATGACCATGGCCTGATGCGTCAGTGTTTCATGCCCGAAAGCCGTTAATAATATGACTTTGGGTTTCCTGACTGATGTTCTAGCATTGATTCTTTCCAGGACTTCCAAACCATCAAGATTCGGCATCACAAGATCCATAATGACGAGATCCGGGTCATGTTTTTGAATCAAATCCCAAGCTTCAAGTCCATTGTAGGCTACGCCAGCAAGCTCAAAGCTATCATCCTTTGAAATATAATCCTGAAGGATCTGACATAGATTTCGATTATCCTCGGCTACAATAATCTTTACCTTTTTTGACATCTCTACATTTCCCCGCTTTATCATATTTTTCCCGGTTCGTTTTTCCGGTAGTATCATTATAAATCAGCGGAGATGTCGAATTCTTAAAAAATAAGGAACACTTTCTAATTTTGGCATTTATTACAAAGGCCTGTCCCATCTGCAAAAAACGATATTTGAGAATTATTTTTTTTCGTTAAAATAAGCCAATTTATTTTTCGTCCTACATATTATCCCGAACTTCAAGAGAATTTCAGTGTAAATATTAAAGTTTTGTCTTGTTCTGACGAGTTACCGTATCTGCATGATGTTTCAGCTGATGATAATTGCTTCCGTCGGACAACCGTCGGCTGCTTCCTGCGCTGATTCTTCAAGAGTCTCCGGAACCTGTTCCTGACGCGTTACAGCCAATCCGTCATCATCCATTTCAAAAATGTCCGGGCAAATTGCAGGACATGCTCCACATCCGATACAGGCTTCTTTTTCTACATAAGCAATCATGATGTTCACCCCAAATTATTTTTGTCAATCGTCGATTGTATTGTTCCCAAGGTGATTAAAGATATGCAAATTTTCTATTCGGGACTCATCTCTACGATTTTCAGACCATCGTCTTGTTGTTCTACTATAATCTGGTATGTAAGTACTTTTCTTTGATCAATGGATGACCCCGTCGTAATTTCAACCAAATAACTATTTTGCGCAGAAGTGTTTTGAATCTCCACGTTTTGAACACTTAAAAATGGATTATCCTGAAACATCTGCTGCAGTGTGCTATTCGTAGCTTCGGCCTGTCCTGATGCCAGAGCCGAAGCAAGATCAAATTGCCTGTAATCAAGCTTTTCCCAATAATCTTCAATCACTGCCTTCGGATTTGCATAACTTTGCCCATTGGCTATTGCTGAAACTGCAGTATTCGGATTCTGCCACCATACAATGACGCCAATAAAAAAAATACTGCAGACAAGTATAAAAAAATGACGGTTCAATAACATAATTTCCCTCCTAAACCTTTTACTATAATATAGGAGGGAAATTGGAAATTCATGACACCCGGCAATTATTTGTTGAAGATTTTTTTCAGAAGATTAAGTACGGACTGAGGCAGCTTGATATAGTACATTTTCATAGGATTTTTCCTCCTTCCAGCACTGCTGTCTTGAGAATAATTTATGCGGCAGACTGATTTTATACGACGTGGTAATTTTTGACAGCATCTTCAAGCTGTTTGACTAGTTCGATTTCCTCCGCAGTTTTTGCCGTGAAATAAAGTTTTCCTACGATTGACGTCAGCATTTTCAAAACATCTTCAAAGGTCAGTTTATCTGTTAGCGCCAACTTTTCACTTGTTTCAATCATGGCAATTCCAAATTGATGTCCGACACCGTCTTTCATCATCTTCGTACAGGATTTTCCCAACAGTTTCATGACAAGTGCAGCTTCCTGCGTATCGAGCTGCCGTACGGCATCAATGGTGGTATAAAATCCCTGGACGATCCTGACGCCAACATTGGACCAATCTACCGGCTGAACCATTTCCATTCCTCCTCAAAAAATAACCTGTGCCTTACTATATGCACAGGTTAGATGAGGGGTGAAATCAGTTCCTGAATATTCTCGTCTTTACGCTCTTGAATTGCCGGTTACGGGTACCTGAACCGATGAAACCTTTTGGAGGACGCGCTCCGAACTTCCCTGATAGAAAGAAGTAATCGGCAGGGCCTGCAGAAAATATCGGCCATACCTTTTTTTGATAATCCGGTCATCCAGAACAATCACGACGCCTTTATCCTCTCTCGTTCGAATCAAACGTCCAAAACCCTGCTTGAAGCGGATAATTGCTTCAGGCAAATTTAACGCATAAAACGGATCAAGTCCCTGACTTTCCAACAGGCGGGCCTTCGCTTCCAGAATGGGCGTATCCGGCGGCCAAAACGGCAGTCTGACCATGATCACACAGCGCAGCATGTCCCCGGGAAGATCGATGCCTTCCCAAAAGCTGTTCGTTCCAAGCAGGACACTGCTGTTGTTCTGCATAAACTTCTGCAGAAGGTCTTCCCTGGCGCCGTCAATCCCCTGGGCCAGTACATTCAGGTGCCGGCAGCATTCTTCATTCCCCAACAAGTGGTATACCCGCTGCAAATATCGGTGGGAAGTAAATAATACCAGTGTGCCTCCATCCATCTCTTCGGCAATTCTCCCAATAAATGAAGCAGTCTTTTCTGCGAGGTTATCCTCCGGTAGATTCACAGATAAATCATTGACAACACAGAAAATCATTTGTTTCTCATAATCAAACGGTGAGTCCAGCTTCAGGCTGATATAGTGCTCTACCCCGATATCCCTGGTCAAATACGTAAAATCCTCACCGACACTTAAGGTGGCTGAAGTTAAAATCGTACAATTATTTTTACTGAATATTTTTTTATTTAATATCGGAGCAACATTGATCAGCGTGTTTTTCAAATAGACTGTGTTGCTTTTTTCGAGATAGGTTACACGTTCCTCCTCTCTTTTACTAACGATCTTGCCAAATCCGTCAACGATTTGGGCAATATCACTTTTTATTCTGCTAATCTCATATCTGGTTTCTTCCAGCTGCTCACTTTCAAGAGCCAGAAAGGCATTAATTCTATCCAGCACCTCCACAATGCCTTTGAACCTGATGATCAGATTTTCCGAGGCCAGCAGGATCATCTGCAGGATATCTTCGCCGATCTTCTCTGGGTCTAAGCGAAGACTGAACTGTCGTCCGAGCACGCTTTGCAGCATGCTGAAAAGTTCCTGGGCCTGATCTGCAGCCGCCCTGCAGCGATCCGGAATCTCTTCAAGATTGCTTTTGAAATAGGTCCAGTTGAAGGCAGGAAAGACCTCTGCCCAAACAGCATGATTCCTTTTCAGATAAGCGAATAGATTGCCTTTCCCGCCATAGATGCTGTCCGTCAGCCTTAGCATCTGTTCGAGGCAAATTTCAAATCCAAGTTGTTTGAGCGCAGTCTGGTAAATATTATGCGCCTCATCGATGATAAGATTGCTGCATTCCGGCAGAATCTTATAATTCGTTTTGATATCGGCAAGGAGCAAGGAGTGATTAATCACAAGAACATCAGCAGCCTCGGCTCTCTTCCTGGCATTATAAAGGTAACAACGTGAAGTAAAAGAACACTCTCCAGGTTGACAGGCTGGATTATCCGCGCCAAATTTCCGGTAAATCGGAAGGAAGTTTTGATTATTCGGCAATTCTCCAAAATCCCCGGTTTTCGTTTCAGAAGCCCAGGAAAAGAATGCGGCCTGCCGGAGTTGTTCATCATAGGTTGTATCATCCGTAAACAGCGATTCCTGATAAAGGCATTTCAGACACAAATAATTGCTTTTACCCTTAAGCAGTGCTGTTTCAAATGGAAAAGGCAGGATTCTCTGCAGCAGCGGAAGATCTTTGCTGAAGAGCTGCTCCTGCAAAGTGATGGTGTGGGTCGCAACAATCACCTTCTGCTGATGCCTTTTGGACCACCAGAGTGCCGGAATCAGATAGGCAAGCGTTTTCCCTGTTCCTGTACCGGCTTCAATCACAACATCTGTTGCTTCGGTAAACCCTTTCAGGATCTCAGCAGCCATGATGGTTTGAATCTCTCTGTTTTCAAACCCTGGAATATTGCTGGCGAGTAAGCCGTCCTGGCCGAAACACTGCACAGCCCAAGCCGGCGAATCAGGAATTTCAGTCAAATCATCCGGACCGGGGCTAAAAAGATTTTGGGCCGTCTCTCCCTGATAAGGTGCAGTACGGATGGGTCTGTCCGGATACGTCCGCACGATTTCTTTTTTCAATTCGGTTAGTACAGGCTGACAAGAAAGGCCTTTTGTATATTCTTCCAGCTTGCTCAAGAAGCCCAGATCAGCCTTCAGCCCCTTTTCCCAGCACTGCAGAAGCAGGTCATGGGTCAGCCGGACTCTTTTCTGGGCCGTAGATATAAACATGTGATGTTTCTTTGTCTTAAGTTTATCGGTTATTTCCTCTAAACTTTGCTGGCTGACTGCCGGGAAAAACACTGCCGCAAGTTCCTGAACCTCAATCACGTTCTGGTTCAGATTAATTTCAAAATATTTTTTCAAATCCGGCAGGATTTTCTTATGCTCATAAACGAATATAAGGGCATCATGGGTAAAATCTTCAAGACTTTTTTTATGCTGCTCCATTCTGCTTGGGGCTTCACCTTCGCCCTGGAACGAAAATACCAGATACTTTGGGAATACCCCTTTTCCCAAGCGCAGAGCTGCCAGGTACCCACGTTCTGAGGGAGTACCCGGACGTATTAGAGATAGGATTACACAAGCCTGATTCAATCAGCCAAGCTCCCTTCAAAAAAAATATACGCACTTAACAATAAATCATAACATTCCTAATAAACTAAATACAGAGAAGATCATAAAGAAAACTTGATTGGTGCCAAATCAATCAAATCATACGAATTTCAGGAGGAAAAGGATGAAGCCAATCTATTTGCGAACGGATTTCCCCGACGGCCGCTCTCACATCCTGATCAGGGATCTCGCCTCAGCGAATACGGAACTGCATCACTTTATTTTATTTTTGACCAATAAGGGGAAGCTCTGGATCGATGTTTTTTGGCCGTATGACGAGGAATCCGAAAAGTATACGGTCAGTATCTCCGAAGAAAAATTCTGGCATACTTTCCGGGAATGGCGTCTGCATGGACTTGTGCTGGGCAGCAATGAACGCGTGGCTGAAATATTTGCCCAGAGGCATTTGAATAAAAGGACTAAACCAAAATCAGTTTAAGGCGTATCCTTCTTCGTCCCCTTCATTTTATCCAAGCGATAAATAAAAGCCAGTACTTCAGCAACCGCCTGATAGAGCTCAGGCGGTATTTCCTTGGACATCTCTACCTGCATCAAGGCTTCTACAAGGGTGTCGTCATTTTGGACCGGAATGCCCTGCTCTTCAGCCAATTCGATTATTTTTTGGGCCATATGCCCTTCCCCTTTGGCGACAATCCTCGGAGCACCAACATGATCATAGGCCAGGGCAGCAGCTTTTTTCATATTTTGTTTTTTACTATTTGGACTTTCCCTTTTCATCCTTTGATATCCACCCCTGAAAAGTTTTTTCCGGCCAGGAAATGCGCAAACTGGGGGAATTCATCGTAGGTCTTCAGCGATAGTTTTTCTAAAGATAAGCCAATATCCGCGAAGTTCTGCTTGATTTGATCATAGAGATCTTCAATGAGCGGATTCAACTCCTCGGGATGATCGTTTAAGAGGCAGATATGCAGTTTGTTGTCGTAAAGCGTAAGGTCGGCTCCGAGCTGGTCAAGATGTTCCGTCTCGACCTGCAGCGCCAGATGGCAGTGTTCAATATCCACTTTATGGCCTTTGCGGGAACTCTCCACTGCAAGCGAACAATCATAGATTTCACTGTTATTCTGCAGCGGGATATGCATAAACAAATAGGCGGCATTTTCTTTATTCCCGGTCTGGATCCAGATCTGCTGTCCGGTAATCTCATCCAGAAAACCCTTCAGCGCGCTTCTTTCCGGAGAGGCAGAATCTTCAGCCAGCGCGTTTAAGAGCATTGTTTTTACATTTTCCGTTTGTTCTGCTTCCTGACCGGCATGATTCTTTAATTTGAGCAGCAGCTGATTCTCGTGCTCAAGACCGAGGCTTTTGAAATAATGCAGGATATTTTCAAACTGCTCGCCACTGGTATCCTCCCACTTCGGGATGATCTTCCAGAGCAGGTCTGCAAGCGTACTGAGCGGAGATTTCTGATCTACTGGACTTTGACTCGTTGAACTTTGATTTGTTAAGTTCTGATTTGCAGCATTCTGATCCGCTAGCATCGTTTTAAGAACACCGCTGTTTTGCTGATTCAGATATTTTGCCAGGATGACGGAGATCTCAGGAGTCAGGTTGATTCCCCTGTTTAGAATCGTTGTGATCTGCTCCGAGGTCAACCGAAGAGCTTGTCCGGCTGCCTGGCTGGATACCCGCCCTGCGCCGGCATTTGTCTCCTGCGGCGCTGTTCCGAAAGCTGTCTTGCTTAATAAATTACCCTGGTTTTTTCCTTCCCGCAAAATCGTCCACAGCTTATCAGCGGCCTGGTATAGTATTTCAGGCGGAGCACTCTTGCTGCCTGCTGCCGTGTTCTGATTGACCATGCTGTTGACCAGAAAGTCCGCTTCCTCGGCTGAAAGGCCAAATCCTTTGGTTATCATTGAAGACAGTTGTTCCGCAGACAAGCTGCTCAACTGGCCGGTGCTCTGACTAACCCGGCTCAAAACAACGCCTTCCGTATTGACCTCTTTGACAACCGCCAGAAATCTTTCACCTTCCAGAAACTGCGGTTCCAGCTGGGCTTTAATTTTTTGCCCGGCAATGGAGATCAGCCCCTCCTGATTCCCATTTCTGCTGATAATTTCCACCGGAAGAAGCTGTCCGGTTTTCAATTGTGTAAAATCTATCAAAGGAGAAATCTTGCCAATACTCTGGATATTGTTTATGATCATTAGAGACTCCCTCGCAGAAAAATCTACCATAATAAAATGATAACAAAAATTATCGTAGTCTAGAATTAAAGGAATGATTGTGTTGAGTATTTTTGAAACGATTATGCTGCTATGTTTTGGTTCGGCCTGGCCTTTTTCGATCTACTCGTCCTACAAAGCCAGAACAGCGAATGGAAAAAGTCTGTTTTTCCTGGTTGTATTACTTATCGGCTATTTATCCGGCATCCTACACAAGATGATTTATTCGTTTGATTATGTCATTATACTATATATCCTGAATTTTTGCCTGATCGCAGTTGATACGGGCCTTTATTTCCGGAATAAACGGTTGGATGCATTAAGAAAATTGTAGGTTACCAACGTCTTATTTGGATAATAAGACAAAAATAAATATTATAGGAGATATTGTGATGAATAACGAATTTAAGCTAGTGAAACCTGAGCAGTTAACGGATAACCCCTTTAAGCTGGTCGGAAAGGACTGGATGCTGATCACAGCGGGAAATATGGAAAAGTATAATATGATGACAGCCAGTTGGGGAGGATTCGGTGTCCTGTGGAATAAAAAAGTATGCTTCTGTTTTGTCCGGCCTTCGCGTTATACCTATCAGTTTATGGAAGAAAACGATACTTTTACGCTTTCGTTTTTTGAAGAAGACTATCGAAAGGCTTTATCTTTCTGCGGAGCGAATTCCGGAAGAGATGTGGATAAAGCTTCCGCTACAGGGATTACACCCATTGAAAGCCCGTTTGGATCCGTCTATTTTAAGGAAGCTAGACTGGTTATGGAATGTAAAAAGCTCTATTATCAGGATTTAGACCCAACCCATTTTCTTGATCCTGCGATTGAAAGTAACTATAAGCAGGATGATTATCACCGTGTTTACGTTGGTGAAATCATCCAGTGCTATGCTAAAAATTAAGTTTAACTCCATGAGACGCTTTAATATTGCATTTCGAACCGTGCTACATGAAATACTAGAAAAAAATGACATGTGTTTTTCGGTTACTTTCATTACTGCTTCCAGACGTTGTTCATAAGAATATTTTGCCATAGAAAAGTGCACCTCCAAATGTTGATTTTTTTGTCCAACATTTGGGATGCACATTACATTGGCGTCTTACATCATACGATTTTAAGATTGATTTGCTTACATCTTCGCTTCAATGGCTTTAACCAGATCCGTTTTTCCTCTGAAGCCGACGATCTTATCAACGATTTCACCGTTTTTAATCAGCAGCAGTGTCGGGATACTCATTACGCCGTATTTCTGGGAGATTTCCCCCTGCTCATCGACGTTTAATTTGCCGACGGTTACTTTTCCGGCATATTCATCTGCCAGTTCTTCCACCACAGGAGCTATCATTCTGCAAGGTCCGCACCAGGCAGCCCAAAAATCGACCAATACCAGCTGGCTTGAACTGAGTACGTCACTCTGCCAATTCTCAGCAGTAAATGTTTTGACATTAACACCTGCCATCTTAAATCCCTCCGTTTCTTAACGTCACCATAGAAAAAGACTTTTGTTTGTCCGCAAGATTAATGGACAAACCGGTTCAACAGAACAATCAGATCATCCAGGGCTTTATCATTTTCCGTTTCGAGCGCATCTTTCAAGCAGGTTCTGGAGTGCTCTTCAAAAATCATAATGCCAACTTTATTGATTGCTGCCTTGACTGCCGCAACTTGAACCAGAATATCAGAACAGCATTTTTCTTCATCAAGCATACGCTGCAATCCTTTGACCTGTCCCTCAATCCGTTTCAATCGGATCATGATATCGTTTCCCGGCCCACTTTTTTTCTTTGGTTCCATCTTACCCCTTGCCTCTATACCCCACAGGGGTATTCTCCAAGATTATTATATGGTCAGTCTGGTTATTCTGTCAAGAGGCTTTGCAGGATATTTCGGTATATCTCAGGATATTCAAGATATTGCATACACTTTGCCGGATATGAAATATATTATGCCTGTTTTTTATGAATAATAAACCGGCAAAGCCCTTATCGAAAGTTCTATTAATGAGATAAGATGAATTAAATTGAATTGATGGGGAATTATTGATGAATGATTAATTAGAAGGCTGTTTTGCTTTCAAGTCCAGTTTAATATGAAGCTCTTTGAGTTGGCTGTCCACGACCGGTGAAGGCGCCTGAGTCAGCAGACATGAAGCACTCTGGGTCTTCGGAAATGCGATGACATCGCGGATGTTGTCCCGTCCGGAAAGAATCATCGTAATTCTATCCAGCCCAAACGCAATTCCCCCATGGGGCGGTGTGCCATATTCGAACGCTTCAAGCAAATAGCCAAATTTTTCTTTAGCCTCTTCACTGCTCAAACCAATCAGGTCAAAGATTTTTTCCTGAACATCCCTTTGGTGAATCCGGATGCTTCCTCCACCGAGTTCCATTCCGTTCAGGACCATGTCATAAGCCTTTGCTCTTACCTTCAGCGGATCGGAATCCAGGAGGGCAATATCTTCATTCATCGGACTGGTAAACATATGGTGAATCGCCACATAGCGTTTTTCTTCTTCATCATATTCAAAGAGCGGGAATTCCGTAACCCAAAGACAGTTAATCACATCTTCCCGAATAAGCTCCATTCGTTTGGCCAGCTCTAGTCTTAAGTTTCCAAGCGCATTATGAACGACGGATTCCTTATCGGCAACGAAGAATAGGATATCTCCGGTTTCTGCTCCCATCGCGGCCAACAGCGCGTTAATTTCCTGTTCGGTGAAGAACTTCAGAATCGGTGATTTCATTCCTTCGGGATCCATCACGATGTAGGCAAGTCCTTTCGCGCCGTAAATGCTGACAAATTTGGTTAGCGCGTCAATTTCTCTCCGCGGCATGCCGGCACAGCCTTTGGCGCAGATCCCCTTAACCCTGCCTCCCTTCGCGATAACGTCGGCAAATACTTTAAATCCGGAATCTTTGACAACCGGAGCCACGTCAATCAGTTCCATGACAAAGCGGGTATCCGGTTTGTCCGAACCATAGCGTTCCATCGCCTCCTGATAGGTCAGCCGCGGAATGGGAAGCGTAATCTCAATACCTTTGACTTCCCTGAATATCTTGGCAATCAGGTTCTCCATCATCGGCAGAAGGTCTTCAATCTCAATAAAGGACATCTCCAAATCGAGCTGGGTAAATTCCGGCTGGCGGTCCGCGCGCAAGTCTTCATCGCGGAAACAGCGGGCGATCTGAAAATATTTTTCCATGCCAGCGACCATCAACAACTGTTTAAAGATCTGCGGTGATTGGGGCAGCCCATAAAATGTTCCCTGATTCACGCGGCTGGGCACGAGATAGTCTCTGGCCCCTTCCGGCGTTGACTTAGCTAAAATCGGCGTTTCAATTTCCAGGAATCCCTCACTGTCCAGAAAATCACGCATGATTTTCGTGACCCTGTGTCTGATCTTAAAGATGTTCTGCATTTCGGTCCGGCGGAGATCGAGATAGCGGTGTTTCAGCCTGACACTTTCATCGACATCCACATTGTCCTGGATATAGAAAGGCGGAGTTTTCGCTTTATTGAGTATTTCCAGGTTTTCGATCACAACTTCAATTTCTCCGGTAACCATATTCGGATTTTCTGAACCTTCAGGTCTCACCCGGACGAGACCTTCAGCCTTTATCACATACTCCGAGCGGAGCTTCTCAGCCTGATTAAAAGCGTTTGCAGGCATATCCGGATTGAAGACAATCTGGACAATGCCGGACCTGTCGCGCAAATCAACAAAAATGACGCCTCCATGGTCTCTTCTGGTTTGAATCCAACCCAACAATTTGACTTTTTTACCTGCGTTTTTCCTGTTCAGCGTACCCGCTTCGATTCTTTCTGCTAACATGGACATCCTCCTACTTTTACATTTCGCATTTCGTATGATTCAACAAAAAAGCTTTGATTTGATCCAGCGGGATTTCCTGTTGATCTCCCAGCCGCATATCGCGGACAATCACCATTTTTTGGGACAGTTCATCGTCACCCAATATTAATACATAGCGGGCCTGTTCCCTGTCTGCATATTTAAGCTGACCTTTAAGTCCTTTTCCAAGAAGGTCCATAACTGCCGGCAGCCCGGCCTGCCGAAGATCACCTAAAAGCCTGAACCCTTCCTGTCTGGCCGCCTCACCCAGAGCTGCAATCACGACCGGCGCTTCAACCTCAGGCATCATCTCAACATTCTGCTTTTCCATGACGCTCAGGATACGTTCCAGTCCCATGGCAAAACCAATTCCCGGTGTGGCCGGCCCGCCAATTTCCTGGACAAGTCCGTCATAACGCCCGCCTCCGCAAATCGCGTTCTGGGCGCCGATACCTTCAGCCGTGATTTCAAAGGCCGTTTTTTGATAATAATCCAGCCCGCGAACCATTCTGGGATTAATCTGATACGCAACCCCAGCGATTTTTAAATATTCCTGAATCTTCGCGAAATGTTCCGCACAGTCTACACAGAGCGTATCCAGGGTCGTCGGAGCATTCTCCGTCAGCTTTTGACAGGAACTGTTCTTACAGTCTAAAATCCGCATCGGATTTTTGGTAAAGCGGTTTTGGCAATCCGGACAAAGATCATCCTTGCGTTCCTGCAGAAACTCCTGCAGCCTAATCCTGTGCTCAGCCCGGCACGTCGGACAACCCACGGAATTGATCTCAACGACGAGTCCCTTAAGGCCGATTCTGCCAAAAAAATCCCAGATCAGACAGATGATTTCGGCATCGACAAGCGGATCCTCTCCACCGAGCACCTCTGCTCCGAACTGGTGGAATTGCCGGAAGCGTCCGGCTTGGGACTTCTCATAGCGGAACATCGGTCCGAGGTAATACATTTTGACTGGCTGCTGCAGCGCATAAAGCTTGTCCTCGGTATACGCCCTGCAGACGGAAGCCGTCCCTTCCGGACGCAGCGTGATGGATCTCTGCCCTTTATCCATAAAGGTATACATTTCTTTATTGACAATATCCGTTGTCTCTCCGACGCCGCGCTGAAAAAGTTCGGTCGCTTCAAAAACCGGTGTCCTGATTTCTTTATATCCATACTCGGAACAAATCTTCCGGATTTGTTCTTCGAGAAACTGCCACTTTTCTACGGTACCCGGAATGATATCCTGTGTACCTTTCGGCCGTTGAATCGACATGATCATTTCCTCCTGCACAACGGTAGATCGCCGAATCATCCGGCGTGTCCAATCTAAAAAATAAGCTTATCTATTATAACACAATTATCCTTCAGTCTCATCAGGATTCCTGTATTTTTTCATAAAACAGGCAAAAAATCTGTTAATGATTGCTTTATTTTTTGGTGGACCTGCATCAGTTGGTCCTCATAACACTGCAGGTCCAGCGGATGATAGATATTCTCATGGCCGGAACCCTTCTTCCGTATTTTGCTGACGCTGCCTGCGCCAAGACCAATGATGTTTTGCTGCTCTTCGATCACCGCGATATTATAGCGGCATTCTTTGCCCTGAAGGGCATAGCCGATATTCTCAAGGTTACCGGCAATATACTTTTGTCGGTACAGATAATACGGAATATATCCGCGCTGTTGAATCCTGCGATGGACTTCGCGCTGAATATCCTGCCAGTCTATAGACTCTTCGCGGTTTGAAGCTGAATGGTTTTCCCAGGCCGCAGAACCTCGTTTCAGCGCCAGGGCATGGACAGTAATGTTATCCGGTTGCAAAGCCAGTACTTTTTCCACACTGTCCAGGACTTCCTCAGATCCTTCACCCGGCAGTCCAAGGATCAAATCCATATTGATCACCCAGTCGGAAATATCTCTGGCTAGAAGAAAACATTCCCGGATATCGGCGGCCGTATGCCTGCGTCCAATCACGGGCAGCGTTGCCTCCTGCATGGTCTGAGGGTTAATACTTATCCGGTTCACCCCAAAATTCTTCATGACTGTCAGTTTTGTATGATCAATTGTATCTGGTCTACCGGCCTCAACAGAATATTCACACCGCTCAGCCTGTGGAATCCCGTCACGGATGGTTTCCAGCAGCATCTGCAGGTCGGCGGCGCTTAGCACCGTCGGTGTACCACCGCCGATATAAAGGCTGTCGGCCTTCATACCCAGTCCCCGCATCATTTCCCCGGTTAGTTTGACTTCCTTCTTCAGAGCTTCCAGATAGCGGCAAAGCTGTCCGGTTTGTTTACCGGTCAGGGTATTGGACGGAAACGAGCAGTAGAAACAGCGGGACGGACAAAAGGGTATCGCAAGATAAACGCCGGCAAAATGCTCGGCTTCTTTCATCATTTGACGGAAAGGCTGCTGAACCTGTTCGATCTGGTGAAGCAGGCTCACCTTTTCCTGGTCAACGAGGTAAAGTTCTCGCAAGACTTTATTCTTTTGTTCTTCGTCATATCCGAGATCGGTCATTTTGCCAATGATTTTACCAGGCCGTATCCCGGTCAGACTTCCCCACGGAAGCTTTTTTCCGGTATATTCGGATAAAAATGTACATAATCCTCTCTTTAAAATGATCTGGGACAGCGGTTCTTTGCCGGGAAGCTTCAGTCTGTAGAAATCATCCGCTGATCCCGTCTGCACTGTCTTCGCATATTTTTTTCCGGTCGTTCTGTCGGTTAGGCAGATTTCATAAACCTTTCCCGAGACAGTATTCACGGATTCGATGTCCATGCAAAAACCTTCAGCATCAGACCGTCCATTATCAGTGGCACACCGTATTATTCCAGCATCCGATCGAACGGCGGCTGATCGCATGTCATCCGGTAGTACGTCGGAAGATAACTCTCCTGGCATGAGATTTCTGCCTGTTCTAAACTTTTTACCCGGAAAAAAAGCTGCTATAATTTGTGAGCAGCTGGCCAGCATTTTCGGATCGATTGTGGAACTGCAAAGAAGAATACTTTCCTCCATCAGGCCAGGTCTCCACTGATATATGGATTTCTGACCCTTTCCCGGCCAATGGATGTAAAGGATTCATGTCCGGGATAGACCAGGATTTGGTCGTCCAAAATCATCAGCTTATCATGGATGCTGCTGAGCAGTTTATGAAAATCCCCCCCTGGAAAATCCGCTCTGCCGATGGAGCAGTCAAAGAGCGTGTCCCCGCTGAACAGCACACCGTCCGTCAGCAGGCAGATGCCGCCCGGTGTATGTCCCGGTGTATGGATAACTTTTATTTCAACTTCACCAATAAAGAATTCCTGACCGTCTTCCAACAGTATTTCAGCCGGAGACATGACGTAGTCCCTGCTGAACATTCTGGAAAGGTTTTTCTGAGGATCCGTCAGCATCCCTGCATCCTCCCTGTGGACGGCGACTTCAGCATGCAGCGTTTTTCTCAATTCTTCAGCTGCCCCGATATGGTCATAATGTCCGTGCGTCAAGATGATCCGTTCAACCTCGAGGTTATGCCTCCTCAGCAAATCCTTGATCATCGCACTGCCCGATCCGGGATCGATGATTGCAGCCTTTTTGGTCTTGTCACAAGCCAGCACGTAGCAGTTCACACCCAAGACAGGCGTAATTATTCTTTCAATCACGCTATATCGCCACCTCTAAATCATATTTTAATTATTTCCTCCGCCCTGAATTCTTTCGACCACGGTAACATCTTTGACTTTGCGGAACTTGTTAAGAACAAAGTTTAAATGGTCGAGGTTTTTCACTTCGATTCTCAGACGGATATGGGAGACGCGGTCTTTGCCTACCCGGGCACTCATTCCGAGCATATGGGTCCGTGTTTCGGTGATCACGTTCATGATGTCGCTGACCAAACCCACGCGATCCAGACCGATAATCTCGATGTCTACAGGATAGATTGACTCGACAGCGGCTTCCCATTCAACCTCAACGATCCGCTCCTGCTCTTCTGCCGTAAGGCCAACGAGCTCCGAGCAGTCCGCCCTGTGGATTGATACGCCGCGGCCTCTCGTTATATAGCCGATGATCGGATCTCCGGGAAGCGGATTGCAGCACCGGGAAAACCGGATCAGGATATTGTTTACCCCCTTGACCGATACTCCCTGAGAATGCTTCACCAGGTGCTTGTGTTCTGCCTGAATCGGAAGAAGCGGCGTTTTCAGCTCTTCTTTCAGAATTTCTTCCTTCAAACGGCCCAGGGCCTTTTTAAAAGTAATCGCACCATCACCCATTGCTGCATATAGATCATCAATGTTGTTAAAACTGAAGCTCTTGGCTAATTTGATCATGTTTTCTGATTTTAAGGCTGTTGACGGTTCAAGCCCAAGTTTCCTGGCTTCACGCTCGAGGCCTTCACGTCCTCTGATAATATTCTCTTCTCTTTTT
This sequence comes from Dehalobacter sp. CP, assembly GCF_047652685.1. NCBI lineage: Bacteria > Bacillati > Bacillota > Clostridia > Eubacteriales > Desulfitobacteriaceae > Dehalobacter > Dehalobacter sp. CP. Next base: position 1,653,622 of record NZ_CP157399.1, read on the forward strand.
TCTTTCTTAAACCACTGGCGGATCCTGTTTTTGGCCTGAGAGGTCTTTACGAGACAGACCCAGTCCCTACTCGGTCCGGTGGGTGTCTTGGTTGTCAGAATCTCAACAATATCCCCATTTTTCAATTTGGTGTCAAGTGGAACGATTCTTCCGTTGATTTTTGCACCGATACAGCTATGTCCGACATCCGTATGAACCCGGTACGCAAAATCAATCGGACAGGAATCGGCAGGCAATTCAACGACATCGCCTTTGGGTGTAAATACAAATACAGTATCCGCAAACAAGTCTATTTTCAGCGATTCCATAAATTCGCCGGCATCATCCTTGGAGTCATGCTGTACCTCCAGGAGCTGGCGAATCCAGGATAGTTTCTGTTCGAAATTACTCTCAATTTTTTTGCCTTCTTTGTATTTCCAGTGGGCAGCAATCCCGTATTCAGCCGTCCGGTGCATTTCCCAGGTCCGGATCTGGATTTCAAACGGGTCCCCATGGTTTCCAATTAATGTCGTATGCAGTGACTGGTACATATTCGGTTTCGGCATCGCAATATAATCTTTAAACCTTCCGGGAATAGGCTTCCATAGGGTGTGAATAACCCCCAGTGCTCCGTAGCAGTCATTCACGGTTTTGACAATGACCCGGACTGCCGTCAAATCAAATATTTCACTCAGATCTTTGTTTTGATCGAGCATCTTTTTATAGATACTAAAGAAATGCTTCGGACGGCCGGCAATATCGGCTTCAATTCCGACTTCATCGAGCCTGACTTTAAGCTGTTCGATCACCTCATCGATCTGTTCCTGTCTTTCTTTTCTCTTTAAAGAAATACCTTCAACCAAATCGTAATATTCCTGCGAATGCAAATAGCGAAAGGCGAGATCTTCCAGCTCCCACTTGATCCGGAATATCCCGAGCCTATTGGCTAAGGGCGCATAGATCTCGATCGTCTCCTGCGCAATTTCCTTTTGTTTAGATTCAGACTGATATTTCAGGGTCCGCATATTGTGCAGGCGGTCGGCCAGCTTGATTAAAATAACCCGAATATCCTTGGCCATCGCCAGAAACATTTTCCTTAAGTTCTCAACCTGAACTTCAACCTTGCTCTTGTAAGAAATTTTGCCGAGTTTGGTTACCCCATCGACGAGCCCCGCAACTTCATCGCCAAAATTCTTACGGATATCTCCAAGCGTTCTGTTCGTATCTTCAGCGACATCATGCAGCAGCGCAGCAATGATCGTCGAATCGTCCATCTCCAATTCGGCAAGAATCGAAGCGACTTCCAGCGGATGATAGATATACTTTTCGCCGGAATTGCGGAGTTGGCCGCGATGGGCAAGTTCCGCATATTCATAGGCCTCTTCAATTTTTTCCAGATTGTATTGCGCATTATTGGAAATCAATGTTTCCTTCAGTTGTTGAAAATTCATTAAGCCACCTCTGGGTTCCTATTCGCTCCAGACTCTGAAACGCAAAGAAGTCTGCAAGTAGGTTTTCTCGATATTGTTTAATTTAAATAAATACGGGCCTGTTCCGCCATACCAGCTGATGATGCCAAGTTCCTCAAATATTTTCATGATGTTGAGCTGCATTTCAGGTTTTTCCGCAGACGGTTCCCACCAAATAAAACCGCGTTCATCCATTACGCTCTTAAGGTTTCGATAGAAATCCGCCAGTATCTTCCGGGAAAGACGCGGTGCCGGAATCTTTTCTTCGGGGGCGGCAGTCTTAAAATCTTTCAGGTTCCCGCTAAAGGCCAGCTCCGTTTCGGAATATCCTTCAGACGTACAGGCGATTTCCTGCTCGGCTTTGACGCCAGAAGGACGGAAATCCTTGATGACGGCCTGGATGGTTTCGACATTACCGTAACTGTTCAGCTCAAGATTATAAATAATATCGATCATATCGATGTTTTTGACCAGATCAAATTCTTGTCCCTTTTTAAACGCCATAGCTTCCCGTTTAAGCTTTGCTGCTGCGAGCGTCATTTTCAAATGTTCCCGGCCTTTACCGACAACAGAAACGTTTTGGACGACAAGGCCGTCCGTTCTTAAGACAGGTGCTGGATTTCCTGCCCCGAACGGAGCCATCTGTTCCAGCTCTTCCAATAACTGAAGATTCAATTCATCCCACGATATAATAGAATCAATCTGAAAACGTTCCTTAAAGATGATCCCAAGTTCAAGAAAACTGTTGTTAAGTCCTTCCCGGAGCTGCGGGATCTGGTCAACAGGAAGCGTAAATCCGGCCGCCTGTTTATGACCGCCAAATTTGCTTAAAGTATCCGCCTGTTTTTTTAATTCGTCGAGAACATGATAGTCCGAGATTCCTCTAGCTGAGCCTTTCCCAGTATCTCCTTCCTCGGCAATAAGGAAGACCGGCCGCTTGTAGCGCTCCACGAGTCGCGAAGCGACAATGCCAATCACCCCGTGATGCCAGTTCGGTGAGGACAAGACAATGACATTGGGTATTGGGTCTTCAGCCAGTATACGTTCAGCATCACAAAGCAGCTCCTTTTCGGTAAGCTGTCTCTGATTGTTTTCCTTGCTAAGTTCCCTGGCCATCTCCAACGCATCATCATAGGTCTCTTCAAGCAGTAAGTTCAGTGCCAGCCTCGCCGTATCCATCCTCCCGGCGGCATTGATTCTCGGAGCCACAATAAACGAGATCTGACCTGCCTTAAGCTTCTTGCCGAGAAGGCCGCATTCCTCCAGCATCGCCCTGATCCCGGAGTGCCTGGTATTTTCCATCACGGTCAGCCCGTTTTTGACGAGGATTCTGTTTTCCCCGACGAGCGGTACAATATCCGCAATCGTTCCGAGCGCAACCAAATCGAGATAATCATTCTCCGTGCCAAATGCCGCCTCAGAATAACCTAAACGAGCATATAAGGCCTGCAGGAGTTTAAAGGCTACCCCGACACCGGCCAGATGCGGAAACGGATAACCTGAATCCGCTATTTTGGGATTTAATATTCCGACTGCACAAGGCAGCTCATCCGGTGGTTCATGGTGGTCCGTGATAATCATATCGATGTCCAGAGTTTTGGCAAAGGCCGTTTCTTGAACTGCTGAGATTCCGCAGTCCACGGTAATCATCAACGAGACATTGTTATGGCTTGCTTTTTCGATCGCTTCCGAGTGCAGGCCGTAGCCTTCTTCCCGGCTCGGGATATGGACAACGACCTGATACCCAAGACTGGTCAGTCCTTTATACAGTAAGGCTGTTCCTGTTACACCATCGGCATCGTAATCCCCGTAGATCAAAATCTTTTCCTGATCTGCCCTTGCCCCGGCAAGCCTTTGCAGGATGACCTCCATATCTTTAAACAAGAACGGAGAATGCAGGTCGAGCAGAGATGGCTTCAAAAATTCCAAAACACTGTCTCTCGAAGAATAACCGCGATTATGAAGAATACTCAGGGTACTGCGGGAGAGTCCCGCTTTTTCTAAAAATGCTTCCCCCGAATACGTTTTTTGTGATAAAACCCACAAGTTGTTTTCCATTAATTAATTCCTATTTCTGATCTTCAGAAGCGCCGGCAGTATTTTCTTTGGCAACAGTTTGACCGTCTTTGTTCTGACTATCTCTTTGCGGTATATCGATCGGATCAGCATCCGAAGCTGCAGCTCTTTTGCTGGTAAATTTTTTATTGACTTTCGTTTCTTTCCTGCACTTCAATTCCCGGCGGAGTGCAAGGCAGAACATCAGTAAGGCACCTGCGAAGACCGAACAGAAAATAACGAGAACCAGCGGCAAATCTGCTGTCCAGAATAAGAAATGGATTGGAACAACTGCTGCATTTTGAACCGCAAAAATCACCACAATGAGCGCAATAATGATTGAAACTAACAAAATGACCATGCTTTTCCCTCCTTTGTATCATTAATTCGTATCATTAATATAGTATATTTCCTATAATAAGCCAACCTGTGCAAAAAATAAACTTAAAAATTGCTTGAAGCACAATCGCTCTTGAAATACTCCGATAGTTGAAAACGAGCGGGATGCCTATAATAGCAGTCCAAATCAGGATCGCCGGTATAAACGGCAGTAGCATTCCAAACAGGAACAGCGAAGTAACACTTCCGCCAGCTACCTTGAGGACACGAAAATTGTGTGTTTTTCTATTCAACAGATACGCCGTAATTAATCCAAAACACATATAGGCAAGAATGATGATTTCCCAGAACAGAATACTGCCCGGTTTATTCACCGCAAAATTGACTGCAGATACAATTAGGCCCGCAATCACGAGACCGGAGTAATTACCAAGAAGCGTTATGCCCGCCGCACAAATCAGGATTAACTCCAAACCCAGCAGATTCCAAAACAACAATCCGTCACCCTGCTTTTTATCAATGTCTAGTACCTTAACAACCCTATCATATATCTCAGCAGGATATAAAGGCTTTAGGGTTGATATGGTACTGTTCCTGTATAGTATTGCCCTGTTCTCACTGGAATAATTATACTCTCTGGCCAAATCTTATAAACTCTTGATGAAAAAATAGTCCCTGCCACTATTCGAGCAAGAACTACATTAATTTAGAAATCAATTTAAAACTTTAGATAATGAGCTGCATTCTGACATGCAGACCTGCTTCAATAACCCTATGATCAGTCTGGGGGACACAGTTCCGCTGTGAGCGGAGCACGATGCGGAGCGCGGCTTTTTGCGCCAAGGATGGCGCAACAGCCGAAAAGCGGTATTGTGACCCACAGACTTACCCGATAAAATTAAAAAATATTCTAGGGATACCCTGTCTTACTTCTCTTTCAGGTACAACTCATCAAGGTTAAGCCAATAATTGATCCGATCTTCACGGGGGTCCAAGCTGATATCAATATTGCTGAAAACAAGCAGCACGCTTATTTCCGGTGTCTCCAGCTTCAGGCACATATCATCCAAAGCTGCCTGATAAGTTTCCGCCTTACCCGGCGGGAACTTCGCAGCAATCTGATCGAGATAACCGTTCAATTCCTGTTCGAGAATCACACGGTCATCTTCCATAATCTTCAAAGACGGGATATTGTTATTGGCAGGGTACGTCCAATAGATGCGATAGGTACCTTTGTCGCCGTCAATCGTGATATATTCCTTCCCATTTACATTTCCCATCTGCTTTACAGATTCCATCTGCATATTAATAGCCCAGCGGTAACCGCTGATATCTACGGGTTCGGCCGGTAACATCAGGGATGTTGCGATATAATTGTCTTTTCCCGGCATATCCTCAGGTTCCGGCCAGGTTTTATCAAAACCTAGTTTGTCTTTGAAGACATCGCTCTGGGCAAGACGTCGATCAAACCAGGACGGCAGCTTTGCCTCACTGGCACTGGCCAGATAGTCAACTGCATCGGTAATCGATTCACGTACTGCGCGTTCCGGTTGGACAGATGAAGGAGTCAGCTGGTTATCCTGCAGTATTCCCTGGCTGACTAAGATCTTTTCCAGTCGATTTACCTGCGCAGTGACCGGAAGTTCCTGATAGCCAACGACTGGCAATACGGAGAATACCGCAAGCACACAAGTCAGGACAGCAATTACAGCATGTGACCTGGCCTTTCGTATCATCAGCAGGACAGCCGCTGCTAAGGCCACAATCCAGATCAGTATGAAGGAATATTCAATCGTTTTAAGTCCTGACTTGCCCAGCTGGATCACGACTGCCCAGGCTTCGAAGGCGAGAATCACCAGGGCGGCGATCGGATAAACGCGGCGATAGAATTTTGCCAGTGCGGATTCGTAATTCGTGACCATCATATGGAGCCAAATCCCGCCGATGGTATAAGCTGAGGCAATGCCGGAAAGCTGGACGAAAGACGATGCGCCTATGCCGCTCATAGTCGTTTTGCCCGCCCAAAGAAGCAGAACTGCGGTCAACGCCAGGATAATCGGAATCATGATGCTGCCAAACAGAATTTCAATAAACCGCGGCTGTTTCTGGGCAACTTCACGGTGTTCGTCAACTTCTCCTTTGCGGAAATCCGGAAAATAACCCACAAAAATCGTAAAGACTAAAAAGCCGGTCAGGGTCCCGATAACCATATAAACCTTGCTGCTCATGCCGTGATACAATAGAGCTTGGACAGCACCTGCAACGCCGGAAGCCCCGCCCATAATCACTGCTCCGTAAATGATAGCGATAAAGAAGGCCTTTTGCGTCATGAATAAGGACCTGGAAAAATCAGACTGTTCTTTGGGATACCCTGCCAGCACAGTAAAGACAAGGAAGCTGACCAGCATAGCCATACTCACCCGGGCAGCAGCCAGGACTGTAACTACAGCATAGTGGGATCCCTCCGGGGTCGTTCCTCCAAACTGGTAAAGCGCCAGGAAGGTTACAGCTGCGGCCATGACACCGAGCAGGTTGGCAGCCAAAAAAGTTTTTTTCTGGTTAATCCGGCTTTGGGCAGCCGTAATTACGGTCAGACTGAATACCGCACCCATTGCAAAAGCCCAATGCAGACTGTTAAACAGAAAGTTATAAGGTTCTTGTTGCGGCCAGTCAAGCTGAATCCTGATCAACGTTACGACGGCAAAACCGAAAGCACAGGCAATTGCAGCTGGAAAAGTTTGAAAGGCCTTCGCTGACCCACGAAAAACCTGGACAATCGACCGGGTAAAAGCATTCATCCGTATACCTCCTTGCTGAAAAATTCTATTCCAGAGTAACCAATCCATTTCGAGCTAGTCTTAACAAACTTTCGACATACATACGCTTATCCCTTCTTCATCGCTGGGGCTTCGTTTATTACGAATATAACAGTAACTGCCGAGCATCTGAGACCCGTTCACACTTCAAATATTATGTTAGAGATCTTTGGCAGCCTTGGGTCCCCGGCAGATCGCAATCTTGCCGGTCCTGACGATTTCAATGATTCCGTAGTCATCAAGCAGTTCGCAAATCGCATCAATTTTGACATCTTCACCGGTCAGCTCAATGATCATGGTCTCTTTATTGACATCGACAATATGGGCCCGGAAAATTTCGGCGAGGTTTACAATTTCCGCCCTGTTTTCCGGCGAAGCCTTCACCTTGATCAGAGCAAGGTCTCTGTGTACCCTGTCCTTTCCGGTAAGATCAATGATTTTGATCACATCAATTAGCTTGGAGAGCTGATTGACAACCTGTTCCAATTCATATTCATCATCAGCATCTACCTCAATGGTGATTCTGGACATGTCGGCTTCCTCGGTATAGCCGGCGTTAATGCTTTCAATATTAAAGTTCCTCCGACTGATCAACCCGGAAACGTGGGTCAAAACACCCGGTTTATTTTCCACCAATACGACTAAGGTATGTTTCATTTTCAGCCCCCCAATATCATTTGGTTTAAACCGGCCCCGGTCGGAACCATCGGCAAAACGTCCTCTTCTTCAGGAATGCGGATATCTACCAGGAACGGGCCTTCCGAGAAGATTGCTTTTTTCAGAACAGCTTCAATTTCTTCTTTCTTATCAAGACGGACGGCAGGAACACCCATCGCTCTGGCGATCTCGACGAAGTCTGCTTTCGTTCTCATACAGGAATGTGCATAATGGCTGTTGTAAAATTCCCGCTGCCATTGGGCAACCATCCCCAAAGATTGGTTATTTAAGATCATGACTTTGACAGGCAAATTCAAGTCGGCAATCGTCATCAGCTCCTGGCAATTCATCATGAAGCCTCCGTCGCCGCATATGCAAATGACCTTCTTATTTGGTTCCCCGACCTGGGCTCCCATGGAAGCCGGAAGGCCGTAGCCCATCGTTCCAAGTCCCCCGGAAGTCAGCAGTGACCTTGGGTGTTTAAAACCGTAGAACTGGGCGGTCCACATTTGGTTTTGTCCTACATCCGTAACGATAACTGCATTTCCTTCTGTGATTTCACAGATCTTTTCAATCACAGGCTGCGGCAATATTTCATCCGTATCTTTTTTATACGTGAGCGGCTTTTCCTTTTTCCAGCCAGACAGCTTTTCCAGCCACGGCTTAAACTGATCCTGCCATTCTTGGGCAGGTTTTTCCTGCAGTTTTTGATAGAACTTCTCAAGTGTCCAGCGCAGATCGCCAATCACCCGAATATTTGCCCGGACATTTTTATTGATTTCTGCCGGATCAATATCGAAATGCACGATTTTAGCGTTAGAAGTAAACTGATCCAACCGTCCTGTGACCCGGTCATCAAAACGTACGCCGATTCCAATCAGCAGGTCCGTCTCGGTGGTGGACATATTCCCGGCATACGTGCCGTGCATCCCGATCATGCCAAAAAAATGAGGATCATCACTCGAGATGCAGCCCAGCCCCATCAGGCTCGAGACAGTTGGCACCCCGGTATAGGCTATTATTTTTTGCATGATTTCAGAAGTGTCCGACAGATTCAAGCCGCCCCCGATGAAAAACAAAGGCTTTTTGGCGAATTTAAGCTCGTCAAATACGGCATTCATCATCTGGCTGTCTCCCTCGCAGATCGGGGTATAGCCTCTTAGATTAACCTCTGCGGGATACTCAAAATCTATTTCTTCCGCAAAGATATTTTTCGGAATATCAATTAAAACAGGGCCCGGACGGCCTGTACGTGCAATATAAAAAGCTTCTTTTACAATCTTCGGCAAATCCCTGACATCCCTAACCAGGTAATTATGTTTGGTAATCGGGGTTGTGATCCCGCGTATATCCGCTTCCTGAAAGGAATCCCGCCCTAAAAAAGATACTGCAACCTGACCGGTAATCAGCACCAGCGGGATAGAATCCATATAGGCTGTGGCAATTCCAGTGATAAGATTCGTGGCCCCAGGGCCGGAAGTCGCCATACACACGCCGACCTTGCCGGTTGCTCTGGCGTAGCCGTCGGCAGCATGGATTGCGCCCTGTTCATGTCTTGGCAGAACATGAGGAAATCCGGACATATACAGGGCATCATACAAAGTTAAGACCGATCCGCCGGGATAGCCAAAAACGACTTGTACATCTTCCTTTTTAAGACATTCAATGATTGCTTGTGCTCCGGTCATTTTCATTCTGCTATCTCTCCTCTCTCTTGTATGTATTATAGTACAGAACGCAAATAAATGCACGAACTATATCAGTTCAGTCTATTCAATGTTCTTGTTGTTTATTAACTTACTTGTTGTTAATTAACTTAAATGAAAGACGCACACTGCTCCCATTAGAATTCTACTGTAAGATTGGTTTTCGCCAGATAGATTTTGCCGGCATAACATTGGGAAGCTTCGTCTGCCAGCTTTGCTGTTTCACCAATATGCGGAAAATGAGTCAGCAGAAGTGCTTTCGCCCCAAGTTGTTTTGCCAGGGCTGCAGCTTCGGTAGAGGTCAGATGCCCCTGGAATAAGCCGGTTTCATGGGCATACAGGCTTGATTCAGTAATCAGCAAATCTGCTCCGCCCTCAAACCGGCTTAAATCAGATGCAGGCCCAAGATCACCGGTATAGACCAGGACTTTGCCGGCATATTCAAACCTCATTGCCAGGTTGTAGGCATCATGGACGGTTGGCGCAAAGGATATTTTTAAGCCGTCAAGATCGAGAACCGCGTCCGGCTTTATTTCTATACCGCTGCTGTATTCACCGAAGGTCAATTCCTTAAAACGTCTCGGCTGATTACTCGCATAGACAGGAAGCGGCTGCGTTCTTTTCTTAAACGCAAACGCAAATTTGCTCGCATACAGAAGGCAGCCGAGGTCTGCCGTATGGTCATGGTGAAAATGGGAGATAAAAGCCGCGTCGATCTGCTCATGGGAAACATGCTTCCATAAATTCGCCAATACCCCGCTGCCACAGTCCAATAGGACCGTATGCCTGCCTGTCTGCAGGAGATAACCTGATGTTGCCTCTCCTGCTTCGGGATATGCTCCCCAGCAGCCCAGAACTGTCAGCTTCATTAACCTCGTCCTTTCTAAGTGTCATATATTACTTGGGCTGGTCTCCATAATGTATAGCCGCTTTCGGCAAATTGCGCCCTCCATGGCACAAATAGCCGCGCTGCGCAATCCATGCTCCGCTTACGCTGTCTATACATTACAGAGACTAATTGTTAGTTATCAATGTATGATATATATCAGTAAGTAGCGCTGCCCTTTGCCAGCTGTAGTCCCTTCATACGAGATGTTAAATATAAGCAGGCCACGCGACTTTAATTTCTCCATGAATGTCAAAAAGGACCCCGGAAAATCCGGGGTCCTTGAAAGATAGTATAAATTTAGCTTTCAGCCGGATTATCCTTTTTATTGTCTCCGCTGGTTCTTTTTTTAATCTCAACGACAAGCTGGCTGGCAATGCAAATGGAAGAATAGGCGCCGAAAAATACGCCGATAATCATTGCCAGGGAGAATGATCTGGTCGATTCTCCGCCCAGGAAGAATATTGCGAGCAGAGCGATCAGTACGGTGCAGACAGTCTTTACGGAACGACCCATCGTCTGCCAGACAGATTTGTCCACCATATCCTCGAAGCTGTCTTTCTTTTTCATGCGTCTTTCATTCTCTCTGATACGGTCATAGATGACGACAGTATCATTAATCGAATAACCAAAGATGGTGAGAATCGCCGCAATAAACGCTGCATCAATTTCCCACTGGAATATTGAGAACAAGCCTAACGTAATAAGTATATCATGCAGAAGCGCAATGACGCTCGAAACAGCATAAACAAAACGGAAACGGAACGAAACATAAATCAGAATCAAAAGTGAGGCAACTGCCAGCGACTTGATCGCACCTGATTTAAGTTCGTCGCCAATTGCCGGCTGAACAAGCTGTTCTTCAACATTTTTCATATCGAACGTTCCAGCCTGTTTCTGAATTGCCGCCAGAAGCTCGTCCCTCTTGGTCTGATCCAAAGCTTCCGTTCTGACGATAGCCGATATGTCACCATTCGTCAGCTGTACGCTACCGGTCAGCCCAACAGAATCCATGGCCTGATTGATATCTGCCTGCGTTACTTTTTCGTTAAACTGAATATTAAACATCGAACCGCCTTTATAGTCGATGCTGAGATTCAGTCCCTGCGTACAAAGAGAAACAATACCAGGAATCAAGAGAAGCAAAGAAAGCGCAAACCAGATATAGCGTTTTTTTACAATATTAAAATATAATCTATGATCATGCTTGACATCATCATAACTGGCCTCACTGGCGGCAGGGGTAACGACCGGGGCCGTATTTTTGAGTGCTTTTTTATCTTTATATTTGTCAGCCACTTATTTTACCTCCTTTACGCCAAACAGCCATTTGCTCATACGCGGGTTAATGCCGACAATCCAGCGCATAACCCAGCGGGTAAACGTAATGGCCGTAAACAGGCTCGCTACGATACCGACAATCAGTGTAATCGCAAAACCTTTGATCGAAGCAGACCCGAGCAGAAATAATGCCAAGGCAGCAAAAATGGTCGTAATATTGGAGTCAAATACAGTAATGAAGGCCCGGCTGAATCCGGCATCCACGGCAGCCCGCAGCGATTTGCCAAGCTTAAGTTCTTCCTTGATTCTTTCGTAGACAATAATATTCAAATCGACAGCCATTCCAATAGATAGGACGAACCCTGCAATGCCTGGCAAAGTAAGAACCGTCCCGATTCCATATAAGACCCAGAGTACAATCACTGAAAAAACAACGAGCGAAAAGTCAGCGACCAGACCCGGTAAACGATAGAGCACCAACATGAATAAGAAAATATAGATAAGCGCAATGACGCACGCATTTAAACTCTTATTCAAAGAATCCGCCCCCAGAAGCGCACCCACCTGATTCTTTTCAACAATGCTCATGCTGACCGGCAATGCACCGGAACGGAACATAACAGCATACTGGGCTGCTTCTTCCAGCGACGAATAGCCCTGGATCTGACCTTGTCCGTCCACAATCGGCACAGAAACTTCCGGATCCTGGATCTTTTGCTCATCCATATAGATACCAATCTTTTGACCGAGATATTTCGTTGTGATATCCGCAAACTTTGAGGTACCCTCAGAAGTAAACGATATTTGCACAACATAATCCGTGCGGCCTCTGGAGGTATCGACCGCTGCCTGGGCATTCTTCAGCATGGAGCCGTCCATCAAGACATTTCCATCTGGATCCCGGAAAGTCAGCTTAGCGGTTGTCTGCAGAACTTTAACAGCCTCATCGGGATCAGCAACTCCGGCCAGTTCAATAATAATTCTCTTTTTATCATAGTTTGTCTGAATATAGGGTTCGGACACGCCGAGCCCGTTAACACGTTCTTCAATGACAGCCCTTGCTTTATCCATATCGTCGTTGGTTATCGCTGTGCCATCTTTACCCGGTTCAGCCTGTAAAACCAGATGAACGCCACCGCGTAAATCAAGTCCTAACGGAATCCCGGTTTCAGAATTCGTCAGCGGCTGAATCGAAAAGAAAACGACAACAGCAACGAGAATAACAGTTACTGCAAGTTTTAAAGTATTTCCCCGTTTCATTCTTTTTCCTCCTAGTAGAATAAAGGGACTTGCCCATACAAGCATCATTATATCCCTTTTGCATTTGAGGTGTCAATTTCAAAGCAATAAGCAAGTGTTACGGCACTTGCTTATATTTGGATACGATGCAATAGATTTCAAACTCCGCCAATAACAAATTTCCGTAATCAGAACAGTTGTTTAACGCAGTTTATTATTTAACCTCAGCATCGTTGTCTTCATCGATTACTTCGGTCTCTTCAGCCTCTTCTTCAGGTTCAGGCTTATTCTTCTTATTACTCTTGACAGGTGTATCTTTGCCGCCTTCAGCACTTTTGATCGCAGACTTCAGGATTTCAATTTCAACGTTATTAGCGATCTTGATGATAAGCGTATCTTCCTTTATTTTGGTAATGGTGCCCAATATTCCGCCAATCGTTACGACTTTAGCCTTCATTTTAATGGACTCCATCAGTTTCTGCCGCTCTTGTTTCTGCTTTCTGCTCGGCAAAACAAACATAAAGATAATCATAACTGCAAATAGTACAAAATACATCATCGTTGTCGTGGTTTGATCCATAAGTAAAGAATCCCCCTTAATTGTAAATTACCTAAATATGCCTACTTCATTTGATTATATCATCTTTATTCCGCAAATTCAGCATGTATTTAGATTATTTTTCTATATAAATTTTTCTATTTCAACTTAATTTCTAAGCTAATTTTCAGGACTTATCTATACGTATACTTCATATGATTGTCTTATTTTTCATAACCGTAGTCCGCAAAGAATTGTTTCCGGTATTCCGGAAGCCGGTCTTCGGCAATCGCCTGGCGGACCTCTTTCATTAAATGGGTTAGGAAATGCAGGTTATGAACCGTCATCAGCCGGTGTCCGAAAATCTCATCCGCTTTGATCAGGTGCCGGATATACGCCCGGGAATAATTCTGACAGGTATAACAGCTGCAGGTAGGATCAATCGGCGTAAAATCATCGGCATATTTGGCATTACGGACCACGACCTTGCCGAACCTCGTCATTGCCGTCCCGTTTCGGGCAATACGTGTCGGCAGCACACAGTCAAACATATCAATACCACGCATGACACCCTCGATTAAATCATCAGGTGAACCCACACCCATCAGATATCTTGGTTTGGCTTCGGGCAGCAGCGGAACGGTATAATCCAGCACTTCGTACATCAGTTCTTTGGATTCCCCCACGCTTAAGCCCCCCAGTGCGTACCCGGGCAGATCAAGTTGGGTAATTTCTTGAGCGCTTTGTTTGCGGAGATCCTCATACATTCCTCCCTGGACAATGCCAAAAAGGGCCTGATGATCGGCGGAAGTCAGCGTATTTTTGCAGCGCTGCAGCCAGCGGAAAGTCCGTTCAGCGGATTTTTTCGTGTATTCCCGGGTTGCCGGGTAAGGCGTGCACTCATCAAAAGCCATTACAATATCCGAACCAAGAGCGATTTGGATTGCCGTCGCTTTTTCCGGACTTAAGAATTGTTTGGAGCCATCAAGGTGAGAACGGAATTCCACGCCCTCTTCGGTGATTTTCCGTAAATCCCCGAGACTGAAAACCTGGAACCCCCCGCTGTCGGTCAAAATCGCGCCATCCCAGTTCATAAATCTATGCAGGCCGCCTGCGCGTTTAATCAGTTCGTGACCCGGACGCAAAAACAGATGATAGGTATTGCTTAAGATCATGTTGGCTCCGAGAGCCTTTAGTTCTTCTGGGCTGACCGATTTTACGGTAGCCTGAGTTCCCACCGGCATAAACACAGGTGTCTCTATCATGCCATGAGGCGTATGAAGTCTTCCCAGACGGGCCTTGGTACGGGTGTCTCTCTTTAGTATTTCCAGTTTAACGGCAGCCAAAACATTTCTTCCTCTCTTTTTTTGTGAAATTAACCCGGAAACATGGCATTCCTCATGTGTTAACGGGAACTAGAATGCGTGCATCTTTCCCATGTTAAACTAAAAACATGGCGTCCCCAAAACTGAAGAAACGATATTCCTCACGGACTGCAGTCTGATACGCTTCCAAAATCAATTCCCGGCCTGCAAAGGCACTGACCAGCATCAGCAGTGTCGAGCGCGGAAAGTGGAAATTTGTGATGATGGCATCGACAATTTTGAATTGATATCCGGGGTAGATAAAAATATCCGTCCATCCTTCGGTCTCGGACAGCACATTCCCGGAAGCATCTTGACAAAGTCCCGCTGCGGATTCCAACGTCCGGACCACGGTTGTCCCAACCGCAATCACCCTGCGGCCTTCTTTTTTGGCCAGAGAGATTCTGGCGGCAGTCTCGAAATCGATGCTGAAATATTCCGTGTGCATTTGGTGCTCGGTGATTTCTTCCGTCTTTACCGGCCGAAACGTTCCCAGACCGACATGCAGCAGGACTTCAAGAACCTCGACTCCCTTGTCCCTAATCCTCTGCAGCAGCTCTTCCGTAAAATGCAGGCCTGCAGTAGGTGCCGCAGCCGAACCGTTTTCTTTGGCATAAACAGTCTGATACCGCTCTTTATCGTTTAATTTTGCGGTGATATACGGAGGCAAAGGCATCTCGCCGAGACTGTCCAGGACTTCCTCAAACAAGCCGGAATACGTAAAATGAATGATCCTGTTTCCGTCGTCAAGAATTTCGATCAATTCCCCGCGCAAAAGTCCTCCCCCGAAAACAACGGTTTGACCCTGTTTCAGCCTTTTGCCGGGTTTAACCAGGACTTCCCAGCGATCCCTGTCTATTCTCTTCAGCAGGAGTACCTCAATTTTTGCTCCGGTACCTTCTTTTTCCCCAATTAATCTGGCCGGAATCACCCTAGTCTTGTTCAGGACAAGCACGTCTCCCGCATTAAAGAATTGCACGATATCCTGGAATAAATAATGAAATATTTCACCTTTGGCTTTATCCACCAGCATCAGTCTTGATGAATCCCGTGGTTCCGCCGGTGTTTGGGCAATCAGCCTTTCCGGCAAGTCGTAATCAAAATCCTCCAGCCTCATTCTCTGCTACTCCATTTTCACCAAATCAATATTTTTGTAGTAATAGTTTAGGATATCCTGATAAGAATAACCCTGCATTGCCATATCATAGGCACCCCATTGGGACATCCCGACGCCGTGTCCCCAGCCCCTGCCGTTGAAAACAAATACACCGTATACTCCAGGTTTTTCTGCTATACCGTCATTGGAGCTTTTGATCCTGGAGAGCAGCGGACCAGTGCCTTCTTCAGTAGATATCCCTGCCAAAGAATTCCCAGTCAAAGAAATCTCCGGGGTATTTTTCTGAAATACAGGCATGATATATTCTACCTGAAATAGTCTTCCAAGGAAAGAATCATTTGAAAGAGATCCTTCGGGATAAAACTTGCGGACAAAGTCCCCGCCGGATACCGATTTTTCGTTGCCTAACCAGTCTTGAAGCACGACACGGTATACGCGGCCCGATACATATTTTGCCAGTTTCACCTGTCTTACCGGGGCAAGATCAAAAGCTTCTCCAAGAGCATCCGCGGCAATTACAAACCTCCAGTGATCGGTATAGCCTCCAATGCCGTTGGAAAACGGATCTGGTATGGACGTATAATGAACGTCCTGATTCTGCCAGACATTCTGGGGGGCCTCCGTATAACCGCCGTTATGCGAAGAGTAGAAAATGGAAATGGGTCTGCCGGTATCCTGATCAGTCAGGACCTCTCCCGTCGTTGCTGTCACCGCCTGGCTGGCTTCCCCTTCCACTGATCTGCCGAGGTAAGCCTGATGGATATCGGGTGAGTCCGTGATAACACCACCGTTTATATTTTTCAGCAAATATGTCCTTGCGGCGACCGCCTGCGCTTTCAAGGCTTCAAAACCCTTTGCTGCCCAGGCATTGCTCATCTCGATCGGAACGACTCCTTTCAAGTAGTCTTCCTGCTCAAGTGAATTATACAGCTTCCAGCAACCGTTTTCTTTCACAATAGAAAGATTTCCGCGGTAGCTGATCCAATCCTTTTCGGGTTCTCTGACCCGAAAAACGCCCTGATTCTCGGAAGTAAGCTTAACTTTATTTTTCTCCAGAATCACGAACTGGTCACCCACAGCCAGGAAATCTGCCATACTGCTCTGGCCGATCTGGCAGCGGTCCCCGGCTGTTAAGCTGACGCTGAAATTATTATAGTCAAGAGTATAACTACCCTGTCTGACTTCGATTTCCAACCAGCCTGTTTCAGGGAACTGCCAGACAAGCTTCACAGTTACCTCCCTTGCAAGCGCTGCATTCGGTGTCAGGGTAATCAAAAAAAGCATTACAGCAAATAATAGGCAAAAAGCTTTAGACAAAAAAGCGCTCTGTTTAACACCGCAGCCATGGAAAAACATTTGAATCGACTCCTTCACTATCCGACTGTTAAACAGATTGCCCAACTATCGTTCAGTATATTCAATTATTTTCCTATAGAAAACCTGGCTTACGCCAAGCCTTTGGTGCTGACTAAAGTCTTAGTTGCCCTTAGCTGAATCAGAAAGCTATTTACTTTCTGGTTCACAAAAAAGTCCCGTCTGTACATTCGCCGGAAGATCCAATCCAAAATAGCTGTAGACCTGGTTCGTTACCGTTCTGCCTCTTGGTGTCCGCTGCAGGAAACCTCTCTGCAGCAAAAATGGTTCCACAACATCTTCCAGGGTCTCTGCCTCTTCACCTACAGTAGCAGCCAACGTTTCCAGACCAACCGGTCCTCCGTCAAAATTCCGGATAATGGCCAGCAGAATTTTCTGGTCCAGACTGTCCAGGCCCATCGGATCAACTTCGAGCTTATCCATTGCTTTGGCTGCCGTCTGAGAATCAACAATCCTGCTTCCCCAGAACTGCGCATAGTCCCTTACCCTTTTGAGCAACCTGTTGGCGACCCGCGGTGTCCCTCTGGAACGCTTGGCAATCTCCTCCGCTCCGTCCGGTGACAAATCCACTTTCAGTATCCGGGAAGCCCTGACGACAATCTGCAGCAGTTCCTCCGTCGTATAAAATTCCAGCCGGCTGATGACCCCGAACCTGTCCCTCAAAGGAGACGTCAGCTGCCCGGCTCTGGTCGTCGCACCGATCAGCGTAAACGGAGATAGGGACAGCCTAATGGAACGAGCGCTCGGTCCTTTACCAATTACGATATCCAGACAGTTATCTTCCATCGCGGAATACAAGACTTCTTCCGCTGTCCTGCTTAGACGGTGAATCTCATCAATGAACAGCACATCGCGCGGTTCGAGTGAAGTCAAAAGTGCCGCCAAATCTCCCGGCCTTTCAATCGCCGGTCCGGAAGTCGTCCGGATATTGACTCCCATCTCGGCCGCAATAATATTGGCCAGCGTGGTCTTGCCGAGTCCGGGCGGACCATAAAGAAGGACATGGTCGAGAGCCTCTCCCCTGTTCTGGGCCGCCTGGATAAAGACGCTTAAGTTTTCTTTGATACTTGCCTGTCCGATATATTCCATCAGCCTGCCCGGTCTTAAGGCTTCGAAGTCCCGGTCTTCAGGACGCTCCAGGGAAGTGATGACTCTTTCCAAGTTGGTTCCTCCTTTAGTGAATGAAGTTACTATCGACTTGCTCGGGTTTGTCTCCGTAATGGATGACCGCTTTCGGCAGATAGCGCCCTCCATGGCGCTAACAGCCGTGCTGCGCAATCCATGCTCCGCTTGGCGCTGGCCATCCATTACAGAGACCTAGTCTGGAGTTAGTGAAAGCTTAATTTCAAATTTACTTCTGAATCGTTTTAGTAGTAAAACGTTTTTTACTACTCAAGGAGTGATAACATTCTGACATGCAGACCCGCTTAAATAACCTTGAGATCAGTCTGGGGGCCACAGTTCCGCTGTGAGCGGAGCACGATGCGGAGCGCGGCCCTTTGTGCCACGGATGGCACAAAGGCCGAAAAGCGGTATTGTGGCCCACAGACTTGCCCTGATAATAGTTTTAGACATAGAGAGCAGCAACAATTTGTGTAAGTAATTTGAGAATCATGTACGAATATATCAAAGGGTATCACATATGCTCGGACGGTCCTGCCAGTAAGCGAAGCGCTTCTTTGAGCTGATCCTCCACGGAAGACAGTCCTTTCTTTTCCGCCCTGGTCAGGGCATCACGCGCTTCATAGCGGGAAAAGCCCAAAGCCAGCAGTGTCTCCAGGGTATCGTTGGCCGGGATAAAGGAGCCTAGATCTTCCGTTCCGGCCTTGATATCAACATCCTTGATCTTTTCTTTCAGTTCCAGGATGATTCTTTTCGCAGTTTTGCCGCCGATTCCAGGAACCTCGGTCAATAAAGAGACATCCTCACAGGCGATTGCCGTCTTAATCCTGCCGACTGCAAACGCCGATAAAATTGCCAGCGCAGCTTTCGGGCCAATGCCTGTAACGCTAAGCAGCTGCAGAAACAGCTCTTTTTCATCCCGGGTCAAAAAGCCGTACAAAGACAAATCATCTTCCCGCATGATTAAATGGGTATGCAGGACTGTTTCTTCCCCCTGCCTGATCTTTGCCATCGAACTTACCGGAACATGGAGTAAATAGCCTACACCGCCGACATCCAGTACCAGGCGGTCCGCTTCGGCCGTCCACACATTCCCCCGCAGCATTCCGATCATTTTAACATTCCTCCATTTATCCGGCGTCCCATGCTGTGCGCATGGCATATGGCGATGGCCAGCGCGTCAGCTGTATCATCAGGTTTTGGTGTTTCCTGCAACGACAGGATCGCCTTGACCATATATTGTATCTGCTTTTTATCCGCTTTGCCGTACCCGACCACAGCCTGTTTGACCTGCAAGGGCGTATATTCGAATACTTCAATATTCCGGCGGGCTGCGCCCAATAAAACGACTCCCCTGGCCTGTCCAACTGTAATTGCCGTCGTGGTGTTGCGGTTAAAAAACAACTCTTCGACAGCCATCACATCCGGTGCATATTCTTTTAGAAAATCCTCCAGCGATTCATAGAGTATCCTAAGTCTGTCCGGCATCGGCAAATCAGGTGGTGTCCGCCAGCAGGAATAAGTGACCGGAGAAAGTTTTTGACCATTTTTTTCGATCAATCCGTACCCCATGATGGCAGTTCCCGGGTCAATGCCAAGAATCAACATCTTCTTGCTCCTTCTGTGGTCCTCATTCCGTTATTCCAGTACCTTGTCAAGCTTATCGTACCTATCGTCCTATACTTGTACCCTGTTCAATTATTAATTAGTTCCATCCGGGCGGCAGATACGGTTAGAAATCAGCATCTTCCAGTGCTTCGGCAAGGTCAAAGTTTGTATAGACCTTCTGAACATCATCATGGTTCTCCAGCGAATCAATTAACTTAATGATTTTTTTCGCTTGTTCAATATCGGCGATCTCGACGCGATTGACTGGAATCAGATTGATGGCCGCACTTTCAATCGGAATATGGTTGTCCAGCAGCACTTGTCTGACTTCCTGCATGCTGCCCGGCTCGGTGAAGATTTCGTAGCTTTCATCTTCAGACGCGACATCCTCTGCGCCTGCCTCAAGCGCCAGGAGCATGATTTCATCTTCATCCAATTTTAAATCTTCTTTCGGCACATCAAGCTGTCCTTTTTCCGTGAACATCCAGCTGACACTGCCGGTTTCTCCGAGGTTGCCCCCGTTTTTCGAGAAAAGGTGACGCATCTCCGACGCCGTCCGGTTCCTGTTGTCCGTCATCAGCTCTACCATGATCGCAACGCCGCCGGGGCCATAGCCTTCGTAACGCAGTTCTTCATAATTGGCGCCTTCTCCTGCTCCGGCACCTTTCTGGATCGCGCGCTGAATATTGTCATTCGGCAGGTTGGCCGCCTTGGCATTATCGATCGCAATTTTCAACCTGAAGTTCCCGTTCGGGTCTGCACCGCCTGCCCGCGCGGCCACCATAATCTCTCTGGCTAATTTTGTGAAAATCCGGCCTTTGATGGCATCGGTTTTAGCTTTTTTATGTTTAATATTCGCCCATTTGGAATGACCTGACACACCGAATTCCTCCCTGATACATTATAGCCTATATATTTTACCATGTAGCGGGAACTCAGGCAAAAAAAAATCAAGGA
Source organism: Dehalobacter sp. CP (assembly GCF_047652685.1). NCBI lineage: Bacteria > Bacillati > Bacillota > Clostridia > Eubacteriales > Desulfitobacteriaceae > Dehalobacter > Dehalobacter sp. CP. The sequence continues at coordinate 1,674,129 of NZ_CP157399.1, forward strand.
TTAATCTCAAGCCTTTCGTTATAACTCTTCCATGCGGCAAAATTTCTGAATTAAACTCTTTTCCAGAACTGTGGAACCATGCAGTAATGCCTCGGTAAAAAATACAGATTTCTCACAATGGTATTTTTACCGGGGCATCACTGTCAAGAAAGAGATTCCATATAAGTTTTTATTACGCATTGGCCTTTTTTAAAGGCTGATGCGTAATAATTGCTTTGATTTTTTTAACGTATAACATTTATATTTCTATTTTTACGTTCCAGCACTCACGTGCTATTTAAACCATGTGTCGGTATATTGAACGGTTACAATTCAAAACAGATTTTGAGAACCATCTAGAAACTGCAGAAAAAATAGCGTATATCGCAAAGAGCTTATACGCTAAATACTTTTTGTTTTAACTGACTATGGAAACTAGAAATATAAGAGTTTAACGAGAAGTTTAAAAAGTCGAGGAAGAGCATGAATATGTTCCAGCTATTCCATAGTCTGGATTAGTATATATGGTTGTCACATTTGCCGTATAGTTCCCGGCTGGGCCTTGCAACCAAGAATAGCTATACATTGATTTAAAGATCACGGTATTGATTGGAAATAAATAGGAGTAAAGCCATCCAGGGTAAAAATTACCCGTTGTTAAAGTCGATACAGTGCTACCACTTGAGTTAATTAATCGTAGATTCTGCATAGAAGCTTGTCCAGTGACAATTTCAGGATTATAATTATTTATCATGTAGGCAATATATTGATGTCCATCTACATATTGAATATTTGATTGAGTATACTGGTTTCCATCGTAACTTGTTTCTATTCTAAAACTCTTTAGTCCATAGTCAGCATTCCATCCAGTATATATTTTATAACCATCTGCACTTATCATAGTTGCAAACACATTATTTACTAAGATTAAATTTAATACTAATGTCATAAAAAGTAAAAATAAACGTTTTTTCATTTTTATACCACCTTAAAAATATAATCTTGACTTATCAACAACAAAATTATAATCTTGTTGTTCAACTTTTATAGAAGTAATACTCTTTAGTTCTTTTTTAAGGTTATCCCAATATTCTTTGTATTTTTTTATAATCTCAGAATTGGCTTGATTGTCATTACCTAAGGCTGGTAAGTCCCCATTATTTACTGCTAACTCAATTGCCTTATCATAAGCATTTTTGAAAGTCACTATACGAAAAGCGTTGTAATATTCATAAACATCCCAGTATTGATCAATCGTCATATTTGCTGCTGAACAAAAAGAATCAATCATTTGTTTATTTTCAACATTTTGTTCATATATTGCTTTCTCCGATTGTATAAAGTAATTTACTTTCTCTTCTGATGGAAAAACGCCATTTTTAATTGCGTAGTTTATGATTAGCTTTTCTTCAACAAGTGTATTGAAAACTGATTTATCATCTGCGTTTCCTGTTCCACTAGCAATCCTTAATCCTTTCCTAAACTCAATTTCCCCTTTTGTTATTTTTAGCGAATCAATTGTTGCAACTATCTCTTCCGGGTCAAATATAACTTTTTTTGATGGATTTGATGAATCTATTGATACTACGGATTTTGAAATTAACTCTGGGTTATTCTTGACATATTCACCGGCTAGTTGACTTAGCTTTTGTGCACTTTTTGTTTCATCAGCATAAGATTGTTGGTTGTAAAAACCAAACGAACTTAGGATACCAGCTAATAAAACACCAATGATTATTAATTTTTTGTTCACTTATAGAATACCTCCTTTTTTAATAATCAAAGCATATCATACTTAAATTTAAAAATATTGAAAATTTTGTAATATCTTATTTTATTTTCTTATTATTTAAAATTAAAAATTTCGCATTTCAATTAATTACAATATTTTACTTTTTTTATTCCAGGATGTTAGTCTGAATTTATACAACTTCTATGTTGACTGTCCTTTATTGGAGTTGGTTTTTAATTCGCGTTAATTCGCGTATAACATATTAGATATGAGTAGTTTGAGACCTGTCGAGGTCGAAATCGTCTATAGTGAAAAAAATTAAGTCATGCAAAGATTTCTATTAAAAGAGCTAGAAAAGGTTAAGATTGAGTGAGGATTGCACTGTATCGCTCTTAATATGAGAAAGATGGCGGTAGCCTTGGGATAAAGGATCTACCTGTATGAATTTTTTATTGAACGAATAAGGGAGCGCAACCAAAACATTAAAGTTTTCGTTGCGCTCCTTTCCTCTTCTTGTATCGGCTATTCAGTTTAAGCTCATTATCGGTCTGTTCTTTAAAATCCATTGTTCGGCTGCGTAATTAAGGGGCAGTGTACGTATATTTTCCCAATCTAAATCTTCGACTTTCCGTTCGCGCAAATCAATTTCTTTAAAATATTGGCCGCAATCTAAACAGACAACAACCTCCACGCCAGGAAACTCGGCAGAATTGAGATACGTTTGTTGAAAAGAATTTTCACTGCCGCAGTGTATGCAGCCCGATATTTTTATTGGCCTCTCGTTTCCGCAGACAAGACAATGTGTAAAGCGTTTTCCATTCAACGCATCCAATGTTGTCATAAGATTATCTTCACCACAAACCGGACATGGGCACATTGGCTGATCATCCACACTTGCAGAGATATGCAGTTGCTGATATACCGCTTGAGCTACCCCAGCTATTGCTAAGCTCAGACGGCTGAAAAGAGGTTCGTTTCCTTGAATACGGCCTGCGCTGAACTCATCTTGGAGAACGGCAAGTTTGGAGTGGTCTATCTTTTCTTCCGCAACAATGTTCAACCTGTCCCATAAATCAATGATGGCGTTTTCCGGCAGATCATTGATGGTGAATAATGGATACTGCCCGGATCTCGACGGTAATTTCAAATCCTTCAGGTTGTTTTCTTTTTGCCAGGCAGTGATCTCTGCTCTCATTTTTAAATAATTCTCTTTGACAGCAGACAAACTTGTTGCTTGTCCTCCATCGGTCTTTTCAGTACACAAGTACATCCCTCCCAAAGGTTAAGACAGTGTCAAAATGATTTCACCGTACCGGTTCTGGCTTTCGACTATTTCTCTTGGTCCTTGACCTCTTTATACCAGGCAGCGTGATGCGCCTTCGCAAATTTTTCCGAGACGTATCCCTTTAACATGCCCGGCAGAGCAGCCCTTGATTCAGGATGAAGCAAAGATAAATAGAGATGTCCCATCAACGCTGCAACCATCATAAACATCGACATATCGTGAACGGGATAAGCTATCCGGACCAACTGATCTGGGAAAACATGAGGGGACCACATGATAAATCCGCTCAAGGTGATGAATACGGAACCCAGGATCGTAATCAAAGAGTTGATCTTTTCTCCGCCGTTAAACTTGCCCTGAGCCGGGTAGTTGCCGTGTCCTCCAAAAAATTCCTTGGGGAAAGCCATGATATGCGCGATATCCGCTTTCGTAAATCGAAAAGCAGAACGCAGCCATTCCCAGTGATATTTTGGATCCTTAATAAAGAACATCGCTACAACGACCACAACAAAAATCACGGCAAAAACCCTGTGAAGGATGCGGGAAACGTCAACTCCCCCAAAAATCATGAGTACCGGCCGGCTGAATTCGGATAGTATGCCCCACCCTGTGAGGAGGAGAACAAAAAAGCTTACAGCATGAACCCAATGGCTCAATCTTTCCCCTTTGGTAAAACGGAGTATTTTGCCGGGAACTTGATTCGAGCCTGATTTTTTTTCATTCATTACATCTCCTCCTCTCTCTTTATCGGATGCTGATCTTGATCAGAATCTTTTTTGTAGTTTCCCTTTAGCGCATTAATCGCCACTCCCACAACGACTGCCGCAGCAGCACCGCCTATTGCAATTTTGCCGATAGGACGGATAATATCTTTCCATAGATAAAGTGTTAGATCAGTCGATGGATTTTCAGGCAGACCATAGGCAGCAGGCGTATCGAGCAAAATATAGCGGTAGGTTGTACCTGACTGCCCATTCTGACCATAAAGATTAGCGTTGGGGAACTTCTTTTTTACCTCGGCCAACCGTGCTTGGGCAATCCCCAGCATGGTATCGTAATTACCGAATGACAGCGCTCCTGGCTGGCAGATTTTTACGCAGGCAGGCTCAAGACCGTTTTCCACTCTCCCTACGCAACCGGTGCATTTGTTAGCCTTCTCTGTGGTTTTATCAATCTTAGGTACATTAAACGGACAAAACTGGGCACAGTATCCGCATCCAATACATTTATCTTGATCAATGACCACAAACCCGGAATCTGTTTTGGATATGGCACTTGAGGAACACGCTTTCAGGCAGGAGGGATCATCGCAGTGGAAACACTGCGCCTTGCGCATCAGCCAGTGCATGTTATTATTTTCATACTTTTCCTCAAATGTTACATACGTATAGGTGTTTGGTGTAAAATCGGCCATACTCTGATAACTTTTGACAAGAGAGGTTTTTTCAGTCGGAAGATCATTCCATTCCTTGCAGGCCGCAGAGCAGGCTTTACAGCCGGTACATTTGGATCCGTCCACCAAAATCATTTTTTTTGCCATCTCTAAGCCCTCCTTATATTGACCAGACAACATTTATATTCGGGTGTTCCTGCTGTCGGGTCAATTACGCCGATTGTCACTTCATTGATGCTCGATCCAGGATTTAAAGATGCAAAACCCCAACTCCAAGGCACACCGATCGTTTCGGTCGGTTGTCCATGTACCTCATACGACTGAATGCGGTCTGTGACAAGACAACGGATCTCAACCTTGCCGCGTGCCGAGGATATTTCAACGCGGTCACCATCTTGTACGCCAATTTTCGCTGCAAGGTTTTTGCTGATTTCAGCAAAAGGTTCCGGCATCAGTTCGTTCAGCATCGGAATGTTGCGGGTGATACCGCCGGCACAGAAGTGTTCGCTTACGCCATAAGTCGTCAGCACATAAGGATAATCTTTACGGTTACCAACCTTCTGAACTTCAGGCAATGTTTTGGGCATTGCCACAATCGGATTGCTTGATACATTCGGATGGAAGATATTTTCCGCAGGGCTTTCCACCGGCTCGTAAAACTCCGGCAGCGGCCCATCGTTGCAGATCCCTCCTACACTCACGCCGCCGGCCGGTTTGCCGTCTGCTGAGGGCGTTGTTGGTATTCCGCTTGTATATTTGCCTGCAAACAAACGTCCTACTCCTTCCGGATTCATACGGAAAGCCAGCTTTCCTTCCGGAGTATCCGGTCCTTTTGTCTTGTCGACTACGTCAGCACCGTCATTGCCGGCCCAAACATTTTTGGCCGCATCCCACCAAATCAATTTACGTTTGGGATCCACAGGCTGTCCCTGGGCATCACAGGATGCACGATTGTATAAAATACGGATATTCCCCGGCCAAGCAAAGCTCCATTCGCGGAACAATCCGAGTCCGGAAGGATCTGCATTTCCCCGGCGTGCAGCCAAATTACCTTTCCCTGTAACACCGGCATAAATCCAGCATCCGGTAGATACCGACCCGATCGGTGCCTTGAGATAATCGGCCAATGTCGGCAATAATTCGCCGTTTGTTTCATCATAGCCGTTTAATTCCTGCAACACCTTAAGCGCTTTCGGCTCATGGCCGTAATCCCAGCGCGCATCGAGAATCGGTCTGTCTTTGGGATCCGTACTGCCTTCATATAAGCTTTTCACCCGCTTATACAACAGATCGAGCATATCTAAATCCGGCTTGCATTCACCCAGGGGTTTGAGTGCTGCATCCTTCCACTGAACCCAACGGCCTGAGTTCGTCAGCGTCCCGTCTTTTTCATAAACAAAGGCAGCCGGTAAAAAGATTACTTCCGTCATAATTTTAGACGGATCAACACCGGGCTCCCGCCAGAACTGGGCAGTCTCGATTTCAAATAAATCGGAGACGACCAACATCTCCAGTTTAGGCAAAGCCTGGCGGACCACTTCGAGGTTCGGTACGGATACCAGTGAATTGGAGCCGATATTCAGCATCATCTGGAATTGGCCTTTATTCACCGCATCCCAAATTCGAACCAAACTTGAATTGACATTGGAATCGTACTTTGGCAAATAATTAAAACAATAGTCGTTTTCCTTAGTCGCTTTATCTCCGAACCAGGCCTTCAATAACGATACGAGATGTTTTTCGCGATTGGAGCCGTTTCGTACCAGATAATCTTTGAGTGTCTTATCGGAATGGGAGGGGGCCGGAAGATAACCTGGCAGATTATTATACAGATTGGCCATATCTGTAGAGCCCTGGACATTCGGCTCACCGCGCAAAGCGTTGATACCGCCTCCCGCTTTGCCTATATTGCCCATCAACAACTGGATAATGCCATAACACCGGATGCCTTGTACACCCGTTGTGTGATGGGTCATCCCCAATGCATAAAGAATAGACGCAGGTTTGGCACTGCAGAAAGCATCGGCAATTTCCTTGATTTTTGCTGCAGGTATCCCCGTAATATTTTCAGCAGTTTTCATATCATAACGGGAATAATGCTCTTTCAATTTACTGAAGACGCTGTCAGGATCAGTAAGGATCAGAGCTTTAACCGGTTTGTTCGATTCGTCTAGTTGATAACCCCAACTATCGGTTTTGTATTTTTTCTTTTCGGGGTCAAATCCGGAAAATAATCCGTCCTTGAATTGAAAATCCTTGCTTATTTTATATAGGGCATTTGTGTAATTAAGGACATAATCATGATCATAGAGCTCATTTTCCAATATATAATTGATGATTGCCCCCAGATAGGCGATATCTGTGCCCGGGCGAATCTGAGCAAATATATCTGCCTGCGAGGCTGTCCGTGTAAAACGAGGATCAACCACAATTACTTTTGCACCGCGCTCCTTGGCCTTATTGATCCACCGCATAGCAATGGGATGGTTTTCGGCACAATTTGAGCCTGCAATTAAGAAGAGTTCAGCATTCATCAGATCCGGCCAGGAATTGGTCATAGCACCGCGGCCAAATGAAGGTGACAAACTTGCCACCGTGGGCGCGTGTCATATCCGGGCCTGATGTTCGTTATAGGGCGTTCCTAAAAGCATGGATAGTTTTTTAACTAAGTAGGATTCTTCATTGTCGACTTCAGCGGATCCTAAAACAGCAATCCCCTCAGTCCTGTTGACAGCAAGTTTCTCGGTCTTCCCTGTAGCTGCGTTAATGACATCGGCATCAGCCTTCCAGGTTTTCTCCCTGACATCTTTGACTTTTTTGGCTACTTTGTCGATAGCCTCGTCCCAGGATATTTCCTGCCATTCATTTGCCCCCGGAGCACGATACATCGGTTTCGTGATCCGAGCCTCCGAATAGGCAACTTCTCTCAAGCTGGCTGCCTTAGAACAAAGTGCCCCGTTATTGGTTGGATGATCGGGATCCCCGGCTAAATACACCAGCTTTTCATCTTTGATATAGAGAAGCAAGCCGCACCCTCCGGAACAAAAATGGCAAATGCTCGGAATTTTTTTTGTACCTTCAATCTTAAGTGCATATCCCTGAGCCTGAGCGAGGTCGGGATCAAAACCAAGGCCAAGCGCCAGCGAAGCCAAGGAAGCTCCTGATAATTTCAGGAAATTACGTCTTGATAAATCCATTTTTCTCCTCCTTTACTTTTTTTAAACAACAATTTTTACTTTTTGCAAGTTTTTAAATTTTCTGAATATTCTAACCTGCAATGTCATTAATATTAAACTGACATAGGAAATTAATCAAGTATTGTTAATTACTTAACAGAATTGGGCTTTTTTTGCGAATACTTGTCAAACGTCTTAACATTTTTGATTCATGGCCGTCACTACTAAAAAACAGAGCTGTTGCACAACGATTTAAGTAATTCGTTGTGCAACAGCTCTGTCTTTTGCTCAAAATCAGCCTAATGCTGACCATAAAGATAAACAAAGCTGAAAAGATTGACTACATAAAACCAGAGACTAGGATACGCAATGTATTAGCCAGCGTCAAGCGGAGCACGATGCGGAGCGCGGCTGTTTGACGGCCACGGATGGCCTAATGTCGCGATGCCATGGATGGCAAGGAGCGACTCGCCAAGGAGGGCTCAATCTGCCGAAAGCGGCTATACATTGCGTAGCCCAGCCTTAGAAGGTTTCTTTTTAATATCAGCTAAGATCAAAATTAGAACCCATTGTTTCTGGTTTTTCTTCAATCGCGGCATTTGCAATCAGCACCTGACCGAAGGCAAGACCGCCGTCCCCGGACGGAAGTTTCTGCGGGTAAAGGATCTCTACCCCGATCTCTCCCGCCAAGAACAGTAGAATCTCGGTCAACAGCTTATTCTGGAAAACACCGCCTGCAATCGGCAGTTTTTTGTTTTCAAGACCAATAAGCATCGCCGTTTCTAGCATCTGACACGCTAAAGAATAGTGAAATCTAAGCGCAGCTTCCCCAGGGTTTTTCTGAAGCAGCACATCGTTGGAGATCTCTTTTAAGAGGCTCCCCACTTTTACGTGAAGAACACCGGGCTGCGGTTCACCTGAAATCTCCAGACAGGCTGGATATAAAGCAGGATATAAGCCCAGATAAAAACTTCCATCTGTCCTGCCGGCCATTACGTTATATTGCTCAATAAGTCTCAAGCGTCCCTCTGTACTTGTCTGACCGGATTTCTCGTATTGATCCCAAAGAGCTGCCAACGCCTTAACCCTCATTGAAGCCTGCTGCGTTATTCTTTGGAATTCGTTCAGGTTTTTCTGAATGTCCTTGTTCCCGCTGTCCTGCAAGCTAGAAGTTTGTACGTTCCCTTCGCTACAGTCCTCCAACCACTTCTCGGCTACACTCTCCAATTCGATCGCTGCTTGTCCCTCGTATGTCACTTCTGTACAAACCCCCAGTATACCGCTAACCGCGTCAAAGAGGCGTCCGGCGCTGGAAGTTTCAAACAGCTGAAATCCGCTTCGAAGCTGGCCATCCAGGATATTCTTTTCCTGAGAAGATAATTTGGCCCAAAGCGGTTCCGTCCGCTGCCATTCTTCTTGTGTCATAAGTTTCTTCAAGTAAGCATAGGCAATCCTGAGCGGATATTTAGCTCCGGCATCGCCGCCGGGCAAGGGCAGATATTCAAGGTGTGCTTTGCGCTTATAGCCTTCCTGATTTCCGAAAAGATACTCAAAGCCCCAAATCCTGCCGTCCTCACCATAACCTGTTCCGTCGCAAATCAGGCCGAGCATCGGATCATCTATCCCATGTTCAGCTATCACGCTGACGAGATGGGCATGATGGTGCTGAACGCGAAATTTCGGGCAATCCATCGACCGGGCAATCCGGGTCGTCGAATATTCCGGATGCATATCATAAGCAGTTTTTTGCGGAGCAATGTTAGTTACCTTCTGAAAGGAGTATAACTCCTGTTCAAAACGTTCCAAATTTTCATATCCATGCATATCTCCAATATACTGGCTCATGAAAGTCATCTTTCCGGAAGCAAGGCAGAAAGCATTTTTCATTTCTCCGCCCAGACCGACAATCGGTGTTTTGATCTCCTGTTTCAAAAATAGCGGCAGCGGCACATAGCCCCTGGCCCTACGGATAAAGGTCATTTGATCCCCGATCATCTGCATGACTGAGTCATCACACGGATGATAAATATCCCTGTTGTTTAGAAGAAAATAATCTGCAATTCCGCTTAGTCCTGCCAACGCTTCCTGATTATCATATATTAAAGGCTGTCCACTCAGGTTTGCGCTGGTCATCACGAGATAATCATAGGTCCCCTGAAAGAGCAGATGATGAACCGGTGTATACGGCAGCATGATGCCAAGTGATTGAAGGCCGGGTGCTGTTTCCGGAGAAATCCGGCTATTTTCATTCTTCTTGCGCGGCAGCAGGACAATCGGTGCAGAGGGACCGGCAAGCGTCGATTTTTCGAGCTCCGTCATGGTCACCTCTTGGAGGGCGGTTTCAATATTCCTAACCATGACAGCAAATGGTTTTGCGCCGCGCTCTTTGACCCGGCGCAATCTGCTGACCGCCTCATCATTGCAGGCATCACAGACGAGATGAAAGCCGCCAAGACCTTTGACGGCCAGGATCGCACCTTCCTGCAGCAAGTCAATACCGATCCCATGACCGCTAATTTCATTGCCTGTATGATCCAGCAGTTTAAGGGCAGGCCCGCAAACCGCACAAGCAGTCGGCTGAGCATGAAACCGCCTGTCCAGCGGATCCTGATATTCCTGATGGCATTCCGGGCACATCTGAAAACCCGCCATGGTCGTTTTCTTGCGGTCATAAGGCCGATCCTTAATGATCGTATAGCGCGGACCGCAATTGGTACAATTGATAAACGGATAGAGGTAGCGCCGATCCTTACTGTGAAGCATCTCTTGCAAGCAGTCCCTGCATACTGCAACATCCGGAGAGATCAAAACATCCTTGTCTTCGGACTCCCTGCTTTCTGTGATCGTGAACTCCCGGTAATGCTGAACCGGGATCTCTGTTATCTCCAGCGATACAATCACAGCCAAAGCCGGCTGGCCTGTTCTGATTCTGCGAATAAAATCCTCTACCCGTTCCCCTTCAGCCTGAATCTCGACTCCGCCGCTGAAATTGTTTACCCAGCCTTTAATGTCCAGTTCCCGGGCAAGTTTAAAAATAAACGGCCTGAAGCCGACACCCTGAACAATGCCGTTGATCAGAATCCTTACAGCTCTTTTCACGTTTTTACCACTCTTCTGTTTGTAATATCATCCTTATTTTTCATGTGATTAATATGAGAGACATTCTACATGTTCCGGTAATTAATGATAACTTACATCGGGCTTTTCTCTAATAGTTATTTGGGAAGATATCCGGTATCGACCAGATGATTGATCAGCTCGTCGGGATCAACATCGGACTTGATAAAACCATTTGCTTTAAGAAATTCAGCCGATTCTTTGAGTTTTTCAATATCCTGGCTGTCAATCGGCATTGTAAAATCAAATTTCGGATATAAAGCAGTTACCGCTTTAAGCTCCATTCCATTGGTGTCAGCCGTCATTCGCAAAGCTTCATCCTGATTTTCCTGTATCCAGTCCAATATCTGCTGATGGATTTCCAGAAAACGCTTTGTTGTTTCAGGGTATTTCTGGATAAACTCTGTTCGCGCGGCAATCACAGCCTGACCGGGGATAAGGCCTTCAGCATTCCGGATCAGGGTGATTTTTTGGGAAGCAATCCCTTTGGTCAGCAGAGGATCGGGGATGACCGCGGCATCCACTTGTTTTTGCAGCAGCGCGTTTAAGGCGTCGGTTGAGGCCATGTTGATCATCTGGACATCATTCGCAGATAACCCTGCCTCGGCTAGCGCTTTGATCAGCATTTCATGCAGCATCGTCCCCTGCTGCAATGCAACCTTTTTCCCCTTCAGATCCGCTACGGATGCAATTCCGCCATTTTTGGCTGCAACCAGGCCAATTCCCTTCGGAAACTTGGAATAGCTCGCCAGAATCTTGATATCGTTGCCGTTTGCATTCGAGATGATAGCCGAAACATAATTCAGTGATGTGGCAAAATCAATCGATTTGGCAGCAAGGGCTTCAGTGGTTGCCGGCCCTTCCAATTCGTTCCACTTCACCTGGATTCCATCCTTTGCAAACTCTTTTTCAAAAATCTGCTTTTCAAGGGCGACGATCGCCGGGGCATTCAAAGGCTTCGTCGAATACGATATATTAATAATTTTTGGTTTTTCCTGCTGTTTGGCCGTATTCGGCTGACAGCCTGTCACCGAAATCAGCAGCAATAATGATAATAATACAGCGAAAGAAACTTTAAGATACTTCTTCATGAATAACCCTCCTCGTAATCCTCGTAATACTTATCGAAAACATTTGATTCGCTTAGCGAATGGCCTCTAGTATATATTTCCTCATGTTGATAAATTCTAATCCCTCAGGATTTCTTGGATAAGCAAAAGGTACTTCCAAGACCTCTTTGATCGTACCGGGAGACGGCGACATAATCATGATTTTCTGGCTGACGGTCAGTGCTTCTTCGATATCATGGGTGACAAAGATAACGGTTTTTTCGGTTTTATGCCAAAGATCAATGATTTCTTCCTGCATTCTGGTCCTGGTCTGGGCATCAAGGGCCGAAAAAGGCTCATCCATCAAGAATACTTTCGGTCTAAAAGTGAGCGCTCGCGCCAAAGAGACCCTTTGGGCCATTCCTCCGGACAGTTCGTGAGGATACGCTTTGCTAAACTGTGTTAACCCTACCAACTGAAGCGAGCTGGCCACAATTTTCTCAACTTCGTCTTGTTTCTCTACTCCTTGGATACCCAGCGCGGTATTTTTTTCAACGGTCAGCCACGGAAAGAGCCGCGGTTCCTGAAATACGACGGCACGCCCATAACCGGGCCCGTCAATGTTTTCTCCATCAATCAGCACTTCTCCGCTGCTCGGCGGTTCCAAGCCGGCAATAATCCGGAGCAGCGTAGTTTTGCCGCACCCGCTGGCTCCGACAATACTGACAAATTCTGATTGGTTGCACCGGAAATTGACTTCTTTCAGGGCTTCAATACTTCCCCAGTCGCTGTGGAAAACCTTACCGACATCATGGACTTCGACTAAAAGCTTATTCATTTGCGCTCACCTGCTTGATACATCTTTTTCCACGGCATTAGCTTATTTTCAATTTTTCTGAGGAAAAGGTCGATAAGCATCCCGGCAGTTCCGATGGTGACTATCGCAACAAAAATTTTATCGTATTGGGCTAATTGTCTGCCTTCAATGATCAGATAGCCTATTCCCGAAGATGCTCCCAGCATTTCCGCTCCGACCAGTGCCCGCCAGCAATTGCTTAACCCCAGCCTCAGGCCCACAAAAATCGACATGGCTGCCGAAGGGATATACACCTTTTTAATCATTTCCCATGGAGAAAGCATATAGGCATGGCCAACTTCGATCAGCTTCGGATCAACACTGGTAACGCCCTGCACCGTATTCAAGAAAACCGGGAAAAATGAGGCATACACAATGACGGCTACTTTGGAAGCTTCATCAATCCCGAGCAGAAGCATAAAAATCGGGATCCAAGCAATTGGCGGAATCTGCTGCAAAAAATGCAGCGTAGGATTCACCCAATGTCTGAACCCTCTGGCTTTCCCTACCAGAATACCCATCGGAACTGCAAAAACAACCGTCAAAAAGAACCCGTACACCAATCTCCGTAAACTTGCCAGCAGATGTTCTTCCCAAATCCCGGTTGTAAGCATATGCAGAAATGTTTTTAATATCTCACTTGGCGGAGGCAAGATGTAGGTATTAACCAGACTGCTGCGTGCCGCTAATTCCCAAACTACAATCACAGCTAATGGGAAAACCGCCCCTCTGAGTATATTCAGGAGCTTTGTCCGGTTATGTGTATCCGACTGCCCATCAAACCCTTTTTTCGTTTTTCCCTGATTAATTTGCATCAAACGGTGTACCTGTCCTTAGTCTAAATTAAAGCTGCATTGTTTCCTTGGAAAATTAATATTACAGCATTCCCGAAAAAAAAGAAAGAGCCTACAACTTTAACTGTTAGGCTCTTTCGATTGTACCCTACTTGCAGAGATATTCGTTAAACTTGCCGCGCTGCGTATAATGCGTGTGCAGCAGTTCATGCGATTTATGGCCATTGGGTTCTTTCAGAAACTCGGCATACAGTTTCATGACATCTTCATTCTCATGAGATTTTCTAAGCTGCTTGCCTTCATCTTCCTTATAAATAGCCTGGAGACGTTTCTGACGAATCTCCGGTGTGGTCGGTCTGGGCTGGCCGCCGCCGCTGATGCAGCCGCCGGGGCATCCCATCACTTCGATAAAGTGATAGGGGGATTCACCTTTGGCAATTTGGTCCAGAAGGATCTTCGCTCCTGCCAGACCACTGGTTACAGCAACTTTTACCGTAACTCCGTCGAGGAACTTATAAACTTCAACAGGATTCTCGATGATCACATCCGCCGTCTTAATCTGTTCCAGGCCAACGATCGGAGTAACATGGAGCTTATCAAACGGCAGTTCCCGTCCCGTAACCACTTCGTAAACCGTACGCAGGGCAGCTTCCATAACACCGCCGGTAACGCCGAAGATATCGGCAGCACCGGAGGAAAGACCCAGCGGATTGTCAAATTTGCTGTCTTCGAGGTTTATAAAATCAATGCCGGCTTCCTTAATCATCTTGGCAAGTTCTCTGGTCGTCAGTACGGCATCGACATTCTGTACGCCATTGTTCTGCATTTCCGGTCTGGAAATTTCGAACTTCTTGGCCGTACAGGGCATGATCGATACAACATACATGTCCTTCGGATCCACTTCAATCTTGTCGGCATAATAGGACTTCGCCAGCGCCCCAAGCATGGTATGCGGAGATTTACAGGTCGAGAGATGGTCAAGTTCTTCCGGATAAGCATGCTCAACATATTTGATCCAGCCCGGGCTACAGCTTGTAATCATCGGCAGGGTAGCCTGGCCGCCGGTCAGCGCATTTTTCACCCTGGTCAAGAATTCGGTGCCTTCTTCCATAATGGTCAGGTCAGCCGTAAAGTTGGTGTCGAACACATCGTCGAAGCCGAGTTCTCTCAAAGCAGAAGCGAGTTTGCCGGTAACGAGTGTCCCGGGTTCCAGCCCGAACTCTTCGCCGATTGCAGCCCTAATCGCAGGGGCAACCTGAACAACAACGCGTTTATTGGGATCATTGATCGCCTGCCAGACATCCTGAATCGCATCGGTTTCCTTCAGCGCGCCTACAGGACAAACCACCGTACACTGTCCGCAGTAAGCACAGTTTACGGAATTAATCGGCAGATCCATAGCCGGACCGACAACCGTCTTAAATCCGCGGTTTTGTGCATTCAGAATACCAACCTGCTGAATTTCGTTGCAGACAGTGATACATCTGCGGCAAAGAATGCATTTGGACATATCCCGGGTAATAGAAGGGGATTTGTCGATGCAGCCGGCTGAACGTTTTCCTTCGAAACGGGCTTCACTGACGCCGAGCATATTACCCATTTCCTGCAGCTCGCAGCTTTGATTGCGTTCGCAGTTCAGACAGTCTTTCGGATGGTCGGACAGAATCAGTTCATAAAGGACTTTCCGGGCCTTACGGACTTTTTCGGTGTTGGTTTTGACAACCATTCCTTCTCTGACCGTAACCATGCAGGAAGGCTGAAGGCTCTTGGCGCCTTCGACTTCAACAACGCACAGTCTGCAGGAACCAAACTTATGAACGCCTTCCAAATAGCACAAGTTAGGAATATGAATATTGTTCTGTTTCGCGGCTTCCAGGATAGTCGCGCCCTCCAAAGCGGAAACACTTTTGTTATTAATTCTTAAATTTACCATGCCTTTACCCTACCTCCTGTCACAGCGTAAACAGCGCATAGATTCTGCAATTGCATTGAGCTTGTGGTACCCTTGAGCCACCTCGCAGAAGCAGTCTTTTCTCTTTTCAGGGTCAAGAACTTCCATTGGGAATCTGGCATGCTCAACGAGTTCGTCCTGATCTGCCGGCGCAGGTATTTCGATCTTTTCGCCTTTATTCAGTACGCCTTTGCCACCCAGGTAGAGGTCAATGGAAGATGCAGCTTTCTTACCGTCTGCAATTGCCGTGATTGCGACATCGGAACCTCTGGCAACGTCACCGCCGGCAAATACGCCATCCATCGTGGTCATCAAGGTGTCTTTATCCGTAATAAAAGTTCCCCACTCTGTTAATTCAACATCATCCATTCCGACAAACGGCAGATCCGAAGACTGGCTGACCGCCGGGATGACCATATCGACCTTCAGGGTGAAAGTGGATCCTTCTTCAATTTTTGGTTTTCTTCTGCCGGCAGAATCAAAGCCGCTCACCTTCATTCTGACGCATTCAATTGCTTCAATTTTGTCTTTGCCAATAAAACGGGTCGGGGCAACCAGCGGAATAATCTCAATGCCTTCTTCAATCATATCGCAGATTTCTCTGGCATCAGCAGGCATATCTTGGATAGTTCTTCTATACAAAACATTGACTTTCTTAGCGCCTAACCTTAAAGCCGTTCTAGCTGCATCAATCGCAGTATTGCCGCCGCCGATAATCGCCACGGTTTCACCGATCTTCACATCCTGTCCGAGGTTCACATTGCGCAGGAAATTCAAGCCGTGAACAACCCCTTCGAGGTCTTCGCCCGGGATATTGATCTTGTTGGACAGCTGGGTTCCTGTTGCAATATAAATGGAATGATGTTTTTTGCGCAGCCCGGCGAAGCTGACGTCATTGCCTACTTCGGTATTCAGATGGATCTTGACGCCGACTTGCTCAATCAGTTTGATTTCATGCTTGAGCACGTCTTTGGGCAGCCTGTATTCCGGAATACCAAATGCAAGTAGGCCTCCGGCCACAGGTGCTGCTTCATAAACATCGACCTCATAGCCAAGTCTTGCCAGGTAATAGCCGCAAGTCAAGCCTGAAGGACCTGCGCCAATAATGCCGACGCTCTTGCCGTTTTTCGGAAAGACAATGTCTTTCGTGGATTCTTCCTCATGCTTGAACGCATAATCCGCCACGAACCGTTTCAGATCGGAAATCGAGATCGCTTCGTCCAGCTGCGCCCTGCGGCATTTGCTTTCGCACGGGTGCGTGCAAATTCTTCCGCAAATAGCCGGAAACGGATTTTCCTGTCTGATAAGGTTGTAAGCATCGATATATCTTCCTGCCGAGATCAAGCCCATATAACCGGGTACATTGACGCTTGCCGGGCAGGCATTCTCACACGGCGAAAGGAATAAATCCGAACATACGCCGGCGCGGCAGTATTTGTTCTTGATATGCTCTTCGTATTCGTCACGGAAATACCGGATGGTGCTTAAGACCGGATTGGGAGCCGTCTGACCCAAACCGCACATTGCGGTTTCTTTGATCTGAGCGCCGAGCTCTTCGAGAAGTTCGATATCGCCTTCCTGGCCTTCTCCCTTGGTAATGCGTTCCAGGATCTCGAGCATTCTCTTCGTTCCCACACGGCACGGAACGCATTTTCCGCAGGACTCATCCTGGATGAAATCCATGAAATACCTGGCGGTATCGACCATACAGGTATCCTCATTCATGACGACCAGTCCGCCGGATCCCATAATGGCACCGATTTTGCTGATATTTTCATAATCCATCGGCGTATTCAGATATTCCTTCGTTATACAGCCGCCGGAAGGGCCTCCGGCCTGGGCAGCCTTGAAGTTTTTACCTCCGGGAATGCCCCCACCAATATTGAACAAAATATTGCCAAGGCTCATGCCCATCGGGACTTCGACGATACCGGTATTGACGATATCTCCGGCCAGTGCGAAGACCTTGGTGCCTTTGCTCTTTTCAGTGCCAAACTGCGAATACCAGTGCGAACCCTTCAGAATGATCGGAGGAATGCATGCTAAGGTTTCTACGTTGTTGATAATGGTCGGTTTGCCAAACAAGCCGCGTTCGAACGGGAACGGTGGTTTTTGTTTGGGTTCCCCGCGTTTGCCTTCGATCGAAGCCATCAAAGATGTTTCTTCACCGCAGACAAAAGCGCCTGCGCCAATCCGGATTTCCAGGTTAAACTCAAAATCCGAACCAAACAGTTTCGCTCCGAGCAGGCCGCACTCGCGGGCTTCTTCAATCGCGGCACCCAGACGTTCAACGGCAATCGGATACTCCGCCCGGATATAGACATAGCCCATGCTTGCACCAATCGCATAACCACCGAGCATCATCCCTTCAATGACACTGTGCGGGTCACCTTCGATGACGCTTCTGTCCATGAACGCACCGGGGTCTCCTTCGTCAGCATTGCAGACCATGAATTTCTGATCGCTCGTTGATTTCATTCCAGCTTCCCATTTGATGCCTGTAGGGAACCCTGCACCGCCGCGGCCTCTGATGCCGGACTTTTTAACTTCATCGACAACATCCTGCTGCTTCATGCCCCCCACAGCTTTGGCAATCGCATAATAGCCGTCTTTGGCAATATAAGCGTCAATCGAAGCGTATTCGATCTGACCGCAGTTTCTGAGCGCAATTTTGACCTGGTCTTTGAAGAAATCAATATCCTTAATATTGGGAACGTGTTTGCCAAGCGTCTGATCGTAGAATGTATACTTTTCCAGCACCGTACCGTTGATAATGTGAGATTTTACGATCTCGGCCATTTTTTCGGGATTAACATCCGTATAAAAAGTTTCATCAGGTAGAATAAGAAGGACAGGACCGACCGCACAAGTCCCCATACAGCCTGTTTCACTAACTGCAACCTTGTCCTGAAGCTCGTATTCTTCCAGATATTTCACAAGCGCAGCGGATACTTCACCGCAGTTGGAGGATACACAACCTGCGCCTCCGCATACAAGGATTTGATAATGATACTTTGACAGTTTTTCACTGTATTCCTTTTTAATTTGATCCAAATCAGCAACACTATTGACTTTCATGCGCTTTATTTCACCTCCAGCCCTACCCTAATTTCTATATTTATTCAGGATACTATCAAGCTTATCCGGGTTAACCTGCTTATACACGACATCGTCAATCATCATGGCTGGAGCCAGTCCGCAGGCACCGATACAACGGGCTACCTCAAAAGTGAAGAGCCTGTCTTTCGTTGTTCCGCCAACTTCTATGTCCAGGATCTGTTCCAGACGATCGATAATTTTCTTGCCGCCCCTTACGTAGCAAGCCGTACCAAGGCAAACACGGATAATGTGCTTTCCTCTGGGCTGGGTCGAAAAGAAAGAGTAAAAAGTAACAACACCCGATACCTCCGACAAAGGCTTGTTCAAACTTTCTGCAATAAATCTCTGGATTTCCAGAGGCAAATATCCATAAATATTCTGCGCCATATGAAGAACTTGAATCAGGCTTCCTTCTCTATTCTTGTATTTTTCGATCACTTCAGCAATCATGTCCAATTTTTGTTGGTCGGTTTCTTCGCTACAGCAACATTGACAATTTTCAACTTTGTTGCTCATTTTTTACCTCCTTAGGTAACTTTTTGTGTTCAAATTCACAACCAGTGTCCAAAAAAAAGAATCCCTCCCTACATTTTAAAGAAAACTTGGTTGGCGTCGAGCCTTTGGCAGTCTAGATATATCAAAATATACGTATAACTTTTAATATATCCATTCAAATTTGTTCCAAGTACTAACGATCACAAACTAAAGAATAAAAAATATCGCCCCCTTATAGAAACTTATCTATGGTATTAACACACTGTGCTAACCATCCAAAGGAATCGTTCAAGGTCTCATACCTTTCACGCACGGATCATCAAAATGGGCAAAAAGAAATATCCCAAAGCCGGTCCGGTACAGAGTAAAAAGTATACAGCGATAACACGAATATATCAAAAACAACCTCAATATTTACTTCGAAATCCTAAATATTCACCAGAATGAATATAGAATATCTCTTGAAAAATTATAGCACCCGCCAGATTTCACCGCAACACAAAGATGCGCGAAGAAATCTATAAGCATTCATACCAGAACTTGAAAACATCTATTTATATTACTCCCTATTTGGTATGCGTGCCACAAATCCAGCATCAAGCCTATTCCACAATATGGCCGTTTCCATAAACAATATATTTGATCGTCGTCAGTTCCGGCAAAGCCATCGGACCACGGGCATGCAGCTTTTGCGTGCTAATGCCAATTTCAGCACCAAAGCCGAACCTTCCGCCATCGGTAAAACGCGTTGAAGTATTGACATAAACCGCGGCCGCATCAATTTCATTTAAAAAACGCTGAGAGGCCGTGTAGTTTTCGGTAATGATCGTCTCAGAATGCTTCGTGCTATACGTATAAATATGATCCAGCGCTTCGTCAATACTGTTGACGACCTTAACGCTGATGATCAAATCAAGGTACTCCGTCGACCAATCTTCTTCCGTTGCCGGAACAGCATAATCCAAAATCTTTCTGACTCTTTCACAGCCGCGTATCTCAACACCGTACGCTTTAAACTTTCTTCCAATCATCGGCAGGTACTCTTCCGCCACCGCCTCATGAACGAGCAAGGTTTCCAGCGCATTGCAGACGCCGGGTTTCTGAGTTTTGGCGTTAAAGACTACCGATACTGCCTTTTCATAATCAGCATCGAGATCAACATAAGCATGACAGACCCCTGTACCCGTCTCAATCACCGGAACGGTGGAATTTTCAACCACTGTGTGAATCAGTCCTGCCCCGCCCCGCGGAATGATCACATCGATATATTTATTCATGCGCATCAGCTGCAGGGCATACTCTCTATCCGTCTTCGGTATAAGCTGAATCGCACCTTCCGGAATTCCACTCTGTTCAGCGGCTTCAGCGATCACCCTGGCCAGTACTTTATTGCTTTCAATCGCTTCCGAGCCTCCGCGTAAGATGCAGGCATTGCCGGATTTTAAACACAGCGCCGCTGCGTCCACCGTCACATTTGGCCGGGCTTCATAAATCATCGCCACGACACCGAGCGGAACCATCGTCTTCTGAATAACCAGACCGTTCGGCCTTTTCCACAGTTCTCCGCCGCCGACAGGGTCGGGCAGCCCGACCACTTCCTTGATCGCATTGCTGATATCTGAAATCCCGGCGCTGCTAAGACGAAGACGGTTGATCAAGCTTTTTTTAAGTCCTTTTTTCTCTGCTGCCGCAACATCCAGCACATTGGCTTCCAGAATTGCATCCTCGTTATCAAGAAGCGCCTGGGCCATTGCGAGTAAGGCTTTATTCTTTGTTTCCGTGCCGGTGAAAGCCAGCTTGCGTGCCGCATTTTTGGCCCGCTGGCCAATCATGATAAGGTCTTCAGCAAAATCCATGATTCAACAACCTCCTGTCAATCTCCCGTACATTCTATTCGATATCTCTTTTATTCAATATCTCATATCTTTCATTACATTGCTATCCAAGATTACTTCCTTTACCGATGCCCAATGAATCATTTGACTTTCTTGATCAGTATTCCTGCGTAATCGTCAGGTTATCCCTGTGAACCAGTTCCTCTGCTTTAATTTCCGGGATCAGCCTGCGTATCTCCTCAGAGTGGAATCCTTTGACCTTTTCAGTTTCTTCACTGCTGAATTCTGTAATACCACGGGCAATTTCTTCTCCGCGGTTATTCACTATTTTAATCAGATCTTTGCGCTCCCAAAATCCTTCGATCCCGGTTACTCCGGAAGCGAGCAGGCTCTTGCCGTCATGAAGCAGGGCCTTTTCGGCACCAGCGTCAATGATAACCGTGCCCATCGATAACGCTGCATAAGCCATCCAGCGTTTTTTTCCATTAAGCTTATGCTTCAACGGCGGGAAATAGGTCCCTAACGGATAGTTCCCTTCGGCAATGTCTTTGATCTGGGCAATTCTTGACGCATTCATCAGAAAGGTCGGCGTCCCGAACCGGGTTGCCATTTCAGCAGCCTTTAATTTGGTGACCATGCCTCCGGTCCCAACCGCAGACCCTGTGCCGTCGGCCAGATTTTTTGCCTCTGCCACATTCTCTACTTTCGGAATCAGTACAGCCTCCCGGTTATACACTGGATTGGCTGTAAACAAACCGTCGACATCTGTCAGCAGGACCAGCAAATCTGCATTGACCATTCCTGCCACCAGCGCGGATAACCTGTCATTATCCCCGAAGCATAATTCTTCGAAGACCACGGTATCGTTTTCATTGATGATCGGAACAACTCCGAAGTTCAGCAGCTTTTCCAAGGTATTCTTGGCATTCTGGTAATGTTCAGCTTCAACCAAGTCGATCCGGGAAAGAAGGATCTGGGCACAGCTCATCCCATATTTGTCAAAGTAGTACGAATACCTTTCGATCAATATTCCCTGCCCGACAGCCGCTGTGGCCTGCTTGCCGACAATATCCTTTGGACGTTCCTTCAGCTTCATCTTGGCCATCCCGGCAGCAACAGCGCCGGAGGTAACCAGGATGCAATCTGTCCCCTGCTTTCTCAGCTCAGCAATGACCCCGGCCAGTTGATCGATGACCGTTTCATCAATGCCGCCTTCCGCAAGGCTTAAGCTGTTACTGCCTATTTTTAAAACCGCCCTTTTCAGGGTATTCATTCAAACATACTCTCCTTCCATCTCTTCAGCCCGTTTGGCACAGGCCTCCATAGCCTGATAGACGATATCTGCCAGCCCGGCTTGCCGGAAGCTCTCCAGCGCCGCGTAGGTCGTTCCGTTCGGCGATGTAACAGCTTCTCTTAATTCCAGCGAAGTTTTTCCGCTCTCCGCAAGCATTTTCCCTGCACCGACCATGGTTTCTGCGGCCAGAAATTCAGCTTCGTCTCTCGTCAGGCCAAGCTTTTCACCGGCCAGCGCCATCAGTTCCGTTAAGAAATAGAAATAGGCCGGGCCACTGCCGCTGACGGCAGTCAGCGCATTCATTTTACTGTCGTCAATCCACAGGAATTTTCCCAAAACAGCAAAGATAGCCTCAGCCGTTTTTGCCTGTCCGTCCGTGACACAGCGTCCTCTGGCCAACCCGGATACAGCCTGCAGAACCGCACTGGACGTGTTGGGCATGACCCTTACCACGGCAATGCCCGGAAGCGCCTGCTCGTAAACAGACAGCCCTATTCCTGCCACTACCGTAATAATAAGTTTTCCTGTAAGATTGAACTGAGCAAGCTGGTCAAGAAGACCTTTGATATCTTTAGGCTTTACCGCCAGAAATATAACATCTGATCCCTGAATGGTTTCGGCGAAAGAGGCATACGCAACACCATACGTTTTGGCCAGGAGTTCCGCTTTCTCCTGAAATACGTCATAGGCCATAATCCGGAAGTCCGTATCCTGCCGGGATAACCCCTTGATCACGGAAGATGCCAGATTGCCTGTTCCGATAAATCCGATTGTCTGCATGTTAATACACCCCATCTTATTCATCATTTTTGCAATCATATTTTGCAAACTATTTTTGATCATTTTGTAGACTGATTCGTAAATTAAATAATCGCTCGCATCCATGCTCCTCTTGACGCTAGCCATCCATTACGATGACTAAATTTGTGGTGTTAGCGGAATCTACGAATCCGTCTACGAGTAAATATTAATTGTTCAGCGAAAAAACTTGCTGCAGAAAAAATAAATACTTCTCTGTCCATCTAAGGACGAAAGAAGTATATCTTCCGCGGTACCACCTTAATTGCGAATACGCCGCTTCAAGCTCAGATAACGGTGAGACAGCCGTAGGATTATTCATTCTCACTTCACAACTGGGTTTCTGTTAACTATCAAGAGAACTTCCAGCTTTGTACAAACGTGTACATCGTTCCCCTCTCTGTATGACCCGTTAACATACTGGGTTGATCATCAGTTTTAATTTTCCAATTGTAATTTATTCTAGCACAAAAAATATCCGGAAACAACCTGAATATTCGATGACGAATGTCCCAAAAGGCTGGCTGAATGTTTGAAAGTCTGATAAACTTCAGGACTGGTATTCGGATAAAACGAGCTGATTTAGAATAAACCAGCTACCCCGGCTGCCAGCACGAACGCGGCAAATATCATTCTGTAGATCGCAAAAATCCGCATCGGTTTTCTTTGTAAATACGAAATGAATTTCTGGATAACGATGACTGCAACCAGGAAGGATACAATGAAGCCGACAGCCAAAGACAAGATTTCCTGCGAAGTGAGAATAGCCAGACCGCCAATTTTAACAACCTTCAGCAGGCTCATCCCAATCATCACCGGAATCGCCAGGAAGAACGAAAATTCCGTGGCGGCCACCGTCGGCAGCCCGGCTACCCACCCGCCGATAATCGTCGATGCTGAACGGGACATCCCCGGAATAACCGCCAAACATTGAAATAATCCGATCAGAACCGCCTGTCTTGGGGAAACATTCAAGTCCCGTCCGACCGGTGCATTTTTTCTAAGCCTATTCTCGGCGTAGATCATCAAGATTGCGCCGAGGAAAAGTGTTATCGCCACAGGAATCGGGGAAAACAGGTATTTTTCCGCGGTATCGTCAAATAAAATTCCAATCGTAGCACCTGGAATACACGCCAGCACAATCATCAGCCAGAATTTTAATCCGGATTCCTGATAGCCGACTCTTGACGGGAAGAAATCCACCAGCGTCTGTTTGATCTTCTTCCAATAGAGTACAATGACCGCCAAAATCGCTCCAAGCTGGATCACATAGGTATACATCTCTACATAATGCGGATTGGTCGCCTGAAACCCGATGAGATTTTGAAAAATAATTAAATGGCCCGTCGATGAGACCGGCAGGAACTCCGTGATCCCTTCTACGATGCCCAGAATGATGGATTGAATGATGAATTGAATTGTTGCCATACGGTCTCCTTATCTTTCATTTTGATCTATGTATTCCCTTTTTTCTTACCTGGTCTATTTTGGCACTTGTACAGGCTGTCTGTCAACCTTAGGTTATAAAACTCCTTTAACTCACCTTTCACAGCTTCTGAAAGATCATGCCATCTAATTCCCTGTATTGCTCCTTCTAAAGCATATAACCTATTTATACATGCAGAGTCATCCATTTCTTTTATTCTCAGCCAAGCTTGCTTACTACCAGCTTCAAGCAATTGTTTAATTGTTCTTATGCCAACTTCATTTAATTGTTGTTCAACTGAAGTACCGATATTCAGTAGTGTTGTATAGAAATAATAGTGTATCCTTACTTACGAGTGAATTAGATACAAGACGGGGACGTTTTTACTTATTTAATTCGCTATTAAGGCTTGATTTCTTTAAATTCTTTAACTTTAATAAAGCTACTATATCTTTGGCTTTACTATATGACAATCTTACATAAAAATAATTTATAATTTCTGCGATACCAAAAAGATAAATAAATATCCCTATCAATGTTGAGAATTTTGTGAATACTACATCGTCATAAGCGAATCCCAAAATGATTATCACTGGATACAATAGAATAAGAATTAAATCAATAATTTTTAGAAGCCTATATGTTCTTCTGAATCCGTTTTTATTTACCTTTTTGCCTGTTATCATTTTCAAGCGATAAAACCAATAATAACTTCCTTGAAATAAAATAAATAATAATACACAGAAAGGGTACATAATAACCACATCTATATTCACGTTTGTATTATTCTTAACCGAAATAAGTGCAAGTATAAATGTAAGAGAAGCCACTATTTCTCCAATACATAAGCTAATTAATTCTTTTTTCACTTTTTTATAAGCTATAATAAATACCTCCCTTTATCCGATTTATTATTTCGACATATCTGAATCATTTCCTACTAATAATCATAAATATTGGTATATGGAAACAGCCGGAACACAATCAAAGGTGTTCCAGCTGTTATTTCGTTACGGTCCGGTAATGCCTATCCGGTGATGAAGCAAGCCAAAGCCGACTCCCGGATAAAGGTGTTGGCGATTCTACCACCTTTCATGGATGGCGTACGTCTCAACCTTCATATTCGTCTTGATAACAGGTGGCCACTCTTTAAGCCTTTCGACCATATTTTCTGCAAGCCGGCTCGCGTCTTTACTGCATTTTTCCTTCACCGCCGGATCAAGTCTGGCCAGTTGGCCAAGCGCTGTCAGCAGTTCGTAGAATGTATCGGCGATAGTTTTGCAGCAAGCGGCGCATTTTTCTTCATACTTCGTGGTAAAGGTTGAGGGGGCTGCAGTTGTTGGCCCACTTTTTGGTTTGTCGGTTTTTTTGACGGTTATATATTCTATTTTGATTTCCTGAGGATTATTTGGTATGGGCGTGACTTGAGCCTGCTCTTTCTCCGGAGTGGTTTGGTTCCGTTGTTTGAGAGCCTGATCCAGCTCCCGGGTGGTCATATCTTTAACATCATGCTGCAGGATAAATTTCTCCCGCTCGTCTTCCGGAATCCCCAGAAGAAGGAGGGCCTGATAGTAGGTTAAATTCGTCAGCGCTGACGAATTTAAGTTCCCCCCGTCATCGGCGGAAGCGAACAGTTTATCTCCATATTCTTCAAAGAGCTGCATTAGTCTGTTGGCTGTGCGCTGGGAATAGCTCACCGATTCGACCAGCCATGTTCCCCATTCTCCATGCGGAAGCAGGGCTTTGGCCTCCTTCAGGCGCCTGCCGACTTCAATGGCATTGGTAAGCATGATTTTACTAGTCTGTTGTTTGATCCTATTAATCTCAGCCGCGATGACAAGTGGCGTACGTTCAGTGATTGGTTCATTCATTTTGATTCCCGCCTTTTTGGTAGCTTTAATTACAGCATACGTAGACGGGCTTCAGATGGTGAAGGCTTGAGTATAAACCTATCAAAATCGCCTTCCAAAATTGGGGAGCTGGAGGTCACTTTTTTTGCTCCAGGACGGCGCGGCCCTTGCGATCAATTTCATTTAACGCTCATTTAACTTCTCTGGCAAATAAAGGTCTGGTAAATAAATTTACCTTGTCAAATTTTATATTCTATGGTATCATTAGGATTTATGAAAGGAGGTGTGCATTTGAGCAAGAAAGAAATTAATATAATTGAAGAAATTCTCGCTTCAGTTGGGCTTGAATCTTTAAAAGCTTCTGAGTCAAAGAATGTCCTCAAAAAAATCTCCTAAAAAGGGGCGTGATGAAAAATGATGCTAATTTCATATAGCCAAACCTTAAGTGAGTGAAAACGAGTTCCTGATTAAAAATTAAGGAGCTCGTTTTTTATTTTTATTATGTTTCTCTGAAAGGAAAGAGGAAGGTTAGTTTGAGATAATTAAGGCACATATGTCTATATTAGTTTTGCGCTGGCAGCTTCCGTAAATGATGGTAATTTGCACGGGCAAAAACCAAAATATTATGTATTATTCTACAATAGTTTCGGTATTTTTCCTGTTCCAACTAGTATTAATCTCATATCCTTGTGGAATATTAACTATACATTCATTTGAATACCCTACGGCAAGTACCCCAAGAACTTTGTTGCCTTTTGGAATTCTTAATGCATTTTTTATAGCCAGGGCTCTATTTATTGATAATTTGAGGGAATCCATTAAGCAACTACCGATTCCCAAGGCCTCTGCATATATGATCATCGTTGATAATAGATATTGAGCACTACTCTCAGTAACAGGAACCTTAGGATTCCCAATTAATAAGTACAATCCCTGTGTATTTTCTTTAACAACATGTTTATTAATATGTAAATCAAATTCCATTTTCTTTTTTATAGTCGGCAAAGAGTCTGAAAACAATTGAATAAAGCTGGTCAGGAATTTCATAGAAAAAAATATATTATATAATCGCAAAACAAATTTCAATGCTGATCTGTCAATTTTATTAATTAATTCAAGATCATCAATAATAATTATTTCAATATTCTTATTCTGATTAGGAGCATACTTTGCAACAGAAGCTATTTCCAATAAAACTTCTCTGGGTATTTTGCAATCTTTAAATTTTTTTATAGATCTCCTTCGTTTTAAAAATTCTTTTAAATCATCTGCAACAATTCTAAGAGGTTTCTCAATCTTTATCGGTTGTTTGCCATTCATCAATATTGCCTGATGAGGACAAATAGCAATACACTTTTGACATTGGTTACATATCATATAATCAATTTTAGGATTACCGTTCTCATTACTGATGCAATAACCTTTAAAACGATTGATACAAACAGTACAATGTTTACACTTCTCGAAATTGATTGAAATCATTTTATCCTCCATAGATTTTCTTAGCGACACGATGTCGCGGAGGCAACTCGCATGGGATTACATCTAACGTTTTGCATTTCCGCCGGGCAAGCATTCATTGTGCAGTAATTAACAAAATCATTCATATAGCCCAGATAAAAAACAAATATACTAGGATTGTAGATACCGTTCAGGCATTCCCGCAGCGTCCCAACCGCATGCATATTGGCAAAGTTGAGGTAATGCCGTGTTAGACAACGTTCCGGTTCCTCAAAGCATCCTCTAGAGCAGACCTTAAATCAGGAAATTTAAACTCGAAACCAATATCACTAATTTTTTGGGGAATAGCCCTTTGACCATGTAATAACATTTCAGACATTTGGCCTAATGCGATTTTCAATACAAATTCGGGAACTGGAAACCATGATGGTCTCTTTAAGACTTCTCCTAAAATCTTTGAAAAGCCTTTCATTCTTACTGGTTCTGGTGCTGTTCCATTTACAGGACCAGTAACCTCATCATGTTCGATTATAAATCTAAACATCCTAATTAGATCTTGAATGTAAATCCACGGAAGCCACTGATTTCCTTTACCTAATGGACCACCGATGTAATATTTAAAGGGTATAACCATTCTTGTAAGAGCACCTTGGCTACCCAATACTACCCCAATACGAATAGTAACGACTCGTGTAAATTCATTTTGGACCTTGTAAGCTTCATCTTCCCATTTCTTGCAAACTTCCGCAAGAAAATCCTGTCCAGGACCTTCACTCTCGGCTATCTTATCATCCTGACGAGGCCCATAGTATCCTACAGCTGAAGCGTTTATTAGAACTTTTGGATTCATAGTCCCATCGTTTATAGCGTTAACAATGGAACGAGTAGTATTTATCCTACTATTCAATATCTCTTGCTTAACTAAATTGGACCAACGATGGTTACCGATTGATTCTCCTGCAAAATTAATAACTACATCAAATTCCTTAAAATCATAAATTGAAGATAGCGGAGAAATATTATCCCACTCTATTAGATCAACATTATTTTCAACTTTGTCTGCTGTGAATTGCCGATTTCTTGTTATAACAGATACTTTATAACCACTAGACATTAACTCCTTGGTTAAGTTCCTTCCTAAAAAACCTGTTCCACCAATAATCAAAACATTCATATTTCATACCTCCGGAATGTCATCGTCACGGTAGAGATGCCGGTTACCCGACACCCCCGCACAGAATCCCGGCGTGCGGAATTATCGCACCGGGCTCTTCAAGAGTATTCGCTTCCGTAATCCAGCTCAAAACTCAAATCTAAGTTGCTTCTGACACTTCAGGAGTTACGGTTCTCCCTGTAGCCTATATGGTTCTCTGTGTACGCTTCACCTTGCTGTTGCTGCCAGTTTTGGCACAACACGCGATATGGGTGGTTGGCTAGACCTTGCCCAGCAAGGACTCTCACCTTGCAAGAAGTACCAAGCTTTGCTTGGCGCACTAACATTCAGGGATTTACATAGCGTTATAACACATTCATATTAATAAAGTTGCGTAAATCCCGTGTTATGTGTAGTGTCCGTCTCCAGAGAATTACAATTAATTCCATGCACATCCGACAATAACCTTCTATATTCTAAAAAATGGACATAATATTTTTTGAAAATAACTTGTTAGGGATGGTATGATATGGATAAGAAGTATAATCGTGAGGAGATGGATAATATGCCAATACCTCAAAAAAAAAGGACACAGTCTTTACTGACTTCATAATCAAAAATAAAGATGTTATTGATAAGATTGCCAAATCTAATACCAGAATTAATAAATCCGGTCTTACTGTAATCCCAAAAGATGATACCTGGCTTACCAAGACAGAATGGGATGAGATGTACAAAGACCTTAAAAATAATGACTATTAATAATGTTGATGTCTGGTTTGCAAAGTTTCCTCTTGAAGAAGATGCTTCTCAATTCCTCCCTCAGCCAGTAATAATCCTAAACATCGAACGTCTTGAAGTTCTCGTTAAAGTCCAGAAATTGAGCTCGCTTGGTATAATTAACGTCAGCAGCCAAAAAGGAAAAATGAGGACCTTATAAGGCCAATAAAAAGCTTAACTAAATCTTTACTTCTCACAAAGTGAAGCAATTGGCAATGGCTTTAAGGCGTTTTAGTTCCCAAAATCTAGAGACCGTAACGATCAACATCGTTACGGTCTCTTTAAATTAGTCTTCCTTATTCTCTTTGTTTTAAAAGAGCGCCAGGAAAGTTACATAGGCAAAAATCATTTCCTGCCCGATATCCCAATTCATACCCATCGCAGGATCTTTATCTGCGAGCTCCGGATGCTGTATAACGATATCACTCCAAGAGATCAACAATTTTTGTTCTTCCACCCTAAAACACCTCCTATTAATAAATACCATACTCCTTAATAAATGCCGTACTCCATGACAAACTTGTTTACTGCAATAATGTTTTCCGCCTTGCCGTCAGCCGCCGAAAGAAGTTCCTTATCTGTAGAGAAAATATATCCTCCGCCAGGAGCCAGATCATCCAATAATTCTTTCGCTTTAGTAATACATTCTTCCTTCGTACCATATTGTAACAACGTTACCGGAAAAAGCCCTAGTATACACATGGTATTTCCAAGCTTTTGTTTAAGTTCTTTAGGATCTCCGTGTTCGAACCATCCCAGTGTTTTTTTTGCAGGTAGTTCTTGAAGATGATCATAGTATCGTGACCAATCTCCTTCATAGAATGGCATTGGAATTACTCCATTAGCAACGAAGGCCTCAACAATCGTTTTAAACATAGGCCAGTAAAATTTATCAAAATCTGCTGTTTTAAGCATAGGAGGTAAATGTAAAGGGAGTAGGATGATTTTGGGGTTTGCTTTCGGTGGTGTTGAAAACATCTGGCCCATTCCAAACCTTATTACTAACGGAGTGAGTGCTTGAGCAGCCTCTAGCAATTCTTCAGGTCGACGACGCATATCCATAAATGCGCCTTTAATACCCCGGAAGAAATCGGCAATCCAATCTAATGGCATTATTGCCAAACCATCAAATAGCATAGGTATTCCATACTGGGTTATTAGATTAGCCTCTGCAGCACCCTTTTTCGCTCCATACATACCAAATTGCATAGCGCCTTTTGCCAGTGCTAAATCCTTTGCAGGTGTGTCTTTAGCTAATTCCGAATATTTCCGCGGTAAAACTTTTTCAACCATGAACCTAAATGGGTCTTTAATAAATTCAGGATATTCTTCGGTACTCATTACTTCCGCATTCTCATCTGAATATTGAACAATGTTGCTCTCATTTAAATAATGAAAAGATTTACTGCCTAAAGCCTGATACATGCCACCGGGCCTGGCGTAAAACATGTGCAAGACGTCCATCGGGATGTCGTTAACTACCTTTAGAAGAGACTTACTGCATTTATCCAAATCCCAGTTGGATTCGGAGTCAGTGTACCCTGCATAGTAGGAAGACCATGTTCCAAGAGCGGAAGAGATCGGAACACGATCCGGTTGTTCCAGATTAATGGTCTTATAAACTCTTTCTATACGTTTTTGATACAGATTTATAACTTCACTCATTGATCACCCCACCCATCTTTGGCATATTTTTACACCTTCAGCTGCGTTTGTCGAAAAGGCATCCGCACCTATGCTTTTACATACATTCTCATTAACAGGTACTCCGCCGATAATCACCTTGACTGAATTTCTAAGGCCTGCTTCAGCAAGCGCATCAACCGTTTCTTTCATACTATCCAGCGCCAAAGTCAGTACGCCGCTTAATCCGACAATTTCAGGGTTAACCTCTTTAACTTTTTCAACAATCTGGTTAACCGGGACGTTAATCCCCAGGTCGATGACCTCGAAACCTGCGGCTTCAACCATGGATCTGAAAATATTTTTGCCTATGTCATGAAGATCTCCGAAAACTGTTGCCAGGACAATTCTTCCGCCTTTTGCTGAGGATTCTGCACTTAAAACCGGTTTGAGCTTGTCCATGACGTTTTGCAACACTTCCCCTGCAAAGACCAAGTCCCCGATAAAGTACTCGCCCGAATCATAGCGTTCACCTACGAGCGTCATACCTTGCTGACAGCCTTTAACAACTTCTTGAACTTCTGCGGCATTGTCGTCTTTGCTTAGCGCTTCATCAATAGCCTTGTTTAACACGTCTTCGTCCAAATCGGACATTGCTTGAGTCAGGATTTTCAAATCCACCACTTTCAATCATCCTCCTTAAAATTTTTCTTTGATACCGTTGCGTTTACAGTTTTTAGCCTGGAATGATAGCTTCCAATTCGTTGTCTATACAAGTAAATATATCAAAAGAAAAGTCCGCATTTCTTATCACGTGAAAAAGATTTTAATCTTTTTTTAATTTTCAAATTATCAGCCAAAAATCGAAAACAAATTAACCCCTTTGGTCTCTGCAAAACTTGCAATTGTATATTAGAAAAAGAGCCTCCCAAAATAATTCTGGAAGACTCTTCTACCTATGCTTGATGAAAAAAGATGATCCCTTGCTTCGGGTAAGCCCGTTTTAATCAATTATCTGTTGAAGACATCTTTGTAGATCGTCTGTGCTATATCGCGAATCTTTTCATTTTCATTATTGCATGCCTCCAAGATATATTGCTTGTAGCTTTCCTGATAATTATTTTGCATGAAATTCAATACGTTTACTTTCCATTTCCATAATTCATCCGGAGAAAGGTAAAAGAATTTTGGCTGTATGTTATGCTTATAAAATTCTTCTTCCATTTTCATCATGTTTTCTGGTGTGAGACTAAGCGATATTTCTAAAACACCGGGGAATTCGTCCTCCTCCGTCCATTTGCCGCTGTTCATCGGGCATACGTCCTGACAGGCATCGCACCCGTAGATCCAGGTTCCAAAACTCTTGCCGAGAGGATCGTTTGCCAAATCACGGCCGCCAAAAGTAGTAAGAAAGGAGACACAGCTGAGTGGATTCATTGTATAAGGCGATGAAAGAGAACAGGTGGGGCAGGCTTTGATACAATTAGAGCAGCCTTCAGGACAAATCGGTAAATTGGTTGATTCAACCAGTTCCATATCCCTGTCGGTAATCCACGCTTCTAGTTCCACCCAGGAGCCGGATTCCGTATAAAAGAAATTATTTTTGCGTATGATTCCAAGCCCGGCCCTCATGGCCGCCCAGCGCAATCCGACGATGCCAAAATTTCGGTTTGAGGCTGTTTTAAGTCCCAGATCTTGCAGAAATTGTTCCATCAGAACACTTCTCTTGAATTCCTTAGATTCCGTATTGACACGTCCGTCAAATAGATAGTGTTTACCGATATGACCTTTTAACTGCCCAGGTGCTTTATAATGTCCGAAATGAGAAACAACGACGATAACAGATTTTGCCCAGGGGTACCGCCCTTGCAGGTTCGTCAAACGGCTTTGGCTCTGATAGAACATCTTTGAGATGGGGACTTTATCGATACGTTCCCTTAGACATTTATCATAACCTTCTAAATCCTGAATACGGACAATCCCACACTTTTCATAACCGAATTCATAAGCCTTATCCTGAATCAAATTCTCTATACGCATGATTTGTGCTCTCCTTTATAAATATAGTGTATATACACGAATAGGGTAAATTAAGACCCCAACCTCTCAATCACGGAAAGGAGAGATGTTAATTTTTCAATATTTTCTTTTCCGAGTTCCTGTTCAATAAAATTCTGCGCATCGTTCCACAGGTATTCCGCCTCAATGTATTTCTCAATTCCTTTTTGGGTTAATTGAAGCTGACGGTTTCGGGTGCCTTTTTGAGAAACATCAATAATTAAGGATGCAGCTTCCAGAGGTTTAAAGCTACGGACTAAAGTCGTCCTGTCCAACCTGATTTTTATAGCCAGATCACTGACACTGATGGGACCAAAAAACTTTAGATGCTTCAAAATTGAATACTGGCTGACTGTCAATCCGCTTGGGCTCAGCTTTTCATCATATATTTTTGTAATCGTCGAAGCAGCCCTACGTAAATTCAGACAATTACAGATTGACGACTTCTTTTCATTGTTCTTCATATAGTAAGTCACCTCTATATAGTGTATATACACTATATGCATGCTACTATAAAATGATTATGTTGTCAACATTACATTATAGAACCTTATTTGCTTTGAAATTTTCAAATTACACGACCTTTTGTCGCGGATGACACAAAAGAAAATCAAAGACCGCAATGATTTCAACGATCATAGCGGTCTTATTCTTAATCATCGTTAAGCCTTACAGCGCAGCTACCACTGCGTCACCCATTTCTTTGGTCCCAAGCACTTTATCGCCGGGTTTGGCCAGGTCGGCTGTCCGATAGCCCTGATCCAGAACTTTGGCCACAGCATTCTCTATTCTACCGGCTTCTTCGTTTAGGTCAAACGTATAGCGCAGCATCATGGCTGCCGAAAGGATCGTCGCCAGCGGATTGGCTTTATTCTGGCCGGCAATGTCCGGTGCGGAGCCATGAGCTGGCTCATACAGTCCTTTTTTGCCGCTCAGGCTGGCTGAAGCAAGCATACCGATCGAACCACCGAGCATCGAAGCCAGGTCGGTCAGGATATCTCCGAACATATTCTCTGTGACGATCACGTCGAACTGTTCCGGATAACGCACGAGCTGCATCGCAGCATTATCAACATACATATGGGTCAGTTCGATATCCGGGTATTCCTTGGCCACTTCTTCAGCAATCTCCCGCCAGAAACGAGACGACTCGAGCACGTTAGCCTTATCG
This sequence comes from Dehalobacter sp. CP, assembly GCF_047652685.1. Taxonomy (NCBI): domain Bacteria; kingdom Bacillati; phylum Bacillota; class Clostridia; order Eubacteriales; family Desulfitobacteriaceae; genus Dehalobacter; species Dehalobacter sp. CP. Next base: position 1,708,504 of record NZ_CP157399.1, read on the forward strand.
ACCGAACAAAGCTTTTTCCTTCTGCCTCTCGCAGTTTCAAAACCAAGTTCAATGATCCGGCGGACTTCTTCCTCATTATAGAGAAGGACGTCATAGGCCGCCCTGGGACTCTCGTTTCTTCCCTTTTCTCCAAAATAGATCCCGCCGGTAAGTTCGCGGATCACAACCATATCCACATTCTTGACGACTTCTTCCCGTAAGGTGGAAGCTGAAATGAGCGAAGGAATCATCTTGACCGGACGGATATTCGCGAAAAGACCGAGTTCTTTTCTGATCGGCAAAAGCGCGCCGAGCTCAGGTCTTTCCTTCGCCGGCAGCGTATCCCATTTGGGTCCGCCGATCGCGCCTAAAAGCACTGCATCAGCCTTCTTGCAGGCATCCAGTGTTTCGGCAGGCAGTGCTTTGCCGACTTCATCGATTGCGGCTCCGCCGATCAGATAACTGTCGAATTCGAACTTGACCGGGCAGTCTTTTAATACTGCCTGAAGCACTTTCAGCGCTTCAGGGATGATCTCTCTTCCAATCCCGTCACCGGGTAATACGGCAATTTTAGGCATACTTTCTTTTCTCCTTTACGTACGGAACCAGCCCACCGGCTTTGATCAATTCCTGCATAAATGGCGGAAAAGGAGTGGCCTGAAAACTTGTTCCCTTGCTGACGTTTTGAATCGTGCTGTTCTGAAGATCGACCTCAATCTCGTCACCGGACTCAATGCCTTTGACAGCTTCCGGACACTCCAGAATCGGCATCCCGATGTTCAGCGCATTCCGGTAAAATATCCGTGCATAGGATTCTGCGATGACGGCCTTGACACCGGCCGCTTTAATCGCCAGCGGAGCATGTTCGCGCGAAGATCCGCAGCCAAAGTTTTTGCCGCCGATCATCATATCGCCTGGCTTAACGTTGGCAGCGAACGTTGCATCCGCATCTTCCATACAGTGGGCGGCGAGATGTTCAGGTTCGAAGCGGTTTAAATAGCGGGCCGGGATGATGACATCCGTGTCAATATCATGGCCGAATTTCCAAGCTTTACCCATTGTCAACAACCTCCCTCGGATGTGCGATTTGTCCGCATATAGCTGAAGCCGCAGCCACCGCCGGATTGCACAGATAGACCTCGCTTTCGGGATGGCCCATCCGGCCAACGAAATTCCTGTTTGTGGTGGACAGCGACCGTTCACCTTTGGCCAGGATTCCCATATGACCGCCCAGACATGGCCCGCAGGTCGGCGTACTGACTGCTGCTCCGGCTTCAATCATGGTCTGAATCCAGCCGCGGCTCATCGCTTCGAGCAGGATATCCTGTGTCCCGGGGAATATCAGGCAGCGGATATTCGGATGGATCTTCTTTCCTTTCAGAATCTTAGCCGTGATTTCGAGATCCTCAAGACGTCCGTTCGTACACGAGCCGATGACAACCTGATCTATTTTTATGCCGCGCGCTTCATCTACCGATTTTGTGTTCTCCGGAAGATGCGGGAAAGCGATCTGCAGCGGAATATCTTCCGTGTTAAATTCATAAACCTTCTCATACACGGCATCCGGGTCGCTTTGATAGACTTTATAATCTCTTTTTGCCCTTGCTTTAACGTACTCCAGCGTAATCTCGTCCGGTTCAATGATTCCGGCCTTGCCGCCGGCCTCGATCGCCATATTGCACATCGTCAGCCTGTTGTCCATAGAGAGTGCTTTGATGCCGTTTCCGGCAAATTCCATCGCTTTGTAGCGGGCACCGTCAACGCCGATTTTGCCGATGATATATAGGATCAGGTCTTTGCCGCCGACATAGGGCTGAAACTTCGTGCCGTGAAAAACAAATTTTAAAGTTTCGGGTACTCTGAACCAAGCCTCACCTGTGGCCATCCCAGCCGCGCAATCCGTACTGCCGACGCCGGTCGCAAAAGCGCCGAGTGCGCCATATGTGCAGGTGTGGGAGTCGGCGCCGATAATTAGGTCACCGGGTAGAACCACGCCCTGTTCCGGGAGCAGACAGTGCTCGATACCGACTCTTCCGGTATCCCAGTAATGTTTAATCTCATGTTTCCGGGCAAATTCCCTGACAGTTTTGCATTGTTCCGCGGAGGCTATATCTTTGTTCGGTGTGAAATGATCGGGTACCAGCGCAATTTTTTCCCTGTCAAATACCTTTTCAATTCCTAACTTTTCAAACTCTTTGATCGCCACCGGAGCCGTAACGTCATTGGATAAGACTATATCCAATATGGCATTGATGATTTCTCCGGGAACAACTTTATCTACTCCGGCATGGGCTGCCAAAATTTTTTCGCTTATCGTCATACCCATGGGCAACAACCTCCTTTTTGCCTATGCTCCTGTTCATTATAATATTATCTCATCTGCGTGAACATTCAGTACGTGCGAGATGAGATAATAAGTATCCTCAATCATGCATCATCACAGCCTGTTTTGTCTCCAGTTATCATCTTTGCTTCAGGCTGATCCAGCCTTTGCTGAGTGCCCTGTTGACAGCCTGGACATACGCTTTGACACTGGCCTCGATAATATCCGGACTGACTCCCCGGCCAGCAACAGTGTGATCACCGAACGAAACTGTTACGGTTACTTCACCCTGAGAATCCTCGCCGACGTCAATCGCCTGTAACGAGAAATTCTGCAGTTTTCCTTCAATCCCGACAATTTTGTCGATCGCCTTATAGGCAGCCGCTACAGGACCGTCACCATAAGCCGCTTTCACCAGCTCATTATGATGCTCTTTCCCATCTTTCAGCTCTAAGCCAATCGTTGCCGTAGGCTTCAGGTTGTTTCCGCTTAGAATCTGCCAGTAATTTAAGGCCAGCGTTTCCTCTGCCTCCTGCGTTTCAGCAAGCGCATAAAGATCAGCTTCCGTGATAATCTTTTTCTTCTCAGCAAGGATTTTGAAGTCTTCAAAAAGCTTCTCGAAGCGTTCTTCACTGACTTCAATGCTCAGGTCGTCCAGAGACTGTTTAACTGCATGCCTCCCGGAATGTTTGCCGAGGACAATCGTATTCATATCGAGTCCGATGGCATCCGGGGACATAATTTCATACGTACTGCGTTCTTTCAGGACTCCGTCCTGATGAATGCCTGATTCGTGCGCAAAAGCGTTTTTGCCGACGATCGCTTTATTCGGCTGGACCCTCATACCGGACAGTCTGCTGACCAGACTGCTGGTCCGGGAAATCTCCCGGGTGACAATACCTGTCTCGACCTCATAAAGGTCTTTCCGGGTGTGCAGCGCCATGGCCAATTCTTCCAGCGCAGCATTCCCAGCTCGTTCTCCGAGGCCGTTGACCGCACATTCAATCTGATGAATGCCTGCCTTGACTGCTGCCAGGGAATTCGCCACGGCCAGTCCGAGATCATTGTGGCAGTGGACGCTTACTTTGACTTTTTCAATGCCCTCCGTTTTGTCCATGATCGCCTTGACGAACTGAGCAAATTCTGCGGGCATCGCATACCCGACGGTATCCGGGATGTTGATCACAGTAGCTCCGGCCTTAATGACCAGTGAGAATACCTTGGCCAGAAAATCCACATCGCTGCGCGAAGCATCTTCAGCACTGAATTCGACATCACTAACTTTGGATTTTGCCAGTCTGACCCCATAGACAGCTCGTTCCAACACCTCATCCGGTGTTTTTCTGAGTTTATACTGCATATGAATCGGAGATGTCGCAATAAATGTATGAATTCGCGGGCTTTCCGCGATATGGATCGCCTCCCAGGCCCTTTCAATATCCTTGACTTCTGCCCTGGCAAGCGCAGCAATGGTCGTATTTCTGATTTTTTCAGCGATCAGGGACACTGCCTGAAAATCGCCCGGAGAAGTAATCGGAAAACCGGCTTCAATGATATCCACACCTAGTTTTTCCAGCTGACGGGCAATCTGCAGCTTCTCTTCCATATTCAGCGCAACCCCGGGAGACTGCTCCCCGTCCCGCAGCGTTGTGTCAAAAAATTCAATGCGTCTCACTGTCCTTCACCCCCTGCGCTCCTTTAAGATATCCAGTAAATTAATTTCTAAATTCGTTCATAAAATTAATTTGATTATCCGGGTAGGTCTCCGTAATATATAGCCGCTTTCGGCTATTGCACCTTCCTTGGTGCAAAAAGCCGCGCTTCGCATCCTTGCTCCGCTTGTCGCTGCCTATATATTACGGAGACTGATCTCTGGAGATATTCGTTAAATTATTCTGAAAAATACACTTTGGAATCAACATGCAAGTATTCATACCAAAGATTAGTCTGGGGGCTACAGTTCCGCTGTGAGCGGAGCACGATGCGGAGCGCGGCCTTTTGTGCCACGGATGGCACAACGGTCGAAAAGCGGTATTGTAGCCCACAGACATACCCCAAATATTGGTATTGAGAGTTGAGGTTATCTCTTCTTCAGCCAAGGCATCATGGAACGAAGCTCCTGGCCCACTTTTTCAATTTTGTGTTCGGCATCCCTGCGGGTCATGGCATTGAATACCGGACGGCCAACCTGATTTTCGGAGAGCCATTTGCGGGCAAACTCTCCGTTTTGGATTTCAGAAAGAACTTTCTTCATTTCCTTGCGGGTCTCTTCCGTAATGATCCGTCTGCCGACCATCAGGTCCCCGTACTGGGCTGTGTCGGATACGGAGTAGCGCATCCGGCTGATTCCGCCTTCGTACATCAGGTCGACAATTAACTTCAGTTCATGCAGACACTCAAAGTAGGCGATTTCCGGCTGGTAACCGGCTTCTACAAGTGTGTCAAAACCGGCGCGGACCAATTCGGACGCACCGCCGCAAAGTACTGCCTGTTCACCGAATAAATCGGTTTCGGTCTCTTCAGCGAACGTAGTTTCAATCAGCCCTGTACGGGTGCAGCCGATCCCTTTGGCATAAGCAAGACCGATCTGGTGAGCGTTGCCGGTAGCGTCCTGATAGACGGCGATCAGTCCCGGTGTTCCTGCACCTTCAGTGTAGGTTCGGCGGACAAGATGTCCCGGGCTCTTCGGAGCGATCATAATCACATCGACATCAGCCGGCGGTACGATCTGACCGAAATGAATGTTAAAACCGTGTGAAAAGCAAAGTACTTTTCCAGCGGTAAGTGACGGCTCGATTTCTTCCCGGTAAATCCTGCTCTGGGTCTCATCAGGCAGAAGGATTTGAATCAGGTCCGCTTTGGCTGCCGCTTCAGCGACTGTCATCACCGTCAAACCGGCTTCTTCGGCTTCTTTCCATCTCGGGCTGTTTTTACGCAAGCCCACAATCACGTTCAAACCGGAATCGTTAAGGTTCTGTGATTGGGCGTGACCCTGGCTTCCCCACCCCATTACCGCAATCGTCTTTCCTTTCAGCAGTCCCATATCAGCATCTTGATCATAATACATTTTAGCCATGTTATTTACTCTCCTTATTCATTATTTCTTCATTTTAATTATCGGAACGGGCAATCGCAATTTTACCGGTTCTGACAAGCTCGAGAATGCCGTAAGATCGCATCGTTCTGACAAACGCATCAATCTTTTCTTCATCACCGGTTAGCTCAATGGTTAGGTTATTTTTGCCCATATCAACGACTCTGCCCCTGAAGATGTCTACCGTCTGGAGTACTTCGAGCCGGGTATCTGATTTAACCTTGACCCGGACCAGGGCCAGCTCCCTGTTCACCACGGACTCCTGACTCAGGTTGGTCACCTTATGGACGACGACCAGTTTATGCAGCTGCTTAGTGACCTGCTCAATGACCTGGCTGTCACCCTCGACCACGATCGTCATCATGGACAGGTCAGGATTTTCAGTCTGACATACCGTCAGACTGTAGATATTGTAGCCCCGCCGGGAAAACAGGCCTGATACCCGTGCCAGGACCCCCGGATCATTTTCAACCATTACAGCGAGTGTATGCAGCATTATTCCTTCCCCTCCAGTATCTCTGTTATTCCCTGACCGGCAGGGACAAAAGGAAGTACAACTTCATCCGGTGAGATCGTGAAATCCAGCAAAAAAGGTCCGGGCGTTGCGACAGCTTCCTTCAAGGCGTCTTCAACCTGGTCGGCCTGCTCGACTCTGCACCCTTTGATCCCATAGGCGTCAGCAAGTTTCACAAAATCGGGATTGGCATCCAGCTGAATCTGGCTGAAACGCTCGTTAAAGAGCATTTTTTGCATCTGCCTAACCATGCCTAAAACCCCGTTATTCATCAGGACTATTTTTATGGGAAGGTGATATTGGACCGCGGTGGCGAGCTCATGGATGCTCATTTGTAAAGAACCGTCTCCGGTAACCAGAAAGACCAGACTGTCCGGTTTCGCAAACTGGGCGCCGATTGCAGCCGGAAGACCAAATCCCATCGTGCCCAGACCGGCACTGGTAATGAAATGTCTTTCTTGATTAACCGGACAGAATTGAGCCGCCCACATCTGGTGCTGGCCGACATCCGTCACCACAACCGCTTCTTCCCCGCTGATTTTTCCCATCGCTTCCAAAATCGTCTGCGGATTCAGGCGGCCATCCTGCTCATAGCTTAACGGGTATTCCTTTTGCCAGCTCCTGAGTTCGTTCCACCAATCCTGAATGGCCGGCGGATTGATTTTGGTAAGGAACTCTTCCAGGACAAGTTTGGCATCTCCGACAATCGGTATATGTGCACGGATAACTTTGCCAATCTCGGCAGGGTCAATATCAATATGAATGACTTTTGCCTTCGTAGCAAAACGGTGTTTCAGCCCGCTCGTGACCCTGTCGTCAAAGCGGACACCGATCGCAATCAGTAGATCGCACTCATCGACGGCGAGATTGGCAGTAATGGTCCCATGCATTCCGACCATCCCCAAATGATTCGGATGCTTGGACGGGACACTGCCAATGCCCATCAGCGTTGTAACCACAGGAAGATTGGCTTTTTCGAGCATTTCCTGAAGAATCTTGCCGGCTCCGGAGGTTATGACGCCTCCCCCGGCATAAACAATCGGTTTTTTGCTTTGGGCCAGCGCTTTAGCTGCTTCAGAAATCTGACCGGAGTTTCCTTTAGTGAAGAATTTATAGCTTTTCAGCGCTACTTTGGACGGATAAGGCTCAGTGACCTCTGCTGCCATAATATTCTTCGGCAGATCGATCAGGACCGGACCCGGACGTCCTGTACTGGCAATGTAAAACGCTTCTTTTACGATACGCGGAATGTCTCTGGCATCTTTGACCAGATAGGAATGCTTCGTGATCGGCATCGTGATTCCCGTAATGTCTACTTCCTGAAAAGAATCCGTCCCTAACAGCTGGGTCGATACCTGACCGGTTAAAATCACAAGCGGAATGGAATCCATATACGCATTCGCAATTCCTGTAACCATATTGGCGGCTCCCGGACCTGAGGTGGCCAGACAGACACCAACCTTGCCGCTGACCCGCGCGTAGGCATCGGCCGCATGAACAGCACTCTGCTCATGTCTCGGCAGGATATGACGGATCGAGCTGTCCAGAAGCGCATCATACAGTGCGAGCAAAGATCCGCCGGGATACCCGAATATCAGCTCTACCCCTTCCTGGTCCAGTACATTGAGCAGCGCTTTGGCGCCATTATAATTATCCAAAGCAAGACTTTCTTCGTCTTCCCAGGTAATTTCAGGGTCTCTGGCTATTAAGGCGTCTTCTTTGGACTTATCCATTCATTCATTCCTCCTTGAGTGTCCGGAAAGCTGCTCCTTTATTGGCCGACTGGGCAAATTGGACGTAACGTCCCAGATATCCTGTCCGGCCTGCTACTTTATACACTTTCTCCAACCCTTTTTCCGGGTCAAAGCTGTTTCTTCTTTCTGCTTTTTCAGATTCGGGCAGAAGCCAGTCGATGGTCCGTTTTTCTAAATCAATCCGAATCATATCGCCGTTTCCGACAAACGCAATCTCCCCACCGAGCGCTGCTTCAGGAGAGATATGCCCGATCGAAAGTCCCCGGCTGCCTCCGGAAAAACGTCCGTCGGTAAGCAACGCCACAGAAGAATCAAGCCCCATCCCTGCCAGCGTTGCGGTTGGCCCGAGCATCTCTCGCATACCCGGTCCGCCTTTCGGTCCTTCATAACGAATAATCACGACATCGCCCTCTTTAATCACGCCGCTGCGGATCGCTTCCGCTGCCAGGTCTTCTCCGTCGTAGACCTTGGCCGCGCCCTCGAAGACAATATCCCTGTTCGCCAGAGCCCCTACTTTGATCACGGCTCCTTCCGGTGCCAGGTTGCCAAACAGGACACAGAGTCCGCCTTTGGCGGAATACGGATCAGTCAGCGGCCGGATCACACCCGGATTTTTGACAGCCGCGCTGCTTAGCCTTTCCGCCATGGTACTGCCGGAAACCGTCATGCCGGAACCATCGATCAAACCGGCATCCAGCAAGCTCTTCAAAACGGCACTGATCCCGCCTGCTTCATTGACTTCGACGAGATAATGCCCGTTCACCGCCGGACTCAGTTTACAGATCTGAGGGGTCCGGTCACTGATTGCATTGATCTCGGCCAAATCAAATTCGATTTCTCCTTCAAACGCAATCGCAGGCAGATGAAGGATGGTATTGGTTGAACACCCTAACGCCATATCGGCGGCAATGCTGTTCCTGATTGAAATGCTCGTTACGATATCACGTGGCCGAATATTGTCCCGCAGCAGGTTCATAACCTGATAGCCGGTTTCTTTGGCCAAGCGTATTCTCTCGGAATAGACAGCCGGTATCGTACCATTGCCGGGCAGAGCCATGCCGATGACCTCTGTCAGGCAGTTCATGGAGTTTGCCGTAAACATCCCGGCGCAGGAACCGCAGGTCGGGCACGCATTCTGTTCGAGTCCCTGAAGCCACTCCTGGCTTTCCTGGCCGCTGTAGACTTTACCGACGCCTTCGTAGACGGTGATAAAATCAACATTTTTCCCCTCGTGACGACCCGGTAGCATCGGTCCACCGCTCACGACGATGGACGGCAGATTCAGCCGCATTGCAGCCATCAGCATTCCAGGGACAATTTTGTCACAGCTTGGAATAAATACCAGGGCATCGACAGCATGTGCTCTGGCCATGATCTCAATGGAGTCGGTAATCAGCTCCCTGCTCGCGAGGGAAAAATGCATCCCGACGTGTCCCATGGCAATGCCGTCACAGACACCAATCGTCGAAAATTCGAGCGGCGTACCGCCATTTTCTCTGACTCCGGTTTTGACTGCTTCGGCAATTTGACGCAGATGCATATGCCCGGGCACAAATTCATTAAAGGAGTTGACGATACCGATCAAGGGTTTATTGATTTCCCGGTCGGTAAGTCCAAGAGCTTTAAATAGAGAGCGGTGAGGTGCCCTGTCAATTCCAACTTTTACTGCATCACTGTTCATGGGATCGCTTCCTTTCCTGAAATTTTTTTGTCTTTAATCTATTGTTTGTTTTCAATCTATTAATATAATCATTTGGGTCTGGTCTGCGCGCCACATTCCGGTCTCGGCAGATAGCGCCCTCCATGGCGCTTTCTGCCGCGCTCCGCATCCATGCTCCGCTTACGCTGGAACTGTGGCACACAGACCCAGCTATGAAGGTTTAAATTTCTAGTTATTTAGAGAACAGTTACTAGATAGGCTCTCCCTCTGTCTTGACATATTCGTGGAATTTAGCCAGCAGCTTTTTAAATACGGGTCCTGGTTTACCGTCGCCGATCTTTCTGGAATCCAGCATAATAATCGGAATCAGCTCAGCTGCCGTACCGGTCAGGAAGCACTCATCGGCACTGTAAACATCAATCAGATGAAACAGTTCTTCTTGAACGGGGATCCCTTCCTGGCGGGCTAAATCGATGACCGAATCACGGGTGACGCCTTTTAAAATCCCGGCATAAACTGGAGGTGTGGTTATAACTCCGTCTTTGATAATGAAAATGTTGTCGCCGGTGGCTTCACTGACATACCCTTCCTGATTCAACATCAATGCTTCCATCAGACCTGCCCTGTTGGCTTCAATCTTAGCCATAATATTGTTTAAATAGTTCAGGGATTTGATTCTCGGGCTTAACGCATCCGAACTGTTCCGGCGGGTGGCAGCCGTAATGATCTCCATCCCATTTTCGTACATGCTCTGCGGATACAATGAAATATTGCCGGCAATACAAATAATTTCCGATTTAGGGCATTTCCTTGGGTCTAAACCCATATCTCCGACCCCTCTGGAAATAATCAGGCGGATATAAGCATCTGTAAGATTGTTTTTTCTTACAGTTTCCACAACGATATCCATCATTTCCCGACGGCTTACCTCAACGTTTAACAGGATCGCATTGGCTGACTCATACAGTCTGTCGATATGTTCCTTTAATTTGAATACCCGGCTATTATAGGCCCGGATCCCTTCAAATACACCGTCTCCATAAAGAAAGCCATGATCAAATACAGAAATTTTCGCCTCCTGGCTGTCAACAAATTTACCATCGCAATAGATAATCATGTGAATACTCCTTTCCGAAACTCAATTTTGATTTCAACACTATCTATATTGTAACGAAACACAATCAACATGTAAAATATACCTTAATAAAAAAAAACAGGGAGTCTAATTGCTACACTTCCTAACGTGCATATTCATATATGAGAATAAGAAAAACTCTACAGACTTTCTGAACCATCATTATCTCGTTAACGCTGTGTTATAGCACATATAATTATTTTATCTAAGTGTATATGATACAGTTAACTGTGTCAATATATTTGGAGTATACTTTTCATCCTGCAGTGGACCGATCAAAAATATCCTTGCCAATTCCAGGATAGCTTGGTATAATGTCCACTGTACAGAAACACTTGTTCATTCAGAAGGGATAGGGAGGAAATATTATGAAGAAAATTGTAATTGGTTTACTGGGTTTTGGAACTGTCGGATCAGGTACAGCTGCCATACTGGAAAATAACCGGTATGACATCAGTACCCGTACCAACGCTAGTATAACTATAAAAAAGGCTTTAGTCCATAATATCCATAAACCTCGGCCGGATTGCCGCGGCATTATTTTGACAGACGATCCCAAGGAAATCACGGATGATCCTGAAATTGACATTGTTGTCGAAGTAATGGGCGGTATCGAACCGGCCCGCACGCTTATCCTGACTGCAATGGCAAACGGCAAAAATGTAGTTACCGCCAATAAAGATCTTTTAGCTCAAAATGGAGAAGAACTGCTTGAAGCTGCGAAAAAGAACGGCCGAGATTTGTATTTTGAAGCCAGTGTCGCTGGCGGTATCCCGATTATCGCTGCCTTAAGGCAATCCCTGACTGCCAACCGGATCTCCTCACTGCTTGGGATTATTAACGGTACGACCAATTATATTTTATCTGCTATGACCGAACAGGGACGCAATTTTGCTGATGTCCTGAAAGAAGCCCAGGAGCTCGGCTATGCTGAAGCAGATCCGGTCTCTGACGTGGAAGGGCTGGATGCCGCCCGCAAACTTGCGATTCTTTCTTCCTTGGCTTTTAATACACGCGTAACCTTTAACGATGTTTATGCCGAAGGAATTTCCAACATTTCTCCGGAAGACATTCACTATGCGGATGAACTCGGCTGCGTGATTAAGCTGCTGGCCATTGCCAAAAACCAGGAAGAAAGGATCGAAGTCAGGGTACATCCCGCCCTGATTTCCAAAAAACATCCGCTGGCCAATATCGGCGGTGTGTACAACGCGATTTATGTCACCGGTGATGCTGTCGGAGAAACCATGTTTTATGGGAAAGGCGCCGGAGCTTTGCCGACAGGCAGCTCCGTTGTAGCCGACATTATCCAGATTGTACGCAATATGTCCGCCGGATCCGAAGGACTCCTGAATTGCGGCTGTTACCGCAACTATCCGATCATCTCAACGGATGATTTTACAACCGCTTATTACATCCGGCTTAAAGTTAAAGACGAACCAAAAGTCTTTGCAACACTGGCGTTATTCTTTGCTGAAGCCGGCATCAGCTTTAATTCCATCATCCAGAAACCGCGGCCGGATAAAAGCGCCGAAATCGCACTGGTGACCCACCCCTGCCGGGAAGGACAGCTCCGTCAGGCCATCCAGTCCCTGAATTCCTACAGCAAACTGGATAAAATCTATAATGTTATTCGGCTGGAGACAAATGGAATTTGACCGGCTGGAACTTGTGGCACCCAGACCTAATATGGGGTATTGAGGCTTGAATGAAATTATTGAGCAATGAATTTAAGAATGTTGTACCGACTGTTTACTTCCCTCAGTAATTGTTATAGAATTTATTCGAATAAATAGGCATATTCATGGATTACCTGCCGAAAAAATGGAGGAAAAGAATGTTCCAAGTAAAAGTACCAGCAACTTCAGCAAATCTCGGACCAGGTTTTGACTGCATGGGACTGGCCTTAAGGCTATATAACTATATCCAGGCTGAAGAAAGCGAAAAACTGGAGATTATCCTTAAAGGCACCTATACGAGCAATATTCCTGCAGATGAAACGAACCTCTTATGGAAAACAGTCTGCAAGCTGTGGCAGAAAATTGATTTCCAGCCGAAGCCCTTAAAAATCACCCTAGAAAGCCATGTTCCGCCTGCCCGCGGACTGGGAAGCAGTTCCACTGCCGTCGTCGGCGGACTGATCATTGCAAACGCGGTGGCCGGAAACCCTTTAAACCGGCTTCAATTGCTAGAAATTGCTTCTGAAATCGAAGGCCATCCGGATAATGTCACACCTGCCCTTTGCGGCGGAATTACCCTGACAGTTATGGATGAAGACAAACTTATACCAAGGACGCTGGCGAAGTCTCCAAAATTTAAAGCGGTGGTCGTGATTCCGGATATTCTCGTTGAAACTGAAAAAGCGCGCGGGATACTGCCTGCTTCTGTTCCCAGAGCTGATGTGATCTTTAACGCTTCTCGCGTCGGCCTTTTAGTTGATGCGTTTATTAATGAGGAATACGATTTATTGGCAATTGCCACTCGGGACAGGATCCACCAAAATCAGCGGGCTTCTTTGATCCCTGGTATGCCCCAAGCCTTAGAATCTGCTGTCCGTGCTGACGCGTACGGCGCAGCTCTGAGTGGTTCAGGGCCGACTTTGATTGCTTTTTGCCCCTATGGAAAAGAAGATCAGATAGCCCTGACGATGAAGCGTGTACTCCAAGAAAATGGTTTGCCTTCTGCAACCCTGACCCTGGATATTGATTCTGAGGGAGCTGTGCTGACCGAAATTTGATTTTTTGGGGTAACTCCTAAACAAGAGTAAATGAACCGATAAGATACTGTTAATCGTTTTATACTATTGGCAGTATTTTTTTACTTGGGGCTTACGTCATATACCCTAACCGCTCTTCGGCCTTTTGGGACTCTCTCCGCAGTATTGCAGTCAAACAAAAAGGCAAAAATGACAGACAGCTTACGATTGCTAAATTAAAAGCATTTATTCACGCCCTCCAGAACGTTGAGTAGCATAAAGGGCCAAATATTTTTCATAACTTTTGTAAACTTTCTCGACATATTCCCTGGTCTCTGTAATTGGAATTTCCTCCATACGGTACGCATTCGGGTCTTTCGGCCAATCATCCAGCCAGCTTTGCACCCTGCCGATCCCGGCGTTATAAGCTGCCAGGGTAAGAACCGTATTGCCGGAAAACTCCTTGCTCAAAGAAGCAAGATACCAGGTGCCGTAACGAATATTGGTTTCGGGATCAAGTAAATCAGCCTTCGCGTAATCCTCTTTCAGCCAGACAGCTACCTCTTTAGCTGTCCCTGGCATCAGCTGCATCAATCCGACCGCCCCTTTGGATGATTTCGATTTGGTGATGAACCTGCTCTCCTCCCTGATTACGGCAATCACCAGCAAAGGATCCGTACCATACTGGGCGGCATATTTTTCAACCGTCTGTTTGTATGGAAAAGGATACATCATTCTGCCGACAAAGTTTGACTGGTATACAGCCAGGATCATAAATAATAAAAAAATAATTGTTATGGTCTTAACAATTTTCTTCTTTGCGATAAACAAAATGCATCCATCCTATTTCAATATTCTAACCTTTTGATTATCAGTATGTTGATCTGAGCAAAGATATGATTTAATTCTGAAACATTATATACGACAAAGCTGATTCAATGCAAGCCGAGACCTTGAATTACAGATAAATCTATGGAATGGAGATTTCAAGAAAACAGTTCTTTCCAGATCGTTTCAAGTTGTTTTTCAGTTTCTCCCCAGTCCCTGGAATTATCGATAACCCGGTCGGCTTTCCCTTTTTTGTCCTCAAGCGGCATTTGCGCAGCAAGCCGCCGCTCGGCCTCTTCCCTGGTCAAGCCACTTCGTTCCATCAGCCTGGTGATTTGTATTTCAGCAGGGACATAAACGACCCAAACCTCGTCGACAAATTCCCCCCATCCCGTTTCCAGAAGCAGCGGAATATCCAGGATAATCAGCTTTTCACTTTGGATTTCTGCCTTCAGGCATTGATCCTGCATCTGCTGCCGGATCAAAGGATGAACAAGTTCCTCAAGCCTTTGCCTGGCCTCAGGATCGGCAAATATGATTTTGCCCAGCTCCGCCCGGTCAATCTTTCCATCTCGGACGCATTCAGATCCAAACTCTTTGCCGATCAAAGGGATCAACGGCCCGTCATACAACCTATGAACTGCGTCATCCGCGTTAAAAACCGGGATGCCCTTCTGCGCAAACCAGCTGGCAACACGCGTCTTGCCGCTTGCTATTCCTCCTGTAAGTCCAATTTTGATCATGTTTAACCTCAAATTATTTTTAATGACCCGATGAGTATCAGGACGATCCCCGGCAGATACCTGACTCTCGCCAGCACGCCCGCCGGAAGTCTGCCTGTCAATACCTGACCGGTAAAGATCATCAGAACCTGCATCAGCGTCACCATCCCGATGACATACCAGAAAATTCCTGTGAGCGCAGCGGCTACACCCGAAGCAAACGCATCCAGGGACAATGCCACGCCGAGAAGCAGACTTTCATTCAGCGTAATGACTCCGGAGCCGTCAATGTCTGCCGCATCCGGGGTCTGCAAAACCTGAATGACCAGACCGAAGAAATTCAAATTAATACTGAACAAAGTACGATACGGATTGTCATCTCTCTGCCCGGCTGAAGCTACCATTACCGGGACAGCTTCAGGCAGTTCCGCTCTGTTTCTCAAAGTTTGAATCAATTGATACAAGCCGATTGCAATAAGAACGACTGCTCCCAGAATACCTGGATGGATCACCGTAAGCTGAGACGTGATCAGATGTCCGCAGTACATCGAGACTGTCATGGCGAGTGCCGTACAAAAACCAATAATCATCATGGAACTGAGCGGTATCCGAATCCTCTTCAGACCGTAGGCCATCCCTACCCCAAAACCGTCAAGACTCAAAGCCAAAGCAAGGATCATTGCCATTCCCATATTCTTTTACCCCTTAAGTATTTCCTTCGGGATAATATATGGCTGTAACCTCGTTTTGGTGTGCCGCGCCGGCTCATCTGTGGTCGTCGGTCTGTCAGTTTTTCCGTACTAATCCTGGTAAGCCAGCCACTCCTCCATCAGATGATCGAGCTCTGCCTGCACTTTCTCATACGACCGGTGAAGTGACAATGTCAGTTCATAATCACTGGCTGCGGCATCGAGCTTATCCTCAATTTCTTGAAGCAATAATTCTGTATCCGCAATTTTTTCCTCGATTTGCTTGATCTTTTTTTCTATCCGTTTGGTATTCTTGGACTCTTCCCTGTAATCTCTGGCTTTTTGAGCCTCTTCATTTTTACAGGTCTGATCTTGAGCGGCTTGAGCAGATTTTGTTTCTTCCTCTTCACTCTTCTCGCTCATCTCACGATAGGCCGTGTAGTCTCCCTCAAATACCTTCAGACCATTCACTGTAAGCAAAGCAATCTTATTCACGATTCGGTTCAGAAAGTACCGGTCATGGGATACGGTCAAAATTGTCCCGTTGTAATCCTGCAACACTTCCTCCAGGACTTCTCTCGTCTCCATATCGAGATGGTTGGTCGGCTCATCAAGCAAAAGCAGGTTTCCCTGATTCAGAAAAAGTTTGCAAAGTGCCAGCCTGCTTTTCTCTCCCCCGCTTAAACCAGCAACAGGTTTAAATACATCCTCTCCCCGGAAGCCAAAACGGGCTAAAACATTGCGTATTTCCGGATCGTCAAGCGTTGAAGAATAACGGATCTCGTCCATGACAATTTCCCTTAATCCAATATTCTCATGCTCCTGGGAATAGTAGCTGACGGAGACATTCGCCCCGGTCCGGATCGTACCGTTATACGGAATTTGTCCTGTAACAGCTCTCAACAGCGTCGTCTTTCCAATCCCGTTTCTGCCGAGCAGGGCAATCTTATCACCCCGGCGCAATTCCAAACCTACATGTTCGAATATGGTCTTCTGCCCGTACTTAACGGCCAGATCGTCTATCTCGAGAACCCGGTCACCTGAGCGGGTTTTGGCCTGGAGGCTTATGCTGAGTTTTTTCGAATCTTTCGGCGCATTCACCGGCGTAATTCTTTTCAGCATGGATTCTCTGCCCCGGGCTTGTTTAGCTTTGATTCCGGCACCATGACGCCGGATATACTCCTCCAGGTCCGCAATTTTTTTATTGATCCGTTCCGCTTCTCTGGTCAGCGATATTCTTTCAATATTCCGCTGCAGTTCAAATTCCGAATAATTGCCGTTGTAAGCTTTCAGGAACCCATCCTCAATCAGGAAGGTGCTGTCCACGACTCTGTCCAGGAAGTACCTGTCATGGGAAACGACAAGCACAGCTCCAACATAATCTCCCAGGTAATTTTCGAGCCATTCCAGTGCCTCAATATCGAGATGGTTCGTAGGCTCGTCAAGAATCAGAACGTCCGGATCACGCAGCAGAAGCTTGCCAAGCGCCAGACGAGTTTTCTGACCACCGCTTAAATGATTAGCTTCAGTCGTCTGATGCCGGTCCATCCCGAGTCCGGTCAGGATCTTGCGGATCCTGGCTTCGAGCGCATAACCACCCGCCCTTTCATATTGTTCCGTAAGCAGACTGTACCTTTCGAGCGTTTTCTCGTCGGCCTGTTCCGCCATTTTATTTTCCAAGGATCTGAGGCTGTCCCGCAGATCAAGAATATCCCGGCGTTCCGTCAGCATTTGTTCAAATACTGTACCGTGTTCTGCTGTGGCTGCCGCTGTCTGCGGCAGATAGCCGACAGTACCCTGCCAGTTGATATCTCCGTTTTCATGAGCAATTTCTCCCATGACAGCCCTGATCAGTGTTGTTTTACCTGCCCCATTGGCTCCGACCAGGCCGGCTTTTTGACCCTTTTCCAAACGCAGCGTTATATGATCCAGCAGGGTGCTCCCTGCTACTTCAATTTCAAGTCCATTGCAATAAAGTATGCTCATCCTTCTGTGAAATACTCCTCCTGGATTCTTTCTTCCTGCATTAAAAGTTATGTTTCTTCAAAACAAATTTCATCTATCTCTGGCAGTTTGGACAATACACCGTTGTCCTTCCGACTACTTTGATTTTAGCCAATTGACCTCCGCAATATTTACACTCCTGACCGCTGCGTCCGTAGACCATCAAATTTTCCTGAAATGCACCCTTCTTGCCGTCTGCGTCACGATAATCACGAAATGATGTTCCGCCAGCCGTGATTCCTTCCTGCAGAACCTCACAGATCGCATCGTAAAGCAGCATAATCTCCGACACCTTTAACGAAGCCGTATTCCTATCCGGCAAAATACCTGCGCGGAACAGGGCCTCGTCCGCATAAATATTTCCGATGCCGGCTACGACGGTCTGATCCAGCAGCGCAGCTTTGATCGTACTCTTTTTCCTGGCGAGACGCATCCCGAGCTGATCAAATGCAAATGACTCGTCCAGCGGTTCCGGCCCAAGTTTAGCCAAACAGGCAGCCTTAAAGGCCATTTGAAAAGACACCAGCTGTATTCTGCCGAATTTCCGGATATCGGAGTAATGAAGTTCCCCCTGATCGAGCCTAAACAGGACATGCGTATGTTTATCCGGCTCGTGCTGCTCAGGATAATAGATCAAACGTCCGGTCATCCTGAAATGAATGATCATCGTAAGGCCGTGACTCAGGTTCACGAGCAGATACTTGCCGCGTCTGTCAAGGCTTTCAATCGTCCGGTTCCTGACCAAAGCGCTGAAATCCTCATCCACCAGAGAAACTGCTGCCGGAGGCCATCGGACTTCGACATCTTCAATTGTCTTTCCCAGAATCCTTGCAGCCAGGGACAGCCGGATACTTTCTACCTCGGGAAGTTCAGGCATCGGATCGACCTCCTAAAACAACAGCGCACTCACCTGATAAGGGACCATATCATACCAGTTGCTTCCGACTTTGCAGTCTACCAGCAATGGAACAGAAATCGGGAAAGCCTGTTCCATCTCTTTTTTGACAATTGCTGCGACCTTGGGAAGCGCTGACGGTTCGACCTGGACTACCAGTTCGTCGTGAACCTGAAGCAAAATTTCTGCCTGCAGGCCCTGAAGTGCTTCAGCTACTTTGATCATCGCAATTTTCATCATATCAGCCGCGGTTCCCTGGATCGGGGTATTCTTGGCAATCCGTTCGCCAAACTGCCGCGTCATTCTGTTTGGATGAGACAATTCGGGGATTTTCCGCAGCCGGTTCAGCAGCGTACGAACCTCTCCCTTTTCTTTGGCTTCAGCGACGGCCTCCTCAAGATAACGGTGAACACCGCTGTATCTTTCAAAATACTGACTGATATAGTATTTTGCCTCTTTTCTGGAAATAGCCAGATCCCTGGCCAGTCCAAAGTCCGTCAGACCATACATTAAACCAAAGTTAACCGCTTTGGCCTTGCGCCGCATATCTGAATTGACTTCGTTCAGCGCTACGTCAAACACCTCGGCAGCTGTACGTCTGTGCACGTCTTCCCCGATCAGGAAGGACTCACAAAGTATCGGATCTTTCGAATAATGCGCCAGAATTCTTAATTCAATCTGAGAATAATCTGCGGATAACAAAAGCCAGTCTTCCTGAGTTGCCTGGAAAACCTTCCTAAGTCTCCGGCCTTCTTCCAGACGGATTGGAATATTTTGCAGATTCGGTTCGGTACTGGAAAGTCTGCCGGTAGCTGTAACCGTCTGCTGAAACGTGGTATGAATTTTGCCGTCACAGCACTGGGCCAGCAGGCCCTTGACATAGGTGGAATTCAGTTTAACCAGCTGCCGGTATTCCAGTAGTTTCTCCACGACAGCGTGCTCCGTCCGCAATTCTTCCAGCGTTTCCGCATCCGTTGAATAACCCGTTTTGGTTTTTTTGAGTGGCGGAAGCCCTAAATTCTCAAATAGAATCCTGCCAAGCTGCTGCGGCGAATTGATATTAAAGTTTTCACCGGCCAGATTGTAAATCTCGCTTTCTAATCGGCTGATCTTAACCTCAAGTTCCTGACCATATTCCTGGAGTTTCGCCTTGTCCAGAGCAATTCCGGTCTTTTCCATCCTGGCCAATATGAGGCTTAAAGGCTCTTCAACCTCATGCAAGAGCTTTTCAAGATCGTCTTCCGCCAGTTTTTCCATATAGGAAGCGGCAAGTTTCCGTAGCAGAGCTGCTTCCCGTGCCGGCGTATTCGAAAACAGATCCGTCACATAATCCCCCAGCAATTCGGAAGCGCTGTAATTGGACCGGTTCGGGTTTAACAAATAAGCGGCCAGGCTTAAATCCAAATCAACGCCGGCGAATGTCTTATTCTCATTCAGAAGCAGTGAATATAGCCCCTTGCTGTCTGCAACCACTTTGCGGACACCGTCGTCAGCCAGGATTTCTTCCCAGAGACGCAGCACACTTGGAGCAGCAGCATACCGGTTCAGCGAATACGTATGATGTTCATCACAGATCCCCATTTCAGTCCAGAGCCCCTGATGAATATTCCTGCCCTCAAAACGATAACTGAGTGCGAGGACCGGTTTCTGCTCAAGCCAAGTATTCAGCAGCTCCAGCCAGCCTTCTCCGTCCATGTTCTTTTCTTGCTGGACAGTATCAATGATCTCTGTATCTCTCATGCCGCCTTTATTCTGATCTTTCAAATTTCCATATAGGTTATTGATTAAATCCGGTTTAGAAGCAGCTATCTCGTGAGTCTTTATTTCCTGATTTTTGTTACCTGATGCTTTTTGCTTCTTGCTTTTTTCGACAAATTGCGCAGGACTCGTTACCGCAGCGAGGCTCTGTTCAAACAGCGATGCGACTTTATATAAGCTGTAGCTATGGAGGATCCTTCTACAGGCATCTTTGTCCGGCTCCGTCCATCTTAAGTCGTCAAGAGAAAACGTAACCGGCACATCGTGAATCATTGCTGCGAGCTTTTTGCTTAAGAGTGCCTGATCAGCGTATTGATTCAGCAGTTCCTTTAATTTATTGCCTTTGACCTCATCCTTATTCTGCAGCACATTTTCGACGGACCCGTATTCGTGAAGCAGTTTCAGTGCGGTCTTTTCCCCTACACCGGGAATCCCAGGGATATTGTCCGAAACGTCCCCCATCAGGCCTTTCAGATCGATAATCTGGGCAGGCTTCAGCAGATATCTTTCTTCCAGCCGTTGTTCGTTGTAACACTCAACTTCCGAAATCCCTTTCATTGTCAGCAGCACAGAGCTATGCGGCGAAATCAGCTGAAGAGCGTCCCTGTCTCCGGTAAAGATTAAAACTTCTATTTGCTGGGCGATCGCCAGATCGTTTACTGTCGCTATGATATCATCCGCTTCGTAACCTTCCAGTTCCAGAATCGGAACGGCCATCACCCGCAAAATTTCTTTAAGATAATTAAACTGCGGCCGCAAAGTCTCCGGTGTCTCTTTCCGGTGAGCTTTGTAGCCTGCAAACTGCTCAATGCGGACCGTTGCTTTCGTCTTGTCAAAAGCTACGACCCAATAATCAGGCTTCTGCTCTTTCTGGAGCCTGAACAACATGGTTAAAAAACCGTGCACAGCGTTCGTCGGAAGACCTTCGTTGGAGGTAAGCGGCGGAAGCGCATAGAAAGCTCTATTGATAAGACTGTTACCGTCTAAGATCAGCATCCGGGGCATCGTAATACTCCTTTCAAGAACCGTTTCTTCAGAATCTCCCTCGGAATCATTCGTCAAACAATTCCTTTGAATATACCTTTCTATATCATAACCTTTTCTGGAATCAAGTACAACAAGTACACAGCACAGAAAAATAAACGGCTGCATTACTGCAAGCCGTTTAATATCCGCTGATTTCAGTCATCCACACTTCTTTGTCCGCTATATCAATTGATTTCGATCATTCATCGTGCTATTCTCTGAAAAGTATCGGAGACTTTCTGGATACTGGCATTGAGCTCCGTGGGTAGACAGTTCCTACCTCTCTAAGGCATCCTATTATAGATAATAGGCTTAAAGGAAAGTTTTGACTTTTTCTTTCCTTGTAAAAATTCAGGATTGTCAGAAGGCTCACTTTCATATTCAGTCTCAGGCTTGGTTTCTAGTTCAGTTATACTACCTGCCTGATCATGATGATCATGATTTTGACTCTTCCCTATGAACCTTGCGCCCTGTTCAATCTGAAGCCCTTTTGTTTTTATATCACCATAGACTACGGCAGTTGAAGCTATTACCAATAAGTTCTCAGCTGTAATATTTCCATGTACTTCTCCCTGTATCCGGGCGTTTACAGCAAAAATTTCCGCTTCTACTTTTCCATGCGGACCCACAAGTAGATCTGCTTTTGTTTCAATTGTGCCTTCAAGCTCCCCGTCAATTATCACATTGGTTCTGGAGTTTATTTTTCCTGTTATTTTGCATTCTTTGGCAACGTACACGTCATTATCCGTTTTTTTACCAAATTCGACAGCTTCCATCTTCTTTTCCTTTCACTCTTCCATTATTAAACATTATATTTAAATTTAGGATATGACAACGGAGCCAAATATTATATAGGCCATTAGTCCTATTTTTATACAATAGTTACAAACAGTGATATGTAAATCTACAATAACTTAGCGTAATCAGCCGAGATATATAGGATCGGGCATATAGTGGAAATAGAAAGAGGATACAGCAAAGTTGCATCCTCTTTTCTTATGTCAATTATCCTGTACGTTTATTCGGACCGCAAATCCTTTTCCCTGATTTCAACCCTGCGGATTTTGCCGCTGATGGTTTTGGGGAGCTCGGTCACAAACTCAATGACCCTCGGATATTTATAGGGTGCGGTTACCTTTTTGACATGATCCTGCAATTCTTTAATCATGTCTTCCGAAGGTTCGTAACCTTTGTTCAGTACGATCGTCGCCTTGACGTTAAATCCTCTGATAGGATCCGGAACACCCGTTACCGCTGATTCCAGAACAGCGGGATGCTCCGCGAGCGCCGACTCGACTTCGAAAGGCCCGATGCGGTAACCGGATGATTTAATAATGTCGTCATTCCTGCCGATATACCACAGGAAACCAAGCTCATCACGGTAGGCCAGATCGCCGGTATGATACAGGCCGTCATGCCAGGAACGCTGCGTATTCGCTTCGTCCCGGTAATAGCCCATAAAAAGACCTTTCGTCTTGGTCGCGTAATCCGGAGCTTTGATGCAGATTTCCCCGGTCACACCAGGGTCAACCTCTTTGCCGTCTTCATCCGTAATCACCATCTGATAACCCGGTGTGGGCATCCCCATCGAACCCGGTCGCGGCTGCACCCATGGATACAGGATTGAGCAGCAAACGGTTGTTTCCGACTGCCCAAAGCCTTCAAAGATACGCAGTCCGGTAGCCTGCCGCCATTGATTGAACACTTCCGGATTTAGGGCCTCTCCTGCGGTACAGCAGTGTTTCAGCGCCGACAGATTGTAGCCCTTTACATCTTCCCGCAGCATAAAGCGGTACATGGTCGGCGGTGCACAGAAAGTGGTTATTTGGTATTTCTCCAGTTTCTGCAAAATATCCGCACCGTTAAAGGTGTCAAAGTCATACGTGAATATCGCTGATTCACCTAACCACTGGCCATACATTTTGCCCCAGAGAGATTTCAGCCAACCGGTGTCGGAAATTGTGAAATGCAGGCCGCCAGGCTCTACCCTGTGCCAAAAAATGCCGGTCATAGTATGTCCCAAAGGATAAGCATGGTCATGGGAGACCATCTTGGGGTAGCCGGTCGTTCCGGAGGAAAAGGCCATAATCAGCATATCCGTGACTTTGGTCGCTTCTTCGCCGGTAGGGCGTTCCCATTGGTCAGACGCAGCTTCGATCCCGGCTTCAAAATCGAGCCAGCCTTCCCCTGCATCCTTATGTTTGGTAACCGCTTTGATCTGAACCGTTTTACATTCCGGAGCAGCCTCGTCAAAATGCCGGGTACAATCACCGTCTGCGGTAATCACGGCCATCTTGATACCTGCCGCCTGGCAGCGATAGATATAATCTTTCGCCGTCAGCAGGTTCGTAGCCTGAACAGCCACTGCGCCAATTTTATGCAGAGCCATCATCGCATACCAGAATAAATAGCTTCTTTTTAAAACCAGTAGGACAAGATCTCCTTTTTTAATGCCAAGTGACTTAAAATAATTCGCCGTCTTATCAGACCAGCGTTTCATTTCAGCAAAAGTAATCCTTTTTTCTTCACCGCTATTGCTTACCCAGAGCATCGCCAGCTGATCGGGTTTCTCCTCAGCCAGTTTATCAAGGACATCGTAGGCAAAGTTAAAATCATCCGGACAGGTCACCTTAAAATTTTTATATAAATCTTCCAGCGTGACATAGTCGTCCCGGTGTCTGCCAATATACTTCTCATACATGATCATGTGCGCGTCCTCCTTTATTTCATGACGATGGCCAGGAATTTTGCCGGAGCATCGCCATGGGCCTTCATCGCGTGGGGAACGGACGAATCGAAGTAAACGCTGTCACCCTCACCGAGTTCGTAAACCATCTCACCGATAAAAAAGTCCATGGATCCTGAAACCAGGTAATTGAATTCTTGCCCGTCATGGGAATGACGTTCCGGTATCGCATTGTTCGGTTCTACTGTCACCATAAACGGTTCAGCTTTCTTATTGCGGAAGGTGAAGGCCAAGTGCTTGTAATCGTAAGCTTTTCGGCGGTTGATCTCATACCCGCCGCCGGCTCTGACCACGCAGCAGGTGGATAGCTTCGGTGACTCGCCGCTGATGATATCCAGTACGTCAACCCCTAAAATACCTGCAACATTGTACAGAAAACTAAACGAAAAATCTTTTTCTCCTGCTTCATATTGAAGATAATCCGTAACCGGAACATCGAGTATCTCAGCAATTTTTTCCGGCGTGAAGCCCGTTGACTCGCGCAGCATCAAGAGACGTGCGCCCATGTCCTTTAGTTGATCAGTCAAGTTAATGGCACCTCCTTATAATTTGCCTGTTTTAAGTAAAACTTGGCTGAAGCCAAGCCTTGGCTAAGGCTACAGCCTTAGCTGTACTTATGTATAGCAGAAAGCGCTTAGAGCCTTCCTGCTATACTAAAATAATTGCCGAATCATACTACTATACTATAACACTATGTTTCAATAGTATTATAATACTATGCTGTAATACAATACGGCAATACTTTTACAAGACTTTTTTGAAATACTTAAGTCGAAACGGTACGACTTAAGTTAAGACACTACGACTTCAGTTAAATTTATACCCGATTTCTATCGCTTTGATATTGGATGCCAGAAGATCTTTCTTTCTCTCCGGAATCGACTTGGATACTGCTTTATTCAGCATCTCCAGATCAAAGATACCGGCTTGCTTGGCAATTTTCCCAACCATGACCATATTCCCGAGTCCTTTCAGACCGGCATCTTCAGCCAGCCTCGTGGCCGGTATATAAAAGGTCTGAACATCGGGACGCTGTACCTGAATCGGGATCAGGGAGGAATCCACGATGATTGTCCCGTTTTTCTGGACGTCCATTTCAAATTTTTCGAGGGACGGCTGGTTCATCGCAACCAACATCCCGGGATAGGTAATAATCGGTGATCCGATCGGCGTATCACTGACAATCACGTTGATATTGGCTGTGCCGCCGCGCATTTCCGGTCCGTAGGACGGAAGCCAGCTGACTTCCTTGCCCGCGAGCAGCCCGGCATAGACAAGAATTTTGCCGGCGAACAGCACACCCTGTCCGCCAAAACCTGCAATCATAAGTTCAAGTGTCGTGCTCATTAGAAAACCTCCTTATCCTTATAGATACCCAGCGGGTAGTAAGGAATCAGGTTCTCGCGCAGCCAGGTGAGCGCTTCAACAGGCTCAAGCCCCCAGTTGGTCGAGCAGGTCGACAGAACCTCGACAATCGTAAAGCCTTTCCCGGCGCTCTGGTATTCAAAAGCCTTTTTGATCGCCTTCTTGGCGTTAATCACATTTTTAACACTGTCTACGGACACCCGCTCCGCATAGGCCGTCCCGTCAATCGTGGAAAGCGTTTCGCAGATTTTCAATGGGAAACCTGCATACTTTGGATCTCTTCCGTAAGGAGAGGTCTGCGTGATCTGGCCAGGGATGGTCGTAGGGGCCATTTGTCCGCCGGTCATGCCGTAAATGGCATTGTTGACGAAGATAATGGTAATATTTTCACCTCGGGCTGCTGCATGAACGGTCTCAGCCGTCCCAATAGCTGCCAGGTCTCCGTCCCCCTGGTACGTAAATACGATATTGGCCGGATTGGCGCGCTTAAGGCCTGTCGCAACTGCCGGAGCCCGGCCGTGCGCTGCCTGCGCCATATCACATTCAAAATAGTTATAAGCAAGTACAGCGCAGCCAACAGGGGCGACACCGACTGTTTTTCCGGTAAGATCAAGTTCGTCCAGAACTTCTGCCACCAGCCTGTGAATAATCCCATGGGTACAGCCGGGGCAATAATGACTGGATACATCTGAAAGTGCTTTCGGTCTTTGAAAAACGATTTCCATCATTAACTCCTTTCCGCCTGCGCAGCGTTTTCTATGGCTTCCAAGACAGCTTCTGGAGTCGGAACCATCCCGCCGGTACGGCTGCAGAGATGCACCGGACGGCTGCAGCGGATGCTCAGTTCGACGTCCTGAATCATTTGACCCATACTCATTTCGACCACCACAAAAGCCTTTGCTTTTTCCGCTGCGGCTTTTAGCTGGTTTTTAGGGAACGGCCATAAAGTAACCGGACGAATCAACCCTGCTTTTATGCCTTTTTTACGGGCTTCGTTAATCGCATTTCGGGCTATTCTGGCGCAGATACCATAAGCAACGATAATTACTTCCGCATCCTCGGTTAGGTAATTGTCCGTTCTGGCAATTTTCTCAACTTCCGCGTATTTTTCAAAACGTTTCAAGTTAAGCATCTCGAGCTCTTCGGCTTCGAGATAAAGCGAATTAATGACATTTCTTTTTCTCTGACCTTTTGTTCCAGTCAGCGCCCAATCCTTGGTAACGTTCGACGCCGCTTCGCCGCGGCTGATGTCCACAGGCTCCATCACCTGTCCGAGCATCCCGTCGCCTAAAATCATCGCGGTCATCCGGTACTGGTCAGCCAGTTCAAAAGCTTCTATCGTCAGGTCGAACATTTCCTGAACGTTATTCGGTGCGAGCACAATCATATGAAAATCTCCGTGACCGGAAGAACGTGTTGCCTGGAAATAGTCGGACTGGGACGGACGGATTCCGCCAAGTCCAGGACCGCCGCGCTGAATGTTGACCAGCACTGCAGGCAGATCGCTTCCTGCCATATAGGATAAGCCTTCGCTTTTCAAGGAAATTCCCGGGCTCGATGAAGACGTCATCGCTCGGACTCCCGCTGAGGACGCTCCGTAAACCATGTTGATGGCCGCAATTTCACTTTCCGCCTGCAAATAGGTTCCCCCGATTTTCGGCATACGTTTAGCCATATAAGCTGCGACCTCGGTCTGAGGCGTTATCGGATAACCGAAGAAATGACGGCAGCCGGCCATAATTGCGGCTTCAGCAATTGCTTCATTTCCCTTCATTAATACTTTTTCCGCCATTTTCTTTAATTCACCTCTTTTTCAATCTGAATACAAACATCCGGACACATGATCGCGCAGAATCCACAGGCAGTGCACGCTTGCTGATCTGTCATTTCCGCAGGATGAAATCCTTTGCTGTTAAGGATTTCGGGCGAAAGTCTGAGCAATTTCTTAGGACAAGCATTTACACAAAGAGAGCAGCCTTTGCATCTGTCTGCCTCGATTGTTAGTTTCGTCACTTTTGCCATTCATACTCCTCCAAATCTATTGGAAATATATTTTGAATATTACTTGCCAGTTCCGCTGCCAGACTTCTCTGCACGGTTGTCATCACAATCGGCAGTCCCGTCCTTGCAGAGATTTGCTCTGCGTAAGGAAGCGAATTCATGACATCAGAGGCGGTAGTAGCATTACCCAGGTTGGAATTATTAATAATTCCGGAAAATTTGATTCGCGCTGCGGCTTCAATTTCGTATTTAATTTTAATCGTCGCTTCGGCATCGCGGCTTAAAGGCCGGTACATATTTACAACAATACAGGCAGCAGCATCTGTACGGTGAAGCTGTTCGTAATAGCGGCCGAGAGCATAGGCGCCTCTGTCGTCTCCGCCGACATCGATCACCGCATAGGCGTCGCGTTCGTCAAATACCGCATTGATTTCTCCCGGAACAGCAGGAATATCAACATTCGAATTCGCATAATCCGAGGAAATCAGCTTAATCCCTGACCGTTTCAGCATCTGCGCGCTATCTTTCGTTCTGAAATAAGGGTTAACAATATCCAGATCGGCAATGGTGACTTTCTGATGACTTTTTTTCAGCCACAAAGCGTAGTTTACAGCAACACTCGTCTTGCCGCTGCCATAGTGACCGGCAAAAATGGTAACCCTTGCACTCTGCACACGAGACCTCCTAAAGTAAGAATACTAAGACAATTAAAATTAATAATACCACAAATTCACGTTTGATATCAACTTCAATACATATTTAATACTCAATTTTCGGCCAATTTTCGGCTTATTTAATGCTTACTTCGTTGTTTTTCATAATCCAAATAGATCCTTTAATTTCAAAGCGATATCCGTGTCCATATAGGTCAGCATCGCAAGCTTTAGATCACTTTTTTCTTCCGCGGTAAGCTTGTTGTATTCTGCGATGACCCTGCCGGCTTGATCGCGATAAGGCGAGGAAGGATTTTGGATCAGATTATTGACAACCGTCATCATGAATCCGACAATTTGTTTTTCCTGCACTGTTTTTACATTTGCATAGACGATCCCTAACTGGCTGTAAACAGTACGCAGCAGCACTTTTGTCGCTTCAGAATTAATTTGAGAACCGCTTCCTCCTTGGCCAGTTGAATTTGCGCCTCCGGCAGCACTTTCGCTGCTCGAAACTTTTTCGTCTTTCTTCACTTCGAATGTCATCTTGTCAGGTTTTACTGAAAAGGCTATGATCTCAAAAGGAAAAAAATCATTTGTTAAAACAAGGGTGTCGCCTTCAAGGGTAATTCCTTTATCAGCTATCGCCCTGATCTTGCTGAGCTTATTGAGGACCAAGCCTTTCGGCAGTAATATTTTGCCTATTTTAAAATTCTCCGGTATATAGACTATGCTCCCGTCGCTGTAAAACAGATACCCCTCTGAATATAGCTGAAATTTGATTTTCTGCCCGATTGTTCCCCCAACAAATATCTCAATCCTGTTTTTCCCAAGCTTGGAAGTAAGCCCTGTAAGATACGGGACAGACTGCAGTTTCTTTTCGCAATAAAAAGCCATTGCGCTGTTGATCTCGTCTTGACTGAATTCAATCGTCCCGCCTTGTTTTTTGATATTCTTCACCTTATCTGCCATTTCTGTCACTGAGACAGTCTGGAAGGCAGGCTCATCTTCTGACCATAGAGCCGTAACAGTTGAAATGATCATCACAAACACAACAAGACAGGCAATGCTGACTCCTAAAACTTTTTTTGATAAAAATTTTAGCCCGAACAAAAAAACACTCCTCTCAGCGCTTACTGCCAGAGCAAACCTGAAGCGTATTGCACCGATCTCTAACCTTATACCGGCATCTATGTTAAGAATACCATAAGAACCATTTGATTACATCCATCGTCTCTCAATACACCATTGTCCGATGAACAGCAAATACGGGTGTTTAGACTCAGATCCGAATCATAAACACCCGTATTCGTGAATTGTCGATTGCAAATTTGTTCTACCTTTTAGTATGTAACCGTTTTACACTGGAACAATGTAAAACCTGCCAACTTACTTGCAGTTTTCTAAATTCTTTATGGCAATAGAACTCAAAAAACTTAAAGTAATTAGTAATTGTGAGGGTTACGGAAAGGCACGCAATTACTTCTTTGGACCAAATAAATAAATGGAAAAGTATTCTTCTCCATCTTTTTCAATCCTATACATTACTTTTTTCTGCTTGGAAGGCATTTTCACAATATTAAAATTATTGGTTATAAAATACCCGAAACCGAGTTCGTTCATTGGGAAGTATAATATCCCGTTATCATCTTTAATCGGTTTAAATGTATCATAAGAGATTTGCTGGATTTTTATGCCATCCGGAGCCTGTTCTGAAAAGATAAGCTGGCAGTGTTGATACATCTCAAAGTCATGATACAGTTCAGCAAATTGGTTTTCCATTTCAATCCCCCCTTTCCGGTTTTATTACTTCGCTATGAAGATTTCATTTCCTGCCCCAAAACTCAAAATTTGGCTAAAATCCTGATTTTATACAGGTATATACATTTATTGTATATAAGGCTTGCAAAAAATAATAAGCTTCTTTCTGGCAATCCCGCTCATGGGATGCAGCCAAACAAAACAACAAACCGAGAACAATCCCTGGTCTAAATGTTAAAAACTTACTGAATTAAAATAAACTACCTGTGTATTTTATTCCTATATGCAGATACTACAGATAAATAAACAAAAAGGAGGGATATCTAATGGCTAAGTATAAACTGCCGGTTAACAAACAAAGCGTTGCCAGCGAGCTTAATGTTAACTTAGGTCCAGACACCTCCGCAAGACAAAACGGCTCTGTTGGAGGTAGCATGGTTAAGAAAACCTTTGAATACATTAACGGTAAAATCTAAATCATCCAGCCATGACAGCGAAAGCCCCGAAGGATCTTACTCCCTCGGGGCTTCGATGTTCGTATATCTTTCACCATTCATAGTTCTTCTATATTTTAAGCCTTTAAATTACTTGGTGCCGAAGGCCGGGGTCGAACCGGCACATCCTCACAGATATCGGTTTTTGAGACCGACGCGTCTGCCAATTCCGCCACTTCGGCACGCCTTACTTTTGCTATTTTATAGTATCAGCGTCAAAAACGCAAGTACATTGCCACTTTTTTACGGCTATTTTCATATTATTTTTCACTCCGATAAAGACAACTTGGATTATGAACGCATAATACCGGTCAGAATCTCGTTGGCTTCCTCAGCCTCCGATTCCGGCACGAGTATTTCGACGCTTACGTCGGTGGATTCCTGTGAACCAACTGCTTTTAGCTGGACTAAAATACCTTCGTCTGCAAATGCTTTTTGATATTTTTCAGCAACTGCTTTATTTGGTGCTATATAAATGACTGTCCACATATTCTATCCTCCAATAAGCGTTTAGACCATCTTATTATACTTTTGAATCATTGCTTTCTCCACATTCGGCGGAACTAATCCTGAAACATCTCCTTGCAGACTTGCCGCCGATTTGATCGAGCTGGAACTGATGAACGAATACTCGCTTTTTGTCATTAAAAAGACGGTCTCGATGTCGGGAGCCAGCTTTTTATTCATCAAAGCCAGCTGAAATTCGTATTCGAAATCAGTCATGGCCCGCAAACCTCTGATCAGCGCAATAGCTCCGCATTCACGCGCAAAATCCACAGTCAGACCGCCAAAAGACTTGACTTCAACATTTTCCATATCGCTGGTTTCGCATCTCAACAGTTTCTGTCTTTCTTCCAAGGAAAAAAGCGTCTGTTTGTTACTTTCGGAAGCTACTGCCACAATGACACGGTCAAAAAGATAAATGGCTCTATGCAGGATGTCAAGGTGTCCATTGGTTACTGGATCGAATGTCCCCGGGTATATTGCAGTTCGCACAAAAAATCTCCTTCAGTCTAGAAAATATCTTAGTGTCATAAAATCTATTTATGGGATTCGCCCCAAAGCGGCAATATCCTGCCTCTTCCAACAAATTTTTATTGCCATCTTACCTGATCATTTCCCAAAAGCGCAATAAGCGCCCTGTCAAGCTCTTCAGATGGCCTGACAAAATAATTTGGACTTATCTCAAAGGTCTTCTTATTATCCTGGCAAAAGAAATAGACAGGATGCGTTCCGCGAAATGCCCCAAGAACCGCCAGGATCTTATCGGTCAGCTCCGTATCCTGATTGCTTGGAATCTTCAGAAACAATTTATCCGGTTTGACGCTACATTCCTCGATCGGCAGAACTTTTTCAGCAAATATTTTCTTTTCATCTTCATTCACATAATAACGACCGTGAACAACCACAATATGGTCGTTGTCCATCCTGACAACTTCCGGAAACAATCTGGGAAATACCAGAACCTCAATCGTTCCGGTCAGATCCTCCAGTAAGAAGGTAGCCATCATTTCCCCTTTTTTCGTTATTGTTTGCCGATAAGAATTTATTATCCCACCTAGAATGACCTTTTTTTCTTCCGTACTTTCGAGACAAGCCGCAATTTCTGAACTCGTGATTTTCCTGAGCAGGTCATTCACGGAATAAAGCGGATGGGCTGTGAGATATATACCGATATACTCCCTCTCCATCTTCAGGATCTCGTTCTCGCTGAATTCCGGTATTTCAGGCATAACCAGCCCTCCATCGAGGTCCTGATCGAGATCAAACAAAGACATCTGGCCGGATTCGCTGTCCTTTTGCCGGTTCTGGGCCAGCTCCAGGGCCTGATCCAGGACTTTCATAGCCTGAGCGCGGCTGCACAGTGACTGAAATGCGCCGGCCTTAATCAGACTTTCCAGGGTTCGTTTGTTCAGAACTTTAGCATCCATGCGTACAATAAAATCATAAAATGAGGTAAACGGGCCGTTCTCTCTTTCGGCGATGATCCTGTCAACCACCTGTGTCCCGACATTGCGGATCGCCTCGAGTCCAAAACGTATCGCTCCGTGTTCAATGGTAAAATCCCGGTAACTGTACTGGACATCGGGCGGCAGAATCTCAATGCCGCTGCTCCTGGCCTCCTGAATATAAAAAGTGACTTTATCTGATGCGCCGATCACGGAACTCAACAGCGCCGCGGTGTATTCCAGCGGATAATTCGCTTTTAGATAGGCTGTCTGGTAAGAGATCATCGCATAAGCCGTAGCGTGGCCCTTATTGAATCCGTACTCGGCAAATTTGGCCATCAAATCAAAAATCTCTTCGGCTTCCTTTTCACCTATACCCAGACGGAGCGCTCCCGGCACAATCCATTCGCCGCCGCTGTCCTGCAGGCCATAGATAAAGTTCTGCCTTTCTTCGGCCATGATTTTCTTGTCTTTTTTCCCCATGGCCCTGCGCAGAAGATCTGCTCGTCCAAGAGAGTATCCGCCAAGATTCTGGGCAATCTGCATGACCTGTTCCTGATAGACGATAATCCCGTACGTCGGTCTTAAAATTTCTTCCATTTTCTGATGCAGGACCTTGATCTGCCCGCCATGCTTTCGGCGCACGAACTCCGGAATCTGTTCCATCGGACCAGGACGGTACAGAGCGAGCACAGCAATAATATCTTCAAAACAACTGGGCTTCAAATCTTTTAAGATAGCCCGCATGCCGCCGCTTTCCAGCTGAAATACGCCTGTGCTGTTCCCTTCGGAAAGCAGTTGATAGGTCGCTTGGTCATCCAGCGGCAAATGATTCAGATCAAGCCGGATACCGCGGGTTTTCCCAATATTCGCCTGGGCTTTGGTCAGAATCGTCAGGTTCCGCAAGCCCAGGAAATCCATTTTCAGCAGTCCGATCTCCTCGACCAATTTCATCGGGAACTGGGTCATCAGCAGCCCGTCGGAAGTTTTCTGAAGCGGAAGGTAACTGGTCAATTCATCCCTGGCAATCACGACGCCGGCAGCATGCGTGGAAGCATGCCTCGGCATCCCCTCCAGCGATTTTGAAATCTCATAGAGCCTTTTGATTTCCTCTTCTTCCCTAACCATTTTCTGCAGCTCCGGAGAAACGGTCAGCGCCCTTTCCAGCGTCATGCCCAGTTCGAATGGAACAGCTTTGGCAACTTTATCGACTTTGCTGAGCGGTATATTCAGGACTCTTCCGACATCCCTCAGCACGCCCTTGGCGCCCATGGTACCAAACGTAATAATCTGGCAGACTTTCTCTTCCCCATACTTTTCCGTCACATATTTGATGACTTTTTCCCGGCCTTCCGGGTCAAAGTCGATGTCAATATCCGGCATCGAAATCCTTTCCGGATTTAAAAAACGTTCAAAAAGAAGATCATGGCGCAACGGCTCCACGGAGGTGATGCCGAGCAAGTACGCAACCATGCTCGCAGCTGCCGAACCACGCCCCGGACCGACCGCAACATCATGCTCCCGGGCATACCGGCAGAAATCGGACACAATCAGAAAATACCCGGAAAAACCAGTCTGGGTAATAATCCCAAGCTCATATTCCAGCCGCTCCCGCTGTTCCGGCGTTGCATCGGGGTAGAACACCGGGAACGCCTTCCAGCATAATTCCCGCAGGTACTCGTCCAAGGTGCAGCCCTCCGGAACCTCGTACACCGGCAGATAATGCTGGCCAAACGAAAAGCTGACGTTGCAGCGCTCCGCAATCTCATTCGTCTGGCGTAAAACCTCGGGCGTCTCCCCAAAAAGCAAATTCATCTCCTGCTTGCTTTTCAGATAATACTCGCTGCCCTCAAAGCTCATCCTGGAGCTGTCGGCCAGCGTCTTTCCGGTCTGGATGCACAGCAGGATATCCTGAACCGACGCATCTTCTTTCCGGATATAATGGACATCGTTGGTCGCGAGCAGCGGAATCCGCGTCTCCCGGTGCAGGTCCCAGAGGCCGGCATTAACTTTTCTCTGATCGGTGATGCCATGATCCTGCAGCTCCAGATAAAAGTGTTCTGGACCAAAAATATCAAGATACTCCATCGCCGCCGCTCTGGCTCTGGCCGGATTGTCCTGCATCAGGTACTCCGGGATCTCTCCGCCCAGACAGGCGCTCAGTGCAATTAAACCTTTACTGTGCTGCTGTAAAAGCTCCTTGTCGGCCCTGGGTTTGTAATAAAAGCCGTCCACGTTGGCCTGCGAGACAATTTTCACCAGGTTCTGATAGCCCTCGTTCGTTTCGGCAAGAAGGACCAGATGATAGTTCTTGTCATCTTTGCCGAGAACCCGTTCCGTTCTTTTTCCCGGAGCCATATAGATCTCACAGCCGATGATAGGCTTAATTCCCTGTTTGCCGCAGGCTTTATAAAAATCCAGCACGCCGTACATCACGCCGTGATCAGTGATCGCGAGCGCCGGCATTTCCAGCTCGGCAGCGGAATGCACAAGGTCATTGATTCTGGCCGCGCCGTCCAGAAGGCTGTATTCGGTATGAACATGAAGATGTGTGAACATAGCCTATCTTTTATCCCCCATCCGGGCTGTCATCATCCCTTTAGCCAGGACTCCGTTATCGTTGAAAACTTCAATCTCAATATTGCAGTTCTTTTTTGTTACGAGCAACAGTCTGGCCGAAATGCTGACGACTGTTCCGGCCGGAACCGGATGGAACTGATAAAAGCTGAAATTTTCTGTGATCGCATCCAAGCGGTATTTTTTTCGGAGCGCAATGTAACCCGCCGTATTCATCAGGGTTACCAGAACACCGCAGCTGGCTGAACCAAATTCATTCACCATAAACTGCGTGATTTCGCCCCGAATGGTCAGGTATTCAGACTCTTCCACATAACCAAAGCCGCTTAAAACCAGATTATCCACGGTCTCGCCGAACTGAGGCTGCTTTTGGATCTGCTGAAAAGCCTCGAGTACATCCTGCAAGCTTATGATTCCGATCAGCTTGCCGTTTTCAAGTACGGGCGCAATCTCCCAGCCCTCCCAGACCATTTTGCGAGAGATATGGGTAACCGGATCGTCTCTTCCGACGGTCAGCGGATTCCTGTTCATGACTTTGGTGATCTTGACCTCGACGCCTTCGCCGGCGACATCGACCGCGGTCACAATACCGAGCAGGTTGTGCTGGTTATCGATGACCGGGAAGCGGCTGTGTCCGGTCTTCTGCGAAAGCTTATACCAGTCTCCGATCGTCGCACTGTCTTCCAGAACCTTCGCATCCTTAACCATGATATCTTCAATGAGCAATAGTTCCTTGCCGATGAGCCTGTCAAAAAGCGCCCGGTTGATCATCGTCGTAACTACGAAGGTGTCATACGGGGAAATGATAATCACTGAATTCAGGCTCTTGGCCAGCGCCACGACCTCTTCCGTAGGTCCCGGGCCTCCGGAAATAAGCAAAGGAACATTATTTTTCAAGGCAAGGAGCTGGGCATCTGTCCTGTTGCCGACGATACAGAGCGCGCCTTCTTCCAGATAACGCGCTAAATCTTTCAGTTCCATCGCCGCAATAATAAACTTATTCGGACATTCCGTCAGCCTTTTCTCTCCGCAGATGACAAGCCCTTCCACGATTTGGGCCACTTCCTGAAGCGTAAGATCTTCAATCTGTTTTTCTTTGACGCCTTCAATCCGCAGCGTCCCAACCTTCGGGATCGAACGGACAAACCCTTTGTTCTCCGCTTCTTTAATTGCGCGGTAAGCAGTCCCTTCGCTGACATCAAGCTCTTTGGCAATAAACCGGACTGATACCTTGCTCCCTATGTCGAGATCCTCAATAAAATTAAGAATCTGCTGATGCTTTGTCTTTGTCAAATAAAAACGCCTCACCTGTTTTTTTCATTAATTATATCACATGGTGAGGCTTTGAACTAATTGTTGTTATATAGTAGTTTTTATTTATTGATCCGTTTTAATCTTTGAGACAACTTTCCGCCTATTTTTCCGGAAATTCTCGGAGACAGGGAATCCCAGCCCTCGTTTTGGACCTGCTGGATGATGCCAAGTTCCGAAGCAATCTCCATTTTCATTTCCTCAATGAAGTCTGGTCTCTTCTTCCTGTTATCCTTTTTTTTCGTATTGCCTGTGTTTTTCTTGGTGATGTTTTCTCTCATGCTTTAACGCTCCTGTTCAGAGTATGGAGACTGCGGCCAGTGAACCGTCCCGGTTGGGGCATTCGGGGGTCTTCAGCCCATGGTTGTTTTCCAGACGGCAGACGCCGTCCACAGCATAAATGCATTCTTTCGCGCAATCTTTGGTTCTCATTCTGTTTTCATCTCCTTACAGTCTATTTTTGCCCTGAAAAGCAAAAAATATCCTGTAAGGGTTACAGGATTTTCTTTGAAACATATCTATCTGTCTAATCTTATGATCAATATCGGTTTTTATATCATAAATTTGCTTTGTCTTCCAGCTTTCTTGATATGATTCTGCGCTGCATTAATGCCCTTTAGATTCTACAACTTCATATACTGTCCCGGCTCAAGAATCATTCCCTTGCTCTCCGGTGCTTTTCTGCTTAGCAGCGCGAGAAAGGCCTTGGCATCCTGCTGTTCTTCCTCAAATGTATTGTAATGCATCGGAACCACGACTTTGGCCTGGAGCATCCGAGCTGCTTCGGCCGCATCTTCCGGCCCCATCACAAAATTATCCCCGATCGGCAGCATAGCCAGATCGATTTCCGTCAGGCTGCCAATAAGCTTCATATCCCCGAACAAACCGGTATCCCCGGCATGGTAAAGCTGCTTGCCTTCGAGCTGAAGCAGAAAACCGCAGGCCAAACCACCATACAGACAGGTTCCGTCAGCCTGCTCGATCCCGGAACCATGAACGGCCTGAGTCAGCTTTACAGTTCCAAACGGAAAGACGTGCTTACCCCCGATATGCATGGAATAAACCCTCACCCCAAAGGTCTCCGCATACCGGCATAATTCGAAATTCGAGATCAGGACTGCCCCGGTCAGCCTGGCCAGTTCGACCGCATCTCCCAAATGATCGTCATGACCATGGGTGACTAAAATTGCATCAAGCGTTTTAAAATCAGGCGGTTTGACCTCTGCTTTCGGATTCTTCCGCAAATATGGATCTATCATCAGCCGACCTGCGTCAGACTGGATTTCAAAACAGGCATGGCCGTGAAAGATAATATTCATACTTTATTCCTCATTCTGATCTTTGCTTCTTGATTCTGCTCTTCTTGATTCTGCTCTTCTGGATTCTGCGTTTCTGCCTGACTCTGCTCTTCCGTTTTTTGCTGCATTCCCGCGTCATCCTTCTCCACGTCCATCTTATCTTCCATGTCTGCAGAAACCGGTCTTGTCACCGTGTACCAGTTATGCAGACGAAACTTTCTGAACATAATCCGCAAAATAATGCCGAGGTCAATGACCACCAGAATCGCCGCGATGTACCAGTGTCCATAGGCGGAGAAAATTGCCGCCAGCCCGAAACAAAGGCTGATTCCATATAGAACAAACACTGCCTGGCGCTGGTTCAGGCCAGTATCAAGCAAACGGTGATGAAGGTGTCCCCTGTCTGCCCGGACGATCGAATGTCCTTTCCATTTCCTCCGGATGATCGCAAACAGCATGTCCATCAAAGGCATGCCGAGCACCAGCAACGGGAAAACCAAACCGAGTACCGTAGCGGTTTTCAGCAAACCCCAAATAGAGACTGCTCCGATCATATAGCCGAGAAACATGCTCCCGGAATCACCCATAATGATTTTAGCAGGATTAAAGTTATAGAACAAAAAGCCCAGCGTTACGCCGCTCAGGGCCAGCATCAGAAGATCGGCCCCCGGATAGGCTGAACGGATCGTTGCGGACCAGAACAATGTGATCGCCGCAATAAAGCAAATACCCGAAGCGAGGCCATCCATACCGTCGGATATATTCACAGCATTGACCAAACCGACAATCCATAGCACGGCAAAAATGTTGCCAATCAAGCCAAGTTGGACAACACCATATAGAGGCAGCGTGATATGCGGGACCGCCATGCCGAAAAAAATCAGTATTACCGCTGCTAGGATCTGCCAGAGCAGTTTGATCAGAGGCCGCATTCCTTTTACATCATCATAGATGCCGACCGCAAAAATAATTGTGCTGCCGAGGAAAAGTCCGATCAGCATTTTATTCACGGCTACCGTCAGAAAAACAGCCAGCCAAAAAGCCAGATAAATCGCAGCGCCGCCGAGACGCGGAATCGGGGCTTTATGTATTCTCCGCTCGCCCGGATAATCCATCACACCCCATTCTCTGGCCAGGATAATGGAGACGGGTGTTAAAATCAAAGCAAATAGAACTGCCAGCAAAAATGTTGATAAATAAGAAAGCATACTACCTCCGGATATCGTGAGTTAAATGGCACCGCGACATTAGGCCCGTCGAATGCTTTGTCATCCTGACGCATTCGACACTAGGCACATCGTGTGCCGTCGTCCGTGGCCTTGTCGTTCCTTGCCATCCATGGCATCACGACATTAAGCCATCCGTGGCCGTCACACTTGGCCTGGGAAACCCCATTGACGCAGGACCTCATACGCAATCACCGCGACTGAATTGGACAGATTTAAGGACCTCGCATCCTTTCTCATCGGCAGGCGGATCTGCCGGTCAGGATAGCGCTGTAGGATTTCCGGCGCCAGCCCCTTCGTTTCCCGTCCAAAAAGCAGATAGCAGCGGTCTGGAAACTCCACATTTGTATAGAACTTAGACGCTTTGGTCGTGGCCAGAAAAAACTGACCTTCAGCGTTCTGGGTTTCAAAATCGTTAAAATTTTCATAAACATGTACCTTTAAGAGATGCCAGTAATCGAGTCCTGCTCTTTTTAAATGCTTGTCGTCAATACTGAAGCCGAGCGGCTTCACTAAATGCAGGTCGGCCTGAACAGCTGCGCACAATCTGGCAATATTTCCTGTATTGGGAGGTATCTCGGGTTCAACTAGTACGATGTTTAACCTGCTGTCTGTCATCATCATTTTCTCCAAAAACTGCTCTTAAATCTAAGTAGTAAACACAACAGCTATATTATAACCCGAAAACAACGAAAAATGAACGTTGAAATATTCACACTGCAAAAAATCTACCCATACCTTAAAAAAATCTGCTATATTATGTATACTTTTTTGTTATACTGGATGAATCAGGCTCATTCTGTTATATTATAAAGTTGGATCATAAATTAAATAAAGGGGTAAGAAATATGAAACAAAACTTAACACAAAAAATATTATCCGCCCATCTCATCTCCGGTGAACTTGGGGCCGGAGGAGAAATCGGCATCAAGATAGATCAGACTTTAACACAGGATGCCACAGGAACTATGGCTTATCTTCAGTTTGAAGCCGTTGGCATTCCAAGAGTCAAAACAGAATTATCTGTCAGCTACATCGATCACAACACACTGCAGACGGGTTTTGAAAATGCTGACGACCATGCTTTTCTCCAAAGCTGCGCTTCCCGCTTCGGGGTTTATTTTTCGCGTCCCGGCAACGGGATCTGCCACCAGGTCCATCTTGAGCGTTTCGGAAAACCTGGTAAAACCCTGTTAGGCTCGGATAGTCACACCCCTACCGGCGGCGGAATCGGCATGCTGGCCATGGGTGCCGGCGGCCTCGATGTTGCCGTAGCCATGGGCGGCGGCGAATTCTATCTGCCTGACCCGAAAGTTGTCAAAATCAATCTAACCGGGAAATTAGCTCCGTGGGTGTCCGCCAAAGATGTCATTCTGGAAGTCCTGCGCCGCCTGTCCGTCAAAGGCGGTGTCGGCAAGATCTTTGAATATGCCGGTCCTGGCGTCTCTATGTTAAGTGTCCCCGAAAGAGCTACCATCACCAACATGGGTGCCGAACTCGGTGCAACGACCTCTGTCTTCCCGAGCGATGAACAGACCCGGATCTTCCTGAAAGCCCAGGGCCGCGAAAACGACTGGATTCCGCTTGAAGCCGACGCCGATGCAGTATACGATGAGGAAATCTTTATCGACCTTTCTGCCTTGGAACCGCTTGCAGCTCAGCCGCATATGCCTGACAACGTCGCTGCCGTAAGTACGTTAACGAATATCAGAGTCAACCAGGTAGCGATCGGCAGCTGTACGAATTCTTCCTACCGCGATCTGATGACCGCCGCCGCCATCTTAAAAGGCAAAGTGGTCGATCCGAGCGTCAGCCTGGTGATCGCTCCCGGCTCCCGTCAAGTTCTGACCATGCTGGCCAATAACGGCGCGCTGACCGATCTGCTTGATTCCGGAGCCAGAATATTGGAATCCGCCTGCGGGCCCTGCATCGGCATGGGCCAGTCCCCTTCCTCCGGCGCCGTCTCCTTAAGGACCTTTAACCGCAACTTTGAAGGGCGCAGCGGAACTGCCGACGCCGGCGTATATCTGGTCAGCCCGGAAGTCGCTGCTGCCAGTGCGCTGACAGGTTACTTTACCAATCCCCGCACGCTGGGCCCTGCTGCTGAGATTCCCATGCCGGAAAATTTTCGGGTCGATGATTCGCTGATTATTCCGCCCGGTTCTCCGGACACCGCCATCGTGCGTGGTCCAAATATCAAACCGCTGCCGATTGCTCCGAAGCTTACGCCAGATCTGGAGCTTCCCGTCGTCATCAAGCTCAAGGACAATATTACCACAGACGATATCATGCCTGCAGGTGCCAAAATCCTGCCGCTCAGATCCAATATTCCTGCTCTTTCTGAATATGTTTACAGCAAGATTGATGCCGAGTTCTCTGCCAGGGCCAGGCAGCTCGGTCAAAGCATCATCGTGGCCGGACAGAACTACGGTCAGGGCTCCAGCCGCGAACATGCCGCACTGGTTCCGATGTACCTCGGTGTCAGAGTTGTCCTGGCCAAAAGCTTTGCCCGGATTCATAAAGCTAATTTGATTAATTTCGGCATCCTGCCGCTTACTTTTGTCAACGAAAGCGACTACGATCTGATCAAGGACTACAGCAAGCTTATCTTTACAAATCTGACTGAAGCCCTATCAAACTCCGAAGAATTTGATATCTTGTTAAGCGGAAAAAATGCTTCCATCAGGGTCAGCCATAACCTGACTGAACGCCAGATTGGAATCATCCTAGCCGGAGGCTTGCTGAATTATACCAAAGAAGCCGGCAAATAAGTTTTTTTATCTAAGAAAAACTATCCTGCTTGTAGAGCTCTGAATCCTAGCATGGCCAAAAGATGCTGCTCAGGAAGAGAAAGCAGGGGGAAAATTAGCCATGACACTGTAAAGTGATCTTATTGCATGCGATAGAAAGCCCGAAGGCCAAGGAATCATAACTCCTTGAACTTCGGGTTTTTATCTGGGTCCAATACTCTTTTTGATACGCTTCTTGTTTGAATACTAATCTTGTTCAAATAAAAGATATCATTCTAATAATAAAAAATAGGCATCTCGTCTTTTTCAGCTGATAGAAAAAGTCTGATCCTCTTCCTGCTTGTCCGGTTTGGGATCGAAAAGATCGCTGACGGCTTTCGCAAAGGTAAGATAAAGCTTTTTAAAATCATCATCCACAGGAGGATGCATAAAGCTTTGCACGAGATTACGGTAATACCATTCCTGCTTCTCCCTGCCTCGGTTAAACCGCGTCCAAAGCTTCTCTCCTTCTTTTTGATAGTCTTCCAGCATCGTCAGAACATTATGCAGCTTGTCGGCGCAGGCTACGGCCTTGATCACCGGTATCGCCGTTTTCAGGTATTCAATGGTATGTTCTTTGCGTTCTTCCCACGGTAGCGATTTGTCCGGCTCCGAACACCCTTCTACGATCAGGGCAACCTTGTTGCCAAATTTATTACGGAGATATTCCGAATTAATAATGGTATCCTCAACGGTATCATGCAGGATCCCAGCAACAACAATGTCTTCCGCACATCCTTCTTTCTGCAGGATCATTCCAACTGCATACGGGTGTGTAATATAGGGCGTATTGGTCCCTTTCCTGAACTGATTCTTATGGGCATTTGCTGCGATGTCTATTGCGGCGAATACTTTGTTCATTCTTCCTCCTAAAGGTTAACCCCAAAATAATCAACTATCAATTTAACGCTTTTTCGAAATCCTGTCCAGTCAAGAATGTAGGATTTCCTGTTTTTTAACCATTATTCCAACAACGATTAGACAACGATTAGACAACAACCAGACAACTACTCAAACACATCACGGGCCAGTATATCAATTTCCGCTTTCAGTCTGGCTGTTTGATTCTGATCAAGCTGCCATTTACCATCATTAAATACGACGACATCGCCTTCCTTAATCCCCGCAGGAAGATCAGTGAAGTTAATATTCTTTCTGTTGTTGCCGTCAAACTCCACCACGGCGACGCTGCCTTCGAAACGATCAATAACACCCTTCATTTTGATGCCACCTTTTTGGAATAATTAACCCATCAGTTCCATTATTTTGATGTAATCTCCAGCGTATGAAATGTCACT
The DNA here is from genome assembly GCF_047652685.1 of Dehalobacter sp. CP. Classification (NCBI taxonomy): domain Bacteria; kingdom Bacillati; phylum Bacillota; class Clostridia; order Eubacteriales; family Desulfitobacteriaceae; genus Dehalobacter; species Dehalobacter sp. CP. The sequence goes on from NZ_CP157399.1 coordinate 1,751,048, forward strand.
TCTGATCCGTCGGATACCGCAACAATCGTCCCATCCAGATCCGTCCTGAATACCTTGACTCCCCTATTCTTTAGCTTATCCAGTGTATCCTGTGCAGGATGATCATAATCATTTTCTTTCCCGACGCAAATCATTGCATATTCAGGGTCTACCAGATCCAGAAAGGACTCGGATGTTGCGTCGCTGCTGCCATGATGACCAACTTTTAGGACCGTCGACCTCAGATCATACGTGCTCACATTCCGCAGCATTTCCGACTCTGACACTTCTCCGGCATCACCGGTAAATAAAAAAGAAGTGCTGCCGAATGCTATCCTGATCACAGCACTGTAATTGTTCAGATCCTCATAATCTGAACCGTTCGGAGCGAGTACAACGGCAGTCACGCCGTCCCCTAAGTCCAGCTTAACACCTGTTTTCGCCGGTGTTATTTTGAGGCCTTTATTTTTTACCGCGCTAAGTACATCCTTGAACGTTTCAGTCGTATGTGTTTTGCCCGGCATGATGATTTGCCCGATTTTAAAGGTATCGATTACGGCATCAAGACCCCCGATATGGTCCTCATGGGGATGGGTGCCAACGACAATATCCAGTTTACTTATTTTTTGTTTTTCTATGTACGAGGTAACCGCTTCTGCATCTTCATTATTCCCTGCATCGATCAGCATAGTTTTCCCCGAAGGGGCTTTGATTAGAATGCAATCCGCCTGCCCGACATCAATGAAATGGACTTGAAGGGTGCCTGAGACTGAAGCAATATCCGCATCTGAGCCGGTATTGGAGGAATTCGGATTTGACGACAGCGTACCTTTTTGATCTTTGACCGCAGTCGCTGTCTGCCGCGACTGATCCGAAAAAGTTGCTGAGCTGCCGTTCAGTGAGCTGTAACCAAGTAAAACTAGTACAATTAGGCAAAGAATCGTTAGAAGTAATCTTTTTTGCTTTTTCATTGAGCTCCCTTTTCACCTTTTGGCCTTACCCTTATGGCAATTAGGCTCTTTACATCATCAAGGACTGACCTGTCATCTACTTTGATCATTAACCAACGTCCGCCACAGGAAAAAGCTGTTTTGAGATACAGGCCTTGCACGAATGGTGTAAATGTACCCAACGCCATCTCTGTCTCTTCCTCCTCTTTGTTTCCTACCACGACTAGCGCAATAAAATACCCCTCCATCGGATAAAGCGTACATAATGATTTACTGCCCTTTTGATATTTAACATTCCAGCCTGGCTGGCCGGAACATTTGCTATAAGTCGTTTTGGGCTTCACCTGGTAGGCTCTTTCAATATAGGAAAGCAGCTCCGACCAAAGCGGTTCACCTTTACCAATAAATTGCTTAATGTCTTCAAAAGATGGTTCGTGATTTACATTAAACTGATCACACCACTGCATTGGCAGTCCCTCCTGTGACTCTGACAGAAATCAGATATGGACAAATTTCCCTTCTTGTTGTTGAGTCTACCTCAAAAGATTTCCTTGGTCTGCTTCCATAACTTCATGTATTGTCCGAAGTGCACTTCTATGATTTGTCTCGTGGAATACAGCTATATTTTAACATATCTTACAAAAAAGAGGTAAAATAATTGGGAAAATCATAGGATGAGGTTGTTATCTGCTGTCTTCTTATGCTATTATAATTTAATAATATTAATTCAAAAGCGCAGAAAGGAGTTTTCGAGAATGTTATCCGAAGATGATCGGCGCCTCCTTCATATCCTGTCCCAGGACTGCCGTCTGACTGTGGAAGATTTAGCAATTCAGACCGGCCTGACAGCGGATTATATTAAAAAGAAAATTAAACAGTGGGAAGATGATAAGGTCATCGCCAAATACGGTATCCTTATCAATTACGACCAACTGGAAGAAGATAGGGTTACTGCATTAATTGATGTCAAAGTCCTGCCCCAGCGCGGCAATGGCTACGATAAAATTGCCCAGCGGTTCCAAAAGTTCAGTGAGATTAAATCCGTTTATCTGATGTCTGGGGATTTTGACCTTTGTATCATTATCGAGGGCCGTAACATGCATGAAATCGCCCAGTTTGTTTCCGATAAATTGTCTCCCCTGGATGTAATCCAGTCAACTTCAACCCGCTTCATTCTGCGCAGGTATAAGCAGGATGGCATAGAATTTCACGGAGAGGAAGAGAGACCGCAGCGTCTCATGATAACGCCATGAAGCAATACTTATCACCACTGGCTTTAAATCTGAAGCCATCAGGAATACGAAAGTTTTTTGACCTGGCCGCTACCGTGGACGGTGTAATCTCCCTCGGCGTCGGCGAACCGGACTTTGCAACTCCCTGGGTCATGACGGAAGCTGCTATTTTTTCCCTGGAGCAAGGCCAGACCATGTATACCAGCAACGCAGGTCTGATCGAACTTCGCAGGGAATTATCCAAATATATGGCTAAACACCAAGGCTTAGACTATAATCCCGACGAGGAAATCCTGATCACCGTCGGCGCCAGCGAAGCGATCGATCTGGCGATGCGCGCGCTGATCGTGCCGGGTGACGGCGTGCTGATCCCTGATCCCTCTTTTGTGGCCTATGCTGCCTGTGCGGAAATCTCCGGCGCAGAGGTTCATTATGTTAAAACAAGTGCAGAACACGATTTCCGCCTGCAGGTCGAAGACCTTCAGATGGCTTATACGCCAAACTGCAAGATTTTGGTTCTGTCTTATCCAAATAACCCTACCGGCGCAGTCATGACCAGAGAGGATTTGCTGCCGATTGCCCGGTTTGCATCCGAAAACGATCTCATCGTCATTTCCGACGAAATTTATTCAGATCTAAACTACGGTGGAGAGCATACGCCGTTTGCATCGTTGCCTTATATGTGGAACCGCACGCTTCATGTCAGCGGCTTCTCCAAGGCTTATGCGATGACTGGCTGGCGGATCGGCTACGTAGCCGGGCACCCTGACCTGATTCAGGCCATGCTGAAAATCCATCAGTATACTATCATGTGCGCCCCGATCATGGCGCAGGTCGCCGCACTGGAAGGGCTGAAATCCGGAGAAACGGCCAAACAGGAGATGGTGATGGAATATGACCGCCGCCGCCGGATTATGGTCCACGGCTTAAGGGAAATGGGGCTGACCTGCTTTGAACCATTGGGGGCTTTCTATGTCTTCCCCGACATCACGGCTACCGGACTGAATTCTGAAGAGTTTGCCGAACAACTGCTGAAGGAAGAGAAGGTCGCCGTCGTTCCGGGTACAGCTTTTGGTCCGGCCGGTGAAGGACATGTCCGCTGTTCCTACGCCTACTCAACGCAGCAGCTGCAGGAAGCATTGACCAGAATGGCCCGGTTTGTTAAGAAAAGAATATGTTGAACCAGAGTGACATTACCTATTTGATTCGCTGATCGAAGAAACCTTACACGTGTAAGGTTTCTTTTCATTTGGAAATTATTTGATAGTGAAGATTCCCGACCTAAAGAATAACCGTTCTTAATCTGCGACAAAAGATAAGATTAATACCAATAACTGCGATTCCATAATCTCCCAAGCGCAAGGCCTGTAAAAAACGGAAAGAAAAACATTTTTATATCTCCTCCTTGCCTGATATTTCCAGCATATTATATGCGTTCTTAAGACAGTCCGTTAAAAAAGACGCATAACATTATAGTTTTCCATCATTTCCTTAGGGTTTTATAAATAATTCTAATGCTAAACCAGACCTAAAAGGTGTGGTAAGAAATGAATCCATGGGCATTATTAAAGCCTTCCTCCGCAATTTTATTTTGCGGGGAAGGCATTTTTAGATTCCAAATAAAAGGTAATAAATTGTTTTACCAGATCTTCTTAGAACTTAAGTAACAACTAGGTATGGCTGTACCTTTTCTTTCCGGCAAAAGCATTGACAATGAGCAGAAGAATGATTGCCCCGACTAATGCCACAACGAAACTCCATATATTAAATCCGCTTATCCCTATTCCGCCAAAAAGGTTGACGATCCATCCGCCTAGAAAGCCTCCAATTATTCCTACAATGATATTTAAGCCAACGCCCATTCTGGCATCATTTCCCGTAATCATGCTTGCTGCCCATCCTGCAAGACCTCCTAGTATGATCCAGCCAATAATACTCATGTTAAATTCCTCCTGATAAACAATTATTCAGCTGTTATATCGTATTATCTTCTTTTTTATCGATGTTATTCATTTTTATCATGTAGTAATTTACCTTAATTGATTTTACATAAATCTTTATCATCATGTAAAAAATATGTCTATTCAAATTAAAGTCAAATAACAGAAATGTAAAATACGATGAATCAGCTGAAACAGTTCTCATTTAGTAACATCGGCGGACAAGGTACTCTTAATAATCAAATCATTCAGCAAAGCCAGCAGGCTACGAGTCAATTGCAGCAGCAAATTCAGAACTTCTGAAATCAAACCCAGCAGCAGAAACAACAGGCCGATCAACAGTTGCGTCAAGCTATTCAGAATGCAATGAATGCTTTATCGCAGGCCAACCAACAGATCCAAGCACATCAAGTTCTTGAACAAATGAGCAATCTTATTGATCAAACCCAGGCTCAATTACATCCAACAGAGCCAAAACATGATTTCTAACCAGCAATAGGGTCAACAGTCTGGACAATCCCAACAAAATATGCCTAGGCAGAGCCATTAATCGTTCTACTTGCGATGGACGCGCTTGGCTTTGACTATCATTTTCCCGCTGCCGGGCGTGGACTTTCACCCGTTAGACTTCGCCCATGCCGGGCACATAGCAAAAAGATGCTGCAAGTCATTAATGCGCAGCATCTTTTTTGTATTATATGGTTTATTTTGGCAATATATGTTATAATTGCTCTGCAACAGATGGCGTGCAGGGCGGTCGGCATTCCCTCCGGAGGTGATGCCATGGAAGTATATCAAACACTAGCACTGATGATATCCTTTGGAACATTGGTGGTTTTAATACTTTCATTCAATAAACGGAAATAGACCGCCCACTCACATGGAAAACGGTCTATCCGTGTCCATTAGCCGACCGCGCTTAAAGCGGCTGTTGCGGGGAGTCATGTAGCTGCATGATTCCTCTTTGCTTATATTATATACCATATTTAAGTTAAAATACATAGTTATATGTAAAATTTTGTTAACACCTTTTTCTTAAGCGGGGCATCTGCTGTTTTTTGTCACGATTGTCAGGCTTATCCCATATGATGCCAATAAAGTACAGGAAAAAGCGGTATAGAAATGAGTTATTTTCCCAAGACATAACGTCAGTTCAAATTCGCAACCGGGGGTCTGTTGACAAACCTGGCTTAAAATGAAATATATATACTTAGTAAACGGGCCTTAATCGGATATTTCTCTTTAAAACAACATCTAGAATATAAAGAAGATATGGGACAGCCGGCAAGAGCGGTGCTGTCCCATATTTCACTAGTCTTTTAAGATTTAATGCCATTGCTGAAAGGAAGCATTGTTCTTGAACCTTCCAGACGCCTCGTTTTCGGGTAAACCTTAAGTTGTGACATCGTTTTTGCAAAGCAAAGTTCCCTTCACTGATCACTTGACGTTTTCGCATTACATGTCGGTAGATAGCAGTACCAATTAAAGCGTGATTGCGTTCCTGATCCTCTTGATAGAAATCCCGTCGGACCTCCTTATAACTAGCCTTTCCGGTAATGCAACGGTTTTTCAAAGGACAGCTTTTACAATCTTGTGATCTTGACACATAGTTTTTACCAACTCGATAACGCACTTTTCTTACGCCTATGTAATGTAATGTGCAACCATTTGGACAGATATAGCAGTCATTCTTACCGTCATATCTGAAATCATCAATTGAAAACAGGCCTCTTTCTTTGCGCCAACTGGCATTATGACCGGTATTCAGATGGATATATCCTCTAATTCCAAGCTTGTGGAGACCATGATGTACTGCGACTGTATCATAGCCGCTGTCCAATCCGGCGAAGCGGAACGGTATTTTTAGTTTCTGTTTCTGGTATGCTATACGTTTAACACAATAGGGAGCATCTGTCACATCTCCCGGCGTAACATGCACGTCTGTTATGATACCGTATTGGATATCTGCGCTTTGATGGCAAAGGTAGTGGAATCCTGCCGGCTTGGGATGTCTGTGCATCCATCCAGCTTCAGGATCGGAGACGGCCTTTTTTTTTATGGTCACAGTCATGTCGGCATCTTCGCTTTTTTGCCGGATGTCCTGGCCATATTCGTCATTTAGTTTTTGCCAGTACTCATTGGGCCCTTCCATGAGAAGCACTTCCTCTGCATTGCCATTAGCAGCGTTAGCTTTGATATGCGTGGAATCCATAACCACGCATTCACCGCCAATAAGTCCAGCTTCAGCACATTTTTTAACCACTGTGTTAAATATCTCCTGAAACACTTCTGTATCCTTAAACCTGCGCTTGCGGTTTTGGGAAAAGACGGAGTGATCCGGGACTTTGTCTTCCAGATCAAGGCCAAGAAACCAGCGATAGGCGATGTTGACCGTAATCTCTTCCTCGAGCTTTCGCTCCGAATCTATCCCGTACAAATAGCCGATAAGTAGCATTTTTACTAAAATGACCGGGTCGACTGATGGTCGTCCTATGTCACTGTACACCGGCCTCATGATTTCATATATGAAGCTGAAATCTATTGCCGCATCCAGCTTCCGAAGGAAGTGTCCTTTAGGTACAAGGTCTTCCATTAATACGCACAGCATCCGATTTTGTCTGCTTTTTTGCTCTGTCATCATCGTCATCACCCTATTTCATTATACCATTCCAGAGGGTGATATCGTTTGATTTTACAAGACCTTGGGGAAAGTTTTAAATTTCGTCGTTTAGAATTTGAGTACACTAGTATAGTAAATTTCAAAATTGTCAAATATTAAAATTGAGTTATTCTACACCGTTTGTCAACAGACCCCCGGTTGCGAATTTGAATCACAGCGGAAGGCTTGACGGCGCCCTTACTTCGTCTTTCTGAAATAAGCATATGTCATCGGTTCACCCGCACTGCGGACTTCCGCTGCCGTGACTTTTCCCAAAAACAGGGTATGCGTACCGGTATCCATTTGCTTCACGACTTCTGCCTCCATGGTGGTCAGCACTTCATCAAGCAGCATAACGCCGGACGGCCCGCGGTGCGCTTTGATTCCTTCGAATTTATCGGCATCCCTGCCGGACCTGTAGCCAAATCTTCTAACGAGATCATGTCCATTCTGATCCAGGACGGATATGCCGAATTTGCCGCTTTGCACGATCAGTTCATGCGTGTAGTTTTTCTTATTAATACCAATCGCAATCTGCACGGGATCGGAAGTAATCTGGAAACAGGTATTGGCTGCCTGCCCGTTGTCTTTACCGTTAGCGGCCGCCGTAATAATAAACAAACCGTAGGAAATGGACTGCACCGCTTTAACAATCTTCTCCTCGGGGCTTAATCCGGTCTGAGCAGGACTCGTCAGGGCAGCTTCGGCATTCTTGACGGAATCGTTCTTGTTGTTTTCGTTCTGCCTCGTTTCCTCCTCCACCCTGACAAAGTTGCTGGAATCAACACCGCAGACCGGACAGGTTTCCGGAGGATTATCTCCTTCATGTATGTAGCCACAAACAACACAGCGCCATTTCATATCTCCACGCTCCCTTTTGTAACAATAATTTATTTATAATCATTGTAACTTACTTTTACAGATTTTTAAACTCCCAATATACTTTTTTTAGAAAAGTATGATTTAATTCCAGCTTCATCTCTTCCATGGCTTTTTTGCGGACAAGATCCTTAAAGGTTCCGAGGCTCCAACCGCTTAATCCCTGCTGCATCGCATACTGCCGGAATAGTTTCCAGTCAAGCTGCATCAGGTTTTCTTTCTGCCACAAAGCCACCGCGATCAGTTCGGCAAAAATTCTTTCAAAAATACTGTTCTGAGTAGTGGTATGAAGTTTTCCGGCCTGATAATCTGCTTTCCATATAATCAAGAAATCATGGATGTTCTTTAATTCAAAGTTTCTGCCGTCCCAGCAGACTTTCCAAACGAGCTCCGCCGCTCTGTTCTTGAAAGACCGCTTGGCAAATTCCCCTCTGAACTCCGGCATGAATACGAGTGTTGCCTGCATATGGTTCTCAACAAGTTTAATAAGGTTTTGTTCCTGTTTTTTGCCGACCCCGTCAAAAAACATCGAAAACGTATAGCGTTTGAGGACATCGGCCAGAAGCCTGGCGCTTGCCGCTTCATGCATCAGGAAATGTCGTTTGCCGTTTTCGACGTAGATAAGACCAAAATTGGTCGGTTCACCGTCTATGACTTTTTTAAACTGCACAATTTCCGGGTATTGGTCCAGTCTTGCCCCAAGGATCCGAATCTTTTTTCCAATGAAAGACTTCAGCTTATATTCCAGTTCCCGGGGTCCTCTTGTCCCGACGATTTTAAATCCCTCAAGCGAGTAGTTCTGGTCGGCAAACTTTAGTGTCCCGGATACATGGCATTCCCGGCTAGCTACTTCCCACTTGCCGGAATCATGAAACAGGCCTGCCAGACGCAGATATAGATCTTCAGGGGTATTCCGAAATACGGCCATGGTATGTTCCCAGACATCCAGGGAATGGTACTGATTCTGTTCAAGACCTTTCAGCCTGGCCAACTCAGGTAAGTACATATCCCAGTAACCGATTCTGTCCAACATCCGCACAGCCTTTTCAGCCTCAGCCAAAACAAGAATCCCGGCAAGTTCCGCCGTAATTCTTTCCCGGGATGTGCTGCTCAAAAAAGAAAGATGGTCCGTTGCCTGCTCCCAGGTATCGGGATCGATTTCCAACGAGAACTTCACCGCAAATTTAACCATCCTTAAAATACGGACAGGATCTTCCCGGAACCGTTCATCAGGCTTACCGCAGGCTTTAAGAATTTTGGCTTCCAGATCCTTTCTGCCTTCCATCGGGTCATAAAATTCCCCCGACACCGGATCCTGATAAATCGCATTAATGGTGAAGTCCCGGCGCTGGGCATCTTTCTCTAGTTCTTCGGCCTGCACCACATCCACTTTGGAACCTTCCGTAAAAATGCTGGCTGTCGAGAAATGCCTGCCAATGATCCGAACGGAGAAGCCTTGCTCACGGAGGATATCTTGGACCTCTTCAGGGCTCAGCCCACACACCAAATCCATGTCCGGAGACTCCAGTCCCAGGACCTGGTTACGTACCGCTCCTCCTACGATCCAGATGCGGGTATGGCGGGACAATTGTTCGATAACACTTTTCTGGAAGTCATTCATAGGACTCCTCCGGATCTCTTTTTATGCCTGTTTCTCACGTTTCAATATTCTGAGTTCCTACTTAGTTGAGCGTTCTATATTCAAGTACGTGTTTCTTAATACCCTGTCCTATCGTCTATAATATTGATCATTTGACCCGGGTCAGGATATTTAGCCAGATTTGTCTGGAACACTTCCCACATGCGTTCAGAGGTTTGAACCGTCCTGCCGCCGATATGCGGCGTAAGGAAGACATTATCCAGTTCCCAAAACGGGCTATCTTCCGGCAGCGGCTCTTTCCTGAATACATCAAGCGCCGCCGCAGCTATCTTCTTACTTTTAAGTGCTTCAATCAGGGCATCCTCGTCAACGACTTGTCCTCTGGCCACATTGACAAATAGTGCTCCGTCCTTCATCTGATGGATAAAGTCTGTATTAACAAAATCTTTCGTTTCCGATGTCAGCGGCAGGACGATTACAACTACATCACTGACCGATAGAATCCCGGGCATTTCCTCCGGGGTCACAATCTTCGCGAAAGCCTGATCCTGACTGCCATGAAGTGACACGCCATATACCGTCATCCCAAAAGCCCCGCACCGCTTGGCAATCTCTTTGCCAATGGTGCCTGCCCCAACGATGCAGACCGATTTGCCGTACATTTCGGAAATCTTCGGTTTTGCGCTGAATATCTTCTGTTCCTGCTGTGACACAAATGTATTGCCCTGTCTTAAGAGCATCAGGATACTCCAGATGACGTGCTCGGCCATCTGGATCTTATGGGCGCCTTTGACATTCGTCAGCACGACGCCTCTCGAAACAAGCCGGTCCAGAGGCAGCATATCGACCCCTGCGCTTAAGGTTTGAATCCATTTGAGATTCGGATACAAATCAATTGTATCCTTTTTAATATCCCAGCCATACGTAAGCAGTACATCCGCTTCCTGATCTGCATCCGTAAAGTCTCTCACCTGAACGATTCGGGTACTCGGTCGTATTGCCAGCAGCTTTTCCAGGAGATCATCCGGTATTTTTATACTGCTCAGGATCTTCATTACTTTTCTCTCCTCTTGCTCCTGTCATATTTTGGTTCGTATTTTGTAACGGGAGTCTGGGTGCCACAATTCTGCTTTCGGCAGATAGCGCCCTCTATGGCGAGTCGCTCTTTGCCATCCATGGCATCGCGACATTAGGCCATCCGTGGCCGTCTAACAGCCGCGCTTCGTATCCATGCTCCGCTTGACCGTCGGAACTTGTGCCACCCAGACCTAATATGGGGTAATCAGGATTGTATGAAATTATTTGAGTAAAGAATTTAAGAATGTTGTACTAGGTACGTTATCTAAGGTTCTCAGGATTCAGGACCTGCAGCCCCGGCGGCATAAACCTGCCGTCTTTCCTGATCAGTTCCCCGTCAAAATAGACCTCACCGCCGCCGTATTCCGGTCTCTGGATGCATACCAGATCCCAATGGACGGCTGACTGGTTGCCATTGTCGCATTCGTCATAGGCCGAACCTGGGGTGAAATGAAAACTTCCGTCGATCTTCTCATCAAACAATGTATCTTTCATCGCCTTCTGAATGTACGGGTTAAAGCCGAACGAAAACTCACCGATATACCTGGCACCTTCATCAGTATCGAGAATTTTATTAATTCTTTCGGTATCGTTGGCTGAAGCCTTGATAATTTTGCCGTCTTTGAATTCCAGTACGATGGATTCATACGTAAATCCCTGATAAACAGCCGGGGTGTTATAGGTGATGATACCGTTGACCGAATCTCTGACCGGCGCTGTGAAAAGCTCGCCGTCAGGAATATTCATCTTACCGTCGCACTTGATCGCCGGCAGCCCCTTGATTGAAAAAGAAAGATCAGTTCCCGGCCCTGTGATCCTCACCATGTTGGTCTTTTCCATCCGTTCTTTCAGCGGGTCCATCGCTCTGGACATTTTGGAATAATCGAGATTGCAGACTTTAAAGTAAAAATCTTCAAAAGCTTCCGTACTCATCTCAGCAAGCTGTGCCATCGACGGATTCGGATAGCGAAGTACACACCAGCGGGTATGCTTGACTCTTTGCTCGGAATGGAGCGGTTTCGAGTAATGGCTCAGGTAGATTTGCATTTTATCCGCAGGGACATCAGCCAGCTCGTTAATATTTTCTCCGGAGCGTATTCCGATATAAGCCTGCATGTCCTTCATTCTGGCGACTTCCCACTTTGCCTGGCTTTGTGCCTGTTCAACTGAAAGCCCTTTTAATATTTCACGCTGCAGGGTATGATGCGTAATATTAAGAAAAGGCTGCGCGCCGGCTTTATAAGCCTCTCTGACCAGCGCCCGGGCTAAAGGAATTTCCAGCCCCGACAGCTCAATCAGGATATGTTCACCTTCCTTTAACTCAATGGAATAATGGATTAAATTTTGGGCCAATACGTCTATTCTCTGATCATTCATGCTGTATTTAACCTCTTTTCTGCTTGTTCGTTTTGCCTTCAGGGATAAATCTTGGAAATCCTGCTTGATTTATCAAACTGACCGATATTGGTTAATTTTTACTATAGTTATTATAATATATTTTTTATTTCTTTACGCAACATCTTGCTAAATTATTCTATTAAATCATAATATATGTCTATCAGATAATGCTTATTCTATTAGGAGAAGAACATGAATGCAAATAAATTATTCACATACACTTTAACGCCCGAAGATGAAGGCAGGAAATACCAGGACATACTTCTAAGGCGCTTCCATTTTTCCCGCAAGGTGCTGCAAATGCTGAAAGTCGGCGAAAATGTCTGGATTGATGGCAAATTCACCTATCTGACTGCTCGCGGCAAAACCGGACAGACCCTTGTCGTGAATATCCTGGAAGAAGAGCCGGCAACGGTCTCCGGAGAAACGCTGCCTATTGAGATTCTCTTTGAAGATGAAATCTTCCTCGCTGTCAACAAGCCGCCCGGCCAGGTCATCCACCCAAACTCGAGGTATCAGACCGGAACGCTCGCCAATGCGGTGGTCGGCTACTGGGAAAGCAAAGGTGAAGCCAGGCCATTCCGGCCAGTCTCGCGGATTGACCGCAATACGTCCGGCGTTGTGCTGATCGCCAAATCTCGCTATGCCCACCAGCAGCTGGCCGCCCTTTCTATCAGAAACAAAGTTGAAAAGAAATATCTCGGTATTGTGGAAGGGAACTTTCCTTTGGAACAGGGTGAATGGCCCCTCCCGATCCGGCTTAAGTCGGGCAGCAAGATTGTCCGGGAAGTTCATCGGGACGGACAGTCGGCGCTGACGCTGTTTCGAACGCTGCAGCATTACCCGGGCTATACCCTGATGGAATTCACCCTGATTACCGGTCGGACGCACCAGATCAGAGTACACGCCCAGGCGGCCGGCCATCCCCTTTTGGGAGATGATTTGTATGGCGGCAGTATGAAATATATGCAAAGGCAAGCCCTGCACTGTTATAGCTATGCTTTCATGCATCCCTTAAATATGCAGCCTCTTCAAATCCAGGCTCCGATGCCAGAGGATATCGCTATGCTTATCCAAAGTAAAAAATAATACCGCTCCTTGCCATCTGGCAGCGCGATATTCGTTCCTGAGTTCAAAAGAACAGCTAAATCTGATGATTTATTTCGTACTCATTTTCAGAATTTTTTTGTGTGATTTCTGACTTCCGCTGTAACGTCTGAAGTATGTCTTCCTGTCTTTTTTCAATTGCATCTAAACGTTTCAGTACTTCCTCAATCAGGATCTCCGATTTCAGGTTAACCTCATAATCATGCTCTGCTCTTAGTCGGTCCCTGTTCTCCTGCCTGTTTTGACTCATCATAATAACCGGCGCTTGCATTGCAGCGATACAGGATAGCACAAGATTTAACAGAATAAAAGGGTACTGGTCAAATGCATGACCGAATAGAAGTATGGTATTTAGTATGATCCAGGATAAAAGGACGGAAATAAAGATGATGATAAAGGTCCAACTGCCTGCGAAGTCTGCCAGCTTATCCGCCAGCCTTTCACCAAAAGAAAGGCCTTCTTCATGTGCTTCAAAGGTATTCTTTGAGTGACGGGCTTCGGCAAGTTCCTCAATGGTTTTATTTTCAATGTCTTCCACGAATTCACCCTCTTCAAATTTACTGTAAATCTTCTTTTCCTATCATAATCAATTTCTAAAGCCAAAACAAGTTTTTAGGATAGAAGCCATTGCTAAAAAAGTCATTGCTAAAATTCACATTCAAATTATAATGATAATATTAAGCAAGAAAGGAACTGGATACCATGAATGCAGATGAAATCAAGCAAGGATTACGCCAATACGGCTACATAGCCGATGACAGTACCGCCATGGTCCTGCAATATTCCTTGCTGCTGAATAAACCCCTGTTAATTGAAGGTCCGGCCGGAGCCGGAAAAACTGAACTTGCCAAGGCCTGGAGCCAATACCTCAATAGAGAATTGATCCGCCTTCAGTGCTATGAAGGCATCGACGAAGGCAAAGCTCTTTATGAATGGGACTACCAGAAACAGCTGCTCTATATTCAGACGAAAGGACCGGGAACCAAAGAGTGGTCTGATACGAGTGAGAATATTTATACAAATGAATTTTTGCTGAAAAGGCCTTTGTTGAAGGCCATAACAGGCGAAACCCCTTCCGTTTTGTTGATCGATGAAATCGATAAAAGCGACGAGGAATTTGAAAGCTTTCTGCTGGAGATCCTCTCGGACTGGCAGGTTTCCATACCTGAGATTGGGACAATCCCTGCTATAAGCATACCTTCCGTCCTATTGACCAGCAACAGCACGCGAAACTTAAGCCAGGCGTTAAGGAGAAGATGCCTGTACCTGCATCTGGATTACCCGAACGAGCAGAGAGAACTTGAGATTCTTCAGATCCACTTCCCGCATCTAAAGGAGAGTCTTGGCAAACAGGCGGTTACTTTCATCCGCAAATTGCGGCTCGAAAAGCTCAAAAAACACCCCAGCATCAGCGAAGTGATCGATTGGGTCAACATCCTGGAACAGCTGCAGGTCGAAGAACTAACGGCGGAGGTCGCTTCCAGCGCGCTGAACATCCTTTTCAAATACCAGGATGACTGCCAGCATGTCCTGGAAAAAGTGAACCAAAAGGATTGGTTTGATGGAATACTTCATTCTTAAAATAGCCAGACTGCTCAGAGAGTCCGGCATTAACGTAAATTCGCGCGAAACATCTGACTGCATCCGGCTACTGAAAATGCTCGATCTTGATAAAATGGACAAATATACTTTTTATCAGCTCATTAATACGACGCTGATCAAATCTCCTTGGGGCCTTGATTATGCTTTATGGCTGATCGAGCTATATTTTGGCCCTGATTTGGAAATGTTGTCGGACCATCTGGGCATTCTGGAAAGACGAGGCCGGTTTTCCCCGGAAGATGGTCAGGGCGGCAGCGCGGGAAAAACTGTCCCGATCGAAATGTTAATTGAAGCAGTTTTGAACAATGAGATTGACCTAATTTATGTAGTACTTCAGGGTCTGCATTTGCATCTTGACATAAATCTTGAACACCGCGAAAAAAGCCTGGCTAAGTTCCAGACGCAAAGCGGCTGGACTAAAGCGGCTAATCATATGGAAAACGCCTTCCGGCAGGCTGAACTTACTGCAGAAGAATATCAGGCTGCGCGTCAAGCCCTTGAAGAGTGGAACAATTTACTGAAAGATGAAATTGAACGCCAGCTGGCCAGGAATATGAGTTCAGAGCATTTGATCCAGGAAATGAAGAAGCGAAATCCACGCACGGTATCTTTTCTGGATTGTGACGATGCTCAGATTGGCCAGATGTCGCAGGAAATCCAAAAAATAGGCCGAAAACTGGCCGTTCGCAAAGGGAGACGCCGTAAGGTCGGTCCTAACGGCACCATAAGTTTGAACCGGAGTATCAAACACGCACTGAAAACCTGCGGAACCCCGCTGAACCTAATAAAAATGCAGCGAAAACAATCGAAACCCGACCTCTGGCTGCTCTGTGACATGTCCAATTCCGTTAGCAAATTTATTTACTTCATGCTGATGTTTGTCTTTGCGACCCAACAGCGCTATGCCAACGTCCGCTCGTTTCTGTTCGTCGATCAGCTCGTGGAAGCGACAGATTATTTCCAGGAGCAGGACTGGACAGGCTCACTCAGCAATCTACGCAAGGTTAGCAGCTATAACCGTACAGGCTATTCCCATTATGGTAATGTGCTGCTGCAGTTTTTCGACCGCTATCTGCCTTTCCTGCCGAAGAAAACCACGGTACTGATTTTAGGGGACGGCAAAAATAACCGGAACAGACTGGACGGCAGTGAAGTCCTGGCCCAGATCAAAGAAAAAGCCGCAGCCTTGTACTGGCTGAACCCCCTAAGCAAGGACCAGTGGGACAAGGGCGACTGTCTGATGACGAAATACCAGGAGTATTGTACCGGGGCTTTTTCGGTATCTAACATCGAAGAACTGGAACAATTTCTGAACTCTCTTTAGGTTAAGACAACCGCGAAATGAAAGGGACGAATCTTTATCCCCATTATTTAATTGAGGGAATAAAAAATTCGTCCCTTTAATCAGCTTATCCTCTCGCTATACCGCAAAGTCCACATGCTGGACCGTCCCGGCTTCTCCGTTCTCTTTCAGGAATATGCCGGTTTCCTTGATCTGAGCGTCTAAATGATTATCCGTATCTTTCAGTGAAAGTAGCGAATCGACATTGCCTAAATAGATTGCGCCGATTCCAACCTGACTTAAGGCTAGTAGCTGGTCGTTGCCGGCGGCATCCTTAATCCAAAGGCTAAGTTCTTTGTAGATGAAATCGTTTTCATCGATCCAGCCGTTTTGATCGTTATCATATTTGGCTAATTCCTTAAAACCGTCTCCGCTTGTCGGCCCGAAGAGCTCACTGCCGTCATTGATGACTCCGTCGTTGTTCTCATCCAAAGCAAGGAACCCGCTGCCTTCAGCCAGGAAAGACATCGTATCCTGCGTTCCGTCGGCATTAAGGTCAAAATCCGTTTTTAATCCTGACAGGCTTGCGCCGCCTGCACCATAATTAATCACTAACGGATCGACCAAAGCATCTCCGGCTTTGATATCGATACGCTGATAGGCTGTATACTCGCGGCTTGTCGTGATATCCAGCTTAAATTTTATTTCACTGCCATCTTCGGTAAGAATTGTGCCCTGGGCTGAAAAGTTCATGGATTCTTTTTCTGTATAGGACTCTTCATAGTGATAATTGATGCCCCAGCCAACCCTCTGACTGCCGTTCCCATTATTGTTGCCGTCGTTCTTTGCTGCCATCAGGTGACCAAAATCACTGTTACCCGGACCTGAAAGAGTTAGTTTGTTCGGTACATCAATCGTTACCTTTTTCCCGGACAGCTTGGAAAGAAACTTTTCCAACAGGGAGATAATTTCTTTCTCCCTAGGGCTGAGTTCAAAGAATTCATCTTCCGACTCAGCAGTTGTTTCTGAGCTGCTCACTGCGGGATTCTCCTGTAATTTAGCTAAAGCGTCACTTGAAAGTGTCAGCGAATCCGCAGTTGGCTCTGTTTCATCGTTTGCATCCGTGCCCTGTCCGTCAACCCAGGCTTTCAGCCTTTCATTGACGGTCTTTTGCTGTTCCAGCTTGTAGTCCGAATAAAGATCAACAGCTGAACTTAAAACCTTCATCTTCATCCCTCCATGGATATTAGACTTCCTTATTATTATCGTAAAGATTTTTAGTTTTCTTAAGACCCATGGAGGTTTCTTTGAAATTTCTTGGAATCAAAAAAAGATGCAATCATACATCTTTTTAATAATCACGTAGCCTTCGACTGAGAAGTCCAACTGTTTTCCCAAATATTAATTGTCTCCTGCCGCAATCTCCCGAAGCCCGGTCTCGAGGATCTCCATCTCACCGATCTCATTATCTCCGGCAACCCCGAGCTCTTTGAATTTCCTGGCGGTCACGAGTACCCGGTTCTCATAGGAGCCGACGGCCCGATTGTAAGCCTGAGTGGCCTGAGCAAGTCCTTTGCGGATGTCCAACAAATGCTCGGTCAAAACGCTGATCCTGTCATAGAGCTGTTTGCCGAGCTCGCTGATATCGCGGGCATTTTCGTTGATCTGTTCCTGGCTCCACCCGTAAGCCACGGCTTTAAGCAGCGCGATCAGCGTTGTCGGGGTCGCCAGGATGACCCTTTGCCCGGCGCCGTATTCGATGAGTTCCGGATCTGACTGCAGCGCAGCACTGAAAAAGGTTTCACCCGGCAGAAACATGACAACAAATTCGGGCGTAAAATCGAACTGGTTCCAGTAAGACTTCGCGGCAAGTTTGGTAATATGGTTTTTGACCTGCCGGGCATGACCCGATAACTTTGTTCTCTTATGGTCTTCATCGAGGGCTTCCACAGCTTCGAGATAATCCGCGAGCGGGGCCTTGGAATCGACGACGATCGTTTTATTCCCCGGAAGCCGGATAATCATATCCGGGCGCTGCCTGCCGGACTCGCCGCTGACTTCCTCCTGCTGGTAAAAATCACAGTGCTCCACCATGCCGGCCAATTCTACAACCCGCTGCAGCTGGATTTCTCCCCAGCGGCCTCTGACAGTCGGCGATTTCAAAGCAGAAGTCAGCTTCAAGGTCTCCCGCTGCAGCTTTTCCTGCCCGAACGCCATATTTTCGACTTGCTTAAGCAACCCTTCATAAGCCCCTGCTCTTTTTTGTTCCAGTTCGTTAATCTTTAGATCAACTTTGTCGAGCGATTCCCGCAAAGGCTTTACGAGTTCATCGATAGAAACCTGCCTTTTTTCCAGATCAGCCGAAGCCTGAATCTGAGTCTTCTCGAGTACGACCTTCGCCAATTCGAGAAAGGACTGATTGTTGTTCTTAAGTGCCTCAGCGGATAAGGCCTTGAAGCCGCTACTGAGCTCCTCCCTCGCATGACTGAGAAGCATTAATTTCTCTTCATACGCTGTCTGCTCCATCTCGAGCCGGGTACGCAGTTCAGAAATGACAGCGGAATTTTGCATTCTTCTTTCAAATTCCCGATTCAGTTCCGCATGCAGCCTTTCATTCTCCTGCTCAAGCGTCCGGGCCTTTTCCAGTAGTCCTCTGGCTTGGCCTCCACGGATACTGAACCCTGTCCCAAATCCGAGAATGATCCCAACCATGACTGCGCTGATGAGATAAAGGAAGACTGGATCCATCCGGCATCCCTCGCATATCTATATTATTATCGGAGTTATCGTCTTTGCGGTTTGATAATCGTAATCTTTTTATGCCAAGTGCTGTATCATGTACGCATCCTACTTCAAATAGTCTTCAGGCAGTTTGGTCAGGGGTCCAAAACTATCCAAAGGCCAGTACCTGATCCAGACCCTTCCCAATATCTTATCCTCGGGCAAGGCCCCCCAACGATGACTGTCGTAACTGGCAGGACGGTTATCGCCCATCATGAAGTAGGAATCCTCTGGCACAGTTTCAGGCCCAAATTCATAATCAGCCGGATATTCGACATAAGGTTCATCTAGAACCTGGTCATTAATATAGACTTTTCCATTTTTGACTTCAAGCTTTTCTCCGGGCAAGCCGATGACTCTTTTGACGAGGTCCTCATCCTTCATCATAGATTCGGGAGCTTCAAAAACAATAACATCTCCGCGCTTGATATCGCCGCATTTATAAAAGAACCGATCCACGATTAAACGATCCTGAAGCTGAATCGTAGGCAGCATCGAGCCGGTCGGGACGATTCGCGTATCAATCAAATAATTTCGGATCACCATAGAGAGAACAAAAGCAATTGCAACGATGACGACCCATTCAAACAACGATTTCATAAAACCCTTCAACACAAATCACCTTCCACATTTCTTCAATATCTCAAATTTCAAAGGTTAGCCCAAACCTAGGTTACTTTCTCTATTAATCTATATATTCCTGCCTAAACTATCTGAAAAAACAAAATGCTCCCAATGGAAAAGGATAACAAAAACCACAACGAAAAGCAAGGCTGGAACAAAGGCCTTGTCCCGCCCTGCTTATATACATGTTTTCAAGGATTAAAAATTCTATTTTTTTATTACGCTTTTGTGTTGACAAAGCACAGAGCCATCAAATATAATGTAATCTGTCGATGCGGCCGTGGCGGAACTGGCAGACGCGCTAGTTTCAGGTACTAGTGGGCTAACGCTCGTGGAGGTTCAAGTCCTCTCGGCCGCACCAAAATTCGAAAGTTAAAAACCCTTGATAATCAAGGGTTTTTTGTTTTGCCAAAAATAAATATCCATTTATAAAAAGATTATAACTCTTTATTTCCCTTTTTCCCTTTTTCGTTATTCGAGCCAATTCCTTTCAATATTTTCACAAACCATGGAATGGGTACCTTATTAATTTTTGCTGCATATCCAATGACTCTTGTAACATAGATCAGCCCTACCCAAAAGACAATCAGATAATGAACATTGGATACGACTTTGGCTGGAAAATATTCAATACTACTTAGCCCGAAAGTCAAGTCGACAAAGTAATTATGGGCAATAACGCCAACCATAATTGCTGCTAAGTTTACGCAAAAAGCACATAGCTTGGCTTGTAAGCTATGATCTTTCTCCTTCCCTTCTTTAACCGCTCCAGGTAATAAGCTTATTAATGCGTCAAAAACGGCAAGTCCGATAAACCCACCAATAATACTGAAAATAGGAATACCAGTCCAAGCCGCAAAAGCAGAACCTAGAGCCGCTAGAGAGGCAATTAAGCCGACATGCTGCGTATAAGAATTTTTAATCTCTTCAGCGAAAGATTCAATTGGAGAACAAGCAAGCCATCCCATAATAGCACCACCAATCCTTGATAGAACACTATTATGTTTATTCAATGACTTTGGTTCTTTATACCCTGATCTTATTTCAAAACTTTTTTCATCCGTAAAAACCACTGTATATTCGGCAAATAAAACCTTATGTTTTTCATAAACATCAACATTCAGCCCATGAATTCCCGCGCTAGATGTTAATTCTATATTATTTGGTGAAGTGAAGCTTTTTATAGCAGATATAAAATCCGAATGATTACTCTCAGGGAAAGCTTTAGCTTTTGATATTTTATTAAAGTCTACATCCATCGTGAGCGTATTCATTCTTTTTCTCCCTCTCCCATCGTTATTAATATTCGATATTCGTTGAGTTTCTTCCTCCCTTTACTGACAACAAACTTGTATGATCCGAGCGATTTTATGAGCATATCGTTAAATACAATCTTTACCGAGATATCCTTTGTTCCTGTTGGTATCTCAATTTTTAACGGTAGTTTGGTGACATACTCATCTTTATCATCTTTTACTGTCATTTCAAGTATGATGTCACCCTCATTTTCTTCAGCCTCTTCCGACTCAAAAACCTGAACCCCAACGACAATATTAAGGGATATTTTTTCAAACAAAGCTTTAATTGTTTTTGTGAAAAGAATGCTCTTATAAGTTAAGGATTCATTTTCATTAATGACATCTTCACACGCCATAATATATGGGACGTTAACTCTAGCCATACGATGTATCCACCTTAAACCATAGAATATTTTACATATCTTACATAATAAAGGAATTAATTAAGTTTGTCATTAATTTTCCAGAAAAATGCAAAATCTTTTTTGCTTCTTATATAAAAGAACAACCCGACCAGAGCCGGGTTAAAATGGGATAGAAAAATAAAACGAAAAAGTTTACATCGTTACTATACAATTCAATTGTGACAATTGTGTGACTTTATGATTAAACGATTACCGGTTCAACTGACCACATTTTCGGGAAACCCTGCCAGAAACTGTTCCAGATTGCGCACAGCCAGATCCATCAGCCGGGTTCTTGCCTCCAGCGAGGCCCAGGAAATATGCGGTGTAATGATGCAGTTCTTAGCCTGAAGTAACGGGTTGTCCATTTGAATCGGTTCTGTCGACACAACATCCAGCGCGGCTCCGGCAACCTTTCCGCTGTTCAGGGCCTCGGCTAAATCCGCCTCAACAATTAAAGGTCCTCTTGCATTGTTTACGATCATCACACCGGGCTTCATTTTAGCAATACTCTGCTTGTTGATGATTCCTTTGGTATTTTCAAACAATGGGCAGTGCAGCATGATTGCGTCGGATTCGGCAAGCAGTGTATCCATATCGGCATATTTCATATCAGGGCTTTCCAAGGACGGATCGGGATTACTGTCAACAGCCAGGATCCTCATCCCCAAAGCCTGAGCTATTCTTCCGGTTGCTTGGCCAATTCTGCCGTAACCGATGATTCCCATGGTCTTTCCCGCCAGTTCTATGAGCGGGTAGTTCCAGTAACACCAGTCCGGATTGCCGGACCATTCTCCTCTCCGAACCGATTCGCTGTGCGGCCAGACATGGCAGCACATTTCAAGTAGCAGCGCAATTGCCATCTGCGCGACAAAATTCGTCCCGTAGGCAGGAATATTCGTTACGACAATTCCTCTTTCTTTGGCTGCCTCAACATCGACAATATTATAGCCTGTTGCGAGAACCCCGATAAATTTTAAATCAGGTGCGTTTTCCAGCACTGTTCTGGATAAAGGTGTTTTATTGGTAAAGACGATCTTCGCCCTGTCAATCCTTTCCAGGATCAAATCTTCATTACCGGCATGATAGGCGGTGCGGTCATAGACGGTAAGCTCCCCAAGCCTTTCCAGCCCGCTCCATGATATATCTCCAGGATTAAGCGTATATCCATCCAAAACGACGATCTTCATAGTGTCCTCCCTGTACGATTTTGAGCGTTAATGATCTTTTGCGTATGACCCTCCATGCTGGAATGATTGTCCAGCCAGGTACAGACGCAGGATCCTTTCAGCAGCCCTCTCCAGCAGCACTTCCGCATTCTGAATTGCGTCTGCTAGACTAACAGGTCCTTCCGTAATACTAAATACACCGGAAAAACCATGTTTGTAAAGCTGTTGGGCATCTTCCGTCAGCCCGCCAGACAAACAGACGACTGGGACTTGATGTTTTACAGCTTTTTCAGCTACGGCCAGCGGCACTTTGCCAAAGAGCGTCTGGTAATCGGTCAAACCCTCACCTGTTATGACTAAATCCGCATCGGTCAGAACTTTGTCCATATCTGCTGCCCTCATTATGAGCTGCGCACCGGGCTGCAGATTCGCCTTCAGAAAAGCAATCAGAGCCGCTCCAACACCACCTGCAGCTCCGGCACCAGGTATATCCTGCACCTGAAGGCCGGTGCTTTTCTGAATGATTTCAGCATAATGCCGGAGATTCTTGTCCAATAGGGCCGCCATCGCCGGTGTTGCTCCTTTTTGCGGGCCATAGACTGCCGAGGCCCCCTGCGGTCCGCATAGCGGATTGGTCACATCACATGCAGCCATGATCTCCGTATCGCTCAGCCTGGAGTCAAAGCCTGAAAAATCCATATCCGTTATTTCAGTCAGATGGCCGCCTCCAAAACGAATTTCCTGACCATGCCGATCCAGGAGTCTTACCCCTAAGGCCGTGACCATTCCGGCTCCTCCGTCATTCGTGCCGCTCCCGCCGATACCCAGAATTAACTTTTTAGCTCCAGTGTCCAAGGCATGCCTTATTAACTCTCCAACACCATAGGATGTCGTCAGCAGAGGGTTTCTAAGCTTTGCAGGAATTAGATTTAAGCCTGCCGCCGCTGCCAGTTCGATCACAGCTGTTGTTCGGTCTTCTAACAAACCAAAAAAAGCATCCGTCGTTTCACCCAGAGGCCCTTTTACCCTGGCAGGTATGATCTCACCACCCAAAGCCGCAATCATCGCGTCCACGGTACCTTCGCCGCCATCAGCCATCGGGATCAATTTTACAGCAATATCCCGTTCAACGTTCCGAATGCCTCTTTCGATTGCCCTGGCAGCGCTCAGTGCGTTCATACAACCTTTATAAGAGTCAGGTGCGACAACAATTTTCATGGTACCCTCCCAAAAAATTTAAGCAAGAAATCCGACATTCCCTACTTAAAGTTTTCAGTTGCTTCCAAAGGACTGTTTGCGAGGATATCCTCCACTTCTTCGAATCCTTCGGGGAAAGCATAGTTGTAACGTGCAGGAAGCGCCAATACATATCTGGAATTTCGGCCAAGCTCGCTTGGCGGCATTGGTGCCGCGCCAACACTGAATTTTTCATTCAGTAAGTCTGTCCATTGGTCCAGTGTAAATATCATAATCGGAATATCCTGACGAGACTGCTCCGAAGTCCATAGCGGATGACGAATCCGAATTAGCTGACCCGTTTCAATCACTTGACCGCTTTGCGGACCATCCACAGCAATACCTTTCCATTGCTCAGTTACAATTGAGTAGCCCTTCCAACTGTCCGGCAACGTAAAATTAATGCCATACACCGTGTTCTGATAGATCACCGGACCGTTGTCTTCGTTTGCCTCGTTTGATCCGTTTGAGCCGTTCGTCTGACCTGTCTGATTTGTTTCCTGATTCGTACCATTCATTTGATCGTTGTTTGCACAGCCAGCCGTCAAAACTCCCAGCCCCAAAATCAAAATCATTAAATAGAAACCAAACCGTTTCATAACTGCCCCTCCCCTTCCTTCTGGAATCAGCTTTATCATAGCATTATTTTATTCCCTGATACAATATCTGACGAGGATGAACTATACGAATCACCTTTAACCCGTTAGCACTTATTATCAATGTCTGTCTGCATTTTTTTAATTTTGATAAATAATTCTTAACGATAACACAAGATTTCATTGTGAAAATATATATGGAGTGCAAGTTTTTCATGCAGACAAACCCAATTACCATCGATTAGTCTGCGTGGCACAGTTCCACGATAAGCGGAGCAAGGATTGCGTAGCGCGGCCTTTTGCGTCAAGGAGGACGCAACGGCCGAAAGTGGTATTGTGGCACGCAGACAAGCCCAAAAGGCTTTTAGCACGCACTTAAGCAATTAAGCAGTATAAGCCCACAAAAAATGAGGGCACACTACGTACCCTCAAAGAATCTGCAAACCTAAATCCATAGCATCAAGAAGCTGGATTCTACAAAACAAAAAACGCCACAGCAATAATCAAATATACCGCTAGCAGCTGAACCCCTTCCATCCAGTTTGATTCGCCATCTGTCGCTACCCTGTTGGCAATCAAAACCGAAAAGACGAGGGCTACAAGTTCAAATTCATTGAAAACAATACTCATCGGTGTAAACAGCAAGCTCAGGAAAATCAATACAGGCGTTACAAACAAGATGATCTGAAGGCTTGACCCGATTGCAATCTCAACAGCGACATCCATTTTATTTTTCATTGCCATGACAATCGCCGTGCTATGCTCAGCAGCATTACCAATGATCGGAATAAGAATAATGCCGACGAAAAATTCGCTTAGCCCGATCGCTTCCGACATGGGCTCAACAGCGCTGACCAGAAACTCACTCTCCAGTCCGATCAGCACAGTGGCTCCGACCAAAACGGCAATTGCTTTTTTAATGGACCACTTTGGAGAGCTTTCCTGGGAGTGGTCGACCGAATAAATATCTTTGTGCGTGTAAAAAGAAAAGACTAAGCTCAGAATGTAGATGATAATCATGATGACTGCGACAATGACACTGAGTCCCTCATAACGCGTACTCAGGAGTGCCGGATCCAGCGTATGCATGAAGATAGCTGGAATCGTCAAACCAATAACCGCAAACAGCAGCATACTGGCACTGTTGTCAATAACCTTTTGGTTAAAATGCTGCGACTTGTACTTGATTCCGCCAAAGATCATGCTTAAACCCAGCACCAGTAGAATATTGCCAATGACCGATCCGGCGATAGATGCTTTAACAACCTCAAAAAGACCTGCTTTTAACGCAAAGAAAGAAATAATCAGTTCTGTCGCATTGCCAAACGTTGCATTCAGAAACCCGCCTATCTTTGGCCCTGAATAGAAGGAGATTTCCTCTGTCGCTTCACCCATCAGCGCAGCCAAAGGGATAATGGCCAGTGCTGTCAAGACAAACATCAGGGTTGGTGTCCAGTGCAGAAATTCACCGACAAAAGTGATCGGCACAAATATGAGCATATAACGTAAAATCTTCACTTTTTTTGTTCCTTTCGAATAAGCTAGAATATTATAGTCCCTCCGCGCTGCAGTTCCGCGAATACAAGTTCCAGCCGGTTTTAGTTGTACAAGACACAGAGCGCTAATTGCCATTATATATAAAATGAGATACATTTTCAATTCTTAAACAAAAGTGTCAGGCAAAGATTCTGAATATCCCCGCTACCATCAGCATGATGGCTTTAGCGGGTTCCCCTCGGTACTGATCGTCTCCAAAATCGGTTGCAGGAAACACGACTGTTGATCTCGAATTATTCATTACAATCGTATTTACATCAAAAATATCTGAATAATCAAAAAAACATCCAAAATCAGGAGGAACATGCCATGTTGGTTGTTGCACTTAATGGGAGCCCAAAACCCAATGGAAATACGGCTCAGAGTCTTAATATCGTTCTTCAGGAATTAGAAAAGGAGGGCATTCAGACCGAACTGCTACAATTAGGCGGAAAACCGATTTTTGGCTGTAAGGTCTGCGGAAAATGCGCTCAAAGCAAAGACAGAAGCTGCCCGGGCCATGACGACGAATTGAATCCGATTCTGCAAAGAGTCTTTGAAGCTGACGGCATTCTGATCGGTTCCCCAAGCTATTTCAGTAACATGACCCCCGAAGTCAAAGCCTTTATTGACCGCTGCGGTATCGTTAACGGGGCCAATGGCCGTTTATTGACCAGAAAAGTTGGTGCCGCGGTTGTGGCTGCCCGGAGAGCCGGTACAAATTTCGTTTTTTCTTCGATCAATCTATTCTTTGGCATCACCGAAATGATCACCGTAGGTTCTAGCTACTGGAATATGACACTTGCCCATAAACCCGGAAATGTCCAGCAGGACGAGGAAGGCATCCGGACATTTCAGACACTTGGCAAAAATATGGCCTGGCTTCTAAAGAAAATCAATCAAGAACAACCGTAAACAATCATGTAATTGCATTTTCTCAGATGCCTCTATCCGATCTGCCCGAGGTTCCAGTACCAATATCAATGGCTGGTCTTTTAGGGTTTATTCCCAAGGCCAGAAACCGCAGACCAGGTATCCGCGAAGCAAATTCAAACCACAGCCAAGGGAATAATATTCCGATAATAAGAAAACGCCAAGGACTCATCGTAATAAAACCGCCTATCACTGAATTCACAAACAAATGAAGAAACATGATCGCCATCGAACTTTGGCCCAGGGAACTGAATACCTTTTTGCAAAACGTCCAATTGGCGAGCATCCTGCTTAGGCCGGAGATCAGCAATACGGCAGCCATCGGCACAAGGATGTTCGTACCGAAAAAATAATATTGACGGTGCTTAAAGTCCAGCCCAAACCTCAGGTAATCCTGGAAATAGGCATAAAAGAATAAGACAAGGAAGACTGCTGATAACAAAAGAATGATTCTGCTCTGCTGGGGATTCTCCAGCCACTTTTTTTGTTTAAAAAGGAAGCCCAGAGCATAAAAAACAATTCCGAAAAGCGCCACATCCATGTTCCAGAGAACAAAGATATCCTGGTGAAAACGTGATTCCCAGAAGGCAAAAACAAAACATGCTGCGATCACCAGCACGACAAGCCACCTTGGACGAATCTTCCGGATGACGAAGTCAAAAAATATCTGGACAAAGAATAAGCAGGTCACAAACCAGAAGGTTCCGTAAGCGCCTTCCAGCTTGCTTCCGCCCAGAACCAAGGCTGTCCAGTTGATATCGGCCGATTGGCCTTTAAGCGCACTTAAAACGGCCAGGAATACCGTAATCAGAACGATATAGAATACATAAGGAACCAGGAGCTGTTTTGACCGCCGGACGAGATATTGCAACGGTGTCCCAGCCCCCGCAGATCGATACAGATAGCCGCTGATAAAGAAAAACAAAGGCATATGAAAGAAGAACATCAGAAAAGAATACGGATGGCCGGCGTGTCCCCAGACGACGCTCAGTATTCCGATTCCTTTCATCACATCCAGCCAAATGATCCGATTATCATTTTTTTCCGCGGTAATTCCCTGCACTGTCATCAAATCATCCTTCAGCTGAATATCGTCCCTTGTCACCGGATATGTGACTGGGACTAACAACAGTACTAGTCTATCACAGTCCTAAACGATGAACCAGCATTTTATTAAAGGCTACCGTGTCCGCATTTTTTAGAAAGTACATATCCGACAATGTATTACAGCGGCTTTATAAACATTTGGGTCCAGTGAATATTACCTTCACTATCCTTTGCAGCTCCAACACCTATTTCCAGATAGGACGGGCTTAGGATATTACTGCGATGGCCGGCAGAATTCATCCAGCTGTTCATAACTTCCTGCGGCGTTTGCTGACCATAAGCGATATTCTCCGCCGCAGCTGAAAATCTGATGCCAAAAGACTCCATCATTTTAAAAGGAGACCCGTAGGTCGGAGACTCGTGGGCAAAGTATCCTTTGTTGATCATATCCTGTGATTTGTATCTTGCGACCCTGCATAATTCCCAGTTCTGTTTCAGTTGCTGCAATCCTTTTTTAGCCCGTTCAACATTGACAAGCCGGATTACTTCCGTCTCCAGGGCTTTAATGCTGTCAATATTCGGGATCATAACCTTCTGTCCAGGGTAGATCAGTCTCAGATTTTGGATTTGCGGGTTGGCCTGGGCTAATTCGCTTAATCCAATTTCATACCGTACTGCAATTTTCCACATACTGTCTCCGGCCTGAACGCTATACTGGGTCGATTGGGCAAAAATTTGTCCAGGGCCACACAACAAAAACAACAACCCTAAAACAGGAATGATTACATTCCGGTTCATTGCATTTTTGTTCATCAAATCTACCTCCTTCATTGTCCTTTAGTTATTTTGAACAACTTTCCCATCTTGCATTCAGGCTGCATCAGGCCTATAATTTTGCCAGCAAGACTTATTCCCCTAGGGATACGTTTTAGCGTCACGATTGGGAGGTTGAAACGATGGCCAAAGAAAAAATCTTAATTCATGCCTGCTGCGCCACCTGTGCAGGTTATGTCCTGGAGCAGCTTTCTGCGGATTTTACTCCGGTCATCTACTATTGCAATCCTAACATTCATCCGGAGGAAGAATACGTGCTCCGGAGCAGTGAACTGCAAAAATATGCCGCTGCCCAAAACATATCTTTTATCGAGGATCCTTATGACCCCCAACAGTGGCTGGCACATGTGAAAGGTTTGGAGAATCAACCAGAGAAAGGAATCCGCTGTGATCGTTGTTTTGCTCTGAGACTTCAAAAAACGGCCGCGTATGCTTTGAGAAACGATATCAGCATCTTTACAACCACGCTAACCATCAGCCCTCATAAAAGCAGCCAACGCATTCTGGAGATAGGTCAAAAGATTGCTGATGGAAACTGCCTCAGATTCCTGGCCAGGGATTTTAAGAAACTGGATGGCTATAAAAAGACGATGGAGATCGCCCGGTCCCAAAATTTCTACCGGCAAAAATATTGCGGCTGTGTTTATTCCGTTCGTTGAATAATAAAATAACCAAAACTTAACTACTAGATTTTTGTTTATAATCGTTGACTTTGAGGCTTTTCCATGTTAATTTTTTATTGAAGAGTCTCTAGATAATTGATGTCTAGGTATAAAATCTAGCCGCAGTTATCTTTGGACTTTGCGCAAGAAGCTCCCGGACGCGGGAGCTTCTATTATTTTATTTGATTATTTTTGACCATCAGAAAATACACCATTGCATGTACCTTTACATATATTGCATCGAGTACCAATTCATACCAATTATACAGGGGGGTGTCTTGTAATTATGGCTTACGAAGGTGCAGTTGCCGGTGGTGTTGTTACAGAAGGCGCAGTTGGTGGTTGTTGCTGTACGCCTAATTTTTGCGGAATTGCTATTGTAACAGTAATTATTCTGCTCTTGATTGCGATGGGTATTTTGTTCTAAGGATCTAAAATCTTATCATTTGATCTGACTGTAAAAGAGGTGATAATAGATGTACGGTTATGGATGCTGCTGCAGAACTGCTCCGGTGGCTCCGGTTGCCCCAATGGCTCCGGTATATGGCGGTGTAGGTGTCGGTATTATCGCGATTGCGATTCTTATCCTTATTGCTCTGGGTGTAATCTTCTAAAAAAATTGGCAAAACTAATAAACGAGGGACAAAGGACGTATCTTTTGTCCCCCTTTTTGATTGGGGATAAATAATACGTCCCTTTGTTCCCCTAACCGCGATACTTAATCTACCGTCAAAAAGCTTTTGAAACCGGGAAGGAATTCCATAGTTTCTATGGAATAATTCAAATAAACAGTCATCATAATAAAAGTGTCAGAGGTTCTGCTATGAAAAATATTGCATTTTTTCTTATCCCGAAAAAAGATGTCATCTTTCTTAAAAAAAATGCTACGATGCGTCAGGCGCTTGAACGTATGGAGTACCACGGATATGCAGCAATCCCTCTGGTGGATTCCAAAGGGCATTACGCGGGAACTGTAACGGAGGGCGACCTCCTTTGGAAGCTGAAAAACACCCCTGATCTGACGTTCAGCAACACGGAAAAAATACACCTCGATGAAATTGAACAACGCACCCAGAATGCAGCCGTTTCGATCAATGCACAGATCAATGATCTTATTTCCAGGGCGATCCAGCAAAATTTTGTTCCCGTGATTGACGATCAGGGAATTTTTATCGGGATCGTCCGACGCCGCGAAATTATCGAATATTGTGCGAAACTACTAAATGAAAATAATCTTAGAATCATATAAACCAGGAAATAATTTAAGGACGTTGCCGCTCCTTGCCAGTTATAGCAACGCGGTAACGTCCTAAACATTTCTATATGGATCATATGATGGTTCGATGGACTCTTATACTTCTTTCTTCTCTTCAGACGAATCCTTGGTTCCTTTGACGCTGTCTTCTAGATCATCGGTCGCAGACTTAAACTCTTTAATGCCTTTGCCCATAGCTTTACCCAATTCAGGAAGTTTCCCTGGGCCAAAAATGATCAACACAACGACTAAAACGATGACTAATGTCATGGGAGCAATCATTCCAAAAATAGGTTGCACTTCTGTCACCCTCCTTTTCATATTACTATATCATGAACTCTACAAAAAACCAATTTCTTTACCCTACATCATCCTATCGTAGAAAGAGAAAAATTACAAGCATTTTCGCCAGAAAACATGGCTTGATAGACAAGATATAATTCCCAGATTAATTCCCACAGTTCTCCTGTAGCCTCAGTTACGCAAATGCCCATCTCTTTGGCTTCGGCCCGGCCTATCGGATAACCGTGCGAAAAATAACCGTTTGTAAGGTTTTGCGTGACCGCTTTCACCTTTTCCTTATCATTTTTCAGCATATATTTGGAAAGCAGGGATTCGGCATATTGTCTGGAAGCCTTTAAGGCTTTCTCATAATCCCCAATCAGCCACGGATCAAGTTTATTCAAAACCGAATTGACGATGATCTCAGAGACCTCCGTATTCGAGTTGTTTTCGATGAGTTCTTCAATATATTCGAAGCAGCAGCGCAGGGCCTGCACCGGTATCCAGAAATCCTTATACAACGGATGCTTGACCAGCGGGTCTATCGGTCCCAGCTCGGATATTGGACCCATCACAACTTCATCCGCTCCCAGAACAATCATTGAAGCTGCTGATTTTGCTGAAAAAGGAACGATGACCGAAAACTCTTCACAAAATTCCCTGATCAGCATGACAACCTTATAGGGTGTGTCAACCGCACCGCCATAGCTGTGCAAGAAAAGGTCAATTTTTCGAGTCCTTCCAATTTTATTCAATTCCTGATACAACGGAACCAGGATTCCATCGTCGAGAGGTGTATAAGAAAAATAGACAATAACTTTGGAATGCCGTATCTTTTCTATTTCTTCCAGTAACACTTTCCTTCTTTGGTCATTCAAAAATACACAGCTCCTCACTTAGTAATTCATGTATAATATACTATTTTTTTCCATATCAATGGGTGTTTGTATCTCTTGAAAAAATAGCAAAAGCCGCTGCGGCGGCTCTTAATGTAATTTGAAGCAAAAAAAAAGAGCTGCAGTAACTTCTTCGTTTTGCAGCGTCTCTATCAATTATATTAATAAAATTCATTTTAATATTTTTTAAGTACCTTGTGAGCCCTAAAATTATTATCTGAAGGTGAGTAGATTTTTCACAACTTCGTACCTTAGTAGCTTCTCTCACCCATGTAATTAGCCAACTCGATTAAAGCATCCTTGGCCGGAACATCGGGAAGTTCCTGAAGGTTTGCTTTGGCTTTGTCGATATACTGCTCAACAATTTTTCTTGATTTATCGATTCCACCTGCCTGGATGATCAGCTGGATTGCCTCGGCTACTTCGGCATCTGTTTTCGTCTTCTGCCCCAAAAGTTCCTTTAATCTTTCTTTCTGCGGCGAATCCTTCAATGCAAAAATCATCGGCAGGGTAATGATCCCCTGGCGGATGTCTCCCCCGACCGGTTTTCCCAGTTCTTTGGGGTTTGCCGTTATATCAAGGATATCATCGACAATTTGAAACGCAAGACCGAGGTAATTACCGTACTTGCTCATTAGCCATATCTGTCTCGGACTGGCATTGGATACTTTGGCGCCTAATTTGCAGCATAAGCCGATCAGTAGCGCTGTTTTTCGCTGAATACGGTAGAGATACTGTTTCAAGGTTTGCGTTGTATCATAGGAAGACTTAATTTGCTGAATTTCCCCCTGACACATCTCAATACAGACATCAGCCAAGATGCTGGATACCGCGGGATTATCAATCTTCACAATCAGTTCCAGGGCCTTCGCAAGCAGATAGTCCCCTGTTGCCATCGATACGGTATTTCCCCAGCCTGCGGTCAGGGTTGGACGTCCTCGGCGGGTAAGGGATGCATCAACGACATCGTCGTGAATCAATGTTGCCATATGTATAAGTTCGAGGGCCATTGTAACAGGAAGAAGCTTCTCAAACCGGTAGTCAAAAAATTTCCCGACAAGAAGCGTAAAACTCGGACGTAACCTTTTTCCGCCAGCTTGCAGAAGGTAAAGACAAGTTTGCGAAAACATAGGATTATCGACATTGAGAAATTTATCAAGTTCCTTTTCTACTTTTTTCAGATCTGCATTGATTTCTCTAAATAATTTCTGACGTTTCAACTATTATTCACCCGCT
Source organism: Dehalobacter sp. CP (assembly GCF_047652685.1). Taxonomy (NCBI): domain Bacteria; kingdom Bacillati; phylum Bacillota; class Clostridia; order Eubacteriales; family Desulfitobacteriaceae; genus Dehalobacter; species Dehalobacter sp. CP. The sequence goes on from NZ_CP157399.1 coordinate 1,783,542, forward strand.
TGCATGTCTTTCTGATTCACTAGTTTATCGGGAGACGATTCCTCAATTTCCTGATAGGAAAGAAGCTCTTCCTCTTCCGCTATTTTTTTAGACTCAGCCGTTTTATCTTCAGGAGGATGGTCTTTAGGAGGATGGTCTTTAAAAGCATTTTCAATTAGACCGTTGGGAGCACTAAGTGTACTCTTAAATTCTCTGGTGACTTCATCGGTGAATTTTCGTACCTTAAAAATCATTTTGCCCAAAGTCCTCGCCACAACGGGCAAATCATCCGGACCAAATAGAATGACAGCGATGACCAATATCAGCGCAATTTCAGTCATACTCATTGGTTCTGTCCCCCTCCCTCTTCGGCTTCGGAAGGCTGAAGTTCTTTTTTCTTTCTCGTAATGAGATAGCCCAGCCATATACTTAGTTCATAAAGCATGTATATTGGGCCTGCCATCAGCAGCTGAGTTAAGGGATCCGGCGTCGGGGATATGACTACGGTAAGTATAACAATGGCAAAGAAAGCCCATTTGCGAAATTTGGCAAGCGTTTTTGGAGACAGATGTCCGGTTCTCATCAGGAAAAGCAGCACAACCGGCAGTTGGAATACTGCTCCGAAAGTCCCCATAAACGTTAAAATAAATTTCAGATAAGAGGATTTGGTCACAAAAGGCGTAGAATCTACGGCTCCTCCTCCTGCAAGCAACAGAAACTTCAAACAGACCGGCAAAACAAGATAGTAGGCAAAAGCGGCGCCGGCAATAAAAAGAATAAACGATGACGCAACGATATAGTAAAGATACTTACGTTCGTTTTTTTTGAGACCTGGAAGTATAAAGCTCCAGATCTGCCACAACACAACCGGAAGGGCAATCATAATACCGGTTACTACCGATATTTGCAGCTTTACCATAATCGGCTCCATCGGGGTTGTGGTAATAAAGCTTACTCCAGCCAGCTCAGTGACAGGCTCTGCCAGAAAACCGTATACATAGTCGCTGAAAATATAGCCGATAACCGTTCCAATAGCAATCGCATACAAAGAAATAAGAAGTACTTTTCTTAATTCTTTAACATGTCCCACAAGGCTCATTTCTAAGTTTCCTTTTTTTCTGCGTTGCACTATTTCGCTCCTCCATCAGCTAAATACGAGCCATTAATTATTCTATCACGATATTTAAAGAATACCAAATATACTTTCTATGTTCTAGGAAAGTTTCTTATTCGTGTCAGACAAAAAAAAGCTCAGGTCTGAGATTGATATGTAGAAATGTTTCTCAGTGGCTTGAGAGCTCCAAGATCTTCACGCAGGATATTTATTGTTGTAAGACCCCTGTACCGGCTTTTTTGTTCCGCTCGATTTCCGCGGATAGAAATTCCATTAATTCCTGCAAAGGCTTGATCGGTAAATAATCGCGGATTTGAGCCAGGTTCTCTTCTGCTTTACTGAGATTTTCCTGTAATATTGAAGCACAGGCTGGTTCTTCCGAAGCTGCCCAGGCCATCCCTATACAGTACCCAAAGTTCTCCAGTTTATCGATATAAGTTTGGGGAATCCCGGAAAGCTTAGCACTGAGTTTCACAGCCAGCGCCGTCAGAGAAGCTCTTTCATTGCCTAAGATCATGTTATATTCCTGGAAAGGGATACGCTTATTTTTATACCGCCAGCGCATCAGGATGCCTTCATTGATCGTCTTGATCAGTTTGACAAACTGACCGGCATACGGGAATATATCTTCCTGACATACCTTCTTCAGGGTTTGTCCAAACATAAAATCCCCTGTCAGTACAGGAAACTGCCTGGAATGCTCGGACATATCCTCATCGGTAATCAGTTTATGAATATGATGCGCCAGGAAAACATATTGAAAAACGGTTGCAAGGGAAAGAATCGTTTTGCTGATTTTTCCGGTCATGCAGCTTACAGACAAAACCAAGGCCGGACTCATATACCTTTCCAGATTATTCATCGGCAGGTTCAACAGATCATCAAGCGTTGATGAATTAAACTGCATTTCTTTATTCATTGCCGTTTCAACTGTTTTTAGTTCCGATTCAACGCTATAAACTTCGATCACCTTTGATTCCCCTCCAGAAATCTTAAGTATTCCACATAGTTCTGTGTTATTTTACATTATTCGTGATTAAAAATAAAAATCCTGCCCTGTTGTTTCTGTCTATTATTCAAGAAACGACATAATTCTATACATAATGTATGTATTGTATCAAGTAAATAGACCTTTAGCAATCCCGAGACTGCCAAAGGTCTATCTTTTTTGTTAGATCATTTTTGCAATGAGTTCGGCCGGATCGACAACGTGAACATTTTGATCAGGCTTAGCCTTATCTTTGACGCCGTCTTCCAGCATCGTAATGCAGTATGGGCAGTTAGCGCCAATGGCTTGAGGATCTTTGGAAAGTGCTTGTTCTACTCTTAGGTTGTTGATACGGTCACCCAGATTTTCTTCCATCCACATTCTGGCTCCACCCGCACCGCAACAAAAACTCTTGTCATGGTTGCGGTCCATCTCGACGAGCTGAACCCCTGGAATCCTATTGAAGAGTGCTCTCGGTGCATCATATTCCTGCTGGTAGCGCCCGAGATAACAGGAGTCATGGTATACAATTTTTTGTTCCGGCAGCTGAACGTCTTTATTCAGTTTCAGCTTGCCTTCTCTGATAAGCTGGTTAATGAACTGGGTATGATGAATCACTTCATAATTGCCGCCAAGTTCCGGATACTCATTTTTCAGGGTATTGAAGCAGTGCGGACAGGTAGTGATAATCTTCTTCACGCCATAGTTATTCAGGATGCCTACATTTTCTTTGACCATGAATTGGAAGAGATATTCGTTGCCGGCACGGCGGGCAAAATCACCGCAGCATTTCTCTTCTCTGCCAAGGATCGCGAAGTTGACGCCGGCAGCCTTAAGAATTTTGGCAGTAGCCACGGAAACCTTCTTCGCGCGGTTGTCGAAAGAACCGGCACAGCCGACCCAGAATAGATACTCCGGATTCTCTGCTGTTTTCATGACTGGAATATCAAGGTCTTTGGCCCAGCCGGCACGCTCGCTCCAGCTGACACCCCACGGATTGTATTTGCTTTCAACATTACGGAAAGCGAGCTGCAGTTCAGGTGCATAGTTGTTTTCATTCATCACCTCATACCGACGCATATCAATGATCTTGTTGACATGTTCGTTCGATACCGGGCATAAAGCCTGACAGGCTGAACAGGTCGTACAGGACCAGAGTTCATCGCGCGTAAAGACATCACCGATTAGGTGCTTTTGAAGTATTTCCGCACACTCACGGTCCTCCTCGGCAATCTTCCTGAAATCTTCAGCTGTTAAATCAGCTGTGGATTTAAGGCCCAGCTTGGTCATCTCAGCGCCTTTTTTCAAAAGATGATCCTTCAGCTCTCTGCTTAAGAGCTTTTTCGGATTCAGCGGTTTGCCGGAGATATTGGCCGGACAGTTATCCATACAACGGCCACATTCTCCGCACGCGAAGCAGTCCAGCAGTTGCTTCCAGGTAAAGTTTTCGATTCTTCCTACACCGTACTCCGTAACCTTTTCGTCCAGCAGATCCATTGCCGGAATCTGAGCGCCGGCAGGTTTCAACGTGGCAAAATAGCCATTGAACGGCGAGGCCAACAAATGCATGTGCTTGGAGTTCGGGATATAGACCAGGAACCCGAGAATGATCAGCACATGGGTCCACCAGCAAATCTCAATGATGACACGGAGCGTTTCAGCGCTGTAGCCCTGGTAAAGTCCGGCAAACAAATGATAGATGAAGGCCAGATTATAGGCAGGGTTTGCATCTAAGACAACTTTGGCTCCACTGGTCAGCCATTCAGTGACTATAACCAAGAAGATCAGAATCACGATGATCGCGGCTTCCGGTGTTCGATAGAGACGTTTAGGCTTGACGATCCATCTTCTGATCACACCGATAATTAAACCGACAAATACGAGTGTCGACAGAATGTCTTTAATTAGATAGAAGTAGGGACTTGTTCCGAGCAATGGAACATGGACAGATGGGAACAGTCCTTCGATCATAAACGGGATCTCTCCTAAGGCAATGAATATGAATCCCCAGAAGATAAACAAGTGAATATAGCCGTAAAATTCCCTGAGCATTTTGCCCTGCAATAAAACGTTCACAATAAAATTCTTTAAACGTTTGCCCGGGTTGTCAAATCTGTTTTCTTTCGCACCTAAGGTCAGAATACGGACTTTTTTATTTAAGGCGTAAACAAACGCATAAACTGCAAGTCCTGTCAGTACTAAAAATATAATCAGCTTTAAAGAAAGCAATCTTAACACCTTCCTTTTCCTACTCATCCTATTTTATCCGTCAGCCAGATCATCTTATCATTAAAGATCGTTCATTATGCCCTTAAAGATTGTTTATTACGCCCTTTTTAACGTTTTGATCTTTTGGGTCAGCATGGGTACAATTTGATGAAGATCCCCAACAAGACCATAGGTCGCGATGTTGAAAATGGGAGCTTCGGGATCATTGTTAATTGCAACAACGATTTCGGAAGTATTCATTCCGGCCAGATGCTGAATAGCGCCTGAGATACCACAGGCAATATAAAGTTTCGGGGAAACCGTTTTTCCAGTCTGTCCTACCTGACGGTAATGCGGAACCCATCCTGCATCAACTGCTGCACGAGATGCCCCGGCTACGCCGCCAAGGGCTTCAGCAAGTTCCTCAATCAAACGGTAATTTTCCGGACCGCCTATGCCTCTGCCGCCGGAAACAATAATCTCAGCATCCTGCAGATTGACGGTGTGAGATATGCTTTGGATAATATCTAAAATCCTGGTGGTCATATCCGCTTCTTTGACGGAGCTTTCACAGCGGATAACTTCACCTGTCCGGCTGTAATCGGGCTCATCCATTTTCATAACCTTCGGACGGACCGTGGCCATCTGCGGACGATGATTCGGGCAAAGAATGGTCGCCATAACATTGCCACCAAATGCAGGCCGGCTCTGTCTTAAAAGCCGTGTTTCCGGATCAATGGAAAGAGCGGTGCAATCCGCCGTAAGGCCGGTGGTAATCCTGACTGCGATACGTGCTGCAAAATCACGTCCGTTATTGGTCGCGCCAAACAGCAGAATCTCCGGTTTATATTGATTAATAATTTCAACAATCGCATCCGTATAGGAATCGGTACGATAATCCTTAAACACAGGGCCGTCTACCAGATAGACTTTTTCAGCGCCGTAAGCAAAACACTCTTTAGTCAATTCGTCAACATTTTCACCAAGAAGCACGCCGGCCAGTTCCACCTTCAGCTCATTGGCCAACTTGCGGCCTTCGCTAAGCAGCTCGAGCGCTACGGTGTCAATCTTGCCGTTGCGTTGTTCGATAAAGACCCATACCCCTTTGTATTCATCGTTGTTTTTAGAAGCTTTTTTGGCTTTTTTGGTAACTTCTATGGCATTGTTCGGACAGGCTTTGCCGCAGGCTCCGCAGCCGGTACAATTTTCCTTTAATTTTGCGATGCCAGCTACGATCTCTATAGCACCGAAAGGACATCTATCAACACAAGCGCCGCAGCCATTACATTGATTTTCTAGGATCTTTACACTCATTTTCCTGCTCCTCCTTATATGATTTCGGCAGCCTGCAGCTTCTTAATCAGCAAATTGCATAATTGTTCGTCTGTTTCACCTTTAAGCATTTCACTCTGAATTTTAACTTCAGGCGTGAAGATCTGCATAACCTGGGTGCAGGAGCCGTTAAGTCCGGTCTTTTCGGCAGGAGCGTCAATATCGGCAGCTGACCAAGTTGATACCGGCATTCTTGAAGCTTTGATCGAACCTTTAACACTCGGATACCTTGGTTCGCCGATTGCTTTATCGACTGCGATGACCGCAGGCAATTGAACTTTGATCACTTCAAATCCGCCTTCAAAGGCGCGTTCAACAACGAGATGATCCTCATGGACTTCTCTGATTTTTTGAACATAGGTTGTTTGGGGAAGATGTAAATGCTCGGCAATACCAGGCCCTACCTGGGCGGTATCTCCGTCAATGGCCATTTTTCCGCAGAAGATGATATCCGGTTTGCCGATTTTTTCAATGGCTCTGGCCAGCGAATAGGAAGTAGCCCAAGTATCGGCGCCTGCAAACGCCCGGTCACTGATCAGTACTGCTTCATCCGCGCCCATTGCCAGACATTTGCGCAGCGCAGATACCGCCTGTGGCGGTCCCATGGTTAAGACGGTCACTTTACCGCCGTATTGTTCTTTTATTTTAATAGCAGCTTCAGCCGCATATTCGTCAAACGGATTTACGATACTCGGAACACCGTCACGGATTAACGTGTTTTTAACCGGATCAATCTTTACTTCTGTAGTATCAGGTACTTGTTTAATACAAACAACGATTTCCACTTTCTTCATCCTTTCCTTGCGTTGCTTTTTACATTAATACAAAAAAACTGAGAGTATTTATAAAATAATGATTGAGTCCCTCTTCTGACCAAATAATGAATCTTAGTTACATTCTGTTGGTAGTTCTAGCCCATGCATGTATCTAATACAAATAGTGAAAATTTTCACAATAAATGTTTTTCAAAATATTGTGAAAATTTATTAAGGATCAACCCCTTAAAATACCTAATAAGAAACAAGAAACATATTTATATATACAAATATATATATTTGTATATACTACTTTATCAAGATAATATCAGAAAGTGAAGAATAACACAAGCGAATTTTGATATTTTTTGGGGATTATTAATGTTTTTTGTTACCTTTTTTTGTTACAAGGCTGGATTTCTCTTTAAGGTATTTCTTTCACGTCAAAGTGAGCATTTTTCAAAATATTATATATTTCCTCAAGCGGGGTTGATGCCACCTCTCGGTATATTCTTCTGGTATACATATGCCGGGCATTCGGAAAAATATTTTTGATGCTCCGCCTGAGCTTATTTCCCGGCTCGTCCGCATCGACCAACACATAAATCTCATCATATTTCTCTTCGTCAATGAGCCTTTCAAGGTTCGTTTGATTAATAGTTCCGTACGTACAGATGATTTCAACAGGTTCGTCCAGTACCTTCAGCAGCTGTTCCCTGTCTGTCTTCCCTTCAACAATAATGGCTTTATTCATTTCATCACTTCTTTTTGTCCAAGATTTGTTTGCCGATATCCTTTATCCTGTATCCGGTATTCCTGATCTGCTTTATATGTTTCTCTTATTATAAATCATTTATCAATATCATCAATAAATAATAATCATTGGAAATCATAAAAAAATGTCCTAAATAAATCACATACATAAATAATCCGGGTTTCCCCGGATTATGATCAGTATCTTCGTTTCAGGAATGGCTCGGTTTGTCGGCTTGTGTCTGTTGGATATTACGTTCCTTTTGAACATCATAATCTGTAAAATGCGGATCACTTACCGTCAGAGACGATTTGGCTCTTGCATTCTTTTTATGTTTTCCCATGCCGGCTATCCTTTCATCGTTTGCTGCTTGAATATAGGTGCTTCCTGAATAGCATGCCCTTTCTCCATCCGGACTATGCTTACTTCTCGCTATTGTATGTATTCCCCTCTTGTCTGCCCTAAGCCTGTATGTTCGAGAAATAATTTCTCCTATTTTCCAAATAACCGGTAAATTATAACCCAATTGCCAAGGAGTGTGGATATGAAATTAACATGATCAAATACCAGACTGGGAAGATCTACCTTGCCGCAACCGTCAAGATTGGAAGGCGATTGACGGTGGCCAAGGCCTTGCTTAAGGAAGCAAGCTGCCCGATGCTTCCGACGGCAACTCAAATTACGCACCAGTGCGCAATTTGACATACACCCAGGCGGTGATCCCCTCAGGAGTCCCGGAAGAAGGACCCGAACAATGCCGGAAATAAAAAACAGGCTGCAATTAGTTTAAACAGCTTGTTTAAAAGAAAAAAATCTACACCCAAAAAAGACCCCATTTAAACGCATAATTTCAAATTGCACTAAAACTTACACTACACGGTCATTTTCGCCTTTCCGGGCAACAAAAAAAGCCCCGAAAGGCTTTATTTTACTGGTCGGAGCGACACGACTTGAACGTGCGGCCTCTACCACCCCAAGGTAGCGCTCTACCAAGCTGAGCTACGCCCCGACATCCGTCCCTTGCGAAACACTAATACAATTTATCATACCGGGGGTAAAAAATCAAGCAAAATTCGGCAAAAAACAAATCACATTGGCGCATTTCAACTTTTAGCAATCAATTCGATTTTACGTACGCCATCCAGCTCACCCAGATTTGACACCAGGCTTTCCACAGTTTCTTCCATTTTTTCTGTTTCGATCGAAATGGAAACATTAGCAATCCCCTGCAGCGGAATCCCCTGATTGATGGTAATGATATTTCCGGAGACGGAGGCGACATAGTTTAAAACATTCGACAAGATCCCTGCTTTGTCCATCAGCAGCAAGGATAGCGTAATCATCTTTTCTTTACTTGCTTCATAAAACGGAAAAACTCCGTCTTTATATTTATAAAATGCGCTCCGGCTTATTTCGACTCTCTCACAGGCTTCATTCACGGTCAGCACATCAAATTTCGCCAAAAGTTCTTTAGCCTGAGCTGTTTTTGTAATCGCCTCAGGAAGAATCCCCTTGCTTACCAACAGAAAATCCTTTTTCTGTTTGCTCACACAATTCAGCTCCCAACTTTTTTTGTATGCTGTTTCATCTATTATAATCATTTTCTGACGGTTTTGACAACCAGATTAATCAAAGAAAGGGAAAGCCTCATGTGGGGCTTTCCCTTTCTTTGAAAAAACGAAGATAAAAATCTGTTCATGCGCCTCTAAATGATGATGCAGATCAGACCGCCGTGTCCTTCATTCACGATACGCTGCAGCGTATCCTGCAGTTTGATCTGGACATTGTCCGGCATTTTGTAAAGCTTGTTCTGAATTCCTTCTCTGACCAAGTCATGCAGGGACTTGCCAAAAATGTTGGACCCCCATAGCTTCTTCGGATCAGACTCAAATTCTTCCAACATATACCTGACAAGTTCCTCCGCCTGCTTTTCGGTCCCGATCAGCGGCGTTATTTCCGTCGTGACATCCGCCCTCAGAATATGCAGGGACGGTGCGCTTGCTTTAAGCTTGATTCCGAAATGACCACCGGATTTGACCAGTTCAGGCTCTTCCAGAAACATTTCGTCCAGTTGCGGTGTGACAACACCGTAGCCGTTTGTTTTGACTTCTTCAAAAGCTTTCGAGAGTTTATCCCATTCTTTTTTGGCTTTGCTATAATCCAAAATCATTCTTAAAAGCGTATGATCGCCTTCAATATTAATTCCCGTCAGCTGTTCCAGGACTTGTTTAAACAGATCTTTTTCGGTGGTAATCTCAATTTCGGCATGGCCCGTTCCGAGATCGGTCTCTTTCAGAATAATGTCTTTGGAATGCGGACATTCAGACAATATCTCCAGGGCATGATCGATATCCCTGATCCGCTTGATATCCCCAACCGACTTTTGAATGACGTTCTCAAACTCGGCCCGGATAGGATGGGAAAGGTCCAGTTCTTCAACCCACTTGGGAAGTTCAATATTGACTTCGGCAACAGGGAACTCATACAGAATTTCCTCAAGGATCTGAGAAATGTCATTTAAGTTCATTTCCATGCAGTCTACCGGAATGACCGGTACCTGGTATTCCTGCTCCAGGCCGCGGCATAGCTCCATGGTGCTTTCCGCGTAGGGTTTGGTCGTATTCAGCAGCAGAATAAATGGTTTGCCTATTTCCTTCAGTTCAGAAACGACCCGTTGCTCCGCCTCAAGATAGTTTTCTCTTGGAATTTCGGATATCGATCCGTCTGTCGTGATGGCGATGCCCAAGGTAGAATGGTCGGTAATCACTTTGCGGGTACCTATTTCAGCCGCTTCCTCAAAAGGAATCGGTTCCTCATTCCAGGGGGTATGGACCATTCGCGGCTCATCTTCTTCCCCCTCATAACCAAGTGCACCATTCACAGCGTATCCAACACAGTCCACCATTCTGACATTCATGTGAATCGTATCCTTCAAAATAACTTCAACTGCCTCAGAAGGAATAAACTTGGGCTCCGTCGTTGTGATTCGGCGGCCCGCACCGCTTTGCGGAAGTTCATCCCGTGCTCTTTCCCGCTCAAATACATTAGCTATGTTCGGCAAGACCAGGAGTTCCATGAAACGTTTAATAAATGTAGATTTTCCAGTCCTGACGGGACCGACAACACCGAAATAAATATCCCCTCCTGTCCTTTCAGCAATATCGCTGAAAATATCATAGTTTTGCATAGATCTTTTCCCTCCCTTTTAGTGTGCTGTCCTTCCAGCAAGGACCTGAAATCTACTTTTTTTGCTTGTTTTGTCTTCTCACACTTAACAACAGGACTAGCACCTCAAGCATTATATTTATATTGAAGAAATAATGAAATTATGTCTAAATTATTTATCCATTTTTTCTGAGGACTCAAGAATATCTTCCGCTATTTGCAATACATATAGGCAAGAACACAGTATCCACAACAAAACGGAGGTGTGCTGAATATGATCTCGTCACTGTTAATCATTATTGGAACCATCATCATGCTTATGCTCGGGATCTTTTTCCTGGTATTATGTATCAAACTCGGATTTCTTTGTCACAAGGCATTGGAAATATATATTGTGAAGAACAGCCGGGAGGATGAACCGCATCGGATCTCAGGGCGCGTCAAAGCAAACTAAATTAAACTAAAAGAAGTAAGCAAAGCAAAAAGCTGCTAACAAATTTGTCAGCAGCCTAGTACCTTGTCAACTCTAAAATGCATGCTAAGCTTATCTCAGGACTATATCCCAAGACTTAACGCCCGAATATCCCCATATCCTCTGTTTCATGTTTTTTGCCTCTCATCATGAGGTTCTCAAGTGCTTCGCTCGGACTAAGTCCTTCAAACAGTACTTTGTAGGCCTGTTCGGTGATCGGCATCGAAATACCATATTTTTTACTCAGCTCAAAGGCGACTTTTGTCGCGCGAACGCCTTCCACGACCATGCCGACTTCCCTCAGGACTTCATCGAGCGGCTTACCGGTGCCCAGTGCCCTTCCTGCCCGCAGGTTACGGCTGTGCAGGCTTGTGCAAGTCACAATAAGATCTCCTATTCCGGCCAGCCCGTAAAAAGTCTCAGGCTGACCGCCCATGGCCACCCCGAGTCGGGTCATCTCAGCGAGTCCCCTGGTCATTAAGGCTGCTTTGGTATTGTCTTTCGGGTTCATCCCATCCAGGATACCGGTACAGAGCGCAACAATATTTTTGAGCGACCCGCCCATCTCAACGCCGATCATGTCAAGATTTGTGTACACTCTGAATTTCGAAGTCATGATCAGATCCTGAACGGCTTCGGCCACTTTGATATCCTTGGCGGCAACGGCGACGGCTGTAACAACATCTCTGCCGACTTCCTCCGCATGACTCGGGCCGGATAAGACCGCAATCGGATGACCCGGCAGTTCTTCCTCAAGTACCTGGGAAAGCCTTAAGCCCGTATTTTCTTCGAGTCCTTTGGCCGTATTGATGATAATGCAGCCGGGTCTTAAGTATGGCTTGATCAGACGTGCGCTTTCTCTGACCGCATGGGAAGGTACGCTGATGAATACGGCTTCAGCATCGATTTCTTTTAAGTCCGTCGTCGGGGTGATCTCGTCCGGCAAAAAGCACCCTGGTAGATATTGGATGTTCTCTTTTTTCCTTTTCATCAATTCAATTTCATCTGAAAAGATCCCGATAAGGGAGACCTTATGTCCTGCCCTGACCAGCAGAAGAGAAATTGCTGTTCCCCAGCTCCCTGAACCAAACACTGCAATTTTTTTCACTTTGTTTTCACTCCCCTTTATTTTTACCAAACTTAGCTTCAGTCCCGTTAAGGATTCTTTTAATATTGGACTGATGCAGGAAAATCACTGTTGATGCGCCTACCAAGGCCAGTACTTTATAAGCGAGCGGCTCCTGAAAAACAAAAGCCATGATAACCACGGTAACTGCGGCTAGAATTGATCCCAACGAAACGTACCTGCTTACGAGCACAACCAGAATAAAAACCACCAGGGCAACAATCGTTACCTTCGGCACCAGGACAACAATGACACCCAAACCACAGGCAGCACCTTTACCGGTTCGCTTAAAGCCAAAATACGGATTAAAGCTATGTCCGAGCATCGCAAGCAGACCGCCGGCAATGCCGCCCCAAGGGCCGAGGAGCAGCCAGCAAAGGTAAGCTGCAAGGCCGCCTTTAAGCGCATCCGCAGCCAGTACGCCGATTCCCCACAATGGACCCAGAACGCGGAAGGTGTTTGTTGCTCCCATATTGCCGCTTCCATGCTTCCGGACATCTATATTTTTGATCTTGCCTGCCAAAAAAGCAGATGGTAGGGCGCCCAGAAGATAAGCAAGCAAAAAAATCAGATACGCAAACATAATGACACTTTCTCCTTCATTTCTCTTACTTGCAGATTATGGTTTTTCTTCGTCTCTTTTTCGCATGATCATTCTGATTGGCGAACCTTCAAAGCCAAAGTTCTTACGCAGCTGATTTTCCAGATAGCGCTTATACGAAAAGTGAACAAGCTCCGGATCATTCACAAAGAATATAAAGGTCGGGGGCTGAACACTGCTTTGCGTTGCATATAAAATCTTTAGCCGTACGCCTTTATCCGATGGCGGCGGATTCAGATGCACCCATTCCCGGAGCAGGTTGTTTAAGGTGCTGGTCGAGATACGTCTGCTGGTCTGCTCTGCAACAAATTCCACCAGATCCATAATTTTATTGATTCTTTGGCCTGTCTTGGCCGAAACGAACTGCGTGGGTGCATAAAGGACAAAAGCCAGTTCTTCCCGGATATCTTTTTCATATTTATTGATAGTTTTCTCATCTTTGATCACAAGATCCCATTTATTGATCACAAGGATGAGACCTTTTCCTGCTTCATGTGCATAGCCGACAATTTTCTTGTCCTGGTCTGTTACGCCTTCGATGGCATTAATCACCATCAGTACGACATCCGACCTGTCCACAGCCCGGAAAGAACGCACCACACTGTAGTTCTCCGTAACTTCGGAGATTTTTTTCTTGCGCCTGATGCCGGCCGTATCGATTAATACATAATTTCTTTCTTCATACGTAAATGGGGTATCGATTGCATCCCTGGTCGTTCCGGGTATGTCACTGACAATGACCCGTTCCTCCCCGAGCAGCATATTGACAATCGATGATTTGCCGACATTCGGTCTGCCAATCACGGCGATTTTGATCACATCTGGGTCATAGTCGGCCGCGGCATCTTCCGGCAGGACCGAAACAAGCGTATCGAGAAGATCCCCGGTATTCATGCCGTGAACGGCCGAAACTGGAATCGGATCACCGAAACCCAGCGGCAGAAATTCATGGGCCTCTGCCTCAAACCGGGTAAATTTTTCTACTTTATTCGCGACCAGCAATACCGGTTTGCTCGATTTCCGCAGGTATCTGGCGATCTGCTGATCATCCGGCGTAATCCCGGATTTGGCATCGACAAGAAACATGATGACATCAGCTTCATCGACTGCGATTTCGGCCTGCTGTTTCATCTTCGATGAAAGCGGTGTCGTTTCATCTTTAAATTCTATACCGCCGGTATCAATTAGCGTAAATTTTTTGCCAAGCCATTCAGCATCAAAATATAACCGGTCCCTTGTTACCCCGGGGGTATTTTCAACGATGGCTACCAAGCCACCGACGATTCTGTTAAATAGCGTCGATTTCCCGACATTCGGACGCCCAACAATTGCTACCACAGGTTTACTCATTTTCCGAACCTCCAATCGTTATCCCAAAAAGTCCTTCTATAAAAGATTGACCATCATTCTCCACAACTACCGCTATACCATTGACCTGTTCGGTCAGCCACCGGACATCATATCCGTCAAGGAATACTTCTTCACCGGCTCTCAGCATCACACGCGACAGTAAGAAATATTCTCCCTGCAGGTCACCCAGTTGCGCTGCGATGTCCTGAGCCGTGAGCAGCCCTGCTACAGTCACCGCAGGTCCAAAAAAACGGTTGCCAATCTCATGAACGGTAATATGTACACCCTGAACTGTAGGCAGCTCCGCGATCCTGTCTCGGAAATAGGCCGCTGCCGATACTCCGGTTACCAGGTGTATTTTCCTTTCCAGAATCTGCTCCGGCAGATCACCGGCGCACATCCGGATTTCTTCCTGAAACTTTCGGGCCATGCCGATGCCGTTTTCCAGCTGCGGAAAGTCATCATATTCTGGATATGACGGAAGATCTCTGCCTGCAAGCATATAAAATTCATCAGAAAAATAAACAAGGTTTAGGCCGGTCCGTTTTCGGTATTTCTGCTGCCATTCTATGCCGATATCCAGGACTTCCTTGGCCTCCTCCGGCGTTACAGTCCGAAGTTCAGGCAATCCATCCCTGTACTTTGTTAAGCCGACCGGAACAATCCCAATGGACTGGACCTGTGGGAAAAAGGCCGCAAGGTTCTCCACGGTTTCCTGCAAGATCTCCCGGTCATTGTAATCAGGAACCAGAACGATCTGCGTATGAAGAACAAGACCAGCTTCAGCAAGCCTTTTTATTTGCTCCGCCAGCTTCCCGGCCTGCCTGTTTCTCATCAGTTTCTCCCTGACGACGGGATTCCATGCATGAACGGAGATATACAAAGGACTTAGATGCATGTTGATGATTCTCTGAAAATCCTTCTCCTTCAGGTTGGACAGAGTGATATAGCTCCCCTGATTCACCGACATCCGATAATCGTCATCCAGATCGTACAGCGATGATCTCATCCCGGGAGGCATCTGCCGGACAAAGCAGAAAACACAGTTATTCCGGCACTTCATTAGTCCGTCCCGGCCTACGCTGCTGACTTCGATACCAAGCGGTTCCTCCGGTTCCTTGACAATCTCCAGTTCCCAGATCTCATGATTCTTCTTCTGGATGATTAATGCAAATTCTTCCTCAGCGGTCCAATACTGCAAATCCAAAATATCCTGAATATTGTGCTGATCCACCTGGAGAATCTCATCTCCGGGTTCGATTTCCATCTCAGCAGCAATACTGTTTTTCATGACAGCAGATACCTTCAACCCATTGGGCATTTTCCCCATCCTTTTCCAACGTAAAACGCTTTAGCACTTGGTTAACCTTTTTATTATACTATAATGGCTATTATAAAGGTACTAGTAAACCATTTTCCAAATAACTGCCCAATCGAATTGAAACATAAATAACCTTATGATTCGTCTGTTAGCTGCTTCGCAACAGCTTATCCTGTCGGAAGCGCGAAATATTCAATAAAATACCTATTTCAAACATGGTTACAAGCAGGGAGCTTCCTCCATAGGATACGAGAGGAAGCGTGATCCCGGTTACCGGAAAAAGGCCGGTCACAACACAAAGATTAATCACGGTTTGGATGCCCAGGATCGTTGTGATCCCAAATCCGAGCATCCGTCCGAATCCATCCTGACATTGCCGGGATATGGCATAGCCCCGTCCAATGAGTACGATAAAACACAAGAGCATAAGCGAAGTCCCGAAGAAACCAAATTCTTGTCCGATCACGGCAAAAATGGTATCCGTATAATTTTCAGGTAAAAACCCGAGCCCTTCATTGCTTCTCCCGATACCTATCCCAAGCAGTCCGCCCGATCCGAAGGCTATCTGGGCATTAATCTGCTGGTAGCCGAAGGTCGTTGCATATTCCCATGGATGCAGCCAGCCTAAAATTCTGTTCCACTGATACTCTTCACCTTTGACCAGGTAGAATCCGGGGATGCCAATTAGAGGTATCGCAGCCAGAAAATAACCTGTTGGAAGCTCAGTCATCAAAAGCATAAACCCGCCTGCTGCCAGGATGACAATCGCGGTTCCAAGGTCGGGCTGTTTATAAACCAGCAAGAAAATGACCGCGAGCACACCAACCGGCAGGAAGATATCCGTAAACTTCTTTATCGGATAGCGGTTAAGAATATAGGCGAAGAAAAAAACGATGGCCAGTTTCGCAATCTCCGATGGTTGTACGGACATCCCGAAAATATCCAGCCAGCGAGCCGATCCTTTCGTAGTAATAGACATATTGCTGAATTCGACCAACAGGAGCAGGATGACACTGACGAGAATACTCAGCCCGGAAATCTTCCGGAAGAACTTTAAAGGAATAAAAACCGCCGCCCCGGCTGCCACTATTCCAAGGCTTACCCAGCGCAGCTGCTTAAAAAATAAATAATAAGAATTATTGGTATTCTCATAGGAAAAAGAGGAGCTAGCACTTAAAACCATAATCAGACCAACTGCCAAAATGATGACTGCAGAAAATAACAGAATAAAGTCAGGTTTTTTTGTTTTTATCTTCTGAACAGCCATCTTTTGACCTCCTGTTGCATTAATTCCGTCTGAAGTGAAATGACTTCCTGCCAATCAAAGCAAGAAGCCATTTGATGCATTAATTTTATTAAAGTGTGTCCACGTCTGTATCCGGGATATTGCCAATTTTCTCGCCAATCGTAACTTCAGGTATTTCCGGTTGGTTCTCCAAATCCTGACGGGCACTGGCTTCACTGGCTTCCGTAAGCAGTTCCCGGATACTCAAGCTTATTTTTTTATCTTCCGGTTTAAAATCGATGACTTTGGCTGTGATCTCCTGGCCAACCTGTACGACATCCTGTACTTTCATGACCCTGTGGTCAGCCAGCTGGGAAATATGCACCAGCGCATCGATCCCATCCTCCAGTTCTACGAAAGCACCGAAAGGTGCGATTCTGACGACTTTGCCGTGTACGATGGATCCCATGGCATATTTTTCAGCAGCAGCAGACCACGGATTCGTTTTAAGCTGTTTTAACCCGAGGGAAATCCTGCCTTTTTGGGTATCAATCGCTAAGATCTGAACTTCAACTTCATCATCGACATTCACGATCTCCGACGGGTGTTTTACTCTGGAGAAAGCCATATCCGAGATGTGCAGCAGCCCGTCAATACCGCCAAGATCAACAAACGCACCAAAATCGGCCAGGCGGCGGACTGTTCCCTTTACGATATCGCCTTCTTTAAGCGTCTCCAGAAGCTTTTCTTTTTTACCTTCCTGCTCTTCAGCTAAAATAACCTTTTGGGAAAGAACCAGTTTCTTCTTGTATTCATCGTACTCGATGACTCTTAAACGAAGTGTTTTCCCGATATATTTTTCAAGATTGTCTACGAAGCCGGTCTCAACCTGAGAAGCAGGCACAAAGCCTCTCATTCCGAGGTCGACCAGAAGTCCGCCTTTGACTGCTTCCGTAACGACTGCCTGAACTTCTTCTTTTGATTCGGCCAGATGGGCCAACTGTTCCTTCGCTTCAACCTCATTGGCCCGTTTACGGGATAAAACAGGGTAGCCTTCCTGGTTTTCAACACGCATGACCATTACGGAAATCGTGTCACCAATTTTAACGAGATCATTAATATTCGAAACCTTGGTAGCGGAAAGCTCCTCGAAAGGAATCATGCCCTCCGATTTCCAGGCAATATCCACGAATACCTCATCGCCTGTTATTTTTACGACGGTCCCTTTGACAATCGCGCCCCGATAAAGTTTGGGTAGTCCCTTATCAAAATTTTCCATCATGTTCTCTTCATCACTAACCGTCTTAACAACGCTTTCCTCAGCCTCTTGGATCTGTGTTTTTTCCATAAACTCCGACATTTTCTTGTAAACCTCCTCGATAATCCAATCCGGTGTGGAAGCTCCTGCTGTCAAGCCGGTAATTTTAGCATCCGTAAACCAGATCTCCAGTAATTCTTCAGCTGTTTCGATACAGTATGTTTTCGTTTTCCCACTGCAGATCGATCCCAGTTTTCGTGTGTTGGAACTGCTCAAGCCCCCCACGACAATCATCAGATCCACTTTTTCAGCCAATTCTCTGGCTGAGGCCTGACGTTCTTCAGTTGCCGCGCAGATTGTATTCTGGACGATCAGCTCCCCAGTATGTTTTTTTAATTCTTCAACAACCGTAAAAAAATGACTTTTTTGCTGTGTTGTTTGGGCCAGGACTGTAATTCTCGGGTAGTACGGCAAATCTTCAGCCTCGGCCAGCGTCTCTATGGCGAGGGCATTACTTCCTGCCCATCCTAGGATCCCTTTAACTTCCGGATGGCTTTTGTCACCCACAACAATGACAAAACTGTTTGCTGATGAGCTTGCGGCCATTCTTTGCGCTTTTTGAACATAAGGACACGTTGCATCAATAATGGTAATTCCACGTTCCTTTGCTTCCTCGTACGTTTCCGGGGGAACGCCATGCGACCTGATTACAAGCTGTTGACCCATTTTAGCCTCATCAACAGAGTGAATGACTTCCAATCCTTTCTCAGCCAAATAATCAACAACTTGCTGGTTATGAATGAGCGGTCCCAAAGATGCAGTCAACCCGGTGCCGGCAGCTTTTTCAGCCAATTCAATCGCCCGTTTGACTCCAAAACAGAAACCTGCTTTTGCCGCTCGCTGAATCGTCAACAAAACTGCCCTCCTTTTATGCCTATCACGTCTATTTCGCTGAGAAAAACAAAATTCCTCCTAGTACCTTGTTAACCTTTTATGATTTTTACATTTCATTCACAACATCCATGATTTTATTGGCAAGCCATTCCCTGCTATTTTCAGTCTTTTCAGGGATTTCAAGGTTATCGGCATAAAATGGCTTACCGATAATTATCCCTATCTTACCCCTTTTTTGGGTTAATAATCCTCTGGCTCCATATACCTTGACCGGCAGAATCGGGGCATGGCTTTTGTTTACAATCAAAACGATCCCTGCCATGGCTTCCTGAATGTCACCGGTTTTGGAGCGGGTACCTTCCGGAAATATCCCCAGAACTTTTCCTTCTTTTAACAGCCTGACCGATTTTCGGAATGCCCCGATATCGCCCTTCCCGCGTTTAACCGGGAAAGTACCAAGTCCGTGCAGAATCTGCCCTAACAATGGTATCGAGAAAAGCTCCTCTTTCGCCATGAAATATACCTGTCTTGGCATCGAACAGCCAACAATAATCGGATCCCAGAGGCTAATATGATTGCAGGCTATAATCACAGGTCCTTCTGCAGGAAAATTTTCCAGGCCTGTTATCCTGCAGCCTTTGACCTTCAGAACAAGGGTCATGATTCCCTTTGCCAATGAATACAGCATCACTTTAACCCTCCCTGATAATTCTAATGATCTTGGCAACAACTTCATCAATCGTTAAACCTGTCGTATCGAGGATCACCGCGTCCTTAGCTGGTTTCAGCGGTGCAAATTTTCTCTGGGAATCTACTGCATCTCGTTTTTCAATATCCAAGCGTATTTCTTCCAAAGATACCTCCTTACCCTCTTTGATATTCTCAAGGTATCTCCGACGTGCGCGTTCAGAAGTCGAAGCCGTCAAAAAAATCTTAATTCCGGCATCCGGCAGGACGTATGTACCGATATCCCTGCCATCCATCACGATATTGCCCTTCAGTGCTTCCTGACGCTGTAGTTCAACCAGCCGGTTACGAACCCCGGGATAAGATGCAATCAGCGATACTGCCCTGCTTACCTCAACATCCCGGATCTTAGAGGTAACATCTTCCCCGTCGCAGAATACGGCTTGACGGTCATTATGGCTTAGTCTGATGTCAATGATCCGGGCCAGACCTGTTACTGCCTTTTCATCCTGAAGGGAAATTCCTGAAGCAAGGGCTTTATAAGCTACAGTTCGATACATCGCACCTGTATCAAGATAATACAAGCCAAGTTTGTCGGCAACGATTCTCGCAATGGTACTTTTTCCTGCCCCGGCAGGACCGTCAATCGCCACCTGCAAATGATTTTCACGAAAATGTTCCAAAACGATGCTCCAATCAAAGAAATCTTAATCTTGCGCGCTGTTTCGAAGCTCGCATCTGCCAAAATTATACCACAGCAAAATGATCGCTTACAATTCACTTTACGGTTTAAGATACTGAGACCCCGATAACCGCCAGTAAGTTATTCAGCGCATGAAGCCCGATTGCCGGATAAATCGAATCATGTTTGGTATATAAAAAACCAAGTCCGATTCCGAGAACCAGCTTCGGAATGAAGCCGGTCAAATCAAAATGCAGGGCGGAAAAAATGCAGGCACTGATTACAATCGCCGTCCATTTGCCGAAATAATTCCGCAAACAGCCGAGCAGCACTCCCCGGAACAGCGTTTCCTCAATAAAAGGAACAATAACGGCGATCAGAAAAATGTTCGCAATGAACATGGAAATTGTCGGGTCCTGCAGGAGCTTTACCAGTTCATTTTCTGCCGTTGTCTGGCCTGAATAATACAGAAATGCCATATAGATCATATTAATCAGCCAAACCAAAAAACAGATTTTGAATACATCAATAAGGGCGGAAGCAAAACTGGTCCTTCTCCAGCCCAGGTCATTCAGGGAAAGCCTATTTTTGAACATAATCAGCATAATCAAAATAACAAACAGGGTATTCGAAGTAATCATGGAAAGATAATAGGCCGTTTTGATTTCAGGAAAGAACTGATAGATAGAATAACTGACGAATGGCATCAGTAAAAAAACAACTGCCACACCGATCACAAAATAAGCTAAGGCCTTAAAATTCAACTTCATATTCATCCCCTGCAATTACATAAATTATCCTAGATTATTTTTTTCAGATCTATACATAATAAATTCAAATGAATTACACAGAAATATATACAGCGGAAGGAGGCTGTTAGGATGCTTTATTCCAAAAAATCGGATCATAGCTTGCTGTTCATGGGTTCTGCCATGGTGGGGGGATTTTTGCTGGGTTGTACTTATAAAAGATATGGCAAAAAAATCGAAAAACACATTCAGAAGTTTTGGCAAAAAGATTCGAATGATGATATGTTCGCAGCACACGAAAGCGAAATCTGAATCAGCGATCATCGCCTCTTATCTTTATTCGCTGACGCTCTGCTCCTTAACCGGAGCCTTTTTTATTCTATCAGAAAGAATACGTTCCTTCCTGATATATCTAAGTGCAACTTGGCTGTTGCCAAAAGGATTGGCCACAACCAAGTTTTCTATATTTTCAGCTTCGTGGGGCAACCCTGTGTCCAAGGCCTACGGCTACTTCATCCAAATGCAGCAGCCCTACCCCAAAAAACACGGCCACGCTGAGATGATCACCGCGGTGGGCAATCCCAATTTTTCCTCCGATATTCAGCCCCGTTGCTTTCGGCATAATCTGGCTTAAAGCCTCACGTGTCGCGCCCGCGACGGCCCCTTCGTCGCCATGGGAATCGTGGATTACCCCTTCACGTTTCGAAGCAACAATCGCCCTTTCGACAAGCTTTTTAATTGAAGCAAGATAATCTCCGCCGTAATCTACGGCAACTGTCTTGATGTTATCCGCTAAAAATTTCTGTTTAAGCGCACTTTCCTCTTCTCTGGTTTCACTCATTGCCATTCTTAAAGCAGCCAGAGCAACCGTCTTACTATCCGGTACCATAGCCAATCCTCCTTCTAGGCAAACGTTCTTCATGACGCTAACAAATCAATTACACTAAAAAAAGAGGCGATGTCAGAAAAAAACAACACCTACTTTCATTATATTACATGAATTTCCGGAGATTAGCAAAGCTTATCTTGAGGACTTATAGCGGACTTATAGCGGACTTACGGCGGGCTTATCAGCTGGCCTCCGCAGATTTTAACTTCACATCAAAACTTTTGACATCCCCGTTAAGTTCGATCGAATATGTTTTACTATTCAGAATCACATTGACAGTGATCGGATAAGGAATGCCGGTTGCATCCAGAACAACAGTTCCCGGTTCAACGGTGATGCTTTTTCCATTTTCTATGGCTCCGATATCCCGGTCATTCTGTCTAACCATTACCACACTGTCAGGAGTTATCTCAAAGGAGAGACTGATCGAGCCGCTGTTTGCATTTTCGCTGTATTTAAAGGCCGGGGCATCTATTTCTCCGGAAAATTTCAGATAGAACTCGACGGGATCGGTAAATGCTTTCAGCTGATACAGCCCTAACAATACTGTACAAACTGCCATAATCCTGATGGCTGTTTTCTCAAAGCCCTGAAACCTTGACACTTTTTGGCGCGAAAAAGAAAATCTCCTGGAGCGCATCTGACTCACCTCAGTAATATGTATGCGCCGCCAGGAATTTGCATACCGTCGTCAGATCC
Organism: Dehalobacter sp. CP; assembly: GCF_047652685.1. Lineage (NCBI taxonomy): Bacteria > Bacillati > Bacillota > Clostridia > Eubacteriales > Desulfitobacteriaceae > Dehalobacter > Dehalobacter sp. CP. Next base: position 1,805,790 of record NZ_CP157399.1, read on the forward strand.
AATTTATTAGGGTAAGTCTGAAGGCCACAGACTAATTATCGGTAGTTTGAACATTATTATTCTATCTAGGTCGGTCTCCGTAATATATAGCCGCTTTCGGCAGATAGCGCCCTCCATGGCGCTATCTGCCGCGCTGCGCATCCTTGCTCCGCTCGGCGCTGTCTATATATTACGGAGACAAATCTCTGGAGCTATTTTTCAGTTAGCATTCTTAGAATATCAGTCAAATTATACTTTTTCTTGCATTCATACTTACTAAAATGACCTATTTATCAGTCGGTGGGCCACAGTTCCGCTGTGAGCGGAGCACGATGCGGAGCGCGGCTTTTTGACGGCCATGGATGGCCTAATGTCGCGATGCCATGGATGGCAAGGAGCGACGCGCCATGGAGGGCGCAATAGCCGAAAAGCGGTATTGTGGCCCACCGACCTACCCTAACATGGCTCATTCGCCATTAGCTCATCCTGGCCGTCGCTTTTCCGGCTTTATAGCCGGTTGAGAATGCGGCCTGGAGATTGTAGCCACCGGTTACGCCGTCGATATCGATGACTTCTCCGGCAAAATACAACCCTTTGACCAGACGGGATTCCATCGTAGTTGGATTGATTTGCTTGGCATCAACGCCCCCGGAGGTAACAATTGCTGTCGCCATACCGAGCGTCGCCGTTATATGAAGTACCAGCTCCTGAAATAATCGGCAGAGTCTCTTCCTTTCTTCTTTAGTAACTTTATTAACGACCTTCTCTGGGTCAATCTCCGACAAAGCGACCATCACAGGAATCATACTCTGCGGAAGAAGATCGTCCAGAGCGTTCTTAAACTGCTTGTTGCCATACTTCAGAAAATCCCTCTGCAGCCTTAAATCTATCTGCTCAGAAGTAAGGGCGGGCTTTAGGTTTATTTTCAGCTCAACCTTCTGTTTTTGGTCCAAAGCCTTGGAAGCAATCCTGCTTAAGGTTAGAATAATCGGACCGGATAAACCAAAATGCGTAAACAGCATCTCCCCAAATTCTTCTCCCTGCTTTTTCCCGTCGATCCAGATTGAGGCAGCCGTATTCTTCAGCGTCAATCCTTGAAGCTCTTTCGGCCATTTTTCAAGGGTTTTGAGCGGAACAAGCGCAGGCAGCGGCTTAATGATCCGATGTCCTGCTTTTTCAGCCAGCGTATATCCGTCCCCGGTTGATCCTGTTCCAGGGTAGGATGCTCCTCCCGTGGCAACGATCACAGCATCTGCCGGAAGCACTTCATCGGAGACAGCCAGCTGAACACCGGTTACTTTCCCATCTTCGATCATGACTTTTTTGACAGCCTGGTTAAGCCTAATTTTTACGCATGCTCGTTCCAGATACTTCTTTAAAGCCTTAACGATTACCTCCGAATCGTCGGCTGTCGGAAACACTCTTCCACCTCTTTCTACTTTTGTTTCGACACCATAGTCTTGAAAAAAATGAATCAACGCCTCATTGCCGAACTCTTTTAAGGAAGCGTATAGAAATTTTCCGTTTCCGGGATAAAAACTTACAAAATTACTGATATCCCCCGCATTGGTAAGATTGCACCGACCTTTACCGGAGATCGCAATCTTACTGCCGAGTCTCGTCATTTTTTCAAGGAGTACCACCTCTGCTCCAACGAAAGCAGCCTGGCCCGCTGCTATCATGCCTGCAGCCCCACCGCCTATTACAACAACCTTTTTAGCCACAATCCATCTTCCCTGCTTTCCAATATGTTGATCGCAAACCAACAACACTTTCTAAAATAACTTTAGAGATTAGTCTCCGTAATATCTAGACAACTTCAAATGGCGTAGGATGCATAGCATGGCTGTTTACCTGCCTTCAATATTCGTGGAATGCGCTGCACAAGCAGCACATAGGCCTGAATCCGTATCGATGAAGATCTGCTTGCCGCACTCCCGGCAATAATAGGGATGCGCTTCTCCGACAATAACCTTACCGGCCAGAAACTTGAGTGGAAACATTCGATATGCAAAGCTCAGAGCCCGGGAACCGCAGATGTCCACACAGTGACCGCATTGAACGCACTGGAGCGGCTCGTAAACCAGAAGCATCTTGTTTTCTTTCTGTTTTAGTGTGAGCGCCTGCTGCGGACATATTTTGGTACAAACGCCGCATCCGTTGCACTGGTCAGTATATCCAATTGCCTGAAAAGGCACCTTTATATTTGGTTTCTGTTTCAGTGCCTCTGCCAGCCATTGACGGGTTCTCGGAATGGTATAGGATTCTTCTGCTTCAATAGCCGGAAATGCTGCCTTGATTCTATCTTTGCCAAATTCGCGCAACCTGTTTTTCAACCCTTTTTTCGACCGGTCACGAGCAAAACGTCCGGGACCATAATCTGATTTCTCTGCGCCTTCTTCAGCAGGGAGAATCTCCAGCTTTAAGCCGGGATGATCCGTCCATTGTTGGCTGACCTCCAGATAGAAGCGCTGGCTGGCCGCTGCAGCCTGTTTATCCTGGCATTTGGAACAGTCCCCTGTAAGGATTCTGACCTGTTTGGATTCAGCCAAAAGCATTAAAACTGTCCAGGCATCCCTGTCCAGCATCCCGAGGCAGGCAATTTCATAACCGGCAGGCGCAGCCATTGGACAATTTAATACGCAATTTCCGTTTTCCAAAAGGTACTCTCCGAGGTTTTTCATGTCTCTGTCCACAAAACCGTCAGAGGGGCAAACGGCCATACAGACACCGCATTCCGTACAGCTTTCTATCGAAATCTCTTTCTTATCACCGATGGACTTATGCGGACAGGCTTCAATACAAAGCCTGCATTCCCGGGGATAGGGCTTCTTCTTGTTCAGACAGTTGTCGGGATGATACAGCATTTGATTGTATTTCTTCATAATTATTCGTATCCTTTGCGAAATTCATTTTCAATTCTTTCGAGATGACGAAGCATTCCGGCATGCGCTTCTTCAGGTAATTTTGCTTCAATCGCCTGATATATTTCCTTATGTTCCTGATAAAGAAGTTCCGACATGCTCTCTTTTTCAAAAGTATCTGCCCAATTCGTCTTCAATGTCTGGTGCATGATATCTGAAATCACATGGAGCATGCGGATCAGCATCTTATTCTTCGTTCCTTTAGCTATAGCATCATGAAAATCCCGGTCACAGGGATAGCCCTGCCGGCCCGTATTCTGACCCTTTCTGATCTCAATAAGAGAACCCCTCATTGCGGAAAGATCCTGATATTCAGCCCTTTCCGCTGCCAGTGCGGCAGCCTGGGTCTCCAGGATTTTTCTTATCTCCATCAGTTCAAAAATGGTATCTTTCTCCAGAGAAAGCACCCATGGCAAAGGAGCAATAACAGACTCGATATTATTATGTTTGATAAAGGTTCCTTCTCCGCTTCGGATTTCCAGCAAACCCATAATTTCCAAAGCACTGAGCGCTTCCCGGACAGACGCCCTGCTGACCTGCAGCCTCTCCGCTAGATCCCGTTCGGAAGGAAGCTTATCACCTGCTTTGATTTGTCCTTCAGCAACCAGCGTACTGATTTGATCAACTATCTCTTCGTAGATTCTTTTCGTTTTTGCTGGTTTCAGATTCATGCTTTCTCCCCGCAATTATCAATATTTATTTCGCATTGATTACCTATTACCTACAAATGATATAAAATAATCACCGTATACTTACTGCTTCCTTCAAAGCATTGACTTCAGAAGTCGTTAACAGTCGGTATTCTCCTGCCGTCATTTTTGGGTCCAGCTGGAGCGGGCCAAAACAGATTCTGCGCAAGCGAAAAACGGGGTATCCGACCTGCTCAAGCATTCTCCTGACCTGCCTGTTCTTTCCTTCGTGAATGGCAAGCTCAATTTCGGTCTGGTTGCCGCTTTTATCACGGGAAAGCTTCTTAATTTTCGCAGGAGAAGTCATACCATCTTCGAGGTGTACACCCGACTCAAGCGTCCTGATTGCCTGATCAGAAATATTACCGGCGACTGAGGCCCGGTATACTTTTTCCACGCCAAAACTTGGATGCGTCAGTCGAAATGTAAGTTCCCCGTCATTGGTCAGAAGCAGAAGTCCTGAAGTGTCATAATCCAGTCTGCCGACCGGATAGACTCTTTCTTTAATATTCTGGCCAAGTAAATCAATGACCGTTTTCCTTTGATGGGGATCCGTAACACTTGTAATAACACCCGCAGGTTTATAAAGCATGACGTAGACCAGGTCTTCGCTTGGTCCTGAAGAATACGTCTTAGCGTTGACTTCGATGACATCCTCAGGCGTTACCTTAAAACCCGGCTGCGTTACGGTCTGTCCATTCACTTTTACAAGTCCCTGACTGATCAGAATTTCGGCATGACGCCGAGAAGCGACGCCCAAACGAGCCATCGCTTTTTGCAAACGTTCAGATTGATCTCCGGAACAATCCATCAAAAAACCACCATTAACGAAACATCTCTCAATTGATTTTAGCAAAAAAACTGCAGAAAGCAAACCCTTAGCCAAAGACCCTGCTGACGATCCAGATTGAAGCAATCAGTCCGACTGCATCAGCGAGCAGTCCGACTTTTAAAGCATATCTGTGTTTTTTGATGCCGACTGAGCCAAAATAGACGGCAAGCACAAAAAAGGTGGTATCTGTGCTTCCTTGGAGCGTGGAAGCAAGCCGGCCGATAAACGAATCAGGTCCGTATTGATGGATCAGTTCAGTTGCAACCCCAAGGGCCCCTGAACCGCTCAGCGGCCGCATTACGGCCAAAGGAATAATGCCTAACAGGTCTGGATTCCAGTCCATAGCTAAAAAAAGAGGTCGAAGAAGGTTTATTAACAGATCCAGGGCGCCAGAATCCACAAACACTTTAATAGACACCAGCATTCCAATTAAAAACGGAATAATTTTTACGGCGGTTTTAAAGCCATTCTCCGCCCCCTCAACAAATGTCTCATATACAGGAACTTTATGGAGGTAACCATAAAGCGGCACAAAAAATAAAATAAACGGAATAGCCCATCTGGCAAGCTCAGAGATGATGGTCATAATCCGTTCCTCTTTCTAAAAAGAACATCTGCAATGATGGCTGAGGCCATGGCACACCCTGTAGCAAAAACTGTCGTCCCAATGATCTCGACTGGATTGGCCGATCCGGCTTTCATTCTGACAGCAATGATTGTGGCCGGAATAATCGTAATACAGGACGTATTCAGCGCCAGAAACGTAATCATCGCGGGACTGGCTGTTTCCTGATCCGGGTTTTCTTTCTGTAACTCCTGCATGGCCTTCAGGCCAAACGGCGTAGCAGCATTACCCAGACCGAGGATATTCGCACAGAGATTCATGACAATTGGGCCGAAGGCAGGACTATCCACCCTGAGCGACGGAAAAAGTTTTCTGACCACCGGGGCACTTATTCTGGCCAGGTGCCGGATGAGTCCTGCTTTTTCGGCAATATGCATGATACCCAGCCACAGGCTCATGACACCCATTAACTCGATTGCCACTTCTACCCCGAGTTCAGAAGCCTGAAGGGCCGACGCAGTGACCTGATCGATATTTCCATTCAGGGCAGCGACAATAATGCCGCAGATCAGCATAACCAGCCAGATCAAATTGACCATAACAGAAACCCCCTGCTTAAAATGTATGTTTTCAGCAGGGGGAATAGAAGAATAGACAATTTCAAAAATATCCCGACGATATCAGGGACATGCTGTTTCCCGGCATATATACTTTATTAGCATCTTTCTTCATACCCGTCTTCACGGTGGAATCTCTTTCTATTGACCATATGGGACAATTTATCCATTAGATTAGGCATTTCGTCAATGATGCGTTCTGCAATCATATTTCCTTCGACCGGAAGCAGTCGGACCTGATTTTGGTTTACAACCAGAAAACCTACAGGTTTTACCGATACTCCACCGCCGCTTCCTCCACCAAAAGGCATCTTGGAAGCGTTTTCATTTTTTTTCTCCTCCTCTTTTTCTCCCTCAGCGGAAGAGAATTCGCTGCCGCCGGCTGCAAAACCGCAGGATACCCTGGAAACAGGTATAATCACAGAGCCACTTGGTGTTTCGACCGGGTCTCCAATCACTGTGTTTACATTTATCATTTTTTGGATACTATCCATCGCTGTCTGCATCAGATTTTCAATTGGATGTTCATCCATAATTCCTAGTCCTCCTGTTTTTTAAGATCATTAATAGGAATTTATAGCCTGTAAAAATAATATGGCTGCTTTTTAGATTTAATATGCAGCAAAGTCTAAATAAAAATATATTTTCGGTAAAATTCGGAATTACCCGGTATATAAAGTCATCTTGCTTTAGCGAGATATACCTGTGCAGTCTTGCCGAGATAAACCCAAAGGCTGTCCAGCAGGCTCCCGTCAAGTAACCCGTCTCGGCAGCATCCCTGCCGCCAAGCTCAAGATCGACCTGGAGGGAATGAACTGTCATTTTGCAATAAAAAGAGCGGATGATTTTGGAAAAACCTTGTTGCAGCCGTCTGATACTTGCGGAGGAATAGCCGTAATGACGAACAGCCTCCCGCAGAAAATGCTTTATCAACCGGTAGCGTTTTCTGGTCGAGTCAGCATTATTTTTTGATTTTCTGCCAGGTGCTGGTTTCCCGTCAGGACAGTCGTTTTGCTGTATATTTTCTATGCTGTTCAACAGAAAATAAAGAAAGCCGGTCGAGACCATCTCCGCCGGAATGTTTATCTCTAGATTGGACCGGAACAATGCAGCTTGATAATGGATCTTCAGCACACTGCTAAAATTTTTGAAAGTATAATCGATGACCAGATTGATTTTGAACAGCGCTAAAACCAGCAGCCAAATCAAGCAAGCTGTGAGCAGTGCAAGAATCGTCATGACTTGCCTCCGCTTAGAAATATTTCGTCCTCTCTATGGTATTCCCAGTATTGTGCCGTTCTATGAAAATTTCGCCATTTTACAAAATAATTGCCAGCTTGACATCTTTCTGATATAAAAGAATAAACAGGTATTTTGTTTGAGAGGAACGATATAATGACACTATCCTTTACCGAACTCAGTTCCCACGTTGTTACCGTTCTATATATGATCAATATTTTACTGGCCTGTACCGTTATTTTTTTAGAAAGAAGAAATCCAACCTCCACCTTGGCCTGGATTCTTGTTTTATTTTTGTTCCCCGCTGGTGGAGCGATTCTATATTTTATGTTTTCTCAGAATTTGACACGCAAAAAAATGTTCCAACTCGGAGCGAAGGAACATTTGAAATACGCTGCGCTTTTAAACAAAGAAATTGAAGATCTTCAGTCCGGAAGATTGACCTTTAATGACCCAGCGATGGAAAACTACAAAGATATGATTCTGCTACATCAGATTCAGAGCCAGGCACTCTTTTCCCAGGACAATAGCGTAGAAATATTTACAAACGGCAGAAAGAAATTTGAAGACCTTTTCCGCACGATCCTCGAAGCCAAAGACCATATTCACGTTCTGTATTTTATTATTAAAAGAGATTCGTTGGGGCTGCAATTAATCAAAATTCTGACCGAAAAAGCCAAAGAAGGCCTTGAAGTCAGGCTACTGGTTGATTCCTTCGGTAACAAACTGCGGAAGGATGATTTTCAGCCGCTGATTGATGCCGGCGGAAGTGTCGAAAAATTTTTCCCTTCATTTCTGAGTTATATTAACCTGAGGCTCAATTACAGAAACCACCGCAAACTAGTGATCATTGACGGTCAGATAGGTTATATCGGCGGCTTCAATGTCGGCAATGAATACATCAACCTGAAGAAAAAGATGGGTTATTGGCGTGATACTCACCTCAAAATAACAGGCACCGCCGTTCTCAGTATGCAGACAAGATTCCTGCTCGACTGGAAAGTTGCTTCAGGTGAAAAAATCAAGCATTCGGCAAAGTATTACCCGGAACCAGCAGTTGTCGGAACGAGCGGTATTCAGATCGTCTCCTCCGGCCCGGATTCTCCCCATGAAGAAATCAAGCAGGGTTATATCAAAATGATCAACTCCGCCAAGAAATCTATCTATATTCACACGCCTTATTTTGTGCCTGACTCCAGTATCCTCGAAGTTCTGAAAATTGCCGCGCTGTCCGGTGTCGACGTAAAAATAATGATCCCGAACAAACCGGATCATATTTTTGTCTACTGGGCAACATATTCCTTTGTCGGGGAACTGATCAAAGCCGGGGCCAAGATCTATATCTACAATAACGGTTTTCTGCACTCGAAAACCATCGTGGTCGATAAAAAAATTGCCTCTGTCGGTACGGCGAATTTTGACATCAGAAGCTTCCGACTGAATTTTGAAGTCAATGCATTTATTTATGATGTCGGCATTTCGGAAAATCTCTGCAAAATTTATAATGAAGATCTGCTTTTATGTACCGAACTGACGCCCGAGAAATATGCGAAGCGTTCCGGTCTGATCAAGTTTAAAGAGTCCATTTCGCGACTTCTGGCACCGGTACTATAGCGAAGTATAAAGATTTGTTCTTACCAGGATGCTCTTACAGATAATTCTCAATTGAGAAGTTCTAACCGGTTCTAGAAAGTAGAAAGCCGACTGAACTATACAAGGTCAGCCAGTTTGGCATCCGTCAGTTTGACGAGTTCCGCCGTATCAAGTTTCACTTGCATCCCGATTTTTCCCGCACTGATAATGATGTAATCATATTCCGAGGCCATCTCCTCAAGATAGGTCGGAAAATCCCTCTTCATCCCGATAGGGGAACAGCCGCCGTGAATATAGCCCGTGAGCGGCAAAAGTTCTTTAGATTTATGCATCTCAATATTTTTGTCCCCGGCTGCCTCGGCAGCTTTTTTTAAATTCAGCTCGCAATTTCCAGGGATAATGAAAACATTGGTCCCTGTTGTTTTTCCGGTTGTAACAAGCGTTTTAAATACCCGTTCCGGGTCAAATCCCATCTTCCGGGCTACGGATACAGCGTCTATCAGTCCGTCTTCCACTTCATATTCATAGACTTCATGCCGGATCTCTTTTGATTTAAGGATCCTTACGACGTTCGTTTTTTGATTTACTGCCATTATTCTTCATCCATGCCTTATGACATCATAATTTCTTTACGTTAATGATCATTGATCACGTTCGATCTTTGCCAGACATTTTTCGCAATAACCATAAAACTTAACACGGTGGTTAATTACTTTGAATTTATTCTTCTTCATAATATTTTCTTCAATTGTTCCCAGCAAATCTTCCTCGACTTCTTTAATGGCTCCGCACTCCAGACAAATCAAATGGTGGTGCCGGTGTTCCTCGTCATCTTTCACGATATCGTACCTGCGGAATCCATCTTCAAAATCAACACCGTAAATCAGCCCCATCGCTTCCAACAGCGATAGCGTCCTGTAGACGGTAGCAACACCAATTTCGGGAAATCTATTACGGACAAGCTCGAAAATCTCCTGACTGTTCAGGTGCTTTCCCTGATTTTCCGTTACTACCTCAAAAACATACTGTCTTTGGCTGGTAAATTTATAGCCTTTTTCCTTTAAGAGCTGATTTAACTCTTTGACTGTCATAAGAAAACACCCCGTTCTCTTTGTTCTATTCAGATTTTACCATATCTTTCATCAAAAACAACCGTACCGTCGGGCTTTTGTTCAGCAGAGCTTATTTCTGTCCCAAAACAGAAAAACCGGTCAAACCGGTTAACATTCTGAATCTGATGGGTTGATTTCATTCTTCGTCGATCATGGTGATTATTATTAGATTCTTCTATATTTTATTAATTCGATTCTATTTAATTCGATTTTATTGAATACTTTAAAGTTATCAGTATAAATTTTTTAATGTATTCGCGTTAAGCAGATTTTTGAACCAGATGCAGATACAGTTTCAGATAGGCAAAGCAGTATACTCTCGTGGTGTATTCGGTCAGCGCCAGGCTTTTATCTGCGATTGTGGTTACCCAGGCTTCATAACTTCTTGGCAGTCCGACTGGGAACATATGATTGGAAATGATATCCTGTTCTTTTTTGTTCAGTTCAAAGTATTTCTGCGCATTTTTCACCGCGATCTTCGGATGATTGCGTGAATGCCGGTAGCTTTCTGCGAGCAGGTTCTTGTCTTCTCTTTTCTTAAACTTGTATAAGTAGAAGTCGTGAAGAAGTGCCCCTCTGATCGTCGAAATGACATCGAGTCTGAACTTCATGGCAATCTTATAAGACAGGTAAGCAACGTCCAGAGAATGCTCAAAGACTGAGCCATGGTGATGCGGGATCACTTTCATTTTCTGGTATTCATCGTGCTCGATAATGGGTCTGGCTACTGCAAGAAAATAATCATCATACTTTACTAATAATTTTTCCATGATTGCTCCTAACTTTATTAACTAGAACTTATTATATTAGAAACAAACCATGATTTCAATGGTCTTTTGTTACAATTTAATAGCACTTTCGTTACATTTCCGTAAACGTTTTGTCAAAATTGTAATTTCTTTATTATTATTTGGCATTATTATTTGGCATAACGCAATACTATTTTTAAGTAATTACGATTAAGTAGCTGAAAAGCACCATCATTTTTGGCGTTTTATTTTCTGATATAAATCACACCGATTGTCTTTTGGCCGCAGTGACTGGAAATCACGCAGCCTGCATTGGTGATCAGAATTTCTTTATACGGATAAATATCCTGCAACGCGCACTTCAAGTAGACGGCTTCCTCTTCACTTCCCAGGGAGTGGGTGATGAAGATTTGTTTTGAATCTACAGAATCCCGCCTGGCATTCTCAATCAATTTATCCAAGGCCTTTTTCTTTTCTCCGCGCACTTTATCAACGACAAGCATTTTCCCATTTTCTACACCGATGGTCGGCCGGATTTTCAGGACGCTACCCATTAGGTTCTGCAGAACATTACACCTGCCGCCTTTATAAAGGTATTCCAGCGTATCGATCACAAAGCTCACATGGACCTTGGCAACCGAATCCCGGATCTTTGCCGAAATTTCTTCCGCCTGGAGCCCCTGTCGGGCATATTCGGCAGCTGTAATCACCAAAGCTCCTATGCCTGTAGACAGGTTTTGGGAATCAATTACCCAGATTCTTCCCTGTGGAAATTCCGAGGCAGCAAGGGCGGCATTTTGGTAAGATGAGGACATCTGAGCAGAAATGGTGATTACAATAATGTCCTGCCCCTGATCAAAATATTCCCGAAAACATTCTGCATACGCATACGGTGAAGGAGCTGCCGTCTTCGGAAGCAACTTTTTTTCTTCCACAAGCTGAAAAAGCCTTGCCGGAATTAAGTCTATGCCATCCCTGTAGGTTTCTTCTCCAAAATCAACATGCAGCGGAACAACATCAATATCATATTCTTGAAGCAATTCTGCTGAAAGGTCATTGGTACTGTCGGTTATAATCTTAACCTTCCGCATTCACACCACTCCTAAACATTAATAACCCGGCTTTTTATACAACAGACTTTCTTTGGCCAGGATGTCGGTATTATAAACCTCTTCGGTCCACTTTTCCTTGGCTACTTCTTCAAAAGAAACCGAAATATTCTTATCGGGAATTCCCATTATTTCCGTCATCGCCTCGGCCATTTTGTCGGCTAAGGCTATTTTTTGTTCGTCACTTCGGCCGGGCCATAATTTAACGATGATATGCGGCATGATAAACTCCCCCTTTGAAATAAATTGAATAATGATTATCTATCACACTCTAAGTTATAACACAAATCTTAAAACTCGCATAGAATATTTGTTATTCCTGGTCGTCTTGCGTATTTATTGAATTCAGAAGGCCTTCCGCCTTTTCCTTCAGATTTCCCGGGATATAGATTTCCACACCGAAATTGGTCATCCCCATATAGATTCGAAGATAATCCCCGGCTTCATTGTACCTTTTATAGCAGGGAATTTCTTCAGAATCAAGGATAGATTCAATAATATCCGCCTCAATTTCATTCGCGGCTTCAGTGATTAATATCCATTCTTCAAGTTCAGCGTTACGATCTTGTTCAGCGGGTTCCTTCATTCGTATCCTCCTTTTCCGCGCCAAATTCATATCGGTATATTTTCCGTTATGATTTAATCTATAGCATAATCGAATTGAATTATCGGGGTTTGTAATCAGATCATAGTATCTATCTTATCTTTTAATAATCTCAGACGGTAGCCATTCATAGCCGTATCGCCTAGTTCCCCAAGCAACCGGTAATTCGCTACTGCACCGACAAAAGCTCCGATGACAGGTACCAGCTGCAAAAGCTTGGCGAGATCAATATAATCTCTGTATTCCTGCTGAAAAGTGCGCCAGTCAACTGTTTCCATTGAAATAGGATGCCTGTAAATGTATTCATCCCAGTCCAAAATTCTTTGAAAGACCTGCATCCGTTTCTCTCTGCTGGAAAAAGCCAGCTGAAACAGGTGCAGGATATATAGTCTTTCCCTTAAATCTTTGATATCAAATCCATAAATGCTTGCCATCTCAAATAAGAACTTAATCTTGATACTTAAGAGCAGAGGAAAATCTGCAAATCCAAGCAAGATGCCGCCTGCTCCTGTGCCCGCCCCTTCCAGACTGGCCGTTTTTTTGTAGACGCTGATTTTAGCCAAAGCAAGTCTGTCTCGTTCCTTCAGGTCAATATTTTTAAGCGGTTCCCTTGTCGTAAATTCGGATCCTGTCAAAACAGCCCCCACCATATTTTTGATCGCAGCTGTGATAATTTCATGAGCTTTATCCGGAATCAGCCTGTTCGTTCTGTTCTGAATATTTTTTGCTACCCTGTCGGTCAGCGATGCGTTCCTGGTCATTTTTCTCTGCCATTTTTTCAGTTCTGCGAGCACCTTCTCATCATATGCTTCCACCGATGTATCTCCTTCGTCGCTTATCATAAGACTATTTTACACGATTGCCGGGTCATTGGATATTTTTATTTCATCTGCTAAAGATAATACCGTAAGATTCAAAGATTATTCACTTTCAGGAGGATAAACCGATGGAAAATTATCCGACAGATTTCCGAAGAGTGCCTCAGTCTTACTGGATGGCTTCGACACCCCGGACCGAGTATCCGGCTCTGAATGAGGATGTTGAAGCCGATATTGCAGTCATTGGCGGCGGAATCGCAGGGATTACTTCTGCTTTTCTTTTAAAAAAGGAAGGATATAAGGTGGTTGTCCTTGAGGCCGACCGCATTCTTCAAGGGACTACAGGTCATACGACCGCCAAGATTACTTCACAGCATTCCTTAATCTATGCTAAGCTGCAGAAAAAATTTGGGGAAGAAAAAGCCCGACAGTATGCGCAAGCCAATGAAATTGCCCTACAGTTGATTGCCGGACTGATTCAGGATAACAACATAGACTGCGATTTTGTACGGCAAAGTGCCTATATTTTTACACAGCAGGATCGTTATATTCCGGAAATCATGGAAGAAGCCAAAATCGCTGAGACTTTCGGCATCAAAGCTTCTTTCCTGCGGGAAATTCCTCTCCCGCTCCCGATTAAAGGCGCTGTTCGTTTTGATGACCAGGCTCAGTTTCATCCGCGAAAATATTTGCTCGCACTTGCCAAGGAAATACCTGGAAAGGGAAGTCATATTTTTGAACAAACCAAAGCTGTTGACATTCAGCAAGGCACCCCTTGTTTAGTGCTCACCGATAACGGGCCAAGAATTGCTGCATCAAAGGTTATTATCGCGTCTCATTACCCTTTTTATGAGGCTATGGGTTTATTTTTCACGAGACTCTATCCCGAACGTTCTTATGCTTTAGGTGTCAGAATCAAAGGAGATTATCCCGGAGGCATGTATATTTCTGCTGAAGACCCGACCCGTTCCCTACGTTCTCAACACGACAAGGAAAACAATTTGGTAATTGTTGGCGGCGAACATCACAAGACGGGGCAGGGAGAAGATACCCACAATCATTACCTAAAACTCAGAGATTTTGCCAGGCAGCTTTTTGAGGTTGAGGATATCCCTTACCGGTGGTCCACACAGGATTATACGACGATGGATGAAGTCCCTTATATCGGTAATCTCACGACCGATACGCCTGATGTCTACGTCGCTACAGGGTTTGGCAAATGGGGAATGACCACAGGTACGGCCGCCGCTCTTATTTTCCGGGACCTGATCCTGAACAGCTACAGCCCCTGGATGAATGTGTATTCCCCTTCCCGCTTTACGCCGGTCGCCTCAGCCAAAAACTTTGTCCAGGAAAACCTGAACGTCGCCAAACACCTGATTTCCGGCAAGCTGTCATCCGTCCCGGGCATAGCGGAAATTCCCAGAGGCGAAGGCAAAATCATCGAACATGACGGCCAACGAGCAGGTGCTTATCGCGACCAGCAAGGGGTCCTGCATATTGTCGACACGACCTGCACCCATCTGGGATGTGAATTGCAGTGGAATTCAGCTGAAGCATCCTGGGACTGCCCCTGCCATGGATCCCGTTTTACCTACGAGGGTGAGATCATTGACAGTCCTGCGCAAAATAAATTAGAACACATTCAGGAGTGAGGGCAGCAATCCTCTGCTCAAGGGTTTTGAATGGTTCAAAGTCATCAACTGATATCTTGCTGGTCGACCGAAGACATTCCTTGAAATATCTGGCCAACAATATTTTCATTCCCTGCAATCAGGGATATCCCTCTCTTTTTCTCAAGAAGCGCGACTTTCCCGCCTGCTTCCTCAACAAGCAGAATGCCAGCGGCAACGTCCCAGGGACTTAAGTTAAGTTCCCAATAGCCGTCAATGATTCCTGCGGCCACGTTGGCAAGGTCATAGGCTGCGGAACCAATTCTGCGTATCCCCCTCGATCTGGGCACAAAGTATGCAAAATAGTTCGTATTGTTGTCCGGATTTTCAGACTGGTCGTATGGGAAACCGGTGGACAGCAGGCATTCCTTTAATCTGGATTTAGCGGCAACGTTTATTTTTTTGCCGTTCAGGCTGGCTCCCTGACCGGTCACCGCTTCGAAAAGCAGATCTAGCATCGGCAAATAAACAACGCCCAGCACCGTCTTTTCCTTATATTGAAGTGCCACCGATACCGCAAAGACCGGTAGACCCTGCGCGTAATTCGTCGTTCCATCCAGCGGATCAATAATCCATAGATAATTCGAATCCTTGTTCTGATGCACTCCGGATTCCTCAGACAGAATGCTGTGGCTGGGGTATTTATCCTGAATCGCTTTCAGAAAATAATCTTCCGAAAGCTTGTCGACCTCCGTTACCAAATCTACTTCTGTCGACTTCGTTTCGATATAAAGATTCTTCTTGCGGAAGTTTTTTTTCTGAAGATTACCGACTTCTCTTACCCAGGTTTTAACATTACCCAAAATATTTTCAAAGTCTGACATATCTTTCCTCCTATGATGATCGAATGACCGTGTTCATTCAGTGAGCAGTGTTGGCTGGTTTAAATGGACATCGTCACTTTGTACATTGTTTTTACCCATCTCCTTAGCATTCAACAATAGCGTGTCAACACGCTGCACAAAACTGTCCCGTTCTTCTTCCTTGCGCCAAGAATCTACTCCGAAACTGCAGGTTAGATGGCCGGAAGTGAAATCATAGTCTGATATCCTCTTTCTTATTCTTTCTGTTATTTCCACAGCCTCACTCTTATGGGTATTCGGTAGCAGAATAACGAATTCCTCGCCTCCCCAGCGGGCGAAGATATCTGTTTCTCTTATCATTCCTCTGACCAGATCCGTAACCTCCGTAAGAACCTTATCCCCAGTTAAATGTCCAAAGCAATCGTTAATTTTCTTAAAATAGTCAATGTCGAAAATCATAAGTGAAAGATCACAAGGATATCTTTTCGCATAGGAGATCCATTTATCAAGCTCATCATCAAATTTCAGCCTGTTATAGATCCCCGTTAACGGATCTCTAATGGACAGTTGGATCAGATCTCTGCCGTTTAGGAAATGGATTCTTTTAAAAAGGTGGGTCCTAAATGAAGCGCTACTGCTCAGGGCCGTCACTAATAAGATATAAAAAATTGCCGCGGGAAAATCCGAAGCATCCATTTGCTCCAAGAAATAGATCGAGGCAGCAAAAAAAGTGACCGCAATAAATACGGAGACCATGATCATATTGATCCAACGGTTCGGGACTAAACAAACCGCTAAAATAATCGCGATAATACCAAAGGCTTGAATAAAAAAATCCGGAGATTCATATTGGTAAAAGACAAAAATAAATACAACAGATGCCATTACTTCATAAAGCGTAACCCAGAAACACAGCGTTGAATACTTTTTTATGGATTTCATCCTGAAAAAAAATATACCTATCAGGATCAAATAGACGGCTCTTACCAGAAATATCAATTGAAATGCTTTCGGGTTCTTTACAAAAAAGAAGTCCGGAATAACAAAAAGGAAATATAGGATTCCCAGAAAAAGTACGATTGGCCGGAGATATTTAAATAAAACAATTAACTCAGACTCTTCGTACTCCTTCTCTAATTTTTTGTCTTTAAATTCACCGAAACGGTTTATCGTGTTCGTTTGGTTTAGCTTCATTGTTTTCCCTCTTTTGTTCTCTACTGTCCGTAATTTTCCGAGATCCACTGCTGAAGCAAATTGGCCTGCCCGGGAGAAATCACTTTTTGTTTTCCAATACTGACTGCATAGCAGGCAATCTTGGCAGCCTCTTCGACAAGCTGCGCATTGGCCAGGGCTTTATCGAGCGTCGGGCCTACCGTCAACTGGCCGTGATTGCTCATCAGTACAGCATTTTGTATGCCAAGGGTCTGGATCGTAGCCTCAGCCAGCTCCTCGGAACCCATCGGGAAAAAAGGGGCCGTTTCAAGTTTTCCACCCAGCACAGCAGCCATTTCGGCCAAGACAAGCGGAAAAGGTTCCTCCACACAGGCCCAGGCTGTCGCAAAGCAGGAATGGGTATGACAAACACCGAGCACATCCGGTCTTTCCTGGTAGGCAAGACAATGCATCCCGCTTTCGATCGAAGGTTTTCGGCTGCCATCGATCACAATCTGCTGCGTATCCATCACAACTATATCTTCCGGTCTGACCACAGAGTAATCCATCCCACTCGGGGTTATACATACATAGCCTGTTTTCGAGTCCCGCATGCTGAAATTTCCCATCGTCCGCATAATTAACCCGGACTGAAGGGCCTGTCTGGCAATATCAATGACCTGTTTCCTTTGTTCTTCCAAAAGCATGGTTCTTAATCCCCCAAGCTCAAACATTTTCAGCTATTTTATAAATCAATTCTTCCGTTTTCTCCCATCCCAGACAGGCGTCGGTAATGGATTTTCCATAGATATTCGTTCCGATCTCCTGCCTGCCTTCCACCAGATAGCTCTCAATCATCAGTCCTTTAATCATTTTATTCAACAGCGGGTCATACGTTCTGCTTGTCAGAACTTCCCGCGCGATCCGAGGCTGTTCGTAGAAGCGTTTCATCGAATTGGCATGGTTGGTATCCACAATGATTGTTGGATTAGCCAGCTGGAGCCTTTCATATTCGTAGGCGGCATAGATTAAATCCTCATAGTGATAATTTGGGATATTTCTCCCGGAGGAATCCACGGCCCCTCTTAGGATAGCATGTGCAAGCGGATTACCGGATGTCTCTATTTCCCAGCCGTTATAGATAAAATGATGCCCTTGCTGGGCGGCATAAATCGAATTCAGCATAACCGTTATGTCCCCGCTCGTTGGGTTTTTCATGCCGACCGGTGTACATACGCCGCTGACGGTTAAGCGGTGCTGCTGATTCTCCACAGAGCGGGCACCGACTGCAATGTAACCCAGCACATCGAGAAGATACGTGTAGTTCTCCGGATAAAGCATTTCATCAGCTGCCGGCATATGGAATTCCGACAGGGCTCGGATATGGAGCTTACGGATGGCTATAATCCCCTCGCATAAATCAGGTTCTTTGCTCGGGTCGGGCTGATGGACCATCCCCTTATAGCCTTCCCCCGTAGTACGGGGCTTGTTGGTATAGATCCGCGGGATGATCAATATCTTATCCTTGACTTTTTCCTGCATGACAGCGAGCTTTCCAATATATTCACATACCGAGTCCTCATTATCCGCCGAACAGGGTCCGATGATCAGAATAAAGCGGTTATCCTTGTTTTCTAAAATATTGCTGATCTGCTCTTCCCTGTCCTGTTTTATTTTTTTTATATGTTCAGGTAACGGTATCTGTTCAATGATTTCCTCGGCCGTTGGTATTTTTTTGATAAATTTCATATTCATTAAATGCATTCTCCTTTTATATCATCAAGAAGGCCGGTAAATCGGATAAGTCTGAACCGAACCGATCCTGCAGCATGATAATATTAACTATTATATTAGGAATTATAGTACATTCTGGTTCTTTTTAACATCTATTAATTTGCATGAAATCTTTAAGGCCATTTTGAATACGCTGAAATGTTCCTAGTCCTTCAGATTAAAGGATTGCTTTAAGTCCCCTTCCGCTACATTCTTTGCTTGAACCTCTACTTCGATCTCTGCTTCCCGAAAGGCTTTCCGCCAGTCAGCCTCGACTTCCTTCCAAGCTGACGGCTCATGACGGTGCAGGTGCTGCATCAAACCCAAAAAATCCGAGTCATACAACCTAGCTTTTGAAATGCTCTTTAACATCGCCTCTCTGATGCTTTCTGCAGCGGCTGCTTCCATTTGCTTGACATTTTTCGTGGAGATTTGGATATTAGCGGTTTCAGGAATTGTCCCGAAAGTTTGGATTAATATATGAAAGACTGGTTTTCCATCAACCATTTTTGCTTTGATTTTATGCTTGGAGACCCCCATTTGGTAACTGATTATCTGGGAGCCGTATTCAAACTTAAACGTCATTAGGCTGTCTTTAGAATCATGCGTCAGAAGCAAGTATCCTTTAGACTCATCCCTGTCCAGCCAGCCAACAAGTTTGTCGCTTCGAAATACGCCAAAGCCTTCAATCATAATACTATCGCTTTGATTTACATCATTCCATTTAATCTGCGGCAGCACCGGATCCCGGTCCGGGCTAAGGAGCCATTGACAAAATTCCAGATAGGTAACCCCTCTTGAAACTCCCGTACGAAGCGCAATCTCCTGCTGTTTTTTTATCTGCTTAAAAAGATTCGAAACAAGTACCGGCTTGGCCTGAAGAAAAAGCCCAGCATTTCCTTTGGTCACAAATAACAATTCATTGGGTCTGCTTTCAGGAAAACGCAGAAAGTTTTCCGTCACCTTGGCCGTCACTTCCTTAGCCATATTCTCCCCGTAAATGAAAAATACTGAATGGCTACTGGTCTGCAAACGCGGTAGCTGTTTATTTATATCCATTACGCTTTCCATAAATGTTTCAGCTTCCCCTTCCCCTTTATACACCAGATCCGTAGATTTGCTGGAAGACGCACCACCGTCTGAATTACTGGAGCTTGGCGGACGAATGATTACCCATTGACCCTCATACTTTTCCTGACCTTTTTCGGACGAGTAATCGATCGCCCCGCCAGTCAGCATAGCCAAATCCTCAACCTCATTTCTACTCCAACAGCCTGTAAGGAAAAGCAAACTCAGCATCAAAAGAATCATCCGGGCATATCTTTTTGCTTTTGATGTCACTGCATACAGCCTCCTTTTTTCTTTCTGATTAATGTAATAGCAAGCAGCAGTAACGGCAGTACAGCTTCAAATAACAAAGATATGTACGGCCAGTATTTTGTCAGGAGTTCCAGCAGCGCCATGGTGTTGGGTACAAGGAACGCTGCCCCTGAAAATACGATAACCATCACTGAAGCGGCAATAAGTTTCGGATGCTTTCTGCCGACTGACTGTCTGGCTGCGAGTATCGTTACATAAAAAAGCAAAGAGGATTTGACCATGATCCCAGTCAGCCATAACGGCAATACCAATAATTCTATACGTTGAATGTAATTCCCGTACTCAATTGTTTTCACAGTAAACCATATCGGAAAAATCATTTGACCGGCCACATCCGCCCCTAAGACAGTCAGTACAACCAGCGATCCGAAAGTCAACAAAAGCATTGTGCTAATAACCGCGTAGGATGCCTTCTTCAGCACTTCCTGAGGTTTGTTCATCAGAGGGATTAACATCAGCAATACGGCAATCTCGCCATACCATTGAACCGGTATCCATATATTCTGCATCACCGGACTGATCCCGTCTTCCAAAATAGGAAGCAGACTGTTTGGATCTGCTTTCGGAATCGCCAAGATACAGGCCATTAGATAAGCAAATACAAATAGAGGCAGGATGAATTGGTTCATCCGCGCAATCACTTCAATCCCTTTTTGCGCAGAATACCAGCAAATAAGTACAAATACCAAATTGATAGGAATGCCCGGCGTTCCAAATAAAGCGGATACGGTTAAAAATTCCGAAGTTTCCCTAACGACGAGGATATTTAGGACAATAAAAAATAGGATATAGGAAACAGCCAGCGCCTTGCCTCCGATTTTTCCTAGAATGAGCGGCAGATATTCTGCTATTGTGAGTCCCGGAAACCGCTGTGCCAGCTTGGCCAAAATGATCAATATGCCAAAAGTCAATATCCCTGCTCCGAGGATCTCTAGCCAGGAATTTTGTTTGGCTGTCAGCGCAGTTAATCCCGGAATAAACAGGATTGCGGTTGAGGTCATCACAATAAACAGCAGCATCGCGGTTTGCGTACCAGATATTCGTTCCTTGCCTATTTTCTATTCCCCCTCTTTTTAAGTTTCTGCTTCAACTGATTAGCATCGCTGCGCAAAGGTTCCTTGCCTCCGAAGAACCTGGGTCGGGTAAGCATTGCCCACCAGGGCACCCGGATAACGGTATCTTTCAGATCCCGCGGTGTCAGCGGCGCGATGGGCGACAAATACGGTACCCCAAAAGAACGCAGACTGCAAAGGTGGGTAAGCAGAATCATCAGCCCAAAGATAATTCCCACAATTCCAAAAACGCTGGCCATAATAATTAAGCCAAAACGGATGATCCGGATGCTGGTTCCGACATTGTAATCCGGGAACGTAAACGATGCAATCGCTGTCAGACCGACAACTACCACTGAAGTCGGACTGACAATCCCGGCATCGACTGCGGCCTGCCCGATCACCAAACCTCCTACCGTACTGACTGCCTGGCCGACAGTCCTCGGCAATCGCACCCCGGCCTCACGCAGAAGTTCAAAAACCAGTTCCATTAAAAATATTTCCATAGAAATGGGCAGCGGCAGATTTTCCCTAGCTCCGGCTACCGTATTTAGAAGGGATATCGGAATAAGCGTCTGATTGATAGAAAACGCTGCAACTGTAATTGCAGGAACCAGTAAAGCGATATTGATTGCGATGAAACGGCCTATTCGTGCAAAAGAACCAAACAACGCACTGTAGTAATAATCCTCAGAAGCCTGTATCAATGCTATAAAAGTACATGGAACGATTAATACTGAGGGTGAATTGTCGACGATAATGGCAATTCTGCCTTCAAACAGCGAAGCTGCCGCCTTGTCCGGCCGTTCTGTATACTGTACAAGCGGAAACAAACTGATTGGCTCATCGGAAATAAATTCTTCAATATAGCTGCTGTCCAGAACGTTGTCGATCGTGATGCCTTCAATACGCGATTTAACTTCGGCTACAACCTTTTCATTCGCTACTCCCTGAATATAGCAAATATTTACCTTCGTTTTAGACAATGTTCCGACTGTCATGTTCTCGGCCTTCAGACGGCTGGTCCGGATCCTGCGTCTCAAAAGACTTAAGTTTGTTCCGATATTTTCTACGAAACCATCCCTAGGCCCGCGAATGTTTGGTTCGGTCGTCGGCTCATTGATCTGTCTGATGTTATAGCCCTGGACAGAAGCTTTAATGCCAATCGGGTACCCGTCAATAATCAGAACGAGATTGTCCTCCAGCACAGCGTTTACTGCTTCGGAAATCAAAGATAACGTATCGGCTTTGTAATTGGATAGCAGATGCTGAAGAACAATGTCGGGTATGTCACCGGCGTTTGTTCCGAGACTCGTATCCGTACTAATCCCTGTGTTCGTCCTGGGATCTTTTTTTGTTTGGAAATCCTTTTCCCTTGCAGAAACCTCCAGCATGATCGGCTTTAAAATGGCGTCATTAATAATTTCGGGCTTACACAGGCTGTCTGCGTACACAATAAACGCTTTGATTTTTTTGGTAGAGTGCAGCTGAAATTCTCTGAAGGAAATATCCGAACATTTTTCAAAAATCTGCTGCAGGGCCTGCCGGTTATGTCCAATTGCGCTTGACAGATGCTCCCCAGCTTGGGATCGTTCATCAAGCAAAGGTTTTTCTTTTCCTATATTCTTGCTGCGTATTCTCGTGATAAGCTGATCAAACATCCTGACATCTACCGCCAAATTCAAGTATTCTATCCTGATTAGTTTGGCTATTAATGCAGTTTTTACTCTAATCTGAAGAAGATACCGGCAGACAATCACCGGATAACAGACAAATCAATAAAGCATAAGGAACGAGGGCGCAACAGAACTTAAGTCCCGTTGCGCCCTCGCCAAAAATGAGCTGTTCTACTCTTCTTCCCTGAAATATTCCATGCTTGTCTTTTTCAATTCAGCATGACTGAACAGCATCTCATACTGTCGTATGCCTGTAACCTTAGAAATTCTCTCCATTGTTTTCCTGCACTCCGACGGTGAATGCCCATGGATCATGGTAAATAGATTATAAGGCCAATCTGGAAGATCAGGGCGTTGATAGCAATGGCTTACTTCCTTAAAGGCGGCCATGATGTGACCGGTTTCTTCAATCTGCGCTTCTGGAACAACCCATACCCCCATCGCATTTGAAGTAAATCCGGCTTTTCGGTGATACAGGATGGCACCAAAACGCCGCAGCACCCCGTCACGCTTATAGTCCTGGATTCTTGCCCGGACACTTTCTTCTGACCATCCCAATCTGGAGGCTGCCTCAGAAAAAGGACAAAGCGACGGAGCCAAATCACCCTGCAAAATGCGGATTAAGGCCTTATCCTCCTCCCTGGCCTGAAAAGCAGGCCGCCCTTCCTGAGACGAATAGTCGGTATTTGCAATGGGCAGCTTATTCTTTGTACGCTTTTCCAGGTCAAACAGCACGCCTATCTTGAACAGCCGGATAGCGGGAAGGCTGTAAACTTCAGGACTTCCCAAAATATTCTTTGCCTGCTCCAAAAGCTGCATCAGCCCAACCTGTGACCGGGAGATGACCGTAAACCACATATTGTAACAATGATCCCGCAAATAATTATGCGTAACTCCGGGGACTTCCATTAAAAAATCCGCAAGAATGGATATTTTTTCTTCCGGGACCTTAGCCGCGCAAAGCGTGCTGAAATACCCAAGACGACGAGAATCAAAGACTCCACCTATCCGCCGGATCATTCCTTTTTGCCGGAGCTGGTTAACCCGCTGCCATGTTTCTTCTTCGTTTAGCCCCAGCATCTCTCCCAAAACCTGATAAGGACGTTCCTCAACCGGGAAGGCCGCCTGGATTCTGGTCAGCAAAATCCGGTCCTTTGTCTCCATTTAGCAACTGACCCCCTTGCGGCCGTGGTATAAACACCAAGGCTCTTCAGCCATGTAGTCACCGTTTTCATAAAAAGCAGCACGAGCCCGGCAGCCTCCGCAGACTTTTTTATACCCGCAGCTGCCGCACCCGCCTTTATACTCCAGCGTGCGCAGTTCTTGCAAAACCAGATTGCTGCGCCATATTTCATCAAAAGGTGTGTCCCGGACATCACCGAGAGGCAGATTCAAATACGCACAGGGCTGTACCTGACCCTTCGGGCTGATAATGCAATATGCTGTTCCGGCCAAACAGCCGCGACTGAACCGGGTGTTTACCCCCATCTGTTTGGCAATTCGCATAAACTGCGGTGCACAGGTTGGTTTCAGTTCAATATCAACGGTTTGCTGCTTCTTCATGATCCTGGTCAGCACTTCTTCGTAAGCTTCCGCCCTTAAAGACTCTTCTTCTATAGACACTGCCCGGCCTGTCGGCACCAGAAAGAAAAAATGATGCGCCACTGCTCCCTCCCGGACCGCAAAATCCGTAAGTGTTTCCAGTTCATGTGCATTCCAGTCCATCACTGTTGTATGCACCTGGAAAGGAAGTCCCACTGCCTTGCAATTGCGCATACCCTGTACAGCCTGGTTCCAGGCTCCGTCATAGTGACGGAAATCGTCCTGCTTTTTTCGATTCATTGAATCAAGGGAAATTCCCATTCCCATGGCGCCGGCTTTTTTAAGCTTTGCGGCAAGATCTTCCGTCAACAAAGAACCATTGGTTCCGAAGACAGGCCGTAAACCAAGTTCTTTGGCATAGGCGACTAGTTCAACAATATCTGGGCGCATGAGTGGTTCACCGCCGCTAAAAATCATTATCTTAAACCCTGCTTTGGCGATTTGTTCCAGCAGTGTCCTGGCCTCAGCCGTGTTGAGTTCCTCTTCGGCCCGGCATCCGGCATCGCGGTAACAGTGATCACAATACATGTTGCAGGCATTCGTCGTATTCCAAGAGACAATCATATTCTTCTTCCTCTCCTAACGTCAATCATTAACTGCAGTCTTTTTTCCGATCTCTTCATCCGTTAAGTAACAGGCCGGATCAGATTCCCAAAAATCACCTGTCACAGCCTCTGCCCTGGTACGGAAATTACCGTTGCAGAAATCTAAATACTGGCACTCGGCACATCGCCCTTTGAGAAGCGGTTTACGGTCTTTCAAACCTGCCAGCACTGGTTGGCTCAAGTCAGTCCAGATATCTCCGAACTTTCTCTCTCGGACATTGCCAAACGAGATATGCTGCGTAAACTGATCCGGATGTACATGCCCTGAAGGATCAACTTCTCCGAACGCAATCCCAGAACGATTTCCGCCATTGCAGCCGATGAGTGTCTTTATTTTCTCCGCTCTGGCCGGATCTTCACATAAAGCCCGCAAATAGAGATAAACACCATCGGCGTGATTATCAACTGTCAGGATTTCCTTGTGCAGTCCGCGTTTTTCAAAGTCTCTTGTTCTGCGGATAATGGTATCGAGCGCCTGTCTCGACTCTTCAGGAGCAATATCATCAGCGACCATTTGCTTACCCCGTCCGGAGTATACCAGATGGTAAAAACAGACACGGTCAATTTTTTCTGCTTCAATAAAATCAAAAATGCGATCCAGTTCCTCATAATTATGACGGTTAATCGTAAAGCGCAGACCAACGCGCTGATCTGCCTCCACACAGTTCCGGATCCCTCCCATAGCAGCCGCAAAAGCCCCTTCTCTGCCCCTAAACTTGTCATTCACCGCTCTCAGACCGTCAAGAGATACTCCAACATAACCTACGCCGATTTCTTTGATGCGCCGGGCAGCTTCCGGTGTTATCAACGTACCGTTCGTAGATAAAGTTGGTCTGATTCCTTTCTGAGCCGTATAGGCGGCAAGTTCAAAAAAATCGGGTCGCATCAAAGGCTCTCCGCCTGAAAAAAGCAAGACAGGAACGTGAAATTCCGCTAAATCATCAATGAATCTCCTGGCTTCTTCCGTTGTCAGTTCTCCGTGATATTTCCGAGAATCTGAATCCATATAGCAATGGACGCACTGTAAATTGCAAGTCCGGGTTGAATTCCAGACAACCACCGGTCCTGAATCACCTGTTGCTCCGTTTCTGGCCCCATGAGCATGCTTACTATAGCGCAAGGAATCTCCAAAATATTCGGTATCAAATAACAGCTTCGTAACACTAATCATGTTTATGCCCCCAACTATTTCCAATTAAATAAAACCTTTACTTATAAACGGTACCCCGGATTTTTCCCATTGATAATTCTCTGATAATTGATGCTATTGGGACAATGAGGATGCTTGGCTCTTCGTACAATTATACAGCATAAAATCAAAAATGGATAATGTAAGTTACACTAATATAATTTTAAGAATTAATGTCTATATTATCAGTAGGAACCTTTATTTTCAAAACAAATATAGGTCTGCAAAATAATTAACGCCGTGACAGGCAAAAAGGAGAAATATCTTTATGAAACTACGAAAGAAATCCCAAGCAAGAAAAAAACTCCCCAGAAGTTCGATTTTCATGTATATCGCCTCTGCTTTTATAGCTGTTATCGCTGTTGCACTTTTAGTCAATAATGTTGTGTATTTCAACAACACCATTTCGCAGTATACCACGCAAGGCTATCCATATGAAATGGTCGCCAAGGAATTGATTCCCGGTCAGCTGCTCCCCGGAATCTTCCAGCCGCTTAGCATCCTTGGCATTGCTGTAGTCCTGTATGGTGCAGGTCTCATCAATCAAAAAATCACCGGATACTTCCATTCATGTTCTAACAGTGAAACCGTGGTCCGTGCTGAACCCGCAGTGGTAAATACAAACACCGTTAATGCCGCAGCTGAAGATATCGTATCTGAGGACCAGGCTGAATCCCCTGCTGCAGTGCCAGAGCAAATTGAATCTCAAACTGTAGAAGTACAAGCCACCGAAGACAGCACCGACAACAAGGACAACACGGATAAATAGAACCTCATAAAAAAAGAATCGTAATAAGACAAGTCTTAAGCCTATGGCGTTATGCCATAGGCTTTATGCGTATATTTTTTCAGTAAAATACGTGTCCTTCTGATCATCAGTATAACTAGAATAATCAAGACAATGGTCAGTGCTGCAGTCAGAAAAAATTTCTGGGCCGAGGTTAAAAAGGAAACGGACAGAATAGCAACATTTTAAACGGTAAAAAATACCATTCTAAAATCTCAAAATAAGTGCACTCTATATAAAAAAGGAGTATTCTAAATGCTAAAAATAGGCAGGAGCAAAGATACAATTATCATTGGCCTTCTAGGAGGTTTAATTGGAACGATTGCTATGGATGTATCTAATTTATTGATTTTTAAGGCAGGGAAGACTGAAACACTATATGGTCATATAGCAGGTGGATTATTTGTAGCTCCGTATAGAACAAAACGACGCGAGAATTTCATATTAGGTCAATTGGCACATTTAGGTATAGGCTCATTGTGGGGAATTCCCTTAGTTTATACGCTTAAGAAAACTGGTAAAGATCATTACTTGATAAAAGGAGCAGTCATTTCTATGCTTTCTTTGGGCACGCTTATAGGTGGGCAGAAAGTTGGTTTCTTAAAAAAATTCCGCTTAACGAAAACGTATTATTCAGCAATCTGGAATCATCTTCTTCATGGTTTAGTTTCTTCTCAGACCATTGTAATGTTAGCCAACCCAACTGTGATTAAAAAAACAAATGCCCGTGAGAAGGATACATCCTTCTCACAGGTCAAAGGTTCCAATATACATCATTCCTTGGATACCAAAAATACCGCATTGGATACCTCAGGGAATCCTTAGTTTCGGATCCAACTTTTCCGCCCATATCTCTTCGAGAAGCTGAAGGTCTTCTTCAAATTCCTTCATGGTCTGGGTATCTTTCATTTCGATTTCTTCCAGAATTTCAAACTTAAAGGCCTTGGCCCCATATTCATTCCATTCCTGTTGAAGTTTTGTCAGCACACAGGATCCGGTATCTTTGGAAAAATCAAAACGGTTCTGGAACCGCCTGATATTAACAGCGCCCTGCAGAACATACCTGCCGTTTTCATTATTGGTAATCATAAAAGCTCCACCGGAAGTTTTCCGTTCCTTATATTCATTGCGGAGCTCCCTCTTCCGGTCGGATGTACCCGCCATCGTCTAATACCCCATTTCCTTCAGCAGTTTGGAAAGCGTACTCAAACGTTCTCCGATTAATTCATCGTCATTGCTGAGTACTTGCCTGAACAGCTTGATGTCTCCTTCAATCATCGGATTATCCATACACACGGCTACGGTCATTGCATCTCCCTGCAGCCCGATCCTGTCAATGACAGGTTTCTCAGGATCATACATTTTTTCATATCGGTAGGCCTCACGAAAATAAAGTGTCGATTTGCAAATCAGGATCGCAAGATCGATCACACGGTGAAGCGGAAGCTCTTCGGACTGTCTTGACCATTTTTCTCCGGTGAACCGCCAGACCTTTGCGGATATCTCCAGCTTCCCCCTGTCATTCCACTGGGCCAGCCCCAGGGATAATCCTTTGGCGTCAGAATCATAGGCATTTCTGCCGTCAATCCGTTCATAGTCTTCCGATACAATCACAGGTTTGTGTTTCAGCGTCGTCGGAATCTTCATAAGTTACCTCTCCAATTTAGCAAAATTTTATTTTATCATTTCTTTCATATCAACTTATCTACTAAATTACTAAATTAGTAGATTATAATAAAAAGATTATCACATTATACAATCTTTGTCAAAAAAATACGCCATTACAGGCACAGTGGTCACAAATATTTCGACGTCCATAGCTAGACCAGTGTGGTATTGTGGCATACAGATCTACCCTCATAATATTTTAAAAAAAGGCTTTAACAGCCTTTTTTACACTCTATTGTAATTGATAACCGCATTTGTCACGGTAACTATGGAAATCAACTCATCTTTTTCATCAAGCATTTCAATCAACCAGACATGAGATGTTTTTCCCTGATGCAGCAGTCTGCCTTTCGCGAGGATATAGCCTTCTATGTTTTTTGCTTTCATATGATTTGCCGTAATATTCTGGCCCACAGCAACCTGGCTATTGTCCAGCAGCTGGTTGGAGGCATATCCTGCAGCCGATTCTCCCAAAGCAATGGTTGCCCCGCCATGCAATATGCCATAAGGCTGGCTATGAAAAGCCGTTAAATTCATCTTGGCTTCAAACGTATTGTCCTTATACTGTATATATTCAATATTCAGGTAATCCATCAGGTATTTCTGGTTCTCCATCAAGTGGCCCTCCTTTCCCGCGCACGCTGCTAAGCGAATATGTGATGCTCAACGGTATAATCAGCCAGGACATTTTCATCGACAGCAATTCCCAATCCCGGACCCCGGGGTACTTCAATCCTGCCGTTTTGAACCGTGACCTCAGGCCGAATGATATCCTGTGGAAAATAGCGCTGGGACGGTGACAAATCTCCAGGAATATAGGTATCCTTCAGACTTGCCAAATGGACGTGCAGTATTTTCGAAATTCCGCTTTCCACCATACTCCCGATCCAATAGTAGATATGATGCTTCCGGCAAAGCTCAATCATCTTCCTGACATAAAACAGGCCGCCAACCCGGCCGGTCTTGATGCTCAAGGCGCGGCAGGCTTTTAATTCAATTGCCTTCTCCAGATCAGCTACACTTAAAATGCTTTCATCCAGACAGACAGGCGTCTGCATTTCTGCCTGAAGTTTCTGATAGTCCGTCAGTTCCGCTTCAGCCAAAGGTTCCTCCAGACACAGCAAACCAAGACCGTCGATTTTCATTAATTCGGGAATGTGCTCGGAGCGAAAGCTTCTGTTGGCATCCGCCAGCAGTTTGAGATAGGGATAGGCAGTTCTGATCATGTTGAGTTTGGCAAAACCGTCCTGCGGTTTGATCTTTATTTTAAAACGGACGTAACCTTCCTGCAGGTACTGTTCAATCTGTTTTAACAGGCCGGCGCTATCCATATCTCCCAGAACCATACCCGCCTCAATCTGCGTATTTGTCTCCTCCTGAAATACAGCCGCCATGACAGGGATATCCTGACGCCTCGCGTACAAGTCCAGCAACGCATTTTCAACCCCGGCACCTGTCATCGGGTAAGCTTTGTCCAGCCAGGCATGAATGTCGAAAGGATGTACAATCTCTTCCTGCAGCAGCCGCGGAAGATAAATTTCCAGCAGAAGGCGTTTGGCATCGGCAAGCGTTTCCGAAGTATAAAAAGGATCAGAGAAAGCGACAACTTCGCCATAGCCGGTATTCCCGGATTCGTCTGTGACTTTAAGAATGATCGTTTCCCGGCGGTCCAGACTGGTCTGAGATGTTTTAAAGGTAAACTTTAAAGGCATGTCCAAAAGGAACAGCTCTGTTTTTTTTATGATCATGGGTTTCCTCCCCCGGCCAGCATATCTTCCAGCGCCTTGTGACGGACCTTTCCCATGGCATTCCGGGGAAGTTCAGCCAAAAAGATGATCTCGCTGGGAAGTTTATAGCGGGCGAGTCTTGGAGACAGATAGTCCCTGATCTCTTCTTCGTTTAATGAAGATACTGCAAATAAGACAGGTACCTGTCCCCACTTGGGATCTTTTCTTCCGATGACAGCGCATTCTTTGATCCCAGGGTGCGCGTAGAGTATATTTTCAATTTCCCGTGGATAAATATTTTCCCCGCCTGAAATGATCATGTTTTTACGACGGTCGAGAATATACAGGAAACCGTCTGGATCCAAATAACCAATATCTTCCGTAGGGAAAAATCCAGAGATCGTTTCCCGGCCAAGATATCCGTCCATAACCATGGGACTCTGAATCAGGACTTCCCCGCTGCCGTCAGGCCCTGGATTCTTGATCAGGATTTCCACTGAGTCCAGCGGAAGGCCAACTGAATCAAGCTTATCCGGGTATTGAAGAACGGAAAAGGTTGCTGATTGGCTGGCAGTTTCCGTCATGCCATACGTTTTATAGATAGGGATCTGCCTGACCATACATTTTTTAACCAAGGGACGAGGTATGAACTCCCCCCCTATAAGCACCACTCTCAAGCAATGCCTGTCAATCCGGTCAATGATTCTGTTCAGCATGGTCGGAACAACCGACATCATATTGACTTGTCCTTCCTGAACCAGGTTTAATGTTTCTTCTTCCCGAAAGCTTTCCAGCAACGTTACCGCTGTCCCGTTGTATAAACTGCGCAGCAGAATCATTAAGGCGCTGATATGATACAACGGCAGAATCATCAGCCAGTTATCTTCTTCTGTGACTCCGAGGCTTTTTTGAGAAGCCTTAACATGGGCAGCAAACTGTTTCCAGCGCAGCGGAACAGATTTGAATTCTCCGGTCGTGGCGCTCGTATTCATAATGACTGCAATTTGTTCCGGGTTAAGATCCGCGGCCGGATCAAATTCGCTGCATGCTTCTGAAGCATTTTGTTCTGCAACAGCCTTTACACCATCCGTAACATCATCCCCAACTACATCTGAAAATGACTTCACTCCGGCCGGAAATGACTGGCTGAAATTGACGGCAGCCAGATCATCCTGGGCCAAGATCAGCTGAATATCCAGGGTTTTTACTTGTATGCCGATTTCTTCCGCGGTCAAGCGTGTATTCAGCATCAATACTTCTTTTTGAAGCAGCTGTAAGGCCAGAAAAAACAACACCATTTGTTCAGAATTATTCGAAAGGAGCGCTACCCTTTTTTGTTTTTTGACATGCGGCAAAAGCCTTACCGAAAGTAAGCTCACGCGTTCGAACACGTCCCGGAATGTCAGGCCGTTGATAAATTTTTTATCCGGTTTTTCAAGGGCTTGCCTTTTTAACCAATTCATCTTAATCCATGCTCTCTATTAAATCCTTAATTCCATCCATACAGATCGTGTATTACATTATTTGGGGTAGGTGTTCGTAATATCCTGCCGGATCAGGGGAATTTCGGGAACTTTTTGAAATCGGGCTCGCGTTTTTCTTTAAAAGCGTCTCTGCCCTCTTTGGCTTCGTCTGTGGTATAGAACAACAGCGTTGCATCCCCGGCCAGCTGCTGCAGTCCGGCGAGGCCGTCCGTATCTGCATTGAAAGCTGCTTTCAGGAAGCGAAGGGCCGTCGGGGAATGCTGCAAGATTTCCTGCGCCCATTTCACGGTCTCCTCTTCAAGCCGCTCAAACGGGACGACTGTATTAACGAGTCCCATCTCCAGGGCTTCCTTAGCCGTATATTGACGGCAGAGATACCAGATCTCGCGGGCTTTCTTCTGGCCGATGATGCGAGCCAGATAGCCTGCACCGTAGCCGGCGTCAAAAGAACCAACCTTTGGTCCGGTCTGGCCGAATTTGGCGTTCTCCGACGCAATCGTCAAATCGCAGACAATATGCAGAACATGGCCGCCGCCAATCGCAAACCCATTGACCATTGCGATCACCGGTTTAGGAATGATGCGGATTAAACGCTGTAGATCCAGTACATTTAGACGCGGAATCTGATCGTCACCGACATAACCGCCATGACCACGCACCTTTTGGTCACCGCCGGAGCAGAATGCTTCTTTTTCCTGGCCCTGACCGTGATTAGCACCGGTCAAAATAATCACTCCTATATTTTCATCCTCCCGGGCAATCGAAAAAGCATCAATCAGTTCCATAATCGTTTTGGGGCGGAAAGCATTGCGGACTTCCGGGCGGTTGATGGTAATCTTGGCGATTCCGCTGTATGTCTCATAAATAATATCCTCATAGCTACGGCTGAGTTTTTCCCACGGAAATGTGCTCATTGAATAACCTCCCTAAAATATCGTATTCTTTTTCTCCGAGTTCATATTCTTTTTTCCGAATTCTTATTACGTCTCTCCGTATTTTCATCTAAAGCATCAAGCGCTTAGGAACTCGCTAACGACCGCCCGAAAAGTCTGCGGGTCTTCCAGATGCGTATTATGCCCGGCCCCGGAAATGGTCTGCCGGATGATCCTGGCATTTAAATGACTGAACTCCCGGCTGATTTTCTGGTATTTCGGGTCAAGTTCGCCGCTGATAAAGAGAACGGGCATCGTCAATTCGGCCACCCGATCTTTCAGACAGGGAAACGTTCCCTGACCGCTCCCCAGCAGTGTATTAGCAAGCGCATATGGTTCATTTTGCAGGCGGCGCTGCCTGATTTGTGCTCGAACTTTCTCGGGAAGCCGGGCTTGTGTTTTGAAAAGTTCCAAACCCGACCAATAGCTTTCAAACCATTCGATCCCGTTCTGCCGGATATCTTCGGCCAGCACGGCATCATCTTTGCGCCGCTTCTCTCTGCTGAGCTCACCGCATTCCCCATAGGAAGCGCTTTCCATGATAAGTTTAGCGATTTCCTGGGGATATTGTAAAGCATAGGCCAGCGCAATCCGTCCACCCATCGAGTACCCTATCACGCTGTACTGCACCAGCTCTAACTGCTGCGTCAGATCATGCAGCGTTTCCAGCAGCGTGGGAAGTCTGTAAGGCTGAAGGGCAAACGGTTTTTCAGTACTGCCGTGTCCGGGCAGATCCACCAGAATCAACCGGAAGCCGGCCAGATCAATGTCGTCCCAGGTACCAAGGTTCTCTGAAAAGCCGTGCAAACAAACGACTGGTTTCCCGGTTCCCCGTACTTCAAGGTGAATGTTTAGACCGTTTGCGGTGATCCTCATTTCCTATCATCCACCTTAGTCATTTTCTGACGGCAGCCGGGTATACTTGTCATGCAGCTCCTTGCTTAACTCCAGATCTATTTTTACTTCAATAAGCTTGATGCCTTCCGTGTTCTGAGCTGCTTGGAAACTGCGCTCAAATTCTTCATAATTTTTCGGTTCAAAGTAAGCGATGCCATACAGAGCAGTTAACGCAGAAAAATCCAAGCCCGGGGGGGTTAAGAACAGCGTTTCAAAATATTCTCCCCGGCTCTGGGGCAAGTACCGGAAAATCCCTCCACCATTGTTGTTGAACAATAGGATGGTCAGATCCAACGGGTGATTCTTGGCGATCTGAAGCCCGTTTAAATCATGGAAAAGTGCAATATCGCCGGTCAGCAGCACCGTCGGTTTACCGGCAGCCGCTATACCAAGAGCTGTGGAAACCATGCCGTCGATTCCATTGGCACCTCTGTTTCCAAGTACCTTTAGGTTTTGCGCGCGGGTCTCCAGAAAATCATCAACATCGCGGACGGCCATACTGTTGGCTGCAAAAAGCCTGGATTCCTGAGGCAGAAGATCTTGAAGCCTTTGAATCAAAGTCCCTTCAAACAGTCCTTTTTCCTGTCTGGCTTGTCTTAGCTGCACCCGCATTCTTTGTTGGTAAATGAGCCACCTATCCAGATATTCCCGGCTGCTGTTTTTGGTTTTGACCGATGCTGCAAAAAGCTTAGGTGAAGCCAGTACATAATGGTTCGTGGAAAGTGCCGGGTTACGATAGTCAAATACTGCATCGGCCTGGACAAATAGTGCATCCTGATGCCGGGCCAAATACTGCTGAAGGCTTTTCGACACAGGTGTCTGTCCAAACTGGATGACATATTCAGGTTTTAATTCGTCTTTCACCGCATCGTCTTTCAGAAACGCCTGGTAACTATCCAAAATGATCTCGCTTGAGAAGCTGCGGAAATTGGACAGCGGATCAGCAAGTACAGGCGCTTTCAAACGCGCCGCCAGGGCCAGTACCTCTGTATGATAGTCGGCATACGCGTCGCCGCCGCAAACAATGATTCCGTTTTTATTGCTGAATGCTGCATCAAATTTCGGATGAACTTCCAAAGGCTCGGCAGGATGCGGATACGAAGACGGGCCGTTGAGGCTGAAAGGTTCTCTATGAAGTCTAAAAGCATCTCTGTGGCGGCCTGCTGTAAAATCAAGTTTGCTTAAATCCGGCACCAATGGTTCACGCAGCGGGATATTCACGTGGGACACGCCAAAGCTTCCCGTCATGGCGCTGCCGTAAGCTTTTTGCATAACTGCCCTGGCATAGCGGTACATCCGCTCATCTTCTTCGGGTAATGCCAGTTCCTCAAAAAAACGCGCATACTCTCCGTAAATCCTAGCCTGATCAATGGTTTGGGGCGCTCCAGCCTGACGCAGTTCGGGCGGCCGGTCGGCCGTCAGAACAATCAGCGGAACCCTGGAATATTTGGCTTCTACCAGGGCCGGCAAATAGTGCGCTGCAGCAGATCCTGATGTACAAACCAGCACGACGGGTCTCTGCATTTCTTTGGCTGCCCCGAGTGCAAAGAAGGCTGCGGAACGTTCGTCAATACTGACATAAATCTCAAATTGATGCTCACTGAATAAAATTGCCAGCGGGGTAGAACGTGATCCCGGGCTGATCACAACTTCCCTTACGCCCAGTTGGTACAATTCATCCACCAGGGCCGCTATGTAATTCGTTGCTGCAAAAAAATCGGTCATCGTCGTACTATCCTCACCTTCATGCCCAACATATTTCAGATCCCAAGCTTACAAAATTTCCAAAGTTAGCATCATAAGATTCCAGGATTGAATTTAAGGACATGGGGGTCAGGGTACCAGGCCCTCCAGGATCGTCCTTAATTTATCGTTCGTCTCGATGTATTCCTCCAGACAATCGGATCCTTCCACGATCCCGCATCCCGTATACGCATAGACCATATTGTCCTGAATAAGGGCCGACCGGATACCGGCCACAAAAATGCCATTACCGTTCTGATCCATGATTCCCAGGGGGGCCGCATACATCCCCCGCTCGTGTTTTTCCTCTCTGGCAATAATGTCAAGGGCGGGTCCGACCGGATTGCCGCCAAGGGCCGGCGTCGGATGCAGACGGGTGACCCAGGCAGTTAAAAGACTGCCGTCTTTTGCCCCAAGACGGGTTTTTAGATGATAAAGGTTTTTCAGGGTCAGAATCCTTGTCTCGTCGATCCATACCTCAGCGCAGTATTTTTTCATGACATCGGCTATGGTATCCCGCACAATTCGGTGCTCATGCAGGTTTTTAGGGTCGTTTAGCAGGATCTCCATTTGAGTCCCCTCATCAATGGCGTTACGGGGAATTGTGCCCGCCAGGGCATAACTGATAATTTCATCGTCCGCTTTCTGTACCAGGATTTCCGGCGTAGCACCCAGAAAAGTCCGGCCTCCCTTCGCATACGCAAAAACAAAGCTGTCCGGATTTTTTTCCCGGAGGCTCTTGAGTACGCTCTCGATATGAACCGTCGTGGTACAACTGATTTTCACTTCTCTGGAAATGACCACTTTATCCACGTTTTTTAAGGATATTTCCTGTTTGACATTGGTGAATAATTCTTGCCACTGTGGGTAATCATCATCAGCGATCGTATAGGTATGGCGGACAGACTTTGTCTCCCTGTCCTCTAACCCACAAATTTCTTCCTCCGGCGCCTGCTCGGGATAGTATAAAAGCTGCTTGCCGTCCTTTTCAACATAATAGTACTTGAAAGCAATGGTTTCATTGCCAAGTCCGGCCCATTTGGGATCACGGACCGACTGAAAAAAGGTTCTGGCAGAAAACACTAGGTCGTAATTCTGATAACTTTCTCCTTCAGCAAAGGTTTTCCAGCGTATTGCCCCGATGATCAGTTCACCAGTCAGGGGATTATAAAAGAAAAGACGATCCTGTTTGTCAAAATGGGTCCAAAAAGCCAGAGGATTTTCCAATTTCATTTCTTTTTTTAGATACTTCAATTTTTTCCGTCTCCGCTTGTGCAAAATTAATTTCCTATAGTATTATCCTACATTTCCGGCGATATATATACTATTTTATCAAAAGGAGGAAAATTTTTCACGTAATCCGCAGATTTTTTTATAAAAAACCCATGTTCAGCCCAAAATTGAAAAATTTTTAGATATAATAAACAGCCCTAATCCGATGGAAGCTCGGATCAAGGCTGTTTAATCATCCAGTTATTTCATTCAGTTAAATCGCTCCATTATGTGCACGATTTACCCACGGATTCTGTCCAGGGTCTTTTTGGTTTCAAGTAGGAATCCGTCCGTGCTGACAACCGTCTTTTCAGGAAGATCGGAAATCAGGGCCAGGTCTTTGGTCATAATTCCTGCTTCGATTGTCTGCAGGGAAGCGGCTTCCAACTGATCTGCAAACTCGATCAGATCTTTCAGTCCGTCGATTTCGCCGCGTTTTCTTAATGCTCCGGTCCAGGCAAACAAGGTAGCCATCGCATTAGTCGAGGTTTCTTCGCCTTTAAGATGCTTGTAATAGTGACGGGTTACTGTCCCGTGTGCTGCCTCATATTCATAGCAGCCATCGGGAGATACCAGAACCGATGTCATCATGGCCAGACTGCCGAAAGCTGTCGCGATCATATCGGACATCACGTCCCCGTCATAGTTTTTACATGCCCAGATATATCCGCCCTCGGAACGGATAACACGGGCCACTGCATCGTCAATCAGCGTGTAGAAGTACTCAATATCCGCATCGGCAAATTTCTGCTTGTACTCCGCATCAAAGATTTCCTGGAAAATATCCTTGAAGGTATGATCGTACAGTTTGGAAATCGTGTCTTTGGTCGCAAACCATAGATCCTGCTTGACATCGAGCGCATAGTTAAAGCAGGAACGCGCAAAACTCTCAATGGATTTGTCGATATTATGCATTCCCATAATGACGCCTTTGCCAGCAAAGTCAAAAATCGTCTGACGGTTCACTTCACCGGTTTCACTGGTGAAAACGAGTTCCGCCTTTCCAGCGCCCGGGACTTTGTATTCGACATTGCGGTAAACATCACCATAAGCATGACGGGCAATCGTGATCGGTTTCTTCCAGGCAGAGACCATTGGTGTGATACCTTTCACAACAATCGGTGCCCGGAAAACCGTTCCATCCAGAATCGCTCGGATGGTGCCATTCGGGCTCTTCCACATTTCTTTCAGATTGTACTCCTCAACCCTTTGGGCGTTCGGCGTAATGGTAGCGCACTTTACGGCAACACCATATTTCTTGTTGGCCATAGCGGCATCGATCGTAACCTGGTCATTCGTCTGATCCCGGTATTCTAGGCCAAGATCGTAATACTCAGTTTTTAAATCGATATAGGGCAGAAGCAAGATCTCTTTAATGGATTTCCAGATGATTCTGGTCATCTCATCGCCATCCATCTCTACCAGTGGGACGTTCATTTGGATTTTCTGCATTTTGTCCTCCTTAATATATCTGAATATGTCTAAAATCGAAAGCTTTTGTCAATGACATAATTTCGACTGCTATTATACTATAAAATATCGAATTGATATACAAGCAAACACAAAGAATAATACAGAATTCATTTCTGCCATCTTCTATTATCAGCGCCTATGTTTAAATCTTTTCACCTGAATATTTGAGCTTTTCAGTTAACCATTTAAGGTTTTCCGGCAGGCTGCTCTTGTCTTTCCGGCTCAATCCGGGTTTTATTTCCAAGCAGGAAAAACCCCTGAATAAACAGCAGCACACCAGTCACGATCAGCATCCACTCTATTTTAATTACATCAGCTAAAGGACCGAACACCAGCATCCCAAGCGGCATCATGGAACTTGATATCATAGTCAGAACACCGAATACCCTGCCTAGAAAATCCCCTTCCACTTTTTCTTGCAGCAGAACTATTGCCGGGACATTGAAGATGGGCATGGCGACCCCGATCAGGAACATAAAAAGAAGGTAAATCCAAAAGACCGGAACAACCCCAAGCGCGAGGGTACATACCCCAATCATTAACGCTGCCAGGGTCATCGTGTTGACCCGGTTTTTGAGGCCTCCCCAGGATGCCATCCCGAGTCCGCCGATAACCATGCCAAGCGAAAACGCAACTTCAATTGCAGTCAGCCGCCAGACATCATTACCAAAACTGCGTGTAACCTGAAGCGGGGTCAAAAACGCAGAAGGCGCTGCCAGGAAAAAGAAAACAGCTGCAAATAGAAAGAAAATTTTTAAAAACTGGTGATTGAGAACATACCGGGTCCCTTCACTCAGATCACCGAAATAACTGACGGTTTGCTTCTGCAAGGCTTTGGCATGGGCAGGCACCTGCAGAAATACAAACAATACCATCACAGCAATGGCAGCTGTGACCACATCAATAAAAAAGATTGTTTCAATTGCAGCTACGGCTAACAATGCTCCGCTGATCATCGGTGATACCAGCATGACCAGCGACTGAATACTGCCGTTGATGCCGTTGACTTTGGTCAGCTTATCCTGCGGAACGAGCTGAGGCAAAAATGCACCTACAGTTGGCGTCTGAACCGCCGTTCCAAACGCACGCAAGGCAGCCATCACAAACAAAAGCCAGACGGTTTTGTAGCCCAGCAAAAAAAGAATGGCCAGAATAAGGGTAACTGCCGCAATCAGCGTGTCCGACAGCATGATCAGGTTTTTGCGGTTATAACGGTCAGCCCAGACTCCGGCAAACGGAGAAAGCAAAAATGTCGGCAAAAATCCGCAGATGATATAAACCGTCATCATCACACCGGACTGCGTGTTTAAGGTGATGTACCACATCATCGCGTACTGAACCAGCGATGTCCCAAAGAGTGAGAGCGTCTGGCTTGCTATAAACAGAACAGTGTCTCTCTTCCAGTTCGATCCGTTTGGCAATCCCGTTATGCTTGGCGTATTTTTCAGGTCAGGCATAGCAGTAATTTCTCCCATCTATTGATACTTTTTTCTAAACGTTTCTCAGAATAAACCTGATCTTTTGACATCAAGGATAACACAAATACGATTATTCTTGATACACATTTTCCTCTGGTGTTGGCATTATGGTATAATTATACTGTTTTCAACATTTACTTTAAACCAAAGGAGTATTTTTTATGATGAAGTTCTATCTCACTCATGAGCCCCTTGTCCTCTGTCGGGAGGGCAAACAGGTTTACTAAACTTGTACCCTCCAAAAGATTTTCTAACATGACTTAAGATGAATAGTTTTGGAGGATGAAATGAATAACAACTTTTTAGCTGCCTACGGGCTGAATGATCGTTTTGTACAAGAAGCAACTTTATATCAGGGTTTATATTTAGCAAGGGTCATTGAACAGTATCGGGATTTCTATCATGTGATCGCTGAAAATGGCGAGCTTCAGGCTGAGGTATCCGGCAAGTTTATTTTTAACGCCAGAAACAACGCAGATTTTCCGGCCGTCGGGGATTGGGTCATGATTGACCGCTTAGACGATCGTTCCGGCAACGCGATCATTCACCAGGTGCTTCGCCGCCAAAGTGTCTTTGAGCGGAAAGCTGCAGGAACAACCCATGCTGTCCAGATTGTCGCGGCCAATATTGATGTCGTATTTATCTGCATGTCCCTAAACTATGATTTTAACGTGCGCAGGCTGGAACGTTACCTTACCATTGCTTTCAACAGCATGGCAACTCCGGTCATTGTTCTGACCAAGGCTGACCTCTGCACGGATTTAGACAGAAAGCTTCAAAAAATTGCGGATGTCTGTGCCGGCACAGACGTCATTGTCTGCTCAAGTATGACAGAAAACGGTTACCGGGATATTTTAACCTATATTGCCAATGGTAAAACAGTTGCCCTTATCGGTTCTTCCGGCGTCGGAAAATCGACCCTGATTAACCGCCTGCTGGGCCAGGAAGTGTTAGCTACCCGGGAGATCCGTGATGACGACAGAGGCCGGCATACAACGACCAGCCGCCAGCTGCTGCAGCTTCCTAACGGAGGCCTTGTCATTGATACGCCAGGGATGCGGGAGCTGCAGATTGAATCCGGTGATCTGGCCCAAACGTTCGATGATATTGCGGAATTTGCCCAAAAGTGCAGATTCAAAGATTGTTCCCACACCACGGAACCGCGATGCGGGGTACGCAAAGCGATTGAAAATGGTGAACTGCCGCAAGACCGGGTAAACAGCTATCAGAAACTGCAAAAAGAGCTTGCTTACGAAGGTTTAAATTCGCGGCAGCTTGAGCAGGAAAAAATCAAAAACATGTTCGGCAGCAAAGGCGAAATGAAGCAGGCCATGCGCCAGATCAAAAATAAGAAACAAAAATAGCACGAACCCAGGTAAATCGATTTCTAAATTCCGTTAATAAAGATCCAGAACTTTACTCGGGTAAGCCGAAATACAAGTTGACTTTAGCTGATTGGTTTTTTCCCATTCAGCTAAAGTCTTTTTCTTTCTATAGCGATTTTTTTACGTTTTTATAGCGCTTTAAATTCGTAGGTAACTTGATTATCCAGAACGGTAACGATCAGCTTATTGGCCTGTTTGCCTGCTGCGGAAGTGTTGAAGCCCGCACAGGAAATGTAACGTACTCCCCTGTCCAACTGAACTTGATCCGTGGAGCCCGGATAAAAGACATAGACATTTTTGCCGGTCTCCTTGTGGTAATCCGCTAAAGTATCCTTAAGTAAAGCAGCTTCTTTGGCATTAACAAATGAACCAGGGGCACAGTCCATGGATACAAAGATTTGATCGCCTTTGCTGCTGTTTAATTCTTTGAACAGCGAGGCCCATTGCGCCGGGTCAGTTCTCCGGAGCCCGCCTTTGCAGCAATCAAGCTGAATGAAGGTACTGTTCTTGTAATGAAAGGTTTTATACCCGCTGCCAGTCTTCATAGCAGGTTTGGTCACTCCTCCGGCTAATTTGGCAGCGTTTGCTCCGGTGTAAATGGCAAGATCCATATTTTTATTGATAAACGTATTCAGTTGCATCAAGCTTTGTTGTTTGGATTTGCTGCTGGGCTGCACGCTGCTGCCGAACACCGCAAACCTGAAACTGCTTGATCCCGCAGAGAACGTTGCCGCCCGATTGGCCTTATCCGTAAGTACAGTATTTTGGGGTATCTTGGCAGTATCAATGGCAGGATGATTGCTCACGCTTGCCGTAAGCTCATCCCAATAAATCACTCCGCCGCTATTGGAAGGATCCGTGTTCCGGACGTAGAGTCTTGTCAAATAGCGCGGGGAATTGATACTTCCAAGAGACGTGCTGACCTGTCCCCATCCATTCCAGCTCATATCCGCTGAAAATTGGACCTGATGCTTTTTACCGTTGGCATCTATAATTTCTCCCATGAGTTTATTGGTATTCTCCAGAGAATTATAAACCCAAACGGCAAGGCCTGACGTATTGGCGTTAAGCGGGACCCCTTTGTTTCCAAAAAGGACGGATGCCTCACCAGGGTCCTCCGTATAAAGAAAATCATACATCAGTTCTCCGGATGTTTGACCTGCATAAACCTGCCCGCTGCTGATCCGGTAAGAACCCCTGACATTTTCCGAGCTCGCTGAAAATGTCCCAAGGCTGTCTTCAAAAGCATATTTATTTTCCGTATTTTCCGAAGATACGGCAACCGCACAGTAGGCATGAGCATTGCCGACGGAAGCCTGGATATAGCCTGTACCTGCGTTCTGAGCCTGGAAGACACCGTTAAGACAATCTCCGATGCCGATGCTGCCGTATACCTTCCACTGAATATCTTCCGGCTGAATCCGAGCTGTAAATCCCTCCAGACTGCAGCCTGTAACCTGTATCGTCTGGCTTTGTCCTGACGGCACCTTGCTTTCATTGGTACTCAGAATAAGCCTTGCGGGGGCGCTTAAAGAGCAAACATCCAACTCAGCCGTCAAATCCCCTACCTTTGCGGTGACTTTTCCATCCCCCACGGAAGTCGGACGAAGCGTACTTCCTGAAAACGTGCCTTTGATACCGCTGACCCTCCACTTCACATCCTCAGGGTCAATGTCCACCGGGTTCGCGTATTGGTCTACTCCTTTAAGTGTAAAACTTCTCGAAGTATTGACAAAAACATTTGGACTTTCAGTTTCAATGATTAACCTTGAAAGTGTTCCGGCAGGAGCCAAAGAAAAAATCCCGATGGCGTTCGCAACCGGCCTTAATGTTCCCTCTGAAGGGACATTGGCAACCTGGAGCTGCTTTGTCCCAGGGGCTCGAGCCACCATGGTCGTTGACCCGCCTCCGTCAAGTATCATGGCATTGTAAGCGCCCAGCTGCAGCATCAGTTCTGCTGACTCTTTTTGGGTAAGACCGATACTGTTGTCCTGTCTTCCATCCACGGTAACCAGAACCAGTTGTTTGCCGTCCTGCGTACTTCCTGCGAGCGTGCGGGGATTATTCTGATTAAAGCTGCTAACATTATATGAGAATTTATCGGGTATCTGACCGTCTTTAACCAGAACAGAAGCTCCGGTGACTGACATTTGAAGGCCGGACCAGTCCGGGGTCGAGTTTAGGCTTAGGGAAGCTTGTTCGCCAATTTGCAGACTTTGCACCAGTTTTGCTGCTTGTTGTCCCCTGGAGATGATTACAAAGCCATTAGTAGGAATCGCTGCGGCTGACTGTGCCTGACGCACCTCCACAACCCGGCCGTCAGATACAAGAACTTCAACCAGGTCAGGATAGGCAGCCGAAGCCCCTAGTGTGGAAGCCCCCCATTTCTTATCAAGAACGGTAATATCGGTATAATTCCGACGGCTGGGCTGGTTGTACTGAGAAACAACAAACGGCACAGAATCAGGGCCAATCAATTGAAGCTCATTTTTCCAATAGTCAATACTCAATTCGCCGTAATTGCTTAAGCTTAAAGAAGCCATTTCATTTTTATTTTGATTATACCAGCCGGCTGTCGACAACAAGCTACCATCTTGAACGATTGGCCCGTCGGCATAGCCGGCTGCCGCATTTATTGCATTGAAAAAGCTGGCATTCACCGCTGCTACAGCGTTATCTTGTTGAGCTAGAGCGGGAACAGTGACAAGTTTTTCTGTGATCTGATCGTTTGTCAATGTATCAATTTTTATATTAGGATTCGTCGTATCGATTCGTAAAACATTAATGTTTAACCAGCCGTTCAAAGTGAATCTCGATATATTCTCCAAAGTTGCCCCAGCAGTAATCGTTTGCAGGGTGCTTGATTCGTAAAGCGCAGCCGGCAAGGCTGCTGCTTCACTTGAAAGCGTTGCGACGAATAACATCATGGCGATAACAACGGATAATGTTTTTTTAAATTGAATCATGATAATTTGTTTGTCTCCTCTTTCCGTCTGATATTTTTGTCTATACACAAGCAAAAATTGGAATTTCTTCCAACTTATTTTAAGTATACACCTTTGTCTGCTGTTTTATCTACCTTATTTACATAATTTTCTTCCAGAGCACGACCTATAAAAATAATGAAACTGCAATACAGAACAGTTCATGCCCCTGCTGCTGAGACTGTAGCCGCGCTATCATTCCCATCATCTGATCGAGGGATCCACTATCGGGCCTGTTCGATATTTTTGATGAAGCGTTCAGGTCCGATTCCATTTTTTGATACGTTTCCCTCGAAAAAAGTGAAACTGGTTTGAGTCCTGCCTTTTCCAGAAGCAGGGTCAGATTCGTAGCATTATAATGAAACAGGTGATCCCTTTCCATAAAAAGCGGGGAATAAGGTCCGTAAACCGCGTTGGTGAATGAATCCCTATTCGGAATGCTGAAAAATATTTTCCCATCCGGTTTTAACAAGCCGGATATTTCTTTGAGGAATCCCACCGGATCAGCCATATGCTCCAGAACATGCCAGAACACAATTGCCTCAAATTTTTTATTTTGTTCCAATACGCCGGTCTGCCATACATGATTAATCATTTGAATTCCGAATCGTTCATCAGCAAATATGCATGCCTTTTCAGACGGTTCTACACCTGTGACCTTCCATCCCGCATTTTTG
Source organism: Dehalobacter sp. CP (assembly GCF_047652685.1). Classification (NCBI taxonomy): domain Bacteria; kingdom Bacillati; phylum Bacillota; class Clostridia; order Eubacteriales; family Desulfitobacteriaceae; genus Dehalobacter; species Dehalobacter sp. CP. The sequence goes on from NZ_CP157399.1 coordinate 1,850,032, forward strand.
GCCATGAAAATAAATTCGCCTGTACCGGAACCGATTTCCAGAAGGTCACCTTTATGGGGGCAAAACACTTCCAGCAGCAAAATATTAAAACTTGCATGCTCCAGAAAAGTATCCTGGATGTACCGCTGGCGCATCATGATCCAGCTGTCGTCATACGTTGCGTCAATCAGACCGTCTGGGCTGCTGCCCTGTATGATCAAAGCAACGTGCTCGTTCATAATTAAGTCGCATCTCAGGCAATGAATCAGTCTGAATCCGCTGTATTCAAAAAAAACTTCCAATTTACATCCTTCACATATAGGGCATTTTTCTATTTTGATACCTTCCATCACGATATTCGGTTCTCCCAACAAGTGTATTTGATATGACTAGCGCAATGGACTCTCTTCCCATTCGACCAGTCCGGGGTTCGGGTCAAGGATCGACTCATACTGTTCTTTCCAGCCATAACGCGATTCAGGATCAAGCTGCAAATACCGCAGGTACTTCGCCAAACGGTCTTTCGGTTCCGCCCAGCCCAGATGTTTGATCCTCAGATCGTCTAAAGCATAGGAAAGCATTGTAATATTTTTTGGAAACCTCCCGCAGTGCAGAGGGGTTTCATTCCACTCGGCTTGAAAATCCGGCCTGTACCTGATCAAGAAAGGCCGATAAATGGAATGGGCTTGCCAGTACTTATCTTCCCTGTAATGATTGTCATCCCAGAAATCATATAAACGGAAAAAATAAAGGTCCACACCAGGATTACAGATCAAATCCTGGACTTTCTCCTTAAATTTACGTTCGAACATTTCGTCTGCATCCAGGTTTAGGATCCATTCCGGATTTGTCTGGACTGTTTCTTCCCACTGCTGTTTTCTAAGTTCCACTTCATTTTGAAATTTTGATACCGGGTTCTGAATGATCTGATACGGAATCCCCCGAAGGATCTTCCGGCAAAGATCGACACTGTTGTCCGTGCTACCGTCATCAATAATGACAGCCTCATCTATATAGTGCCTGTGTTCTTCCAGCACTTTTTCCAGATAGCGATTTGCTTCATTTTTCATAATCATTGACAGCGTTAATTTAGGTCTATGAACACTTAAATGTTTTTCATCTGTTCTCTCTTTCACTTCTAATCTACCTTTATCGGCATCGTACTTCTTCTTAAAATCAATTACACCTTCCAACGCCGATTCCCGGTAAATATGATAAGCAGGATAATGCGTATCTACAAACAGGTTCAACCCCAGCGCCTTGGCCCTGATGCAGAAATGGCGGTCCTCTCCCCAGAAGGTCAAATTTTCTATTTCCCTAAAACTAATTCCTTGAAGCAGGGCTTTTCTGCTGATCAGCGTGCAGGCTCCAAGACCTCCGACTTCGTAAACGCCGGGGACTTTTAATTGATTAAGAAAGGCCTGCTGTCTCTTTATTTGTTCCTCCGGGGCCAAGCTCTCCCCTCTGAGCCTGCGAACCATATCATAGCTGTCATACAGCCACACATTGGGCAGCTCCGGAGTTTCCGGATACCACATCGTCCAGAAGATTTCAGAAATAACATCTTTGCCGGTTCCAATCAGGTGGGTAATGGTTCGAGGATAAAGAAGCAAATCCGAATCAATTAAAAACAAATAATCATAAGAACCTTCAATCGCTTTTTGAATCATAAAATCTTTAAACTTAGCAACCTTCCATATCAGGTGATCTTTCCAGTAATGGGTTGCGTCATCGCATACGTAGGTTTCGGGATTCTTTTCTTTGTCCACGGATTGATACAGTCTGACCGGTTTGTTTTGGGCGAAAAGCAGCAGCTGCCGGCTGGACTCTTCCTCATGATTGTCATCAACAAAAATATACTCGATGCGTACATTTTCCTGTTCCAGTCCGGTTAGCGAATCAAGAAATTCTCTTAAGATATTAGATTTTTGGCAGACAGGGCTTCCCAGCAGAACCTTTTTCTTCTCCATCATTTTGACTCCTGATTATAGATTGCGGATGCCTAAAGTATATTGGTTCATTTTCTGTATCATCATCTTTAATTCTTACTGGCGACGCTACCCAGTAAAGTTTCAAAATATTTTTGATTATGCAGGACCAGCTTATCTTCCGGCTTATACTCGCCGGCTTTCTTGTTATAGCGGATGGCCTCCGCCAGGTTACCGGATTTAAAGTAACAGGCGCAAAGCTCCATACATGGAATATAACCGTAACAATCATGGACGACAGACCCCCAGCTTTCTTCCGGCTTTTTTATCGTGGTTGCCAGCTCATACCAGAATATTGCTTTGGGATAATCCTCCGCAGTTTTATACAAATGACCGATCTGGCAGCAGACTTCCGCCCTGGGAAGATCGTGCTCCATACTTCGCAGCAACGCTTTAAGCGCACTTCCCCGGTCATTTTTGCTCAAATAGCAGTTACTCATATCGATGCTGGCATCAATATAATTAGATAAAAGCCCTCCCTCGGTATCGAGGAATTTGTCGTAATATTGAATGGCTTCGTCAATTCTGCTGTTAATATAAAGCTCCCGTGCGTAATAAAAACAATTTCTGTCGCTTAAGATCCGGCCTTCGGAAATAATCTTTTCAAAGATCTCCAGATTTCTTGCGGTCTTCCGTTCAACTTTTTTATGGGTCACACAAATGTCCGAGTTGATAATGTTTCCTTCAATTTTTATATATTCGTGAATCGGGTCTTGCCAAGTATAGTTCATCGACCTTTTCAGGAGTCTTTCCCGGAAAAAAGTACAGACAGCATTCCCTTTATCATCGACGCCAAGGTTGTATCTCATCATCACAATATCCACTTGCGGATTCAGGGTCTCTTTCAGCTGCCGGAGCTTATTCCTGTCATCCTCCAGCAGCACATCATCCGCATCCAGCCAGAGAATATAGTCTTGGGTAGCTTGGGCAAAAGAAAAATTCCTGGCTGCTGCAAAATCATCTATCCAGGCAAAATCATAGACCTTGGCTTGATAACGGGCAGCAATCATTTTGGTTTGGTCCGTCGAACCAGTATCCACAATAATCATTTCATCAGGTATATCTCTGACACTTTCGAGACATCTTCCGAGCGTCTTTTCCTCATTTTTTACAATCATGCACAGGCTAATTGTGACCATTGCTTTCTCCTTGAACTGTATCAAATTCACAATTCATACTATGTGAATCGAGCAAGTCTGGTGAATCTCGATGCGCAATCCGCGGACAAGCAGAATACTATATAACGTAGAAAAACCTCGTTCAAAAAGGAAAGGTGATAGAATTGATTCACACATTTTACGCGGCAGCCGACGCCTATATAACCAATCTTACCCCAACGGCAAATAACGGAAAGACAGGTACAATGTATACAGGCCTGGATCCGTATTCCGGTTCAATCTACAGAAACTTGCTAAGGTTTGACCTCTCCATGCTTGAACCCAACATTACCATCCAGAAAGCGGTACTCCGGCTTTATCTGAGTACCCGTTATCAAGCAGGCGCACCGCAGCAGCTGGATATTTATCGTTTAACCGATGCCTTTGAAGAAACTGCTGTAACCTGGGATAATGCTCCCCGATCCATTTTAACTCCTGATTATACGCTGGTTGATGATAACAACCCTAATGGCTATATCGATATCACCATGACCGATCTGGTGAAAGACTGGTATATTACACCTGCCGACAATTATGGCATTATGCTTCAGACTACGGAGCTTGCAAATTCCCTTTTGGCCTTCAGGACAAGGGAATATGCCGAAAGTGCCATGTGGCCTATGCTGATTATCGAGTATTCCCTAACCCGTACCGTCATCTACGCCAGTCCTGTCATCGGCGACTTCTCCTATTTATCCACAAGCTTTGTTTTAGAAGGGCATGCCTTAGAAACAGCTTATACAATCACCTATGATTCATCGGCCCCCACAGCAGGTCTTGCTATCGTGGAGCAAAGCCAAGATGATGATACTTGGGCTCAGTCAACCTCCATTAGTTTGGACCCTGGAGAGACCAGAACAATGAACGTTTCTACACCTATGGTCTATGAAAGGCTGTCATTTGTAAATGCTGCAAGCGCCGCCATGACAAATACCGTCGGCAGTACAATTGATGTCAATACCAATATTGATAATTCCAACGAAACTGCTTTACGTTACGAATCATCGAATACGCTTCTTCCTATTGACCCTGATACTGGAGTTATGACACTAGCAGTTGCGGATACGACGACAATTATCATAACCGCCAAACGCCTGGATAACTTCAACTACTTTAGCTTTGAAGTAACTGCAGCCCCTTGATAGCCAAGACTGCTGAATAACTTGCGGTTGAATATGACTCCCGGATTATCCGGTTTATATTGAGCCGCTTTTTCATTGTATTTTTGTGCTTCTTCCATATCCCCGATCCTGTAATAACAGTAACATAGCTGAATGCTCGGGATAAAACCCCAGAAATCATACAGGACGGTATTCCAGCTGATGTCAGGCTTTTTGAGGGTAAGTGCCAACTCGTACCAGCCGATTGCCTTCGGGTATTCTTCTTTTTCCAAATATAAGCTTCCAATGTAACACAGTGTCTCAGCGCGCATACTGCCGTATTCAAAACTCCGGATCAATATCCGGAGCGCTTTTTTCCATTCCTGAGCCCGATGATAGCAATCGGCAAGGTCCAGACAAGCCAGTATCGCATAGTTTTCAAACGTATTTTCACTGTCCAAATAGCGATTGTATTGCTCAGCGGCCTCCTCATAGCGGCTGTTGATATACAGTTCTCTGGCATAATAGTACAGGTCCCTGGCGCTGATTTCGCTGCTTTGTCTTATGAGTTTTTCCAAGATCTTTAAGTTTCGGTCGCTTGTACCGCGCTCTTTACGATGCGTAATGCAGATTTCAGTATGAAGAATATTGCCGTTGAACTCAATACACTCATGAACCGGATTGCACCATTTGAAACCGGCACTTCTGTTAACCAGCCGTTCCCTGTAAAAAGTGTCGGTCTCATACCCTTTTTCATCCCTGCCAACATTGTATTTCATCATCACAACATCAAAGAATGGCGGTATTTCCTGCTTCAATTCCATAAGAAGCTGACGATCCTCTTCCAAAATTACATCATCAGCATCCAGCCACAGGATATAGTCCATTTGAGCCATGGAAAAAGAATAGTTCCTAGCCGCAGCAAAATCATCAATCCACGTAAAATCATAAATCTTTGCGGTGAATTTTGCTGCGATTTCCTTGGTTCGGTCAACAGAACCGGTATCCACAATGATAATCTCATCGACAATGTCCCTAATCCCCGTCAGACATCTTTCCAGTGTCAGTTCCTCATCCCGGACAATCATACATAAACTGATCGTAATCATTGCGCTCTCTCCGGTGCTTTATCATTTTTCTTTGCTATATTTTTATGTTGCAGAAATTGTTATGTGCAGTCTCAACCCGGTATATGGTTACATAGGATAGTAGTATGAATATGGTGGTATGAATATAAGCCGCGATGAGGTGCGTTCCATGACCGAAGCAAAAAGAAAGGTTTTGTCCCCTTCCTATCTGAAAATCTTCAGCTGTATTGCCTCAGCCTGTGAAAGTTCCTGCTGCATAGGGTTTAACATCCGAATCGATCCTGAAACCTTCAGCAAATACAAGATCGAAGATGATCCCGTCATCCGCAAGTTATTTGAAGAAAACATTTATATCATCCGCAGTTCGACAGCAAAACAGGATTACATCACCATCAATCCGACCAAAGATTATCGTTGTCCTTTCCTCACGGAAGAAAAACTGTGCTTCCTGCAATGCCGGAAAGGAGAACAGTACTTATCCGAGATCTGTGCTTCCTTTCCATGTATCGGCAATATTTTTAACGGTGTCCTGGAAAAATCAGCAACTCTAGCTTGTCCGGAAGCAGCGCGTCTGGCTCTGTTGCAGACCGAGGCGATGGATTTAATCGAAGTTGAAGAGCCCAATGATACCCGGAATTTTGTTTACAATTTGCTAAACACCGAAGACAAAATGTTTCAGAATAAACCTGTGAAGCACCTGCCTGAACTCAGAGAATTCACTTGGAGTATCCTAAAAGACAGAAAATACCATTTAGATGATAGGGTTGTTTTTCTTGGGGCCTTTATGGAAGAGGTTGACCGGCTGGAAAAAGCGTCTGCTGTTGATAGAATCCCGGATCTCATTTTGAGCTACACAGCTCTTTTTACAGATGCTTCAGCAATGCAGGATATAACAGCCATTCCTGTTTCTCCGGTCCCACGTATTTCTCTGTTTCTACCTCCTGCGATCCGTGTGATTCTTCCCTCGATTGAATCAGACCGGTATCTACGTTGTTTCAGTAAATTCTTAGAAGGAATTCGTTTTTATGCCTCAACAAGTTATACCGAAGTTGGTAAATGCTATGAAGAAGCCTACCAAAGGTATTACTCCCCTTTTATGCGTGAACATGACTATATCCTGGAAAACTACCTCTTAAATTACGTTTTTATGAAGCTGTTCCCTTATGACTTGAATGGGAATTCAGTTTATTACAGTTACTTGCTGCTGGCAGTCAATTATGCCTTGCTCAAAATGCAGCTCGTTGGAATATCGGCTTATCAGCAGGAATTGACCGTTGATACTGCCATCATGGTAATTCAATCCTATACAAAAGCTGTCGAACATAAATACCCAATTCTCCATAACCTGATTCAAGCGCTCAAACAAAACCATTTGGATTCTCTCGCCCATATTGCAGTTTTTATCAAGGATTAAAGCCAAAAACATTTTCGAATAGTGAGAAGCTCACCCGTAATAATACAGGCAGGCTTCTCTAACGCTCATCTTATACCTATTTGATAATCAAGGATCAAGAGGCTGTTGCAGCGGTAGATAATTACTGCTGAAAAGTGGGTCTACAATTTGGTCACTGACCACAGTAGGTGTTGTTCTTGACCAAATAAATACCTTTCCTGGGGTCGCGCCGGATACTTCGATTTCTATCTGGGTGTTGGGCAATTTTTGATTGAAAAAGATGCTTGTCGTACAATAAGGTGGCAAGGTAACCGTCGATTTGAAAGTTGGACTGAGAAGTGTCTTGGGACAGACATCTACATTAAAGACCGAAACATTTATGGGCCCGATAGTGGATGCACTGTTGTTCATGACTTTAACATCTAGGATATTCCCTACACTGGCATTACTGAGTTTGAACGGTCCTGAAGTCTGGGCGTTGGCAGCACCTAGACTTGCTTCTATCGCTGCTACTTCAGATTTTATTTCCAGCAAACCAAAGGTGGGACTCAAGACAGCGTTTTGGATCTGGAAGATTTCAGTTTTAATTTCTGCTAAGCCAAATGTTGGACTGAACACTGCCCCTTCGATTGCGGCTATTTCGGACTTAATCTCCTGCAGACTGAAAGTCGATCCTACGATACTCGTGAAAATGCCTTCAACCAGCGTGCCGATACTGAAGACTTCCGTCTTGATCTCTGCCAACCCGAATGTCGGACTGAACACCGCACCTTCAATCGCGGCCACTTCGGACTTAATCTCCTGCAGACCAAACGTTGCTCCCATCATGCTCGTGAAAATGCCTTCAACCAGCGTGCCAATACTGAAGACTTCTGTCTTGATCTCTGCCAACCCAAACGTCGGACTGTCTAGCTTATTTTCGATATTCTCAACCGTGAATTCAATAACCTGAACTTCGGACTTAATCTCCTGCAATCCAAAAAACGGATGATTCACTGCTTTTTCTATCGAAAATATCTCTGTTTTGATTTCTGCAAGCCCAAATGTCGGGCTTTCCAAGAGTTTCAGGATTTTCTTGCAATCAGGCCGATGCTTGGGACAGCAGCCTTTTTTCTTGCAGAAGAATTTAAACGAACTGCCAAAGAAAAACAGGGCGCCTACCGCAGTTACGCTTATTTTCAGATTTCTTACGATCACAATCTTTTTTCTACCTACCTGATCTTTGGGACTGGTTTGATTGTCCACCTTGCTCTTGTGAAGAATTTTTATTGTCACCCCACCTAAGAAGAGTCCCGACAATACACCAATACATATGATTGTTGTATTCACAGCTTGTTTAATTGTAGCAAAACGTGCGTATAGTCCGGACTCAGCTGCATATCCAGTTTCTGTCTGATTATTACGCAATTCATCTTGGATCATCTGCAAGTGACATAAGAAATTTGCCAAAGATATTTTATCCAATATCTTTTTACTATTTTCGTAGTCATCAGACACCACAATACCTCCTTTTTATTTCTAATATTATCCAATTTTAGTACGTGCTTATTAATATGATTTTGGGAAATTTATTGTGAAGAAAAGCAAGCATTTTCTCTAAATAATGGAATATCTTAAACAAGCTCAACCTATTTTTCATACAATATGCTGTAATAGCTTCTAAAACATGCTCCAGAAGTATTTGGAACAAGATATGGAAAGAGGAAGGGAAGACAATGATTCCACCTTTCATCAGTTATATTACATTTAACCGCTTAGGCCTGACCGCGAGAAATCTTGATTCGATCCTTGACACTTCAGAAGAATTTGAAATGCACATCATCGACAGTAATTCCAGGGATGATACCTGGGAATATTTAAGATCCCTTCAGGACCCGCGCATTCAATCCGTAACCAGGCTTCCTCAAAACTGCGGGCCCATTTATCCCCTAAACTTGAATCTTTCCAGAAGAAAACCGGCACAATATTTTTTAACCATTGACAGTGATGTTTTTATGATCAGCAAGAAATGGATCTCACATTTTATGGAGGTTTTTGAGACGTTTCCTGAAGCAGGACTTCTGGGCGTTAAAAGAGGAAAACCTTACCCTCGGTATTACCCTCCGGTTATTCCCAGAGTTAAAGATAACATTCATTATTTACAATTAGAAAACGGGCATATTGACGCTCCGCTCGACTTTGTTCCAGGCTGCTGCCAAGCCTTAAGACCAGAATTAATCAATCAGATCGGTTATTGGAACGAAGAATGCTGTTATGGTGATTCCGAACTATCTGCGCGAATCTGTTGTTATACTGATTTTAAGGCAGGTTTTATCGATACCATTGAAATTGAGATGACGCAGTCTATTAACTGCACCGAATGTCAGGCTGAAAGATGGTGCAGCTTGAATCATCCGGTAGACACCTGTTTCGATATCTGGCGCAGACATTATATTAATAGAGCTGCCGCCGCAAAATTCCGGCCAAACTTTCTCAAGGTATTCCAGGAACTTAAGCAAGGAAAAAGGTCAGCCTATTCAGCCTCAATGTCCGATCCCGAGTCAACCCAAAAAAACCTGTATCATCAAAACTGGGCAATGGAAAATATCAGATATTATATTCAAAATTCTAATTAAGAAATAAAGCAGAAACGAAAAGAATTATGCAACAAAAAAGCACCTTTCCGCCATAGGAAAGATGCTCTTAACCATTCGATTCGTTATTCACAGCTTCATTTTATGTTAATCTACATATGCCAAAATTACCTGGATTTCAGGATATCTCTTATCTCCGTAAGCAGGATTTCCTCATTAGAAGGTTCCGGAGGTGATTCGGGAGCGAGCGGCTCTTCTTCTTTCTTTCTCCTTAATTTCATCAGCACTTTCAGCATAAAGAAGATGGCCAGTGAAATAATCAGAAAATCAACAATCGATTGAATGAATGCGCCATACCTGATCGCCGCTTCCGGTACACTGTCTGTCGCTTCCGTAATGACAATTTTCAGATTGGCGAAATTAATCCTTCCGAGCAAGAATCCGATAACCGGCATCAGTATATCATTAACTAGAGACGTGACAATCTTCCCGAAGGCACCGCCAATAATTACAGCTACCGCCAAATCGACAATGTTACCTTTCATGATGAACTGTTTGAATTCATTAACCATCGGATCACTCCTCTCTGTTACCATTATAATCAAACATACTGTCTTGCACAACGGCTTCTCGCCGCTCCTTGCCATCCAAAGAATATTATTACTAATGTTCCAATAAACGCTGCACTGTACTGATCAATCCGCTCAGATCAGCAGAATATTGTATATAGCTTACTTGCTGGTTCCCACTGTACTGTATTGCTTCATCCGTTTCTTTAACCATCGATGGCGGCTGTATTGATGTCACAAGCAGCAGGATCCTGGAATCAGGCCAATGTGTGCGGCATTCAGCAATTAATGCTGACGTCTTCGGGCCGCCCTCCCCATCCGGTGATTCGGCAATAACGACTTTGGGATAAATTTCAAAGGAACCCATTTCATCGGAACCTTGTAGCACCCTTTTCAGACCCGAAATCGTTGTCACTTTTACCCCAGTGCTCAAAAGTGCCTGCTCCAACGGATAATTAAACAAATTATCTTCCAGTGCGATCAGTACGTCGGTCTCACTGTTTTTCTTGTTTGCCGCCGGGGGGAAACTCATTGAAAAGACAGCGCCACCCTCTTCCCTGTTAAAAGCCGTAATTTCACCGCCATGATTATGTACGATAGCCCGAACAATTGGAAGTCCAAGGCCGGTTCCCCTTTCTTTCGTGGTAAAAAACGGACGGAATAAATTTTTCATGGCTTCCGGCGTTAATCCCGGCCCGTTGTCTATGACATTGATACAAACCTGATTGCCGCGTTCTTCCAGCCGAATGATTACTCTTCCCCCGGCGTCTGCAGCCTGGACTGCATTTCGTACCAGATTCAGCATGACCTGCGTTAATTGTCCCGGATCAGCTGCCACTGGTGAGACCTTTCCTGTTTCCAGAATAATATCTGACTTTGTGCCCATAGCTTCTCCTTGAAACAGCGGCATCAGTTCCTGGAGAAAAGCAACCGGGTCAATCGGTTCGGCTTCAATGTTGGATGGTTTTCCAAGCAGCAAAAATTCATTCAATAAACGGGTGACCCTGTCAAGTTCCCGCAAAACCAGGTCTTTATAATTGCGTGTTAGTTCAGGATCTTTCTTGCGTCCCATGAGCTGTAGAAGCCCGCTTGCCGCACTGATTGGATTACGCAGTTCATGCGCCAGGACGCCCACCATCTTTGCAGTCGCCTCAAAACGCTCAGCCTGACGGGCACTCTCCTGCCAGTGGTAATAATCCGTCCGATCCTCCAACAGCAGCAGCCAGCCTCTGACTGTCGTTTCTTCCAGCAATGGAGATACCTGCCAGTCAACGCGGCAAATGTCGGAATCACTGTACTTATCCGGGAAAGAATCCATTTGCCCACCAACCGGGATAACGGTATTGGAACGGATATAACCCAGCCACGGTCCCGGCCAATCAGCGATCGAGCTTCCGAGCAGGTCAACATTTGCACCATTCATCAATTGCTCTGCCTGTCTGTTGGCATAGATAATTCGATAATGACGGTCAATCATAACAACTGCACTGCCAACCGCACCCAAAAGTACATCCAGCTGTTTTTTGAGCAACCGGCATAAACAAACCCCATCAAAAGCAATTATACACTCTTCAGCCATTAGAGGGAGCAGAAATTCCGCCCGGCTGAAATCACGAGGCTGTAAAACGCCTAACTCTCCGTGTAAATTACCTTGGTTGATTTCAAAGATCGTTGTTTCAAAAGAATATCTGTTTAAACGGGCAGCCTCTACCGCACGCTCATCTCCTTTGATCAGTAAGGCAGAGAATCCTGAGTCTGCATACTCTAGCCAGCTCCCCTCTGCATCAAGCAGGATCATCAGGGCATTTAAAATAAGCTCAAGCAATTGATCCTGAACATTTTCTTCTCCGTGACAAAGAGATATAACAGTATGGTTCAATTTACGCAGCGCAGATAATTCAACAGTCCGTATCTCTCCGCTAAATCCGGTCAGCGCATTCTGGAAGCTGCTGAGCATATCCGCAGCTAAACGGGCCCGGTCAGCCACGGAAAAATTTGATTTTCCCTGCCGGCAGGAAGAGCACTCCACTGCATCCAGAAAGAAACCATCATTCAATGGCCAGCGAACAGGTTGCCGGCTGAAAGGTTCATACGTCTGATGACAAATGGGGCAGGACTCAGGCCTTTTCGTTAATAACGTGCCATCTTCAGATACAATCATCAATTTCAAATGTAAGCCTGTTCCGATACATTCCAAAAAAATGTTCCAGCGTTCCGACTTGATCATTTCGGCTGCCTCAATCCACTCGGACACGGTCATGGTCCTCCTTTGCCTATCCTATCTGTACATAAGCAAATTCGACCAGAATTGATGATTTCCTTCCAGATATTACACTATTTTTTCCATGTTAGTCTGATTAAGGAAACACGACTCGACACTATTCGCTCAATCCCGGTGTTATACTGAAATTAGTCCTAATCCATATTAATTTGGAGGATTGACACATGAATAAAATATTGGTCGTTGAAGATAACCCCGTTATTGGAATGGTTATTCAAACCGTGTTAACCGATGAAGGACATCAGGTTGAAGTGCGGAAAAGCGCCATGGAAGGTCTGTACCTGATGTACACCGGTTTTATTCCTGATTTAGTCCTTACTGATTTGATCATGAGAGAAATGGATGGCAGAGATCTTATCCAAAAAATGCGTAATGACAAAAAGCTTTGCAGTATTCCTGCAGTCATTATTACGGCTTCAATCCCTAATGCAGAAAATTTGCCTGATAAAGATCAATTCCAGGGTTTGCTAAGTAAGCCCTTTGACCTGGAAGATTTGGTCGAAACCGTTGACAAGCTGGTCAATCATCAAACACTTGCAGCCAATAACACTGCACTTCAGGCTTCGACACCGGTCGCAGTATAAAGACTGATAAATCTCTCAATTGAATTGAACTGTTGAATAAAGACCGCCCCCTGGACATGTTACAATAAACTGGACACTGAGTTAAGAGAAAAAGGTGAACAGTTTATGAGTAGAAAAAGTTATGACCGTCAATTCAAGATTGCTGCAGTAAAATTGGTGTTGGAAGACAATTTATCCGTTTCCGAGGTTTCAAGGGAATTAGCTATTCACTACAATAGCCTTTACCGTTGGATAAGTGAATATGAAGAGTATGGGGAAAGTGCGTTTCCAGGCCAAGGAAGCGCACTTTACAATTCTCAATATGAAATAAAAAAGCTTAAAAGGGAAAACCAGGAACTTAGATCGGAGTTAGAACTGCTAAAAAAATTCCAGGCCTTCTTGAAGAAAAAGAATGTATAAGATTCCAATATCTTAAGGAAAACCAGGACAAATATAATATCAAGAAGGCCTGTAAAACATTAAACATTTCACGTTCTGGCTTCTATGAATACTTAAAAAGAAAACCCTCCAGACGAATGCTTGAGAACGAAGTCTTAAGTAATGAAATCAGAAAAATATTCGAAGAACATAAAGGCAGATACGGCTCACTACGGATTACAAAAGTCCTTCAGCAAAAGGGTATTACTGCAAACCGAAAACGTGTTTCTAAACTGATGAGAAATATGATGCTGATTCCCAAGGGCACCAGATATCGATACAAACGCTACAACCTAGGCTCATCCTCAACAGAAAGACCTAATTTACTTAATCAATCATTTCATACTGATAAAAAGAATAAAATTTGGGTTGGAGATATTACGTATATATCTACCAAGAAAGGGGTACTGTATTTAGCTGTTTTCATTGATATTTATTCTCGCAAAGTATCCGGGTGGTCTATGTCCAGAAAAATGAAAGATACTCTGGTAATGGATGCATTTATGCAGGCTTATGGCAAAGAACATCCGGAAAAAGGACTTATTGTTCATACGGATCAAGGTTCCCAATTCACTGGCGCTAATTTCCAAATGTTATTACGTCAACATGGTGCGGTTTCCAGCGTAAGCCGGAAAGGCAATCCCTATGATAATGCCCTAATGGAATCATTTTATAGAACAATAAAAAGAGAGCTTATTCGGGACGCTAATTTTGAAACCCCTGAACAAGCTCAGCAAGAAATCTTTAAATACATTGAACTATATTACAATACAAGGAGAATGCATTCCTCGCTTGGATATCTTTCTCCTGTCCAATTCGAGGAACTAAATTCATAAAAATAACTTAACTTCGTGTCTAGTTTTTGTTGACAGCTCCACCCTTATTGAAAGTAATCTGTATACAATAAGGGGGCAGCTTTATTTTATTTGGTATCATAATTTGCACAAAAAATTACAATATAAAGGAGTGTGCTAACTATGATCGGAGGCGCATTTCGGTTTATAGTCAAAGAAGACTAATTTAATGATTTCAAGGAAATTGCCGAAAAGCTGGTCACTGCGGGCAGAACCGATGAAGAGTGCATCCTTATTTCCTTCCCTATGCCCGGTTCCTTATTTGTGCTCACTGCTTATCTGCTTTCTGTTTCCGACTTCCTATCCGTTGCTTCTTAGGAAGCAGCAGAATCGCCTCTCTTTTTAGTTTGTTTTGCTTTATTTCTTTCAATATACAGTTCATCCAGATATTTTTCAAACTTGTCCCCAAGATTCGGGGATTCCAGTGCAAATTCAACCGTCGCCTTTAAGTAGCCAAGCTTATCGCCTGCATCGTACCGTTTTCCTTCTAAGAGGCAAGCGTATACTTGTTCGTGTTTACTTTGCGCCCGCAGCGCATCTGTAAGCTGGATTTCCCCTCCTGCTCCAGCCGGGACTTTTTCAAGATATTCAAATATTGAAGAGTTGATCAAATACCTGCCCATAATAGCGAGCCTGGAAGGGGCTATCAACGCAGATGGCTTTTCAACCAAGTCTTTAACTTCCCAGACATTTCCCCAGTTATCCTGCGGATCAACAATCCCATATTTATGTACCTCACTATGTGGTACTTCCTGAATGCCGATCACGGTCGACGATGTCTCTGAGGCAACATCGATCAGCTGTTTGATTGCCGGCACCTTGGACTTGATAATATCGTCTCCGAGCAGGACAGCAAACGGCTCTTTGCCCACAAAAGACTTGGCGCAAGAAATGGCATGTCCCAGCCCCAATGCTTCATTCTGCCTGATATAGTGAATGTTGGCTAAAGAGGAGAGATTCTTTATTTTTTCCAGGATTTCCAATTGGCCATTCTTCTCCAGATGAGCTTCCAATTCAGGTGAGCGGTCATAGTAATCGACAATGGACCCTTTTCCTCTGCCGATAATAATCAAGATATCTTTGATTCCGGAAGCAATCGCCTCATCTACAATATATTGAATGGTCGGCTTATCAACAATCGGCAGCATCTCTTTCGGCAAAGATTTCGTCGCTGGCAGAAATCTTGTCCCCAGTCCTGCTGCAGGGATTACGGCTTTAGTAACTTTCATGGATGAACCTCCAAATATAAAATAAAAATATCATTTATATATTCAAGCTAATTTTCGAGTTATATACTTATAATGCCATAAATTAATAAATATTTCCAGATTATTTATATTTTCTTAACATAAATGTTGGTTAAACTTCACATCCATATCAAAAGTCGCTAAAGGCCAAGCTACCGAACGATTATTGAAAAGATTTTGTCGCTTGCCTGAAAAAGGTTAGCTGCCGGTCATTTTTATTCTTCTTTATGATCCTCCGCTTGTGGTAAATATTTTAATTTTGATTCAACGAAGACCTTTCCGTTATCTATCTTCAAAATCCGCGAACACATCCTTAATGCCGTCTGACGATGGGTAATGAGCAGACAAGTGCTCCTGCTGCTAAAATTTTGAATAGCCTTGAGTACTTCTAACTCTGTTTCCATGTCCAGGGCAGACGTCGCTTCGTCCAGAATCATCACAGGGGCTTTTTTTAAGAAGGCCCTGGCAATCGCGATCCGTTGCGCTTGTCCCTCGGAAAGACCATGCCCGTCCTCTCCGATGACCGTATTGACTCCATGTGGCAGCTCTTGGATAAAGTCCCAGGCACGTGCAGCCTGAAGGGCACTTTTCATCTCTTCCGCCGTCGCACTGAGCTTGCCGCTCCGCAGGTTGTCGGCAATGGTGCCGCTGAACAATGTATTTCCTTGCGGAACATAGGTAATCCAATCCCGGGTCACAGCAGTGACTTCATATTTTTGACCGGCCGCATCTGTAAAATAGACTTCGCCATCCGAAGGTCTAACCAAAGCCAGCAAAAGCCTGATCAACGTCGTTTTTCCAACCCCGGAAGACCCTACCAATGCTACCAGTTCACCGGGTGCTATATCCACCGAAATCTTATCCAGGACCGGCTTTTCTTTCTCCTCTAAATAATAGAAGCTGACCTGCCGGAAACGAATACCGACATTTTTCTCTTGCGGGACCTGCCCTTCCCGCCTCTCCATTTGGATCTTTTCCAGTTCCTGCAGTCGCTCCGTTGACGCCAGCATCGCGATGATTTGTGGAAAGGCCCTGGCCAAGCTGACAAAAGGCCCTTGGACCTGCTGAACCAATGTCAGAAAAGCAGTCAATGTTCCATAGGAGATTGCCTTTTGAGACAAACGGACGATCCCCCAGCCAAACGCAACCAGGTAACCTGCCCAATATCCCAGCGAAATTATCGTATTGGCAGATAAGGTCGTCTTGTTTCTCTGAATCACCCACTTCATACGGTTCTGATGCAATCCCTGCAAGGTATCTGTATTCCTGTTTTCCAACCGAAACGCTTTCGTAATGATGAAATTTTGGATGGCTTCCTGAATGAACGAGCGGTAGATACTCTCCGATTCCTGTACTTTATGATTCAAGTTCTTCATCTTTCGGCCCCAGATCCGGCTGAACAACACGGTTGAAGGTCCCAGTATGAACGCAATTACTGCCAATCGCGGCTCATAATAAAGCAAGGTTACAAAAGAACCGACTAACTGCACGCCTAATGCCACGATACCCGGGATCACACTAATAATACAACTGGAGATGTTATTGACATCACTTGTCAACCGTGTCATCAGATCCCCGCTATGATAGTTCGAAAGCGGCAGCCATTCTGTCACCATCATCCTTTTGAAAAAACGCTGCCTCAGGGCGTTGGAAAAGCCTTCGCTGACGCGTACAGAAAGCAGTGACCCGGCAATCGATAACATGATATTAAGAAGTATCGCACCGCCTAAAGCAGCACCGGCCATACCGGCATAAGCCAGTTCTCCTGCAATCGCGTAGTCAATCATATGCTTGGAGAGTATGGCGTTTGCAACACCAAAAAGTGCCCCTGTCGAAGTAATCAGCAGAATGACGATGAGCCTGGGAAGAAAGGGGAGCACATCCGGTTTTATCCAACGAACAAAAACTATTCCTTTTTTAATTTCATCTTGAATAATCATTCTTTTCTCCTGATATTTTTGGAAGCATACTTTATAGTGCCATAGTTCCGTTAAAATTTCTACTCGATAATTCTTTTTATGCAATATTCGCTAAAATATTTTCTTTTTTTTAAAAATGGGACAAAAATCCCAACACCCTAGTCCGTTTATCCTATTGAATTTTGTCATTCGGCTTGATATAGTAACTTTATTACAAAAAATACATAAATTTTAAACAAAAGTAAAGTAAAATATTGCGTTTTGTTCCAACTGGGAATAAAATGGAAAATGGAAGGATTGATCTACAGGAACATTTGCTCAAGGCAAAGCAGTCGAAAGGCTGTGGCGCAAAGCTAAAGGGTCTAAGGGGGATTCCCTATGACAGCCAGTTGCCAAATTAGTTTTTATATAGTCATCTGTTTTTTTCAGCTAGAATGAATATAAAAAACTAAGCTGTCGGCAACTGGGGAACCAGTTGCTTTTTGTATTTTTATCTAGTTTGGAAAGGAAGGGACCAATGATTAAGAAAAGTATCACAAGAATCGCCGCCGGAATCTTCAGCTTCACACTTATTGTGAACACGTGCTTCGCTGTTCATACCGATAAAATGGTTTCTGCTGCGACTACAGTGAAAGATGTAACCTCCCAGGTCGAATTACTGGGAAACCCGTTCAACAAAGCTACTTTTGCCAAGAATGTCTGGGACATGCAAGTCTATAACAACCGTATTTATCTCGCCCATGGTGATTTTAATACGAACGCCGGTCCGATCCCGGTCATCTACTATGAGCCATCCGCCCAAAAATTCATCACGCAATATACCGTTGATGAAGAGGAAATCGCCCAATATAAAGTAATGGACGGCAAACTTTACATCCCTGGCACCGATTCACGGGGAGATTGGAACAATGGCAATTTCTATACCCTTGAAGATAATGACCAATGGCTCAAAAACGCAACCATTCCGAATGCACTTCATGTTTTCGACATGGCACTCTATAACGGTCAGCTTTATGCAGCCTGCGGAACCAGTAAAACAGGTTGGGGCGAAGTTCTTGTCTCCAATGATATGGGGAAAACTTGGACCAGCCGGGTTCCTCTTGGCTTTACATTTTATGGTTCCTGGGCCACTTCCCTCTTTGAGTTGAATCAAACACTGTATGCTTCAGGAAAGATGATGTACATGAAGCCAACTTCGATCACGACATCATACACCAAGTATGTCTCAATGCTTGGAATCACTGACAGCAGCTCCGCCAGACAGATCTATTCAACCAATTTCGCCAATGGCCTCACTTCGTCCTACGTCTACTATATGAAAAAACCTACAACCTTCCAAAATAAACTTGTATATCTAAATAACCGGATCACCACCTCTCACTGGCTTCCCGATTCTATGTATATTGCCAAAAGCATTAATGAATCCACAAAGGTGATATTCCCTGAGACTTCGGCTGTCCCTGCAGATCTGCTCATCAGAGGCAACAGTCTGTATGTGTTAACCAATGTGAAAAATTCTGCCGGCAATTACACGAGTGTCGTCTACCAAACCACCGATCTTCAGACTTGGAACGAAGTATTCCGTTTTAATACAGATACCTTTGCCAGATCCTTTGAAGAAATGAATGGTGACTTTTACTTCGGTCTGGGCTGCGATTCCGCAACTGTGGCCGCTTCTACAGGCAATATTCTTAAGGTAGCTAGTTCTGCCTATCAGGACATCCCCCTAATTCCCGTAATCAACAATCCCTCAATGAGTGAATTAACACCATCAACTGCTGAACTCATACAAACCATTCCTTCATCGACTACAGCTCCTATTATTGTGGACAATACCGACAGCAGCTTTATAAGCAATTCCACTTGGACCATCACTACACAATCCGTCGGCTATTACGGCAGCAATATTCTTAATGACGGTACCGCCGGAGCCGATCAAGGTAAATGGGCCATGTGGGTTCCGACAATAATCGAGTCAGGAAACTATCAGCTCTATATGAGATGGACAGCAGATTCCACCAGGCCAGCTGCCGCCCCCCTCGAGATTAGATACAACGGAGGCGTGGACACGAGTAAAACGGTCAATCAACAGGAGAATAACGGTACCTGGGTCCTCATCGGCACCTATGCTTTATCCGCAGGAAGCGATCAATACATCAAGATACTCTGCTCTTCCCCGGGATATACTGCCGCTGATGCTATAAAATTAGAGAAAGTGAACTGATTTCAGGGGAATGAATAATATAGACAAGCTTCGAGAAAATCCCGAGGCTTGTCTATATTAATTTGCGGATTTTCCGGTACACTTTCATGATGAAGTATCGGCAAGGCCTGAGAATCAGCCAAATATGAACCAGTGTCTTCAGCCTAAGATCAGAGCAAGGAATACGTTTGTCTTTCCGCCATATTGCGGGAACGACAGCGATGATTTGTTCCGGATACAGCGGACCTTCAATCCATTGCTGGGCATCCCCTACCATGAAAAAATGGTCTTTCTTTTTTTTAAGAACCCGATGCATGACATAATAGCTATTCATTCTGCGAATCAGGACAATATCTCCTCTTTTAATCTGGTCGAAGCTGCCCTGGGAGAATTCCACACTATCGATTGCATCCCGCAAAAACGGAACCATGCTGCTGCCGGATACGGGAAGTCTGACATCCTGTCCCTGGCTGAGGAGATCCGAGACTACAGGAAACAAGCCATTGGCTTTCACTTTTTTCACTTGATGCACTGATATACCAACTCCACCGCCTCTTGATCCGGTCTGCAGCGCAGCAAATACACCGGTACGGAAGAGACTATTTTCTCAAAGATACGCATCGCCTCGTTCATATGTTCCTGATCAAAAAACGGCAGGAAAGCTCTTGGCATGAACTGAATAATCGCCTCCCTGAGATCCATCCTACGAATAGAATTCTCGGCTGCTTGTTCCAGAATAATCACTGCTGACAAGGGTGCAGAATCATTCGTATTAATATTTGATGACCCGCTCCAGGGGGTTCCATAGACAATCACGTGGTCTTCCATAATCCGCACAGCAGGATTGTCATCGTTCAACACAAGCACATTCTCCTTATGTTCCTGCCAAAGCCTGGACTGTGTAGATTTCCCCGTTCCGGACGGCGCTGTAAACATGATTGCTTTATCCTGCCACTTTATCGCAGAAGCGTGAATTACCAGTCCTTGTTGTTTTAACAAGGCATGCCTGAAGACAATCCCCATTAGGGTAAATGCTGTATGGCGCAGCTTCATTCGGACATAGGATTCTTCCAGCTCATTTTTTTCGTGAATTGCTGCACAGGTTAGCCGTACATTTCGCCACGCGGCATCAACATCTAACAGTACAAGGATTTCCCCCACAGAGCCATATTTCCTTGTATAAAAATAAAACCCGGCTGCATTCGGTTTTTTAATACATTTATAACCAGAGCTCTCGTCAGAGAAATTTTCCCCTTGCGGCAAATCAATTTGCTCACTGGTTTGATAGGTAAAGCATAAATCAGCGACCTGCGGTTCCGACACATTGTAGTCAACTAGCCCTTCGAAAAGCTCAGCGGGGGTGCTTTCATCCATGTGAATGACGAGTCCTGCGACTTGATACTTGGGCAACAAAAACACTCCTTTTGCAGGTATACCTTTTTAAACAACAGGATCGAAAAACAGAATAGCACATCCATCAAAGGACATGCTATACGTACTTCCATTTGGTACTGCTCGGCTTATGCATTCGTTCTAGGCTGTACACCGTCAATAATACAGATACCTACGTAATCACATACAGAACCTTGCTGCACTACAGCAAACTCATCTTCAGAAGAGAGCTGTACAAATTCAAATTCTGGCTTATTGTACTGTTTCAATATAATCACCTCTTAACATGTAAATAATCAAAAAATCCTATTCTTGGTTGTTGGCAGTAAAAACCTTTCCGCCATAAGTAAATGTACAAAATGGCACATTATCCGGGCAAGACCCGGTCGTTGTACATTGCTGGCTTCCTACTCCCACAGCTGCAAAGCTTTCTTCAACACGTAATGAAATAAAATGAAACTCGGGTTTAAAATAACACTTCATCCTTCTTCACCCCATTTAAATAATAACCTATAAAAGGAGTATACTCGCAGATTCCAGTTTTTTCAAGTCCTATTTTTTGTATATTTTTAGAAACAATTAGTGAACTCAGTTGTTTTTTTGGTTATTATAGTCTGTCCTTCTTTTCGCCAGTTCACAGAGATACGGCGCCGGCTTGTCATAGCTTCCGGTTTCCTGATACAGTCTTCCAGGGCAGTGTTCACATAATACTTGATATTCGCATTCCTTGCACGCCTTGCAGACCGGGATCTGGGCACACTTTTGTTTCAACTCCACCCAGGCATTTTGAAATCCGGAGATAAGCGGATACACTTTGGGTTCCCCCATGATCCCGCAGGGAGCCATGCTGCCGTCCCAATTCACCCAACCGGTACAAGATCCGGACATACATTGAAAGGCAAAGTTTTCATCAGTCTGGGCCTTTGATGCAAGGATTTCCCGCATTGCCTCAGCCACAGCATCATCGTTCGGATTCACGGTTTTTTCCGTTTCCCCAATGATTTCGTTGTCAAAGCCGATCTTCCCTCTCTCCGTCATATGGATTTCAAAATTCAGCAATTCTTCCGGAGAAAGGCGGCATTCGCAAGAAGCGGTATTACAGCCTTCACGGACCGGCGCGATATAATTGACCACGCCCAGAACGCATTTCCTCTTCAGGGCAAAATTATGGATCTCGTCAAAGTCCGCTCTATTATACTGTGTAACCGTAGTTTTGATCTCCGTAGGGATCCCTTTGTCCATTAACAGATCAACAGCCCGCGTCGCCCGGTCATATCCATCGGCAAATCCAGTTACCTTCTTGTAGGTATCACGGGAAGCACCATACAACGTAATACTCACAAGTTTCGGCGGAATTCTGGAAAGCCAATTGACAAATTCCGGGGTAATCAGTGTTCCGTTGGTGAATATTTTAATGATTAAACCCAAGTTCATCAATTTTTCATATAACTCTTTAAAATCTTCGCGTAACAGCACCTCTCCGCCGGTCAGCGTAAGAAACAGCAGTCCGGCATCCCGGGCCTCTTCAGCCAATCGAACCCATTGTTCTGTTGTTAACTCTTTTGCTTTGGCCTGTTTATCATTCGCGGCATAACGCACATAGCACATCTTACATTGCAAATTGCACCTTGCTGTCAGCTCAAAGGAAGAAGCAATAAACTCTTTTCTTCTTTTGCTCTCCAATGCCAAATTGAGATAGAGCTCATTCCAAGTTTTTGCCATCAGACAGAAATCTCCTTATCGGTGTTCACTTTACTACGCTTCAATCAATCCTTTATCTTTAATGCTTTGGATAAATTCCTGAATATCCTTCTTGGCGATATCTTCGTCAACGCTGTATTCCGCCATCAAAACCTGAAGAAGCTCTTCCTCGGTTGTACCCTCTTTCAACTTCCCCCACAGAAGCGCGCCGCTTTCACTGAGTGTCATAATGCCATTAAATTCAACAACGCGCTCACCCAATGGCACAACAACCCATTGACCGGCTACTTCGCGTAATAAGAATCCCTCTTTTAATTTCAATTACTATCACTCCTCATATACGCATAATAACTAAATATTACCATATAGAATTAAAAAAACATACAATTATTTTTAAAAATTTCATTTATTTCTCTGTTCCAGTTCCCAGATCCGTCTTTTCAACTTTTTAATATAATGAACTATTCCAAATAAAAGCGTGACAAGTAGAACACCCGTCAAAACCCCGGCAGTATCGATGTAAATATCCAAGATCCGCGGCGTGCGCATCGCAGAGAATCTTTGGTGATACTCATCAATGATCCCGAAAAGCGGCGAGAGTAATACCGAAATCACAGCTGCCGGCACAACACGGTTAAAAGCGATATTCAGCATGATGCACATCACGGTGCCAATGAGTGCATATTCAATGAAATGGGCTATTTTCCTGAGCAGTTGATTAAAGGTGACTCTCCAAAACGTATCTCCTCTGTCCAGATCAAAATATCGATCCAGCCAATCAATCATCTGGTCAGCGATCCTGATGCTTAAATGATTCGACTGCGTTCCTGTCTGACTGCTCAGCTTCCATGAAAGAAAGACCAGAAACACAAGCACAATAAACAAGCCAACAGTCCCGATTATTCTTCTTATGATGCTGCTTTTCATTTGTTACCTCAACCATATTCTGTTCAAAATATTTCCCTGTCAACTTGATGGAGCAAACACTGCTGCAAGATCTCCACGGCCTCCCTGTCAGGACGGCATTTCAAACTGTATACGCCTACACCTAAAAGTACCTCAGACAACGTATGTAAGCACATTTCCATGATAGTTTTATCATAATACGGTAAAAAACAGCGTGGGATGATCTTGGCTGCAGCCTGCGCTGAAGAGACCCATGTAATCTGATTCTCAGGTGCCTGCTCCAGAAAGACGACGGCTTGCAAAGGCGCAGATCCGTTGAAATAGAGTGTTTTCGATCCGCTCCAAGGTGTACCATAGATATAGGGTTGCTGATCCGCGAAGCGTATTGCCGGTCGGTCATCATTTAAAACCCTTGCTTGCATATGTTCTGACCCAGCCTTGCTTGAGTGGACTTCCCGGTCCGATGGGGCTGTAAAAAGAATGCCATTTCCTTCCCAGGAAATTACTGAAGCATGGATGACGATACCGTGTTTAAAAGCAAACGGTTGCGAAATAGAATCTCCATCAGGAAGCCGGAAACAATCGATCAATCATCTGTTCATTGTCCAAGTAAGTTATCTCATCCCGGCTCCAGTCCGCATTCGCATCAGCTCTCGCAATCATTTTTCCGGTCGTATCGTCCGTCAAATAAATGGAGGTAGGGTAATCACCATCAGAAATATAAACCCATTTGGCGCGGTCATCTACAAGGATCTTCCCTTGAGGAACTGCAATGCAATCACTTGCTCTTGTCACAATCTCCAGGTCGATGAATTCCGGGTATTATTTTACTGCAAATGCTTTGAGTATCTGAAACCTTCCCGCCGCTCCGAAGCTACTCAGATCGTCAACCCGGCAATTTGGTAGTGATAATAATTAATAACAATCAACCCTTCTCAAGGAAATGAACCTGCCTAATATTGACAGGTTCAATAAATTATACCATATTTTTGCAAGCTGTACTATCCCTTTTACGCGTTTTTCTTAATGCCTGCCTCTACCATTACCGTTGCCCCAGCCATTGTGATTACCGTTATTCCCCAGATCAGAAGGTACTGGTATTTTAATTGTTGTCGATGCTGTGCAGGCCAGGCTTTCCTCCGCTCTTAATTCAATGTACTCCAAGCTTGGTTTTACATACGCTTTCATCATTCTTCTCTGCCTTTTAATATTTTTAATTTAATATTTTTCTATGGGAAATAAAAAAACTTCATTTTTGGTAGCTGGCTGCCATTTTACAGGCCCTCTAGCTTTGCGTCCCTGCTTTTCAACAGGTTTGCCATTATCAGTAATAAGTTCTACCCATAATTATCTTTAATTTCTAAGAGAATACACATTACCATTTGTTGCTTTCGCTACACTGGTAACCAAAGCATAAGGTTCATCCTTTTCATTTACTAGTCCGTAATTTGTATCTAGCTTATAAGATCTTGTTAGTCCTTCAGCCGGAGGATCAACCCACATGAAAAATTCAGAACCGACAAGAAACGGCATATTGAATAATGCTTTTTGATATATTTCATAGGCTTTTGCTCTCTCCGTCTGCGTATCTACTCGCATCCCAGCCCCTACGGTACACGAGAGTCCGCTATCATACGCCGGAAAAGACCATTCGCTTATCATTATTGGCTGCTTTGCTTTATTGTAAATCTGTGCAAATATCTCACTGAGTTCAACGTTCTGATAAACACCATTCACTTTTATTTGGTCATAAGCTGTTTCCGTTTGCAGGTCGACTTTTCCATAGTAATTAAACGTACTTATATCCGTATAATTTCTGCCGATACTCCATACCAAATCATAACATTTTTCAATCCCGCTTCCATTTCTGCTGCCTAATATCATATGGTTCTTATCGTACTTCTTTATTGCCCCTGTTGTTATCGTATAATATTTTTCTATAATCGCTTTTTCAAAGTCTGTTTTATCCGTATTGATGGCCAATTGGTTCTTTCCGGTAAATGAAGTCATTTTTCCAAGTGTCTCGAATGAAGGATAACCTGTCCCCCAGGCCTTGTTTAAATTACTAATATTTCCATATCTATTTTGCAGCCAGTTGATCAAGGCAATCTTTGCCGTATGGGTTTTATCTTTTTTTATGACCAAGTCCGTAAGTCCGTATGTCGTATCAAAACTTTGGCCCCACCAGGCGAGTTCGTTATCCATATAATAGCCGAAAAGCCATGGGTCATTCTGATCTTCTTGGATCACCTTTCTAGCTAAGTCATCACAATAGTACACAAATTTTGGACTGAAAACATTCGGGAAACAATGATTGCTTGTGTCCAATCCGTATATTACATAATCTTCTCCGTATTTAGAGAAACTGTTCCCGAATCCAAACGATACCGTATGCGCTAGTCCACGATACCTCAAAGACGGTGCTGAATCTATTCCTAGAAGATTAAATCCCCAGCTGTTTAACCGCTCCGCAGTATTTTTTGCCCATTCTTCCTCAGACCCATAGATCTTTTTTACATTCTGTTCATATGGGGAATAACCCAATGCCTCTGAGTAATGTCCTTTATACGTCATCCTCTGTGCTCCGACGGCAATAAATCCTTTCCCATTAGGCGCAATCACCCACCATTTATCCCCTATTTTTTGGGTATGAAAAAATCCCGTTTTTTTACCGTTTATCGTCGTATCTGTTTCGATTTTAAGCTCAGGATATGAGCCAACTGCATTAACTTCATAAACTTTTTTATTTATTGTGCATTTTACGTTATCGTACTTTGTTTCTACGGCCGCACTTGTCAGAGCCGGAATTCCTTTGTTTGTACAATTCTCCGAAGAAAAAATATATTCTTTCTCCCATATTTTTTTACCATCTAACTCGCATACTACCCCTGTAATCGATTTATTGTTCAAACTTATCTTGAGAACATACGGCTGGTTATATTTCCACTCAATTCCATCTCCTACGTATGAACCAACTTTTAGTTTTGTCTCCCCATAATCTTGCACACACCATTGCCCATTAAACATTTCTTGAAGTTCAATATAATGCATTTTATTTTTAGCCTCAGGCCCTTCAACAAGTGCTAACGACCAATAATTATTATTGTCTGAATAAACTGATATCCCCGCCGACTTATACTTATCCCCTTGCGATACTTGAATAGTAACTTCCGATTCAAAAGTTAAATCAGTCCCAACGCTAGAATCATATTTAGCAAAGCTCTTTTTCAATGAATTATTTTGGAAACAACCATTATTTACTTCCCAAGATATATCGTCAGTGATCCACTTAGGGCTACCATCACTTCCAGCAACGTAGGCGGAGAAATCATCCTGCAATCTTTGACCGCTTATACTGGGTTCACTTCCAGCTAGTGTTGTTGGTGCCACTAAAACTAATATTAGGCTTATCGTGATTAACGTTTTGATTGTTTTTCTTAAAATGTTCATAATCTGCCCTCTCTAAAAACAAAAAACTTATTTTTTGGTAACTGGCTGCCATTTTACAGGCCCTATAGCTTTGCGTCCCTGCTTTTCAACAGGTTTGCCATTGTCAGTAATAAGTTAGACAAAAACAAAAAACTTAATTTTGGTAACTGGCTGCCATTTTACAGGCCCTATAGCTTTGCGTCCCTGCTTTTCAACAGGTTTGCCATTGTCAGTAATAAGTTTTTGTCCGATATTCATTTAATTAATAATTATCATATTTTCAATATTTAGTCAATAGTATTCTTTATGTTTTTTCTTTTTTCCTAATATATCTGAAAATGAGTAAAGCAATAATTCCAACAATTAAAACGTATAAACCCACGAATAAATATACGCTAAACGAAGTAACTGTCACTTTACAAATATTTGATATACTCTGATCTTCTGTACTCACCCTTATGAAAACTGTTCCTGGAGATAAGCCTTTGACCACTCCATTATTAACTGAGGCTATTTGCGGGTTATCTGACGTCCAATTTATTGTTTTATTTGAAGCGTTTGCCGGTATAATTAACGCTTCTAACCTCCGGGTCTGACCGACCTTGATAAATAACTCCTCGGGACTTATTTTAATATTTGTCACCTTTATGTCGTCCAAACTTGTATTTGGATTCTCATCAACAACAGTTTTGGTAATATTCACCTTAACATTATCAAATTGCGCTTCAAAGGCAGCTGTCGTTAGCGAGGGAATACCTGTTTTAACACAATTATCAGGTTTAAATAGATATTTTGTTTTCCAAATCAAAGAGCCATCCAATTCATATACAGCACCCGTAATACTTAATTTATTTAAAGTTATTTTTAATAAATAAGGGTGATTATAGTCCCAATGTAAATTGTCTGACGGTACTGTTCCCGTTACTAATTTGGTGCTTCCTTTATACTGGGCACACCATTCGCCGTTAATCATTTCCTCAAGTTCTACATAATGATTATTCTTGTCCGGTGCTTCAACCAAGGCTAAATGCCAGTAATTCTCATAATCTGTATAGATAGCAATTCCTGCTACCTTATACTTATCACCTTTAGAAGCTTTGATCATCACTTCCGATTCGAAGGATACTTCAGCGCCAGTTGGCGAGTTCATCAATGCAAAGCTCTTCTTCACCAAGTCATTCTTAAAATAACCGTCATTAATTACCCATGAAAACTCATTGGTCACCCAATTAGGCATTCCATCACTTCCAGTTGCATATCCAGAAAAATCGTCGTCATATACAAATGCCGTATTATTTGACGCATCATCCAATCCGGCCAAGGAGGTCGAACTGAAGGTTAACAGTATCTGAGATACCGTCAATAATACTGCCAGTGTCTTTTTCAGAATCATAATCCTATCGCTTTCCTTTCTATATATCCCGATTGGTTTACGAAGACCATCATAGTTATGATTCATCTAGTCTCTAAGAGAATACACATTACCATTTGTTGCTTTCGCTACACTGGTAACCAAAGCATAAGGTTCATCCTTTTCATTCACTAGTCCGTAATTTGTATCTAGCTTATAAGATTTTGTTAGTCCTTCAGCCGGAGGATCAACCCACATGAAAAATTCAGAACCGACAAGAAACGGCATATTGAATAATGCTTTTTGATATATTTCATAGGCTTTTGCTCTCTCCGTCTGCGTATCTACTCGCATACCAGCTCCTACGCTACACGGGAGTCCGCTATCATACGCCGGAAAAGACCATTCGCTTATCATTATTGGCTGCTTTGCTTTATTGTAAATCTGTGCAAATATCTCACTGAGTTCAACGTTCTGATAAACACCATTCACTTTTATTTGGTCATAAGCTGTTTCCGTTTGCAGGTCGACTTTTCCATAGTAATTAAACGTACTTATATCCGTATAATTTCTGCCGATACTCCATACCAAATCATAACATTTTTCAATCCCGCTTCCATTTCTGCTGCCTAATATCATATGGTTCTTATCGTACTTCTTTATTGCCCCTGTTGTTATCGTATAATATTTTTCTATAATCGCTTTTTCAAAGTCTGTTTTATCCGTATTGATGGCCAATTGGTTCTTTCCGGTAAATGAAGTCATTTTTCCAAGTGTCTCGAATGAAGGATAACCTGTCCCCCAGGCCTTGTTTAAATTACTAATATTTCCATATCTATTTTGCAGCCAGTTGATCAAGGCAATCTTTGCCGTATGGGTTTTATCTTTTTTTATGACCAAGTCCGTAAGTCCGTATGTCGTATCAAAACTTTGGCCCCACCAGGCGAGTTCGTTATCCATATAATAGCCGAAAAGCCATGGGTCATTCTGATCTTCTTGGATCACCTTTCTAGCTAAGTCATCACAATAGTACACAAATTTTGGACTGAAAACATTCGGGAAACAATGATTGCTTGTGTCCAATCCGTATATTACATAATCTTCTCCGTATTTAGAGAAACTGTTCCCGAATCCAAACGATACCGTATGCGCTAGTCCACGATACCTCAAAGACGGTGCTGAATCTATTCCTAGAAGATTAAATCCCCAGCTGTTTAACCGCTCCGCAGTATTTTTTGCCCATTCTTCCTCAGACCCATAGATCTTTTTTACATTCTGTTCATATGGGGAATAACCCAATGCCTCTGAGTAATGTCCTTTATACGTCATCCTCTGTGCTCCGACGGCAATAAATCCTTTCCCATTAGGCGCAATCACCCACCATTTATCCCCTATTTTTTGGGTATGAAAAAATCCCGTTCCTTTACCGTTTATCGTCGTATCTGTTTCGATTTTTAGCTCAGGATATGCACGTATTACAATGGGTTCTTCGTCTCTGTATGCCAAAGCAACTTTATTAATCTCTATAGTTATTTCAGATTTAACCGAAACATCAGGCTCTGATTTTAATACAGAAGAGCAAAGAAGATCGTTTGGCGAATCGTATATTATTTTTGCTGACTTTTGTTCACTAAGCCCAAAGGCAGGGAAACCTGTAGAAAAAACAAGAAAAAACAGCAATAAATAAAATATTTTTTTTGTCAAAATCTTCAAAATATAATCCCCTTACTTTACAAAAAAATCTCAAATATAAGAAATATGATATAATATAAAAGAAATATTTTGTCATCGGAGGAAAATAATGAAAAGTGTGTATGAGCAGCTTCTTCATCTGCTAAGAATATTTATTAACGGTGAAATACCAGATAAGGAATTACTTGCCTCCGTTGATGGAGTTGAACTTTATAATCAAGCCAGACTACAAGGTGTTTCTTCATTTCTGTTTGAGACTGTTTATCAACATAATGATTTGTTAAAAATCGATCACAGTGTATTGACTCATTGGAAAGAGAAAACGGTTGTGACTGCCGCACGTCAGTTGATGATGCTCCCAACGATAGGAACAATCTTTAATCTTTTTGAGACCAATGGCATAACAGCTATATCACTTAAAGGACTTGTCTTTAAGGAACAATATCCTCGGCCTGAACTACGTTCGATGAATGATCTAGATGTATTAATCAACGAGAAACAGATGAATCAATGCATAGAAGCGATGACTTCTCTCGGTTATAAGCCGAATGAACTAAATTACAATGATCCTGATCATATGCATATCGATATGATAAAAGCGGGTACATTCGCCGTTGAGCTTCACCGAACACTTTGGCATCCCAAATATATGCAAAAAATCGACAACAGCGACTGGGTGGATCATATCTGGAAAGACAAGCGTCTTCAAACGGTAGCCGGATTCCAATTTTATTGCTTATCCCCGGAGGATGAATTGATCAATGCTGTTATTCACACAGCAAGGCATTTAAAACACTCTAATGCAAATCTTCGTCTTCTTTCAGATTTCGTACTGTTTTTTAATTCTTACCGCAATCAAATTGATATAAACTACATTGAACAAACCTTAGAGTCAATGGCAATCTTGAATTTCTACTATTATTTAATGGATACATGCCGATTATACTTAGGATTACATCTTCCTGATAACTATCAATTAAACTCGACCAAGAACTCAGTAATAATCATTCAGAATATCATGAACAAAGAGGAAATGATTATAAGCAGCGATAGAGATCAAGAAAAAAAAGTTAATGGTTATCAGTATTTGCTCCAAAAGATAAAACTTGTTATCTCCAACAGCGCCATATACAATAAACTCTTAAAAATCGTTCATCCTTTTCGATCAAAAGCGCGTTTTCTACGGAAAATTGGACTACATTTTCGGTATTAAACCTTTGCTGTATCCTTAGATATTCCCTTATTCAATGACCTAAAATGCTTTTTTGCCTTTTTCAAAAATCGATTGGAATTAAAGAAATAATTATAAGAGCTGTAGTATCTTTTATAATCACGCTTCTTGACTTTATTCAGAACAATCCCGATCAACTTGGCATTAACGCCATGCAATTGTTCTTTGGCCCGTTGCAGACTTTTTTTCGAAGTGAATCCCGCTTTTACAATCAGCATAGTTGCATCTGCTTTTGACGCGACTATTGCTCCGTCAAAAACGCTTTCTAGCGCCGGAGTATCGAAAATTATATAGTCATACTCAATTTTTACTTGCTCGAATAACTTCTGAAAGCGTACTGCACACAACTTTTCGATTGGATTCGAACAGTCTGTTCCACAGGATAAATAGGTTAGGTTTGGAATATTCGTGTTGCTGATTACCTCCTCTAGTCGACCTCTCCCCTCAAGATAATCTGACAAGCCTAACTGCGCTTCAGCATTCAACCTCTTTGCAGCCGTCGGTTTACGCATATCTGCATCAACAAAAAGCACCCTCCACCCAGAGCGTGCAATAGATATCGAAAGACTAATCGCAAGCGAAGTTTTTCCTTCTTCTGGCTTGCAGCTCAATAAAGCAAACGTTTTACTTCTTCCATTATTATTAATGAGAAGACCGGCTGTAAGCATTTCATAAGCATCCCTGACCGCATTATTATCATTATCATACACATTAAAAGTCTTTATCTGCATAATATTACTTCTCCTCTTTATCGTAGATCATGCTCGGGTATAATCCCAATGACACGAACCCCGATATTATTTTCAATATCTTCAACTGAACGGATGGTTGTATTAAAATATTCCAACAAATAAATAATTCCCAAGGAAAAAACTTCTCCTGCAACGATCCATAGAATCATTTTTATAATGCCGTTATCCGGGATTGGCGTATTAGAAACCTGAGCTTTATCCAATATCCCGATAAAATCACTATTTGTGATTTCTTTAACTTTTGACGAAAATACTTCTCCCATTACATTCGCGACTGATGCAGCCATTATCGCATCATATGCAGTCACTCTGATTTTTAATAAACCCGAGTCTTCGTTGATTGATAAATTCGCCATTGAAGAAATTGTGCCCGCAGATAGACTATATTGATCCAGCTTCCTAGCGGCTTCAGCAGCTACAGAGCGGCTATAAAAAATCCCGGAATATTGTTTAAGAAATTCCTTCCCCATCGTGATGTCAGAATAACTCAAAGACTCACCTGCCGTCACTCTATCACGATTGAGAACATATAGCGTTGTATCTGCGTTATACGTTGGAGATGATAAGAAAATATGAAAAAACCATCCCATTCCTCCAAATAAGACCGCAAAAACAACGCATAACCACCACTTGCGACTGATTGAATCGATGATTCTTCTAATTTCCACGTATATCTTCCTTTCAATAACATATTATTTTCCGACTCCGTCATATATAAACCCTATCGTTTCAAGCTCATTCCTGTCATAAATATTTCTGAAATCAAAGAAATAATTGCCGTTCATTTTACTTTTCATCTTAGCTAAATCCATACTCCGAAACTGGTTCCATTCCGTAAGCAGGACAACAGCCTGAGCATCTGCTACAGCTGCATATTCATTCTCGGCATAATCAATATCCAAATTCAGAAATGCAATTTTTTTGGCGTTCTCCATTGCAATCGGATCATAGACAGAAAGACGTGCCCCTCTTTTATGCAACTCATGAATTATCGTAATTGACGGAGCCTCCCGCATATCATCGGTCCCTGGCTTAAAGGCAAGTCCTAAAACGGCAATCCGCTTGCCTTGAATATCCCCCATTTTTGTGATGATTTTATCAACCATGCGTAACTTTTGAGATTGGTTCGCAATAATTACAGCATCTACAATTGAAATATCAACGTCAAACTCTCTTCCAATATGCACTAACGCCTTTGTATCTTTTGGAAAACAACTGCCCCCGTATCCCGGACCTGCATGCAAAAAAAACTTTCCGATCCGCTTATCCAATCCCATCGCCCTTGAAACATGCTGCACATTTCCCCCTGCAGCCTCACATAGACGAGATATCTCATTAATAAAAGTGATCTTTGTGGCAAGGAAGGCATTTGAAGCGTATTTAATAATTTCTGCTGTTTCGATATTGGTGAGAACAAAAGGGTGATTATTGAGATAAAGGACTCTATAAACATCACGCATGATCTCTTCAGCCTTTACATGATCTGATCCAATGACAATCCTTTCTGGATGCATGAAATCATTGACCGCTGCTCCCTCTCTAAGAAACTCAGGGTTAGAAACAACATCATAATCGATGTTGAGCTTACGTTTTTCTAAAACTCCTTTTATCGTCTGTTTTACTAATTTCCCAGTTCCTACTGGCACTGTGGACTTATTCACAATAACCTTGTAGCAATTCATATTTTCTGCGATTTCCCTTGCAGCTGCAAGAACATAATCTAAATCTGCGGATCCATCATCCTGAGGCGGTGTCCCGACTGCAATAAAAACAACATCCGACACATCCACAGCCATTGAATAATGGGTGGTAAAATCCAATCTGCCTGCATAATAATTCTTCGTCACAAGATCTTGAAGACCCGGTTCGTAGATTGGAATGATCCCCTGCTTTAATGTCTCTATTTTATTTTCATCAATATCCACACAGATCACACTATGTCCAAACTCAGATAAGCAGGCTCCTGTTACCAAGCCAACATACCCTGTGCCAATAACTGCTATTTTACTCATATTATTTAATTCTCCTCACTGAAGTAACAGATATTGTGATTATAGCTCATTTTAAATCTTTTTTCTATCTGATTATTTTTTTCAGATAAGCCAGATCAAACTAATGCCTATTATTTAGAATTAATACTTGATCATTCTACACTAATAACGATAATACCAACTAACGAATTTCTTAATACCTTCTGAAAACATCGTAGTTGGTTGATAACCAAGCAGTTGTTTTGACTTCATAATATCGGCATACGTATTTTTAACATCTCCCGGTTGATCCGGCAAGCTATCTAGCTGTGCTTTTTTTTGCAGGTTTTTTTCTAATTCTTGAACCATTTCACTTAATGAAATGGTTTTTGATTCGCCTAAATTAAAAATTCCATACCGTGTTTCTTTGTGATTAACCCAATCTAATGCCTTAAGAATGCCATCGATAATATCGTCTATATAGGTATAATCTCGCTGTGTTGTCCCATCTCCATAAAAGGGAACTGGTTTACCTGATGTGATTAGATTTGTAAACTTATGAATTGCTAAATCAGGTCGCTGACGCGGGCCGTATACCGTAAAGAATCTCAAACAAGCAATACTCAGATTATACAGATGGTGATATGCATAACACAATAGCTCACCGGCTTTTTTGGTGGCAGCATATGGCGATATCGGCTGGTCAACTGAGTCATCCTCTGAAAAGGGCACTTTCTGATTATTGCCGTAAACAGATGACGAAGAAGCAAAAATAAAGCGTTTAATGCGATACTCTCTGAGGCACTCCAGAATATTCATTGTCCCATTGATGTTAACATTCACATAGAGTTCAGGATTTTGTATTGAAGGCCGTACACCGGCATAAGCCGCTAAATGTATCACAGATTGAAACTGGTAATTCTGAAATACCTTCATAAGAAAATCCTGATCTCGAATATCTCCCTTTTCAACGATAAATCTTTCTTTAGGGATTAATTTCTCTTTACAACTTTTTCTTATTTCATAAATATTTCGCTCTTTAATTGTAGGATCATAAAAGTCATTAAAACTATCAATGGCAACAACTGTTTTCCCTTCTTCTAGCAACCTTTCACATAGATGTGATCCAATAAAACCGGCCCCCCCGGTTACAAGTATTATTTCCATAGCCTATCTCCTTCAGATTAATTCATGATTCCGCTGATTGATTACGTCCTAAAAATAGGTTTATTGTTTTTCTTATGAATGTTCTTTCGGGGATTAATCCAATGAAGTAAAAAACACAGCAAAATAAAGCCCCAACGATCTGTGCCATCATTGTATCATATGGAATCAGCCAAACATACACAAAATAACCCGCTGCCATTAAGCCGCTGGCGGCAAATATCCACCTTAAATTCTGAATAGTCTGAACAAATGAGATCGCAAGGTATTTTTTCCCATAATAAAAATTTACAGGGGCTTGAAGGAGCTTTACAACCGAACGGACAGCAACAAATGTCAGTAACCCATAAGGTGCCGAGATAATTATCGCTGGAAGCAGAATACACATATTTGTGCATATCACAATTACATTAAGCTGGGGTTTGCCCTTAGCCCTATAACCTATCCCGTTAACGCCATAAACCAGCGAGATCGCACTGACAAACCCCCATATACGAATGATATCTCCTGCTCCATTCCACTTGCTGCCAAATACAATGGCTGCTACCGTTTCGCCAAAAAATAAAAAACCTATCCCCAACGGAAAAGCAATCATACAAATAATCTTATTGGCATTTTGAAAAAAACTGCGAAAAGCCGCCTCATCGCTTTGCAACCTTGAAAGTGTACTGAACAGAACTGGCAATATTGCACTTAGCAGCAGGTTTACCAATACATTGACTAAGTTTGTTGATGTCCGATATAGTCCAAGCGCGGACGTAGTCATCACCGCGCCGACAACAATTTGATCCGCCCAAGCAGCGAGCCACAAAGCAAACGTCTCAGCCATATTGAACAGACTGAAACCTATCATTTCTTTAAATAGCTCAAGTTTCCAGAACAATCGTGGTTTCCAAGGTGATCTTATCCATACTACAACCGTATTGGCTAAGGAACCAAATAACGCTCCCGCAACCAACGCCCAGTAGCTTATCCCTGTATACGCCAACGGAATTGAAACCAGAGCCGGGATTAGCGTCGTTGTCAGCCGAATATAAAAAAGGATTTTAAAGTTTAATGCTCTCTGAATCAATCCAGTCTGTATTGAGTTCAAACTATTGAGAATAATTTGTATCGCCATTATCCGTATGACCATGACGGACTCCGGAATTCCGAATAACAGGGATAACGGTTCTGCCAGCACAAAAATAAGCACATATAGTATTATTGCGACAAACATATTTGCTAAAAAACCTACCGAAGCTGCTCTGGATAGTTTTTTTTCATCATAATCTTTCTGAATTAATGCATTCTGAAATCCTAAATCACTAATCATTTGCGTAAAACTGACAACAATCGTCGCTACAGAAACCACACCATAATCTTCAGGGGTCAATACTCTGGCAAGTAAGATTAATGAAACAGGGGTTATCGCCCTTGAAGATATTTCTGCTATGGTAGACCATTTCGATGCGGATGCGACCTGTTTATATAGATTTGCCATCTATGCTCCTTCATATAATTTAATAAAAGCAGCGGTTACCGCAAACAAGACATAGGTAACTGGAAACATGTAGGAAATGAAACTAATATCCGTAATCAAGGTTACCATAATTAAAATGATCAATAGGATGCTTAAGTTCTTTGATTCATCATCGCTTTTTTTATAAATCGCATATAACCCTTTCAGCAGCCAAATCGGTAAAGCATAATATACCACCAAACCTGTTACCCCCATGTCGGCTAACAGTTCAATATAATTATTATGCGCATACTTCCCGTATGCTACGGTATTGATATAAGGGAAAGTATAATAGCCATGCCCGGAGAAAGGCGCAGACAAAAATAGCTCCCATCCTTCAGAAATAAACATTTGCCTTTCAAACGTTGATGCATCTATGGAACCCTGACCTGTTAGCGAATTAATCATTCCTTCAAACCGGTATCCAACAACCGTATAAAACAACGGGATATCCATTAATGCATTGTAAAGAATCAATATCAAAATAGCGATGATGAAAGCTTTTAACAGTTTCGCTACAAAACTGCTTTTAAGATCTAAGATGAACAAAGAAGCTATTGACAGCAGCAAAAACAATAATGCTCTTTTTGATCCTGTAAAAAGTATGTAAATGAGAACTGGAATCAAAAAAGGAAAATACAGAAAATTCTTTCTTTTGTATAGCAAGAATGCTCCAAAAACAAAAGCGATCGCATACATTCCGCCAAGAACGTTTGGATTATCCCCTAACGTCTCCGGCATTCGGTTTACCCATGTGTATGATAAGCTTCCGGATAATGTCCATCCATAGGTGTTAACTAAGAAAACGGCAGCGCTCACTCCGGCTATTATTGCTGTGAGACCTAAAACCCTGTACAGATTTTGTTTTGATCGTATTGCTTCAAAGATAAGCAAACTGGTAATAATATTTTTTTGATCAGCAACCAACTGCCAGAAAGAACTTGAGAATAAAGTCCCGGCTCTCAATGTGAAAACAATTGAGACAAGAAGAAAGGCACCCCACCAGACATGGTATCCGCTTAATTTATAGTTCCAATTTCCTTTTCGTAATACAATATATAAGACTATACCGACAAAAAACAGTATTTTCACAAGTTTGGCAATTGTCGTCGAGTATAAGCTTAAGTGAGCATAAAGATTGATCAGATATAACGAAACGCTCGCCATGGCTAAATAGTTTAATAATAATTCTTTTTTCGTCTCAATACTTTGTTGCTCTATAAACAAAGATTCCATTCCCCTTTGTTTTCCTCGAAATTATCTTTCAACAAAACCTTCGATATATTGTTCCCACATCAAAGTAATTTTTTCTGGTGCTAACTGTTGAAGGATTTTTCGCGCTTCTTGTGCCATTTTTTCTGTAGCAACCGGATTCTCCAGTACATCACGCACGGATTTCGCCAACGCCTGAATATTATCGACCGGTACTAATGTGCCGTTTTCTCCATGTTTGATCAAAAAATTTGGCCCCCCGCATGGACAGTCAGTAGAAACAACAGGCATCCCAACGGCCATCGCCTCAATCAAAGCATTCGGCATTCCTTCAAAGTTTGAGGATAAGACAAACAAAGCGGCATCTCTTATTCTATGCGGCACATCCGCCTCCGCCCCCGGCATGAATATTCGGTTTGTCAAGTTAAGCTTTGTAATCTCAGCTTCCAGCTCAGGCCGGTCCGGCCCTTCTCCGTAAATAACCAAACGATACTCGGGGTAGTCTGAGGCAAGCAAAGCAAACGCCCGAAATAACAGTTTATAATTTTTTTGTTTATCATCCAGTCTCCCTACTGACACAATGTCTTTACGGCGTTCCCCAAAATAAGGAGTCGGAATATTTTCTGCTGCGACAGGATTGGGAATTACGGTAGCCCGGCTTTGTATCGAAGTTGAAAAGAACGCCTTTGCTTCCTCCGTCTGAAAGACATACCCCTTGGCTGACCAATACAATATTTTTCTTCGGATGCGGAGTGTTCTTTTGAAAGGATATATCTTTGGGTCGTTGCGCTCTGAGACAACGATAGGAAACCGACAACCAAACAGAGCCGGCAATAAAATGCAATTGCATTCAACACCAAAAGATACGACGACGTCAGGATGAACTTTATCGATGATTTTTCGGATATTTAACATCCTTTGTATTTTTGAAAAGCTGTTACTGGAAGCAAGACCTGCATCAATACAAATGATTCTGGGATCTAAGCCATCCTTATACGTTTCTTCCTGGCCTGTGAGTATCCCGTTTAAAAGTAAAATATATATTTGATTCCCTTTCTTCGTCATTTCATTGGCGATTGAGATCAGAACACGTTCTGCTCCACTAAATCGAAGTGAACCAATTACAAATGCAACCTTCATTTATTTTCTCCGATCAGACTAAGCTTTTCATTCAAAACACGTTCATGTTCCTTGATTTGTTCGATATTAAACCGCGGCCATTCCTTAATACCAGGCACACCGACATGATATGTATACGAAGGGACATCTTTTGTCACAACACTCCCTGCCCCTATAATACTGCCTTTTCCAATCGTAACACCTTTTAAAATTGTGACGTTGCATCCAATCCAAACATCATCTTCAATAATAACATTTTTATTGTTTTCAGGTAATTTTTGTTTAATATTGATCATATACTCACCAATTACATCAGCCCGATGATCTCCTGTACGGATTGTGACATGAGGCCCAAACATCACCTGGCTGCCAATCAATATCTTTGCATTCGCGCACATAAACGAAGCATGTGCCCCGATATATACGTTATTTCCAATGGAAATGTTATGATAGGTAAATTCACCCTTAGGCTCAATATATACATCCTCACCGCATTTTTCAAACATGCTTACAATAATGGGCATTGACAAGCGATAGTGAATAATATCTTTCATTTTTATCCCCAAACAGCCAAATAATTTCCGTATATTTTTATATCGTACCATGATTCAGTGATTATTTCCTTTCTTTCAGCATGTTTATGATCTTACCAGCTTGAATTATATTATTTTTATTTTTTAAAACAAATTGCTTCGCTTCCAGTCCTTTATAAAACAGTTCCTCTTTGGGATTTGACAAAAGAGTCCTAATATTGGCAGCTAATCCTTGAACTGTTTCATCTTCAAAAATATAGATATAGTGTCTATACTCTAAAGGCATACCCGGAAGATTCGTTGTCAGCATTGCTGTCCCGGATGCCATGTATTCCATATTCTTGGAGGGAAATGAGAATTTTGTATATTCTTCATTTGTCGGCCGGGGATTAATCAATAATGTGGCTTTTGTTTGTTCCTTAATAATTATATCATTAGAAACTACGCCAAAATACTTGATATTCCTATGTTGCCTACATATTTGTTGTAATTCGTGTTCAAAACTCCCACTTCCATATATGTGCAACTCTGAATTCTCAACTTGCGCTGCGATAAAGGCATCCGTTAACATTTTGATCCCATATTTTTTGTTCAATTCACCTGCATATAGACAGACATTAGTCTCATATTTACTAGATAATTCGTTTTCATAATCTACCATATTAGCATCAACTTGTCCTTCTATAATTACATATCGTTTATTCTTTTTATTAATCAATTGGTTCATATAGGGTGTTAAAAATACGTAAGCGTCAAATTTATTCATAATGTAAGTATTTATTTTACTAATTAGGCGATTCTTACTTCTGCTCGTATCCTCGGACATTGAAGCCAGGTAAAAAGGAACATCCGTCACTATTCCTACGCATGTAATTTGTGACAATCTGCTGACTAACACTGCTGCACCAGCTAATGAAATATTTAATACATCGCAAATGATGACGCTGTTCCTATTCTTATTTATTATTTTCCACAAACGAAAAAAACAAGAAAAAAATATGATTATTTGCTTTAATACTGGCAGATTAGCAAACGGCAGATATGTATAATGGATTCCTTCAACTTCTTCAATTTCTCTTTTAAACAATATTTTTTTCGACATTGATCGATTAATTGGTAATGATGATATTGCTTGAACAACTATTTCATCATTTCTAGCCAGCCCTTCCACTAATAAACGATGATATTTCTGAGCTTGTTGAGGTGGTTTGATTATTGCATTCTCAAATATGTCTTTAAACTTTCTAGACGAACATAGTCTAGAAACATATATTATATTCATTTCATCCCCTCAATTTTCCAATTCCTTAATACGCTCATTAGATTTGATTTCTCGATTCAATTTCTTATACTCTGCTACTGTTTTTCATATACCAAATTGCCTAATTTTTGATAAAACTTTTCATTATCAGCATATGCTTCTTCAATTATTGTCTGAGCGTCTACGTTGAATTTTTCCCAATCGATTGTATGATACCAATGAAAAATATTATCTGCACAATTTTCATCAAATCGTACAGGATAGCTCAATGACTTTGAGTAATTCAACATGTCGGTATTGTCAGAAACAAGTATAGGTATTCTATACCAAGCTGCATCATAAAACTTGTTAGATAATGCGTACCGAAGTAAATTGCTATCATTTCCATAAACATTAAAAATGATATCAGTATGGCCATAAATGCATTCTTTCTCTTGTGGTTTATATGCTCCGTGCATAAACACATTATGAATATTATGTTCGTTACAATAGTTTTCTATTGTTGAGTTATAATCGCCTACACCATAAAAGTGAAACTCAAATCTCTTATCATTGGCAATACATCCTATAAACCGTATACATTGTTGGTAGTACATAATACTGCCGACATAGGTTATTTTTATCGAACTTACATTTCTAGTACGAGAACTCCTAATGATTTTTTTACCATCAGCATTATAACTAAGATTATGACAAAGAATTGCCTGCTTATGGGGCAAAAAATTAATAAATCCCGGAGAAGAAATCACATTAAATGTAGATTTTGTTAAGACTTTTCTTAATAAAATTTTGTATATTAATAAATGCTCATAAGTGTAATCTCTAATATCAACAATAAATTTTTCAGAATAATGTTTTATTAAAACACGACTTAACAAAACAGCAGGTAATGATGTTAAAACAATAACTAAATCATAATTATTTGATTTTAATTTTTTTTTCACAAATTGAATATAATTAAAATAATCTTTAAGTTTAATCAGTTTGTGGGAAGAATCTTTTATTTTTGCTTGAAAAGAATACGCGCTAAAATTGTAATGCTCTTCAATATTTCTTCGATTCCAGTAAATAACATCATAATCAATAGCGTTCTCTTCAAAAAATTTGGCATATGTAAATAAATACGGCATTAAAAACAAGTTAGATATTCCAATCAAGCATACTTTCAAATTTTTCACCCATTCAAAGTTATTAACCAACCATAGCTAATTATGTGAGTCTATGAAACGTCCCCAAACAACTCTATTTACAATTTTTGTATAACTTTGAATTAACTTTACAACTTTTACCGAAACATTAACGTCTATATAGTCCGGCGCGAGGACAGTAGTCTCATTATTTTCCTGCATTGCTTTTGCGAGTTCAATCGACTGCTCAATATCTTTACTGTTGATTCCTCCAATAATGACCGTACCTTTATCCAATACTTCCGGCCTTTCAGTCGAAGTTCTTAGTAAGATACCTGCAAATCCTAAAATGGCACTTTCTTCCGAAAGTGTGCCACTGTCGGAAAGTACACAGAAAGAATTCTTTTGTAATTTATTATACGCGAGAAATCCAAATGGTTTGATGCTCCTGACCTGAGGATGGAATACAAAATTTCTTTGTTCAATAAACTTCTTACTCCGCGGATGTGTTGAGTAAATGACCGGCATTCCGTATCGCTCAGCGATATTATTTAGCGCTGTCATTAAAGATAAGAAGTTTTGTTCTTGATCAATATTTTCTTCTCTGTGAGCAGAAACTAAAATATACTTTCCTGCTTCGAGATTAAGTTCTTCGAGCACTCTACTCGCGTCAATTCTTGCCATATGTTCCTGCAACACTTCCTGCATTGGGGAACCTGTTACAAATA
The DNA here is from genome assembly GCF_047652685.1 of Dehalobacter sp. CP. Classification (NCBI taxonomy): domain Bacteria; kingdom Bacillati; phylum Bacillota; class Clostridia; order Eubacteriales; family Desulfitobacteriaceae; genus Dehalobacter; species Dehalobacter sp. CP. Next base: position 1,892,453 of record NZ_CP157399.1, read on the forward strand.
TGTGGTCTTTCCTAAATCCTTCAGACAGGAGATATCGGCGAGAATGTTCCGTATACGTCAGATTAATATCTGATATATGATCGACAATTTTCCGGTTAATCTCTTCCGGTACGTTCTGATCGAAACACCGGTTGCCAGCCTCCATATGAAAAATCGGTACTTTCAGCCTCTTAGCGGAGATTGCCGACAGCGCTGAGTTCGTATCCCCTAGTATCAGGAGCGCGTCAGGTATTTCTTTCTGTAGTACCCCGTAAGACTTGGCAATGATATTTCCCATCGTCTCTCCAAGGTCTTTGCCGACACTATCTAGGTAATAATTCGGTTCTCTCAAACCAAGATCCTCAAAGAATACCCGGTTAAGCGTATAGTCCCAGTTTTGTCCGGTATGAACAAGAATGTGGTCGAAATAACGGTCACAGGCTTTAATTACTGCAGACAAACGGATTATTTCAGGACGAGTACCGAGAATTGTCATTACTTTAAGTTTTGACATTGATGTTAAACCTCCAAATAAAACGTATCTGGTTTTTCAGCATTAAAAATTTCATCCGCCCAAAAAAGGGTGATAACGTCAGTCTTTCCCACATTTTCGATAGAATGTGTATAGCCCGTTGGAATATCCAATACCTGAAGTTTATCCCCAGATACGCTGTACTCAATGACTTTGGGGACGTTTATTTCCCTAAACCTGATCAATGCATCTCCCTCGATCACAAGAAACTTTTCCACTTTTGAATGATGCCAGTGGTTCCCCCTGGTAATACCGGGTTTAGTACGAGAAATAAAGATCTGGCCCATAGCCGGCGATTTGATGAACTCAGCCAGCCATCCCCGTTGATCATGTTTCATCTCCAAATCATAACTGAACCCATTTTCAGGAAAATAAGAAAGATAGGTCGCATATAAAAAACGCTCAAACTCACCTTCAAAATTCGGCATGACCAGCGAACTCCGGCTTTCTTGAAAAGCCTCCAATGTATTGGCTATCTGATGCAGGGTTATGCTGAATGTTCTGGTCACAAAGCAGAAACCATTATCCATTCTTGATTCACTGCCGTTAAAAGCATGGATAAACTCTTGAACCACGTCGTCAATATAAACAAGGGATAGCACGGTTTCCGGGTTATTAATCTGTATCGGCAGTCCACGAGATATATTATAGCACCAAGTCGCTATCACAGAGTTATAATTGGGCCGGCACCATTTGCCGAAAACATTAGGCAGACGGTATATATACACTGGATTTCCTGTCTCTCTCGCATAATCTTCAAGCAAGCTCTCAGCGTTCTTCTTGCTTTGACCGTAAGGATTATCTATCTCGGCTTGAATCGATGATGTCATCAGCACTGGAACTTTTTTATTGTTTTCCCGCAACATCGTCAGTAGCAGTTCAGTGAAACCGCTATTACCTTTTTCGAATTCACCGACTTCCAAGGGTCTGTTTACCCCGGCCAAATGAAAAACAAAATCAGCCCTTCGGCAAAAGTCCTTCAGCTCATTCACCGAATTGTCGATGTCATACTTTAATATCTCCATATTTGTGTCAAGTGTGGCAATTAAATTTTTGCCGATAAAACCGTTAGCACCGGTAACCAAAACTGTTCTCTTCATTGCTTCCTACCGCTCCTTTAATTCACCTTGGATATAGTCGAGACTAAGTAACAGTTCCTTTACACCAGTGATATCCAGCCGCCGAGTATTGTGAGAGTTATACTCCTCAGTGGTGCTAAGTCTTTCATCTCCTGATTCAAAGTATTGATCATAATTTAAGGTTCGAGTATCTGCCGGGACTCTGTAGTATTCTCCCAAATCTTCAGTCTTCGCCATTTCTTCACGGGAGAGGAGCGTTTCATAAAGCTTTTCCCCATGCCTTGTTCCGATTATCTTAACCGCATTTTCCGCCTGAAAAATTTCCTTTATTCCCTGGACAAGGTCGGCAATCGTTGAAGCTGGGGCTTTCTGGATAAAAAGATCACCCTGCTTAGCATTTTTAAAAGCAAAAAGAACAAGTTCCACCGCATCATCAATTGACATCAAGTAACGGGTCATATAGGGATCGGTAACCGTCAATGTCTGCCCTGATTTTATCTGCTGTATAAAAAGAGGAATGACAGAGCCCCGCGAAGCCATGACATTTCCGTAACGTGTACCGCAAATAATCGTCTTGGTAGGATCAACAGTCCGTGATTTAGCTACCATGATTTTTTCCATCATTGCCTTAGAAATACCCATGGCATTGATCGGATAAACTGCTTTATCCGTTGACAAACAGATAACTTTTTTGACACCAAAGGCGACCGCGGCATTTAAAACATTTTCCGTTCCGACTACATTTGTCTTAACAGCTTCCATTGGAAAAAACTCACAGGAAGGTACCTGTTTGAGAGCCGCCGCATGAAAAATATAATCTACTCCATGCATTGCAGCCGTAACACTCTGATAATCCCTGACATCCCCAATAAAGAACTTGACTTTATCATTTTTAAGCTCTTTTCTCATGTCGTCCTGTTTCTTTTCATCACGGGAAAAAATTCGAATTTCTTCAATATCTGTGTTTAAAAATCTTTTTAATACGGCGTTTCCAAACGAACCTGTTCCGCCAGTAATTAATAATATTTTGCCTTTAAACATGATTGTTCTCTCCTATAAAATGTTCTAAAATTGTGTCTCTGACTTTGTCAACAGAAAAATGCTTCACCGCAAACTCATAACCTGCCATACCTACCCTGTCCCTTAACTCTTTATCCTCGCATAATAAACTAAAATTCTGGTTATAGGCTTCTAGCTCACCAGTAACAGAACAGAATCCTCCTCCTGCCTCTTCCATCATATTTATCAGGTCATTTCCAGAATTTACAGAGGCTAATACAGGCAATTTGGAACACCAATAGCCCATCAGTTTACCCGGAATATTTTGCACAGTTAAATTTCTGTTCAAATTAATTAATCCAATATCACATTGCCTTACAAGATCAGGATAATATTGGGGATCAATAAAGTCTTTGAATATTACATTTCCATAATTTTTATATGCTTCTTTCAGTCCCCGGCTTTCACTGCCTGAACCAACAATCAAAAACACAACATCTTTTCTCTCTCGATTTACTTTTATTAGTTCAAATAGAAAGCTCAGTTCCTGATATTTGCCAATATTCCCTGCATAAAGGCATATTATTTTATCACCCAAACCAAACTCACTGCGAAAATCTCTTGCAATCTGTTTCCGATATGGAGAAAAGTCTATCCAGTTGTATAATAATTCAACTTTTTCCTTGTCCAAGCCTTGCGTTTGGCACACAGACATTAAATCGCTCTGGGATTGAACTCCAATAAAGTCGGATACTTGATATAATTGTTTTTCCATTCTTTCAAAATAACTAAAAACAAGACCTTGTTTTATTGCCCCTACATCTTTGGCGCACTGTGGAAATACATCCCTCAAAACCAGATAGACTTTTGATCCATATCTCTTTTTCATCCTCTTAACTGTTCTCTCGAGTGTTATCGGTGGAGAATAAGAAATGATGATATCCGGCTTAACACTCCTTAAATACTTACAATAACCGAAATACAGTAAATAGGGCAATAATACTTCACTTAGCCCTCTACGAATCATTCCAACATTTTTCTTCTTAAAATTCTTAACTCTAAGTACTTTAACTCCATCTTCTTCCTTAATCGGTAAATCATTCTTCATTAAATGAACATTTGATTCTTTCAATGTTAAGACAAACACATCAATATCTTTTCTTTTGAAACTTTGAGCTAAATCTCTTAACAAAACTGCAGATGAATTTGCATTGGGTATATAAACATCGGTTATTATTAAGATGTTCATCAATGACTCCTTGATTATTGAATTTATACAATAGGTAAAATTTTCTTAATACGCAGACTCTCTCCGAATAACAAGCAATACTGTTTTAAAAAGTATCGATATATCCAGCCATATAGACCATTTATCAATATACTGGGTATCCAGCGCGACGATTTGTTCAAAATCCATGATACTACTTCGGCCATTTATCTGCCAATTCCCAGTAATTCCAGGCTTTATACTTATTCGGCGCCAGTGCTCTGTATCATATTGAGCGACCTCATCCAAAGTCGGAGGTCTAGTCCCTACGAGACTCATGTCCCCCTTAAGAACATTAAAGAACTGCGGTAATTCATCCAAGCTGGTCTTGCGCAAAAATGCACCAACCTTGGTAATCCTAGGATCTTCTTTAATCTTGAAAAACAGTCCGTTTTGATATTCATTTTTATCCCGAAGTTCTGCCTTCTTCTCCTCAGCATCCACACACATTGTTCTAAACTTATAACAATAAAATATCCGACCATAGCGTCCAACTCTTTTTTGTTTAAACAGAATTGGACCTGATGAATCCATTTTTATCGCAGGTACTATATAAATGGCAATTATCAGTGTCAGAATGATACCTACGATCGCACCCAAGATATCCATAATGCGCTTTATCGCTTTGGACACAGGATTTAAAGTCACCGTATGGAAAGTAAGCAATGGCATTGGACCCAGCATTGAGCTATGTACTCTGGCAAATTTTAAATTGTAATTAAGAATACTTTGAACCGTAATTCCCATGCTTAGACATGTAGCTATATAAGGTTCTACTTCTTGAGTGTATTCATTAGGCAACGCAAAAACGATTAAATCAACCATTTGCTTTTTGAGTATATCTTCAAAAGTATTTTTATCAATTTTCCCCAACGATTGAATACTATCATCAATGATGATATCATCTAATGATATGATACCGATAATATTATAACGTATATGGGTTTTATTGAGATACTTATTAAACAGTTCATAGGTTTCAGGTGAACAAACTAGAATCATTCTGTTTTGTTCATTATATTTACTTTTCCCAATTAGCGGACTTATAAAAAATCTATCCAAAAGCATAACTATCAGACACAGCAGAAGGAAACATCCAATAAATATTCTGCTTGTGCTTGTTTCTTTTATAAAGAAAAATATTGCGGCTAACATTATTCCCGAAAAGAGAGTCGCTAAAAAAACATTTCGCAGAACACGGTCTGGATAATAAAAGGTTGTTTTGTCATACATACCTCGAAAGTTCATAATAGCAATCCATAGAGGGATAAATACAATAATAATCCACAAATACTCAGTTATTACACGCAAATTCGTGACTCTTCCTGCAATAAAATAAGCCAAACCATACGTTAAGAATAAAAAAATTACATCAATAAGAATTTGAACGATATTTGCATATGCGAGTCTGTTAGTCCTATCCATTCTTCTCTCCAAATTTTTAATAACTATAAAATTGCAATAATCTCTACAATATCAATCTTACGGCTGATTCATTATTAAAGTTAACATATTTCCTGCTGTGAAATTCAATAATATCAAAAAAATCATTAAAGACTGATTATGTTACTTAAAAAAACTATAAGAACCATCTTATTAGGATTATTAGGATTATTAGTTTTTTTATTATTTTCATTTTCTCAGGCCTTAATATTCTTTTTTACATCTTAATTATCCTAAAAAAATATATGTTGAGTTATGCAACAATTTTTATTTTCGACAGTAAAAAAAAAAATCCTTCTTTTTTAAATTAAAGGACTTACAAGATAATGTAAATAGTCCTATATTTATCATTATTACTTCAAAGAATTACAAATATAATAGGAAGGATAATTCTACTAAGAATATAGCAATTTCCATGTTGGAGAACTGAATATCAGCATGGGTCTGGCTCTCCTGCATTATTCCCGAATCATTGCTCAACTCCGGTCTACCTGATGCAGTGCCGGCCTGACTCGGAAGCTGTAGAGATAATTCAGAATTGTCTTACGTTTTACCCTTGAAAAAAGTATTCATAATTTTTGCAAAGAACGGTTTATTGCAAACTATTTTCATGATCAGCGGTCTCAAAGGCCGCAAAAGCAGCCACAACTCTACAATGAATTGATAACCCTGATTTCTACATTCAATGGATTTCCCTTTTCGCATAATCGTCGTTACGACAGCCAGCACATTTTCTTTCTCTATGGGACCTTCAATCCAGGTCTGGGCATCTCCGAGCATATAGTATGCACCTTTTTTTACATGATAGATTCTGTGTAAGACATGTGCATCATTTTCTCTTCTGTAAAGAACAATGTCTCCTCGTTTTAGTTGTCTGAGCGAAACTGCCTCGATGATTTATCTTCGCGGCTCCTTCCGGTATCGGAAAAACGACGCATATACAGCTCTGGCAAGATCACTTCGATGTGCGGATCTTAGACGGAGATGTCAGTGCATACCGCATGATCAATGGATGTCCCACTGTCTTTGGCTTACCCTGGTGCGGAACCTCAAGAGAATACATGAACGACAGCGCGCCGCTTACAGCCATAGTATTTTTAGAGCAAGCAGCGGAAAACAACATCGTAAAACTAGAAAAGGCCGAAGCAATGATGCGGCTGATCTCAAACAGTTTTTTACCATTTTGGAGTGAAAACTTAATGAACGCTGGATACTGCACAAGAACTATCAAACATCGTGGATATTTACCTTTTAAAATGCCGCCCGAACATTGAGGCTGTCAAAATTGTGCAACAAACAATTTGAATACATCCTCTACCGATATCTGACGTTTGTACCTGAAGGTATTAATCATTATCAGCTTCAGCACGGTTAATATACTCTTTGTGCAACCTTCAGGATGTTTCCGGTATTAGGAGAAACATAGTCAGTATCGCATCCTAGGCCAAAATAAAAGTCCCCATTCAGTTCCTCAAATGATCTGGCAAAGGTATCGGTATTGAATCTAAATACCTCATTCCAATTTTCAAGATCACTCGATTTGTAAATGATATTGGTATAATTTTTGGATGCGGTCTTGATAAAAGTTAAGACGTAAATTGAAGAATCTCTATTCAGAATATCTGCCGGAACCGCCGAAATCTCAGGGAAAATAATTTTTCTTGATTTATCCAACGAAATGGCAGCATACATCGAATTCGGCTTCCAATTCGAAGCGATCCTGTTTTGACAAATAAATACGAGCTGATTATGAAATACAATGTTCTTTTTGAGGTAGTAACCATACCGAAGGTCTATTCCAGGTGCAAAATATTTTGAGTAAAGTTGTATTTGCGCATTATCACCATCTATCTCCACAAATCTGGCGTAGTTCCCAGTGTTTCCCGCAAGCTCCGTTGGAGATAAAAAAAGCATTCTTCCTGCAGCATAGAGCTTTCCACCCAATTCAAATAACGATATTCCCCAATTTCCTGTAAACAGCCAGTTTGATGCATTGCCAGGGACTTGGCTTTGCCATGAAACCCCCATATCTTCTGATACTAAGACCTCTCCCCAACATGTTCTTGTTGTACCTGTTACCGTATAAAGTTTACCGTGATAATAAGCGATATCAAAAACATGAGCTGCCTGAGGAACCGTTCTGTATTTTATCCAGCTATTATTACTTCCTATAGCATAAATATTTCCAAAATTCCAGTCGTCTCTGGCGTCTATCCCTGGAATGAATAGCTTACCGTTAAGCACTTTGAATACGTTTATTTCTTCTTCATCCACAGTAAAATGCGTCACAAATTTGCTTGTTGCAGGGTCAAAATAAATAACTGGAATTGGGCCTGAGCTTGTATTAAAATCTCCATGCCCAAGATATATATGCCCGTTAAAGACTTGCATATCCCAAACATTTTTTGCAAAGGTTGATTTTGTGAACGGACTGCCCAATATTTGGACATTACTCGTAACATCCATAGGATAACCTTCCTTTTATATATTTATTACATTATATGGTATAATTTCTAGCTTGTTCTACATTGAGATGACTAACAAGTTGATTCTGCCAGTTACTGCATTTTTTTAAATGACAACTGCAAAGCTATGGCTAAGGGGTAGATGAAAAATATTTTATGAAAGGTTTTTAATAGCCGTAAAGTAATGTAATATTTTAAAGAGCCTGACAGAATGCCAGGCTCTTGTGTTATCTATAGGATCGGAGATTTGCTTGATGCGCTATGATATCGCGGGATTGATTATCGACTTTCAAACTAATTTAAAAAACATGCCCGAAGAATTTACGTCTTACGTATCTGAGTCTGATGGAGCTGCGGACTGCGAGGTGAATTTCCTGCAATGTTCCGAGCTATCCCCTTCTCAGGGAAGGTTTTTATATGAAGACGGTTTAAAATGGTATACTCACAGTGAAAATGAAGATGGGTTTTCCGTTTATCTTTCCACCCCGCTCTACCCTTTCGGGCCTGTCTGCAAATTAACGGCTGCAAAGGACTGGCGGCAGGTATCTATCGAATACATCAAGGATCTCTCCGACCAACAGCTTGCAGTTTTTAAGTTTTTCAGCAATATAGTGATCCGCAACCTGATTCTACTCCATCAAGGGATTATTCTCCATGCTTCCGCGACCAAGTGGCGGGACAAAGGAATTGCCTTTACCGCACCGGCCGGAACAGGAAAATCGACCCAAGCTCAGCTGTGGGAAACCTATAGGGGGGCTACTGTCATCAATGATGACAGCAGCCCGATATTGAAACGATCTGCGGAAAAAATCACCATCCACGGAACTCCCTGGTGTGGTTCGAGTCATAAACACCTGAATACAAGCGCCCCGTTAAATGCCATCATAGTCCTGGAGCAAAATGATAATAATAGCCTGCATCGACTCCAGGAACCGGAATTATCATCCTGCCTGCTGCCCCGTTTTCTTTTGCCTTACCATGACCGGCGTTTAATGGATCTGGCGCTCAGCCACATCGCCCGCATCATTGCTTCCACCCCTATTTACCTTTTACAATGCCGGCCGGACCAAGAAGCCGTCGAACTTGTGCATAAAGTTATTTTGAATGAATTGGACGCAGGATAATATTCAATATTTTAACAATAATTGGTATACGATCAATGATTTTTAGGATCAAGGGTCTAGCAGGACGCATTGCCATCCATATCTGGGATATAAACCGATATCCAAACGAATTGCATTCAATTGCTTTTCCGTTTCTGATCACTGAAATAGCAACTCCCAGAACATTATCTTCATTTATTGGACCTTCAATCCAGGTCTGAGCATCACCAAACATATAGTAATTATTTAGGTCAATATGATGGATCCGATGCAAGACATGGGTCCCATTTTGTCGGACATATAGGACAATATCACCTCGTCGAAGTTTCTTACCTGTGACATCCGCCAGAAGCACTTCGTCCCTTCGCCCTACAAGCAAAGGATACATACTTAACCCTTCAATAGGTAATTTCAGCAGATGCCCTTCAGCTAAAATAGGCAGCAACGCATTTGACCATACAATAGCCGGAATAAAATTTTGGTTTATTGTTTTTTCAGGCATTCCTTCACCAACTCTACTGATTCTTGGTTTGGCAGACAATTCAATAGATAACAACTAACTTTTTCTACAATTTTTTGAATCGTATTTAAGTATTGATCCATCAATCTTTGGTTCCAAGGCAAAAGAAAACATCTTGCGGTAAGCCGCAGAAATGCTTCCTGAAAATCAAGCTTAATAATACTGTTCTCTTGACACTGCTGAAGAAATACGATTGCCCCAAGAGGAACGCTGGCATTGATAAATTGACCTGATGTACCGCACCATGGAAGTCCATAGACTACTGGAGTATCTTTATTAATCCTACAGGCAGTAACATCCCCATCCAAAACCGGTGTTTGATACATTTGCTGCCATAAGAGGGTATGTGTAGTTTTTCCGGTATCTGAAGGCGCAGAGAACACAATTCCCTTATCCTGCCAGATAATGGTGCTGGAATGAATAATTAAACCATTTTTTTGTGCCAATGCTCCAACTAGTAAATCGCGTAAAGATGCTAAAATTCCATTTTTAACTTTTTGAATAATCTCTTCATTATTTGGATTATTATACTCCGAATTAATATATATTTTATACGCTGACCAATCCTTAGATGTTATGCTGTAAGCTTTTCTATCTCCGCTAATATTTAAGATATTTCCGTTTATTTCATATATTTTATTCTTAGGTGTTTCCATGATTAATTGAGCCCCTTCAACAGAAATATCCTGATGCCCCTGAAAAATAACCCGGCATTCGATATCGGGTTCTCCTTCTTTAGTTGTAAATAATTTAAAGTTTTCATGTATTGCCCAATCAGGAGCCAATATGTTTATTATTAAATCTCCAATAGAGAACTTTGGCATCATTTATCCCCTTATAATTTAAAAAAGACACACAATGTGTGCCTTTTTTTGTTATTAATTTATTTTTTGGGTCCTTTTTGTTCACCAAATGCTGCATAAGATGAACCAGTTGGAGTCCAATCCGAAACATTGTCAATGCAGCCTACACCAGCATTTCCCTTGTTACAATCAGCAAATACACTTTCAAACTGAGCATACTCCCTAGCATCAAGCATTGGCTTAGTATATTCTTTTTTCATATGAAACACCTCACAAAAAACATATAACTAAATTCAAACTATCATATAATCCAAATTCTGTCTAGTCCTATTTTAATTTTTTACGTCGTTTCGACCGCTCTTGTGCAATTTCACAAATGTATGATGAAATTTTGTCAAAAGAACCTGACTCTGATTGAAGAATTGCTGGACAGTTGGAGCATTGTCCATTTGCATATTCACACTTCATACATTCCTGTGGGAGTTTTATCTTCTCAAATAAAGTTGGCAACCGGTCCCAAGCAGATTGAAACCCCTCTTTAAAAGGTAATGTGTAGGGACTGGTGAACGAACCACATGGAAGCATCTTCCCATCCCAGGTAATCCAGTACATTGATTTTGCTGCAAGACAAGTAAGAATTTGAGGAGGAAGATGAAAATACTCTAGTGCATGAATATAATTATCAGTATCCATATTTTTTTCCAAAGCAAATTCTGTTTCACTATTTAGAGATCGATAATATTCCCCGTTCTCTTCAGCTAAATCAAATAACTGAGCTGGTGTTAGTCTGCAGTTTTCTGCATCGGAACAGGCTCCGCGCACAGCCTTATTCACTTTTGTATTAATAGCAAAGCGTTTGGTGTATCGGTTAGCTATCTTACGAAGGGCATTTAATTCATGCCGATTGTCCTTAATAAAAGTTGTACGAACTTCGAGAACCGTTGGGATATCTGCTAACATTTCCAGACCGCTTATTGTATTGTAAAATGCTTCCCTGTTGCCGCAAATAGACTGATATGTTTCAGGAGTAGCCCCGTACAATGTTACATTTGTCGCAGTAGGTGGATATTTCTTAAAAAGTTTAAGTATTTCACTATTGATAAGTGTTGCATTGGTATTTAACGTAATAATAAATCCCATCATGGTCAACGCTGAATATATCTCTGCAAAATCAGGGCGCAATAGTGGTTCCCCACCGGTAATCAATAGGTTTAGTGTTCCAGCTTGAATGGCTTCTTTTCCAAGGGTAATCCACTCATCAGCGGTCTTTTCCCTGCCGATAAGATCTATCTGCGCTTTATCCAAGCGTATATAGCACATTTTACACTTCAGATTACATCGAGCCGTTAATTCAAAAGTACCACCCAAAGGTACATGTCTTTGGGCAGCATATCCTGCCAGGGTCATTTCCGAGCTTTCCCACTTCCGGGCAATCTCGTTATTATTATTCTCCATATTTATTCCTCCAGCACTCCGCTTTCACGGGCACTCTGAATAAAATCATCCAGGTCCGCTTTGGCTGTGACCTCATCGATTTCATATTCATCCAAAATAGAAGCCAACAATTGATTGTAAGATATATCTTCGGTCAGACCCCGCCAAATAAAATTCCCTGTATCGTTAAGCGTCATGATCCCCTTGAATTCAATAACACGTTCCCCGACTGGAACGACAATATAACAATCGGCAATTTTTCTGACCAGATACCCTTCTTTGATTTTCATAATGCTTATCCTCTTCTCTATCATTGAATAGTAAAATTTCTTTATTTATATTTTTATAATTTATTGTATTATAACATAAGAATTATATCTGGAAATAGTTATTTAAAACAATGTCATAATGGTTCATCAAGACCCATAAACGATATATTTGAAAGGTAAAAAAGGGGTGGAAAAAATGAAAAAACTGACAGGCCTCTTAATTAATGATCGGATTGTTTTTTATTGCCGGTTGTGCCAATATTCCCAGCCCGGAATCAACGGTAACCTCCTTTATTGAGGCCGGCAAGAAGTTTGACTTAGCCCAAATGGCTTCGATGGTGGATCCAACAGACTCAAATAGTAAAACAAAAATTTTAGATCTCATAGGGGATGGAGAAGACAGTAAAAGCCAGTCTCAAAAATATTTTTTGGACTATTTCCAAGAAAACGCGGCGAAAATAACATACACTGTAAAGGAGCCGAAAATAGAAAATGATAAGGCTACCCTCACTGTTGATATAAAGTATATGAACGGCGAACCCCTTCTTAAGGCAGTGCTTCAGGATGTATTTACTGAAGCTTTTACTTCAGCCACCACAGGTGTTGAGATAAAGGACGAAGAAATAGAACAAATGCTGATGTCTGCCATGCAAAAACACAAGGCGACTATTCAAGAATCTTATGCGGAAAAATCTATCAATGTTCAATTAATCAAAGTTAATCGCCACTGGTATATCTCCCAACCGAATGATGAACTCTTAGATGTTTTTCTGTCTAATTTCATTTCGGTTACCAAGGAATTAAACAAAAATATCAATTCATCTTCCGATGGTGCCGGTCAGGGAACAAACAGCTTCATGGAACAGGCTAAAAAAGAGAACTTAACTATTATCCCCAAAGCTGTTGGCGATGAAATCATCCTTACCTCGATTAAACTCAGAGTAAATCATGTAGAAGAAAAACAAACAATCTCCTCTAAATATAGTTATGACAAAACCGCCAAAGAAGGCGCGAAGTTCGTGATCGTTAATGCTGACGTGACCAACACGAGTAACAAAGCATTCACCTTCCCGCCTAACTTAATTGTTGTCGATAATAAAAACCGAGAGTTTAAGACCTATGCCGACAGCACGAATACCATTGACAATTATCTGGATTACCGGGAACTATCTCAGGGCATTACAGAAAATGGGAATTGGGTATACGAATTACCGACAGACGCTGAAAGTTATAAGCTTTACGTCAAAAAATCAGGAACCAGAGAGCTTTATGAGATTTTATTGAAATAAGGTTGAATCAAGCCAAATTCTGACTTTAGCAAAAAGTGATTGCTTTTCTCTGGTATATACGATTTCTTAAGTTTTTTAGAGGCCCTCAGAAGGGCCTCATTTTTTTAGCTATACTGCGTTTGCGCCATACATACAGGTTGCTGAACGAGTCAGTTATTTGTCAGCCCATTAAATTTGGTTCGTAAACTGGATCTTTTGCGAAGTTTTAATTAGACATAGATGTCAAGCTGATATCCGCAAAAACATAATTCCTTCCACCGGCGTTGGTCGCGACCACAGATAGCGCATCATAGGACAAATGTTTAAGGGACAAAACGAATTCCCCTACAGCAGAAGCGCTATAATTTGTCGCTTCTGCAACAACGTCGCAGGCTTTAGCGCCATTTATATAAAATTCTGTAGGTGTATGCTTAAGGACAGCCTCATAAGTTGATATGTTGCCTGATGTATCCAGTAATTTTAAGGCCAACCGTATGGTGACGTTGACTGTCGTTGCAATTTGCCCCATAGAAAAGGTAACGACACTAAATGACAGCGGAACCGTTTCCTTGATTTCATTATTAGGCTCAAGGAATTTTAAAGGGTATCTTATCGTAGAGATACCTGGACTTTTATAAATGTTGTTTCGGAAAATTGCTCGTCCAGTTAAGCTCTGCATTTCCCATTTAACAGGAAAAATATTGTCTATACAAATAAACTTCTCAAACTCCAGATAGTTGATAGCGTTGGCATTGTTTGTGCCATAATTAGCAGGATAGAAGTTTGGTACATCAATATCATTATCTTTAACGATAAAGCTAGATCCTATGACTGACTCATAGGGAACGTTACCGACTCCGTAGTAAATTCTAAAACTATCTAATAATTGTAGCTGAAAGTATCCACGAGCAGCGTTATATCTCAAAGTATAGCTACTACCACTCACTAAAGCACCTGACGTTAATACTATTCCATCTGTTTTACGAATACTCACATCACCCAAAGTATTGACGTTGATGGTTGATGCTCCTGTATTAGAGGTATTGATTTTTACAGTAATAGTTAATCCGTCTGTGTAGGATGTAATTCCGTCGATGGTTACTGTGTACGCATTCGCTGATCCTGCTGAATTACCAAAACTTGACTCCGTATATAGACTTTTTATTTTATTATTTATAATGCTTCGGTATGGATAAAAGTTTACCCCGGTATAAATGATATAACCCTTAAGATAATCGCAGTAAATGTCGTTATCCTCAAATTTATAAGAGTATCTAGTATTCTGCTCACTCTCAAACCGCAATCTTGGAACACGGACCATATTATTTTTGTATTCCCACCGCGTTTGTCCTAATGAAAACGCCTCATCATCAGATGAACAGTCCATTATTGCAATATATCTATTAGTTATATTTGTATCGGCACACAAACGAGTTAAGAAATCTTGCTCAAGTATGAATTTGTTTCCTTTAGCAAATACGTTATAACAACCCTTGCACTTAAGCATATAACTGTTGTTGTCGTCTCTAACGATAGGATCGATATCTTTAGTGACATAAAACGCCATGTTATTTTTCCAAACATTATTTTTGTAAATAAAGGTATCTGCTTTGGTGTAACAGTCGTATAGCGCAGCCCCATAACCGCCTGGTGTTTGGTCAGATATTTTCATACCTTCGACATGATTATCCTCGTATATCACAAGATCAGCTTCGGCAATTGCAAATACATAATACGTATAATTTTGATTAAACATTCCCCAACAAGCGTCCGAATTCACAAGTTTGTTACGGCATATTTTAATGGATTTCCTGGAATTGTAGGTGTTTCGGTTTTTCATTTGGAATACAGTATGACCACACTCTGATAAGATATTATCTTCAATTGTGATACTTTCTATTGAAATTTGATTAATGATAAACAGACCGCAAGTGGTGTAGTTTGTGGGTTCATTTGGTGCATATACGTAGTAATCTGCCGGAAGATCATGAATTGTATTGTCAATAATCTCAGTTTCCCGCACCCACACTTGATACGTGTCCTGTGTGCCTGATTCGTTGCCTTTGATGTAAAAACAACAAAACAGCCCATAACCTGAAATATCACAGTTTCGCACCTTGAAGGAATTAACGTTCAAGGATAATTTTCCATCGGTACCATCACCACTGACGAGATACCCCAAGAAATTCAGAACGAATTTAACGCCCTCAAACCGAATATTAAGCCCTTCCGCGCCAATTTTAAAAGCGTGTCTAGTGTTGTTGGATGTCGTGACGGTGATTGTTTTGCCGGTGCCAATAAATTTGACATCCTGAAGCAGTAAACAGGAGTCTGATATATCAATTGTAAAATCTGAATCTACATAAATAATCGGATATACCCTTACAAGGTTTTTTAATTTAATCCAATTGGTTGCAGCTACCGCATCCATATACCATGAAGTTTTAGGGAAAGCATTATTAGTAATTAAAGAAAGGCTATTAAACCGCGACATAGCTTATTCCCTCCCCGTTGACAGAAGAATCAATATAAATTTGATTAGCGTTTGCTACAGGAAACGTATAACTTTCAAGCGCGGCTAATTCCACGCCATAAACCGAAGACGAAACGTCCGAACCGCCAGCATATATATAACTCGTGTTTAAACGCTTGGCTATTATTGTTACTTCGTGGCAATCTATATCAGGTAATTGCACTCTTGTCCCTGCCGTAGTTACATTTTGAACTGCTCCCGTAATATTCGCTAAACTCCCAACTATCGAAACCCCATTATTTCCAGAGTCTATTCCGACTTTCCCAATTATATTTGACCCCGTTGGAAGTGAATCAGTTACCATAACTGGCATAGGATTAAGGTACCAAGATGAACCGTCAAAAATGAATACTTTCTTTGTATCAAGTTCGATAAATTTTGAGCCTGTTGCAACGTTAGTAGGTTTTGTGTCAGAAGATAACCCTAGAAATTCCCTGGTAATCTGTGTGATTGACATTTGAATTTACGCCTCTCTTTCTTTTTTAAAGTTAGAAAATGGTACTTTTTTTATGTTTGAACTTCCAATAAGATAATCGCCTCCTTGTTTTTTTGTGACGACTATAGGTTAAGTATAATTTCTTCAGCCTTAAATAATCGGCAAAAATTCGGCAAAAATTCGGAAATATTTAAGCCCCCTAATGATAGAGGGCATTTGGTTCGCAAACTGGTCTTTGCTGGTTTTCTAATGATCATAGGAATTATGAAGCAAATAATACAGGTAATAGAATTTTTTCCCTTCATCAGACCGCAAAGGCTGCCTTTATTTATTTCCTTAAATAATCGTAGAATCCCCAAGCGCTTGGGGAATAAATTAGTAATTTTTATTCCACAACGTATCCCTCGTCCACTGAATCAGAGACTCATAGACATTATTCTTATAAGCGACAAAGGTATCCGGATCATCCGTACCGATCTGCTCCAGCTCCCACTTCAGTTCCTTGAAGGTTCTGTCCAGGTTCTCGTAGAGAAAAGCGATTTTATTGGACTTCGCTTTGACAGAAGCGCTGTCGAGGTCCTTTCTCAGCCGGTCGACGAAGTCGTAAGATGTGCTTTTTTTGAGCGAATCAAGCTCATTCTGTTGCTTACCGCTCTTCTTCTCGAGCTCGATATTGGCATTATACAACTCTTGCGCATTCTTGCTCAGATTGGTATTCTCCTTGGTCAGCCGTTCGTTCTTCTGCTTTTCGTCATCCAGGGCTTGCCAGAGTTCCACTTTCTCCTCGAGGGCCTTATTCTTTTCCTGCTCTGCCTGGGCCCGTTCATCAACCGCCTTTTGCAATTCACGGGTAGACATGTCTACAATATCAATTTCCGCAATGAACGCTTTCCGTTCCTCCTCCGGGACGCCTAAGAGGATGTATGCCTGCGTATAGCTCAGATTTGGAATTTCCTGCGGTTGTTCGCCGACGCTCTGGGCGAGGGGCTGCTTGTCGCCGTAAGCTTGGTAGAGACGCATCATTTTTTCGGCCGTGCTCTGGGAGTAGTTGACCGACTCCTTCAGCCATTTGCCCCATCCCCCATAGGGGATCAGCTTCTTGGCCTCCGTCAGCCGCCGCCCGATCTCGATGGTATTGGTAAGCACGATATGATTGGTCTGGTATTTAATCAGGTTAATCTCAGCCGCGATTAAATGCGGCGTACGTTCTATCATCACATCGTTCATGTCTATCAAATGGCTCATGACAGCTTCAGGTCCTCGCTTTCAGTTTTTCCTCACTTACAGAATATGAGGACAGGCTTACAAATGTGAAAAACCTCCTATAACGGGGTTGTCCAAGAATCTGAGGCGCCTCAGATTCTTGGACAACCCCGGCCGGCGGCTGATATTAAGGGTAGCGCAGAAGTGTCACTTTTATAATATATGCCTCCGGGGGTAACCGCCGGATAAACTTCACCATAAACTATATCAGACAAGCCGTACAAGCCCGGCCTGTCAATCCGGAGGAAAGGAGCTGAGGACAATGGCAGCGATAGCGGTTTCTTTAAATTCGATACTTGCTGCGCGCTACCAAACCGGGGGGACTACACCCGCCGGCGACCCGGAGATCAAGAAGAAAAGTATTAATTATGTGAAGCCTGATGCCGCGGCGCAGGACCTCTTCGATGTGATAACAGCCTTATACAGCCTGAGCCAGAATCCGGTAGCGAATGTGCTGCTGCAGAAGAATTACGAATTGATTAACGAAGAATAAACACGCAAAATCTGTGGGAAAGGTGGTGAAAGCATGGCTATTGTAAACAATAAATTCGTCAGATTAACTTTCCTGACCGCCGGCGGTAAAACATTTGCCATCACGGTGCCCAATCCAAGGGCAGATATGACTAAGGCTGAGGCTGAGGCCGTAATGGATATGATCATTGCCCGCAATATTTTTAATACGCTCAGCGGTGAGCTTAGCTTAAAGCGAGATATCAGGGTGTTTGACAACACCACCAACGATTTATACGATCCGCCGGTTTAAGCGCTAAAATAGGAGCTAGCAAAAATACTGAAGACCTGTGAGCCAAAACGGAGTGAATTATCACTGCGATAAGCGAAGGGCTGGGGATACCAGCCCCTCCTCATCAAACTTATCCCGCCTTTTGGTTTATTCAAGTTAATACTAATTGTAAAATTTTTTTATATACTGCATCACTTCCGGGTCAATCATTAATAGCATGGAGCTTTAAAATGATCCGCCAAAATAATTACTAAACATTTGGAAAAATATTACGATATATTAGTTACAGCTTGTTTTTTCGTTTCGAACAGTTTTTTATTAGGAGATTAGGAGCATGAAACCGGATCAGGAATGGTTAAAAACGACGTTAGAATCGATCAGTGACGCTGTCATCTTGACGGATATACAAGGCAATATACGATTATTAAGCCAAAAGGCCGAACTGCTCACCGGCTGGAAGAACGAAGAAGCGCTTCACAAACCGCTGACTGAAGTATTTCAGCTTTTGAACGCAGCTACTAATGAAGAGCTTGGTGGCAGCATGCTGAACGTGCTTGAGACTGGCAAGAAAGTTGAATTTACCAAAAATGCTGTTTTGCTCTCCAAAAGTGGCGAAAAGCGTCCGGTCAGGAGTAAGGCAAAACCGGTGAAAGACGAGGACAAGCACATCCAAGGCATTGTGCTTGTCTTTAAAGAACTCGTCAGAAAAAACAAAAAACTGGGTAAAGCCGAATTTCTAAGTTTCCACGATCCGCTTACCGGATTATACAACCGCAGGTTTTTTGAGGAAGAATTCAAGCGACTGAATACTGAAAGAAATCTGCCAATATCTCTGGCCCTCATTGACATCGATTACCTGGACGACATAAAAAAAGACCTCGGCCATGCTGAAGGAAATCTTATCATCAAAAAGATCGCTGAAATCATTAAACAAGAATGCCGTGTTGACGATATCATCGCCCGGATCAGCGAAAGCGAATTTATGATATTACTGCCGAAAACCAACTCCAAACAGGCCGATATTCTTGTGAACCGGATCAATGACTTGGTTGATAAGGAAAAATTAGACGCCCTGAGCCTTCCCTTATCTTCCGGCTGTGAACCAACAACGAAGAAAGAAAATGAAATTGCCTTCATCTATAAAGAAGCTGCAGAAAAAACTCCTCCGCTTAAAAGTACAGCTAAAAACAAACCGAGCAATGCTCTGATCGAAATCATTATGGAAACGTTATTCCATAAGAACGATATGGAAGAAAAAGAGTCCGCCCAAGTAAGTAAGTTTTGTGCCGAAATCGGTCAAACCCTGGAATTGAGTGAGAAAAACATTGAAAATCTTGAGATGATCGGACTCATCAGAAACATTGGCAAGGTCAGCCTTGACAGCAGGATTCTTCACAAACCGGACAAGCTGACTGATTCCGAGATGGCGGAAATGAAGCGTCATCCGGAACTCGGCCATGAAATCCTCAGCACAATGAATGAGTATGCGCATCTCTCGGATTACGTCCTTTCCCATCATGAACGATGGGACGGGAAGGGATACCCCAAGGGACTGAAAGGTGAGGAAATCCCATTGGAAGCCCGGATTGTGGCGATTGCTGATGCTTACAATGCGATGATCAGCAGCCGTCCATACCGAAAAGCCTTGGACGTGGAAACCGCTGCTGAAGAAATCCTAAAAAATGCTGGAACCCAATTTGATCCCCATCTGGCCAAAGTATTTGTCGAGAAGGTGCTTGGGAAAAAACATATTAAATAGGTATCTGAATATCTATTTGAAACAGGATGGGTTTGGGATCGATGAAAAAATTTTTAGAAGCCCACTGGACTTGGTAGCCAGTGATATCATTGACATGTAAATATATAATAGAAATATATTAAAAATCATTAAAGATTTCGATTAAAGGATAACGCTATGAAAAGAATAACGAACCGGATTAAAGCCCTTGATTTTGCGCGGGCTCTTTCCGTACTGCTTTTGTTCCTAACCTTTGTTCCGGAAGGTCCTCTCTATGGGGCCTATATTGTGCATGCTCCGTGGTTTGGTTATACCGTCATTGACTTTGCTTTTCCAGCCTTTGTGACACTTTCCGGAACCAGCATGGCGATTGCCTACCGCAAGCATGTGGCCTGGGTACGATTAATCAGAAGGTTTTTTGTGCTGATTATCATTGGCCTGATTTTTAATTCCCTGGTATCCTGGGAATTTCATCTTTCCGAGCTTCGCTTTACCGGAGTGCTTCAGGTTCTTGCTTTTACCGGAATTATGACAATCCTGATAACCAGAGTATCCGGGAAATGGTTCTGGCCGTTCACTGCCGGACTACTTATTCTGGCTGCCTATCTTGGCATTCTCTTATATACAAGCCAGTCTTTTCCGGGCAGTTTGCCCTCACCGGACCATAATTTATCCGGAATGATTGATCCGTTTATTTTCACAAAGAGCCATCTTTATGTTCACGGCGATGCCGGATATGATCCGGAAGGAATATGTACGCTTTTTTCCGCAATTGCCAGCACGCTTTTCGGTTATACGGCAGGTTTGTTTTTGAACAATAAAAACATTGGCCGAAATTTCTTGAAAATCCTGGCTCTGGCTGCTGTTCTTCTGCTGCTTACCCCGCTGCTGTCCAACTTTATCCCAATAGGTAAACGACTCTGGACGCCGTCCTTTGTGACGCTGTCATCCGGTGCCACCATTCTTGTTTTGGCCTTTGCCCACTTGATCTGGGACTCGCAGATCCCGGTTATTAGGAAGCTCATGGCACCTTTCTACTGGCTGTTTGAGGCGATCGGCCGCAATGCGATCCTGCTGTATTTTGGTTCTTCGATGGTATTCTCGGTTATGCATCATATGATCCTGAAAATGAATGGAAATACTCTCTCGGTTTTTGAATTTTCTTATAACTGGGTGAAATTCTGGAGTAGCAACCCTCAGCTTGGCTTTATTGCGATTTATACTGGGCTCTGGGTCCTGCTAGCTGTCTTGCTGCACTGGCGTAAGCTTTATCTTACGGTGTGACTAATCCCTGCTTAACCGGTTTTGTATTTAAGGAAGCTTAATCAGATCACCATTTAACAGGAATAATGACCTTATTCAGATCGCTTCCGTCCTTCATGCTGGACTCGAATACTTCGAGCTGACCGCTTCCTGCTGCCAACGGCTTAAATGTCAGCGAGGCTTCGAAATCGCCTCGGCCTGGCGCCCCTGCTGCAGCCATTGTGTTACCTTCTGCCAGAATATTACCTTGTGCATCCCTTAAGCGGTAGCTTACGACAGCTTCGAAGACCCGGGCATTGCCGGTGATCTTCAGTGGGCTCGTTATGGTTTGGCCGTCGACAGGAGCCGTAACCCAGATCGCCGGTTCATAGACCGAGCTGAGATCCCTGGCAAAGGGTTGCTCAGAAAGACCGACGTGGCCCCACCAGTCCATGCCGTTTTCAGCCTTGCCGTTCACGATGAACTGAACTTTTTTAATAGTCGGAAACTCCGTCAGTGTATTGACAATGCTGGCAATTCCAAGTGTTTCGCCGCTGGCACCAACGTTCGCATGCAGCACCTCTTCGGAAAAATCAATGGTTGCCAAACCGTTCTCGATATTAACTTCCAAAATTTTCGTGTTGGCGGGAAGTACCTTAAATGCGCCTGTCGTTACTGGGATACCGTTAATTAGCTCCTCGAGAGCTGCCCGGGCAACACCTGTGCTTTTCGGGATCTCATGCACCTCTCTGACCAGGTACATTTCATTATTACTATCCTTCAGATAATAGACCGCTACTTTCATCGTTTCAACAGCAGGGGGTTCAGGCTCAGGCGAAGGCTCCGGAGTTGGTTCTGTCTGGGACTGACACCCTGCCAGACTCACTAAAGCCAAAAACATGAATGAAACGAAAAGATTCCTGATCACTTTCATCGCGTATTTGCCTCCTTGTCGTTATTCTCGAGTAGCTTGCGGTTACTGGGGGTTAATATATGGCTTTAGTCATATATTAACACAAAATCCCAAAGCAATGAATATCTGAAAAATCAATCAATCCAAAGATGAGGTATAAGTAAACATTTTACATTTTCTATATATTTTATACCTATTTTTAGATATACTAAAAGCATAAAGGGGGTTGTTAAAGTTGAATGCAAGCGATGAAATGAAAAAAGTCTTTCTTGCGGGAATTGGAGCGATAGCGACAACGGCCGAAAAAGCTAAGGAAGTCATTGATTCGTTAATTGAAAAAGGTGAGCTTACCGTCGAACAAGGCAAAGTCATCAACGAGGAATTAAAACGCAACCTTTCTGAAAATCTGCATCATCATTCTTCCGCCCGTCACATGGAGGATCTTCTGCAAAAGGTTAATACGCTGAATAAAGAAGAGCTCTCTGTGCTCAAAGAAAAGCTCGCAGAGATGGAGAAAAAGAATGACCCAAACTGAGGTCAAACTATCATCCGCAGCCCGCTTAAAGGAAATGGTCACTGCGCTGAAACGCCATGGAGTCATCCACGGCGTTTCTCCCGCCAAGCTAAAATTCATCCTGGAAGACCTCGGCCCGACGTATGTCAAGCTCGGTCAGATTATGTCCATGCGCACAGATATGCTCCCGAAGAGTTACTGCGATGAACTTGCCGAACTGCGAACCGATGTGAAACCGATGATTTATGAAGAAGTGCTTCAGGTCATCGCCTCAGAATACGGCTTCGCCGCAGAGGAAGCTTTTCAGGAAATCGACCCTGTGTGCATCGGCTCAGCATCGATTGCGCAGGTGCATAAAGCTGTGCTGAAAAGCGGCAAAGTCGTCGTGCTGAAAGTACAGCGCCCCGGTATTTATCAGACGATGGAGCGCGATATCCAACTGCTCAAAAAAGCAATCTCGCTGATCAAAATCTTAAATATCAATGTCGGAAATATCGACTTTAAAATGTTTATCGATGAAATGTGGGCGACTGCCCAGCAGGAAATGAACTTTATTGCCGAAGCAAACTACATCAAAGAATTTACCGACCTGAATGCAGGGGTGAATTATATCTCCTTTCCGCAGATCGAACATCAGCTGTGCACCCCGAGAGTCCTTGTTATGGAATACATCGATGGGGTTCAAATCGATGATCTTGATAAGCTTCATGCACGCGGTTACGATCTGAATGAGATCGGGATCAAACTCGCCGAAAACTATGTCAAACAAATTGTCGATGACGGCCTGTTTCATGCCGATCCGCATCCGGGAAATATCTTTATCCGAGACGGGAAAATCGTCTGGCTCGATTTAGGGATGGTTGGAAAAATCAATAACCGTGACCGACTGATGTTGAAAAAAATCATCCTGGCCATCGTCCAGCATGATATTGAAGGGTTAAAAGAAGTATTTCTATTGCTTGATACGATCAAAGGCAGGGTAAACCACACCAGGCTCTATGAAGACATTGAAAGCCTGCTGGCACGCTATGGTGATTTGGATCTGTCTGAGCTGCATTTTGGCCAGATCATGGAAGAAGTCAAGGAAGTTCTTAATTTCCATCAGATATCCCTGCCGACAGGCTTCACGATACTCGGGCGCGGGGTCATTACGATCGAGGGCGTACTCGCCGTATGTTGTCCGAAAGTCAATTTCATTCAAATCATGGCCAATCACGTTTCTGGAAAATTCCTAAGTGAGTTGGATGCAAGACAGGAATTGGTTTCTGCGGGGCTTTCTTTGTACGGTTTCACCAAAAACAGTCTTGAATTGCCGGTTCAGTTCGCCAACATCCTCAAAATGGCAATGAGAGGACAGGCCAAGATCAATATTGATCTGTCCAGTGCCGATGAACCCGTACGTCAGGCCGACATGATCATGGACAAGCTTGTCTTAAGCATTCTCAGCGCGGCCTTTCTGATCGGGGCCAGTCTAGTCTGTATGACGAGCATCACGCCCCGCCTGTTCGGGATTCCGGTCATCAGCCTGATCGGCTATCTGATCGCACTTCTGATGGCAGGATGGCTAATGGCAAAAATTATTCTCAAAAGACTGAAGAGATAATAATTTTTCATCCATTATCCGTGCGAGTCTGAATTCAAAAAGTCAAAGGTCAGCAGCATCCCCCGCTGCTGCCTCCTGAGCAGTCGCAGCTTGGTTCTGTCCCTGTAAGCCACCCTGTGATAACGGCTGAAGCACAGCCCACGCCGGACTTGACATCGATCGCCTCAAACGGACAATTGCGGGCGCAGGCGCCGCATTCCATGCAGAGATCTATATCCAGTATCTCTGCTTTTTTACATTTTAAACCCAGGACCTGATGCGGACAGACTTCGAGACATCTTCCGCAGCCGGTGCATTTTTCCGTCTTAAGCGTAAGCGTAGAAACATTTTTTAAATAGCGGTGCTTCATATCGGCCTCCCCTTAAACTCTGAATAAGCTGTTCAGTAAAATGAGCGCAACTCCGACGCCGATAGTAACCACAATAGCCGGAACAGCGGTCTTCATCTCCTTCATAACGCCGGAAAACGAAGTATATGTCGAAGATCCAGTAAAGTTCATCGCATAAAATGCAGAGATCGACGGCAGAACCAGAAAGTACCCCAAAGCCCTGAGCCAACTGTAGGAAAGATCTCCCGGCCAGCCGTTCAGCACATTCACTGCTGCCGCCCAAAGCAGACCCAGGAGCCATCCCTTCCAGGCAAATGCCTTTCCGGGAATCCACGGCAACAAAACCGGGGTCAGAACACAACCCACAATTAGCGCCCCGGCATAGGCATAAAAGTCTGTGATCCCAAAAGCTCCTGGACGGATCAGATTAAAGATAAATAAAATGCCTAAAATCATCAGGGACGGCTTCATTGTACCGGTAAGTTCCATCGGTGTAAGTACCAACCGGTCATACGCCGTAAACTTCACGGTCCGCATTTCGGCTGTCGCTTTCCTTCCGGAAGCGATAAATTCACGGATATCCCGAGCTCTAACCGGACCATACACGACATTGAAACCAGTTTGTTTGTAGACTTGATGCGCACTTACCCCAGGAGCGCCGAGCTGCGGCAGAAGCAATATCCTGTGGGACACAATCTGGGCAAGCCTGGTCTTCCCGATCCGACTGCTGAGCTCCTCCGTGCCGAACGTCCCTTTGCCTGCCGCACACCAGACATTAATGCCTTTGGTGTCAAGCACCAGGATCCAGGCCTGAAGTCCGGCCAGCTCCTTACGAAGGGCATCAAAGGTCATTTTGTAATTGGCCGTTACCAGAACCTCGGAATGTTCATCCGGATTGCCGACAGCATAAAGGCCGGGATTGATTTTATAATTCATCCGGCCGATACCCCAGCGGGCTTTCCATCCTCCCAGGATATCCTGAGTCGTTAAGTTCGTCGAAATCTGAGGCACCAGCCCTACTGGTGTCTTTATTTCACCTGTAATCCAGCCGCATTCCGTGTCATAGATGGTTACAGCCCCGACTAAAGCGTCATTCCCGCAGCAGCACGGCTGCGGGTCAAACATTTTAAGCTCAACCTTCTTATTAGCCTTTTGATTATTCTGATTCGGATCAAAACTTATTTCTCCCAATATAACACCTCCAAAAGGTTTGGCAGGATAAAAGAAGCCAATTCCTAACAAGCATATGATTCGTATAATAGCGTTCTCAAATTCTCTGCTCAAATAATTCATGCAAAGTTGATTACCCAAATTAGGTCTGGGCGTCACAATTCCAGCGTTAAGCGGAGCATGGAGGCGGAGCGCGGCTGTTTGCACCACGGATGGCGCAACAGCCGAAAGCGGAATTGTGGCACACAGACCAACCAGGGAGTCTAAGGCACGCATATATTTGGGTATTTATTTCAAGAATGTTTTATTAGTCTGCGTGTCACAGTTCCGCGACAAGCGGAGCCTGGATGGCGAAGCGCGGCCTTTTGCGTCAAGGAGGACGCAACGGCCGAAAGCGGTACTGTGGCACGCAGACCGACCCGTAATTATTTATCCTCCGGTTTTCTCTAACATTACAAAACGCGGTACTATGAACCTAAGCGTTATAGCCTGCACACCTTTACTTTGGCAATCCTTTTTTCATCGACTTCCTCAACCTTAAACATCAAACTGTTGAATTCTAAGGAAGGCGTATCATCTTTTCCGGGAATCCTTCCGAGCTGTCCAACCAGAAAACCGCTTAGGGTCTCATATTCTTCAATCGGCAGTTCTACGTCGAGATAATCTTGGACCGCATCGAGGCTCGTCGCCCCGTTGATCATATAGGTATTTTCATCGATCTTTTCAAATTCCAGTTCGACTTCATCATCCTCGTCAAAAATGTTGCCGACAATTTCTTCAATAAGATCCTCCAGCGTCACAATACCGGCCGTCCCGCCGTATTCGTCAATGATCACGGCCAGATGTGTCTTGTTCTGCTGAAGTTCTTTGAATAATTCATCGGTGCGTTTCGAATCCGGTACATAATAGGGCTCCCGGACAACGTCCCGCAGATGAAATGTCTCCGGATTGCTGTTGTTCGTTAAATACTGGAAAAGGTATTTGGATTGCAGCACCCCGACAATATTGTCGATATTCTCCTCATAGACGGGTATCCTGGAATACTTCTCATGATTGATAAAGGCAATGACTTCACTTAAGCTTGCTTCAATCGGCAGCGCCGCAATATCCGTGCGATGTGTCATGACTTCGGAAACCGTTTTATTGTTAAATTCAAAAATATTGTTAATCATCAGTTTTTCTGTTTCATGGATAGCGCCTTTTTCCTCGCCAACATCAACCATCATGCGGATTTCTTCTTCCGTGACCTGCTCGTTCTCCGCATTCGGATCTACCCCGAAAAGCCTTACAAACACGTTCATTGACGCCGTAAGCATTTTTACGAATGGTGAGGTAATTTTAGACAGGATATACAGCGGATTTGCAGCAAACCAGGCGATCTTTTCAGCTTTATTCATCGCAATTCTTTTCGGCACGAGCTCTCCGAGCACCAGCGTGAAGTAAGATAAAATGATGGTAATTAGAATAACGGCTATCGTCTTCAGCAAGGATGCTGAAACGGGGGCCCCAAGCTTAATCAGCAGTGAAACCAGCGGATCGGAAAAATTTTCTGAAGCAAACGCACTGGCCAGAAAGCCTGCCAACGTTATCCCAATCTGGATCGTCGCAAGAAATTTGCTCGGCTCGCCGAGCAAATTGGTTAAAATTTTGGCCTTCTTGTCGCCATCTTCAGCCATCATTCTGATTTTATTGTCATTCAGGGAGATCAAAGCAATCTCCGAGGCAGCGAAAAAGGCATTGAGCGCAATCAGCACGACTAAAAACAAAATCCCGGTAATCAATGATTGTTCCTCCTGATAATAATAAAAAGGCAGAATCATTCCTTATACAGGATTGTCAAAGCCTTTTACCAAATCCTATTAATAAGTCATTTGAAATAATACTACTTCGTATATCTCCTGCATTTTCCTCCATATCTTACTACTCTCTCCCTTTCTTGATTCTACATCTATTTTAATTTACCCGATGATAAATTGCAATGTCCTGTGTTGTTCTGCAGAAAATCAGCGAATAAACCAGAAACGAATTGAGCAAGTAAAAAATGGATATGCTAGAAGTGGCTGTGCCAGTCAATAGAACAGGAAGGGCAAATCTATGAAAATTTTGCTTGTTTACCCGCAAATACCGCTAACCTATTGGAGTTTCCAGTACGCGTTAAAGTTCATATCCAAGAAAGCTGGATCTCCGCCCCTGGGGCTACTTTCCGTAGCTGCTATGCTGCCGGAGCATTATGATAAGCGTCTTGTGGATATGAATGTAACGAAACTCAAGGATCGGGATATTTTATGGGCCGATTATGTCTGGATCAGCGCGATGGTCGTCCAAAAAGAATCTGTCAGGGAAGTTATTAACCGCTGTCATGCCCTCGGAGTCAAAACGACTGCAGGCGGTCCCCTCTTTACTTCCGAACCTGAGGAGTATGATGATGTAGATTATCTCGTCCTGAATGAAGGGGAGAACACTGTACCTGCCTTTGTGCGTGACCTTGAGAACGGATCGGCAGCGCACATTTACACAACGGAAGAATGGGCGGATATCAGAAATACCCCTGTGCCTTTGTGGGACCTTATCGATATGAAACACTACGCAACAATGAATATTCAATATTCACGCGGATGCCCATTCCATTGCGATTTCTGCAACATTACATCTTTATACGGTCACGAGCCCCGTACCAAGACCTCTCCGCAGCTCCTGTCAGAATTGGATTCCCTTTATCGGGCCGGATGGCGCGGAGGCATCTTCCTGGTCGATGATAATTTTATCGGCAACAAAAAAAAATTAAAGGATGATATCCTACCTGCGTTGATCAGCTGGATGAAACAAAAAAATTATCCGTTTACGTTTATCACAGAGGCCTCGATCAATCTGGCTGATGATGACAGCCTTATGAATCTGATGGTTAAGGCGGGGTTTCTGACTGTATTTATCGGAATTGAAACCATGGATGAAGACAGCCTGGTTGAGTGCAATAAACTTCAGAATAAAAACCGCAATCTGATTGCGTGTATCAAAAAAATTCAAAAATTCGGCCTTCAGGTTCAGGGCGGCTTTATTGTCGGGTTCGACAACGACAATGCCTCTATTTTTGACAAACTGGTAACCTTTATTCAGGAAAGCGGGATCGTTACCGCGATGGTCGGGCTGCTGAATGCGCCGAAAGGAACTAAACTATATCAGCGTCTGGCAGCGGAAGGCCGCCTGTTAAAAAGCATCAGCGGCGACAACACCGACTTCTCGATGAACTTCATACCAAGAATGGAAAGCCACCTGTTGATCAAAGGCTATCAAAAAATTGTCGATACGATCTACTCGCCAAGAAAATATTATGAGCGGGTCCTGACATTCTTAGAGCAGTACGAACCTGCTGGATTTACGGCTCAGCGGATCGGCCGTTGTCAGGTGCTCGCGTTTATCAGATCGGTATTCCGTTTGGGAATTATCGGCCAAGAAAGACGATACTACTGGAAACTGATCATTTGGTCTCTGCGGAAACGCCGTAATGTATTTCCGCTGGCAGTAACCCTGTCCATATACGGTTTTCATTTCCGAAAAGTATTCCGCCGGACTGAGGAAATATTAAAATAATTTTAGAAAATTTGGGTGGAGGATTTTGATCTTTAAGCTTCTTTATGGAAAAGATCAACGCCGAAACGGCTGCCTGAGATGACCCTGTTCTTCCCTGCTGTTTTGGCAGCGTAAAGTGCTTTATCCGCAATCTCAATATTTTCGGTCAGCGAGCAGCCTTTTTGATAGAGACAGACACCGGCACTCACGGTCAGTGGCTTATCAAAATAACTGTTAAGTGCAAATTCTTCCCTGATTTTATCCGCTTTCAGGCAGGCGTCCTTCAGGCCGCAGCCATAAAGAATAATTAGAAACTCCTCACCGCCGTAACGGCAGATGAAATCAGTGGCCCTGGCATTCGTTTTTAAAACACGGGCTAAAACCAGCAAAACCTTGTCGCCAAAGACATGTCCCTTCTGATCATTTATCTTTTTAAAATTATCAATATCAAAAATGGCAATGCAAAAAGGCTGCCCTGTCCTCTGATAATTGGATACAGCCTTCTGAAAACTCTTTTCCAACAGCAGGCGGTTCGGAAGCCCTGTCAGCGGATCTCTGGCCGCCTGATTTTTGGCCTTTCTGAACTGATATTGGCTGATATTCAGCAAACTGTTGACTTCAAATACAATGATAAAACCGAAGGCTAGGAGCAGAAGGCTGAACAGATAGATATTCACGGATACAAACAGATCCGAAATTTTGAATGACGTAATGAATAAAGAGGCTACGCTTTCGGCAGCAGCAATGATCAAACCCGGAATCCCATAACGCATGCCGTGAAAAGAAACAAAGAAGAAATAGGAAAAAAAGAGCATATTCAGTAATTCAACATTCCCTGCCATCAACAGGGTATAAACAGGAATATCAAGCACTAAGCTGAGTCGCATCATTTTCTCGGCCCGGGTGTCCTTGCTGAAGACACAAACGGAAATAAATGCATTATATAGAAGGGCGATAAAGAAACCAACAAAAAACACGCCCGTGAAAGAGCCCTGAAAACGGATCAGCTCAGCCAGGGCGACAACAAGCAGTCCCCACCTAAAGAGCAGGAATTTTCGTTCCAGCGGTTTATATTTGATCAAATCAAACTTTCTGACCAACTGTTTCACCACATTTTGCGAATTACGCAAATATTATACCATAATTTTCTATTCATCCAAAGAAAATTTTTGCCATTTGATAAACACAATAAGGCTTCCTAGAAGTACCTTAGGCAGTTTCAATACTGTTGTCGGCCTGAAGGTTTAACTTTTCGACCGCGTTTTCGCGCATTTTATATTTCATAATTTTGCCTGCGGCATTCATCGGGAATTCTGCGACAAAGTCAATATAACGCGGTGTTTTGTGCTTGGCCATGTGGGTGCGGACAAAATCCTTCAGCTCATCAGCGGTCAGTTCGACGCCGTCCTTCAGTATGACACAGGCCATAATCTCTTCCCCATATTGTTTGTCAGGGACACCAATAACTTGAACGTCCTTGACCTTTGGATGGGTATAAATAAAATCTTCGATTTCTTTCGGATAGATGTTTTCCCCGCCGCGAATGATCATGTCCTTGATACGTCCGGTAATTTTATAGTATCCGTTCTCATCGCGTCTGGCCAGGTCGCCGGTGTGCAGCCAGCCGTTCTCATCAATCGCCGCAGCGGTGGCTTCGGGCATTTTATAATAGCCTTTCATGATATTGTAGCCCCTGGCAACAAATTCGCCGTCCTCATTATCCGGAAGATCTTCCCCGGTCTTCGGATCCACGATCTTGCACTCAACACCTGGCAAAGCACGGCCCACAGTGGCAACCCGCAGTTCGACGGAATCGTCGACACGGCTCTGGGTGCAGCCGGGTGAAGATTCGGTCTGTCCGAAGACAATGGTGATTTCATTCATATTCATCTTCTCGACGACATCCTGCATGACCTTCACAGGACACGGGCTTCCTGCCATGATTCCGGTCCGCATGTAGGAAAAGTCTGTTTTCGGAAAATCTTCATGCTCGAGCATCGCAATAAACATGGTCGGAACACCATGGAAGGCGGTGATTTTTTCCCTGTTGATGCAATCCAGCGATATCTTCGGCGAAAACGCCGGTATCGGGGACATGGTCACCCCATGGGTCATGGACGCAGTCATCGCCAGCACCATCCCGAAGCAATGGAACATCGGGACATGAATCATCATGCGGTCGGCTGTGGAAAGATCCATGCAGTCGCCAATATTTTTACCGTTATTCACAACATTATAGTGTGTCAGCATAACGCCTTTCGGGAAACCAGTGGTTCCTGAGGTATACTGCATGTTGCAGACATCATGACGGTTAAGAGAAAGGGCACGGCGGTATACTTCCTCAACGGGGACTTTGTCAGCCAGGGCAATCGCATCTTCCCAGGTGAGACAGCCGTTCTGCCTGGAATCAACCGTGACAATATTGCGTAAGAAAGGCAGCCGTTTGATATGCAGCGGCTTTCCGGCCTCGGTAGTCTCCAGCTCAGGGCAAAGCTCCTTGATAATGCCGACATAATCGGAGTCCTTATATCCGTCTATCATGACCAGCGTGTGTGTATCCGACTGGCGCAGCAGATATTCTGCCTCATAAATCTTATACGCGGTATTTACGGTTACCAGCACAGCGCCAATCTTGGTTGCCGCCCAAAAGGTAATGTACCACTGCGGAACGTTGGTGGCCCAGGTCGCAACATGGTCCCCGGGTCTGACACCCATCGCGATCAGGGCGCGTGCAAATGTGTCAACATCGTCCCGGAATTCTTTATACGTACGGGTATAATCCATGGTCGTATAACGGAAAGCATACTGATCCGGGAACTCATCCACCATCCGGTCAAGCACCTGGGGGAAGGTCAGATCAATCAGCGTATCCTTTTGCCAGATATATTTTCCGGTCTTGGCATTGTTATCGTACAAATGACCTTTCACCGATGTTTTTTCCGTGTAACGGCTCATATATTCTGCAAAATTCGGGAAAACGACGCCGGCATCATCCAGGTCCGCCGCCCAGCGTTTGACCCATTCCAGGGAAACATAGCCCTCATAGTTAATCGAATGCAGGGCCTGCATCATCTCATCGATGGGTAAATCTCCTTCTCCCATCATACGGTACCGGGTGGTGCCGTTCTCTAAAACGGAATCCTTGATATGTACATATTTAATGTAGGCACCAAGGTTCTGAACAGTCTTTCCAGGTGTCTCATCTGCAAAACGATAAGGGTGATGCATATCCCACAAGGCGCCAACATTGTCACTGGCTACATGGTTGAGCAGATGGCATAAACGGGAGGTATCGGAATAGACTCCGTTCGTTTCAACCAAAAGGGTAACGCCTTTTTCTTCGGCCAGAGGTACCAGACGGTTCAGCGCAGTAAGCACCACCTCGTCATCGACTTCACCAGTCGGCTGCGGTGCGATATCGGCGAGGATACGAATATACGGGGTTCCTAGCTTGGAGGCTAATTCAATATACTGAACGATCTCCTGATGATTCTGTTCCGCTTTCTCAGCATACTTTAGACAACAGCCGGAAGACAGACAAGGAATTTGAATACGGAGTTCGGATAACTTTTTTATGGTTTGCGGCAGCTGAGACTCAGTAAAAGGCTGGGCCTGCACTGCAAAGATCTCACTGCCCAGACCGCGGATTTCAATGCCGTCAAAGCCAAAGTCCTTGGCCATGGAATAGATATCGGTCCAGCTGAAATCCGGGCAACCCAGGGTTGAAAACGCAAGTTTCAACATACTCTCCTCCTAGCATTTTATATCTTATAAACTATTGAAAACTTTACTGGCGCCATGTCTCTAGTACCTTGTCAACCTTAAAACTGTAATATAATGGGGAGCAGATTTCTTTTAAGACAAGGCGAAGGATTGAGGCATACCGAGCGTATGGTGATTGACGACAACGCAGTATTAACAGAAATCTGCCGCCAGGATATATAGATTTAGGGTTGACATGGTACTAGCTGCGCCTAGAGATATCAGAAAGTGCTTAGACTTTTTCTGATATACCAAAAAAGCCTTCACCCCTTAGCATTTCTGTTAAAGACGAATGCTGCTTTATACTGTCATGGTACAGCCTTTAAATATAAAACTGTATGATATAATTTTAGGTAATGCTATCAAATTTCCGAATATTTGTCAAGTGTTGTGGATCAGTATGCACTCAGACAGAACTGTGCTAAGTCAGTTTTGCTGGTTTGATTTGGCGCTAAATAAAAAATGAAAACGGCTGGAGATCTACTCCGCCGTTTCCAACATCCATCAAAATCCGGGATAACATTTACGACTGATACTGCTTGTGAGAATGTTTCCTGCCCGTTAAGGCATTGACGATGGACAACAGGATCACCGCACCGAGGAGAGCAACCAAGAAACTCCAGACATTAAATCCATTGATCCCTATTCCTCCGAAAATGTTGACGATCCATCCGCCGATGAACGCCCCGACGATCCCGACAACAATATTCATTCCAACGCCCATTTTGGCATCACGGCCTGTAATCATGCTGGCAATCCACCCCGCAAGGCCGCCTAAAATAATCCAGCCGATAACACTCAAGACAATTCCTCCTTTGCATCAGATATTTTAAGGCAATTGTTTTCATAATTAATCTGCCCAAAATAAAAATATTTACCCGGACCTGTCTTCAATTCGAATGTTTTTATTAACCTTTTTAATAACGTTTGCATTGAAAATTTTTACATCTAAATTAAGAAGCCAAAACCGGTTTTATCCAGATAGCCTTCCTCTTGATTCTCTCTGGTAATGACTTTAAGTTTGGCGGGCTCAACAGTGACTCTTAACGGAAAATCAAACCCTTTTTCTCCGTCTAAATCCGTACCAATCGATTCCCGACAGTTGATTGTCAGCTCTGCCGTCTGGAAGTAGTCTACATATGGGCTCTCCGCATGTTCACCGTTCGCCACTTTGATAACCAGCGGGATCAGTTCGAGAACTGGACATGGTTTAAAAATATACACATCAAGCAGACCATCGCTAATAGAAGCCAACGGCGCTATCCTCTTAAAACCGCCTGCCGATTTACCATTCATAATCAAGATGAAATACACTTCATCGTCGCGGTTGGCTTCCCGGCTCCGAATACTAACTTTCACCGGCTTCATATTGGCGAATTCTTCAACACCCTTTAAATAATAGGCGAGAGCCCCAAAACTTTGTTTGATTCTTTTGGGAGTTTTTTGGCTGACATCGATCAGAAAACCCAGGCTGGCCACATTTAAAAAATAGCGGCCATTGGCGACCCCGATATCGCAAACTGTAAAATGATCCTGAAGCAGAATCTCCGTCATTTCATTGACCCGCTCCGGAAAATGAAAATAACGGGCAAAGTCATTGGCAGTTCCTACCGGATATATTCCAACCGGGATCTGGCAATCATAATAAAAAAGAACATTGATGACCTGGTGGATCGTCCCGTCGCCCCCGGCAATCCAGATCCTGTTGAAACTGTTGATATCCGCTGAGGAGACCATTTTTTCCAGGGCTTCCGTAGTGCTGACCCTGTAAGGGACCAAATAATAGCCTTTATCTTGGACAGCTTCAATAATGCTGTCCAAGTGATTATTAAAGCTGCCGTTTCCGGCAAGCGGATTATAGATTAATAATATTTGCATTGTCTACCCCCTGAAAACAATTCATAGCAAAGAATCATAGAATAACCTTAAACTTACCTGATAACACCACAATACTACGGTGTCGGTCTTTTCGCAAATATCCAGTAATGCTTCTACACGATTCCTGGGAAGACTTCAATCGGGCATTTTTTCTGGACAATTTCGGAAAGATAGTGTATTCATTAATACGGGAGTTGATTTTCTTGAACCCTATTGCATTTGAAATTGGTCCTTTTTCTATTCATTGGTACGGTATACTGATCGCTCTGGCGTTTTGCGCCGGACTCATTCTCGCGAACTATCATACGAACTATCGCAGGCTGGACCCGGACAAACTTTTTAATCTGCTGATTGTTATGATTCCCGCTGCTCTGATCGGTGCCAGACTATATTATGTCCTGTTCAATTTGCATTATTACATATCTTGTCCGGCGGAAATCGTGGCTGTCTGGCATGGCGGATTAGCCATTCACGGCGGAATTATCGGCGGTTTTCTGGCGGTCTTAGTGGTTACCCGCAGAGATCCGGATTTAAAATTTTGGTCTGTGGCCGATGTTATCGCGCCAAGTCTGGTTATCGGCCAGGCGATTGGCAGATGGGGCAACTTTCTTAATCAGGAAGCACATGGCGGCCCGGTTAGTGAATCCTTTATCAGTAAATTTCCGCATTTTATTCAGCAGGGCATGTATATTGACGGCCAATATTACCATCCGACTTTTTTATATGAGTCTTTATGGGACACTTTGATCTTTTTGTTCTTGTTCTGGCTGATCAGGAAGAAATCAACACCTGACGGCATCATTTTCTTGCTTTATTTATTGCTGTACTCGGCAGGCCGTTTTATTATTGAGAGTCTCAGAACCGACAGTCTGATGCTTGGTCCATTTAAAATAGCCCAAGTCATCAGTATTGCAGCAATTTTGCTTTCGGCCGTTCTTCTCTTTGTAAAACTTAGGAAAAAGAAACCAGTTTAGTCATTTCCAGCGTTCCGACGCTAATTGGCCTGATATGGTATAATAATCTGAGGACTGAACCGGTATCATTACTGCTGTGGGGGTGACTGATTTGGTATTTCTTACAATTTCCAGACAAACAGGAAGCCTGGGGAAAGAAATATCTGGGCTCCTCGCCAAGAAATTGGATCTGCCTCTGATTACACACGATTTTGTTGTGAACCAATGGCTGCCGGAGATTGCCGACAAGCATGAGCTACATATGCTGAAAGAAAGCCCTGGCTTTTATTTGAATCTGTCCTCTCAAGGCCTTACCTTTGCCGAGCATATTGAAAGCAGATTAAAAGGTTATATTTCTGAACAGCCTGCTATCATCTTCGGTCTCGGCGCTCAGGTTATTTTCTCCCGCCATCCTGAAGCGATCCATGTCAGAATCATAGCTTCAGATGAAGTTCGAACCGGCCGGGTCATGCATAATCTCCGTCTGGACCGCTCCAATGCCGAAAGATTCCTGGAGCTGACCGACCGCAAACACAAACGGTATATTTCCACCATTTATCATAGAGACTGGTCTGATCCTTCTCTTTACGGCATTACGCTGAACACAGATTTTATTGGCATCAAAGAAGGCGCTGCATTTCTGGAGTACTATGCCAGAAATAAGCAGCTTTACTCCCCTGCGGCTGAATGTCCTTCTCAGGACGGTAAAAAACCGATTATTTTCAAGCATCCATCCGAAGAGGAATTTGCCGGAATCCTGGATATGTACCACCTTGACTGGGAGTACGAGCCCCGTACGTTCCCGATTCAATGGGATGAAGAGGGTAATGTTACCATGGCGTTTTCACCTGATTTTTACCTACCCAGATTTAATACGTTCATTGAACTGACCACGATGAACCAAAAATATGCTTCAGAAAAAAAGAAAAAGGTTGAGCTGCTCAAACGGCTCTATCCCGGCACCAACATCAACATTGTCTTTAAAAATGATTTTTATTCCCTTTTGGAGAGATTCGGCATTAAGAAAGGACATGCACAATGAATGCTAATGCTGTTGGGAAGATCATTTTCACTGCAGAGGAGATTCAACGGAAAGTCGCCGAAACCGGGCGAATCATTGATACCGACTATCAGGGCAAAGAGCTGGTTGTGATCAGCGTCCTAAAAGGATCGTTTTACTTTTTGGCTGACCTGACCCGGCACCTGACGGTACCCTTAAGCATTGATTTTCTGTCGATCAGGGCCTTCCCTGATGAAACGAATAAAACTGGCATTGTAAGATTTGCGAAAGATCTTGACCTTTCGATCACCGGCAAACATGTTCTTTTAGTAGAAGATGTGGTCGGAACCGGACTTACGCTTGCTTATATCTGCCAGCACCTCGAAGCTGCAAAGCCGGCTAGTCTAAAAATATGCACCCTGCTGGATAATCCCTCGGAAAGGCTCCTCACCATTAACATCGATTATTGCTGTTTTCTTATGCCGGACCAATTTGTAGTTGGATATGGCCTCGATTACCAGGAAAAGTACCGAAACCTTCCGTATATCGCAGCCTACAAGCGCGAAAAATAAAAAAGAAGCTCCAACGAACCTTTATCAATGTATCCCCAGTATTACCCTCAATTTCGTTTCCTGCTATCCATCTTCCTTAAAAGACCTTCGTCTACAGATATTCCGTTTACTCATTACCCACTTCAGTCTGATTTCATTTCGGAATTTGCCTCTTAAAAATTCTTTTTACAGATTTTTTTGAACCAAACCTTCATTTCTATCAATCCCGTTGCAGACTCTTTTCTTCGAAACTCTCCAGATATAGTGAACCTTTTCGTTCACCGACCTAATCATCCAATGATAACATTTTGTTTCCATTTTCAGGCTTCACTGGTATTCCATCTTAGGAATTCCTTGAAGCTTGTTATTATCATACATAAAATACAAGCTTTCGGTCAACCTGCAAATATCGTGATTTAGGCTAAAATTAATAAAATGTTACGAATTTTCAGTCTATTATAACGGTTTTTCTTTAACTCATAAAGAATTACTTGTTAAAAGGAATCAAATCCCACGGATCATCGCAAATCCGCTTTTTTTATTCTTTTTTGGCTGTACATCAGATTGTCAACATGGTTCAGAAATTGCTCAATGCTGGCATATTTCATATCGAAGATGTCAGTCCCAAAACTTCCTTCCAGCCTGTAACGCTTTCCGGAAGTTTTATTATACGCTTCAAAAGACACATTGATTCTCTCAATTGTTTTCTCCAGAGCTTCTTTGCTGTCACATTCCATAATTACCGCGAATTCATCGCCACCCATCCTGGCAATAATGTCTGTTTTTCTTAGGACACTTCTTATTAGCCCAACAGCAGTCTGGATCGCTTTGTCCCCTTCGGAATGCCCATATTGGTCATTAATTTGTTTCAGTCCGTCAAGGTCGGCATAAATAAGCCCAAATTTGTCATCGGCCTTATGGTGGATCCTTCGGGAAATGTAATAGTCAAAAGATCCTCTCGTCCATACGCCGGTCAAGTTATCCAGATGAGCCATTCTTTGCTGCAGAAAATAATAAATAATCACGAGGGAAAATGCCGTACAACTCCACATCAGAAGCACACCATAAAATAACGACTGAAGGATCCCTCCGATAATCGGCAATATTCCAAATCCGATCATAGGAATCCATTCCTGCTTAATGATTTTTCCTTTTCTTTTGAGAATATGTATCAGGCTGACTATCAGATAGAAATAGGTAATAACGGCTGAGACAAGAAAAAGTGATCCCCGGTGGTAGACATTCGCACTGTCTATATTGAAGATAAAACCGTAAATGGGCGATAAGACGGTCAGTACCGTATTGATGACAATCGGAATAAAATACAGGATTTCCCTGGTTTTAAAAATCGTACTATCTGGTTCAGTCCAGCTATAATTAAATTTGTACCATGAATAGGTTAACAGCGGTGCCGTAATAAACAAACATATATGCATCAGCTCGGACACCGGGATCAACCATAACTCAGGGCGTCTGTTGATCATACAGGTCAGCGTTTCAAAAACAAGCTCCAGCATAATGACTAAAGACGTGGTCAGAAATTTTTTATTGATACGATCCTGCCGGTCAAGACTCTGGTAAGCAATTAAAAATACTACCCCCAACAACACCAGGGCAACAAGATTAATATCAATCCGTAAAAATACCTGCATACTTTTTACCAGCCTTTATGTCTAAGATCAGCGCATGAAAATATTATAGCATAATTTCGTGGAATAATTCGCGTAACGTAACGTGATCCAGCAGTCCAAGCGAACATGGATGTGAAACGCAGCTAGGTCATGCTAAATGTGCAAAAAGGGGCTATTAACACCCAAAATGAAATGCTGCCAACACAGTGTCAGCAGCATTCGGATTGAGGTGAGCCCTTTTATTTAGCCAGAATAGCTGTTAAATCATTCTCTGGTGTAGAGATTGGTGTGATATTGAATTTTTCGACCA
Organism: Dehalobacter sp. CP; assembly: GCF_047652685.1. Lineage (NCBI taxonomy): Bacteria > Bacillati > Bacillota > Clostridia > Eubacteriales > Desulfitobacteriaceae > Dehalobacter > Dehalobacter sp. CP. Next base: position 1,931,748 of record NZ_CP157399.1, read on the forward strand.
AAACACTGAGTACATTGGAAGAGAAAAAAGCGGGAACGGATGGTCCGATATAGATATTTTTTATGCCCAGCGCCAGAAGTGTCAGTAAAATACAGACGGCTTTTTGCTCATACCAGGAAAGCACAAGCGTTAAGGGCAGATCGTTTACGCCGCATTCAAAAGCCTTGGCCAATGCAACAGCAACCTGAATAGCGGAATAGGCATCGTTGCATTGACCCATATCCATTAGCCGTGGCAGTCCCCCGATTTCTCCGATATTCAGGTCATTAAAGCGGTATTTCCCGCAGGCAAGTGTCAGTACGACCGTATCTTTCGGAGTTTGTCTGACAAACTCGGTATAGTAGTTTCTGCCGGGTTTCGCGCCATCACAGCCGCCAACCAGGAAGAAATGCTTGATTGCCCCTGCCTTGACGGCATCGATCACTTTATCCGCGACTCCGAGAACAGTATTCCGGGCAAAACCTGTCATCAGCTCGTTTCCGCCGTTGATCCCTGTCCTGTATTGATCTCCGCTGTAGCCGCCAAGTTCAAGCGCCTGCTTAATCAGGGGCGAAAAGTCCTTGACTTTGGCATCCGGGATATGCTTCATTTCGGGATAACCGACGACGGATGTCGTATAAACCCTGTCAGCGTAACTGGCTTTGGGTGGCATCAGACAGTTCGTCGTAAAAAAGATTGGAGCCGGAATATTGTCAAATTCCTTTTGCTGGTTCTGCCAGGCCGTTCCGAAATTGCCCTTCAGATGCACATATTTTTTAAATTCAGGATAGGCGTGAGCCGGGAGCATTTCACCATGGGTATAAATATTGATTCCTTTTCCTTCTGTCTGTTCCAGCAATTGTTTCAGATCGAGCAGGTCATGGCCGGTGATCACAATGAATGGGCCTTTTTCTATGGTTGTTGTAACTTTGGTTGGCACCGGATGACCGAAAGTCGAAGTATTCGCTTCATCGAGCAGCGCCATACAGGCAAGATTGGTTTTGCCGAATTCCATCAGCAACTCCAGCCATTCATCGACGGAATGATCTTCCCCGACAGCTTTCAATCCTTTATAAAAGCAGGCGGTGACTTGAGGATCCTGCTTGCCTAGAACATACGCATGCCAAGCATATGCCGCCATCCCGCGCATGCCTAACAAGAGAGTCGTACGCAGCGAAACGATGTCCGGATCACCATGGAACAAAGCTTCAGGTGCAAAATCTTTCGCCCCGCCAAGTTTGTTTTTCTCTTCAGTTACCTTTTGTATGAAGGCATCAAAATCTTGAGGATCAAAATTAACATTGGTCACTGTGGCAAACAGGCTCTGCATCACCAAAGCATCTGTTTCCGGTGCAGTTTTCCGACGGGATGCTGCTCTGGCCAATCCAATCAGGGCACAAGTGAGTTCATCATGCTTATTAGCTACTTCCGGTTTCTTTCCGCAGACCCCTGCGTTCGTGCATCCTTTTCCACCGGCAGTTTGTTCACATTGAAAACAGAACATCTGAGACATAAGAATTTACCTCCTCTATATTTTGTTTTTAATCGTGGTCTTATTTTTTTAATCATACGTAAAAAACTGCCGGAAATCGGTATCCAAGGTTACAAAAATCAGATGCCATTTTCTTAATATTCTGATAATATTTAATCGCCATATCCGCAGTTATATTCTCTCTTTGAATCATGGAATCATCGTTGAAATTGATAGCAAATTAATTGTGGATAATTGTGTGAATATTGTGAATTATATATATGCAATACGCTTGTTTAATTCATGGAATCAATGGCAATATGTTCGGAGGATCGTGGCTATTGCTAAGATGGTATGATGGAAGAAAGGGTGATGCGTATTACTCGATGTTTATGATGATTTCTCAATAATCTCTTTGAACAAGAGAACCAAATTCGGATCAAACTGCGTTCGGGAACATGATACGATTTCCTTGATTGCCTCAGCTTCAGACAGTGCTTCACGATACGGCCGGTCATTTGTCATCGCATCAAAGGTATCAACAATACTTAAAATTCTGCATTCGATCGGTATCTCCCCTGCTTTCAATCCTAAAGGATAACCTTTTCCGTCCCACCTTTCATGGTGCTTCAGAATCAGGTGTGCAATACTCTTTAATTCTGAGGATTCGGCCGCAATTCTTTCCCCGATCCCGCAATGCGTTTTCATGACCTTCCACTCCTCCTCGTTCAGCTTGGAAGGTTTACACAGGATCCTATCTGGAATTCCCACTTTACCGATATCGTGAAATTTGGTAAGCAACCTGATCCGGTCGAGTTTACTTTGAGGCAGCCGCAGCGCTACACCCATTTGGGTTGCAAGCTCACCCATCCGTTCCGCATGGCCCTCGGTAATATAGTCCTTCGCTTCCAGCCCTCTCATCAGGGTCTTGACCAAATGGTTGCTGGATTCCTTCAATAATTTATTTTGATACATGTTGTTATTTGCTTCCTGAAACATCCATTCTGTATTGACAATACCTGTCCTATGGAAAGAATAGCCCGAAGACAGCGAGATCTTTAATGCATCTGTTTGTTCATTATATTTATGCAGCATTTTATTCATCTGTTTAAGTTGCTGCTCAATCTCCTGGCTGGAGAGTCCCTCGACAATCACGCAAAATTCATCTCCGCCAATGCGGGCGATATACCCAATTAATCTGAAGTGGTCATGAATAATCCAGGCTACGGATACAATCACTTCATCCCCTTTCAGATGTCCAAAAGTACCATTAATGATTTTCAACCCATCAATATCAAAGAGCAGCATGGTGAGCTTTTCGAAGCTTTTTCCATGGAATTCAGCCAGTTTGTTGATTAAACAGTGCCGTTTATATAGCTTTGTCAGGCTTTCTCTTTCCGCCATCTCCCTTAACTGCATTTCCATTAGGGTTCTTTCAGTCATATCCCGAACCAGTATTAAGATTTCATTAATCTCTGAGATGTGAATTCGCGATTCAAAATAGTAATCCCGTCCCTGGTACTTTAACCTAAAATCACAGGTGACCATCTCCCGTTTCTGAACAACCTGATAAATTGCCTCCTGTAATCTCCGAACAATTTCGTTATTCCTTAAGATCTCTAGTGTTAAAGGATCGTCCTTTTTATTGGAGACGGCAAATGGCGAAATATGGCTATCTGAATCGCTGACCAGCATAATGTCCTGAATCGCGGCCATCAAAGCTTTGTTTCGAATATTAATATGCTCAAGATCCAATAACTTTTCCTGCAGCTCGGGATAGTAATTTTTGCGAATCGAATTTTCCCCGAGACCAATGATGGCTTGCCTTGTTATTTTTCCCTCATTGAAAGCATTGTAATATTCTTTCATAAATTGCTTTAACCTCTTGCTTCGTGAGTTTTTTTAGGTTAATGGCAAACTGAGATACATCTGCTGCCGTTCCAGCCGTACTCGGGATACAAATCAGCGGCGGTCGCGGCAAATTGACTTCATCGACACCTTCATAATCCAGAATATTTCCGCCGTTGGCTACCAGTATACTGATGCACTTCGCACAATCCATGACACTACCGCCGCCGATAGCAATAGTTACAATTCAACTATTTTTACCTTATCAGAATATTTCAATAATCTAAACATTCTGTCATTTCAAAGGATTTGTATACTATTTCTACATAAGTTAAGAAATTCCTACTATTCGACAAATTTTTTCAAAATATGCGGGGCATTAGATTTGGCTATCGGAGGTGTCAGCCAGCCTTTCTGGGCAGGCATAAACAGTACCTTTGCCTCCTCTGACATAGCCGAGAAGTGTAATGTTATGTTCCAGGGCAAGCCTGATGGTCGCTGTTGTGGGCGTCGATTTGGAAACTACCACGGGTGCTCCAAGCCTGATCATTTTCATGAGCATTTCCGAAGTAAGTCTGCCGCTGATAAAAACCATGCCATTTGCGGCTAGCTCCATCTTGTTTGCCTTCATCAGTATTCCTGTCATTTTATCGAAGCAGTTGTGCCGGCCAATGTCTTCATTTAGCACTTCAAATCCGTCAGCGTAAAATAAGACACTGTGGACGCCGCCAATCGTATGAAAGATCTCAGACTGCTCAATGAACTTATCCATGATTTTCAAGATATTTCCTGCGGAAAAAGTGGATTTGTTCGTGCTGACGGCGTACTGCGTCTTTTTCAGCGGATTAATGTAGGTATAACACTTGCCACAGCCGGAAGTGATGCTTCTCAGACTTTCGCGTCTGTCAATAACGATTCCTTCTCTAAGTTCAATCAGCACTGCCAGCATTTTCTCATTGTATTCGATGCTTTCAATATCTTCATAAGAACCAATAACACCCTCATTATATAGAAAACCCAGGGCCAACTCCTCGTGGTGCCGGTTCAGACAGAGAACGGAAACAAGCTCCTGTCCATTGACTATCATTTTAAGGGACACTTCGGCGATGACCTTTCTCACCGCTTCTTTCATCACAATGGCATCATTTTCTCTTTGGATTTCTACTACCTCAAATTCTTCGTAGACGATTCCTTCGTCAGCAGCATTCATTGTTTACCCTCCTAGCAGTAATATTGCCATTTTATTTTACCACTAAAATAAGATTTACTGAAATTAATGGGGCATGATTCATGATCAATCCGAATAGATTTCAGTATATTTGCAAGGCATTTTATCAATAATAGAATAGACTTATGAAAGACTTCTTTCAGTACAAGCATCAAGACATTGAGGCAGTCAGGTGGTGGAATAAAATCTGGATACTGACGGAATCATCGCAAAGCTCAACTGGTTTTACAGCCTGGAACTGAACCAGGTTGATCTTTATATGGCGCAAAGTAAATTGGTCGAAGATATCTATATCAGCAAAGTATTGGAACGGTCATCTTATATTGAACAGCAGCATGTCGATAACATTGCCGCCCAAATACGGAAATACGGTAGCGAACCGACCATTTTAGGGGATATTATTTCCCCGCTCCTGGGAAAGACCGCCGGGAATATCACTGCTGCGTTTGGAATAGTTTCCCTGCTAAAAGCCGATATTCTTCTGGAGAGAAAAGCAATGAGTGATTATAAAGACTTGATTTTAAAAATCGGAAAAGATCATACGTTGTTTTCTGTCCTGTGGGCCAATCTAGTTGACGAAGATCTGCACACGGCCTGGTTTTTAAATAAAGTTCAGGAACTAGAGGCCTGCCGCTAAATTCCTTATTTTTAGGCAGGAATCTTATTTCACTTAACACCTGCAGTCCGAATCTTCTTTATGATATTTACCAGCCCTTTACCGCCAAATACAAGCCATAACCCCAGAATAATCTGGATGGCCGAGTTCACCAGCTGGCTGATAATTTCATGCCAAGCACTGCTGGTAGGAAGGTCCGACAAAACTGCATAGACGGTTAAAGCTGAAATCAGCGAAGAAATGGCATTGACGAGCAAGATCAGACCGGCTGTCGTCAGTACAATGATTTGAGCACTGTCAAGATCAAAGGTAGGGGACATCATGTCCTCCTTTTTCTCCTTCACGGGCTCAACCATGAAGCTCACGAGCTTCTCGGAAAAAATCCAGATTAAGACTCCGATCATGACCGGGAAAGCCATACTCCCCACCCCACTCAGGATGGTCTGTATATTTATTGGTATATAATAAAGGGTCACGGCAGAACTGAAAAAAATCGAGAGGTATAACGATCCAATATATTGAAAGCAAATATGAGTATTACACGCTGGATCGAGAAATTCCTTTAGAAAGAATGTCATATCCTGCCAAACTATGACAATCCTTGCTTTGCTTTAGTGCTTTTGGGTCATAAAAAAGCCAATCTTGCGACTGGCTTACAAGTGTACACCCAATAAATCTAAGACTGGATCAATAGGATTTACAAAAGTGAAAGTATCCGACCCGGCAAATAATAAACCGACGGCCCAGTTAAACTCATTGAGGACCAATGAACCACTATCCCCGCCTTGATCAAAGGCAGTAACCATAATTTGATTCTTAAATTTAAGAATCCGTCCGTCATAATCCACATCAATAATGGCGTCTATTACTTGAACGATACCACTGGTCAAACCCGTCGTACGTCCGGATTTTTTCACCAGCATTCCTAATTGCGGCAGCGTTTTACCCTGGACAGTACCAATGCCAAGAATTTCCGGAACTACGAGGCCTTGTCTAAGTGGTTTCGCTACAGCAGCATCAACAACATTGAAACCGTTGTCTTTTAATGGAACATACCTGTAAAGTTTAGCAATTTTATCATTTCTCTTGGTCCCGCCATCCAGTGGTCCGGGCTGAAGGATTGGATCACCTTTTTTAGCTCGTTTGTCTTTACCATTCGTTGAATTGGCCAAGACATGATTGTTGGATAAAATCAGTTTTTTGCCTGTAAAATTATCATAAACCACAACTCCAAGAGTTCCGGCTGTAATCTTATAGTGGCCGATGCTTACCCCTCCTGGCCCGGGCCGCCAGCTGGATTTGCGGGATACATTATCTTCAGCTTCCCTAATTGGCCCTTCTTCCTGAATTCTATGAGCAGAGACCTTCCCGACCTCGATAACATCGGTAACAAATCCTTCAATAGATTTTAGAACAACATGTCGTCTGATTAACTCCGTTTGCGTTACTTTCCGACTTACCATTACGACAATCGCCTTTTGATCAGTCAGTTTTCCTTTGACCTCTTTTAGTCCGTAGCCGATTCCCACCACATTGTTTAGCGAAAGAAGATAATCAATTGCTTTTTGACTAAGATATTTATTCATCTTAAGCTCTTAACCTCCCCTAATCGGCGCTTACCAATTAGTTAACCATATTTTGCTATATAGTATGGGAGGCTAAATTATAGTGTGACAAGCTTAGGCAGAGGCTAAAATGCTTTCCATGGAAATCTCTTCACTATTCGCTAGCGCTGTAGCAGTTTTGGAATGCTCATTGTTTAAGGTAATTCGTCCTTTCTTGGCTGGCATTCTTGCTTTCTGTCTGCCTGAAAATCCACTTTTTCTATTAAATCTCTGGAGAATTCGACGGACAGTTTCGTTTTACAGGTATTATTGTTTAATCGTTTATTATTGGCTCTATTAGCGTTATTTGTTTGTAGTTTATTGATCCTAGTTAGAAACATATAGAGGACATAAAACACAGCAATCATGATTATCCCGGCAATAAGTCCTGTTCCCTGCCCGGAGATAAATGGCATACTGATGATAATCATGATCAGACTCAGAAAAACAATCCAGCTAGAATAAGGGTATAAAGGCATCTGACACTTCCCTGATGGCGGACACCCATATTTTTTTCGAAAGCGTAAGTGAGTCGCCATAATTACCGCATACGTAAATAACAAAGCAAACCCACCAGAGCTTATCAAAAATAAGTACACACTTGGGAGCATAAGACCAATGCCCAATCCCGCAAGCATGGCTAAACCAGAAATCAGTATTCCCCGATACGGGACGTTTCTCCGGTCCTTTAACCACCTGGGTGCCTGGCCTTCTTCGGCAAGAGAACGCATCATTCTGCCCAGACCAAACATCGCTGCCAACATGGTGGAAAGTATCGCTGTTATGAGTACAAAGTTAATGGCGTTGCCCGCCCAGCTGATTCCCCATCTATCAAGCGCAGCTACCATGGGACTGAATTTTTCACTCAGACTGGAGGTCGGGATTAACGGAAGCAGCACAGCAATAGAGACAATATAAAATCCTACTAGAATTAATACTGTATGGGAAATTGCTTTGGGAATCGTTTTTGTTGGATTGTCAGCTTCCGAAGCAGCCAGTCCGATGATTTCAAAACCCGCATAGGAAAATATGACGATAAGCATACTCCCTGCTATCCCTTTTATTCCCGCCGGCATCAAAGGTTCCCTGACTAATTCTCCGACACCAATTTGGGAAACAGTCGAAAATAATCCCATGATTAAAAGTAAGGCGATGATAATAAACGAAGCCAGGGCTAATAGCTTAACGGCAGCCAGACCACTCTCGAGCTTACTTAATTTATCAGCTCCCAATAAATTTAGCAGCGTGACGCTTACAATAATTAAGCTTCCCAATCCGGCTATGGATATATTGGGAACCCATTCGCGCATCAGGATCGATACAGCAGTAGCCTCACTGGACATAGCCAAAACCATCCCAGCCCAATATACCCAACCAACTACAAAACCGGTTCCTTTCCCAAAGGTTTGGGCTGCAAAAGTACGAAAGGAGCCGACATCAGGATTTGCAACCGTCATTTCCGACAATGCAAAAAGGATAAAATAAACGATGACTCCGCCAAGAATAAAGGAAACGATAATTGAAGGTCCTGCAGCATTAATCGCTACCGATGAGCCCAAAAAAAAGGAGCCTCCGATTACTGTTCCCAAAGCCATCATTGTAAGCTGCCAAACAGATAATCCCTTATGTTTTTTCTTCATTATTGTATTCTCCATATTCAGGTTTGTGATTTCCATTATTATTTCTCAAAATCACAAATACATTCTGTTTGGAGATAACAATTCAATCCAGCTAAAGAAACCTATCATTTATTCCAGAAGTAACAGTCCAAAGTATTTAACGAATTCCTGTTTATCTTTTAAGGTTCGCATTGTAAAGCCTTGCTTAGAAACAGTGGCAAAAACATCAATACCGGCGCTTTCCATAGAGGGACGGGTCACTGTACACTTCTTGGGCGATGCTGGCGGTTTGCACTCGCTGCAAATATGGCATGGTCCTGCCCAAAAAGAGAATGCTTTGTAGAATCCATGTTTAAAAGCTAATTTCTCTGCATTCAGCATTAGTTTTTGAAAATCACTTGTCGGCGGCTGGCCTTCAATCAGAAAAGCTTTGGTATAGCCGTCTAATTTCACCCTCGTTTCCTCATAGGAAGGGCTATTTGGCGGACAGCACTTTTCCCCATAGCTGGAGCATCCGTAACGGCAATGATCTTTTGCCCAGTGGGCCGTAACAACATCCTGAGGATTGATCATCGTGATGGACTGAATGGGCAGTCTTTTTAATCTTGCGTAGATTTGCGCTTCTTTTGTTATGGCCAGCTCCTCTAATTTGTGCTTATTCTTGGATGCAAAAATCACCGAAATATCACGGGTGAGGGGTAATAAAGGTGTCTGATGCATCTGCTTTTTCGTAAAAAATGCAGCCACATCTTTCTCTGAAAGGATGTTTACCGAAAACATAGAGCTGTCTTTTTGTTGAAGGTCATTCTCATTAAGGTAATTATGATATAAGTTCATCGCAGTGTTTAAAGAGTATTCCCCGGAAAACGCCCCCATGACACCAATAATTCCGTTATGGATAATGCTTTCCGCGTGTTTTTCGTAATTTTCGCCTGTGATAATCAGCTCATAAGGCGATTGATCATCAAAAGAAATTTCTTTACATTGCTCCAACATAAACTTTTGAATTAACGGAGAAAAAATATCAGCAGAAAATCCCTCAAAGAGGACATTCCCCCTAAAAGATGCTAACATGGGCAAAAGTTTTTCCGCGATAAAGATGCCGCTGATTTTACCGCTTTTTAAAGCGTCCAGGCTAAAAAAAGGACTTGTTGCCGTAAGATATTTTGCGCTGACGGGGGCATTGCACAGATAGCCTTCTTTCCTAATGATTAGACCCATTTTGTCTAAAACGTCGAGGAAAAGAAACGTTCCTTTCGCATCGAGATGAAGGCAATTGGTCAGATCACCGAAAGATTTACCTTCTTCAATCGCGGTAAAAATATCACATGCCATCGCCTTCTGAAGAATCGCTGCTGTTTGCTGTTCCGCTTTGACCTTCAATAAAAAGTCATAGTCATTGTTTTGATAATCAATTTTGTTCATGCCGGTATCATCCTTTAATTATTTTGCCATCGGTTCTCTTTGCATAGTTCTCTTTCAAATACGTAATCACTTTTTGGATTCCCTGCTGATGATTTAGCAACACAATCTCAATTTCTTCTTTGGTCATATTGTCTTGATGAAATCCTGCAGCTACCAAGCAAATGCAGTTAAAAAGCTTGGAAACATCCTGTGCCAGAGTTCCGGCCAGGACGTCATCACGGTGGCCTTCTACGGCATACTTTGTAACCGTGCCGCAGTTTCCGACCGCTGCACTGCCGATATGTTGTTTCCCTCCGGTAACGGTAATTAGAATGTCGTGTCCTATGATGGATATCTCGTAGGACAGGGCAAGCTTGTCTTGTCCGATGGTTATTTTCATTGGTCACTTCTCCATCTTTCATAGAGATTATGAGGAACTCTCAACAAATCCAACACCTTGCCGACACTTTGATTTACAATATCGTCAATGGTTTTGGGCCGGTGGTAAAAAGCCGGTACGGGCGGGATGAGTATGCCGCCCGCTTCTGTTACGGTCGTCATATTTTTTAGATGAATGGACGAAAGCGGTGTTTCTCTGACCATCAATAAGAGAGGACGCCGCTCTTTCAAGGCCACGTCGGAAGCGCGGACAATCAGATTATCGCTGTAGCCATTCGCAATCCCGGACAGAGTCTTCATACTGCAAGGTGCGACAATGGTCGCCTCGATCCCGTAAGAACCGCTGGCAACAGCGGCAGCTAAGTCGTTATGGTCGTATACTTTGTCTGCTAAAGATTGGACGTAGCCAACAGCATAATCCGTTTCCAGCGAGAGCGTTTCTTTGGCCCACCCGCTCATGATCAGGGAAACATGATGCTCTGTCTCTTTGAGGACTTCCAATAGACGTACGCCGTAGATCACCCCGGTGGCACCGGTCATTGCAACAAGAATTTTCATTACTTATCAGTCCTTACCTTATCCTTATCCTTGTTTTTGTCGCCTTATTTTTTCTTACACTCTTTTATTCCCATTTTTACTGTTTCTGAATTGGTTCGTTTGATCATAGTCGATGCCTGTTTTCGTGATGACAACACCATAAATTTCTTTAGCCGTTTTGATGGAGATGATCTCATCCAAAACATCCGCATATACCTTTTCTACCGGGCGGTCCAGCGGTTTGCCCCATCCGCCGCCGCCGCAGGAACTCAGCATGACCTGGTCACCTTTGGCAACACATCTTGGCGCTTCTTTACTTGCCATAACGACCGGTTCCCCCTGATGAATAAAAACCCCTTTATTTAAACTCCCTTGGTTTCCGCCATTTAAACCGTAAGGTGCAAATTTCATCCCATCCCCAAAATTTACGATATGGCTGCCTTCATCGTATAGCTCAAACGCATATTTCATCCCTGCTCCGCCGCGATATTCTCCGGCACCGGCCGTATCCGTTTCCATTTCATGATAAAGGGTGATGTGCGGATATTGAATTTCGTTGGATTCAATATCCGGCGTTTTGACACCACCGAAATTAGACATGGGCGACATATAGGATTTTCCGTCTCTTCCTTGCATGGCGCCGCCGCTTCCGGTCGAGCAAAACGAAAACCCAACGTAATAGCGGTTATTCCTCGGATCGGTACCATAATAAGAAGGGCCTGCATAGCGCGTATATCCCGCAGGAACCCTTCCGGGGACTGCTTGATTCAATGCCTGAAAAATGGCGCCGATTATTTCACTGGCCGGGGTTAAGGTGCAAAGCGTCATGGGTGCCGGTTCATATGGATTTACTAAAGATCCTTTAGGCAAATGGACATCGATGCAGCGGAAGGCACCATCATTTCTGGGAATATCGTCGCCTAAAAACCAAAGTACCGCAATACCCGAAGCAGTCGTCGCTGTGACCACTGAAGTATTGATAAAGCCTTTGACCTGCGGGTCTGTCCCTGCGAAATCAACCAAAAGACGTTCGCCTTCTACTTTCACTGCAATCTCAATTTTAACAGGTTCTTCTTGAAAACCGTCATCATCAATGTATTCGGTCGCCCGGTAAATACCGTCAGGAATCTCTCTTATCCGCTTCTTCGTGAGCATTTCGGTTTGTTCCAGGGTTTCGGCAATGGCTTTGTTCACGACAGCGGGCGTATAAGCTTCCACCATCTCCAGAATGCGCTTCGCAGCAACTTTGTTGGCGCCGATCTGGGCTAAGAGGTCGCTTTTGAGCATGTTGGGATTACGGGTATTGATTAAAATCAGATCTAAAATTTCACCCATGAATTCGTTGTTGCGCATTAGTTTTGTCGGGGGGATTCGAATTCCTTCCTGAAATATTTCGGTTGCCTTGGGATTATAGCTGCCCGCGGTGGAACCTCCGATATCCCCGTGATGGGCGCGGCTGACACAGAAAAACATTAAATTGTCCTCAAAAAAGACAGGGGTAATGATTCCGATATCAGGCAGGTGATTTCCACCGTCATAGGGATCATTGATGATAAAAACATCACCGTTTGTGATGCTATTCGGATATTTCCGCAAAACAGATTTGACGCTGAAGGAGCCTGCTGTCGCCAAAATCGGAATACCGCTTAACTGAGAGACCAATTGACCGTCTCGATCACAAATACAACAAGCAAAGTCACAGGCTTCGGCGAAGATCGGGGAATGGGCGGAATGCTCCAAGGCGAGTCCCATTTCTTTGGTGATACTATCGAGACGATTGGCGATAACGGTGCGGTTAATCATATCTTCCGTCGTTGTCCTTGTCATGCTTCTGCACCTTCTTTTGTTATCGATAAAACACCGTTCTTAACCGATTTGCCTGCAAAGCCAGCGGGAATCAAAACCGTAGTGTAGTCAAAATTGATCAGAGCCGGGCCGTTGATACTTTTTGTACCATTGCCGGTCAAATCACCGGCGTGGTAGACTGGGACGGAGATTTCGCCCGTTTGTCCGAAGGGATTCCCTGCCACTGTCCTATTCGCTAAGAGAATGTCATTCTCAGGGAACGGAAAGCGTGTGTTTTCCTTCTCTCGTTCCACACAAGCCAGATGGATATTCATGATTTCCCATTCTTTGTCTGTTTCAACATATTCATAGATGCTTTCGTGGGTACGATTGAAGGCGATTTCTAAAGCATCCCGGCTCTCTGAGGTAAACGTTCCCTGCCAGGGTATTGCTATTTCATGGTGCTGTCCGATGTAACGCATTTCCAGGGTAAGTCGGAAATTCTGCTCATTTTCCGGTACTCCCAAACGCCCGAGCTCCGCTTTTCCTTCTTCTTTCATGTCGGTAATAACCACGTTAATCTTCGATGGGTCCCATTGTCCCTTTTCCATAAAGAAACTTCGCGTGAAATCACAACGACGGGTTGCCCCTAACATACCCCATGCACAAAAGACAGGACCGGTGACCGGAAATAAGACTTCTTTCATATGCAGCGCATCCATCATGTTGGCTGCAAACAACGGAAAAGCTCCTCCCGCGCCGATCAAGGAGAATTTTCTGGGGTCATTGCCTTTTTGGATTGTGACAAGACGCACCGCATCAGCCATCATCTCAGTAGCAATCCGGTAAATGATATTGGCCCCTTCTGTCGCAGAGATATCCAGCGGCGCAGCAACTTTGTCGTGAATCACTTTTTCAGCCAGCTTCTTATTAAGGCCCATTTGACCACCGAGGAAACTATCTTCATCGATCAGTCCCAAAACAACCAAAGCATCCGTAACCGTAGGCTCGGTCCCGCCTAAACCGTAACAGGCAGGGCCTGGAACTGATCCGGCGGAGTCCGGTCCCACCAACAATCTTCCGCTTTCGTCCAGACGGGCAATGCTACCCCCGCCGGCTCCAATGGAAGTGATGTCAATGGTCGGGATCGATAACGGATAGCCAGCAATCTTCGATTGGGGGATCAGCTGATTTTTACTGTCTGCCACATGCACATCAAAACTGGTCCCCCCCATATCTGCCAACACCGTATAGGGCTTTTCTGTCATTTTCCCGATGGCTTCATTGCCGCAGGCACCGCCGGCAGGTCCAGAAAAAAGGGTTCTGACAGCGAAACTGGACATCGCATCCGTATCGCTTAAGCCACCGCTGTTCATCATCATGTGAATCGGTTTGCCCCAGCCATATTGGGCCAGTTCTTTTTTGACGGTGCGGAGATAATCTTGAAGAACCGGCGTCAGATAAGCATTGAGAACCGTCGTGGAAGTTCTTTCATACTCTCTGATTTTTGGCGCTACGTCCGAAGAGAGCGCCACGAAAACGCCGGGTAGTTCTTCTCGAATAATTTCTGCTGTTCTTTTTTCATGTTCCGGATTTAGAAAAGAAAAAAGGTAACAAACCGCAATGCTCTGTACGCCGTATGCCTTGCATTTCAGACAAGCATTTCGGACAGCTTGTTCATCCAGCACTTTAAGGATGTCCCCTTTGTAGTCCATACGCTGCGCAATACCCAAGCGCAGTCTGCGCGGAACCAGTACATCCGGCGTTTCCGCTCGCAGATCCCATTGATTTTCAAGCTGAGAACGGCGTATCTCCAGCGCATCACGGAACCCCTCCGTGGTAAAAAGTGCAGTAACCGCGCCTTTTTTTTCTAAAAGGGCGTTTAAAGCTAAGGTGGTGCCGTGAATGATTTGTTCCGTTTCTGAGAGGAGTGTCTCTAAATCCGTATGCCAGGCATCTGCTAATTTTTTTAAGCCAGCGATCATCCCCTGGGCAAGATGGTTATGATCCGTGAGATTTTTGACAAAGACCGTTTTGGGTTCACTGTTTTGAAACATCCCTACCGCAGTGTAGTCGGTAAATGTACCTCCTGTATCAATGGCAATTTTAATCATAGGCTCATCCTTTAACCGGTATATTTAAAATACGCATCCCTTATCTGGCATATTTAAGAAGCCGCTGCACTGCTTTTTTGACGTCATCGTTCATCTCGATTTTAGGAGCAAAGCCGCTTAACGGTTTTGTGGCATCAATCCCCATTTTAGAAGTACGGCTCAGTTCATCCGTCGAGGGGTCAAGGGTCACACCCATTCCCAGGTGCTGCGGCAAAATGGAAACGCCTTTATCCGCTTGTAACCGAGTGGCAAGTGCCCATAGGACTTCCTCTTCGTTAAAGACGTCAACATCTTCATCCACCACAATGACCATTTTAATATTGTGGTCGACCGCCAAAGCGGCGTAAATCGCTTGCATTGGCTGACCTTCGGCAATTTTTTTCATAGAAATATAGCAATGAAAAAGTCCGCAGGCGGAAAAAGGTGCATGAACTGCTTTAATATTCGGCAAGGTCTGATGTAAAGCGTTTAAAACATCGCCTTCTCTCTGAATGGCCACAACCGTGATATGCTCACTGCTCATCCCAGGCGTTAAATCATGATAAAAAGCGTTTTGCCGGTAGCGGATGGCTTTGACTTTAAAGACATTTTCCGTACTGCGATAGCAGGCGTAATTGGTAAATTCAGCGAAAGGACCTTCCTGTTCCCGTACGTCAGCCAATATTTCACCTTCCAGGACAATTTCCGCGTAGGCCGGAACCTGCAAATTGACCGTTGCGCAAGGTGCAACCTCTAATGGTTCACCGAAAAGTCCGGCAATCGCACCATATTTTCCCTGGTCATAGGGGACGAGGGCCATCGATCCCAAGGCAATATTGGGATGAACACCAATCACGATTGCGGCTTCCAGGCTCTGTCCTCTTTCTTCGCTTCTTCGGAAATATTCCCAGAGCCTTTGACGGGAATGGAGTGAAATCCCTAAGGTATTCTTGTTTTTTAACTGCATGCGGTGGAAACCTAAGGTTTCCACACCGCTTACAGGGTCTTTGGCAACACACAGTCCGGAGGTCACATAGGGTCCGGCGTCAATCGGAAAGTGGGTCGGAATCGGAAGCTTATAGAGATCAATCTCATCACCGGTGATACAATGCTCAGCAAAAGGAGGGTTCTCAATAACTTTGACCTCTTCAATCCGTTTTTTGATACGCTGGGCATAGGTCTCAGAAACTTTAGACGCTTCGACACCCAGGCCTTTGCCAAACCGTTCTCTGGTGCTTAAGATACTGGTCACCACAGGAAACGCACTGTTTTCTACTTTATCGAAAACCATGACGGGATAACGGTGCTCTTTTTCCAGTTCCATAATGAGAGTGCTGATTTCATACGCTCTTTTGACTTCTTCCGTGACATGCTTCACTTCACCATCCCGTTCCAGCTGCTTCAAAAAATCTCTTAAGTCTTGGCTCATATCCTAACCTCTTTTCTTACTGCATTGTCTCCCGCAAATGATTCTTTACTGGGCTAAACCTGATTTTTTAATGCTGTCATACACCAATTTTGTGATGACTGTGGAAAGAGGCCAGCAGACTGCAATGGTAATCAAGGCTTCAACAACGGCAACCTTAACAGGTAACTGGTAAATATAAATTAATCCGATACAAACAACAGCATTCCCCAAAACATTACAAAGGAATTGAGCGAAAATGTGGTGCCCCCATTTTTCCATAGAATATTTGGCCGCCACGAAGGATACGGCAAGTGACCCGATAGCATTCGCAAAGATAAAAGCAATCCACAGCGGACTGTACCAAATGGAAATGATAGCTTCAACTTCCCCGGCAATGATCCCTGCAGGCTGTTTATAAAGCAGAACAATGAGGGCTGTAAAGGAAGCCCAGACCGTACCGTTAATTAAGTACATGCCTGCTTTGCCTGTGGGAAGAAGGTTGTCAATAAACCCTGTCGCCTGACAGGCTATGACAAAGACAATCCCTAAGAGAATGGACCCTACGAGCGCTTTGGTGTCGGTTCTTAAAAATTTGTTTTTCATAATGTCCTCCTAAAATTATATTTTTTAATTTTAAATAAAATTAACGGTGATAAAGAATAGGGTACAAACCATCATACTGATCATTTCCCAGCTTTTTAAATGCAATTGTTTGCCAAACGTCCGCTGCTTGCTTCGGCCATAACCTTTTAACTCCATTGCAAGAGCGATATCTGAAGTATGCCGGACTGTGCGATAGAGCAATGGCATAAAGGTTAGCGGAAGATTTTTTATTCTATTTTTAATTCCTTCCGAGGGATAACCCCGAACCGATTGACTCTCTGAAATTGCCAGATATTCCTTTTGCATCAGAGGAAAAAAACGTTTTGTCATAACGACCAACATGGCATAACGATAAGGGACACCCCATGCTATAAGCATTAAAGCCGCATCTGTGGCAGAAGTCCAGGTCATAAACTGAACAGCGGCCAAGGTCACAGCAGCCGTCCGGGAAATACCCAAAGCAGCGGCCGGAATTGAGCCTGTATAAACAGACAGAATACCCCACTTCCAGAGAAGGTCCCCCTCCCGGCAGAACAATAACTGTATGACAAGAATCTGCGAGGCTACTAAAAGCATTACTGGCAACAGTATTTTATATTTTTTTAAATGGTTGGTAAAAATACAATCCGCAATGATTACCAAGGCAATAATTCCGATTTCCAGGCTCAGATTCTGTGAAAGCAAAGCTGTAAGAATGAGTGTTAAACACCATACCAACTTCGTACGCGGATCAATTTTTTCAATGAAAGCCATAAGCAACGCCTTCCTTCTGGAAATCTAACCCTATGTCTTTAAGGACCTCTTCAAAAGAACCAATCTCTTGGGCCGGAATATCCAATGCCAGACGGTGCATGTGCATTGCCACAATACGGTTGGCATATTGTTTGGCCAAACCCAGGTCATGGGTAACGAGAATAACCGTTTTACCTTGTTGCTGAAATGCAGAGAGCAGCTCCATGATCAGGGCGCTCTGTTCTTCATCTAAACCTGAGGTAGGTTCATCCGCCATGATAATCTCGGGGCCTCCTACCAAAACAGAGGCAATTGCCAGCTTCTGACGCTGGCAGCGGCTAAGCCTGTGCGGGTGGACATCGGCGAATGCCAATAGCCCGACTTTGTCTAAAATCCCATTTACTTTCTCTGCAATTTCCTCTTCCGGCAGTTTTCTTGTTCTTAAAACAAATGCCGCCTCATCTTTTACTGTGTTCGCAAAGATTTGAAGATCGGGGTTTTGAAACAGGAAACCTATTTGACTGCGTATCGTTGCTAAGTTCCTCTTGGTCAGGGGTTTGCCAAAGATTCGAATCGCACCCGTATCCGGGATAAGCAAACCTTCCATTAATTTCAACAACGTCGTTTTCCCTGAACCATTGAGTCCAATCACCCCAATAAAATCACCGTAATTAATATTTAAATTAATATTTTCACAGCCTTTGAAACCACCTTTATAGGTAAAGGCCAGATCCTTTACTTCCATCAATTTTTCATTCGATTTTTCATTCGATTTTTCATTCAATTTCTCATTTAACTTTTCATTTGCCGCCGTCATATTTTGGGTTGGTCTTGTTTGATTGAAGCGTTTCTGATAGTCACCAGGGCTGCATTCTTCTCTGATTGTTCCTTCAGCTATAATAAGAATACGGTTGGTATAGAGAAGAATATCGCAGGCCCGGTCCATCACCATAATCACGGTAATTCCCTTTTCTTTATTTAAATAGCTGATATAGGAATAAAGATCCCGTTTTCCTTTTCCGTCTAATTCTGCGGCGGGCTGATCTAAAACAAGAATGGGCGTTTCCATCGCGAGAACACTTGCCAATACCACTCTTTGGGCTTGGCCGCCGGACAGTCCATCCGTCTTTCTTTGTTCAAAACCCTCTAGTCCAACAAATTGTAAAGTTTTTTTGACTCTGTTCTTCATTTCATCCCAAGGAAGTTCCATATTGGCAATCCCGAAAGCCACTTCTTCCTCTACCGTGATACTGACCATTTGATTTTGCGGTTCCTGCATCATATAGCCGATATAATCACACATTTTTGCCAAGGGGATTGCATGGATGTCTTGCCCCATGACCCTAATGGTACCGTTTAGCTGCCCGTTAAAAAATTGAGACGCCGCCCCGGTGATACTATGGAGTAACATCGATTTTCCCGATGCGGCTTCCCCAGTAATGGCGATGAAATCTCCTTGATTGATGGTTAAGTCGATATCTTTTAACACTTTCTTTGTCTCAGGCGGAAATACAAGAGATTCTATTTTAAGCTGTACCGCAGGTTCCATCGGATGAAAGCCTCCATATAAAAATCTAAACTATGTAAACGACATGCATACAAAAAAAGTTCCAGTTTTGAGAGATACTAACTCTCAAACTGAAACTTTACCATTGCTTCATGTTGATATCTTCATTGGCAGGTCTTCTGACTCATAGCTTTAACCGATTTCTGTGCCTTCCCGATTTCTCAGTGGCATCGTACAGTCATCACAGCTATTTACAGCGGCGGGTCCGTCCAGGAATTGCACCTGATTCCCTATTCTTCTCGATAAGAGACACCAAAAAAGAATGTATGATTATTACGTCTTATTCTAAATGAAATTGAAGAAAAGTCAAGAGAAAAGATGGTGAGATTTTAACATTTGCAGCCAGGACTACATTTCCCAGATGAACAGGTTTTACCACCTTTAACTCCATAGGCATTAACCGTTGTAAACCGCTGAGTTATTTTATCATCAGCGCACTGCGGACATATTTGTTTGTCTCTTGAACTAACACTACAAAAAACAGAAAACTTGTGACCACACTTTTCGCAAATAAAGTCATAAGTTGGCATTTAATAACCTCCTAAAATATCTTTTCTTCATCAAATCAATAATAAATTCATTGAATCCCCAATATTATATCCGTATGACGCCAGGAGAAAATACTAGCTGGTCTTAATTACAGATCTTTAAATATGTTTCTGCCAGTTTTTTAGACGGCTATAATCCTGTATAATGATCCCTCCATATATTGGCCGTATAATGTTCTCAGATTTTAAGTCGCGAAATAAATTTGACACCGTTACTCTTGTTGTATCTGCAAGTTCAGCCAAATCTTGTTGATTGATAAACAGTTGCATCCCTTGTTGATCTGCAAGTGCACATAAAGTTTCGATAATTCTATGGTCTACCTTGTAAGTGTAATGTTTCTGCAGCCGGCTTATATGGTTATTACTTTTCATTGAAAGGTCGTAGAGCAGCTCTTCAGTAAGCGTAAAATCAGACTTCATCAAACTTTTCATTTCCTGAATTGAAATTGCAGCGGCTACTGTGTCTTCAACAGCCGTAAATGAACCGAGAGGGGGAATACCGGTAAACAATGGCGCAATCATAAATAAATTATTTGCACCCAAGACATCAATGAGAACCTCATTGCCTTCTTCGTCAACTTTCGAATATTCAACCGTCCCTGTAAAAATATATAATAGCTTCTCAATCGTAATGCCTTGTTTAATAATAATGCTTCCTTTGGGATATAACAATCTTTCTCTATCCGCAAAAACTTTCTTCCAACCATCTATTGGCGACCGGAATAATTTTGTGTATTTCAGCCATGGTAGATCATTATCACTCATGATTACACTCCCTTGTACTTAGCCTTATACTTAGACTAATTAATATGTGAAAATGTAATTATGTTGTTTCCTTGTCCTGCCTAAATCTCCTGATAATTAGAGATATGGGCAGACAGAACTACCCTTACCTTGATTATATATTATTTTTCTTCGTGGATATAGTATGCAGATAATGGACATCTAACGACGAGCGTCAATTTAATTAACGCTGGTGAATGGTTATAAAAGTTGTTTTATGTTGCTAAATACTAAGATTATAACTAAAAATAAGATGATCGCTGTCAAAGTACAGAAAAATATTTCCTTAGAGCCAAGGTGCCTCATAGTGACCTTCCTTTATTCGTTAGAATACCTTGTTCCTGTTTCTTTTGGAAAAGGGAATTTACAAATCGTCTTGCTTTAATGATGATTTCATTGATCACCCCGACCGGACAAAAATATAAACACCAAAATCTTCTAATAAACAGCGATACAACCAGGATAATACTGAGCAGTATCCATTGCACACTCACCCCCTGAAATCCGAACAGGACTCCAAAAGGCTCATAACTGCCTCCTATACTCGGTGATTTAAAGCAAAAGCTTAAAATCAGTACGATCCAAACTAACATGTATTTTATTTTTTGCAGCCATGTTGCTACATGATGATTACATTTTAGTTTTCCGCCTCCGATTTTTGCCAGTATTTCCTGAATCCCTCCAAAAGGACATAACCAATAACAGTATAGGTTCTTCCCGCTTAAGAAAATAATTAATGGAATCCCGACGATTAAAATATACCAAAAAAGATTTTGTTTAAAAGCCGTGAAGAATCCCATTAATCCGCTGGCAATGTTCGCAAGTGAAATTGAACAGTTAAACCAGAAACCAGTAAAAAATATACTGCATATAAGAACCAGCCATCGCAGCTTAGGAATCTTAAAACGCACTCCTATAATCGTTGCAAATATTAATAAAGCCAAGCCTATTTCTTTGATCCCCAAATTAATATTCTCGGAAGGCTCAGAAATATTCAAAGCAAGTTGGTTTTTACCCAACCCATGACTAGCCTGACGGACTGCATTGGTAATTCCTCTTGATGAAAGCGTAGCGCTGGTCACTTTGTCGATATCCTGACCAATTTCTAACGGTTCATCTACAGATTTACCTGTAAATTGTTTTAGAAAATCCCCACTCAAAACTGAATGAATATAGGATGGTGTTTCCGTAGCATACCCTACAACCCGAACTTTTAAAATGTTACCGTTGGGGTCTGTAGCCGTTAAAACAGATACGGGACCGCCATAGCCGTTCCCTTGACCAAAAACCACGTACCCCTGCAGCGTATCCTGACCGTTGATATTCTTATAGCCTGCATAGGTCAGTGGGTGAGTCTCAATCGCTTTAAACTCCTGAGTATTGCTCAGCATTGAGGGTAAGAATTGCTGGACATCCATCTGTCTGCCCTTAAAACTAAACAATAATGCGATTATTAAAGATCCAAAAAACATAAATAAGAACAGTCTTTTTAAATGAACTTTAGACAAAATTACACATCTCCCGGTATACCATCGTTTATTATATCCGCACTACGTGCCTTTCTCAGCACTTCCCGCCTCAATTGAAACATAGTGCATGTAGTTCCAAGTCTTGTTGGATCCGGCTACAAGAGTGTCCCTCAGATTTCCTCAAACTGCCAACCACGCTTTTACGACAAACGGTTTGACTGCCCAGCGATTATTTTTTTGTTTTCTCTCTGGGCAGCAAACCATTCAGCCTTACCTTAAAACTGAGAACAAAAGTAATTACATTTTAGATGCATTATCAGCTATTTTTGCTTTCGGTACAGTAAAAAACCAACGCCAGATCCCGACTCCTGAAATTACAGTGATTGCAGTCAAAAAGACTCCGCCCATTAAAGCAGCACGAGACTCATTTTCACCGAGACTAGTGAAAATAAATATATCCGTTAAAAAGAGTAATAAAACCCACGCACAAACGACTAACCATTTCCACCAATTTAAGCTTTGACCACGTTGCTTCGACCATGAATACAACCAATACACAGCCACCGCTGTTCCCATTCCTGCAATGAACGAATAAAGGCTCATCCGCTATTCCCTCCTATTTCTTAAAGATGCCTTCCGGTATCCCGTCAAAGAACATATCCGTTCTCATCCACCAAGGCACGTCTTTATAAGTCGCCCACGTCGGAGCATTATAATCGTCTTTTGACGGACTTGGATAAAAGCTCTTTTGCCCCCATAACATGATTTGATGTGCTATTCCGGTTCGATCTCTTACAGCCAATTCACGGCTATACTTATGCAACGCATTGTCAAATCTGCGCCACGGACACACAGAATAACAAACACCGCACATATGTCTGATGGGAACAGAAGCATAATAGTTCTGACATTTTTCTCTGTCTGACATCCAACGTACCACGCCATCGTCCTGCAGTTCGGGTTGTCCGCTTGGAATAGAGCCACCAGGACATTTTTCCGCGCAAATACCACACTTGTCGCAGAAATCCTTTAAGCCCATGTTGATTGGCCGATCCGGCTCCATAGGAAGATTTGTCAGTACAACAGCCAATTTTACCGAGGGTCCAAATTCGGGTGTAACCAATATGCCAGGCCTTCCCATCTCACCCAATCCTGCATCAATTGCTAACGGCGTGGCTAAAAGTTCATCCCACCCTATAATTGGGTTTCCGTTATATCTGGCAGGATACCCCAAAGCTTTGATAAAGCCCGTAAGTCTTGCAGCAGCAAGGCCTGACCGCGTATATGCCTCAAATGGACTGTAAAAAAGCGGTGTTGCTTCTATTAAATTAGGTTCATGGGGTACAGCAATGACAATTGCATATTGCCACCAATCGGGGATGTCTATGGGACCGCCTCTTACCCCCCTTGGCGTTATTGGATCAATTCCTACCGCAGCTAAAATTGGAAGCATCCTGGGGTCCACGCCACCACCCCAGCCTAAGATCCACCTCGGATTGACTTTCGTAATACCCACTAAAGTCCCACCAAAGAGGCCTGCCATTTTTTTAATGAGTTTGCTTGTTTCTTTTGGATCCTTAACTTTTAATGGTTCTTTGATTACACCCTTAAAGTCCCACTCTTTTGGGTCCCCTACTAAGGGAGCAAGCATGCTGGTCCAAGCCTTGTTCCATGCAGTTGCAATTCCCCACATATCCTTATTCATTTTTTTCTCTTCTTCAGCGAGGTTTGGAAGAAGTTTGGTGAACCACGCTCTGTCGCCTTCCAGTTTATCAGGATGCTTTGCGTAATATTCCTTCAATCTGGGCATTAAATTTTCTTCGCCTTTTTTGCTTAATAAAGCATCTTCTTGATAGTACAGACGACGAAAGGTTGGTGAATCTACGTCTTGATCCACACGATTGACCGGTCCTTTAATCTCATAACCAGGCTTATCTACTCTAAACGGCTCACGATTAAAATATACTTCCCCTTGTTCTGATTCCCATCCCATCATCGTATCAATGGACTTTGCATCACCAAAGCTACTGGCAGCAATTCCCCCGAGTGCCGCTACACCCCCAGCAAGCCCGGCAAATTTAAATAAAGAACGTCTGCTGATTTGAACAGATTTAATCTTATCTACTACGGAGCCATTTCCCTGGCCATTTTCTAACGGGCTATTTTCCATCCTGTTCACTCCATTCCAATTTGTGAAAATTAAAAAAGATAATGTTAAAAGTCCCTTAGATGCTAAACATTTGCGCTATGAAGTCTGGTTTTTTTAGACTTAGTCTTTGCCTTTCCTCCTTTACTTAAAATCTGGATCCTTATTATAAACATGAGCGCTCGTATTCAGTTTATAGCAGCCAACTTTTTGTGTATGTTAAACGAATACTTTTTTGAATATTCAGAAAAATCTAACGCAAACAAAGGAGCATCAGACTATTTTTTGACTAATGCTCCTATAAAATATATTTCCTTTAATTCCCCAGGGCAAATTCAACTCGTTTTTTTACTTCTTCAAGTGGGCCGAATTACCTGAAACGAATATGATATAGACCTGTTCCAAAAGCATATCGGCCGAATAACCGCGTACTTCTCTCTGGAACAAGTAAAAATCACTTGCGAAAGTTGTGAGCAACATGTCAGCTCTAAATATACTGTTAGTTACCGGGAATTCTTTTTCATTTATCTCTTCAAAAAGATCGACAAATATTTGGTGTAATTGGTTATACAGCGGACTCCCGTCTATAGATTTTCGTTTTGGCGCAATGTCCCCAACACCTTTAAGTAATTTTGCTTTGTTTTCTTTGAATTGGATAAATAGCCTGAGTACCCCCTTCAATCGCTTGCTCGGCGGCTCTTTCCGTTTTTCTTCCAAGTAAGCTTCTGTCTCCTCAAAAAAAAGAACAATGTTGTCAGTGCTTTTATGCTTACACATCTTCATTTGGAGACATCATTTACTTATCTGGCAGTCGTCAATTCAGTCACGATGATTGGCTTTGCTATGGTGATGATGCCCCTTACCACTGCGGCACTAAACCAGTTACCGGCAGAATTAATCCCGCACGGGACCGCAATGAATAATACCCTGCGGCAAGTGGCAAGTGCCATTGGAACGGCGGTTCTTGTCTCGGTGATGACGAACAGCGCGTTAAATCCTGAAACGTATGGCATGGAGGGGGCTATCCACGGCGTCAACGTGGCCTTTATGGTGGTGACTTGCATCAGCATAGTTGGAGTACTTCTGTCGTTCTTTATCAAAGGAACCCGCTCGGAAGAAAAAAGTGCCTAATAGCACCATAAAAATTGGTTTGTTTACAAAATTCCGTTGCTAAACATTCATTTGAGCAGATACATTTCTTTGTATCTGCTCAATATTATTCGGGCTCCTGAACCTGAATCCCCCAATGTGCAAGTTGTTTTAGAATCGGCATCAGGTCACTGCAAAGGTCCGTCAATGCATATTCAACCCTCACCGGCATCTCCATATATTGTTTACGGTAGATAAGACCGTCTTCTTCCAATTCCTTCAATGAGCTCGCCAACATCGTATTTGTTATGCCTCTAATCTTGCGTTTCAGTTCATTATACCTTGTTACCCCGTCTTGATTAAGCGCGCATAAAATGGGTACTTTCCATTTTCCGCCTATTAACCTTAATGCACTTCCTAATGGACAATCCTCCATACATGGGCAGTTATTTCTGCATGCGCTGTTGTTTTGATCGTTTTTCATAGTCAGTTTTTCCTTACCTACTCATCATTTTCTGCGTACTTGAAAAATAAAATTCAGGTAGTAATATTGTACTAGGTAGCAAAACTAAAGTAAAGACTATCAAAAAAATACTAAGGAGATGGCGAGATGGTTATTAATGAAGGGGTCAAAGCAGTCATTGAGGGTTCGGCCTTCCTCTCCCTTGTCACGCTGAGTACAGATGGCATTCCTCACCCAATCATTGCGGGCAAAGGCGAAGTTGTAGGCGATACAGTAGTTTTCGGGATTTACAAAATGGAAGTAACACAGCAGAATTTAGCAGCTAATAAAAATACATGGGTTGTTGCAGCAACAATGAACGGTGGACCTAAAGGCTATCGTCTCGCTGGGACAGCTGAGGTCAAGGATAAACAGCTCATTTTCACCCCAGCAGAAGTTGATGCTCTGATATAGACCTTCTTTCTAGCGCCAGTTGACACGAATGTAAAACACGAATCCATGAAAAAGCCAGGATTTTCTCCTGGCTTTAGGCTGTGTAAGTAATCTGCAATTTGTGAAATTATCTTTTGGTATTCTTTCATTATTCATGGTTAAGGTTATACCATCACAGCACAGTTATACGCTTGCACCCATGCTTTCTTTATCGTCTTTGTTTTAAAAGAGTGCCAGGAAAGTTACATAAGCAAAAATCATTTCCTGTCCAATATCCCAGCTCATAGCCATTGCAGGATCTTTATCTGCGAGCTCCGGATGCTCTTTTACGATATCACTCCAAGAGATCAACAATTGTTCTTCCACTGTGAAGCACCTCCTATTTATAAACACCATACTCCATGACAAACTTGTTTACGGCGATGATGTTTTCCGCTTTACCTGTAATCAGTTCCTTATCCGTACCAAATACATATCCGCCGCCAGGGGCCAGAATGTCTACTAATTTTTTGGCCTTGGCGATACATTCTTCCTTGGTGCCAAATTGCAGTAAGGTTGCCGGGTAAAGTCCCGAAATACACATGGTATCTCCGAGTTTATCTTTAATTTCTTTAGGATCCCCGTATTCAAACCAACCCATGGATTTCTTGGCAGGCAGCTCTTGCAAGTGATCGTAATAACGCGACCAATCGCCTTCATAAATTGGAACGACATTGATATTCTGGGAAGCAAAAAACTCCATGATTGTTTTGAAAGCCGGCCAGAAAAATTTATCAAAATCAGATACTTTTAACATTGTAGGCAAATGAATAGGAATCAAGATAACTTTGGGGTATTGTGTCGGCGGAACCATGAGTGCCTGACCCATACCGAACCTGATGACCAACGGCGTGAATGCCTCTATCGCTGCTAAGAAGTCTTCAGGACAACGGCGGATATCCATGAAGGCGTTTTTAATGCCCCGGAAGAAATCAGCAATCCAATCCATTGGGTGAATAATAACGCCATCAAGAAGTTTGGGCATCCCGCATTGCGCGGCAAGTGCACCCGCAATACCTCCGGATTGTGCCCCAAACATGCCGAATTTCATAGCGCCTTTGGCAAAAGCTAAATCCTTTACCGGTGAAGGCTTGGCCAGTTCAGCGTATTTACGCGGCAAGATCTTTTCTACCATAAATCTAAACGGATCTTTGGCAAACTCCGGATATTCATCGGCTGTCATGATCTGGGCATGCTCATCCGAATACTGTGCGACCGTACTGTCACTTAAATAATGAAATGCTTTGCTCCCCAACGCCTGATAAACACCGCCAGGTCTGCCAAAATAGTTATGAACCATGTCCAGCGGGATTTCGCTGGCTACTTTCATCATAGCTTTGCCGCCTTTGTCCGTATCCCAATTGGTTTCTGCATCGGTATACCCTGCAAACTCGGCGCACCAAGATCCATAAGTCCCAAGCACAGGTACGCGGTCCGGCTGTTCCAGATTAAAGGCTTTGAATACCCGATCTAAACGTTCTTGATATAGATTCATCATATCACTCATCGATCACCCCACCCATCTTTGGCATATTTTGACGCCTTCAGCAGCGTTTGTCGAGAAACTATCCGCTCCTATGCTTTTACATACGACCTCATTAACCGGTACGCCGCCGATAATCACCTTGACTGAGCTTCTAAGACCTGCTTCAGCAAGACCGTCAACCGTTTCTTTCATACTATCCAGCGCCAAAGTCAGTACGCCGCTTAATCCGACAATATCAGGGTTAACCTCTTTTACCCTGTCCACAATCTGGTTAACCGGAACATTGATCCCCAGGTCGATCACCTCGAAGCCTGCAGCTTCTACCATGGATCTGAAAATATTTTTGCCAATATCATGAAGGTCTCCGAAAACGGTAGCCAGGACAATCTTTCCGCCTTTTGCTGAGGAATCTGCGCTTAAAGCCGGTTTGAGCTTGTCCATGACGTTTTGCAGCACTTCCCCGGCGAAGACCAAGTCCCCGATAAAGTACTCACCCGAATCATAACGCTCACCTACGAGCGTCATACCTTGCTGACAGGCTTTAACAATTTCTTGGACTTCTGCCGCGTTGTCGTCTTTGCTTAGCACTTCATCAATGGCCTTGTTTAACACGTCTTCGTCCAAATCGGACATCGCTTGAATCAGGGCTTTCAAATCCACCACTTCAAACATCCTCCTTCAATTTTTTACAGCCATTTTATTAGTCTATGATAATAAAGTTTGCTGTCTATACAAGTTAATATATCATAGAAAAAATTTAAAAAATCTTAGCGCTTACTAAGGGTATAATTTATATATTTTAAATTTTCAAAATTATTTACCGTATTATTTATCTCAACAGTTTTCTGCCCAATTCCATTGTGTATTATTTTTATTTTTATTGGCATAACAAATAATCTTTATATTATTTGGAGATGCTTTAATTACCCTTATTTTCTGACGATTCTTTTGTTTTACTTTTCTGGTCATCAAAGACAGAGTGTATCTTGATTCACATATCTCCAGAAACAGAAATGATATGATAGGGTATAGGGGAATCTGTATGGGAGGTGATTGCAGTGTTTGACTATTCACATTTCCCGTGGGAACCTTCATCTAAAGAATTATTTGATTTTATGAAGACGAATGGTCAACGTTTTACTGTAAGCAAAGGAGAAAGAGTCGTAAATACCGGTGAAGAAATAAAATACATCCAGTGTGTCGAAAAAGGATCATTAAAAACCATGATGTTAAGTAAAGATGGAAGACAAAGAACAGTGAGTATTATTCAAGCCGGAGGACTTTACGGTTTAGTTCCCGTGCTTTTGGAAGTAAAATCGTCTCCCCTTGAGATAAGAGCTTATGAAGACAGCACAATTTGTTATATCACCAAAAATCAATTTTTTGAAAAAATTAATGCTAACCCTATCTTGGCCTTTATTTTTATGAACTACTTGAGTAATTACGCCATTGCACTTGTAGAAAATTTCGAATCTCTTTGGTTTTTTAATCCAAGGCATCGCTTTTTACTATTCTTACGTAATCTTTATTCACTCAATCACTTGGAATATGATCATTGGTATAAAGCCCCTTATATCCTTACTCATCAGGAAATTGCCGAATCTATTGGTGCTACACGAGAATTTGTTACGAAACAATTCTCTGATTTGAAAAACAAAGGTATGATCAAAGTAATTGATCGGAATATCTATTTCCCCAAAGACTTCAAATCATGGGTTGAATCCCAATTATAAACTGGCCTCATTTATTCTACTGCAAAGTTATGCATATCCATATTCTCTGGAATTTCAGGCTCCTGAGGAGTTTGGGATTCCATATTAACTTTTTGAGCACTTAAGTCTGCAACAGAATTAGAATCTATGTTCTGCCAAAAGATCAGACTGATTATTACAAGGGTAATAACACATAAAGTATGATTTAGGATATCACCAATATTGTATTTATTATTCATTTTCTCCCTCCTGTTGATTTAATTGCACCTACTCGTTCTTTTTAATCGGCATTTGGTGCTGTGTGACTTTCTCAGGTGAGTGCATTAACTTTCCGAGTTTACGTCTGATTTTAGCGCAAATATCCAAAAAAGCCCCCACTGGACAGAAGCAATCACACCAAAAGCGATAAATAAAGATAGACACTGTCATAATCATAAGTAATAACAGCCAATTAAGAACAGTCCCTGTAAGCCCAAACAACGTACCAAATGGTTCATAACTGCCAATAGCAGGATTCCGGTACAGAAAAGTTAAAAGTAAACCTGACCACAACAGTATCTTAGCCAATAATTTCAGGAGCTGATTAGACACCCTTCGGCACTTGCTACGGCCTCTTACCATACTTGTTAATTCTTGTACCCCCCCGAAAGGACACAGCCAGTAACAGTATAGGTTGCGTCCAGAAAAAAGAGCAATCCCTAAACCACCTAGTACGATTACATACCAAATCATATTACTGTGTATAGGAGGCCAATACCCCATCAATAATGCCGAGATAGAGGATAAGGAGATCTGGATTTTAAGCCAGAACCCAAAGATAATGACTGCAAAAAGTAAAGTAATATACCGTACTTTGGACTTTTTCCACACCAAGCTTAAGACCAATACAGCTAGAAACAGAATGATCGCGCTTGCTTCCGCTAACCCAAACTTCCAGGATTCCGGCTTTTCCGATATACTTAGACCAAGTTGATTGACTGCTACTTCATGACTTCCCTGGCGTACAGCATTGGCGATAGCCCTAGCGCTTACCGTAGCCCCGGTGACGGAATCAATGTCAGCACCTAGTTCAATCGGATCATTTGCTTTTATGTTCTTGAACTGATCCAGAAGTTTTGCCTTTAAGACTTTGTTCAAAAAACTAGGCGACTCTCTGTTCTCCACAACCACAACTTGTTGAATCTCCCCCTGCGGATCGATTATTGCAGCTACCTTCATTGGCCCGCCATAACCATTGGCCTCACCAAATACGACATAATCATGTTCCTTGCCGTTACTTTGATCCGTCTTAAAAGTTGGAGGGTCGTTACTTATCTTTTCGAAGTTTGTTTGCGGCAAAATCTGTTTCATGTAGAGGAGTTCATCCTTCTCTGCTGCCATATTGGAATACGCCAAAGCCCCGATCAACATGGCAACCGCAACAACTATCATTATGCGTTTCAACATTATTGCTTCCTCCAGAAGTATGACTAATAACTAGGCTGACAAATGAAGCAAATAAGAAACCTAATAATGATATGCCGGCTCTCAAGCGGGAGCCGGCATATCTTTTATAGTTCTACTTACTTCCTTGGAAAGAATTTATTAGGATCCTGCGCCCACCAGCTTGCCACATCTTTGGGTTCTGAATAGCCTAACATTTTTTCCATCTTGACAAGGGTGGACCCTAGCGTCGGTGCCAAATGCGCTGCTAACTTATGCATTTCGGTTTTGGGTTTATTGTACGGACAATAATGAACACAGTTGCCACAAGCACTTATGTTGTGATCATCCCAATACGCTTTGCATTTACAAGCATCGATCGGCCACTTTTTGACACCAGAATTTGTAGTGCCATATACGGCTTCGGCAGTACGATGATTATCCTTGGGAATAGACCCGGAAGGACAGTTATCGGCGCAAACCGCACAGGTCTCACAGAACTTGGTCACTCCCATATCTATAGGTTTATCCGGCTGGAGAGGCATGTCGGTGATAACACCGCAAATACGCAGACGAGGCCCAAAGTCCGGGTTGATGAGCAGACCATTCCGTCCCATTTCCCCTAGTCCTGCATCGACAGCCATCGGGATTCCCAATCCTGGTCCATAACTGCCAAACGGCCAAGCACGGTAACCCATATAATTGATAAAGAGAGCCAAGTGCATAATCAAGAATTTATCAAAGCTGTAGGCCCGATACGTTTCAGCTACTTCAACACAAGAAAGAGTACGCTGGTAAGCCTCGTAGTCCATTTCAATACCGCAGACGATAACGTTATTCATCTCTTGAGGCAATTCATCATCTACATTCGGCAATTGCAATTTCTTTCTTTCTTCGGGTGTCATCACCGGCCCCAACAGACCGTTTTGAAGACCAAATACTTTTTCAAAAAGACGTTTAGCATCCGTCTTCCAATTCTCGGCGTGATACCGGTGACTATAAAGCCAATCTCTATTAAGCTTACATGTCCCCACAACACTTGTGCCGAAATGCTTAGCGGCCATTTTCACCGTCTGGGCTGCTTCTTCCGGACTACACTTGTATGGTTGTGTTAATCCCGGAGGCAGCTCCGGCTCCCACAGATGCGAAGCAGCAAAGCTACCAACCTTAAACATCAGCGCGGAACTCATAAATAATGACAGATCGCGGTGATCAAACCCGGGTTTTGGTGTTCCGGCAGCGATATTTTTTACGGTATCATGAAGTGCGGTCATCCCTTGCGGGCCAAACAAATAAAACGACTGGCTTTCGTCCCAATACCCGCGGGAATGGGCGTTATTTCTATTATCAAATCGCCCGACTTCACCCTCAATCTCATAAGGCGGTTTATCTACTCTGGGGTATTCCAGCGCACTCGCAGCACCGTCTCCGAGTAATTTCTCTCTTGCTCCGGGCGTAAGTGTCAATATACTGGTCAGGGCTCCAGTCAGTGCAGTACTTTTTAGAAAGGACCTTCTGCTAAGTTTCTTAGACATTTTATGCTTTTTCTCCTTTCATTAATTTGGCAATCGTTTTTTTTCCAAAAGATTTGCTGACCAATAATTGAGCAACAGCAACGATAACGACCCCAATAATACCCATCAGGAATAATCCGACTATTCCGGCTTTGGGCTGCCCCTCCCATACTCCCATGTAGAGCCAATATATTAAAAAATCTACATAGAGTGTAACAAATATTGATAATACCCAGTTCCAGATGCCGAACTTGCGGTTCTTCTTCTCCACAGACTTTTTGTATAATTGAATAAGCAATACAGTAGCAAGACCCAAAATATATGCGATAATTCCACCCATACTATCTACCACATCTCCCTTCTTCTCTACTTTTCCTTTTCTTTGTAATTTTTGCTTTTTTACCAATTTTTTGTGACCCGAACCTAATAAACACAATCATCAATGGGAACTTTTCATGTATTTTTCACGCTATATCCCCTCCTTGTAAATACTTTCTTCAACTTCATACGTCATCCGCTTAATAATATAAAGCATGATGTTAGAATTTTCTGTGTTACGATACACATAACAAGAAGCCCACTCAAGGTATAATTTTGAGTGGGCCCTAGTTTGTATTTTTTTGTCATTAACAATCCAAAGTCAGTACTTTAAAACTTCATCAATCATAGAAGCTAATTTTGAAAGATTGTAAATGTAAATTCTATCTTTGGTTTTTTTGAGTATTCTCTGCTCTTCTAGCATTTTAAACAGTTTACTCACTGAAACATAATGAGTTCCAGTAATGTCTCCGATCGTTTTTTGCGTTAGTTTGGTGTTGATAATATAATAATTGTCCACAAGTTTCCCTTTAGAGATACAGAGATTATAGATAAACCGTAATATTCTGCTTGACGGCCGGCAATAACTTAAATCCCTTGTTTTAGCCATAAGGCAATAAGACTTGTCAAGAATATTTTGAATAACTTCTAGAAATAGTTGTTTATCCTCATTAAATATTTCCAGAATATCTTCAAGCGAGAAAAAATAAACCGTACTTTTTCTGATTGCATAAACCTGAACTTCGCTATTGTCTTCATTTGTATTGATTGTTGCCCCGATCGTTTTTTCATCAATATGAAAAAGAAATTTGGTATAGCCTTCATCTGAGCCAATGCTTACACCCAGGCATCCGGACTTGACATAAAGAATAGAATTAGCATTTGTACCCTGAGCTTGAACGATTGCTCCTTTAGGAAATATACGTTTATGTGCCAGATGCAGGTACTTCTCTAGTCTTTCTGTTTGCACAAAATTTTCAAGCATATAAGGCCGGGGAATTTGCTTCTTATCAATATCAGCCATTATCTAATTCCTCCTTTTGCATATACTAATATCCTTTATCGATTCTTATGCTAAGATTAGATTTAGCAGGAGATTAATAAAAGTGTATAACATTAGTCTTGGATAATACAAAAGATTAGATAATTATATTTTTTTACCTGCTTAAACAAATAAAGAATTGGATCAAAACATAGTTTATCTTGTGTATCCGTAACATAAATTATGAGTCTAATAATACCTTACACTCTTTCCAAGGGTTATAAATTTTTTTACATAGCAATTTGTCTCTGACAACATTCGAGGTTGCCAGAGACATATGCATTTTCATATTAAATATTTCTTTGAATTTTAAACACCTAATGATTTAGTAACGTTCAGGCCACTCTAACCACCATTTGAACTTCTCAACCTGTTCAGTACCATAGCCAAACATATCGTCAATCGATTTGAGCAAACTTGAAGCAGTTTCCCCTTGACTACCGATAAATGTGCCGGCCTGATGGAACCAGGAGTCTTCTTTGGAATTCCATGGACATACCTTCATGCAGCGTCCGCACATGGATCCTTCTTTATTGGTTACACGGAATTCAACGCATTTCTTAATGTCACTCTGCCAACGCAAAATACCATTCTTTTCAATATAATCCTCGTCTTGGGTAATCGCTCCCGAAGGACAATTATCGGCACATTTTTTGCACACCCTGCAGAAATCCTGAGCGCCGAAATCAATTGGCCTATCTGGAGCTAGCGGCAAGTCTGTGGTCACAGCGGCAGCTTTGTTGCGGAATCCAAGTGTCGGGTGAGCTATACAGTCACCTGTCCTTGTCATCTCTCCCAGTCCTGCGGATACCAAACATGGAGCCAGGATCAAGGCATAATTGGAAAAATGATGCGCCCTGGCATTGTAACCAAGATTACGGATATAGTTTGCCAAGATTACCGAAATAACGGCGGTTGCATGGTAAGAACGGAATGATTGGGAACCGCTGATGCCGTCATAGCCGGTAGATGCCATCAAGGTCTCCAGGTGCTGATCCGTCATGACAACGATGACATAAGGCAGGCTCTCTGTGACAGGAACTGATTTGGACAAGTCATCTTTCATCATATCTGCAAGAGGAGGCGCCTTGAACTCATAGTATGCAAATGAAGGCATTTTGCCGATGCCAACCTCGTCAGCTCTTAAGAAATAGGCGCAGTCTTTGATATGCTGGGACATCTGTTCAGGGTCGGGAATAGCCAATTTTTCAGGGGCGGGTTTTCCAGAAACCATCGGAGCTAAGCTTAAAGTAAACTTAGCTAAAGCATCTCCCAAAGGATATTTTGCAGCAGCATGGTAAAACATGTTCGCCTTAAAAGCCGCCTCGGAAACCTTATGGCGGAAAACCAAGTTGAATCCCTGATTTGCCTCATGGAATTTTTTTATAGGGCCAACGATCTTGGTTGTGCCCAGCCATTGGTCGTTAAAATCAGCCATTTTAACTGAGGCTAAGCCGTAATTCGTCGGATGAAGCTTCGACTGTCCTGCGGAGCTTGTCACCGTCTCAGCGGCTTGCACCGGCAAAGCATTTGCCATACCAAGAACACCCATGGAAATAGCTGAGGCTGCTCCTGCCTTTAGGAAATTACGTCGGTTTATCCTTAGCTCCTGCTCCTGTTTCTGTTTCCCTTCTTGTTTTTCAATAGACATCCTTTTTCACCTCTTTAAGCTTCTAAGCTTGTATTTGCTTTTTTCTGTTGTTTACCGAAAAATCCTAAGAGTCTTGCTAAGACTACTGCTAGTACAACTGAAATACCTAAAAACAAAAAGATTGCTGTACTCGTTGCTTTGACATGCCCTACGCTCGCATTAATATAAATGAAAGAAATCCCCATCCAAGTAATTGCATACCATGCAACGTATAAAACCCAATTAAGAATAGTTTTCCATTTTTTGTCCGTATTTGCTCTAGGTTTAATAAATAGTAGGCCGGCTAAAAAAAGAACACCCGCTAGAAACACCAAAAATGTACCCATATTTCTCCTCCTTTATTTTTTATTAGCGGCTCCCGCAATTGCGCTGATTCCGGAAACCACAATTTCCAATTAAATATAGCATTTATTCCAAAAAAAACGCTTAGTATTTCTTAAGCGTTTTTTGATTAAAATTTCGGAATCCCCAGGGGGATGACCGCTTGGGAAAAACTAAAATTCGGATCCGGATCCGAATTCGGCAAGCCACTTTCCCCACTAGTTGCACACCCCCAAAAGAAAAGACGCCATTTTTATTGACGTCCTTCATTGGGGCTAAGTAGTGATACAGCCCCCAGGGATATAACATTTTTACTTCTTGGTAACGTCAGACCTATGAATAGAGCATGAGCAGCGTTAAAGCCAATTCAACCCCATCTTTTTCCTGATCTGAATTAAGAAACTGTGATAAAATTCTTTCCCTTGCCATTTTAAAGATCATTTCCATGTCACTCATCTTAAGAACACCCTCCTATTCTTTAGGGTTACATATATATTTTCAGATAACAGATGGAAGTTTCTATTACTTAGAGCTATATTCCACAATAAATTCGGTAACAGCCTTTAAATTTTCTGCCTTGGCATCATTTTTAGTTGCTAAAACTTTATCCGGTGCAAAGACAAATCCACCGCCCGGAGCTAAATCATCAATTAAGCCCTTGGCAACTTCGATGCATTTTTCCTTTGATCCGTAGTACAGATCGTTTGTTTTTAAACCACCGCCAATACACATCGTTTTTCCTAAGGCTTTCTTCGCTTTTCTGAGATCGTCTTCTTCAAATAATCCAAGAACCGATCCCTTTGGAAGCTCCTGTATATACTCGTACAAATGCTCCCAGTTCTTTTCAAATAGAATAAGAAGTTTAATGCCTCTTGCTGCTACCGTATCAACATATTTTTTGAAGCACGGCCAGTAAACCTTCTCGAATTCTTTAGCCCTAATAAATTGTGGCAAATGCAGATACAAATGAACATACTTGTCATCAGAAACAGTACGCATTTTTCCAAATGTGTCTTTTATCTGAAGGTCGCAGATAGCCATACAGGCTTCAGCCACTTTATCAGGACATTTTTTGATATCTCTCATGATCCCTTTGAAATCCCTTAAATAGTCCATGATGACATCACCGGGCATAAAATGATTTACACCAGCGTTGGTTATCGGAAGTCCATGTTCAGTTTTAAACCTCTCCGCCAACATCTTTGTTGTTTGGCCAAACTTAAAGAAGATGGAAAGCGAATTAGCATATTTAGCGAACTTTTCTTCCACGGTTCCCTCTTGGAAAATCTTATGTTTTATAGGAAGAATTTTATCGCGGAAAAATTTCATCGGATCAGCAATCAGCTCATCATACTCTTCGACAGCCATCAGTTCTGAGTGTCCCGTGGCGATTTGAATGGTTTCCGTCGCATTGTTAAAAATTCCGCCGCCTAAGGAATACACAAAATTAAGGGGAAATGATATGCGTGAGGTAAGCGCGGCATCGAAGGGAAAATCAGTTAAAGCCTTAGAATAAGCTTTATATTCAAGTTCAACGTCTTTTAATGCCTCTTCTAAGGTTGTCCCATAATAAGGAAGAGCCCAATTGTCTAATAGACCGTAAATGGGAACCCGGTCAGGCTCTCTTAATTCAACTGCATCTTTGAGCCTTTTGACACGCTCATCATATAATTTCATTTTATCGCTCATACTAGATCCTCCTGTGCTATTTATTCACAAGTTTTCTTCGTTGCGGGTTTTCCTCTGATACTGATTTGGCGGTTATCGCATAACCCTTACGATTAACCCACCCACTTCTGGCATATTTTTACACCCTCTGCTGCATTCGTGGTAAATGCATCAGCACCAATTGTTTCACAAGCTTCCTTCGTTACAGGGTTTCCACCGATAATAACTTTAACCTTGTTGCGTAATCCCGCTTCTTTTAAAGCCTCAACAGTATTTTTCATTGATTCCAATGCCAAAGTCAAAACACCGCTTAAACCAACAATTGTAGGATTTACCTCTTTTACTGTTTTTACAAATTCACCTGCAGATTGATCGATACCTAGGTCGTATACTTTAAAACCTGCTGCTTCAGCCATGCTCTTAAAAATGTTTTTTCCAATGTCATGCAAGTCACCCGCAACAGTTCCAAGCACCATTGAACCGACAGTTCCAGCATTTTGGGTGTCCATAATCGGC
The DNA here is from genome assembly GCF_047652685.1 of Dehalobacter sp. CP. Lineage (NCBI taxonomy): Bacteria > Bacillati > Bacillota > Clostridia > Eubacteriales > Desulfitobacteriaceae > Dehalobacter > Dehalobacter sp. CP. The sequence goes on from NZ_CP157399.1 coordinate 1,969,260, forward strand.
TTTAAAATATCAATTGCACTGGTTAACAACTCCCCGGCAAAGATCAAATCACCGACAAAGTATTCCCCCTTTTCAAAAAAATCTCCAACTACTGACATCCCGCTCTGACAAGCAGCTACCACCTTTTTTGTTTCATCTGGACTTGGATTTGTGTTAACAAAGTCATTCAGCATTTCAAATACTTTTTCTTCATCAAGTTCTCCAATTTTCTGTGTTAATAGTGACAAATCCATCTTATTTTACCTCCAATATTTAAAAATTATTAATATAATGTTAACCTATTAATTTGAAAAAATTATTGCCGAAAAATTGAGATAACATTATTTTCTTTCAAGTTATATTGTATATACATTTATATATATTTCCATTAGTAAATACTACGCATATTTTAAATATTTATTTTTTTGTTGTGCAGCTGCAACAACCCAAGAAAAAGTTAAAGACGCAAAAAATATAGCGGTGCCCTCCAAAGGCGCCGCTATATTTTTTTCCGGTACATTTCCGGCCATTTTTTTATAACGCTTGCAAACCAAAATCTCCTGATCAAACAAAAAAGCGAATATTTTCATATATTACTCATTTTCTTCCCTTAAAAACAAAAAAAATACATAGTCATTTTACTAGGTACGCTTAATCGAAATTGACCATGGATATATACTCTTTTTAAATAGAGCTATATATTTGATACATATTCAAAAGGATCAAGATGCTGACCAAACCAATCAGGGTAATAAATATTAAGTCTTTAGCGGTGGATTTGTTTTTCATATTTGCCTCATCATTTCAATACTTTTGTTTCATCTTTCAACTAATGTCCCTTTAAAATCACCTTTTTCCCGATGTATCTTTCTAATACTTCTTCTAATGAGTAAGATAACCTCATTCATCACCATGACCGGGCAAAAAAATCTACACCAAAATCTGCTGATAAATAGAGATGAAAACAATACTACAGGTAGCATAAACCATTGTAAGCCAACCCCCTGCCTCCCGAATAAAGTGGCGAAAGGTTCATAACCGGCGAAACTTGGAGACTTCAAGATGAACGCCCCTAATAACGCAAGATAAGCCAATCCATATTTAATTTGAGTGGCTTTTGCTTCTATTGATTTGTTAGGGCACTTGAATTTGCCTCCGCCGATCTTTGCTGTTATTTCCTGAAGTGCGCCAAAAGGACAAAGCCAGAAACAGTAGACATTTTTACCTATTATAAATGTAATTATCGGAATTCCGATGATCAGTATATACCAGACTAAATTCGCTTTTACTGAAGGGAAGTTTCCCATCAGTAATGAACACACATTAGCCAGCGAAATCGGTGTATTATACTGAAATCCAATAATTACTAAACTGACTGACAGGGTAACCCATCTGAGCTTTGAATACTTGAAGCAAACTCCGATCAGCATCAAAATGACTAAGGAAACAACAAAAATCTCTTTCAAACCGAATCTGAAAGGCTCAGCCTCCTCGGTAACATTTAATCCGAATTGCGTTCTCGCAACGGCGTGACACCCGAGAGAAATGGCTTTAGCTATTCCACCTGAAGAATAAGTGGCGCCTGTTATTCGGTCAATATCCTGGTTGATGCTTAAAGGTTCAGTGATGCTCTTCCCGATAAATATCTCCAGATATTTCTTGCTGATAATTCCATAAATAAAAGAAGGAGTGTCTTTATGATTGGCAATTACAGTTCCCTCGATCTTTCCCTGAAGGTTGATTCCGATTACCATTTTTATTGGTCCCCCGTACCCCATTGCCTGATCGATTACTACATAGCCAACCTTTTCTTCTACTCCGTTTTGATCTTTTGTCTTTCCTTCATAAATCAAGGGCGAAAGCGCAATCTTTTCAAAAGATTGCGCTTCAGGAAGAACTTTTCCCTCCAACTTAAGTAAATCGCTATCCGCCACAAACCAATTTGTACCTAAGGTGAACAATAAAGCCATTAGTGCAAGAAAAAGAAATATTCTTTCAATTTTGTTTTTTCCTTTAATGTCTGTCATTGGTTTTTCCTTACTTAGCTTTTTACTGGATTGGTCTTATCCGAGTTAGATTTAAAACCCTTGAATTTTATTCCATCAATTCTAATGGTCAGAAAAATTAAGCCAAATAGTATCGCACCGAACATTAACAACCCCATACCTGCAGCTTGGGCTTCCCCTTCAGCAAGGCTGCTTACAATCCACGCGATCGTAAAGCTTCCCCATAAAACAGAAATCGCAGCCCCAACCCACCTGGCTGTAGACATTTTACCGGCTGCATCGAATTTAAAATATAAAAACCAAACCGAAGATGCTATTAATGCCCCAAGTAAGATCCAAAATATTATCATAGTACCTCTCTCCTAACTTTTTTTACTCCAAAATTCCTTCGTTTTTTGTGCGATATCAATTTTCCCATACCCATACAGATCGTCGAAATACCTAAGCAGTGATCTCGCAGGCGTATTTGCTCCTGCCCTTAACAAATCATGCTGCCACTCTTTACGTTTGTTAAAGGGACACGATGCAATGCATGCTGCACAGCTGCTGCCAAACTGACCCCAACTGCTTATACATTTCTCGCAATCCATAGCCCATCTTTTCACGCCCGCGCTGGTCGAGATTGTAGCCTTGTCAAAACTTGGTTCTTTCTGTCTGGATATCGCTTGTTTCGGACAAGTGTCCGCACACTTCATACAGGTTGTGCAAAATTCTTGGACGCCAAAAGTTATCGGTTTATCCGGCGTCATAGGCATATCGGTGATTACTTTACATAAGCGCACTCTCGGCCCATAATCCGGAGTAATAAGAAGCCCCATCCTGCTTAATTCTCCCAGTCCGGCATGAATGGCCATAGGAACGCTTAAGCCGGTATCATTGCCGCAAGGGATCGCATTATAGCCGCACAATCTTATGAAAGTAGCTACTTTATGCGTCATATTACCCATTTTAGAATATCCATCGCCCACTGCAGCATTTTCGAGTACTCCCGGAGCTGCGCTAATCGCGTCAAAATCCATTTCAAGTGCAAAAACAACGACATTTGTAGGAGTAAACGAGAATTTTGTCTCCTGGTAATTCAACTTAGTATGGACCGACTCTATATGATTCTCACTCCCGCTCTCAGTCGGTGCGATAATACTGTAAGAATAAATCCACCGCTCATCATACGGTGCAATTCCGACTTTATCAGCGCCTAAAAATAAAGATGCTCTTTTCATAATCATGCTGGCCTCGTCAGGACTGGAAAACTTGTACTTGTTCGGGCTGACAGGACCGTCCCAATTATACATTCCGAGACCCGCGAAACCGGGAGCATGATAATCGTTAATATCATCTTCTACAGACCAGCCCGCTCCTCTTAACGCACATTCGAGTTGTCCGAAGCCTTCTCCGCCCGTAGTGGGTATAACCCCCATTTTCTTCCCCAGATAAGCGTCTAAATCAGGCATTAATTTTTTTTCTCCACCGTAAGCACGAAAGAATAAATTGTTTCTTTGATCATAGCGTTTATACTCGCTGTTCATTTCTACCGGAAAAGTATCGTGTTCTGTAACCCCATAAGCTTTTCCGGAATCCCCTGGCATTTCAGAGCCCAGCAAAGCAGCACCCGCTGCGACAATCCCCACTCCCATCGATTTTTTCAAGAACCCGCGCCTGCTTACCCCTTTGGAACCGATTTTTGACGTCTCATTGTTTTGCTCTTTTTCATAATTTTCATTTTCCAGCGCCATAACCTAGTTCTCCTTTCAAATTAAATTTGAATTATCTTTACGATATTAGATTAACACAGGGGAAAAAAAACACCTTATAGTGTAAACTACAAGATGTTAATAAATTCAAGAGCTTTAAGATAATTCCAATAACGCCACTAACTTTTCCATTTCATCTATATTTATTGAGTACATTCCTTCTACTCTTTCAATTAAACCGTCTTCTTTAAAATTTGCTAGGATTTTTGCGACCGTTACCCTATTGATACCTGCTAAATCACTAATAGATTGTTGACTGATAGGAAAGCAAATTAACCGAAGTCCATTATGGTTGTTATTTCCGCCAAAATAGTAAGCGAACTGGAGCAGTAATTTGCTAACCTTGGTTTCAGCATCACTAAAACAAGATTGACCTAATTGTCCAGCCAACATCCTGACTTTGCTGCAGAGGGAGCTTAAAACATAGTCTTTGATACACGGATAATTGTCTAACACCGTTTTAAGGTCAGATTTACTTATAAAACGGGTTTCAATCTGTGTAAGAGCCTTATAATAAACCGGTTGAAATTCTCCGTCAAAGGCTCCGACATCCCCTAGAATGCACCCTGGCATCTCTATTCCTACAGACTTTTTTCGTCCATCGGAAGACATGAGATAAGCATCGACATTTCCTCTAACGATATAATTAATACCATCAATGGGTGCTTCGGGATGTGAGAGTATGTCGCCTTTTTTAAAAATACGCAAATCGCCCATTTCTTCGAAATACTCTTTTATATTTATTTTATCATTCGATAAGATAGGAAAGTATTTGTCTTTCATTTTTACTTCCTTTCTAAACACTGCTGAATTCTGTTTTATAACTCAGTGCCGTCAAATGATATTATTGTCATAAGCTAAGATTAAATTTTTAATAGATAGAAATCATTCTACATTGTAACATAAGTTACTAAGATGTCCTTGTAGCTTATGTTACAAAATGGAAATTCGTTGAATTCCATTTTGTTTTGAACAAAAAGTTTCAGCGATGCCTCTTAAAACGTCGCTGAAACTTTTTCGTACATTCAGATTAATAATTAAATTTATACATTTCCGGCCATTCTAACCACCATTTGTATTTTTCAACAGTTTCAGTTCCGTAGCCAAACATATCGTCGACAGCCTTTAAAAGACTTGCTGAAGTCTTTCCTCTGCTCCCGACCCAAATTCCGGCCTCATGGAACCACGAACTTTCTTTGGAATTCCATGGACATACTTTAATACAACGGCCACAACAGTTTCCTTCGTCGTTACCTGTTCTAAACTGTGCACATTTCTTGAAATCACTGTTCCACCGTAAGTATCCGTTATATTCGACAGGATCAGTGTCAAAAGAAATTGCTTGGGCGGGACAGTTTTCCGCACATTTCCTGCACACTCGGCAGAAGTCCAGCATACCAAAGTCGATGGGTTTGTCAGGAACAAGCGGCAAATCCGTCGTAATAGCAGCGACCTTGTTCCGGAAACCCATCCTGGGGTGAGCTACACAGTCTCCGGTACGGGTTAGTTCTCCCATCCCTGCAGCAATCAGGCAAGGTGCCATAACTGCCCCATAATTACCGAAGTGATGTGCCCTGGCGTGATAACCCAGCGCCCTGATATATCCGGCAATAATCACTGCAATATTGGCTGTTGCGTGATAACACCGGAAGGATTGCGTGTTGGCAATGCCATCATACCCGGTTGAAGCCATATAGGTTTCCAGGTGTTGTTCTACCGCAACCGTAATTACATAAGGCATCCGTTCGGTAAAAGGCGTTTCTGAAATTGGCACCCCTTTGGGAACCGCACCTGCAACTATCGCGATAAGCGGAGGATTCATTTTATGCGAATAATAAGCTAACTCCGGCATCTTGCCGATTCCTACCTCATCCGCCCTAAGGTAATAAGCCAAATCTTTAATATGCACGGACATCTGCTCAGGATCAGGAATTGGAAGTTTTTCCGGACTCGGAGGACCGTCTACAATTTCTTCTCCTGAAATTTGGGCCATTGCCGGTCCAATACCCGCATTAATCGGATATCTTGGCCCGAGTGTAAATAACCCTGCTTGGGCCTTGGGACCTAAAAGTCCCTGTGCCGCCATCGAGAATCCCATATTTTTTTCACTGGTATTTTTGACGGTTCCAACAATTTTACTGGTCCCAAGCCATTGATCATTATGCCCGACATAACTGACTGAAGCACCTCCGTAATTAGGTTCAGGCCTCAGCTTGGACCATAGACCTTTTTTCCCGGGAATATACCCATAGTTGCTTACGGCTGCTTCAGCTACCTTAGAGGGAGCTTGGATTGCCCCAAGAACACCCATGGCAGCCGCTGCTGCTCCTGTCTTCAAAAAACCTCGACGAGTAACTTGAATTTTTTTTTCTGGTTCACTATTCTGTATACCAGAACCAATCATACTATTTCACCTCTCAAGCTTGAACTGATTCATCTGTCTTATTCAGTTTCTTTAAACCGATAAATCCTAATAAACGAGCTAAGATGATAGCGATAACTATCGCTATTCCGCCAAATAAGAAGATGGCTGTACTTGTTGCCTTGGAGTGACCAACGCTGGCATTAATGTAGATAAAGGATACTCCCATCCAAAGTACAGCGTTCCCAACTACGTATAGCGCCCAAATTAATACTTTTTTCCACATAACCCCCTTGATAAGTGGATTGATAAATAAAATTCCAGCTAAAAATAGAATTCCAGCCAAGAAAATTAGAAAAATACTCATTATATTTCACCTCCTTTCTACCTAAAATTGTATACAACTCCAATTCTTATTTTTTTAGTTTCAACTACTATTTTAAAATTTAGTTTTAATAGCACATGAACTCTTCATTTTTTAAATTTAAAAAACAATTAATATCTTCTGATTTCAATTTAATCCGTTAAAAGCAAAAAAACTGCTTTAACTCAGTCCACTGAGCAAGCAGTTTTTATATACTATATCAGTACGTTATTCCCTCATCAATTAAACTTTTTAGCCTTTCCACATCATAGATAATAATTTTAGTTTTTGTTTTCTTAAATATTTTTTGTCTCTTCAAATATCCGAATATTTTACTAACCGTCACATAGTGAAGCCCGGTTATCTCAGATATACTTTTATTAGGCAAATAGGCATTTATTTCCCAAGTGTTATTTTTGTATTTTCCCTTACTTTTATATAGTTCGTAAATCAATCGTAAAATTCTTACTGATGGACTATATAAATTTAATTCATTGGTTTGATTTAAGAAATAATAGACTTTTGAGGCAAAATTTCTTAGGACATCAATAATTAGCTCTTCATCCTGTTTAAAAGCCATTAGTAACTGCTCTTTTGTAAAAAAGCATACCTTGCTGTCCTCAACCGCCATGATTAGGATATGATCTTCTTCAAAACTAAATAATCTATCCATAAGGCAATACTGCCCGGCAGAATAAATAAATTTTTCCCTGCCATCTGGGGTTATGGTTGAAACTTTTAATCTTCCTGATAGAACGAATATCATTTTACCTAAGACTTCATCGGGCAATAATACTGCTTCTCCCTTTCGATAACTGCGCTGTGAGCCAAAATCAAGGTAAGCACGTAAATTTTCGACCGGATAAAAAGTATCTGGTAGAACACAACCTCTAAGAACTTCTCCCATAACTTCATCCTCCAAGGTATTAAATTATTTTTGAACGCAAAATTATAAATTAGTTCCAGTTAATTTATATTTTAAGTTAGCAGTCAAGCAAAAGGTTTAGTTTCGGCTATTTTTTTGCTTTTTTATTTAAATATTCTATTAAGTTTCACAAATTTTATACGTTGCATACCCCTAATCTATATCCCAAACGCTGATTCTCCCTGAACTTCCGGAGAGGAACGGAAGGAATGCCGCAATAGCATAGTGATTCAATCAGAGCTCAACCTTAAATTGTATTTAAAATGCCAATAAGCCCTGGTTTAAACAATTGATGGATACACCAAGGCTCTTTGCGTTCTTAATATAAATAGATTTCTGGCTAAAAAAGATGCATCTATCCAGAATTTATCTTTTGAACTTGATTCATTACACCCTCTATTGCAAAATCCGGTTGTTTTGAAATTGATTACACTAGTGTAGTCAAATCTCAAAAACGGCAATTTTTAATCATCTCCTCCGACACGGCCTCTACGATGTCTTTCCACCGTGATTGTGCCAATAGGAATATCCTGGCCTGAGTGGAGATGGTACAGCGTCCCCCCGTTTATCCGCTGCGATAACGTATGAGCGGTGTATTTTGTGCAAGTCTGCAACAGCCTGTGAAAAAGTTGAAGACGCAAAAAATTTCCAGCGACCCTTACAAAGGCGACGCTGGAAATTCTTAACCTATACTCGTTGGATTAATATTCGAACTTATAAAGTTCCGGCCATTCCAACCACCATTTATACTTATCGACAATCTCTGTGCCATAACCAAACATATCATCGATACCTTTTAAGAGGCTTGAGGCAGTTTCTCCTTTGCTTCCAATCCAAATTCCGGCCTCATGAAACCATGAACTTTCCTTGGAGCTCCATGGACATACCTTAATACAAACGCCACAGCTAACTCCTTGATCATTACTTGCTCTAAATTGTGCACATTTTTTGAAATCGCTGTTCCAACGCAAATAGCCGTTATATTCAACCATGTCCCTGTCACGCGTAATAGCTTGGGAAGGACAATTATCGGAGCACTTATTGCACACACGGCAGAAATCAGCCATTCCAAAATCAATCGGTTTATCCGGAACCAAAGGCAAGTCCGTGGTGATGGCTGCCACTTTATTACGGAATCCCATGCGCGGGTGGGCAACACAGTCTCCAGTCCGGGTAAGTTCCCCCATTCCTGCAGCGATTAAACAGGGTGCCATTACGGCTCCATAGTTGCCAAAATGATGTGCTCTGGCGTGGTATCCAAGCTCTCTGATGTATTTAGCCATAATGATAGAAATGTTGGCGGTCGCATGATAACACCGGAAAGATTGGGAATCTGAAATTCCGTCATATCCGGTTGAGGCCAAGTAAGTCTCTAAATGCTGCTCAACCGCAACAACGATGACATAAGGCATCTTTTCCGTAAAGGGTACATCTTGAAGAGGAGTTCCCCTTGGAACCATGCCCCCGATAATTCCCATCATCGGTGGATTCATTTTATCAGAGTAATAACCGTATTCAGGCATTTTCCCGATCCCAACTTCATCAGCTCTCAGATAATAAGCAACATCTTTAATATGCATGGACATTTGCTCGGGATCAGGTATCGGAAGTTTTTCTTTTTTGGGCTGACCATCAACGATATTTTCCCCGAATATGGGTGAAATAGCCCAGCCAAGCGCATCACTCAGCGGGTGTCTAATACCGATCGTATAGAACCCCGCCTGTGCCTTAGGTCCTAAAAGACCTTGGGCAACTAAAGCAAATCCCATTTCTTTTTCTTTAAACTTCTTTACTGTCCCGACAATTTTAGACGTGCCAAGCCATTGGTCATTGTGCTCTGCATAACTGACAGAAGCGCCTCCATAATTAGGTTCGGGTTTCAACTTAGACCATTGTCCTTTTTTAGGGGTAATGTATTCGTAGTTGCTTACCGCAGCTTCAGCTATTTTTGAGGGCGCTTTGATCGCGCCAAAAACGCCCATTGCTGCTGCAGCCGCTCCAGTTTTCAAGAAACCTCGGCGGCTTACCTGAAATTTTTCTTCTGGAGCATTCTTACTTTTTAAAGAATCTGCCATCTTTCTTCCTCCTTTCATGCTGATACTGATTCACTGTCTTTTACTTTTTTTGTACCGATGAATCCTAGCAGGCGCGCTAGAATCACGGCAATTACAACTGCTATTCCTCCAAATAAGAAGATGGCTGTACTTGTTGCCTTGGCGTGACCAACAGCGGCGTTAATGTAAACAAAGGAGATTCCCATCCATAAGACAATGCTCCCAATAACGTATAAAGCCCAAACAAGCACGGTCTTCCACACGACATCCTTTTTTGCACGTGGTTTAATAAACAAAATTCCAGCTAAAAACAATATCCCAGCCAAAAAAATTAATACAGTACCCATAGCTTTTTCACCTCCCTTATAAAAGAACTGTTTTCGTCCCATGCGCCATCCGCTAATAATATAAAACATAATTTTGAAATGTTCTGTGTTACTATGCACATACATTACATAGCCGGTTTCTGGTTATATGTAGCAGGATTTATTTTCTGGTACAAAAAAGAAGCTATTGCCTACGACTAATTTCTCTCGTTGTGCAATAGCCCCTTTGCTTAGTTTGGTTCCCAAGGATAAACAACATGTAACTGCATGATTATATAGAGAGTTTTATTTGATTAGTTCAAGTACCTCTTCAACTACAATGTCGGAGAAAATATCATATACCTTGTCACCGGTTTCTTTCGTAGCGATTTGTGGATCGCCTAAATATGCCAAAGGGGCGCCTACATCTTTCCAGTCGTTTTTGCCGGCAGAAATTCTCTCAAAGAGATGTTCTGCCTCATAATTAGCTTTTAGCTTAATTAATTCTTCCTGATCCACTAATTCGGGATGTCTAAGCAAGATTAAACCTGTTTCCCATTCTCCGGCATGAAAATCCCATTCCGGATGTTCCCCCTTGCATACTGAACTCATTCTAGGCAGTCCATGATGAAACCACGCGGATACCTTAACCTTTAATCCATCTTTTTTCAGTGAAGCTCTTTTGATTCCTTCTTTGATCGCTTCGTTATTTTTGGGTTCGCCATGGGCGCATATAATGACTATTTTATTAAAGCCCCATTTCGCTAAACCTAAACAAACGTCTTCTACAATATTCGCAACAGTTTCAAATTTCAGAGTGATATTGCCATCAAATGAGTTCGCAATATCAGCTAACGTATAATGAAGTGTAGGAGCTATTAATGTTTCAATACCTTTGTCTTTCAATTTCTGGGCAGCTCGTTCAGTCATTTCGTTAGCACTCGTTACATCGACCATCATTGGCAGATGTGTCCCATGAACTTCGCATGGACCCATTGGAAATAGGGCAATGTTTGTTTTTCCTTCTAAATTCCTAACTTGCTTTGTTGTCATATTAAATAGATAGTTAAGTTTCATTCTACAGATCGCCCTTTATTTTTATTTGGCATATCTTTTTTTATCTCATACGCCATTCGTTAACAATATAAATAATAATATTAAAATTTTCTGTGTCATTATTCACATAAATTACACCGTGGAAGCTCCCAATAACGCAAGATAATGCCAACATATATTTGATTTTAAGGCAAATATAGCATGAAGAAACGCTAGATTCCTGGCGTTTCTTCATGCTATAGTAATGTAATTGTCATTTCTTTATCAATACTCAAATATATAATTTTTTAAGATAAATATACCGCCCATCTTTAGAATAAAATTTTCAGCGATGCCTTCTGCAGGCACCGCTGAAACCATCTCTTAAACTTATTTGGTTTAATAAATTTTATACAAATCCGGCCATTCCAGCCACCATTTATATTTTTCGACAATTTCAGTGCCATAGCCAAACATATCGTCGATGCCTTTTAAAAAGCGTGCAGAAGACTCTCCGTGGCTGCCGATCCAAACGCCGGCCTCATGGAACCACGAATCTTCCTTGGAACTCCATGGGCATACTTTAATACAGCGCCCGCAGCTGAATCCGTCTTCTTGAGATGTTCTAAACACTGTACATTTTTTGAAATCGCTGTTCCAACGTAAATAGCCGTTATGCTCGACCGGGTCACGGTCATGTGTAATCGCTCCGGCTGGGCAATTCTCCGCACACTTATTGCATATTTTGCAAAAATCCAGCATTCCGAAGTCAATCGGTTTATCCGGTACCAAAGGCAAATCTGTAGTAATAGCCGCTACTTTGTTGCGGAATCCCATGCGAGGATGGGCTGCACAGTCTCCTGTTCGGGTCAGTTCCCCCATTCCTGCAGCAATTATACAAGCCGTCATAACTGCTCCATAGTTGCCAAAATGGTGTGCTCTGGCATGATAGCCCATCTCTCTGATGTATTTAGCCATTATTATGGCAATGTTGGCAGTTGCGTGATAACACCGATAAGATTGACTAACAGCGATTCCCTCATATCCGTTTGTGGCCAAATAAGTTTCCAAATGCTGTTCAACCGCCACAACAATCACATAAGGCATCTTTTCGTTAAACGGTTTTTCTTTTATTTCTATGTTTTTTTCTCCGCGACGAGCGACAATGCCCATAAGTGAGGGGTCCATTTGATGAGAATAATAAGCGAATTCAGGCATTTTCCCGATTCCTACTTCATCAGCTCTCAGATAATAAGCTAAGTCTTTAATATGCATGCTCATCTGCTCAGGATCAGGTATAGGAAGTTTGTTTTGACTGGGTACACCACTAACTACACTGTCATCGGAAATCCTTCCTACAGCTAAACCAAAGGCTGTAGCTAGCGGGTGTCTTCCAGCTTTCAAAAAACCGTCTTTTGGCTTTTGTCCTAAAAGCCCTCGAACAGCCTGCGAAAATCCCATATCTATTTCACTGGTTTTTTTTACAGTACCAACAATTTTAGATGTCCCAAGCCACTGGTCATTATTTTCTACATACTTGACACTAGCACCGCCGTAATTGGGTTCGGGCCTCAGTTTGGACCATTGACCTTTATTCCCCGGGATATAGTTGTAGTTGCTTGAAACTGCAGCTTCAGCAATTTTTGAAGGAGCTTTTATCGCGCCAAATACACCAATGGCAGCTGCAGCCGCACCCGTTTTCAGGAAACCTCGACGGCTCACCTGGAATTTTTTTTCAAGATCTTTTTTATTTTCAGTAAAGTCGACCATCTCTTTTACCCCTTTCATGCCTGTACAGACTTGTTGTCAGTCACTTTTTTGTTGCCGATGAATCCTAACATACGGGCTAGGATGACGGCAACTACTACCGCAATTCCTCCAAATAAGAAGATGGCTGTACTGGTTGCCTTGGCGTGGCCGACATTGGCATTGATGTAAACAAAAGAGACTCCCATCCATAGGACTGCGATACCAACACCATATAAAGCCCAGACAAGCACGGTCTTCCACATGACATCCTTTTTGACACGTGGTTTAATAAACAAAATTCCGGCTAAAAATAAAATCCCAAACAAAAAAATTAATAAAATACTCATGACTTCTTTCACCTCTCTTTTGATTTTGATAGTAGATTCTCGGAAACCCCTAACCCAGTCGTACTAACTGGTTCCCAGTGGATATACTTCGTTAGCTAAAAAATCAACTTATGGGGATCTCGGCTTAGGGGGCTGTAACATAAAAAAGGCTGCCAATCCGCTTTAATACGCAGATATGCTGACAAGGTTTTATTCGTTATGACATAGGCCTCATCTCCATCTCAAAAGAACCTATATTAAAACTTGCTACATTCTTCAGTTTTTTAGTTCTTTTGGGTTTTGTAATTACTAAAAACCGTTTTTTCTTAGTACCAGATTCAGTTATCCGTGTCTCCGAGTTACTACACTGATATTGTACATAACCCTGCTTTTCGGTGAATTTGCCACGACTACTTTGCAAAAAATGTTTTTGCTTTTTTCTCTAATCCTATATCAACCTGTCTACAGAAACATTTTTATAGCAGATTATCCTTGAAAAAATAAGCGATTTTTGCAGATACTTCAATAGGAGTACTTGCAAAGCCACCTTAAGATAAAAAAACTGCTTTCATCATATTACTGAGAAAGCAGTCAAAATAAACAAATTAGTAAGATATTCCTTTATCAACCAGATCTTTTAATTTTTCTAAATTATATATTATAATTGCATTTTTTTTCTTGCTTAAAATTTTTTCTTTTTTTAAACTTCCAAGTATTTTACTAACTGTAACATGATGAAGCCCAGTTATCTCAGCAATAACTTTGTTTGGCAATGCAATTTGTATTTCCCAATAAAGATTCTTTGATTGTCCGTTCAAATTATAAAGTCCATAAAACAATCGTAAAACCCTTACAGAAGGGGTATATAGCTTTAGTTCACAGCTAAGCTTAATAAAATAATTTAATTTAATAGATTCATTGTAAAGGAAATCAAAAATAGTTTTTTCGTCATGTTTGAATATCGTAAGCATTTGGTTTTCAGAGAAAAAACATACCTTGCTAGCCTCAATCGCGACAACTTGAACATTGTCTCCTTCAAATTCAAACAATCTGTTTATAACGCTATGCTGTCCTCCTGAACAGACAAATATTTCCCTGCCGTCATCCGTTATCCTAGAAATATTGAATCTCCCTGATAGTACAAATATTACTTTACCGATTACTTCACCAGGCTGTGATATCGTTTCCCCCTTACAATAATTACGTAGAGATCCTAAATGGATATAATTTAAAAGTTTAGGGACACGAGAAAATGTGTCCGGCAGAATATAGCTTTTAGCAATTCTCTCCATTTTTTATCCCCCACATTTTTCCAAATAATTTATGCCAAATATTTAATTTATTATATTAATTTTATATTAAGATAAAGCTTTGAAGTTTAGCGGAGACTACTTAATTCTTTTATATAGGTATTTTGTGGATACCAGCTAGCATAATAAAGCCAAAGAGGTGTCAAGTAATGAGTAATAGAAAGAATTTTGATCCAGAATTCAAGAGAGAAATTGCTCAGGTCTATCTTGAAGTTCGGTATAAATCACCTCACCTAGATACGGAGTACTTCAATACTAATTTCTCTATTACCTGTTCCATAAGTTAATAATCTTTCTAAGAAATAATTCCTATGTAAAAAAGAGAAAGCAGCTATTTAAAATCATACTGCGTTCTCTTAATAACAAATTAAAGTTCTGAAACGGAATGCATGTGAGTTCTATTGCGTTCAACTATCACGACATTATTTCATTTTCATCCAATCATTCATTAAGTTTTTAAGTCCTTGCAAGTCAAAGACTGTGATCTTATTTGTCGTTTTATATAAAATATTTTCTTTTCTTAGATATCCGAATAGTTTGCAGACAGTCACATAGTGAATACCTGTCATTTCTGAGATAGACTTTTGAGATAATTTAACGTCAATTTGATAGACACCATCAACCAACTTCCCTTGAGTAAGACAAAGATCATAAAGTAAGCGCAAGACCCGGACTGATGGGCTATAAAGGGCCATCTCATGGGTTTCCCGCATAAAATAACTACATTTCGACGAATAGGATGTAATGAATTCAAAAATCATTTCTTTATCCATCTGGAAAATTTCTGAAAGTTGTTCTTTGGAGAAAAAACATACTGTGCTGTCCTCTACGGAAACAACATGAACAAAACAGGGATCAACTGGGAATAATCTGTCGGAAAAGGTATAAGGGCCCGCATAGAACATTATTTTTTTTCGTCCATCTTCATTAAGAAAACTTATACTTAGTTTTCCGGAAAGCACATAGACGATTCTATCTATTAACTCTCCGGGCAAAACAATGGAATCCCCTTTACGATATTCACGGACAACACCCATGTGAATATAATTTTGCAGCTTTTTCATCGGATAAAAATGATTCGGTAAGGCCCCATAATTATTTGCTATTTTTTCCATACTTTCATTCTCCCGCAAATATGACATCATTAAATTTAGACAATAAATTTAAATTATTATACTCCTTTATAAATGATTAAACTATAAACTGCTATACAATTGGACAAAGATCTTATCTTTTGAATCAATATTAACATAGAATAAGAATTCTGTATGTTACCCAGCATACAAATGTAGAAAATGTTGAATACGATCAAAAAGGCAAGAAGCAGCTTTAAGCTGCTTCTCCTAATTCTATACATAGTAAGATGGAAGAACACCTCATTGACACTATCCTCTTGCCAAATTCTCCTCCAGCAAGAAATCCATAGCAGTTCTTCTCAAAAGCTGGGTTTCCAACCTCTTTAGCTCTCCGGACAGACCGGCTTCCTGATCATCTTGCCGGCTGTTCTTCAACTGTTCCTTTGCCTGCTTCATTTCTTCGCCGGTAAGCTGAATCCCTTCTGCTTGAATCACTGCATCCAAGATTTTCTCGCCAAGTATTATTTTGGCAGCCTCTTCTTTACACTCAGCCAGCAACTCATCGGGCCGTTATCTTCCTTTGCATTAAGTAATGAATGAGTTCCATGTCGTGGACGTCTTTAAGCTCCTTGGCAAATTTCCGGTATAAATTCTCTGCTGCTTGTTTTAAGGTCTCTTCATCGAATTCATACTTGCTTCCATCGGCCAGAGCTTGAAACACTTTTTCGATGTTGGCTGCGCGTGCTATTGCCTTTTTCTCTTGGTTGATCTCCGTTGCCAATAATTCTTTTAATTCCTGCAAGGTTTTTACTCTTGGGTCAATTTTCCGGATCATATCGTCCGTCAATTCCGGCTCTTTCATACGATATACTTTTACAATCTCAACGGAAAAGGTGATACGCTGCCCCCATAAGGCTTGGTATTCCAGTAAGACAGGTTGTATCGTGGTTTCAAATATCACTGTTTCACCCATCTTCTTGCCAAGCAGGTTGGCGGAGAAATCCTGTAAGACGTTCTCGTCACCTAATCTGAACTTAAAGCCTCTCTCCCTAAATTTGGGGACTGTCATACCATTTTCTGTTCCCTCAAAGTTTACGATGACGTAATCTCCGGTTTCGACTGGTTCATTACTTTTCTCGACCTGGATTTCGTCCATTGATTTCCAAACATAATTGATGGCTTCATTAATTTCTTCTTCTTTGACGGATACATCAAAACGATTGACATTTAATCCTTTGTACTGTCCAAGTTCAAATTGTTTTATCTCGTCTCTAACCTCCATGTTGACTGTCACTTAGGACATCCTCCCCTTCTGAAAATATTCAGCGATCGGCCCGGATAATGCCAATTGATTGAAGCATTACAATCACGTGAGCTGCTCCAAGTATCAGTATTAAAGCTATAAATAACAGATCTTTTATTTTCAGGCTTTGTCGCTTTTCCATTGGTTCCATCTTTGGTTCCATATTCGGTTCCACATTTGTTTCCATACTTTCACCCCGTTATTCCGCCAACGATTGAGTAAGTTGAGTATAAAGCCGACTGGACAGAAGAATTGACAATAAAACCGGCTGATAAACAGACTGATGAAAATAAATACCGGCAGCATTAACCACATGACCCATACGGCTTTAAACAGGAAGAATGCACTAAACGGCTGGTAATCCAATGTCCCATAGTCTCCTAGGAAGGTTCCAAGCATGATGGCCACCCATAGGATGGTCGGCGCAGCCAGCTTCAATTTCTTGGTGACTTGCGGGGAAATCCCCAGGGATTTAAAACCTGCTGCTTTATTAATGACCTCCTGGGCTGCTCCGAAAGGGCAAATCCATGCACAGTAAATGTTCTTGCCTAAAAGAACAATGAAGCCCAAAGATCCAACAATAAGGACGTACCATCCCACATTGGTCAAACCGGGTATTTGCAGCGTTATTAAGGAGAATAAATTACTAGCTGCCACGAATTCTTTTACGAAAAATCCCATAACACCAAATGCTGCTAAAAGTATCCAAACCCGGAGCCGCACGAGTTTCTTGATCAAAGCTGCAGCGAGCGCGATGATATAGATCATTATCATCGCGAAATCCTGCCGGTTAAATTGATAAGTGTCATAAGGATTGCTCCAGCGCGTATGAAAGAATTGCGATGCTACATAGGCAGTCCCTTTGTTAACTGCCTCGGCTACAGCATGAGACGATACGGTAGAACCGGTTACCCGGTCAATGTAATTATTGGTTTGTCTTTGGTCCAGATAACCGGAATATCCTGAGGCCCCTCCTAAATAAATAGGTTCTTTGACGGAGAGGTTCTTAAATTGATCAAACAATTTTCCGGTATAGAGTCTCTCAAAAAAGATGGGAGTCTCACCCTGCTGAGTAATCATGACTTCTTCCACGAAGCCTTCTTGGTTGACGATGGTCATGGCTTCGATGCGGGATTGATATCCTACTGCGGAGTCACAAACGGCATAATACTTCTCTCCTGCAGCATCAACTTGATAAGCACGTTGGGTTCCTATGATTTTCTCAATAGATGTGACACCAGGAACGTTCTGCTGAATAACCGCCTCGTAATCAATGGTTTTACTCGTCCAAAAGATACCGTAAAAGATCGCCGCTATCGCAGTTATGAATAGTACGATCAAATAGCAGGACTCCAGGTCTCTCTTTTTACTAGCCATCTTTTTTCATCCTTCGCTGTTTTTGGGAATAAATACTTAATAGACGTAATAAAGTACGCAAGCCACTAATGCCAAAGCTAAATGGACAAGTGGCTAGCGTATTGAAAAGCATCTTATTCCTTCAATTTATCTAGACTGAGATGGTTTCAGAATTTTCTTTGCTCTTCTTGGGCGTACGATTCGATAATCTATATGTGATAACAGCCGGAACCAGCGCTGCACCGCCAAAGAAGAGAAAACCCATCGCTATCGCTTGATATTCACGCTCCAAAAAACTGGAATATGCCCAAGCCAAAGAAAATATTAATAAGAAGTTCGCGATAAAACCACCGATTTGCAGACCGATCGTGTTTCTTCCTTTCCTCTTTAAATAAAGCCAAATACCGTATTGAATAAGCAATAACAACATGCCTAAAATGGCCCATACGATTACACCGGAAATTGTCGTCATATTGGTTTCCCCCCTTTATTTTGTTGGTTCGGTGTCCTTCCAGAAATCTTTCACCATGTTCGCAACATAGCCGGACTCTATCCGGTCTTCAGGATCTACCGGGCCATTATAGCCAAACCACTCGTCAAACTTACGGGCCGCATCTTGAACCAAAGGAATTTGGGTGGCAATTCTGGCCACGTTATGATTCCATTGTCCTATTTTATTCCATGAACAGACTGAGATACAGTTCCCACAGTCTCCACCGTTATAAGCCCAAAAAGAGTTGCAACGTTGAGCGTCAACTTCCCACTTTGATGTGTAGGGATTCTCCGAAGGGCCGCAATCCTCGGGCTGTAAAATCCTTGCTTCTTTCTCGTGAGAGATGGCTTGCGCCGGGCAAGCATCCGCGCATTTCAGGCACAAGCGACAGAACTCACGTACGCCGAAACTTCTTGGCTTGTCAGGAGTAAGCTCTAAATCCGTATAAACTTTAGCGATACGTACCCGGGGGCCGAATTTTTGAGTAACTAACTGTCCGTTTCTCCCTGCTTCCCCGAGACCGGCTTGAACTGCAATAGGAACGCTCAGTCCAGTGTCATTTCCCGACGGAATCGCATTGTACCCTATCTCTCTTAAAAATGTTGCAAGCTTATACGCTACTTCTCCCATGTTCGAGTAAGCTTTGCCCGGTGCGGCGCTGTGAAGAACCGACGGCGCCGTGCGGTATGCTTCGTAATCCATTTCGAAAGCCATGGCAATGACGGATTTTGGTTGGAAGCCGGCATACTTTTCCCAGTCTGCTTCAAAAACACTTAATCCGAAAACTTCCACTTCCTGATTCTTAAGAAACTTTTCGATATCAAAAGGAGCATAAACAGTTCTGCCATTAGGCATTTTGAACGGGCGTGACTTTGGCCTGCTCCAGTTGGCATAGGTCCAGCGATCGTCATAGGGTGCAATGCCAGCTAAATCCGCTCCCAGAAAGCGGGCTGCCTTTTTCATAATCAGACTGGCTTCGTCCGCAGAATTGAATTTCCATTGCCTTCCCTGACTCCGCCTTTCTTCAGCTTTGGAATTATCCCAATTAAACATTCCTTGAATAACCACAGGTTCTTTCACCATTTCATTCGTTTCGGGATTAATGGGATAATGTGCAATCACGCCTGCCGGACCACTACCAGGCGCCGTAAATCCGTTGTAATTATATTCCACTGACCAAGCCGCTGTACACAAGGCGACGTCCAATGTGCGCCAGCCTAATTCTTTCTGGCGCAGCGGCAGAACAGTACCATCATGTTGAGAGAAAAAAATTACTCCCGTTTCGCTAACGGTTGCATTACGCCCTTTAATCCCAATCCTCTCAGCGTTAATCCGCGGAAGGTCTTTCCCGGTATCTTTTTTCCCTGTGATTTCAGATACATCATCATGCACAAATTTTATCGGCGTCTTGTTTTCTTCGGGATCGAATACTCGGATATAGTAAATCTTGTTTTGCGGAAAACGCTGATACTTTGGACCCACGGTGTAAGGAAATTCCGAGGTTTCCTTGATCGGAGCTACCATGTCCGCCGCTTCGGCCACTAATGGATTAAAAGTCTCCTTTGCCGCCGCAGCCGATGCTACCGCAACTGCTACGGCACCCATGAGCGATGCCTTGAAAAAGGACCTCCTGCTTACATTGTCCTCCATAAAGTTTCTCCTCCCTTAAATGGAATCAATATTTCGCTTTTATTATACTTTTCTCAAATTATTGCCACTATGCTCAGCAGCACAGTTGTTAAATTAATTTTGGCTAAATTTTTATTGGTGCAAGATTAATACAAATAAAAAACTTGTGACGCACCTCGAGGATGCGACACAAGTTCATTTCGCTCAAGTCACCATTTATAATTAAATACGCCTACTAGCTAGAAATACCGATTTTTTCATAGTCTTCCATGATTAGTCCTTTGTGAACATAAATTTTATTATTGGCATTCTTCAGTTTGCCTACGTTTTTGTAATGATGAAACATTCGACATACCGTAACCCTGGTGGTCCCTATAATTTCTGCTATTCGCGCATGAGACAGATTGACAGTTAATTCATACCAGTCTTCCTGTTCTTTATATTCCCCGCTCTGAATCAGTGAGACGAAATAATAGATTAGCTTTTCTTTTGGAGATGACAAGGAAGAAAATATATTGGCTCCTTCGAAAGCGCACATCAATCTCATCGTAACAGTGGATACCATTTCTATTCCCAAGTTAACATCCTCAAGCATTCCTTGAATCAGATCGTCCCGGGACACCTTATAGGTCTCGCAGTCTTCAAGAACTTTAATACTTATATTAATTGGCAGTTGACAAAAGGCCGGCGCTAAGCCGAAGATTCTTCCGGGACCTGCCAGACAAGCAATTCTTGATTCCCCACAGATACTATTTAGACAATAAGCTACCCATCCTTTGGTGACTAGACACGCATAATACACGACATCCCCCTCATGAAATATGGTCGTACCTTTTTTGAATGTCTCTTTGTTATTCTTCCTTTTAACGAAGTTGAAGAGAATTTCATCTACCGGTGGATCTATCCACTCCAAACGTACCGCTAAATTATCAAAATACATGACTATCACCCCCTGAATAATAGTCTAAACAAAAATATTTTATCTAACCAAATTAGTATTTACTAAAAAATCCATAGCTTTTTTGCGCAAATATTGGTTCTCCAGAACACCGATATCATTCGTCAGATCAGCGGATTGCTCATTTTTCGGGTTTTTCATCCATTGTTCTTTTAAATCATTAATTTCTTCGACAGTAATTTGAATTCCTTCTGCTTGAATTACAGTGTCCAATATTTTCTCTCTGAGAATTTTTCTCGCAGCCTCTTCCTTGCACTCAGTCAATAACTCGTCGGCAGATATCTTTCTTTGCAGTAAGTAAACCATGAGCTCTATATTGTGAAATTCCTTAAGCTCTCTGGTAAATTTCAAATATAAATCCTCTGCTTTTTGATTCAAGATTTCTTCATCAAATTCATACTTGCATTGTTCTGCCAGAGCGGCCATCACTTTATTAATATTAGCCACATGTGCTCTGGTCCTTTTTTCTATAAGAATTTTATTTTCCAGCATTTTTTCAAATTCCTGCAGCGTTTTTACCTTTGGCTCAATCTCTTGTATGGTTTCCTCTGTCAATTTCGGCTTTTCAATCACAAATACTTTAACAATTTCGATGGAGAATGTGATCTCTAGCCCCCATAAGGCTTGGAATTCAATTAAGACAGGTTGTATTGTCGTATCAAAAACTACAGTGTCGCCCATTTTCTGTCTGAGCAGCTTAGCTGAGAACTCCGGCAAAACATTATCGTCACCCACCTTGAATTGTAAACCATCTTCTTTCACTTTTGGATAAGGCATACCCTTTTCTGTTCCAATAATATTAACGATTACAGTGTCCCCTGTTTCAATTGGCTCATTCCTTTTCTCGACCTGGATTTCGTCCAAAGATTTAAGAATATAGTTAATTGCTTCATCAAGCTCTTCCTCTTTAACTGATACATCAAAGCTTTCGATATTTAATCCTTTATACTTTCCAAGTTCAAATTGTTTCATTTCTTACAAACCTCCATATTGACTACTACTTGATACTACCTATCCTGTCGGGTTTTCAGCGATCCGCACGGATAATCCCAACTGATTGAAGCATTACAATGACATGTGCAGCACCAAGCATGATGATCAAGCCTATCAATAACAGATCTTTCATTTTTAGCCTTTGTTGGTTTTGCATCTTTGGTTCCATATTCCGTTCCATAGTCGGTTCCATATTTGATTCCATACCCTCACCCCATTATTCCGCCAACGATTTAGTAAGTTGAGTATAAAGCCAACGGGACAAAAAAATTGGCAATAAAACCGGTTAATAAACAGGCTGATGAAAATAAAAATGGGTAACATTAACCACATCACCCATACAGCTTTAAACAAAAAGAAAGCGCTAAAAGGCTGGTAATCCAATGTCCCATAGTCTCCAACCCAGGTCCCCAGCATGATTGCAATCCATAGGATCGTCGGGGCGGCCAACTTCAGAATTCTGGTAACTTGCGGAGAAATCCCTAAAGATTTAAATCCTGCGGCTTTGTTCAGAAACTCCTGTACAGCTCCAAAAGGACAAACCCATGTACAGTAAATATTCTTCCCAAAGAGAACAACAAAGCCCAACGATCCGACCATAATCACGTACCATCCTAAATTTGTCAAGCGGGGTATTTGTAACGTTACAATCGAGAACAGATTGTTTGCCGTCACAAACTCTTTGACAAAGAAACCCATAACTCCAATAATGATTAAAAGCCACCAAATCCGAAAACGGGAGATTTTCTTTATAAAAGTTGCGATCAGCGCGATAAGAAAAACCACAATCATTGCTAAAGTCTTACTGTTCAATTGGTAAATGTCATAAGGGTTCGTCCATTGCTTATCAAAGAATTGAGATGCTATATACAAAGTCCCTTTGTTAACAGCTTCGGCAACAGCATGCGATGATACCGTTGAGCCAGTTACCCGGTCAATAAAATTTTCTGTTTGTCTTCCGTCCAGGAAACCGGAATAACCATAAGCGCCTCCCAGATAAATGGGTTCACTGAGAGAAAGGCTTTTAAATTGATCAAAAAATTTCTGGCTATAAAGCCTGTCAAAAAACACAGGCGTTTCGGCATGCCGGGTAACAATGACTTTCTCTACCAAACCCTTATCGGTGAGAATTGTCATGGTTTCAATCCGAGATTGATATCCTACCGCTGAGTCACAAACTGCATAATACCGTTTCCCAACAGCATCAATCTTATAAGCGCGTATTGTTCCTACGATTTTTTCAATGGACGTAATTCCTGGTACGTTCTGCTTGATAAGTGCAGGATAATCAATTGTTTTTTCGGCAAAACAGGTGCCATAAATGATTGCTGCAATCGCCGTAAAGAATAATGCCATTAAATAATAGGACTTAATATCTCTCTTTTTCCTCTCCACTTTTTTCATCCTTTTCTAATTTCAGAACAGCCGTCTGATGATAAAGGACGTAAGCCACTTAAGACCTCGCAAGGCAAGTGGCTGTTTACGTCTTAATAAATATTTTAACCTTTTACTTTACCTGATTAAACCGAGATGGTTTCGGAATTGTCTGCCTTCTTCTTCGATGGACGGTTAATTAATCGATACGTTATCGCAGCCGGAATCAGTGCTGCACCGCCGAAAAATAAAAAGCCCATGGCAACAGCCTGGTATTCTCCCTCAGCAAAGCTGGAATAACCCCAAGCCAAAGCAAATACAAACAAGAAATTAGCACAAAAAGCACATAACTGCAAAGGAACCGTATTTTTCCCTTTAAGCTTCAAGTATTTCCAAATACCGTATTGAATCACCAGCATCAATATACCGATACTCATCCAAATTAATACATCGAAAATCGTCATGTAGGATATCCCTCCTCTTTATTTTGTAGGTTCGGTGTCATTCCAGAAATCATTGACCTTGTTCGTGACATAGCCAGATTCAATCCGCTCTTCGGGATTTACAGGACCGTTGTAGCCAAACCATTCATCAAACTTACGAGCCGCGTCCTGAACCAACGGAACTTGGGTAGCAATTCTGGCTATATCATGGTTCCACTGCCCGATTTTATTCCAAGAACAGACCGCAATACAGTTTCCGCAGTCCCCACCGTTATAGGCCCAGAAAGAGTTGCAACGGTGTGCGTCAACGTGCCATTTTGATGTATAAGGAACTTCAGAAGTACCGCAATCCTGGGGCTGCAGAACCCTTGCTTCTTTCTCGTGAGAGATGGCCTGAGAAGGACAAGCATCCGCACACTTCATACACAGGCGGCAAAACTCACGGACTCCGAAGCTTCTCGGTTTGTCTGGGATAAGCTCCAAATCCGTATAGACTTTAGCGATACGAACCCGAGGACCGTATTTTTGCGTGACAAGCATTCCGTTTCTTCCCGCTTCCCCAAGACCTGCTTGGACAGCGATGGGAACACTCATTCCAGTATCATTCCCTGACGGAACCGCATAGTACCCAAGCTCTCTTAAAAAAGTTGCAAGTTTAAAAGAAACTTCTCCCATATTGGAATAAATTTTGCCGGGCCCAGCGCTCTCAATGATTGATGGCGCCGTTCGGAAGGACTCATAATCCATTTCAAAAGCCAATGCAATTACATTTTTGGGTTGGAAACCGGCATATTTCACCCAATCAGCTTCAAAAGTACTTAGTCCAAATACTTCTACTTCGCGGTTTTTAAGATATTTTTCAATGTTATACGGCGTATACACAGTTCTACCATTTGGCAATTTGAACGGCATGGTTTTTGGTCTACACCAGTTACCATAGGTCCAGCGGTCATCATAGGGTGCAATTCCGACGAGGTCCGCCCCTAGAAAACGGGCTGCTTTCTTTACAATCTTTGTAGCTTCTTCCGCTGAGTTGAATTTCCATTGCAATCCTTGACTCCGCTTGTCTTCAGCCATTGTGTTATCCCAGTTAAACATCCCTTGGAAGACCACAGGCTCTTTTGCCATTTCATTGGTTTCAGGATTAATGGGATAATGCTGGATTATTCCAGCCGGACCGCTGCCGGGTGCAGTAAACCCGTTGTACCAAAATTCTACCGACCAAGCTGCAACACTCAAGGCTACGTCCAATTGGCGCCAGCCAACTTCTTTGTGACGCAGCGGCAGAATCGTACCATCATGTTGACCAAAAAATATAACGCCTGTTTCAGATACTGTTGCCTGCCGGCCTTTAATACCAAGGGTCTCAGCGTTAATTCTCGGCAGATCTTTTCCGGTGTCTTTCTTTCCGGTTGTTGCCGAAACATCATCGTGGACAAATTTTATCGGCGTCTTGTTTTCTTCCGGATCAAAAACCTTTAAATAGTAGACCTTGCTCCCTGGTAAACGTTGATACTTTTCGTCCACTGTGTAGGGAAATTCCGATGTTTCTTTAATAGGCGCTACGATGTCTGCCGCCTGGGCAACTAAAGGATTAAATGTTTCCTTTGCTACCGTAGCCGTTGCAACAGCCGCGGCAACGGTGCCCATGAGTGAAGCTTTGAAAAAACTTCGTCTGTCTAAGTTTCCCATGAAGTATCTCCTCCCTAAATAAGGTAATATTAATTTCATGTTTATCGTACTTTAGATTCAATCACTGTACCTGTATACCGTTATACAGCCAAGAAAAATAATGGTTTATATACTTTTCAAAAAATTAACTTTTTTGAGAAGATAACAGAAAAGAGGCCATAAAGATAAAAGAACCTACTTATTAGGCACTTGTAAAAATGTTCTAATAAATAGATTCTTTTTGTTTTAATAATATTCAGGAAGAAAATACTAGGCTTATTTTTTACCAATAAGCCGGGATAATCCTTCACCTAGCTGAGCCAATGTTTCTGCGGATTGGCTTACCAAAAGCATTTTAGCATTTTGTTCCTCCGAAGCAACAGATACCTCTTGCGTGCTGGAAGCTGTTTGTTCAGCTATTGCGCCAATACTCTCGATAGAAATGGCAGCTTGCGTTGTTCCACTGGCTATTTCCTGTGCCGCAGTCGTTACTTGCTGAATCTGATTGACAACAGTCTTAATCTCCTCAACAATTGTCTGGAATGATCTCCCCGCCAGCTTGACAGCCTCGACACCTCCGGCTACTTCACCCTTGCTTTTCTCCATCATTTCAACAGCACGTTCTGTCTCCCGTTGAATATTACCTATAAGAATTGCAATCTGGGCTGCAGAAGTTGACGATTGTTCCGCCAGCTTACGTACTTCATCGGCTACAACAGCAAAACCTCTTCCCTGTTCACCTGCCCGGGCCGCCTCAATAGCTGCATTTAGGGCCAATAGATTGGTTTGTTCGGCAATATCTTTAATGACATCAACAATATTGCCAATCTGAATGGATTGATCCCCTAATATAGAAACAACTTCGGATGTTTGGACGGATACTTCACTAATCTTCTCTATTTTTTGAATGGCATTTTCTGCTTGACTGAACCCCGATTCCGCTGCCAATGCCGCCTTTCCGCTGCTTTGGCTGACGCTTTCTGCATTGGCAGCAACCTCTTGCGCGTTTGCGGAGAGCTGCTCAATAACCACACTCGTTTGTTCTAAAGAGATCGCTTGGTCCTTTGCCCCAGTTGCGAGTTGGCCTAACATGTCGGAAAGATGTGCACTTACGGCAGTCGTTTCCTGTACGGTCGAAGATAATTCCCCACTGGTATTTTCTAAATTTTCGGAAGCTTCCATAAGCTTTGTAATAAGCGCGCGCCGACCAACGACTAAATTATTCGTAATAGTAAGCAGGTCATCCAATAAGCCGTCAGTATTTACTTCAAAATTTGAAGCTAGTTTGCCCTCGGAAAGGTTTTTATTATAATCGGTATACATGCGTAGAAATTTTGCGTTTCGATATATCAGGTAGGCTAGACTACTACTTAGAATCAAGCCGACAAAGGAAAACAGAATACTTACATTTATCGCTGTATTGAGCAAATCTTCCAGACTGCTCCATTGTCCATTGGCCACCATTCCCTTTAGAACAATATTTACACCAGCAGCTATGAGAAAAAGTAAAACAATAATGAAAATATTTATGTATTGTTTTTTCGTAATGGTAAGCTTCAAAATATGTCCACCCCTTTATCCTTATTTATTCTTGCATTGAGCTTATAATAATATTAAATTAGGTTAATAGTAACTAACAATGATTGGCAATGTCAACAAATTTTTCAAAATATTTTGCGCTATATTGACGCATACGCTAACTTAAATGGTTATATTCTATATATTTCATAGAATAGCGGCGATTTATAACCCAATGCCGAATGAAGTCGATATCAAATTTCTACCTGTGGAAAGGCTGCAGCACCCAAAACTGAAAAAGATGCCCCAAATATGATTTAGGGCATCTCCAATCTGGGTCCAGTTATTGCCACGCATATAACTTAATTAAGTTACATGCGTGATGAAAGAAATCAATGGGCTGCCGGTACTTTGTACAGCTCTGGCCATTCCAGCCACCACTTATATTTTTCAATCTGCTCATCACCATAACCAAACATATCATCAATTTTTTTCAACAGGCTGGAGGAAGCTTCTCCATGGCTGCCGATCCAAGTGCCGGCAGTATGGAACCAGGATTGTTCCTTGGAGTTCCACGGGCATACCTTCATACATCTGCCGCAGGATGAACCTTCTTGATTGGTTGTACGGAATACGGTGCATTTTTTCATATCACTGTTCCAACGCAAGTAACCGTTGTATTCAACCGGTTCCTTATCGAACGTAATAGCACTGGAGGGGCAATTTTCTGCACATTTGCCACAGACTCGGCAAAAATCCAGCATACCAAAATCAATCGGACTGTCAGGAACAAGCGGCAAATCCGTGGTCACTGCTGCCACCTTGTGGCGGAATCCCATACGCGGATGTGCAGCGCAGTCACCTGTTCTGGTTAATTCACCCAGTCCTGCAGCTATAATACAGGGTGGCATGGTTGCCGCATAGTTTGTCAAATGATGTGCTCTAGCGTGATATCCAAGTGAGCGGATATAATTGGCCAGGATAACCGTAACGACTCCGGTTGAATGGTAAGAACGCATGGATTGACCGGCGCTGATACCGTCATATCCTGTCGAGGCCAGCATAGTCTCTAAATGCTGGTCGATCATCACCACAATAACATACGGCAGCCTCTCGGTGACCGGTATTGCGTTGGTCAAATCATCTTTCAGCATGTCGTCCATACTTGGCATTTTATGACTATAGTAAGCAAAGGCAGGCATTTTGCCGATCCCGACTTCATCTGCCCGTAAAAAATAAGCGCAGTCTTTGATGTGTTGAGACATCTGTTCGGGGTCAGGAATCGGTAACTTGGTCGGCGAAGGCTTCCCGTCAACAATTTCTTCAGGAGCAAGATTCATAGCGAACCCGCCAATAGCGGCATTTAAGGGGTGCTTCATAACAAATTGGAAGTGGTAGTACCCTCTTTGAGATTCCGGCGTAAGTTTGCCGCGACAAGCCAGAGCAAATCCCATCTCGGCTTCGTGGGTATTTTTGACCGTGCCGACAAGCTTCGATGTGCCTAGCCACTGGTCATTGTGTTCGACAAATCTGACGGAAGCACCGCCATAATCTATAACGGGATGAAGTTTGGACTTTGCGCCGTTCTGAGGCACTGAAGCATTCGTCACTGCATCCGCGGCCTTTGCTGGTAAAGCGTTTACCGCTCCGAGAATCCCCATGCCAATAGCAGAAGCGGCACCAGCCTTCAAAAAGCTGCGTCGATTCATCTGTAGTTTCGGCTGTTGTTGCTTTCCTTCATGATCAGAAAACCTGGACATTTTTTTCACCTCTTTATACTTCTACGCTTGAATTTGTATGTCTTTGTTTACCGAGAAAGCCTAAAAGTCTGGCTAGTACGACGGCTAGAACAACTGATAATCCTAAGAACAAAAAGATTGCAGTACTTGTGGCCTTAACATGTCCTACGATGGAATTAATATAAACAAAAGAGATTCCAGTGGCGGTAATCAGATACCAAATAACGTACAATCCCCAGTTCAGGACAGTTTTCCATTTTTGGTCCTTTTTCGCCCGGGGTTTAATAAAGAGGATCCCAGCTAAAAACAAAATTCCGGCTAAAAAAACTAAGAAAGTTCCCATTTTTTCACCTCCTCCATACAATTTGCATTTCTCAGAAACCTTACACCTACGTTGAATCAACCGACTACAAAAAAATACATCTGTTTGTAAATCTGAATTGACCGGATGAACGGTTTGCGAGAAATCTATCGTCAACGAGATCATAACACTTTAAAAAAAAAAAATTATTAGCGCATGGTAAGTTTTTTGTTAACATATGCTAATATTCTTTTCAGTTTAAGGATTCGATAACAAAATGATATCTGGTTTTAATATTCAAAAAATAAGCCAGGATTTTCTCCTGGCTTTTGACAGTGGTATAAAATTCTACATTTTTTCCTAACGGTATCCGTTTCTTAAATTCCTATTTCTCCATATTCCTCGAGTATCAGCTCCCTGTGAACATAAAGTTTATTCTTACAATTTTTTAGTTTACCTGTGATTTTATACTTACTGATAATTCGAGATACCGTAACCCTTGAGGCACCGATAATTTCTCCTATCCGTTCGTGAGATAAGTTCACAGGCAGTTCAAACCAATCTCCATGTTTTTTACATTCGTAGGATTGTAGCATCGATACGAAAAAATTTATTAATCTTTCTTTCGGAGATAACAAAGAAGAAAATAGGTTGGCACCTTCAATAACACAGCGTAATCTGTTGTATAAAATGCTTATCACTGCAATTCTTGCCTCTAAGTTATCAGCCATTGACTCTATCAGGTCGGCCTTGGAAACCAGATAGATCTCACAATCTTCAATCGCTTTGACACTTGAATTAATTGGAAGCATATCAAATGCCTCACCTAACCCGAATACTCTTTTTGGACCAACCAGGCATGCAATTTTTGACTCTCCACGAAGATTGTTGACATAGTAAGCAACCCAGCCTTTGGCTAAAAAGTGCGCATTCTGCACCAACTCGCCTTCGTGCAGAATGGTCGTCCCTTTTTTATATGATACTTTAACTCCTTTACTCGTCGCATGACTTACAACGCTTTCAACAACTGGCGGATCCACCCACTGCAAGTACGTACAAGAATTCACTGTATACATACCGATTACCTCGTTATATCTTGGTCTAAGATATTATTGCGCTAGATTTGCCTCTAACAGAAAGTCCATCGCTTTTCTACGTAAGCATTGGACATCTTGTATATTGTTTTCTCTTGACAGTTCTACGTTCTCTGCTTTCTCACGGTTCTGCAACCGGACTTTCTCATAGAGCATTTCTTTATCCGTAAGCTGAATTCCTTCTGCCTTGATCACTGCATCTAAAATTTTCTCTCCAAGAATTCTTTTTGAAGCTTCTTCCTTACACTCGTTCAGCAGCTCATCAGATGACAGCTTCCTTTGGATTAAGTAAACAATGAGTTCCATGTTGTAAACGGCCTTAAGCTCCTCAACAAACTTTCGATACAAATCCTCCGCTGCTTCGACTAATATTTCCTGCTCGAATTCATATTTGCAGTTTTCAGCTATTGCCCCAATTACTTTACTCATATTAGCGATTTGTGCTTTATTTACTTTTTCCTGAAGAATTTTATCCTTTAATATGATTTCAAATTCCTGCAACGTTTCTACCTGCGGATCAATTTCCCGGACAATATCGTCAGTTAATTCCGGCTCTTTAATACGATATACTTTTACAATCTCGACCGAAAAAGTGATTTGTTTTCCCCATAAGGCTTGGTATTCCAGTAAATCAGGCAGTACCGTCGTTTGAAATATCACCGTTTCGCCCGTCTTCTTACCAAGCAGGTTGGTGGAGAATTCCTCTATAAAGTTTTCATCACCCACTCTGAACTTAAAGCCCCTGTCCCTTGATTTTGGGACTATCTTGCCATTCTCCGTTCCTTCAAAATTTACGATGACATAATCTCCGGTTTCAATCGGTTTATCATTTTTTTCGACCTGGATTTCGTCCAAAGATTTCTTAACATAATTAAGCGCTTCATTAAGTTCTTCTTCTTTGACGGAGACATCAAAACGATCGACGTTTAATCCTTTGTATTGTCCAAGTTGGAATTGTTTCATCTCGTTTCTAACGTCCATGTTGACTGCCATTTTAGACTTCCTCCCCTTCCGGAAATTTTTAACGGTCTGCCCGGATAATGCCGACTGATTGTAGCATTACGATGATGTGAGCTGCTCCGAGTATCAGTATTGAGGCAATAAATAACAGATCTTTTATTTTCAGGCTTTGTCGCTTTTCCATTGGTTCCATATTCGGTTCCATCTTTGATTGCATATTCGATTCCACATTTGTTTCCATACTTTCACCCCGTTATTCCGCCAACGATTGAGTAAGTTGAGTATAAAGCCGACTGGACAGAAGAATTGACAATAAAACCGGCTGATAAACAGACTGATGAAAATAAATACCGGCAGCATTAACCACATGACCCATACGGCTTTAAACAGGAAGAATGCACTAAACGGCTGGTAATCCAATGTCCCATAGTCTCCTAGGAAGGTTCCAAGCATGATGGCCACCCATAGGATGGTCGGCGCAGCCAGCTTCAATTTCTTGGTGACTTGCGGGGAAATCCCCAGGGATTTAAAACCTGCTGCTTTGTTAATAACTTCCTGGGCTGCTCCGAAAGGGCAAATCCATGCACAGTAAATGTTCTTTCCTAAGAGGACAATGAAGCCCAAAGTTCCACCAATAAGCACGTACCATCCCAAATTGGTCAACCCGGGTATTTGCAGCGTTATTAAGGAGAACAAATTGCTGGCTGCTACGAATTTTTTTACGAAAAATCCCATGATACCAAAGCTTGCTAAGAGTATCCAAATCCTCAGCCGCACGAGTTTCTTGATGAAAGCTGTAGCGAGCGCGATGATATAGATCATCATCATCGCCAAATCCTGCCGATTAAATTGATAACCGTCATAGGGATTGCTCCAGCGCGTATTGAAGCATTTGGATGCGATATACGCAGTTCCTTTGTTGACAGCCTCGGCTACAGCATGAGACGATACGGTGGAACCGGTTACCCGGTCAATGTAGTTATTGGTTTGTCTTTCATTCAGATAACCGGAATATCCTGAGGCCCCTCCCAGATAAACAGGCTCTTTGACGGAGAGATTCTTAAATTGATCAAACAGTTTTCTGGTATAAAGTCTCTCAAAAAAGATGGGAGTCTCTCCCTGCTGGGTGATAATCACTTTTTCCACCAAACCTTCTTGGTTGACGATGGTCATGGCTTCGATGCGGGATTGATATCCTACTGCGGAGTCACAGACGGCATAATATTTCTTCCCTGCAGCATCAACTTGATAAGCACGTTGGGCCCCGATCATTTTCTCGATAGATGTGACACCAGGAATATTCTGCTGAATAACCGCCTCGTAATCAATGGTTTTACTCGTCCAAAGAATACCGTAAAAGATCGCCGCTATCGCAGTTATAAATAGTACAGCCAAATAGTAGGTTTCCGGATTCTGCCTTTTCCCTTCCACATCTTCATCCTCATCTTATGTGTTTTTTGGACCATATGTTTGATAGGTACGGACACGCAAGCCACCTAATACAACATAAGTGGCTGCGTGTCTAAAACCAATCACGTTATTTTAATTTTTTCCTAAATTGTGTTAGCTTCACCTTTTTTTATGGTCGTCTTAGAGGAACGATTTACCAGCCTATAGGTAATAATGGCCGGAATCAACGCTACACCGCCAAAGAAAAGAAAGCCCATAGCAACTGCTTGATATTCCCCTTCAACAAAACTGGCGTAACCCCAAGCCAAAGAAAATACCAAGAAAAAGTTTGCACAAAAACCGCCAAGTTGAAAACCAATCGTATTCTTTTCTTTGCTCTTCAAATACCGCCAAATGCCGTATTGAATTAAAAGCAATAATATGCCGAAACTCATCCAAGTCAGGACATCTACAATCGTCATCATGATGAATTACACCTCCAATTATTTTATCGGCTCCATGTTATTCCAGAAATCATTAACCTTGTTCTTAACATACCCGGACTCGATCCGTTCTTCGGGGTCTACCGGGCCGTTGTAGCCAAACCATTCATCAAACTTACGCGCCGCATCTTGAACCAAGGGAACTTGGGTAGCGATTCTGGCAATATCATGATTCCATTGCCCGATCTTATTCCAAGAACATACTGCTATACATACTCCGCAATCATTGCCGTTATAAGCCCAGAATGAATTACAACGGTGAGCGTCAACTTCCCATTTTAATGTGTAAGGAACCTCAGACGGGCCACAATCCTCCGGTTGCAAGACCTTTGCTTCTTTCTCGTGAGAAATGGCTTGAGCCGGGCAACCGTCCGCGCATTTCTTACATAAGCGGCAGAACTCACGCACCCCGAAACTTTTTGGCTTGTCAGGAATTAGTTCCAAATCTGTATAGACTTTGGCGATACGCGCCCGAGGACCGAATTTCTGAGTAATAAGCAACCCGTTTCTTCCGGCCTCTCCGAGACCGGCTTGGACTGCAATCGGAATGCTCATCCCTGTGTCGTTTCCTGATGGGATCGCGTTGTACCCCAGATCCCTTAAAAAAGTTGCAAGCTTGATGGTCATCTCTCCCATCTTTGAGTAGGCCATACCCGGTCCAGCACTCTGAAGGATCGATGGTGCAGTACGAAAAGCCTCGTAATTCATTTCAAACGCTACAGCAATCACGTATTTTGGCTTAAAGCCGGCATATCTTTCCCAATCCGCATCAAACTTATTCAGTCCGAAGACTTCCGCTCCCTCATTATTAAGTACTTTATCAAGGTTATACGGAACGTACACAGTCCTGCCATTAGGTAGTTTGAACGGCTTGTGTTTTGGTCTGCACCAGTTGGCGTAGGTCCAGCGGTCATCATAGGGTGCAATGCCTACAAGATCCGCCCCCAGATGGATTGCTGCTCTTTTAATATATTTTGTGGCTTCCTCGGCAGAGCTGAATTTCCATTGTCTTCCCTCATTCCGTCTTGCCTCTGCTAAGCTATTATCCCAGTTATAAATTCCCTGGACAGCTACCGGTTCTTTCGCCACTTCATTCGTTTCGGGGTTAATGGGGTACTGATAAGATATTCCAGACGGGCCACTGCCTATCGCCGTAAATCCGCTGTACGACAGTTCCACGGCCCAGGCAGCGAAAGCCAAAGCCACATCTATTTGACGCCACCCTTCTTCTCCATCGCGCAATGGTGGAACAGTGCCATCATGCTGGGCAATAACCCTAACCTCTGTCTCAGAAACGGTTGCCCGCCGGTCTTTTATTCCAAGTGCTTCAGCGTTAAGCTTTGGAAGGTCTTTCCCCGTGTCTTTTTTTCCCGTGATTGTAGAAACATCTTCGTTCACAAATTTGATCGGCGTCTTGTTTTCTTCGGGATCAAACGCCTTGATATAGTAGATCTTGTCACCCGGCAACCGTTGATACTTTTCATCCACTGTATAAGGAAAATCTGATGTTTCTTTAATAGGCGCCACGATGTCTGCCGCCTCAGCAACTAAAGGATTAAATGTTTCCTTTGCCACCGCAGCCGTTGCGACAGCGGCAGCGACGGTGCCCATGAGTGAAGCTTTTAAGAAACTTCGTCTGTCTAAGTTGTTTCCCATGTAAGTATCTCCTCCTAAATGGTATTAATATTTCAGTTGTATTTTACTTCAGCTACAATGATTGACTATATCTGGAGATACAATTATAAAAATATTTTCCATTAATATTTTCTTATTAATAATGGCAAACCTTAAAGAAGATTTTTGCTTTATTTTTTACACATACTAAATTTCTCTAAAACATTTCATGTTAAAATATTACGTGAACAAGCCATGGAAGAAGGTCTCCTCCCGTAATGGAATAAAAATTTAAGCGACGGGTTAAAAACCCGTCGCCTAGAGCGCCTTGTTCTATTACGAAGAAATATTTTTAATGAGCAGGAGGAGCTGCTGGGGCCGGAGCCGGAGCCGGAGGGATACTGGCAGGTATCTTATAAAGTTCCGGCCACTCCAACCACCACTTGTACTTCTCGATTTGTTCAGTGCCATAGCCGAACATATCGTCAATTGACTTGAGGAGCTTTGAATTGGCTTGCCCTCTGCTTCCAATCCACATCCCAGCTTCATGGAACCAAGAATCTTCCTTGGAGTTCCAGGGACAGACTTTCATGCAGCGTCCGCAGGAAGAACCTTCTTCATTGGATACACGGAATTCCGTGCATTTTTTCATGTCGCTGTTCCAACGTAAGTAACCGTTATATTCAATTGGGTCTTTGTCATGCGTGATGGCTTTGG
Source organism: Dehalobacter sp. CP (assembly GCF_047652685.1). NCBI lineage: Bacteria > Bacillati > Bacillota > Clostridia > Eubacteriales > Desulfitobacteriaceae > Dehalobacter > Dehalobacter sp. CP. Next base: position 2,004,557 of record NZ_CP157399.1, read on the forward strand.
ATGGACATTCATCCGCGCATTTTCCACATACTCTGCAGAAATCCAACATACCAAAATCGATTGGTTTATTGGGAAGCAGTGGCAAATCTGTGGTAACAGCCGCTACTTTAAGGCGGAATCCGAGCCGGGGATGGGCTGCACAGTCTCCTGTTCTGGTTAATTCCCCCAGCCCTGCCGCCAATATTAGAGGTGGCATAACGGCCATATAGTTTCTTGCGTGGTGAGCTCTGGCATTATAGCCGAGGCTTCTGATATATTTTGCTATTATAACCGCAATATTGCCCGTAGCATGATAGCTGCGCATAGATTGAGACGCACTGACTCCATCATAGCCAGTCGATCCCAACATGGTCTCCAGGTGTTGGTCAACCATTACGACGATTACATAGGGATAACGTTGTGTTACTGGATAAACACATTCTTCTACCGGTAGGTAAGCTAAGTCCTTTGTGGGATAAACTTTATGAGAATAGTAAGCATAAGGAGGCATTTCTCCAATGCCCACCTCATCAGCTCTCAGAAAATAGGCAAGGTCTCTAATATGCTGGGACATTTGCTCCGGGTCTGGAATCGGTAATTTTTCAGGCGCCGGTTTGCCGTCCACTGCATCTTCTGTGCCAACAAAACCGAGAGTCGCACTTATTGCTCCTCCCTGAGGATGTTTAGGAACGAAATTATAAACTCCTCTATGGGCTCTATCACTAATTAGCCCCCTCCGGGCCAAATTAAACCCCATATCAGCCTCATTGGTATTTTTTACAGTCCCAACAAGCTTAGATGTCCCTAACCATTGATCATTATTTTCCGCAAACGTAACGCTAGCTCCGCCATAGTTATGCTCGGGATGAAGTTTCGACCATTGCCCTTTGGCCGGGGCTAAGTAGTTAACACTACTTGGAACAGCAGCATTCGCCAATTTTGCCGGAGCCTTGATCGCTCCTATGACCCCCATTGCTGTTGCGGCCATTCCAGCTTTCAGAAAATTGCGGCGGTTCATTTCTAATCTTTGTTTTTGATCGGTTTTTTCTACCATTGTTATAACCTCCTTTCTAAGCTTGTGCAGCATTGCTTGCTTTTTTTACGCCGATAAAACCTAACAGACGAGCCAAAACAACCGCAAGTACTACAGAAATCCCTAGGAATAAAAATATTGCCGTACTTGTTGCTTTGACGTGGCCAACGCTGGCATTAATGTAAACAAAGGAAATACCAGTCCAAGTAATGGCATACCATAGTACAAATAAGCTCCAGTTGAGAACCGTTTTCCACATTAATTCACGCTTGGCACGGGGTTTAATGAAAATAATTCCGCCTAAAAATAACACGCCGGCAATAAAAATTAAAAATGTGCTCATATTTTTCACCTCCTTCCAGTTAATGAAGTAGACTTTGTTCATACAAGTACATTATACAAAACAACAAGCAAATGAAGCTTTAAACCGGTTTAAAACTTCATTTGCTTGTTGTTTAAATAATTAAAAATTATCGCAATTATTTTATAATTTTTTCATTTGTCGCTTCTAAAATATGTGTTTCATGTGTCAATATATTAAGCTTTGCCAAATTACGGATAATTATTTTGTTTTTCTTTTTTTCCAAGATATTCTGCCTTCTTAACCATCCCAATACTTTAGACACTGTTACATAGTGCGTCCCCGTAATTTCCGATATATCTTTCATGGATAGATCAATATTAATCTCTATACAATCGTCTACTTCGATACCACTGGTGAGGCAAAGTTTATAAAGCAACCTTACAACTCTGACAGTAGGATTAAAATAATCCATCTCTGTCACTTGTTTAATATAGTAGTTTATTTTGGATTGATAGCTCTTAAGAACATCAATAGCTACATCGTCATCTGCCCGAAAAATTTGTCTGATTTGCCGCTCGGAGAAAAAACAAACTCGGCTGTCTTCTGTGGCAACAGCATAGATTTCACTTAACTCTGTGAATAAAAGAGCCAGTATACAGTGCTGCCCAGCAAAATACAATAATTTTTCCCGTTCATCCTCAAAAAATGTACTGATTCTAAGTCTTCCATAAATTACATAACCTAGAGTCAGCATTTTATCTCCCGGAAAAACAACTGTACTTCCTTTCGGATAAGTTTTTACAGACCCCAAATGCGTATACTTTGCCAGTTTCTCAATTGGAAAGAATGTATCGGGAACCACTACATTTAATTTTTCAAGGTCTTCTTTCATACCCTTCTTCCCCCCGTCATTTTTTCAACCGCCGGGCAATATGTTGGTCGCAATATGCTGTTTAAATTTCATCTCCCCTTTGCTCACTTTATTTTGTATGAAATGTTTAAAATGTTTGCATACATTAAATATTTTTCTGAATATTTCATGATAGACTGAATGAGTAAAAGAATAAAGTTAAGTCTTTTCCTATTTTAAGAATGTACTATAGCGCATATATTATACAATATTAACTTTTTTTATTGTTTAATTCGCGTTAAAGTTTCTATGCAATCCATAATGCTGCCGTTCAATTTTTTTGACATGGTTTACGTTACTTAACAATTCCATTACTGCACCTATTCTCAATTATGCAGGGTGAACAAAAGACAACCGGGATCAAACCCGATTGTCTTTTTAATTTTCCCTTATTTTCTTTGTTTTAAAAGAGCGCTAGGAAAGTTACATAGGCAAAGATCATTTCCTGTCCGATATCCCAGCTCATAGCCATTGCAGGATCTTTGTCTGCGAGTTCCGGATGCTCTTTAACGATATCACTCCAAGAGATCAACAATTGTTCTTCCACCGTGAAGCACCTCCTATTAATAAATACCATACTCCATGACAAATTTGTTTACGGCAATAATGTTTTCTGCTTTAGCATCCTGCGGCGCGATAAGTTCTTTATCGGTACCAAAAATGTATCCTCCGCCAGGTGCCAGATTATCCAATAATTCTTTTGCTTTGGCAATACATTCTTCCTTGGTGCCATATTGCAGTAAAGTCGCCGGGAAAAGTCCGATAAGACACATGGTATCTTGGAGCTTTTGTTTCATTTCTTTGGGATCTCCGTGTTCGAACCAGCCCATTGTTTTCTTAGCCGGAAGTTCTTGAAGATGATTGTAAAAACGTGACCAATCGCCTTCGTAGAACGGTATTACATAGACATTATGGGCAGCAAAAAATTCCATGATCATTTTAAACGACGGCCAGTAATACTTGTCGAAGTCCGCTACTTTCAGCATAGTAGGTAAATGCAGCGGTAAAAGAAGGACTTTCGGGTTTGGGCTCGGCGGTGCCATGTGCACCTGACCCATGCCAAGCCTGATGACCAACGGTGTGAACGCTTGGATAGCCTCGGCAAATTCTGCCGGACGACGGTGAATGTCCCCGAATGCTCCTTTAATGCCCCTGAAGAAATCCGCAATCCAATCCATTGGGTGTAAAATAATGCCGTCAAATAGCACGGGCATTCCTTGCGCGGCAAGCGAACCCTTAATGGCTCCCTTTTGGGCGCCAAACATCCCAAACTTCATGGCGCCTTTGGCAAATGCTAAATCCCTCATCGGTGAATCCTTAGCCAGCTCGGCGTATTTTCGCGGCAACACCTTCTCTACCAAGAACCTGAACGGATCTTTGCTGAATTCCGGATATTCATCATCTTTCATTATCTGGGCAGATTCGTCGGAATACTGGACGATATTGCTGTCACTTAAGTAGTGAAATGCCTTACTTCCCAACGCCTGATAAACGCCGCCGGGTCTGGCAAAAGGCTGATGAAGCATATCCATCGGAATATCATTCGCCATCTTCAGCATTGCTTTACCGCATTTATCCATGTCCCAATTCGTCTCAGAATCAGTATATCCTCCATAGTAAGCACCCCAAGTCCCATAAGTACCTAGCACTGGGACGCGATCCGCTTGTTCCAACCTTAAAGTTTTGAAGACACGGTCCAAACGTTCTTGATAGGTATTCATTACTTCACTCATTGATCAACCCACCCATCCTTGGCATATTTTTACACCTTCAGCAGCGTTTGTCGAGAAGGCGTCGGCTCCTATGCTTTTACAAACAACCTCATTAACCGGTACTCCGCCGATAATCACCTTGACTGAACTTCTGAAGCCTGCTTCATTAAGCGCATCAACCGTTTCCTTCATACTATCCAGCGCCAAAGTCAATACGCCGCTTAATCCCACAATATCAGGGTTAACCTCTTTAACCTTGTCCACGATCTGGCTGACCGGAACATTAATCCCCAGGTCGATTACCTCAAAATTTGCGGCTTCAACCATTGATCTGAATATATTTTTGCCTATGTCATGAAGATCTCCAAAAACTGTAGCCAGGACAATTTTTCCGCCTTTTGCTGAGGAACCTGCACTTAAAGCCGGTTTGAGCTTGTCCATTACACTTTGCAACACTTCCCCGGCGAAGACCAGGTCTCCGATAAAGTACTCGCCCGAATCATAACGTTCACCTACCAGCGTCATACCTTGCTGACAGGCTTTAACAACTTCTTGAGCTGCGGCATTGTCGTCTTTGCTTAGTACTTCATCAATAGCCTTGTTTAACACGTCTTCGTCCAAATCGGACATCGCTTGAGTCAGGACTTTCAAATCCACCACTTCAAATCATCCTCCTTAAATTTTTTTGTTTAGTTCTGTAATTCTGAAATAATTTTATTATTCCATTAACTCGTCTATACAAGTAAAGATATCATTTGCAAAAAACATATGAATTAGTGGGCGATAATTTATTCATAGGTCTTTTGATTTTTTCCAATGATAATCGTTAAGTCTCCCCTTTATGATTAAACAAAACGGGGCCGTTGCAAACGAATTAAGATAATTCGCTAGCAACGGCCCCGTTTTGTTTAGTCTTCCTTATTCTCTTTGTTTTAAAAGAGCGCCAGGAAAGTTACATAGGCAAAAATCATTTCCTGCCCGATATCCCAATTCATTCCCATTGCGGGATCTTTGTCTGCGAGTTCCGGATGCTCTTTAACGATATCACTCCAAGAGATCAACAATTGTTCTTCCACTGTGAAGCACCTCCTATTTATAAATCCCATACTCCATGACAAATTTATTTACGGCGATAATGTTTTCCGCCTTACCATCCGCTGGTGCAAGAAGTTCCTTATCGGTACCAAAAATGTATCCTCCGCCTGCCATACCATCGATTAATTCTTTTGTTTTGGCAATACATTCTTCCTTGGTCCCATATTGCAGCAGAGTTGCTGGGAAAAGTCCGATGACGCACATGGTGTCTTTGAGTTTATCTTTTATCTCTTTAGGATCGCCATGTTCGAACCAGCCCCCTGTTTTCTTGGCCGGCAATTCTTGAAGATGATTGTAATAACGTGACCAATCGCCTTCGTAGAACGGTATGACATAGACATTATGGGCAGCGAAAAATTCCATGATCATTTTAAACGACGGCCAGTAATACTTGTCGAAGTCCGCTACTTTCAGCATCGTAGGTAAATGCAGCGGAAAAAGAAGAACTTTGGGGTTTGGTTTCGGTGGCCCCATGTGCACCTGGCCCATGCCAAGCCTGATCACCAACGGGGTAAACGCCTGGATAGCCTCGGCCAATTCCGCCGGACGACGGCGAATATCCATGAATACGCCTTTAATGCCCCGGAAGAAATCAGCAATCCAATCCATTGGGTGTAAGATAATGCCGTCAAATAACAAGGGCATTCCGTGCTGCGCGGCAAGTGAACCCTCAATGGCCCCCTTTTGGCCGCCATACATTCCAAACTTCATGGCGCCTTTGGCAAATGCTAAATCCTTCATCGGAGAATCCTTGGCCAGTTCGGCGTATTTTCGCGGCAAGACCTTCTCTACCAAAAACCTGAACGGATCTTTGATAAATTCCGGGTATTCATCCTCATTCATTATTTTGGCAGACTCGTCAGAATACTGGACAATATTACTGTCACTTAAATAGTGAAACGCATTGCTCCCCAACGCCTGATAAACACCACCGGGCCTGTTATAGATCATATGAATCATATCTACTGAAAGCTCATCTGCCACTTTCATTAGGGCTTTACCGCATTTATCCGTATCCCAATTGGTTTCTGCATCGGTATACCCTGCAAAGTAAGAACTCCAAGTCCCGTAAGTAGCCAGCACCGGAACGCGGTCTGCTTGTTCCAATCTTAAGGTTTTAAAAACACGGTCCAAACGCTCTTGATAGAGGTTCATAGCTTCACTCATTGATCAACCCACCCATCTCTGGCATATTTTTACGCCTTCAGCGGCATTTGTCGAAAAAGCATCGGCCCCTATGCTTTTACAGACATTTTCATTAACGGGTACTCCGCCGATAATAACCTTGACTGAATTTCTAAGGCCTGCTTCATTAAGCGCATTAACTGTTTCTTTCATACTATCCAACGCCAAGGTGAGTACGCCGCTTAATCCTACAATATCAGGGTTAACCTCTTTTACCTTGTCCACGATCTGGTTAGCCGAAACATTGATTCCGAGGTCGATTACCTCGAAACCTGCGGCTTCAACCATGGATCTGAAAATATTTTTGCCTATGTCATGAAGATCTCCGAAAACTGTGGCCAGAACAATTTTTCCGCCTTTTGCTGAGGATCCTGCAATTAAAGCTGGTTTGAGCTTGTCCATGACACTTTGCAACACTTCCCCGGCGAAGACCAAGTCTCCGATAAAGTACTCACCCGAATCATAGCGTTCACCTACAAGCGTCATACCTTGCTGACAGGCTTTAACAACTTCTTGGGCTTCAGCGGCATTGTCGTCTTTGCTTAGTACTTCATCAATAGCCTTGTTTAACACGTCTTCGTCCAAATCGGACATGGCTTGAGTCAGGACTTTCAAATCCACCACTTCAAATCATCCTCCTTTAAATTTTTCTTTCATACCGATTGTGCTTGCGGTTCTTAGCCTGGAACAATATCCTCATTCCATTCTTTTGTCTATACAAGTAAATATATCATATGCTAATAATATGTATCATAGTCAGGGCTAAATCTTTGTTCATATTTTTTAAATTTTCAGTTATATTTGCTCCATGATAATTTTACCGACTCTCTTCGCCATAGCCATTATCGTAAGTATGGGCGGGTTGCCCAAAGACTTAGGAAATAGCGTTGCATCGGCAACGTACAGGTTTTTAGGAAGCTTGGGATTGTGAAAGGTTTCCGCTTCCTGTCTTGTGAGCGGCAGCATGCCGCCGGGATGCCCGGCATTGATCGTTCCAAGGAAAATATTGTCCTTTCTTATATCATACCTGTTCAGTATCTCCTTGCAGATCCCGACTCCCTCCTGCAGTCTTTCTTTATCAATACCAGTAAGTGTTTTATTGATTTTTTTGTTATCAACACTTCCGGCATTTGAATCCGCCAGCTTGATCATCAGGGCCAAGGTATCCGAGGCAGGATACCGCCAGCTTTTATTAAAGAAAAAACTTAGATAATCAAAATACGGGGACAAGATATAATGTTCCCGCTGTACAGCAAAGGGCATGGAAAGCTCCTTGTTCTGAAGGCTTCCCTTATACTCGGCAGCTACGCAGAGGATCGGATCAACAAACAATCTACTTTCGCATTCAATTCCCGAATTCTGAAGGATTACAGGGGTAGAAAAACCGCCTGCCGCTAGGATGACAATATCAGCCGGATAGAATACGGAATTCATGCCTTTTTGCGCCTGCACTCCCTTGACGGAACCCTTTTCTGTAACTACCTTGGAGACCTTACAGCCTATAACCAGTTCCGTTCCTGAATCCTGTGCGGCCTTCAGAAATTGACGGCTGTCCCACTTCACGCCGTACCGGCAGCCCAAGACACATCTTCCGCAGTTGGTACAGCGCTCATAATCTCCAAGCTTTGGTAAAGGTTGGGGATTCAGATCCATTTCTTTGCATATTTCAAACAATTCCTTAGTGGTATCCCGCCATTTATTCTGATGATTATTTGTAACGGGAATCTCCCGATAAAGCTCCTCGAATTCATCATCCAGATCAATTCCAAGCTCCTTAAGCCCTTTGTCCATACGAAGCGCATTTCCGGCAGAAAGCGTGGTAGTCCCACCCAGGCCGGTCCCGCTGACCATAACCATGCCATCTTCGGTTTTATGGACTTTCATGGACGGAAACAGCAGCTGTATTTCCCTTTCATCAAAGAACAGTCCGGTTTTCTTAAGCTTTTCCAAGGCAGGCCAACTAGAAGAGAAAGGCTTAAATTCTCTGCCTGTCTCCAAGACAGTTACCTGAAATTTCTCCTGCAGCTTCTTGGCGGCGGCTGCTCCGCCCGCACCGCTGCCGACTACAATCGCTTTTTTCATTTCAACTCTCCCTGCTGAAATATCCTTTACAGCAGCTGCCGCCCTCAGTGATTCTTTGCTTAAAGTACAGCCTGTCACCGCCTGAAAGTCCTGCCGCCAGTCCTTCATCCAGTGAAGAAATAAGCTTGCAGACTTCTGCTGAATAATATTTACTGAAAAAGCACTGCTTAATGCTAAATTCGCCCTGCCTGTCATATTGAAAATCGATGCCGATAAGCTTATAAATAACCGTAAGTACCGTGACAGCTTCTTTCCAGGTTATAATATGAAGGCTTTTTCTTAAGCCTTGTCCAAAAATATAAGAATTTTGATACAACCGCTGTTTCAGTTCTTCAAGAGGGCGTCCACTCTGTAAATAGCTCTCGGCTTGTTCCTTGGTAAATATAGCATATTCCGACAAGCACTCGGTAAAAGAAAGCCCCTTATGCTCCGACAGCTCACATTGGAAGGCATCAGCCGTCAAGCGGAATAATTCATTCAGCTTTTTCTTTTTGATAAATTCAGGCATACGGAGCTGCATCATTTTCTGTAGCATCATTAGACCCCTGTTTTTTTCATTTTCATAAGGATTACGGCTGCAATACCTATGCATCCGTCAATCACAAAGTTGGTAAGATATATTAGGTAATGCTGGTGCATCAGGAATAGATAAATTGAAAGAACCGAAGATGCCAGTTTGCCATGAGCCAATAAGAACGGATAAATCTTCTGCTGCGGATAGCGGTACATCAGAATTGCAAGCACCGTTACAAGATACATGTAAGCCGAAGCCAGCGTTAGATAAAAGCCGCTACCTTGTACCGGAGACTGGGGCAATCCGAAATAAAATGAAAACCTGTTGAAAAAAATCAAGGCCGAGTCGGGGAAAAATAGAAAAATGAACCCTATAACGGCAAATATTACTGCTGCGGTAAGACTGAACAGTTTATACAATCTCACACCTATACCCCCATCTTATATTGCTCGCTATTTGTTGTTCACTATTTATTGCTCGCTATTCATTGCATCTAAGCAACTGTTCCTATCACTTTATCGTATCTGGTACAATCGTGAGAACTTGGACAGCGGGCTAAACCGGGCTTCCTTCATCATCTCCAAGGTATCCTCTTTGCTTAAAGGATACTTTCCCTGATAATATTTTTTCAGCAATTCATAGTTTTTGTTCATAAAACAGCAGCTCTCTGACGGAAAATGCGCTTTCATCTCTGAAAAAATGGCTTGCACCGGCTTATTCCGTACATTACCAAAGGTCATGGGCGTAAACACACAGGGGCTTACCTCCCCAAACGCATCAATATAGACCATTTTATGGCCTGCATTACAGCCGAAGTGCTCTCCCCCCTCAAAATGTCCAAGATAATTAACCGTGATTTTTCCCTCTTTATTGTATTTGTCCTGCAAGCTGACCAGGCTTAAGCGTTCCTCTTCGGTAATGACTGCAGCTTTGTTCCAGAATGTCTCTGACGTCGGCTTGGTTTCACTTAGCCAGGCTTCATGGATATCAAGGCTGATCAGGAACTCAAGAAATTCCTTCACCTGATTTTTCTGAAGCATCTCTCTGGATATAACCGCTGATACACTGACATGGACACCTATATTTTTAAATATATCTATCGCCTTGAGTGCCTTCTGATAAGCCCCAACGCAACCCCGGATCCGGTCATGTTCTTCTTTTTCCCAATGGTCCAGGCTGATTGAGACATACATAAGGCCTGCTTGCTTAAGCTCCGCTGCCAGCTGTTCCGTAATACCCATGCCTGTGGTAAACAGCTTTATGGCACAATCATTTCCGACACTTTTTACAATCTCAACGATATCTTTGTTCAAAAGCGGTTCCCCACCGGTAAAGCCCAGCCAAAAAACGCCCATCTTCTTCAGTTCCTGGATGAGCTGCTTGATTTCAGCCGTACTTAGAAGCTCCCCGCTTCTATTCTTGTTGTAACAATATCGGCAATTCTGTGGGCAGACATTAGTCAAGCCGATTTGAGCGTGGGAGGGTCCCTCTGTCCTTGCCAGCAGATGCTCATTGATGAAGCGGGTAAAGGCTTTGCTGTTTACCGAAGGCAGATGCGAATGAATGATCAGCTGCCCGCCTATATTCAACAAATTGAACTTTCCCATATATCTAGTCAGGAACCAATTAATCGAAGGTTTTACCCTAATGATCTGCGGGTTTGACAACAATGCTTTGATCAGGGCAATTTGATTCTTAAATTTAGCCATGTGTTAATACCTCATCATTCACTTTATCTTTTGGCCCACTGACAAGCAATTCCGCTAATTCGTCTAATTCTGAAATACAATTCATCATAATTATTACACATATCAGCAGAATAGTCTGTATCAGTAAGTGATGACTTGGACTATTTGTATTAGATTCCCTCTTCCACAAGCTAATTAACTCAATCCCTTAAATGTTTTCAGTTTTGGATAGAAATTCCTCCAATGCTTCACTAATATCAATATTCATGCGTTCAGTCAAAATAATCAGCCACCATATGCATTCGCCAAGTTTATGTTCCAGTTCGGATACAGTCTCCCCATTTGTCGGCCAACGCCCCTGTTGAGACATTGTCAGACGGACCACCAAATCGGTATCTGTCAAAAAAGTTAAGGCATCTTCTTCTACTGTCAATTCTTTTTCATGGTACTGCCTAAGCGCAAAGCATCTCAAAACTCTGCTTAGTGAATATATCGGCAAATATTACAATCCCGCTAATACACATCAGGGCATTGAGTGCCAGACCCCTGTTCGGTCAATGGAATGGCCTATTTCTTCCGTTATCGGTTTTGATTTTTGATCCGGTTCTCGGAGGGTTGTATCACAACTTCAAGAAGCAGGCAGCTTGATTTATCGTACAACAAATTGTATTGGTTCAACTGGATCATTTTTTTGAAGGCTACAAGGTGTTACAACAGGTACATTGTTGCCAGCAGGCCCGTAAGAGTCATAACGATAGCGTATGGCAGAGCCAGCTTTACCATTTCCAGGTAAGACAGGCGAATCAGCGGTGCAAGTGCAGAAGTCAAGATGAACAGAAACGCCGCCTGACCGTTTGGTGTGGCAACTGAAGGGATATTTGTACCCATATTAATGGCAACTGCCAGCTTGTTATACTGCTCCAGCGCAATACCTCCGGCTTTAAATGCCTGCTGTGTTTCAGTCATATATACCGTGGCAACAAAAACGTTGTCACTGATTGCCGAAAGGACGCCGTTGGCCGTAAAAAAAGCGGCAAGCTGATTCTGTCCTTCGATGTTCAATACCCATTGAATAATCGGCGTAAACAAATGCTGATCATGAATAACCGCAACGACGGCGAAAAATACGACCAGCAGCGCAGTAAACGGCAGCGCTTCTTCAAACGCATGACCGATGCGCTTTTCTTCAGTAACCCCGTTGAAGGCTGTAAGCAGGATAATAATCATCAGACCAATAATACCTACTTCCGCCAGGTGCAGTGCCAGGGAGAAGATCAGCACAACACCGCACAAAGCCATAACAATCAGGCGCACACGTCCGCGCATATTCCTGGCAGTATCTTTGACTTTTACATCATCTTCCATAACCTTTCGCACAGACTCAGGAAGCTGGTAGCCGTACCCCCAGAACTTAGTAACTTCAAGGATAATGGTAGTCAGAAGACCAACGATCAATACCGGGATAGACACAGGGGCACATTGTATAAAGAAATCTACGAAGTCCCATTGCATAATGGAGCCAATTAAGAGGTTCTGCGGTTCACCAACCAGTGTTATTGCTCCGCCCAGCGCAGTGCCCACAGCGCCATGCATCAGAAGATTACGCAGAAAACCACGGAACTCGTTCAGGTCCTCATGATGTTTTTCATCAACACTATGGTCGTGATTAATGTCATACGTTTCGTATACTTTTTCGCTGGAAGCAAACTTGTGGAAGATGCAATAGAAACCATAGGCCACGGCGATAATCACTGCGGTTACGGTCAGCGCGTCCAAAAACGCGGAAAGAACCGCACCTAGAACAGCGAACAGGAATGAAAGCGCGACTTTAGAGTGTACTTTAGTAAGGAGCTTGGAAAACAGGTACACAAGACCTTCTTTCATAAAATAGATCCCGGCAACCATGAACATCAGAAGAAGAATAACCGGCAGGTTCATTTCAACCTCGTGATAGACCATATGAGGGTTAGTAAGTCCGAGCACAACGGCTTCAATCGCCAGAAGCCCACCGGCAGGAAGCGGATAACATTTTAACGCCATTGCCAAGGTAAAAATAAATTCGACAATCAACACCCACCCGGTAACGTACATACCGGCGGTAACCATCAAAATTGGGTTTAACACCAAAAAAGCAAGAATTGTTCTTTTGTACCAGTCCGGAGCGTGACCCAGAAAATTTGCTCTGAATGCTTGTCCGATGCCCATTTGTTTCATATGTACTATCCTCCTAAGTGAAAATAAGATATAAAAAGAGAGCAATCCAAAATGGAACTACTCCCCCCCAGAAGTTCAAATTACTTGCAGCCTGGCAGTCATAGCAACTTACAAGCAGCCTTAGACCCATAGCTTTAGCGTCCTTCACTTTCATGAAGTTTGCACCAACCTGTACAACTATATATTGTTATTTTTGCTTAAGCTTTTATATTATAACAAAAAATTATTCTTTTGAATACCCAGTAGTATCCACTTTATGCTGAAGTGTCCAGGTATTTATCTTAAGTATTTTGCTTTTTAATATAATCCTTTAGCAAATCAGGCTATCTCTTATCCTTTGGAACATGGAACTGATTTTCATAAGCTTTACATTGACCAATTATTAATCCTGTACCATACATTTCTTCATTTTCCCAATAAAAATATCAATACAAGAAATATATCAACTAGGCACCTTCCCGCAGTGTCCATATCTTGCTGATATTAATCAACGTATAATGCGGCAAACTTTCAATAGATTTACTATTCCATTTTTTCTTCTCCACCTTCTTAAATCTGATATAAATCAAAACAATACAGATTACCTCTCGTTCTTCATCAATCCAATTACAAAAAGAATTTCATTCTCCTGTCTATAATGAGGTGTGTAACAAAACTTGTTGCCCGTTTATTTGTCGCCCTACATTCATTATGAAAATAGCCTAAAATGAACACCCTCATTCCACTATTATGGTAAATCGAGGGTGCTCTTATATGGTTATATTATACACTTTCGATTTTTTACTTTAAGTTTTAATATAGCCTCATTTGCATAGATGAGCCTACTTCGCCAATCTGCTTTTTTCTGTAAAAATATTTTTTATAATTGGCGAACTAAATAATAACCTTAGATTTACTTAAGCCAACCGTCAACAATATCCTTATTCTCATTTATCCACTTTCTAGCTGCATCCTCTGGTTTCATTCCTTCATTGATTAAGCCTTCAAGACTGCCGATCTGAGCATCCGACATCTTAAATTTTTTCAGCATGGCAGCAGCTTCGGCTTGTTTCCCGCTGAAGTCTTTATTGGCCAGGATGTGAATCTCTTCTGCTTCTCCAAATTCTTTCTTTGGGTCATTCAGATATTTCAGATCATATTTAGCAAACATCCAATGCGGACTCCAGCCAGTGATCGCAATCCATTCATTCTTGCTATACGCTTTGTCCATGGCCGCCATCATAGCCGGCTCGCTGCCTTGCACAACTTCAAAACCCAATCCGTAGGTCTCATTCGCCCTTGATGATGCTTTCATGATTCCGGCGCCGGGATCGATTCCAATAATTCTATTATTGAATTTTGCTGCTTCATCTTTCATTTGGTCGATAGAATCAATGGTGACATATTTGGGTACGACAATACCGATCTTAGCCGGTTCCTGATACCAGATGCCGTAGTCTTCCAAATTATCCTTGTATTCCTTCCAATAGGTTTCGTGGGTAATTGGCAGCCATGCATCCATAAAGACATTAATATCTCCTTTACTTAAGCCCACAAAGAGAGGAGCAACATCAAGTTGGGTGAGTTCTACCCTATAGCCTTCATCCTCCAGAATCACCTTCCAGAGATTGCTTATTGCGATACACTCAGCCCAATTGACATAACCTATCTTGACAGTCCCTTTATCTTTACTGGTATCGCCGTTTGACTGCTGCTGGGTACTTGAACATCCGGCGGTAAAGCTTAAGACCAGTACTGTAACTAATGCTAGAATGAGTAATTTCTGCCACCCTTTGTAATTTTGATTCATTTTTTTATTTTCCTCCTTATTCTTTATTATTATCATTCGTTCTTATCGAACGTCCGATCCCTTGAGAAAGTCTGTCCAAAATAATGGCCATAATCACCACGGCGACGCCATATTCAAATCCCATCCCTATCTTGAGCTGCCCAATAGCTTCTAAGACGCCTGCACCTAGTCCGCCGGCGCCGATCATGGCTGCAATAACCACCATGGATAAAGAAAGCATCATCGTCTGGTTGATACCGGCCATGATTGTAGGTAAAGCCACTGGAAATTGAATTTTCCATAAAAGTTGTCTCGGGGTAGAACCAAAAGCCGCTCCTACCTCCACCAGTTCCAGCGGAACCTGGCGGATGCCGAGGTCAGTGAGCCTGATTGCTGGCGGCATAGCAAAGATTACGGTAGCAAACACCGCCGGCACTTTCCCAATGCCGAAGAACAGCAAAGCCGGAATAAGATAGACAAAAGAAGGCATCGTTTGCATAATGTCTAAAATTGGTGAAATCACATAATGGGCCCTATTGTTTCTTCCCGCAAAAATCCCCAACGGTAAACCGATAATAATGGAAACAACAGCCGATATGATAACCAGAATAAGCGTATCCAGGAAAGATGGCCATAGCTTCAAATTATAGATTAAAAACAGACCGATAACTGTCCCGAGTGCAAGCTTCCAACCGTTGGCTTTCCATGCTAAAACAGCAAAGATGAGAATAATAACCCACCAGGGAATAACCGCCAACAAGTGCCCAAAAGCAAATATCCCTTTATTAAAAGCATCGGAAAAAACATCCAGGTTGTCACCAAAGTTCGTTTGCAGCCATTTAACTCCCTGATCAACGAGCGCGGCTAAAGGGAACTTAGTCATTGTCTTCACCTCGTTTATGGGAAGCAAGCGCCGCGAGGACAGACCCCCGAACGATGATTCCAATCAATTTGTTTTCCTCATTGACCACTGCCATAGGGAGTTTGCTCTCCGCAATCACACCCAAAGTCTCCTGGACAGGTGTATTCTCATTAACAACAGGACCCTGGGCGAGTTCTATTTCATGCAAACTGGAAATCCCGGCATTCCTAGCTTCAACAGCTATATCTACTGTAATAATACCTTTATAATTTTTCTCCTTGTCCACAACAAATACACTGGATATCCCATGTTCCTTCATAATCCTCAGCGCAACACCAGGGCCGTCACGCATCGTTATGAGCGGTTGCGGTTTCTTCATCACGTCCCTGGCAGTAAGGATCTTACTCCGATCCACCCCTCTGACAAATTTGGCGACATAATCATCAGCCGGATTCGTGGTAATCTCTTCAGGGGTTCCTACCTGAACTAAAGCACCATCCCTTAGAAAGGCAATTCTATCTCCCAGCTTAAGTGCTTCGTTTAAATCGTGGGTAATGAAAACAATAGTCTTGTTCATCTTTTGCTGAAGACTTAAAAGCTCATCCTGCATCTCTTCCCTAATCAAAGGATCAAGTGCACTAAAAGCCTCATCCATGAGAAGAATATCGGCATCATTGGTTAAAGCCCTGGCTAATCCAACCCGTTGTTTCATCCCCCCGCTCAACTGAGCAGGATATTTCTCTTCCCAGCCTTTAAGACCGACGAGTTCCAATGTTATTATGGCTTTAGCTTCTCTGTCCTTTTTCGCAACTCCCTGAACTTCCAGCCCATACACCGTATTTTGGAGAACCGTACGATGAGGAAGTAACGCAAACTGCTGAAAAACCATGGCTGTTTTTTCCTGGCGAATCTTACGCAGCTCTCTTTCTTTCAACTTGGTTATATTTACTCCATCAATAACGATTGAACCGGAACTTGGTTCAATCAGCCGATTCAGACAACGCAGAATCGTCGATTTCCCGCTCCCGGAAAGTCCCATCACTACAAATATTTCACCCTGCGTAACTGTGAAACTAACCTTGTTAATTCCTACTGTCTGTCCTGTTTCTTTAAGTATTTCGTCTTTACTTTTTCCCTCCGCCAATAAATTTAAAGCCTTTTGGGGATGGGGATCAAATATCTTAATTAAGTCTGTTACGACGATCTTCTCTCGAGTCACTTAGCATACTTCCTCCAGTAATATTTTTACCCAAATATTCATATCTTCAAAACCGCCGCAAATATGGCAGTTGTTGATTAGTCTACCCCGATACATATATCCCAGCTTGCTTAAAGACCTGTTGATTCCAAGATTGTTAGCTCTTGAAAGGCTATATGCTGTAGCAAATCCATTGCGTTTCAAGTGTGTTTCCAGTTGGAATATCAATTCGCTTAATATGTTTCTGCCTCTATACTTTGGATAAGTGGCGCAATCAGTTATTTCAGCGTTCATGTGTTGTTTGTCAAGATCCGCCGAAGCAATACTGATAATTTTCCCTTCTTCTTCCGCTACCATATACAAAATATGATCCTGCATGACTTTTTGAAGATACTCTCTGCTGAAAATAGGTGTTGGATAGGTTTCAAATGCCGTTTGAAAAAGCTGAATTATCTGGGGAATATCGTCCGGCACGGCCTGCCTCATCGTAAAGTTTTTATTCTTAGTCAGCTCGAATTTATTGGTATTCTTAACGCAATAATCGATAATTCTGTTTTCTTTCTCCTCATAGAGTGAATTTTTGCGCTTCGTATCAAGAAAAAGGGACATACAAGTTGCATCCTCTCCCTGAAAAAAACCGTCGATAACCCCCTCTGCTACAAACCCGCATTCCTCAAAGATACTAAGATCTTGTTTATAACAATTCGCAATAATCTTACCCAAATTTTCTTTTTTGGAATAATCAATAATCTCTTTGATTATCAACTCAGACAAAAGAGAATGACTCAATATTTTAAGCCTTTTATTGCGATAATCCACGTACATGTCCACACCCGAAAAGTTTGTATAGAAATTTTTACATTCGTCTTGATCTATATTCATGGAAGTCCTCCCTCTTGTTAAGTCTTACGTTTGTACTTGGAATCAAGCACACTTGTTCATCTCTGTATAACTTTTCTAATCCCCGGTATTCTTTATTCTTGAATTTACCGCACGTGCCGCATTTTCGGCACTGGTGCGTTTTATCCCGAGGCTCGCTATACGTGCAAATTACACCTTCATAATTTCTAAGAATGACCTTTTCAGGGGAATATGAAATCAAGTATTGTGGATTGACCGGGATCTTCCCCCCGCCTCCAGGCGCATCTACTACAAACTGTGGAATAGCTAACCCTGATGTATGTCCACGCATCATTTCTATGATTTCAATCCCCACAGAAACCGGAGTTCTAAAATGTTCAATTCCTTCTGAAAGGTCACACTGATAAAGGTAATATGGTCTGATTCTCGAGCTTACCAGTTTCTGAACCAAATCACGCATTATATAGGGGCAATCGTTAATGTCTTTTAAAAGTACAGACTGGTTACCAATAGGTATTCCGGCATCAGCCAATTTTTCGCATGCTACCTTGGATTCAACTGTCAGTTCCCTGGGGTGGTTAAAGTGAGTATTCAGCCAAATTGGATGATATTTTTTCAGCATTTTGCAGAGCGTATCGGTAATTCTCTGAGGCATGACAACCGGTGTTCTTGTGCCTATCCGTATTATTTCCACATGTTTGATTTCTCGTATTGATCTTATAATTGCTTCCAGCCTTTCATCAGAGAGGCATAAGGCATCTCCACCCGACAAAAGCACATCCCTGACTTCTTTATGCACTTTAATATAATTGATTGCCCGATTGATATTATCAAGGGAAAGTGCCTTATCCTCATAACCGGCAAATCGTCTTCTGGTACAGTGACGGCAGTACATTGAACACTGATCAGTAATAAGCAAAAGCACCCTATCAGGATATCTGTGCGTAAGACCGGGAATTGGCGAGTCAGCTGTTTCATGCAGCGGGTCACTACTATCAAACTTGGATATTTTGGTTTCATGAATCGTTGGAATTGCTTGCCGTCTTGCCGGGCAATGTTCGTCATTTGGATCCATAAGTGTAGAATAGTAGGGCGTTATTGCCATACGTAATTTTTTTAGACTTACCGCCACTCCCTGACGCTCATCCTGGGTAAGGTTGACTACTTGTTCCAATTGATCAATTCTTGTGATTCTGTTGGAAATCTGCCACTTCCAGTCCTGCCACTGTTCTTCTGTTACATTTTTATATAAGGGTATATCCCTATAATTTCTTTGCATATTATTTAATTCCCCCTTCAGATTCTTAATTGAGGATTGCCTCCTCAATATTTAAGGTATATAAAACAAAAAGCTGCAGAGAAGTATCTGCAGCATATGCCAAAAATATAAACCTAAACTAAAGGTGTAATTAAGCATATCAATCACCTTCTCTTCCAACGCTTACGAGATTAGCTGACGGATTCGGGTCGAAAGAGCTAACCCTACCAAAGCACCCGCTTTGGATTCACCCCTATTGTTTGGGTCTCCCGTTCCATATGGATTCAGCGTTTAAATCTATTCAGTTATTTGTTGTCTTAAAAAGAATAAATAGAGGCGGATAGCTATACCAATATTTGGTAGCCTCCCACCCCAGAGCCCGCTTCTCTTGAAAATGGTAATAACCATTCCAACCGAAACTAACCTTATTAAATTTAACAATGTCTCTTACATTCAGTTAAGTAAATCAAAGATGATTAACTTATTTATTAATATAACATAAGCCTAATCGCCTGTCAATTAAATATGCCAATATTTGGAGTAACACTTAAGCATCACGTAATCATTTAACATCTACTTGTCACGTTAAATACCGTTTATTGTTATGTTTGATTATTCGATATAGCAGGGTTTCAGATTAGTTTTGGTTGAGATAATGAGATTCGAACCCACGACCTTTTACATGTAAAGCAAGCGCTCCCCCAGCTGAGTTACATCTTTTATATTCAAGGTTTAATAACATAATTAATTTGTTGATATGTATTGATTATAAAAAAATGCTATTAAATTATCATCTTAATTCCTTTGGATTTCTTTTAAAATTATATTTTTGGGGTAACATTATCAAAATACCCAATGTCATCTATAAAACAGCCTAAAAAAAACCAGCCGAAAAACGCACTTTTCAGCCCGATTCTTGCTCCTTTTTTACACCAGAACCACTACATATAGTGTTGACATTCCTTATTTGTCCTTAGAACCACAATACGTCATCATTATTATCGTCTCAACGTGTGTTATGGCAATAAGATGATACTAATGTGCGAAATCATTGCATTTTAACAAGGGGATCGGGAGGCTTTGTTATAAACATTTTCGCAAATAACCGTTGAAACGCCAACCACATCATATAGTCATTTTAATAGAAGCCTTACCGCTTCTCGTTGTGTTGCAAAATGATTCCATTCAGTTCATTAAAGCTTTTTATCCTCAGCAAGGAACTAAGAAGCACAAGTAAAATTACCTGACCTGTACTATAAGTTTCTCTCTGATTTTAGCAGAAAGAGATTTCTGGTAAAAGCTTTAAAAACTCGAATTTGATATAATTTTGAAACCGATAGTAATACCAGTAAAATCAAGGGATTGAATGCAATAAAGTAATATGCTGCTGAAAACCTAAAAAATTTCAATTGCTGATTTTTCTTCCAATATAATCTTAGTTCCTATTAGCAATGAAAATGCGCCAAAAACGAAAAGCCAAGAGCCGGCAAAATTCCATAAAAGCGGTCGAAGATATCCTTTGGCTTTACCTGTTAACATTTGTAAGTTTGTCTGGTTCAATCTTACTGTTACGTTATAAGCAAAGATAAGAGTGGCTAAGGTTATGATTCCAAATGCAAATAAGGTTATTTGAATTGGAGAAGGAGTATAAGCAATTTCCCCTCCATTTTCTTTTTGAATTTCGATGTTTTCTTCTAAGATACTGGCTATAATTATCATAACTGAAGCAATGGCAAAGAGTACGCCACCCAATATTTGATTTTGAATTAATCTCAGAGTAGAAATCATTTAGTAATCACCTATTTTTGTTAATATCTTATGGAATAAGATGGAAGTATGATACTGTTAGATCAATTAATTTTATTATTTAATTCACTAACTCTTTGATCTTTTAGGCACTATAATAATCCCAGAAATCTCATGGAATCAGAGAATTCTTCGGAAAATCCATTTCATGCACAAAAATGCTTATGGACAAAACTCGATAAACTAACTTTGCTTGTAAAAAAGCGCTATTCAAACAAAAGGATATGATTATCTATTAAATGCGTCAATCTAAAGGTTGCTCACATGATGGCATACATATTTTTATCGCTTTTTAGTGACTCAAAATATAATCTTGATCAACTGCATTATAAAAGGCAGAAATAACCGAATCTAATTTTTTCAAAAATATCAAATACAAGAAGACAGGTTACTATTGTCCTTAGCAAAATGATATTTGTGACGGGTTATTGGCATCCTCCACAGAGAATTCCTTGATTATTTCATTCCGTTAAGCGTAAAGCGTCTTAAATCTATGCTAAGTGAATATATCCGAAAATTTCGTCCTATCGTCCAATGAATTAATTTGTTTATCGATCAAGTTTTTTTGCGCAAAGGACTTAAATACTTGAGCGCTCTTTTGGTTTGATTAGGTTACTCTGTTAACTCGTCATGTTGCTAGTGATAATTCTTTTGGTCTGTTTTTTTATCAATCTTACTCCTGATGATATTTTGAAGGCTACAGGGGTCTTTTTCTCCGTTTTCATTAAACAAATACTAAAAATACCCTTGAACTACGCGTAATTATTTAATTTTGAGTTTTTGTTTCCCCCCTACGTAAGAATTCCCGTGAAACTCTCGTCCACGGGAACATACAGCATAGTGAAATATTCTATTAAAATCTCCGGAACTGCTTGAAATAAAGCTATTTTAACTCTATCAATACGACTGTCTCAACGTGCCTTGAGGGTATAAAAGAGATGTTATACCCCTCTGCCTTATTAGTCTTCTTGCATATTTGCGGGTTTCTTCATATGAATCGCAAAGCCATTCTATGAGCGGTTAAGTTCATCTGTTAATTGACTCAAAGTTACTTTTGAAAGCTCTGCCTTCATAGCAGCTACAGCGTTGTCAAGATGCGGCGACAATAAGCCACGGACTTTACTTCCGATAGGACAGGTTCCTGATGTATTTGAGTGTATCTTAAATATTTCATCAGCGTCATCTGATTCCACCGCAGCGTAAATGTCCCATAGCGTAATATCTTCAACGGGCTTGCCAAGAGCCGTTCCTCCAGTTCCCGCCTTTACAGACAGCAGGCCAGCTTTCTTCAGCTTACTGAAAATATTCCTTATGGTAACAGCGTTGCATCCAGCGCTTCTGGCTACTATGTCGCTTGTTACCCTTATATCTTTGAAATTCGCGATCATCACCAGCGCATGAAACGCAATAGGAAACTGTGTACTTACTCGCATCTGTGCTCACCTCGAACATATTGTAACAAATATTTTTACAATAATCAATTGTAGTCATTGACACTACAAACCATTCGTGTTACTATTGTAGTGCAAGTTGCTACAAACAAAGTTAACGGATGAAAGGATGGATGTATTTATGGATTACTTTGAATTACTGCGCTATAGGAAATCTACCAGAAAGTTTACGCAGGAACAAATATCTCAGGACAATTTAGCCGATATACTGGTCGCCGCAAACAGCGCCCCGGTAGGCAGTAATCTGTACAAAGATATACATTTGACCGTTGTGCAGAGCAGGGATGTACTGGATAAGCTCTCAGAGGCCGCCGCTAAACGCTGGGAGGATAAAGCCAAGATGAGCAATACTCCTAATGTTGAACTAAGCCAGAAAGCTTTCGACCCATTTTATGGCACTCCGACAGTGATTTTTGTATCCCACAGGAAACAGGATTTACAGCCTGGCATTGAGTTTTCAAATGTTGCATGCATTACCTACTCTATGCACCTGGCCGCCACAAGTCTTGGCTTGGGCAGCGTGTTTATGTGGGGTTCCCTTGAAGCAATGCGCGAAATCCCTGAACTTGACAAAACAGCGGTTCTGAACCTCCCCGATGACTTTGAACCCCTTTTAGGTATTGCCATCGGCCATCCGGAGCAGGAACTTAGCGCGCGGGATCTAAAGACAGATAAAATATCAATTAATTACCTATGACAATCTAAAAGAGAAGCTTAGATGTAAGACACTCTTCGGAGTGTCCTTTTCTATGGCCTTTTTGCGGAGGCGAAGAACAGATGGCGGACAATTTCAGCCTGAAAATAGGGTTGGAGGACGAAAAGAAAATTCAAGCAGGCGCTTGCGGACATCAACCACTCCTTCAAGGTGCAGGGCAGCGAAATGGCCCTTTCTGCCTAGGTTTAACCCTTGTATCCATCCTTCATCTACAGTAGGAGAGTGTGGGCATACATCTTTACCTTTTTTGATTCGTTTCGCACATCTCCAAACGACCTTGCCTCTTTCAAAATAGCGTTTCTTGACCTTTCTTTATTCCCCGATCATCCCACTCGTCTGTAAGTTCCTTGCGCACTTGAATTGCCTGCAATCTTTGATTAATCCACTCGCGAGTGTATCCTTTTTCAGGTATGTAGCAAGAGTACAAAACTGTTGAACAAAATTGATAGCATGGCCGCCTTCCTTTCGGCTGTGCCGAAACCACCGGCTGCCGCGAACAGTCACACTGTCGTACCGTTTCCATCGCCATTCCCGCCCGGAACGCACCAACTGCTCTCCCTGTCGCTGAAGAAAATTAACCAGATCCACTGAATTGGCCCGCTGCTTTTGTTTGTCCGTAAAATAAATGTACGGCTTAGTCGGTCGTCCCCATTTACGGGCTTCCAGGATATAGTTGCAAACTGGATTTCCATGAAATTTGGTTAAGCAGAATTTTGTTGATACGAAGAAATTGAATACATATTCAAATCCTTCGTTTTTAAAACTTTTTAAGCTGCAAGTTCAGTTATTCCTACCATAATATTACACTCCTCATAATACTAATTTAAAATTTATATTTATCTTGCCTTTAGGCCTTTGCCAATTTCACAGCACACACTTTATACTCACCCGTTCCTGCAATGGAACATACATATGGACTTGTAAGATCGTTCGTCGGCGTCTCGGAATAATGGAATGACATCCTGATCACACCGGGCTGAACACGGTCGGTAACTTTCACATTAGTGGTCACCTCGCCGCGGCGGGAAGTTACTTTCATCTTGTCACCGGTAGTGAGTCCCAACGCTTTAGCTTCCTGCGGATGTACCTCTGTCATTTCCTTGCCCCAAACACTTTTGATCCCAAGCGTATTTTGCGTAGTGACATTGTAGTGCTGAAGAACCCTGCCGGTACACAGCAGTACTGGGTATTCCGCGTCAGGCAGTTCACCGGGTGGGATATGCTCGGAAGGCTGGAATAGTCCCTTCCCTCTCGTAAACTGCCCGGCATGCAAGTAAGGCGTCCCCGGATGCTCCGGATGCAGAAACGGCCACTGCAAAGATTCAATTTCCATGCGGTCGTAGTTAATTCCGGCAAATAACCCATACGGCTTACCATACCGCAGATTGTCTTCCAATCTGCCTGCCCGGCTAACGGTTCAATTGCTTTTCTAACTCTCTGGACACGGCGTTCCGTATTGGTGAAAGTTCCATCGGTCTCTGCATAACTTGCCCCCGGAAGAACAACATCGGCAAATTCTGCAGTTTCCGTCATAAACAGCTCCTGAACTACCAGGAAATCGAGTTTGGCCAGTGCTTCCTTGATATGATTGGCATTCGGATCGGTTAAGGCCGGGTTTTCTCCCAGAATGTACATGGCTTTGCTCCTGCCTTCATGGGCAACTTCAAACATCTCGGGGATCTTCAGCCCTAATGTGTCAGACAATGGAACAACCCAAGCTTGTTCATGTTTTGCTCTGACTTCATCCGATGTAACGCTCTGGTATCCGGAATAGACATTTGGCAAAGCACCCATATCGTTTACGTCGCCGGGAACATAAGCAAGACGCTTATGCAGTTCAACTGCGTTTTTCTAAGCGTCCTGCCCGAACAGCGCGACATTCCCGCTTGTCGCCTTAAGTATGCCGAGCAGACAGCGGATAGTGGTGCTTTTCCCCGCCCCATTGGGACCGAGAAAGGCATGAACTTTACCTTGCTTTACATTTAGGTTCACGCCGTCAAGCGCGGTGAACTTGCCGAATTTCTTAACAAGTCCGCTGATTCCAATTACTTGTAACATTGTAATTTTCCTCCTGCAATAATAATTACGGTGAAAGGCACGGCAGCCAGCCGTGTCTTTTTCCATCTCAAGCCGAAGCTGTAGAATGAGAGAGCATGTGGCCTGACTATATTGACCAAGGGCCGTCGCGTCCGTAAGGGAGTCAGTCAGCCGGCTCTATCATTTGCAGCGTTCGATTTACGCAGCTTGTTCCGCCGGATACCGGTGCGTTCGTGTAACTCAGGAGATTGAATAGGCATCGAGTAAAGAACGGTCGTCATGCAAACTTCATCATCAGGAGGAATCGTATGAACGCAGTCGGTATCGATGTTTCCAAAGGCAAAAGCATGGTGGCGGCTTTACGCCCGATGGGGGAAGTAGCCATTACTCCATGCGAGATTCGCCATGACAAAATCGGTTTGGAACATCTGGCAGACCTCGTTGTTGCTCTCAGCGAGGATACGCGGGTCATCATGGAGGCGACAGGCCGTTATCATGAACCTGTAGTCGCTGCATTGCACGAAGCCGGCATTTTCGTCAGTGTGCTCAATCCCATTCTCATTAGCCTATTTGCGCTTCTTCACATCAACAACTAACCGACCACACAACCAAAATCGAAAAACATCTAAATTGACCACACGCAAACCGCTGACATCTATCCTGACCACACACCGAGCGCCGACATCAAAATCGACCACTCGCACCCGAATTTCGCCCCTTGGACTTGTTCCCGCGATGCAATATTTTGACGATTTTCGCGCATTGGATTTTTACCCGAAATCCCCGAAAACTCCTTATTTACTGGGATTTTTGCACACTTGTCAATTTACCCTTGACATCAATACCACGCACTCAACGTGACTTGAGGATACAATAATGATGACTTTGGAACCTGGTATCCCCTTGGAGGCCGAGTATATTCCTACCTTATCCTGTTGCAAGCTTTTTTGGCCAAATTTGACGTCGGATGCGGATGCCGGTACCAGACTATCAAGCTTTGCAAGAGGATACCTAGGTAGTTGAATGGTTGTGATCTCAGTTCAGCAAATCACCGTGAATGAATTGTCTTTGCCCCGTCGAGCGGATGTAGCCTTCCTGCTTCAATCGCTGAAAGAGCCTGCACACCGTTATCCTTGATGCGCCGATGATCTGCCCGATCTGCGTGTGAGACAGAGAGAAGGGCAGGGCATACCATCCATCATCAACCTCTTCCACAATTTCCTCTAAAGAATTAAATAGGTTTAATACTTTTTCACGAGATGTGTAAAGGTTGGAGAAAATATTGGCCGCTTCGCACAGGCTGCGGGTTCTGGCCGTTGCATTGGCAACCACTTCGACGCAAAGAGAGGGTTCGGCGTGCAGCTTCTCGATCAATTGCTCACGATGAATGCGATAGATTTCGCAGTTTTCCAGAGCCACGACGCTGAATGCGACGGGCAATTGGTCCAGAGCAGGCCCAATGGCAAAAGCCCGGCCCGGGATGCTTAAGCTGACAATTCGCGATTCGCCGTTTTTGTTGTTCAGATAAAAAGCGACCAAGCCTTGCTCCAGGTAATAAAAGCAAGACAAGCTATCTCTTTCTCGAATAAGGGTGGTCTTCTTTCGGACCGGTTGCATAGTCCCTGCTTCGTAAAAAAAATTACGGAGCGAAAAGTTGACCGGTTTGTCGATCCATTGCGTGAGTCCGGCTTTATCCCCCACTAAACCTTTTCCTCCTTCGTCCACCTCAGCTGTCGTCGGCATTCTCGCTGGCTAACTTACGGGAATGGAATCCGTCACTTTCTAATTTATCATGTTGGCCTGAAGCAGGTATTCCGTCGCTTTATGGCGCAGGAGAAATGTCTCCGCTTCAGAAAGCATGGCTTCTTGGCCTTCTGGTTGAGGTTGGCCGATGTTTTTTTCTAGTTTCTCGCTCAGATGCTGTTTTTCCTGCTCGGTAAGCTGAATTCCTTCGCGGGTAATGACCAAATCTAAAATAGCATTCCTGGCAATTCTCCGGGCAGCTTCCTCCCTGCACTCTAGGAGAAACTCCTCAGCGGTCAGTTTTTTGCCGATTAAATAAACGATCATTTCCATTCCGTCATTAGCCCGGAGTTCAGCGGCAAACTCTTTGTACACCACCTGCGCGCCTTTATCCAATTCTTCAGCGTCGTATTCATAGGTGCATTCCGCAATCAACCGCTGAAATAAGATAAGGGTATCAGCTTGTTTCTGCCGATTCACTTTATGCCAATGGATCACTTCTCTGAGTTTCTCTTTCAGTTCATCCAGCGTATGAAGCCCCGGCGCGATCTCCTGAATCTCGCCGGGGGATAACGGGCGCTCCGCACTTTGCTCTTGCACATGGAAAGCCGGCACGCCCAAGCACTCTGCTTCCTGTTCCGCTGCGGCGTTTCGCAGATAAGCAAGCGCTTCGTCGATCTCTTCGTCTTTAGTATTTGTAGAAAAACTCTTAATATTCAATCCGGTATAGCGTCCCAACTGAAAATTTTTCATAGTCATCATCCCCGTTTCTCCATAACTCCTAAAACCCAGATACGGTCATCTCTTTTCACCGGTCGGCACGGAGTACTCCCGCCGATTGGAGCATCACTGCAATCTGAGCAGCGGCAAGCAGCAAAATGAGCACACCGAAGAACAGCTCCTTCAATTTACCCTTGTAATCCCTTTTCTCCAGATCAGTTTCATTTTTTGGCACGCTTTCACCCCTTTATTGCGCCAACGGGTCAGAAGATTGTACAGGAAGCCTACCGGGCAGAAAAACTGGCAGTAGAATCTCTTGTAAAATAGAGACATCATCAATAAGACGGGCAATATCAGCCACAGAACCCAGGACCCACGGAAAAGGAACATGGCGCCGAACGGTTGATAATCCAAGGTCCCATAATTATTCAAGCCTGTACCGAGCATGATGGCCAGCCAGAGGAGAGTCGGTCCGGCCAGCCGCAATGTCGCGAGCAGCGGAGGACTCACAGTGAGAGGCCCAAACCCAGCTAACTTGTTCAGCACTTCTTGCAGCGCGCCGAATGGGCAGATCCATCCACAGTAAATGTTCTTTCCGGTGAAGAGGATCAAGGCCAGTGAACCGACCAGGAGCACATACCATTTGATATTGGTGACCCAAGGGATCTGCAATTGGCTTACGGAGTACAGCATGGGAAGGGTGACAAACTGGTTGGCGGTAAAACCTAAGAGGGCGATACTGACGACCAGAAACCCCAGTCTCAGACGGCTCAGTCTTTTAACGAAAGCTCCCAGCAAAGCCAGTAAAAACACGAGAATCACCGCCATAGTATTGCCGTTTATCTCAGGCTGATCGTAAGGATTGATCCAGGCGGCGGAGAAATACATCCTGGAGATAGTGAAACTTCCTTTATTGACTGCTTCGGTCACCGCGTGAGTAGAAATTGTGGAGCCGCTGACGGCGTCGATGTAATTATCTGTAGGGGTATTCCCCAAGTAACCGGAATACCCCGGCGCACCTGCGAAATAAATTGGCTCTTTGACCGATAACCCCTTGAATCCGTCGAAAAAGCCGCGCTCGTAGAGCCGCCGGAAAAAAATAGGCGTCTCATTTTGTTTGGTAATCAGCACGGATGCCAAGCGACCTTCCTTATCGGCGATCGACAGGGTCTCCACCTGGGACTGATAGCCCGAAGCCTTGTCCACCGCCGCGTAGTAACGTCCGTTGGACGTATCGATCACATACAGCGGCTTTATCCCTAAAATTCTCTCGATTTTCTGTACATCTACCAAATTTTGCTGGATCAAGGCTTCATAATCGATCGACTGCTCCCGGATCAACGAGTTATAGAGGAGCGCCGCAAGGCCTGTTAAAAGAAGAAAGAGCAAATACATCGGTTCCCACTTGATGTATTTACTTTTCGCATGTTTTTTCGTAGCCCATCACTTCCTGACTGTACTTCGGCTTATCGGCTGGCAATGAAGTACAAGAGATTGCGGGAACCTTTGCCGGTCAAGCCAGCCTCAAGCCTTGTCCTGGGACACATGTTTTTTCTGAGTGATTTTTATTTTATAGCGAAGTATTTTCTGCCGCCTTGTCTTGGGACACACGTTTTTTCCGGGTGGCCAGGCGGTAGGTGATGATGATCGGGATGAGTGCGGCGCCGCCGAAGAAGACAAAGCCCATCCCCGCAGCCTGAAATTCGCGTTCGGCCAGACTGGCATAGGCCCAGGCTAAAGTGAAAATGACCAAAAAATTCGCGATGAATCCGCAGATCTCCAGAGGTAAGGTATTGCGGTCCTTGCTCTGGAGAAAGCGCCAAATACCGTACTGGAAGATGACTAAGAGAATCCCGAGCATTAACCAGACTGCTACGCTAGAAATTGCCATAATGTGTTTTCCCTCCTCATTATTTGATTGGTTCAAGGGTATTCCAGAAGTCCAGCGTCATATTAGCGATATATCCGCTCTCAATCCTTTCAGCGCTGTCCACCGGACCGTTGTAACCGAACCATTCGTCAAATTTGCGGGCTGCGTCTTTAAGCAGCGGTACCTGAGTGGAGATTCGGGCGATGTCATGGTTCCATTGTTTGATTTTATTCCAGGAACAGACGGCGATGCAGTTGGAGCATCCAGCGT
The DNA here is from genome assembly GCF_047652685.1 of Dehalobacter sp. CP. Taxonomy (NCBI): domain Bacteria; kingdom Bacillati; phylum Bacillota; class Clostridia; order Eubacteriales; family Desulfitobacteriaceae; genus Dehalobacter; species Dehalobacter sp. CP. The sequence continues at coordinate 2,033,832 of NZ_CP157399.1, forward strand.
TATGGGCAAACCAGGAGATACAGCGCTCGAAATTAACTTCCCACTTCTCGGTATAGGGGTTCTCGGAGGTTCCACAGTCCTCCGGCTGCAATATTTTGGGCGCGTCTTCGTGGGAAATGGCCTGTCCTGGACATGAGTCGCAGCATTTCTTGCAGAGGCGGCAGAACTCCCGCACGCCGAACTGCCGCGGCTTATCCGGGGTGATTTCCAGATCGGTGTAGACTTTGGCCAGGCGCACCCTAGGCCCGTACTTCTGAGTGACAAGCAATCCATTGCGTCCTGCTTCCCCTAAGCCCGCCTGTACGGCTGTCGGGACGCTCAGTCCGGTATCGTTTCCGCAGGGAACAGCACTGTAACCGAGCTGCCGGAGAAATACCGCCAACTTGTAAGATATTTCTCCCATTGCCGAATAGGCTTTGCCGGTGGTCGCTTCCACCAGCACCCCGGGAGAGCAGCGCATGGCGGCATAGTCTTCTTCGATGGCAATGACGATGACACTCTTTGGTGTGAAACCGGCGTATTTTTCCCAGTCCGCCTCGAAACGGTAATGCCCGAATACCTTGGCTTCATGGTTTGTCAGAAAGGCTCGGGCGTCGAAGGGCTGATTGATGATTACGCCGTTGGGCTGTGGAAACGATTTGTATTTGATCCTGGCCCAGTCAGCATAGACCCAGCGCTCGTCGTAGGGCGCTACCCCGGCAAGATCCGCCCCGAGGAAAATAGCTGCTTTCTTGATGGCTTTGTTGGCTTCTTCCGGGGAAGTGAATTTCCATTGTTTCCCGTTTTTCTGCATAGACAGCGCTGCCGAGCTGTCCCAATTATACATTCCGTCCACGAAAACAGGTTCCTTCGACCTTTCATTCGTTTCCGGATTGATGGGGTAACGCGAGATCAGGCCACCGGGTCCGCAAGCCGGGGCCGTGAACCCATTATAATTTCGCTCTACCGAAAAAGCTGCTTCAACCAAGGCTGATTCCAGTCGCCGATAACCGACCTCTTCTTCCCGGGGTGGGGACGCCAGCCCATTCGACATGGTGAAATAACGGACACCGGTTTCGTTCAGTGTCAGCGGTCGGCCTTTAATACCGAGCTGCTCCGCGTTCAGAAGAGGAAGGTCTTTGCCGGTGTCCTTTTTGCCGCTAATCTTGGAAACGTCGTCGTTGACGAACTTAATGGGGGGCTGATTCGGATCGAACAACCTCATCCAGCCGACATTGAGGCTCGACATGCGTTGATACCGGCTGTCGACCTGATACGGAAAGTCCGTAGTCGTCGTGACAGGCGCCACGATGTCTGCTGCTTCCGCGACCATGGGATGCACGGCATCCTTGACTACAGCGGTCGAAGCAACGGCTGCCGCGGCTGCCCCCAGCAGCGAAGCCTTCAAGAATCCTCTCCTGTCCATATTTTGTGCCATAAACATACCTCCATTGATTAAGAATATTAATATTACTAAGTTCATTATATTTCATTGTCAGGCAAGTACCTATATCGCTTGATACAGGTCGCAGGCAAGTCTTTTAAGAATTCCATACGCTGACCATCAAATCTCTTTCTTTGGTAACTTTCGACCTGTTTTAAGTCTGGTTCTTTCGCTTTCGAATCGGCCTCAGTTTCCGCCTCATTAAAAAAAGACAGCTGTCCCGATATAAGGACGGATGTCTTCTCAGAGCTTCTTCCATAAAGTTTACGTGTTAAAATGGTGAACAGATTCCAGGAGAAGTTTGTCTTCCTTCTCAGTTCGGATATACGATTTTCGAGAGTTTGGATCTGCTCGGCTTACTCATAAATCGTAAATCCTTTACGCTTTTCATTGTATTAAGCATAACATAAAAATGTCAGAAAATTCAGTATTTACGAGGCCACTGAAAAAGTCAAAGAAGCAATTGCCTAAGAAGCAGTGGCTTCTTATTACGAAAAATGGGATAATTGAAGAGTAAAAAATGACTAAAAAGAGGGCTTGGAGAATGTTGCGGACAGACAATCAGATGAAATTATCAGAATATGGGAATCTATACGATGTAGTGGTCCAAAGGACAATCTGCTCAGAAAAATCAAAGAAAACATAGATTTCAGCTTTGTAAATCCTATATTAAAGAAACAATACTGTGAAGCTTTTGGCAGGCTGGCGAAAGAGCCGGAGATGATGTTCAAAATTATGTTTTTAAAGCGCATGTATGATATGTCCGACGCGAGATGCAGTGTAATCCCCGGGTGTATCCCGAACTCTGTGTAAACTCCAAAATTGATGTAAAATAAGGCGAATATTTTATGGGAGCAATAGCTTGAATAAGTCTATCGCTCCTTTTGTCTTGCATTATACAAGAATACTACGGGTTGTCAATCGACCCCAGATAAGACTTGATATGGGGGCGGCGGATGCTACCCTTAAGAACGGGATGGGGCTTACCCCAAAGGAATACATCCTTTGAGCCGCATCCCACGACCCATTGAAGCAGCCGCCGCAGGGTCCCATGTCAAGTCTCTGCCCCAGAGCGGGTTTTAGCTGAATTGCTCCAATCGGTCTTCAAAATAGATTTGCAGTTGGGAATGAATTAGCCCCCAATCCTGCCTCCGGCCAGTCCATTTTTTCGTTATATCCATCATGGCCAGATAAAGCATTTTCAGTAAGCTGTCGTCGGTTGGAAAGACGGATTTGCTTTTAGTGACTTTGCGGAGCTGACGATTAAAGCCTTCAATAGCGTTTGTGGTGTAAATCAGCTTTCGAACTTCCTGGGGATATTTGAAGTAGGTGGCTAAATTGGCCCAGTGCGTTCGCCAGGATACCGCGATTTTGGGATATTTGCTTCCCCATTTCTCATCAAAGGCATCAAGCTCATAAAGGGCGGTTTGTTCATCAATAGCTGCGTAAATATTCTTCAGATCGGCAATGAGAGCCTTGATGTCTTTGTAGGAAACGAACTTCGTTGTGTTCCGGATCTGATGGATGATGCACTGCTGAATTTCTGTCTTGGGAAATACGGCTTCAATGGCGCTGGTGAAACCTGTGAGACCGTCTACGCAGGCAATGAGGATATCTTCTACGCCACGGTTTTTGATCCCGTTCATCACGGAGAGCCAGAATTTTGCGCTTTCATTCTCGCCGACCCACATGCCCAGTACATCTTTGACACCGTCCATCTGGATACCGATGGCGATATACACAGCTTTCTTGACGATCTGACCCTCACTGCGCACATGGAAGTGGATGGCGTCCATAAATACGACTGTATAAATACTTTCCAGCGGGCGGCTTTGCCATTCTTTTACTACCGGCAGGATTTTATCGGTGACACGGCTTACGGTACTGTCGGATACTTCAATACCATAAATTTCACGTATATGACTTTCGATATCTCCGGTGGTCATTCCTTTGGCATACATGGATAGAATCTTTTCTTCAATGTCTCCTGAGAGTGTTGTCTGCTGCTTTTTGATGATCTGCGGCTCGAATTCGCCTTTGCGGTCACGGGGGATGGAAATATCCATATCTCCCAGGCTAGTCTTTACGGTCTTTTCGCTATAACCGTTCCGGCTGTTGTCTGTTTCTTTATTCCGGTAGTCGTATCTGCTATAGCCCAGTTCGTCTTCCATCTCTGCTTCCAGGCCGTTTTCCAGGACGGTACTGACCATTTCTTTGAATAGATCCTGTACTCCTGAAACATCGTTGATTCCTGCTGCCTGCAGCATCTCCAGTAACTTTTTACGTTGTTCTCTTCTCTCAGGGGTGATTCTCCTCTTGGCCATAAATAAAAACCTCCATGTGATGCTCTTATCTTACACCACTCTGGAGGTTTACACAAAATCTGAAACGGTCTCGAATCCCCACTCGATCTTAACCTTTTCTAGTCCTTTTAGCAGGAATCTTCGCATGCCGTGGTTCCCTTTAATGTCCCCAAAGACACTCTCAACCTCGACCGGTCTTAAGCTTCTCATACGCAAACCTTCTTCTGAGCACAGATTCCTACGGGGCTGTTCTTTATAGGCATTAAGTTTACGTATACGCATAAACCAATAACTTGGTCATCATGACAGGGTGAAAACTGGAACGTCCGCCTCCAGGATATTTGGCAAACAAGGGTTCAATATTCATTTGGTCGATGGCACTACTTACAACTCGGGCGACATGATTTTGAGAAATCAGGCTGCCGATGCTTAAAGGCAGTGTTTGTTGTTCCTGCACATAAGGTTTAAATACTTTCTTGGTATGTACTTTCTGCCCTTTCTTAGACATTCAAATACCTCCAAATATGGCATTATTTATATCTATAGACATTATACCACATTAACGTCAAAATATCTCCCTATATCTGCTGATTTCTTCAAATATTGCAGACTTGCACAGATTCACAAGCGGACGTTAGTGGCAGCAGCGTTAAAAAACAGAAATCCTCAGCATTAAAGCATGCCAACGGTTAACTTGCAGTAAGCAGCGGGGTTTTGGATATTAGCGAGGGTTTCTGTTTTTAGCTGCGAGAACGGGGGAGCGGTGGACTGTGCGAGTCTGCACTACCCCAAAAAGGAAAGACGCCAGTTTTTATTATTTAACTTGTCTACCTAGTAGGGAGCATATCAATCTTTGTCTGTAGCAGCTTTTTTTGTTATTCATTATTCGAGATATTTTTTCTATCACATATCCATTTTATTCTCAAGCAAATAAGCGGAGACACAAAAGAAAACGGCACCCAGCACCACCTGAATCAAAATTTGAATCGAAAGAAATGTATAACTTGGCACTCCTGGACCGATCATCGAATTGGCATTAAAGATATCCACTGTCAACGTGTTTGTTATGGCACTGTCAGCCCAAGCTAACAGCATAAAGATGATGAAGCTGATCAAACCGCCGAATTTCCTCTCGGCAAGAATGCTCTTACGAATGGATATGGCAGCATAGATCATTAAAAACAAGCCTACAATCGATACAAACATCATCAACAGACTCACTGCAAAATAAGAAGTCAGATTAATCCCTTCCAGATGGACTTGACTGATAACCTTAGAAAAGAAATCACTTCCGACCAAAGCCCGAAGAGGCCCTCCGTAAAACCCCATAAAGCTGCCCGCAAGCAGCAGAATATAGACCAGTAGAAACAGTAATCCTTCCAATATTGCAGTAACAACCTTGCTCCCAAGGATTTTGTAGCCACTGTTCGGTGTCAGCATAAACATATATCCTGTCTTATGATCAAGATCGCGGCTGTACATCATAATCACATCAATAATATACAGCACAAAAAAGATGCCAAGTATTCCTGAAAAAAATGCCCCCAGCACAATCATCTGTTCTTCGGGTGTATGCGTACCGATTTGTAGCTTCACCAAAACAAATGCATTCAGGATCAGGACAATGGCCATAAAAATGCCCAACACCCTCCATTTTCGGATAAATTCATATTTAATCAGATTAACCATGGTAAACCTCCTTATACAGTGCCTCAATTGAACAGGATTTCTCCAGTCTGAATTTTTCCGCATCACCGGCTAGTACAACCGTTCCGCGGTCCAGGAAAATTACTTCATCCAGAACCGTTTCCAACTCACTAACCAAATGGCTGGAAATAATCACTGCACAATCATCCCGGAACGCACCCATGATCATCTTTATAATTTTTTCCCTGGAAATAGGGTCGATTCCATTCAGCGGTTCGTCCAGCAGATATAGTCTGGCCTTCCGGGCCATCGTCACAGCCAGCTTGAGTCTGGCTTTCATACCTGTAGACAGGCTGCTGACCTTCATCTCTTCCTGCAATTCCATAAACGTTAAATATTCCAATGCTTTATTCCGGTCAAAGTCTTCATACATGTCGGCGTAAAAATCAAGGATCCTATTAATTTTCATCCAGCCAAACAAAAAATCATCCGTTGGCATAAAAGCCGTGAGTTTTTTGGTTTCTGCCCCGATGGGGTAATCCATAACCGTCATTCTACCGGAGGTTGGTTTAAAAAGCCCTGCGGCAATCTTGAAAAAAGTGGTTTTCCCGCTGCCGTTAGGACCGAGCAGCCCGTATACTTTGCCCTCTTCAATCTGCAGATCCAGGTCACGCAGTGCCTTGTTCCGAAAAAATCCTTTACTGACATTTTCAGCAACTAATACAGATGTCATTGAACAGCCCCCTTATCCAGCCTGCTTTTTATCAGCTCGATCATTTCATTGGATGAGAATCCGAGCTCCTGCATCCCTTTGACAAAATTCCTAATCATCTCTTCGGCCATTTCTCTCTTCATATTTTCCACCTTTTCTTTGGATTCTGTGATAAATGTCCCGACTCCCCGCTTCGTAAATGTGATACCTTCCCGTTCCAGCTCCCCAAAAACCCGTACCATGGTATTGGGATTCACATTCAAGTTCTGGGCATATTCCCTCGCAGAAAGCAGCTTCTCCCCTAAGTCTAGTTTGCCATGGATAATATCCTTTTTAATATGGTTCATGATCTGAACATAGATGGGTACATTGTTTTCAAAATTCACATGCTCACCTCTATTCACTAGTTTACTATTTATATAGTAAACTAGTGAAGTGAACGTGTCAAGCAATTCTCTACGAATGATTGATTGGCCGTCAAAAAGACCGATTAACATTGCTGAAGATCGGTCTTTGCAGATAAAATATAATTAAGATGTAGCTTATGGACCTATTTAGCTTGCAGTTGTTTATCACTTTGCAAGATGTGGTTTAGAACCCAGTCGAAGATAAATATCATCAACTCTCGAATAAACTGATTTTGGTTTTCATCCATTTTATCGAGTTCAATACTTTCGATTTTATCGATAAAATCATCATGCTCAACTTTTTGGCTAAAATATCTTGGGTATTTGATTTCCAGCATATATTCTTCTTCACATTTAAAGTGATATATTGTATATTCTTTTAGTTGTAAGATGATTGAGGCAATTTTGTCGTATTTATCGTCTAACATATAGTTTTCCAACAGATCATAGATCTTGTTGCCAATCGTAAAAAGCTGCCGGTGCTGCTGATCAATGGTTTCTACACCAATTGAATATTCTTCTTTCCACTCTAACATTTTTTTCCACTCTTTTTGTGTTTAAACAACGTGTATAAAGGTGATAATTCTTTATAAGTGTCAAATCTCCTTCCATTCTATAAAGTAACTATAAATAAATAATTAATACAAATTATCCGGGAATTTTGCATGTCAGATTAAGATATACGAAATCAGCTCTTTTCAGAAAACAGACCCGTATTCTAAAAACATGAAAGCCAAGTCTAAAAATATAATAATTGAAATGATAGCAGAGCTATTGATAGGAGAATTATGGATAACCTTAAGCAAATTATCACGTCACAGCAAGAAGATATGATCAAATCCCTCCAGGAATGTCTCAGAATCAAAAGCATTACAGGCCAGCAGGATGGGGTCATCGAGGTTTTGGAATTTTATCTCGGTCTCGCTCAGAAAATGGGCTTTAAGGCCTCTAATTTGGATAATCTGGGCGGGATCATCGAATTCGGGCAGGGAGATAAGACCATTGGCATGATCGTCCATCTGGACACGGTACCCGAGGGAACCGGCTGGAATCATCCTCCTTTCGAAGGAGAGCTTCAGGACGGAAAAATCTTTGGGCGGGGAGCGATTGATGATAAAGGACCAGCGATCGCCGTCCTCTATGCGCTGAAAGCAGTCAAAATGGCCGGGATCCATCCCTGCTGCAAAGTACAGATCATTATCGGTCTGGACGAGGAAAATGTCTGGAATACGACGCCTAAACTGCTCGAAAAAATTGAAGAACCGGATTTTTCTTTTGTGCCTGATTCTGTATTTCCGGTTGTCTGTGCCGAAAAAGGACTACTCTGGCTGGAGCTGAAAAAAGAATTCCGGAAAGATACGAATCAGCTGGACGGCCGGCAGGGCCATAAGGACCGGCAAAGCCGGCAGAATTACCAGAACCGACAAAACGGGCAGTCTTCCATGACAGTCAAACAGCTTTCCGGCGGAGCAGATTCCCTGAATATTGTCCCTGACTTTTGCGAGGCAGTCCTGACTGCTGATCTGAGTCAGGTCCAAAGTGTCCGCCAGGCGTTAAAAACTTTTCTTGCTGAGACCAAGTATGATCTTCAAGCTGAGGAGCAAGAGGAAGGGCTCAAGCTTATTTCCCGCGGCAAGTCCGTCCATGCCTTTAACTGTCAGGAAGGTAGCAATGCAATCTCCCAGCTCATCGTATTTCTCAGCAGGCTCCATATTGATGAAGATCAAAAAAACTTTATCAGGATCTATGCTGAGAAAATTGGTATGCAATGCTTTGGCGAAGCCCTGGGCCTTGATCTCGAGGATAAGCTGACCGGAAAGCTTACGTTAAGCCCCGGTTATATCCAGATGGATCCGGCTTCCGTCGACCTGAAAATGGATCTGCGCTTTCCGTCCAGCCATCACCTGAAGGAAGTCCGGTCTCTAGTGGAATCAGCATTCGCTGTTTTTCAGGCAGATCTTGCGGTTTTGGATGCACTCGAGTCTTTGAATTTCCCGGAGGATGACCCACATATCCGTAAACTGATTCAGGTATACCAGGATCACACCGGAGACAAAGAAGCCCATCCCCTTGGGATGGGCGGTACTACCTTTGCCAAAGCATTTCAGCGGGCGGTTGCGTTTGGTCCTTCCTTCCCCGGAATGCCCAAAATCGAGCACCAGCCGAATGAATATATGGGAACGGATCATCTGATTAGCTGCACGGAGATTTATGCCCGGGCGATCGTCGAACTAACCCGGTGAACCCATGTATCTCAGCTTCCCTGCAGGTGAATGCTCCCCTGATTGGCATGCCCGAATCCTTTTTTCGTTTACATCTAAAAAAAGCGGATTACAGGATATTTCCCTGTGAATCGATAATGACTTCGTCATACGGCACCGAAATGCCGGCCTGGACCATGGCTGTCTTTACAGCCCGTACAATCCCGGAACAACATGGTACATCCATCCGGACCACCTTGACACTCTGCGGATGATTGATTCTGATGATCTCCGTGATCTTTTCCGTGTAATAATCATTGTCATCCAGTTTGGGACAGCCGATCAGCGTGATTCTGTCCTTCATGAACTTCTCATGGAAAGAAGCATAGGCATAGGCGGTACAATCCGCCGCAATCAGCAGATCAGCATTTTGCAGGTAAGATGCCTGCGGGTTAATCAGATTCAGCTGAACCGGCCATTGCCTGAGTTCCGAAGGGCGTTCAGCCCCGATGTCTCCGGAATCCTGTTCTTTCTGGTCAGCCGGTATTTTTTCGATCATTGTGGCCATGGTGCCTGGGCAGGAACAGCCGGATTTTTCTTCCTTTCGGGCGAGTTTCGCTTTAACTAGCTCTTCATTATAGTCTGCGGCTTCTCTTTCGATAATCTGAATTGCACCTGTCGGACATTCCGGCAGGCAGTCGCCAAGCCCGTCACAATATGCGTCACTGACCAGAACGGCTTTACCATGAACAAGCTGCAGCGCGCCTTCATGACAGGCGTTTACACACAATCCGCAGCCATTGCATTTTTCCTGATCGATTTCGATGATTTTTCTAATCATTTTTATCACCTTTTTCCTTGATTTTCTGTTATTTGGCGTATCTTTACTCTAGAGCAATAATGATTAAAAATCGGTAACCTGCGTTACAACAACTCCGATACTAAACACCAAATAAAGACAAGAAAGTCAATTCAAAAAGGACCTGGCATCAAAAAATGATAGTTATAACTTCTTCTTGATTTCTTCGTAGCGGCGAAACCATTCAGGAAATGCTTTTTTGAATTGGACAGGCTTAAAATTGTCTTTCCGGACCAGAATATGTTTTGTGGTTCCTTCAGCGCAGACTTCACTGCTGCCATTAACAACCTTGTAGCCGTATACCGTCCACAAACCCTGATTTTCTTCGACCCAGGTTTTCACAAACACACGCTCACCGTAGTGTACCGCTTTTTTATAGGTTACTTCGACTTGATAGACCGGAGCATAATACCCGGCTTCTTCCATATCCAGATAATGATACCCGGCATCTTCGACCAACTGGCATCTTCCGAGTTCAAACCATTTCAGATAGTTGGCGTGGTAGATTACGCCCATCATATCGGTATCGGCATAACTTACCTGGATTTCTTTTGTCGAAATCAAATATAGTTCCATTTCTTTCTCCTATTCTCAACTTTTGATATTTGACAGCTAAGCATCAGGTATCTGTTATTTACTTTTCTTTTTAGCCTCCAGCATTTCAACCACCTTTTGAATCCGATCCATTCTGGTTTCCAATTTTTTGGCACTGGTGATCCACAGGACATAGTCTTTCTTGTGCGTATACGAGAGGGTTTCAAAGAATGCCAAAGCATTCGGAGCATCCTGCATCTGTGCCAGTAAGTCTTCCGGTACCTCGACCGTACGTTCATGCTCGTCTTTTTCAACTTCGACATTTACCAAATCTCCGGGTTGCTTCCCAATCTTACTGCGTATAGCCTGCGTCAAGCCAAGCAAAAAAACTCCATTCATTCTGACTATTGACCCCTGATATTCCACCCCATCAAAGGTAGCTTTTACTTTCACCCGTCTAGCGCCAAATACCGCCTCAACGTCAAAGGGGATTTCGACATATGCCCCGTCAAGGCCTTCACGTTTTTTGATTTCCGTAATAAACTTCTGTTTCATCTGTTCACCCCGGTTCAAAGTTTCATGGAGATCCGTTCGCTGGAAATCAGGAAATATTTTCTTCCGGCTGCGTCATAATCGTCGCCTTATTACAGTCTATTTTAGCAAGAAAACGCATACAGATCAAAATGTTGTGAAAGGATGGTTGGAAAAATGAAACGTCATCACTGGTTTATACTTCCTCTGGTTTTTGTTTTGATCTTCCAGCTGCCGGTACCGCTTTTGGGCGCTGATATGGGAACGCCTCAGACAGGTTCGGCGGAAACAAAAATCTCCCTGGAACAAGCCTTGCAGATTGTCAAACAAAATTTTGAAATTTCCAAAGAACTGATCGAGTTTACTTCAAGCTTCAGCAATTATCAGTCCCGTCAGGTTTGGTCGCTGGACTGGAACACTTCCGGCAGCTCCGGTGGTAATTTTTCAGCCCAGGTCGACGCTGTCAGCGGAGAAATTCTGTCCATATATTCCTGGCAGTCTGTCCAGGGCAATCAGGCCTATACACTTCCGCGGATAACCCCGGAACAGGCCAGGCAAGTCGCGGAAACTACTGTCCAAAAATTAACCGGGCCGAAATATGCCAAATTGAAATTCCTCGAGAATAAGGCGATTGTTCCGATCAATCTCTATGGCGAGACCGTTTACAGCTACAATTGGCAGCGGTTTGAAAACGGCATCCCGTTCCAGGGCAACCTGGTCAGTGTACAGGTGAGTGCTTCGAGCGGCAAGGTCACTGCTTATAACATCATCTGGAATGATCTTAAGATCCCTGAAGTGAATAATATCATCAATGCCGGGCGAGCAACTGAATACTTTAATACCACTAAACTTCTGGAACTGCAATACTTTTTGGCACCGGCTTATAAGCCATTGATCACAGCACAAAACAGTGAGAAAGTCCAGCTGGTTTATACCCTGAAAAACGGTGGAACAATCGATGCATTCACCGGAAAACCCTTGGTCCTGAACTCCGGTCAATGGCTGTTTACGAATGACCGGGCGCTGGGTGGACTTAGCTCGGCTGAAAGCGCAGCCAAATCTATTCTTTTAACACCGCAGGAACAAAAGGAAATCGCCGAAAATGCAAAACTTTTGACCAGGGAAAAAGCGATTGAGGCCGTCAAGCAGTGGGTAGAAATCCCTTCGAACGTTACGTTGAAAAGCATCAATCTTTACCAGGACTACAGTCTACGCGGCGGAAAGGTATGGTCCTTTGAATGGGGAACCCCAAGCGGTCCCCGGGCCCAAACGATTAATGCCAGGGTCAATGCAGCCAGCGGCGAATTAATCTCTTTCTCTGTTTACTCCTCTTCCGCAAACGCCGACGGAAGCCTGAATGCGATTACTAGTGAACAGGCCCAGACCATTGCGCAGGATTTTATCAGAAAAATCCAGCCAACTAAATCTCAGCAGGTTAAACTCAATGCGGACAACACAGCCGATTCCGTCAAATCAGCAGAACTCACCAGCATCACGTTCAATTATGAACGGATCGTCAACGGCATTCTGTTTCCTTCCAATAACATCAGCATTACTGTTGATTTACAGACGAAGAAAATCACTTCTTATTATCTGAATTGGTGGAATCTCGATTTCCCGCAATTGTCGGAAGCAATGTCTCCAGCCAAAGTCCGGGAAATACTCTTCCAGGCTAGACCTATGCAATTGACCTATGTTCTATTGTACGACCAAGGAGAAGCCAAGGAAGTCCGGCTTATCTATCAGCCTTCCTCAGAAAGCAGTCAGACCTCCGACCTGATGGATGCCAGAACCGGATCATTTTTAGATTTCCAGGGAAATTCCTTAAAAGATCAGCCTCAGGCTCATATCTTCACGGATATTGCCGGAAACACTGCGGAAAAAGAAATCACCGTGCTGGGAATGGCTGGATTATTCGGTGAATACGGAAGCCAGTTCCGTCCGACCGAAAATATCACTGCCAGTGCCTTCCTGCGGGCTCTTTACACAATAAAAAACGGCTCGGAGAACAATCTTTCCGATACCGATGTCATGAAAAAAGCTAAAGAAGAAGGATGGATTCAGGATAACCTGGCCTCGTCCCAAATCGTTACCAAAGAACTGTGCAGCCAAATCATCGTCCGCTTCCTCGGACTCGAAAAGATTGCCGCGCTGAACCCATTGTTCCAGACTTCCTTCGATGATGTCCCGTTTGAAGAGTGCGGATACGCTTCACTCGCCACAGGTCTCGGCATTCTGAAAGCGGACAACAGCAAATTTTATCCGCTTCAGCCTATGACCCGCGCTGATACGGCTTACGCCCTGATCAGAGCGTTTGAAACCGGGTTTAAATCTTAATTCAGTACAAAATTAGTAAGGAAATCCCTACGAAGCCCACAGGCAAGACTAATAATAGACAGTAAAAATGTAGCCGAGCGCTATCCCAAGGACGGCCAGTGTGAATCCACCAAATTTGAATCCTGTTTTAATTAGCGGGATTCTTTTTTGATTTCTGACTAAAAAGTCTTCATTCTCTTTCTTCAGTACTTCCATCATTTTTTTTGGCTGTATAAAAGCAAAAAGACCAAGGATGACATACGCGCCGAATCCCGCATAGACAAGGATGTCCAGATCCACATTGCAGCCAACTAAGAATGCTATCAAGCTCAATATAACCAAGGTTAAGAAAATTTTCTCGAATAGGGTCGTCGATCTTTCAAAAAGAGGTTTCACCTTTATTATCCCACCTGCTGCAGTTGTATTGTATACGTACTCATCTATTATAAAACAAGTCCGCAGTAAATTGTCCAGGTAAATAAAGACAATCCATGCTTAATAAAGACAATCCCATGCTTGCTTTCAGCGTCTGTTCATCGCATAATAATAGTCAAGACAAGCAGTACGTTTCCATTTTTCTAAAAACAATGATTACCGGGGTGATCGTATGAAAATCAATGCTCAAAACGAACTGCTGCAGCTGCAAATTCAAAATATGGTCCAGGCCCTGGAAGGCACTTCTGAAAACTCCGAAGCTTTTCAGATGGTTTATAAAATGCTGTTGGAGACCATACAGGAAGACAGCAATATTACGTCGGATCTGTCAAGTCAGACAAATCAAACGGAGCAGTCCGATTCGTCTGACCAGATGCAGATGCTCTATCTCTATAACCTTATCAATCTGCAGAATTCACTGCTAAACACAGGAGACGGAACCGAAAGCCTGATTAGAACCAGGGACTTCCTAGGAACAAATAACATGACCTCATCCGGGCAGACATACAGCAGTGCTTACAGTGCTTACAACATGAATAACACGAATAATACAGACAGCTCTTTCAACGCGTCTTCGATTGATGCTTCAATTAAAGCTGCGATTACGGGAGCTTCGGAAAAATACGGTGTGGAAAAGTCTTTGATATCAGCCGTCATTCGTCAGGAATCATCCTTTAACCCGAACGCGGTCTCTTCAGCAGGCGCAATCGGCCTGATGCAGCTGATGCCGGCAACAGCCTCAGGACTGGGCGTAACCGACCCCTTTAATATTGAACAGAATGTTGACGGTGGAACACGTTATTTACGGCAGCTGATCGACCGTTACGGATCCACGGAAATGGCTCTGGCTGCCTATAATGCCGGATCAGGAACAATCCGGGCCAGAGGCGTCCAGGGACCGGAGGACCTTGTGAAAATGCCTGCCGAAACAAGAAATTTTGTTCAAAACGTTATGAATTACTATACAGTATCGAAAGAGGCTGCCACTTATTCTGGCAGCCCCTAAATCTTTATTCGAACAAATTGAAAAATGAAGTGGTCTTGACAGTTCTCAATTGATAGTATCCAAGGATAAAGATAAAGGTTACTTATCTCCTTCTTCAGGTACAATGCATAGGAATGAAAATTCTTTCCCGGAATGATTCTGAAACTGATGAAGAGCACCTCCGGGAACATAGGCATAAGCGCCTTCCTTCAGGGCATAATCCTGACCGTCTAAATGCAGCGTACCTTCGCCTGAAGCAATATAATTAATATGGGGCCAATCGTGCGTGTGTCTGGGTGTAAAGCCACCCGGTTCAAGCGTAAAGAGCCGCATCGTCCAGCCATTCCAGCCTTCTTTGGGAGATACCAGTACTTTTTTGGTGGCACCCTGTATTCCTGCTCCCTGCATAGGGATCCCTGCCAATTCGTTCACATGTCCGACGATCATCGTTTCGCCTCCGATCTCATTTCTCTATTTTGTTATTTCTCTATTTTATAATTTTTACCTATTTTGTTTATCTGACGGATAATTTCCGAGCATCTGGAAGTAAGCGCTCTCTTTCTCGATCCCCTCAACGGCTTTCTTGACCACACGATTATTCAGATTACCCTCGAAATCAATATAGAAGAGATATTCCCAGGTCTTATCCGTCATCGGCCGGGATTCGATCTTCATCATATTCAGCCCGTTGCGGGCAAAGTGACTGAGGACCCTGTACAATGAACCGGGTTCATGGGAAATGGCGACAACGAGACTGATCTTGTTACACGCACCTCTAAGCTCAGGTTTTCTGCCGATGATGATAAACCGGGTGAAGTTCGCCGGATTATTGTTGATCTTTTCGGCCAGAATGTCCAGGCCATAGAGCTCCGCCGCTCGCCTGCTCGCAATGGATACCAGGGCTTTCGAGCCTGCATCGGCAACTTTCTTGGCACTTACCGCGGTATTGCTGCAGGTTACCTGGTTCCATTCGGGATGTTTTCTTAAAAAAATACTGGACTGCTGAAAACCCTGGGGATGGGAGCATACTTCCCTGATATCTTCGAGCTTTGTTCCTTTAACCGCCAGCAGGTTATGATCGATCTGGATACATTTTTCACCGACGATATAAAACCCAAACTGACAAAGCAGGTCATAGACGTCGGCAATACCGCCGGTAAACGAATTTTCCAGCGGAAGAACCCCGTAATCAATCTCTTCTGCAGCCAACGCCTGAAACACATCTTCAAAGTTCACATAATTCTTGGCATTCTTGCCTTCCCCGAAATATTCCTTAAGCGCCTGTTCACTATAGGAACCCGGAATTCCCTGGAACCCGATCACATTTCCGGAAACACATTTCCCCAGTTCTCCGGTTTCCGACTCCTCTTCAATTTCCGAAATTTCCTGCCAGGAACCGGTTTCTGGCCTAAAAAAGCGTTCAGCCTGAACACCTTTACTAATACTCATGACGGCTTTGAGGAATTCTTCTGCAGTTTTAACTAGATCCTTGTTTTTGACCTGCTCAATTTTTTGCAGGACTTTATTCTCCCTGGATTCATCCAAGATATTAATGCTGTTCAAAATCTTATATTCAGCTACCTCAATGACGGTCTCCATTCTTGCTTCAAAAAGACGAAGCAGCTCGGTATCAATTTCATCTATCTTAGACCTGAGGTCCTGTAGTCTCCGATTTTTTAGTTCATCCACGTTACCCCATCCTTTTCTATCATCAAGTCCAATAAGGCCAGTGCAGCGGCGCTTTCTACGACAGGAACCGCCCGGGGGACGATGCAAGGGTCGTGTCTTCCCTGAACTGTGATTTGCGTCTCTTCCCTGGCGGCCATATTCACCGTCTGCTGCACTTTGCCGATCGAAGGCGTCGGTTTCACGGCAGCCCGGAATATCAAAGGCATGCCATTCGTGATCCCTCCAAGGATTCCGCCATTGTGATTGGAAAGCGTCACCACTTTATCTGTGAAAGCGAATGGATCATTAGCTTCAGACCCTTTCATCTGCACAATTGCAAACCCAGCGCCGAATTCGACTCCCTTCACCGCCGGAACAGCAAACAGCAGATGGGCAATTTTGCTTTCAGCTGAATCAAAGAATGGCGACCCCAAGCCGACAGGCAAACCTGCTACCGCTGTTTCAATCACGCCGCCGACAGAGTCCTCCTCGGCTTTGGCCTGAAGAATTTTCTGTTTCATCCGGGTACCCGCTTCTTCGGACAAAACTGGGAATTCTTGTTCTGTCAGTTCACGGAGTAGACCTGAATCAATTCGAAGGTCATCAAAACGATCCTCTCCAATACCACCGATATTTAAAATATGGCTGCCAATCACAATGCCCTTCTTTTCCAGGATTTGTTTGGCAATGGCTCCAGCCAGCACCAATGGTGCAGTTAGTCTGCCGGAAAAATGGCCTCCACCCCGGTAATCGTTGAAGCCCCTGTGTTTTACCATCGCGGTATAATCCGCATGGCCGGGCCGCACCGTGTCTTTCAATTCGCAATAATCCCCGGAGTGCTGATCCTTATTCCAGATCACACAGCAGAGCGGGGCTCCGGTCGTAAATCCATGAAAGAAACCACTCAGGATTTCAAATTCGTCTTTTTCTTGCCGCGGGGTTGAAAGCGCGTTCTTCCCCGGTGCCCTTCTGGCCAGTTCCCGGCTGATGAAGGGCAAATCGAGCTTTAATCCCGCCGGCAGACCATCGAGCACGATCCCGATGCATTTTCCGTGTGATTCCCCAAACAGCGATAGTTTAAGGGTTTCACCCCATGTTCCACTCATCAGCTCTACCTCCCAATTTGCAAAAATCCTGCCAGAAATGCGGATATGATTTTTTGACGGCTTCGGCTCCGGTCAGAAACACAGGCTCTGTACACCTGATGGAGGCCACAGCCATAGCCATCGCGATCCGGTGATCGTTCCAGCTGTCGACGGTTCCGCCATGCAGGGTTTCTACCCCTTCGATGAGGAGCCCTTCCTGCAGTTCCTGAATCCTGGCCCCAAGCTTGTTCAGCTCTGATGCCGTTGCTTTGAGTCTGTCCGATTCTTTGATCCGGAGTCTTCCAGCATTAATGATTCTGGTTGTGCCTTTGCTTAAAGAAGCCAGGACTGCAAGCACAGGTACCAGATCCGGACACTGTCCGGCATCAATTACCATTCCCTCAGTCGGACCACCCAGCACTTCTAGATTGTCATCTATCCAATAAATTCGGGCACCCATCCCCAGCATCATATCAAGAATCGCCCTGTCCCCCTGCAGGGACCGAGCATTTAGATCCAGACATTTCAGACCGGACCCCAGTGTACCTGCCACCAGCCAGAACGCAGCCTGGGAGTAGTCTCCTTCAATGCGGCAATTAATTGCCTTATACCGCTGCTTTCCTGGAATAAGAAATTCCCGGTAGGCGTTGTTTTGTACGGTTATTCCCGACTTTTCCAGCGCATTAATAGTCAGGTCAACATAACCGCGGGATTCTAGTTCCGTTGTAACGACAATTCTGGAATCTCCGTCCAAGAGCGGCAGCAAAAACATAAGTCCTGTAATAAATTGAGAGCTGACATTGCCTTTCAGTTTATACTCACCCGGTGAAAATCTCCCTTTGATCGTCAAGGGCAAATATCCGTCCCGGGTCTGATATTCAATTCCGTGCAGTTGAAACAGCTCATAATATGCGTCCAGGGGGCGCTCCACCAGCTTGCCGGCACCGGTAAAGGTCACCGGGCCTCCTGTCAGTGTGGCCAGCGGTATCAGAAATCTCAGCGTAGATCCGGATTCCCGGCAGTTGATTGTTTCCTGCGCGATTTGAAGCTTCGGGTTCCCTTCCAGCCAAAGCGCGCCTGGTTCACCAGGGTTCGCCGAGACTTCCCCGACGGTTGTACCCAGAGACACCAGCCCGTCCAAGGTTGCAGAAATATCTTCAGAAAAAACAAGATTGTCAATGCTGCTGGTCCCTTCAGCCAGCGCGGCGCAGATGACTGCCCGGTGACTGATGCTTTTAGAAGGAGGTATCCTGATCTCCCCGGTTAAAGTTGAAGGTTGCAAGCGTAAGCACGTCAAGAAAATCTCTCCTTAAAACTTTTCTCTGCCCCGACCGGCATTCTCAAGCATTTGTTTCAGCGAATCCCGATCCTTTTCTGCGACCGCCGTTCGGATCATCCGGACGTTTTCGATGAACACGTCAATTTGTTCTAAAATATTGTCTTTATTCTCGAGTAGAAGTTCACTCCAGAGCTCGGCATTCATTCTCGCGACCCGTGTTGCATCGCGGAAGCTGCCTCCGACAAAGCTGCCGGTATCCTCAGCACAGGAACTGTTCATCAGGGCGGCCGCAATGACATGCGGAAGTTGACTTGTCAGCGCAATTATTTCGTCATGTTTATGCGGTTCCATTCGGATCGGCTGTCTGCAGCCGAGACCAAGAATCAACCTTTCCACCAGTCTCAAGCTTTCATTCTTCGTGCCGTCGATTGGGGTAATCAGATAGTTGGCCCCCCGGAAAATCTCTTCAGAAGCATAGGCAAATCCGCTGGATTCTTTGCCAGCCAGCGGATGTCCCCCGACGAAGCTCAAATCTTCCCTTAAGACTGAACTAATCTCCTGAACGACTTGTTCTTTGAGTCCTGCCGTATCTGTAATCAGGGCACCGTGTTTAAAATAGGCCAGGTTGTCTTTCACAAACTGAACGGCAAGCTCCGGATAGATGCAGATCACAACAATATCCGAGCTTTGCAGCGGGATGCTTGCCTCCGTGAATCCTTTGCTGATCACACCCATTTTTTCTGCTTGTTCCAGCACGCTGCTGTTAACATCGACTGCCCAGATTCTCTTTGGTTTTAGTTTATTCAAAGCCATGGCGAATGATCCGCCAATAAGTCCCAGACCCACCACCGTAATTTCCATACTACCAAAGTCCGGTTCTTCCAAGAAATCCACCTCCAGGGATCATCTCATTGATTAAATAATCTTGTTCTGTATAACCGCCAGCTGTCTCAGTGAGTCCATTAAAGCCTGAAATTTCTCCGGTTTGATAGACTGCTGCCCGTCACATTTAGCATTGGCCGGGTCGTTGTGCACTTCGATCATGACACCGTCGGCACCTACGACCATTGCTGCTTTAGCCATCGGTTCGACAAGCCACCACAGCCCTGCCGCGTGGCTTGGATCAACAATAACCGGAAGGTGACTCAGTTTCTTGATCACCGGCACAGCAGTCAGGTCAAGCGTATTTCGGGTGTAATTTTCGAAAGTCCGGATGCCTCTTTCACAGAAAATAACATTCTCGTTGCCATGCGCCAGAATATATTCCGCAGCGAGTAATAATTCCTCAATGGTCGAGGATAACCCTCTTTTTAGAATCACCGGTTTTTGAATTTTTCCGACTTCTTTTAAGAGTTCAAAGTTCTGCATATTGCGGGCGCCGATCTGAATAATATCCACATCTTCAACGAATCTCTCCAGATATTCGGTCGACATTAATTCCGACACGATTGGCAGTCCTGTCTTTGCCCTGGCTATTTTCAAAAGTTCCAGGCCATCCTCTCTTAAACCCTGAAAGCTGTACGGTGAGGAACGCGGCTTAAAAGCGCCGCCTCTTAAAAAAGCAGCTCCGGATTCCTTAACCGCTTCGGCAATGCCGACAATTTGCGTTTCACTTTCTACCGAACACGGACCGGCAATCACAGCAAAGGTATCGCCGCCGATTTTTCTGTCCCCGACACTGATGACCGTATCTTCCGGGTGGAATAAACGGTTAACCTTTTTAAAAGGCTCCTGAACATGAATGACTTTTTCAACATAATCATTTGCATGCAGCGTGTCCGGGTCAATGCTGCTGGTATTCCCGATCAATCCAAGAATATGGTAGTTCACGCCTAAAGACTCATGAACCTCACATCCCAGGTCCAATATCTTCTGTTTCATCTTCGCGATCTCCTCTGGTGGCGTCTTCGGCCTCATTACAATAATCATTTTTCCTACCTCCTTAAACTGTCCTACTTACTTACATGATACTACTCAAGCTTGAATAAAAACAGAAGGCTCATTATTTCTAATGAGCCTTCTTTAACAGTATCGTATTTCAACTTCGGTTTCTCTCGACCGGGGTCAGGCCGCAAGGCAATTTCCCGCCGGATGCTCATTAGTGAAGAGAGAAAGTATTCTATTGTAGAACAACCAAAAATAACCGGTGCTAAAATAAAAGTAATAATAGCACTGGCTAAAGCTTCTAAACACAAAAGTATTGATTTGTTCTAGCATTCTCTTACCGCTAAGCATTTTACATTCTCCAAAAAGTTACTTTCGAGTTCTGTCCATTATACCGTATAGATTCTTTGGCTGTCAAACGAAAATTATTGTATGCCTTTCTTTTTCTGCATTAGCTTTACTGGTATTTGGAGGATAATTATTGGCTTTCTTTTCTTATCATCCGCACAAGCATGAACAAATCTGCAAATTTGGAAGTATTTGTTAAATAAGAACATTGAAAATAAGCCCGCCAAACTTGCTTTTTTATTTAGCGGAGCCAGAAAATAGCGCCTCTCTATAGGCATTCGTAATTCATCCATTTTTTTGAATACGTTTTCAAATATATAACATGTTTCAGGAGGAAATATACATTTTGTGGCGAATTTTACATAAAATTGGTTAAGCTGAAAGTTTCCCATGTCAAAATATCTTAGCAAAGAACACCGCAGATGACTTGTGTTTAAAAAGGGGGGTTTTCTCGATGAACTACGACAGTATTGCTAATTTGGTTCATGATTGTGTTAGAAATCCCAAGATGTTGTTGGCACAAAACAGCAAACACGGTAACATGGTTAAGCCCACTGAGTTCACTACAATTCAGAACGTTTTATCCGACTACAGAGTTTCTGGCGGCACTATTAGTATGACCGTATCTCCACTGGACAGTTGGCAATAAATTAATCACTTATAACTTTCGGCTTGATTCAAATTGTGTTTCAAATGGAACATAAACAATACTGCCAGGCACGATCGTAAAGAAATGCCTGGCAGTATACATCATTAGGGAAGTAGTTTGAGAAATGAATATTTTACGGGAAAAAATTCAAAAAAAACAAATTTATTATCTTGCCAGCCTAATATTTATTTTAATCGGGCTCGTTTACTTCTTTTCCTGCTTTCAGCGCCCTTTTGTCGGTTTAGATATGAAGAACTCCAGCGGTCAGTGGTATGTGGTTAGTGCCAATCAAAATGGAGAAGGGTATCAATTGGGTATCCGGGTTGGTGATCAGATCCTTAAAATCAATTCGCAGGATGCGGGAGACTATCACCTGTTAAAGAAATGGGGGCTGGCCGAAGGCGCTCATAGTATCAGTTTTTCTGCTAACAATAATACAACAGTACAGACTTTTACTATAGAAATTCTGCCTGCTTACCAAACGATATTTATACTTCCATATTTCATACTTGGGTTTATTTTCTGGTTCCTGGGATTTATAGCCTGGTTGAAACGTCCTTTTTTAGTACAGGCCCGTGCTTTATTTTGGTTAAATTATTTCATTGGTTTAGCCATTCTTCTATCTCAAGCTTCCAGCCGCGCGTTGTTTCTAGGTAAAGAATTGCAGTACATCGCTTTTTTACTGACCGCAGTAGCCTTAGTTTATTTTTTCTCAATTTTTTCGGAAGGAAATAACACGAAGGTTAATCAATTAGGCTGCAAACTTGTAACAGTTCTTGCCGTAGTATTTTTTATACTACTCGGTATACATGCCATATGCTTTTTCAGTCTTTCAAGTTATTTGGTTAAACTGGCATTATTTACGATGATTATCAGTATTTTATTTGTTGTGGTTAACCTGATTCTATTAAAATCGTCAAAAGATCAAGCAGCGAAAAATGAAGCAAATATTATTCTCTTAGGGTTACTGATTGGCTTCTTGCCTTTTTTTCTTTTTACAGCGCTGCCTGCTCTTTTTGATTTTAAGCAATTGGTTTATAGTTATGTAGATTCATTTTTTGCCCATTTATTGATTTCAGCTGTACCCTTCTCTCTCTACTTTGTAGTTGTTAATAAATATCTCCCGGATTACCGCCGGATTTACGAAAGATTCATTATTTGTATTATCTCGTCGGTTTCTCTTAGCTTTATCTCGTTGTTAATCTTTTATATTTTAAAAATTGTGCCTTCTATCACGTTTGAAGTCTATATAGAAATGTTTTTCTTAATTTTTATCCTGATTGTTTGTTCATATTATCTCCAGATTATTTTAAGTAAACTATTTAAAAAATCAGGTTTTCTTCAGGAAAAGCAGAGCTTCAAACAAAGGATTGAGGAATTAAACGAGAATCTGACATCCCTGATTGCCGATGATCAAATACTCATAGAAATGGCCCAAAATCTTGAAATTGACGGGATTTTCCTTGTTACTGATAATGTCCATTTTCGTGGTCTCAATAAAGCTGTTGGCCGTTTCCAAGAGAATCTTGTTGAACGTGAAATATTGGAAGAATATTTTAACAACCATAACAAACTTGATATGGAAACGAAAGTACTTGCGGATGATTTTCCCGCTGAAGTTTTTGTTCCTTTTTCGTCTCATAATTCAGCATGCGGCGTTTTTTTCGGCCACCGCTTTTCAAGAATTAAGTTTATCCAGTCAGAATTATCTTTTCTGACGCTTCTTGCGGGTCAGCTGGTTTATCAATTACTGATATTAATTGTGATCAATGGCCTTAATAAAGAATTAATTGTGTTAAATGAACGTATAAACGATACGAAAACAATAAGCGAAACAGAAATAGAAAATACTATTCCCCCAAATTTTGTATATTCACTTTTTGCAAATATGAATAATCAAGATCGTCTGATTCCTAAATTATTAACCGGTCCGTACCACTATATTCTCGATCAATACAGTTGGCTGGACTACTTGCAAAGAAAGAATTTACCGGAAAGTGTAAAACAGCAAACGATGCTGAAAATTGGGGAAATCGACCGAGATATTAAGTTTGAAATTTTAGCAAAAATTGATAAGCGGAACCCGCCATTGTTAGATAAGTCAGGGCTATTACCAACTATTGAATTGTGGATTCAGGATTTCATGCGTGAGGAATTGGCTTTAATCATTCTCAATACTTTTGGAATAGACAATAGCAATCGTTTTGATAAGCAAATTGAAACCGTAGCCTTTCGCTTTATCGAAAAAGGAATCATTAACGCCCTGCGGTATTCAGAGTCCCATGTATTTAAAGTTGATATTATTCTCATAAAGAATATTTTAGAAATCATAATCTGCGATAATGGTAAAGGATTTGATGTAAATGAACTGGAAACCTGGCTTATTTCCGGTGCTCATTCGGGTTTGGCTGTCATGAAGGAACGTATTGAAAGTGTTGGCGGACAATTGAAAATCACTTCACAAATAAATAAAGGGACAACACTAAAAGCAATTTTTCAAGTATGATTTAAGTACATAAAAGAAAGATGTCTTTATTACGACTTCTTAAATCTTCCCTTTTAAAAAGGCTTTTTCAGTGGCCTCATGTTAATAAGGACTCCAGCTGTTTTTCATAATCAGAACCGTCCCCGTTAACGCCATCCCCTGGTATAAGTCTCATTGCAGTCGGAACAGATAATTTTCCCTTCGACAAGATGTGCTTTGACTTCTGCAAATGGCTCCCTGCATTGGGAACATACAACTGTCTGAAAAATTCTGGCCGATTCAATCCGGGGCATAGTGACTTCGGTAACCGTAAATAATCCATCAGCAGGCGCGGACAGAAATTTTTCAATTCTGTCCTTCTGCAGCGTCCCCCAGACTGCCTTTTCCTGATCACTGGCCGACCCGGCTGATATTTTTGCCTTCAATTCAGTATATTGTTCATCATCCGGTTTGTTGCCGAGTTTTCTTAATATCCTGACCGCTTTGCCGGATTTGCGGTTGGCTAACGTAACCGCCTGTTTGCCGGAATCCTTATAAATCAGATTGCCCTTTCCAAGCGTACAACCGGTAAGTACCTGAATCGCATCGACACCGCAGGCATCGTTTTCGACGACCGCAAACAGTTCTTCATCTGCGGCTCTCATTACACCAAGCGTATCGAGTCCGATAAACGCCTGTCTGAAGCCAATTGCAAGTCCCATGCATTGATGTCCATGAAATTCAACACATTTTTCCCAGGGTGTTTTTTCTCTGCACATGATTGGTCAGTCCTTTCTTAAATAACGCGGTAAGCTCATTCAATCGTCTTATTGAGGCAGTGTAAATTGAGATAATAATTTATTTTTTGGGGATAGTCGTGGGCCACAATACTGCTTTCCGGCCATTGTGCCATCCATGGCACAAAAGGCCGCGCTGCGCACTCCATGCTCCGCTTACAGCAGAACTGTGTCCCCCAGACTGATCATAAGGTTACTTATGTAAGTCTGTAAGTCTATAAGTTTGTAAGTCTGCATGCCATAGACAGCTCATTATCTATGTGGTTACTTTAAGAACTTTTTTACTAGAATGGTCATCGTAGATCCTATCTTGTTGAAACTTTCCAGATAAATGTCCCGGCAAAGAATAGCGCAAGCACCAAAACAATGGTGGCGCCTGTTGCTGTTCCCCAAAAGTACGACAGGATGAGTCCTGCCAGACCTGAAATCAAGGCGATGATCACGGCAAAGACATGATACTGCCTTGTATTTGCCGCGATATTCCGGGAAGCGGCTGCAGGCAGGACAAGCAGGGAACTGATAATCAGAATGCCTACCCAGCGGATCGCGAACGTTACCACAACGGCGATCACGATGGCAAATACAAATTCATAAAAGCGGACATGAATTCCCCGGCTTTTGGCCAGGGATTGATTGACACTTACCAGAAGCAGCTTGTTGAACCAGCCTGCCCAAAACACCAGCACCAGCACAAAAATCAGGGCTAAAATTCCCAGCTCTGAAGGGGTTATGCTTAACAGATCACCGATCAAATACACGGAGTACTTGCTAAAGCCGCCGTTGCGTGACAGGAGCACGATACCCAATGCAACTGCCGTTGAGGAAAATACGCCGATGATCGTATCCGTCGATGCCGTATTGGCATTTTTAACACTAATCACCGCAACCGCAAACAACACCGAAAAAACCAGCAAAGCCCAAAAAGGGCTTTGAATCCCGAGTACAACTCCCGCCGCAACGCCTGTCAACGCCGAATGTCCCAACGCATCTGAGAAAAAGGCCATCCGGTTATTCACGATCATTGTGCCTAGGATACCTAGAATGGGCGTCACCAGAAGAACAGCCAGCAGGGCGTTCTTCATAAAATCATATTCCAGCCAGGCCAGAGGAAGCAAGGCATCCAGCAGTCTATACCATTGTTCGATCATTGGTTTGTTCTTCCTCTTTTCTTTTGGATTCAACGTTTCCTTTGGCCCACCCCATACCAAATGTTTCAATCACTTTCTCGTTATCGAAGACTTCAGCAGCGGTTCCACAGCATTCGATGGTTGCATGATTCAGCAGTATCACGCGGTCCGCATATTTGGCCACGAGATTCAAATCGTGCGAAACAAGAATAATCGATAAGTCATAGTCCTGACGCAGCCTGGAGACAATATCATAGAACAGTTCCAACCCTTTCTGGTCGATACCCGACACCGGTTCATCAAGAAACAAGAGATTTGGGACGGGGTCAAGCGCCAGCGCGAGTAATACTCTTTGCAACTCCCCTCCGGATAGCGCACCTAGTTTTCTGTTAAGGAGATGTTCAGCCTGCACAAGCGTCAAATTCTTTTGAACGCGTTTTTTCGTTTTTTGAGAAGAACCGAGCCAGACGGGAAAACGGTTGTAAGTCGCCGTAAACAAATCCAGCACAGTGACCGGTGAACTGTTGTCAAAATCAAGTTTCTGCGGGACATAGCCGATGACCGGACAGCCCTTTTTATTGTCTTTAGGATCAAGAAATTCAATCATTCCCATGTGTGGAATTTCACCGAGGATGGCTTTAAACAAGGTTGTCTTACCAGCTCCGTTTGGTCCGATCACCGCAGTCAAATCACCGCAGTATATTTCAAGATTGATATCCCGCAGTATTTCTTTGTTATTCAGCGTCACCCCAAGGTGGCTGATCCGCGTGCGGCACAAGCCGCATCCGCATTCTTCATTTAATTCATGATTGCAGCATTTATTTTTCATTGGAGGGCCTCCTGCAGTGTCTGCAGATTTTTATCCATCAAATCAATATAAGCATCCATTTTCAGTGGGCCTGTGACGATCGGGTCAAGGTAATAGACCCGGGCACCTGTTTCGTTCGCGATTGTCTCTGCCGTATCCGCAGAATACTGAGGCTCGGCAAACAAAGCCTTAACTTTTAATGCTTTGATTTTTTCGATTGTTTCAGTCAGTTCTCTCGGGCTGGGTTCTGATCCGGGCTCCCGCTCGATCACAGCTGCCACGTTCAAATGAAATTCTTCGGCAAAGTACGGGAATGCCTCATGAAAAGTCACGATATCCCGGTTCTTTACCCCATCCAGGGCCTGGTGCATTTTATTTTTTTCCTGTTCGAGCTTCGCAATATATTCTGCAGTATTTTCCTGATATTTTTCAGCATTTTCGGGATCAAGGGCCGCCAGCTTATCGCCAATGTTTTGAACCTGTCTGATCGCTTTAGATATACTCAGCCACACATGCGGATTTTTCCCTGTCTCATCCTGAATCAGGGTAATCCCTTCACTGGCGTCGATGATCTCCAAATCCGGCATCTGCCCTGTAACCTTAGCGAGGAATGATTCCATTCCCGCGCCGTTGATCACCAAAACCTTGGCATCTTCCAGGCTTTTCAGATCTTCAGTCGTCAGTGCATAATCGTGGAGACAGCCGGTTGTCGGTTTGGTCATATTGACGACGGTCACGTTCGAGATACCCTTCGTGATGTTTAAAGTAAATAGATAGATCGGATAAAACGAAGTCGCAATTTTCAGCGATCCTCGACTGTCATCCGTATTCACCGCGGTGCTCTCCTTCGCGCCGCACCCGCTTAAGGTTACCATGATTGCCAGCAAAGCCGCGCAAAAAGGTTTCGCCCACTTAAAAAACATTTTTGTCCTATTGGTCCTATTTGTCCTATTCATTGCCGTTTTATCAATCATAGCCGTCTTTGCGGTCATCAATTAATTTCCCCTAATTTGCAAATGATTCGCATTTGCATTAATATATAAATTGATTATACTACAAAAGTATACATTTTATTCCCCTTGATTAGAAATTATTCCAAATATTTTTTTTGCAAAGTCATTAATGCTTTGTGAAGCTGTGTAAAAGTATTACAATAGAGTCAGAGTCAGATATATAAGGTTGAAATCATTAAAAACCTTCTGGAGCGACTGACAAAAACAACCTCATGATCAATTCGGAGGGCATTGTTCCGTTGTGAGCAAAAACTTGACTAAAAGGACTGAATTCTTTGCCTGAAAACCAGCAAGACCCATTAAAAGAAATCATGAAAAAAGCAGGGATCAAGAATACCAAGCATAGGAACTTGATATTTGACCTGCTTCAGAATGCGGAAAAACCTCTGACGGCTGAGGAGATTTTTATTTCTCTAAAAGATAAAAGCTCGTCAATTTGCCTTTCTACCGTCTATCGTACGCTGGAAAAGCTGATGTCGTGCAATCTGCTTCTCAAAACGAATATCTCTGATGATGGCAAAGCCAGATATGAACTGAATCATGACCAGCATAAACACTATCTGATTTGTATGAAGTGCAACAAACGGATCTCGATTGCGGACTGCCCAATGAAAGAATTCGAAAAGGCCCTGAAAGACCAGGCCGATTTCGATGTGATCCAGCACAAATTGGAAATCTACGGTTACTGTCAGGACTGCAAGACCTCGCCGCAGCTAAAAAGATAAAAGTACTTTTCTTTGACTTTTTTCCCTGTCAGCATTTCCAGCGCCCTGGCGTAATAGAGAATCTGCTGGCGGTACCTTTCTAGAATAATGCGGGATCCGCCTTCCGGAATCTGGTCCGTCTTATAGTCAACCAGGACAATCCCATCCTCTTCCTCAAAATAACAGTCAATAATGCCCTGCAACAGGACGACCTCCTGCCCGCAGACACCTGCCGCCATGTCGGAGAATACTTCCCTGCATGGTATTTCTATATTAAAGCGGACTTCACGGTTTACACTGCCTGAAGCCTTCATTCTGCATCCGAGCGGGGACTCGAGAAAAAACATTATCTTTTCCGGATCGACGCTTTCAGCCTGCTGCTCTGTGAGCAGTTCTTTTTTGACCATTTCCTGAATCTGATTCGGAATGTCATTGCGCTGAACATCCAGGTGCTGCATGACAAAATGCAGAATCGTTCCCACTTCTGCCGCATTTAGCCCTTTCTTTTCTTCGAGAAACAACGGCTTTTTGATCAGCTGCGGCAGGGAAGCCGATCCGTTTGCAAGCCCCAGCCCTGTCTCTTCCGAAAGCTCCGCTTCCAGCCGTCTCTTCAGTTCGGTGACAGAGACTTTGGGCGGAATTCGGGTACTGGCAGTGAAAGTATACTCCCAGCCAAGCCTTCGCGCAATCTCTTTCTTTACATCTCTGCGGTGGAGTCGATCACTGTCGCTGTCGTTATTATCACGATTATCTCTACTATCGTTATTATCGTTATTATCATCATTAACTTCGGTATCACCGTGATCTTCGGTCTCCTGATGTAAACTAGCCAGCCATCGGATGAATGTTTCTTCTTCCTTTTCCTGAACGGCTGATCTGCCAAGAAGCTCATTTTTTGTCCACATGCGGATCTGCCATTCGGACGGATCGTCAAGCAGACCGTTTCCCGATGCTCCCTCTGTTACATCGGTAGGATACCCGAGCCAGCCGGCCCGAGTGGCAGTGCTGCAGCCCCGGTACTTTATGAGTGCCGGCCCGATCCAGTCCAGATATTTTTCTCCTTTGAATACTTCGTATGCAGGCAGCTTTTCCGGATCACCTGCAGTAGCTTTAGACCATTTATTCAACGCCTTCCGAGCATTGGAAACTGCTCCGGAGATAATCAGCTTTTCCCTGGCTCTGGTCAAGGCCACATAGAGAATCCGCATTTCTTCCGATAAGGTCTCCATCCTGATTTGTTCCCGAATTGCATATTTAGGAACCGACGGATACGCTATCCTGAGCCTTGGATCCGCAACGTCAGGACCGAGCCCAAGCTCCTGGTGAAATAAAATACTCCTGTTCAAATCCTGAAAGTTAAATTTCTTGCCGCATCCGGCCAAAATGACGACGGGGAATTCCAGCCCTTTGCTTTTATGAATACTCATGATCCGAACGACATTATCATTTTCCCCAAGAATTTTGGCACTGCCAAAATCACCCTGGTTGCTTTTTAGCTTGTCAATGAAATTAATAAAATTGAACAACCCTTTAAAGCTCGTTTCCTCATATTGTCTGGCCCGTTCAAATAGAATTCGGAGATTGGCCTGACGCTGCACGCCCCCAGGCATCGCTCCGACAATCCCATAATATCCGGTCTCGGTATAAAGCCGCCAGAGCAGCCTGTCTGCAGACAGATATTGAGCGGTGTCCCGCCATCTGTGAAGTTTGCTCAGGAACATTGCTGCTTTCTTTCTCAGCGTTTCTTTTTCAGGTATTTCGTTATTCATTTTTTCTATCTCAGATTTTCCGTCCGCGAGTTGGTCCTGAAATTTGATTTCCGGCTTACTGCTCTGTAATTCGTTATCAGGCTTTCCGTTCTCCGGTTCAGGAGTATCCTCTTCTGCCGTCTCTTCCACCAACTGTTTAAGCGCCTCATAGATCGGCACATGCCGTCTGCTAAGCCGCAGCCCGGCGAGTTCATCAGATGAGAAAGCGGCCAGCGGCGATCTCAGAACGGCCAATAACGGAATATCCTGCAACGGATTATCAATGATCTGGAGCAGTGACAGGATCACCTGTACCTCGGAAGACTTGAAAAATCCTGTACCGGTATCAGCAAAGGCAGGGATGCCCGCCGCCGTCAGTTCCTCTGTGAATACCTCGGACCAATTCCGGGTGGTCCGGAGAAGAATGACAATGTCGCTGCAGCGCAGCTCCCGGTATGTTTTGCTTTCTTTATCATAAACGGCCGTCCTCCTGCCCTTTTCATTCGGATGAAACAGTTCCTGTATCCTTCTGACCGTAAAGCGGGCTTCACACTGGATCGCATCCAGCATATCCGGGTCAATCTGTTCCGTTTCATCAGAGAGGCTATTTGAGGTGTCCGCAGACTCCGTCAATTCCTGTTCTTCCAGACCTGAACTGTCAGAGAATCCGTTTCCCTGGTCCAGCCGTTCCGGATCGCCTGTTTGAATAAGATGAAATTCTACGGATCCGCCAACCGTCAGCTGTTCCTGGTCATTTTCGGCAAAGACGGCCCCTGAATTCAAAGCCTCGTTGAGATTGTAGTCCAGTTCCCCGACCTGCACCGACATGATCTGCCTGAAAATGTAGTTAACAGCATCAACCACTTCCCGGCGGCTGCGGAAATTCTTATACAGGCAAATTTTTCGATGGCTGGCGCCTTGTTCCGGAGAGTAACTGTGATACTTCTCCAGAAACAGTTCCGGTTTAGCCTGTCTGAATCTGTAAATACTCTGTTTGACATCTCCGACCATAAAGACATTCGGTCTGGCTGATCCTGTGCGGGAAATCATCTGAAGCAAAATCTCCTGGACCAGATTGCTGTCCTGGTACTCATCGACCAGAACTTCCGCGAAACGTTCCTGATAGCGTTTGGCTGCTTCAGACGGCACATACGCTCCCGTTTCATCCTGCACCGTCAGAATTTCGAGGCAAAAATGTTCCAGGTCATTAAAATCCACCAGAGACTTGCCATTCTTTTTCAGCGCATATCTGCGTTCAAATTCAACAACCAGTCTGCTTAGACACTGCATCAGCGGCCGGAGGGTCTGCAAATCTGCTCTGATATCTGCCGAATCAGCTGCCAGGGCCCGTTCTTTCAGTTTACCAATCTTCTTTTTGACCTGATCCCGGATTTCTTTGACCTGCTCTTGAACAGCTTTATCCGCATCTTTGCCGGCTGACGGCAGTCTTTGAAACGGGTAGTTCCGGACTGTTTGGGCAAGGTCATCCCACCTGGCATTACGCTCTTCCAGACAAAGCTCCCGGATATGCTGCAGAAAGCAGTATTCTTCCTCGAAGATAGGACGGTATTTATCCAGTCCTGTACCAGGCTGCAGAAGCGCAACTGCGGCCTGCATATTCTGTATCAGTCCCTCAATTTCAAGTCCGATACTTTTAAGCAGGATTTTTCCCCAGCTGGTCTGACTGAAATCCGTCCCTTCGGACATGCCGAAACGTCCGGTCATCTCCGCAAGCCATTTTTCCGGCCAGGGACTGCTTTGTATAAACGTATGCAGATTCAGCACCATGTCCTGTAAGGCCTGATCGTCCCTGTTACCGCCATAACACTCTAATAGTTCAAGAAAATCGTGATTCTCGGCATTCTCTTCATACATTTCATCAAACAGGTCATTGAGTACTTCCATTTTCATCAGCATCGTTTCCGTCTCATCGGCAATCCGGAAAGACGGATCAATATTTATGGCCTGGAAGTTACTACGGATGACCTCAAGACAAAACGAGTGAATGGTTGTAATACTGGCTTTGCTCAACAGCGTCAGCTGTTTTTGCATATTGGAAGACCCCGGGTTGCTTTCCAATACTACAGCGAGAGCTTCGGCAATCCTTTCCCTCATCTCTGCCGCAGCTGCATTGGTAAACGTCACCACGAGCAGCCGGTCAATGTCCACAGGGTCATCGTTATCCGTAATTCTTTGGATGATCCGCTCCACGAGTACGGCCGTCTTACCGGCCCCGGCAGCCGCTGCAACCAGCAGGTTGCAGTCCTTGGCTGTAATTGCTTCCCATTGTTCATTCGTCCATTTCGTCTGATCAGTCATGATTTTGTTCCGCCTTCATGATATGGTTCCAGATTTCCTCATCTCCGTGGGCGGTCAGCAACCGGAAGCTATTTTCCTTTCTGGCCGGATCAAATTGGCAGACTGCTGCGTAGCAGCAGTAGGTACACGAGGTTATCCGCTTTTTCTTGTACGGCGTGATCGAAACACTGCCGCCCATCATTTCCTCACATAAGTCTTTCAGAAGGTTTCGGACATATTTTCTGAGGATTTCAAATTGTTCCAGGGTAGCTGCCGAGGATTTGCCCAGAAGGTCTCCCTTATTGATCCTAGCCGGAATAATTAGCGAAGTGCCGTCGATGGTCCGGTCCATTTCCTTAATCAATTTGACATCCGCGAGCAGCAGGCCCTTCATTTTCAGTTGTTTCATAATGTCCAGCTCGATCTCTTCCTCCGTAAGCCTGCCATCAGCTCTGACGATAGGATCATCGATCCGGAAATACAGGATGCCTCCCGGCAGGACTGGTTTTTCCGTCTCCAGCCCACTGTTCTGCCAGAGGGCATCGAGATACGTGAATAACTGGATCTGCAGTCCGTAATAAACGTCGGCCAGTTTGAAATCCTTGCTCCCAGATTTATAATCCACGATTCTGAGGTAGGTCCCTTCTTCAGCTTCCAACGCATCGACCCTGTCAATCCTTCCGCTTAAAGACACCTTCCGGCCTGAATCAAGTTCAATCACAATCGGCGGGAACTTTTCCCGCTCGCCAAATCCAAGCTCATAACCCAACGGCTCAAAGCCACTGCGCTTGAGGTGCTCCGCAATCATCCAGACCGCACGCGTGATGACCCTTTTCAGTCTCAAGGCAAGTGAAGTATACCGTTGGGAGGACGTGAGGCCGGACCCCTGCATTTTTCGAAGCATTTCATCCACAATCTCCGAGACTTTCTCCCGGCACCACGGTCTTTCCATCTCTCGCCAAGAGATTTGCTGCTGCGCCGCCTCCAGCGAAAATCTTTCGAGAACGGCATGCATAAACGTCCCGACATCCGGCGGACTGAACTGATAAATCTTTCTCTCTTTGGCTTCAAGTCCATATTGAAGATAAAATGCAAACTGACAGGACGCATATTTTTCGAGCCTCGATGCACTGGCATGAGCCGATGCGCCATACAATGCCGTTATTTTTGCTGAGCTGACCGGCTCGGCAATATTTCTGGCTGAGAATGCTGTCTGAAGTGCCTCACAGCGCGGTTTCCATTCTTCCAGCCCATTGTACCAGCGATAGACATCCCGCCACCAGCCGTTGATTTCCAGCCCTTCTGCCTTGCGGCGGAAAGCTGCAACCATTTGTTTGAAAGAAGGAGATTTTCCGGTCAGCTGTTCCAATTCAGCACTTTCTAGCCAGGTATTTTCTGTGCCGGCATTCACCACTTCTGTATTCTTCGTCTCTGTATTCTCTGTCCCTATATTCTCCGTCTCAGCATTTTCTTTACCAGCAGCAAACCTGGATAGCGCTGGAATCAGCGTGCTGTTTTCCAAAATTTCCGGGAACAGCTTCCTCAGCCGGTAAATCACCAACGAAGGCCGCAAGCTTCGGCCTTCCTGGTCGGCGATCGGCCAGCTCAGGCGAAGATAAGCAGATGCGGTCGTTAAAGACCGGTAAATCAGATACTGGGCCTGAAAGGCCTGCGTGCGGGTATCATTAGCCAGTTCAATCCCAACCGTATTCAGCGCGGCACGGTCCGCATCGGCCAGGATACCTTCCGTCTGCGCAGTGGAAGGGAACACCCCGTCATTGACCCCTAAAATAAAAAGTGCTTTGATCTGATGGCTTCGGAACCTCTCGATGCTGCCGATCAGAACTTGATCCAGCGAAGCCGGTATCAACCCGATCCGGTATTCGGCAAAGCCGATTTTCAGGGTGTCCGTAAAGCTTTCCAAACTCAAAGGCTCCTCGCCCATAGTCTCCACGGTCTGATCCAGGACGTTCATCAGGATATTCCAGACCTGGCCGTATTCATTGGCCAGACTCAGCATACCCTGCCGCCTGAATTCTTCCATGATCCTTTCCAACCTGGCCGGGACGCCTATCCCGCCAAGAAAATCATACAGGGCTTCGCAAATTTCCGAAGCCTTTTTTCTGTTCTTGGTTTTGGCGCGGAATTGAAGAAGCGGGGCTACAATCTCGCGTCTGGTCTGATTGATCTCCTTCAGCTCCGTTTCGGCCTTTTCCACATCTTGAGACCGGTCATTTTCTTCCGGCAGTAAGCCTGGACGCATCGACCAGTCTTCATTTTTCGTCCAGCGGCTTCCGCGGACTCCGCAGGCCAGTACATAATTTTCGATGCGGTCCATACGCTCCCTGTCCAGACCGGTCAATCCGGTTTTCAGATACGCAAATACCGCTTCATAAGACCAGTGGTCGTTAAAAATATCGAGCATCGCCAGAATCATTCTGACCAGCGGCTGATCTGTGATCTCGGTCTTACTGTCCAAAAAATATGGAATTTCATACTCAGCAAAAACAGTTTCCAGGAAACTCCGGTAGCCGTCCAGATTTCCGGTGACTACGGCGATATCTCTGTATCTGAGCCCTCGATCCCGGCAAAGCCTGACGATGTCTGCCGCTGCAGCTTCAATCTCCGCATAGATATTCACCGAAGCATGCAGGGAGATATCCCTGGTTGCTTCTGGATATACCCGGTACGGATAGGCATCATAATACCGTTCGAGGTGGGACAACTCCGTACTGCAGCGAAACCTGGGCAGAGGAACTTCCGCCAAATGAACCGACGGCTCAATCTCCAAGCCCGCCTCCTGGCAGATTTTCTTGAACTTACGGTACACGCCTTTGACTTCAGAGAATACATCGGTTTCCATCAGACCTTCTTCATCAAGACAGTCCGTACACAGACAAATGTTCACCCTGTTCACCTTAAGCAGCAGCCTTGTGATGACTTTGTATTCCTGTCGTGTAAATCCGGCAAAACCATCAACCCAGATTTCTGCGCCGTCAAAAATGTTTGTGGATTCCAGCTTGGCTGCCGCCAGGGTAAGATCATCGTCACTATCCCGATATCTTTGCCGGATCAGTTCCTCGAACCCGGAATAGACGGCATTCAGTTCAGCCAGTTTGTCCCTGAGCGGCTGGTCCGCCATATCGGCAATGACGTTCTGCAGATCTTCCGGCGTAACATTATACCGTTTCAGCTCTGTGATTAGCCCTGAAAGCGAACTGACAAACCCTTTGCGGTCGGCTGATCTCGTATAGACCTTCAGTTCGTCTTTAATCTGCGTAAGGACACGGTAGATCAACATGCTCTTGCCTGCCGGGTGGATATGCGGGTACGTGATTCCGCCCGCCTCGTTAAATACCCTGAATGCCAGGCGGCGGAAACTTAATACTTCCGTCTTTAGAATCCCGCCGGTCTTCAGCACATTAATCAAGTCCCTCTCCGCCTGCAGCGTATACTGTTCCGGCACAAGCAGCACCAAAGGATGATCCGCTCCGTTTTTGACGCGTTCCTTTATTTCATTCAGGCAATAGGTGGACTTGCCGCTGCCGGACCGTCCGTAAATAAACCTAAGACTCATCCTGTTCTCCGTTCCTCTGAGAATTATCCAACTAAAACAGTGTATTTATTATTCAGACGTACGGTCTTTGGTTTCTTCAATTAGCCTAATAAAAGCCGCTTGAAACCGTTCATTGTCTTCTTTGGTTCTTTTCTTAACATGGGTGGTTCTTCCTCCCCCGCGCCGTACCTTTTGTCCGACGTGACGTTCAAAAAGGAGGCGTTCAATATTGTTGTCGGTATAAATAAGACCATTTTGATTAATGGCCCTGGCGCCTTTCCCCAGAACAAGCGCCGCTAGTCCGTAATCCTGCGTGACAACAATATCCTCCCTGTCCAACCGCTTCATCAGTGCAAAATCCACACTGTCCCGGTCCTGGTCCACGGTGATCACCGTACTGTAGTCGTCCTTCAGTTCATGGGAAGTATCGATGATCATGATGACCGGAAGTTCAAATTGTTTCGCGCAGCTCACAATGAGCTCCTTCACCGGACAGGCATCCGCGTCAACCAATATTTTCATGTCCTTGCAGGGCCTCCTTGATCTCGGTTAAAAATAAATCCCCGTATTTCTGCAGTTTCCTTTCGCCAACGCCATTTACCCGGATCAGCGCATTTCTGTCCTGCGGACAGTTTTTGGCCATTTCCCTGAGCGTGCTGTCCGGAAAAATCATGTACGGAGGTAATCCCTCCTGCTGGGCAATCTGTTTGCGCAAGGCCCGCAGTCTTTCAAATATTTGTTCAGCGGCGGTGAGCGATACTTCTTCCCGCTGCACCTGAATCTGATACACTTTTTCCTCACTCTTAAGCACAGCCGTCGCTTTCGGCGCAAGCTTCACTACCGGATACTGACCGCCTGCAACCATAAGATAACCTTCGGCTGCCAGGAAACTGATCCTGTCCTTAATCTCCTGCAGTGGTGTGTCCTTCATGATCCCATGGGTAGATAGTCTGTCCAGCCCAAACTGCAGAACTTTTTTGTTCTGGGAGCCTTTGAGTACCTCGGCTACCAACGCCGAACCAAAACGTTCCTTCATCCGGTAAACACAGGACAGGATTTTTTGGGCATCCAGAGTTACATCAACCTTTTTCCGGTCATCGTCACAGTTGCTGCAGTTCCGGCATTTATCCGGACTTTCTGTTTCTCCGAAATACTCCAGAATGGTCTGCCTTAAACATCTCGATGTATGGCAGTAATCGACCATGGCCTGCAGTTTTTTATACTCATTGGCCACACGCTGTTCCTGAAATATGGTTTCTTCAATCATCATTTTCTGAATCTGCACGTCCTGGGGACCAAAAAGCAAAAAACACTCTGCCGGCTCACCGTCACGGCCCGCCCTACCAGCTTCCTGATAATAGGATTCAATGTTTTTGGGCATGTTGTAATGGATCACAAACCGGACATTGGATTTATCGATTCCCATGCCGAAAGCGTTTGTTGCCACCATCACAGCAATCTCGTCATAGATAAACTTTTCCTGATTGCGCTTTCGTTCCTGATCGGGCAAACCGGCATGGTAACAGCCGACTGAGAATCCCTGTCCTTTCAGCAATTTATAGAGTCTGTCGACATCTTTGCGCGTTGCGGCATAGATAATTCCTGAATCATCGCGGTTATTTTTCAGACGATTCTGAACAAATATCTTCTTGTTTTCACCGCGAAGAACTGAAAACTTCAGGTTCGGCCTGTCAAATCCCGTGATAAAGCAATTGGGTTTCCTAAGGCCCAGCATGCGGATAATATCCTGCCTGACTTCCTCGGTGGCCGTAGCCGTAAAAGCCCCGACCAAAGGCCTTGCGGGCAGGGATTGAAGAAACTTGCTGATCCGCAAATAGCTCGGGCGAAAGTCATGGCCCCACTGGGAAACACAGTGCGCTTCGTCTACAGCCACAAAATGGATTGGCAGTCCCTTCAGCCTGGCAAGGAACTCTTCCGATTCCAGACGCTCCGGAGCTAGATAGACCAGTTTATACTCTCCCCGCTGCATCCTGTCAATGCGCGACCAGGTCTCTTTCGGAGAAATAGAGCTGTTGATAAACGTAGCCGGAATGCCGGTTTGGCCGAGACTGTCCACCTGATCTTTCATTAGAGAGATCAAAGGAGAAATAACCAGCGTAACCCCTTCAAACAAAACCGCCGGAATTTGGTACGCAATCGATTTGCCTGCCCCTGTAGGCATAATGGCTAACGTATCCTGCCTCTGAAGCAGGCTTTCAATGACTTGTTCCTGCCCTCCTCTGAATTCCCGATAACCGAAATACTTGAGCAGGGCTTCTTTTGCTTTCGCAATCATATCGAATATCTCCCATCCGTCGGGATTATAGAAAAATAACCATAGAGCAGAATCTATGGCTGATTTTATGTATTAGAGTTCGCCGGAAAAAAGTCATTTCCTTTATTAATTTCAGGATTTTTGTTACAATTCTTCATATCGTTGATATCGTTGCAGTAATTATTTTCTGGAGGTGCTTCTGTGAAGAAAAAACCAAAAACCAAATTCCCGCGTGCTTTCTTCAAGGTTAAAATGGGCACGCAAGTCATCCGACCCAAGAAAGGTGCCGGTGCTAAAGATCTGAACCCTTACAACCGCAAAGCTAAACACAAAAAAACCACTGCGTTCGAGCACTTCGATCCGGTGGTTTTTTTGTGGTATTCGTTTGGATGGATATCTTGAAAATTTGCCGTTTTTGAAGTTTACTACACTAGTATAGTAGATTTCAAAAACGGCAAATTTTCAATGTAGGTTGTCCCATTCTGAATATATAAATGAGCATCATCCCTTTTCTAAAGAAAAGGTTGTTTGGAACAAGACCAAAATTAGTTAATTCTGTTCTCCCCCCAAAATAAGTACACCTTTCGGATAATGATCATGCACCCAGACCAAACTATTTTTGTCTGTTATCTCCTGGATATGTTTCTTATAGGTATCATACCAGTCCTGATGATTTGTACTGAGATATTTGATATCCTCACTGCCGAGGATCTTTCGGCATAGGATCTCCATCAAGTTTCCCTTTAAGCCTGTCTGCCCGCCTTTTGCAAATTCGGAGAATAGGTAAGGCAGCGTTTTTTCATCCATGGCAATAATTGTTTCAACCTCTGCCGGATGCGCATTCAAATAATCATAGGGATTTGAGGAATCCATTGGTGATGTCATGATCTTCTCCAGACAATTTTTAACCTGATCCGCATTATTGGCTACTATATTCCCATCTGTATATCCATAACTGGCATAGATACTGTTCAAGCGGTCAATCAGTACCTTCAGCTTTCCGATATTGTCGGAATAAAGACGTACATCTCCTTGCATGATCTGCTCAATCCGGCTCCTTGACTTTGACCAGCTATACCCTTCCAATTGCCCAGTACTGTCGGCAAATCGAATGTTAATGATTTGGACGTTATCCACCAAAGCAAAGAGCAAAATGGCATTGCGATCAAACACATTTCCGATGATTCCGTCTTCTGCCGTAATCGCCGAAGCGTTATTAATCCGATAATTAATGGTTATGCCATATGGCTCAGCGGACGTCTGCAACTCGACTTTATCCCGGACAACCCCTTCTGGCAAAGGCATCGCGTCAATCAGCGCGATAACCTTGCTCGCATTGCCTACATACGGTGTTTTGTTGGCCAGTAATTTATCGACCGCGTAGCCTGAGTACGTTTTCTGCCCTGTAGCCGCCCCATTTATCGGGTTTGCTATGAATCCAATCATCAACGCCGCGATCACGATCATTATAGCCGTGCCAACCCAAAAACGAGGCTTTCTGTAATGGATCACATTTTTTATTCTCTCTTTAATATTGTTTTCACCGAAAGCTAAAGGGGTAGCCTGCCAGAAGTTGTTCTTCTGAACTGCCAACGCCAGCAGGGAATTGGCATAATCCGCTTTGATCCCTTGCCCCTTGTTTCTGATAACCGTTTCATCGCAGGACATTTCCATGTCCTTAACCATCAGCGTAAAGCAGAGCCACATCAACGGATTAAACCAATGGATGATCAGAACCAAAAATGCCGCCGGTTTGATCAGATAATCACTTCTCTGAATATGTACCGTTTCATGCGCCAGTACATAGGGTAATTCCCGGGACGAAATGCCTGCAGGCAAATAAATTCTCGGTCTCCTAAAGCCAAAAACAAACGGTGTGCTGATTTGATCTGTCTCATAAATATGCGATAAAGAAGCATCCAGCAGCGTAGCCGTTTTTATCTTTCCTGCAATTTTAAAATAGGAAAGAATATTCCAAATCAGCAGCACCATAACTCCGGCCATCCAGACCATACTGCCAAGCAACATCAGCATAGAAAGCGGACTTACACCCATTGCTGCGACCAGAGGCAGCGTACTGCCAACTGAGCTGTTTACTGTACCGTTTATTGCATAATTTATGTTCTCAAGGCCTGTCATCACCAGCGTCTCAGGCAAAGCATCAGGCTGCATGGCGGGTTTGACAACGTTTAGGAAACTAAAAACCGAGGTAAATGAACCAGGACAGGTCAGTCTGAAAAAAACCGCCAGCCACAACAGATAAGAAAAGACTTTCGGTGCCCTTTTCAGAAGCAGTCGAATCAGGATCACACCGAGAGCCACATAGGAAGCTGTCATGCTCATATCGACAACAGTGCTGAAAACTGTCATCAAGCTGTTCATTGTATCGCCTCCTCAATAATTCGTTTCAGTTCTTCAGCTTCCTTGGCTGTGAGCGTCTTCCGATCGAGGAATGCTGTTAAAAATTGCGGCAGAGAACCGTCAAAGTTTTTTTCGATCAAAGATTGGCTTTCATATTTCTGCACTTCTTCCTTTTTAACAAGTGAAGTGACCACTGCATCAGCATTGTTTAAAATGCCCCGTTCACATAGTTTTCGCAAAACCGTGTAAGTGGTTGACTTCTTCCAGCCCAGTCTTTCCAAAGAAAGCCGTGCAAGCTCAGTCGAATTCACCGGTTCTTTTTCCCAGACGATACTGACAAATCTATACTCCGCATCAAATAATTTATAGTTTTCCATGATACCCCCAAGGTTTATCTTAATAGACCTACTTGTAAGTCTATTCTAATAGACCTTATTTGTCAACAGAAAATCTGCGGTAAAAATTTTTTCGAGGGCAACCGATCAAAGCCTGATATATTTTGTTGCCACTGATTGCACAAACGCACTGTCATGCTCCACAAACAGCAGGGTTGGCCGGCATCTTACAATGAGGTCCTCAATCTGCATCCGGGACAGAACGTCAATATAGTTCAGCGGCTCATCCCAGATATACAGATGGGCCTGCTCGCAGAGACTTTTGGCCAGGAGCACCTTTTTCTTCTGCCCTGCGCTGAACATACGCATATCTTTTTCGAACTGAACGCCTGAGAAATCGAGCTTGTGCAGAATGGTCAGAAAACGGCTTTCCTCAATCTGGTACTGCTCCGCAAAACTGCGCAGACTGCCCTGCAAGTAAGCGGTATCCTGCGAAATATAGGAGATTCTTAGATTACTTCCAATATTGACCTTGCCGCTGGAGGCAAGATCTTCTCCAATCAGCAGCTTTAAAACACTGGATTTGCCGCTGCCATTCCTGCCACTTAAGGCCACCCGCTCTCCTCTCTCTACAGTAAAATGAACATTCTCGCAGACCTTCCTGTCCGCATAATAGATTGCCAGGTCACGTAATTCCACAAGTGTATTTTTCGGGTGTGAAAGAGGTCTCATACTCAGGCTGTCGGCCAGCTCGATATTTTTTAAAAGTTTTTCTTTCGTCTGGATGTTCTTTTGCTGCCGAGCTTCGATCACTTTGGATCGTTTCATCATTTTTGCCGCCTGGTGGCCGATATAGCCTTTATCCGGCTTGATGCCGGAGTTCAGCGTTCCCTTCTTGGTCTTCTCAATTTTATCCGACCAGCCGGCCGTCCGCCTGGCTGCTGCCGATAATTGTTTGATCTCTTTCTGCAGCCTGTCATTCTCTGCTGTTTCAAACGAATCCGTTCTCTCTTTATTGACCCACCACGTTGAAAAATTGCCTTTTTGAAGTTCAATATTGGTTTTATTGATGGTCAGGATATGGTCGATACAACGGTCCAGAAAAAACCTGTCATGCGAAACCAGGATAAAGCCGGTTTTCCTGTTCAGATATTTCCCGACAACGCGCCTGCCCTCTATGTCCAGATGATTGGTCGGTTCATCGATCAAAAGAAAGTTGTGGGGTTTAATAAACAGTGCCGCAAGCAAAACCTTGGTCTGCTCCCCTTGGCTTAAGGCTGCAAAAGGCAGCTCCAGGACATCCTCTGCAACTTCGAGCAATGACAATTCTTTCTGAAGTTCCCAATGTTCAAAAGCAGGGCAGATACTTGCCACTACCTCAATGACATTTTGACTGGGATCGGTAACCTGAAAAGGAAAATAATCAAAAGACACGGGGGATTCAATTGTTCCACGGTACTCGTATTTCCCGCACAGCAGCTGCAAAAAGGTTGTTTTACCGCGCCCGTTCCGGCCAGTGAACCCAAGTTTCCAGTCCGTATCGATCTGAAAAGATACATTTTCAAAAATATTGTCATAACTGCCGTCATAGCAAAACGTTAAATGGTCGATGTTAATCAACGCCATCGCGATCACCTCACAGTGTAAAAATAATAAGGCTGCAAGAAAGTTTATTCTTGCAGCTTCAAAATATCCTTGAACACAGTTGATGTGCAGAAAAAATGTTAACATGATGCACATTCCAAAACGCTGTCGGTCCAATGTGATCTTTGATTACTTTAAAAGATTGTAACTTTCTTGCTCCGTGGGCTTACTGCTCCTTGCCATCCTTGGCACCGCGGCATGAGCCCATCCGTGGGCGTCACAAGGCCAGCAGCACTTGCTGCTTACTCCGTAACGCTCTTTTCACTTCACATTTAGCAAGAAAGTTTGCGCATCTTCCCATCTCCGATCAAATTTATCTATTAACAAAAATTCCAAATCAACCTATTAATACATTACTTAACCTTAGTATTATATCAGATAACCCTATCATTCGATACTAGGCTAGAAAACCC
This sequence comes from Dehalobacter sp. CP, assembly GCF_047652685.1. Taxonomy (NCBI): domain Bacteria; kingdom Bacillati; phylum Bacillota; class Clostridia; order Eubacteriales; family Desulfitobacteriaceae; genus Dehalobacter; species Dehalobacter sp. CP. The sequence continues at coordinate 2,076,641 of NZ_CP157399.1, forward strand.
TGCAGAATCATATCTTCAGCCTCTTTTTCCGTGAGACCAAGCGTCATCAGCTTGATCAGCTGATCGTTTGCAATCCTGCCGATCGCCGCCTCATGGATCAGCTGAGCATCCGAATGGAAGGCCGAAATTTCCGGAATAGAAGAAACTTTCGCTTGATCCATAATAATGGAATCACATTGAATATGTCCGCGGCATTGGGCATAGCCGCGCATATTCAAATGAAAAACTTGAGTGGAATTATCCTGCGCCACGGAACGGGAAATGATCTGGGCGGCAGCATCTTCTCCTATCAGCTCAACTGTAATATCGGATTCGGCATTCTGGCTGGTGGTAGTCAGCAGTCTTTCCATGACAATCAGACGCGCGTTCTTGTGCAGGCGCACTTCCGTATCCCTTTTGGTCTGGTCGACACCTCTGATCTGAACCATTTCCAGCTCAGCCACACCGCCCTCTTCGACTTCAATAATCGTCTTCGGATTCAAAATCCTTTCCCCGCTGCCATCGCCTTCACCGTAGTGTTTTTCCACATACTTCATCTTGGCGCCCTTACGGACAAAAAATTCGTGAACGCCATCATGCTGGGCTTTCTTGCTTCCCGGGTTATGAATCCCGCAGCCGGCCACAATCAGAACGTCCGAGTCGACGCCGATTTCAAATGTATTGTAAACGAGGTCATCCATCCCTTCAGACAGAATAACCGGAATATGCACGCTTTCTCCTTTGGTTCCGGGTTTCACAATGATATCAATGCCAGGCTTGTCCTGCTTGGTGATAATATCAATATTTGCAGTCGTATTTCGTCCTGCTTTCTCGCCATTTTTACGGATATTATAGGCTCCATGAGGTATTTCATGCAAATCAGCGACTTCAGCCAGAATTTTTTTATCGATCGCATTCAACATTGGGCTTTTCCTCCTACAATGGTACAGTTATTTCTGCATTCGCAGTTGGAATCCAGCAGCTCAATTTCACCCAGAATTTTAGCCTTGGTGGTCACTTCGCTGATTTTTCCGTCGGACACTAAAACAACCTGGTCGGCCAGACGGAGAATCCTCTCCTGGTGAGAGATAATCACAATCGTCGTGTCATACTTTTTATTTAAATTTTGGAACGTCTCGGTCAGCTTCTGGAAGCTCCACAGGTCAATCCCTGCTTCCGGTTCATCAAAGACAGCCACTTTCAGGTTGCGCGCTAAAATACTGGCAATTTCAACTCTCTTTAATTCCCCGCCCGAAAAGCTCGCATTGATTTCCCTGTCCAAATAATCCTGCGCGCATAAACCCACATCATAAAGCAAATCACAGGAATTCACCTCTTTATCCGGACCGGCAGCCAGCTTTAAAATATCGCGGACTTTCATTCCTTTAAAACGGGGCGGTGACTGAAACGCATAGCCGATACCCAGCCGTGCTCTTTCCGTAATTCCCATCTGGGTAATATCCGTTCCGTCCAATAATATTTTCCCTGCCGTAGGCTGGTAAATACCCATAATCACTTTGGCGATTGAGGATTTTCCTCCTCCGTTCGGACCTGTCATGACGTAAATCTTTTTCTTATCCAGGGTGAGACTGACGTTCTCAAGGATTTCCACATCTGTTCCCTGGTCATCGTCTAACGTCAGGCCGACATTTATCAATTCCAACATCTCAATACCACCTTTTAAGCATTTTCCGATTTAAAAATTTTTGCAACATCTTCCATCATTATCTCTTGATAGATATTTCTTCGGATATTATAGCATCCCAAATTAAATAAAGGAAATCCCAGTATCCTTTAAGTGCTTAATGACTTATTAACGTCAAAAATCAAATAAAATCATGAAGGGCAAATGCTTTCTTTAACGGTTATAAAGCACAAGTGTAAAAAAACCGACTTTTCCCATTCCTGCGTTATACGTCATCTTCTGGTCCATGGACATCCGGACGACATCGATTCCGCTGCCTTCCATCGAATATTGCTTTTTATCCGGGAAGCGGCAGGGCTCTTCCTCAAGGGCCGAGCATTTCTCACACAATGTGCAAGGACCTGCGCCCATGATCAGAACATCATCCGCAGTGAATTCTTTCCGCAGCGCTTTGTTCAGATTATCCAGAATCTCAATCGACTCCTTCATTTCTTTTCTGGAACGGATTGAGATAATTTTGCAGAGAATGAAAGCCTGACCGTATTTCTGGACCCTGGCTTTTCTTTCCTCCTCCGTCCCTGCTCCGGGCGGACAGGCATGGTTCTTTCCAAAATTTCCGCAGGTATTTCTGGCGCACTGATCGAATACATCCTGTGAAAAAACAATGTTATCAACTTTGATTTCTCTGTATTCGTCAAATCCCAATTTTGTGAAGATTTCGATCAACCGCTCTCTTAGATCCATTTTCTTTGGCCCCTTTTTTCTTCATTTCTGGCACGCAGGAAGCTTGGAACCCTACATATGGAATACATTCGGATTCGAATCCGAATTTTAGCGTTTATAGATACCAATAGATTAATAATGTTATACGGTTATCTGCCAATATCATTTAGCTAAATTATCTAAAAAAAGAAAGTATTTAATCACATTACTTTCTTCTCTAGTACTGATATCCTGTTTTTGACTTTTGTTATGTCCTCATCAAAAAATTTGACTATGCTTGATATATCTTTTTTAATGGTTTTTTGTTCTGTTTTAATTTCTTTGATATCTGTTTTTAACTCTTTAATATCTGCTTTCATTTCTGTTAAAAAACTTTTTAATTCTTCATCCATAACCTACACCCCTTTGTACTAAGTATAAAATGAATCACGTTTAGTGTAAATAAAAATAATGATTTGGCGATCTGGAATACGAAATTTATATATAAAAAGAGAGCGGAAATAGCTCTCTTAGTTTGTTCTAATTCATTGTTTTGACTGGATTTCCGACTAGGAAATAGACTAGGTTTAAATCCCAAAAAATGGCTTGTATCAATGCTCTCAAAAAAATTTGTCTTATTTAGAATAATTATTTTTGGTGGGTTTGATAGGATTCGAACCTACGACCCCCGCGATGTGAACACGGTGCTCTAACCGGCTGAGCTACAAACCCACAATGGCATGCACATGGTTTATTATAGCGCTATTATCTGGGAAATGCTACCCTAAAAGCTCTAAAAAAGCAACAATCATTCCTTTTTGCCGGCCTAGGCCGCAATGGTTGCTCCCATCTTTCCCCGACCCATTCGATCAGTCTGCTCAGAGACTTGCTCGATCTATATCAGAGCAAAGGACTGATTAGAAACTTGTAGATATACTCAATCGGCGGCCCTATTACGATATTGATCACATTTGTAATAATCAGAATCAGTAAGATAAACGTACTCATCTGATAAATCTGGCTGTACAGACTGCTGTCTTTCAAACCGAGCAAACCAAAGACAACATGGGAACCGTCGAGCGGCGGGATTGGCAGAAGGTTAAAAACAAACAAGACGACATTCATCCAGACTGCATTAACAAAGATCGTTTGCAGAATATTTAAAGTATTGTTATCGAGGACGCCTTCCGGAATATAACCGGCGGCCCATATCAGGATCACGAAACATACCGCAAGCAACAAGTTCATCACCGGTCCGGCCAGGGATACAAGGATATCATCTCTTTTTTTGTTTTTAAAATTACGGGGGTCAACTTGAACAGGCTTCGCCCAGCCAAAATGAGCGATAACCAACATCAGAAATCCAATAATATCGAGATGAACCAACGGGTTAAGCGACGTCCTGCCCTGCAGTCTGGGCGTATCATCACCAAACCAAACTGCGGTCTGGGCGTGGGCAAATTCATGAAAGGTAAGACCAATAATGATTCCGGGCAACATATAAAGGGTTTGAACAATATCAAAATTCATGCTTTACTTCCTTTCGGGTAACATACTTTGTTCTCTTAACTTTTGAGAGGCCGCCACATCAAGGGGATAAAATCCTATAATCCTAATAATACATAATTCCGACCGATTTGACAAAGGGATACTTATGCAAGAAACCTCCCTGCAATCGGAAGGTTTCTTATTTTCTGATGATCGAACCGGCCTTATACTAGGTATCCTGTACTATTGTAATTCTCTCTCATCTGTCCATTGTCACAAAAAATTCTCATAACGGATTTGTCATGCTGTCTTGTGGCAGTTTTTACGTATAGTTTTATTTGTCTATCTCTTTATCTTTCTGATCTTGATAAGGGTCAAGATGGATATTCACGCGGGTATTTTTCAACTTGTCACTCATGTCCTTTTTCAGGGTTCCGATAATATCATGCGCTTCCTTGACGGTAACGTTGTGATCAATCGTAATATGAAAATCGATGTGTTTCATATTTCCTGATTTTCTTGTTTTAAGCTTGTGATAATCTCTGAATTGATGACTGTGCTCAGAAATGATCTTTTCGATCTCAGCTTCTTCTTCATCAGAGAGCTTCGAGTCGAGAAGAAAGTTAAAGGCTGTTTTGCATAAGTGAAACGCTTCTTTGATGATCAGCAACGCCACGATAACCGCGACAACGGAGTCCAGTACAGCAAGTCCGGTAAGTTTAATCAGCAGGATTCCAACGCCGACGCCTAACGACGTATAAACATCGGTTTTCAGGTGAAGTGCATCTGCTTCCAGGGCCATCGATTCCTCTTCTTTGCCCACCTGATATAATTTTTTTGATACAACCAGATTGACAAGCGCCGATACCAGCATCACTCCGATGGCAACAGCTGCCTGTTCAATCTCAGAAGGCTCAAATATTTTCTTAATAGCTTCAATAATAATCAGTGCCGCTGCAACAAAAATTAGAAGGCCTTCGACAAGGCCCGAAATATTTTCGATCTTTCCATGTCCGTAGGGATGATCCTTATCCGCCGGCTTCGTTGACTGTCTCACCGAGAAAAAGGCGACAATCGATGCGGCAAGGTCCATGCTTGAGTGGATCGCCTCGGAAATTATACTGACGGAACCACTCAAAATGCCCGCTATGATCTTAAATATGATCAGCGCAGTATTCGAAATAATGGATAACAATGCAAACTTGACTCTTCTGTCAGCCACAGCTTTTCTTCCTCCCAAAATCACCAAAAATATCAATTTCTTAAAATTCAACCTAGTACCTTGTCGACTCTGAAATGATCATATAATGGCGAGCAGATTTCTTAAAAGACAAGGCAAATGATTGAGAAACCCCTTCTTATATAAAAAAACTGCGGAACTATAGTTGTTGGAAATATAGTCCCACAGGGTTTGTCTCCTGCTGCCGTATACCGGCCCAGCCTTATACACCCAAATCAAATGTTAAGTGTATCGGCCTGATCGATGCGCAATATTTTTTGATAAATCAAAAACTAGTATATTTGAAAACAACCTCTACTGTCAATATCGTTTTGCCTAAAACTTGAGTAGCTCTACCTTAAATTTAGGATAGCTCCCTGCGTTTAAATACCATTGCAATCAAGCACACCAATCCTGCTGCCGCCCCGGCCCAGCCGGCCACTTGGAACAGCTGAACGTAGCCGGATGCAGTCCCGGCAATATCGAGTATCCCCTTCAGCAAACTGCCTACGGTTAATACCGCAATGCCGGAATTATAGATATTGTAAAACAAACGATAGTTTCTGCGATCGCTGATCCGGGGAACGATCAGCCCCAGAGTAAAATAGAACAATGCGCCGCCCAGAAGCGGATACAGAAACATCAGGGTCATTGCCGCCGAACGAACCCCATGACCGAACTGTGCATAGATATTATTGACAGCAATAGATACCGCTGTGAGTATCAGATAGACAATCACTGTTTTACGGATCTGCCGTGATCCTTCCCTACTATTCATTACCGATATAGACAATGTCGCTCACCTCTCTCTGCTGAGAACTCCTGCCATCGGTCGGATGATTGACGATTTCTCCGTTAAAGTACATGGTCGAAGAGCCTCCTCCATCCAAATTATACGCAACCGTACATCCTCTCTCGGCAAACTCCTGCGCAAGCTCCAGCAAAGAAAGTCCTGCGCTCTCTTCCGTCCGGCCGTCAGAGACAATTACGATATAATGCAGACCGGAGACCTGACCGATCGCGGTCCTCGGATTGCTATTTTTGGACTGGGATACCTCACTGGTACTGTCCACCACAATTTTCCCATTTTCGATCAGGGCCGGTCCAAATGAAAGCACCTGCCAGGTATTTGTCAGGGAATCAGCACAAACCGCATTTTCATTAATAATTGAGAAGTTCCCGACGTCGTCAATCACCAAGGCTTCATCTTTTCCGGCCTCCCGGGCCGTATCCCTGTACAAGACGCCATTGCGTAAAACATAACCGTTATTTCTGAATCCATAGTAGTCGCCATTGATCGCGAAAACTGCCTGATGTTCTTCGGCCATATCCGAGGTTGTTTCCTTGAGATTGCGCCCAAAGCTGTTTTCAGCCAACGCCGTTTTCAGGTAAGACGCATCGCTGAGCTGGATATCGGCGACATAAATGGTTGTGTCATACGCCTGCACCGCATCAATTGTTATTTTGATATTTTTATCCTGATAAGAATGATCGGTAACCGCAGCTTTAGTCTCCGACCCGGACTCGGTCGGATCCTCTGCTGCACTTTGCTGCTCAGAGGCTGTATTTTGTTGTTCGGCAGCTTCGGCAGCCTCACGCTGCTTGACTTCAGTCACGTTCTTTGGAATTACAAAGGTGTCCAGCAGAACAAAAACAAAAGAAAATGTCAGTAAAAAAGCTAAGACGGCCGCCCAACGGTAGGGTTTGGCTAAGAATTTTTTCATGTTGCCAATGAACACTCCTGTCTTCTGTCATCAATTTCTGTTTTATATTAAATGACCCATGTGACAGTTTGATGAATGATTGATGAGCATTCATTGAATATTATGTTCTTTTCCAGCGCTTAAACCCTTTGACAACCTCATACCAGCCGACAGATACGACGGCCAAAGCAGTGGCCAGGCTAAGCTGTTTCCAGGACAACGGCGCGAGCTTCAATAAGTGATTCAGCGGTGTATAGATAATAAGAAACAATCCTGCTATGGTACCAATATTTACTGTCCACATGACCTTATCTCTGATCAGTTTCGCAAAAGACCGAAAAGCAGAATCCGTATTGGAGCTGTTCACCTGAACCAGCACTAGATTTGCCAGCAAAATAATCGCAAGCGCCATGGTCCTGGCCAGAGAAGCCTGATCAGGATGGTTATTTAAAATCGTGAAATAGGCGCCGAATGATGCCCCAAAGATCACGAGACCCTGTATGACACTTTTGGTTAGTATTTTCGCAGTGAGCAGCTTTTCGCCGGGACTGCGCGGAGGCTGATTCATGATATCCCGTTCGGCCGGCTGCCGCTCCAGCACAATTGAACAGGTGGGGTCAATAACAACTTCAAGCAGTACCACGTGCAGCGGCAACAGCAAAAGACTCGCCGGACTGATTCCCAGGAAGGGTGCAAGTAAAGAGGCAAATGCGATCGGGATATGAATCGTGAAAACATAGCCCACGGCTTTTCTGATGTTATCATAGATTCTTCGGCCATCCTTAATGGTATCAACAATGGTTGAAAAGTTGTCATCCAGCAGGACCAAATCGGCAGCCTCACGAGAAACCTCAGAACCGCGCTTGCCCATCGCAATCCCAATATCGGCATATTTCAAGGCTGGCGCATCATTGACGCCGTCTCCGGTCATCGCGACAATCTCGCCGTTATCTTTAAAAGCTTTGACGATTCTCATTTTATGTTCCGGAATTACCCTGGAAAAGATACTGACATCCTTGACTTTCTCACGCAGTTCTTCCTCGCTCATTTGATTCAGCTCATCGCCGGTGATAATCTTATCGCAGTTCGGCATGTTGATCTGCCTGGCAATCGTGCTTGCGGTAATCCCGTTATCTCCGGTGATCATAACGACCCGGACCCCGGCTTTGTTGCAGATTTGAATATCCTGCTTAACAGATTCCCGCGGCGGGTCGGCAAGACCCACCATGCCACAAAGCTGCAGCCGGCATTCCGGCAGGGTGTCCGGGACTTCCTCTTTACCGGCCAGTACCATTTGGCCAACGGCAATCACCCGCAGACCCTGCTGCGACATTTCTCTGATTTTGTGCTCGGCAACTTTTCTCTCCTGATCCGTCAGACTGCATACGTCCAGAATACGTTCAGGCGAGCCTTTGGCTGCAACCACAAGCTCATTTTCATTTTGCCAGACGTGTCCCATCATCTTGGTCTGGTCCGTGAACGCATATTCTTTGATCAGCTCTCCGCCAAAAAGGAGCTCTCTGCCTATCCCTTGCACTTCACAGTAAGCAATCATAGCCTTCTCCATCGGGTCATAGGCATCCGGCTCGCAGCCCATGCCCATAATCCGGATCAACCCTTCGCCATCGTCGTTCAGACTCCAGGTATCCCGGACTGTCATTTGGTTCATGGTAATGGTACCTGTTTTATCGACGCAAAGAACGGATACAGCCCCAAGCGTTTCTACGGACGACAATCTTCTGACCAGTGACTGCTTTTTAGCCAGCCGCCAGGCACCCATCGATAGAAACACGGTCAAAATAACAGGAAACTCCTCCGGGATCATGGCCATGGCCAGGGTGATCCCAGACAAAATGCTTTCAATGACCCGTTCACTGCCAACATGGTCCGGCAGATTGAAATAGGTCACGACTCCAACCAGTGCGAATAAGACTGCGGCAATTCCTGCGCACAGCTTGACCAGTTTTCCGGTTTGTTTTTCCAGCGGGGTCGGACGGTCAGGCGCGGCGGCTATTTCCTGCCCGATTTTTCCGTATTCGGTAGCCGGGCCGATTTGATCGACCCTGATCGCTCCGGTGCCCTGGGTAACCAGCGTCCCGGCATAGCAATAGTCCCGTCGCCAGTATTCTTTGCTGTCGAGGGACGATTCCCCATCGGCAGCCTTATCTCCATAGACAGCTTTCCAGACACCTGCCGATTCGCCGGTCAGCGAGGATTCATCGACACATAGTGTACTCGCTTTTAAAACCGTGCCATCCGCCGGCACTTTGACGCCTTCAGCAATAAACATGATATCGCCGGGCACCAGGTCCGAACTGTTGATGATTTGTGTCATTCCATCGCGCAGCACGGAAATCTTCGGCGTGGATAAATCCTTCAAAGCCCTAAGTGTTTGATCGGTTTTCCATTCCTGGATGACTTCTATGCTGATAATCCCGACAACAAAAACAAGCATGATGGCGCCGTCCCGAGGTTCTCCGAGGATAAAATAGATCACAGCCGCAATGAGCAGCAGCAAAAACATTGGTTCACTGATCACCTGCAGGATCTTGTGCAGAAAGCTTTCTTTTTTTTCAGGTACCAGCTCATTCTTCCCGAACTTTTCCTGAAGCTGTTTGGCTTCGAAACTTGAAAGTCCCTGCAGTTCCCTGATTTGTTGTTCTGTCATACAGATGCCTCCATTATTGTCTTGAAGGATATAAAAATACCTGTAGAACATTTTACTGTCCCACAGGTATCGTATATCATCACCTGCTGCCCATCGGGCCCAGCCCCATGAACTTGTTTCCAAGTTCATCGCCTGCTCAGTTTGTACTGTAGATTGATATGCAGTGCAAAGAGATAGTTGAATTTTACCATATTGTTTTTTTTAAAGCAATATTTTATGCAAATTTTATTTAGAAGATTTGATTTAGACATTTTAAGGCATCCGCTTTTTTTAATGAATAATTAATTGAATTTTAGTGGACATTTAATAAATATCGTATACGATTGAAAGGGACCAATTTTTTAGTATTACGCAAAGGATATATGGATGACAACACCTAAGACAAATAAACAGAAAGATATTTTCCATATCGGCTTTGAAATCGGTTTGCTGATGAAAGGTGTTGACGGTCTACTAGAAATAATCGGCAGTATCTTGCTGCTGTTTCTGACGCCGGACCGGTACAACTGGCTGATAAGCCTCTTGACGCAGCATGAATTATCTGAAGACCCGCAAGACTTGTTTGCTAATTACCTGATTAATTCCAGCCCTAGCTTTTCCTTCGGCATGCAGCATTTTGTGGTATTCTACCTGCTGTCACACGGGATCATTAAATGCATTTTGGTACTTCTGTTATGGCGCCAAAAACTTTGGGCTTACCCTTTGGCCATTTTTTCCTTAATCTTGTTTATCGTTTACCAGCTTTACCGCTATACGTTCACACATTCCGCATTTCTGATTCTGCTTACGATCTTCGATGTGCTCATGATTTTCCTGACTTACAAAGAATCGAAACAAGTAAGATCTAAGGCTATGTGATTCTGTCTGATCGGTCATTTAGCTTCATTTTTGTAAATGGTACGGTATGGTAGCCACGCACACATTTCTCCGATATAACAAATGTGTACGGATTAGTAAGCTCGACTGGTTATGCAGAATATGGTGCCATCCTTTTTTCGGAATAAATTCCGGGATCAGAACCATGATCTGATAATTCTGATCGGTTGCTTTGTGTTCGATCATATCGATAAATTTGGTCAGCGGGTGGATAATACTCCGGTGTAGAGAATTCAACGTTACTAAACGGACGTCGGGATTCCATTTCTCCCACTTTTCCTCGAGCTTTTTCTCTTCTTCCTTATCAAAGCAAACACTTACCGCAATGATCTGGTTTGCCGACAGCGATTTCGCATAGTTTAATGCATTTTCCACCACGCGCGTGATGCTTGCGACAGGAATAATGATAATGTTTCCTTTAATCGGTACTGTTGGCTCAGCCGCCGATACCCGAAGCTGCTCTGCGACGTCCATATAATGCTTATGGATTCTGTGGAAAAGCAGAATAATCAACGGCAGGAAGATTAAAATCGGCCAAATCTGCGTGAACTTGGTTAACAGGAACATCATGACAACGACGAAGCTGATCAGCGCCCCGAGCGAATTAATAATTAGCTTTGGCATCCAGCCTTTCGGCTTTTCGCGGAACCATTTCACGATCATTCCGGTCTGGGCCAGGGTGAACGGAATAAACACACCAATCGCATAAAGCGGAATCAGGCGCTCTGTTCGTCCTTTAAAAGCCACAATTAAAACGATCGATAAAAAGCCAAGGATAAGGATTCCATTGGAGAATCCAAGACGGTCTCCGCGGATCGTGAACATCCTTGGAATAAATTTGTCTTTGGCAAGATTCACAGCCAGCAAAGGGAAAGCCGAGTATCCGGTATTTGCGGCCAGAATCAAAATCAACGCGGTTGTCCCCTGAATAAAGTAATAGATAAAATTACGTCCGAATATTCCCTCAGCCATTTGGGAAATAACCGTTTCCTGTGGGTTCGGAGCTATTCCATTATAAAAGGCCAGGAACACAATCCCAAAAAACAATATCGCTAGCAAACTACCCATCGCCATTAATGTCTTGGCCGCATTATTCGGAGCGGGCTCTTTAAAATTAGGGATCGCGTTAGAAATAGCTTCAACGCCAGTTAAAGCCGAACAGCCGGAGGCAAAGGCCTTGAGCAGAATAAACAAGCTTATCCCTGCGACAGGTGTGCCGACAGCCGCATGCAGTTCGACCGGCACCTGACCGGTAAAGACATTGTACAGACCGGCACCAATTAAAATAAACAGGGCCGCCACAAACAAATAGACAGGATAGGCCAGGATAGAAGCGGATTCTCTTATCCCACGCAGATTAAGGACCGTAATTAAGAGAACAAAAAACACAGCGATCGCTACTGTATGGGCATGCAAGGCAGGGAAAGCTGAGGTAAGCGCATCGGTTCCTGCAGACACACTAACCGCTACAGTCAGAATGTAGTCGACCAGCAGGGAGCCTCCGGCGATTAAGCCTGAATTCATGCCGAGGTTGTTCTTCGATACGACATATGCTCCGCCGCCTTGCGGATAAGCAAAAATGATTTGCCGGTACGACAGGATTAAAGCGATTAAGAGAACCAAAACGCCGATCGCGATCGGAACAGAATACCAGAATGCTGCCGCTCCGACCGTAAAGAGAACGATCAGGATTTGTTCCGGGCCGTACGCTACCGAGGATAAAGCGTCGGAAGAAAGAATCGCAAGGGCTTTCTTCTTGTTCAGCTTCTGTTCGCCGAGCTCCGTTGATTTTAAGGGACGCCCGATTAAGAAGCGTTTAAGGGCTGATGCCATGAAATGTTTCACCATCCAATTAAAATAGTTGTGTTCCTTGCCATCCATGGCCGTTGGCAGCCTTCGCTGCACTTAGATATATTATGAAGTACTTATACTTCATGATATACCAAAAAAGGTTAATTTCGTTCGCACACCTATTTATAACACCGATGGCATAAAGAAAGAATTCAGATATATGCCCTTCATATAAAGAATGTATAAAGATTACGCTAAATAAAAAAGCCCGTTTGTACGGGCTAAATCTCCTCAACCATCCGGTATCCTACCCCAACCTCGGTTAGAATATACCTGGGTTCTGCAGGGTTGATTTCCAGCTTTCTGCGGATATTGGCCATATTGACCCTGAGCGCTTGGATCTCATTGGTGTAAGGTCCCCATATTTCCTTCATGATGAAATCGTGGGTCAGTACTTTCCCTGTGTTTTTGGAAAGCAGCACGATGATCTTGTATTCAATCGGTGTAAGGTGGATTTCTTTACCGGCCATGGCTACAAGTCTTTTCTGATAGTTTATCTCGAGATCGCCGACTGTCATCTTCTCTGATTCGGGGAAACTGACACTGACGTTCTTTTGACTATGACGGATCCCGGTTCTTATCCTGGCCAGCAGCTCGGAAGTACCAAACGGTTTGGTCAGATAATCGTCCGCACCAAGATCCAGGGCTTCGACTTTTTCCCGCTCCTGTCCGCGGGCCGACACAACGATGATTGGAATTCCGCTCCACTGCCTGATTGTACGCAGCACTTCCACGCCGTCCATATCCGGCAAACCGAGATCGAGCAGAATCAAATCGGGCGAATAGGATGCCGCCATTGAGACAGCTTCTTTCCCCCGGGCTGTCCGGATAATCTGATAATCATTGGAAGTCAGGATCGCCGAAATAAAGTTGCAGATTTTTTCATCATCTTCGACAATCAGGAGCAAAGATTTGTTACTCATAAATGTTCTCCTCCTCCAGAGGCAGTGTGAACCGGAATACGGCACCGCCCTGCTCTTTGTTGGCAGCCTCCATTTTTCCATTGTGAGCCTTGATAATTGACATGCATATTGACAGACCGATTCCCATTCCGCGGGCTGAATCCGAGCTGCGTTTGCCGCAGGGCACATAACTTTCAAATAAATACGGGAAATCCTCTTCGGCAACTCCTGGTCCGTTGTCACTAACCTCAAAGACAGCCTGAGCTCCGGCTTTTGTCACCCGCACCGCGGTCACGGCGTCATCCGGCGAATGCTTGACCGCATTTTCGAACAGATTAATCAAAACCTGCTCAATCAGCTTTCCATCCATCGGCACCAGCAAAAGGTCTTCAGGCACCTGCACCGCTATTTTACGGTCCGGGTATCGATGACGGGTTCTGCTGATCGCTTCAGCCACGATCTCCTCAGCGGCCTCAAATGTTTTGGCGACATTCATGGTTCCTTCCTTGATCCGGGTCACGGACAATAAGTTTTCGACCATGCGTATCAGCCATTGCGAATCTTCTTTGATGTTCGAGACCAGTTGGATATGCGTCTCTTTATCCAGATGATCACCATTTTCAAGGATTGCTGAGCTCGCCCCGAGAATGCCGGTCAGCGGGGTCCTCAGATCGTGTGAAATTGCGCGCAGCAGATTGCTTCGCATTTTTTCTTTTTCTGATTCGATTAATATTTGCCGTTGTTCATCAGACAGGTACTGCCGTTCCAAAGCCATGGCGACTTGGGAAATAATCATTTTTAGCAGCAGACGGTTATTACGGCTTAATCTGCCTTTGAGACATGAAATTCCAACCACGCCAAGCACATCGCCTTGGGAAATGATCGGCATATAATAAGCGCCTGCTTCTATATGTGTATCTGTTCCTGCGCCGGCCTGTTTTTGATTGGTAAATACCCATTGAGCAACCTTGCTTTCGCGCTCCGACAGCAGAAATGAAGCATCAGGTTCTGCGGGGGATTGCGTCAGGATACCTGATGAACCATGATGACTTGATGAACGATGCAGGTTTGCAGACCCATACTGATCCCGGGTGTAAAAAACCGCCGAGCATTTAAAAAGCTTCACAATATATTCGTTCGTCAGCGTAACAATATGTTGAAGTCCTCTGGTCGTTAAAAGCCTTTTATTAATCTCATACAATAACTCGGTACGCCCTTCTCTTTCCGCGGCAAGCCGTGCCTGGGTCTGAATGCGGACAGTCGTCGTACTTGTGATCAAAGCCACAACCAGCATAATCACAAAGGTGACCGGATAGCCTGTTTGGATGGCATAAAACGTGAAAAGCGGCGAAACAAAAAAGAAGTTAAAAACAAGTACACTTAAGACCGAGGCAGTAATGCCGTATACATACCCCATGGTGAGTCTGGAAATAAAAAACACAGACAAGATGTAGACCATGATAATGTTTTGATTGCCAAATTCCAGCGCCCGAAGGCCAAAGGAAAGCAGGGTCGCCCCAGTCAGACCCCCTATCGTTTTCCAGATATCCGGCCAAGATAAGAACAGGTCCTTACTGATCCGCTTCCTTCGCGGTTCGCGATAGGATCTTCGAGGCCCGCTGCTTGGGATGATATGAATTTCAATATTTGGCAACAGCCCGATGAGCTTGTCCTCAAGTGCCGGATCAAATAATGTTTTCAGCGTCCTTTTATTTCTGCTTTTGCCAATGACAATATTCGTAATGCCGATAAGCCTGGCGTATTCCGCGATGATGGAAGCCAGACCATGTCCGTTCAGCGTCACAATCTTTGCGCCTAAGAGCTCGGCCAGATCCAGATTCTCCTGGACGTTTTTCTTTTCTTCTTCCGTAAAATATCTGCTTTCCATATCTTCGATATACAAAGCAGTCCATGGGGCATGAAAGGCCTCTGCCGATCTGGCCGTCCAGCGGATGCATTTAGCGGCCGACGGAGAAGAACTGATACAGACTAATAGCTTAATACCGGCTGTTTTTGCGGATAAGAGCTGTTCATTTTGATTCTCATTGACGATCCGATCCGTAACCTTGCGCATAGCGGTCTCCCGCAGGAGGCGCAGGCTTTCAAGACTTAAGGGACATTTCTTTTCCGCATAGCGTTTCATCAGTTCGTCCGGCTCAATATCGATCAGCTCGACTTTATCGGCGCTGTCAAACATATAGTCCGGAATCGTGTCCTGCTCATTAACCTTCGTGATATCCTGCACAAGATCTCTCAGGCTTTCAATGTGCTGCACATTGACTGTGGTGTAGACGTTAATTCCGGCATTCAGCAGCTCTTCAATATCCTGGTAGCGTTTTTTGTTCCGCATGCCATCTGCATTATTATGGGCCAGCACATCAACCAGCAGGAGCTCAGGTTTTCTTTGCAAAGCGGCGTCCAGATCAAATTCTTTGCGGTATCGGTTTTTGTGGTTAACAGTCTTCGGCGGCAAAGCCGGCAGTCCATCCAGCAGCTGAATGGTTTCAGAACCTGTATGCGGCTCCAGATAACCTACGACAACATCTACCCGGCTTTTCAGCTGGCTGCGGGCATCATCAAGCATCGCATAGGTTTTCCCTACACCCGGGGCATAGCCAAAGAAGATTTTTAGTTTTCCGGTTTTCTTTGCAGCCCTGGCGCGAATATCCTGCACGCCGCCACCACCCTGACTCTTCATTCGTTTAACTCTTCATTGTTTAGCTATTATAGCGCTCTATAGAACATTATCATACCCCCGATAGGGTGATTTAGCAAGAAGCGTTCAACTCACCTTGCCGCTTCATTTGAACACATGGTATACTGAGGAAAATTATGCAATCAATCTCTTATTAGTAAAGTGTGGGTGACGACGTTGCACAAAATCCTGATTGTCGAGGATGACAGCATTATTGCGAAGGCTATCAGAAACCATATTGAAACATGGGGCTGCGAAGCAGCATGCGCTGAAGACTTTAAGGACGTCCTGCCGCTGTTTGTCCATTATGATCCGCAGCTCGTGCTGTTAGATATCTCTTTGCCGTTTTACAATGGCTACCATTGGTGCAATGAGATCAGAAAGATTTCCAAAGTCCCAATCATCTTTATCTCATCCACCTCGGACAACATGAATATCGTGATGGCCATGAACATGGGTGGCGATGACTTTATTGCGAAGCCATTTGACCTTGATGTCCTGACCGCGAAGGTGCAGGCCCTGCTCCGCCGCACCTATGATTTTTCCGGACAAAGCCATCTTCTGGTGCATCATGGTGCCATCCTGAATATGAACGATGCCACCCTGACGTATAACGGCGAAAAAATTGACTTAACCAAAAATGACTATAAGATTCTGCAGCTGCTGATGGAGAACAAGGGAAAGACCGTCAGCCGTGACACGATTATGCTGCGGCTCTGGGAGACCAACAGCTTTGTCGACGAGAATACGCTGACCGTGAATATGACGCGTCTGCGCAAAAAACTCGAAACGGCCGGTCTTTCCGACTTTATTACAACAAAAAAAGGGCTTGGCTATCTGGTGCCATAATCAGTAAAGAATCGATCATTTGGTTTCATAAGTTTCATAAGTTTTATAATTATGAAATTAGGTCTCATGGAGTACGTATGCGTGAATCAAATAGGAATCGCACGAAACCAAATATTTTGTTAAATTATCTGCAACGCCACCTCGGAACCATTGCTCTGTTTGGTCTGTTTGCAGCCATATTTGCCACTGTTTTTTCTCTTTATGCTTTGCCTGCAGAGGCTGTTGCCTATGCTGCCCTGCTCTGTGTCTTTGCCGGTCTGATTTTTACTGTGGCCGGCTTCTTCCGGTACTTCCGACGCCATAAAACCCTGAATGATATGCTAAGCCGCATCACCCTGAGCGTAGACGGCCTGCCTGCCCCGCGCGATTTGCTCGAGCAGGATTACCAGGCTCTTCTCCAAGTAGTCCATACCGACCGCATGCTGCGGATCTCCCAGGCCGACAGCATCAAAAGCGATCTGACCGATTATTACACACTATGGGCCCACCAGATCAAGACGCCGATTGCCGCGATGCAGCTGCTGCTTCAGTCCGGAGACCCTCCCCAGAAAACGGAGCTCTCCATGGAGCTGTTCAAAATTGAGCAGTATGTTGAAATGGTCTTGTACTATCTACGACTGGATAGTGACTCCTCTGACTTTGTGCTGAAAAAATATGACTTAGATGAAATTATCCGCCAGGCAGCGCGCCGGTACGCAAAGCTGTTCATCCTGAAGAAAATACCGCTTGATTTTACGCAGAGCGGCCTGACTGTACTGACAGACGAAAAGTGGCTCGTATTTGTGCTTGAACAATTGCTCTCCAACAGTCTGAAATATACAAAGGAAGGGAAAATCTCCATTTATATCGAGGACCGGACGCTGCTTATCGCGGACACGGGCATCGGCATCCAGCCAGAAGATCTGCCGCGGGTGTTTGAAAAAGGCTTTACCGGCTACAACGGCAGGGAAGACAAAAAGTCTACCGGTATCGGGCTGTATCTCTGCCAGCGCATTCTGACCAAGCTTGGGCATGGGATTGGGATTGAATCTGAGGTGGGCAAAGGCACTTGCGTCAAAATCAAACTGGATAGTATTAATTTTTTAGCTGAGTAGCAGAGAAATAGATGTTTTGATCGCTCAAACCTTACAAAACGGTAAGATAAACCGGGGAAATGAAAGCCAAATCGATGGCTGGCATTTCCTCTTTTTGTTATCGTAGTACTAGTACCATGTCGACCCTAAATCTTATATATCCTGTCGCCAGATTTCTTGTAACAACAAGGTACCGGAAGGTTAATATTAACTATACAGGAGGAATTCTCATGTCTCTTTTAAGTGTCAGCAACCTGAAGAAGATATACACGACGCGCTTTGGCAGCACCCAGGTCCAGGCCCTTGCCAATGTATCGTTCTCGGTGGAACAAGGCGAATATGTCGCTATTATGGGTGAATCCGGTTCCGGCAAAACCACGCTTTTGAATATCATTGCCGCGCTGGATAAACCGACAAGCGGCGAGGTGCTGCTGAATGGCAGGAATACTGTAACAATCAGGGAAAGTGAGATCTCGGCTTTCCGCCGGGACAACCTCGGTTTTGTGTTCCAGGATTTTAACCTGCTCGATACGTTTTCCCTGCAGGACAATATTTTTCTCCCACTGGTGCTTTCGGGTAAATCCTTTGAAGAGATGAGCTTCCGTCTGGAGCCGATTGCCCGAAAACTG
This sequence comes from Dehalobacter sp. CP, assembly GCF_047652685.1. Taxonomy (NCBI): domain Bacteria; kingdom Bacillati; phylum Bacillota; class Clostridia; order Eubacteriales; family Desulfitobacteriaceae; genus Dehalobacter; species Dehalobacter sp. CP. Next base: position 2,094,920 of record NZ_CP157399.1, read on the forward strand.
CACATCATCGACATCCTCCGCAAATTCCCGTATGAGGTATCCGGCGGACAGAAACAGCGCGCTGCCGTGGCCCGGGCACTGATCACAAACCCCCAGTTGATCCTTGCCGATGAGCCGACCGGCGCACTCGATTCTCACGCCACCGACGGTCTGCTCCAGCTTTTTAATGAGATTAACGATGACGGCCAGACGATCCTGCTGGTCACGCACAGCGTCAAGGCAGCCAGCCATGCTAAACGGGTGCTGTTCATCAAGGACGGTGAAGTATTCCACCAGCTCTACAAGGCATCCCAGACCTATGACGAGATGTACCAGAAAATCTCGGACACGCTCATCGTAATCGCCACGGGTGGTGAACGCCATGCGTAAACGCACTTTTTATCCAAAGTTGGCTTTCCTCAACATTCAGAAAAATGGCAAGTTTTATCTGCCCTATCTGCTAACCTGCATTATCACTGTCGCCATGTTTTATATTATGCGTTATATCGCTACCAACAGCAGCCTTAACGATATGCTTGGGGCTGGATCGCTGAAGGAAATCTTATTTTTTGGCAGTATCGTCGTCGGAATCTTTGCTGCAATCTTCCTGTTCTATACAAACAGCTTTTTGATGAAACGCCGTAAAAAGGAACTTGGCCTGTATAATATTCTCGGCATGGAAAAGCGGCATATTGCCTGGGTCCTGTTATTTGAGACGTTTATCGTCGCTGCGGTCAGCCTTGTCCTCGGTCTGTTCCTCGGCATCCTGCTGAGCAAGCTCATCATACTGATCTTGTTTGAGATGCTTAAATTTACCATACCGTGGGGATTTTCCGTAAGCAGTGCTTCCCTACTGGTGTCTGTCTTACTGTTTTTCGGCATCTTTCTGGCCACCCTGCTTTTTAACCTGATGGAGATCAGACTGGCCAAACCGATCGAGCTGCTTCACGGCGGCCAGACGGGCGAACGGGAACCCAAAACCAAGTGGATGCTCGCGATCCTCGGGATCCTGACTCTTGGAGCAGGCTATACGATTGCAATCGTGACAGAGTCTCCGTTGTCTGCTGTCTCGCTATTTTTTATCGCCGTCGTGTTGGTCATTGTCGGCACCTACTGCCTGTTTACTGCAGGCAGCATCGCGCTCTTAAAGCTTCTGCGCAGTAATAAACACTTTTACTATCAAACGAAACATTTCATTGCTGTATCCGGGATGATTTACCGCATGAAACAAAACGCCGTAGGGTTGGCCAATATTTGCATTCTTTCAACCATGGTCCTAATCATGGTTTCCACCACCGTCTCCCTGTACAGCGGCATGGAAAATCTGCTCGACAACCGCTTCCCAACCGATATATCCGTCGGCTTCAAGAATCCTACTGACGGAGAAATGGAAGACAGACTCCGCCAGCTTCAGGACACCGTTAGTGAGCAGGGCCGCTCGCTCAGCAAATTAACCGATTATACCGCACTGTCCTTCGCCGTGAGTAGGGACGGGAATACCTTTGCCACGGATACCAACAACTATGTCAGTAGCTCCGACGCCTCGGAACTGTGCTTTATCACTGCTACTGAATATGAACATCTGACCGGCAAAACGGTCACGCCTGCTGCCGATGAGGTGCTAGTCTACAGCAATGGCGGGCAAATCGGTGAATCTTTCAGCCTGTTTAATCAGAGTTTCCGAGTCAGAGAACATCTAGACAGCATCCCGATCACCGGTCAGTTCAACGCCAGGCTTGTCGACGGTTATTTTATGGTAGTCAGTGACGATACAGTGTTAAACCAGCTTTATACCCAGCAAAAAACCGCCTATGGCGACCGGGCAAGCTCGATCAGGGGGGAGATCTCCTTTAATCTGGACGGTACCGACGAAGAAAAACTAGTCTGCTATGATGCGATCAAAGCTGTACTGAATAAACCGCTGTCCTCTGAATCCGCCGCAGCGTACACTGGGGAGTACATCGACCACCTCAGTACAATGGAGTGCAAGCAGGCAGCTGCCAGTGACTTTTATGCCCTGTATGGCGGGTTTCTTTTCCTGGGCCTGTTCCTCGGCACGCTTTTCCTGATGGCGACGGTATTGATCATCTATTACAAACAGATTTCGGAAGGATATGACGATAAAGAACGTTTTGAAATCATGCAGAAAGTGGGTTTAAGCCGCAGTGAGGTCAAACGCGCGATCAGCAGCCAGATTGTGATAGTCTTTTTTCTGCCGATCCTGATGGCTGGTATCCACATCCTCGCCGCTTTTAAAATGATCACCAAGCTGCTCGCAGTGTTAAATCTTACAAATATCCCGCTGTTCATCGGATGTACAATCGGTACTATCCTGATCTTCGGCTTGATTTACGGGGTTGTCTATGCGTTGACGGCCCGGGTGTATTACAGGATTGTAAGTTAAGGAATTACCTTTTTCGGCAATTAGATGTTGATAAGTACCGTAAAAAAGCCTGCCCAATAAATGTTGTGGCAGGCTTACCTTTATTCTTAGTGCAATTAATGCGATCAAGTTCGATAAAGTTCAGGCACTGTAACACTTTTTCCAATCTAACATATCCTGATTTTAGAATCACTCCTTAGAGTTAGCTAAGGCTAACCTATCTAAATAATCTACAGTAACTCCCAAACTATAGTGCCTACAGTAAGTTCTCCTTCGAACGAATCTGAACAAAATCATCAAACTCTTCTTTCCAGGACGGATGGCTCTTGATAAATTCCACCAGCGTTTTAATCGCATCAATGGTTGCAGCTGAGAGGTAGTGTTCCATCGCCTCGGCCTCAGCAGCAAAATTGCACTCGCTACATATCAGAGCAAGAAATTCCTGAAGCAATTGATTCCTGGTTACCAGATAAAACCCGTACTCTTTTCCTTTATCCGTGAGCTTGATCTCGCCATACGGTTCGTACTTAATATATTCATAGTCCCGCAATTTATAGAGAGCTTTCGTCACAGATGGTAAAGCGACTTGAAGCCTATGACTTATGTCCGTAACACGAACTGTATCAAGTGACAGCGAAAAGCGATAAATTTCCTCCAAGTAATCTTCCAGGCTCGGTGAAAGCATCTTCCCCACTCCTTTCGTTTCACCTGAAATTACTGATATTTGTTAGCTTCCACCTAAATGCTTATCGCTATTTAAGAAAGAATGATTCAGCCGTATCACAGTAGATTCACATCTATGTGTATTGCTTCGTTCTATACCTATATCATTTTCTTGCCTCATATGACAGTTCATTAGAAATAAGCGGAGGGTTATAACAATGAGCAAAGAAATCAACCTTGTTCAAACTTCATTAACATTACCTTTGCCTAAAAATACCTGGCTGGAAAAGATCAAAGACACGCTGAAATATCTGGGTCCGGCCTTCATCGTGAGTGTCGCCTATATTGACCCCGGCAACTTTGCCACCAACATCAGCGCAGGTTCCAATTTCAATTACAATCTTGTTTGGGTTGTCTTATGGAGCAACCTAATGGCGATTTTCCTGCAAACACTGTCGGCGAAGCTCGGCATTGTCACCGGTGTTGATCTGGCTACGCAGTGCGGGCGTGTTTTCTCCAGGCCGGTAAATTTTTTACTTTGGATCATCATGCTGTTTGCCGTCATCGCAACGTACATGGCAGAGTTCCTGGGCTCGACACTTGGCCTGTACCTACTTTTCGGCATACCGCTCGTGGCAGCGGGTCTGATAACCGTATGTCTGACCTTCGTTATTGTTTATTTGCAGCGTTTTGGCCAGCACATGGTTGAGAGAATTATCATCAGCCTGGTGGCCGTCATCGGGGCCTCGTATTGTCTCGAGCTGTTCCTGGCTAAACCGGATTGGTCCGCGGTCGCTTTGCACACCTTGGTTCCAAGCCTAGGTCCCGAAAGCATTCTGGTGGCCGTCGGCATGTTGGGTGCAACCGTTATGCCTCACGTCATTTATCTCCATTCGGACTTGATGAAAGCAAGACGTACCTCCGATGATTTGGCCGAAGCAAAAAAGCATTTCCGAATGGAATGCTTTGATATCGCCTTTGCCATGAATATCGCGTTTCTGGTCAATGCTGCAATGGTTATTATCGCTGCAGCCGTTTTTTTTAACCAGGGACCCGTCGACTCCATTGAACAGGCGCACAAGTCCCTGGCGCCGCTGCTTGGCAGTTTATCCAGCGGTGCTTTTGGCCTGGCGCTGCTTGCTTCAGGCCTTTCCTCATCCACCGTTGGCGCTATGGCCGGGGAATGCATGCTGAAGGGGTTCATCGGTCTGGATATTCCGGTCAATATCCGGCGGGCAATCACCATGGTTCCGGCCATCATTCTCCTGTGGCTCGGCTTTAACCCGATGAAGATGCTGATTATGAGCCAGGTTACCTTAAGCTTTGCTCTACCGGCAGCGGTCATTCCGCTGCTTCTGATCACCAAACGCCGGGACATTATGGGTGAAATGACAAACCGCAAAATCACTAATGCTGCCGGTGTTGTGATCATAAGTCTTATTATCTCGCTGAACGTTGTCCTGTTATATTTAACTTTTTCCGCTTAACCACCTAGGACTTAACATCAGGTTCAAGATTCGTTAAACCTTTCCGATAAAAGATCATCATGAACAATGACGCAATTAGTGCCATCACAGAGCCATAGTAAAATGGCACGCTGTAATTGACATGGTCATAAAGCAACCCTGCAATGACACTGGCCGGAAGAAGCGTAATACCCACAAGGCTGTTGTATATGCCCAGCCCTGTCCCCCGTTTGTCCTTAGGAACCAAATCAGACACTAAAGCCTTCTGTACACCGTCAGTGGCTGCGCTGTAGAGTCCGTACAGTGCAAAGAGCAATACCAGTACGGTTCCGCTGTTTGTTCTGCCAAATCCGAAATACAGGACTGAATACAGCAGATAGCCGAAAATGATCAGTCTTTCTCTGCCGATTTTATCTGACAGCATGCCTGCCGGTACGGAGAAGAGCGCCGACACTGCGTAAAAGATCAGATAGATCATCGGAATCAAGGAATTTTTGATCCCAATATCACTGGCTTTGACCAAAAGAAGCGCATCGGTAGAATTTCCCATCGTAAAAATGAAGATGATTCCAAGAAAGGCATAGTACTTTTTTGGGAAGTCCTTCACTGTAATTTTCCCAAGCGGTTCCATCTTCTCCGATTTCGCTTCCTTCACGAAACATATAATGTTTATCAGTCCCAGCAAACCTGGGATGGCTGCTATAAGAAATACCAGCCGGTAATCATTTGGAAACAACAGCAGGATTCCTGCTGCCAGAAGCGGCCCAACGATCGCCCCGCTGTTATCCATCGCTTTGTGAAAGCCAAAGTTTTTGCCTTTACTGCCGTCTTCAGAGGACGCGGCAATCAGGCTGTCTCTTGGTGCTGTCCGAACACCCTTACCAACCCGCTCGATAGATCTGATAAGCAGAACCTGCAGCGGCGAGGTTACCATCGAAAACATGGGTGAAAGAACTGCCGTGAAAGCATACCCGATGACCATGAACGGCTTATTCTTTCTGATCTTGTCACTCCACCAGCCGGATAACGCTTTAAGCACGGATGCCGTACTCTCTGCAATCCCTTCAATCAAAGAGAGCTCCGTTTTAGTTGCTCCCAAGGACATTAAAAATAACGGCATCACAGAATAAATCATTTTCGTCGTCGTATCCGTTAAAAAGCTTGTCAGGCCTACGAAAAAGATGTTCTTCTCTATGCCCAAGATCTTCTTTTCCCGGATCTTATTGTTATTGCTCATTTTCTTTTCTCATTAAAAAGAGCGATCTCCATCGCCCTAGCTCCCTTTGTCATATCCGTTACGTCAATGCTAACACATTGTAATATCAGTTACAAGTAAAGATAACACATATCGCCGTTTCATCCCATTCCATATTCCAGTTCACAAATTTTACGTGCTCAGCCAATCTTTAAATCCAAAACAGTATTCATAAATAACTTCATTCCTGACGGGAAATACTACGTAAGGTTAGGTTCAAAGTGGAAGGATGAAAGCAGTATGTTCAGCTACGTTCATTCTAAACTGCGTTTTTGGCAGTTAGCAAATCATAACGGCGCTGACGCCAATCATTCAGGGAATTCTCAATCTGACCTTTTCGACAATCTGAACAAAAACCTTACTGCTTTAAAAGGTGTGTTCGGAAATAGCTATGATGTTAATATACGTGAATTTAACTTTGGTGATCAGGGACTTACACGTGGTGCGATCATTTTCTTATCCGGGATGACGGATACAGTCACAATTAACGATAGTATTATAAAACCATTGATGTACGACATCCGTTTAAGCTCCAAACAAGAGACATCATTACTGAATAACATAAGTATTATTCAGACAACGCTGCTTACGGTGGGAATGGTTCAAAAAGTTTCGACGATCGATGAAGTCGTAGATGGCTGTTTGTCCGGAAAAACGATTCTACTGATGGATGGCTCAAAAGAAGCTTTAGTCATTGGCACCGAAGGTTGGGAAACCCGTGGCGTGGACGAACCCAAAACAGAATCCGTTGTCAGGGGTCCGAGGGAAGGCTTTACCGAAAATTTGCTTACCAATACAACCCTGTTGCGTCGTAAAATAAAAAACCCTAATTTAACTCTGGAAACAATGAAAATAGGTGAACGAACCAAGACTATCGTTTGTGTTGCCTATTTAAAAGATCTCGTTTCTCCACAGCTCATCAAAGAAATTCAACGGCGTCTTAATAGAATTAAGACAGATGCAATTCTGGAATCAGGGTATATCGAGCAGTTCATTGAGGATGCTCCTTTTTCTATTTTCTCCACAGTTGCTAACAGTGAAAAACCAGATCTTGTCGCAGCAAAAATCTTGGAGGGAAGGGCAGCCATTTTTGTTGACGGGACTCCCTTTGTGCTTAGCGTTCCAATGGTTTTTATTGAAAGTTTCCAAAGTGCTGAAGATTACTATTCCCGGCCTTATTTTGCAAGCGTGGTTAGACTTCTCAGGCTTTTAGCTTTTCTGATTAGCATTACGTCTCCGGCAATCTATGTTGCTTTAACAACTTTTCACCAAGAATTGATTCCTACTTCCTTACTTTTTACCATGGCTGCATCCGAGGAGGGCGTTCCTTTTCCTGCGATGGCAGAAGCACTCATTATGGGAACAACATTTGAAATTCTCAGGGAGGCCGGGGTTCGCTTGCCCCGTCCTATTGGTCAAGCGGTCAGTATTGTAGGGGCTTTGGTTATTGGCGAGGCTGCTGTAGGCGCCGGAATAATCGGAGAGCCTATGGTTATCGTGATAGCTTTGACAGCAATTTGCAGTTTTGTGGTTCCTTCCCAAACAGATTCCGGTAGTATCTTACGATTAATTCTTGTTCTCCTAGCCGGGGCAATGGGAGGCTTTGGGATTGCGCTTGGATTAATGGGAACATTTATTCACCTGGCTTCCTTAAGATCTTTTGGTACCCCGTATTTATCACCTTTCGCTCCTCTCAGTACGCAAGACTTGAAAGATTCGTTCATCAGGGCGCCTATTTGGGCAATGTTTACCCGCCCCAGAACGATAGGCTGGCATGACCCTCAACGCCAGGAGTTCAGATTAAAACCCAGCCATCCGTCAGAAGAAGACAAGAGCTAGACCGGCTTAAATAACGTTAAAAACAAGAGGCAATTGATGAAAAATCGTATGGGTTCCATTATAAAAATCATAGTATGTTTCATGTTAATTTTGCCCTTAAGCGGATGCTGGAGCCGTCATGAGTTAAATTCTTTATCGTTCGTGGTAGGCGTAGGTTTAGATAAAGCCGAGAAACCTGGAGAAATGCAATTGACGACGCAAGTTGTAAAACCAGGTGAACTAAAATCTGCTTCTGCCAAAAATAAGAGCGGCGGGAGCGGTGCGGACGGGACAAACGCTTACTGGAACATAAAGAAAACAGGATACGTTGCCTCTGAAATTATCAGAGATTTTAGTCATGAATCCAGTCACAGGTTATATTTTCCGCATAATCAGGTTCTGATATTTGAGAGAAAGTTGGCTGAGGAAGGAATACAACCATATATAGATACTTTTATACGGGATAGTGAGACTCGTTTTAATGTTTTGCTCGTGGTCTCCGAAGACCAAGCAAGTGAGGTACTTGATGTTTCGCCTGAATTGGAGAAGTTGCCTGCAATTAACATTGCCAAATTAGTTGAAACTCAAAAGATAACGTCTGAATCGCCAACAGTTAGGTTAATCGATTTTATTAATCGTTTAATGAGCAAGAGCACAGCCCCCATCGCCCCTTTGATTAGAGTGACCGGCCAAGGGAATGAAAAAACAGTGGAAGTCTTTGGAACAGCAGTTTTTAAGCATGATAAATTGGTTGGCGAACTGAATGAACGTGAAACGCGCGGACTGCTTTGGGTTATCAACGAAGTAAAAAGCGGGATGATTAATGTTGCTGGTCCTAGCGGTGATGGTGAAGTGAGCTTGGAAATCACGCTTGCGAAAAGTAAAATGACACCTGTCATCCAAGATGATACGATTCTGATAAAGCTCGATATCAAAGCAGAAGGGATCGTCAATAGCCAGAGTGGTTCAGAAAACCTAGCATCACCAATCATTGTTGCCTCTCTGGAAAAAGAACTATCCGCTGAAATCAGAAAAGAAATCATAGCTGCTTTAAAAACGGCCAAGGATCTCAATTCAGATATATTTGGTTTTGGTGATTCAATCTATTGGAAATACCCCTCAGAGTGGCATGAACTGGAATCTAAATGGGACAAGGTCTTTCCGGACGTTGAAGTAGCGTTAAATATCAATACTAAGCTACGCAGTACAGGCAATATCAGCGCTCCTGCCGTACCTGCTAAGGAGTAATTCATGAGGCTTGAAAGAGGAATCATATCAAGTTCACAGTTGATGTTTTTAGTTGCAGGATATGTTCAGGGTTCTGTTTTGGTGGCTGCATTTTCGAATACAGTTACCAAGCAGTATACTTGGCTGGTTGTTTTATCCGGATTGGCTGCAAGCATTCCCCTTGCCATGGCTTATGTTGCCTTAGCGAGGAAATTCCCCGGCAAGGACCTGGTACAAATCAATCGTATTGTCTATGGTCCCTATTTAAGTAAACTGGTTTCCGCCTTATACATTTGGTTTTTTTGCACGATTGCAGGTTTCATGTTAGCATATCTCGGCCAAATCATAAGGAATTACATGATGCCGGAAACTCCTATGTTCGCAATTTGTATTCTATTTGCTTGCATCTGCGCCTGGGCAGTGCGCAACGGAATAGAGGTCCTCGCCCGGACCAGTGTTATATTTGTCATAATCATCATAATTGTAATCCTAATAACTTTCGTTCTACTGCTGAAAGACATGGAACTAACGAATTTCCTGCCGTTTTTTGATCTTCCCCTGAAGGATTTTATTCAGGGTACACATTTTATGTTGACCCTTCCCTTTTGTGAAATCTTGGTGTTTCTCATGCTATTCCCCTATGTAAACAAGGGAGTAGAAGCAAAAAAATCTGTTATTTTAGGATTAATCATCGGAGGGATCAGCATATTAATTGATACGGTTCGTAATACAGCTGTGCTGGGAGCAGCAGCGGTGATCATGGTTTCCCCTTCGATTGAATCCGTGCGCCTGATAGATCTGGCAGAAATCATAACCAGGCTGGAAATGCTTGTTATTACTATATTATTAATTGCAATGTTCATAAAAGTAAATGTTATGTATTATGGCGCAGTATTAGGGATAGCCCGATTATGTAATTTACGGTCCTATAGGCCACTGGTACTTCCGATTGGAAGTATCATTGTTAGTTTATCCATTATGACATTTGATACTCTGGCACAAAGCAATGATTTCGCAACTAGGACAGGGCCTATTTTCACCCTTGTGTTTGAGTTTTCGCCTGTAATAACCTTACTTGTAGCAAAAATACGAAAGTTACCAAAATAACAGGAAAGGAAATGGCCGTGATTTTTTTATTAACGATAGCTTTTGTCGCCATAGGATTATTTGAAGTCCCTGCTCTTGTCAAAAACAAGCACTGGCGGGAACTTACCGTCTTTTCGGTCTTATTTCTGTTAGCGTTTATACTGGCTCTATTACAAGCAGCAGATGTCAAAATACCCAGTCCAGTCAAAGGCGTGGAATATTTGATTAAGGATATATTAAAAATTAGTTATTGATACTAGAAATCAAAGAAACTCCACCAAAATTTGCTATATTTGAAATATTCCTTTGACATATACTTTCATTCCAGTTATACTAAAGCAGCTCGTTCATTTTGTGGATTTACTAATAACCTCTCCATTGCCTAAAGCTCTGGGAAGCTATGAATTCTTCCCATAAAGCGGGTAATATATTTTGGAGGTTTTTTTATGTTTGAAGACAAAGTTTTAACCTGTAAGGACTGTGGAAATGAGTTTTCCTTCTCCGTTTCCGAACAAGAATTCTACGCAGAAAAGGGATTTACCAATGAACCTGGCAGATGTCCGGAATGCCGCTCTGCGAGAAAGGCACAGGGTAGATCCAACAACCAATACGGTCGTCCGCAACGAGAAATGTTCCCAGCCGTCTGTGCTACTTGTGGAAAAGAAACTCAAGTCCCTTTCCAACCCTCAGGTGACAAACCGGTTTATTGTCGTGATTGTTATCAACCACGCACACGAAATAATTGGTAAGTATTTGAAAGAAGCCTTCCTAGTACACACACTAGGGAGGCTTTTTTATTTCGGGTCTTCTTATACCATAAGCAGCCCATAAGGATATTTTTGCGCTATATTGGCTCATGCGGACACTTTAAATGGTTGTATTCTTGATAATTCATAGAATAGTGGCGATTTATAACCCAATGCTGAATGAAGCCTTCGGCAATTGTAGTAAATATTAATCCATTGCTTAAGTCCAATCTGAGCTTGCTCAATACTCTGAAAGTATCGCTTGTAAACAAATTCTGTCTTCAAGGTTTGAAAGAATGATTCCATTGGAGCATTGTCATAAGGATTCCCTTTACGGCTCATACTGCCGAGAATTTTGTGCTTATCCAGTAACTCCCGGAATGCCTTGCTAGTATACTGACTGCCACGATCTGAATGATGAATAAGTCCTGGAGCAGGCCGCTCCTTGGCAATTGCCAAGGAAAGAGCCCGACAAACCAATTTGGCATTTGGCTTCGTTCCAAGTGCCCAACCTACTATTTTTCTACGGCACAAATCCATGACAGCTGCGAGATAAGACCATTTTCCGTTTGTTCTGATGTAGGTAATGTCGGCTAGCCAAACTTTATTAATCTCTGTAACTTTAAACTCTTGGCCCAGCAGATTGGGAAATGCCTGTTCATTGGGATCAGCCTTCGTGGTTTGCGGCTTGTACTTGCTCTTGATCTTCGCTTTAATGCCATTCTGATGCATAATCCTTTGAACTTTGCTCCGGCCGCACTTGACGTTATGTTCCTTGTTCAGAGATTCATAAACGCGCTTGACACCGTAGTTATGATCATTATCCCGTTCAATCTTTCTGATCTTGGCAAGGACCACGGCGTCTTTATCCTGGTGACTCGGACAGCCGGAAGCCACCCACTGATAATATCCGCTTCGGGAAACTTCTATGACTTGGCATAACTTCTTAACAGCATATTTGAAGCGGTATTTATAAATAAAGGCGTATTTTACTTGCTGTTCTTTGCGAAGTATGCCGTGGCTTTTTTTAGGATCTCGACCTCTTCTTCAAGTTCTTTAATACGTCTTTGGGCTTTCTTTAACTCAGCGTCTTCAGGTTTGAGGTTCCCTGATCCAGGGAAGGCATTTTCAGGATCTGTTTTGAATTGTTCAGCCCATTTATATATGGTATTAACATGCAATCCCAGTTCTTCTGCTAGGCTTGTAGCTGTTCTTCTTCCTTCAAGATAGACCTGGGTAATTTCTCTCTTGAATTCCGGATCAAAATTCTTTCTTGTACTCATTTTCTGACACCTCTCTGGCTTTATTATACTAGCCATTTGCGGTGTCCACAAAATCCATTACGGGGCATTTGGAACGTATAATTTTTTTCAACCTTTTACCATTTTATAAAAATGTTTATGGATATTAATTATAGCTTTATTTTACAAATGAAGCTTATTAGAAGCTTATTAATTTATTAACCATTAATTCATTGACATTAATCATTGACATACATTTTTATAAATGATAAAATAATTGATTTGCTATATATCACTTTCTATGATATGCTTAATTAGCTACTGACTCAGGGAGGTGAATATATGTTCCAAGTTGGTGATCAGATTGTCTATCCTATGCATGGAGTGGGAACTATTGAAGCTATTGAAGAAAAAGAAATCTTGGGGAAAAAAAGAATTTACTATATTGTCAACGTACCCCAAACCAGGATGCAAATGATGATTCCCCAGGATAAAGCTGAAAGCTTTGGCATCCGGAAGCTGGTTGAATCCTCTATCTTTGAGGAGATTCTGGAAAATTTTAATGAGGGAATTACTGATCCCCTGCTTTATAAAAACCAGAAATACTGCACTGATTTAAATACGAAAAAGATGAGAAGCGGCGATATTTTCAAAGGGACAGAAATAATCCGTGATTTAACGCGAAAAAACCTCCTTGGTAAATTGGGAAAAGAAGATTCCAAAATGTTGGAGGGCGCCCGTAATATATTTATCAGTGAACTGATGCAAGTAAGATGTATGACTAAAGAGAAAGCAACAGATTTATTAGATTCAGTGTTAGCAGCCAACGTATTAGATGTAGAATTTCAGGAGGTAAAATAATTTGAAACCATATACTTGGTATGATTTTAGTTATTTATCGAAAAAACAAAAACTTCAGTTTCTGATCGACATAAAACCATCAGCAGAAAAAAATGGCAGATTTGATCTAATCTTATACAACAAATACGCAGAGCAGTTTGGTTTAGACAAAACCAAAGAAGCTTAAATTATACCACACCACCAGCGATTTTAAGTATATTCATAGCTCTTTTCCCAAGACCCTGGGTTTAAAATCCAGGATCTTTTTTAATAGGGGCTGATAGAGGGTGTCTTAGCCCTAAGTCTGGACCATATTAACCCCTGAAAACAATAACCTAAAAGAAAAATAAACCCCTTAGAAGGCCGTTGAAAAGCTTAAGAAACTGTATTTTTCGGCAAAAAGAGTTAAGGAGCTTTATAATGCAGCTTGGTAGATATTAATGATATCTTCAACCGATCCCTGCCTGGGGTTTGTTAACGTGCAAATATCTTTTATCGCATTATTGGCCAGTTTTTCAATATCACCTTCCTTAAGACCCATCATAGATAGTTTTTCGGAAATACCAATTACAGAAGACAAATGTTTAATCGATTCGATAATAATATTTATTGCTTGCTCCTTACGATGTGTAACCGTCCCCATAGCTTCGCATAATTTCAGAATCCGATGCTCCGGTATCGCCGTAGAATTGAATCTAAAAACATGAGGCAGTAGAGCAGCATTATTGAATCCATGAGCCCCATTATAAAAACCGCCCAGCTGATGCGCCATTGCATGCACATAGCCCAGACCGGCGCTATTAAAGGCAAGTCCTGCCATAATATTTGCATACATCATTTTTTCTCTGGCTTCCAAATCATTGCCGTTCTCATAGGCTCTCGGTAAGTACTCAAATGACAACCTCAGTGCATCCAAAGCCAAAACATCTGTAATCGGAAATGCTTCTGTCGAAACAAACGCTTCTATCGCATGCGAGACAACATCAATTCCAGAACTAGATGTTACTTCCTTCGGCATCGTGGTCATAAAAATTGGATCGTTTACGGATATAAACGGTGTCAATAAAGCTGAAGTGATTACCATTTTCACCTTTCTTGTATTGTCCGTGACGATTGCGGTATGTGTTACTTCTGCTGCGGAACCAGCCGTTGTGTTGATTGTAATAAGAGGGATCATCGGTTTGGTTATTTTGTTATATCCTTCATAGTCTGTAATGGAGCCACCGTTTACAGCGACTGCAGCAATCGCTTTTGCACAATCATGATTTGTGCCGCCGCCGATAGAAATGATTAATTTATAGTCTCGTTTAAAGACATTCCAGCCGTGCTTAAAATATCTTAATCCGTCCTCAACAAAAGGTACTGTCGGATTGGGATGTAAAATCCCGTCAAAAATATCGTAGGAAATAAATAGACTCTTCAGTATCTTTTCAATATTTTCAACATACCCAAGTTTGATCATATTCTTATCAGTCACAATCAACGCTTTACTTAATTTCCAGGACAATAATTGATTAGGAAGATCCTTAATTGCCCCAACGCCGATTAAATTGGTTTTAGGGATAAAAAAATTATGGGTATTTTCCAAGGCCAACCACCTTATACTTTGCAAAATAAATTATTAGGGAACCATTTTCTCTCTGCTTTTACCATCGACGAAATGGTTCCATTTTAAAAATGCCCAGGTAGCAACCGAAAACCAGACCGTAAAACCAATCAGCGGCAGAATTAATCTGCTGAAAGCTTCGAAAATCCCTATATCAAGCAATAGATTATAGTATAAGATCGAAGCAAACACTCCTGCTGCGATAGAAATATAATAAAACGGCTTTTGTCTTGGTAAATAATAAAAATAGATGATGAAAAACGCCGTCCAGGCAATGTTGGCAAAAAGATGAACACCGATGAAGCCAAAAGGACCAAAATTCGTCCAATAAAATAATCCAGTAAAATACCCGAAAGCGTGGACAATAGAATCCATCATTCCACCTAAAACGACACCAAACAAAGATAATCGTCGAATATCTTTTTTAGGTACAATGACGATTAAGAGCAAAGTAAAAGTCACAGCATAAAACGGATGCAACAAAAAAATTGGCATTACTGCAATCCCCTTTATATTATATGCAAGCTTAGGATATCCATTAAGGCATTTAATTATTCGGATATTAGAAGAGCTCCGTTTAACGTTTTCATTTTTTAATAGCCCGGAACAGTTCCGGCAGTTCTTCCAAACAATACTCCAGCAGCTTGGCAAGTCTTCCTTCTCCGAGTTCCTGAACCTCGGCTAGCCGGTATGACAGTCCCAGTAGCTTATATTTTTCAATACCCATCTTGTGATAAGGTAGCAGTTCCATTCGTTCCACAGCTACTCCGCTATCATAAATAAGACTGCACAGGCTGACGATATCATCTTTCTTGTCGTTGATGCCCGGTACTACCACATGCCGTATCCATATCCGGCAGCCTGCCGCCGAAGCCGCATGCAGAAAATTCATTGTCGTACTTAGACTGCCTCCGATATATTGATCATACCGCTCTTGATCCGGCATTTTGATATCCAGCAGAACCGTGTCGGTATTTGCCAGCACCTTGGCTACATCCTCCGACGGTATTGTGCCGGCAGTATCCAGAGCCGTGTTGATATCAGCCTTTTTAAGCTGTTTGAACAGTTCTGCCGCAAAAAGGGGCTGCATAAGCGGCTCTCCGCCGGAAAGCGTGACACCGCCTTCCCGGCCAAAGTAAGTGCGGTAATGCATCGCTTTTTGCACCAAAGCTTCCGCAGTGAACTCCCTCCCCCCATTCCTATCCCAAGTATCGGGATTATGGCAATAGATACAGCGCAATGGACATCCCTGCATGAAAATAACCATTCTCAATCCAGGTCCATCCGCTCCTCCAAGGGTCTCAATGGAGTGTATCCTTCCCGTCTTTTCTATTTCTTCCGTCTTGCCGCTCATCTGCTTACTGCCTCATAGCCTTTCATGGTAGGTCCTGTTGATGACCTCCTGCTGCTGCTGGCGGCTTAGCTTGTTGAAGTTGACTGCATAACCCGATACGCGTATCGTCAGGTTAGGATAACGTTCCGGATGCTCCATAGCGTCAATCAGTTGTTCACGGTTCAAAACGTTAACATTGATGTGATGGGCCTTCATATCAAAATAACCGTCTAAGACCGCTACCAGGTTGCTCTTCTGTTCCTCACAGTTCTTGCCGATGGTGGAAGGAGTTATGGAAAAAGTACAGGATATCCCGTCCCGGCAGGCTTCATACGGAAGCTTTGAAACAGAATTCAACGATGCAAGCGCCCCGTTTGCCTCTCTGTTATGCATCGGATTAGCACCGGGAGCAAACGCTTCGCCCTTTTTCCTTCCGTCCGGGGTTGCACCTGTCTTTTTACCGTAGACCACATTGGAGGTAATTGTCAACACCGAAAGGGTGTGCACGGCGTTCCTGTAAGCAGACGTCTTTCTCAGCTCCCCGATAAAATCCTCTGTCAGCTCTGCAGCAATCAAGTCCACACGGTCGTCATCATTGCCGAACCGTGGGTATTCTCCATCTATTTCAAAGTCCTGGATCAGGCCTTTTTCGTTTCTGACTGCCCGGACCTTGGCATATCTAATCGCACTCAAAGAATCCGCAACCACGGAAAGTCCGGCGATTCCGAAAGCCATGAAGCGTTCGACATCCGTGTCATGCAATGCCATCTGCAGCTTTTCGTAGGCATACTGGTCATGCATATAATGGATGACATTCATGGTATTAACATACAGCCTGGTGAGCCATCCCTGATAAAAAGCGAACCGCTTCATGACATCCCCGTATTCCAGTAAACCGGCCTTAACCCCTTCGGATACAGGCCCGACCTGTTTGCCGGTGATTTCATCCCTTCCGCCGTTTAAAGCCATAAGCAACATCTTTGGCAGGTTGCAGCGTGCTCCGAAATACTGCATTTGCTTGCCTATCTTCATCGCCGATACGCAACAGGCGATCCCATAGTCATCCCTATATAAAGTGCGCATTACATCGTCGTTCTCATACTGTATAGAGTCGGTATCGATAGACACCTTGGCGCAATAACGTTTAAAAGCCTCCGGCAGCGCCGCGGACCACAGCACAGTTAGGTTAGGCTCGGGTGCCAGTCCTAGATTATATAGCGTATGCAAGAAACGGTAGGACATTTTAGTAACCAGCGTCCTTCCGTCCTCGCCCATACCTCCGATAGCCTCCGTGATCCACATGGGATCCCCGGCAAAAAGCTCATTGTATTCTGGTGTCCGAAGATGCCGGGCCATTCTCAGTTTAATGATGAAATCGTCTATGATCTCCTGGACCTGCCGTTCAGTCAATCTTTGCTGATCAATATCCCGCTGAGCATAGATATCCAGAAATGTGCTAACCCTTCCCAGGGACATGGCGGCACCGTTCTGCTCCTTAATCGCGCCAAGATAGCCAAAATATAACCACTGAACCGCCTCTTTAAAATCTACGGCCGGTTGGGATATATCGAAACCGTAAAGCTCCGCCATCTTTTTAAGCTTTTCTAAAAAATCGATCTGCTTGTACAATTCCTCGCTTACTTTGATATTCTCCATGTCCATCAGCAACTGACCCTTTTTACGCTTATCTTCTTTTTTCCCTGCAATCAGCCTGTCAACGCCATATAGTGCTACACGCCTGTAGTCGCCGATGATCCTTCCGCGTCCATAGGCATCCGGCAGTCCAGTAATTATTCCGCTCCTGCGGGCTTCCTTCATTTCATCGGTGTAGACACGGAAAACACCGTCATTGTGCGTCGTCTTGTAAAAGAACTCTCTTTCGATTTTCTCATCCATGGTATAACCATAGGCCTTGCAGGCCTTCCTGGCCATATTGATCCCGCCAAAAGGATTGACTCCTCTTTTTAACGGCCTGTTGGTCTGAATGCCAACGATGAGTTCCTTTTCCTTGTCCAGATAGCCCGGGGCATAGCTTAGCAATGAAGAAACCGTTGAGGTATCGATATCCAGCACGCCGCCGAATTCCTTCTCAAGCTTTTGCAGCCTTGAAAGTTTCTCTAGAATATGCTGAGTCCGGTTCGTTACCTCCGTTAAAAAAGTTTCATCTCCTTCATAAGGCTGGTAATTTGCTTGTATGAAATCCCTGACATCAATTTCCTGCTGCCATCTGCCGTCTTTGAAGTTTTCCCATCCTGTATTATTCATCATTTTAACCCCCCTAATTTGCCAGATTCTGAATTTTATGAGGGTGACTCAGAAAATAAAAAAACCTGGACAATATTTATACTGCCCAGGCGGTCGACGTTTGAATTCTTCCAATCCCTTATGGTTAAACCCATATGTCCGCCAGTCTTGGAAGCTTACCGATATTCTATTACGGATGTAATGACTTTGTCAATTACCCGTTTATATGGAGCTATGTTTATTCAAAGTGCGAACAGAATACGCTATTCAAGTACGTCAAAAGGGACTGGATCATTGTTTTTTAGGTCTATATGTAATGTGCCGTCATAATCAAGAGACCCCAGTAATACTTCTTGCGCCGAATTAACCTTTTGTTTCTTCAATTCATGAGTTAACCACTTTTCATCCCGGTTCACAAGGCTGAGATGTTTTTTTAAGACTGTTCCGTCAATAATCAGGTTGGCAGCAATGCCTTTAGCGGAAGTATTTATATTCATATCTTCAGGTGTTATAGGTTGTCTTTGTGCTTTAAGTTGAATACTGACTTGGCCGCTTGTCTCAAGGATTGCGTTTTCTACATCGCTAATACTAAATGCACCTTTGTTCCTGCATTCCTCCATTACTTCATTGATATGAAATCTGGCTTTCTTTAAGTTTTGTTCGATCAATTTGCCATTCTGTATTAAAATTGTCGGCACTCCACATAAAAACTTTCTGGCACGGATACTTCTCCGGGATACATAAGAAGACAGTAATACAAAGCTACCATAAATAAGAATTCCGAGTATTCCATGTAAATAAGGAATTTCATTATCGATTGCTAAAGATGCAGCAATAGAACCAATAGAAATGCCTATTGTGTAATCAAAAAAACTTAATTGAGAGAGTTGTTTTTTTCCCAATAAGTGAGTTAACAAAAATAAGATAATAACTGAAAGTATGCTTCTGAGCACAATATCTAAAATACCGATGATATTATCGTTCATAGTAGCCGCCCCCTGTATAACTCGACCCAATTATTATGCGTATTATACATTCAAAGACAGAGAATTATACACCAAATGCCTTATCAATCCACCTTTTATTTTTTTCACCTGTTGCTTCAATGTACAAACGGCAGTAAAACAGAACGCTTACAATGCTTTCAAGCTTCTTAAACGGCAAACCAGGAAAAAGGTAGTTTTACATATTCGTGACGATATCCCGACCCAAAAGCTCCGCTTATGTCTGTCCGAACATCCTTTTGGCACTTCTGTTGATGCGCTTCTACACACAGATTTCTCTCTACTCAGGCATCCTAGCTACGGGGCGCCCTGGCGCTTACCCCGACTGGACTTTCACCAGCTAGATAATGCGTGCTTAGCTGGGCACGCCAGAAAATAAAAAACCTGGACAATATTTATATTGCCCAGGCGGTCGACATTTTAACTCTTCCAATCCCTTATGGTTAAACCTATATGTCCGCCAGTCTTGAAAGCTTAGAGATATTCTATATGGTTGTAATGGCTTTGTCAACTACCATTTTATGTAAGCTGTATTTATTCTGTGATATTTTTTAGTTTCATCTTTGATGAAGCTTTTTTCCATTATGGTCAGACTGTCCGAAAAGTCAAGTAAAATAGCTTAAAACAAAGCCCTTAAAATCCATATAATGGTATAAAACGCTACCAACATCAACCGAAAAGCATATTTTTATCTTGTTTTTTTATTTATTGTTGGTATCAATCTACAATGAATAAATTATTTTCCATGATTAATTTGTCTTCATTAATCAGAGAATATTTAGAAAAGGAGGATGATTACTTTGCTGAAAATAAAAGATCGGGAAACACTTGCAATTGTTTCAGGCATTATTGGTTTGGTAGGAATGACTCTTGTTGATGGAATTTCCAGGCGAGCACGAATATCTAAACGATCATATCGGGAAGCTGCGGCAGGAATGTTTTTATCGAAGAGTCAAGCAAAAAGCGTGAAAGGACAGGCTCTTGGCTTAATTATGAACTCTGCCGTTAGCATCATCGGAGCTAATTACATTATTAAGCGTTTGACCCAAAGCGGTCGCGACAAACTTGTGACTAAAGGAATCGTATCTGGGACTGCTATCGGCGCAATCGCTACGGCCATTCCAAATGTTGTTCCCAAGAATCGTGTTAAACCTAAAGATGCGGCAAGCAATCTATCCTATGTTGCTAGTAATATTGTGTACGGAATGCTTGCCACTATCGCAGCTGCTATATTTGGACATGATTCATTATTCGATGCTCCCCCTCAAAATGACTACTTAAAACCGACTGACAAGACGAGTGAGCAAGTGAAATTAGCTGGTGTAGTAGGCTAAACTTCTATTCGAGTATAGGAATTCTCTCCTAAATTTTGAGGAATTCCTATACTCTTTAAAATCTCTGTGTAAACCTTTGACATTTCTATTACAAAAACTCTATCACCCATTTTTAACAAATCTATTCTGAATGGTAATCGACTTTTACCTAGTAATAACCATTTGTACGTGGAGTTTGAGAACTCTAATTGCACCCGTTTCTGGCATAGTCAATTCCTTTATTTAGTAGTTCCTGCAACCGCTGGGGATTATTAGACTCTGCGTAGATACGTACAACAGGCTCTGTTCCTGATGCTCGAAACATCACCCAGCTGTCCTCCAAATAAAGCTTGCATCCATCCGAACTATTGCTTGCCAAGACTTCCAGCCCATCCAGCGTCTTCGGTGGATTATCAGCCAGCTCCTTCATCAGCCGTACCTTTTTATCTGTTTCCAGGTGCAGGTCTTCGCGGTCATAATAGCACCAACCCAGTTCCTCCATCATCTCATTAAGCAGTTGCCCCAATGTCTTGCCATAAGCAGCCACTATCTCAATCAAAAGAAATCCCAACAGTAATCCATCCCGTTCGGGGATATAATTTTTTAATCCTATACCGCCCGACTCCTCACCACCGATTAGAATATCTTCGTTCAGCATCAATGTCGTGATGTACTTAAAGCCAACCGGTGTTTCGTAAAGTTTCAGACCGTGCTTTTTGGCCATTCGCTTCACCAGTTCGGATACCGTCAGCGTCTGCGCCACACCGCCGTTCCATCCACGCTTCTCGACAAGATATTTTATCAAGAGGGCCATAATTTGATGGGGATTGATGAAGCGGCCATCAGCATCCATTGCTCCGATACGATCACCGTCGCCGTCGGTCGCCAGGCCGATACTGGCCTTATGTTCTTTCATCGCCTGCCTCAGGGCATCCAGGTTCTTCTCTATGGGCTCCGGGTTTATACCGCCAAAGGAAGGATTGAACTCGCTGTGCACCTCGACCATATTCAGCCCGTAGCTTTTTGCCAGTTCGTTCGGATAACCCATTGCGGCACCATGCATGACGTCGAAGACAATTTTCCCTTTAAAGCCGGCCATCATCTTTGGGTTCAGCATGGCCTTAACATGTTCCAGATAGGACTCCCAGGGTGAGAAATATTCCACATCTGACGACAAGGCAACCTTGGAAAATGTTTGTCCGCCAGCTTCCAGTTGGCGGATACACTTTTCAATCTCCATGATGATTTCAGGAGAAGCAGAACCGCCATAAGAAGCCTTGAATTTGAGACCGTTATACTCCCCTGGATTATGACTGGCAGTTATCATCACCCCACCGGCAGCTGCACAATCTTTGACCTTCCAACTTAGCGCCGGCGTCGGCAGGATACTGTCGGCTAGCCAGACCTTAACCCCTTTGCTGGCCAGCACAGCCGCACAGTCACCCGCATACTCCGCTGACAAAAAACGCGCATCATATCCAACAACGATGCCTTTGCCCGCTTCTTCACGACCGTTCACATAGTTTGCTATTCCTTCGGCGACCAGGCGCACATTATTAAAGGTAAAATCTTCGCTTATAATCCCCCGCCAACCGTCTGTTCCAAATCGTATCATTCCAAACCCCCTCATTTTATACAAGCACTTTTCCCGGTCACTACTTTTTCTTTAGGTACTTTCCTCGATTCATTGGCTTGGAAGCTGGCTGCAAAACCGTGCTGGTTACAGAGAGCATACCTGCCCAAATTCTGTGAACACTTCTTTGCTAAAACCTCAATCATCTCGTCAAACGGATGGTTGAATTTTTGGACGCCTTCTTGCTCGAGTTGCTGGGTTACCTTTTCGATGTTGATGCCGAGCGCCGACAATCGCAGCAAAACCCTATTGGCTCCCTTGATATCTTGTTCGAGGCGGGCTTTTGGTTCGCCGTGGTCGCGGTAGGCATCGAAGGTTTCGACCGGGATCGTGTCCACCGTGTTTGCTCCTATGAGCGCCTCAACATATTTAACATCGCTGTATTCCGGGTTCTTCGTACCGGTGCTGGCCCAGATCAACCGCTGCACACCGGCACCCTGGTCAGCCAATCTTTTAAAACGATTACTACCGAAGGTTTCCTTATAGATTTGATAGGCAGCCTTGGCGCTGGCAATGGCAACTTGCCCGTGAACCTGCTTCGCAAGCTGCGTCTTATCGCCCCCTTGCGCAATTATTTCTTCCAGCAGCGGATCCACCAGTGTATCAATTCGACTTACAAAGAAACTTGCCACAGAGGCCACACGCTTCACAGCCTTTCCCTGGGCCAGACGCGCTTCAAGGCCGGCGATGTAAGCTTCGGCAGCCTGTCGATAGCGAGGCAATCCAAAGAGCAACGTCACGTTGATGTTGATTCCCTCGCTAATGAGTTGTTGGATCGCTTGCAGCCCTTCTGTCGTTGCCGGGACTTTGATGAAGACGTTAGGGCGATTCAAGGCAGCCCATAAACGGCGAGCTTCAGTAATTGTGCCGTTAGTATTGTATGCCAGATGCGGATTGACCTCCAAGCTGACATATCCATCTTTGCCGTTAGTCTCGTCGTACACAGTCCGAAACTCAGCGGCTGCACTCTGCACATCACACCGGCTGAGAGCTTCATAAATTTCCATGCTGTCTTTTTCATCTAGAGCCATGCTCCTAATGTCCTCATCGTAATCATGGCTGCCCGTAATCGCCTTTGCAAAAATAGCTGGATTCGAGGTCATCCCCCGCAACCCATCTTCTTCAATCAGGCACCGAAGCTCACCGCCGGTGATCAGATCGCGGCGGATATCATCCAGCCAGATGGGCTGGCCGAGCATTCCCACTTGTTTTAAATGATTTTCTTTAATAAGACTAGTCATCATTTTTCTCCTTATACCCCTACGGAAATTTCTACGGCCCGATCCGCATCCTCTCGGCCATAGATATCTTCAAACCGTACAATATCATCCTCTTCCAGGTAACCGCCATTCTGTAGTTCAATAATTTCCAGCAATAACTTCCCAGGATTTTCTAGACGATGCTTTGTCGTTTGCGGAATAAACACGCTTTCATTCTCATGTACCATCTGTTCTGTTTCCCCAATGGTCACCTTCGCGGTGCCACCGACGACGATCCAATGTTCACTGCGATGGTAATGCATCTGTAAACTGAGTATCTGCCCCGGGTTGACAGCAATTTTTTTCATTTGATATCCTCGTCCGCCGGACAGCAAAGAATATTGTCCCCAAGGCCGAAATACTGTGGTATGTTCGTCAGCTATCGTCCGGCCATCTGCCTTGATCTGGTTCACCAGATCCTTTACCTTCTGCGACTCACCCTTTTTGGCTACCAGAATCACATCGTCCGTCTCTATTACCAGCAAATCTTCCAGTCCGATGCCGGCAATCAGACGACTTTGTCCCATCATCAATGTATTCTTACAATCAAGTGAAATACAGTCCCCTTCAAAGGCATTACCATCCGTATCTTTATCCAAAATGTCATAGATCGCATCCCAAGACCCGATGTCGCTCCATTTCGCACAGAGTGGCAGCAATACCACCTGCTTGGATTTCTCGATCACTGCATAATCAATCGAAATATTGGGCATTTCTTCAAAATTTTCTAGTATTTCATTCAGGCTCTTGTCAGCAAGATCATAAATATCCGGCTGATGAATCCGCAGTTCGTTCATCATACAATTGATGGTGAAGGCAAACATGCCTGAGTTCCAATAGTAATTACCGGCTGCAAGGTATCCTTCTGCGGTGATCTTATCCGGTTTTTCATGGAAGGAATTTACTGCAAAGCCACTGCCAAAGGGCGGCCCGACCTGAATATAGCCATAACCTGTTTCTGGACAATGAGGTTCTACCCCAAAGGTCACAATCCTATCCTGGTTTGCCATGCCCTCCGCCAAATGCGCAGTAGAAGCAAAGGCCTCTACCGGACTGATGACATGGTCTGAGGGCGTTACTAACATCACCTCATCCAATCCGCATCCCAGCCGGTCAACACAATACCGAAGTGCCAAGGCAATAGCCGGCGCAGTGTTCCGTGCCAAAGGCTCTAAAAGAATATGCGCCTGACCCGCCTGGGCGGCGACCAGCTCAGCTCTTACGTGGTAAGCATATTCTTGATTGGTAACGATAACCATATCCGCCGGTTGAACCAGTACCAGAAACCGCTCTATGGTCTGTGTTAGAAGAGATTTGCCGCCATTAAAGTTTAGAAACTGCTTAGGGAATTTTGTCCGCGATAGGGGGAATAGACGGTTTCCCCCGCCACCCGCAAGGATAATTACCTTCATCTGAG
This sequence comes from Dehalobacter sp. CP, assembly GCF_047652685.1. Taxonomy (NCBI): domain Bacteria; kingdom Bacillati; phylum Bacillota; class Clostridia; order Eubacteriales; family Desulfitobacteriaceae; genus Dehalobacter; species Dehalobacter sp. CP. The sequence goes on from NZ_CP157399.1 coordinate 2,119,433, forward strand.
AATCACTTTCCTTTCCAAACCGACGAAATCTGTTTTATATTTTGCCAAGGCCAGATTGGCGATACAGTACCCAATGATACTTTCGGCCCCCTGGTTAAAGTTGAAGCCTTTAGCGGTGATGCCATCAAGACATCCTCCGGTCTCCCCATCAATCAGGCCTTCGTTTTGAGAGTTATTTCCCAGATACCAGGCAAAACTCTGTTGGGCCAGTTCCAACATCCTCTGCTCGCCGGTGGCTTCATAGGCGGCCAAATGAGCCAAAGCAGCGGTGCTTGCCTCGAGAGGCTGCTCGTCATACAATGTCGGTTTCGAACCTCGCAGCAGCCATCCTTTGCAGCCAACCGCCCGAAAATAACCGTCACGAAATGAAATCTTATCAAAAAACTGTAAACTCTCTTGCGCTACACGAAGCATATGCGCTTGTCGAAGCCGCCTGTAAGCTACAAACAATGCCCACGGTAACACCGCATTGTCATAAGTAAGGCTGTTCTCAAACCATTGCCAATCCTTATCTCCGGCATCGTGTTCAAAACGACTGATCAGGGAATCAGCTAATCCTGTCAGGAGAATCTCGGCTTGGGAACCTTCAATATGGCCAAGACCTATCATCGCATAGGCTTGGCCGCGCAGTCCGAAAAGGTTATTGATATTGGGCAGGGCCTTAAGTATTGCAGCGGCACAGGCTTCTTTAATGCCATGAGGCATTACTGACGAGGCTTGTGTAAAACTGAGAGCCCATAAACAGCGGCCAAAACAATCCTCAGATCCTTCCTTTTCCGTGAATTGACGACCGTATGTCATAAAATTCCTGAATACTCCGTTTTCATTCTGAGCATGCAGTATGAATGCCAGATAGCGGTAGACAAGCGCCAGGTAAGTGGTTTTCTTGCCTTGCTCATAGAGCATCACCGCCATGATCAGTGCCCGGGCATTATCGTCCGTGGTGTATCCCTCCGTTAGGTTGGGCAGGCTAAACCGCGCATGTTGGAACATACCTGTGTCATCGGTCATTCTGAAAATATGTGCATCATTCAACGTGATTGCAAATTGATCCATTTATCCTACCAGCACTCCTCGCCCCATCGGTTGATCCATCGTTTGATCTATCTTTGTCTCCATCGCTGCCTCCATCATGTTGAAAGCCAGCTTCGTATAGCGCCCGGCAACCTTAGCCCAAGTCATCGTCTGTCCGACCGCAAAGGTCTTTCTTTCCATTTCTTTCTTTCGCAGGGGACTCTCAAGTACATCTCGGATGCATGACGCCAGAGAGTCGGAATCACTAAATTCGGCGAGCATTCCCCGGCCATTTCCAAGCAACTCCTGGGCATACCGGTACGGAGTCGATACGACAACCCGCCCGCACCCCACGGCATACGCCAATGTCCCGCTGACTGCCTGCTCTTTAGACAGATACGGCGTCATATAGATGTCCGACAGTTTGAGGTAAGTCATGACTTCTTCTTTCGTTAGATACTTATCAATAAACCGTATATTATTCCCTACACCCAGGCGCTGTGCCAAAGTAATCAGACTTTCCCGATAACTTTCGCCATTTTGCGCCTTGACGCAGGGATGCGTTTTACCCAGAACAAGGTACACCAGGCTTTCATGTTCCGACACAACTTTGGCAACAGCTTCTATCCCATATTCAAGCCCCTTCGCCGGGCTTAGGAGACCGAAACTGCTGATGACCTGTTTGTTTTCTAAGCCATGCCTAACTTTTAGCTCTTCCCGCGACTTAATAATCAGGCTTGGAACTCCGTGGGCAATGACCGTTATTTTACTCGGCTCGATGCCGTACGTTCTTATCAACAACGGGACCGCGCTTTCTGCCATCGTCACCACCATCGCGCTGAGTCGACCAAGCTCATGCAAAACTATCCGTTGTTTTGGGGATGGGTTCGTCAGTACAGTGTGTGTCGTGATGATAAAAGGTATTGTCAAATTCTTGGCTAGATCCAGAATGTATTCGCCACACTCCCCGCCAAATATGCCATATTCATGCTCAATAACCAGCAATCCGGTATGCGTGTTTGCCCAGCGGGCAGTCTGGAAATAGCTGGCGCGGTCGTGTTGACTCAGTTTGGCTGCCACCCGCGAATCCTCATATTCTTCCGTATTCGTGACCGCAATCACGTTCGGTCTGAATGAGCCTATTTTATCGATTTCGTTCATCAAGTCCTCCGTAAATGTGGCCAACCCACATTCTCGCGGCGGATATGTGCTTAAAAATGTCAACTTCCTTGTTTGGTATGTCTTTTCCATCTTCATGATCTCCCTTTTTTCTTTTTTTGTTATCATTCATATCATTTTTGCCGGTAATTCTATCCTCTTACATCATTTCCTCAAAGCATGTCTTCTCAACAAATATCCATTTCCCTCGATTCCGGACATTTTCGAATGTATTCCAGTATGTCGTTGATAGATGCCGTAGCCAAAGCAATGCATGTGTCCGCCCCCCCGTAGTACATTTTTAGCAGTCCTGTCTTATCGTCCAACACCCATCCACCCGCAAAGACCACATCGGCTACATCTCCCTGCCGTTCATACTCCTCTACCGGGCCAAAGACCCATTCATCGCTCCGATGCAACACTTTAAACGGATCGTCTAAGTCGAGCAGGGCCAAGCCAAGCCGGTAAATTGCCCCGGCAGCGGTCTGGCGCACCCCATGGTATAACATAAGCCAGCCTTCAGCTGTTTCCAAAGGCGTAGCACTAAGACCAATTTTACTGCCATCCCACCAGCTGCCTCGGCGGGCGTACATCAGCACGCGGCTATTGCTCCAATGAACCAGATCGTCGGAATACGACAGCCAGATGTGCGCCCCTGGTACGTAGTCAGTGACAATCGGCCGGTGAATAAGCGCCCATTTCCCGTCTACCTTGCGCGGAAAAAGTGCGGCATCTTTGTCTTCCGGCGGCATCACCGATCCAAGCCGCTCGAAATGAATAAAGTCGTCCGTTAGCGCCATCGCCACGAGGGGCCCACCACGGGAAAATGCAGTATAGGTAATAGCCCATTTGCCTAATTCATCGAGCCTAGTAATCCGCGGATCTTCAATCCCCCACAGTTCTTCAGGATGGTTGTCCGGTTCCGGCTCCAGCGTCGGTATGTCGTCAATTTGCCAGTTTCTAACCCCGTCTTCGCTGATGGCCTTGGTAAAGTGAGAAAACCCCCGTCTATCCTCCACTCGGGCAAGCAGCAAAATTTTGCCCTGAAAATGAGTTACCCCTGGATTGAACACTGTATTTACGGGATATGGCCAGCTCTTGGCTGTTAATATCGGGTTGTTCGGATTCCGTTGGAAAAGCTCTTTATAGGTATTGTCCTGACTTTTTAGCTTAGTCACAAATTTATTATTATTATTGATAATAAGCCTCCTAAGTGATTAATCGGCGCTGCCGACCGGTGCGTTTGAATACTAATTCCGGTGAATAGGAAGCAGCAGAATCCCTGATGCAATTCCTATTCCACATGTTCTTCACTCTGCAGATTTATTAAATTCTTTAGAAATATTTTTGGTAGTTTTATGAATATCCTTTGTGATTTCCTGGTATCCGCTCTTAAAGTCCTTTTTTACACTTTCCGCTTTTCCATGAAAGTCTTTAATGACATGAATTACTTCCTGTGCAGCATGAGCCGCAGAATCCTTTACTAGCTCTACCTCCTTCTGGGCAATATCCATATTTGTTTCGGCAGTTTTATGAATTTTCTGTGTTACATCATGATAACCGTCCTGAATATCATTTTTTACATCTTCCGTTGTTTCATGAACGTCTTTGATGACATTACGTACTTCCTGCGCAGAATGAGCTGCGGAATCCTTCACCAACTCTACCTTCTTCTGGAGCGTATCCTTGATATTTTCTACAGTCTTAACAACATTTTTTTCATATTTTCACGTGTTTCCTTTCCTGATTTTGGAGCAAATAGAATGGTTTATTCACTTTTTACTAAAGCCGCTGAGACGATATAGCGATCTGGAAAATAGCCAGGAGTATTGAATGGATAACATGTGGTCATCGTCAGCACGGCATGGTCGGTAGGTACGATCACTGTTTTGTCGTCTTCATGGACGATTCGCGTGTCATTCACCTCATAGGTAAATGTACCGGCCGAAGTTTGCACAATTAGCTGATCCCCAATCTTCAGCCGGCCTATTTGTCTGAAGACCGTTTCTCGATGTCCGGAAAGAACACAATTATCTTTTTCCCCAGGAAGTACGCTTTGAATGAAGTGTCCAACGCCTTTTTCCAATTCCTTCACATCAGTACCTTGGTAGATGGGCCATTTCAGCTTTAAGGTCGGAATCGTCAGGATCCCAATATTGTCACCCTCCGCAGGATATACAGGGTAAAGGATTTTATCTGGTGCAAGCAGGACGAGGGAAGGAGCCGTTTCCACCGGTGCCACCGAGGCCACGGCATAAGAATTGGATGGTACCCACATACGAAACATTGCCCAAAAGATACTTCCTATCCCCAAACCCATAAATCCTATGGATAGAGCGGTAACCAAGATAAAATTGCTCCGTGATCGTTTTACATTATTCATAACGCTTTCTGTTTCTCCAGCAAATGTCTCCGACCAGCGTTAGAACAGCGCCGATAATAAGCACCTCATACAAAGGAGTGGACGTTTTCGGGAGCTGCCCGCCGGTAACAGTATTGGTGACCGTTACTATGACCGTTGCGAACGCGACATCGGTTGCCGTCATACCATTTGCGCTGCCTTTGACAGTGGCAGTGTTCATCGTGGTTGCACTGAGATTCATCTTGCTGGTGTAGATCCATGTCTCATTGGCTTGAAGCAGGTTGTCATTGTTGACGTCACCGGAAACATAGTTCACGGGACTGACCATATCATCGCTGACACTAACTTCACTTAATGCAGCTGTGCCGGGGTTGGTTACTTTATAGGTGTATGTGACCGAGCCCTGTCCCGAAGTCAATGCCAGCGGTTCTGGTGTCTTTACTACGTTGATTAATGGCGGAACAGTTGGTGTGCCGGATACAACAACTGTTACTATCGCGATATCGGTTGCTGACATACCATTTGCGTTGCCTATGGCCGTGGCGGTGTTTGTCGTGGTTGCGCCGAGATTCGTCTTGCTGGTGTAGATCCATGTCTCATTGGCTTGAAGCAGGTTGTCATTGTTGACGTCACCGGAAACATAATTCACAGGACTCACTTTATCATCGGCGACACTAACCGCACTTAATGCGACTGTGCCGGGGTTGGTTACTTTATAGGTATATGTGACCGAGCCCTGTCCCGAAGTCAATGCCAGCGGTTCCGGCGTTTTTACTACGTTGATCAATGGTGGGTAGACCTGAACCGATTCGTCGCCCCCCGATCCGCCCCCGTTACTGCTAGGCGTATAGGTATTCGTAATGGCAGCTGTTGCCGTAGCTCCGTCTAAGACAGGAATCGTTGTTGTCGGGAGAATTTGATTCGTCCAACCAAGTCCGAGATTATCCTCGGTGATGGTATAATTACCAGTGGGAAGGTTCTCCCAAGTCTGAGTCCAGCCATTGACTGCATTGAAGGTTTTGGGGGATTGACCGTTGATTCTAATTACGACGGGAGAAGGAGTCGTCGATGCACTAAAGACCTTGGTAACTCTCAGCGCCCCACAAAACCCATTTGTAATGGTATTGCTGTCTAGCGTGACTGCGCCATTTCGTGCTAACAACTGCCCTTGCACCGTTGCACCGGTATTCGCTGTGATGGATGTCAAAGCGAAGATGTGTCCCACGAAATGAGAGGTCGTTCCTAATGTCGCGGAGCTTCCGATCTGCCAAAAGGTTCGGCAGTAACGAGCACCGTTGATGAGGTTAATATCACTGCCTGATGCTGTGATAAGCGTGGCGCCCACCTTAAATATGAATACGGGATCGGTTTCACCCAGGCCGTCGAGAGTAAGCGTTCCCGTCAACTGAGCCGATGTGCTAAATGAGTAGACACCAGGGGTGAGTGTTAATCCGCCTAGATCCTGACCAGTCAAGTCCACATCGACCGGCCTACCGAAGGCGTCATTATATGCGGTTGTCAGGGCGTCCTGAGCCCCACTTGCTAAAGCATCAGCCGCATGTATTGCCCCATTTGACACTATCCCAGGCGGAAATCCAGTGACTGCAGAGCCCGGAGACAGCCCAATATTTCCACCTGTATTGGTGATAACATCTCCGTTGATTGTGGTCGATCCGGTATTGCTGATTCCTGAGCCGGCTAAAACCGCAAAACTGGAGGCATTTCCAAGATTCACTGTCAGCGGAGTAGGGGCTGCTATACTCATTATAGGTACCGCCATCATCACTACGAGTAATAGCGCAAGTACGAATGGTATCAATCGCATTTTATTAAATATTCTCATCAATTTCTTTAATCCTCTCTATTCTCAACTTTTCATGAACGTGCACCATTCATGCTCATTATAATCTTTTTGCTTTTTTAAAATATGATTGATGATCGCTGATTAATTGGGCGCCCTAGACACTTTTTATAATAAACGGCTTTCCGTGTTGTTTTTAATGTCCTTTGTGCAGCGGGTTGTTCGGATTCCGTTGAAAAAGTTCTTTATTATTGCAGATAAAAAAAATCTCCTAAGTGATTAATCGGCGCTGCCGACCGGTGCGTTTGAATTCGCACCTGACTTTGAGATCTCGCAACAGTATGTTTTTTTGTCAGCGCTCCTCTCAAGTTAGCGCTAGCGGCTTGTGCCATTATTGTAATCCGCTTTGTGTCCTTAATTATTCGTTGGCTAAGTGCTCCAAATTTACATATTTATATTGTCACTATCAATTTTTTCAAGATAGTATTTATATTCAGTAACTTTTTGAACATAGTTATCACTCTCATAAGTGTCACTATTTTCCATAAAAACTTTGCAGCCTTCAATTCCTCTTTGTTTGGACAGCAACATTAGATTAAAAACAATCTCATCAGGAAATCCTTGCTCCGTCCAATAATCTCTATAATAAGCCAGTTTTTCAATGACTGCTTTGATGCTGTCAATTTGCATATTATTGTCGCCTTCTATTTGGAAAACTGCCAAAACCAACTCATACGACAGTTTATTCTTCTCACATAATTTCCAAATATCACGCTGTGTGTTTTCTGGAATAGGTATATTATAAACAGGTACTTCATAACCGATAGCAGAGCTTTCCGCTGCCTTTGGAACGACGAGAGGACAAATAATCAATATGAGGATAACAAGTGTAATAAGGGATAATAATAGATACTTAACCAATCCTCTTTTAATCTGCATAATTCTCGCCCCTTGTCTATCAATTTAACAATGATTTCCTCTGCATATGGTATATACGCTAACTTAACTAGGTATCACGCATTACACTTGATCCTTATTCTGACTTCTCGTAAAGATAATAATTAGTTTAACTATTCCCCAAGCTACCAGGGCATAAACAATCATTGCAATCACTGTACTTGGTTCTAATACTGCATTGGTCTCAATGCCTTGCGTTGCCGCCGATCTAAAAATAGCTGTAAACGGAACTAAAAACACCTGTGAAAGCGAATAAATGAAAGATACAAAACCACTATTCGGGTTAGCCCCTAGAATCTTAAACACCAAGCGAAAAGCAAGCAAAATTTCTAAAATACCCAAGATATAATAAACTATTCTTCTTGCTGTTAAGCTTTCTTTACTTTTTCCTCTATTGGGTCTATTGATGATGTCAACACTCATTTTTTCAATCCTCCATAAATTTCTAAAGTATTTTACTAAATCCATTCTTGAAAGTTACTGTGATTTCAGCTTTGGTAGAGCTTAATTATTACTTGCTGAACATCGGCTGCTGTCGCATCCGTTAATCCGAATCCTACGGTATATCCTTTTACTATACCTAAATTTACAATTTCTATTTGCTGGACGAAAGAGAGCGACTGATTATTCGAATTACTTCTTCCAGTATATGTAAATAATTTGCGATACTGGATGTTTCCTTCTGGTATGTTGCTAACGTTTCATTTATTCCGGAACCAATATTTTCTATCACGACATTTGTTGTTTCAAAGCTTCCTCTGGCCGCATGAGTAGCCTGCTCGACTTCTTGTAGAATCACCGGAACCGAGATTTTGAGCTTATCAGTCGTATCTCGGGCATTATTACTTATTTGTTCCGCATTCTCCAGTATTCCCGGCATTGTTCCGATACTCTGATTGATAAACTCCTGATTGGTTTCAAGCAGAGAGCGTAAGACACCCACCGCCTTTTTGATGTCCCTGAGAATAGGAAGCAGCAGGATCCCTGCTGCAATGCCTATTCCACAAACCAAAAAAATAATTAGGTTCTGTAAAGAGAATTGAATGATCATCGTATGTTCCTCACTCTACCTTTTTATTAAGTTCATCCGAAATATTTTCGGCAGTTTTACGAATATCCTGAGTGATTTCATGGGAACCATCTTTAATGTCCTTTTTTATATTTTCATTTTTCTCTTGAACGTCTTTGATAACATTCCGTAATTCTTGTGCAGCATGCGCGGTGGAATCCTTCACCATCTCGACCTTCTTCTAAACCGTATCCTTGATGCTTTCTACAGCGTTAATCGCATTATTTTTTATATTCCTACGTGTTTCCTTTCCCGATTTTGGAGCAAAAAGAATTCCTGTTGCAACACCTACAGCAACGGCTGCACCCATTCCGACAGCGATCTTCTGTGCCGCCTTTACTCTCTCTCTCTCTCTCTTCTCTTTGTTAACCAATAATAGTAAATCTTTAAAAATCATTTTTACCTCCATATTATTTTTAATTTAATTGTTTATATTATTTAGAATATTATGAATATTTAAGATAAATTTCTTGGTAGAAACTGGAGCGTCTTTAAATGTCACATATCCATATTTAAAAAATGGCGACTCAAAATTCATTTTTTGAGTCGCCATCTCATCCTATGAACTTGATTCTCCCATAACTACCATTACCTGTATCATTCTTTAATCAACCCTGAATTTTATTTGCTTATCCCAAATCTGCGGCGAGGATATTCTAGAGCATACTTAACGATAATATCTATTGGTTCATTCTTCCAGATCATTCTTTAAATTACTCATGGAGTACATTTTCCTAACTCCCTCTTTTGGCAAAAAATCAATAACTTTAGAAATATCTTTTTCTTCAAGACTTTCCATGTACTCAATGAGTATTGATAGCCTTTGATATTCCGTGATAGAAAACAATACTGCATCGGGCTGATTGTTTTTTAAAACAAATACTTTACCTAAATTTTCTGCTTTTTCTCTGCAACTTTTATAATTCTTTATCATTTCAGAGTTGGATACAATTGCTTTTGCTGGAATATTCATACGGGTTACTACTTACCCCCTAGCTTTTTTTATGCGTTTAGCTCACCTTGAGTATATATCAATTAGTGTTATTTGTCAATAAATAATTCTAATAATATTTATAATAATTTTTATAATTTATTGTCTGATGCTTAACAAAAACTTCTGTAGCTTTACCATCAGGATTCTCTATATTCTCCACATTACGTGAATTGCCAAAATGTTCCAGTACTGTTTCATTATAGAAAACGGCATATTACACCCCTCCTGTTTTTCCTAAAGGACTGATTCTTCTCGAGTTCCTCTATGACCTTGGCTAAAGTATCCACAACATGGCTGATTTCTTCCATTGTATTATAACGGCCAAAGGTTTCTCGAATCTGGAATCCCTTTGGAAACATTTCTTATCATTATTTGACTGATAAATCCTGCAGCACCTCCTTATCCAATTTCAAAAGAATAACAACGTCTATTATTCAACAGTTATTGCACTTACCGTTGTGTTCGTCAGTCCTGCTTATAGAACTCCCTTTAACAAATCAATAATAAGCAAAATCCCTGCTATGGCCATGACTAGAACGATGACCCATCCTAAGATATTACTTATTCTCTTGTTTACATACTTACCCATAATCTTGTTATTATTAGCAATCAATATGATCAGTGTCATCAATGGTGGTGCTGCTAAACCATTTAAAACCGCTGAATAATATAGCGCCTTAATCGGGTCAATCCCCAACCAACTAATCACCATGCCAATGAGTGTAGAGACCACAATAACCCCATAGAATCCCGGGGCAAGTCCGGCTTTTTTACTTAACCCCTCTTTCAAGCCAATCGTCTCAGCAACGGCATAAGCCGAAGAACCGGCTAATATCGGAACTGCCAGCAATCCTGTACCAATAATTCCAACAGCAAACAACAGATAAGCAAAATCACCGGCTAATGGCCTCAATGCCTCAGCTGCTTGTGTTGCCGTTCCAATATTGGTAATACCACTGGCATGTAGCGTTGCTGCCGTGGTAATGATGATAAAAAACATGATTGCCTGAGAAAAAAACATCCCTACGATGGTATCCAAATCCATATTATTAACGTTTATCCTGGACACCACAGGTTCTTCAACGCCCATATCTGAAATTGTACCGTCAAAGATTTCCTCCTCAACCTCTTCTGATGCCTGCCAAAAAAATAAATACGGGGATATCGTGGTTCCTAAAATTGCCACAATATTGAGCAGATATTCTCTTGAAAAATGAAATTTTGGGAACACCGTGTTTTGTATTATGAGTCCCCAATCCAGTTTAATGATTAAGGCTGTCAAGACGTATGCCAACAGTGTCAAGGCCAGATACTTCAAAACTTTAGAATAGGTTTTGTAGGTTACAAAAATCTCCAAAACAATGATCAATCCTGTCATGATGCATAGCCAAAAAAGGATAGGCAATCCCAGCAGCATTTGCGCCGCAGAAGCCATCGCTCCCAGATCCGCGCCAATATTAATTGTATTCGCAATCACTAACAAAGAAACCGATAAATATAACACCGGTTTAGAGTAATGGGCCAGAATTACACCGGCCAGCCCTTTTCCGGTTACCATTCCGATACGGCCGCACATTTGCTGAATAACAACCATAAAAGGGAAAGAAAATAATGCCAGCCAAAGCTGGCTGAATCCGAATATCGCGCCTGTCTGTGAATAGGTAGCAATTCCGGAGGGGTCGTCATCAGCCGCGCCGGTGATAAAGCCAGGGCCAATTTTTTTAAATAACCTTTTCAGGTAGTTCAACATATGTACCACCTATAATTAATAATAGAGAGTGACGTACCTTAGCTAGATACTCACCCCGACATTTGACACGGCTCCATAATAAACTACCAAGTATTAGTATCTAGTTAAAGTATTTCCACTCTCATAAGTCATTCTTCTCCCATTCCGCAATGAATTTAGCAAGCTCCTTTTTCATTACAGGTATACGGCTGCCAGCCACGCCGCAGTTCAAACATATGTTATTTTTAAACCCTTGTGCGGTGCATTTATTAGAGACTTCCTGAGCACATCCATAGTTAGCGCACTCTTTGCACTTGAAAATAGGGTTTTTACAGAGATGTTCAGATTTTTCGCCCGAACATCTTGCAACATTATATTTTTCTTCTTCAGACATTTGAATCGGACGTTTTTGATTTAGATAGCCGCCTCTCGCCCAATAGATGTTTTGATTTGGAACTACTCTTTGCCCTTCCATAATAAACTCTCCTCTGTAAAAGTTTCATTTCCCTTTATTTCTTTTATCACTGTATGTTAAATTGTCGTGAGCATATTACACAAAACCTAATTTGTTGATTTGAGTCCATTCAAATCTTATTTTTTTACAAACATGAGTTATATTTACTTATTACATCTTAATCTTATATCTATAAAAATTATTTGTCAACTAATTGTTCTAATTATATTTTGAATTATTTTTTTAATAATTTTCAACATTTTGTTTCAATTTAACAGCTTACGTGATATGATGAGCACCCTAGGAGGAAAACGATTTCAATTGAAAATAATGAATTGTAGCTACTTTTTATACTCAAGGGTTGGGCAGATCTGCGTATGAGTCTGTTCAGCAATGGAAGCTAAACAGCGCAAAAATAAGGAGGTTATCAATATAAAAAATCAAGACACCAAAATTTTAGTTACAGGCGATATATGTATCAACACACTGTTGTGGAGTACATCTCCACAGGAAAATGATGGTTTGAACCGGCAAAATAATAATCTTCATAGTATATCAAAGCCAGGAGAAGCATTGCTTTTGGCCGAAATGACCACTTTAGCGACAGGAAAGCAAATTATTTCTCCATCTATTCCCAAGGACATCGGCTCTTTTACGAATCAGTTTTTACACTCATTTGTTGAGATCGAGCCTTTCCCCTCTTCTGCCGGCAGTAAAGAGGCTAAGGTCTACAGAGTGAGCAGATTTATGGGGTTTGCTGGCAAGGAAAGTGAAAAGCCGGTGCTGCTCCCTATTGATACCTCAGATGCCCAAACCGTTATTATAGATGACGAAGACAATGGTTTCAACAATGATGACAGCTACTGGCCGTTAGTGATTAAAGACACGGGAAAAACACCTATTATTCTTTATAAAATGAATAATCCAATTGGAGGAAGCGCACTTTGGCAGCACTTAGAACAGCATCAATTTGACAGGACTATCGTCATCATTAATGCCGACAACCTCCGTTCAAAAGGTGTCAATATCAGCAAAAGCCTATCTTGGGAAAAAACGGCGCTTGATTTTGTCTGGCAGCTTAGCAATAACCCAAACCTGTCCTTTTTGTCAACATGCAGACACCTTGTTGTCCTCTTTGGACTGGAAGGCGTTATTTATTATAAAAACGACGGTATCCCCGAAGCCTACTTATACTTTTTGCCTTACGAGTGCGAGGGGGATTTTATGCGCAACAACCTTGGGAAAATGTTCGGGATTACTTCCGTTTTTGTCGCGGGGCTTTCGGCAGTCATTGCAGGTGGAGAAGCGACTGAGCTTTCAACCCTCATTTCCCAAGGCATTCACGAAGGGATGATTGCAATCAGAAAATACTTTGATTTTGGTTTCGGGGAAAATCCGGATTGTTGTCTTTTTCCAAATCCTTTAATATTTGAGCGAAACTCAAACGATACGACTCTTCTGGAATATGTTCAGGATGTAAAGATTCCCAATATTTTAAACAGAGACCATCAGGACAGCTGGTTCATCTTACAGGGAAAAAGCTCGGCGAGTATTGCGCAAATGGCCTTTGACCTGGTTAAAAACGGAGAGGAAAACGTCCTTAAGCATATACCTACCGCTAGATTTGGCAAGCTGAAGACAGTCGACAGGACCGAAATTGAGAGCTATCGGACAATACACAATTTGATTTCGGAATACATCTCATCCAAGAATGTCACCCGCCCCCTTTCCATCGCTGTTTTTGGAACGCCCGGTTCGGGGAAATCCTTCGGACTTACAGAAATGGCCACCAGCACCTTCCCCGAAGACATTCAAAAGATAAATTATAACCTTTCCCAATTTCAATCACCGCTTGAACTGCAAAAGACATTCCACAAAATCAGCGATATAAATCTTCTTGGAAAAATTCCGCTGATTGTATTTGATGAATTCGACTCTTTCTTTGGAGGAAACCTCGGATGGCTCAAACATTTTCTGTCGCCTATGCAGGATGGTGTTTACAGAGCTGAAGAAACCTTTCATCCGATCGGAAGGGCGATTTTCGTTTTTGCCGGTGGAACCAGCAGCTCCTTTTCTGAATTCTGCGGAGAGAAAATCGAAGACGAAGATGAAAAGCGGGTATTTTTAAAAGAGTTTAGGTCTACTAAGGGGCCTGATTTTGTTATCCGTTTGAGGGGTTATATCAATATACTCGGTCCCAATCAGAGCGATGATAACGACCAACTCTTCATGATTAGAAGGGCTATGCTGATGCGTTCATTAATTGAACAAAAGCTTCCTCACTTAATCAACGAAAATGGAGAGGCACAAATAGACAACGATGTTCTTCGGGCAATGCTCAAAATACCAAGGTACAAGCATGAGTCAAGATCGTTGGAAGTAATTATGGATATGAGCATTCTGACGCATGCAAAAAAATGGGTGCAATCATTTTTACCTCCAAAGGAACAGCTCAAGCTTCATCTTGATGAAAAATTGTTCTTGAGGTATATGATGCACGATGCTATTTTTGGTGAAAAAATCGATACGATTGCTCAACTTATAAGAGGAAAATTCAATGTTCTGGAAGGTGCTGTTTCTGTTAACGGTGACGATATTTCCTTGCCATGGAAGAAGCTTTGCGAACCGCAAAAAAACTTTTATAGGGATCACATTAAAAATATCCCTGAGGCACTTTTGCTAATACAATACGACGTCATGTATGTTGATGATAAAACAGAGAATTTGGTTTTTTCGGAAGATGAACTTAAAGTACTTACCCAATTTGAGTATAAACGCTGCAAAAATTATATACAGGCAAAAGATATAAGCTCCGGACATGCCTGTGTACTCTCCACAGAGGAAGCCAAAACACAGATTTATCAGATGATCAGTCTCTGGTCCGCTGCTCTTGCCGAGTCAAATTTCAAGTTGGAAAAGCTCAAATTTGTAAACCAGTGCAATATGTTATAAAACAAACCTTTTCAAAGTCAGTACTGTTTTCATTTTTATAAGGCTCAATATCCCGAATATTTCAAAGTACATCAGAACTACACTCTCTACGTGCCTTGAGGATACAAAATTGATGTCGCTTAATGCTGTTGGCCCCTTGGCGGAAGCATGATTCTTTTAGATTTTTAATTGAAATACACTTTTATTCTCTATCTATTGTTCATTTCTCCATCTATTGTTCATTTGTGATATGCAGAATTTTTCAAATCATCATTACAGAATTTTTTTGTCAATATTCCCGAATCGTCTTCATAATCAACTTTCGATATAGGCTATTCCTATTTTGCATAATAGAAATTGTTCTTGATTAGCTCAAAATAACTGTCAAACTCTTTTGCATACTACATCTGCGTCAAGTACATCCCGGTTTTTCAAAATCGCTGCTGGCCACAGGAGGGATATACAAAGTGGCTTAGCTGAGTCGCAAGGATATTTCTTGATATTTTAAGTGTATAACAGTTTAGGATAAGGTCATTTTTCTTAGACATGTTTTCACCTCCCCTATGACTTATCCATAAAATATTGCGAGATATATTTTAGAAAGGAGAATCATTTTGGCAAATCCACTTGATCCAAACACGATACCCAAATTTGTAAATCAATTGGTTGTTCCCCCGGTCTACGAACCAACTGTGGTTAAATGCCCTAAAACCGGGAAAATTATAAGTCATGATTATACCGTAACAGTCAGCCAGTTTAATCAGCAAATATTACCGCAGGGTTTCCCGGAAACCACTGTGTGGGGTTACGGCGGTCAGGTTAAAGACCCTCAAACAGGCGAAATTATTCCCGATTTCCGCTTCTCTCCCGGTGCTACGTTTGAAGCGGTGCGCGACATTCCTGTGAATGTACAATGGGTAAACAATCTTACCGGTCCCCATTTGCTTCCGGTTGATCCGACCCTGCATTGGGCCGATCCCAATGGTATGGGTATGCCTATGCCCCCATTTCCACCCTTCCCTCCCGGTTTTCCTTTGGCCCAAAGTCCTGTTCCCATTGTTACCCACCTGCATGAAGGCGAAACCGAATCAGCTTCAGACGGTCATCCAGACGCATGGTTTACAGCAGGAGAGGTGATAAAAGGGCCCGCCTTTGTCAAATCCCTTTACCACTATTTCAACACTCAACCACCTACAACATTATGGTACCACGACCATGCTCTGGGCATAACCCGTCTCAATGTTCTTATGGGACTTGCAGGTTTCTACCTGTTACGTGATCCTCATAATCCCCTCGATAAACACAGGTCAGTTTTACCGAAAGGCAAATTTGAAATCCCAATAGCCATTCAGGACAGGTCATTTAACACCGACGGATCACTTAATTACCCCAATGTCGGTGTCAACCCTGATATTCATCCCTATTGGGTACCGGAGTTTTTCGGTGATACAATTATGGTTAATGGCAAAGTCTGGCCTAACCTGGATGTGGAGCCAAGACAATACCGCTTTAGAGTTCTAAACGGTTCTAACGCCCGGTTCTACAACCTGACGTTTTCCAACGGGATGCCGTTTGTTCAAATCGGCACTGACGCTGGCTATCTGCCAAGGCCCGTTCAATTATCCTCTTTGCTGATTGCCCCAGGCGAGAGAGCGGATATACTTGTGGACTTTTCATCATTATTACCTGGTACGAAACTAATTCTAGGCAACGACGCTCCAACACCCTTCCCAACAGGGGATCTGCCCGATCCTCTTACTACAGGGCAGGTAATGCAGTTTACAGTTCTCGCCAAACCTGTTGTTGTTCCTCCCCGACTTCCGCGTCGCCTGAATTTTATAACGCCTTTGTTCCCAAACGCCAAAAAGCGAACGCTTGTGCTGGTTGAAGTTATGGGGCCAAACGGTCCTGTAGAAGTACTATTAGACGGCCAAAGATGGAGCGCTCCTATTTCCGAGCTCCCATTAGTCGGATCGACAGAAGATTGGGAATTGGTTAATCTTACAGCAGACACTCATCCTATTCATTTGCACCTGGTCTCATTCCAGTTAGTAAGTCGTCAAGCGTTCCTTGCTACTCAGTATACGAACGATTGGATAGCTCTAAATGGTATGCCGCCGCTCGATCACCCAACCAAGGTACTGCCGGTAAAACCTTATCTACTGCAAGGTCCTGTTGGTCCTCCTGCAAATGAGAAAGGTTGGAAAGATACAATCAGGGCTAACCCTGGCGAAGTAACCACTATCCGGGTTCGGTTTGCTCCCCAAGATGCTTCGATATTTACTTTTCCCGGGCTCAATCTTTATCCGTTTAACCCTTCAAAAGGACCCGGATATGTTTGGCACTGTCATATTCTTGAACACGAAGATAATGAGATGATGCGGCCATTGAAGGTCAGAACAATCTTTCCATTTTAACCATAAACACTTAGGTAACGTTATCATTGCTTTAACAATTATGCACCTCCTCTTTTAGCAAGGGGGTGCTATTTTTTTCTTTGATAATACTTCAGCAGCGGTATGGGGGTCTATTTTCTTTCCATGTGGTTTTATAGCAACAATTCGGAGAAGGTTTAGGTTTTCACTCTCATCCGGGATTTATCTATGTCTATACAATACGCTTAGTCGTTTTTCGACAAAAGTACGCAAATTTCGACATGTTGCGTTTGAGAAAACATATCGACGGCTCGATTCTCTTAATAAATCAATATCAAGAATGTGATTCGGTTAATACTTTGGTGTATTTACACAAAAAACTTGTTGAAAAATAGTGTAAAACGCATATAAAAACAGTAAGCCCGCATGAATAGCGGGCTTTTAGACGAATTTTGGTGGAGATGATGGGATTCGAACCCACGACCTCTTACATGCGAAGCAAGCGCTCCCCCAGCTGAGCTACATCCCCACTGTTTTAAAATGAAAAACAATTATTCAATTCACACGACTATTATTATACTGAATAATCCTAATTTTCGCTAGAGTTAGATAAATAAAAATTATGATTCCGGAACTGTTTTTTGATAAACACTTGATTCTGACGAGAAACGCAGATGTACTGAACTGTATCCGGCAACATTTAAAGGAAAACAGCAGGTCAGCGTGGAATATATTACCTCTTCAATGCTATAACTATTCTATTACACTCGGAGGATGAAAACATGCGTAAACGTCAAGGCCCCTTGTTCATTCTGCTTACTTTGATCCTGACCTTTATCTTTTGGTCAGTCAGCGAACCATTAAAGGATGTTACCCCAGTCAGACAATACTCCGAGATGGCTGCTTCGCTCATGCTGGTTTGCTTTGCCTGGGTCAATTTTATTTCAACCCGTCATCCGCTGCTGGACTCCCTGTTCCATGGCCTGGACAAAAGCTACCTTTACCATAAAGTTTTAAGTATCACAAGTGTTCTTTTGATCTTTGTGCATCGATTCATGCTCGACGCAGGTAAGGGAAATCATTATGGGGAGAACAGGGCGAATTTAGGACCGGGTCCAAATGGTCTGAATGGTCCGCCACCGGGGGCGGACCATGGTCCGGAGCTTTTTTCCGGCATCGCTAACCTGAGCATGCTGCTTTTTATCGTCTTAATCCTGCTTGCCCTGTTCACCTGGAAAATGAATTATGAGAAATGGAAAAACATCCACAAGCTCTTTTTTATTCCTTATATGATCGGAATCATTCATTATTACGGCAGTTCGGACTATGCCGTTACAGGCTTAAGCGCCCTGGGGCTGTGGCTGAATCTGGTCAATCTGGTCGGTCTGACTTCGGCAATCTACAGTATAGGATTTTACGAAAGAACAGCATTTCAGTTCGGCTATGTGGTAACGAACATCCGCACGGTCGCCAAAGATACCCTTGAGATCACCGGCAAAGCCTTTAAAAAAGGAATCCGCTATAAGGAAGGACAATTTACTTTTATCAAGTTTACCGAGGAAGGCAAGCAGTTTCCTTCTCATCCGTTCACGATAAGCCAGTCTTTCCGAAAGAATGAGATACAGTTTGCGATCAAGGCTTTGGGAGATCACACCTCTGCTTTACTGGAAAACGTTCAGGAGGGAGATACTTTTGCCGTAACCTCCCCCCATGGCCGCTTCGATTATAAGGCCGGATCAAACCGACAGGTCTGGCTGGCGGGCGGAATCGGCATTACGCCATTCCGCAGTTTTTACCAGTCTGCGATCCCTCCGCAATATTCCATTGACCTGTTTTACTGTTATAACAACGAGGCCGAAGGACCCTATTTGGATGAAATAAAAACCCTTGCAGCCGGAAGCGGTATTCGCGTGCATCTGCACGATCTTCAGACGAAAGGGTTTCTGAATGCCGAAGATATTTGCGAAGCGGTGCCCAAGACCGAAACTGTTGATGTCTATTTCTGCGGTCCGGAACCGATGAGGATCAAGCTGGAAAGAGAATTAAAGACCTGCGGCCTGTGTATCGGACATTTTCACTACGAGTTTTTTCAGTTCAAATAGGCGAGGAGCAGCGACGATCATGGATGATCTAATGCTGCGATGCCATGGATGGCTAGGAGCAGCCGACGCCCAAGTGTTCCATCAAGCCGAAAAATTTTCCCTTCCATTTTGCTTACCGGCATGACTTCCATCAGGGAATTGGTAAGGAAAATTTCATCAGCATTCAATAAGTCTTCAGGATAATAAACGCCTTCACTGAACGGTATAGCCAGCTCAATGGCTTTTTCTATCACAATCCTTCTTCTGATACCGGCCAGGCAGCCGCTTTCCAGGGAAGGCGTATAAAGATGCCCATTCTTTACAAAGAAAACATTGCTTCTAGTCCCCTCAATTATCTGGCCCCTGCTGTTCAACCAAATCCCTTCAAACGCACCACCGCCCTGCACCGCGCGCAGGGCAGCGGCAGTATCCAGAAGATCTGCAGATTTAATGTAGTTGAGCGGTATAGGGTCAACCCGGTGCTCTGGCATAAACAGGACCCGGACACCCTCTTCATATTGTTCACGAGTATAGGAAACTGCTCTAGTGCTGAAAAGCCACTGGTTATTGTGATTATGATTTTGGCTTTGATCGGAAATCAGACTCGGATCTTTCCTGATTTCTGCTCTCAAAGCAAAAGGCCGCTGCTCAATTTTAGTTTCTTTTAGGTAAGTTTCGATCTTGTTCAGCCATTCATCATAAGCGGGAATGGTGATTCCAAGAAGCTTACCGCCCTTGCTCATCCTCTCCCAATGCAATCCAGGTACGGCGATCCCGTCGGCAGTAACCTTTATCGTTTCAAAAATACCGACAGGCTCAATTTTACCGAAGCTTCTGTTTTTACTTTTCTGATTTCCCATCAAGCTTAACCCCCAAAACTTCCAGAAGCCTTCCCGCTTTATGGATCGTTTCTTCATATTCTTTTTTGGGGATCGAATCGGCAACAATCCCTCCCCCGGCATGAAGATACGCCGTTTTCTCTTTCAGCAGAATGGTCCGGATCACAATATTCAAATCCCAGGCCCCATCGAAGCCTATATAGCCGATACTCCCAGTGTAAATACCCCTATTGTACGGTTCAAGCTCATCGATGATTTCCATCGCTCTGATTTTGGGCGCACCGGTGATCGAGCCGCCCGGGAAAATGGCTTTGATCAGTTCTTCCGGTTTTAAGGATTTCTTGAGTTTCCCAACGACTGTGGCAACAAGGTGCCAAACAGTCGGATATTTTTCCAGAGTCAGCAGTTCTGTGGTAAGCACTGATCCAAACTCACAGATCCTTCCAAGGTCATTGCGTTCGAGATCGATGATCATGGTAAGTTCAGCCCTGTCTTTTTCACTATTAACCAGCTTATCTGCAAGTTTCTGGTCTTCCTCCGGAGTTTCCCCCCTTGGCCGGGTTCCCTTGATTGGACGCGTTTCAATATTTCCGTCCGGTGTAATCTGAATAAACCGTTCGGGAGAGGATGACAGGATTTGAAAATCGGGATACGGCAAGAACGCAGCAAACGGAGCAGAATTCTTGCGATGAAGCTGTTCATACAAATCCCAGGGATCTCCTTCATACCTGACACTGAACACCTGAGTCAGATTCGCCTGATAAATATCACCGGCATAAATGTAATCAATGACCCGCTGCAGATCCCTGTAATATTGTTCCTGGGAGACAGCTTTATGGATTTCGGCAAAGGAAATACCGGAAACAGCTAATTCATTTCCCGCACAGGAGAGCTCCGCTGAACTATTAGCCAAATATTTTTCCTCTACATAATGCTGGAGAAGCTTCTCCAGTTTATCAAGTCTTTCCCGAGCAAGAGAGGGGTCGCAGCAGCCCTGATCCGTCATGCCGCAGGCCGTCAGACTGTAAGTCTCCGTTGCGTGTTCGTAGACAACAATCCCATCATACCAGGCCAGCCGCCAGAGCGGCATTCCAAGGTCATCTTTGACCCGAACAGGCAATTCTTCAATTTCATTTTTCAGATCGTAGCTGAAGTATCCGACAGCCCCTCCGGCAAACGGAAAAGGTGCCGCGGAAGGAGCCTGATATTTCAAGACATAGTCGTTCAAAGTTGTAAGGCTGTACTGCCCTGCAGAATAAGTGATCAGTTCCTCATGTTTACAGTTCTTTGCGATAGCATACCGGTCTTTATAAGCACTGATCTTTATAAAAGGATCCGCCCCGAAATAAGAATACTTCCCCAGCTCGGCATAACCGTCCCCGCTGTCCAAGAAGAAAGGATCTCTGGCATTTTTAAACACCTGAAGCATCTCGAACGGCTTTAGATTCGTAATAAAAGGTCTAACCTGCCAGATATTCTGCTTGGTTTTATCTTTATCAGGCGTTCCCTGTGTTTCTGATATTTCTAATCCTAGTGTTTCCAATGACTTTACTGATTCCGGTATTCCTGGTTCCTGAATTGTTTGTAGCATTACTGATGGTTTTGATGCTTGAATCATCTTTAATTCGCCGTGTTCACTGAGCCACCTGCGGGCATCCTGTACTGCGTTCCGCAGCATTTGATGACCGTTTTCTGTAAGAATAGCCTCCGGATGGAACTGTACTCCTTCAATCGGCAAATAGCGGTGACGGATCCCCATCACCTGACCGTCTTCTGTTTCCGCGGAAATAATAAAGTCAGCAGGTATACTGTTTCTGCGCAGGGCCAGAGAATGGTAGCGGGTTACCGTAAACGGGCTGGCAATATCTCGGAATACGCCGGACCGGTCATGCGTGATGCTCGATACTTTGCCGTGAACCGGCGTCTTGGCTCGGACAACTTCAGCCTCAAAAACCTGCCCGATCGCCTGATGGCCAAGACAAATGCCCAGCAGCGGAATTTTTCCCTGAAAATGCCGGATGATTTCCAGCGCAAAGACCGCTTCATTCGGTGAGCAGGGACCCGGAGAAATCACAATAAGCTCCGGTTCCTGCTGTTGGATCCAGGCAATCGTACACTCCTCAGGACGCCGAGCAAGTACTTCCTCGCCGAGATCTCCGAAATACTGATACAGATTATATGTGAATGAATCATAATTATCCAAGATGAATATCACCTATAATTCTCCTTTGCTGATTGTCAATAAATAGTTAAATTATGCCGAAATAACACATTATTCAGGTAGAGATAATATATCACAGATTCCGTGGTTTTACAGCCTTACTCTAAAAAATTATTAATTAAGACACACCTAGGAATAGCTGTACTCGTAGAACGCTCTTCGAATAACCACACAAATAATAAGACTAGCCCAAAGACAACTCTAGGATAAGAAAAGACGTCTCATATATGACCTGAGACGCCTTTTGATTATCTAAAAAATTTTACTTAACACTTACATTAGAAAGGAAAAATCGCATTTCCAGCCATATTCGCCAGCACTGACAGTGGTTCGGCATAGATACCGAGAACCAGCGTGAGGACCAGAATCAGCAGCAGGGTAACATTGGTTCCGACTGGAACCTTGATCGGCGTGCCGGAGACAGGATCGTTCATATACATGGCTTTAACCACAAGCAAATAGTAATAGACGGAAACCATGCTCATAACCAGACCGAGAATGACAAGCCATAAATAGCCCTGGTTGACGATCGAAGAGAACAAATAAAGTTTGCCGACAAAACCGGCGAGAGGCGGTATCCCTGCCATCGACAGAAGACATACCGTCAGCACGGCGGCCATAAACGGTGAACGCTGGGCAAGCCCTGCATAATCTTTAATCTCTTCACTTCCCGTATTCTGGGAGAATGTGATGACAACCGCAAAGGCACCGATCGTCGCGAGGACATACACCATCGAATAGAATGCAACTGCTTTGATCCCAGCGGAACTCACGGCGATAATCCCCGTGATGATATAGCCGGCCTGCGCAATACTCGAGTACGCAAGCATTCTCTTTATATTGGTCTGCGGAATGGCAGCAATATTTCCGATGACCATCGTCATCGCAGCCATAAACGCTAGGATAAACGTCCATTGTTCGCTGTAGCCGGGCAGCGCTTCAATCAGAATGCGGGCCAGAGCTGCAAACGAAGCCGCTTTTGAACCGGTAGCCAGGAAAGTGGTGACAGGGGTCGGGGCACCTTCGTAGACATCAGGTGACCACATATGGAAAGGCACCAGTGACACTTTAAAGCCAAGCCCCGACAGCAGGAAAATGATTCCGACAAGGATCGCCGGTGACAGTCCGTCCATCTGCCTTATGCTTTCGGCAATATCACGGATCACAAAGGTACCGGTCATGCCATAGACCAGGCTTAAGCCATACAGAAGAATTCCGGAAGAAACGGCACCGAGAACCAGGTATTTGATCCCAGCTTCAGAGGACTTGAGATCCGTCTTGTAGCCTGACAGAATATAAAACGAAATCGTCATGGTTTCCAAGGCTACATAAAGCGTCAGCAGATCTCCGGCGGAAGCCAGCACCATCATGCCGAGTGCAGCAACGAGCGTAATGACGTAGAACTCATAGTTACCGCCCATTTTTTTGACATAGACGGTCGAGGTCAGGATGACCAGAATGGCGGCTACCATAAAGAGCTGTTTAAAGAATACGGCGAAATCATCGATGATAAACATACCGTCCATCACACTGGTATTCTGTCCGTAGCTTCCGAAGCTGTATACGAAGATCACAGCAAGCCCCACGGCAATGACGTAACCAAGCCTATGCCGTTTTTCTTTGGTCAGGAACAAGCCGACAGCCAGGACCACCAGTCCAAGGAGTACAGTTGCAATTTCAGTGGTAAATAAAGACACGTTAATATTCATTACAGCGTACCTCCTATCTGGGAACCGGCCTCGACCAGTTTTTCAGCAATAGGCTCTATTCCTGAATTGACCATATCCATCAATAACGATGGGAACAAACCGAAGATTACGGTGAATGCGACCAGAACGATGACCGGAATCATATAGGAGCCTTTGATATCCATTTTTCCGTCCCATTCTGTCTTGCGTGGTCCAAACAGTACATTGGCTGCCATTCTCAGGACATAGACGGCTCCAATAATAATTCCCGTCAGGGCCAGAATCGCAGGAATCCTGATGGCAGGTTCGCTGAAAGCGCCCATAAATACGGTGAACTCAGGAACGAACGTGATTAAGCCCGGCAGTCCGGCCGAAGCCATCGTCGCTACTAGGAACACACCGGCTAGACGGGGCATCTGATGTGCAATCCCTCCGAGATCAGGGATATGTCTGGTTTTCGTTTCAGCATAGAT
The DNA here is from genome assembly GCF_047652685.1 of Dehalobacter sp. CP. Classification (NCBI taxonomy): domain Bacteria; kingdom Bacillati; phylum Bacillota; class Clostridia; order Eubacteriales; family Desulfitobacteriaceae; genus Dehalobacter; species Dehalobacter sp. CP. Next base: position 2,143,579 of record NZ_CP157399.1, read on the forward strand.
ATAGCCGACGACCGAGAAGAACAGCGCTGCCATTACACCATGCGCGAACATATTGGCAACCGCACCGTTCAAACCGATCACATTAAGCGATGCGATACCGATCAGTACGAAACCCATATGGCTCACGCTGGAATATCCGACGACATATTTCATGTCTTTTTGGGCCAGGCTGATGAACGCCGCGTAAAGCACGTTGCAGACAGCCAGGATCGCAATCAGCGGTGCCCAGAATTTAGCACCAAGCGGGAAGATAAAGATACCGATCCGGATAAGACCATAGCCGCCAATCTTTTTCAGAACACCGGCGTGAATCATGGAAACCGCAGTCGGCGCACCGGCATATCCGTCCGGGGACCATGAGTGGAACGGGAACATCGAGATCAGGGACGTAAAGCCCAGCGCCATCAAGCCAAAGATCGCAATCTGAAGATTTCTAGAGAAGTTCAGTGTCGCGAGCTTTTCAATATCAAAGGTCGGCGTTCCGAGCATATTGCCGGCCAATACATACATCCAAATCAGTCCGGCCAGAAGAAAGGCGCTTCCGATCAGTAGATAGATCGTCAGTTTCATACCGGCGTATTCTTTATTGACATCTTTGGTTTTGCTGCCGCTTCCCCAGATGATCACCATGATGTAAATCGGAATGACCACCACTTCATAGAACAAGAAGAAGATAAACAGGTCTCTGGCAATAAAAGTTCCCATGACACCGGCAATCAGGATCAGCAGCAGGATATAGAACTCTTTGGCTCTTTTCTCGATACTCCACGAACGGGAAAACACTGCTGAAAAGCCAATAACGTTGGTCAACAGCAGGAGCGGCAGGCTCAGGCCGTCGACCCCGAGCGAGTAGACAACGCCCAAATCCGTAATGAATGGAATGTCTTCTGTAAATGCAAATCCGCCGACAGCCAGGTTCTGCGTGTAGTAAATGTAATACACGAAAATGGATAGTGCCAGGGAAATGAACGTGGTGATACCGGCAACAGCTTTAATCGCATCGGATTTTTCTTTCGGAATAAAGACACTGATCAGCGCACCAATGATGGGTGCCAGTAAAATGGTGGTTAAGACAGGAAAATTCATTACTTGACACCTCCCAGCAGCCCAATATTTAGTTGACTGAAGTCTGCAGTCGTTAAAATCATGATCAGGACAATCACACCGACAAAGAAGACCATCGCATAGTGCTGAAGGTTTCCTGTATTAACTCTGCGGACAGCGTCACCCGAATCCCGGGTAAGACGTGCCAGACCATTGACAATGCCGTCGACGACAACCACATCGACCCACCACAAAATCCGGCCAAATCCATCGATGATGTGATGAATAACCCAGAGGTAAAACTCATCAATATAGTACTTATTCAGCGAAAGCTTGTACAGGAACGGTATCTTTTGGGCTACGGCTTCGGCTGAGAATGCCTTCTTCAGATAGAACAGTGCAGCCGTTCCAATTCCGATCAACGCCAACGCTGTCGACAGGATAATCAGGAACCAGTTGGCCTCCACCTCGTGGAAATGACCCAACCGGACGAAATAACCGAAAGCCTGCCCTTCTCCAAGTCCCGGCCAGCCTACCCAGCCACCGGCCAGAGAAAATACGGCAAGAATGATCAGTGGGATCGTCATGGTCTTCGGTGCTTCATGTGGATGGGCCTCGTGGCTTCTCAGTTCGCCATGGAAGCAGATGAAGAACATTCTGAACATATAAAATGCCGTCAGTAGGGCCGTCAACGCTGCCAGAATAAACAGGACCGTGTAGACGCCCTGGAACGGACCGGCAGCATGTCCCGATAACGACGAAGCAGCATAGGTGACTTCCAGGATCAGGTCCTTACTGAAGAAGCCGGCAAACGGAAAGATACCGGAAATGGCCAGGCAGCCAACCAGCATGGTCCAGTAAGTAACCGGCATGTATTTTTTCAAACCGCCGTATTTCGCAATGCTGGCTTCGTTGTGCATTGCATGAAGCACAGCGCCTGCGCACAGGAAGAGCAGCGCTTTGAAGAAAGCGTGGGTGAACAAATGAAACATACTGGCGGTAAGGCTTCCTGCTCCGAGGGCCAGCATCATATAGCCAAGCTGGGAAACCGTCGAGTAAGCCAGGATCTTTTTCATCTCGGTCTGCGTTAACGCAATGGTGGCAGCAAAGATAGCGGTAAAGCCACCGATAATCGCCACAAAGACCATTGCCGTAGGAAGCGTAATGAACAGCGTAAGCGTTCTGCCAACCAGATAGACCCCTGCGACAACCATAGTTGCCGCATGGATCAAAGCACTGACAGGTGTAGGGCCTTCCATGGCGTCGGGAAGCCAAACATGGAACGGGAACTGACCGGATTTGGCCATAGGTCCGAGGAACAGCACGATCGCGATTGCCGTCATCGCACCAGCCGAAAGGGTCGTGTACTGCGCAAAATTCGGGATCATTTCAGCGAGTTCCTGCAGATCAAGCGTTCCAAAGTTCACCTGAAGTAAAATAATGCCCAGCAGCAGGCCAAAGTCACCTGCCCGGCAGGTAATGAAAGCTTTTTTCGCTGCTTCACGCGCTGAATTTCTTTCGTACCAGAAACCAATCAGCAGATACGAACACAGGCCAACAAGTTCCCAGAATACAAACATTTGCAGAAGATTCGGTGCAATGACCAGCCCCAGCATCGAGGCGGCAAAGAGCGAAAGATAGGAATAAAAACGGGAAAACCCAGGATCTCCGTACATATAGCCAAGAGAGTAAATCTGAACTAAAGATGCGACCAGCGTCACCACGAAAAGCATCATGGCCGAGGTCGGATCGATCTGTGTTCCTACGTCGATCGCCAGTCCATGCATACTGAACCAGGTAACAACGACTTTTAAAGGATGTTCTATTAAGAATTCGCCGCGTTGAAATACGCCTATTCCAATAGCAACCGACAGTACAAACGATACAAGGATGCCCAGAATGGAAATGAAAGCGCTTAGCTTTTGCGAGGGTTTCGTCACAAAGACGATCAGAGCAAAGGCCAACGCCGGCAACAACGGAATCAACCAGGCGTTATTCAGAGCAAAATCAATCATTATAGTAAATTACACCTGCCTTTATCTTGAATTAAGACTACCATTTCATCGAATCGATATCATCCGCTTCAACCGACTTGTGCTGGCGGTAGACAGAAATAATCAAGGCCAAGCCTACCGATACTTCCGCCGCTGCCAAGGCGATCACAAAGAGTGCAAAGACGTGGCCGTGCAGAGCCGGAGCGGTGGTATATCTGTTGAAAGCAACAAGATTGATGTTGACTGAACTCAGCATGATTTCCATTCCCATGAGGATCGCAATCAGGTTTCTTTTGGCCAGAACACTGAAAAGTCCGATGAAGAAAAGAGTTCCGCTAAGAATCAGAAAATGCGGCAATCCAATATTGAATAAAAAATGGATGATACTACTCATGAGGACTTTTTCACCTCTTTCACAATAACAATCGCGCCGAGCATGGCCACCAGCAACAGTACTGCGGTCACTTCAAACGCAACGACGTATTTTGTCAGCATCAGATTGGCAATTTCCTTCGCTGTTGACTCCGGAGCTGTCATAGTCTTCAACGGCCACTTCGTTGTCAGGACCATGACTGCATTCACAACAATCATGATCAGCGAGAGCAGCGCTCCCGGAACCAGGTTCCTGGAGAACAAGTTTGTCGATTTCATATCCCCGCGTATGGTAAACATGATCGCAAAGACAACAAATATCGTGATCGCCCCGGCATAAATCAGAACCTGGGTGGCGGCCAGAAAATCAGCATGCAGCAGAACAAAAACCCCTGCAATACCCAAAAATGCTACCAGCATTAAAAGCGCACTGTGAAAGATATTTTTGCTGATGACCATCATAAGTGCCGAACCGAGGGTAACGATGGCAATTACGTAAAACATCACTGTAAAGCCCATCTACGCTTCACTCCTTTCAGCCTGAACCGACTGAGGCTCGGCTTTATAGAGGATTCTGTTAAGATCTTCCCGGAAGAAGACCGTCTGTTCAAAAGCTTGCGTATTGTACAAAGCATCTTGAGGACAGGCCTCAACACAAAATCCGCAGAAAATACAGCTTTCCATCAGCATACGATACTGAGCCAGCTTTCTTTTGTTGTTCTCATCCTTATAGCTTTCAATCGAGATAATCCCGTTGGGACAGGCGTTGACGCAAAGTCCGCATGCCGTACATTTATCCGGGGTCAGTTCAAACCATCCCCGGGAACGCTTCGGCAGGTTAGGCTTTTGCTCCGGGTACATCTCCGTGACTTTCTTTTTGAAAAAGTGTCTGATTGATATGCTTAAGCCTTTTAAAAGTCCTTGTCCGTACACGATTTCACCACCTTAACCTGCAATCATCCGGTAGACGTAAACGCCAATGCCGGTGATCACAATATTAAATAAAGTAAGCGGGATCAGGAATTTCCAGCCGATATGCATCAAATGCTCGACTTTTACCCTGACAAATGTCCATCTGACCCACATGAACAGGAAAATCATCAAGTAAATTTTAATCATCATCCAGATGAATCCCGGTATGAAGGTCAAGCCAAACGGTGCATTCCAGCCGCCGAGGAACACAACGGCTGCAATCGCCGAGACCGCAACCAGATGGGTATATTCAGCGACCATAAACAACGCATAGCGGATACCCGAATACTCGACGAAGTATCCCGCAACCAACTCCTGCTCCCCTTCCGCCAAGTCGAACGGTCCACGGTTTGTTTCCGCGATGGAACAAACAAAATAAGCGAAGAAGGCAAGAATCTGCGGAAAGACAAACCAGACGTTTTTCTGGGCATCGACAATCTCGGTAAGGCTTAAGCTTCCGGTGATCATGACGATGCCGAGCAAAGAAAAGGCCAGCGGAATTTCATAGCTGATCATCTGAGCAGCCGTTCTCATCCCGCCGAGCAGCGCGTATTTATTATTCGAAGCAAAACCGGCCATGACAAAGGCAATCGTTCCTGTAGAACCAATCGCAATAAAGTACAGTAGTCCGACATTCAAATCTTCCAGGATCATGCCTTTGCCAAGAGGAATAACGGCCCAGCCCATAATTGCCGTAAGGAATGCGCAGATACTGGCAATCTTAAATACCGGTCTGTCCACGTTTTCGGGAATGATATCCTCTTTCCCGAGCATTTTGACAATATCAACCGGGAACTGCAGAAAACCTGCAGGTCCAAGGCGGTTAGGGCCGACGCGGTCAGCGTAAAAAGCAGCAAACTTACGTTCCAGCCAGACCAGAACAATTAGGTTCGTTAGCACAAAGATAATGACAATTAAAACCAGAATGGTTTTAATCAATATTTCAGCAGGCAATGCCGGTATTCCAATCCCAACAAGCCACTGTCTGAACATATCGACCCAAACAAGAAATAGTACCATATTTTCCTCCATCTTCTGAATTCTTGTTTCTGTCTGTTAGCGGTCAATTTCTCCCAACACAATGTCTAAGGAAGCAAAAGCAACCACTGCATCCTGCAGATGCAAACCGACAGCCATTTCTTCAAAAATTGCCACATTCACAAAACAGGGAGAACAAATCCTTAAACGGTAAGGTTTGGCTGTACCATCACTCACAATATGGAAACCAAGATGCCCTTTGGAATGCTCGATACGGTGATAGACTTCTCCGGCAGGAGGTTTAATTATTTTCGGGACCTTGGCCAGAACTGGACCTTCCGGAATTTCTCTATAAGCCTGTTCTAAAATTTTGACGCTTTCAGCCATCTCTTCCATACGAACAATATAACGATCAAACGTATCCCCAGTCTGACGGACCGGCACATTGAATTTGAAACGGTCATAAATTCCGTAGGGCTCGTCCCGGCGCAGGTCATAATCAATGCCTGAAGCCCTGGCCGAAGGACCGGATATCCCGTAAATCAAAGCTTTTTCGCGGGAAAGCGGGGCAACCCCCTTTGTACGGGCCTGGAATATCTCATTGCCTGTTAAAATACCGTGGTACTCTTCCATGCATTTCGGCATGATATCGAGCAGTTTGCGCAGGGCAGGCATAAATTCTTCGTTCAGATCAGCAGCAACGCCACCAAACCGCATATAATTCGGCATCATGCGGCTACCGGTTGCCATTTCAAATAAATCTAGAATTGTGTCTCTCTCGCGGAACCCATAAGTCCAAGGTGTGAAACCGGCCATGTCCAGCGCCATCGAGGAATAAAATACCAGGTGGCTGGCAATACGCTGAAGTTCCGCCATCATCACCCGGATATATTCAGCCCGTTCAGGAACCTGATCGGAAATACCCATCAATTTTTCCACCGCACGGACATAAGCCTCTTCATTCAATATGCCTGAAACATAGTCCAGCCGTCCGTTGTACGGAATAAACTGGGTATAGGTGCGGGACTCCGCTAATTTTTCAATGCCGCGGTGCAGATAACCGATATGGTTCACGCACTTGGTAATATATTCGCCCTGCATCGTGAACACACCGCGATACACCCCGTGCGTACTGGGGTGCTGAGGACCAAAGTTTAAGTTCATCTCCTGGGTTCTTATGTCATTCATTCTTACACCTCAAATTCTGTTTCGCATTTTGGTGTTTAATCAGCCTGCTGCGTAAAATCTTTGCGCAAAGGATGTCCGGCAAAGTCCTCCGGCAGCAGAATTCTTCTGAGATCAGGATGATCATTAAATAGAATCCCCATCAAATCGAAAACTTCCCTTTCGTGTACCTGAGCCGCTTTCCAGACAGAACTGACCGACGGTACCCAGCAGGGATTCTCTTTGCTTATTTCCACTTTTACAGTCAAATAATGCTTATGCTCAATCGAAAACAGGTGATAGATCACAGTGAAGTTTTCCGGATAATCCACAGAGCTCAGATTCATCAGAACATCGAATTTGTACTGTGGATTTTCCCTAAGTTTCTGCATGGTCTCCACAAGCTTCAAGCGGGGTACTTTTATGGAAGCTTCCGTATTGTCCTCAAAGACTTCCGCTTGCGCATCCATCTTCTCATTAAGAAAGGCAACCAGCGCTTGACGATCAATCTTTTTATCCATTCTGCATGATCCTCTCCTTGTTGTTCTCAGCGAACTTTCTGGGATTCGTCACTTTTTTCCGCAGCTCGAGAAGTCCGTAGAACAGTGCTTCCGGTCTCGGCGGACAGCCCGGTACGTAGACATCTACCGGCAAGAACGTATCGGCTCCTTTCACAACACTATAGGAGTCTTTGAACGGACCACCGCTGATCGCGCAACTGCCCATTGCCAGCACGTATTTCGGTTCGGCCATTTGTTCATACAGTCGGGCAACAATCGGTTCCATTTTTTTCGTGACTGTGCCCGCGATAATCAGAAGGTCGCACTGACGCGGCGAAGGTCTGAAAACTTCGGACCCGAAACGCGCAATGTCATAGCGGGCATCTCCGGCTGCCATCATTTCAAACGCACAGCAGGCCAGACCGAACGTCAGTGGCCAGAAGGACCGGGATCGGCACCAGTTCAGCGCATCTTCGATCTTGCACATGATGATATTGTTTGGCATTTCATATTCCGGCACTTCAACTTTATAGTTTTTCTTGACTACATCCATTCTAGAGCACCTTCCTTCCAGGCATAGGCAAATCCAAGAATGAGAATCGCAATAAAGATCACCATCTCAATAATGGCAAACAAGCCTAGATTTTCAAACAACATCGCCCAAGGATAGAGAAAAATTGTTTCAACATCAAAGACCACGAAAATCAAGGCATACATAAAATAACTCATTTTAAAACGAATCCACGTATCCCCCTGGGTATCAAGACCACACTCGTAAGTCAACATTTTTGCCTTGGTCGGATTGTTTGGACAGAGCAGTCTCTGAACCACCAGCAGAATTACCGGAAATACAATTCCCCACGCTAAAATTACTGCGATCCCTGCGTAATTAATTAACATTGTCTACCTCCTCTTCTATATAAATTAAAATGAATTTATATTCTCACCAGAGAATTATTGCAAGATGCGTGCCAGAAGCCTCCGACACTCAACTTGTAAAAATAAAGGCTCAAATACAGGCTTTTTCTCAAATTGTTAAAGTCGTAAAAACAAAATATCATTCCGAAAAATCCAAAAGTGTACGATTTATTTTCAATTTGATCAATTGAAACAAAAAAGAGATGGTAATCTCAGTCTTTATTATACCATCCCTCTCCTATGATCTCATTATCAATTATTAGGAATAAAAAACCTTAGGTCTATTTTGTTTTCCAGAGTCCATGAAGATTGCAGTATTCCCTGACCTCGAGAACGGCTGCAATATCTACTGGGAAAAAAGCCTCTGGCTTCTGTCCAGGTTTTAGCTCTGCACGACAGACTTTATCTGCAGTCAGAACTTCGATGAACTGAATAAAATGTTTCTCTTCCATGGGGTGCTCGATGCTCCCGACAGTGACTTTGATGCCCTCTTCTGTTACTTGAACTATCGGAAGGTGTTTTTCCAAACCCATATCTTCCGAACGTCCCTCGAGCTTTTCCATGGGCTGGCCGCAGCATACCAAGGCCGGAGCCCCTGCGTGAACAATCTCCACAACATTGCCACAGACGTTGCACTTGTAGATCTCTCTTAAATTCGTCATAGGATACTTCCCTCCAATTTCTCTTTCATCTCTTCCAGTTGATCCTCTTCCGGAATGTATTGAATCCTGATATTCTCCAGGGTTTCAAAACCGCAGTCCTTCAGATACTGCTCGACTTGCCCGACACTCTGGCCGCTCCAGCCATAAGAACCGAAGGCCAGTCCAATTCTGTCCTTCGGAGCCAGACCCTTAAGATAGGTTAAGAAACCGGCTACACTTGGCATCAGGTTATTATTCAGGGTTGGTGAGCCAACGCAGATATATTTTGCTGTGATCACTTCAGTCATAATATCTGAAATATGGTTATTTTTAAGATCCATGAACCGGACGTTATAGCCCTTCTTCTCAAATACATCGCTGATGCTCTCCGCAATGATCTCCGTTGCGTTCCACATCGTGTCATAGACAATCACGGCCTTTTTCTCCGAGGCATTCGCAGACCATTTTTGATATTCATTGAGAATTGCCGGGATGTTGGAGCGCCAGATCAGCCCATGGCTGGTCGCAATTACCTCGACATCCAGTCCGCCTAAGATTCCTAAAGCTTTTTGGACCTGACCGCCGTACGGCAGGACAATATTCGCGTAATATTTCCTGGCTTCTTCCAGGACGACCCCGAGCGCGAGTTCATCATCAAATCTCTCGGTTGAAGCAATATGCTGTCCGAAAGCATCATTCGAGAACAGAATTTTATCTGCCGGAAGGTAGGTCACCATATTATCCGGCCAGTGTACCATTGGGGTCTGGACAAAAGTTAGATTCCTCTTGCCGATATTCAGGACATCTCCTGATTTAACAATCTGATAGTTCCAGTCTTCCCGGAAATGCGCCTTGAGCCCTTTTTCCCCATTAGGGGATGTGACCAGGGTTGCCTTGGTGGCAATCTCCAAAATTTCCGGCAAGCTTCCTGAATGGTCCTGCTCAACATGATTGGAAATGACGTAATCAATATCTGCCGGATCAATCACATCCGAAATCCGTTCCAGCATTTCGTCAAAAAGATAATGTTTTACCGTATCAATTAATGTAATTTTCTCATCAATGATCAGATAGGCATTATATGTACTGCCCCTTTGAGTCAGATACCCATGAAAATTTCTGATGTTCCAGTCAATTCCGCCTACCCAGTATACATTCTCCTTAATTTGAATTGCTTTTATAGGAATCACCTCATATCTTTGTCTTGATATTCCCTTCCTGGAATTCACATTTATTGATTATTTTTTCTTAAAACTAGTTTATAATATTTTTATTATTTTTTCAATATCTTATTTATTAGGAATCATTATAACATAAAGTTATTTTTAGTCATTAGGCAAATTATTCAGTGAAAAAAGGAAATCATCACGCCCTTCAAGAATATATCTTCAAATACAATGGAAGACTCTATTTTTGCATGACAAAGGAGGATGAACACATGTCTTGTTTTAATCTTATGGCTGTAGCTGTTAACCATAGGGCGAAAAATGCTGCCGAAGTACAGGGCGTCTTGACAAAATATGGTTGTTTGATCACCGTAAGACTAGGTCTTCATGAGGGCGGTAATGTATGTTCGGACTCAGGGTTAATCATTCTTCAGCTTTCCGGTACTCCCGAACAAACAGAATCTTTTGCTGGAGATTTGAACTCGATTCCCGGCGTCAACGCCAAATTTATCGAGATCTGCACCGAGTAAGAAACCTACTTTTAATCTTTTGTCATTTTTTACTTTTTTACAAATTATGCTAAATTATTTACACCTTTTGTAATCAGATAAAGATACGAATACTACGATAGAGTCGAAAAGGAGGTATCATTTATGTCGAAAACCCAAGTAAGCGAATTATTAAAAATTCTTGACAGAGAAATTATGACAAAAAAAATACTCTCCGAACTGAATAATTATATCAATTTGAAAGACTCAATCATTGCGGTTATGAAGCATTTAAAGCAGATCACTAATTGTGACGCTATCGGTATTCGCATATATGATGGCAAAGATTATCCCTTTTATGCCTGCGAAGGCTTGCCTGAGATGCGAATTTCTGAAGAACCACCCCTGTGTTCCGTAAACCCTGAACTCAAAATCCTGAAGCTCTCTCAGGATGAATTCTGGTCTACAAAGTGTGTCTGCATGGATGTTATCCACGGAAAAGCAGACAGGAACATTCCTTTTTTCACTTCTCAGGGAAGCTTCTGGGCCAATGATCTGCCTTCTGTCCTTAAAACCAAGGATAAACATTGTATTGCGGCTGGCTTTAAATCTGTGGCTTTGATCCGTATCATGGCCAGGGATAACTGTATCGGTCTGATTCAGTTGTTGTGCAAGTCAGCGCCGTTTTATCTTGATATGATTCTTTACCTCGAAATGGTAGGGACCTACATCGGCATGGCTATCAACAACAGTCTGACCTATGCCCGTATGAAGGAAGCCTACGATTCTCTGAATCAGCTCATCCCGATATGTTCAAGCTGCAAAAAAATTAATACGGAAGAAGAAAATTGGATCACAATTGAAGAATACCTATTCCAGCAGACTGGTTCTGAATTCACCCATACTATTTGCCCTGAGTGCATTGAAAAATTGTATCCTGCGCTCTATCATAAACTCAAGGAAAAGGAAAATAAAGAAGAAGCGTTTAAAGCTATGTAATTACAATACCATTATGAAGGTAAGTCTGAGGACCACAATAGCCGCGTGCCACGGATGGCACAATACAAAAAGCCGCGCTCCGCATCGTGCTCCGCTCACAGCGGAACTGTGGCCCCCAGACTGATATCATAGGATAACTTGCTGAAAGCCCAGAGATTTTGGAATGTTAGCGAGGATTCCTGTTCAAATCTACACTACCCAAAAAAGAAAGACATCATATGAAATGACATCTTTCTTTAGCCAAGCTTAGTTACCGTATAATGTTTAATAGTTCTGTGCAATCACTTCAAAGTACGCTTGCGGGTGGTCACAAACCGGGCAGGTCTCAGGCGCTTCAGTCCCTACATGAATATGTCCGCAATTACGGCATTTCCAGGCCGTATTTTGTTTTTTTGCAAATACTTCCTTGTTCTGCAGATTCAGCAACAGCTGTTTGTATCTTTCCTCATGTTCTTTTTCTATTTTTCCAACGCCGTCGAATAATGCGGCAATGTCATCAAATCCTTCTTCTCTGGCCTCTTCCGCCATTCTGGCGTACATGCTGGTCCATTCTTCTCTTTCCCCTGCGGCAGCTGCGACCAGATTTTCCGTCGTGCAGCCAATTCCCTGGAGTTTCTTAAACCAAATCTTCGCATGTTCTTTTTCATTTTCTGCTGTCTCTAAAAAGATGGCGGCAATCTGCTCGTAACCCTCTTTCTTGGCAGCAGATGCGAAATAGGTATATTTGTTTCTCGCCTGTGATTCTCCGGCAAAAGCCTCCATTAAATTTTTCTCTGTCTTTGAACCTTTTAAATCTTTCATTTCATTACTCCTCTCTAACTTTTTCAACTGGCGCCAAGTACCTTGTCAACTCAGCGGGAACATGTAGATTTGGACTGATATGGTGCTAGACAATTGATCTAATATTTGAGGACCTAGAAAAAATTTTAAATGATTCAAAACAATTTTGCAATAGTTTTTTATAATAATTATCAATTTAATATGATTATTTATACCACGTAATTCTTCAACACACCTATCTTCTCAATATGAGCTTCTACCCTGTCTCCAGGGTTCATTGCTCCGATCCCGCCAGGTGTTCCGGTCATAATAACGTCGCCTGGCAGCAAGGTCATGATTGCCGACAGATATTCCACGAGCTCAAAACATCTGAAAACCAGATTCTTTGTGTTGGAGTTTTGGCGTACTTTCCCGTTCAGGGTAAGCTTGACGGCCAAGTTGTCAGGATTAGCGATATCAGTCTCAATCCATGGTCCCAGCGGACAAAATGTATCAAAACCTTTTGCTCTTGACCATTGACCGTCTTTATTTTGAAGATCCCTGGCAGTCACATCATTTCCGACCGTATAACCAAAGATATATTCAACGGCTTTGCTTTGCGCCACATTTTTTGCTTTTTTGCCAATCACGATCGCCAGCTCCGCTTCATAATGCAGGTTTTGCGTTTGAGGCGGATAGACAATATTCTCTTCAGGTCCAATCACACTCGTAGAAGGCTTAAGAAACAGCAAAGGTTCCGCAGGAATGGGCTTGCCAAATTCAATCGCATGATCCCGGTAATTCAATCCGACACATAATACCTTGGACGGTTCAACAGGTGCCAGAAGATGCACATCTTCCAGCGAACATATCCGGTCCGTTACCTCATAAACTCCAAAAATATCCCCTTTGACATAGCGGATCATCTGACCTGTCAATACGCCGTACCTAACCTGGTTTTCTGCATCCGTGAATCTAAGAAATTTCATGCGTCTTTACTCCCCTCTATGATTGCCTTAACCCATGACATACCGGTAAATAAAAAGATAATGCACGATACTCCCTGCTAATATAAAAAGATGAAATATTTCATGGAACCCAAACTTTCCCAGTCTGATCCGCTGAGGTTTCACAGCATAAAAAACCGATCCGACAGAATATAACAGTCCTCCTAAGATTAGAAGAAATAAGCCCTGGCCAGGCATAGCCAGAGAAATTGGGTAAATAAAGAATACGGCAATCCAGCCCAGAAGCAAATAAAAAGCGGTATATAACCAGCGGGGAGCATTGAACCAGACAAGCTTTAAGACGATCCCTAAAACGGCCAGCGTCCAGATCCCGATCAGCAAGCCCATTCCCAGTGCACCCTGCAATGTGATCAGACAAATCGGCGTATATGTACCTGCGATCAGAACATAGATCATACAATGATCGATTTTTCGCAGCGTACGGATGACCTGTGCGCTGGAGACTACCCAGTGATAGATCATCGAAGCAGAATAAAGCAGAATAAGACTCCCCCCAAAGACCAGGGCAGAACCCAAATAGGCCATACTGTCATGTTCCAGCGACCGCAGTAGAAGCAGAACCAGCCCGGAAAGCGAAAGTACAGCCCCGAGCATATGGGACATTGAATTGATCGGTTCCCGAATTCTTAAAAACATTTCTTACACTCCCGCTGAAGATTTATTCTGGTATAGAATGTCAAAAACTGTGTAGATACAAAATGAGGCGGGAAACCCGCCTCATTTTTTATTTTTGCAGTGACTTTGGTGTCTTTGGCTGATACGCCCAAAAACCACAGGCAAAGACAGAACTTGCAGTAGCGAGGAGTACGAGCATGGACGCCATCAGTGTGTAGAGAATTTTCTTCATGTTGTTATCCCCCTTTTTTTATTAAATACAGGCAGAAGGGTCATCGTCTGGAAAACGATCCCCAATACTGCACTGGTATTTACCAGGAAGTTATTACTGACTAACACTACACCAATCGTCAGGATAACGAAACCTATGGAAATAATCTTAAGTTTTCTTCTGAAATTTTGAGAGTGAATAGGTTTGGCCTCACAGTCCACCGGAGCAAGAATAGCAACTAGGGCTAAAGAAAACAGTAAAACGGCCAGGAGAACACCGGAACTCTGGAAACCGTAGTTAACAATTTCCTTGGCAATAACACCAAGACTAGAATAAACTACCGCCCCAAAAGCCAGACACTTTAGCGGCGTATCGAAATGAGCCCCACCGGATACTCTCCGTAGAAATCCCCCGAAAACAGCAGCGATGACCGTGGGTACCAAGGCTTTAAAAAGAAAGGCCATTCCCATTATTGCCAGAAAACCCAGCACTGTTAAAACAAGTGACTCAATACCATAAGCTACGATTTCTTTTTTATCGTTATCAAAATCCAGTTCAGCTGTCATATTACGGGAAATACGCTCGCTGATTTGAGAGAGATCCATTTTCTTCCCCCCTGGTATACTTATCTTCTAACATGTTTTTTTACTTTTAAAATGATTAAACTCGCTATGAATAAAACAAATACTTGAGGTAAAGTAATAAATATCCTTAATCCAACATCTGTGTTTAGCATCTCAGCTGAAACGTGAAATAATGGCATTAACAAAGCTAAACAAACTGTCTCACTAATAATTAAGGCTAAAAAGCTAAGAAGGCTTGCTACCAAACCAGCATAAAAATTACTCTTACCCCAAACAAACAAAAGAACAAATAAAAAGACCAACATAATCACAGTGTGTAAGCCAAACAGAATTGAAAAAACCCGAAGTAAATAAGAGGTCAAAGCCAAAATTATCCCCATGGAAACAATTTTTTTCCAAGCAAAAGGCATGTCTGCAATAATATAGGCTAAAGTGACAACAGCGATCTGCTCCGGTATTCCTTGCAAAATGAGTGCTATTATCGGAATTTTCATTGATTTCCTCCTTTGGCATTATATGCATCTAAATTCTACAGCTTTGGTATTTTCCCTTTATTAATCTCAAAAATATTTCATAAGTCCTATAGTTTTTTGTAGTCCGGCAACTCAATCGTTAGATCTGTTCATTTTCATTATTGCTATAATTATTAAGCGGGAAAGTAATAAAAAATGTGGTCCCCTCCTCTCCTGTCAAAAATTCAAGCCTGGCTTGATGTCTGCGCACAATACCTAAAGAAATCGCAAGGCCTAAGCCTGTCCCATTCTCTTTCGTCGTAACGAACGGTGTACCCAGAGTATCCTGAACACTCTGGGGAATCCCTTTACCATGGTCTTGGATTGCCAGAACGACCCCTTCCTGAACCTGGTACGTTTTGATGTAGACCTTTCCCTTCGTAGCAGTCTCTTCCAGAGCATTTCGGACTAAATTAAGGATAAGTTGTTTAATCTCTGACTCATTGAGATCAATGCTTGGAATATCATTCAATTCCAAAAGCAGCTCTTTGCCTGAACTATTCGCATCAGCCTGCAGCATTGGGTACAACCGGTTAATAATGTTGTTGATATTCTCCTCTTTTGTTCCTTCAGCACTAACTTTGGCCACAGATAGAAAATCGGTAAGGATCTCATTGGCTCTGTCAATCTCCGTAATCATCAGATCCATGTATTCTATCTTAAGTTCCGAATCAGACTGGCCCTCCAGCAGTTGCAGAAAGCCCCTGACCGTACTCAGCGGATTTCTGACTTCATGGCTGATCCCTGCCGCCATTTGTCCGATCAGGTTGAGCCGCTCTAGACGCTGCATTTCTCTGTCTCTTTGTTTCAGCTCAGTGATATTCCTGACAAAAACTGTGAGGCCTTGTTTAAACGGGTAGGCATGATACTGAAAATATTTATTTTCCGGAGAGATATATTCCTCCCAATGCAGAGAGATATTCTCTTCTAAAGCCCGTTTCAGGTTGACATGCGTTGCAGAATCAGCTAACACACTGTAAACGTCCCAAATATTTCTTCCAATCAGGTCTTCAAGATCGTGTCCCATGTTTCTCTTCATCTCTTTATTGACATAGGTAATGCACCACTCTCTGTCCAAAGCAAAGAATCCGTCACCAATGCCCTCCATGATGGTCAGGAGTTTGTCATTAGAGCTTTCCAATTCGATATTCAATTGATACAAGTTTTCCAGGTGATTTCTGATCTCTTCAAATACCGGTTGAAGTTCCGGCAGCCTTTCCAGGTCCTCCACGTTTTCCAGACTGTTGCTTTTTATTGTATGGGCAAAGGACTCCAATGAAGCCTTGATTCTGACAATATTCTTTTTAATAATGGCCAGAACAATGATCCAGAGAATAATGCTTGGGATCAGCACTTTAGCATATTTAAACGATGACAGATAAAAGATATTATTGGTTCCCATCTCGGCCCAGGTGTAACCAATCACTGTATTCTTGTAATAAGATGGTATCGCAACCGCAACAATGCCTTGACCATTCCAATCAATGACGCCCGTTTGATTGACAAATTTCATAGTCCCGGATTGAAAAATCTTAGCGGAGATCCCAGCATCAAAGTGATTCGTAGCGACAGATTCCACACTAGGTGCAAAAATAATATTCTGATCCATTTCCTTGTCAAAATAACCTATACGGATATTGGAATACTTCGCGGAAAGGTCAGCAATATCTTGTCCGAGCAACGTATTGATTTTTACTATCTTTTCTTCTGCTGAAAGATTGTCATTATTCTTATAAAGCTGGATATCCGTATATTGCGCCTGGATTTGATTTTCTAAAACTGATGCTACACCCATCAGTTCAAACTCCTTCTTTAAAACCTCTTCATTCCAGTAAATATTTGTAATAAAAAAATACAAGATAAGAAAGATACAGAACATAAGCAAAGTTATCTTAATCATCGTCGACTGAATAATTGATTTACTGAATCCCATTTTTCTACCTCTTTCCACAAATGCCAATAACGTTTCAAAATATGCTCACTTGTGTAAACAGCTAATTATATATTACTTGTTGATATTACTTTCCATTATTTCAGAACTTTGGCATTAATTCAATAAGTTTCTTAAGAATAAGAAGCAAGAAACTGCAAATAATAACAGAAAAAAGTAACAAAGGAAGTATTTATATGGGATATTTTACAATAAAAAGTAGGAATTGGTCTACAAAATTATTCTGCTTTTTTATTATTTCTTTATTGTTGTTTCCGGGATGCAGCATGCTGAATAAAATTACAGGCAAGCAGCCCGAAGAATCGGTAAAGTCCGAAACAGTCCCTAAACAGCTCGAAGACATCGAGTCATCGATCGAAAAAATCTTTAGCGTTTTAAAAGGGCCATCCCTCATGGCGGAAGAAACAAAAGACCAGAATGAACAGACACAAGCCGGTGGACAGAATCAAGCAGGTAGTCAGAGCCAAACGAACGGTAAGAGTCAAACCGAAGGAGGCAGTCAGCAGAAAGAGCAGTCGGGACAGGACACCTCCGGACAGGCAAAGACGACGAATCAGACCCCGGATCCGTTACAGCAGGCAGCACTCGAAATTAGCCAGCTCCATAATCTCTGGAATGAAGTTATGCCTAAAATCAATCAAAAAGGCGCTGCCAAAAAACTCATCGAGAATTTCAGCGATGCCCTGAATACTCTTACAGAATCCGTGATTACCAAAGACAAAATGAAAATCATGATGGCCTTAAATGCCCTATATGAGAAGATTCCGGATATTTATGCGCTTTATCAAACCAATACTTCTCCTCAAATCAAGAATATCATCTATTTCAGCCGAAGCTCCATTTTGTTCGCCGAGTCTAAAGACTGGGAAAAAGCATCAGCGGCGATCAAAGAGCTTAAATCATCCTGGGCCATGTTCAATAACGCGCTGGAAGGAAAACAGCAGGATGATTCCAGCAAGCTTGACCTGTCCATTCTGGAGCTCGAAAAAGTAGTTCAGGAAAAAAATACGCAGCTGGTGCAAATCAAAGGGAAAATTACGTTGGCCAATATTGCCGCACTCGAAAAGTCCTTGCAGGCAGCAGAGCAGAGCAAAAAGCAAAAGAAATAAACAAAACCCGTCGACAATAAATGGGTTTTAGAAGGCACCCTTCATATGTCTCCTCACGCTTAAGATCTAATAATTGGCGTATCCATTTGCGTTGCAAACAGGTTCCTCATCCCGCTGAAGCTTCCACGGGTTGAGATCCAAAGCAATATAGGCTTGTTTCAATCGTTTTGTATTCTGCTATTTTAACAAAAATTATTGGTAAAACTTCATCCATTTATATTTTAGACATAATTGTCCATACAAAGGAAAATCATGTACAATTAATTCTGTATTCCGGTATTTTTTTTCTGAAGGACTTTTTACAGCACGCTCGATGCCTTATAATAGTAGGAATAAGATGATTGATTTCAAGGCCAAAGGAGATACCAAATGAAAATACAGAATTTTAATAAAGTGCTGGTCGCAAACAGGGGAGAAATTGCGATCAGGGTTTTTCGGGCCTGCAAAGAGCTCGGGATCAGAACCGTTGCTATTTATTCGGAAGAAGACAAATACGCTTTGTTCAGAGCGAAAGCGGATGAATCCTACCTAATTGGTGAGAAAAAGAAGCCGATCGAAGTATACTTAAGCATTGGTGAAATTATTAACCTCGCCCTAAAAAAGGGCGTCGACGCCATTCATCCCGGCTATGGCTTCTTATCCGAAAACCCGGAATTCGCGGAAAAGTGTGAGGAAGCCGGTATTGTTTATATCGGACCATCTGTTCATACACTTGAAAATCTTGGGGATAAAATCAAATCCAAACTGCTGGCCCAAAGTGTAGGCGTTCCTGTCATTCCCGGCGTGGACAAACCGATGACTTCCGTAGACGAAGCTGTGGTCTTTGCCGAGAAATATGGATATCCCGTGATTCTGAAAGCGGCAGCAGGCGGCGGCGGCAGAGGAATGCGCGTCGTCTACAGTGAAAAGGACCTGGAGCGTGAATTTAATAATGCCAGAACAGAGGCTAAGAAGGCTTTTGGCATTGAAGATATTTTTATTGAGAAATATCTGGAAAGACCCAAACACATTGAAGTTCAAATTCTGGCCGACAAGTACGGTAATATCGTTCATCTGTATGAGCGGGACTGCTCCGTGCAGCGCCGCCATCAGAAAATTCTCGAATTCACACCAGCTTTCTCAATTCCGCAGGAAGTCAGAGATCGACTGTACCAGGATGCGCTTAAACTTTCCAGAGCTGTCAATTATGTTAATGCAGGCACTGCGGAGTTTCTGGTTGACAAGCACGGCAACCACTATTTTATTGAAATGAATCCCCGGATCCAAGTCGAGCACACAATCACTGAGATGACGACAGGGATGGATATTGTTCAAAGCCAAATTCTGGTCGCTCAGGGCTACCCGCTAAATTCGAAAGAAATCGGAATTTCGTCCCAGGAATCGGTGGTTCCGCGCGGATACTCGATTCAGTGCAGAATTACCACGGAAGACCCGCTCTCAAACTTTATGCCGGATACAGGGAAAATTGACGTATATCGGACGAGTTCGGGTTTCGGTATCCGGCTCGATGGCGGCAACGGCTACACCGGTGCGAACATCTCACCTTACTATGACAGTCTGCTTGTTAAGATCATTTCCTGGGCCAGAACATTTGAAGGGACTACACAAAAAGCAATCCGTTCCGTTAAAGAAATGAATGTCAAAGGGGTCAAGACCAACGAAGCCTTCCTTATCAATGTCATGAATCACGAGAAATTCTTAAGCGGAGAATGTGATACCCATTTTATCGATGACACGCCGGAGCTTTTTGACATCAAACCCAAAAAGGATTACGAAACAAAGCTTCTGAAATATATTGGCGAAAAAATTGTCAACGAAGTCAAGAGCACCAAGAAAGACTATAACATCGCCCCAGTCCCAAAGATTGAACTGCCTTCCGAACGTGCAGGAATCAGAGGCATCCTGCAGCAGCGCGGCGCTGATGGCTTCGTATCCTGGGTGAAAGACCAGGACAAACTACTGCTGACCGACACGACTTTCCGGGACGCGCATCAGTCCCTGCTGGCAACGCGGGTTCGGACCAAGGATCTTGTGTCAATTGCCGAAGCGACTTCCGTCCTGGCCAATGAGCTGTTCTCTATGGAAATGTGGGGCGGAGCCACGTTTGATGTTGCCTACCGCTTTTTACGGGAATCACCATGGCGCAGGCTGCAAAAACTCAGACAGCTTATCCCGAATATCCCGTTCCAGATGCTTATCCGTGGCGCCAATGCCGTAGGCTATACCAACTACCCCGACAACCTGATCAGAGCCTTTATCCAGGAAGCCTCAGTGCAAGGCATCGATATCTTCAGGATCTTTGACAGCCTGAACTGGCTGAAAGGTATGGAAGTGGCTTTTGACGAAGTGATGAAAACCGGAAAAATTGCGGAGGTTTGCTTATGCTATACCGGGGATATCCTCGATGAAAGCAGAGAAAAATACTCGCTGAACTATTACCTGAAGATGGCGAAAGAAATCGAGAAGATGGGTGCCCATATACTCGGTATCAAAGATATGTCCGGCCTGTTGAAACCCTATGCCGCAGCTAAACTGATCAAAGCCCTGAAACAGGAAATCTCCATTCCTATCCATCTGCATACGCATGATACCAGCGGAAACGCTGTCGCCACGATTCTGATGGCGGCAGAAGCAGGGGTGGACATCGTCGATGCGGCGCTCAGTCCAATGGCAGGAACCACGAGCCAGCCTTCCATGGATTCAATCATTGCTGCACTCCGCAATACCAAGATGGATCCGGGAATGGACCTCGATGATATTCAAAAGCTCTGCAATTACTGGAGTGAAGCCAGAACGTTCTATGAGCAGTTTGAATCCGGACTGAAATCCGGAACTGCCGAAATATACAAATATGAGATCCCTGGAGGCCAGTATTCCAATCTGAAGCCGCAGGTGGAAAGTTTCGGTCTTGGCCACAAATTTGATGAAGTCAAAGCGATGTATATAGAGGTCAACCAGATCCTCGGTGACATCGTCAAGGTTACCCCTACCTCCAAAGTGGTCGGAGATATGGCCATCTTTATGGTCCAGAACGGACTTACCAAAGGAAATCTGCACGAAAAGGGAAAAACGCTTGCGTTTCCCGATTCGGTCGTCGACTATTTCAAAGGGATGATGGGCCAGCCGGAGGGTGGCTTCCCAGAAGAACTACAAAAAATTGTTCTGAAAGGTCAGGATCCGATTACCTGCCGGCCCGGTGAAATCCTCGAATCGATCGATTTTGAAAAAATTAATCAAAAGCTCCAGGAAGAATTCCATATAGAGCCCAATATCCGGAACGCCCTGAGTTATGCGCTTTATCCGAAAGTATACAGCGATTACCTCAAATCCCTGGACGAATTCGGGCATCTCTATAACCTGGAAAGCCACGTCTTTTTCTACGGGTTGAAAGAAGGCGAGACCAGCGAAATCGAACTTGACGAAGGCAAGACCATGATCTTGAAGTTGGTTGAAGTCCGCGATGTGGATGAAGAAGGTTATAAGACGCTGCTTTTCGAGATCAACGGCAACAGAAGAGAAGTACGAATCTTTGACCGGAACTTTGAAGAAAAAGAAAAGGTCTCCGTCACCCTGATGGCAGACCCGAATAATCCAAAGGAGATCGTCTCATCGATCACCGGAATTATCTCCAAAGTATTTGTTAAAGAAAACGAAAAAATTGTCAATAAACAAAGTATGCTGATCATTGAGGCCATGAAAATGGAGACGAATATTATGGCCCCAACGGACGGAGAAATCGAAAGCATCCTGATCAGCGAAGGCCAACAGGTAAAATCCGGCCAGTTGATTATTAAACTCAAGTAAAAGCCATCGTTAATAAATAAACCTTAAGTAATAAGATTCCGTAAGAATTGCGCAGACAAACCTATTTTTGTCTGCGTTTTCTTCATCCGAAAAAAAGAAAACCCGGCATAACAAAGTCCGAATAGCGACACAATGTGTCCGCCTCGACATCTGTAATACCGGGTGTTTTTTCAATCATGGTTATTTACAGTTTGGCAGCCGTTTCTTTAACCGTCTCTGCCAGCTTTCGCAAGTGATCGATCGTGGCTGCATTCTCCTGAGTGGCCGCAGCCTGCTGCTGGGCGATCTGTCCCGATTCTTCAGCTGCATTCGTCATGTCGGTGACCGCCGAAGAAATCGACTCAATGATCTGACGGACTTCTTCCGCTGCTTTTTTACTGTTTTCGGCTAACTTCCGGATTTCCTGGGCAACTACACCGAAACCGCGGCCGTGTTCCCCGGCCCGGGCTGATTCAATTGCCGCGTTTAAGCCAAGCATATTCGTCTGATTCGAGATGTTTGTAATGGTGTTGATAATGACTTCAGTTTCATTGATTTTCTGGTTAGACTCCTGCGCTTTCACTGTAAGGCTCTGACCGACTTCGGCCAGTCTTCCGGCTCCCATGGCGATCTCCTCGACTGCCGAGGCAATCTGATCAAGATAATCAGACAGCTGTACAGCGACCTCATTAACATCCTGCTGTTTTTTCCTTCCGCTCGCACAGATCAACGTTCCGACAGGAATTCCGTTCTCATCATGTATCGGTATATTAACTCCACGAAACAGGGTTCCTGTCCGGACATTAAATACGGTCTTCCTGTTCTCATTCACACATTTTTCGGTAGCCGTTCCAAAAACTTCATTACCGACTTCAATACCAATAGTAAGCTCTTCTCCTTCGGATGCCTGAAGATACTTTTTCCCATCCGTCACATATAAGGCCATATCAGGAGGAAGAGCCTTCACAACATAAGGCAATATGCCACAGAGTGCGTTAATTGCATCTTGTCCCTTGAACAATTCCATTCTATTCCACCCTTACTCAAACAAATATTTGTACTTTATTTGGTATTCGACGTAATTAAGCCAGATTCCTTTTTGTTAAATAAATAACTTGTATATCCAACTTTGCTTTTATTTATCAAAATTTTGCGACATAAAAAATACCCGCTTAAACTTCCTCTGCCTAAGCGGGCTCTTGGTCTAAGTGGGCCGTATTTGAATGTACCAGATAAAAAATCCCGCAAGCAGGAGGAATACTGTCGTGGCAGTCCATCGGAGAATAGACAGGACCCCTTTCACTGAACCGGCGAGACTTTCAAGATCTTTTTCTTTTTTGACACATTCCATCTCCTGCTCTTTAATCCTTTCATCATGACTGCTGAGCATCTCCTTGATATCGAAGCTAAACTCCATCAGCTGCTCACACAGACTATCCATACGCTTGGATTCCAGCACCGAGGAAGATTCCAGGATCGTCAGCCGTTCATCATGCTTTTTGAGCCTCTCTTCATGCTCTTTCAATCTTTCTTCAAGTCCTTTCTTACTCTTTTCATTTTCAGCCGTCATGTCCTTTCCTCCCTTCGTTTTCTTATTGCAACACCTCGCTGATTAAAGCATTATCTTGGTCGTAAGTCAGGAGATAGGTCTTGATTACCTTGGCGGTCACGCCATCTTCGTGATAATAGGTATCCGTCCGCAAGGAATAATACGGCGGAGTTCCCCTGCTGAAGACCGACCGCTTGGCAAGCTTCCCATTCTCCCGTTTCCACTGCAGCTCAACAAAGACGCCAAAAGCGTCTTTGTCGAGCTTATACAGGCTTAAACATTCAAAATGTGCCATCCGATCCGCAAAATGTTCCGTAAGCGCATTGTCGATTGCATCCAGGTTGTCGTTATAGTCTCTTGGCTCCACCTGTTCGGTTTCGGTGGGTTTTTTTAGATAGAATTTTGGGGTGAAAAGTGGCATTTTTTTAGCCTCCTTCAAAAACAATTGTCAGAATAAACATTATTTTGTCCCCTTCTTGGAACACTGTAAATTTTTCTAAAATAATAGATGATTATCCTGGCTTCGTCGCTATATAAGTCTATTGCGCAGTAATGTAATCATACTCTTCCTGAGTTATTTTTGATTCCGTAAGAAGGTTATTCAATTTTTCAATGGTAACTTTTCCTGACGTATAAAGCCTCTTTAAACTCTCCACAAAAATACTCATCAGATGATGCCTCCATCAATAAGACTTAACGTATATTCGTCGATGGCCTGTTCTTTAATTCCGTCTGCTGATGCTTGCCATACTGGATTGATACCAACGACACCGTCGATAAGCGTGTTTTTGAATGGTGCTATTTCTAGGTCTGTTTCGGAAATGCTTAGATTCTGCTCAATATACACGCAACCATCACAGAGTATACCATTCTCTACTTGGCGTATATCTACGCCTTTTGCCACAACAACATTAAGTGGATTAAGAATAATTTTCATAACGTACCTCCAAGTTAATAATCAGTATTTAAGGCATATAAATTTGCACTTTTCCGTCTGTTATTGCTGCACTTTTTGCTACACCATCAATAAATTCACCGCCTGCTGTGACAGCTGACAGTTTTTTCGCCTTAGAAGCCCCGGATACCATAGCAGCACATGAATAATAGTTTGAATCATTGATATAAAAAACTAATACTGAATTATTTCCAACTGAACAAACAGAACCATATACGGGATTATTTGGTGATATACAAATCGCAACCTTTTTCTGGATACTATTTATACCATACACACTAATTATTATTCCGTACGTCCATCCAGAGGCACCCCACTGATTAAACACAAATATTTGATTAGGACTAATTGTCACACAACCCTTTGGAATAACAGTCGTCTCAGTAGACAGCGTTATTGGTATAGACCATGTAGTGAAAGAGGTTCCATCAAAGTAGAAAACCGTAGCCATCAAACATACTGAGCTAGCACCCCTATAAACAGCAATTATTCTATTGCCAGAAATTACTGCTGACTTTATATAGTCCGTTCTTTCATTAGCTGTAAACGCTATGCCACTGGAACCCCCCACTACATGGTTATCCTGACCTACTGTTAAAAGATACGCCACACCTCTTTGATTACTTCCGTCTGTAATCCCAATGAAAACTTTTGTTGGTGTAAGTTTAGATAAAGTAATATAATTCATTGCAAATCCTGTTATAGGCGTATCTATAGTTAAACAAGTAACGGTAAGCCCAGAAATAGAACATACCATTGTATATAAATAATTCTGTGCTGATACATTTCCTGCAACTAATACTATTGTTTCGGTAAGAACTACTATTTCTATGTTGCCCATACTGCTTGGTGGTGTATATAAAATAGTTGCATTACCTACAGAAAGAGCTGACCCAGAGATGCTTATTGCAAAAAGATAAGGGTTCCCTGAATTTACATAGGTTACTGCTACTAGACTATCTGAAAGTACGGTTGCTTTAACTTCTGTAATACTTCCAGACATCAGATTTGTTCTTTCTCCAACAGTTATTGACGTCCCAGATATAGTTAAAATATGAGCGTATAAAACTGTGTTCTGATAATAGATTGCGAGGGCCTTTCCCGTTGCAAGTGGGAGAATTATTGAATGTGCCGAAGATGCTACAGTGGAAATGTAAGTTAGACTTCCACTGGTACATGTAGGATATAATCCTACAAAATCACCAGCTGATAATGCTTGACCAGCGTTTGTTTCATATAGGTTACCATTTATCTGCATCCCAGGATCGCCAAATATACTTGCTTTACTCCCCAACGAATTACTCAACAATCCCTGCATTACGAAGTCACCTCGTTTACTCCCCAGATATAATAATCCATATCTGTAGCAACTTCACCTTTGACTTTTATCGTCTTTGTTGTTGCTACTGGAATATTGAGATCGCTACGAATCAAGGCGTCGCCCGTGGGAATGGCTTTAATATATGGAAGAATTCGCTTGTCATCAATGAGAAGTTCTGCTTTTTTGTCGGCGGCATTGGCGTTTGAAATACAAAATCCTTTCATTATGAACGTGGTGTTTGCGGCTATTGTTGCCACAGTTACACTACCTGTGGTAAGCGTTCCGGAATACACCTGATCTGAATATATTTTAGTCAAGGTAACGGCACCCCCTTAAATTCAAGAATTGTAAATCTGCATTTCTAGAATTGTATCCGCTTAGAAATGTCGCATAATCCGCCATATGCTCCGTTAACGCATTTCCGATATTGGTATCAATTGCCTCCACCAAACTATTATGCGCGGATAAACTAACATTTTCATTGGCCAATGCTTTCGGTAAGTTGAATTGAGTCGTATATTCCGGCATTCTTCTTCGCTCCTTTATCCTTTATTGTTCACTTTAGATTGGTTCCTGCTCCGGATTCCAGGTTTCAAATTCCGCCCAGGTGAATTGGGCTGCATCCAGCCCCCCCCAGGTTAGCCCTGCCCCATTCAACGCTGACCAAGTCAGATACGTATACAGATACTCGACCATGAGGTGCGCTGGAATGACCCGATTAATCGCTGGCTGAAAATCGGACATATTTGGGGGAATACCGTAAATACCGGTAAACTTGATCTGCACTTTGTTCTGCCCTGGAAGTTCCAGGACATCGACATTCCCGTTTTGGTAGCTTTCGGCCGTTGCTTCGATCAACGCAGCGGTGGTCGTACCGGCACCCCTAAGTTTGGATTTGATAACACTTTGCCTGTAGCTTAACGGTTTGCTTTCATTTACAGGTATATCAAGGTACTCTTCCCAGTATTTGATCCCCCAGGTAGCGGTATCAACAAAGCATTGGGAAAGAACATCCTTGATGGTGTCTTCCGCCACTCCGGTATCCTGTCCAAGGGACTCCAATACCGATTTGATTGGCTCTTTCTCCGTTAGCCAGTTAGGAAGATAGGTTTTGACGATGGCTGTCCGGTCACTCATGCCAGCGTCACCGTCCCGGCTATAGCAACCCGGCAATTATTAAAGGTTGTGCCGATCACAATATTTGCTGTTCCGCCGTTAACCGTAAGTCCGGTATGGTCCAGTATCCCGGGCGTCTCAAGCAGTGTGCTACCGATCCTGGCAAAACTGACATAATCCTGTTTGAACGCAATGTCTTTCAGATGCTCAGTTAATAGTGCCCGAAAAGATGCTGTCACTTGTTCCAGATTTCCGCCAGGGTGACAGTCGCCGCCACATTGATATCGACTCCGGCAGCGGATTCGACCGTCACCTCCGCCCCGACCGGTCTCATTGACTCGATATGCGTAGCCGCGGCTGCCACAATCTCTGGTTCAGCCGGTGTTTTCTCCGAATCTACGATAATGACTTTTACTGTCCCGGCTCCATCCCATAATGGAAAAACCTTAGCATCGCCTACCCCTGTGACCTCTCCTGCCCACTGCTGGTAATGGGCTGCATTGCCGCTCGTTGCCGGATTCCGTACTTTTAGTAATAGCCTGGAAAGAAGGTCTTCATCGCTTTCCTGATCTGTCCCTCCGGTTATCGCGCTTTCATTGGTGATTTCCGTGACTCCCTGCTGAGCGATCTGCACTGTTTTGACTGCCCCAGCAGGAATATTTCCTGTGATACCCGCTTCTACAGCCTGAATTGGAATATTGGCAGACCCATTTTCCTGAATGATAGCCGCTTCCGTCGATTCAAATTCAATCCCGCCTTCGGTCAAAAAGATAATACTCTTGCCGATTGCCACACCCGGATTCCCTGAGACTTTGACAATTCCGGCAGCTTTCAGCGCACTTTTTCTGGTTAGTCCGCGCTCGTCAGCCCGGTAATCAAGATACTGCCCGCTGGTCGTCTGTGCAAAAGCCAGAGTCAAAACCAAATCCAGATTGGTATACAGCTGGGCAATCTCCAGGGCTGCAGGTGATAAAGTATCATGGATAAAACTGCCTTCCGAAGTATCCATCCCGGAAGGTACTTTGTTTTTCAGTCTTTGCAGTATTTCCTCATAAGTTTGTGCTTCAAACAACAACATTCACCTCCCCATCGTCGGTTATAAGGCTGCACGACACTTTCAATGTCGTTTCCTCCAAATTGACCTTTAAATTTTTAATATCTCGGATATGCGGATTGACCAGCAAGGCCTCTGAAATGTACCGCTTCGCTTCACTCAAGGCCGCCTCTTTGCTTAAACTTTGGCCAAAAAGATCCTCCAGTTCATGGCCGTAATTCCAGGAATAAGCCAAATATCTGTACCTTGGCACACGTAAGGCTTTCATGGCCCAGGTTTTCACTGCATCCTGCCCGGTTACGGTGCTTAGCTTTCCGTCGACCAATTGAAAACAGTCGCGGTCGAAATCCCAGGCGTATTCCCTTGGTATGGTTGTTTGATTACTTGCTGTGGCATTTTCTGATGTAACAGTTCCCAGGATAAATGGGAAAATTAACTCACCCATTTGGGGTCACCACCTTGCTTAAAACGATATAGGTTTGTTCTTTTTCCAAAGGAAGCAAAGCAACAAAAGATCCTTTTTGCAGACAGTTCCCAACCTGAAGCACACCCTCGGTGGTTTCCCCATAGCCTTCAGTTGCATTAAGGGTAGCCTGCCGATCATGGTCAAGCAGAACATCGGAGATCAGCAGGTTTTCCTGATCGAGCTGAAGGTCGCCCATTTTGATCCGGAGCTTCGGCGGCGGATTCGTCACCTGGCCGACACGGATATAGGGCGGATTATATTTTGCTCCCTGGGCCTGCATCAGCATTACCAATTCTGAATAAGGGTTCTTCGGTTCCATGTTGGTCCTCCTTGTTTGCTTATTCGATATTGCTGAATTTCAGCCCGAGGTCCATCATATAGCTGCCATCCTGCCAGGTATGGGCATCCGTCGCGATTTCAAACAACCCCTTGAGTCCTGTAAACGGTTCTATAATCTTTACTGATTTACCGGTAAGACATTCACTGTTCCCCAGGACGGAAATATTTCCGTCCCGTTCCAATCCTTTCAGCATGTTTTTCGCTACAGTTTTTGGATCGCTGCCGGCTTCCTTTTGATAAATTTCCTGAAGAACACCGTATTTCTTCATCCATTCCTGGCTCTCGACTTTACCCAGACTGTCTCCGTTATCGTTATAGATCATGACCCGGTTGATCATATTTTCAATGCTTTCAGAATAAGTGGCATCCGTAATATTCAGATTCGACCCAATAACTAGGGATGCTGTAATCGTCCCTTTTTCGAGTACGGACAACTTTCCATTCTGCATTTGGACGTTGTATTTTTTGCCGGTTTGCTTACCCGCTGCTGTGTAAGCCGCTGTAATAATCTCATACGGACTTTGCGCATTGACAAGCAGGTTTTGGATAATACCGGTTTTCTTGAGCTCCCCGACCGCGAGAAGGAAATCACTGGCGATCCTGGCTGCAATTGATTCAGCCGTAGTCTTCTTAAAGTTATAGGTTGCTTTGGATTTTAGTAAGTAGATCAGGCTGTCATAGGCCATTACGCGGATCATATGATTTGACCTGGATCTTTCCTGGTAAAAAATAACCCCTGCAAACAGCTCTTCTCCGTTATCATCCAACAGTTTGAGCATGTTGCCCGGGCTTAAGCTTATTTTCGGGATGTTTTCATCCGTTGAGGCGGTCACTTCAAGTTCCATCTTTCGGGCTGCCTGTTTTTCATCCCCGCTCCAGACAATTTTTTTGGTCAATTGGGTAATGTCGGTCCTTTGGCTGGGTTCAATCAAATAGATTTTCATAGCTTCAGCACCTGCCCAGCATAGATCAGACTTGGATTTTTGATGTTATTCTTCGCTGCCAGAGTCGGATACTTTGCCCCATTGCCATAGAACCTTTTGGCAATAGCCCACAAAGTATCTCCCGATTTTACGGTGTAGGATGAGGGCACATTTCTGTCGGATGATCTGGAGTTTTGGGATTGCGATGGACTTGTCGAAGATGTTATTGATTCCGTCTGCGCAGTGATTTGCCGATATTCCTTCAGTTCAAGTGTGAAATAAACATCTCCGGTACCTTCTCCCTTTTCGCCGTACTGAAATCTCTCTATGGACGCCGAAATATTGATGTCCGTAGAGGTAATAATCAGTCTGACCGGTTTTCCGGACTTCCGCCAGCTTTCAATGCGGCTGACACAGTCATAAGGAGACGGGAATCCGCTATACTGGCAAAAATAATACGCTTCCTTTGGAAAGAAAGAGTTCAAGGTGATCGTCGCCAGCTTTTCTTTGCCAATCAGGTTGATTTCCCCGGCATCCTGTATGTTAACCGTTGTATTAAGATTACCCTGAGTAATATCAAAGGAAGATGGTGGAACTGGAAGCTGCAGTGTCTCCGTATTATTGTAGTTTTTGAGCCAAAATTCCATAGCTTTTCACCTCCTGACTGCTAAGCCATGTTTAGAGCTGTCATCTTGATATTGCTGACCAGGGCATTAGCGATCCGATCAATATCGGCGTCCTCACGGACGATAATCGTATCCGAGAGTTTGGCAATACTGACCAAACCAAAACCGGAACGCATATTGTTGGTTTCCCTTTTCGTAAGAACAGATTCGCCCTCATGCAGGAGTGCAGGATAGTTATCATAAGGGACGCGGGGAATGCCGATGGCAAATTGTTTCGTTTTATTTTTTTTCCCTTGACCAACAACTTCTATCCCTGTTGAATTAAATAGTTTTTGTAGCAAATTATCTATTATTGTTGCAGCAATTGATCCGACAACAACTGATATGACCGCTAGCGCTAAGGGATTCACTGCAAGGCTGCCTAATAATCCTGCAAACCCAAGGGAAGCACCTAGCGTTCCCAGTCTCCCCACTAATATTTTGGGAATTTGTTTTATCATTTGTTTTACTAACCTTGAAAAAATTCCTTCAAATATAGA
This sequence comes from Dehalobacter sp. CP, assembly GCF_047652685.1. Lineage (NCBI taxonomy): Bacteria > Bacillati > Bacillota > Clostridia > Eubacteriales > Desulfitobacteriaceae > Dehalobacter > Dehalobacter sp. CP. Next base: position 2,174,255 of record NZ_CP157399.1, read on the forward strand.
TTTTAATCCAACCTTTCCGAAAATTTCAAGTTTGTCCCTAAATCCAAGTGTGCCTTTTTCCTTTTTTGCCGTAGCTATCTCATACATTATTTGTGGAAGAATAGTTAACGGTTTAGTATGACCTTTCACAAAAAATTTTTGGGATTTTTTCAGTTCTTTTAAAGCGGTTTCAGAAAGCCAATCGTCAAAGATAGAATACATTCTTTGTATATTATCAATGATAAAGCTACCTAAATACGTCGGTTTAGATTGTTTATTTTGAGAAGGAGATTTAATTTTTTGGTTTTCAGTATTATTGTATAACGCATAGCGATTAAAATATGGATTAGAATTTATCAGGTTACTGCGATATTTCTGACCTTTGCTTAATTCCTGTAAAAAATTCCCCCTTAAAATAGTTGTATCTTGCAAAATAATCACCTAGCTTTCAATTGTTCTATAAAGCATTATTTTTAACAATAAATAATTTCAGCATTAAGAGTATCTCTCGTTTTCTGGCATAAACGTTGATAATCCAAGGTATTATTTATTGTTCAACTTTTAATTCCCGAATCTCCCTCTCATAAAACGCTCTAATCACAATCTTCTCCCCGTACGGCAGCGAGACGAGCACAGATGGACGGATGCCTTTGGTCACCCAATAGTAGTACAACATTTCTGCCCAGCCATCCGTGCTGATTAGTTTTTTATTTCTTTAATCACGTCGTCTCCGAAGCCGCTGATTTCGGAAATAACATTGAAAATCGTTACAATCTCCCCCGGAAGCAGCAGCTTTTTAACCAGCTCAGCCGGTGTGGGGACTTTAAAATGGGCCATCAGCGCTTTATCCTTCAGATTTGGCTCAATGATTCCCGCCAGTACCGTGGCCATCTGGACTTCTCCCATGTCGATCCCCTGAATCTGGCCATTGGTAAAGTCAGCAGCAGCTTCCTGGATTTCATTGTATTTAGACGGCGACAACGCTTGACAGGTAAATACCGCCTGGCCGCCAAATAGAGCAGACAGTCTGGGAATTTCCACCTTCCGGGTTGGAAGCTTAAATTGATCTGTATCTGCTTTTAACAACAGCTCCAATGTATTCATTTCTTTTGATTCCTTTCTGATTTATACTTTTAAAACTTTGAGACTTAGTTTTGCTTGGTTCAAAGTTCAGCGTATACAAGATAAACTCTGCCCAGCATTAACTCGCATCAATCAGCGTGGCTGCTGAGCAGGCAAATCTCTTCTAGCAGGACGATCCCAAAGTTACAACTATCACTATCCCTAGATTAGGTCTCCGTAATGGATGGCCAGCGACAAGCGGAGCACGATGCGAAGCGCGGGGTTTTGTGTCACGGATGACACAACGACCGAAAGCGGCCATCCATTATGGAGACTATCTCAAGCAAAAACTACTGTATCTTTGATGTAAATATGATTGACCAAAAAAACTTGTAACTCTGCTTACCCTTGAACCATCCCCGGATCAATCACATCCAGCAAATCAAAATCACTGAAGGTAAACGGAATCGTCTCCTCGCCGTTTTTCCCTGCTTCCCAGTCGGCCAGGGATACTTCGTCAAACATCACATTCTTTAGGGCGACACGTTCCGAGCCATAGGCATCGGGGTCCGCCAGCTTGGAAACAATCGTACAGATGGTCCCCTTGCCATTTTTTATGTCCTGCGCGATCTTATTGATCATCCGGCTGGAAACCTTATGCAGCTTCAGGCTTCCTTTGCCTTCCCATCCGGTGACCTTATATCCTTTCGCCATTCGGCCGCAGATCTGGACATCACTTTTCATCAGATTAATCTTGGCCTGAAGGCCGCTGCATTCTGCCACCTTTTCATCATCCAGCCAAACTTCGCCGTGAGTTCCGTTTATAATTCTTTCAGGACTCAGTGCCATATTATTTTCCTCCCTTGTCTTTTTTCTAAATATTATTTAACTGGTAAACTCACTTGGTGCGTTGACTAGAGAAGCTTTCACTCTCCCAGACTAGGTCTCCGTAATGGATAGCCAGCGTTAAGCGGAGCACGATGCGAAGCACGGCTTTTTGTGCCACGGATGGCACAACAGCCGAAAGCGGCCATCCATTATGGAGACTATGCCAAGCAAAGCTACCGTATCTTTGATGTAATAAAGTTATCAAATAATTCACTTAGATGCTGATTTTCAGTTCGAAATCTTCGATCGCATCGACGATTTTGATCGGTCCGGAAAGGAAGATCTTGTCTCCGGTATTGGCCTCTTTGATTTGCTGATCTGTCATTGTACTGGTATCTACCCCAACGGACTGCAGGTAAGTTTTCTGGGCGGCAATGTCGATATCGACAGAATTTTTCCCGCGGTCCAGCAGCTGCTGGTTTTCCAGAGATTCGTAGTAGGCCCGGATCGCGGTAATCAGCAGGCATTTATTGTCGTAAGTATTAGGCAGTTTCCCAATATACGCATCATTCGTGGTCTTCTTAATATCGGCATAGATCATATCCATGATGTCCACAAGCTTGATCTTCTTAAAGGCTGCACCTTTATCCGCAGTCGTCGTGGTCAGACTGTTGACAGCGCGCGCAATCTTCACCTTTTCTCCATCATTCATCAGCATCAGTTTCCCGGCATCGATCGCCGTGTCAAACTGACTGTTTGTTAAATGCGGAACATCGTCAACTTCGGACAAGACCTGGAACGTCGAACTGATTGAAAGCGGATTTCCTGCCAAAATTCCAGCAATCCTGGAGCAATAATTTGCCGCGCTGTATGTGGATCCGCCGATCACGATACTATCTGTGGCAAAATTGATAATTCCTTCGTGGTCGGCAGCTGCATTCGGCAGAACGACTTTGACTCTGAGGTTTTGTGTGCCTCTTAAGCCTTTGAGCCAGGTTGCCATCGAAGCTGCATCAGCAGAGCTGATCCCAGGGACTGCTAGATAGTTCCATTGCGACCCTTCCAAATAGGTCTGAGCATCCGTGTAATTCTCGGCTGTGGTTGGCAGGATATAGACCAAAAGCTTCAACGGCGGATTCACCCCGCCGGTTAAAGCCAGCTGAAGTTGTTCCTTGTTCGCGGTGCTGAGATCTGCGGGAATATCACTGCTCGTTTCGTAGACATTGGCTCCATTGTGGACACTATCTTTCAGGATTAGTGCCACAATTCCGCGCTCTCCTCGGAGGATGGCTGTATTTGCAGCCTCCTGAAATAGAATGTTGATTTTGGGTAATGGCATATTTTTTGCCTCCTTTTTTATTTCCAATTTCATCAATCTGACTACTTTAATTAAAATAGGTTACAATTAAAAACGTTTATACCATCTCAAGAACATGTTCACATATCAAACTGAATCTGCACACTTCCCGCTAGCTCAGTCTGTCCGGAAGGTTCCGGTCTACTTTCGGTAGTATCTAGGTTAAATCCAAGATAAATTTCTTTTCCTTTCGGTCCTCCGGTGATTTGCCGAATCTTGATTTTCCTGTCTCCGATACTAAAGAAGCCGCTGCTGAATAACTCCCGAATGTTTTCGTAGACTGTATACTGCATCGCTTTGTCAGGGTTGTTATTGGCATTCAATGCCGCATTAAAAATGACATATAAAATAATGTTTCGGGCATAAAAATGCTGGTTTTTATCTGTCTGTGTTTCCTGAATAAAGACCACAGAAAAAGAAGGTCTGCTAAAACCTTCCTGCATTTCTTCTAGATAGATGTCATAATCCGGATAAGCGGTCTGGACCAGACTGCTGACTGCATCAATGATTGCTTGCATTTTTTGTTCTTACCTCCTTTCTACCAAATCTATATTTTATGCACTCCGGCCCCTCCCTGCCTTCTGGATTGCATCATACCCGCCGTCTCCGGCACTCCGTTTTAGAGACTTAAAATAAAAACGCCCTTACAAGGACGTTCCAATTAAGTGCCAAACTATGTTTGATGTGATTCTTACTGTACTCAGCATACCCGAAATTTTGCTTCAAAATCGGCAAATACCCGGAAAAAATTCGGAAAACTTTATCCGTTAGAAACCTTTTATCCAGATATGTTATTTGAATTAGATATGTTTTTTGCCTCAGATGATCCTTGTCTTTCAAGATCATTTTTCAAATTTTCTTTGTCCATAGCCTGCAAAACAGCTTTCTCCTTCGTTGGAGCCACAATATAGTCATGGGCCGCTCCGGCAATCAACGCGACAAGAAAAGCATTGATGACGGCCAAACCAATGTTTTCGCCACTAACTTCTACTCGAATGACCAGTGTCCAAATGATAATCAGGAAGGAAATCAGGACAGAGGACGGACGCACGATCCAGTCCCCTGACCCGTCTTTGGAAATCCTCTTTCCCAATATTTTCAGGTAATCTTTCAGAAAAGATACAATGACGTAGACAGCGATTACCGTGCCGCCGAGCGATGAAAGATCCTGCAGGGTAAAAAAAGTCTGGGGTAGTGTAATCGTATCCATAATTTCCTCCTTACTTGCCTTTACAGATATCAAGCACTTTTTGGCAGGTATCGTAACGGTCCGCACCAATGATATTAATTGATTTTTCTGCTGCTTGATAATCGTTGCCGATCACATAGACTTTTTCTGCACAGTCAATGAACTCTTTCGTCACATTTGCGAGGTAACATACCGGTGCCTTTAAATGATCTGCCAGATAAGCTGCTGCTCTTTCATCGGGGCCCGGATTGCATAAAATAATGTTTTGAACCACCTTTTTTCCCTCCTCACTTGAATTCGCAGAAATATTTTTTACAGGTCCTTCTTTGTTCTCTATCCCCAGAAAAACAGCTGGATTAATTTCGTTATTGTTTGTCCAGGGCGCTCTTCTGACCTCAAAATGAAGATGAGGGCCGGTGGTGTTTCCGGTTCTGCCCATCATACCGAGAATGGTACCTTCATTGACTGTCTGTCCGCGACTCACCTTCACGGAGGCAAGATGGGCATGGATCAAATCGTAATTGCCATTCCTGGTTCTCAGGATAACGTAATTTCCCCACCCTGCCGGATCTGCACCCTGACCACCGGCATAGACTGCCTTAATGACAGCGCCCGCAACAGCAACATATATGGCTCTATTTTCTGAGACCAGATCAATTCCCTCGTGATAGCCTTTACCATATACACTATTTTTGACACCATAGGGGTAAGATACGCTTGCTGACTTTAAAGGCATCATCCGCTTTCCCACCTTTCCGATAGACCAAAGAAAATAAGACCTGTCCTTTATTAGATAAATATTCATAAAGTCTCAGGTCTTATGCATAATATGTGGCTTGTCTCATTCTTGTGCTATTAGCCGGATTTAACGAGGTGTTTTACCTTCAAATAATCGCTGAGTTTCTGGTTAATATTTTTCCGGCGATATCTTATGGTCTTTTCGTCCATATTCAACGCCAGTCCGATTTGCAAATTACTTTTTCTTTTTAAACCATAATACTGTTCACAAATCATCCGTTCCACAGGATCCAGCAAGTTCAGCGCAAAACCAATTCCCTCAATGGAAGATTCCAGATGCATGATCTCCATTTTTAGCCTAATCTTTTTTTCAAGCAAAACCACAAGCTCCCTTTGCGATCTTTCCATGGAGCGTGTAAATTCCGCATAAGCTTGCGCAGTTGGATCACAGACCAAGCCGCTTCCTCCTCCCGTGACGGGGCGATAACTCGATACTGTTCCTTTCGAAGGAATAAGCTGATTTACATCCAATAATATTCTTCTGATATCTTCGGCGTTTTTTTCCACCGCTTCCAAAGCTCTTTTCTTGACCTGCCGTTCATCTAATTTCCGGTAATAGCTTCGCAAGGCGGCTTCCATACCTTTCATAGCGGTGTCGTTCATGTTCACCCTCCTCTCCGGTTGTTCCTGTATGTTCTTTATGGAGAATACTTCCACTGTAATAAGCATACGTTATTTTCAAGGATTAATTCGGCAAAAGCCAGGAAAAAATTCGGAAATCTCTTTGCATGTCTAGCACCTTGTCAACCCTAAAATTATTATATAATGACGACAACGCGGTATTACGAGAAATCTGCCGCCAGGGTATATAAGGTTCAGGGCTGACAGGTTCTCGTTATTGATTCACACACAAACAATCCTGCAGGAAAAGGTTGAGTTTCTGATTAATTTTTTTCCTTCTGTACCGAATCGTTTTTTCGTCCATCCGAAGTTCTTTGGCAATTTGAAGATTGCTGTACTCCTTAAGGCCGTAACACTTCTCACATATTGTTCGGTCAACAGGATCAAGTAGACTTAAGGCATAAGTGATCCCTTCAATGGCTGATTCAAGATAGATGATCTGACTCTTCAGTTTGACACCGCGGTGTAGTAACGCGGCTAATCTCTTCTCAAATTTTTCTACGGATGAAGTAAATTCATAATAGTTTTGCGCAGACCTGTCGCAAACGTACACACAACCGCCTGAAACAGCCATATATTGTGTAACAATCCCTCTGGAAGGTACCAGTTCGTTGACATCCAGCAAAATATTCCTGATCTCATTAGCATTTTTTCTAAGGTTTTCAATAATCGCCTTTTTTACCCACAGTTCATTCAAGCTTCGATAGTAATTTTTCAGCATGTTCTCCGTGTCTGTCATCTGTGATTTTTGCAAAGCCTCACACCCCTTTTTTGCTCGCAACCAAATGTCCTTACGCTTTAATTCAAAGCGTATATTAATTATATTGCTACATTGCGTAGCAGTCAACTTCTATTTTTGGAATTTTATGTTGTTATTTATATTTTGTCCTATTGAATTGCTACTCATTGTAGAGTAAAATATTTTCTTAGAGGTGATGATGTGAGTTTTGGTGAAACTTTAAAATATTTGCGCCGGACGAAGAAAATTACGCAGAACCAGTTGGCCTTACACCTGGAGGTATCGCGTTCAGCTTTGTCTTTGTATGAACTTGGTTTAAGAGAACCGGATTATAAATTTCTGCAGAAAGTCTCCGATTTTTTTGGGATCTCTCTGGATAGTCTGCTGGGCAAAAACCCTGCGATGAACGAACTGCCGAATTTTAATAACGGGCATACCATTCCTGATCTTGCTATGGTTCCAATCGTCGGCCGAGTCCCCGCCGGAACCCCGGCCATTCCTTTCGAAGATATTGAAGATTATTTGCCGGTTCCCCGTTCGTTTGTCCGCGAAGATGAATTGGTCTTTGCCCTGAAGATTAAAGGCGATTCGATGATTGATTTAGAAATCAATAACGGCGACCTTGTGCTGGTAAGAAAACAGCAAACGGCCCAAAACGGGCAGACGGTAATAGCCAGGATCAACGGGGAAGAAGTGACCTGCAAAAGGTTTTACAATGTTGATAATCGAATTACGCTTGAACCGGCCAACCCTACCTACCGGGCGTTGGAACCTGATCATGTTGAAATTGTTGGCGTTGTGTTCAAAGTCATCAAAGATATCTTCTAAAAGAGGAAGTAAAGGAATAAAAAAAGCAAAAGACTTCGTTTCACTTAATTCGAAACGAAGTCTTTTGTTTGGGGAATAAGCTGTTGACTATTGATCCATCAGCTCATTTCTAGATAAGTATTTTCTTGCTTCCTTTTTTGAATAGAGGATTGCTTCAACAAGCATTTTTTTATTTTCAAAGACTTTTGGTCCTGCTAATATTTCCGGCGTATTGTCATCCTCAGACAGGCAGAGTCTGGCTTTTTCCCCCATGCAATCAATGATCCAAACTCTTATCTTCATAATGATTTCCTCCTCCTGATGTAAAAGAAGATCATGAAAGGAAATATTAATGGTTTTACTGCCGTGAAGCCATAATTTTTTTATTAATATCAATTTTGTTAAGACAGATCTTCATGTTGAAATTGACTAAAAATTTATCTGTTATCTCCTCCCTTAGTATTTGGCTCAAAATCTTAATGAGTAAAAGTAATTATACCATTTACTTCCTGCGAAAATTGTAGAAATACTTGATTTTCATAAAAAATGACCTTAGGATAGTACTTTCGTCCTAAGATCAATCTTCGGCATAGAATAAAAAGATCTATTCAAAGATCACAATCACAGCAAGCCCTTCTCTCGCAGGATTTTAACAATACCAGCTGTTGATTCGCTGCGGTCCATAGTGTAGAAATGGAGGCCGCAGGCTCCTTCTTGGAGGAGTTCTTCGCACTGTGCCACAGCGTATTGAGTACCAAATTCCAACAAGGCATCCGCATCACCTTCCGGCAATGCAGCGATTCCTTTTTTCAATTGTTCCGGTATGGTTGCGCCACAGTTTGCTGCAAGCATTTCCATCATTTTGACACTATAGACAGGCATCAGTCCGGGAATAACAGGAACGGTAATGCCGCTCTTTTGGCAACGCTCCAGCAAATGATAGAAGTAAATATTGTCATGAAAGAAGTTGGCAATGACAAAATCCGCGCCTTGATCCACCTTATACTTTAAATATTCAATATCCTTTTCCAAACTTGGCGCCTCAAGATGACCCTCGGGATATCCTGCTACCCCTATGCAAAAGTTATAATTCTTTTTGGCAAACGTTACGAGCTCATAAGCGTAGTGAATGGTATCCGTAGGAATTTCCTTCGCTCCGTCTTTGCCCAGATCTCCGCGCAGCGCCAGGATGTTCTCAATCCCAAGGTCCTGGTAAGCATCCAGCACTGCAGCCACTTCGTCCAGCCTTAAACCATAAGCCGCGAGATAGGCAACAACTTCGAGCCTTTTCTCCTGCTTCAGTTTCTTGACCAGTTCATAAGATCCTTCCCTTGTTGACCCACCTGCCCCGAAGGTGACCGAAACAAAACTCGGATTAAGGCCTGCTAAGACATCAAGTGTCTTTTCGAGGGTTTCTGCATTTTTTTCCGTCCGTGCGGGAAAATATTCAAAAGATAAGGTTGGCTTGCCGGTTTTGAATAATTCAGATATTTTCATACTTCTCTCCTTATCCATTTTTTTATTGTTATTACTGCGTCAACCATACTGCGTTAACGTTTAGGCGGTTACCAGGTCATGGTGATTGACAGCTGCTAGTGATATATTAATTCAGAACGATGATTTCTGCAAGCATATACTTTTATAACAAATACTTTTATGCAGATACTTTTATAGCGTTACTTTTGGACACTAACGGCATTTTATTATGTATATAGAATACATAATTCTTTATGAAAAGCATCATCTTGTTTTCTTTTTTCTGATAAAATGGCTGTGAGGCTCTTACATCAAAATACTCTATTTCAGCTTTATTTTTATAAAGAAAGGAAATACAACATGCCAAAAAGAACCGATGTTAATAAGATCCTGATTATTGGGTCAGGTCCCATCGTGATCGGACAAGCCTGCGAGTTTGACTATTCGGGGACCCAGGCCTGTAAAGCGCTTCGCAAACTGGGCTACAAGATCGTACTGGTCAATTCCAATCCTGCCACCATCATGACAGACCCCGGAATTGCTGATGTCACCTATATCGAACCATTAAACCTTGAAAGTCTGACGAAAATCATTGCCAAAGAACGTCCCGATGCCCTGCTGCCGAATTTGGGTGGTCAGTCGGCCTTGAACCTTTCCTCGGAGCTGCACCAGGCAGGCGTCCTTACGAAGTATAACGTTAAGGTCATCGGTGTTCAGCTGGACGCGATTGAACGTGGTGAAGACCGAATTGCTTTCAAAGAAACCATGAACAGGCTCGGCATTGAAATGCCCCTCAGCAAAGCGGCCTACAGCGTAGAAGAGGCTGAAGCGATTGCCCAGGAACTCGGGTATCCGGTCGTTATCCGCCCGGCCTACACCATGGGCGGAACGGGGGGCGGTCTGGTTTACAATGCTGAAGAACTGAACGTAATTGCGAGCCGCGGTATTGCCGCAAGCCTGGTCGGTCAGATCCTGGTGGAAGAATCCGTACTTGGCTGGGAAGAACTCGAGCTCGAAGTCATCCGTGATGCCAAAAACCAGATGATCACCGTATGTTTTATTGAAAATATCGATGCGATCGGTGTCCACACCGGCGATTCTTTTTGTTCGGCCCCAATGCTGACGATCAGTCCTGAGCTTCAGGAGCGCCTGCAAAAATATTCTTATTCTGTCGTCGAAGCCATTGAAGTCATTGGCGGCACCAATGTGCAGTTTGCGCACGATCCGAAGACCGGTCGGGTCGTCATCATTGAGATCAACCCGCGTACTTCCCGATCCTCAGCATTGGCCTCCAAAGCAACAGGTTTGCCGATTGCGCTGATCTCTTCCATGCTGGCGGCAGGGCTGACCCTGGACGAAATTCCGTACTGGAGAGACGGCTCTCTGGACAAATATACACCTTCAGGCGACTACGTTGTTATCAAGTTTGCACGCTGGGCGTTCGAAAAATTCCCGGGTTCCGTGGACAAGCTTGGTACCCAGATGCGCGCCGTCGGCGAAGTCATGAGTATCGGGAAAAATTACAAAGAAGCGGTGCAAAAGTCCATTCGCTCTCTCGAGATCAACCGTTACGGCCTAGGCTTTGCGAAAGATTTCCACCAGCGGTCTCTGGACGAACTGATGGCCTTGCTAACTGAACCAACCAGCGAGCGTCAGTTTATCCTTTACGAAGCACTGCGCAAAGGCGCAGATATCCATGATCTGTACGCTTTGACCTATATCAAGCCTTACTTCCTGCAGCAGATGAAAGAACTTGTGCTGCTGGAAGAAGAAATCTTAAAATACAGCGGCCAAAAGCTGCCGGATGAACTGCTGACTCAGGCCAAAAAGGACGGCTTTGCAGACCGTTACCTTGCAATGCTCTTAAACTTAAGTGAAGCGGAGATTCGCAAACAGAGAGCTGCTCTGGGGGTAGTGGAAGGCTGGGAAGCTGTTCCAGTAAGCGGCGTTGAAGATGCCTACTATTATTTCTCTACCTATAATGCTCCCGACAAGACCACAAGCAGCAACCACCCAAAGGTAATGATCCTCGGCGGCGGACCGAACCGGATCGGTCAGGGCATAGAGTTCGACTACTGCTGCGTGCATACCGCCTTTGCGCTGCGTGATCTTGGCTATGAGACCGTCATCGTGAACTGTAATCCCGAAACGGTCTCCACGGACTACGATACCTCCGATAAACTTTATTTTGAACCGCTTACCGTCGAAGATGTTCTGAGCATCTACGAAAAAGAAAAACCACTCGGCGTAATCGTGCAGTTTGGCGGCCAGACACCACTGAACATTGCAGATGAGCTCAAAAAAGCCGGTGTCAAGATTCTCGGTACAACGCCGGAGACCATCGCGCTGGCTGAAGACCGTGATTTGTTCCGTAAGATGATGGAAAAGCTGGATATTCCGATGCCGGAATCCGGAATGGCCGTCAACCTGGAAGAGGCCCTTGTTATCGCTGACCGGATTGGTTATCCTTTGATGGTCCGCCCTTCATTTGTTCTGGGTGGACGCGGCATGGAAGTTGTTCACGACGCGGAGATGCTAAGCCGTTACATGGCAGCTGCGGTAGGTGTGACGCCCGACCGGCCGATTCTGATCGACCGTTTCCTGAGCAATGCGATCGAAGCGGAAGCCGACGCGATTGCGGACGGCAAGGATGCTTTTGTACCGACCGTCATGGAACATATCGAACTGGCCGGTATCCACTCCGGAGACTCGGCCTGCGTCATCCCGCCGATCAGCATCCCTGAAAAACACCTCGCGACGATTGTGGAATACACGAAAAAAATTGCCCAAGAGATGAACGTTATCGGGCTGATGAACATGCAGTATGCAATCGCCGACGACAATGTTTATGTTCTGGAAGCAAATCCGAGAGCTTCAAGGACTGTGCCGCTCGTATCCAAAGTCTGTAATATTTCCATGGCCCGGATCGCGACCGAAATTATGATGGCTGTCAATGACGGTAAGGAAACATCCGTCAAAAACTTGACTTCCAAGACAGTACCTTATTTTGGAGTCAAGGAAGCAGTCTTTCCGTTTAATATGTTTACCGAAGTTGACCCTGTGCTCGGACCGGAAATGCGTTCAACCGGTGAAGTGCTCGGCCTGGCTGATTCGTTTGGTCTGGCTTACTACAAAGCACAGGAAGCAACCAAGTCCCCGCTGCCGGAATCGGGTACTGTGCTGATCAGCGTCAATGACGACGATAAGCCTGCAGCGCTCGATATAGCCAGGAACTTTACCCAAATCGGCTTTAAAATCATGGCTACGGAAGGGACCCACAAATTCCTACTGGAGAACGGAATCGAAGCCGAAAAAATCAAGAAGCTGTATGAAGGCCGTCCGAACATTGTGGATAGCATCACCAACAAGGAAATCCATCTGGTGATCAATTCGCCGTCCGGCAAACGCAGCAAACATGAGGATGCCTATATCCGCAAAGCGGCGATCAAGTATAAGGTCCCATATATCACCACGATGACCGCTGCCGCGGCAAGCGCCAAAGGCATTGCCGCCTATGGCGCGAATGGCGCATCTGGAATTACCTTAAAGTCCCTGCAGGAATATCATGCTGAGATTAAAAGATTCTAATATATAAGGATGTGAGACCATGATCAAGATATTTGTTAACGGCGGCGCCTGCGGCTTTATGACCAATATTGAAGCCAACGCTGAGCGCCAGAATGCGAATATCAAGATTAATACGGAATGCCCCAGCCTGAAACCTTTAAGCGAAGAACTGAAAACAATCAATGGCTATGAAGAATGCTTCGGCAAAATCGGTGATACCTCTGTCTTTCAAATCGCGCGCCAATACTGTAAGCATGCCGCCTGCCCTGTTCCTACCGCGATTATCAAAGGTGTGGAAGCAGCCTGCGGCCTTGCTCTGCCCAGAGATATTGAGATCAAGATCACCAAGGAAGAGTAGCTCATCAAGCAAGACCATCTTATCAAGGAAAGGTTAGCATATAAAAAGAGGATTTTCGAATCATCAGACTGATACCAGTTTTTTTGTTCTCCACCTATTTCGTATTCTTCACCACTCCGAGCTTTTCCATGACCTCCAGAAATTTGACGGAATCAATGGGTTTGGATGCATACGCGTCACACCCATATTCAAAGGCCTTTTGCACAAAATCCGATTCAGCCAGAACGGTCGTCATAATGATCTTGGCTTGTTTTTCACGCAGAACCCCTTTTTGTATTTCCAGATCACGAATAGCCTTTAACGCCCTGACTCCATCAACTTTCGGCATCATGACATCGAGACAGATCAGCTCATAAGGGCTCTCTTCCTTAAGCGACATCAAATAAGCATCGATCGCTTCCAGTCCGTCAACAACCAGATCGCACTCACCATATTCTGATAATAATTTGTACAAATATTTTCTGCTGGCTAAATCGTCTTCAGCTATGAGTATCTTTAACATCCCAGTCCCTCCTATTACGTCGTTACGTCGTTACGTCGTTACGTCGTTACTTCATTGCCTAAGAGCTTAATTGCTAAGCGACTTTTTGAAAACATAATACGCTTCTTTAAATAAGCTGAAATACTCAATCTCATCCTCAATATTATTTTTTCTTCTCGCCAATTCGATTTTAAAAGCACAGAATTTTAATTCATCTGCTTCGATCTGATTGCACAGGTTTTTCAGCCGGTTGGCAATCGGTTCTATAGCTTCATATTGCATGCTCTCAAAATGATCGTCGAGTTCTTTAATGCAATGCTCGATTTCCTGCATTGCCAAGGTATAATGTTCAGTGTCTTTATTCTCAGATTTATTTGTAAAAATAATTTCGCCATGGTCCCCAAGCTCAACCTTATCCGGAAACTCTTGCCGGTTTTGACTCACCATACCAATTCGTTTCATCAGACCATTGATGTCAATCGGTTTTGCCAGATAACTATCTATTCCCATCGCCAGAAACCTTTGTTCGTCACCCTGCAAAGCATAGGCAGATACTGCAATAATTGGTGTATGGGTTCGGCCGCCTTCAGATTCCCTGATAATTTTCGTTGCTTCTATCCCGTCCATCACGGGCATCTGGATATCCATCAGGATCAGGTCATATTTTTTTTTCTTAAAAAGATCCAAGGCCTCCAAACCGTTGTCTGCAGTATCGACCTGATGGCCCCTTTCCTTCAGCATGCGGCGAAGAAGGACTTGACTTACCTTATCATCTTCAGCAAGAAGAATATGCAAAGGCCGGATGATTGGGCTGATGTCAGGTCTAAGGAACGGTACCGTTTCGCTTTGTATTCCTATTTTAAATTTGATCGAAAAATAGAACGTGCTTCCTCTTCCTTTTTGACTGCTTACCTGCATGGTCCCGCCCATTAGCTCGACTAGCTGCTTGGAAATTGCCAACCCCAGGCCTGTTCCGCCATATTTTCGGGTAATAGAACTGTCGACTTGGGTAAACGTTTTGAACAGGAAGGTCTGATCTTCTTCGGAAATACCAATTCCGGTATCCTGGACAGCAAATCTCAGTTCAATGTCCTGATCTGTCTTCAGAACGTTGTTTACAGTGACAGATATTTTACCGGTGTCCGTGAATTTTATCGCGTTATCAACCAGGTTATTCAGGACCTGCCTAAGTCTGTTCGGGTCACCGATCAGATACTTCGGGATGCTGGGATCGAGATCGTACGTTAATTGAAGCCCCTTTTTACTGGCCCGCAGCGTATGCACCTTCGAATTTTTCTCAACCAGATCATGCATGTCAAAATTGATATTCTCAACAACGAGTTTCCTGGCCTCAATCTTGGAAAAATCAAGGATATCACTGATCAGCGCCAGCAGGGAATTGGCACAGATTTTGGCCGTTTCGAGGTTATCCTGTTGTTCAGGATTCAAGTCAGTGGACAGCGTTAAATCAATCATTCCGTTGATACCGTTCACCGGCGTCCGGATCTCATGACTCATGTTGGCAAGAAATTCACTTTTGGCCCGATTCGCGGCTTCAGCTTCTTCTTTGGCCTTGATGAATATCTCCTCATTCTTTTTTCTCTCCGTAATATCCCGTGCAATGAGAATGAGATAGTCTATATGATTAAGTTTAAATTGCCGTATATTGATCTCAACGGGAATTTCTCTGCCATTCTTGGAAATATGGATATCTTCAAACACATAGGTTTGATAATTTCGAACTTGAGTCATTAATATATCCACTTCTGCTTTGCCTATTCTGGATATCATTTTCGGTGAATGCCCAATCAACTCATCCCTCGTATATTCGAGTGCTTTACAGGCAACTTCATTCACCTCGACAATCGCAATCTCACCATTTTCATTGATCTTCTCCAGGAAAATGGCATCTTTGGCATTTTCAAAAACGCTTCGGAATTTTTCTTCACTCTCGATTAGTGCCCGCTCCGAAGCTCTCCGCTCGGATATATCCCGTGCCAGGGAATATATGCACGTTTTGCCATCAATATTCATCAGATGCGCACTGACTTCAACCGGGATCTCCCTTCCGTCTTTAGTGACCTGCACATGTTCGGCTGTATCGAATCCCTGCTGTATCAGCTTTTCCAATTGTTCAATTTGATCTTTTGTATCATATTTAACAATATCCGGCAGATATAGCTGAAAGAGTTCCTCTCTCGTATAGCCGAGTCTTTGACAGGTAATATCATTGACTTCAATTATTTTCCCGATCCGGTCGTCATTCTCAATAATTTCAACGATGTAGATTGCATCCGTAACATTGTTATATAAATTCCGATACCGTGTTTCGCTATCCTGCAGCTGTTTTTCAATTTTTTTACGTTCGGTTATTTCTCTAAGGACGCACAACAATACCTGTTCACCATTGATCATCGTGGTCTGTGCGCTCACTTCAACAGGAACTATACTTCCGTCTTTCCGTCTCGTGTTTGTTTCGATAAAGAATCCTTTTTCCACGGCAATCTTCAGTTGTTCTCTGGCAAACGTCATATCTTCTGCAAAATCAAAAACTGTTTTTTGCACAATTTCATGATGATCATAGCCATAAGCTTTCAAAGCTGCTTTGTTGGCTTCAAGAATTTCCCCATCCTGTGAAACGAACAGGATCATATCCCTGGCATTCTCCGACAACAGTTGATAGCGTTTTAAAGCGTCTTCAGCAATTTTTCTGTCGGTGATATCCAGAATAATGCCGATTAGTCCAGCATACTCTCCTTCAAGGTCATAGTATGGGCCGCCGGAACTGAGACACCATCGATACTCCCCATCATAATGTCTTAAGCGGTGCTCATATTCAAAAGATGTATGGTCCGCTTTTGCATTATTTAGTATTTCTTTATAAGCGTCTTTGTCTTTTGGATGTAATGCTGATAACCAAGAACTGCCTATACATTCTTCAAAGCTCATACCCACAAAATCCAGTAGATTTTTATTCACATAAGTTATTTCTTTTTCTGCGGAACGCCAGACGGAAACTGGAAAATAATCCAGTAGCTTCAACTGGAAATCGCGAGACTTAATCAGTGACTCCTCAAGTATTTTTTCTTCGGTGATGTCATTTAACGCAATAACAATATTTCTTTTGCCGTCTACGATTAGCGGGGAGATACTGACATTGAACCATAATTGTTTTGTTTTGCCGCCAAGGATAAATGTCTGGGAGAATTCAAGCCCCTCAATAGATTCATTGTATTTTAGTGCCCGCAAGCCGGCACGTGTAATCTCACACTGCTTGCATTTCGCTGCGTAGCCGCAGCCCTTGGGATTTTGAAAACCGGCTACACATTTGAAAGCTTGGCCGAATGTTTTGCCAAGTACATCTTGTTCTTGCACATGCATCAGTTTGAGCGCCGCGTTGTTTACGTGGCTGATGTGCATCAGCTCATCGACAATGACCATATTGACCGGCGACGAATAAAAGATCGTCCTAAAATTTTCTGCTTCATTTTTATAATCGTTTTCAATTTCTTTGATTCTAGTGATATCCCTGAAAACAAAGATAACTCCTCTGACCTCACCGTCATCTTCAATTACTGGGGAACTGTTGCCCGAAATATAGATGATTTGGCCATCTTTTTTGATCAGGGCCGAATGGTTTTTTAGGCCCAGAGCTTCCTTTTTTCTGATGGTAAGTTCAATCGGGGAATTCATCATTTTCTGGGTTTCGTTATTGATAATCGGAAAGACTTCTGCAAATATTTTACCCTGCACCTCTTCCGGCAGCCAGCCCGAAAGGTTAGCGGTAGAATCGTTGATATATAAAATGGTTCCCAGATGATCTGTGTACACGACACCATCTCCGATGCACGCTAAAGCCAATGCCATTTCATTTGTTGTGACAATGTAATTTTTTTTGTTATTCATTGGCCTTCATTCCTTACTTCAGCATCCTACAAATCAACTGAGGGATGTTCATTAAAGAAGTTTGTCTTTCAACGGCCCCGATATCATGAGCAACTTTCGGCATACCGTAGACCACACAGGAATCCTGATCCTGACCGATCGTTCTGGCCCCTTTTCTTCTCATCTGCAGGAGTCCCTTGGCCCCGTCGTATCCCATACCGGTCAAAATGATGCCCAGCGCATTTTTGCCTGCTTCCTTGGCCACAGATTCGAATAAAACATCGACGGAAGGACAATGACCGTTGACCTTCTCTCCTGCAAAGCACTCAATCCTGTATCGATTGGCTATCTTTTTGATTCTGACATGCTGGTCCCCAGGCGCAACCAAGGCCATTCCCTGTTCCAGGTAATCTCCGGTCCGAGCTTCCTTGACCTTCAGCTTGGTCTGATTATTCAGCCGTTCGGCAAACATCCGGGAAAAAACAGGAGGGATATGCTGGACGATAACGATCCCAGGCATATTCGCAGGCAGTCGCTTCATAATACTGCAGACGGCCTCCGTTCCGCCGGTGGAAGCGCCGATCGCAATGATTCTTTCCGAATTCTCGGCATGCTGGCTTTCAACTTTTTCAGTCGTGTCCTTCATGGACGGGATAATCCGGGCGACGGAGGCTACCTTAATCTTAATCTTCAACTCATTCAGAAAGGTTTCCACTCTCTGCGCGGCATTCATATCCGGCTTGCCGACAAACTCGACAGCCCCGGCATTCATCGCATCAAAAACAGCATCGCTCACCGTACTGATCACAATCACCGGAATCGGATATTGCGGCAGCAGCTTGCATATAAATTCAA
Organism: Dehalobacter sp. CP; assembly: GCF_047652685.1. Lineage (NCBI taxonomy): Bacteria > Bacillati > Bacillota > Clostridia > Eubacteriales > Desulfitobacteriaceae > Dehalobacter > Dehalobacter sp. CP. The sequence continues at coordinate 2,192,257 of NZ_CP157399.1, forward strand.
TCCCGTTCATTTTGGGCATCTGGACATCACAGGTCATCACGTCCGGTTCAACTTCCAGGATTTTATCCCTGGCTTCAAACGGGTCTGCGGCCATACCCACGACTTCGATCTCCGGGTCACTGGCGATTCCTCTGGCCAGAATCTCCCGGAAAACGATGGAATCATCTACAATTAAAACCCTAATCTTTTTTTTGGCCATGATATCAACCTACTTCTAAATATTATTCTTTTCTGTATACGGCTGGCATGACATATTTATATTGGGTTGTATCTTTGTTGAGCGATTCCGAATGACCGATGAACAGGTAGCCGCCATACTCCGTCATGTCATAAAATTTCTGAACAAGCTGTTCTTTGGTTGGCCCGTCAAAGTAAATCATCACATTTCGGCAAAAGATCACATGGAACTTCTTTTTAAAAGGAAATACCTTTTCCATCAGATTAAAATTGCGGAAGATCACTTCATTCTTAATTTTTTCTACAACAATCGAATTTTCCCTGTCGAGCTTTTTAAAATAATTTGTTCTCCACAGCGCTGGCAGCGCCGCAACCTTATCATTGGCGTATTCGCCATTTCTGGCAATCGTTAAGGCTTTACCGGAAATGTCCGTTGCGAGAATCTTCGTATCCCACCAGACTTTTTCCCTGCCAAAAAACTCATCAATGATCATCGCGAGGGTATACGGTTCTTCACCACTGGAGCACGCCGCGCTCCAGATCCGCAGATCCTTATCCCGGCAATGGGCCGCCAGCACAGGCAGAACGTTCTCTTTTAAGAAAGCAAAATGCTCAGCTTCGCGCATAAAAAACGTATGGTTGGTGGTAATCTTATTAATAAATGTGGTAATCGCATCTCCGCCATTATGTGAAGTGATAAAATCGTAATATTCCGAGAAGCTCTTAAAACCATTCTCGACAAGTACACCCTGCAGCCTGCCGGTAATCAGCGATTGCTTTTCTTTTTTCAGATGAATCCCATAATTAGCTTCGATATACGCTGCAAACTTCACAAATTCTTTTTCCGTTATTGTTATCATAACAGACCACCATCTTCTCCAGGCATTTTTTATAGAAACTTCTAATTTCTGTTATTCTGAAGAGAGAGCCTCTAATCAGGCCCTCTCTCCTCTTGCATTTCACTTAGTACTTGCCGAATTCGTCGTCACTCAGGACAATTTTCTTTTTTGGCTTTTCCTTTGGCGCAGGAGTCGGACTACTACTGTTCATATTCTCGAGCATTTTCAGAATATCCGGGCTCATGTTTTCGATTCCTTTTAAGGAAGCGTACTGGCCCTTTTTCCGCAGTTTGAATTTGGCAACCTGAACATTCAGCAGTTCGGACTGGCTCGCCAGTTCTTCACTTGCAGCGGCACTCTCTTCAGCAGTTGCCGAATTAGTCTGAACGACTTCCGCGACCTGAGCAATACCCTGGTTGACCTGGTTGATGCCAACGGCTTGTTCGTTGGAAGCTACTGCAATGTTGTTCACCAGGTTGGCTACCTTCGATATTCCTTCGACAATGTTGTTTAATTCTTTTGCCGTGTCGCTTGCTATCCTGGTACCGTTATCAACATTCTTGATCGAACCCTCGATCATATCCGTTGTTTCCTTAGCAGCGTTGGCTGAGCGAGCCGCGAGGTTTCTGACTTCTTCTGCTACGACGGCGAACCCTTTGCCGTGCTGTCCTGCCCTTGCAGCTTCAACAGCAGCATTCAGGGCCAAGATATTGGTCTGGAAGGCAATATCGTCGATGACTTTGATAATTTTGGAGATATTATTGGAAGAATTATTGATTTCATCCATCGCGCTGAGCATTTCCTTCATCTGGCTGTTGCCCTGGGCCGCATTCTTCTTGGCTTCTTCCGCCAGCTGGTTTGCTTCATTGGCATTTTGGGCATTGAGTTTGGTCTGAGAACTGATTTCTTCCAGAGAGGCTGTCAACTCTTCAATCGAACTAGCCTGCTCGGTTGCGCCCTGGGAAAGGGCCATACTGGAATCGGACAGTTGTTTCGAGCCTGAAGCGACCTGCTCGGAAGCACTGTTGATATTGCTGATAACTTCATTCAAGGTCATGGTCATGGTCGAGAACGATTTGGCAAGCGCTCCGATTTCATCTTTACCGCGGACATCAATATCCACATTTAGATCACCGTCAGCAATTTTATCGGAAACTTCCACCAGCTTTTTGACCGGTCTCGTGATGGAACGGGCCATCATGAGTCCCAGGATCATCGCCAAAATAATCGCAATCAGTGTAGATACAACAAGTATAATAGTGGTTCTTGATTCTTTCACCGCAATGAGGTTTTTTACTTCTTCGATATTCTGCGCCCTTTTTTGTGCCATTTCGGAATTTACTGATACCAGAGCTTGCGTTTCCGGAGCTATTGTTGCGCCTATACTCGTTATTTCTTCTTGATTCCCTCTTACAACGGCAGGAAATAGTTTTTCTTTAATTGTTTTGGACCAGGCATTGCTTCTCTCGATCATGGCTTTATTTTCAGACGTATCTGCCAGACTTAATAGCTTATTTTGAAGTTCGGTCGTTGTAGCAGAAACGGTTTCGAAGTCTTGAACGTATTGTTGTTTTCCGTATAACATGTAAGCCCTGACAAGACTTGCCCCTTCCGTAAAGTTAAATGCCAGTTCCTGGTCTATCTGATATAAAGCAAATTCCACCTCGGTCATTTTGTTGACTTCTTTGACCATTGAATTTACCTGGGTAAAGGTAACTATGGAAATGACTGCCAGGATGACGACAATGACAATATAGCCAGCTAAAATCTTGGTTTGAAGCTTGTTGAAATTCATGATATTACCCCCTCACTAAGTGTAGATGTCAGATTAGACAGCTCTTCTTCTTTTAATAATTTGTCGCAATCAAGAATGAGCTTGATACTGTTATCGACCTTGCCGATTCCTTTAATGTATTTATTGCTCGCACCTCCGTTAACACTGGGAGGAGGCACTATTTCGTCTTCAGGGATGACAAGCACCTCGCATACGCTGTCCACGATCAGACCAATTGATATTTCCTGAATGTCGATCACGATGACACAGGTCCGGTCACTGTATTCCATAAATGGCTTTTTGAAGCGTAGGCGCACATCGATGACCGGAATGATCTTCCCTCTCAAATTGACAATTCCACGAACATAATTGGGCAGCTCCGGCACTTCAGTAACCGGCTGGATACCGATAATTTCTGTCACGTACTTAATTTCAATCCCGTAGATTTCGTTGCCTAGAGAAAAGGTTAAAAACTTGTTTTTCTGAGTATCCTCTTCAAAAAAATCTTCTGCAATCATTTCTGCCATTAAAATCACTCCTTTCCTGTTATTTTTTCACAAGTCTGGTTATACTCTGGATGTCAAGAATCAGACTAATGTTTCCGTCACCTAAAAGCGTACACCCTCCTAACTCGTTATCTTTTTTTAAATTTTGAATGTAATATGGCAGTGCTTTAACAACGACCTGTTGTTCACCAAGCAGTTCATCAGCAAATATACAACAGGACTTTTCTTCATCTTCAACCATGATAAATATGCCCTGGCTGAATTCTGTAACTTCAGTTTTCACTTTGTACAGCGTATGGAGCCTGATAACCGGATAACACTCACTCCTTACCATAATCATTTCATTTCCGTCGGGATCTCTGATAATATCGGATTCTTTCGGTCTGAATGATTCTCTGATGGATACTGTCGGTATGGTATACCTTGAATTTCCGACTTTGATGTTCATTCCGCCGATGATCGCCAACGTTAATGGGATCTTCATCGTAATCGTAGTTCCTGTACCTTCAACGCTATCTACCGAAACAGATCCGCCTACCGTCTGGATATTCTTGGAGACGACATCCATACCTACGCCTCTGCCGGAAAATTCCGTAATGTTTTCCTTGGTTGAAAATCCAGGCAGGAAGATCAAGTTAAAGACCTCGCGGTCGCTCATCTCTTGTTCCGATTTGGCCAGAAGGCCATTCTGTCTGGCCCTGCTCAGAATTTTTTCTTTATTCAGCCCTTTACCATCATCCCTGACAATGATCAGAACATCGCTTCCAGCATTTTTTGCTTCCAGGGTGATTGTCCCAGCTTTGGACTTCTCTGCCGCAATCCGTTCCGCAGCCGCCTCAATCCCATGGTCAATCGCGTTGCGGATCAGATGCATCAGCGGATCTGAAATATGTTCAATGATATTTTTGTCAACTTCCGTTTCCTCACCGATGATCTCCAAACGCACTTCCTTGTTCAGCTTCTTACTCATATCGCGTACGATTCTGTGCATTTTGTGAAAGGTCGTCGACAGCGGAACCATCCGGATCGCCATGACCATATCCTGCAATTCCCCGGTGATTTTTCCGAGCTGCCGGGCTGCCTTATAGAAATTATCGAGCTGCAGCCCTTTAAGGTCAGGGTTTTGGGTAACCATGGCCTCGGCAATCACCATTTCTCCGACCAGGTCCATCAGTCTGTCCAGCTTGGCGACATTGACACTGATGATGCTCTGCTGGGCAGAAGAAAGAGAGACTTCCTTCTCGGCCTTTTCCTCCCTTTCAACTGTCTGTAGGACAGGAATCTGTGGGGTTAAAGCATTCTCATGTTGATTCATCACCGGTTCGTCTTCCTGATCTTCGATCTGCTCCAACTTCAGCTCTCTGAGGAAAATCGTCTGCATGAAGAATTCATGCATTTCTTCATAGCTTTTATCTGTCCTTAAGACTACTGTAAAGCCCTGTTCTTTAATGACCTGAGCACTCAGATCATTTTCAATAATATCTTCCGGGGTGAAAATGTACTTGTCTGCAATTTCTTTCAAATTATGGATGACGGTGTAGGCTCTGATATTTTCCATTTCACAGCCGTCCTGATAGAAAATTACAGCCTTGTACCAGTTCTTTTTAGACAGGGCCGCCGGGGGCTCTGTTATGTTCGGGGCAATATAATATCTGGGCTTTTCTTCAGGTATTTTTTCAGTTATTTCTTCTATGTCTTCCGGTATGTCCTTCAGATCTTCTACTGAATTTTTCTTCGTTTTTTTCCTGGATGTAGATACTTTTTCTGCTGAAAAATTTTGTAATTTCAGTTTGTTCAGGAAATCTGCAATCGTCTTTTTCAGACGCTGTGCATCTCCGTCAACGGGGTCTTTGGCTTTGACTTTTTCCAGTTCGACTTTGAGAAAATCGACACCTTCGAGCACAATATCCGAAAGCGCGGAGCAGTCGACCTCCCGTGGATCGTTTTCGCGGATGAAATAGAACAAGTCCTCAATGGAATGGGCGAGAGAAGCGATGTTGTCAAAAAGCATCATTGCAGATGAGCCTTTAATGGTATGCATGATCCGGAAGATCTCATTGACATCGTCTTTGGAAATATGATTCGATTTTTCACTGGCCAGAATGGAATGCTCCAGCTGTTCAAGCAGATTGGACGTTTCAAAAATATACAGGTCTAACATGGATTCATTGGAATAATTACCAGCCATTTTTATCCGCCCCCCAAACATATGGACTGACTATTTTAATGCATTCACCTGATTTAAGGTTTTGACTACGACATCTTCTTTGAACGGTTTGATAATAAAGGACTTTGCACCAAGCGCAACAGCCTGCCTTACCATACTTTCCTGTCCCATCGCGGAAACCATCACGACCTTGGCTTTCGGATCAAATTTCATGATTTCGGGCAATGCATCCAAGCCGCTCATCTCAGGCATCGTGATATCCATGGTTACAACATCAGGCCGCAAATGTTTATAGCTTTCCAGACCTTCCAAACCGTTCGCGGCCTCACCGACGACCTCAAAACCATTGTTTTGAAGCATATTTTTGATCGCCAGCCGCATAAATGCCGCATCATCTACAATCAGTACTTTAATCAATGGACTCCCTCCTTTGAGGATTAATCTTGTCTTGAATGAAAGAACCAAGGATCGTGTTAACTGCCTCCAGGCATTTTCCCCGTAAAGAGAAAGAATACTGCTGTAGTCTCCACCTTGCGCAGAGCGCTACGCAGGTCCCGATAATAATATCAGTCAGCATCTCACTCGATAGTTTCGGAGGTATTTCCCCTGTCTCCTGGCCTTTCTGAATAATTTTCTTGAAAAAAACAAACCACGTTGAATAAATGTCTTCGACTTTTGATTTTAACGTTTCGTCATAGCGCATAATTTCCAAAGATAGAAGCACTGCGGTGATTGACGGATAATTTTCGTAATACGAAGAAAGTGATTCGACAAGAAAAATAATTGATTCTTCCGTGGTTTCTTTTTGCTGGGCCGTAAGGAACAGGTCGCTGTCATACTGCGAGAAATAATCCAGAACGCCGAGGATCAGTTCATTTTTGCTTTTAAAATGCTTATAGATGGCTCCCTCGGTGATATTCTGCTTCTTTGCAATCTCCCGTGTCGAAATTTGGTGTATGCCGTATTTATCGATCAGATCAATTGTCGTCAGGATGATGCTTTCTTTGCGATGTATTAGTAAATTCATATGGTAATAAACTCCTATCTTGGAAAGTAAGTGTTTACTTACCATCTTTTACACCTAATATACTGCATAATTTGTCGAATGTCTATGGTTTTTCGACAGAATATTTTAAATATTTTTATATTCTTCGTTTAACAAAATATATATTTGGATTGGCTTACATGCAATTTTAGGGAATAAAAAAGGCTTCCTGTTAAATCAGATAAGCCTGTTTCCCTATTTAATATTTTTTTGTTAAATTTGAATTAAAGGAATCAAAAAAGAGATTGATGCAATTTGATTGATTCAATCTCTTTTTTGAGCTTTATGATTCACAGCTTCCGGAACTGCAGTCCGATCCACACTCACCTTTTAGGGGTGACTTGATTTCAAATTGGTCTCCATCGGGGGTGTCAATATAATTGATCACAACACCCTCTAGAACTTCTGCAAATTGCTTGTCTGCAACAATTTTTAGTCCATGCTGTTCGTCAAATATATCGTCAGGGGTCTTTGACTCATCCAGAGTCATGCCGTAATTCGGCCCCCTTCAGCCAATGCCGGCTACATAGAGCCGTAAGTAAGAATTATCCATGTTCTGAGTTACCATGATGTTTTTAATTCTCTTCGCTGCGATTTCAGTAACTTCAAACATAATCGCACCTCCTTTTTGTCTGACAATCATTATTCATATTACATGAATAAGAAATGCTTGTCAAAATGATTGAAAAACAAATTAAAAAGTTGTAGTATGTCTAATTAATTAGCAGATTTTACGTGTCGTCAAGCAGGTTATTAAACCGGTTTGTTGCCTTGATATATTTCACCAGTTCATTAATGATGATTCCGGTTATGATTCCGGTAGGCACTGAAAACAGCAGCATAACAGGCAAGTAGAAAAAGATTCCTGAGAACCTTAGAACCAAAGCGGCCATGGCCAATTGCCCGAGATTATGGGCTACAGCCCCTGCTACACTGATACCAACCATACTTAGACCTGTAAATAAATGTAACAGCACTGCCATGACGACCGCAGCTGCAACAGCACCTAAAAAGCTCATAAAAAAACCCATGCCGAATAAGGTTCCACTGAGCAGAGAGCCGAGGACTGTCCGTAGTACGGTAATCTGCAAGGCCGTCTTAAAATCAAAGACAACCAAAGCCACCAAGGTAATGATATTGGCCAAACCCAGCTTCACTCCCGGTATAGGAAGCGGACTAGGGAACATACTCTCAATATAATGAAGAACGGAGGCTTGAGCCACGAGAATGGCAATAACAGCCAGTTTCTTTGTTGATATCACATTTTTGACATATTCCATAACTGGATCTTCCTCCGGATTATGCAATCCTCTTCAGATCATGCAATTTTTATCTGATGTCTTATTTTAAGCAAAGTCTTATTTTAATGAACAGATTTATTTTATTTGCATTAAACCCATATAAGTACTATTATTCATACGAAACAGAAATTGTCAAAAGGAGCCTTTTCAATGCCCGGTATGAAATTAGGCCAATACGTCTATGGGAATTCCCTGCTCCATTTATTGGATCCCCGAACGAAAATATTGAGCTGCTTATTGGTCATTTTTTCCGTTATAATTACGGATAATTTGTATTTTCTACTTTTCCTGGTTCTATTGATGGCTGCTGCCATTATTTCTTCCGGATTAAGCTATCAATTAATTCTAAGCAGTTTATTGAAATTAAGATATCTGCTTCTTTTTACGCTAGTCTTCCAGGGATTTCTCACGCCGGGCGAGACTGTTTTGATGGTTGGAAAGCTCAGTATGACCGGAGAAGGTCTGATCTTAGGGCTGATCAATATATTGCGGCTGGTTATTTTATTTTTAGGCTCCATGATTTTACTGATGACAACATCAGCCCTCAAATTGTCCGCAGGAATTGAATACCTGCTGCTTCCATTAAGGAAATTACATATTCCTATTCATAATTATACAACAATCCTTAGTATTTCTTTTCGCTTTCTTCCTACTTTGTTTGAAGAAGCGACCATTATAAAAAATGCTCAAAAATCAAGGGGCGCCCAATTTGATTCATCAAATATTGTCGTCCGGATAAAGAGCTATACTGCCATTCTGATCCCCTTATTTGAAGCTTCCCTGGTCCAAGCCGCTGACTTGGGTGAAGCGATGGACAGCAGGTGCTTTACTTCCCATCCCAATCAGTTAAGGTTAAACCGTTTGCAAATGAAACGTCGGGATATCCTGTTCTTAATCCAAATGACCGCCGTTTTAGGCACAGGTATTACAATTAGCATCCTTCTATAAGTCAGGAGCCGAAAATATGACTGCTCAAGGTATTGAATTCGTCAATGTCACAAAACATTATATAGATTCCTCTCAAGGGAAAACACCTGCGCTGAAAGATATCTCCTTGTCGATTAGGAAGGGCGAATATGTTGGTTTTCTTGGGATGAATGGTTCGGGAAAATCTACCCTGGCCAAACTATTAAATGGCCTGCTTAAACCGACGGATGGGAAGGTCTTTATTAATGGGCTTGATACGGCAAACATCGAACAACTGTCTGAAATCCGCAGACTTGTCGGTATGGTTTTCCAAAACCCCGATAATCAATTAATCAGTCCTGTTATTGAGGAAGAAATTGCTTTTGGCCCTGAAAATTTAGGACTGCCAGTTCCAGAGATCAATCGCCGGATCAATTGGGCACTTCAGGTGTGCGGCCTCGAAGACAAAAGGCATCATGCACCGCATCTGCTTTCAGGCGGACAAAAACAAAGGGTGGCTCTGGCTTCAGCCTTGGCGATGCTGCCGGAATACCTCGTTCTTGATGAGCCGACTTCGATGCTGGATCCGGCAGGCAGGAAGGAACTGCTTGAACAGCTGCGGGTCTTAAATAAGCAGGAAGACATGACCATCCTGATCATCAGCCATAATCCAGAGGATTTGGTCCAGGCAGACAGGCTGATTGTTCTCGATCACGGATCAATCTTTTTACAGGGGACCCCAAGGGAAGTCTATGCCAACGCCAAATTGGCAGAACTGGGACTGGATACCCCCGCGGTTTATCAATTGATCAACCAATTGGGATCAAACGGATATCCTGTTCCCGAGAACGTCAAATCAGTCCGGGAGTTGGTGGATTATCTATGCCTGAAGTTGTAGAAACGAATCATCTTTCTTATACGTACTTACCCGGTTCAGTTTATGAACATCAAGCCCTCAAAGACATTAGTATTTCTCTGGCAAAAGGAGAATTTCTTGGCATACTGGGACCCAACGGCTCCGGTAAATCGACACTCGCCCAACATTTCAACGGATTGCTCCGGCCTACGTCCGGTCAAATGACTGTATGCGGAATTCCAACTTCAGATCCTAAACGAAGTAAGGATCTTTGGAAAAAAGCAGGGCTGGTTTTTCAATATCCCGAACAGCAGATTTTTCAAATTACAGTCTTTGATGAAGTGGCCTATGGACCAAGGAATTTAGGCCTGCCTGAAACGGAAATAGCAGAAAGAGTCCATGATGCCCTGCAGCAGGTTGGTATAACCCAGGAAGATATTAACCATCTGGCCCCGGTTACACTGAGCGGCGGCACGCGAAGAAGAGTTGCCATTGCCGGGATGCTGGCCATTCAGCCGGAAATACTCATCCTCGATGAACCCATGGCAGGTTTGGACGCTGCCGGCCGGAAGCTGCTTTCGGATATACTCAAAAAACGTCATGAAAAAAAAGAAACGACGGTCATGATCTCTCATAACCTTAAAGAAATCATGACTGTCACGGATAAGATCGCTATTCTGGACAGCGGGTCCATGATCTTTTTTGGAGACGTTAAAGACCTGCTGATGAAACCTGAAATTCTTGGTCGATATCAACTGGAATTGCCGGAATACTTGCAAGTTGTTTATCGGCTGGCTGAGAAAGGGTTTGCTATCAAAACAGACATCAGCAATACGCAAGAAGCCGGCGCGGAAATCCTAAGATTTCTTCAAGAAAATAAACATGGCGGCGTAACGAAACTTTAGTTTAAGTTTCGATGCGCACCCTGTCTCTGTTATAATCTGTGTGAGTATACAATTCCCGAGTAAAAGAAGAGACGCCATATTAATGAAGCGCCTTTCTGGGCCAAGTTGTGCTACGGCCCCTTTTTACAGGTAAGCCGGGGGCAAAAAGTAAAATAAATCCATAAAATGCTCCTTTAGGGGTGGTTGTGTTTTGTCCATTTTCCAAACCTGAACATATCATATTCCAGCAAATGTTTGGAATATTTTTTTGTTTCAGGAGGAATGAATGCAGAGCATGTTTTTTGAACGGGAAGACTGGAAATTATTCAGAAATATGGAAACCTTGCCCCAAAAAGCGGGGGTGCCGAGAAGTAAATTATCCATGCTGGTTTGCAAGGAACTCACGGATAATGCGCTGGATCTGGGCAGCGATTGTGAAATCGGTTATGAGGGCAGCTTTTTCTATGTTAAGGATTACGGCAGCGGCCTGGATCCGAAATTGTTTTCCATCAACAGGCCGCTACGGTCCTCCAAGTATTTAAGACTGCCAACCCGAGGGGCACTGGGTAACGGTCTGCGCGTGGTAGCTGGGGCGGTAGTGGCGTCGGGCGGCGAACTCTATGTTTCAACTCGAGGCAAAAATTATAAAATCCATTTTCAAAACGACGGTACAGCCTTCCCGGAAAGCTTAAGCGATTATCATGAAGCCGGGACAAAGATCAGATTTACTTTGGGCGGAATGCCTATCGATTCAAGCTGGGCCAGCCTGGCAATGGAATATGCCCAAGGTGAAACCTACCGGGGAAAGACCTCGCCCTATTGGTATACCAGTGAAAACTTTTTTGAATTGTTTCAGTCCTATAGCGGATCGGTCCGGGAACTCATCACGCAGTTCGACGGTTGTACCGGTGGGAAAGCCGGGAAGATAGCCGCAGAATATACCAAGACGTCTGCTGCTGCCTTGGAGTTTGACGAGACGGAAGCGCTTTTGGCTGAGCTCCGGGCAGCGGTTAAAAATGTAAGTCCCGAGAGGCTGGGGCGGATCGGCAAGCTGGATAGGTACAGCGGCTATTGTAAATCAGCCGGCACCTTTAAGGCCAGGACCGTCAAGGGGGAACACGACGCGGAAATAGCGTTTGTCCTTGAAGTGTACGCAATACCCTCCGATACGCCCCATATAACGGTACTGCTCAATAAATCCCCTGTGACCGGTAATGTCAATATTTACCACATCAAAAATTTGCTGAGTATCTTCGGCTGCGGTTTAACCTTATATGTGAAAGCCAAACCTGCCGTTATTCTGATCAATATCATAACGCCCTATATCCCGATTGTGACGGATGGGAAAGAGCCGGATCTCTCGGTCATCAGCGACGCCATAACAGAAAGTATTCAAAAGGCGGTCAGCAGAGCCCAAAAATCCCTGCCGGGCGATGCGGCGGAGCGAAAGAAATCCCAGAAAGAAGTCGTTACGGCATGCCTGGAACAAGCCATTGCTAAAGCCAGCGGCAACGGTGAATACCGTTTCAGCCTGCGTCAGCTTTATTATGCCGTCCGGCCGTATGTGATCAGGGAAAGTGGCAAAGAACCGGATTACGCTTATTTCTGCACGGAATTGATCGGCAGTTATGAAGCACAGCACGGTGACATTCCGCTGATGTACCGGGATGAACGGGGGACGCTGTACCATCCCCACTCAGGCCAGGATATTCCCATCGGCACGATCGCGGTGGAAAACTATCAGAAGCCCGTCTGGACGTTCAATAAAATCCTGTATATTGAAAAAGAAGGCTTTTTCAATGTGCTCAAAGAAAAGAAAATCCCGGAGAAATATGATATGGCTTTACTCACCAGCAAAGGTTATGCCAGCCGGGCGGTCAAGGATTTGCTGGATGCGCTCGGGGAGAATTTGGAGGAAGAGATTACTTTTTTCTGCATTCATGACGCGGACGCATATGGCACGACGATCTATGATACCCTGCAAAATGAAACCAAAGCCAGGCCCGGCAGAAAAGTGAAAATCATCAATCTGGGGCTGGACCCGGAAGAAGCCGTCAGTATGGGACTGGAAATCGAAAAGGCAGGAAAAACTGGTCGCAGGAAGGGCGTGGCCAGTTATATTGATCCCGAGTGGGAGAGCTGGCTGCAGGACTACAGAGTGGAACTGAACGCCATGAGTACGCCGCAGTTTCTTGCCTGGCTGGAGGGAAAAATCAGGCTTTACGATAAAGGCAAAGTGATACCGCCCGAAAGTACCATGCTGGAGAGCCTGGATCACAGCCTTCAGGATAAACTCGGCCAAAAGCTGGCAGCGGAAATCTTGGAACAAAATCACTATGCTGATCAGGTCACTCAAGCGGTCCGGCAAGTTAAAGAGCGCTGTGGCGACAGCCAAACCCGGTTAGCTGAGACAGTGCAGGCGGAGCTTAAGAAGGAACCGGTCAATCTATGGAAGGATATCATTAAGGCCGTGTCTGAGGATATGATTAAAAATTGCCGTTTTTGAGATTTGACTACACTAGTGTAATTAATCTTAAAACAGCCGAATTTTTAAACAGAGGCTGAGCTGACCCTCAGGGAAAACCAGACTTGCACAGATCCACAAGCGGACGTTAGTGGCGCAGCGTAAATGTTCAGGATCTGCTTTGAATTGCTCAGCCCATAATATTATCAAAGACAGGCTGCGGGATATCTGTCCATGCAAGCAGTTGAGAAGGCCAAGGAATACAATTCAGATTTTCTTGGTTTTACAGAAAAACTCCATCGTACTAACCTCTCAGCATGGCAGACGCTAGGACCGGACTGGCGGAAGGCTTTTTGTACAGCGGAAGTAGAAATCGTGGTCGATGCTAAGATCGTCCAAACCAGGATGATTGGTGAATAAATTATATTGCAATATCAATTACAATTGATATTGTATCGTTAATTAAATCTCTACGCTTCCTTCGAATACCTTTTCCGGTTTTCCTGTCATATAGACCGTCTCATCCGTATATTTGACGACCAGATCGCCGCCTTTCAGCTTCACCAGAATATGCTGGCCTTTTTGGCAGAAACCGTTCAGCACAGCAGCGACGACAGCCGCACAAGCACTGGTGCCGGCTGCGAGTGTTTCGCCGTTGCCGCGTTCCCAGACCCGCATTTTCAGGGTATTTTGGTCGATCATTGTGACGAATTCCACATTGACTCTTTCCTGGAATAACGGGGAATATTCGAAGGCCGGTCCTTCTGTCTCCATCTGAATGTTTTCCTGGTTCTCCACAAAAATGACGCTATGCGGATTCCCCATAGACACACAGGTAATGCGGTAATCGCGGCCAGCGATCGTGACCGGGTGGTTCACAATGGCCTCTCCCGGCAAATTAACCGGAATCTTTTGAGGCGCGAGCTCCACCGGGTCCATATCGACGCAGACCGAATCGACTTTCCCGTTTTGGACATAGAGTTTCAGCTTCTTAACCCCGCTCAGGGTTTCAATCGAAATTTGATCCTTCTCGACAATCCGGTTGTCGTACAGATATTTTCCGATGCATGTAAGCGCATTGCCGCTCATTTTACCTTCGCTGCCATCCAGATTGAACATCTGCATCCTCGCATCAGCTTTTTCGGACGGGCAGATCAGCACGATCCCGTCCCCGCCGATACCATAATGCCTATCGGATAAATAAACACTCAGGGATTCCGGGCTGACGATTTGTTGATCGAAGCAGTTGAAATAGATATAATCGTTGCCGCAGGACTGCATTTTTGTAAAGGTAAGCTGCCGCCGTTCGCTGCGCATATGGTTGATGTCCACAAGCTCCGTGTTGTTCTGGGAATACCGGCTCTTCAGACTGTTGGCTAACGCATTGGCGGTATCCAGCGAGGTCAGGCACGGAATTGCTGTCTCAACTGCTTTGCGGCGGATTTTGACACTGTCCAGACCGGGCAACCTGCCTTTGGCCGAAGTCGAAATAATATAATGGATCTTGCCGCTTTCCAGCAGCGTTTGGATATTGTCATGCTCTGATTCATGAATCTTCTTAACCGAAATTACCTGCAGACCCGCTTGCTCCAGCACTTTGGCCGTTCCGCCGGTCGCATAGAGTTTAAAGCCCAGCTCGCTGTATTTCCTGGCGATATCAACCATCTCCGGCTTATCGCTGTTGCGCACCGTAATTAAAACGCCACCCTGCTTCACCATCTTGTACCCGGCAGCCACCAGTCCCTTATAAAGCGCCTCAGCGAGGGATTTGCCAATGCCCAGCACCTCGCCCGTCGACTTCATCTCCGGACCCAGCTGCACATCGACATCAATCAGTTTTTCAAACGAAAACACCGGAACCTTGACCGCGACATAAGGCGGGGTTTTATATAGCCCTGTGCCGAAGCCCATATCGGTCAGTTTTTCGCCAAGCATCGCTCTGGTCGCGAGGTCAACCATCGGTACGCCGGTCACTTTGCTGATATACGGGATCGTCCTTGAGGAACGCGGGTTCACTTCAATGACGTAGATTTCTCCGGCATGAACGACATACTGAATATTGACCAGCCCCTGGGTGTTTAAGGCCAAAGCCAATTTTCTGGAATAGTCAATGACCCGTTCCGTCAGCTCTCCGCTTAAGTTCCAGGCGGGATAGACCGCAATCGAATCACCGGAATGGATACCGGCCCGCTCAATATGCTCCATAATACCAGGGATCAGAATCTCTTCACCGTCACAGATCGCATCGACCTCGATTTCAATACCTGACAGGTATTTATCGATCAGAACGGGATTCTCGATGTTGTAAGTCAGGATAATGTCCATGTATTCACAGATATCCTGATCACTAAACGCAATAATCATATTTTGTCCGCCAAGCACATAGGAAGGGCGCATCAGAACCGGATAACCGAGCTTATTCGCCGCCTGCAGCGCTTCATCGGTGTTCATCACAGTATGTCCCTGAGGCCGTTTAATGGAGAGTCGTTCCAACAAAGCGTCAAACCGTTCCCTGTCTTCGGCCGCATCAATGCTGTCGGCCGGTGTGCCCAGAATCCGTACCCCCTGGGCTTCCAAGAACTTCGTCAGCTTAATGGCCGTCTGTCCGCCAAAAGCTACGACGACGCCATAGGGCTGCTCCGTATGAATCACATTCAGAACATCCTCATTGGTCAGTGGTTCAAAATACAGCCGGTCGGCCGTGTCAAAGTCGGTCGAGACAGTTTCCGGGTTATTGTTGACGATCACGACCTCATAACCTGCTTTTTTCAGCGCCCACACACAATGTACGGAAGCATAGTCAAACTCGATCCCCTGACCGATGCGGATCGGGCCGGAGCCAAAGACAATAATTGTTTTCCTGCCGCTATTCCGGGCTTGGATAAACTGCTTAGCTTCATTGGCTTCATCATACGTCGAGTAAAAATACGGGGTCTCCGCCTCAAATTCAGCTGCGCAGGTATCGACCATTTTGTAAGAAGCCCAGCGTTTCTGATAGATCCCCTGTGCGATCCCCTGTTCAATCCTGCAGTCTGAAAGCCGTTCGATCACTTTATCAGGATACCCAAGTTTCTTGGCCTCTTCGTACAGCTCCTGTGTCAAAGGTCCGACGGCCAGCTCTTTCTCCAAAGCTGTAAGGTGAGCCAGTTTGTATAAGAACCAGAGGTCAATCCGAGTGATTTCATGAATTGATTCGCAGGAAATGCCCCTCTGCAGCGCTTCAAATATCACAAAAAGCCGTTCATCGTTACACACCGCAATCAGCTGTTCAATCTCGGCATCCGTCAGTTTCTTGAGTTTGGGCAGGTTCAAGCTGTCCAGGGAAATCTCCGCTCCCCTGACCGCTTTCATAATGGCCTGCTCAAAGCTCACGCCGATGGCCATCACTTCACCGGTTGCTTTCATCTGCGTACCCAGCGTGCGTTTCGCGTAAACAAATTTATCAAACGGCCACTTGGGCAGTTTCACCACGACATAATCCAGTGCCGGTTCAAAACATGCATAGGTCTTCCCAGTAACGGCGTTTTTAATCTCATCGAGCGTATAGCCGACCGCAATTTTCGCGGCGACTTTAGCAATCGGATACCCCGTCGCCTTCGAGGCCAGAGCTGAGGAACGGGATACCCTCGGGTTCACCTCAATGACGGCATAGTCAAAGCTGTCCGGATGCAGCGCAAACTGGCAGTTGCAGCCGCCTTCCACTTCCAGGGCTGTAATAATATTCAGCGCAGCCGAACGCAGCATTTGATATTCTTTGTCCGAAAGCGTAACGGCCGGCGCGATAACGATGCTATCCCCGGTATGCACCCCGACCGGATCGAAATTCTCCATACTGCAGACGGTAATAACATTCCCCGCCCGATCCCGCATCACTTCAAACTCAATCTCTTTCCACCCGGAAATACATTTTTCAATTAGGACCTGGGTAATCGGTGAAAGCCTCAGACCGTTGGCCGCAATTTCCTGCAGCTCGGTTTCATTATAGGCAATCCCCCCGCCTGTTCCGCCCAGCGTAAAGGCCGGCCGGACAATGACCGGATAGGAGATCTCCTCCGCAAAGGCGAGGGCAGCAGGGACATCCGTCACGACCAGAGAAGGGATGACAGGCTCGCTGATCGCTGCCATGGTATCCTTAAACATCTGCCGGTCTTCAGCTTTATCGATAGTTACCGGATTTGCGCCTAACAGCTTGACACCTTGCTTTTCTAGAAATCCTTCTTTGGCAAGCTGCATGGAAAGTGTCAGGCCGGTCTGACCTCCTAACGTAGATAAAATGCTGTCCGGTCTTTCCTTGATGATGATTCTTTTGATGGTCTCCAGCGTTAACGGCTCGATGTAAATTTGATCGGCCATTGCGTTATCCGTCATGATCGTAGCTGGATTGGAGTTGATCAGAACGACTTCCAGCCCCTCTTCTTTCAAGGCCCTGCACGCCTGGGTCCCCGCGTAATCAAATTCAGCAGCCTGCCCGATGACGATCGGACCTGAGCCAATGACCAGTACTTTTTTTATTGTTTTATTTAACGGCATGTTGAACAGTCCTTCCTCATCAAATCAATAAATTGATCAAATAAATAGCTGGTATCCAAGGGTCCTGCCGAAGCTTCCGGATGAAACTGCGCCGAAAAAGCAGGCATATTCAGATACTCAATTCCTTCGCAAGTCCCGTCATTGGCATTCTGGAAACACATGCGGGCATGAGCAGGAAGGCTGTTGGCAACAACCGCATAGCCATGGTTCTGGCTTGTAATGTAAACCCTGCCGGTTTTCAAATCCTTCACCGGCTGATTGGCGCCCCGGTGCCCGTATTTCAGCTTGGACGTTTCGGCACCCTGCGCCAGGGCCAGCAGCTGATGTCCGAGACATATCCCGAAGATCGGCAGACCGGAGGCAGAAAGTTTCTTCAGCTCTGCGATAATTCCCTTATTGTCGGCCGGATCTCCCGGTCCGTTGGAAAGCATGATCCCGTCCGGGTGTAGAGCCAGGATACTTTCGGTGGATGTCTCAGCAGGCACCGTGATAACCTCACAGCCGCGTTTGATGAGCTCACGCCGGATATTTTCCTTCGCTCCAAAATCCCACAGGACCACCCGGTATTTGTCGGTTACTTCTTTGGCGACTACTGTCGCTACATCTCTAGATGTGGCAACGTCAACGGGCTTACCTATGTCTCTGGTTGGGACTATTTCAATGGATGAGATGCTCTTCCGGGTTACATCGGTGTTCTCGGTCGGTATTGTTTCCCTGCAGGAAACTGTCTGGACCGCGTCCGTAATTTTATAGGCATTGATTTCAGCCAGATCTTTTTCAAGATTGTCCAGGGTTGCGGTGATTTTGGCGTTCATTACGCCGACCTCGCGGATAATCTTGGTGAGTTCCCGGGTGTCAACCCCATAGACCCCGACAATATTCTGTGCTCTTAAAAAAGCGTCAAGCTCACCTTCACAGCGAAAGTTGGAAGGAACTTGACACCACTCCCGGACAACATAGGCTTTCAATTTCGGGGAATCACTTTCAAAATCAGCCGGAATAATCCCATAATTCCCGATCAAAGGAAACGTCTGAACCACAATCTGCCCGAAATAGCTCGGGTCAGTCAGGGTTTCTAAATATCCGGTCATTGCAGTAGTAAAGACAATCTCACCGACTGCCTCTCCTGCTGCCCCGAAAGGCTTCCCTTTAAAAACCTGGCCATTGGCCAGGATCATATACACATTCTGCTGCACGCGGATCCCTCCGTTGTTCTTATTTCGATCGGCTGATCATCAGCCTGTTTGCCGTCGCTAAGTAAAATGATCTGAAGAGTAAAATCGATGGAATAGAATTCCCCAAATAGCATTATATCACGGGAATCGCTGAAGATAAAATTTCTAAACGCGGCCCTTTCATGAATACTGTATTCTCTTGGTGCCGGAATCGAATACCAAGCTTTTTATAGCAACATAAAATTGAGGATATTTTTGTAACCTCTTGTCCACAGAACGACATATGATGTTATTGAAAAAAATTGGAGGTAGAATAAATTTATGATACCACCTTTTATCACCTATTCGACATTTCACAGACTGGGATTAAATGCCAGAAATTTAAACTCCCTTTTCAATACCACAGATGATTTTGAACTCCATATCATTGACAGCAATTCGCAGGACGGAACATGGGATTATATTCAAAGTCTTAACGACAACCGCATCAAATCTAAAACAAGACTGCCCGTAAATTATGGTCCCATTTACGCGCTTAATTACAATCTGGCCCGCAGAAAACCAGACCAGTATTTTATTGTCCTCGAAAGTGATGTGTATTTTTATGTCCCGGATTGGATAAGCCGGTTTATGAAAGTATTTAGAACTTTCCCGGAGGTAGGGCTGCTGGGGTTGTCCAAGGCCCACCCGTATCCAGCCTATTATCCGGAGGTTTCCCTTCAAGAGAGAAGCGGTGTAAGCTACCTGCAGTTAATGCATACTGAGGTCGGTAATGTCCTTGATTTTGTACCCGGGCAATGCCAGATCCTAAAACCGGAGCTTATTAACCTTATCGGCTATTGGTCCGAGGAAAACGGCTACGGGGATGCCGAACTGTCGCTCAGAATTAATAAATATACACCGTTTAAAGCAGGATATGCAATCGACATCCCGATCGATATGCTCCAGACTGTACCTTGTGCGACCTGTGAGGGCAGCCGATGGTGCATCTGCAATAGAATAAATCCTACCTGCTTTGACCTCAGAAATACCAAGCATAAGAATGAATCCTTTGTCTTGACCCACGGATGGAAATACCTTGAATGCTTTAAAGAACTTCGTGAAGGTAAGCGAACAGTATACTGCGCATCAATTCATGATCCGGAATCCTACAAGAATCACCTTTACCATATGGATTGGGCCCTGGAGAATTTCAACTTCTATGTAAGTAATGCCAACTAGTAGATTGATTCGTAAATCCGGCGCTTCACACTCCATGCTCCGCTCAATGCTGGCTATCCATTACAGAGACTTGGTCTGGAGCTAATGAAATCAACGTTACTCTAGAGAAATAGAAATTAAAAAAGCATTGCTAAGAATAATGTTAAGAAGAATGAAAGGACAAAAATTAATGAATACAATCAATCAAAAAAAAATAGCAATTCTCGATGACTATTTTCCTAATCTGACGACGGGTTTTAGGATATCCGAATTTAATTACTATTTGGAGAAGTATCCGAACTGTGAAGTGTATGCGACCAGATATGACATGCATCATCATGAATATGCTGCCGTATATCCGCAGTATAAGGATAAAGTAAAGCCGTTTACCCAGTTTGACTGGACCGGTCAGTCTTACGCGCTGTATTATATGGTATTTTTAAGTAACGCTGCTGCTTTTCATTTTGTCTATGAAATGTTTAACACGCCGTTTATATTTGAACTCTATCCCGGAGGGGGATTTTGGATCAATGATGACGAAATTGATGCCAGGCTGATCAAAGTCCTGCAATCCCCTCTTTTGAGAAAAGTCATTGTTACGCAGAAGAGGACGTACGACTATATTACCAGCCACAGTTTTGTTACGCCGGACAAGATTGCCTATATTTATGGGATGGTGACGTATCCGGAGTATTTCCACACGACCGTACCCAAGCGATTCTACGGAAAAGATAAAAATACGCTCGACATCTGCTTTGTGGCTCACAAATATATGCCAACGGGAATGGATAAGGGGTATCCCATTTTTATTGAGATGTGCAAAAAGCTCGCTTTAGTAACAGAGGATATCAGGTTTCATGTCGTTGGCAATTTTGACCGGGATGAAATTGATGTCAGTGAGTTGGGCAGCCGGATCGCATTTTATGGTCTTAGAGATAAAAGCTTTTTCCCGCAATTCTTTTCCGGAATGGACATGATCGTTTCACCGAATCTTCCTTTTGTCCTGATACCGGGTAAGAACTTTGACGGCTTCCCTACAGGCTGCTGCATCGATGCTGCTTTGCACAACGTTGCTGTTTTCTGTACCGACGAACTGAACATGAACGAACATTTTGAACACAAAAAGGACCTTTTTATTATCCCCGCCGATGCCGGCAAGATTGCTGACAGTATTATGGAATATTACCAAAGCCCCGAAAAGTTATACAGCATGTCGACGTGCGGGCAGGCAAAATTCAGAGAGATCTTTGACTTTGAAAAACAAATGAGAGACAGAGTATCCGTCATAGAACAATACGCGTAATCGAATAATTGAATAATCAGATAAATATCGAATAGAATCATTTCATTAGGGAGCCGCCAATGACAAAGCCGGATGGAATATCCATTATTACCTGTACTCACTTCCCTTTTTACCTGGACAATATCTTCGCGAATTATGCCAGACAAACCTACCCTGTCAAGGAACTTATTATCATCCTGAATGGTCCCGGTATTAATCTCTCCGATTTTTACAAGAGGGCGGAATTGTATCCTCATGTAAGGATCATTCAGCTACCTGAAAGCTGCTCGGCAGGAACGTGTTTAAATTATGCTGTCGGGCAGACCCAATATCCCTACATCGCTAATTTTGATCATGACGATTATTATGGTCCTGAATACTTGAACGATTTTATGAAAATAGCGCCTTCCAGCGAGGCGGGTGTTTTCGGAAAGAAAACGCACTTCGTCTTTTTTGAAGAGCAAAAAATCCTGGCGCTTTTGCATCCTGGCAGAGAAAACAGCTATGTTGACTATCTTATCGGCTGTACCCTTTTTATGAAGAAGAATATTTTTGAAAAAGTACAGTTTATTGATGCCAATATTGCGGATGAACAATTTGGGGCAGACTGTACCAAAAACGGCATCAAAATTTATGCGATTGATAAATACAATTTTGCTTATATTCGCCGAAATGATCTCAGCCTGCATACCTACAAATTAGATAATCAGCAATTAATGGAACAATATTGTGAGGTTGTCGCACAGGTTTCTGACTTTAAGCCCTGGGTATTAGGGTCATTTACTTTTCATGCTTGTTGATTATCTGAGCCGGTTCTTGCTGCTGGTCGTCACGAGCTCCACCCTGAAGCCTTTGCGGCTTTGCCGGACTGTCGCAGCCATAAATCCGAAGAAGATGAGTGACCATAGCCCGCCGGTCAACAGAATTCCGAGTAACATCCGGAACAGAACGGGCCAAAACAACGGACGGCTGAGAAAATACAACCCGCTAAGTAGTCCTGACTGTACATTCCATTCGAAGGTGACCGATGGAAGCATCCGAAGCGCTGAGACCAATTCGGCAGGAGGGAATAAATAGCATAGACTTAAACCTAAAATAAGGATGAAACAAAAATTGATCAGATACATCATTAGCGAAGCACTTGGCGATATCCGCATTTGTGGTTTGTCCGGATTATAGCGGCAGTTCTTGATGGAATAATACAGCCCAATGGCACTGGAACCCAGGCTTAAGAAAATCGCCGCCAGTGCCAGGATAAGCGTTAGGCTCGTTGAAACTCCGACTGCCAATGAAGTGCCAACCAGAAGAGCCTCCATCAATAGTAACGTGGGAAGCACGGCTGCAGTTAATTTCCCCCAGACGACAGGCCACCCTGCCAGGGGCACACTATTTAGCAGCCAGTCGGACTCTCCTTCCCTGCCAAACGCCTGCAAGGCCAAATTGCCGCTGAACATAATCGTGTACATGATAAGAACCATTACCAAACTGGATACACTCGATGCCGAAGCATTGAACAGAAACTGAACCACAAAGAAGGCCATAATGATCAGAGGGATCAAATAGCTAAACCATTCTCTGGTATCCCTTTTCAAGGTTAGCAAATCTTTTTTGGCCACTGCCCACATGCCTGCCCACGTCGAGGCCGGCAAGACTACTGCTTCCTGCTCCTGGCCAACAGTCCCGAAGAAAATCTTTTCCTGTTGGCGGTTCGTCGTATCAACGCTGGAAACTGAACGTTTTTTGCGCCGTCTTCCGCCATCTCCCTGGCTGATGGAAATGAAGCCCTGCCGGAATCCCCGTTCCAAAAGAATCAAGGCAATCAAAAAAAGAAACGCACTGAAAATAAGGATCAGGAGGCTCCATCCCAGCCCCGTGGCAAAGCTGTCGGTTATTCCGCTGGTTAAAGCAAGTGAACCCCATCCCCACGGGAAAAAATTCATGACGTGAATCAGCTGCTCTTTGCCTGCCAGCATGGTCCCAATATCCAAGTTACCTTGGCTTCCCAGCATCATTCCCGGAATCTGAAACACTAACGCGATCAAGACACCTGCCAGCCCTCCCATGAGTCCGACGGCTTCTTTGCTCCTGTGAGGCGGAACAATACGCATGACCAAAAGGTTCAGCAGTTCGGCCAGGGCTGTCCCGCTAAGCCATAAACCGCAGCCTGACAGGAAAACAAGAAGATAATAGGATGCTTTGGCCTCAAAAAGCAGAC
Source organism: Dehalobacter sp. CP (assembly GCF_047652685.1). Lineage (NCBI taxonomy): Bacteria > Bacillati > Bacillota > Clostridia > Eubacteriales > Desulfitobacteriaceae > Dehalobacter > Dehalobacter sp. CP. The sequence continues at coordinate 2,215,578 of NZ_CP157399.1, forward strand.
CGCAGAACACCCCCGGCAAAAAAACAAACAAGAACGCAACTAAAAGATTGCTCACAAGTACAGAGACTGTTTTTACGGCAAAAACGACCCGGAGAGGAACCGGTGCCATGAAAAGAAGTTCCAAATCTTCGGACATATACAGCGCTGCAAAAGCTGCCGTAAGACCAAAGAATATCTGGCTGGCCAGTCCCACCAGAAAGAACAAGGAGAGAAAACCCTGAACGGTCTCAGGCTGCATTGATTTCAACATTCCATAGGATATGGCCCCCATGGAAATCAGAAAACTCAAAAACACAATCATCAGGATACCCATTCCGATGAAAGTTCTCTTTCGTTGATGTTTCAGCGTGTTAAGTGTCACCCGCAGCTGATTTGTTAGCAGCAGGACAAAATCCTGAACAAACGACTTTTCCGCAGGCGGGGTATCCAGAGGCGGCGGTATGATCATTTTCACCGTTTATTCCTCCTCCAGGCTTTTGATTAATTCAGCATTCTCACGGACTCCGGTAAGTTCCAGGAAAATATCTTCCAGGCTTTCCCCACCGTGCCCAACTTTTTGCCGGAGTTCTTCAGGGCTGCCCTGCGCAATCAGCATGCCATCTTTCAGAATACCGACCCGATGGCACATTCTCTCGGCAATCTCAAGAATATGGGTCGAAACAAATACCGCAGCACCCTGCCGGGCCATCTCCTGAAGAATATCTTTGAGGAGGCGTGCGCTGGCCGGGTCAAGACCCACAGTCGGCTCATCCAAAAGAATCACCTTAGGCTGATGAATTAAGGCCCCCGCCAGAACAACCTTTTGTCTCATACCGTGAGAGTAACCCTCCAATAGCTCATCTGCACGCTCCATGAGACCGAACATTCCTAAGAGCTGCTCAGCCCGCTCTTTGGCAATGCCTTTTGGGACTCGGTATAGGGCTGAAATAAGGTGCAAAAATTCACGGGCTGACAGTTTGTTATACAATTTTGGCTGGTCCGGTACATAAGCCATTAAGGCTTTGGCCTGAGTGGGCTGCCTGCGGATATCGTAATCACAGATGGATATCTCCCCCTCGCTGGGATCCAGCAATCCAGTAAGCATTTTAATCGTTGTTGTTTTACCGGCACCGTTCGGTCCCAAGAAACCGAAAATCTCTCCGCTTCTTACCTCCAGGTTTAGATCGTTGACAACCGGCACTGAACCATACCTTTTGGTTAAACGATTTGTTCTGATCAAGACCCTTTCCATTGCGTACCTCCTGCTAACTTTTTGGCTTAAGACCTATTCATAAATTGAAGGTTAAATCTCGCTCCTCACTCTTCATTATAGTAATCGTGCCCTTGTGATACTGTTCTTTCCATATTTCGCGTTAACTTGATCAATCACTTTTGTCAGGTTTCCCATATCTTTTTGAGATTCATCAAACAACGTCAGTTGCTCAGTTTGATCCGTTAAGTTATTCAAGGTAATTCCAATTAGTCTAAGCGGCTGATTCATGGAGAGCCCGCGTAAGAGCGTACAGGCTTCATGGTAGATCAGATCATCCAGATCTGTGGCCTGAGGGAGGGTGCTGGAACGGGAGAGGGTCCTGAAATCTGGATAACGTGCTTTCAGCGTGATTGTTTTCGCTCTCAGCGCATGTTTGCGCAGGCGTCTTCCGACATCCACCGCCAGCTTCAGCAGCTCTTTTTCAAGTACGTCAACATCAGCAATATCTGATGAGAATGTCGTCTCCCTGCCAACGGATTTCGCCATTCTGTCGGTTTCTACGGAGCGGTTGTCAATACCTCGGGCGAGTTCGTAAAGCTGTTTGCCCAAGGCACCGAATCGTTTCGAGAGAGCACTTTCATCCAAGGCACGCAGATCTCTCACTGTTTTGACCCGAAGCTCATGCAGCTGTTCCGCCGTTTTGATGCCGACCCCCCACACTCTTTCCACAGCCAGAGGATCGAGAAATTCCTGTACTTTATCCGGAGGGACAACGACAAAGCCGTCCGGCTTCTGCAGATCGGAAGCAATCTTGGCGAGGAATTTATTGGGGGCTAAACCCACTGAAGCTGTCAGGCCAAGTTCCTGCCGGATACGTTGTTTGATCAGCACGGCGATATTTTGGGCAAATCCAAAAAGAGCCGTTGATCGCGTAACGTCCAAAAAAGCTTCATCAAGGGACAAGGGCTCGACGAGCGGCGTGTAGGACAAAAATATTTCGTGTATCCGGTCTGAGGCTTCCTGATATTTTTGCATATTAACAGGGAGAAATGCGGCCTGCGGACAGCGTCTGAAGGCCTCGGTCATGGGCATCGCCGAATGAATGCCAAATTTACGGGCCTCATAAGAAGCAGCAGAAACAACACCCCGGCTGTTTGGCTTGCCGCCCACGATAACAGGCTTTCCGAGTAAGGCTGGATGATCTCTCTGTTCTACCGCGGCATAGAAAGCATCCATATCGATATGGAGTATTTTTCGATGGTCTTGCCATTGTTCCATAAATCAATTATACCACTATGCGCCCGGCGTTTTCCATGCCATCCGTGGTGATTGGTGATTCTCGGTCTAATGAATCATCTTGCCGGTTCAGCATGCAGAAGCGCCATATGAAAGTTGGGCTGGAATCATAAAAAGATGACCCCCGCGCAAGACAGAGATCATCTTCTAAGTGCATCACGCCTTTTTAAATTATCCTTCACATAGGGTCGGCTTCATTGGTTCCATCATGTTTTACAGCTGCCTCATTATCCTCAGCTTTTTTCTCTGCTCCTTCATCATTGCTCTGTAACACATTCTCGTCTTCCTTTTGTTTTGGTTCTTCTTGGGAGACCTTTTCTTTGGGGGATGTATCTTTTAAGCTGTCCATTATCGTGTCACTCTGCATACTAATTGTATTTGTAAATTCTCTTGTCAATTCATTCATTATCTTGCGACCTTGTCTAACCATTTTTCCAATTGTTTTTGCAATTACGGGCAAATCATCGGGGCCAAAAAGAACCAAGGCGACAAATAAGATTAATGCAATTTCTGTTAAACCCATTTAAATCACCTCTTCCTCTTCTCGCTTCAGCATTTTTGTTCTTCTTCTTACTACAATATAACCTATCCAAATACTGATTTCATAGAGAAGATACATCGGACCGATGATCAAAACCTGGGTCATCAGATCGGGGGTTGGAGAAAGAACAACAGCCAATATCACAATCACAAAAAAGGCCCATTTTCTATATTTTGCGAGAGCCTGAGGAGATACGACGCCTATTCGAATTAACAGTATCAATACAACGGGCAGTTGGAAAAACAACCCAAAGCTGAGTGCCAAAGTGAAAACAAAATTAATATAGGAAGACTTGGTGACAAATGGTGTTGTATCGATTGCCCCTATCCCTGCCAAAAGTAAAAACTTTAAGCAGATAGGCAGCACAAATAAAATAACAAAAGCTGCACCTGCAAAAAAAAGAAGAAGAGATGAAGGAAAGATGAAATAGAGGTATTTCCGTTCATTCGATTTTAAAGCCGGCAGGATAAAACTCCATAACTGCCATATGATGATGGGCAAAGCTATAACTACACCCGCAATGAGTGATACTTTTAACTTAACCATTAATGGTTCCATCGGTGTTGTCGTAATGAAATGCACCTCACTGAGACCGGACATGGGTATAGCCAGGAAACGAAATACATAATCACTGAACGCCCATCCCGCTATTGCTCCGATGGCAATCGCATATGCAGAAAATAAAAGCACTTTGCGCATTTCTTTAAAGTGGCCAAAGAAAGACATTTCGTCACTTTGCTTCTTCCTACGTTGCACAGTACAAACCCCTTCCTTTTCCTGATCTAATTAAAACTAATTCTTCCAAATACGGTCACTCAGGAGTCTCTGGTTTAAACATTTCTTTCATTTTATCAGATAATTCCATCTTGCCGTCAGTATCAATGATCAGGCCCCATGCGTTATTCTTTTCGATTAATTGCAAGCCCTTTTCAGGACCTAATACGAAAGCTGCTGTAGCCAAAGCATCCGCCATTATCGGATTCTCCGTGACGACAGTACAACCGCTGACCTCTTTTGAAGGATACCCAGTACGAGGATCAAGAATATGACTGTATTGTATTCCGTCAACAGTGAAAAACCGCTCATAGTTGCCTGATGTATCGATTGTGAGATTCTCCAATACAACATAGCCAATAATCTGTCCTTTGTTTAAAGGATCTCTAATTCCGATGTGCCAAGGCGTTCCTCCGTCTTTTTTGCCTATGGCATAAATATTTCCGCCTGCCGATACCATCCCTGATAGAATATTACGGCTCTTAAAGGTCTCTAATGCTTTGCTTACAGCGTAGCCCTTAGCAATTGCTCCTAGATCTAAACTCATTCCCTTTTTAACTAAAAAGACAGTCTTTTGTTCTTTATTCAAAATTACTTTTTTGTAATCAACAAGTTGAATTGTTTTCGTAATCTGTTCCTGCGATGGTACAAATTTGTCAGAACTATCCCTTTCTCCAAATTTCCATAATTTAGCTAAAGGTCCTATCGTCGGATCAAATGCACCATTGCTTAAATCCGCAATTTTCAAGGACTGTTCAATAACATCAAAGGTTAGTTCCGATACCGTGACAGGTTGTTCTCCTGCATGAATATTGATAGCGTATATTTCACTATGAGGTGAGAACTTATTAAGCTTGGAATCTAGCTCTTCCATAATGCCGAGAGCTTCAGTTACTGTCTTCTTTGCTCCCCAGCCATGAGCCTCAACATATACTTCTGTGTCAAAAAACAATTTGGTTTCTTGATAATTAACATTACGTTGATAATACTCATAACCTTGCCAAGATGATAAACCGATAATGATTAACAGAAATAATAGTATCTTAAAGCTCTTTTTATGATACATGCTGAACTTATCCTTTATTTGCATTTAAATAACATTTCTATCGCGTTATGCTATGCCTCTTTTATTGTTTCGCTTCCTTCCTTTTCACCCTCAACAGAGGCATCCCTGAATTCCTTGATACCCCCGCCTAAAGCTTTTCCTAATTGGGGCAGCTTTCCTGGTCCAAATATGACTAGGGCGATGACCAAACCTATTACAGCTACAGTTGGGGTAATCATTCCAAAAATTAATTGCATTTTTATCTCCTCCATTTTATATGATTAGTATGAACTCACAAAAACATTAAGAATTCCCCTGCTTATAGATTATCTCTAGATGAAAAGTATTATTCAATACATCCTAAAGTAAATAATAATTGTTTGAAGAGTTAGTGTCAATATTCGCCCACCAAAAGCTCGTAAAAACCATCTAACTGTTCCTGATGTTAAGCACAAAAAATGATTTAAAAAGAGCGTTCCTTATACAAATGGTAATTCAGATCCCGCATTCTCTAGTATGATAGGTTAATTAGGCCAGATACTAACGGCATGGTGTCATTCGCAGCAAAATTTATAAAAATGCTGATAATAGTCTGTAAGGGCTATTACCAGCATTACATCAATTTAGAATTACTCTTGTTTAGGGGGGTACCCCAACATTTAGCAGAGAGCCTTTAACTATTAATGCGTCTGTGGCGCTTGAGCAACCGCCGGATACTTGTACATCTCCGGCCACTCCAGCCACCATCTGTATTTCTCGATGCTTTCTGTACCGTACCCAAACATATCGTCAATTGTTTTCAGCAATTTTGCGGAAGCTTCATTTTTACTTCCAATCCAGGTCCCAGCCTGGTGGAACCAGGAATCCTCCTTGGAGTTCCAGGGGCAGACCTTCATGCACCGTCCGCAGGACACTCCGTCTTCGTTGAGTATCCTGAATTCTGCACATTTTTTCATGTCGCTGTTCCAACGCAGGTATCCGTTATACTCCACAAGATCCGAATCATACGTAATGGATTGGTTTGGACAGTTTTCAGCGCATTTTTTACATACTCTGCAGAAATCCTGGAGGCCAAAGTCAATTGGTTTGTCGGGCGCCAGCGGCAAATCAGTGGTAACAGCAGCAACCTTATGCCGGAATCCCAAGCGGGGATGAATCGAGCAGTCTCCGGTACGGGAAAGCTCCCCCAACCCTGCTGAAATAACTGCGGGCGGCATGACTGCGTTATAGTTAAACGCATGCTGCGCCCGGGCATTATACCCAAGGCTCCGGATATAGGTAGCTAAAATCACTGCGATGTTACCGGTTGCATGATAACTCTTCATAGACATTGCACCGCTGATTCCGTCATACCCAGTGGATCCCAACATGGTTAGAAGATTTTGGTCGACCATCACGACGATGACGTAAGGCAAGCGTTCTGTTACCGGTATGACACATTCTTCTACAGGCTTGGTCATCAAACCAGCTTTATCCGTAAGCTTCTGGGAATAATAAGCATATTCCGGCATCTTGCCGATACCGACTTCATCAGCGCGCAAAAAATAGGCGGCATCTTTAATATGCTGGGACATTTGTTCCGGATCAGGGATCTCCAGTTTTTTGGGAGACGGCTTTCCTTCAACCGCAGCGGGCGGAGCAATAAACATGCCTGCATTGGCTATTGCCGCTCCAAAAGGATGCCTGAAAAAGAAACTCAAAGACGCCGCTTGTGTCTTTTTATTAGGAAGCATCCCCCTGGTAGCCAAATTGAATCCCATATCAGCTTCGCTGAAGTTCTTAACTTTTCCAACTATTTTTGTGGTACCCAACCACTGATCATTGCTTTCTACAAAACGTACTGTAGCACTGCCGTAGTCATGTTCCGGATGAAGTTTTGACCATTGTCCCTTCGCTGCAGCAGTATACTTCAGACTTGCTCCGGCTGCGTTGGCCACTTTAGCCGGAGCTGCGATTGCTCCAATCACTCCCATCGCAGAGGCTGCAACGCCAGCTTTGAGAAAATTCCTGCGGCTTAGCTGAAACTTTTTCTCTTGTCCATCAATCACCGAATTTTCACATCCTATCAAACTTGTAATTCACTTTTATTTCCCGCTTTTTTCACACCAATGAAGCCCAGCAGGCGGGCCTGAACAACGGCAAGAACCACAGAGATTCCCAGAAACAGGAATATTGCTGTACTTGTTGCTTTGACATGCCCAACCGATGCGTTAATGTAGATAAAAGAAATCCCCATCCAGGTAATCCCATACCAGATAACAAACAAGGCCCAATTAACTACTGTTTTCCACATTTGTTCACGTTTAGCCCGAGGTCTAATAAATAAAATACCGGCTAAGAATAATACGCCTGCTAAGAAAATTAAGAATGTACCCATCATTTTCACCTCCCTTTTGATAATTCAGTCGTTTTCATGACTATAGGTACATTGTATTAAATGATTTTATTGGAAGTTTAGTTATATAACTAAAACGATACATCTGGAAAAAAATTTTTATCATAAATATTAGCCAATACCTAAAAGTATAACTGCTAAAACAAAAGGTCTATTCTCAGGCTTACTAACATAGCTGTCGACAAATGGAACAAAATAGAGTAGGGCGTGTCGTAACGTTTATTAAAAAACGTTTTCGCGACACGCCCTAAAAAGCAGTGTGTCATATGATTTTAAGACTAGTTTATTAGGTTTCCGCATTTTCTTTGTTCTAAAAGATTGCCAGCATAAATAAATAGCTAAAAACCATTTCCTGTCCCATATCCCAACTCATTCCAATAGCGGGATCTTGGTCTGCAAGTTCCGGGTGCTGTTTAAGTATTTCATTCCAAGAGATCAATAATTTATCTTCCATTGCAAGGCGCACCTCCTCTAATAATTAATAAATACCATACTCCATAACAAATTTATTTACGGCGATAATGTTTTTTGATTTGCCATCCTGTGCTGCAATCAGCTCCCTATCGGTGGCAAAAATGTATCCGCCGCCGGGGGCCATTATATCCAATATTTCCTTGGCCTTGGCAATACATTCTTGTTCAGTTCCATATTGCAGTAAAGTCGCCGGGAAAAGTCCGACAATGCACATGGTATCTTTTAAACTTTGCTTAATTTCTTTGAAATTTGCATGTTCAAACCAGCCAAATGATTTCTTCGCCGACAATTCTTGAAGATGATCATAATAGCGTGACCAGTCGCCTTCATAGAATCCAAGAACACAGACGTTTTGAGCAGCAAAAAAGTCCATCATCTTTTTAAAGGCCGGCCAGTAAAACTTGTCAAAATCCGCCAGCTTCATCATGGTTGGCAGATGCATCGGGAGAAAAAGCACTTTGGGGGTCGCTTTCGGCGGCGCCATATGAACCTGTCCCATACCAAACCTCAATATAACAGGCAGTAAGGCTTCAATCGCTTCTAAGACTACCTCCGGGCGGCGGCGCATGTCCCCGAACATTCCTTTAATACCCCGGTACATATCCGCAATTAAATCAATCGGATGCATAAGTACGCCATCCCCTAAGAGGGGCATTCCCTGTTGAGCAAGCGCACCCGTTATTCCCCCCGATTTTGCTCCATAAATGGCAAAGTGCATGGCGCCTCTGGCCAAAGCGACGTCTTTCGCGGGAGAAGACTTAGCCAATTCGGCAAATTTTCGTGGTAAAATCTTTTCAACAATGAATCTTAACGGATCTTTATTAAATTCGGGATATTCGTCTCCACTCATTATCCCGGCTTGTTCGTCACTATACTGGATAATATTATCTTTACTTAAATAGTTATAATTTTTGCTTCCCAGCGACTGAAGCAGAGCGGCAGGGTTGTTAGACACCATATGAAGCATATCTACCGGAATATCAGTGGCTACTTTCGCAATGGCTTTCGCGCATTTATCCAGATCGATATCGACTTGGGCTGGAGTATAACCTGCGTAGTAGGCACACCATGTCCCATAAGTGCCAAGCACAGGAACGCGGTCAGCTTGTTCCAAATTTATTGTCTTGAAAATACGGTTCGAGCGTTCTTGATACGGCGTCATTTCGTTGCTCATGATTTATCCCACCCACCTTTGACAAATTTTCACGCCTTCAGCGGCATTCGTTGAAAAACCATCAGCACCTATGCTTTTGCAAACCACTTCATTAACCGGCACGCCGCCGATAATAACCTTGACTTTATTTCTGAGACCGGTATTATTTAGGCAATCCACGATATCTTTCATGCTGTCTAAGGCCAGAGTCAGTACGCCGCTTAGTCCTACTATATCAGGATTAAGCTCTTTTACCTTGTCCACAATTTGGCTAACAGGAACATTGATTCCCAGGTCAACTACTTCCAAACCTGCCGCTTCGGCCATCGACCTGAAGATGTTTTTGCCGATATCGTGAAGATCCCCAAAAACTGTTGCCAGGACAATTTTTCCGCCTTTTGCTGAGGATCCTGCACTTAAAGCCGGCTTGAGCTTGTCCATTTACACTTTGCAACACTTCCCCGGCGAAGACCAAGTCCCCGATAAAGTACTCACCCGAATCATAACGCTCACCCACGAGCGTCATACCTTGCTGACAGGCTTTAACAACTTGTTGAGCTTCGGCGGCGTTGTCGTCTTTGCTTAGTACTTCATCAATAGCCTTGTTTAATACGTCTTCGTCCAAATCGGACATCGCTTGAGTCAGGACTTTCAAGTCCACCACTTTCAATCATCCTCCTTTAAATTCCTCTTTGATACCGGTTGGATCCTACAGTTTTGCCTCGTAATGGTATCTCATATATCTATACATGCAAAAATATATCAAAACTATTTTTATATTTTTGATAAACTGCTGGCAACAAATATTAAAATTTGTTGCCAGCAGCCGCTAATAGTACCTATTAACTGACAAATTTCTAACTTCCCGCATCCGGCGACTTAATGTTTAAAGACAGGTCCTGAAAGGTCGGGGGGTGTATACTTATACAATTCGGGCCACTCCAGCCACCATTTATATTTCTCTATCTGTTCCGTTCCGTACCCAAACATGTCGTCAATAGCTTTCAGCAATTTCGAAGAAGATTCGTTTTGACTGCCTACCCACGTTCCCGCCTGGTGGAACCAGGAGTCCTCTTTGGAGTTCCATGGGCAAACCTTCATACACCGTCCACAGCCTTGACCGTTTTCGTTAATTATTCTAAGTTGAGTACATGTATCACTATTGAGGTTCCATCGCATATATCCGTTGTACTCGGTCTGATCCGTATCAGTCGAAATTGATTGGGTCGGACAGTTTTCCGCGCATTTTTTACATACCCTGCAAAACTCCTGGATCCCAAAATCAATCGGTTTATCTGGTGCCAGTGGCAAATCAGTGGTCACAGCAGCCGCTTTATGCCGGTATCCTAAACGGGGATGAATTGTACAGTCCCCGGCCCGGGACATTTCCCCTAAGCCTGCAGATATGAGAACCGTCGGCATTACAACAACATAATTGACAAAATGACTCGCCCGGGCATTATATCCAAGGGCACGGATATAGTTGGCCAAAATAACAGCAATGTTTGCGACCGCATGATAACCCCTTAGTGACTGCGAGCCGCTAATCCCATCATATCCGGTCGACGCCAGCATGGTTTCCAAGTGTTGGTCAACCATCACGGCGATGACATAGGGCAGCCGTTCTGTTACCGGTTTAACACACTCCGACACAGGTTTGTTCAATAGCCCCGCCGGGTCAATAACCTTCTCAGAATAATATCCGAACTCAGGCATTTTTCCGATAGCGACATCGTCGGCGCGCAAAAAATAGGCAGTATCTTTAATATGTTGTGACATCTGCTCAGGATCAGGTATCGGTAATTTTTTAGGGGCGGCCGGTCCTTCAACTACAGGGTCCGGCCCTACTAAAACAACTGTCATCAGCTGTGCCAATGGAAAAGGATGGGTAGGAAGCGCCAAAGACGCGAGCTGTATCCGGGGATCTGGGAGCAACCCTCTGGTAGCACGATTAAATCCATTATCTGCTTCACTGATATTTTTGATTTTCCCAACTATTTTTGAGGTACCCAGCCACTGATCATTGCTTTCTACATAACGTATGCTGGCACTGCCGAGGTCATGTACCGGATGCAATTTGGACCATTGCCCTTTCGCTGCAGCAGTATACCCCAGACTTCCTCCCGCCGCATTTGCCGCCTTAGAAGGAGTTTTGACCACTCCAACTGCGCCCAAGGCTATGGCTGCGGCACCGGCTTTGAGAAAATTCCTGCGGCTTAGCTGGAACTTCCTGTCGTGTTTATTAATCACCGTTTTATTCACATCCAATCAGCTTATTGTTTTAACTTTCGGATTGTTACGGTTTATTTTTCCCTAATGCCGAAAAAATGGGATCCGGCGGCAAAGGTTCAGTCAGAATGCTTACAGGTGGAAGCTTATACAGTTCCGGCCATTCCAGCCACCATTTATATTTATCGACAGTTTCTGTTCCATACCCGAACATATCATCAATTGATTTTAATAATTTTGATGATGTTTCACTTTTGCTTCCAATCCAGGTACCAGCTTGATGGAACCAGGATTCCTCTTTGGAATTCCAGGGACAGACCTTCATGCATCGTCCGCAGCATACACCGTCCTCATTACTGGCCCGAAATTCAGCACATTTGTTCGTGTCATTATTCCAACGCAAATATCCGTTATATTGTCCCATATCCATATCCGTATTAATGGCTCCGGCAGGACAATTTTCCGCACATTTCTTACATACACGACAGAAGTCAAGTAACCCAAAATCAATGGGTTTATCCGGTGCAAGCGGCAAATCCGTAGTGACCGCAGCAACTTTATGGCGGAATCCTAACCGGGGGTGAATCGTGCAATCGCCTGTACGGGATAGTTCTCCCAACCCTGCGGCGATAATAACAGGAGGCATGACACCGTTATAATCCACAGCATAATTAGCCCTGGCGTTATATCCCAGATTCCGGATATATTGGGCCATAATAGCAGCAATGACCCCTGTCGCATGATAGCCTCTGAAGGACTGGGAGATGCTAATTGCGTCATACCCTGTCGAAGCGAGCATTGTCTCCAAATGCTGATCAACCATTACCACGATCGCATATGGCAGGCGTTCGGTAACCGGCCGAACTAATTGTTCCCTGGTGAATTCCACATACTGTCTTCCCGGAAAAGGCGGATAAATACATTTTGTGCCATAATACGCATACGAAGGCATCCTGCCTATACCCACGTCATCAGCCCGCAAAAAATAAGCAACATCCTTGATGTGTTGTGACATTTGTTCAGGATCAGGGATCTCCATTTTCTTTGGGGCAGGAATACCTTCCAGGAAACCTGCTACCATCCCGGCTCCCATTATAATTGCACTACCAAAAGGATCCTTCGTATTCATGTTATAAAGCCCCAATTGGCCCCTTTGACTGACTTTTCCTGCGGCAATTTGTTCAAATCCGCCATCGTATTCACTCGGATTTTTGATTGGGCCAATTATCTTTGAGGTTCCCAACCACTGATCGTTATGTTCTACAAAATGTATTGTTGCGCTTCCCATGTCATGCACTGGATGCAGTTTGGACCACTGTCCCTTTGCCGCAGGCGTATACTTCATGCTCTCGCCAACCGCTCCCGCCACTATGGTAGGTGCTTTCAGAGCCGTCGCTGCTCCTAGGGCTGCAGCTCCGGCACCAGCTTTGAGAAAATTCCTGCGGCCTAACTGAAACTTTTTCTCTTGTTCATTAATCACCGTATTTTCACATCCTATCAGGCTTGTAATTCACCTGTATTCCCCGCTTTTCTCACACCAATGAATTCCAGCAGGCAGGCCTGAACAACGGCAAGAACCACAGATATCCCCAGAAACAGAAACATCGCTGTGCTTGTGGCTTTGACATGTCCAACCGATGCGTTCATGTAGACAAAGGAAATTCCCATCCAGGTAATCCCATACCAAGTAACAAACAAGGCCCAATTTACTACTGTTTTCCACATTTGTTCACGTTTAGCACGGGGTCTAATAAATAAAATACCCGCTAAGAATAATACGCCTGCTAAAAAAATTAAGAATGTACCCATCATTTTCACCTCCCTTTTAATAATTCAGTCATTTTTATGACTATAGGTACATTGTATTTAATAATTTTGAGTGAAGTTTAGTTGTATAACTAAAAGCTATACATCTACAAAATATTTTTGCTGAACTGTTGACTGGAAAATTCAATAGGCTATAGCCTACTAATAGAGACACAGGTAATTTACAATAATACAAAAAAATACTCCATTTCTCTAATGAAATGGAATACAAAAAATAATTTGTATAAAATGAATTGTCAAACTTAATTCTAATAAATATATTTATAAATATGCTTCTCATGGGTTAATTCTTTAAGTTTCTCCAGATCATGAATAATTATTTTGTCTTTCTTCTTTTCAATAATTTTTTGTTCCTTTAAATACTTTAATACTTTGGAGACTGTAACATAATGTGCTCCTGTTATCTCAGAAATAAATTGCAATGATAAGTCCATACGTATTTCGTAAGAATCTCCTACCGATATTCCATTGGTAAGATAAAGTCCATGCAACAATCTTAAGATTCTAATCGTTGGATTGTAAAAGTCTCTTTCTATCGTTTGTCTCATATAATAACTTACTTTGGAAAGACAATTTCTAAGCACTTCAAAGATCATGTCTTCATCTTGACGGAAAATAATTCTGAGGTGCTCTTCGAAAAAAAGACATACTTTAGAATCTTCTATGGCAACCGCATAAGCATCATTTTCATTTTCCATCTTATACAAACGACCCAAAATTCCATTTTCTCCTGAAAAATAAATCACTCTTTCCCTGCCGTCTTCCGTCATCAGGTTCAAACTTATCCTTCCAGAAAGCACATAAACCAGCATATAATCCTTGCCTCCCGGTAAGATCACATTACTGTCCTTAGCATAGGTTTTTACTACTCCTATATGCGTGAATTCCCTCAGTTTTTCAATTGGATAGAAAGTGTCAGGAATAGCCCTTGCCCCCTCGCATCTTCCATAATCGTATTGCATACGCCTCCCCCTTCCCAATTATTCACCGCCATTACCAGCCCCAGGATTTATTTTGTCACCCACTAAATCCTTTTTGTAATAACAGATGTACGTCCCGCAACTAAACTCTACACCAAAAAACAATTAAAAACGTAACAATTGAATCTAGTCCACGCCAAGGAAGAACATATTAACCAAATACCGTACTTAAAAAGCAATGCAAAGCGAGTACATATATTTTACATTATTCTTAAATTTATTATACAATCATTTTTGCTATTTTAATTTAATATATAACTAAAACCTCAAGTTTTACATTTTTATATTTCCTCTGATCAGGTCTGCAACACTCAGAAAAAGGTAATTCTTTCTACAATTCGATTAAGTATTATTAAGAGGCACGTTCAATAACGTGCCTCTTAATAATACTTAGAAATTAAGTTAATTCAATTAACTGGGAATATTGATTTTATAAAGCTCAGGCCATTCCAGCCACCATTTATATTGGGTAATCTCTTCAGTACCGTAACCGAACATATCATCAATGCTCTTAAGCAATGAGGATGCGGCCTCGCCTTTACTGCCGATCCACAACCCTGCTTCATGGAACCAGGAGTCTTCTTTAGAATTCCACGGACAGACTTTTAAACATCTGCCGCAGTTGACACCTTCGTCATTGCCGGCCCGGAAGGCTGCGCATTTCTTCATATCACTGTTCCAGCGCAGATAACCGTTTTGTACAACAGGATCTTTATCATGGGTAATGGCACCGGCCGGACAATTGTCCGAACATTTATTACAAACCCGGCAGAAATCCAGAAGTCCGAAATCAATAGGTTTATCGGGAACGAGTGGCAAATCTGTTGTGACTGCGCCACATTTGTTACGGAATCCCATTCTGGGATGAGCAACGCAGTCTCCCGTACGGCTGAGCTCGCCCATTCCGGAAGCGATAAGCGCCGGCGGAACAGCCAGATCATAGTTGCCAAAGTGATGCGCCCTGGCATTATAACCTAAAGTCCGAATGTATCGGGCCATAATAACGGCAATATTCGCTACGGCATGATAACACCGGAATGACTGGGATACGGAAATCCCGTCATAGCCGGTCGAGGCCAGATAGGTTTCCAAATGCTGCTCCACCGCAAACGTAATAACATAAGGCAAATCCGGTTCTGTGTTCGGGATCTGGTGAATCGGCGTATCCGGCGGAACGATACCCGCGGGGAACAACCCCTGCGGCGGAACCTGCTTAAACCCATAATAAGCATAGGACGGCATATTGCCGATACCGACTTCATCTGCCCTGAGATAATACGCAACGTCTTTCATATGCTGGGACATTTGTTCCGGATCGGGAATCGGAAGCTTCTCGGCATTCGGGACACCAATACAAATCTCATCCAGGCTGATCGGCCCTATGGCCCAGCCTATTCCATCTGTTAGTGGATATCTCTTGGTCTGGGTAAGGAATCCCCATCTGGCCTTCTCTCCGAGTAACCCTCTAAGCGCCAATGTGAAACCTGAGTCGTATTCACTTGATCTTTCAACCTTTCCCACAATCTTGCTTGTTCCCAACCACTGGTCATTATATTCGGCATAACGGACGCTAGCACCGCCATAGTTGGGTGTGGGCCGCAATTTTGACCATTGTCCCTTTGCGGGCGCATAGTTTAGGGTACTTACAGTAGCGTTTGCTATCTTCGATGGAGCTGCAACCGCTCCCATTACGCCCATAGCTGCTGCAGCCACACCAGTTTTCAAAAAGCCGCGGCGGCTTACCTGCCCAGGCAGCTTTTTACTTTCGGAATGATCCGACATCAATTTTCCTCCCCTCAAGCCTTTATAGACTCGTTGACCTTCTTTTTCATACCAATAAATCCTAAAATACGGGCTAATACGATGGCCAGTACTACCGAGATTCCCCCAAATAGAAAGATAGCTGTGCTTGTCGCCTTGACGTGTCCCACACTGGCATTAATGTAAACAAATGATACCCCTATACATGTCATGAAAAACCAAACAACAAAGGTTACCCAAACAGCCACGGTTTGCCATGTTTTATTTTGCTTGGCCCTGGGTTTGACAAAAAGAATCCCCGCTAAAAAAAGAATACCAGCCAGGAAAATTAACAAAGTACTCATTTTTTCACCTCCTTTAATCTTACGAATTGTATCTCTTACACGCTTCATTGTACTCATTATTAAATGTTGGGCATTATCGGCTGTTAATATTTTCTTCGTTGCTACTAATATTTTTTATCAATGTTAACATAGATGGTCATCTTTTATCTTGACAGATTATAGCCGAAACAGATTAAGTATTTTACTAGGCCCTAAAATATAAGAAGCTGCTGCCAACAAACATAAGTTTGTTGGCAGCAGCTTCCTGTTTAGAAAATAGTATTTATTGCTTATCTGCCGGTATTCTGATCTTATACATTTCCGGCCATTCCAGCCACCACTTATATCGGGTGATTTCTTCCGTTCCGTAACCAAACATGTCATCAATATTTTTAAGCAGTGATGAAGCTGTCTCTCCCTTGCTGCCGATCCATATTCCGAGATCATGGAACCAGGATTTTTCCTTGGAATTCCATGGACAGGTCTTTACACATCTACCGCAGTTCACGCCTTCCTCGTTGCCGGTTCTGAATGCCGCACATTTATAGGCATCGGTATTCCAGCGCATATAGCCGTTAAATTCAACAGGATCCACATCATAGGTTATCGCTTGGTTCGGGCAGGTTTCGGCGCATTTTTTACATACCCTGCAGAAATCCAGCATGCCGAAGTCAAGGGGTTTATCCGGTACCAAAGGCAAATCTGTCGTAACTGCGGCTACTTTATTTCTGAAACCCATTCTTGGATGCGCTACACAGTCCCCCGTACGGGTAAGCTCTCCCATACCCGCCGCAATTAATAAAGGCCCCATAACTGCTTCATAATTCCCAAAATGATGAGCCCTGGCATGATAGCCTAAGTTGCGGATATATTGAGCCATGACGACAGAAATATTGGCTGTCGCATGATAACTGCGGAATGACTGCTCAAGGGAAATTCCGTCATACCCCGTTGAAGCCGCATAAGTCTCCCAATGCTGTTCCACAGCAACACAAATAACGTAAGGCATTGACTCCGTAACAGGTACATCTACATAAGGGGTTTCAAGGGTAACAATGCCGGCAGCATAGGCTCCTTCAGGCGGATCCATAACGGCTTTGTAGTAGCCATAGGATGGCATCTTCCCGATCCCTACTTCATCTGCTCTCAAATAATATGCAAGATCTTTGATATGCATAGACATTTGTTCCGGATCAGGAATCGGAAGTTTTTCCGGTTTCGGAGTACCACTTACAATATTTGGTTTGCTTATTTCCTGCGTTGGAAGCATCAAGGCATCCCCGAGAGGATATCTTATCGCCTGCGAAACAAATCCATATTGGGACTTCGTTCCCAGCAATCCTCGAATTGCATATGGAAATCCACCGTCAGATTCATTCGTTCTCTCTACTTTTCCAATAATCTGAGATGTTCCAAGCCATTGATCATTATGTTCTACAAAATGGACTGAGGCACCGCCGTAATCCATTTTCGGCTTTAATTTTGACCATTGGCCCTTTATTGGTGTATAATCCATTTGTTTATATAATGAGTTTCTATACCCGAGATCAATTACAGCGTTTGCCACTCCGGGCGAGCTTGTAATTGCTCCCACCACGCCAAGGGCCGTTGCAGCGGCCCCTGCACTTGCCTTCAAAAAACCCCGTCGGCTTAAGCGTGTTTGCTGATTGGGTTTTTTATTATTTTTTTCCGGAATTTCTGACATCAGTTCTCCTCCTTTAAGCTTGTGTCGTATGGTCTACTTTTTTCTTCATCGTGATAAATCCCAAGATACGCGCTAAGATGATAGCCAGCACCACGGAAATTCCTCCAAATAAGAAGATTGCGGTGCTTGTCGCTTTGACGTGCCCTACGCTGGCATTAATGTAGACAAACGAAATTCCAATCCATGTGATGAAATACCAAACGACAAATAGAGTCCATACCAGCACTGTCTGCCAAATTTTATTTTTAGCAGCGCGCGGCTTGATAAAAAGGATACCGGCTAAAAAAAGGACACCCGCTAAGAAAATTAAAAAAGTACTCATTGTTTTACACCTCCTTTTACCTTCTCGTTAATAATATCTTGATTAATTAACATTGTATTAAATTTAACAAAACCAGACTTAGTCTAGTATAAGAATTTTTCTATCACAATTTATTTTTTTTATAATGGTATAAATAAAAAAAAATGCCGACAATCACTTTGTCGACAGTCTAAAATGTGATCTTTCGGCTGTGTTTAAGTTTTCATCCACTCTTCAATCAAATTTTGTAACCGAGGCAAATCATAAATGATGATCTTACCTGAATTTTTCTTCAGAATATTCTCTTTTTTCAAATAGCGAAATAGTTTGCAGATTGTCACAAAATGAACACCGGTTATTTCAGATATCGCCTTCTGCGATACTCTTTCATCAATCTCATAAACATGGTCAACCTGGTCAACTTCTTTTCCCTTCTGACGGCAGAGTTCATAAAGCAACCTTAACACCCGGACCGATGGTTTATAAATTGCCATTTCTTTAGATTCACGCATAAAATAAGTGCATTTGGATGCATAACAGGTAATAAATTCAATAAGAACTTCTTTATCCTGTTGGAATATACTAAGAAGTTGTTCTTTATCGAAGAAGCAAACCGTACTCCTTTCCTCTGAAACAACATGAACAAAACATTCCTCAATGGCAAATAATCGATCCGCAAAAGTAAAAGGATCAGCGTAAAACATAAACTTTTGCCTTCCATCATCATTCATAAAGCTAATACCCAATTTTCCCGAAAGCACAAAGACAACTTTATTGATGATCTCTCCAGGCAAAACAATCGTATCTCCTTTGCGATAATTACGTATGACCCCCAAATGCGTATAATTACATAGTTTCAAAATCGGATAAAAATTACCGGGCAAAATACTATAGTGGTTGCTTATTACCCTTTCCATTTTTTGTCCCCCTCCCCGCAAAAGAGTTCCCAAAACAAATTCTAATAATTTCTTTAATAACCTTTTTTAGCATAGGCTAAGATCTGACTGAAGTCATAAAAAAATTAATCTATACTAAGTTCTTACGTTTTAATATTAAAAAAACACCGCTGCCGGTGTTTAGTTTTTGCTGTTCTCATTGATTATTTCTTTAAGCCTCTCTAAATCATTAATAATAATTTTACTTGTTGTTTTATGCAAAATATTTTCTTTTTTTAACCAGCTAAATACTCTGCAAATGGTGACAAAATGAACACCCGTTATTTCTGAAATAGCCCTTTGAGATAATTTGACATCTATTTCATAGACGTTATCATCAACTACTTTACCTTCAGTAATGCATAATTCATGAAGCAATCGCAAAACGCGAACGGATGGATTGTAAAGTGCCATCTCCTTTGATCCATTCATAAAATGAAAACATTTTGATGAATAATTCACAATAAATTCATTAAGTATTTCATCATCCTGTTTAAGGATCATAAAAAGCTGCTCTTTGGTAAAAAAACAAATTTTACTTTTTTCTTCTGAAATAACATGAACAAAACAATTCTCTAACGGAAATAGTCGATCAACGATGGAATATTTACCGGCTTTGTACATTAATTTTTGCCTTCCGTCATCATTAAGAAAATTTACTGTGAGTTTGCCGGAAAGCACATATATTATTCTATTTATCGTTTCTCCAGGCAATACAATGGTTTCCCCTTTTTGATAATTACGGACTACCCCCATATGGACAAAATTCTGCAATCTTTCTATAGGATGAAAAGAATCTGGAATAAGTTGCTCTTTAAGAGTTTCCTTCATAATCATTCACCCCTTCAAAAATTTAATCATGCCAAAAAATTTATGTCGAGTTAGGATAATGTTTGCATACACTAATTTAATCATAGCTTATACCAGATAAGGAATTAACATTATTAGCGTGCGTTAATAATTATAATAAGAAATTTTGTACACTTTATTACTGTTCATAAGATTACTGTCTTTTTAATATAACTACACCATGTTGAAAGAGGTTATATTGAAGTGCCGTTTGAAAAATACAGTCTTAATCATAGAATGTATTTATATTGATAAAATAATTCACACAAATATTAACAAACACTAAAATATCTAAATTAATTGGGGATTATAATTTGATTGCATCCGTCTTATAAGCGTTGCGATTTGTAGAATACTTGGCACTTTATCTATATAATAAGGATTCTAATAGCCCTTTGCGGTTCTGGAGGATTTTTGAAGGTCCGCTGCTATACTTAAGATTGAAAAATTATGGTTTCAAGTAATATGCCGAAAAATAAGAACATATAAAAAATAACCCCTTCAAGCAGGGGATTATGTAATCTAACCCACCGCCTTAAGAGGCGTATCGTTAAGCCTTAATATCCAGGTAGTGAGACTATAGAAATTAAGCAGCTTCACTTTATCAAAGCAGACTTCTCCTGCTTGTCTAATACATCTTTTTCTTTAATTTTGCAGCATTTCTTTCGAATAGCTTTGGCCAAATCCTCGAGTATATCCAAAAAAGCACCGGCTGGACAGAATCCCACGCACCACAATTTTCGGAACAAAAAAGCAGATATAAGCGCTGCGAAAAGGATATACCACAAATAGCTTTCCGCTCTTAAATCCAGTCCAAAGGCGACCCCAAACGGCTCATAAGTTATTGCGTTGGCCTTGGCGGTTATCACCGCTCCCATCAGGACCGCAAATAATAACAGATTGCGTAACCTGACCAGCCAAATTCGCGCTTTTCGGAGCGGTATGTTTTTACCGCTTATTTTGTAAGCCGCTTCTTGTATCCCGCAAAACGGACAAACATAGAGGCAATATATATTTTTGCCGGAAAAAAGAATGGGTGCGATAACACCTGCCAGAACGATATAAAATAACAAATTCGTTTTGGGTGAAGGCAAATATCCTAAAAACAACGAAGAGAACTGGGCAACAGACAGCGATCTGTTCAGCCAAAATCCGAGAATAATAGTACTGGCTCCTAAGAATATCAAGCGATACTTCTGAAGTTTTTTGACCTTGTAAATAACAAAACTCATCGTAAACAGCAAGATAGCCATCATTTCTTTCATACCAAATTGCCACTGGACCACAGGCTGTTCCGGATTCTGATGAAACGCTACGCGGGCTATACTGTGCGCATTCTCCCTTACGCTGTCGCTCACAGCACGGCTGGCCAAAGTTGCGCCGGTAATGGCATCTAAGTCCTGATTTAACATCAAGATGCTGTTGACGGGTAAATCCATATATTGTTTATAGTACCCGCCAGCAGCTAGACGCATCAGGAAAGAGGGAGTCTCATTGTTCTCTAAAATTACCGGTTCCCTCAATTTACCCGAAGGATCAACGATGGTGCCGACCAACATCGGACCACCATAGCCATTATGGGAACTAAGACCGACATAAGCCATGAGTTTACCGGTTGCATCAAACGCTTGGGCCGTTCTGTCGCTCATCGGCTCAAACTTTGCTGCTTCCGGAATTAATTTTTTGTACAGGCCGGCTATAACTTTCTCATCCATTTTCTGTTGGCTGATTCCATAGATATAGCCCCCAATCAGAAAGATGATAGCCACACCTGTAATGATCCACTTTCTTTGCATTCCCCAAAATACCTCCGTGGGGGTCCATTAAAATTATTAGATTTTTTAATTAACGTCCTGTTCGACTGGTTCATTAATTCTTTGTTCTCTTTTTATACCCACAAAAAAGAACCGGAAAAATACGACACCGCTGATTGCTAACAAAACCAGGAATGTAATGCCGCCACGCAAGGCCACCTGGGGCGACCCCTCACCGATCGCTGTTCCAATAAAAGCAAAAACAATCAGTACGGCAAGCAGCCATAGGATGGACAGCGTCCATTTCCACCAAGCGAGTTTTTCGCCCTTTTCTTTTTGATAATTAAACAAGGCGTAGATTGCTATCAGAAGGCTAATTATAACCAAACTGTTAATAATAAGTTCGAACATTTCCTTACCTCCTTCTCTAACTTTCTTTTAAGAAATCTTTAGACTCAAAGAACCACGGTTTTTCGCCGACGAGGCCATATTGACGTGAGCCTTCCTCATAATGATAATGTTCCGGCGTATTCTCCCCATAGAAAGCCCTCTCCATCCATGTAAGGCCCTTGGCTGTTAAACCGGTACGGTCGCGTATCGCAATATCTCTGGCAGTGGTATGCAACCAATTGGATTTTTTGGAGAATGGGCACACCGCAATACAGACACGGCAACCTCCGTTGGGAACTTCCAGCCAGAAATTATGGCATTGCGCTGCATTGATCTGCCATCCGTCATAACCACGGCCACCAATCTCCTTGGGTCCGTCGAGGGAAATAGAGCGGCTTGGGCACTGCTCAGCACAGATCTTACAGTTCATACAGAAATTTCGCACACCGATGTTGATCGGCTTGTCGGGCTCTAATGGCAAGTCAGTTACGACCATACTCGGACGGAAATTTGGCCCGAATTCCGGTGTTATGACGAGTCCATTTCGTCCCTGCTCTCCTACTCCTGCAGCCACCATATGCGGCGGCATGATGAACTCATAACGAGCGTGGGGGGAGTTTTCCCTGGCAGGATAACCGAGCCTTTTTACAAAATCCGACATTCTGGCGGCGTAAATACTGGAATTACCATAAGCTTCCAGAGTATGAAAATAGGAAGGGGCTCCGCCGAGCGTCTCCCACGAAAGGGGTTGGCCCATAATGATACCGTATTTCCAATGCTCCGGTATATTTACGGGCTCTCCGCGAGTATAACCACGGATACTGTCAGGGGCCCGTTCATAGCTCCATTCGGGATTGAGTTTGACAATGCGCACGATCGGTGAGCCAAATAAGGTTCCGATTTTTTTGATGAGCCTGCTCATTTCTTTGGGATCTTTAATCTCGTACCTTTTTTTGGCTACGCCTTGAAAATCGCTATCCTTGGAAGAAACCCTGGAAACATGGTAACCCATATGGACGCTCTGCGCCCATTCGTAAGCGTTGGCTATGGCAAAATCGAAAGCTGTCTCAGCGTTGATCCGGGCGAATCTCGGCTGAACTTCCAGGATATGCCTCAAATCTTCCGCAAAATAGTTCCAACCGTACCGATTAAGGACACCCTGATAGAATGCGGCCAAATCCTTATCTTTAATAATACTTAAGGGCGTATTCGCCAGATTGTTTACATCTACCACCGACTTGAGATAAGCATTGAAGGGCATTCCCTGAGGTACGTCAAAAGCCTTGCTTAGGGTTGACCGGCGGAGCTGCGTTTCTGCGTACATCTCCACGCGTTTTGGTGTTCCTACTTTATTGAAAGGGAGCTGATCCGTTTCAAACGGGGTGCGGTCAAAGAGTTCACCAGGAGTAACGCTTTCCTTTTCCCAACCAGTGTTGGTAGATGGGTCAGCGCCGTTCAAATAGCCGACAACCCCAGCAGAAGCCGCACCTGTCGCTACCGCCGCTATCCCCGCGAGCTTAAAGAAATCTCTTCTTTCCATATCTTTTTTCTCCTCGTATAATAAATTCATTAATTAATCGTGATATATATTGATCGTTAAGGAAGGGTGGAGATTTTCGCCGTCCGAAGGAAATACTACCCGACCTTGACAGCTGGAGCATATTGCACACTGCTGCTTGCCGCACTTGCAACCTTACCAGGGGCCTTCAGTACGCCAACGGCTCCCAAGACTGTCGTTGTCAACGCCGGCTTCCTTCGATTCATCTTTGGTCCGTCACTCACTTCTTTTCCACCTCTTTTCAAGCTTGTTTAGTACTAATTTTTTTGTTTTTCCTACAGTGATGAAACCTAACAAGCGTGCCAAAACAATTGCTAGTACGACGGATATTCCTCCAAACAGGAATATGCTGTACTTGTTGCTTTAACATGCCCTACGGATGCGTTGATGTAAACAAAGGAAACCTCCCATACAAACGATAGCAAAGAAAATAACATTATAAGATCCAAATAATTACCGTTTTCCAGGTCTTATCCTGCTTCGCGCGAGGTTTGATAAAAAGGACACCAACTAAAAAAATTCCCGCCAAAAAAGATTAAGAATTACTTATTTTTTCACCTCCCCTTAACTTGTTTGAATTGATAATATAAATTTTATTAAGTTCATTTTAATCCTTTTTCAGTTTTTGACTTTAGCTATACCTAAGATCGTAAAAAAAGGGACACTCAATATACTTTATCTTAGTGGCCTCTTTTCGTTGCACAATAAAATCAAAAATGCCGCCTTTTAGCGGCATTTACATTTAATGCTTATTATTTAAATTTATCATATCTTTAAGCCTCGGCAAGTCATAGATAATGATTTTATTTGGAGTCTTATGCACAATTTTTTCTTTTTTGAGCCATCCAAAAATTCTGCAGACACTTACAAAATGAACACCTGTTATTTCGGAAATTGTCTTTTGTGTTAATTTAATATCTATCTCATAAATATTATCAACAACCTTACCTTTCGTTAAGCAAAGTTCATAAATCATTCTTAAAACTCTGGCGGTCGGAGTATAAAGGTCCATCTCTTTGGAGACATACATAAAAAAGCCGCATTTACAAGCAAAATTCGAAAGAAACTCTAGATGAGCTTCATCATCCTGTCTAAAAATTTCAAAAAGCTGTTCTTTTGAGAAAAAACAAACCGTACTGTTTTCTTCTGAAACAACATGTATGAGACCAATTTTAAATCCAAACGCCCCATCAATGGGACAATAACGGCATGCATAATACATTAATTTTTGTTTGTTATCTTCGAGAAAGTAAACGCTAACTTTTCCTGAGACCACATAGATGACCCTGTCAAGTACTTCTCCAGGAAAACTAATGGTATCTCCTTTCCGATATTTGCGTACTACTCCCATATGAACATATTTTTGAAGACTTTTAACAGGGTAAAAATTATCTGGGACAATACAATAATCTCTGTTAATATCTGTCATAGATCATTTCCCTCCCAAATAAAATTATGCACACAACGTAGATAACCGTTACGTATGCATTAATAATATTAGCGTAGGATAACTTTTCTGACATAATCGTACCACGCAATCTTCAAAAAATCTACATTAAGTTAATACATAAAAAAGTGTCCCAAAAGTTTCCTTGATACTTTCCGGATTTTTTCACCTCCCCTTGACTTGTTTGAATTGATAAATTACTTTCATCAAGTTCATTTTAATCCTATTATAGTTT
Source organism: Dehalobacter sp. CP (assembly GCF_047652685.1). Taxonomy (NCBI): domain Bacteria; kingdom Bacillati; phylum Bacillota; class Clostridia; order Eubacteriales; family Desulfitobacteriaceae; genus Dehalobacter; species Dehalobacter sp. CP. The sequence continues at coordinate 2,240,742 of NZ_CP157399.1, forward strand.
TGTACTTTAGCTATACCTAAGATCAGAAATAATTTGAATTCGATAACCAAACAAGGGAGCGCCGCAAAACCTAAGTTTTGTTGCACTCCCTTGTTGTCTATTGGAATATCTTCAATTATCAAAAATTCGAAAACTTCTTTTCTTCGGTAAGCGTATGCTCAAGCGTTACCGTGTCGCCCGGCTTTAACGTAATAAACTCTTCATCCCATGGTCCAAGAAAAAGTTTCTTCAAATAACGCGATGAGCCCGTAATTGTTTCATGTTGCAATTTTAAGGATTTAGCAAAGTTTTCTGTTCTGGCCATAATTTCCTCGGGCCGGCAAGTTTGCGTATCAATGATCATTAATCTTTGATAATGATGCAGCATGGTCTTCATGATCCTGTCGGCTTTGGCTGATCCGTATTTTTCGACATAATGCTGATATTCCGACAATAGGCTCTTCTCATTATCGAGCCAACCTTTAGTCAAGAAATAAGTTCCCATTTCCCGGGAAAGATTCATCCTCTGCTCGTGAGAACCCAATAACAAAGAAATGCAATCATCCACCTTCGGGATTATCAGAGTAGCCGTGGGTGATATAAGCCCAACCAGGCTATTTCCGCAATAACCAAAAGCAAAGAGAATGGTATCAACGTTCTCCAGTTGATTAATGGATTCTTGAAGCCTTTTCCGAAGTAAGTCCGGATAGTTGTGAAGGCCCGATTCAATATATAGCACCGGATAGCCTACCCCGGTCTCTTGCAAAGCTAAACGTACTTCATCTTTTATCGTTTGACAGGCAATGATAATCTTGGACATTCTAATCAAATCCTTTCTTTAAGATGAAAAACGCATCAAAAGAGCACTGCTTTATTGTATACACGTGTATAGTTTATATTCAATTTAATCATGTTCATATCAGATGTCAATAACTTTTCTCCACATTTATAATAATTATTTTCAATTATCTTTAATTGTTTGTCAGATCTTAGAACTTATAAAGAGAAAGCAGCCTTTATTGCTGCTTTCAAAGAAAAATTCACTAAGATAATTAATATTAAACGACTTAAGGAACTTATATATTACATATGATTCTTACGTTTAGAAGCCTATAAATTCATGAAGTTTGGAGCATTGTTAATAATCAATCCTTCTGCGCCGATAACTAACGTTGCAATAGAGGCAGCATTTTTCAATGCCGTATAAGTTACCTGGACAGGATCGATGATTCCACTTACTATCATATCAACGTAGCTATCTTCGGCAGCATTATAACCATGTCCGGCAGGAAGTTCCCGGACGTTTTCAATGACGGAATCTCCGTTTTCGCCGGCATTCTCAACAATCTGGCGTAAAGGCGCTTCCAAAGCCTTTTGGACAATCCGCAGTCCGACCATAGCTTCAGGATCATCCAGCTTGATCTCTGCCAATGCATCCGTTGCTTCGAGCAAAGCGATACCTCCGCCAGGTACAATCCCTTCTTCAATCGCTACCCTTACTGCATTGACAGCATCATCAATCCGATCCTTTTTCTCCTTCATTTCCAGTCTCGTGGCAGCACCGACTTTAATGATAGCTATTCCGCCCTGCAGCCACCCCAGCCTTTCCTGGAGTTTCTCTTTTCTCCAGCCGGGAAGCAAAGGCTCATATTCCGCACGTACTTCAGCGCAACGCGCCTCAATCTCTTCTTTGTCACCTTGTCCGCCAATAATGGTCGTATTCTTCGTATCAACCAGAATCCGCTTTGCTCTTCCTAAGTGGTATCCTTGTACTTCTTCAAGTGGGATTCCGGCCTCTTCTGAAATAACCGTGGCACCAGTAATAACCGCTATATCCTGCAAGTAAGCTTTACGCCGCTCCCCATGACCGGGGGTCTGAATAGCAATGACATTCATGGTCCCTTTTTGCTTATTTGCAAGCAGAAGAGCAAGCAAATCAACAGAAATATCTTCAGTAATAATTACAAGAGGCTTGCCGCTTTTTACGACCTCTTCCATGATGGAGAAAATCTCATAGATATAGCTAATCTTGGTATCGGTTACAAGAATGTACGGATCTTCCAAAACCTCTTCTTTTTTCTCCCAAGACTTTACGATTTTCGGTGTAAAACATCCCTTGTCAAAACGTATCCCTTCCGTAACCTCTAACCGGGTTTTCAGCGCTTGATCTTCTTCCACCATGATCATCCCATGGAAACCAACTTTTTCTACAGCTTCGCTAATAAGCCCCCCGATCTCCGGATCTCCTGACGATACAGTAGCCACCTGCTTAACCTTCTCCAGACTGGATATCTTGACTGCGCTTTTATTAATAGCCTCAATAGCGCTTTCAATTCCTTTTTCTATGCCGCTTATAAGAGAAGTGGGATTACTACCCGCCGCAATATTTTTCATCCCTTCCCGAATCATGGCCTGGGCCAGAACAATCGATGTCGTTGTCCCGTCACCCACCCTGTCGTTGGTTTTGTCTGATACTTCTTTGATAATCTGGCATCCTAAATTTTGGAACCGGTTAGGTGTGGAAATGATATTGGCAATACTAGCCCCGTCATTTGTAATTTTCGGAAGACCAACCACCGGGTCTAAAACAACATTTCTTCCTTTTGGTCCCAGTGTAACCTTAACACAAGAGGCGATAAGGTCTATTCCTGCTGCGAGTGATTGTCTGGCCTTCTCCCCGGCCAATAATGTTGTATCCATGTTGATTACTCCTCATTATTCAGAAATCATCAGGCATTCCAATTACTTATCAAAACCAAAACAATCAGCAAGATGGTAAGGCCATACAAAGCAAAAAGCAAAATTGTAGAAGTTTCTGTCTTTTTTTTCCCCACTTCTTGATCTTCAGGTTTTACTACGGGTTCAGCTTTTTCAGACATTCATATTCTCCACCTTTCTAACCTTTTTCTTGGAGGGCAACCCAATGATTTCCCGAATTTTCCGTCCCAGTTGTGCGACCTTGTCCACAAATGTCCCAACCGGACAAAACGCAACACACCAGAACCGGCGGTAGAAAAAGCTGGTAAGCAATATGACAAAAAGCAAATACCACTGATTACTGGATCCGTTTAAGCCAAATATCGTTCCAAAGGGTTCAAAACTGGAACATGAAGGGTTTACAAAGAGGAAGGCAAAGAACAAAACTAAAAATAAGATAACTTCTTTTATTGTGTGGAACCATTTAACATATTTTCCGATCGGTATATTGACTTTACTAATCATGTGGGTAGCTTCCTGCAAGCCGTGGAAAGGACAAACATACGCACAGTAGATGTTTTTACCGGTTATTAAAGCAGGTGCCAATGCTCCCAACAAAACAAGATACCATATCAGATTTTCGCTCGGAGACGGGAAGTATCCAAGAAGCAGCGCACTGATGTGTCCCATCGATAATGACCTATTTAACCAAAAACCTAAAATAACGATACTAAGTCCCAGAAATACCAACCTAAACTTCGCCAATTGCTTGAAACGGGGTATGAAAACAGAAAGTATAAAGAGTAAAGCAACTGCGATTTCTTTTATTCCTATATTCCAGGAGATCTCTGCTTTTTTAGGTGTAACATTCAATTCTTGGACGGCCACTGTATGCGCAACATCATTCACAGATTTTGCGATAGCCCGTGTGGAAAGCGTTGCCCCCGATACTCTGTCAATGTCAGCGTCCAAAACCAGCGGATCATCCGCATGTTTTTTGGTGTACTGGCGGAAATAGCCGGCCTGGGCTATCTTGTTGAGATAAGAAGGAGTCTCCTTATGCTGCAGGATCACTACATCCTGAATACCCCCGGTCAGATTGATGATAGTCCCTACCATCACGGGCCCCCCATAGCCGACATTACTGCAGATCCCGACATAAGCCATAAGGTTTCCGTCTGCGCCTATCGCCTTGGCCGTCCGGTCACTTATTGAATCAAAATGGTCTGCTTTCGGAAACAACTGCTGGTAATACCCTTGGACAACATCCTGATCCATTTTATTGATGTAATACCCATATACCATTGTTAGAACCAAAATTACAATAGCAAATAATGGAATAAATTTTTTAGCAATTAATATAAATTTTTTCATAAAACTGGCCTCTCTTTTTTATGGCTTGAAACAAATATAAAAGAAATCTGTTTTTTCAACCTAAATCATGGTACTTAGATCAATTGTAAACTGATATTGTTTATCAATGACCCCTTCTGTTGTAAGGAGGATTGAAGCAATACCCATAGCCTTGTTCAACGCGGTAACTGTCACAGCAACCGGATCTACGATCCCTTCAGCCATCATGTCTACAAATTTTCCTGACATTGCGTCGTATCCCATGCCAGGTGCAGCCTTGCTGGTCATCTCTACAACTTTGTCTCCGTTACCACCGGTATTATTTACAATCTGGCGCAACGGTACGGCTAAAGCCTGTCGAATGAGACGGATACCAGATAGCTCATCCTCTGAATCCGCTTTTAAATCATCAAGTACTTTTGCTGCCCTTACATAGGTTGTGCCTCCGCCAGGGACGACTCCACTCTCCACCGCCGCTTTCGAAGCCTGTACAGCATCTATAACACGGTCTTTAAGTTCCTTTAGCGCAATCTTCGTATCAGCGCCAACCCTGATAACGGCTATTCCACCAGAAAGCTTGGCTATCCGTTCTTGCAGCTTCTGGCGCTCTCCAGACTCTGATGTTTGTCTGATTAGTGCTCTCAGCTGGTTTGATTTTTCTTCAATCATTTCACTACTGCCACCACCACCTATCACAGTCGTTTTTTGACGCGTGACAATAATCTTTTCTGCATTACCAAGCATGGATTTCTCAATATTTTCTAACGATAACCCGAGCATTTCCACTAAAACAGAACCGCCTGTCTTGACTGCCAAGTCCTCCAAAATACCAAGACGGTACTCTCCGGTACCTGGAGCCTGAACTGCGATCGCCTTGGCCTCCCTAGCCTCCGTATTATGTGTAATCAGCATTCCCAGCACATCTTTTGTTACTTGCTTTGCTACGATCAACAGCGGCTTTTTCTCCCAGATACACCAATTAAGAACGCGCTTAATTTGCTGGATATTGTCAATCATCTGGTCCGTCATTAAAATATAAGGTTTTTCCAGGTTTAAAATCATACGATCGTTTTCGGATAAGAAATATGAAGAGAGATAACCGCTCTCCAATTCCATACCTTCCGTTGTTTCAATGAAAGTACGCCGTTCGATGGTTTCCTGGACTGTTACAATCCCATTCTGTCCAACTTTTTCTACTGCCTGAGCAATAAGTTCTCCAGTCAAGCGGCTTTTAGCCGATATGGACGCAACTTGGGAAACAGTTTCCGGAGTAGCCGGAACGCCAAGCCTTCCAATTTCTTGGCTGACTGCCTGTACGGCCTTTTCCATCCCTTTTTTAAGGCGGATCGGGTCTGCTCCCGCTTCGACCAGGGGCATTCCACCCTTTACGATGGCTTGTGCGAGGACGATCGACGTCGTAGTGCCATCGCCGACCATGTCGTTGGTTTGCCTGGCAACTTCCTTACACAAACGGGCTCCCATATTTTCCCTAGGGTCAGGCAAATTAATGTGTTTCGCAACCGTTACGCCGTCTTTTGTAACCAGAGGATAACCCATCATCTGTTCAATGACAATGTTTCTTCCTTTAGGTCCAAGCGTTACTTTGACCAAATCAGCTACCTTGTCAACTCCCCTGGCCAACGCATACCGGGCTTCTTCATTTAATGTGACCGTTGTTTTCTCCTGTGAGGTCATTGCCTAATCTCCACAACTACTCCGTCTTTAAAAACAATTTCAGCTTTGGTCGCCGTTTCCAATTTGTCTCCAACCTTGAGTTCATAAGGCCCTTCCACCGAACCAATCACGATTTCTTCACCGGTTTTCAGTTCATCAATCGCTGCCATATTCATCCTAATTTCGTCCATCCCAACATGAAATTTTGTAGCCTGCGTATCAAATTGCTGCCGGATTTGATTAAGTTGAGTAGCTTCAGCTCCTTTCAACGAGAATTCTGTAAGCATTTTGTTTTTGTTTTCTTCGAACTCCGTCTTTTCGTCGTTCAAAGCCACCATTTGTTCGCGCAATTGCTTACGGGTCCTCTCCTTGGATTCTTCCGTTACAATTTGCTTGAGCGTAATCTCTCTGAAAATTTTGATGAATTCCATATGCTTTTCTCCTTGTGTTTTATTATGCATTAAAATCTTAACCTAGGTATACAAATAAATCTTTAAAACATGCTAATTAAGTATAACATAATTGCATATCATGACAATATTTTATCGAATTTTTGTAAAATAAGAATTATTTTTTGTTAAATAAGAATTAATGTGTCAGTATTTTACTTTCTTCCCCCTCCTTATTTTTCATCTGCTCCTAAATATCCCCACAAAAGGTTATTTTTAACCCCCTCCTATATAAAAAACAAAATTTTTATTTGCGCATATTAAAGTGTGATAAACTATTTTATGATAGACTATTCCATGATAAAATAACAACAAAAAAATAATAAAAGAAGGAAGTAGATTGGGCATGCATGAAATCAAACTTGGATCATATAAAGGATTAAAGCTTCCTCCAGTATCTATGTTTTCCGAAGATGATTTGAACCTGGGGGCGAGGGAAGCTGTAAAAAAACTGGCAAACCAATGGGCAAAAAATAATATGCCTGCGGTGTATGGTGATGAAGTTGTCATTGGCCTTCGTGCGGAATGCGACAATATGTTCGTTCCGGAGTTATCGAATTCGAATCTAAAGTTTACCTTGGGGGATCCTTCTGTTCTTGAGGCATTCAGCCAGATTATTAATCACAAAGCCGGAGATGATTTAGTGCTGTCTGTTACTTTCCCCGAAGGTTTCACCGTTGAACGGATGGGCGGAAAAACAGTTACCTTTCAGATTGCCATCCATGAAGTTAACCATAGACTACCCGTTGAACTCTCGGATGAAATCGCCAGGCAAATTAATCCTGAGGTTTCTGGAATAGATGAGCTGCAGGCCAACTTACGCAAAATAATCTCTGAAAACTGGTTACAAAAGATCAAGGAAGAGAGAATTCGATCCATAATCGACACCATTGCCTCGGGTTCGGAATATACTTTAGATCAAAAGGAATTCCAGGAAGTTCTGGATATTCTTAATACCCAATCGCAAAAGGAACTTTTCTCGTCAGGGAATCCTCAAAACCTTGAAGCGCTTATGTCCGGAGATAACAGGATGTTTGAAATGAAGAACATGGCGTTGGCTGAGAAAACCCTTGTCGAAGAACTCATTCTGACCGAAATTGCACGGCTAGAAAACATCGACATCAGTCCTGAGGAAATTCAGGAAGCAAAATCCTTCTTCTTAAAAACATCTCCCGACAAAGCGCAATTCAGTCAGCTCTTTCCAAATGATGAATTTTTGGGGGACTACTTGTTTAGAGAAAAGATTATTCACGCTCTTTGGAAATGGAACGATTGCGATATTTACGGCAAAAGTGATTACGAAAGAATTTTTACATTACAATAACCTAAAACATTTTACTATATTATCTTACCAGATTATTTAGTCCGCGTTAAACTACCATGAAACTTTGGGGCTAATAAAAAGACATGCCGGAAAGTTTTCTCCGGCATGTCTTTAAAATCCACAAATATTGTCCCCGTAGCTTAGTACTCAATAACTTCATTGATTAAACTTTTTAGTTTTTCAATATTATAAACATAAATTTTATTTTTGACTTTTTTGAGGACTTCTTGTTTTTCAAGTATGTTAAATAATTTGCAAACCGTCACATAATGTGTCCCCGTAATATCCGCTATTGCTTTCTGCGTAAGCTTTGAAGTAATGACATAACTACCGCCTACAAACTTCCCTTCATGAATGCAAAGATTATAGAGCAAGCGGAACACTCTACTGGAAGGACGGGAATAGTTTAAATCTCTGGCATGTGCCATAAAATAATATACTTTACTGAGAATATTATGCAAGATATCAAGGATTACTTGTTCATCGTCATGGAAAATTTTCATAACTTGCGCAATGGAAAAAAAACAAACCGTACTGGTTTTGACCGCATGAATTTGCAATTCATGATATTCATTTAGAAATGCTGTCATTCCGACGCAACCTTCAGTAATATTAAACAGGAATTTATTATGACCGTCTTCCATCCCGATACCTACGGATAAACATCCTGATTGTACATATACAATAGAATTTGATTCTGCACCCTGTCCAAGCACAATGCTTCCTTTGGTAAAAGTTCGGGTATTTGCGAGATGCGTGTACATTCCCAAACGTTCAATTCGATTGAATGTTTCAGGAATTAAAATATCAGGAATTTTTCTCTTTATATTATCATCCATCATCCTATCATCCATTAATTTTCCCCTTCTCCTAAAAAATTCGGATGATCAAAAACATAAAGATACTTCAAGTTTTTAAATAATCGATTGTTTTTTGCATTTGATTTCAAGGTTGGCATATGCTAAAATCTAGATGCTTAATTTATGATAACATGAAAGTGTTATGACTGCAATTTTCATATTATTTTTATATTAAATGGAGGCACTATCAATGCATCATTTTCAACTGGGTCAGTATAAAGGAATGAAAATCGCCCCTCAGCCCACGCCTACAGAAACGGAGTTAGAGAATGCGGTAATTCAATCTGTTTTAAAAATGCTTAACGAATGGTCAAAAGACAATATAGTTGTCGAAGAAGGGGATGAGGTTGCAGTCAGCATTTTTGCAACTTGCGACGGTTTGGCTGTTTCGGAACTTTGTTCATCCTATTTAAAATACAAAGTTGGCGATCCCATGATGTTTGGCCAATTCAAAAATGTCATCGGAAAAAAGAAAGCAGATCGTTTCCAAATGATGATTGATATCCCACACAATAGTCCGCTTCAACACGTTGCAGGCAAGAAAGCTGAGTTTTTGGCTACCGTACTGGAAGTCTGGCCGTCAAAACAACTGGAGGTCACAGACGCAATTATCCATGAAATGGACCCGGAAGTTCCGGACTTGAAAACGCTGAAAGAGAAAATCCGCAAGTCCTTGATAGCTGAAAGCCAACAAACCATCGCAGAAAATAATCTACAAACGATCTTAGATACAATTATCGAGAGCTCAACATATGAGTTGGATGAGGAAATGCTGGCCGCCACGACAAAGCAAGTAATAAACAATGCACTTAAAGACTATGAAATCATAAAGAATCAAAACGCAAATACACCTTTTGGCTCAAGTGAGGCTGATGAATATTTCTATGAGGATTGTGCTGTTTTTGCTAAACAACAGCTTCTCCTCAGTTTGGCTTTTACGGAGTTAGCACGTGTTGAAAATATTTGTATTTCCGATGAAGAAGCAGAGTTAGGAAGAAAGCAGGTTCTTGAAGGAATCCAGGGGGATCAACAAATGTTTGAAAAGCTTTTCCCTACCCCCGAACTCTTAAAAGAAAGTCTGCTGCATGAAAAGATTGTCAAACACCTATTTGAATGGAATATCGGTGATAATTGATTTTTCTAATATTCAAGAACTTCATTAATCATATTTTTTAGTTTTTCTAGGTTATAAACATAAATTGCATCCTTGGTTTTTCTCAATACTTTCTGCTTTTCAAGGATCGTCAATAATTTGCTAACCGTGACATAATGGGTGCCGGTGATTTCGCCGATCGCTTTTTGTGTCAGATTTGAATGAATGATGTAATAGTCTTCAATTTGTTTTCCATCATGAAGACATAGGTTATACAGGAAGCGAAACACCCTACTCGCGGGACGGGAAAAATTTAAATCTCTTGATTGTGTCATAAAATAATATACTTTTGAACTAAGATTTTGAATGATATCGACAATCAGTTGTTCATCTTCGTGACATATTTTCAAAACCTCTTCAATGGTAAAAAAACAAATAACACTGTCTTTGACCGCAACGATCTGTAGTTCATGATTCTCACTTAAAAAGGTTGTCATCCCAATGGATTGCTCGCCGATCTGGAACAAAAATTTATTATGACCATCATCAGTCCCCATGCTTACGGCAAGACATCCCGACTGCACATACATTACATTATTGGTTTCACTGCCCTGAGAAAGTACGACGCTTCCTTTGTAAAATGGACGCGTACATCCGAGATGTACATATTTTTCCAATCTTTCAACACGATTAAACGATTCAGGAATGATTGTTCCTGGAATCTGTCTTTTTGTGCTATCATCCATCGATTTTCCCTCCCCTAACAGCAGATGAGTCAGATCGTCAAGCGATTTATCGTATGAACCAATTTGGATAACAATTTAAAAAAATTTGCAAATGCTAAAATTAATTTTACATGACCTATGATAACATTAAATCATTAATATATACATTTACAATAATTTTTAGCCTAATTTAAGGAATAGCATCCGTTTTTTGAACACCTTTAAGCGGCAAGAGAAAAACTCCGCCGCTTAAAGATATGCCTGGTATATGCCTGATGAAAAACTGAACAGCTTAATGCTTGGTAGCTAATACATCATATCTTTCAGGCCACTCCAGCCACCATTTATATTTCTCGATCTCTTCTGTGCCATAGCCAAACATATCGTCGATTTGTTTAAGCAATCTGGATGAGCTCTGGCCATGGCTGCCGATCCAAGTACCTGCTTCGTGGAACCAGGATTGTTCCTTAGAGTCCCAAGGACATACCTTCATACACCTGCCGCAGGAAGAGCCTTCTTTGTTTGTTGCCCGGAATATTGTGCATTTTTTAGAATCACTGTTCCAACGCAAGTAACCATTAAATTCTACTGGGTCCTTATCCTTTGTAATTGCACCGGAAGGGCAATTATCTGCGCATTTGCCACAGACACTGCAAAAATCAAGCATGCCGAAATCAATCGGTTTGTCAGGGAGAAGGGGCAAATCGGTGGTCACAGCTGCTACTTTGTGGCGGAATCCAAGACGCGGATGTGCAGTGCAGTCACCTGTTCTCGTTAATTCACCCAGTCCTGCAGCTATAATGCAGGGACCCATAACCGCTTCGTAGTTGGTGAAATGCTGTGCTCTGGCATTATAACCCAGGTTACGAATATAACTGGCTAAAATACAGGAAATAACACCAGTTGAATGATATGAACGCATGGATTGGGCAGCGCTAATACCATCATATCCGGTCGAAGCCAGCATTGTTTCCAAATGCTGGTCAACCATGACGACAATAACATAGGGTAGATTCTCCGTGACCGGTGTCGATTTAGATAGATCATCCCTAAGCAAATCTTCCAGACTAGGCGTTTTATAGGTATAATAAGCATACGGGGGCATCTTGCCGATTCCTACTTCATCCGCCCGCAAAAAATAGGCGCAATCCTTAATGTGTTGGGACATTTGTTCGGGATCTGGAATCGGTAACTTTTCAGGGGCCGGCTGTCCGCTCACCATGGGTTCAGGAGCAAGATTGACGGCGAACCCGGCAATAGCTGCGTTAAACGGATGCTTAAAGACGAATTGATAGTTGTACGACGTTGTTTGAGCTTCTGCTGTAAGTTTACCACGCATCGCATAAAAGAATCCCGAGTCTGCTTCATGGCTCTTTTTAATAGGACCAACTAGCTTTGAAGTTCCAAGCCATTGGTCGTTATGCTCGACAAATCGGACACTGGCACCGCCATAATCCATATTGGGATGTAGCTTGGATTTGGCTCCGTTCTGGGGGCCTGTCTGGCTTGCCATAGCTTCAGCTGCTTCTGCCGGCAAAACTCCGATTGCGCCAACAATCCCTGCTGCCAGCGCAGAAGCAGCCCCTGCCTTCAGAAACTTGCGGCGGTCCATCTTAAACCGCTGATTCTGTTGGCTTCCTTCTTGTTCTGAAGATCTAAACATCTTTTTTTCACCTCTTTACGCCTTTGCGCTTGAATTGATATTTTCGCGTTTTTTTCCTAAGAATCCTAAAAGTCTGGCTAATACGATGGCTAGAACGATCGATAATCCGATAAACAGAAAGATTGCTGTACTTGTGGCCTTCACGTGTCCTACGATTGAGTTAATATAAATGAATGAAACCCCTATTGCTGTGATCGAATACCACAAGACGTATAATACCCAGTTAAGAACAGTTTTCCATCTCAGCTCCTGCTTAGCTCGCGGCTTTATAAAAATAATTCCGGCTAAGAACAGAATTCCGGCTAGAAATACCAAGAATGTTCCCATTTTTTTCACCTCCCCCTACGCAAAATACTTTTTGGAAACGCGGTTCAGTCTATCGTAACCTTACCGATTTCCAAGGTGCTATCTGAGTCAATCATACCAGGTTGGTGAAAAATATTAATTTAGTATGTATTAACAGCGGCTAATATTTCGTCAGATTAACGAATATTAACCGCTGTTTTGTTAGAAGCCATTCACACTGTAGACAAAATCTTTTTAGAAAGTACATTTTAATGGCATAATAAAAATCTATTGCAGCGTACCCCGGGGTAAGCCGCAATAGATTTTAAAAGCGATGAGTATAAAATCTCACCGCTTTTAAAATTACTAATTATATTGATTGTTACTGTCTTAGTGCTTGAGTGCCGATACATCATACCGTTCCGGCCATTCCAACCACCATTTATATCTTTCAATCTGTTCTTCGCCATAGCCAAACATATCATCAATTTTCTTAAGAAGACTGGCAGAAGCTTCTCCTTTGCTGCCAATCCAAGTGCCTGCAGTATGGAACCAGGATTTTTCCTTGGAATTCCAGGGGCATACCTTCATACACCTGCCGCAGGAAGAACCTTCTTTATTCGTTACACGGAATTCCGTGCATTTTTTAAAATCACTGTTCCAGCGCATATATCCGTTGTATTCAACCAAATCCCGGTCTTGGGTAATGGCACCTGACGGGCAATTATCCGCGCATTTTGCACAGACGCGGCAGAAATCAAGCAAACCAAAATCAATCGGTTTATCCGGAACCAAAGGTAAGTCTGTGGTCACAGCCGCAACTTTGTGGCGGAATCCTAACCGGGGATGAACCGTACAGTCACCTGTCCTGGATAGTTCACCCATCCCTGCAGCCATGATAAGAGGAGGCATGACTGAAGCATAGTTGGTGAAGTGATGAGCCCTAGCGTTATAGCCCAGGCCACGAATATAATTGGCCAGAATAACCGCAACTACGCCGGTCGTATGGTAAGAACGCATGGACTGGGAAGCACTGATGCCGTCATAGCCCGTAGAAGCCAGCATGGTCTCTAAATGCTGGTCAATCATAACCACAATAACATAAGGGAGACGTTCCGTCACAGGAATTGACTTTGACAGGTCGTCTTTCAGCAGATCATCCTGACTGGGAGCCTTATGGGTATAATAAGCATACTCCGGCATTTTGCCGATTCCCACTTCGTCAGCGCGCAAAAAATAGGCAGCATCTTTAATATGCTGTGACATTTGTTCCGGGTCGGGAATCGGAAGTTTCTGCGGAGACGGTTGTCCGCTCACCATTTGAGGGGCCATAAGCGACATTGCAAACTGGGCAATGGCAGCACCAAATGGATGTTTCATGACAAACTTATAATGATAAAATCCTTGCTGCGCCTCCGGAGAATATTTTCCACGATTGGCCATATAAAAGCCCTGTTCCGCTTCGTGATACGGTTTGATCGTGCCTACAATTTTGGTTGTCCCCAGCCACTGGTCATTATGCTCAACAAAACTGACACTTGAGCCGCCATAATCTACAACAGGATGAAGTTTGGATTTGGCTCCGGTTTGGGGACCGGCTGTGTTCTTCACAGCTTCAGCGGCTTCAGCCGGCAAAACGTTCATCGCACCGACCATTCCGGCGGTAAGAGCTGAAGCAACCCCGGCTTTCAGAAACTTGCGGCGGTCCATCTGGAACCCCTTTTTACTATCTTCGTGATCCGAAGATCTAAACATTGCATTTCACCTCTATGCTTCTATATTTGTATTTTGCTGATTGCGTTTTTTTCCGATAAAACCTAAGAATCTTGCCAGCACAATTGCCAGAACAATCGATAAACCTAAGAAAAGGAAAATGGCAGTACTCGTTGCTTTTACATGTCCGACGCTTGAATTAATATAGATGAAAGAAATCCCGGTGCCAGTAATTGCAAACCATAAAACGTACAAAACCCAATTAACAATTGTTTTCCATTTTACATCTTGCATAGCCCGTGGTTTGATAAATATGATGCCGCCTAAAAATAAAATACCCGCCAGAAATACCAAAAATGTTCCCATGTTCTTTTCACCTCCTCTGTTTCCAAAACACTTCTCCTGGAATCCGATACAACCTATGTTATACCGTTTTCAAATGAAGCTTTATGGAGTAATCTTAGCATGATATAAAAAAACCAACGTTATCATTGCTAATATTTTATTTTAATTTTTCTTTTCTTCATTATTTCTGAATCGAAATACAATTTAGGACATAAAAATGCGGCGCACTTAGACGGTGCGCCGCATGAAATTGTACATTAGGTTTTTGACTACATTAGGCGTTTTGACTGTACCTTTAGCTTGGCATCTTGATTTTATAGAGCTCAGGCCACTCAAGCCACCATTTATAATCTTCAATAATTTCAGTTCCGTAGCCAAACATATCATCGATGCCTTTAAGAAATTTTGCAGCACCTTGCCCTTTGCTGCCAATCCAGATGCCTGCTTCGTGGAACCAGGAATCCTCTTTGGAATTCCAGGGACACACTTTAATACATCTGCCGCAGTTGACGCCTTCTTCATTACTGGCCCTGAAAGCTGTACATATTTTTGCATCCGTATTCCAACGCAGATAGCCGTTATGTTCCACTGGATCTACGTCGAAGGTGATCGCTTTAGAAGGACATTCATCTGCACATTTTTTGCAAACCCTGCAGAAATCCAACATCCCAAAATCAATCGGCTTATCCGGGGCTAACGGTAAATCGGTGGTCACAGCTGCTACTTTCGTGCGGAATCCAAATCTTGGATGAGCAACACAGTCTCCCGTGCGGGTAAGTTCACCCATTCCGGCAGCAATCAGGCACGGACCCATTACGGCTTCATAGTTGCCAAAATGTTGGGCTCTCGCATTATAGCCTAAATTCCGAATGTATTGCGCCATAATGACAGAAATATTGGCTGTAGCATGATAGCAACGGAACGATTGCGATACGGAGATTCCATCATATCCGGTCGTTGCCAAGTAGGTTTCCAAATGCTGCTCTACCGCAACAACAATAACATTTGGCAGGTTACCCGTCACAGGAGCTTTTGAGATCGGGGCATCAGGGGGAACTGCGCCCGAAGCATACGCTCCTTGCGGTGGTGCCATTGTACTTGCATAATAAGCATAGGAAGGCATTTTGCCAATCCCTACTTCGTCAGCTCTCAGATAATAAGCAAGGTCTTTGATATGCTGAGACATTTGTTCCGGATCCGGAATCGGCAGTTTCTCAGGGCTGAGGGGTCCATCCACCATATTATCCCCGCTGATTGCCCCAAGAGGGTTTAAGAACCCGGTTCCCAGTGGATATCTTGGGGCTTGCTGGAAGTACCCATATCTTGCTTTTTCACCCAAAATACCTCTGATGGCCAGGCAGAATCCGCCGTCCTGTTCATCGGTCCTTTGAACAGGCCCGAGAAGCTTGCTGGTCCCAAGCCACTGGTCGTTATGCTCCACAAAACTGACCGAGGCTCCTCCGTAACTCATCTTCGGCTTTAATTTTGACCATTTACCCTTGCCTGCTGCCTCATAACCCAACGTATTAACAGTTGCGTTCGCCATCTTTGATGGAGCCGCAATTGCACCCATAACACCCATAGCGGCAACTGCTGCCCCGGTTCTCAGAAAACCGCGGCGGCTTACCGAAAATTGCTGCTTGGATTCTTTCTCTTTATTTCCTGAAATTTCGGACATTAACTTTCCTCCTCTAAGCCTGTAATGACTCGGCCTTTTTCTTTGTACCGATAAATCCTAAGATACGGGCTAAAACTACAGCCAAAATCAGCGAAATCCCCCCAAACAGGAAGATAGCCGTGCTTGATGCTTTGACATGCCCTACACTGGCATTGATGTAAACAAAGGAAACTCCCATACAAGCGATAACAAAGAAAATTACATATAAGGTCCAAATAATCACGGTCTTCCAAGTCTTATCCTGCTTCGCACGCGGTTTGATAAAAAGGACACCGGCCAAGAAAAGAATCCCTGCCAAAAAGATTAAAAATGTACTCATTATTCTTTTCACCTCCTTACCCTAATTTCTTTTAGAAGTTACATCTCCATAATTTATTTTAAGCATAATTTAAATTTAAAGTTTTAGTCTCACATAAAAGTATTATTTATTAGGCAAAAAATTTTATATTTTTATTTTAACTGGTTTCAAATTAACACCCATTAACTTTTTTATGTGTATTTTGTATTATACTAATTGATAAAAAGAATCAAATGGGAAATTTGTATCAAAGTTCCATCCACTCATTAACTAATTCTTTAAGCCGTTCCAAGTCAATAACCATGATCTTATTTGTTGTTTTATACAAAATGTTTTCTTTTTTTAGAAATCCGAATATTTTGCTTATAGTCACAAAGTGTACACCTGTTATTTCAGAAATAGCCTTTTGAGATAGTTTAATGTCTATTTGATAGACATTATCCACCGACTTCCCTTGGGTAAGACAAAGCTCGTAAAGTAAGCGCAAGACCCGGACAGATGGATTATAAAGCACCATCTCCTTGGCTTCCCGCATAAAATAGCCACATTTTGATGAATAGTTTGTGATGAAATCAAAAAGCACTTCTTTGTCCTGCTGGAAGATTTCAAAAAGTTCTTCTTTAGAGAAAAAACAGACTGTGCTATTTTCTTCTGCAATAACATGAACATAACAATCGTCAAATGGAAATAATCTATCGGCATAGGTATGAGGATCAGCATAGTACATTAATTTTTGCCTTCCGTCTTCATTTAGAAAGTTTATGCTCAATCTTCCTGAAAGCACATAAACGATCTTGTATATTAATTCTCCAGGCAAAACAACGGATTGTCCTTTGGAATAATTTCGAACAACTCCCATATGAATGTAATTTTGCAGCTTTTTGATGGGATAAAAATTATTCGGTAAGATGTAATAACTATTTGTTTTTTCCATACTTACATTCTCCCCTTGAATTTTTACTGACAACTTTCTCACAGGTAAAAATACTTAGTTTACAAAAAGATACTTATCTTCTTATACTTTTTATTCCCTACATCACTTCCTTACCTTACAGAAGATGGTGAGAAAAGGCAGAAGACCATCTTTGATTTGCTTTGCAGTTCAAACAATTCACAAAGCTTGGTTATAATATTATATTTTTTTTCTATATATTTTTTTAGTAGAAACTAAATGGCCTGGATTTATTTAGCATGTGCTAAATGGCCTGCCATTATAACATGATAGACTTCTATGTGATAACCACTCGATAAGAGTGGTTATTTATTATTTCCGTTCATTATTTCTTATATTTTTATTTTTCCAAAGGGAGGATTTATTATGGAAAATGCAAATCAAGAAAACCCTTATAATCCTGAGGCCGGTAATGGAGCTGATATTCTGGAATGTCTCAATAGAGCACTCCCTTACTTTCACAAAATGATACCTCTGGATAACATGATTGCCCTCTCTGATACCGAAAAGTATCTTAACAGTGTCGAAAGTGAAAAAACAAGGATGCCTTTCAACGTCATAGGAATGCCGCTTCCTCCGGGTGATGCCCTTGCTGAAGCGGTACGCACTGGTCAGCATACTGTTATGACAGTCCCTGCGGAAGTATTTGGTTTTTCCTTTAAAGGCTTTTCCTTTCCGGTCAAAGATGATAACGGTAAAATAATCGGAGGCATCGGCCTGGCCTTTAATCTGGAAACCCAGAATTTACTTACCGACACAGCACAATCTTTGTCCGCCTCTTCACAAGAGGTCACAGCAACAACCGAGGAATTGTCTGCCGCTGCCATGAAACTGGCCCAGGAATTGGAAGGAATAAAATCCAGGGGCGAAAGAGTTTTGGAAGAAATCAAAAAAACCGATGAGATCCTCAAGTTTATTAATGATCTAGCAGCCAACTCCAACCTCTTAGGCATTAATGCCGCTATTGAAGCTGCCCGGGCAGGCGAACAAGGACGCGGATTTGCCGTTGTCGCGGAAGAAATAAGGAAGATGGCTACCAACAGTGCTTCTTCAATCAAAGATATAAAAGAAATTGTTTCTTCTATTAAAGACGAATCCACTAAGTTAATTAGTCAAGTAATTCAGGCCTCCGGATTAGGCGAAAGCCAAGCTGCTGCTTCTGAGCAAATCACAGCGTCCATGTCCGAATTGGCATTATCCGCTGAAAATATCATGAAAGTAGCCCAGATACTTTAACTTAATACGAATACCGAAATTTGACTTTATTAAATCTAAGATAAAAATGCAAACAGATTTAACTACATCGAGAATAAAGCAGTAGACCCAGCTACTGCTTTATTTTCATCTCCAGAACAGGTACCTTCATATTATTTTATCCGTTAATCCAAACAAAACTTAGTAGTCTGGACTACACAACAACATTTTCTCCTCCTGCGGCAATTTGCTGCAGTCACTTAGGCCATGATGTATTTACATGAGAGACATGAATACAGTGAAACCGATTAGCAACCCTGCTTTAGCTTCCTCAGAAGGAAGAAAGTCCAACATGGACTTTAAGGCCTCATGCCCATCTGGATATTTTGTGTAATCAATTTTTTCTCCCATTATCTATTCCTCCTTATTTGTATAAAATAATTATTATTTGTAATTCCTGACAAATTCACTGACAGCTAATAAATTTTCCCTGTTGCAATCCTGCGGTACTGTTGTAAACTTGTTTGTGCTGAGAATAAGACCCCCATCTGTCCCAACTTCATCAATAACCTTTTTTACATAATCAATACATTGCTGCTTTGTTCCCTTGCTAATTAAATCCAGAGGTATTCCACCCCATAAGCATAAGTTCGGGAATCTCTTTCTGGCTTCGAATATGTCATCCGATTCAACGTAGAAACAAAAATGTCCTTTGGGAAGTTCCTGCAAGTATTCCGTTATATGCTTTGTTGTTCCTTCACTAAGTATAAACATTGTATTGCCGGTTTCGACGACCTTATCCACAATTTCTTTAAAGTATCGCCAGTAATAAGTCCCAAACTGTTTGGGGTTAACCATATTCTGGCTTAATAAGATGGCGAATGCTGTAAAAACTCGTTGGGGAATCCACCTTTTTGATTTTATTGATCTCATTTTTGACAAAAAACTCATGATACGTATCGCAAAATGCCTTTACTTTTTCGGGGTGAACCCTAAGGTCTCTGGAAAGTCCCTTCATACCCCTTAAGAAATTATATAAACATTCAAAAGCAGGGTATATTCTTGCGCCATTTTGCACATCTAAGATGGGCGGGACTCCGCACTCATCAATAAGCCTTATCGTTGTTTTCTCCATGGCTTGGGCGTATTCCAAAAATTTGCCCAGAGTATTCTGCAAAGTCTCTAGCGGCATATCCTTCGTAAATAAAGAATACTTTCTCGGCATGATGTCTTCCCACAAGGTCTTAACAGGATTATTAATAAACTTGTCATAATCCTCTTCTAGGAAAAAGCATTGTTCTTTTAACATCATCGTGTTATTTTCGTCATTGATGAGATATTCATAATTACCCAGACTTCTTGTCATTTGCAATGGGTTTCTGTCTCCGATGTCCAATAGCAAGTCAAATTGATACCTTTTTTGAAAGTTAATAACTGCATCTTCTACACCCTGCGTACTTAACAAAGCCTCACTCAATTTCATACCTAAGTCATGATAACGCCACAGACAGTCATTGGTAACAAAGGGTACTCTGGATGGGCGTTTTTTCATGCGTACGGCATCATCAAATATCTGAATCCTTTCGTTAAACAGTTGTTTGCTGTCCATAATCTCACCTTTCTTCACATGATTATTTTTTTTAATTCACCTGCCGTTTGTAATAAACAATATTTTAGCCTTAATTTACCCATTTTTGACATATTGTTACGCCTTCTGCAGCATTCGTGGTAAATGCATCTGCACCAATCTGTTTGCAAGCTTCCGCCGTAACAGGATTCCCGCCAATGATCACCTTCACTTGCTCCCGTAACCCCGCATCCTTAATAGCTGCTGCGGTACTTTTCATAGAATCCAAAGCAATGGTCAAAACGCCGCTCATACCTACTATTTGAGGCTTTGTCTCTTTTACTTTTTCTACAATAGTATTGGCAGATACGTCGATCCCGAGGTCAATGACTTCGAAGCCGGCTGCCTCCGACATGCTCTTGAAAATATTTTTGCCGATATCGTGCAAGTCACCTTGAACCGTAGCGAGGAGAATTCTTCCGACTTTTTCAGTATTTTCTCCACCCAGAAAGGGCTTAAGCGTTTCAATTGCAGCTGTAAGCAATTCCCCGGCGAAAATCAGATCGCCAACAAAATACTCACCCTTTTCGAAAAGATCTCCAACTATCGCCATTCCCTGTTGGCAAGCATTTAGGACCTTTCCGGCTTCATTGTTACTGGGGTTGGTTGCCACAAATTCATTTAAGATCCCTAGCACCTGTTCTTCATTAAGATCCCCATCGCCTGGGTCAATATCTGGTAATCTCTCATCGCAAAATCTCTCCCTTTCATATTTTTTGATTTTGACCAACCTTTCTAACTATATTTCCAGCCATTTTGTGCTTGTTTCATATAATTTTTTAATTGTTTCAGGTTTATCCTCTCCCGCAAGATTGATATCGATATCGTATCCCTCCTTGGCAAGCATATAAGAAAGGCTGGCATAACTCGGCCGGTATTTTCTTAATTGCTCCTCCTGGATGACAATTTGATTATTCGGATAAACAGGGACTAATAAATCTTTTTCGCAAATACAGTCAAAAGAAGAGATTCGCCAAATACCTTCTCTTTTTTCCACTCTAAAATGCAGCCTTGAATATGACATAAGATCTACCGGAAACCCGTCGAGTTCTCCAAATATATGAATAGTTGCCATCATCTCGACAACTGCCCTGTATTTGTTCAACCAAATCAAGGTGTCATTAATTTTATGCTTCGCATTGGACTGCATTTTCTTGGACGCTTCAATAAATTCATGTCCCGTTCCACTGAACCATGATATATTGACAGAAGAATCAGGATGAAAACATTTTTCCATTTCATCCCATAGTTTCTGATCCCTGCAGTATCGCTCAAACTCAACCAATTCTTTAATATTAAATTTATCAATAATCTCTTCTGCCGTGTTATTACCCATGCTTCTTTCAAACAACCTATACCGCCTAATATAAACATATGTCTTTATGAAAGTTGTACACTCTATTTTCTTACTGAATTAATAAGATCTCAAAGCGATATTACCGATTTTTGTCACCCAGCTGTTATTCAGCTGGCAAAAGAAGAAAGGGATAACGGGACGCCTTTTCTAGAAACACTAAAATATTATTTATACTATACACATTCTCCGAATGATGCCGCTAAAACTTTGTGCGTTCATCGCAATACATTATTTTATAGAATTAATAAAATAAAGCAGCTTACGGGCGTCACTTTGGACAACGCTGATGAACGCTTCCAACTTTATCTTTCAATATTGTTATTGGAGTTTAGTAGTATAAGTCCGGTAAATTTATAAAAAGCGATGACACAAATAAATGTGCATTTTCTAAGTTAAATAAATATTTTCATTTAATTAATTCCTGCTAAACTTTTATTGAATTAATCGTATTATAATATTTAATAGTTGCAATTCACCATTTTTGATGGCGTTGCAATTGTACCCATAACACCCATAGCAGCAACTGCTGCCCCGGTTCTCAGAAAACCGTGGCGGTTTACCAAAAAAATTGCTGCTTGGGTTCTTTTTCTTTAACCCCTTACCCTAATTTATCGAAGATTGCAACTTCGTGGATTTATTTTACGCTTAATATGTACAGGCGCTTTTCGTGTTGTTAATAAAATACGGCGTACCTAAAGGCACACCGTATTTTACCGAATATTATTTCATAATAATTATTCAAATCATATGATCTGATTCTCCATCAGTGATGAATAAAACAAATCATTTTTTTACCGGTGGATATCCGGCCGGCATAGGAAATAGTTCAGGCCACTCCAGCCACCATTTGTATTTCGTGATTTCTTCAGTACCGTATCCAAACATATCGTCGATCTGTTTGAGAAGAGATGCTGATTGTTTTCCTTTGCTTCCGATCCAGACACCGGCCTCATGGAACCAGGAATCTTCTTTAGAGCTCCAAGGACAGACCTTGACGCAGCGTCCGCAACTGAATCCCTCCTGATTGCCTGTACGGAAAGCCGCACATTTCCTAAAATCGCTGTTCCAGCGCAGGTAGCCGTTGTATTTTACGGGTTCTTCATCAAACGAAATTGCTTCACCCGGACAATTCTCTGAGCATTTCCTACAAACCCGGCAAAAATCAAGCATTCCAAAATCGATTGGTTTATCCGGGACAAGCGGGAGATCCGTAGTAACAGCCGCAACCTTATTGCGGAAACCCATACGCGGATGAGCAACGCAGTCACCGGTGCGTGTCAGTTCTCCCATACCGCACGCAATCAGGATCGGTCCCATCACTGAAGCATAATTGGCAAAGTGATGAGCACGGGCCCGGTAACCAAGCGAACGAATATACTGCGCCAGCATAACGGTAATGTTGGCTGTTGCGTGATAGGCACGGTAGGATTGGCTTTTGGCGATGCCGTCATAACCGGTGGAGGCCAACCACGTCTCAAGATGCTGCTCCACAGCGACACAGATAACATACGGCAGCCGCTCCGTAACAGGTATTTCCTCCATGAGAAGATTGGGATCAATTTTGCCGGTAGCATAGTCCCCATGTGTCGGCGAGATTCTATGAGAATAATATGCATAAGCCGGCATTTTGCCGATACCAACTTCGTCAGCCCGCAAGTAATAACATGTGTCTTTGATATGCTTGGACATGATTTCAGGATCAGGTACAGGCAGTTTTTCCGCCCTCGGCGGGGCAGGACCTTCCACGGCTTTGTCTGTACTTAAAAAACTTATGGCAAAACCCAAGCCGGAAGCCATTGGATCGCGTTTGCCCTGGGTCACATAGTTCCAACGCGGTATTTCGCCCAGTTCTCCGCGGATCGCCATGGTAAAACCATTATCGTACTCACTTATATTTTGTACTTCGCCTACAATCTGTGATGTGCCCAACCATTGGTCGTTATGCTCCGCATAACGCACGGAAGCTCCACCGTAATTCATTTTAGGCACGAGTTTGGACCAGTTCCCGCTCGCGGGTGATGCATAATCCAACGAAACCAACGAAGCATTTTCAGCTTTCAGGACATTCGGATTGATTGCACCCATCACTCCTGCCGCTGCCGCCGCCACGCCAGCTTTAAGGAATCCACGTCGACTAAAGTTTATCTTTTTATCTTCCATCTTGAATCTTTACACCTTCTTTACTGAATTTTTACCATTAAGCCTGCATCGTTTGATTGCTCTTCTTTTTGATACCGATATAACCTAATAGACGGGCCAGAACAACAGCCAATACAACAGAGATTCCTCCAAACAAGAAGATTGCTGTACTCGTTGCCTTAACATGTCCGACCGAGGCATTGATGTAGATAAAAGAAATTCCAATCCAGGTTATTGCATACCACACAACGTATAAAGTCCAGTTTAAAATTGTTCTCCACTTCAGTTCATGCTTGGCACGGGTTTTCAAAAAGAGTCCGCCGGCTAAAAATAAAATGCCCGCCAGAAAAATTAAAAATGTACCCATAACTTTCTCACCTCCTTGCCGGTAAAAATAACCTTTATGGATACATTATATTTAAAATTTCAAGCTCAAAGTTTTATCACGACTTTAACATTTTTATTATTTTTTACAAAGAGAACAAATCGTTATCCAAGCTTCTGCCTTGATTACTAAAAATGTGCGTTTCTTGCGTCAGGCGTTTTAATCCTTTCAGATCATGAATGATGATTGTATTCTTATTCTTTTCGATGATATTCTTTTTTTTCAGCCCGCCCAATACCTTCGAGACTGTAACATAATGTGCACCTGTGATTTCTGAGATCCTTTTCAGAGAAAGGTCGATTTGTATTTCAAATGAATCTCCTACGGCAACACCTTTCGTCATACACAGTTTATATAATAACCTTACCACCCTGATCGTGGGATTATATAAATCCATTTCAGCCATTTGCCGCATGTAATAAGAAATTTTAGCATGATAGTTTTTTATAATATCAAAAAAAACTTCCTGATCTTTTTGAAAAATTAGTTCCAACTGCTGTTTTGTAAAATAACAAATCTCTGTTTTCTCGAGCGCAACAATATAATACTGATTATAAGCTTCAAATAATCTGCCCATCATATTGTATTTACCGGCAGTATAAATAAACCTTTCCCTTCCATCATCAACTACCAAATTAACTCTTATTCTACCCGATAGAATATAAATGAGAGCCTTGGGTTCTTCTCCCGGTATAAGGACGGCACTGCCTTTTTTAAAAGTTTTTCTGGTCCCCAATTCAATGTACGCGTATAATCTTTCGACGGGATACAAAGAATCGGGAATAATCATTTCAAATTTGATTTCTTCAATACTGCTCCCGCCATTTTTCCCTTGCATTTTCTTGCGTGTCGTTGAAGGATTCATTTTTACACCCCATTTTTAGGATTGATTAAATATTTTCACTTTCCAAAAAGAGGTCAGAATCATAATAAATGTATAAGTTCTTGTGGCAATTAACAAATTGTTTTGTTTAATAGCTAAAATGATAACAATTCCATAAAAAATAATAAATATTTCTCTAATTATCATTACGTATCTGGTATTCTTTGATTCAGATCTGACTTCATGTTTCCATTTCTCCTTTCTTAATTATTTTATTACAACTATTGAATTTATTTATATCCTGATCCGTTAACAAATTTATGATTGATTGTAGAATCAAATACAACACATAAAACAATAAAACCATAACATGAAACCGAGTACAATCTTGGTGTCTAATCAAATGACATACGGAGGTTTCATCTATGGCTCAAAAAATAATACCACATCCGCACGTCATTTTAAACATCTTTCAACTTATTGAACGCGGTAGTATCATGCACTGATATAAAAGGTTTCTAGAAGTGTTGCATTTAATATTAATTCAAAGGTCAACAAATATATGAGTAAAATTGAAAATGTTCAAACTAATCTTATGTGTTTACTATACAATAGTAAGAAGGATCAATTGTTTAAACCGTGATAACATTTTTTACGGTTTAAAAATCAATACACACCTCAATATTGCCCAATATTTATAAAAAATTTCAATTTTATTTGCATATATTAAAGTTTTAAAACTATATCCCTGTTAAAATGCAGAGTAATGGGACAACTGATAAAACTAACGTAACCATAATAAAAGGAGTATCCTAAGCTACTTAAATTAGTAGTTTAGCAATACTCCATAGTTAATCTGCTCTTTATTAATGTTTATTATTTATTGGCCATCATTAATGCGTCAGAATGCCAGGGCCATAGATTAGTATTTTTGAAGGCCTGGCAGTACTTCAGGGGTAGGCCAAAGTTCCGGCCACTCCAGCCACCACTTGTACTTTTCAACTTGCTCAGTACCGTACCCGAACATATCATCCATGGACTTGAGCAACGTAGATAAAGTTTCTCCAGAACTACCGATCCATACCCCAGCATCATGGAACCAGGATGCCTCTTTCGTGTTCCAGGGACAAACCTTCATACAGCGGCCGCAGGAAGCGCCTTCTTCATTCGTTGTACGGAATATGGTACATTTTTTAAAGTCACTGTTCCAGCGCAGATAACCGTTATACTCAATAGGATCGGCATCCTGGGTAATGGCGCCGGCCGGACAATTGTCCGCACACTTTTTGCATACCTTGCAAAAGTCTTGCAGACCAAAATCAATGGGTTGATCGGGAAGCAGCGGCAAATCCGTCGTAACAGCGGCAACTTTATGACGGAATCCTAAGCGTGGATGAATAGCGCAGTCGCCCGTTCTGGAGAATTCGCCAAGACCGGCGGCAATGACGCAAGGAGTCATAACTGCTTTATAATTGCGGGCGTGATGAGCCCGGGCATTGTAGCCAAGGCTACGAATGTAGTTAGCAAGTGTGACAGCAACGACACCGGTAGCATGGTAACCCCTAAACGATTGCGCAATACTGATTGAATCATACCCTGTAGACGCTAGCATCGTCTCCAGATGTTGGTCAATCGCAACGACGATGACGTAAGGAAGTCTGTCCGTTACCGGCGTAACTGCATTGGCAACATCATTCATTGCCAACGCTTTTGGATTTGTAATCTTATCCGAATACCAAGCATACTCCGGCATACGGCCAATTCCAACTTCATCGGCCCGCAGGTAATAGGCAAAGTCTTTGATGTTTTGAGACATTTGTTCCGGATCAGGAATGCTCAGTTTAACAGGAGATACTTTGCCTTGCACTGCAGCCTCTGTGGCCAAAATCACTAAAGTATCATTCTCAGCAGCTCCTTCTGGAGCCTTTCTAACAAAATACATCCTGCCTCGTTGGGCTTCAGGGCCGTATAAGCCGCGGCCAGCCTGTGAAAATCCTGCTTCCGCTTCACTTATATTTTTGATTTCACCAACGATCTTCGAGGTGCCAAGCCATTCATTATTGTATTGAGCTAATTTGACTTTTGCTGCTCCATATTGTCCACTGGGTTTTAATTTAGATTGTGCTCCATTTCTGGCAGCGCTTGATCCAACAGCAGCCTCAGCAGCAACAGCAGTTTTCGTACCTATTGTGCCCATAATTCCCATCGTTACTGCTGCAGCAGCCCCTGCTTTTAGAAAATTTCTGCGGTTGATTTGCAACTCTTTTTTCTGACCGTTATTCTCCATTTTTTTATCACCCCCCTGTTAAGCTTGTAATGTAGTTTCCTTTTTCTTAGCACCAATGAAACCGAGTAAACGGGCCAGGACAACTGCAAGCACTACCGATATCCCCAGGAACAGGAATATTGCCGTGCTTGTTGCTTTGACATGCCCGACTGAGGCATTGATGAAAATAAAGGAAATCCCGATCCAGGTTATCCCATACCATACAACATACAGGCTCCAGTTAAGGATCGTTTTCCACCTCAGCTCCTTTTGGGCGCGAGGCTTAATAAAAAGAATACCGGCAAGAAATAACAGACCCGCTAAAAAGACTAAAAATGTACCCATAGCTTTTTCACCTCCCCTTTTCCAAGTGGAAATTAAATCGTTACAGGTACATTGTATTAAATCAGTATCGCTCAATTTATGTCGTGGATTAAATCTATATCCTTTTTAAGATATTTTTTTAAATTTATCATCATCGTTATCATGAAACAGGATTACTTTCATGACCGGTAAAAATATGCGTTTCATGTGTCAACATTTTAAGTTTTTCCATATCATAAACAAATATTTTCTCCCTCTTTTTTTCCAAAATATGATGTCTTTTTAAGTAACCTAATGCTTTGGAGACGGTTACATAGTGGGCCCCGGTAATTTCTGAAATACTCGTTAAAGATAAGTCATTATTTACTTCACAATAATTAGCCTCTGCTGTACCTTTCGAATTACAAAGTTCATACAGCAGCCGTATGACTCGAACTGCCGGATTAAAATAATCCATCTCGGCGACTTGCCTCATGTAATAAGATGTTTTAGAAAGATAGTTTCTTATCACATCGAAAATAATTTGTTGGTCCTCACGGAAAATTCTTGCAAGCTGCTCTTCATTTAATAAGCAGACCTTGCTATCTTCCATCGCAATAATATGAAGATTATGATATGTTTCAAATAACCTCCCTACAAAAGTATGCATGCCGGCAAAATACATTAATCTTTCCCGGTCATCATCAAAAACCAAGTCAACTCTTATCTTACCGCTTAATACATAAATGATTGCATGTGGCTCTTCTCCCGGAAAAACCACGGTACTGCCCTTGGCAAAAGATTTTACTGTTCCCAAGTGGACATAGTCCTGTAATTTTGGAACAGGATAAAAGGTATCGGGTACAATTGCTCCACACTTTCCGAAGTTTTCCATCCCCTTCTTTTCCCCCTTATCAACTTTCTTTACCAGAGATTAATATTCAATTTTCCCCATATTTCATCCCTCCATTCTCTAAAAATCTTTAATTTGTTTACATACATTAAGATTATTTTGAATCGTCTGTGCTAAAATATTAAATTGATAAGTTCATTGTCTTTAAGAGTGAAAAGATAGCACAAATATTATATAATAAAATTTCTTTGTATGATTTAATTCACGACAACTTTATGTACGAAGGTTTGTTAAGATTGCTTATTAGGATCATTGATTGGTTAGTTATATTTTGATTCAAAGAAAAAAGGAGTGATGCTAACTACTAAAATATGTAGTTAGCGTCACTCCTTAATTTGATTTGGTATATCGCGGTTAATTATTTATTGAATATTATTAGGTGATTATTGGATGGTTAAAATACGGCGATTAGTATTTTACAAGGCCTGGCATCTTTTCAGGCGTAGCCCACAATTCCGGCCACTCCAGCCACCACTTGTACTTATCAATTTGTTCGGTACCATAGCCAAACATATCATCCATGCCTTTAAGCAGTTTGGATGAGGCTTGCCCATGGCTGCCGATCCATACTCCGGCAGCATGGAACCAAGACTCCTCTTTTGTATTCCACGGGCATACCTTCATGCACCGGCCGCAGGAAGAGCCTTCTTTATTTGTCGTCCGGAATTTCGCACATATTTCCATGTTACTGTTCCAACGCAAATAGCCGTTATACTCAACCGGCTCTGTATCCTGGGTGATGGCACCCGAGGGACAATTGTCCGCACATTTTTTACATACCCTACAAAAGTCCTGCAGACCAAAATCAATCGGTTGGTCCGGGGCCAACGGCAAATCCGTTGTAACCGCAGCTACTTTGTGGCGGAATCCTAAACGCGGATGGATGGAGCAGTCTCCTGTTCTGGATAATTCACCTAGTCCGGCTGAAATAAGACACGGTGTCATAACGGCCTTGTAGTTTCTGGCATGATGTGCCCTGGCATTATAGCCAAGATTACGAATATAATTGGCTAAGACGACAGCAATAACACCGGTAGTATGGTATCCTAAAAAGGATTGGGCGCCGCTGATCTGATCATACCCGGTAGAGGCCAACATTGTCTCTAAGTTTTGGTCGACCATGACCGTAATAACGTACGGTAATCTGTCTGTCACAGGAGTAAGTGCTTTCTCAAGATCGTTCACTGCCAAAGCATGCTGATCCGTGACCTTATGAGAATACCAGGCAAAATCCGGCATTTTACCGATTCCTACCTCGTCGGCCCGCAGGAAGTACGCAAAGTCCTTGATGTTCTGGGACATTTGCTCCGGATCAGGAATATTCAGTTTGACTGGGGACACTTTACCTTGGACTGCCGGTTCTGTTGCCAAGATCATTAAAGTATCGTGTTCGGCTGCCCCGGCAGGATCTTTTCTAATAAAGTACCCCCTGCCAATTTGAGACTCTTTTCCGTATAAGCCACGACCGGCCCGTGAAAACCCTGTCTCTGCTTCGCTGATATTTTTGACCTCGCCAACGAGCTTTGTCGTGCCAAGCCATTCATTATTAAATGTAGCAAATTTGACCGAAGCAGAGCCATATTGTCCGGTGGGCTTTAGCTTAGATCTCGCACCATTTACTGTAACGCTTGAACCTACAGCCGCCTCAGCAGCAACAGCAGGCATCGTGCCAACCGTGCCCATAAGTCCCATGGTAACCGCCGCTGCTGCACCGGCCTTCAGAAACTTGCGACGGTTCATCTGAAGGCCCTGCTGTTGGTTTCTATCATCAGCAAGATTTTTTGACATGACTATTTTGCCTCCTTCATTTGTTTCATTAGGCTTAATCCATTTTTCCCGAGGAAACCCAGGAGCCTCGCCAGAATAACCGCAAAGATAATGGACAGACCAAAGAATAAGAATATTCCCGTACTTGTAGCTTTGACGTGACCAACACGGCTATTCAGAAAAACAAATGAGATGCCTGTACATGTAATCAAGTACCAAATGACATAAAGAGACCAGTTGAGGACCGTCATTATTTTATTTTCGCGTTTCATAAATGGTTTTAGCGCTAAAATACCGGCTAAGAAAGCAATTCCGCCAATAAAAACTAAGAATACGCCCAAAAGACCCACCTCCATAAAATTTTGTAGTTTTTTGTACGTACATTCACTACCACTAAACTAAAAGTACCAAACTGAATACCCAAAAACTTTAGCTAGTGCTAAATTTGATTATTTTCATTCTTCGTGAAGTCTTTCTGATAGATTACAACATCCGTTCATATAGATATCTGAATTTTAATTCCTGCTAAAAATATGAGAGATCCCGTTTGTTACAATAGGTATGATAACGCGTACTGATAACGCGTACAAAAAGGATGGTTCTGAAAAATGCATCAATTTCAATTGGGGCAATATAAGGGCTTAAATATTAGACCTGAACCTATGTTTTCAGAGGCTGATCTGGACACTGCTGTAACCGAAGCAATTTCTAACATGTCCTACCGATGGGCAAAAAAAAATAAGCCTATTTCCATAGGTGACGAAATCATCGTCTCAGTAAATGCACATTATGAGAGGCAAATTGTCCCGGAATTATGTATGGCAGATTTTAAATATACCCTCGGTGACCCGAAGCTCCAAGAACAATTTAAAAACGCCCTCGGAAAAAAAGAGGGCGAGTGCTTTGAAATGGACATTATGATTTCCCAAAACAATCCGATTGAACGTTAAATAACAGCAAAATAATTGCTAAGGATTTAGACGATTAAAAAACATGTGTCCCCTGAGTCATCATTTTCAGTTTTTCTGCATCATAAATGATAATTTTTTTTCTCTTTTTTTCCATCACTTTATTTTTTCTTAACCAGCCTATTACTTTGGAAGCGGTGACATAATGCGTCCCCGTTATTTCAGAAATATTCTCTAGAGATAATTGAATGTTAATTTCATAATGATCACCGGTTTTTACGCCATTGGCAATATAGAGTTCATAAAACAGCCTGACGATCCTGACTGCTGGATTGAAATAATCTATCTCTGCAGCTTGCTTCATGTAATAAGAAGTTTTTGATAAGTAGTTTCTTATGATGTCGAAGGGGATTTCATCATTCAAGCTGAAAATTTTTTTAAGCTGTTCTTTTGAGAAGAAACAAACCTTACTGTCTTCAAGCGCGATCGCATAACTATCATTGCAGGTCTCGTATAACTTGCCCACTAAGCCATGTTTTCCGGTAAAGTAAACAAGCCTTTCCCTGCCGTCATCGAGTAGCTTATTTACTCTTAGCCTTCCGGAGACCACATAGATGAGTGAAGAACATTTGTCTCCCGGCCACATGACAGCACTGCCTTTAGCATAAGTCTTTACAGTCCCCAAATTAATAAATTCCTGCAACCTTTCAACTTCAAAAAATGTATCCGGAATAGCCCCTCCACATTTTTCGTTTTCTTCCATCCACTTTTCCCCCTTCACCAAGATTTTCACCGAATCCACATCATATTAAAATTCTATCATATTTTGATCCACCATATTCTAAAAAAGTATAATTTGTTTGCATAAAGTATAATTCAGATCATTTTTCTGAAATAAACGAACCCTCATGAATAAAAATCCATGAGGGTTTGTCTATCAATAACTTCTGCACATATTCTTAACTCAGTCTCGATATAAAAAAGCTGTTGACGCCCAGCTTTTTCGTTCGTCGTACAACAGCTTTTTTATTGCATTCATTAATTTTTCAGAGATACCTTTGGAAAATTAAAGTTTATAGAACTCCATGAGACGGCAGCGGCGCGATTAGAATGCTTACGGGAGGCAGTTTGTAATTTTCCGGCCACTCAAGCCACCATTTATATTTCTCGATCTGCTCGGTGCCATATCCAAACATATCATCAATGGCTTTCAGCATCGACGCAGAGGTTTTAGTCTGGCTTCCAAACCAAGTTCCCGCCTGGTGGAACCATGAATCTTCCTTCGAATTCCACGGGCAGACCTTCATGCATCTCCCGCAGGATGCACCTTCTTCATTACTTGCCCGGAATTCGGCACACTTGTCTGCATTGGTGGTCCAACGCAGGTAACCGTTCACTTCTTTCATATCATCATCGAGTGAAATAGCGCCGGAAGGACAATTGTCGGCACATTTTTTACAGATACGGCAAAAGTCAAGAAGGCCAAAATCAACGGGTTTATCCGGAGCAAGCGGCAAATCTGTTGTAATAGCAGCCACCTTATGGCGGAATCCCAAACGGGGATGAATGGTACACTCACCTGTGCGTGATAATTCACCCAATCCTGCCGCTATAATAACCGGAGGCATATTTGCGTTATAATCCACAGCGTATTGCGCCCGGGCGTTATAACCAAGATTTCTGATATATTGAGCGATGATAACAGAAATCATTCCTGTTGAATGATATCCCAGGAAAGATTGGGAGAGGCTGATGGCATCATAACCTGTGGAAGCGAGCGTTGTTTTCAAATTCTGATCGACCATAACCACAATAGCATATGGCATGTCCGGTTCAGTCATCGGTTTGACGCACTTTTCCCTGGGCAACTCTAACAATTCTCTTCCGGGAAACGGTTCATATATTACCTTTTCGGAATAGTAAGCATACGACGGCATCTTGCCGATTCCCACATCGTCGGCTCTTAAAAAATAAGCCAGGTCTTTGATATGCATCGACATTTGTTCTGGATCAGGGATTTCCGTTTTCACAGGAGCAACAGGACCTTCCACGAGGGGTTTCGGTAGGGCGGTGCTCATAACTATCGCCATGGCCATGGGGTCTTTGGGTATAAGATTGTAGAGTCCCAATTGTCCCCTTTCACTGACTTTTCCCTCAGCACAACGATCAAACCCGCTGTCGTATTGGCTAGTTCTCTTTATCGGTCCGACAATTTTAGTAGTTCCCAGCCACTGGTCGTTTTGTTCTACAAAACGAAG
This sequence comes from Dehalobacter sp. CP, assembly GCF_047652685.1. NCBI lineage: Bacteria > Bacillati > Bacillota > Clostridia > Eubacteriales > Desulfitobacteriaceae > Dehalobacter > Dehalobacter sp. CP. The sequence goes on from NZ_CP157399.1 coordinate 2,273,770, forward strand.
TGAGACGCTGCCCATATCATGAACAGGATGTAGTTTGGACCATTGACCTTTGGGTGCGGGTGTATACTTAAACGTCTCGCCCGCCGCACTGGCGACCTTGGCAGGTGCTGTCAGCGCCCCAACAACTCCCATAGCAGTAGCTGCAGCACCGGCTTTCAGGAAATTTCTCCGGTTTATCTTTAACTGCTGTTTTTGTTCGTTACTCAATTTTTTCCCTCCCAATCAAGCTTGTTGTGAACTTGCGTTTCCCGTTTTTTTCACGCCGATAAAACCTAGCAACCGTGCCTGAACGACAGCAAGCACCACTGATATCCCTAAGAACAGGAATATAGCCGTACTTGTTGCTTTAACATGGCCGACCGATGCGTTAATGTAAACAAAGGAAACCCCCATCCACGTGATGGCATACCAAATAACATATAAGGCCCAGTTCAGTACTGTTTTCCACATTAAGTCCCTTTTGGCGCGAGGTTTAATAAAAAGAATCCCCGCTAAAAATAACACACCGGCAATAAAAATTAAGAATGTACCCATTATCTTCACCTCCCTTTTAATATAATTTTAAAGATTTACTTGATAGGAATTTTAGTATGAACTAAGCATTAATAAATTTTTCGTATCATCACCTTCTGTAATTAGTTATAAATCCGATAAATAAAATATAAATAAATTTATATTTTTTGATATCTGTAATAAACAAACCCTCAGGAACAAAAATCCATGAGGGTTTGTTTATTGCAGATATAGTGTTTTAGAAAAATTTGTATCTATATGTTACTATCTTTAAAAAAGACGTTTTTCAAATGTTAACTCTTTTAATCTATCTAAATCATGGATAATGATTTTGCCTTTTTTTTTCTCAATAATTTTTTGCTTTATTAAATATCCTAATACTTTAGATACTGTAACAAAATGGACTCCTGATATTTCAGAAATTTGTTTCTGAGACAATTCAAGACGGACTTCATATGAATCCCCTACTGGTATTCCGTTAGATATGCATAGACCATAAAGAAGTCTTACAATTCTGACCGTAGGATTGTATAATTCCATTTCAACGGTCTGTTTCATAAAATAAATGCCTTTGGCAAAAAGATTTTTCATAATTTCAAAATATAAATCACTGTCAGTTTGAAAAATTGTTAAAAGCTGCTCCTTTGAAAAAAAACACACTCTGCATTTTTCTATTGCAGTCGCGTAGGCATTATCATTATTCAGCTGAAAAATCCTATCCATGACTCCATTTTTGCCGCAAAAATATACCAACCTTTGCCTACCTTCCTCTGTAACCATGTTGAGCTGGATTTTTCCCGAAAGTACATAGATTAGCATGCACTCATCCCCTGGTAAAATAACGGCACTTCCTTTGGCATAGGATTTCACAACTCCTAAATGGACAAATCTTTGCAATTTTTCAACGGGATAGAATGTGTCAGGAATTGTTCTTGTCAATTCATTAAAAAAATCGTATTCCATGGCTTTCTAACCCCCCCAATAATATACTTTCTTATTAATTTATATATTTTCCTTAAAAAATAATCTTATTTGTTTGCGCATGTATTAAATTTTTTTGTTAGTAAACTGTGTTAAGATACGATAAATAAACGGAATAATAACTTCATATATTGTTTTTTTTCAATTTCCATACATGCCGAAAATCATAATTTTATTATAGAATTTGCGATATTAGAATACAATAACCTTTTATCAAACTTTTTTATCAATTATAAAAATGCTGGTAACGGTCTATCTGACTATTACCAGCATATATCGGACTATTTACTCTTATTTAGGTTATTCCAACGTTTGATATAGAGCCATTAATTATAATTCAGGTCTGGTTATCAGAATGGCATTTTATCCGGAATTGATAACAGTTCAGGCCACTCCAGCCACCATTTGTATTTTAAGATCTGTTCCGTACCATAGCCAAACATGTCATCAACCGATTTGAGCAATTTGGCTGATGCTTCATTTTGGCTTCCGATCCAAGCCTGATGGAACCATGAATCTTCCTTGGAGTTCCAGGGGCAGACTTTCATACAGCGACCGCAGGAATTACCTTCTTCATTTGTTGCCCGGAAATCCGAGCACTTTTTGAAATCACTATTCCAACGCAAGTATCCATTATATTCAACAGGACTCTCATCATGTGTAATTGCTTGGACTGGACAGTTTTCCGCACACTTTTTACATATTTTGCAAAAATCCTGTAAACCGAAATTAATTGGCTTATCGGGAGCAAGCGGCAGATCCGTAGTAACACAAGCACCTTTATGGCGGAATCCAAATTTAGGATGGACTGAAGTATCACCTGTACGGGATAGTTCCCCTAACCCACTAGCTATAAAGGCAGGAGTAAAAACCATTAGAGAATTTTTAGCATGATGAGCCCTGGCATTATAACCAAGTTTTCGGATGTATTGAGCCAAGACAACAGCAACACCTGCTGTTTCACTTGTAGGACTGCGTACCACTGATTTGGTCATACCCTGTGGAACCCGACATCGTCTCCAAATGCTGGTCAATAATAAACGAAATAACATAAGGAAGGCGTTCAGTTACCGGGGCGACACATTGTTCCCAAGGCTTTTTAAATAGGCCTTTAGGATCTTCTACATGGTAGGAATAATATGCATATTCCGGCATTTTCCCTCCCAATCAAGCTTGTTGTGAACTTGCGTTTCCCGTTTTTTTCACACCGATAAAACCTAGCAACCGTGCATGAATTATAAATTTTCAAATTTTTTATATCGTTCGTACAATCCATATTAACTTTTTTTGCATGAAAAGATACTGTAAAAGAGGTGCTTCTCCAAGCACCTCTTCTTTTTGTCCCAAACCCAGAAATAACTGACGAAAGGTTCGTCAGTTGCTGATCAGATCTTTAAGTCTTTTTAAGTCAAAGATTATAATCTTATTGGATGTTTTACGCAAAATGTTCTTTTCTCTTAGATTTTGGAATATTTTGCAGACAGTCACATAATGGACACCTGTCATTTCAGAAATAGCCTTTTGCGACAACTTAATATTAATTTCATAAACATTGTTAACTAACTCTCCTTTAGTAAGGCAAAGCTTATAAAGTAATCGCAGAACCCGAACCGAAGGATTATAGAGCGCCATTTCCTTAGATTCATGCATAAAATACCCACATTTTGATGCATAACTCGTAATAAATTCACAGAGAACTTCCTTATCCTGCTGAAACATCTCAAGCAACTGGTCTTTTGAAAAATAGCATACAACGCTCTCTTCTTCTGAAACAACATCAACGAGACAATCATCAGACTGAAATAATCGATCAACAAACGTGCCAGCATCAGCATGGAACATCATCCTTTTTTTTCCATCCTCAGTTAGAAAGGTAATACCTAATTTTCCTGAAATAACATAAATAACGCTATCGATGATCTCTCCGGGTGAAACAACGGAATCTCCTTTTTGGTAATTTCGGACAATCCCCATATTGAGATAATTTTTTAACTTATTTATTGGATAAAAATTATTCGGTAAAATATAATTGTTGTTAAAAATTTTTTCCATAATTATTATTCCCCTAAAAATTTCATTCTATTGTCCTTTTTGTTTCTACGGCCTCCGACTTGTTATATGAATATTATCATAATTTAAAAACTCATAATGTTGGCGCATGCTACATAACATAAAAAATATTATGATCTATATCCCCTCCTTAAAATTTTATATAACATTTTGTTAATTCTGTATGATTAAAGTAACTCGATTATCTAAAAATAGAGAACTGTTCCCTAATATGAAAGGTCAGTCCTCTGCGATTATTTTCGTTGTATTTACTTAACGGAAGACCTTGATCTTATAGCCTTTCAAATTTTCGAAGTCCATATCACTAAACGGGGAATAAAATATCTGTCTTAACAAGTGCTTTCATGTTTAAATATCTGTGTTTGTTGCATTAACTTTTTTAGTTTTTCTTTATCATATATCAGCAATTTTTCCTTCTTCCTTTTTAGTATTTTCTGCTTTTTCAAGATACAAAATACCTTAGAGACCGTCACATAATGGACTCCGGTTATATCCACTATTGTATTATAAGATGGCAGCATGCTCGCTTCAATATGGTTATTGACAGGTATCCTTGGAAACACACAAAGATTATAAATCAATTTTACAATTCTAATCGTTGGGTTCAAAAATATTAAGGGGAAATTGAAAGGTTAAATCGATATGGTATAATTTGAAATCTAGTATAAACTAAACTAAAAACCTTTATCATTTAAATGACCATAAAGTAAATTACTAGAGGTATATATGGGAAGGGGCGAAGAAGGTATGAAATACGATTTTTCTGATGAGGTGTCAAGAACCATTCCTGACACATTTTACCCTGTCGAGAGACTGCAAAAATTTACCCATCTAGGAATTGTGAAATCCTATGCAAAAGGGAGCGCTATTACTTTACCAGGGGATAGGGAGCCGATGCTAATCTATGTGCTTTCAGGAAAAGTCCAAAACAAAATGGTAACAGAGGACGGCAGGGAAATATTGCATTATTTTTGCGGCAAAAATGGAATCCTGTGCAAGCTCTTTCCGATGAAACATGATAATTCCTATATAACTACTATAGAAAAATGCAGCGTATGTTTTTTCACGGAGGCGCAGCTCAAAGTAATATTTCAAATAGATGATGATATATTTTTTGAAATCTTAAAGAACACTTTTTCTAAAAGCCTTTATTATATGATGCAAACAGTTGAAATGGAATTATACAATCCGACGATCAGGATAGTAAGACTGATTTACGGTCTATGCATTTCCAACGGAATACCCGTAGGAAATTCATATGAAATCCGTCTCGAATTGTCTCAGAGAACTATTTCTGAAATCTCAGGAGTCCATCATGTCACGATATCCAAAGTATTAGGATATTTGGAAAAGCAAAAGATTATTGAGAAAAAGAAAGGCAAAATCATTATCCATGATTTAGATAGATTAAAAGAGCTAACATTTGAGAAACATCTTTTTTAGAAAAAACAAGGCTTATAATATATTCTTGCAACAACCAATTTTGAAGGGTGTCGTAGGTCAGACCAAAAGTATTATTAAGACTAGTCAGATGATGAAAGAGGTAGATCTCATCAATCAGGCAGTTACCAAATCCTATATTACAACAGTTCAGGATAGTGCTTCCGGAGAAATCCGGGAGATTTTTTTTATGTGCACAGGCCTGAAAAATATTAGCAATGTTAATTTAAATTAACATTCCCACCGGATAAATCAGTAGACTTATATCTAAAAGGAGGTGGATTTATGAGTACATTCTTAATTTTTCTTGCCGGTGTGTTATTTTTAGCGGGGATACTTTGGATTAGACCTCGCGCCCAAAAGGATCTAATGTGGAAAACGGTACTGAACTGGTCCTTATATGTTATTTGGTATGCCGTTACTTGGATGGGGATTTCCTTTGTTTACATTAATGCTAGCGTAGGACACGTTAAGGCATCCAGCACGGCAATTTTCCTATTCGGAGGCATTTCGATCATAATGGCAATAGTGCTGGCGCGCTTCTTAGGGTTTATCCGTATCAATAAAAAGGTCAATGAATCAATCGAGGCTTAGAGGAGGAAAATTAATGTCCGTAAATTCAGAAAATAAAGAAAAAGGAATAAGCCGCCGTGGTTTTCTGAAAACCGGGGTAGCAGCCACTGCAATGGGCGTCATGGGTGCGATTGCGGCACCCGCCAAGATCGCCAACGCAGCGGTAGCATCACCTAGTTTGGACTATCAGACCACCAAAGGACAATGGTCAAAATTGCGTCCTAAAGCGAATTATGGCGGTGCATCCGTCCGTTATGTCGAAAATAACGATCAATGGCTGGGGACAACCAAGATTGTTGGAAAAGTGAAGCAAACCAATGAGAAAGATGCCGGATTTGCCCTGGCTGTATCAGGAGAATTGGGTGATAAAGCAAGGGCCGGACTTTTTACTACACTGTTTAGACATCCTATGGCATTACCGTTTGCAAGTGCTATTGGAGCAGTCTCAGGTATATCTATGCTTACAGGAGAGCCAAATCCGCATAAATTGCCTATACCAGACCCTGAACAGATGTCCCAGCATATTAAAGATTTCGCCTATTACCTTCGAGCAGACGAAGTAGGTATCGGCAATATGCCTGATTTTGCTTATTACGAAAGTAACATGGAACCGCCCTTAGCCGCATATCTCATGCAAGCTGTTCCCATCAATACACCATTTGGAAAGGTGCCTATCACAGATAAAATGCCTTACGTTATTTGTATGGCTGTAGAGATGCATTTGGAAACTTGGTTGGGTTCAACAGGATATGACGCCATGGGTGTCACCCAATCGAATCGGTGTTACCATGCCGCTGCCAATGCGGCAATCATCATGGCAAGTTATATTCGTCAGTTGGGTTATCATGCCAGGGCCCATCATTTTGGGAATTACGAGGTTCTTATTCCACCTTGTCTGATTGCCTGCGGAATGGGTGAACTTACCAGGACAGTTGATACTGCTCTTCATCCTCGTATTGGTTTCCGTCATAAAACTTCAGCAGTTACAACGGATTTGCCTTTGGCAACGGATAAACCGATTGATTTTGGTCTGCAGGATTTCTGCAGAGTATGTAAAAAGTGTGCGGATAACTGTCCTTCTCAAGCTATTAGCTTTGATGATGACCCTGTACCGCACAATGGTTATCTCCGTTGGAATACTGATTCTAAGAAGTGTACGGTATTCCGCGCTGCTAACGATGAAGGCGTCAGCTGCGGAAGATGTGTGAAAGTATGTCCTTGGAACTCCAAAGAAGATTCTTGGTTCCATGAAGCTGGCTTGTGGATTGGCAGTAAAGGAGAGAATGCTTCAAAATTGCTTAAAGGTATCGATGATATGTTCGGATACGGCACGGAACAGATTGAGAAATATAAGTGGTGGCTGGAGTATCCGGAACTTTATAAGTATGACGTTGAAGCAACTCTCAAACGCATTAACTCTGCTGCACCTGCTGCAACTCACGGAACTCACGGAACTCACGGAGCTTCCGGAGCTTTATAAGTATGACGTGAAGCAATTCTCAACGTATCCAGTTAATCGGAACGATTTTAAGGCGTAATTTTTGAGGACTTTATCTTCTAAAAGAACTGGTGACAGTCTATCAAACTGTCACCAGTTCTTTTGTGGCTATGGCTAACGTGATTGATCCGCTTTTAGCGGATCCGTGTGTAGACGGGGCGAAGAATCTAAATATTTATTAAGAAATAACATGGTGAGACTGAACTTCACTTATTACAATCATGATGGCGACAGCCAAAGTCAATAAGATAAATAATAAATCCTCCATGCTTAATTTGCTTTTCATTCTTTTACCTCGATGTTATCCAATTCATTTGCAGATCTTACTTCAATTGCTTCGATTCCTTTGATTCCTTTACTTCCCCGAACTTTTTTCAATTTGGCTTTTTCTAAAATCCCCATAATATATCTCCTAGGGCGCAAAATGATCTCATTGAGTATCAAGCCCGGACAGAAAAACCTGCACCAGAATCTGCTGATAAAGAAGGAACTAAAAATCACGACCGGCAAGATAAGCCACTGAATGCCGAACCCCTGCCGGCCAAACAAAGTAGCAAAAGGTTCGTAGCCGGCAAAACTCGGTGATTTTGTCAGGAATGCGCCTATGAGTGCCAGGTAGATGAGTACATATCTTATTTTAGCCGCTTTGGCTTCGACTGCTTTATTGCAGCATTTGAATTTGCCGCCGCCTACTTTGGCCGTGATTTCCTGCAAAGCACCAAACGGGCAAAGCCAGAAACAGTAAACATTCTTTCCTAAGATAAAGGTGATCACCGGGATGCCGATTAAGAGGATATACCAAACGAGGTTTTCACGAATAGACGGGAAATTCCCCATGAGAAGTCCGGTAATATTTGCAAGCGAAATGGGCGTATTATATTGGAAACCAATGATGACTAAACTTCCTAAAAGGGCAAGCCAGCGTAATTTTTTTTGTTTGAATGCCACGCCAATCACCATCAGGATGACCAACGCTATGACGGCAATTTCCTTGGATCCGAACTTAAACGGTTCCACTTCATCCTTAACATTCAGCCCGAACTCGCTCCTGGCTACGGCATGGCTTCCCTGGGAAACCGCTTTGGCTATCCCCCTTGTAGAAAAGGTTGCGCCCGATATCCGGTCGATATCCTTGTTAATGGATAAAGGATCTGTGATGTCTTTTCCGATAAATCTTTCCAAATATTTCTGATCTAGAATATTATCGATAAATGATGGTGTATCCTTGTGTGCGGCGATAACCGTCCCGACAATTTTTCCTTGCAGGTTAATTCCGGTAACCATCTTGATCGGACCGCCATAAGCAACCGCTTGCTCGATTACGACGTAGCCTATTTTTTCTTCGCTGCCGTTTTGATCTTTTGTTTGCCCTTCGTATATAACAGGGGAAGACGCAATCTTTTGAAAAGATTGCGCTTCCGGAAAAACTTGATTCATAAAAGGCATGATATCGTTATCTGTATGAGTCCAGCTGAAACCTAACGTTATGAGGAATATAACTGCTGCAAACACAATGATTTTATTTGCTGAGTTTTTCATTTCTTGCTCCTGTTAAAGGTCTGCCTGACTGAAATTATGCGGCCTCTACTTTATCAGCTTTCTTTTTGGAGGGTATTAAAGAATTTAACCGTACCGTAACGATAACTAAGACAAGAAGGATCGCTCCGAAGATTAACAGCCCCATGCCTGCAGCCTGCATCTCACCTTCGGCAATGCTGTAGACGATCCAAGCCAGGAGAAATGCTCCCCAGATCACGGATATTGCCGTTAAGATCCAGCGGGCTAAGGACATTTTTCCTGCAGCCTGGAATTTGATATATACGAACCATATGGATGATGCCATGAGTGCTCCCAAGATTAACCAGAAAATAATCATATTACCTCTCCTCTTTTCTTATTTATTCCAGAATTCCTTTATTGCATCCGGAACAGAAATCTTACCATAACCGAACAAATCGTCAAAGAACCTCAGAACGGGTTTTGCAGGTGTTTCTGTGCCCAACCTTACTAAGTCGTGATGCCATTCCTGGCGTTTGTTGTAAGGGCAGACCTTAATACAAATACCGCAGTCAGTACCGACTTTTGACCATTGGGTCATACACTTCACGCCATCTTGAGCCCATTTTTTGACTCCTGGATTCGTTATGGAAGATGTTTTAAAACTTGGTTCTACATCATGGGATATGGCTTGTGACGGGCAAGCGTCAGCACATTTCATGCAGGTTTTGCAGAATTCCATCGCTCCGAAGGTAACCGGTTTATCAATAGCCAATGGCATATCCGTGAACAATTTATATATCCGCACTCTCGGCCCATATTCCTTAGTGACCATAATACCGATTCTGCTGATCTCCCCTAGGCCGGCCTGAATTGCCAAGGGAATACTTAAAGCCGTATCATTGGAACAAGGTATGGCCTGGTAGCCTAATGTCCTGATAAATTTAGCCAACTTATGGAGGAGAACACCCGCATCGGAGTATTCATTGCCGGAAGCAGCCCCTTGGGGCAAAGCCGGGGCAGTCTGATAGCAGTCATAATCCATTTCAAAAAGCGCCACAATAACATTTGTAGGCGTAAACGGTAACTTATTTGGAACAGGTTTACCCGTTGCGAGATCGAGAACTTCAGAAAAGAGCCACCGTTCATCATAAGGGCCAATCCCGACCTTACATGATCCCCAGAATTTTGTTACTCTTTTGATGATCGCGCTCGCAGCTTCGGGGCTTTCAAATTGGTACTTGTTGGGGTTTACTTCACCTTCCCAAGTAAATAACCCTTGCGATTGAAAACCCGGAGCGCCCAGACCCTTATTGATATCCTCTTCAATCGACCAGCAGGCATGATCAAAGGCGAACTCAAGCTGTCCCCAGCCCTCTCCTCCTTCTTGAGGTATTGTCCCAAACCTTTTTCCGGCATATTCTGCAGAGACAGCACCAATCGGAGCCTGAGAAGCCATGCTATACCGTTTGTAGTCACTGGAGATTTCCACCGGCATGTCATCATGCTCGACAACTTGTGCATTGGCGATGCTATTACTTCCCAGCAGTTCAGAACCGAACAATGCGGCACCTGCTGCTCCAACCCCTACTCCTAGAGAGGTCTTCAAAAAACCGCGTCTGCTAAATTCTTTGGAAAAGGTTTTTTTCTTCTGAGTTTTTTTCTCTTTGTCATTTTCAGGAATCATACCTTATCTCCTCCTTAAAATATTTGAACTACAAATATCATAGATAAAATAAAATATAATGAATAGATCTCTATTCAACAGATGTTCACTATACAACATTAATTAAATTTTAGGACAAAATAGAATTAGTTGTTTTAATATTAAAAGGGAGAATCAAGCGTAATAAAAAAAATTAGGCTGGTCTCTGACAAAAAATTGGTGTACACTAAATATTGTCAAAACAATATTGCAGGATCATATTAAAGAAATATCCTCTAACAACGAAATTATGATGCTTTATACCCTAGATGAATTTCAGGAAAATCTATCGAAGGTGAGTGTGCCATTTATGAAAGAAATTAGAAAAGATAATTTTACACAAATCATCAAACTTTCTAATATCTCTCAAAAATTATTGGACGTAGGAGAAGAAGTTTTCTTTGCCAGAAATAAGATACTTGTTTCTGCCGGAGATGTCCCCGATGGATTTTATTATCTAAAAGATGGACTGGTTAAATCTTGTGTATACTCTACAAATGGTGATGAATATGTATGTGGCCTTATAGACAAGGGAAGTATCTTTTTGGAAGCCAACGCAATTTTCAGTATTCCTAGTGATGGTTATTTCAAAACCATGGAGCCTTCGCATTTACTTTTTTTTAAGAAAGAAAACTTTTTGAATTTGTTACAAACCGACTTTGATGTAACGCTATTAATGTTACGATCGATTACCTGCAAATTTTTAGCAAGTGGTTATTTTTTCACTGAACTGCTGGCTCATGACTCAGAATGGAGACTATGCCGCCTATTATTAACATTTGCCGATAATTTTGGAATAGAAATAGAAAATAAAATAAAGCTGAATATTAAAATCAGTCAGCAGTTTATTAGTGACATGCTGGGTGTCAATAGAGGTACGGCCATAAAGGTGATCAATAAATTAAAAGAAATGAATTTAATCGAGCAAACAAACGGCTATTATTTTATTAAAGATTTGCAACGGCTAAAAAACCATCAGGCCAAAATTACGACTTAAATGGTAGCTGATACTGTCCATCCCCCGTAAAAGTCGCCAATGAAAAAATAACCAAGGCTGAAAGCCAGGGCTATAGTGAATTTTATATTATTAATAAACTTACTTTTTGGAGTATTGCTTATATGCGATGTTTCATATTATTACAAACATAAGTCAAAATATTTGTTAAGAAACAGCATGATAAGCCTGCCATTCACTTATCATAATCATGATAGCGACAGCCGATATCAATACAATAAATAATAAATCCCCCATGCTTAATTTGCTTTTCATTGTTTAACCTCGATGTTATTCAATTCATTTGCAGATCTTCCTTCGATTCCTTGGGTTCTTTCAATTCCCGGAACCTTTTTCAGTGTCCCTTTTTCTAGAATCCCTTTTTCTAAAATCCCCATGATATATTTCCTGGGACGCAAGATGATCTCATTGATGATGAGTCCCGGACAGAAAAACCTGCACCAGAATCTGCTGATAAAGAAAGAAGTAAAAAACACGACCGGTAGAATAAGCCATTGGATGCCGAACCCCTGCCGTCCAAATAAAGTAGCAAATGGCTCATAACCGGCAAAACTCGGGGACTTCGTCAGGAATGCGCCTATGAGTGCCAGGTAGATGAGTATATATCTTATTTTAGCCGCTTTGGCTTCGATTGCTTTATTGCAGCATTTGAATTTACCGCCGCCCACTTTTGCCGTGATTTCCTGCAAAGCGCCAAACGGGCAAAGCCAGAAACAGTAAACATTTTTTCCTAAGATAAAGGTGATCACCGGGATTCCGATTAAGAGGATATACCAAACCAGGTTTTCACGGATAGACGGGAAATTCCCCATTAATAGTGCGGCAATGTTAGCAAGGGAAATCGATGTGTTGTATTGAAAGCCAATGAAGACTAAACTGCCTATCAGGGCAATCCAGCGCAGTTTTCTTTGTTTGAATGCGACGCCAATTACCGCCAGGATGACCAAAGCGATGACGGCAATTTCCTTTGACCCGAACTTAAACGGTTGAACTTCATCCTTCACATCCAGCCCAAATCGCTCCCTGGCTACGGCATGGCTGCCCTGGGAAACCGCTTTGGCTATCCCGCGGGAAGAAAAGGTAGCGCCCGATATACGGTCTATATCTTTATCAATCGACAGAGGGTCCGTGATATCTTTCCCTATAAACCTCTCCAGATATTTCTGGTCGATGACCTTATCAATAAAGGACGGCGTATCCTTATGGGCGGCGATAACTGTCCCGACAATTTTTCCTTTGAGGTCGATTCCAGTGACCATTTTGATCGGCCCGCCATAAGCAACAGCTTGCTCGATTACGACGTAACCTATTTTTTCTTCTTTACCACTTTGATCTTTCGTTTTCCCTTCGTATATAACAGGGGAAGACGCAATCTTTTGAAAAGATTGCGCTTCCGGAAAAACTTGATTCATAAACGGTATGATATCGTTATCTGTATGAGTCCAACTGAAACCCAACGTTAGGAGGAATATAACTGTTGCTACAAAAACAATAATATTACTTAAAAATTTTTTCATAATTTTTTCATTTTTGCTCCTGTCAAAAGGTCCTGCCTTACCCTGATGTTATGCGGCCTCTACTTTATTGGCTTTCTTTTTTGAGGATATCAAAGAATTTAACCGCACTGTAAGGATAATTAGTCCAAGAAGAATGGCTCCGAAGATTAACAGTCCCATACCGGCAGCCTGCATCTCACCTTCAGCAATGCTGCTGACAATCCAGGCCAGGGTAAAGGCTCCCCACAGTACGGATATGGAAGTCAAAACCCAGCGGGTTACGGACATTTTGCCAGCAGCCTGAAATTTGATATATACAAACCATATAGATGATACCATGAGTGCACCTAGAATTAACCAGAATATGATCATATTAGCTCTCCTCTTTTCAATGAAATATTCTTACTTATTCCAGAAATTTTTTGTCGCATCTGGAACGCTTACCTTCCCATATCCAAACAAATCATCAAAAAACCTTAAAATAGGCCGGGCTGGAGTTTTTGTTCCCAGCTTCACGAAATCATGGTGCCATTCATCAAGTTTGTTATATGGACATACTTTAACGCAGATTCCACAGTCAGTTCCAACTTGTGCCCATTGGGACAAGCATTTTTCGGCATTTAAAGCCCATTTTTTTACACCGCCACTTGTGGATACCGTTATAGTTTTAAAACTTGGTTCTTTGTCATGCAATATCGCTTGTGAAGGACAAGCGTCGGCGCACTTCCTGCAGGTCTTACAAAATTCTGCAACCCCGAAAGTAATCGGTTTATCAACAGCTAACGGCAAATTGGTAAAGATTTTGCACAATCTGACTCTTGGTCCATATTTAGGCGTAATGAGGATCCCAATTCTGCTAAGTTCTCCTAATCCTGCGTGAACGCCCAAGGGAACACTTAATGCTGTATCATTGCCGCAAGGTATGGCCCGATAACCTAATCTTCTCAAGAAAGTTGCCACCTTATGAGCCGTTACACCCATATTGGAGTAGATATTGCCGGCAGAAGCACCTTCAAGCAGGGCCGGAGCAGCTTGAAAACTTTCATAATTCATTTCAAAAGCCATTACGATTACGTTTGTCGGTTCAAACGGGAAGACATTTGGTTTTAAAGTCGCCGTCTTCGGGTCAGTGATAACATCCGTGTAGACCCATCTATCATCATAGGGTGCGATTCCTACTAAATCTGCTCCAAAAAAGGTGGCTGCCTTTTTTACCGCTTGGCTTGCAAGTTCAGGCGTTTGAAATTTGTAAGCATTAGGACTTACTTTTCCTTCCCAGTTATATAATCCTAAATTTGCGAATCCAGGAGCATGATAGCCATTGACATCATCCTCAACGGACCAAGCTGCATCATCCATAGCATATTCAAGCTGGCCCCAGCCCTCTCCGCCTTCTTGAGGGATTTCACCGGTTTTTTTCCCGACATACTTAAAAAAGTCTGCTTGAACAATTTGATCCCCGCGAAAAGCTCTCATAAACACAGTATTCTTTTGATTATAACGTTTGTAATCACTCGAAATCTCCATCGGCATCGTATCATGTTGTTCAATGCCTGCAGCATTCGCTACGCTGTTTACCCCAGGAAGCTCGTAACCTAACAAAGCCGCACCGGCTGCCCCAACCCCCATTCCTATAGATTTTTTCAAGAAGCTCCGCCTACTCAGCCTTAACTTTTTTCCATCAGAATCCACTTTGACCAAAGTCATGTTTTTGCCTCCTTTTTTCTTATTTTATTCAAAATACCATGGAGAAAAAAAGAGAACCAGTAGTCTGGATTACCGTGGTGAACCCAAATTACTAGTTCGTATATCTGAAATCGTATTTTATAAGAAAATTATTTAATCTTTTTTCTTGCCTGGTACTGTTCTAGTCCGTTTAAATCCTTAATATAGTAGTAGCCGTCAATTTGCTCAATATAATTCATACCTTTAAGCTTTTTGATAATTTTGATGCTGGTGATCCTATTGATCCCGAGTAAATGGCCAATAAATTGGTGACTGATTTTGAAATTCAATTTAATCATGTTTTCTGTTTCGATACCATAAGATTTGGCCATTGATATAAAAAGATTGCATATTCTCCATTCAACATCATGAAAAAGTAATTCTTCTATCCGAGACATGCTTGAAAAAAATTTCTTTGTCAATGATTCCATAATAAATAATGATATATCCAGATTATTCAATATTAATTCCATAAGTTTATTTTTGGATAGATGAATTATATAAGAATCTTCAACTGCTTTGAAGTATGTAAAAGCCGGAACATCGAAAAGCAGATTAGACTCTAGGAAAATACTTCCATCTTCAAGAATGAATTCTATTTTTTCGTTACCTTCAGGAGAGTATTCTATACATAATACCCTTCCCTTTAAAATATAATAAAATTTGTCAATGATTTCGCCTGGCGAAGCTATCGTTGTATTTTTTTTGTAAAATACTTTCTCTCCCGCTTCAATTAAAGTCTTTGATACTCTTTGTGATCCGAGGATGCTAGAAAACATTTCTTTCAAAATTAATTCACCCCCTAAGACCAATTTTCAGAAAATCAAATTGGAGAGTCTCTATCTTAGATCAGTTTTTATCAAATGTTCTCATTTTGGACACCTCCGTGATTTATTTTATCACGCGTTCCGGGTGTCTATAAAATCGTGGTAAGGTCACTCAGAATATTTTAAGAAATAGTATAATCCTGCCTAACATTCAGAATATAGCAAAATACAGAGATTAACTAGTAGTCCAGATAACTAACGACCCTGGCTTTTGATCCGTTATACCCTTTATCTGGAATCCTGAAATTCGCCAACGTAAAAATGACCAAGGCTAAATGCCAAGGTCATAGAGAAGTTGAGATATTTGTTTAAGAAATAGCTTGGAAAGCCTGCCATTCACTTATCACAATCATGATGGCGACAGCCGAAATCAATAAGATAAATACTATATCTCCCATACTTAATTTGCTTTTCATTCTTTGACCTCGATCTTATTCAATTCATTTGCAGATCTTAATTCAATTCCTTCAATTGCTTCGATTCCTTTGATCCCCGGAACCTTTTTTAATTTCCCTTTTTTTGGGATTCCTTTTTTCAGAATCCCCATGATATATTTCCTGGGACGCAAAATTAGTTCATTGAGTATCAAGCCTGGACAAAAGAATCTGCACCAGAACCTGCTGATGAAGAAAGATGTGAAAAACACGACCGGTAAAATAAGCCACTGGATACCAAACCCCTGCCGGCCAAACAAAGTGGCGAATGGCTCATAACCGGCAAAACTCGGCGACTTCGTCAGGAACGCACCTATGAGTGCCAGGTAGATGAGGATATACCTTAATTTAGCCGCTCTTGCTTCAATTGCTTTATTGCAGCATTTAAATTTACCGCCGCCTACTTTTGCCGTGATTTCCTGCAAGGCGCCAAACGGGCAAAGCCAGAAACAGTAAACATTCTTTCCTATTATAAAGGTGATCACCGGGATTCCGATTAAAAGGATATACCAAACCAAATTTTCACGGATAGACGGGAAATTCCCCATGAGAAGTGCGGCAATGTTGGCAAGGGAAATCGATGTGTTGTATTGGAACCCAATGAAGACCAGACTGCCTATCAGGGCAACCCATCGCAGTCTTCTTTGTTTGAATGTGACACCAATCACCGTCAGGATGACCAAAGCGATGACGGCAATTTCCTTTGACCCGAACTTAAACGGTTGAACTTCATCCTTAACATCCATCCCGAATTGCTCCCTGGCTACGGCATGGCTGCCCTGGGAAATAGCCTTGGCAATCCCGCGGGAAGAAAAAGTAGCGCCCGATATACGGTCAACATCTTTGTCAATCCACAAAGGGTCCGTGATATCTTTTCCGATGAATCTCTCCAGATATTTCTGGTCGATGACTTTATCAATAAAGGATGGCGTATCCTTATGGGCGGCGATAACCGTCCCTACAATCTTTCCTTGCAAGTCAATTCCGGTGACCATTTTGATCGGACCGCCATAGGCAGCAGCTTGCTCGATTACGACGTAACCAACTTTTTCTTCCTCATCGTTTTGATCTTTCGTTTTTCCTTCGTATATAACAGGGGAAGACGCAATCTTTTGAAAAGATTGCGCTTCCGGAAAAACTTGATTCATAAATGGGATCATATCATGATCTGTATAAGTCCAGCTGAAACCTAACGTTATGAGGAATACGGCAGCTGCTGCAAACAAGATGATTTTATTTGCTAAGTTTTTCATTTCAGCTCCTGTAAGATCTGCCTTACTGTATTATGCGGCCTCTACTTTATTGGCTTTCTTTTTTGAGGATATTAAAGAATTTAACCGCACTGTAAGGATAATTAGTCCAAGAAGAATGGCTCCGAAGATTAACAGCCCCATACCGGCAGCCTGCATCTCACCTTCAGCAATGCTGCTGACAATCCAAGCCAGCGTAAAAGCTCCCCATAGTACAGATATGGACGTTAAAATCCAGCGAGCTACGGACATTTTGCCTGCAGCCTGAAATTTGATATAGACAAACCAAAAAGATGACGCGATGAGTGCTCCCAGGAACATCCAAAATATTATCATATTATCTCTCCTTTTCTCACAAATACATTCTTATTTTTTCCAGAATTCTTTTACTGCATCAGGAACCGTTGCTTTTCCATATCCAAACAGATCATCAAAGAACCTCAGAATCGGTCTCGCGGGTGTCTTTGTCCCCAGTTTCACTAAGTCATGATGCCATTCATTCGGTTTGTTGTACGGACATACTTTGATACAAATTCCGCAGTCAGTGCCGGCATCTGCCCACTGTTTCAAACATTTTTCAGCATTGCACGCCCATTTTTTTGCACCGCCATTTGTGGAGATTGTTATCGTTTTAAAACTTGGCTCTTTGTCATGCGATATCGCTTGCGAAGGACAAGCGTCGGCGCACTTCCTGCAGGTTTTACAAAATTCTGTAACCCCAAAAGTAATCGGTTTGTCAACAGCCAAAGGCAAGTCGGTAAATATTTTGCATAACCGTTGTCTCGGTCCAAATTCCGGAGTGATAAGAATCCCTATTCTGCTAAGTTCTCCCAATCCGGCATGAATAGCCAGAGGAACACTTAAAGCAGTATCATTGCCGCACGGTATGGTCTGATAACCTAAGCTTCTTATAAAATGAGAGACCTTATTCACTAATACACCCATATTAGAATAAATATTTCCGGTAGCAACAAGTTCGAGAGCAGTCGGGGCAGCTTCAAAAGCCTGATAATCCATTTCAATGGCCATAACAATAACATTTGTAGGTTTAAACGGGAACTCATTGGGCACGCTATCCAGTTTTTGCATATCGAATACATGTGAAAGTACCCACCGCTCGTCATACGGGGCTATCCCGACTAAACTTGCGCCAAAAAATTTTGCGGCTCTTTTTACAGCCTGACTTGCTGCTTCAGGGTTCTCAAAAGTGTATTTATCAGGGTTTACTTTGCCGCTAACTTGTGAGGGCTTCCATTCATAGAGTCCCTGACTGGCAAAACCCGGTGCATGATAACCATTGAGTCCATCTTCTACACCCCAGGCGCCGGCTACCATAGCTTCTTCAAGTCTGCCATAACCGTCCCCGGTATTTATCGGTATCAACGCATTGTGTTTCCCGAAATACGTCTCAAATGAAGTCTTGACTGCCGGATCTCCCATAAGAGCACGCATAATCACTTGATTTTTTTGATCATACTGTTTGTAATCTGCGGAAACTTCCACTGGAAATGAATCATGCTGTACGACCTCTGCAGCATTGGCTATGCCATCGTAACCTAACATAGCTGCACCTGCTGCCCCAACCCCCATTCCGACTGAGGTTTTTAAGAAACCTCGTCTGCTAAATTTTTGAGAAAAGGCCTTTTCTTGTTTTGTACTTTCTTGCTTTGTGCTTTCAGTTTTTTC
The DNA here is from genome assembly GCF_047652685.1 of Dehalobacter sp. CP. Lineage (NCBI taxonomy): Bacteria > Bacillati > Bacillota > Clostridia > Eubacteriales > Desulfitobacteriaceae > Dehalobacter > Dehalobacter sp. CP. The sequence goes on from NZ_CP157399.1 coordinate 2,292,480, forward strand.
ATTGTTTAGATCCATAGTGCATCTCCTCCCTAAAATATTTCTACCCATAAATTATCATGTCTCAAAATTTAAAGTAGGTGTCCACACTACAAATGTAGTCTGGACTGCATTTTATTTATTTTGATAAAAGTATAATTAGTGTGTAATAATATTAATGCAGGAAGGGAAAGTACTATTAAATATTGGGGAGTTTGATTTTTATGAAATACTCACCCGTTGAAGAATTTTCAAGAATCTACAAGCTTGATAATTTTTCTAAAGCACTGACTGAAAATGGCAAGGAATTATTCTTTAAAAAAAATTCAGTTATTGCGTCTCCCGGAGACGTCATGGAAGGATTTTATTTTGTCAAGGAAGGCAGAGTCATTGCTTCTGAATTCTCTCCTAAAGGAAATGAACGGATCATATGCATTCTTGAGAAGAGTAGTATTTTTTTGGAGTCCAATGTTCTTTTCAATGTTCCGGTTTTTTGTTACTTTAAAGCAAGTGTGGATACCACGCTAGTCTTTATGAGAAAAGAAGATCTATTGGGTCTTTTGTCAACAGACTTAAATGTAACGCTTTTTCTCTTGCAATCCCTCACAAAGAAATTTTATTCCAATATGAATCATATTGATGAATTGCTTTATCATGATACCGAATGGGGGATGTGCAACATTTTTTTAACACTTGCCGAAAATTTCGGAGTGGAAGAAGACACAAAAATTAAGTTAAATATTAAGATCAGCCAGCAGTTTATTAGCAATCTTCTTGGTATAAATCGAATAACGACATTAAGGAATATTAAAAAGTTAAAGGAATTAAAGCTAATAGAGCAGACCAACGGGTATTACTATATTAAAGATATTCAGAAGTTAAGAGACTATCAAACAAGTATCTATACGCAATTATAAATTTCTATTGGTTTCATAAAAGCATTTAATAAATTTGAGAACTCTATTTTCCCGTCATAAGCGTACCATTCTGCCAACAGGCCATAAAAATAAGTCATGATAAACCACGCAGCCTGTCTATTTACCCTAACTGCTTTTCGTCATTGCGCCCTCCTTCGCAAGCCGCTCCTTGCCATCCTTGGACGTCGAAAAGCCTCGCTCAACAAAGTGAAAAACAGCGGGTTATGAACCGCGCTGTCGATAAAGTAAATATTCGGAGAATGGCAAAGACGTTCTTTTATACTGCATTATTAATCAGGATACCAATGAAAATTGTTTATTTGTCCACGATTTTTGCACCAAAGGGAACCAAAGCCAGCTGAGCAAACTTAAAATGCTGGAGCCCAAACGGAATGCCGACGATGGTGATGCAGAAAATAAGGCCGATAATTAAATGATGTACGGCCAGCTCCCATCCCAGGAAAATCAGCCAGAGAATATTCAAAAGTAATCCCCCAACCCCAAAGCTGCCAAGGATAACTTCTTTGCCGAATGGCCACAAAACGAGCAGGGATATTTTAAAACACTGAAGGCCAAAAGGAATGCCGACGATTGTGACACATAAAACCAATCCTGCCATAAACCATAGAATTGCTCCGATAATGCCGCCCAATATCAACCAAATCAGATTGCCAATGAAGTTCATCTTTGTTTTCCTCCAATCCTCATTGAACGTATAAGCCTATAGCCCTCGTTCTGCTTATTTGATAACAAGTCCGAACAAGCTGGCCAGAGAAACAGCCTGCATCGCATTGACGACAGCTCCGTTCACGTCGGCAAAGTTGACACCCAGCCCTTCAATATCACAGCTGGTGAAGTCGATCCCTTTCAGCTTGGTGAAATTGAATTGCGTCTGACGAAGATTGGAATCCGGAAACTCGACTTTCGTAAATGCACAATTTTTAAAATCCGCGAAGGCCAGCTGGCATTGCAGAAAGGATACCTGTTTGCAATTCGCATAACTGAAAAAAGCATATTGGCCATTGCAATTTTCGAAGGTCGCATCCCGCAGCGTGGCTTCACTTAAATTAATCCCGATCAGCTTACAGTTAATAAACTCAACGCGATGCAGGATCGCTTCACTAAAGTCAGCATTAGACAAATCACAATTCTGGAACCGGACATTCATCAGGTCGGCACGCGGAAAGGCTGCTTCAGTAAACATGACTTTTTGGAAGACGACTTGTTTAAACGTGATCCGGTCCGCTTCAATATGATCGAGCGTGCAGTCGCTCACTTCCACGTAGGAAAACATTGCTTCATCCGTGATATTCTCTCTTAATAACGTGGCAGGTTCCAGTTCGTTATCAAATATTGGGCGGGTCGCATAAAATTGCTTATTCTGCATTGGTACTCGGTACTACCGGGATCTGAACCCATCTGCCCCTCTTTTTATCCTCAGCATAAACCACATAGGTATCGCCGATGATATCGGTCAAGGCCTGTTTTCGAGGATGAAATGCGCAAATCAAATAACCCAAGTAGGTGCCGAGCAGCTGTGCCAGTGTTCTCCCGGCGACTTCCCGCATGGCCACCGCAGACCAGCTGAGAGGGCTTCCATCTTTGCTTACAACTTTAATTCCCATGATCATTTTCCCGAGCGTTTGTCCGAAATACATCGTCAGCAAAACGAAATATATACTTCCCCAGATGCCCGGAAAGAGTGCATTGATCAGGACAAATGATTTAATGGTTGTCGTTTCAAGACCTGCCGGCCATATAACCCGGAAAAATATCTGACTGCTCATTGCAATGACTGCCAGATCAATGACAAAGGCCCAGAATCGGGTCCAAAAACCAACGACTCTTAAATCTACCACATTGACACTTTCCACTGTATTTGCACTTTCTGCTGTCTGATCACCGCTGTTTGTAATATGATCAATATCCATGGATGATTCACGCTCCTTTAGCGATACAGGTACATCACGGTAGGTACCGCGCTGTCCTGCAAATCCTGTTTGATCCCCAAGAAATCAAGTTGGGGCGACACCATGGAAAAGAGCCGATTCAAATCAAACAGCGTTTCATTTTGATATTGGATAACGTTGGGATCACTTTCGTTAATCATTTTTGCTGCTTCGGCAATAGCTCCATCCAGATCGCCGATCTGATCGATGAGGCCCAGCGATTTGGCCTGTGTCGCTGTATAAACCCTTCCATCGGCGACTTTGATGACGGCCTGACGGTCCATTTTTCTTCCTTTAGCCACTGCATCGACAAAATAGCCATAATACTCATCAATGATTCCCTGCATGATCTGCTTTTCTTCCTCTGTCGCTTCACGCATCGGATTCATGATGTCTTTGTTTTTACCGCTTTTGAAGACAATTTCGTCAACACCCAATTTTTTTGCCAGCTCGCTGTAATTATACGTGCTCATAATGACGCCGATGGATCCGGTCAGCGTATCCCGAGTCGCCAAAATTTCATCCGCAGGCATCGAAATAAAGTAACCGCCTGAGGCTGCCAATGTCCCCATCGAAACAACCAAAGGTTTTGGGTATTTTTCTTTTAAGCTGATCAGTTTTTGATAAATCTCATCACTTTCATATACCCCGCCGCCAGGCGAATCAATAGCCAGGACAACCGCCTGAATCTCAGGATTAGTAAAGGCATCTTCAATTTCCTGTAAAAATATCTGGTGATTATAGGTATCGGTGGATGACAATGAATCACTTGTGGACTGAATAGTTCCGTTGACGTTGATCAGCGCAATCGTTTTACCGGTTCCTTCCTGATAAGTCCCGGTGGTGAATGAGGATTCTGAAGGCAACAGGGATTTTTCCAATTTCCCCATGTTTGTTCCCCCGGAAATAACATCTGTCTGTACATATACCACCAGCAAAACAATGATAACCGCGATAGAAATCCAGCGTTTTTTATTCATACTCTCCTCCTACTGTTTTTCAACATTGATCGTAAATTAAGATTGGATATGATTGGATATGATTTTGTATCTCCTAGATGTTATTCTATGCAAAACCTTTTGTATTTAAAAACGGAACTATTTCCTTTTCTGTTAATATAAACTTTTAGAATAATTCGCTAAATTTCCGCACTTTCCTTCAAAATATCCATATTTTAGACGATAAACCTCCCGGAGCACATCCCCAGGAGGTTTACAGATCTTCCTCTATCACGTTTTTGACAAGGTTTCAGGATTTTTTCGTAATCGGCAGCCACACCAGTATTAGATAATAAAATAATAGCAGTGAGTATGTAGAAGAAAGGTTAGCCCCCTTTGCTTGGTGGCTAACCTTTCCGCGCTTCATCTCTTCTTTGTCCAAACACACGTGGAGTACTCAGATGAAGGAAATCGCTCCATATTAAGCATTGGATATGATGTGCCGATCATCAGATGCCGACCAGATTCCAATCGGCAGACCGCATTTGGCGCGGAAACCACATGGTATAGCTCATATCTTATTTTTCACTTGTCAATGAAGACTTTACTTAATAGTTATAGTTTCCGGAATTTTGTACATTTCCGGATATTCAAGCCACCATTTATAATCCAAAATCTGCTCGGTGCCATATCCGAACATATCATCAATCTTTCTAAGGAGACTGGCTCCTGCCGAATTCTGGCTTCCCATCCAGGTTCCCGCCTGATGGAACCATGAATCCTCTTTGGAATTCCATGGGCAGACTTTCATGCACCGTCCGCAGGAAACGCCTTCTTCGTTTGATACCCGGAATATACTGCACTTTAAAGTACTGACGTTCCAGCGCAGGTATCCGTTATATTCCACAGTATCGGCATCATAGGAAATGGCTTGAGCCGGACATTCCTCCGCGCATTTCTTACACACTCTGCAGAAATCCTGCAAGCCAAAATCGATTGGCTTATCCGGAGCAAGCGGCAGATCCGTAGTAACGACAGCAGCTTTATGGCGGAATCCTAGCCGGGGATGGAGACTGCCGTTACCTAAGCGGCACATCTCTCCCAACCCGGCTGCGACAAGACAAGGGGTAACTGCCACAATGTTATTGAAAGCATGAGAAGCCCTTGCATTATAACCAAGCCTGCGGATGTAATTTGCTATGATGACAGATACAAAAGCTGTAGCAGAATAAGCATTAAAGGACTGCGCATCACTGATCCCGTCATAGCCAGTGGAACCCAGCGTCGTTTCTAAATGTTGGTCTTTCAAAATCCCGATGACATATGGCAACCGTTCGGTTACAGGTTCGATGCATTCCTCCATAGGTTTTTTCGCCATATCCTTCAAGCTTAGATAATGATGGGAAAAGTAGGCATATTCCGGCATTTTGCCAATTGCTATATCGTCGCAATGCAGAAAGTAACCCAGATCTTTAATGTGCATTGACATTTGCTCGGGATCAGGTATCGCCAATTTATCCGGATTAGGCTTTCCTGACACAGCTGCCGGCGTAGCAATAAGAACAGCGGCTTGACCAATTGCTGTGTTTAAAGGGTGTCTCGCAGTTTGGGTCATGTATCCGCGAAACGCCTTATCTCCAACCCCGTTAGCTCCTAGTTCACCAAGCTGACGTCTTACTACCAGTGCAGTAGCATTTTCAGCTTCGCTGATATTCTTGATCTTTCCAACGATCTTAGTGGTTCCCAACCATTGATCATTATGTTCCACATAGCGTACTGCAGCACTCCCCATATCGTGCACAGGATGAATTTTGGACCATTGTCCTTTTGGCGCAGCAGCGTACTGCACAGCGTAGTTGTTTGCTGCACTTGCAAACTTACCAGGTGTTTTTAATACTCCGGCAACACCAAGGAATGTGGCTGCAACGCCGGCTTTCAGAAAATTCCTTCGGTTGATTTGAAGTTGTTTTTTTTGCTCACTACTCATTCTTTTTCACCTCTTTTCAAGCTTGTTCAGTATTTGCCTTTTTCGTTTTTCCAATAGTGATGAAGCCTAACAAACGTGCCAGTACAACTGCAAGGATGATAGCTAATCCTCCAAATAGGAATATTGCAGTACTCGTTGCTTTAACATGCCCTACTGATGCGTTGATGTAGATAAAGGAAATTCCCGTCCAGGTAACAGCATACCAAATCACAAATAAGACCCAGTTAATTACTGTTCTCCACATTTGCTCCATTTTGGCGCGAGGTTTAATAAAAAGAATTGCAGCTAAAAATAACACGCCAGCAATAAAAATCAACAATGTACCCATCATTTTCACCTCCTCTCTTAGCGATTTGGCCAATCCGGATGACTAGGTACATTGTACAAAATAAGGTAATTAAATGATTCAATCTAAATTGAAAATGGAAATATTTTATTCAATCTAAACTGAAAATGATAATATTTTATAAATGAAAATAATAACAGTGAGTATGTAGCAGAAAGGTTAGTCACCTTTGCTTGGTGGCTAACCTTTCCGCGCTTCATTTCTTCTTTGTCCAGACACACGTGGCGTACTCAGATGAAGGAAATCGCTCCATATTAAGCGTTGGATATGATGCGCCGCTCATATCTTATTTTACACCTGTCAATGAAGTCCTTGTTGTAGTCAATGTTTCCGGAATTTTGTGGTTTTCCGGCCATTCAAGCCACCACTTATAATCCAAGATCTGCTCGGTACCATATCCGAACATATCATCAATCGATTTAAGGAGACTGGCTCCTGCCGAATTCTGGCTTCCGATCCAGGTTCCCGCCTGATGGAACCATGAATCCTCTTTGGAATTCCATGGGCAGACTTTCATGCACCGTCCGCAGGAAATACCTTCTTCGTTTGTTACCCGGAATATTTGGCACGTATTAGAATTGACGTTCCAGCGCAAGTATCCGTTATATTCCACAGGATCGGCATCATAGGAAATGGCTTGAGCCGGACATTCCGTTGCACATTTCTTACACACTCTGCAGAAATCCTGCAAGCCAAAATCGATTGGCTTATCCGGAGCAAGCGGCAGATCCGTAGTAACGACAGCAGCTTTAGTGCGGAATCCGAGCCGGGGATGGGCACTGGTGTTACCTGTGCGGGATAGCTCTCCCAACCCGGCTGCGATAAGACAAGGGGTAACTGCCAAAATGTTATTGAAAGCATGAGAGGCCCTTGCATTATAACCAAGTTTGCGAATGTAATTTGCTATGATGACAGATATATTAGCTGTAAGGTGATAAGCATTAAAGGACTGCGCATCACTGATCCCGTCATAGCCAGTGGAACCCAGCATCGTTTCTAAATGTTGGTCTCTCAAAACGGTGATGACATATGGCATCCGTTCAGTTACAGGCACGACGCATTCCTCTACAGGTTTTTTCGCCAAATCAAACGCGTTTAATGTATGATAGGAAAAGTAGGCATATTCCGGCATTTTACCAATTGCTACATCATCTGCACGCAGAAAGTAAGCCAGATCTTTAATGTGCATTGACATTTGCTCGGGATCAGGTATCGCCATTTTCTGAGGGGCAGGCTTTCCTTCCATAACTGCGGGCGAAGCAATAGGACCAGCGGCTTGAGCAATTGCTGTGTTTATAGGGGATCTCAGAGTTTGGGTCATGAATCCTCGAAATGCCTTATCTCCAAGTTTACCTCTTAATAGCAGTCCACCACCACCGTCAGCTTCGCTGATATTCTTGATCTTTCCAACGATCTTAGTGGTTCCCAACCATTGATCATTATGTTCCACATAGTGTACTGCAGCACTGCCCATATCGTGCACAGGATGTATTTTGGACCATTGTCCTTTTGGCGCAGCAGCATATTGCACACTGCTTGCTGCACTTGCAAACTTACCAGGTGTTTTTAATACTCCGGCAACACCAAGGAATGTAGCTGCAGCGCCGGCTTTCAGAAAATTCCTTCGGTTGATTTGAGGTTGTTTTTTTTGCTCACTACTCATTCTTTTTGACCTCTTTTCAAGCTTGTTCAGTATTTGTCTTTTTCGTTTTTCCAATAGTGATGAAGCCTAACAAACGTGCCAGTACAACTGCAAGGATGATAGCTAATCCTCCAAATAAGAATATTGCAGTACTCGTTGCTTTAACATGCCCTACGGATGCGTTGATATAGATAAAGGAAATTCCCGTCCAGGTAACAGCATACCAAATCACGAATAAGACCCAGTTAATTACTGTTCTCCACATTTGCTCCATTTTGGCGCGAGGTTTAATAAAAAGAATCGCGGCTAAAAATAACACGCCAGCAACAAAAATCAACAATGTACCCATCATTTTCACCTCCTCTTTTAACGATTTGGTCAATCGGATGACTAGGTACATTGTACAAAATAAGATAATTAAATGATTCAGTCTAAATTGAAAATAATCATTTTATAAATGATAATATTTTACAAATGCTAATAATCAGTGCCATCATGTTTGAATAATTGTGTTTCTTGTGTTAATTCTTCCAGCTTTCTGATATCAAAAATAACGATCTTGTCTCTCTTCTTATCTAAAATATGAAGCTTATTCAGCGTGCAGAATACTTTGGAGACGGTTACATAATGAGCTCCGGTTATTTCAGAAATATCTCTCAAGGGTAAATCAATGTTGACCTCTATATGATTATTAACAGGCTTCCCCTGAGAGACGCATAATTGATAAATCAATTTCACAATCCGTATTGTCGGATTTAAAAAGTCCATCTCGGCCGACTGTTTCATAAAGAAATTGCATTTGGCACTCTCATTTCTCATTATTTCAAAGAAAAGATTTCCGTCCATATGAAAAATCTTTTCAAGCTGTTCCCAAGAAAAAAAACATAGTTGGCTGTCTTCTAAGGCTATAATATAAGCCGCCATACGATTGTCGGAGTTATATTGAAATAAATAGTTGAACATACAATGTTTGCCGCCAAAATAAACCATCCGTTCTCGTCCATCGCTGAACACAAAGTTTACTTGCAATTTACCGGTAAGCACATAGATAAATTTATGGATTGCTTCACCCGGTGAAACAACTAAACTATCTTTTAAGTAAGATTTGACAGTACCGTATTGAACATACTTCTGCAATTCGCTTATCGGATAAAATGTATCTGGAATACCCACCCTCCATTTTTCAAAATTCTCCTGCATAATTCCCACTCCTTTCTTACAATTTCCTTTTTGTCAATTATTTCAAAGCTTTTGTGTCAATAATCATAAATTTAGTATAGGCTTAATTTATGAAAAATTCTTCAATTCATACTTATTTTGCTTTGCAATGCCGTACGCACCAATAAACCATGACAACATGCTCCTAAGTGTCCCGGCTATTATAACAAAAGGGTGTATTTGTTATATTGAGGGTTGGCTAATAACCTATTTAATTTTATTGCTTAAAAATATTTTTGCCTTCAACTTAAGGCTATGATTGAACACGGCCACGAAGGGGACGTAACGAAATTTTATTTCGCGACGTCCCCTTAACCTATCTAGCCCAATTTTTTCAGCTCATCTTTTATCAGTTAGTACTGCCATCTTCCTCATATTATGAGCAACACAGTGCAAATGCTTACCCTAATATTAGAACCTGATTATCCAAAAAGTATATCATGATTAAGTTTTTTTTGAGTCATAGAATAGAATTTAAACAGTTATAATGTTTACAGGAGGAAAATCATCTTTACGCTCGTCATAGTTTCTGGAAAGTTAATTGACTAATTTTTTTAACGTTTCTGCTAATTTAGAATATAATTCATTTTCATTGTTAATAAAAACTATCAGGGTAATCTTGGCCGTGACTTTTGGTTTCAAGGTTTCCTTGATCTGTACATCTTCGCCTGTCGTGGATAGCATGCAGGTATAGCCGGTTTCAGCAAGAAAAGCCTTGATATGCCCCACAAGCCCTCCCTGCTCTTCAACCCAACCGGCTAAAGACTGTAGCTCTTTGTTGAGCCTATCTCTTACCCACGAATATTCTTTGGCAATGACACGTTCAGTAGATAAAATAACGGCTCCTTCATGGTGGGTAACTGTGATTTCTTCCTGATTGCAGAGCACCGATTTCTCATGCTGTTCATGCTGTTCATGCTGCTCGTCATGATGGTGTCCGCACTGACAGGCTTGGCCTTCGTGTTCATGGTGTTCGTGGTGTTCGTGGTGTTCGTGTGCCATTTTAGATCCCCGCCTTTTCAAATAAATCGTTCCAAAATCCGGTTGAAAGCTCGTTAGTAGCGGATACAGGGTAACAGTACGCATCCCGGTTATATTTCCGGATACTCTCCTGTACTTTTTCCACTGTCGTTTCATCTACCAAATCAATCTTGTTAACTAACACTGACTTCGTATCCTCTAGCTGCTCTGAGACGAAGTTTTCCATAGCACCAACCAATCGGAACCACCGTTTGGCATCAACTACAATAATTGTCATAGCCTGCATCCCGAGTTCTGTCTCCACCGCGCTTTTTATTTTACTCGGAAAAGCAAGCCCAGTTGCCTCAATGATGATCCATTCCGGGCTGTATTCCTTACTAAGATAATTAACTGTATCCGTGAGTTTAGCGGAAGATGTACAGCAGGCGCAGCCGGCAAAAAGGTTCTTGACGGTAAAATCTTCATTCTCTAGTAGAAGGTTATCAATTCCGGCTGTACCGATTTCATTTTCTATGATTACAACCTTTTTGTCGTTCTCATTACCATTAGAAGTTTCAACGAGATGTCTTGCAAGCTGCATTAACACACTGGTTTTACCTGACCCCAAGAATCCGCTTAATATGATTACTTTGATGGCAACCCTCTCCTTTTCAGTATAATCGTGCTTCTGGGCCCTCTCCAGTACTTATATAGAGAAATCTGTTTGCTATTCGGGGATCTTTTTTAACTATGGGGTCCGGAAAAGAGCCATTCGAATATAAGCAAAATCCCCTTGAATAAAATTATCCAGAGGATTTTGCAATCTTTCACTTAAATAATGATTTAAATATTTATTCTATTGAGTGTATTATAACTTATTGACTTCATGCCAGGTTTTCATTAACGCAGGAATTCTTTCGTCACCGGTCATAAAGGCATGCCCTTTTTCGTTCATGAGTACTGGGAACAGTATAAAATTTCCTTTTTTCCCGTATTGCTCTGCACATCTTTTCGTTTCTTCAATGATTGCTTCTACGGGAGCGCCAATATAACTGGCAGGTCCGGATGTATCCCAACCGCCTTCTACAATTAAGCGGCCATGATATTTCGTCAGGATTCCCTCCAAATCATTACAAACCTGAGCAGCATCCCATATTTTAATACCCATTTCAACATAGTCTTCGATGATATCTTCACATTTCCCACATGTATGTTGATTAAAGATAACGCCACGGGAAGTCACAGCCTCAATGATTCTTTTGTGGTGCGGCTTAATGACTTCGCGGTAGGTTTTTGGTGACATAAATAGTCCGCGAGCAGTGGCAAAATCATCAAAATAGATGATGACATCCGGCTTATATACATCGATATATCGGTTTATACAAGCGATTTTGTAATCCGCCATTGCCTCGAAGAATTCATTACAGGAATCCGGATCTTCAATCAAAGCACATAAGGTATTTTCAAACCCCATAAATGCAGCCATCCGTTCAAAGAGACCACATGCATTAAATACTGCAACCGGTTGTTCCTTTCTTTTTTCGTCAGTAAAGTCAGCCAATTCAATTTGTGCCATCTGCTCAATTCCAAGAGAATCAACATCAGGGAATTTCACATATTTTTTCCAATCGGCGATGTCATCAAATAATATTTTTCCTGACTCCGGTATGACTCCCTCAGCCGTGGCTACCCAATTTACGCCAAACGGATCCTTCCCGCCTTGCCATGGTTGGTCTGTATTATTCGTTGCTAACATGCACACTTTATATAGTTCATACAGCAAAGGGGCGAATTCCGGTTTTCCTCCGTTAAGCATGATCTCAAAATTTTCTCTCTGAGTCAGCGTCATATTGATTTACCTCCCTTTATTTAGCAAGATCTTTCATCTTATAAAGATTTTACCAACTCAGCAGCTTTTACTGCAGCACTGCCGGCATCAGGAGCAAAACCATCGGCATTGATTTCATCAGCGAATTGCTGGGTAATAGGAGCACCACCGACGAGAACTTTAAAGCCTGTCAAACCGCTGGACTTGACCGTTTGCACAGCGTCCTTTAATGCTGGCATCGTTGTGGTCAAAAGCCCGGAACAAGCTACTAAGGTAACATTTTGATTTTCTTTGATAGCTTCAATCCATTTTTCATGCGCTACGTCCACACCGAGGTCAACCACGGTGAATCCGGCACTTTCGATCATCATAGAAACAAGGTTTTTACCGATATCATGCAGGTCGCCTGCTACGGTTCCGATAATGCAGGTACCTAAGGAGCTTGAGGTGTCGCCAGCCATCAGCGGTTTCAGAACATCAACACCTTTGGCCATGGCTTTGGCGGCCATTAACATTTCAGGAACGAAGATTTCGCCTGTGGAGAACTTGTCCCCGACAACCCCCATCGAATCTACCATTGCCTGCAGAATTTCTTTTGCTGCGCTTCCTTCATCGAGCGCTTCCTGTACCAATCCAGGAACAAGTTTTGCTTTTCCTGCTTCTACCATTGCTTTGACTTCTTCAATTTTAGCCATTTTTTATAATCCCCCTTAAAATTTTATAATTAAACAACAATTTTGTGATTGAACAGCGCTTATAACTATTTTTTCTGACCAAAACGTCCTTCTCTGAAGGCTCCAATGTATTCCATGCAATATTCATCCTGACCTAAGAGTGCTTCCGTCGCAAAGATCATACCGACCAAATCCTGATTCGTCGGGTCAAGGATCCCGCTGTCCATGCCGGCGTTCATTGCCAGAACGCAGAAGGCCTGATTGACAAGCTTTCTAGCAGGCAAGTTAAACGAAATATTGCTGAATCCGCCGGTGATGTGAATTGACGGATATTGTCTTTTAATCTCTTTAATCACGTCAACAATCATGTTGATACCTTCTTCCGAAGTACAGAGCATTTCGACCAGTGGATCAATGTGCAGACGAGACGGAGCAATATTAAATTCTTTAGCTCTTTTCATGATGTTTGCAAATACTTCGAGACGTTTCTCCGCAGTCTTGGAAATTCCGCTGTCATCGCAAAGAAGCGCAACGCATTCCCATTTGGTATCGGCAATGACCGGGAATACGACATCGATCTTGTCTCCTTCGCCGGATACGGAGTTGATGAGTCCCGGACGTTTGCAAAATTGAATCGCATCGACGCAGGTCTGATCATGCGGGCTGTCGATACAAATCGGGGTATCTGTCACTTCCTGTACCAAGTCAATCAGCCATTTTAAGGTTTCGAGTTCAATTTTGACGTCCGTGGATGCACAGACATCAATAAAATCCGCGCCGGCATCAGATTGAATTTTGGCGAGATTTCGGATGAAGCCTGCATCCTTCTCAGCGATTGCTCTCGCTACAGAAGGAATGGCACCGTTGATTTTTTCTCCAATAATAATCATAGATAGTCTACCTCCAGTAATACTTTGTTTTTCTGGTTTCGAATAATTGTGTTTCCTGTGTTAATTCTTCCAGCTTTCTCATATCAAAATAACGATCTTGTCTCTTTTCTTATCTAAAATATGAAGCTTATTCAGCGTGCAGAATACATTGGAGACCGTTACCTAATGAGCTCCGGTTATTTCAAAAATATTTCTCAAGGGTAAATTAGTGTTGACCTCAATTTACTTATTAACAGGCTTCCCCTGAGAAACGCATAATTAATAAATCAATTTCACAATCCTTATTGTCGGAGTTGTATTGTAAACCATTCGTTCTCGTCCATCGCTGAACAGAAAGTTTACTGCAATTTACCGGTAAGCACATAAACTTATGGATTGCTTCACCCGGTAAAACAACTAATTCACCTCCTCTTTTAGGAATTTGGTCAATCGGATGACTAGGTACATTGTACAAAATAAGATAATTAAATGATTCAGTCTAAATTGAAAATAATCATTTTATAAATGATAATATTTTACAAATGCTATTCAATTAGTGCCATCATGTTTGAATAATTGTGTTTCTTGTGTTAATTCTTCCAGCTTTCTCATATCAAAAATAACAATCTTGTCTCTCTTTCTATCTAAAATATGAAGCTTATTCAGCGTGCAGAATACTTTGGAGACGGTTGCATAATGGGCTCCGGTTATTTCAGAAATATCTCTCAAGGGTAAATTAATGTTGACCTCGATATGATTATTAACAGGCTTCCCCTGAGAAACGCATAATTGATAAACCAATTTCACAATCCGTATTGTCGGATTTAAAAAGTCCATCTCGGCCGCCTGCTTCATAAAGAAATTGCCTTTGGCATTCTCATTTTTCATTATTTCAAAGAGAAGATTTCCATCCATATGAAAAATCTTTTCAAGCTGTTCCCAAGAAAAAAAACATAGTTGGCTATCTTCTAAGGCTATAATATAAGCCGCCATACGATTGTCGGAGTTGTGTTGAAATAAATAGTTGAACATACAATGTTCGCCGCCAAAATAAACCATTCGTTCTCGTCCATCGCTGAACAGAAAGTTTACTTGCAATTTACCGGTAAGCACATAGATAAATTTATGGATTGCTTCACCCGGTAAAACAACTAAACTATCTTTTAAGTAAGATTTGACAGTACCGTATTGAACATACTTCTGCAATTCGCTTATCGGATAAAATGTATCTGGAATACCCACCCTCCATTTTTCAAAATTCTCCTGCATAATTCCCACTCCTTTCTTACAATTTCCTTTTTATCAATTATTTCAAAGCTTTTGTGTCAATAATCATAAATTGAGTATAAGCTTAATTTATGAAAAATTCTTCAATTTATACTCATTTTGCTTTGCGATGCCATACGCACCAATAAACCATGACAACATCTTCGTGGCAAAGAATCGTTCGTTACATCCATATTAAGAAAAGGCACCGAAATTTCGGTGCCTAACAAATCATAGCCTAGATAAATATTCATTTGCCACTTACAATTTTGATGGTTCGATGGGCATGACAATTTCCGTAACATACTTATTGGGGTTCCCCCTGAAAATCATCCCGGGACCTTTATGATAAATCTCCCTGGAAGGCAGCTTGTACTCCAGGCTATGCTCGCTGGCATAATCCAGCACAGCTTTATAGGCGAAACTCAAATTTTCATAACTGCCGACATGCGTTGTGCAGATTGCTTTGATCTTCGGTAACTTTTTGCAGTGTATATTCGATCCGGTCACGGGTCCTTTGACCGGAACGCAAAGCTCGATATCCGCTTCTTCTTTGAAATCCTCATCGTAATAGCAGCAAAACGGTTCTCCGAAAGTCTTTCCTCTTGCTTCTTTATAAATGGTCCCAATGTACTTCCCGACGTCGCTGTACCTGCCTTTATAGCGGATTGCGGCGACTGTCATTTCCTCAAATTCTTTCGTCTCAATGTTGTAGTTCATACTCCCTGCCTCCATTTCTTTGGGTCCAAGGTAGAGGTTCATCTTTTTAATCAGTTCTTTCTCTTTGCTAATCTGTTCCGCAAGCATATCTTGCTTTTCAGCTAAATAGTAGGACAGATCATCGGGACTTTCACAATGGGCTAGGATATCCTTAATTTCTGAAATAGAAAAGCTTAGATCACGCAATAAAACAATCAGCCTTGCCCGGCTAAAATCATGGTTGTCATAATAGCGATAGGAATTTTCCGCACGGTAAGACGGTTTCAAAATATCTTGGTCATCATAATACCGCAAGGCCTTAACCGTTATATTGGTGATCTTGGAGAACTCACTGATTTTATACACGACCTCACCTCCCTGCAAACAGTATAAACCCTCCACTACGGGGGAGAGTCAAGGCCATTACTCCTTTTTCTCTTTCTTTTTCTTTCGGGATAAGGACGCCCCACCGAAGCCGCTGATCACAGCAATATAAAAGCCAAAATCATACCACCAGCCTGTATTTACGGTCTCATAGATTCTGATATTATCCTTAAATAACCCGACAATCAGTGAAATTGGCGCAATCCACCCATGCCAAACGCCCCATAAAAACCCTGCCGGTCTTTCAGATGTATACGTGCCATCTCCCGGTATACATCCTGTCAATGTGAAGGAAATTAAGATTGCCATAATCATGAAGATAATATATTTCTTTTTCATAGATAGGCCTCCTTATTATTGTTCATTGATATTAGCTTATTTCCATTTTACATTTGTTGCCGCTTTTTTAAAAGGTAAATTTGACAGTCTGTTTGCAGCCAACTACAATTAATTTCAGACTTAATCCATTGAGAGATGATATCACACTAAACGATGGCAGGAGATAAATCATGGACTATTTAGGCAAAAATATACGGAAGCTCGGTTTTGGACTGATGAGGCTTCCGATGATCAAAAAAGAAATTGACCTTGAGCAGACCAAAGAAATGGTTGATCTGTTCATGGCCAAGGGTTTCACTTACTTTGATACGGCGTACGGCTACATCAACGGGAAATCGGAAGCGGCCATAAAAACAGCCCTTGTTGACCGCTATCCCCGCGAAAGCTTTCAGCTTGCTACTAAGCTTCCGGCCTGGGCGGTCTCCACTGCCGCAGAGGCCAAAGAGATGCTCCATACCTCGCTTAGGCGCACAGGAGCCGGATATTTTGATTACTATCTGATGCATAATGTGAGTGAAAGCCGCAAGAAAGTCTTTGACGACTTCGGTATCTGGGATTATATGCTGGAGCTGAAAGAGAAGAGACTTGCCCGTCATATCGGTTTTTCCTACCATGACAAGGCTGATTTACTCGACCGCATCCTGACTGAACACCCGGAGACAGAATTTGTTCAACTCCAGATCAACTATGCCGATTGGGAGAGCGAATCCGTCCAGTCGCGCCAATGCTATGAAGTGGCACTTAAGCATAACAAACCAATCATTGTCATGGAGCCTGTGAAGGGCGGCGTACTGGCAAATCCAGCCGACAGTGTCCGGAAAATATTTGAAGAAGCTGATCCTAAGGCCTCTTTGGCATCTTGGGCCATTCGCTTTGCCGCTTCTTTGGACAAGGTCATCACTGTGCTCAGCGGGATGTCTACCACCCAGCAGATGAAAGACAATCTTTCCTATATGGAGGATTTCCGGCCTTTGAGTCTGGAAGAAACGGCCGTGATCGTACGGGCACGGGAGGCTCTCCGTGCGATTCCCTCTATTCCTTGTACCTCGTGTGCGTATTGCGTCAAAGGATGCCCGCAGCAAATTCACATACCGGTTTTTTTAGATGCCTTGAACCGGAATATGATCTTCGGTGATTTACAAGGTGCGAAAAGGACTTATCAAATTGCCTTGATGCTGGGCAGCACAAAGCCTTCCGCGTGTATTGCCTGCGGCAACTGTGAAGACGTCTGTCCTCAGCAAATCCATATTATTGACACGTTAAAGGATGCTGCAGCTCTCTCGGAATAGGATCAATTCGTTTGCAGTTCAACCATCTTGGCTTGAATTGCATTCAATAAATCCTGCCAAGTCTTGTTATATTTTTTAAGGAACGGGATTGGATCAATATGATCTGTTTCCCGATAGGCATAAGAGATGTCCATATGACTGAAGATATCTTTTTGAGGGTCCCAGCCATACCGGATACAAGCATCTGCAACCAAAAGAACGGTCTGATCCCAAACTTTTTTAAATTGCTCGGGCTGATTTCCTTCCGGTTCACACATTTCTACGGAAAGGTACCTTTGGTTGGCTGTTTGGGCAGCATGCCAGGCCATTTCGTCTTCCGGAATCATTTGCACGGTTTCAGTCCAATCCGCAACATAATGGGTAGAGGAATAACGGTTGGGGTAATTAAAATATTGAACTATTTTCTGCGCGGTGGCCCCAGGATCCGCTGTGGAATGAATGACAAATCCTTTTGGGGATAAAGGCGTAGCCGGCCGGTTGTAAGAGAGCAGCTGTATCCCCACTTTAAGACTCGGGAAACGAACTGGAAGCGTCCTTGACTCCGTAAGACTTCCTGAGCTTGGTCTAAGAATTCCTGAGCCATCTGCATCCGCGATCACCTTAAAACTGTAGTTGCCAACGTCCTGAACGCTTTTGTCATTGAGTGTCAGGATTATTTTTTGACCGGTCGTAACGTTCAGTCCCGATATCCTGACCCTTTGTCCAGCATCGGAAATCTGTTCAGAGGTTAATGAATTTACAATGCCGTTTATCGTGATTTTATCCTGTCCGGCTATCGCCAAGTACCTATCCGGAAGGAAGAACTCCACGGTTCCGTTGTTCATGTCCTCCCCAGGAAGATAGACCAGGTAAATATTCTTGATGGCTCCCGCGATTGTACTCGCCGGAGATACTGAAAGTTTGCCATCATTGGTATTGGCTAAATTAATGATCCGCTGCAGGACCGAAGATTTAACCGCATTCTCTCCGCCAAGTCCCGTCACAACCGTAAAAGGTGTGATCTTCCCTTTGAGATATTTTTGCGTGACCTCCGGCAGGGTGTCACGCACGAGAATAAGCGGGGATGATGATTTAGCAGCCAGTACAGCACCGGTTAAAGCATCGGCGAACTCTGTTCCTTTGGGCCCCTCACCCACCGCGACAAACAACCTGGAAAGGTCCAATTGGCCGGAAAAGTGTTCTAAAACCGCTACATTGGTGGCATAACGGTCAGACCCGGCTAACCGGAAAGCTCCCGGCACTTGTTGGGCTACCCCCTCGCTGATTACGCCTGTACCTCCAACAATATAGGCTTGCTCAATGTTCTGTTTTTGCACATATTCCTTAACGCTTTGCGGCAGCCTGTCTTTACCGGCGAGTAAGATCGGTATTTCCGCTTGGGCTGCCACCACCGCAATGGAGAGTGCATCCGGATAATTCTTCCCTGTCGCCAGAATCATCTTGTTGCTGTTTAACGCTTCGGCAATTTTTACTGATGTTTCATAGCGGTCATTACCGGCGAGACGAACAATCTCGATTACACCGGCTTCACGCAGCGTTGTCTCAATCTCCGCAGAGATGCTCGAAGTCCCGCCTGTAATAAATACGCGCTTGACACCAAGCCGTTGAATCTCACTCTGTGCATCAGCATTCAGGGATTGAGACTCAGTCAGTAGGATCGGAGCATGATACTTCGCCGCCAGTGGTCCCGCGCAGAGAGCGTCTGCAAAGTCATCGCCGCGGGCCAAGACAGCATACTCCGACGATTCCCATCCTTTCTGGGAAATGGCTGCCGCTGTCGCATAACGGTCTGAACCATAGATTCGATCGATTTGAGTCGTATCTGCATTCACTGCGCTTGTCATCCATCCGGTGAAAAAAAGAAAACAAAGCATAAGCAATCCACCGAACCGAAGATGCCGTAATAATTTTATGTACAATCTACTTTCCTCTTTTGTTTTATTTCTTGCCAAATCATGATGTTTCCATAAGAGAATTGTACTATATTCATTCCTTTCACCACTAGTTGATATGTTTTCCTCTCATGTAAATAGATGTAAAACCTCCAAACAAAAAAATTGTAAGGAGGTTTTGCGAATCCAGGATTTTATTTTTGAATAACCGGCATTACAATTTTGGTCAGAAGTTCACTCTCCGGAACATCGCTGGGGGCATTATAGTAGTATTCGTAATACTCGCCTGCCGGTTTGCAGCCATTTTCTTCGATCCAGCGGAACATTTCGTTATAAGGCTGCTCCATCCCGCTATAGGGTCCTTTGTAAATGCAGCTGGCAAATTTGCCGGCTGGAATCTCCCGAGCATGAATGTCCTCCTTATCCGGGAAAAGCTTAGCAACGGGAAACCCCATTTCTACATCCAAGTTTTCCATATCCAGGTTGTAGTAGGCGGTATATGGAGCATCGATCGGCTGGACACCGAGTTCATTCAGATACCCCATGATCTTCCCATAGCTTTCGCCGATCACTTTCGGCAGTTCGGCCACGGCCGTTTTCGCTCTGACCACCAGAGCAGGCTGAGCTTTACGCTCCAAGAGTTCAACTTGAAACATCATGACACTTTTTCTCCCTTTCAAATATTATTGTTCCATTAAGTTTTCACTACCTCTATCTTACTGGAACGTATTGACAATAGGATGTCATATTTG
This sequence comes from Dehalobacter sp. CP, assembly GCF_047652685.1. Taxonomy (NCBI): domain Bacteria; kingdom Bacillati; phylum Bacillota; class Clostridia; order Eubacteriales; family Desulfitobacteriaceae; genus Dehalobacter; species Dehalobacter sp. CP. Next base: position 2,312,405 of record NZ_CP157399.1, read on the forward strand.
AGGAGTTTCGTATTTTTCTAAAGCCTGTTTTAACCGTTCGGTAACGATTCGCCGGATATGTACGGGCTCCAATACTTCAACATAGCTGCCGAAAGAAAGGATATAGCCATAGACCCACTCATCTTCCGGAAAGTCCACCTCGACGACCAAAGTGCCGTCCTCATTTTTCTGAATGAGTTCCTCGGCAAAATCATCGTAAATCCGGTTTAAGATCCTGGGCTGAAACTTTAGTTTTAGATGGACAGAATCCGGTAGGCCGCTTGCCTCTTCTTCCCATTCCGGACAAAGCCTCGGGGTAAATGGCTCTTCCAAGACCGTGACGTTTTTAACTCTTGTCAGACGAAAAATGCGGTGCTCTTCCCGCTTGCGGCAGTAAGCAATTAAATACCAGGTATGACTTTTGTACAGCAGCCTTTCCGGCTCAGCCGAACGGCTGCTTTTTAGGCCATTAGAATTTACATAATCAAAAGAAATTACCCTGTGCTGCCAAATCGCTTCTTTAATATCGTTGAATTTATTCTTCTCATTGGGCGTGCTGTTCGAATAAGAGAAATCGATCTCGACCCAATCCTTGCGGGAGGGCTTTTTTAACACCACTCCCAACTTTGCCAGGATATCCTCACTTTGCGGATACCTGGTAGCCTGCAGGGTCTGCAAAGCAAGCAGCAAACCGTCCCTCTCCTGCTCACTGATCATGACCTTGCTCAGAGAATACTCCTCCAGCAGCGATATTCCCCCACCGTTACCTCTGGTCATCACCACCGGAACCCCGGACGTGGATAGAATATCAATATCCCGGTAAATCGTCCGCACAGATACCTGAAACCGGTCGGAGAGTTCACCGGCAGTGATGGTCCCTTTATTCAGTAAAAGAATTATCATTTCCAAAAGCCGGTTGATCTTCATCGTTTCACCGTCTTTCCATGTCAGATTTTTACCGGCGCTATAACTCTCAATAAAAATAACCGGGTTATTTCCCCTAGAATTGGCTCAAAAATTTTGTTTCTTTAAAGCTTGGGGGTAAAAATCAAAATACTTTTCTAAGATCTCCAGCTTTAAGGGACCGCCGAATGATTGTTCCATTAGTAACCTCTTTTTGCCTCTCTTAGAACATATGTTCTATTGGTATTTTATACCATCAACAGATTAAATGCAATCATTTGAGGTTAAAATTTATTTCTTCTCTTATTCTTCCTTTGATATCCCGACAATACCTGACGAGAAATACATAGGAGGCCAATTGGCTGATAGAAGATCTAGCCTATTGCTATTTATTCAATAATAGCTAATACTAAAATGCCAGAGTTTTTTTATACATAATGGCAATTATCTTCTGGAAAGATCTTCGCTTACTCAAAATAATATGATTATGAAGGGGTTAACAGATGAAAAAAGCAAATACCAAACATCGTCCTGAGAAACAAACTTCCCTTATCGTTGATAAAGAAAATGAATTGTTAAAATTCCTTATTGCTCAGTTGCCACAACAAGGGAGAAACTCTATCAAGTCACTTCTCTCCCATCGCCAGATTTCTGTAGACGGCGAGGTAACAACTTTGTTTAACTATCCGTTGGTTGCAGGTCAAAAGGTTAACATTAATCGGAGCAAAGTCTATCAAGAAAGAAGAGAGCTCAAGCCCCTGGGGCTAAAGATTTTCTTTGAAGATGAATATCTTATCATCATAGAAAAACCTGCCGGAATGCTTTCAATCGCGACCGACAGAGAAAAGGAATTAACAGCTTATAATGTTTTAAGTACACATATCAAAAAAAGAGATAGTCAGAGTCGGGTTTTTGTTGTACATCGGCTGGATAAAGAAACCTCCGGGGTCATGATGTTTGCCAAAAGCGAAGAGATAAAGGAAAAGCTCCAAAACGCCTGGAAGGAAGTTGTTCTGGAAAGAAGTTATGCCGTGGTTGTTCATGGTCCCCTAACCGATGATCAAGGGACTATTACCTCTTGGTTAACAGAAAATAAAGCGCTTCGAATGTACTCCAGCAAGACTCCCAATGGTGGGCAAAAAGCCGTGACCCATTACAAGGTATTGGAAAAAAACAATTCCTATTCTTTATTGGAGGTAAAACTGGAGACCGGCCGCAAAAATCAAATACGTATTCATATGCAAGACATCGGGCACAGTGTTATCGGGGATATAAAATATGGAGGAGTAAAGAGCAGCATCAACCGGTTAGGACTTCATGCTCACATCCTGGCTTTCAAGCATCCGGTAACCAATGAAATTATGCATTTTGAAAGTCCGATTCCTAAAGAGTTCTTGAGTCTTTTTCATAAAAAACAAAATAAGTAATCCTAGGGAATGATTTGTTTTACTCGGCCTACAATGCCATTACTTAGCCGGACTTTAATTCCATGAGGATGATTCGATGAATTGGTTAGAATATCTTTAACGATTCCTTCGGTCAATTTTTCTGTTCGCTGATCTTGTTTTTGTACGATAAAAACGTGTGTACCGGGCTTAATATCGGCACGGTTATTTCCATCCATTAATATAAACACCTACTTATTGCTAATTTTTCCGGCAGCTAAATCTCAGAAAAAATATCAGGTAAAGGTATCTCCAAATCCGGAAAGACAGTCGATTGAATCGTATCTCCCTGCTGGAGACTCCTTAGATTGTCTATATCCCTTTCTTTTGAAAAAGAATATTGAAGAATACTTTTGTTTTCCGGGTTTACAACCCAGTATTCTAAAACGCCGCTTTTCATATAGAGATTTAATTTTGCAACCAGATCTTTGGCTTTGGTGGATGGCGACAAGACTTCGACCGCCAGTGTCGGTATACCTTCATACTTGTTCTTCTCATTCACCTTGTCTTCATCACAGATCACGACGACATCCGGCTGAACCACATTCGGATCTTCTTCGAACTTCGTCGCATAACCAAATAGCCGGACATCCAACGGTGCGGTTAAGGAACGGCAAGGTTTTCCCTTAAAATAGTTATAAAAACAACCTGAAATTTCGTTAACGACTACCTGATGGGTGAATGATGGCGACGCTAACAGATAAATCTCACCGTCGATCAGTTCATACCTTTGATCAGAGGACTCTACCAGCTCCATGTATTCTTCATAGCTCACCGTTTTTGTCGATCGATATGTATTTGCTTCTTCATGGACAAGAAAATAGTCCGGTTCGTTATAGCGGATGAGTTTGGCAACACTCTTGCCGTTCTTTGTAATAATAATATCTTCCTTCTCTACCAGAGAAAGATATTTTCCAAAAGCATTTTGCATATCTGTGGTGTTAATACGCATAGGATCACCTTCATCCTGAATTTACTAATTTAGGTATAATTATAAAAAATATTAGCTACTGTGTCAACTTATTATTAGCTAATGTTCTTTTCTCACATTTTTATAAAGCGAGAATAAGGATGGTCTATGTACTGCAATGATGCAGGACTTCAATAAGCCACCCTTCGAAGTCTATATGACGGAAATCGGTATTGTATTGGATGAAATCAGATTCCATATTCGCCATCTGCCCGGATGGAGATGTTTGACTCTTTTCATCTAGAGGTATTATTCCTTCTAAGCTGCTCAAAATAAAGACAGGAAAGGGCAAGTTAAAATAAAGGAGGGCTTATAATTAACAAAACAAAGTTAATTGCATTATCCCTAACCGTTGCTTTAATTTTTACTTTGTCATTGTCTTTCGTGGCAATTGCTGCTACGGAGCAGAATAGTCCGAACGTACAATCCCCATCCTGCTATGACAAAATGATCGACAAAATATCGCAAGAAAAGGGAATTACTAAGGAAGAAGCTAAAGTTCGATTAGAGGCAAAGCTCAAGGAGATCGCCCAAAAAAAAGGTATTACGGTCGAAGAACTGAAAAAGCGGATTGCGGAAGGTAAATGCTGCAAAGGCCACGGAAAAATGGATGAAGCGAAACTTAAGGAAATAGCTGAAAAAAAAGGCATAACGGTTGAAGAGCTAAAGCAGAGGATAGAAGAACATCACAGCATCAAGGAAAAAGCTCTTCAGTAGAGGATAGACACCCTGCTGACAACATGATTATTCTTGCCCTTTCCTTTACCATTCACCTCAATCTATTCTTGTCCAAACAACTGGAAAGTGATATGATATTGCTAAAGGTCAGGAGGACGTGCCTATGGATAAATCGGATATAATCCTGGATAAATTAAATTCAATGGAAAAAGCTTTGCGCGTAGAAAATAAAACGCTAAGTGACAAAATAGATAGACTTGAGAACAAAGTTGAAAAACTCGAGAACAAAGTTGATAAAGTCAGCGAAAAGCAAGATATGTCCTGGCAAGCAATACAAGAGATACGGGATGATTTGACGGAAAACAGTGCCCAAATTAAAATCATTGATAACAAAGTGAAGGCTTTATAGCCTTTATTTTTTTATTGAATTAAGATTGATTCAATGTAATAGCCAAAGTCATCTAAATAAAAAAGATAGCCGTCGACGAGATACTCGGCTTCATAATCATCGCAAGGCAGCTTAACCCGATATGTCCCCCTTTGACCGATGGGCCCGCCATCTATCGTGTCGGGCGTAAATTATTACGAAATAAATTCTACCCTTTGGAACATACTAATTGGAACATACGAATTCAAGGCAGAAAAATAGGGGTGAGACTATGGTCCCGGATAAAATCTTCTATGAACCGGCAATCCTTGATTATAAACTGGGGAAAAAATTAAAGCATCAATTTCAACAAATCCCCTGGATTCCAATAGAAAACCACAATAACATTACGTCATTGCGGCAAAATGAAAACCGTGAATTCGCCAGGATGAAGCGGCATCTTATCATCGGCGTCCGAAAATCGTTAACCTATACACCTAATCACAAAGTCTCCGATTACCTGGTCCCGTATACGTCCTCCGGCTGCAGCGCCATGTGTCTTTATTGCTATCTGGTCTGCAATTACAACAAATGTTCCTATCTCCGACTCTTCGTCAACCGGGAGCAAATGATGGAAAAGCTGCTCAAAACGGCACGGAATTCGGATAAAGATCTTGTCTTCGAAATCGGCAGTAACAGTGATCTGGTGTTGGAAAATACCATCACCGGCAACCTGGAATGGACGATCGAGCGCTTCAGTCTGAGCGAAAAAAGCTTTTTGACCTTTCCAACCAAATTTGATCATATTGGCCCTTTGCTTCCCTTAAATCATCGGGGCCGTATCCTGATGCGCATGAGTATGAACCCCCAGGAGATCATCCAAAAAGTCGAGTTCGGAACCTCCTCATTGCAAACACGGATCGCAGCGCTTAACCAGATGGGTGACGCCGGATACAAAGTGGGGATACTGATTGCCCCCGTCGTCCTCGCGGACAACTGGAAGGCGCTCTATGGTCAGCTGATCGATGAATTGGCTGACAAGCTCTCCGAGAATACCAAAAAGCACTTGTTTATTGAAATCATTTTTATGACCTACAGTTATGTGCATCGCGCCATCAACACCGAGGCCTTTCCGAATGCGCTGGAATTATACGATAAATCCCTGATGACCGGGCGCGGCCGAGGAAAATACTGTTACCGTCCTGAAGCGCGGGGGGAAGCAGAGCAATTCTTAAGAGAACAGCTTGCGCAAAAACTTAAAGATGTTCCGATCCTATATGTGGTCTAGATCGCGAAACCATATAACTACCTCTTGACGTCCATTTAATTCCGATGTAGAATTAAATTACTTCGAAGGAGGAACTAAGTTTGGATGCTGAAAAACTCTTAATGGAAGATACCCTATTTCAGTTCATCGACCGGATCAAGCCGCTGATCGCTGGTGATCTATGGGCGAATATTCTGATGAACGCCACCAAAAACGAATTACTCGTCCTGCTGCTTTTGTATCGTCAAGAGGATGTCACCATGACGCAGGTTGCCCAGTATCTGAATGTCCCGCTGAATACGGCTACCGGCATTATCTCCCGCATGGAGAAGCAAGCATTGCTCAGCCGCGAGCGGAATGACGACGACAAACGGGTCGTGACCATCCGCCTCCATGAATCCGGCAGGAACCAGATCCGCCAGATTCTTACGACCTTCAGGCAATACGGGCAAAAGGTGCTCGCCGAGCTGACCTCCGATGAAACAGCCCTGCTCTTCACGATCATCGAGAAAGTCTTCTGTGTCTTGCAAAAGGAACAGTCACGAGCGATGAACAGTCCCGCGCAGACGATACGAAAAATCATCATCGAGTGAGTCATCGAGTGAACATCAACTGAATGATCAATGAGTGAATGATTACGATTAGTCTGCTTCAGAGTAAATACTTCCACGCTAGAACTATTCGTATCTCGAATTTAAGAAAGGGGTCTATTAGATGGGTACGATTTTGATATTTACAGGCAAAGGCGGTGTCGGCAAAACGAGCGTCGCTGCAGCCCATGCCATGCTTTCCGCCGGTGAAGGCAAGAAAACGCTTCTTGTCAGCACCGACATGGCCCATAACCTCGGCGACTTATTTGAATTGACCCTTGGCAGCGAGATCACCGTTCTGGACAACGGCCTGCATTTGCTGGAAATCGATCCGCACGACGTCATGGAAAACGACTTCAAGGATATGAAAAAAGCCGTCCTCGGCCTGATTGGCGAGAGCGGCGTGGGCGGTGAACAATTGGAACAGCTCGCCGTTTTTCCGGGTATGGACGAATTGTTTTCCTTGCTTAAGATCTTGGCGCTGCATCAAAGCGGCCGTTATGACCGCATCATCGTAGACTGCGCACCCACAGGCGAAACGCTGGCGCTGCTTAAATTTCCTGAACTGCTGTCCTGGTATATGGAGAAAATGTTCCCGATCGGCAAGGCCGCGCTAAGGATTTTGTCGCCGATATCCAAAACGCTCTTCAAAGTCCAGCTGCCTGACCGCAAGGCCATGACGGATATCGAAAGGCTCTACGCCACACTCCTTGAACTTCAGACGCTGCTTAAAGATCCCGCCCTAACGGCCATCCGGCTGGTCACGATCCCTGAAAAGATGGTGGTTGAAGAAACCAAACGCAACTTCATGTATCTGAATCTTTACGGCTTCAACGTGGACTGCCTGTATATCAACCGGATATTACCGCAGGATCTGGATAATCCGTTCTTTGCTGAATGGATAGCCATCCAAACCCAATACACCGAAGAACTTGAAAGTTTGTTTGCCGGCAGGACGATCCGCCGCATCCCTTGGTTTGACAGCGATTTAAACGGTGTCGGCGGCATCGGACGCCTGGCGGATATCTTGGCCGAAAGCAGCCCACTGTTCGAGCTTCAGCCCCCTTCTTTGGGTGAGCATTATGAAAAGACCGAAACCGGCTATGCCTTAATCCTGGATCTGCCGTTTGTAGAAAAAGACGACATCCGTTTCAACGAATCCGCAACCGATCTGATTCTGAAAATCGGTAACTTCAAACGCAGCATCCCGAAACCGTCAACCCTTCGCCATCATCTGGTCAGCTCCGCCAAGTTAACCGATGGCAAGCTAACAGTACGGTTTGAACCAAAATAGAGGAGGTCACCCCTATGGATACAACCATTAATCCTGAATTCATCCAAAAAATGCTCGAAGCGAAACGGCTGCAAAAAGAAGCCCTGGAAACCCTGATGCCCGAAAATGTCAGAGAACACCTGTCCGTCATCGAAAAAGAAGTCAAAGACTTGCTGGTGGAATGCCTGGTGAACAGCTCCAAAACCTCGAAAACCACAGACCCTACTAAATCTGACAGCAAAGTTCACACGGTAACCATCGATTAGGAGGAAAAGAGCATGCGTATTATTTTATATACCGGCAAAGGCGGGGTCGGCAAGACCAGTGTCGCCGCCGCAACCGCCATCAGGCTGGCCACAAAGGGCCGTCGCGTCCTCCTCATGAGCACCGACCAAGCCCATAGCCTGACTGATTCACTCGACATGAAGCTTGGCAGTGAACCGACTGCGGTCATCCCCTGCCTTGACGCCCTGGAAATCGACGTCGTCAGGGAAAGCGAGGCGGCTTGGGGAAGCTTAAAATCCTACATCAAGCAAATGATCCTGTCACGGGCCGAAGGCGGAATTGAAGCGGAAGAGCTCCTCATTTTCCCCGGTCTTGAAGAGCTGTTTTCCTTATTTTCCGTGTTGGACTATTACGAAAAGAATAAATATGATGTGTTGATCGTCGATTGTGCGCCGACGGGTGAAACGCTGAACCTGCTGAAATACCCGGAAATGTTCGGAGAAATGGTCAGCAAAATTCTTCCCGTGAAGCGCCAGGCCGTCAAGGTCGCCGGGCCGGTCATCGAAAAAGTCCTCAAGATGCCGATGCCCAAAGACAATGTCTTTGAAGACCTGACGAAGCTGATGGCTAAGCTCGAACGCCTTCAGGCGCTGATGCTCAACAAAGATGTCCTGACCGTACGCCTCGTCACAACGCCTGAAAAAATCGTCATCAAGGAAACAAAACGCAGCTTCACCTGGCTGAGCCTGTTTGATTACCAGGTAGACGCCGTCATCATCAATAAAGTATTTCCGCAGGAGGCGCTGTCCGGTTATTTCAACCGGTGGGTTGAACTTCAAAATGAAGGCTTAAATGAAATCAGGGAAAGCTTTGCCGATCTTCCCGTCTTTTATCTGAATCTGATGAAGCACGAACTCAAATCGGTCCCGGTACTGGCCCAAATCGGGGATCTCTACGGTAAAATGAATCCGGAGGCCGTTTTATGCCGGACACGCCTGATGGAGACCTTCCGGGACAACGATCAGGATGTCCTGATTTTCCACCTGCCCTTTGCCGACAAATCGGAAATGACGCTTTCTCAGGCCGGTGGCGAGATTCATATCGCCATAAAAAATGAAAAGCGGTGCATGATGCTGCCACCGCATTTATTGAATAAACAGATTGCTTCCGCCAAGCTGGATGAGGGGAAATTACAGATCCGGTTTCATCATCATGTTTGATCGAAAAGTAGAATAAACAGTTTGTGGTAAAGCCGAATCATTTTCCACTTGTATCGGCAAGTACTTTAATCTGGTTTTTGAAAATTGATTTTAGTATGGGGAACATAAAATGCTCTTTATTCAAAGAGTATAAATTCCAAACTGCTTCTTGGCGTTTTATAAGAAGCTCATTGTCGGAGAGTATTTTTAAATGGTATGAAAGTGCAGATTGCGATATTTTAAAGTAATCAGTTAATTCGCATACGCATTTCTCGCCATTCTGATAAAGATGGAAAAGAATATTTAGCCTTAACTCATCCGACAATGATTTAAAGTGGCTTGCATAGTCAGAAAATGAAGGATCTATGGTTAACGCCTCCTTTTATATCAAATAAAATCGATAACAATATCAAATATGCTTGATATAGATCATACACCCATCTCATCCTGTATATATTTTTTAATTTCATCTTTACTTGGGACTCTTCCCATAGATTTTACTTTCTCATTTATAACAATGGCTGGACCCTTCATAACGCCATAGGACATTAGCGTTTTCATATCTTTGACTTTCTCGACTGTCGCGTCTATACCTATTTCTTTAATCACTTCATCGGTTTTCTCTTTTAGACCATAATCGGAACAGCAGGATACCAAGACTTTAATATTCATTGAAAATTCAACCCTTTCATATTTAAAAAATTGTCTAGCTATTTCACCTGTTTAAAAGGTCCCTGTAAGCGGAGTGATTTATTGCCCGGCAGCGTTATATTTGTGTAAACGATACCTTTTTCGAAATCCTCAATATGGGTTACGGTTGTTTGGTTTTCTTCCTGCCAACCAACCATAAATACACCTGGCCGAATGGGCATTACACTTATCTCAACAGTTTGGGTAAATCCCTTGTGTTCGCCTTTCAGTCCATAAATTGTCATTGAATTTACAGAGTATTAATGCAGGTACAATGATTGATTATTCTAGACTAAAATTATATTGAAAAAGTAGCCTATAAATATAATGGTAACTGCCATAATCCCTATAAATACTGCAAGTAATTTGGGCTTTAAAACCTTGCGGAGTATTATCATTTCCGGCAGGCTTAAGGCCGTTACCGCCATCATAAACGACAACGCCGTACCCATAGGGACTCCCAACTTAGTGAGTTCGCTGATAATAGGCAGTGTTCCTGCAGCATTGGAATACAGGGGTATACCCATAAGAACGGCGATTGGAACTGCAAAAGGATTGCCTTTTCCTGCATACTTTGCAAGCCAGTCACCAGGAGCCCAACCGTGTATGGCAGCTCCAATTGCCAGGCCGATAACTACATACGGCCAGATTTTCTTGAGCAAATTCAGGTCATAGCGCCAGGCATCTGAAATTCGCTGCTTCCAGGTAGGCTTTACTAGCTCAGCATCGCCCATACGTATAGAAAATACATCGTCTTCAAGATATCTTTCCATCTTTAGTTTGCCAATGATGAATCCTGCAACAATTGCTACGATTACTCCTGTTGTAATGTATAAGATAGCTATTTTCCAACCGAACAAGCCCCAAAGCATGACGAGTGCAACCTCGTTTACCATTGGTGAAGATATAAGGAATGAGAAGGTTACGCCCAAGGGTATTCCTGCTTCTATAAAACCTATAAATACGGGAACAGCAGAACAAGAGCAAAAGGGAGTTACAATACCCAGAAGGGCAGCAGCAATATTACCGATAAACCCGCGCGCTTTTCCTTGCTCCCCCAAAAGTTTTTTGGTTCTTTCAGGAGGAAAGAAGCTCCTTAATATTGATACGATGAATATGATAATAATCAGCATCAGGAAGATAACTATCGCATCTGTGAAAAAGTATTCTACGGAGTCCTTGAAACGTGCTGAATTCAGGAATTCCGGATTTTGGCTGAACAAGCCAAAGATCCATTTTAGCAACGCAGTTAGCAAATTGTATAAAAAACTTGATATATGACCAATTACTGAGAACACCTATACCACACCTCCAATTTTGAACCCATAATCACCTTTGCGAATTATAGCCACTGCCAATTCGGTATAATGAGTGAATTGCGTCTCCTTTGCTGGATTTGAGCTGACCGCGACTGTTTCTGCATATCAAAATAATTTGTTATATATATCAAATTATTTTGATATAATAGAGTATATGCTACACAAAACAAAAAGTCAATACATCAAATATATTTGATGTATTGACTTTGGAAAAGTACTTAACCGTTTTATTTAAATATGAGCCTGAGGATGACAGGAAATAACTTTTGAAACTTTATTACTTTCCAGTTCTCAGCACGGGCATATCCATGCGGTGCAAAACGCCCCTGGACAGCGCGAAGCAGCCGAGCGCAGCCAGCAATTCCCATAAGGCCAGCACCCCAAGTCCGATCAGCACGCCGCTTCCCGCGATCTTACTGCCGATGACAAAGGCGGCAATCAGGCCGGGCAACATGATAACGATAACGGCAATGGTGTAAATGAAAATCAGGAGCCCCGCGCTGATGTCCGCGCCCGTCCAGCGCAAAGAAAGATAGTTGACGCCCAAGAGTAAAAACGAAAATAGGGTGAAAACCACAATGGCCGCAGCAATCAGCCAAACCGAATCCCCCATGATCAGGCCCGCGATGCCGAAAATAACCACACTTTCTACCAGTACCTTAAACGCGATTTCCAGGTTGCTCCAGACGATTTTCCGAAAAGAGCTTGCGGGAATCAGGTAGATATAATGCATATAAAGCTCTTTCAAGCCGCGGCCCGTTCCGATCAGAAAAATCTGCATCCACATCAGAGTTTGCAGCAAAATGAAGGTCCCGCCGTCCTCGCCGCGCAGAAACATTGAAAACAGGGCTGCGCCGAATACCACGATGATGGACGACACTCCCCAAAGACCGAGACGGTTGGCACGAAAGGATTCCCGCAGGTGCTTATAAAAAATGGTGCTGGGTCCCAGACCATTGATACCGGTTTTTGCAACCTTCACTTTTTTTGTTGATAACGCTTCTGTGTTGATCTGCCCTTCGGCTAAGACGCGCTTTTTCTCAAACGCGGTTTCCGTGGCAACCAGGACATCTTCATAATAATCGGGGTTGCTCAAGGCGATATAGAGAATTAAGAGCGCCCCGGACAGCACCAGCAGCCCCAGAAAGAAAAATCCGGTTCCCAGATCGCCGGAAATCAGGGAAACTGTACCTGCCGATGCCCAGCCTGCCACCGGCGTCCAAGCGGCAAATGGCGAATGCAGCGTGTTTTCCAGCGCCGAAAGAAGATCACCTGTGCCGAGAAGCTGGATGCCGGTATAAACAATAAGCGGGAGAAAGGCCAGAGCGGTAAGCAGCCGGACAGCCAGCTTCCGCGCCGGTTTTCCATTGGTCAGGCTGTAGATAAGAAGCGACAGGATTTGGAGCATGCCGACAGCCAGGATAAAACCGAGCAGTACCAGGAGCACCGCATCAAAGCCGACCCCAAAGCCCTGGCTTAAGGAATTGCTTTGAAACAGGATAAAAAAGCCTGCCAAGAAAGACATCTTTGCCATGCGCACGATGCCGTACATCAGGATCATACGGGAACTGACCGGTGAAACAAACAGCAAATTGACATCGTTCATCTCGAAAATAACGTCACCATTGGCTAAGCCCTTTTGGATGGCGGTCACGACAAAAATCAGGATGAGAAGGAAAAGGATGCCCTTGAGCCAAACAAGATCATGCGAACCGGCCGTGCTTTGCTTTGTAAACAGGGAAGTGAGAAACACTCCGCCAATCCCTGCAATCACAAGCACCCATAACACCAGCTTCGCCGGCTTCCGAAGCAGCTCCAGCAGTCTGTTCCTGGCGCTTTTTACCAGCAAAAAAACGAGACTGTTCATGGCGTTTCCTCCTGGATTTTTCCTTCCGTGATGCTGAAATAAACATCCTCAAGGCTTTGGCCGGCTGCGATATCCGTACGGCGGCAAACGCGCGCGATCCGGCCCTTGACCATGATATAGGTTACATCCCAGTTTTCCTCCAGGCTTTCGATCATATGGGTGCTGACAAGCAGCGCGCAGCCGCTGTCCCGCAGCCCCGCAATGACCGCTTTCAGTTCACGGATCCCATGCGGGTCCAGACCGACCAGCGGTTCATCCAGAATAACAGCCTTGGGCTGGGGCAGGAGCGCACAGCAGACACTGACCTTTTGCTGCATTCCTTTGGAAAGCTCTTTACCAAGCTTCATTTTTTTATCGTCCAGCTCAAAACGGCGAAGCAAGGCCTCCCCTCTTTCCTCCCAAGCCACCAGCCGGTATGCTTTGGCAATGAACTCCAGGTGCTCCGCCACTGTCAGCATCGGGTACAACACAGGAAACTCCGGCACATACCCTAGTATCCGTTTGGCCTCCACCGTATGATTCTTATGCCCGTCGATGGTGATGGTACCTTGGAAACGCAGCAGACCGCAAACAGATTTGATCAGCGTTGATTTACCCGCCCCGTTGGGGCCGAGCAGTACGGCCAGCTCGCCGCGTCCCACGGACAGGTTAATGTTGTCATTGGCCGCCAGCTTGCCGTATTTTTTGGTCATGTTCCGGACGTCAATCATATATTAATCTCCTTTACTGCAATCGATAAGTTCGTTTTATAATTCTCTATCCTTCTGCATATCCCTTTTTTAGTATCTGTACAAAAATCCTGCGATCATAATAAAAATCCAGCCGGCTTATGAAAAAGCCAAGCTGGATACACAGCGTCAATCTGACCTATATGAAAAATGGACTCGTACAGGGCCTCGGTTTCTGCCGGGGATTTGCCGTTGACAATGACATATCCCGGATTATCCCCGTCCAGCTGCAGTACAATGTATGATCCACCTTGCTTATATATCTCTGCGCCCAAATGACTGAATCCCGAGCAGCAGAATCAAGAGTACATAAACAACACAGTAAACGAGCATCAGGGTACTCGGCGAACCGGTGCCAAAGAGAAGGGAAGCCGGATTAAAAGATCCGGCATTGCCGGCGTCCAGGAGGGTGTTCATATAGCGGAACAGCGTATCGGCGGGAAACAGCAGGCTGGATACGACCCCAATATTCACTAAGGCTGTGTTTTGCAGAATGTTTCCCAGTTGTTCCACAAAACCGCCGATAAAGCTCATGCCATAGAGAACGATCAGAATGATCCCGCTATTCATCGTACCGAAATTCGCACTGAAGAACAACGCCGGAGCAATCATGATCAAGGGAACGCAGGCGAAAACAAAACTTGCTTTCAGGATGTTGCTGAAGAGCAGATTCGCTTGCAGCAGACCTCCAAACAGATGATTCACGAGAATGATCGCAAGAAAGAAAAACAACGTATATCCCATCAAAAGGATTCCATATCCAAGATATCTACCTAACACAAAATCCATACGCCGGATGGGCCGGGTTAGGATCGGATCGATTTGATGGCTTTCGATATTACCGGCAATACTGCCTACCGTTGCCAGAATCGTCAGCAGACCAATAATAAAGTTGGCAAAAAAGAGGCCCATACTCAAAAGCTGTGAACCGACCATTTTCAGTTGCAGGCTCATGGCTGCTTTTTGGTCCGGATTCATTTGATTCAGCGATTCCAACGATGACGCCGCGGCATAATGGGTCGCGATTCCATACAGCAGCAAGTAGGCCAACGTCATGATCAGAGCAATCAGGAAGATGCGTTTATAGAGGATTTCTTTGAAAGAAAGTTTAGCGATGGTCCACATTTTCCGGCTCCTTTCGGTTCATCCAATACAGGAAGATTTCTTCCAGATGCGGTTCCAGCGGCGTGAGCTCGTAGACCCCGATCCCGTGCTCACTGAGTGTCCGAACCAAAGCCGGAAGTTCTTCGGTGCTTTCGATCTCAATCTGCCATTCCGTTTTTCGGGCCGTCCCTGCTTCAGCTTCAAATGTTTGACGCTGCTCTGCGCGAAGGACGCTCGGAAGTGTGCCTAAGACTTTCGGGTCCAGACCGGAAGCGATCAACTTATACCGGTTTTGAAAATGGCAAAGTTTACGCCAATCTCCTTGCGTGATCAGCTTTCCGCGATCGATGATCGCGACCTGGTCACAGACCGTTTCGATTTCCTGCAGCAAGTGGCTGTTCAAAAAGACCGTTTTGCCTTCGCGCCTTAGCTCTGCCAGGAGGTTGCGAACATCCATCCTCCCCAGCGGATCCAACGCGGAAGTCGGTTCGTCCAGAAAGATTAATTCCGGATCCCCAAGCAACGCACAAGCCAAACCGATTCTTTGCTGCATGCCCTTGCTGTATTTAGCGATTTTTTGTTTTTCGCTGCCGCTTAGACCTACCCTTTCCAGTAATGTCTGAAAGTGCTGGGGGCGCAACGATGATTTCATCCCGATCAGATCGGCATGCGTATGTAAAAGCTGGAGTCCGGTTAACCAATCCGGATAACGAAAAAGCTCCGGCAGATAGCCAATTTTTCGGCGTGCTTCGAGGTCCCCGAGCGGCTTACCTAAGAGTTCGGCCTTGCCGCCGGTTGGCTTCAGTAAACCTAAAAGCGTACGGACAAAAGTGCTCTTGCCGGCACCATTGGGGCCGATAAATCCATACACCACACCTTTAGGGACATGGAGGGTAATGTTTTGGCAGCCTCCTTTGCCGTTGTATTGCTTGCTTAAGGCGGCGGTATTGATTGCCAAATCCGTCATCAAAGATCTCCTTTCCTAAACAATAAATAGCCGCAGCAGGACAGCAGGATATATAATCTGGGTTAGTCTGTGTGTCACAATACTGCTTTTCGGCTGATTGCGCCCTCCATGGCGCAAACAGCCGCGCTACGCACTCCATACTACGCTTGCCGCAGTACTTGTGACCCACAGACTGATTTTAAGCTTTGAGCAGGTATGCATGTCGTGTTTTGCGCAGTTATCCAAATACAAAAATATTCATTTGGATCTGGTCTGCGCGCCACATTCCGCTTACGCTGGAACTGTAGCACATAGGCCCAGCTATGAAGGTTTTAATGTCTAGTTATTTAGAGAACGGTATACTCGTTTGCCTGCTGACGGCAAGATGAGCGTAGGAAACTAGAAATTTTCAGCAAGTTTCAGTAAATCCGCTTTCACGGAGTTCCCATCTGCTCCCGCGGTAAGGTTTGCCCGTAGAGAATGAAGCTGACCGGCGTCTTCCCAGAGAAGGATCGCGGAATGGTCTTTGGCCAGCATATAGACGCCGTCCCCTCCGTTCACCGTGACTTTTTCGGTGCGGTCAATTTCTGTCGTTCCCTGAATTGCCGGGACAGGAAGCGTATTCTGCCAGTCGTCGATACCGGCGAGTTGGCTGCGGATATTTTCCGGAATAAACGGAAGCTGCAGCAAGGTGGTTCTGAGCTTTTCAATATCGGTCACAGATGGCGCCTGAATTTCTGGAGAGTTCATGACGGTGTATGTCAAATCTGTATAGGTTTGATCCGAGTCTCCCTGATACGTTATATCGGTAAAGCCGGGCCAAGCGACACTGAACGTCTTGCCGTTAAGGCTTTCATCGAAGGTCGCCTCGGAGCCTAAATTTTTCATGGCAGCATTGATCGTTTCCGTATTGAGCTTCATATCTACTTTGGCCGCCGATTGCACAACGACATTGCCTACCGTGTAACCATCAGGAGATGCCGGGAGACTGACACCGGCCGCTTTGGCTTCGGTGGCGGAAGCATAGACAGTTTGTTTGAAATCACCTTCGGTGATCGTGATCGTGCCGATATCATCCATGTCAATCTGGGCGTTTTCCCCGGATTCAAAAAAGTTTTCGATTTGCTGAAGATCCTCAGGGGTAAAAGTTACAATTTCAATCTTATCCACTCTGAATAACGCCAATACTTCTCCGGCGAACGTCTGAACCTGCGGGATCATCAGGAAAGTAACGAACAAGACAGCGGCAGCGAGACCTGTCGCCAGTTTACGGTATTTTTTCATAAGGGTTTTCCAACTCCTTTCAAGATAGGTGGGTGAACCGGTCGTTAAAGAAGGAATCTGCGACGAGCAAGGCTCTATGGGTGAAGAGGCGGAATCCAGGGTGTCCGTGCCGAAATCGCCCGCGCTGATTTTTTGGCTGAATCTTGTCCAGGCGAATTCAGGATTGGTCTGTTCCGCAGACAATACAGACGCATCGGGAAAAAAAGCTTGATCGAAAACTTGGTCGGACCATTTGGCAAGGCCGTCCAATTCTGCGAGCTGATCACGGCAGGAAGAGCATTGTTCGAGATGGATCATGATCGCTTTGCGCTCTTCTTTATTCAGTTCTCCGTCCAGATACGCTTGCAGTTGGTTTTCAAATGAACAGGTCATGCATCTTCCCTTCCTTTCTGATATAGATTTTGAAACTGTTTTCTGGCCCGGGCCAGCAGCGTGCCAACGGAAGCGGGGTTCAGCGCTAAGGTTTCAGCGATTTCCCGGTAGCTGTAATCCTCATACTTCAGCAAAAGGAGCAGCCGGTCCCGTTCTTCGAGTTCAGAAAGCGTCTCAAATACGGCATGTCTTGTTTCTTCCCGGATCAACAACGCTTCGAGCTGGGTTTGTTCATCCGACTTCAGATTCGGATAATTCATCTGGTAATCCAAGGCCTCCCGGGCCACTCTTCTTTTCTCTCCGCGGACATAATTGCAGGCGGCATGAAAACTACATTTCGTAAGCCAGGCATTCAGATTCTGGATTTGGGCCCAATCCACATTGTATAAGCGGAGAAAAACCTCCTGAGCAAGGTCTTCGGCTGTAGCGGTGCTTCCGGTAAAATCGGAAATTTGCCGGACAACCTTCGGATAGTGCATCCTGAAGATCGTTTGAAAATCAGGATGGGGCAGTTTCTTGCTCAAGGTTATACCCTCCATTCGACGATCCTCCTTTAAATGGTTTCATTCTTTAGAAACCGCTAAAGGAAGTTTTGTGACAAAAGAATTGATCGTCCCATATTATACCATAATACTTCCTATTACTTTCACATTTAATTATTTTTGGCAGTAATGAGTTTGTAAAAAAAATGGCGCCCTAAATGGCCGCCATTCTATTTATTTATCCTGCTTTTTCTTTATTGCAGCAGATCTTCAAATGCACTGATGAATCCACCCAGGATCGCATCTGCGAATTCGTCATCCATGGTAATTGTCCAGCTATTATTATTCTTCACAAGATTCACTTCGATTGTGACTGTTGTTGTCTGGTCCTCATTGGCAATGGCGTCAAATAAGAGCTGCTGTATCGCCTGTTCAGCTTCTTCATCACTTAATTGTTCCTCTTCAGGCAATAATCCCTGTTCAATCGCCAATTCTATGACCGCATCAAGGTAAGCATCCAAGACCGCCGCAAAATCGGTATTGGTGATTTCCGCTGTCACGGTTGCCGTATCACCGTTTATGGCTGAAGACACAATGTTGTAATCGAGTTTCGCGAAAAAAGAGGCAATATTTTCATCAGTGATCGTGGTGCTGGTCGATTCATCAGAATTCATGAGTCCGTCGTAGCTGAAATACCGGTCAGCGGTATCCTGATCCAGCGTTTTGATCGCGTTCATCGCGTTGGCAAATGCTTCGGCGGGTTGCTCCAAAACGATACAAGAATAGATCTGGTTCAGGGTGAGTGGCTTCACAACGCTGGTACCACCGACAGAATAAATTTTATTGATTTGTCCTACCTTACCTGCTAAAAAAGTTTCTACGGAAGGATCAATGCCATTGCCGACGAGCAGAATGGCTTTCCCCTGCTTTGCCGCTAACGCGGAACCTGCCAAGGCATCGGGGAAGTTGAGCCCTGTGGCAACAAAGAGGGTATCCGTCGCTTGACCAAGGCCGTTAATAATGTTGACTGCTGTTTCATAGCGATTATTTCCGCCATAACGGGTTGGCTTCGGAAGTATGGATTCGACTTGCGCACTGATGACGCCAGTCCCGCCGGTAATAATCGTATCGGTTACTTGCAGCGTAGTTAAAGCTTCACTTGTCGCTGCCGGCAGGGAATTTGTTTCGGATAACAGAATCGGTACGCCGTTTTGCGCTGCCCAGGATGAGATCGCCAAGGCATCCGGGAAATTCTGTGCATAGGCGATGACAGCCTTTTTCGTCAGCAGTTTATGATTGTCTTGCAGATATTTGGCAATATTTGCCGAAGTCTCATAACGGTTGCCGCCTGTGATACGCTCGACCGTATAGTCTGCAGACAGATCCTCTTCAATCGCTGCGGATACCGCACCGGTACCGCCAAGGATATAGATCGTTTGCGCTTGGAGTCGCTCGATCTCCAGCGCAGTGTCAGGAGAGAGTGATTTACTGTTCGTTAAAAGTATCGGGGCATCATAGGCTGCCGCCAGGACAGCACCGGCTAAAGCGTCCGGAAAATTGTTATCACGGACCAGGATCACGGCATTTGAACCTGCAGCCCATCCCTCCTTGGAGATTTCAATCGCAGTTAACGTCCTGCTATCCCCTGCAAGTCTTTTATTTTCTACTGCCTGGGCAGCATACGCTTGTAAAGGCATAGCAGGAATCGTAATTGTGATTACCAGTGCAATAGAAAGTAGAAATTTCAGCCAATTTTTACGAAAGTTCAATTCTTTTTCCTCCTTAAAATTGAAAAGATAAAATAAAAAAATAACACCAAGAAGAATTATATATGGAATAATGTTTTATTTCCTTCTGAAATTACTGGGAAAATGCTTAATGGCGGCCCAATAGGCCGCCAAATCCTGATTACAAAATCTCCTCTTATCGTTTCAAACTTACCACTTACCTCGTCCAACATGGCCTGCGATTTCTGCTTTGCTTCTTTGTTTGATGACCCAAGCCTCGTCATGAGCTTGTTTAAACAAAGCAACGCATGGCGGGTCAAGATTGATTTCAATACCTTCTTTTGCTAAATCTTTTATTCTCATCGCTAATTTGATGATTTCCATGTGGATGTCATTGGTCCGGTCTGAATTCAGGATCTTTTTGGCATCTTCTTCAGATAAGACGTTGAATTTTTCCTTCGGCGCTCCACATTTCGGACAAAAATTGGGGGCCTCGCTTCCCTCATGAACGTAACCACAAACAGAACAATCTTATCCAGCTCTTATAAATTGTATCTTATATTCTTCAAATATTCTATGGAGAAGAAACCTGGCTATCCAGCACCAGGTTTCTTCTTTTATATTAAGAGGCGCTTCTCATGGCACTTACATCATATGGCCTGTCTTGCTTATTGGTTCAATTTTTTTGTGAATTACTTTTATTTTATGTTAGAATATAGTCCTTACGGTTTGCCCCACCAAGCAGACCGACCTTAAATGATATTAGAATGGTAAGGTATACACAATGATTTTCTTTGGACATTTGGGATTGACAGGATTGGCTGCCAAAGCAGCCGAAAAATCCTTAGGAAATATTCAAATTGATTATCGAATCGTCTTTGTCGGGTCCATTTTGCCCGATTTGATTGATAAGCCGATCGGCCGCTTTTTGTTCGCGGAAACCTTTCATACCGGCAGGGTATTTGCGCACACCGTATTGTTTCTATTTCTCTTATTGGGGATCGGATACTACCGTTGGCAGCGGTACCGAAAGAATGGCTGGCTGGTGCTGGCTGGAAGCTGTCTTTGCCATGACATTTTTGACGCCATGTGGGTGATTCCTCAGACATTTTATTGGCCGCTTTACGGCCCAAAATTTTATGCTTCAACCGAAGCGTCATGGCTTCAGGCGGATTGGATCAAGCTGATGACCGATCCGGCATCTTATGTACCGGAGATTGCAGGGCTATTAATCATCCTGTATTTCCTCCGGAACCTGATTGTACACCATCAGGTTAAAGATTTCCTTAAAAACGGGGGACTATAAGCATTTTCGACGATGATTCTCCATAGCATTGCGGTACTTAATAATTAAGCGGGCTGTTAGGCCCGCCGAAAGGATACGTATTAACTTTCTTTGTTATTGAGAATTTATTATTATATACGAAAAAACCTAAATTGAGTTTATTGATGCCGTCTTTTTCCACGCCGTCTTATTCCGCCTCCCGAAGCCGCTCGACAATACTTTGCTTGTCAGTCAGGGCATACGATACCAGAGGAATCATCACGCCAAGCACAAGCAGGAAAGGCAGTACGCTCAAAACCGGCCATAAGATAAAATGATAACTGAAGAACCACAGAAGGCGACAAAATGCTTTGACAATCAAAAGTGAAAACAGCGTGGTGAATACGAACGACAGGATGCAAGTGCCAAACGTATAATAAAAACCTTCAAACATTAACATGCGGCGCAGCTGCTTGCGTGTCATGCCAATGCTTTGCAGCATCGCAAATTCCTTGCGTCTAGTCAGAATGCTGGTGAGAATGGCATTGACAAAATTGAGAATGCCAATCAATCCGATGATTAAGCTGAGTGCCCCGCCAATCATCACAACAGTCATTTGCATACCGGAAAACTCCTTGAGGGAAGTAAATTTTGAGGTGTAATTCATAACAGGTTCCACCAGACCAGTGTAGCTTTGCAAAAAACGCTCCATCGCTGCTTCCTGATCTTCGGAAACATTAAAAGCATAGCTCATTATAGCAGGCATTGTGACTAATTTTTTGTAGACATCCGCCGGAAGATAGAAGTTATAGTCCCATCCTGTGCGGTCGGAATTGGAAAAATGTTTAATGGCTACATGGCCCAGCACGATAAACTCCTGCGTCGTGTACTCTCTATCAGTAAATGCTTCCGACGTTCCCTTATAGTTATGAAGCGTGACCGTTTCACCCACTGCAAAATGCGCGCTGTCCATTTTCGGAATGCTGTTGTCATCAAGTTGAACGCCTTCCAGAATATACTTGCCGGTGGCCAGCTTAGCATCATCCAGTTCCCCGTCGATCAGCTCCAGCCGCTGAAGCGGCAGGTCTTCAAGACCATAGCCCGCAGCAAAGAAGTGACCATAAGGGTTTTTATTATAATCCTGGGCGGTGTTTTTTTCGTCCTCGACGGCAAATCCTTCCTCTCTGCCTCCGTACAGTCTTCCACCTTCCTCAAAACCGGGCTGCGCTTTCACCGCCTGGATAAAGCTCTCGGTGGTCTGATTTTCGGAACCGGAGAAGTCATTTTGAAAATAATCGGCATGGGCAATCAGAAAATCGGTGTCTACAAATTTAGCAAGGAACTTATTTATGTCAATACTCTGAGACAACGTAAACACCGTGTTCAGCAGCACAAGGCTTAAGGCCATGTTAATCACGACCAAAACGGTACGCCTTTTGTTACGTACTAAATTAGCCAGGGCCATCCTGGGCATTTTCCCGCCATCCGTAGTCTTTTTCAGTTTGCCGTTTTGTATTATATTTCCGTCAGTATAGCGTACTGCCTCCACCGGTGAAACAGCGGCGGCGATCCTGCCCGGCTTAAAGGTGCTGATGAGCACCGTGACCAAGGCAAACAGCGCAGAACCGATAAAAATCCGGGGGTTTGCTGAGACAGAGACCGTACTCCCGGCATAGGCGGTATTGTTCATGATGATAGGAACAATCGATCTGCCGATGAAGAAACCGATAATCAGTCCGATTGGAATGCCCATAGCGGAAAGGATCAGCGCCTGTCTGCGGATAATCCGGCGGATCTGCGTCCCGGTTGTGCCGATGGTTTTTAAGAGGCCATAAAAGCGGATGTCCCGAATGACGGAAATTTGAAAGATGTTGTAGATAATCAGATAGCCGGTAAAAACGATTAATAGTAAACCCAAAAGCAGTGCCATAACAGTACCTGCGTCCATACCAAAGTTTGTGGAGAGGTATGCCCAGTTCACATTATGCGCCAAATAATTCGGCGCATTTTCGTCAATCGAATAACCGCTGTCGGTAATGACTTTGCTAAGCTTCCCCTCTAAATCCATACTATTTTTGAACATAATATACGCATTAATGGCACCGGCAAGCGAGCTATCTTCCTTATAGGTATTATGCAATTCAGCCAAATGGGCATCCACATAAGCCCGGGAAGCAAAAATCTGTCCCACGTTAAAGACGGGATCGCTCTCCCACCAGCCGGCAAGGAAAAAATTGCGCTGTATTTCTTTCCCACGGATATTCAGTGTCAGCGTAAGCGGCGCGCCGACCTCAAGTGGAACACCCATTAGCTCCAAAGTCCTGGTATCGGCAATCACTTCCTTTTCAGCTACAGGTTTGTGTCCGCTTGTGGGTTCGCAAAATCCGAGTTTCAACCCGACATCATCGTAATACCAAAACTCGGCACGGCGCTTTACAAACGCTTTGTTTTCCACACCATCGCACAGTATACGGTTATAGGCAATTTCTTTGATCAGCGGATGTCCTTTGATATTGTCATATTCCTCGTCGGTGATATATTTGAGCACAGCGTGACCGTCACCGCCTGCCTGCCTCATTGTGGCCTGCTGAATACTCTCCACCGTACCGATCCCCATAGTAAAAAGGGAGGTAAGAAGCACCGTTGTCAAGGCAATGGCAATGATCGCAATGATATTGCGGGCTTTATTGGCCCGAAAACTCTTCTCGGCCAAATGGCGAATCGCTTTTTTGTTTTCTACTTTGATCATTTGCTTTCACCGCCCAAGATTCTCCCGTCTTCAATCCGGATGACGCGGTCGGCCAACTGGGCGATTTCCTCGTTATGGGTAATCATAACAATGGTTTGACTAAACTTCTTGCCTGTAACTTTTAACAGACCCAGGACATCTTGGCTGGTTTTACTGTCGAGATTTCCTGTCGGTTCATCGGCAAGAACGATAGCAGGCTTAGCCGCCAAAGCTCTGGCAATTGCTACCCGCTGCTGCTGCCCGCCGGAAAGATTGTTGGGCAGATTGTTCAATTTGCTTTCAAGCCCCAATGTCCGGATGATTTTATCAATATAGTGTTTATCCGGCTCATTGCCGTCGAGCTGAATCGGCAGGATCATATTCTCGTACACATTTAATACAGGAATCAGATTATAATTCTGAAAGACAAAACCGATTTTTCTACGGCGGAAAATCGTCAGTTCTTCGTCTTTCAACAAAAAGATCTCCTTTCCGTCTACCGTGACTGTTCCGCTTGTAGGACGGTCAAGCCCACCCAGCATATGCAGAAGCGTCGACTTTCCGCTGCCTGATGTGCCTACTATCGCAACAAATTCCCCGTTTTCCACCGCGAGGTCGACACCGTCTAAGGCTTTAACGATTGTCTCTCCGCCACCGTAATATTTTTGCAATTTGCAGGTTTCAAGTATGGGCATGATGTTCTCCTCCCCCAAATCGAAAATAGTCAATATTGCAGTGCCTGCAATATTGACTATATCACAACAATCTTTCAACGTTCTTTCTAAAGTCTAACAGTTTTGACAGATTTCATTTTATTCCTGCTTCACTTTACTCCCGGTAAAAATACCGAAAAGGTAGAACCGCTGCCCAGCTGTGATGACACCTTAATATAACCGCCCTCGGCTGAGATGATCTCTCTGGCCAAAAACAGTCCAAGGCCAACCCCTTCCTGATTGTCCACGGCTCGCGAGCGATAGAACCGGGTAAATATTTTACTTTGTTCATCCTCGGCAATCCCAATTCCATTATCGGTAATATCGATGCGGCAGAACAGTTCATAGGGTATGACTTTTATATGAATACGGCCACCGCTTGGCGTATACTTTACAGCGTTATCGATGATATTATACACAGCTTCCGTCGTCCATTTCAGATCAAAATAGGCCCAACTCGCTGTATCTTCCAGATCAATCAAAATGCCTTTGGCCTCTGCCTTTGGCCTGATTTGCGCCCGTACTTCATCCAGCAGCTTTTGAATGACTTCCTCTTTCGGTGAAACAGTCATAATGCCCGTTTCCAGCCTTGAGGTTTTCACCAAAGCACTGATAAGAAAATTGAGCTTTTCCGCCTGGGCGGACAAAGCTTGCATACAAGCTTTACCGTCTTCCGGCAATTCGTGTTCGCTGAGCAGCTGGGCATAAAGCAGGATATTGGCAAGGGGTGTTTTGGTTTGATGGGAAATGTCTGAAATCAGGCTATTTATTTTATCCTTTTCCGCAAGCAGGTTCTGCGAAGATACTGTACAGATGGAAAGGTACCTGGCCAACTTCGCTTCCACCGCCGATAAAGCAGATTCATCAAAAATACCTTGGGCAAAGCTGCCGTTTATGGCTGTGTCCAACATGTTCGCTATTCTTGCGAGCGTTTTCTTTGTTCTTTGGTGGTAAAAGACAATCGCCATCGCGGCTGCGCCTGCCGCAGCAAGGGCAAACCCGATACAGATGCAAGCAAGTGTATTCATCTCACCGTACCGCCCATGTGTAGCCAAGGCCATAGACTGTTTTGATATATCGCGGTGAAGACGGAAGATCTTCCAATTTCGCACGCAGTCTTTTGATCGTCACCGACAGGGCATTTTCGTCAACATACTCAGCCCCGTCGGTCCAAATCCTGTCCACCAAATCGGCACGGGGAACAGTCTTCCCTCTGTTTTCGATCAAAATCCGGAGTAGTTTCTGCTCGGTTTTGCTGAGTTCAATAGGATTGCCGTCTCGCCAAAACGCCATCTTTTCAAAGGAAAAAGAAAACCCGTCAATCATTACGGTATCAGAAAGCTGCTGCCTCAACTTCCGCAATTGGACGCCCACTCTGGCCCGCAGCACCATCAGACTGAAAGGTTTTGTGATATAATCATCCGCCCCAAGCGCTAACCCGGTTACAATATCCGTCTCCAGATCATTGGCAGTCAGGACAATAACAGGCAACACAAGCGTCTTACGGACTTCCGCCAAAAGGTCAAGACCGTTTCCATCCGGTAGATTGACATCGAGTATTACCAGATCGAAGGCCTTGCTTTGCAGCTGTTTCTTGGCGGAAGCGATATCATAGGCCTGTACAAAGTCACAATGATCTTCTTTGAGGGCCAGGACAATGCCTTTGCTTAAGGTGATATCATCCTCAACGATTAAAATGCGGTTCATCATGCGCCTCCTGTCTAACAGTCGGATAGAATAAACTCAGACGGCACCAATCTTCCGTTAAGCTTAAAGCCGAATATAGATCTTACCAATTTCCTGCCCAAGCTCCAGGAAACTGAGCCTGTGAGGTCTGACTGAATTTGATTATTTTCCAACTCCCTGAGATATCCCTTTAATTTCTTGCTGTCGATAGGAAATACCTGCTTTAATTGCTCGTATCTGTTCCAATTCCATTTGGGATATATTTTTGCGTAGAACTTTGCTGTTTCATCAATACTGTATTGAGAAAAGAAATACAAATCGTCAGGTATGTAAACCATTTGAGCCTTAACCTCAGGATTTTCGTAGACCGGCTTATGGTCAATCGTCACTGTTCCTTGATCCTGGCGGTATAATCCGGTTAAATGCTTAATCAGCGTCGTTTTCCCGGCGCCATTCGGCCCAAGCAGGCCATATACCGATGCTTTCCTGACATGAATATTTAAGTCATCCAAAACTTTATTTTTGTCAAAACATTTGGTCAGATTTTTAACCTCAATCAATTTTCTTGCCCTCCTTCTTAAAATATATTTCTTCGATCCTGGAGATAAGCCGCTCTTTGGGTATATTCATGTAGGCAAGCTCTGAGACAAGTTTATCTATCTCCAGCATCAAGTCACCCCTTCTTGCTTGATTGACTTTGTCATTAAAGGGTGTAACAAAGCTTCCTACAGTTCCGAATTTCTGGTAGGAATTACTTTTTGTGAAATAAAATGACAGAATTGATCTTTCCGGGCATAATGGCCTGGGCATAGGCGCCGAATGACAGATGGCGCATGCATCTGCACCATGTCGTTGGCAGCTTCCATCAATGTACGCATTCCTGTTTGATTTTTCAGTTTGGTCAGGACCATTTCCAGCCATCGACCATTGCTGACCTCTACTTCACAAGTCCAATTAAATTTCCGTACCCTTCCCGCTCCATATCTTCTTTGGGCACGAACCGCAGCGAGGCGCTGTTGATACAGTATCGCAGACCGCCGGATTCCCTTGGTCCATCAGCAAACACATGCCCCAGATGAGCGTCG
This sequence comes from Dehalobacter sp. CP, assembly GCF_047652685.1. NCBI lineage: Bacteria > Bacillati > Bacillota > Clostridia > Eubacteriales > Desulfitobacteriaceae > Dehalobacter > Dehalobacter sp. CP. The sequence continues at coordinate 2,339,296 of NZ_CP157399.1, forward strand.
CCGGCGTGGCTCCTGACCTCGGTCCGCAGCATGCTATGGGAAGTATCGGTCTTTTCCCAGACCACATTGGGGTCAATAGGCTTGGTAAAGCTCGGCCAGCCGCATCCTGATTCGAATTTATCCGAGGAGGCAAAAAGCGGCTCGCCTGTTGTAATATCCACATAAATGCCCGGCCGGAAAGTGTCCCAGAACGCGTTATGAAACGGCGGCTCGGTGGCATTATTCTGCGTCACTTCGTACTGCGTTCCGGTCAGGGTTTGGCGCAGCCTGTCAGGATCCGGCGCATGATAATCGGCCGGGTTGATAATGGCCGCTGCCGCCTTCGTGAATTTATCCTTGCCGATGTGACAGTAGCCATCCGGATTTTTATCCAGATATTTTTGGTGGTACTCTTCCGCCGGACAAAAGTTCTCCATTGCTTTTATCTCGATCACGACAGGTTTATCGTAGCTTTTTTGCAGCTTGGCCACGGATCGTTCTATCACCGGCAGATCATTAATATCCACATAATAAATCCCGGTACGGTATTGGGTCCCCTTGTCGCCGCCCTGCCGGTTGAGCGAGACCGGATCAATCGCCTGATAATATAATTCCAGCAAGAATTCCAGCGGCACAATCTCCGGATCATAGTCTACATACACCGTCTCGGCATGTCCGCTGCCGCGCTGACACACATCCTCATAGGTCGGGTTCGCGGTCTTGCCATTGGCATAGCCCACTTGCGTGGAATGAACCCCGCGAATAGACGCAATCAATTTTTCCACACCCCAAAAACAGCCGCCCGCAAGATAAATCTCAGACATAACAGACCCTCCATGACATTAGGTGAACATCAGATGATTATATAATACTCCCGAAGCATAGGCTTTATCCATACAAAGAAATCCAAGGCTTGTTCAGATGAATGCCTTCAATAACCGAATAAATTGTATGCGCATACTCGAAAACAAGCAGGAATCCAGCTGTTCTACGCAGCCGGATTCCTGCTTATGATTGACACTACTACCAATGACCTATATGACCCAATATTATTATATGACTTGTCTATCATAAGTGTTCAAATTTTACATAGGGTAAGCGCTTTGCCTTTAAGGTTACAAACCTGTTGTCACTGTTGTCAAGCTTATCCCATATGATGCCAATAAAGTACAGGAAAGACGGTATCAATATGAGCGATTTGCTGACAGAACGCACGCCGCCTGTCATCGCGGCTGAAATCAATACGATTAAACAACAAACCAGTAAAATTCTGCTGGCCAGCGCCGTCGAAGTAGGAAAACGCCTGAAGGAAGCCAAAGCGCTGCTGCCCTATGGGGAATGGGGCAAGTGGCTGGAGGAATCGGTAAGTTATTCTCAAAGAACTGCAGATAGGATGATGCAAATCTTTGATGAATATGGGGCTAAACTGCTTGTCTCATCCGAAGATCAGGAAATGTCAGATTCGTCACCGGTGACGAATCTAACCTACACCCAGGCCCTCATTCTTCTTGGGCTCCCGGAAGATCAGCGGGATGCGTTTATCGCTGAGAATGATGCAGGCAGCATGAGCAAGCAGCAGCTGCAGCAGGCGGTATATGTGAGGAACCAGGAGCTTGCCGGGAAAGAAGAGCTGCAGAAAATCTGTGATGAGCAAAAAGATAAAATCTCCAAATTATCAGATGAGCGCGATCGGGCGAAAAAAGAAGCCACGGATAACCTGCAAGCCGTATGGGCCGAGCAAGGAAATGTTTTGAAGCTGCAGCGTAAGCTTGATGTCCTGGAAAATGAAAATACGACAGCCAAACACATCGCCGAGATAGAAAACGAAAGCAAACTCTTAAAGCTCAACCTCTCCATGAGCCAGGCAGATGCCCGCTTTGAGCTGATAACCAAAGGACTGGAGGAACTCTTTGTCGCCATCAAAGAAATGGCCGCAGCGGACCCGGACGCGTGTAGCTTATATATAGCCCATGCCAATCAGTTAATGACAAAGACAATCAACAAGTTAACGCGAATAGAGAAAGCTTCCCGGGCAGCTTCGAAAGTACAGGTAAATCAAGTAATTGATGTAAAAGATTAATTTCTTTACAGTCACCCCCGGAAAACGATGGGCATATACTAAAAAGGACATGCTCTTCGGACAAGCAGAAAACCAGGAAAAGAGGTAAGCTTATGACATTAGTGGTAAACACATTGGATTCAGTGCTGGCAACCCGCTATCAGACAGGGACTACCGCCGGCGGTGCGCCTGTTCTCCGGCAAAAAAGCCTGACCGGCGTTAAAGCAACGGCAACCGATCAGGACGTATACGATGTGGCTGTCGCTTTATCAAGCCTGGTGGATTATCCATTGACAGATATCCGCCGCCTGAAAATTTTCGAGCTGACCGATGAATAAACCGGCCGGAGCAAATAATTCCAGGGTGGTGACAGAGCATGGCAATCACTAACCAGAAAGTTTTAAGAATGGTATTCACGACCGCAGGTGGTAATGCGTTTACCATTACCCTTCCCCAGCCAAAGACAGGCCTTACGCTTACCCAAGTCGGGGCGGTCATGGACCTCATCACGGCAAAAAATATTTTTGCAACTCCCAGTGGGGATCTGGCAAGCAAGAGAGATATTAAAGTGGTAGATACTACCACGGACGACCTCTACGATCCCCCCCAAGAATAAAATATTCCGGCTAAGCTGTCCGGAGAGCATGGCTGGTTCCAAGGCATCATTTTGAGGGATTGGCGGCCGCAAGGCCGCCCTAGTACAATGAGCTTTACGTAATTCTGCACCTTCAGCACTTCCAGCGCCCAACGGCGGAACTGCGTACCCCGAAGGGATTTTACACGATAGCCGACAGAAACTTTTAAAGAAATTTTTTTCCACCAGAAACAGTTATTCGAATTTTTTGAATTACTGTTTTTCTAAATTCCCAAATTTTTTCACAAATATTTAGTAAATTATGTTAAAATAAACTTGTAATTTTCTAAAATCGGAATTTTTAGCAATTGAATCAAAAAATGTATCCATAATTTGAACTGTTATTCTTGAAAGAATAATGGTTCTTATGTTGTTAAGGGGTTTCGACTTTTTTATATAGAAATTTACAATTTTCAACACTTAACTAGGCTCATTCTTTACTATTACTAGGGAGATGTTTCGTTGATAAGAGAAAAAACAAAAACAATTGGAAGAATCCTATTATCTATCGTAATTATTTTGTTGTTATTTTCATCTAATACTTTTGCCCATTCAGGAAGAACTGATTCAAACGGTGGACACAGAGATAACAAAAATGCTAGTGGATTAGGTTATTACCATTATCATCATGGTTACGGCCCTCACTTACATCCTAATGGAGTCTGCCCATATGAAACACCAGAAAAAACAACAATCCCTGAACCAGTTGACGTTAGCTCTGTAATGATCAATTCTATGGATAACACTGTATTAGAAGTTGGAGCCGAAACTGTATTAAGTGCTGCTATTTACCCTTCAGATGCAGAGAATAAATCTATTACTTGGTCATCAAGTGATATCAATGTTGCTATAGTTAGTGAAGATGGTATGGTTACAGCAATAAATCCTGGTTCCGCGATCATAACAGCTAAATCAAGTAATGGAAAAACAAATAGTATCACTTTAAATATTGACGAAAAAGCAAAGCCTGTTTCAACAGTCACTGAAGAACAAGCTTCTTCGGAACAAGAAACTCAAGAAATGATAGAGACAAATAGCAATCAAGATGAATCCGGTTCTTCTGTTCTCGGCTATGGTGTTGTAGCTGCTATTGTGGCTTGGTTTCTATTAAGAAAAAAGAAAAAATAAAGAACTCCTATAAATTAACTTAACCATGATCCCCCGTTTCGATTTTTTAACAACTGATGATAAATTCACTTTAGGTCCCGTTATTATGAAACCTCATTTATCTTTATTTCCTTTCTGATCCGTTCTTTAATATCTCGGCACATTTGCTCCGTTCCGATTCTCTCCCATTCATTTGCGATCTTTTCCGTAACAGTCTTGGTAAGGGCCTCATCGATCACCGGATCGTGGCGATTCTTCATCAAAAGAATGAAGATCATATCGTAGAATGAATATTTCTCCAGCATTTCGATCATTTCGATACACTCTCCCGCTGTCGATTCAAATTCCCCATCACACAGCCTGCTTTGGATTTTGGGATGTTCGGATAACCACCTTACGAGCCGGATCGTATCATCCATTTGCTTATGTTTGCCTTCTTGCATCTTTTCCCGCTCCTCATAAATTCTTTAGGGTTACTTGAATCATCAGGACGGTCATTGCTAACTCAATAAATGATTCTTCGGTATTCATACTATGAGATGATTCAGCAAATACTATTTTATGCGAAAAGCGCATAAAAATCAATATGCGCTTATTGCATAATTTACAATAGTACCCAGATGATTATTATGTACCAACGACTCAGAGATTTAAGAGAAGACCGTGACCTCAATCAACAAACGCTCGCTGATTTGTTAAATGTCAGCCAGACAACCTATTCCAGGTATGAAAGCGGAACTTTGGATATTCCCAGTGTCTCGCTGATTAAACTCGCGAAATTCTACGGTACAAGTATTGACTATTTGCTCGGGCTTACTGATAATAGAAAACCTTACCGTTAATCACAACAGTGATATACTTAATGAAACTCGCTACAGTGTATTTTTCGAAATAATCATTTAACGGGAGCTTACTTTCGAGAGAGCACCCATTTTTCTATCTGCGATTTATCAATGATAACATGATATCGGGGTGTTATTTATGAATGAAATATTTAGCTGGGCAGCAATAGTGTTTATAGGTGGCCTGTTTGTTCAAGCAATTATTCTATTTAAAATAGAACCTCTTGAACGAAAACTTATTGATGATAAAAAGAAGGTACTTTTAGATTTTGTATTAGGTACATTTATTGGATTTCCAATTTCTTTGGTTATCTATAATTTTTATCTTCAACAAGATTTACAAAATGCAACAGCATTTGTTACAGTCTCAATATTATGTTTTTTCCTTGCATTAGAAGTTCTCTACTTCTTGTTTATTCCTATTGCGGAAAGGCTTGGTTATGGTAAAAACTTCTATATAGAAGACAAGGAACATGATAGACTCTATATAATAAAGAATTCAACTAACAAGTTTATTCTTTTGGCTGATAAACCTATGTTGAAAGAAGCTACATACACAATATTTATAGACGAAGAATCTATAAAGAACCAGAAAATATTTACTGAGAACAAAAAACTAAATAATGATCAAAAGCAAATATCTAATGAAAAAAAAGAAGCTACTAAATGATGAAGAAACACTTTTTTATATCAACTATTTCTTCTGGTCATACGATAAGCATAGCAATTCTTACAGCCGTCAGATATTTTGGTGCAGCCCGTCACCGGATTCCAGGTGTTCTCGGTCCATATAATTTAATGCGCGTAGTGCAGAGCCAATTACAGAACGTATTCTCGAACCTGAACGTTGCCGCTGCAAAACAAAGGAATCGTTTCTTATTCTATTTCCTTATACCTATTCTTATGTTCTTTCTCAATTTGCTGAATGCTCTTCCCAGGTGTCGGTAAATCCTCCGGCATGGTTCCTCCCAATTCTTTGATCGTTTGCCGTACCTTTTTCCCTACTTGGAAATGAGTCTGATTGGCTTTTTCTTTTCCTTTAACATTCTCTCTTCTCAATTTTTCATCGGTTTGAGTGGCCCGGAATAGATTTGCCGCCAGTTCCGTGCTTCCCATATGGTCGAGTATTTTTTGGCTTTTCTTTAAGCCTTTGCGTTCATGGATTTCTTTCACCCCTAAGCCGCCATACAACCCTTGGTACCCTTTATTCTGAAAAATCGCATAATCCTTTGCTTCAACAACGCCGGCCCCTTTTGCCGCCTCAGCTAAAGACTTATTATGGGCAATAATCTCGTTACGGATTGCAAAACGCTTCTGTTCTTCGGTCAACTGGTCATAGTTTTCGATTAATTCTTGTTGACGTGTCTTTACGGCAAAATAGGTTTGTCCGATTGCAATCACTTTTTTACGAGAGTCTCCATTTTGAACAATTAAATAACATGCGTAACGGGAAAGCATTATATCTTCTATCTCTCGTTCAGCACCTGAACCGATATCAACCATTTTGCCAACGTTGGCAAAATGGTCAGACAAAATATTGCCACTGTTTTGGCAAGCAATTTTTGCTTTATCGATAACTTCACTAAACCTGCGCCATTGCTTGTATTCCAAAACAGCCTTTAACTCTCTGGCATACCAAAACTCTATACCTTCTGCAGTAAAATGTTTGATGGCTTCAAAAGTTTTTTCCGAATATCTTTCAATCTCAGTCATATGAGCTCTCCTCCTCTGAGACAATTATAAACGAACATACGTTCTAATTCAACGTAAGCGTCAAAGACACCATCACATAGAATTGTAGCCTTGAAGATAGTACAATCACAATAAATATGGTTGAAAAAGTTGAAAAAGTTTGCACACTTTTTCAACCAAAGCGGAGTGGTTGTATGAATATACAAAAAGTCACAACAGAGTACCGACTATCACAGTGGATGCAGGTGATACAGGACCGGCAATGCAGCGGACAGAGCATTAAGGATTTCTGCCAGGAGAAAGGAATAAGTAAGCATGCATACTTTTATTGGCAGCGACAGTTACGAAAGGTTGCATGTATGGAACTTTCAAAACGGAAAGAAGAAACCATCGTAAGCTGTGTCCCGGAAGGGTGGATGCAACTTTCCCAAGGTCAAGAAATAAAATCAACGCTGGATATTGAAGTCGGTGGCTGTCACGTCACCGTGGATGCGGAGACGGATCCTGAACTTCTGAAAAAAGTCTGCCGCATATTGAGGGTGCTGTAATGAGATGGAGTGACAAACCCGTGTACCTATGCTGCGGGCATACCGATATGAGGAAATCAATCAACGGACTCATGGCGCTGGTTAAAGACAACTTTTCCATCGATCCGTTTTCAGAAGCATTGTTTGTATTCTGCAACCGGCATCGGAACAGAATAAAAATCCTGGAATGGGACGGCGACGGATTCTGGTTGTATTTCAAACGTCTGGAGCGCGGACATTTTCGCTGGCCGGCAAAGGGAGACACTGCCACCATGGTTCTTGAAACCAAAGAATTATCTTATCTTATTGAAGGTGCGAAACTGGAGAAAAAGCTGAAACGAGAAGAAGTTTTCGAGCGGCAAATCTCTTGAAATATTTATCTCGAAACAGCGTTTAGAACCGCATGAAATCTAGCTTTTTTGCGGTTTTTATGGTATAATTTTCTTATGAAAACGCAAGAAACTTCAGCAGAACAACTGCTTGGAATAATTGAAGAAAAGGACCGCAAAATTGCTGAATTAGAGCAACAAGTACAGTGGTTTATGTCACAGATCCGCCTTGCTAAGCATAAACAATTTGGCGCATCAAGTGAAAAGACAGACGGTATTCAGATGCTCATATTCAACGAGGCCGAATCAAGCGCCGATATAAGCAAGCCGGAACCGAAGCTTGCCGAGGTAAAAGCGCATTATCGTAAACGGACACGCCTTACAACTGACAAATTGCCGAAGGATTTACCTGTTGAGGTAATTGAACACGAGCTTCCGGCAGAAGAGTGTATTTGTCCGAATTGCAGCAGTCAGTTACATACAATGGGCAGGGAAACTCGCGAAGAACTCAAAGTCATTCCTGCCAAAGCAATCATTGTACGGCACGTACGGCATATTTACGCCTGCCGTAATTGTGAAGGAACTGCCGAGCATGTTCCTATCATAAAAGCAGATATGCCGGAACCTGTCATCAAAGGCGGATTTGCTTCCCCCGAGACAATTGCCCATATAGCGGTACAGAAATTCATGATGGCATCCCCACTATACCGACAGGAGCAGGAGTGGAAACAAAACGGCATCCTGCTTTCCCGGCAGACGATGTCAAACTGGATGATCAAAGCCAGTGAGGACTGGCTGGAACCGATATATGAAGAGATGAAGCTTAGATTATGTGAGCATGAAGTGCTCCACGCAGATGAAACCACGCTGCAGGTGTTGAAAGAACCGGGAAAGACGGCGCAGTCAAAGAGTTACATGTGGCTGTACCGCACCAGCGGAGATACAAAACACCAGATTGTAATTTATGACTATCAAGTTGACAGAAAACATACCCATCCTGGAAAATTCTTAAAAGATTTTACAGGTTACCTTCATACAGATGGATACGAAGGTTATCATAAGCTTCCTGAAAACATAATCGTTGTGGGCTGCCTGGCACATCTTAGGCGGAAGTTTTTCGATGCCTTTAAAACCCTGCCCAAGGAGAAACAACCGGAATCCAGTGCGGCAAAAGGGGTTACCTATTGTGACAAGCTGTTCCACCTTGAAAAACAGTTTGCTTCCCTTACCCCGTATAAACGCCTTCAAGAGCGCAAACGCTTGTCAAAGCCTGTATTTGATGACTTTTACAATTGGATCAATGGGCTTGCTGCTTTGCCTAACACACTTCTTGGTAAGGCGGTACATTATGCCAAGTCCCAACAAAAATATCTTAAGAGATACCTGCTGGACGGACGTCTTGAAATTTCAAACAACCGTGCGGAACGTAGTATTAAACCTTTTGTAATCGGTCGAAAGAACTGGATCTTTACTAACACACCAAACGGCGCCAGGGCCAGTGCGATTTATTACAGCCTAATTGTGAGTGCGAGAGAAAATGGCTTGAATCCATTTGAATATTTAACATGGATTTTTACAAATGCCCCTAACTTAGGAAGAGCGGGTTACATATCTGAAATTAAAGACTTTTTACCTGGTAGTGCAGCCTTGCCGGAGAAAGTATTCACCCCGCAGCCCGGTAACGGAAGTCCGGAAAAATATGCGTGGGAGGAAGACTGATGAAGGTTGGAAAACATACGGCGTTTATGATAGATTTTATCTCTGATTTTGCTGACGGAAAGATATCAAGATATCTCTTCGAAATGGATTATTCAGGCTATGTTATTGAGCATTTTCCGAAGATGAAAAGGGAGAATGCTCGTTTAGCACAAAAATTCGTCAGCACTGTCGATGATGTCTTCGAATATGCTCAAGCTAACAACATATCTGATGATGATTTTAGGATAATGGTTAACAATGCTCTTTGCGATCTTCTTGGAGTGGATGAGCCTGATTTAATGTAGCTCACGTCTGAATCTGTTTGACGCTTACAATTCAACTAATAAATTCCATTACTTATATGCAGTGATACCTTTAGTAAGCCAAGCAGTAGGCCAGCTCAACCGGGTATTTCAGAATGAGCTGCGCCAGACCACCTGTTCACAGATTTGAGAGTGGAATTTATTTGTTCATATCTCTCTTTCCACCAACCTTCTTCTTATACTATTTCCATTCTGGAAACTGTTGCTTTCACAGTTCGTTACGAACATATGTTCTATTGGTATTTTATACCATTGGCGATAGTTTAGCAAGAGAATTATGAACAATTATTTGTCTACCCCAAATAAACATTTTGATTATGCCACTCCAGATAATAGGGATCGGGCAGCTGATCCTTCCGCTCCGGCAAAGCAAGCAACTTACTGCCATGATGGGCATATCTCGTTTCCTGCCGGTTAAATTAATTTTTCCATTTGAGTATAAGCCACTTATTCTTTATGCTCTGAACTTATCACATCATCTTCCCTCGCTAACAGAATCATTTTTGGTTCGGAGCTTTCTATGTATATGCGCTCTGTTTGCCGCTGAACCTCCTGCAGCTGCTCAATAATAACGGTTACTACCTTATTGAACAGTTCCATATACATCTTCTTGTAGTCCGCCATTTTGTATCACCTTAATAATTGAATATTTTTCAGATTCTTGCGGTCCCTTGGGATCAGACCCCTTTGGTTCGGTTATTAATAATTCTCGTACGATACCATTCGGTATCTATTTTACTTTTTCTTCCTGATAAAATCAATAAAAAAGGATACTATATAGTATCGTAACAGGAGGAGCGTGCAATGCAAAAATTATTACAAGATGTACACATTGGCGTGAATATTCAACGTTTGAGAAAAAGCCGGAACTATTCACAAACTGATATGATAACCAAGCTGCAATTATTAGGCCGTTCCATGTCAAGAGCCAATTATGCCCATATTGAGCAAGGAGTCAGGAACATCTATGTCAGCGACCTTATTTTATTAAAAGAGATTCTCAATGTTGATTATGAGGAATTTTTCAAGGGCTTAACCGTATGAAGAAGTACGTTCTGGGCCGCTCAAATATGGTATAGATAACTTAATCTTTGCTCCTCAGTCATCAGGTTCAATTTCGCCAAAATCAGTATCTTCATCCAAGATAGCTTATATCTTTTTATCTCGAAGCAGTTCAAATGGATCAGCAGACTTTTTAGGCATTCATTCCCCCCGATTTATTTACTCACGCCGCCTGTGCATTTTTGTTGATGCTTTCAATAACAGTCCGCAGGTTGATGAACACCGCCACATCATCAAACAATTCGCTGATACTTCCCATATCTGTGAATGGGCTTTCCTGCAGCACCGACAGGTCTTTCATCATGCCGTTTTTCACGATGTAATTAACAACCTGCCGTACAAAATACATCTGTCTACTGTCCAACCCAGCTTCATTTAGGAAGCCGGAAAAGGCTTCGTTGGCGGCTTTCTGGCTAAGCCCCACAATGGATCGCACCAACTCGCCAAGTGGGGCTTTTCCATACTGGGCGTCATACTGTTCTTTTGTACCCAACTCGTTCCACAGGATGCATTCGAGCACCTGTACATCATCCGAAGTCAACGGCTGGTTGCTCTTGAGCTTGGCAATAGCCGGAATATCCTGATGCTGAAGGATATAGTAGTTGACCTTTTTCTTGTAGTTTGCCAAATCATCGTTGTCCAATTGGGATTCTTTCCATTCCATGGATAAAACATCATCCGTGAAGTCGGTATCATAACGTACCCGGACCCTTTCCGGTATGAACTTTATCAAATCCCGCAGCTTCAGCCTGATATCCTCATAGTCCGAAATACCCGCGCGATCCAAATAATCGTTATGTATGATTTGCTCAATTAGCTCCTGCTGCTGGGCAATGGCCGGAATCGTACCGTATTTTGATAGTTCCGCCGCTTTGTGAACCACATCGTTTTTTGCCCGTTTGCAGCTTTTTTCAGACAACATAGCCAGCTCAATCTGATAGATGAGCATGTCAAACCGCGCCGCCGCAATATCGTCGGCTGTAGGCAGTACAAGCGGAGCAATATGCTCGGCAATCTGCAGGGTGTTTTCATAAGTCAGGGTATCAAAATCATCCTCGGACTGGTATTTATCAATAATGCGCAGGTGTTGTTTTACGGCAAAGTTGTCCCGCGGCAAGGCCTTCACCTGCGCCGCCAGATCCTGCACAAGCTCTTTACGGTATGCTTTAAGCGCATCTGTCTGGTAAGGGAGTTCTTGCAGCTTGTACACCAGCTCGAGCTTTATATTGAACATACGCTCCTGGAGCGTGCTGACCGTCCCTGCCTCGCGCCCTTTGACATGCAGACGGAAAAATTCAAAGTTTCTGCACAGGTCAAAAATATAAAACAGGCGTTTGTCCCCACTGTCGATAAGCCCTGCGCATGTACGGGTACCACGTCCGATCATTTGCCAGAACTTAGCCCGGCTCATGACCTTTTTAAAAAAGACAAGGTTGAGAATTTCCGGTACATCGATACCGGTATCCAGCATGTCCACAGAGATAGATATTTGCGGCATTTTGTTTTTATCCGAAAAGTCGTCAATAATGCTCTGGGCGTAATTAGTATAGTTATCGATCACCCGCACGTAATGGTTGGGATAATCGGGGAACTCCCGATTCCACACCTCCAGAATTTTTTCGGCATGATTATGATTCTTAGCAAAGATGATGGTCTTGCCAATTTTTTCGCCAAACTCCACCCGCTGTCCATGTTGCATCAGAATATGCAGCGCCTTTTTGATGGTGTCGCTGTTAAAAATCCACTCGTTGAGGGCGCTGGAATCGATGGTGGCAGGCAGATTGCCTTCTTCATCGGCAAAGGTGTTCTCATACTCTTCCTTTTCTTCCGGCGAAAGATCCTCATAAGTGATGCCTTCGCTCATAAATTTCAGCTCGGTTTCGATGGAGACAAAGTCTACCAGATAACCATCCTGTACCGCCTGGGAAAGTTCATAGCCATAAGTAGGCACGCCGCTTTCTAAATCAAAAATCCCATAGGTGTTTTTGTCTATTTCATCCTTTGGCGTGGCCGTCAACCCTACCAGCAGCGCATCAAAATAAGTAAAGATATCCTTGTATTTGTTATAGATACTGCGATGGGCCTCATCGACGATAATCAGGTCAAAATGCCCCGGCGTAAACAATCGGTTATCGTTCTCATCCCGGGTAGCGTCGATACAGTTCATCATCGTCTGATAGGTGGAAAACACCGCACGTGCGCTGGCCTCCTCCTTTCCCTCGGTGAGGTTACACAGCGAAAGGTTTGGCATAAGATTATGGAAGGTACGTTTAGCCTGGGTTACCAATGCATTGCGGTCGGCCAGAAACAGCAGATTTTTCACCCATCCATGGCGGATGAGTACATCTACAAGGGAAATAACTGTCCTCGTCTTACCGCTACCGGTAGCCATGACAAGCAGCGCTTTACGGCGGTTACGTTCGTCAAATGCATCGCAGATTGCTTGTACGGCCTCTTTCTGATAGTAACGGTTTGATAGTTCATCACTGATCCGTACCGCCCTTAGAGCAGTACGGCTTTTCATTTTATTAAACTCTTTTTCCAAATCCCGCTTGGAATAGATACCTGAGACTGGACGCTCAGGATAATATTTGTCACTCCAGATGCGGGTTTCGTAGCCATTGGTCATAAAGATGACCGGCCGCTGGCCGTGTTTCTTTTCCAGAAAGTCAGCATATAATACAGCCTGCTGACGTCCCTTTTCCACATTGACACTGGTGCGCTTGGCCTCAATGACTGCCAACGGCAGGCCGTTATCTCCAAGAAGAACATAGTCGGCGGAACCCTTGCCAGATTTATTTGGCATCTCATCGATGGGATACTCGTCAATCCAATTAGGGCCGCGCTGCCAGCCGGTATCCTGAAGCATGACATCGATATATGCCTTGCGGGTCTGCGCTTCCGTCATATCCATGGGTTTGACGGTATAGCCCTGCTTGAGCTGTTGCACACGCTTGGCAGTGAGCTTTTCGCGTTTGGGGAAGTTCTCATCCAACAGGGTCTGGAAGTCCACCTCATCAGCATCTGGCGGCATTACTGTGACGACTGCCGGTTCCGGTTTTGCTTCCAATAAGGCTTTGTCAAACGTAACCTCGGTGTACTTTGTTCCGTAACAGTAGGCAACGAAATCCAGAAAGCTGTGCAAATTCTGCAAAGCAAGTACCGCCTGGTCGCGGCTGACGCTCTTGGCATTGTGAGTGGCGTTATTGCCAACTTTGCGCAGATAGTCCAACTTGGCAAGCATACCTGGGGGAATTAAATCCTTGAAATCCTCGGTGCTGATCAGGGTAACCAGCTTATCCTCATAGGGCTTTTGAAGTGACCCATCCACACTGTAGACCCACTTGACCGCAAATTCCAAGGCCGTCCGGCACGCGGTAGCGCACAATGCTGGCGAAATGGGCAGCACCCGCTCCGCCGAGACGGCTGCCTCGGCAAAGGGTTTAAATTGTGGATCATTTAATAGGAAATCAAAGTTGGTGCGCATGGCGGGTCACCTCATTATAATTTGCGTCGCATAGAATCCAGATGGTATGAAATGTTCCTCAACGCATTTGCTTCATCGCTAAGATTGCTCTGCTTGTTGTCCGTATACCCCATTTGATGAGCATATTGTAATGTCAGCATATATTTTTCACTGTATTGCTTTCCTCTTCCGTCAACAGATGTATACTGAATACTGACCGCGTAATCATTTTTTAAAGTTTCATCTTTTTTCTCTAATACAATGAACTCAAGTGTTTGAGATGGAGCTAAAATAACATTTTTAAGGAAGTTCTCTGGCAATGCCCCATCACACAATTTGAGATTTGGCGTTATCGAGACATTATCAAACTTTGCACCACTTTTCCCATAGTTCCTAATACGTAAATAAAAGCATAAGTCTCTGGGGTCTTTATCTAAATAAACAAAAACATATGGCCGAGACTCCGCCTCTCTGCTTTCCTTCATTTCTTTGATAGTTTTACGATTATATAAAACAATGATCACTGTAGCAATAACGTATATTAATGTTAGCAGGGACATTACAAATCCTTGATTTGTGTTTAACCAATTGATCATAATCAGAAAACCTCCCCTCTAAAGCACTTTTGCATTAGGGATTTGTAGTTGAGTCTCATCTTTTTGAGGGATTTTTGGAGCAGAGATTTTTGCGCTTCGGTTTTTTCTACAAAAGCTTTAAATTCATTCTGCAGAGAAATAGGCGTTATTGGGATTTTAATATTTTGTAATTCCTGTGCATTTATATTGGCCTGACCAACAATTGCTTTACACATATCATAAAGCAATTCTTTGCCATATCTCGAATTTAGAAATGCGGAGATATACTCAGGATTAGCTTTTTCATTTGTTCTAACACGAATAATATACCCAGCAATAATCATAGGAGTATTTTCTTTGAAAATCGCGGTTTTACCAACTAATTCTTTACTATTAGTTCGGTTAAACAACAAATCGCCTTTACGAATAACATATTTCTCATATTCCTTCTCATCAACATTGATATATTTCAAATCGGTTAAGTCAATACCACCACTATAGGTGATATTGTTCATCCGTAAATAGACGTATACCCCATCTGCTTCTGCGGGCTTACTTGTGCCATACTTCACATCCCTTACCAGATCTCGAATCGCCCCAATCTCCCACCCCTTCGGGTTGGTCGCCGGGTCGCCGAACATCTCGATAAATTGCGATTTTATGAGCAAATCCAGCTTGTCCAGTTGAGCCTTGCGCAGTTCAATAAGCGCGGAGGCTTTGTTCAGCACATCAGCTATCTTTTGTTGGACATCCAGCGGTGGCACAGGGATAGGAAACTCTAGCAATTGATTCTTTGATAACTCGATTTGATTTGTTGAGCCATTAACACACTTTTTGTATAATTCTCGTTGTGTCTCGTCCATCATAAAATAATAACGAACAAACAAAGAATTGATATGATCATAAGGTCTTAACAGCGTTACATGGCTATCTATTGAATAAATAAAAGCATCTTCTATATTAAAGACATTACATCTTCCTAAAGTACCAGTACCTGTTGAATTAATCAACACATCTTGTGGTTGCAGAAAAACAACTTTATCTGCATTATTCTCGTTTTGATACTTCACATTATCTATCCTAATACCATCCCAGTACACACAGGCTTGATTTATCACTCTTATTCTAGATTCTGGCACATAGGTAGGGGATTTTCCGCGCATTACACATGAAAAACAATTTCTAACTTTAGATATATCCCACCTACCCATGGAGCATCTCCTCCAGCTCCGCAAGCCCAGCGGTAATCTCCATTTCCAGCTCGTTAATCTCCGTCATGATCTCCAGAGGATGGAGGTACTCCTCCTCCACATAGGCGCTCTGCTTATATTTGTTGATGGAAAGATCATAATCGTTACTTACAATTTCGTCCTTGGGCACAAGGAAACTCTGCTCGGTGCGCGCTCTGCCTTCTTCTTGATCCAGCGCATGAAAACGCGCCACGATATCAAGGATATCGCTCTGCTCGATCGGCGTACGCTTGTCATCCAGGCTGTAGCCGTCGGACTGCATATCGTAAAACCACACCTTGTCGGTACCGCCGCCCATCTTGGTAAAGATGATGACGGCAGTGCTCACTCCGGCATAGGGCTTGAACACACCGGAGGGCATGGAGATAATCGCCTCCAGCCTGTGGTTTTCAACGATTTCCTTACGGATGGCCTTATGCGCCGTAGATGAACCAAACAGCACGCCGTCCGGCACGATGGAGGCGCAACGTCCGCCGTTTCTAAGCATCCTGAGAAACAGCGCCAGAAATAAAAGCTCAGTCTTTTTTGTTTTTGTCACTTTAATAAGGTCGTTAGATACAATATCATAATCCAAGCTGCCCTTAAAGGGCGGATTAGTCAGGATCTTTGTATATATTCCAGTATCGTTGTTCTGGTCAGAAAGGCTGTCCTTATACACGATCTGCGGATTGGAAATGCCGTGGGTCATCATGTTCATGGCACCGATGCGCAGCATGGTGCGGTCCATGTCGTAGCCGGTGAACATGGTACTATCGTAATGGGTCTTGGCTTCTTTGTTATAGAAAATTTCGTTCAGATAATGTTCTTTCAGATATTCGCCCGCTGCAACCAAAAAGCCGCTTGTACCGCAGGCCGGGTCGCAGATGATATCAATCGGTTTCAGGTCAAGAAGCTCCACCATCATGCGGATAATATGCCGCGGTGTACGGAACTGACCATTGGTGCCCGCTGTGGAGAGCTTGGAGAGCATGTATTCATACAGGTCGCCCCGAGCATCCCGCTTATCCGGCAACTTGTCAATCAGAGCATACATCTCATCAAGAGCTGTTACGATTTTCTCAAGCAACTGCGGAGTAGGCACCTTGAAAATCGCATCGGCCATGTATTTGGCGTAAGTCCCGCTATTTCCGTTTAATTCCTTTATAAACGGGAACACTTCGGCCTGCATTGTCTGATACATGGATTCTGCAGGCTTATCCCGCAGGACAGTCCATTTCAGATGTTCTTTTCCGGCAAACATGCTGGTATAAGGAATACCCAGCATACTGACTTCTTTCTGACGAGTATTATCGGTTTGATCGAGGTCACGGATAAACATTAGGTATGTAATCTGTTCAATGACGTCCAACGGGTTCGTCAGTCCCCCTGTCCAAAACATCTCCCAGAGTTTGTCTACTTTGTTTTTCGGTTCGCCTGTTATCATGCTTGTGCTCTCCAATTCGTATGTTAGTCCTGTTGTAATATTTGTTTTAGTATATCGCAGAAGCGAAATGTAGACAATCGTTGACGTACCTCCTTTTAAGTGCAAAACTGATTTAGAGATAAGCCAACTTTTTTCGTCGGATAATTTTTCCTCCTACAAATGGTGATTAAGCATCAGGCCTTTCTGGACTCCGTTAGGGTACAAATAAATTAGCTTCTTTCGGTTAAATACCGGATTGGTCTATGAATAATACTGTGATGATTAGGGCAAACGATGAGCTGGTTATTCGCGTCATTGTTAAGGCTCTGGACAAAATAATCAATGTGATGCGCTTCGGCAACTTTTGCACCATATTCTGCGCCGACATACTGCCCACAGATTTGGCACCTGTAACCATAGAGCAGTTTTAAGTTCTCTCCGATTTTCCGGTTTAGCTTGCGAAATTTTACTATTCTTTCATCTTCAAGAATGCTCGCGGTTTTATCTTCTATGTCATAATTAAATTTTGCTTCCATGACCAATTCGGACTGGTTTTGGACTGCTTTCTTAATTGAGATAATATCTTCGGCTTCGATAGTCTCCAATATATAGGAACTTCTTATTATTAGCCTATTGGTATAAAAGACTATTAAGTAATATACTTGATTATTTCTTCTTGTGTTGTAACGCTATAGCATCTTCGTGTGTTTGAAATTTTCTTTGAAAACAGCGATAGAACCAGTTGGGAATGAGCACAGCTTTCTTTCGATGATCAAAAATAAAAGATTGTAGAGTTTCGAGTTGGGCATATAATTCTGAATCAGAATAATTTACTTTATTGTTTAGAATCAATTCATACTCATTTTTCAGCTCTTTTAACGTACCTAAATCACAATAAATATCTTTGCACTGATTTAAGAAAAACTGCCATATAGGGATAGCCCATGCCAACATTGCAAAGAACTGGAATAAGCTTGATTTCGCCAGAATAGCAATTAGTAAAATTGCAACTGACAATATCATGCAAGCCGCAATATTAAACCATAAATAATTTTTACGAAGTTTGCCGTCCCATCTGATATTCTCTTGCTGGCAGTGAAATATCTGTTCTGAGATTGAAAGGCTATAATAATCACTATACCAATTTTCAACTTTTTTTAAATCTAGAGAAGCATAGTCAGCTGTTACATTGGCAATATCATCTCTATTGAGTATCCCAAAATTCATATGCATACCATATAATTTAACATCAAAAGTCTGCTGGATTTTGGCACCAATTTCTTTCAAATTATTCGAGATAATTCCACAACAAAAATTGACTGCCAACAAAATCATAGAAAACAAAATAGATAAAGCATTTACTGTATCTGAAGAACATTTAGTTGTGAGAACCGCAAACGCTGCAGTTCCGATAGTACTTAGTATTATACCTATATACAATATTTTTTTTGCCTTGTTGTAAAATTCTTGCTGTGCCATAAGTAGCAATAGCATATCTCGTTTATTCTGTTGTTTATAAATAAATTTTTTATCCATAGGCCGGAAAATCACTCCCAAACACTTCTCCCCAAAGATTTATAGCCTTTTTTTGATCCTTTTCTGTTAATTCTGCATATGAAGCTTTGCATGCCTTATCATAATCTGTAAGCGCTTTATTACTTATTACTACTCTATCTGCATATGAAAGGGCATTGATATCTCCCTGAATATTCTTCATATCATAAATAGGATTGTAAATATGCTGAGATACATAAGGCAAGGCATCTCTGAAGCGCAGATCAATATATTCTGAGAGACTTGAAACTGTTTGACAATAATCTATTAAAAGCGTTTCTAATAGATATGAAGGCAATGTTGTGGCATTTTTTACCTTGTTCCACTTCTTAAACAGTCGTATGAGTTCTAATACTCGTTCATCTTTATTTTGATTTGTGCTTGTGACTTTTTCCTTATCAATAGTAGGATCAGTTTTTTTCCAATTTCCCTTACTATTTGGAATTAAGTAATATGCGCGTCCGTCACTCTCAGTAACTGTATGAAAACATGGTATAATATCAAACGACCAATCTTTGGATCTTAGATTTAGAACTATAGCTTCACCGCTTCGTTTAACTTCTGATCTTGAATATTCTCGAACATTTTCAAGTTGTTTCTTGAATTTGTTAACAACTTGCGTGCTGTTTAATGTTTTATCATCTCTTGTACAATCTTTTTGCGCCTGATTAGTAGTACTAGCTGTAATTCTAACATTATCCCAATTATCATAAGAATTGTAAGTAGCTCCATTGGCTGCAATACCAACCATGAGATCAATATCGTTAAGTTCTCTACATTTTGTATGTCTGGCAAATGACCCAAAATGGATATTAAATGATTCGCATAAATCAAAAAAGCCATCAATGTTATCAAACTCTGCTATATTTGAAAGCAGATTGTCCCGACTTTGTCTAGCATTGGTAGTCACGTTTGGGTCGAGGTTTACTATATCTCTCATAAATTCCGAAAAAGCAGAATTAACTGTTATTGCCATTTGTTACCCTCCCATTCCTTTGCAATATCTTGATGTTTCCATTTTATTCTTTTATACGAATCCAATTTTGGTGCGCATTATAGACATACTCCTACTTCCCTTTAAGGACTAATCGTATCATTCTTGCACCTTCCCCAACCTCTCCGCTACCTCGACATCTGCCGGACAAAACGCATACTGTCCCAACTCCTCCGCCCTAACCCACCGAATATCCCGGTGAACCTTTCTTTGCAACTCCCCCTCAACAATCCGTCCCTCAAAGAAAGTAAAGCTCATCTCTTTATCCCCATATGTATGCCGAGTCTCCGCGAACACCTCTTCGACCTGTATCGTCACTCCCAGTTCCTCCCGGCATTCCCGAACCAGACATTCCGCCAAGCTCTCCCCTTCCTCCAGCTTTCCGCCCGGGAATTCCCAAAGCAGTGGACAGCTACCGCTGTTGTCTCGCTGACAGATTAAGATTTTCCCATCCTGCCGTAGAATTGCCGCAGTAACCTGCGTTATTTTCTTCTCTTCCATCGTCTCAACCCACAATCAATTGATTGGTTTTCTTAATAAATTTAAATTCCTCAATAAGCAAACGAAGCCCGCTCCATTTAATAAAGGAGACGAGCATATCGATCCGGTCGCAGGATAAGATTTCTCTTTTTAGTTCAGCGAACATGCTGGGCTCATGCCCTACTCCGGTGAATAAGGAGCTTGCCGCCAGGGAAGTCACCGGACGCACGACCTCCGCTTTATCATTTAACTTTAAGGCATAGATACTGTTTTCTTTATCGAGCAAAACAAGTAACAGCTCTGCTTTCTCATCAACAGATAATGCTGTGAGTCTGTCTTCGGGAAGATCATTAGCCAGAAGGTCAATCATCCGGTTGGCCAGTGCCGCTTGGTCTTTAATACCGCCGCCATTGTCCTTAACATTGGACAAGGCTGTTTCCAGGACTTCAGCCAGATATTTGGAGAGTATTCTCGGAGCTTCTTCCTGGTCGATTGCTGATGTTTTAATCAGCTTTTCATTGGAGGCGGAAAGTTCTTGACGAAGAAGCTTATTAATCAGTTGTTCATAGAGACCGGTTTTTAGCATAGGTTGTCTCCTGTATATTGAAACAAACATAATATGGGTAAATTCACCATATACGTTATTATTCTCCCTAAATCTTTCATATCCTGTTAATTTTTTCAAAAATAAACTAAAAAACGAAAGAAAAAAACACAGTTTATGACTATGTTTTTTTCTTTCGTTCCATAAAAAGAAATTAACCGCCCACTCAGATGAATAACGGTCTATTCCGTTACAACAGCCGACCGCCCTTAAAGCAACTGTTGCGGGGAATCATGTCTCCAGCACGATTCCTCTATTTGTATTATATACCATATTAAAGTAAAAATAAAGAGTAATTGTAAATTTGTGTTAATATATGGTTTATTATGGTAATTTATGTTATAATAACCCTGCAACAGATGGCGTGCAGGGCGGTCGGCATTCCCTCCGGAAAGGAGGTGATGCCATGGAAGTATATCAAACATTAACACTGATGATATCCTTCGGGACATTGGTGGTTTTGATACTTTCTTTCCACAAACGGAAATAGACCGCCACACTGCAAAGTAAACGGTCTATTTCGTTTACCAAAGCCGACCGCCCTTAAAGCGGCTGTTGTGAGGAATCATGTCTTCAGCATGATTCCTCTTTGCTTATATTATATACCATATTTAAGTTAAAATACATAGTTATATGTAAAATTTTGTTAACCACAGGCTTTCCTCTACATTAATTATACCAAAAACATTTCTCTAATAACATTCTTATATTTATCCTATATTTTGTGTAAGATAGAGATTATCATACTTATGCCAAACTTAGGGGGTAAACTTTTGGAACGGAACGGCCTTGATCAAGATTTTGAAGTCAGGCGCCTGGAGCAGGTGCTGGCTATTGCCCGGGAACAATTAGACTGTGCCCTGCAAAAGAGCGAAGAAAATAAAGACGCCATTATTGCGGCTAAATTAGATATGTGGGAAGATACTTCCCGCTCCATCTCCGGCCTTTGGAATATGGATAATTTTCATGAGCTTGTCGAGTTGAGCCAGTACGCCAATCCGGTGTCGGAACGGGTGTCGGATTATGAACGGGATGCCGCTAAGATCCTGGCTTTAAAAAGATTGCTCTATTCCCCCTACTTTGCGCGGATCGATTTTCAGTTCGAGGGCGAGGAACTGTTTGAGCCTGTCTATATCGGGCGGTCTTCGCTTCAAGACGGCCTTACCCGGGATATAATCGTCTATGACTGGAGATCTCCCATCGCCAGTGTCTTTTACCGCTTCGGCCCGGGGAAAGCGTTCTATGAGTCGCCGGGCGGCAAAATAACGGGAGAGGTTCATTTAAAACGCCAATACGAGATCAAAAACGGCGAGCTGCAATATTTCTTCGATGCGGATATCCAGATCATTGACGAATTCCTGCGCGAACTGCTTTCCCGGAATGCTTCCCCTAAAATGAAAACTATCGTCGAAACCATCCAGAAAGACCAGGATATGGTGATCCGCGATCTGGAAATGGATTTGCTGATGGTCCAGGGAGCTGCGGGAAGCGGCAAAACTTCGGTGGCGCTGCACCGCGCGGCTTATCTGATGTATCAGGGGCTGGCGGCCAAGCTGGCTTCCAATGAGATTGTGATTATTTCTCCCAACACGCTGTTTGAACAATACATCGCCAATGTCTTGCCTGAGCTGGGCGAAAAGAATGTCCATTCGCTCGTCTTTGAAGAAATATTCGGCAAGGTTTTGCAGACTGATTCTATCCAAAGCAGGAATCAATATTGGGAAGGCCTGCTCTCCGTAGGCCTTAGCGGCAGGAGTATCGCCAAAAGCAGCATGGCCTTCAAGGGCTCGGGTGTATTCGCTGAAATTTTAAAACGTTTCATTCAGGACTTGCCTTACCGCTGGCTTCCGTTTGCTGATATTTACTATGACGGAAAGGTTGTTGCCGGCCGGCAATTGCTGAAAGCGAAAATCCTGAGGGGCGGTCAGGAATTCCTGCTGAGTGTGCGGTTAAAGCAATTGGAAGCGTCGATTCTGCAAATCGTCCATGAGCTGCGTCCCAGCCGTCTGGAAAAGTTAAAAAAGTTTATTCAGGCCAAGCCCGAGCATGAATTCGAAGCGGAAGAAGTTACCCGGCGGTTATCCATTCTGGAAAGCGCCGCCTTGCTGAAGAAGATACGAAGGTTTACCGAGCTGGATTGTGCGGAGCTTTACCGGAAGCTGTTCAGTGATAAAAGCTATTTTTATCATTTAGCCGAAGGTCTGGAGCTGCCTGATTGTATGGAAGAGATTATTGACTACACCAGGGAAAACCTGCAAAAGGATGATTTGCTCTATGATGACGCCCTGGCCCTTACTTTTCTCCATTTAAAAACATTCGGGTATACCGCTTACCGGGATATCAAGCAGGTTGTGGTCGATGAAGCCCAGGATTATGATCCCCTGCATTTCGAAATACTCCACGGTCTGTTTCCCAAAGCGCATTATACCATCCTGGGCGACATTCATCAGACCATAGGAAAACGTGTTGATCCAGCACGCTATGAACAGATTGGCAAAATATTCGCCAGACCTAAATCGACGCTGGTGACTTTGGACAAAAGCTTTCGCTCCACCAATGAGATCTTGACGTACAGCGCCAGGTTTCTTGACCAAAGCGTTAAGCTCCATAGTTTCGGAAGATCGGGAGATGTGCCTGCCGTGTTTACGGCGCCAGACCGGGCGGCTCTGACTGCTCTCCTGCTTGCGGAAATTAAAACCTGCCGGGAAAAGGGTTACCAATCGGTCGGATTAATCTGTAAAACGGAACACGACGCCCTTTCCTTATATGCGCAGCTCAAGGACCAAAGCGATATTCAGCTGCTAAAAGGTGACGTTCAATTTGATTTAAGCGGTGTATTCCTGATCCCGGTCTATCTGGCCAAAGGCCTGGAATTTGACGCCGTACTCATCTGTGAAGCCGATCAAGCGCATTATCACAGCGCTGATGATAAAAACCTTTTATATATTGCCTGTACGCGGGCGCTGCATAGACTGAACCTGTTTTATACCGGGGAGATCAGCCCGTTTTTATAATACCGCTAACCAAGGAATTCAATCGTATTGCGGTTTTGCATTCAGCTTTGAATTATAAACCCTGTTCGTTCCGGATTAGTGTCCGATAATATGGATTAGTGGCTTGAATCTTTTAAAGCTTAAGATTGCAAAAAGGAAAAAGATGCTGCAAGTTTAATGTGCAGCATCTTCTTTTGTTAGTATATGGTTTAATCTGGTAATTTATGTTATAATAGCCCTGCAACAGATGGCGTGCAGGGCGGTCGGCATTCCCTCCGGAAAGGAGGTGATGCCATGGAAGTATATCAAACACTAACACTGATGATATCCTTTGGAACATTGGTGGTTTTAATACTTTCATTCCATAAAAGGAAATAGACCGCCACTCTGCAATGGATAACGGTCTATTCCGTTTTTCAAAAGCCGACCGCCCTTAAAGCGGCTGTTGTTGTGGGGAATCATGTTAGCTGCATGATTCCTTTACTTATATTATATACCATATTTAAGTTAAAATACATAGATATATGTAAAATTTTGTTAATCATGCGAATACTCCCTTTCCATTAATTATGCCAAGAACATTTCTTTAATAGTATTCTTATAATTTATTTTTTGGGCTTAATACTGCCTTGGCAATGGCTGCACCGCCATCGGGTTCGATTTGGAAGAATACAACGAGACATTGATTATTTTCAATATCAAGGGTTACAGAATATAAAGAGGTTCCTATTTCTGGCCGGGGGAAATAGATTTTAGCCGGTTTATCCTCAGTACAGTTTTTTAACGCCAAGAACGCTCCAGCCCCATATTCGTTTTTGTCCCCGCCCTCGGTGTTAACCATGATCTCATCTGCAAGTTCTCTGCTGCAAAGGGCTTTAAGATTATCATATTTTTGTTTTTGGGAAGCAATATAGCTCTTAACTGCCCAGCTCATGATTATCTCCTCCTGCCGGGGGGAAATACATTCCAGCAGCTTGGTTGCCTCAGCTTCCGTAGGTTTTTGATAACCTATTTTTGTTCCCATGATTTCTACCAAGCCATCAGAAAAACAGACAATATCATCATACCAATAAAGGCCGTCTTCTGTTAAACTGGAATATCCTGTTACGGTCCAGATACCGCCTTCCCCTTTTTTCTCAGGTTGGACAAGGTTTATAAATACCGCATTATGATCATCCCATGCATAAAGAAATGAAGAAGTCCCATCCGGTCCATGATACAGATTCTCGGCTTGCCCTCCGGAAAGGTTTAACATTCGAATGGCGCTTGTGTCTGGAACCAGGAGAAAGCCTGCCTTTCCGTTATCGGCTTGTTTTTGCAGCGCCGCTGTTTCTTCCCGGGAAAGAGAAGGAATCACCTTTTGATAAGCCTGAGCAAATTTTGCCGGCGAATCAATTTGAGTAGTAGAAAATACGGGAACTTGATTCGCAGGCTCCGATTGGACCTGTGAATTTTTGATTGCTGAACTGCAGCCTGATATGGATCCAAAAATAAAGATCAAAGCAAGCATTACGCTCACTCTGTATATATCGTTGTATATATTGTTGTTTATCCTGAACATCCGGTCCCCTCACCTTACTGCCTAATTCCAATCCATTATATCACTTTTAAGGATTTATTTGTCTATTTGGCCTGTATAAGGTTCGATTATTTTCAATATAATCATAGAGATTATGTTACAATAAATGGTAGGATAAATTATTTCAATCATTCCTGCGCAAACAGCAGACAGCCTCCGCTTATTCAATCACGCATCCGGATCTTCTTCTTCGTTTTTTCCTTCTTTGCCTATATTATACTCAAAGATTAGCGGGAAACAAAACAAAAAGCCGGAACAAAACGAATCGCTCCAGCTTGAATTCCCGCCTTGTGAAACCTATTTTTTCAATTCCCTGACTGGCCTGGCCTCGATATACCCTCTGTAGCCCATGGGCGCCAGCTGGAATCGCGGGCCGTCCTCGTCCGCCCACTGAAAACCATAGATTTCCGGATTGTAACTTTTCATGACTTCCCATAATTCTTCGATCGCCTCGCCAAATTTCGAATCATCAAAAGGCTGACCCTGAAAAACCATCATCTTGCACGGCGACAGGTTCATGCTCTCGTAACCATCCGGAATTTCCCCCGTATAATCCGCCGGAACCTCAACCCCTTGGGCATAAAGCGACGTATCCGGCCGGCGCAAATTGTCCGGCAGCCACATCCCAATGGGTTCATAGATGGCTTCTTTAATTGCGGAGAGCTGTTCCCAGACAGCACACCCTACTTCTTCGCAGTATTCAAAATAATGGGTCGCTTTTAAGCCGCTTTTGAAGATCAGTTTCCGGGCGGAACGTTCCACCACTTGTACAAAGACCGTGTTTAACTGAGAATGATCAGACATATTGCTCTCTCCTTTTTGTTTCGTCAGGTAATAATCACGGACATAGCCGGGTATGAAAAGTTTAAGAGATGCCGTTTCTTTGTTTTGGCTGTACGTTTTCGGCGTAATTCCGAATTCTTTGGAAAAGGCCCGGGTGAATCCTTCATGGGAATCAAAGACGAAGTCGAAAGCAACATCAATGATTTTCCGATCCCTGTCCTTCAGTGTAACAGCTGCCTGGGATAACCTCAAAGCCCGGATGTATTCAAACGGTGCTTTTCCGATCAGATCCTTAAACATTCTGGCTGAATGCCAGGGCGAATACCCCGCCGCCCGGGCCAGAGAATGCAGGGTAATGGGTTCGGTCAAATGTTCATCGATATACTCCTGCATCCGCTGTACTGCTTTAATTTTTTCCCAGTTTTCCATGTTCTCACCTGCCAGTTCAAAGGATAACAAATATGCTTATTTTTTTCTTGACTTCTTTTGCGATTGTGAAGCACCGCCCTGTTTTAAAGATTGATTTCCCATAGTTCCTGACCCCAAAAAAGCTGCACATTTGTACAGCTTTTGTAACGATGGTTTATTTTACCGGAATATGCTTTAACTCTAAAAGTATAACGGTCTAGAATTTGATCCTCGGTATGTCCGCTTCCTTAAGATTGTCTCCCCAGGTCCAGAAATGGGCTTCCCCGTTGACTACCCGGAAAAGAATAAAGTTCGGATTATTCGGGGTATCAAAACCAAGGGCCTTGAGAAAAGGTCTTTCTTCCAGGGCCTTTTCCCTTAAAGCGGAATCCTCAACAAACTCCACATCGCCCATTATCCGTAAATGCTTGATGGGCTGCAAGGTGACAAAACAAAGTTCCACCTTGGAATTGGCACGCAGTTGTTTATACAAATCCTTAGAAGCAGCAGTCGTAAAATAGATTCCGTCATCTTTCACCCACAAAGGAACCATTCCCCTACCCCGGGGCTGGTCTCCCTCAATCGTACATAGGGTACAGGTCGCCTGACTCTCCGTAATAAATTGCATACAATCCTTAAAATCCATTTCAGTACCTCCTTTAGATTTTTCATTTTTTAAAGATAACTTATATTTATCGTATTTTTAGTAAATAGGAAGGGCTGTCCTTCTAGATTATCCTATAAAAATTATCCTGATTGCTGTAATTTGACTTCTTCTATATCCCCGTCAATATCTAATCGTAAACTGGGGTTCTTTCTCTTATAATTTTGATAACTTTCATTATCATGCAAAAAGATATTTTTTTGCTAATCATCGACACTCCTGCCATAGAAGCCCTTTAATTTTGCCTTGTGTGTATACATAGCTTTATCAGCTTGAGTAAATGTAGAATATATACTTTCATTTTCATTTTTAATATAAAAAGAATATCCATAAGCAAGAACAATTTTAATGTCGCGTTTTTCATTAATTGCAAATAAGAAGTGATCTAAATTCGTTAAGGCGCTATCCACTTGTTCCCTCGAAGTCTCCTTGCAAATAATACAAAATTCATCACCGCCAATCCGAAATGCTTTACCAATGCCCGAAAAACTTTCCTGTATGATTTTTGCGGCATGGTAAATTATTTCATCTCCGACTTTATGCCCGTATTTATCATTAATACTTTTTAAGTTATTGATGTCAACCACAACAATTGCTGCATCTTTATCCCCCTTAAGAAATTGATCCATCTCTTTTTCAAATGCTGAGCGATTATTAAGTTCAGTTTGAACATCATGTTTAAATTGTGACTCCCGTAAAAAAATATAATATATCAGTAAAGAAATAGAGACACTTCCCCAAATAACTAGTATTTCTTTAAATAAAATTTGAATAATGATCCCAATTATAGGAATAAAACAGATCAAAGATAAAATAATTTTATCATTCTTTTCAAATTCTGCACTTTTTTCAATGACTGTAATGACCATTAATACGAAATAAAAGATACTAATTATAGTTGGCAGTAGAAATAAATTCCCCCGTGTATATTGATTTTGAGCATCGACGAAAAAAATCCAGCCTGTTTTGTAACTTGAAATGCATACAAAAGCATTAAAATATAAGGGCAAGGCCAAAATACGATTAGCGAAAATCCCTTTTTCCCTTTTGCTATTAAAGAATAATAGAATGTATGGAACTACTGGGCACAAAGAAAAACCTATAATGTTAGCTATGCGGTGAGGTATTACGAGGTGTTTGTTGCTTGATAGTTCCATTAAAATAGTCGTTATTTCTAATAGAAGCAAAATAATTGTAATCAATGACACAAATATATAAATTTTATTCTTATAATTATTAACAACAATGTTCCGCTTAGCCAAATATATTGCGAAGCAAAGAATGATGATTGCTAGAACATCCGTACTGATTGATGTTGTCATATTCGATTCGCTCATTTCATTCGTAAAGATACTATTTAGAATTAAGTATACTATAGAAATGGAAATGTAAATGTAAATAATTTTGGGCAAATAAATTTCTTTGCATTACATTCATATATCTCAGATTTTGGTAATACAGCCTAAGACGCCATGGACGGCGTCTCCCAGAAATCTTTAAGTATTAGAATATTTGATAAAACAATATTGATTTAGTCCGATACGGCTATCTTCCATAGTTTTAATTAGTTGAAATCCCATATGTTCGTACATTGGAATATGATTGGAATTATCTGTTTCTAAGATAATTGGAATACCTTTTTCTTGGCAATTCTCAACAATTGGGGTAATCAATGCCCTTAATTTGCCTTTACCCCGTTCTTCATGGGCAACAGCAACAACATTTATATGATAATAGTTCTTTTTAATAAATTGTTTATGCCAGTTTAAATTAATAGCTTTTGAAACTGATCTGACGTTATTTGCGTATAATTCAAAATCCTCTTTACTAACTTGTTTCCTTATTTTTTGTGTTGCCTGTATACTAAGTATAATTTGCTTTAACATTTTTAATTTCTTTTTTTCATAGCCTATTATTACTGAATTAGACTTATCATCTAACGAGTAAACATCTCTTGTTTTTACAAAAACACCTAATTGAATCTGGAAGAGCTTTGTAAGAAATTCTTCCTGATAAATTATTCCTTTTATCTGTAATACAGTTAAGGGGTCATCAATAAAACACTCTGTCAGAAGCTTAGCAACTGGTTCAATTTGATTTTCAGTTATCCTTATCATATTAACTAACCCCCAGCGAAAATCTTCTACTACTATTCGCACATGGATGTACGGCTATTGCATCCTATTACGTATAACTATGGAATTTCCGAACATTTATTCGGGAATTTCCACTTGGCTAAAATACCCAATTTTGTTTAATTCTCTTTTATTTTTCTATTTCCTTTTCTTTTTTACAATAATTTGCAATAAAACTCTAAGGTATGGACTTTTCCCAATCGCTCCTAAAACAATTCGGACTGACAATTGCGGCACGATTTAAGATCACGGGTCTTTACCACATCATTTTCGCCGACACTGCCAAACAGCAATGGAGATTCCGGATTATGCGCAGCATCATTTTTCTGTGTAACCGGCGAGCTTTGCTGCAAGCGACTTAAAAAACTTAAGATGATACGCCGTTGTATAATCCGCATTGAACAGAATCGGGTCGTACCGCCAAATCACCTTGTCCTTGCCAATTCTTCTAGACAGTTCTTGAAATGTTGGAATCACAATATCATTTTTTGACGGTACATTCGGTTCAATATCTTTTCCGTAGGCATTAAGGGTAAACTGAAAATAATAGGTGTAGGCTCTCAGCTCGTCCAACCGTTCAAGCATCGGCGCCGGATTTTTCGTCCAGAAAACAATACCGTCAACGACATCCGGCGAAAGGTCAATTTTACTGATGTGATGAATATTCATCGGGTTACGGACAAGAACAGACTTTTCCTTTAGGCGATTATAAAACCATTTTGCATAATATGCCGGGATATCTGTTCGCCTGCTTACACTTATTATCATTGTCGTTTTTCCTTTTTAAAATTGGAGAACAAGTTGTAGGCCCGGATAAAAAGAGTTGACGCCAGAGCCCCCAATCATGGAATAACGATGTCTACCTTATACATAAAAAGCATTTAAACAGAGAAACATTAATAACAAATTTTAATACTATGGGGGTATCCAAAAATGAAAGACTCTATTGGAGCTGCTACCATTGCAGGTATTATTGGCACAATGATCATGGACGTCTTATCCTATATAATTATCGCTTTGGGAATTCCGATGACATCTCCATGGAATATAGCCGCAGATGTTTTTCTAAATTGGAGTGAAGTTAATTCACCCATCGGGATATTTTTAGGAATAGTCGGAACAATGGCCTTGGGTATTGGCACAACCATAATATTAGTTATCGTCATGAAAATGACCGGTAAGGATTTTGCCATTTTAAAAGGCATCATCGTGAGCAACGCCGTTGGGTTTGCTTCGATGGGATTGTTTATGCCCTTATTGAATATTGCCCCTCAAATACAATTGGAACCTCTCACCAATCTGTTTGCGCTAATCATTTTAACGATTTTTGGCGTTATTATATCTTTCATCCTTAAAAAATACGGTACATTTGAGATTTAACCCGTTATTTTATTTTCAGCGTTCGCAGGTACGCCTTTGCTTTGTCGCTGATCCGGTAGCTCTCAATCGCTTTCTGGATCGCTTTGTTATGCGTCCACTTCTCCAGACGCTGTTCCTGAATGTACGGTAAAGCCGCTTCGTACTGTTTAGCCAATGCTGTTGCGAAATACCAGGCAATCATCATGTTGACATAATATTCCTCCGACCGGATACCCGCCACCAGATCAAGCATCTCCGGCCGGAAATCGTCATCGAGATAGAAGCTCATCAGCATTCCCATCCCGAAACGCACTGTATAGGTCCGGTTGGATATCAGCCAGACTTTGATTTTTGCGTAGAGCTCTGGTAAATGCTTTTTAAATATCTTCGGTGAAATCAGATCACAGGTTGCCCAGTTGTCGATGTACGGCAGAAAGGCGTCAACGGCGCGAGCTGCGGTCTCATAATCCTTGATCGTTTCAATCAGGAAACCGTGCAGATTATTTTCTTCATAATAGGCGTGCGGCAGGATTTGGAGAAACTCCGAAGCCTCCGGCGTTTTGGCAAATTCCCGGGCGAGCTTCCGCAGATCCGGTGTGCGGACGCCGATCACGGTTTCCGGGTTCACTGTAGGCATAAGTTTGCACGCAAACTCTTTGTATTTCAAATCCTGCAGTTCGAATAGCCGGCGCTGTATCTCTTGTTCTATGCCACTCATCGTTTACCCTTTCATTGATAGAAATCTCGAATTTCCATTTATTTGTATAATAAAATCATCAATCATACCACAGATAATCGGCAGTCTCTTCGAATACCCAAGTAGTCGTTTAACCCCAGATTTAGAATCGTATCCATCTTACCCGAGATTTTTTTGTTTTTTTGAAGGATATTCCATTTATAGAAAGAATTATTTAACTATTGATTGATAAATAAATAATAGGGGGTGTTATTATGGAATTTTCGGGTGCTGCTCTTGGCTTGTATTTTATTTTCATGATTGGAATTATTGTCAGTTATGTTTTTACAATCATCGCAATTTGGAAATTATCGAAAGCCCATCAATCACTCGCAGAAACAGTAAAAGTAATCGCTGAGAACATTAAACCAAAACAGGAATAATAAAGACAAAAATAAGCAGAACACCGATCAAACTGATATGCTCCCCTTGTGTAGACAGTTTAAATAACAAAAACTGTTTATTACAAGGAGGGGCTTTTTTTGGCTCGCGAGTCTAACTCAACGTTAGGAGGAAGTAACGCAAATCCCTTTTTCCGCCGGATTGAATTGGTACCAGAAAACGATCTCCATTTATTCCAATAAAATATCCAGCATTTTTTTCGTGTTATTCAAGAAAGAACGCGTGATTTGATAGTGCTCCGTCTCTTCATAGCGTACCTGCTCAAATCCGTCACGAATCTGATAGATCAAGGCATCCGGGTAGGCCATGATGATCGGGGAATGCGTGGCAATGATAAACTGAGACCCTTCGTTGATCAATTCATGCATCCTTGTCAGCATCGACATTTGCCGTGAAGGAGATAACGCCGCCTCCGGTTCATCCAGAATAAAGATACTCTCCCGGCAAAACCGATTCTGAAAAACCGCAAAAAATGACTCGCCATGCGACTGTTCATGCAGCGATCTTCCGCCATAAGCCCCTTCCAACATTAAATCTTCAACATTGGAGGCAAAATTATAAAAGCTCTCTGCTCTGAAGAAGAAACCATCTCTGGGCCTTTTGGCTCCTTTGATAATTTTGATATATTGATTCAAGTCTGAATGCGTCGCTCTGGAAGTAAAATTGAAATTCTTTGTCCCGCCTTCCGCATTAAAACCAAACGCAACCGCGATTGATTCTAAAATAGTTGATTTCCCCGAACCATTTTCCCCGACGATGAACGTTACTTTGGGGTGAAAAGACAACCTGTCTAAGTTCTTGATGGCAGGTAAATGAAAGGGGTATTCCGCAAAGGAGGGGACACGCTCCCTGTCTAATTCAATATAGCGTATGTACTGGTTAAGGCTGTTGAATTCCATTATCCTACCCCCTTAACGATTTGATCCTAACCGCTCATTGATTGTGAATTCAATAAGGCTCTTGCTTTACCCCGGAAGAATCTTTACCAAAAAAGTCCGTTCTCTGGGACCATCAAATTCACAAAAGTAGATTCCCTGCCATCGGCCAAGGAGGAGCTTGCCATTTTGAATCATCACGGTTTGGGAGGGGCCTACCGTACTGCTTTTTAGATGGGCGGCAGAGTTCCCTTCATAATGCCTGTCTTCAGGATCATGCTGCGGGTAGATCTTATCCAGCCTGCGCAAGAAGTCCGCTTGTACATCCGGGTCAGCGTTTTCATTAATCGTGATCCCTGCTGTGGTATGGACCGAAAAGACAACGGCAATCCCTTCCTGGATGTTTTCCTGCACCAGATATTTTTCAATCTGAGCCGTAATATCCAACATTTCTTCCTTTTTATTCGTTTTTAAATGGATTTCATAGAGCATGATGATTCCTCCGTAAATATGATAGAAGCCAATCACTTATTCCATTTGGTAGTAATATTCATAATTATACCATTATTTATAGTTATTTCTTTTTTCTTTGGTTTTGAGAATATTTTTCTTAGGGCTATTATATTTTCACTTCATGCACCTTGCCCATAAATAGAATCGTCCCCGTTTCATCATCCGCAATGATGAACAGAAATGGCCGGTCGGCGATGAAAGCCAAAGGTTCGCTAAACCCTTCGTCATTTCCACAGCAGTCGCTGCGGCGGCTTCACTGCCCTCTTCGTTGACCTCGATGACCGCTTTATGAAGTACCCGGCTGATACAAATGTCACTTTGGATACCGGAAAAGTCAGCTTTCTCCGTAAAGGCTTCGCCCATCCCCAAAGCGGTCAGGCTGTCGTTTAAATTTTTGATTCGTATTCCAGTTTAAAACGCGGCAGCTGCACCAGCACATTATCCCGTTCTGAGATGCTTTCTTTTATTGCT
This sequence comes from Dehalobacter sp. CP, assembly GCF_047652685.1. NCBI lineage: Bacteria > Bacillati > Bacillota > Clostridia > Eubacteriales > Desulfitobacteriaceae > Dehalobacter > Dehalobacter sp. CP. The sequence goes on from NZ_CP157399.1 coordinate 2,372,791, forward strand.
TTCCACTTACTGGCGTTCAGTGACGCGATAAAATCCCGGAGGGTTTCGTCTTCGCCCGGCAAAATGCAGTACATTGCTGCTTTGCCTTTTCCGTACGGAAGCCGGACAGCGTGAAAATTTTCTCCCTGGCCGTATCCCACCTTCCCCGTTCTGCTCATCATCATCTCGTCCGTCGTGCCGTCTGCCGCATGAAACTCTCGAAAAACATAATAAAAAGAGTTGTTGAAATACATTTTAAAGCATGTTACCGTTCAAATATGTTAATGAAAAAGGAGTGGTGACAATGGCTTATCAGCTTCAAGAAATGCCGGCAAACCGCATAGCATATATGCGGCGGGTTGGCCCCTATGGTGTACAGAATTATACGCTTATGGAGAAATTCAAGGTATGGGTCAAGGCCAATGGTCTGTTTACAAAATCTGCAATCATTTTGGGAATTTCACGGGATAATCCCGAAACAACACCGTCTGAAAGTTGCCGTTATGATGTCTGCATTGTTGTCGCCGATGACTATACAATAACGGATGCTGGTGTAAACGAAGCGAAACTGCCCGGCGGTAGATACGCCGTTTTTACGGTTGCTCACACCGCCGAAGCAGTTCAGGAAGCGTGGAGTGAAATCTTTTCCGAGCTATCAGCCAAAGGCCAGCAGCCGGACGTTTCCAGACCTATCCTTGAAAGATACATACCTGCCATGATTGACAATCACCTGTGCGAGATTTGCGTACCCATCTAGACCGTTCCCCGTATCGCAGCCGCTAAATATTTTATTTTCTTTTAATAAGCTCTGACATCATGCTCAAGAAAAACAATTTCATTTGTCTTCTCATTGAGATAGAATTTAAAACGCTCCGTACTGACCTTGTTAAGTTTAGCCGTATCGCCCTCGTTGATCATTTCCCGGATTGCTTGCCAGACCTTTAGCTTACCGCTTTTAATCTTTTCACCTTTTTTCTCCAGCACATATTGCATAGGTTTGGTTAAAGTTTGTTTGTCATCCGGGGCGAGAAGCTGATAGTCATAGATGGAGACGTAAGCAAATTCATCAAAGCCATATTGTTCCACGACCACATCATAGATCGTTTTGCCGTTCTGCTTGAACGATCGGACTTGCTGTAAGCCGTAGATCGGCTCGAGTCTATAGCTGCCGGGCTTAACCGTATAGACCTTGCCGTCAAAATTCCAGTCTCGGTCTGAAGACTGATGAATGACTTTCTTCACTGGAAAATGGGATGTGATCACATCCTCCACGTATTGCTTGGTAAGATAATTGTGACCCGCTTTCCATTCGTTAATGTCAAAAAGAATGAAGGCATAATACAAGTAATCCGGGCTTTCGGCAGGAGCCTTCCCTTCTTCAAATTCGGGAACATAATCGAACCGGTTGGCGATTGCCAGATCAAATAACCAGGCACTGTCTTTCTTTGCAACAGGTACCTGAAAGCTTACACCGATTATTTTCCATTGCGCTGCCCCACCGGAAGCGGATGTATCGGAAATGCGGTTCAGCTGCATGATCATTTCATTTTGCTTTTGCACCCCGAAACGAACGGTTGCCGTGTATTCGTATTCCGGCGGTGCTCCCTCGTCCAATTCAAAATCTTTGCTGGTTTTCACGACCGGATCAAATGTTTCCAGCTGGTACTGTTCAAACTTAAGTTCACTTCCATTTTCCGGCGGCGTACCTTGCTCATAAAGTGCAATCATCTCCTGAACCGGCTTCAAAAGCTGTTGTTTATCCAGGGTGTCGGGATCGGCTGGAATCACCCCAAAGGCTGAGAGGAGAATTTCTTGATAGGCTTTGGCCTTCAGTTCGCTAATGGCGACATAGGGCTTTTCCGCATAGTACTTGCCGCCCTTCTCATAGAGGTAATAGATATTTTGCGGGGACAGTATGACCTTGACATAACTTTTGGCATCGGGGACAACGTTGATACTCTGCATCTTGGTGGGAGAAGCATCGGTTAACAAGGTAGAAATCCGCTCAACCAATTCCTTGTTGCTTTGCGGAATCGCCACCGTATTTTTGACTTCGGCATTGCGGTACTTGAGAAGTTTGATGTCTGTTGCGTATGCTTCCAGTTGGCCTCTCTGACAAAAGCTTTGCAACAGAAGGGGAATTTCGCTTTGGAGCTGCAGATAGTCGTTTTTCAAGGTGTCATCGCCGGGATCATATTGCCTATCAGTCGGGGTCCGGACAAAATAAATCCAGTCTTTGCCGTCTACTTTTTTTTGAGCGAACGGGATCATGTTTGTTCCCCATTCGCCGCCATCCCATCCGTAGCCTCTCAGCTCATCCTCGGGGATCTGCAGAATGCTGAACAGAAAGCCGAAGTCAGGTCTGTATTCTTTGTATTTATCGTGATTACTTTTACTGTAGACTTGAATAAACGTTCGATCGTCATATTCGTGGATCGGCGCGGTGACATATTTACCCTGCCAGCTTTCCGGAAAAACAAGGCTGCCGCCAGTAACAGAATTCGTATAAACATCCAACGTTTTATCCTGTCCCGACTCCATCGCCGGTGATGCCTGATTGCAGGCTGTGAGCCCTCCGATCAGACAAACTGCTGCTAAGAAAACGCCAAAGACACCCAAACACCTGCGCCTTTTATTGGCGTTTATACAATTGGCAAAGCGTTCCTTCATTCTGTTTTTCCCCCTTAGCGAACAGTTATCCTTCTTCTTTTTAACATCAATAATGATACTATTATTGAGACTTTTGCATGCGATATCGACGAGTCTCTTTCGAGTACTCTTTTATGAATTTACTTCCACCTTGGCTTGGCGATGACTACACTACCATTGGGTTCTGCCTATTCCTGAAACGGCCAGCGGCTGACTTCCCCGATTTGCAGATTGATCCGGGCAAAAGTAGGGGGCTGGGCATTTTCGTCTTCCTCAATATAATAGCCATAGCCGTCCAAATAAAAAAGATATCCGTCGACGAGATACTCGGCTTCATAATCATCGCAAGGCCATTTTACCCGGTATGTCCCCCTTTGACCGGTGGGCCCGCCATCCATCGTGTAAAAATAGAGCCAATCACCATACACATAGCTCATGCTATCGAGTCCAAACCGGTCCATTTTCAGGAAAGCAAGTTTCACGGCTTTTCCTGCTTTTTGATCGACCCGGAAGACCGACCAGCCTGCGGAAGAAGGAATACCATCCGGACCCCGCTCTTCAGTCACAATGTAGAATTGGCCGTTATAACGGGAGCCTCCTCCAAACTGTCCAAGGATAATATTTTCACCGGTCCGGTTATTCAGCAAATGCTGCGTTTCACTGTCTTCGTAATCCGTATAAATCAGATAGTCATTGTCGGCAGCAGTGATATAGGTGCGCCCTTCGGCCAGCAATTCACTGCGGCTCCCGTCCAAGGCCGCCCGGTAAAGGTCCCTGTTATTCATGTGGGTGTAATAAATCCATTCGTCCTGGATGGAAAAGTAATTGCCGACATTCTTGATCAAGATCTGGATGTTGGTGCCGTCTTTATTCATCGTACACAAATTTCCGCGCGGGGTCTGGTTAATATCGTCAAAACCGATCTGATCGGTAAAATAGATCTTATCTTCTGTCAGCCACAATTGCAGCGAAGAGTTCGTACAGATCTTTTCTGTGTTTCCCTTAAGGTCAACCCGGTAAATACCCCGTCCCAGATAATAGTAGGGCACATAGTAGACATAGGTGCCGTCAAAGTAGAGCTTATGCACGGAGTGGGTCTTTACCAGTCGCCGTACTGTATTCTTTACGGTATCCACCATATAAATCCCGTCCTGCAGCTCGGCATAATAAATCAGGATGTTGCCGTTCTTGGCGAAAAACTTCCCGCTGTGCATGCTGTCACTTTTTTCATCCGAGATAGCTGCACTATTCTCACTTGAAGCTCCGGTCTCCTGTAGCCCCGGCGCTGTGTCTCCTTGGCTGCCGGTGTTTTCAGTTGCCGGAGATGGTTCAGCAGCACCGGCAGGACCCGTGGCAGACTCAGGCTGCGCAGCGCAGCCTGACACCAGCAAAAGGATTAGCGCAAGGCAAACCCACCCATATTTCATTTTTTTCATCCGGTGCACATTCATCTTATCTCCCCAAAACCTATTATTTTTTATATTTACTCACCTTCGTTGCTGGCTGCCGTAATCGTTACCAATAAATACCTGATTACCGCTTTCATAAACAGGCAAACTATAAGATAAACTCATTTTCATAGGAAGGATATGATCTTATGGCTTTACTTGGAAATCCATTTGTAGCCAATGTCCCTAAGCAAATGTCCAATGAGGAGTTGGCCCAGGCCCTTCGGGTTGATATTGCAGGGGAGTACGAAGCAATTATCGGCTATGAATCGCATGCTATGGCAACAAATGATGAGAGAGCAAAAAAGGTTCTCCACCATATTGCTGATGAAGAAAGACAACACGTCGGAGAATTAGAACAGCTGCTATCCATGATTAGTCCAAAGGACTTGACGTCTATAGAAAAGGGAAGACAAGCCGTACAACAACAGCAATCTCAAAATTTTCAGGCCCCTATGCAATAAGGACTTCATTTTAGTAAAATTCTCCAAATAAATTCGTTCTCCTTTATTTTCCCCATGCTATCAGCGCTTGTCATAAAAAAACAGCCTTGTCCCAAGGCTGTCACTTCTTCATATTTCCTCACGTTTTAACTGCTCAATTTTCCACTGGCATTTCCACACGATCTTTAACATCGCTAAAGCAATGATCCCAAGTAACACTGTAAAAGCCCCAAAGAGAACCTCACCGCTATCAATGGCTGCCATCAACTCCACCAAGAAACAGATGATTTCTATGGCCAAAAAAACGGTGAAAAAACGCTTGATCTTACTGTATTGCATGATTTTAGATTGGGCATCCGTATACATCTCAAAGGGCCCGTCTGCAGCCTTTTTCCGCAAAAAGACCCATCTCCACCACTGACCGATGACTTCTACGCCCGTATCCGTCATGAAAGATGCATAATCAGCCTTGTCGCCGTTCCAATTATCCAGTAAATCTATCTGATAATTGTATTCACCGGGTTCACAAGGCACAAACGTATAAAATCCAAGGAAAAATCTTTTCAAAGCCCATCCTTCTAAAGACATTTTTTGAAGCCAATCCTGTTCGGCATCTTTGTCATAATACATTCTGAATTTTAACATCTTTTAGTTCCGCCCCTCATCCATCTTTTTTGCATTCTTAACAAGTTCATTCAGCCTTTGAACTTCGTGCTGAAAGACTTCCACACCCCGGCCCGTTAGAAGGTACTCTTTTTTCTTTCTGGATTCCTTATCCTCACTGTATAAACGGATCCACCCTTTTGAAAGCATGGAATTAATCGCCCCGTATAAGGTCCCCGGTCCTAATGTGACTCTTCCGCCGGTCATTTCGCTGATATCCTGAATAATCCCGTAGCCATGATTCGGTGTGCGAACTGCCAATAAGATATAAAACAAGGCTTCTGTCAAAGGTGTATGATTATCCAAACCAATCATCCTCCGATATATCTTTTAACGATATATAATATATCATCTGACGATATATGTGTCAATGGTTCCTCCTTGTCTTGACAAAAAAATTCCGTGGAACACCTTTCCACGGAAACAGCAGCATTTTTATTAAGCCGCCTGCTTAAAACTGTTTTGCAAAGCGAACAGGCCTATAAACCTCGCTTCTTCTAATTATTGATAATCGTCCCGCCGTTGATATGCAGGATTTGGCCTGACATATAGGCGGAATCGGCATCGGCCAGAAAAAGGTAGGCGGGAGCAAGCTCCACCGGCTGGCCGGCACGCTGCATCGGGTTCGTACTGCCGAAGGTATGAACTTCCTCGGCACTGAAAGAAGCGGGAATAAGCGGAGTCCAGATCGGGCCGGGTGCTACGCCGTTGACCCTGATTCCCTGTTTGGCTAAGGATTCGGACAGAGACCGCGTAAAAGATACGACTGCACCTTTCGAAGAAGCATAATCGATTAAACGGACTTCACCTTGATAGGCGGTAATTGAAGCCGTATTGATAATCGCAGCGCCTTTTTGGAGATGAGGCAGTGCGGCGCGGGTCAGGTAAAACATGGCAAAGATGTTTGTCCTGAATGTTCTTTCCAGCTGTTCGGAAGTGATATCCAGAATAGAGTTCTGGGGATGCTGCTCCCCGGCATTATTGACCAGAATATCCAGATGACCAAAGGTTTGGATCGTTTCCCGGACGGCCTGATTGCAGAACATCTCGTCGCCGACATCCCCTGCGATCAGCAGGCAGCGACGGCCAAGCTGTTCTATTCTTGCCTTGGTCATTTCTGCATCCTGATGTTCATTGAAATAGATAATTGCCAGGTCGGCGCCTTCTTTGGCATAGAGAATCGCAACGGCCCTGCCGATCCCGCTGTCCCCTCCGCTGATCAGGGCAATTTTCCCCCGGAGTTTGCCTCCCGGCTGATAGTTGGGATCCTCAAAGGCAGGGCTCGGGTTCATTAATGTTTCCAGTCCGGGCTGAAAATCCTGGTGCTGCGCAGGGAAAGTCGGCTGCGGAATGATTGCTTCTGTCATAACGGTTCTCCTTTGGTTTTTCCTTCATTTTCTCCCAAAAAAGCAGTATTCATTCCGCAAACGATCATTCATCATCAGGGTGCGCCTAATCAAGCTAATGTCCTTTATTCATAAGTTTTGTGACTTACAGGAACGACAATTTATGACCGTTTTCCAGCTGCTGGATCTGCTGTTCCCCTTTTTCAGCTAGTTCCTTGAACTGATTGATCGTATCCCGCATTCTGGGAAGGGCTTCTTGCTTATAGGTACTGATGGAATCCAGAGCGGACAAAGCATCTGCAAAGGCGCTTTTCAGGGTATCGACGGAAATATTTGCTTCCATCGCCTGCTTATGGATCTCCATTCCCTGTTCTTTGAGCATTTTGGAAGTACTGCTGATGATATTATTGGTGGTTTCGTTTAAGAGCTGGATCTTTTTCAAGACGATCTTCTGGTTATAAAGAGCGCTCGCGATCGTTACCGAGATTCGCAGAGCAGAAATTGTAACGTTTTTAGCCCGGTCGACACCCCGGATCAGCTCTTTATTGTTGCGGATCACAATTTCAATAGCCATGATGCCCTGCTGGTTTACGACGATCATCTGCTGCAGATCCATCAGCCGCTGCCGGAGAGGGAAGAGCACTTCTTCCGTAATAAATTTGATTTTTTCCGGGTCTTCGTTATTGGCCTTCGCTATTTCTGCTTGCTTCTCAATCGCCTGGTCCATCAGTGTTCCGAGCTCAATTTCTTTGCGGAGTTTCTTGGTCAGATCCCGCATGGATTGCTGCTCAATCTCCAGTGTTGTATTGTCATTCTTTAAGGTCGTCTTTCCTTTTTCCAAAGAAACGACAATATCGGCAATGGCTGAATCCGCCTTCTCATATTTATCAAAATAGGCTCTGATCGGGTTAAAAATTTTACCGAGGAATCCTGTTTTCGTAAAATCAATGATACTCGGGTCCAGGTCCTTTAATTCCCGGTGAAGTTCCATCAATCCCTGAGCGACGACGCCGCCTTCGTCTCCGTCTTTGGCTAAATTGCCCACAGTGATCTGGAGCAGGGAATTCTTCTCAGATGAGTTTTTCATGGTGGCCGTCCCGAAAGAATCCAGAGACTGCAGGATCTGCCGTCTGCTCTCCAGCGATGCGACGTCCAAAGACATGATTTCCGCGACGTTAGTATTGGCTAAAGTTTGCAGCTGGGCCACCTCTTCAGGCACCGGCTGAACCTGTTCGATCACTTCCTGTTTAATGGCCGCTTCATTGGCGACTTCCATCGAAAAAGACATTTCCTTGTCCTCCCTTATTTATCCGTCCTATATTATAGTATCTTGGCGTTTTTTACATTTGTGCATTGAAAAGGTTGCCGAGCTGATAGACGACATTATCGGTATCGGCGTTGATACTCGCAGCCTCGTTAATACTGGAGATGCTTTGCAGCGCCTCAATTTTGGCATTATAGCCGATCGTGTAAATCGGAATTTGATACGTTTCGAGCACACTTCGGATTTCATCCAGGCTATGGCCTCTATTGGTTGCCCCGTCACTCAGGACAAAGATCATTGGTTTCAGATCCGGATTGGATGCCGTCTGTTCCTGAATCATCTGAGTGGCAACTGCGATCGCATCAAATGTTGCCGTATTACCATTGGCTTCCAGACTATTGACAGCCCCTACAAAATAAGAACGCTGGGTGATATCAAACGGTTGGATCGGAAGATTAATCGTGACATTGTTGGAATAAGAAATCAAACCTACCCGATTGTCTTTGCCGATAAAGTTTGCTCCCTGCAGCAAGGACTGTTTCAGCTTGTTCAAAGGCTCCCCGGCCATGCTTCCGGAAACATCGGCGATGAAAACGGCACAAATATTTTTGGTACCGTTCTTCTTTTCTTTCCACAATTCCTGGGCTTTGCTGATGACGCTTCCGTTAACCGGTCCCAGCTCGGACTTATACTCATTCAAATGATTGAATCCATACTTGGTGGCCAATTTCTGGTATTTGTCCTGCTTGGCAAAATCAATAAAGGTTTTCAGGATATTTGTTTTTTCTGAAGATAAATTGCCAATGGCATAAACCGGGCTGTCATGTCTTACCCCAAACGGTGTGAAGACGTAATCCGATTGCAGCTCCGGCGAATTGGCATATGTCTGATATTCCAGCATGAATCCGTCCAGTACACCGGACTTGGCAGAATCTCTCATCTGCAGGGTGGTATAGGCTACGAACGGAATATTGTTCTGGAACGTTTCAAAGCCCTTTTTTGCTTTATCACTTAACAAATTGCTGCTGTCAAATGTATCCAAGGCCGTTATCAGGAAATTCAATCCTGTCGAGCTGGCAAAAGGATTGGTATATCCCATGGCCAGTTCATTGGCCGAGACTGCATCTGTAACTGTTTTGATATTAATGGCGCCGTATTTTTTGATCAGTTCCTCGTTTTTCGACTTGGAGATCAGGATTCCGGCTACATTTCCGGCCAGCTTCTTCTCTACCAGCTGGGTCTGTACGCCCTCAGACTTTATCATTTCACCCCAAAGTTCATTGGAAGGTGAAAACGCATCCGGCACATACTTGCCGGAAGTAATGTAGTCGGCAGCCACACCGGAGGCAATCCCCCGGATCCTGACCGATACCGGTTTTCCGTCCACCATGATTCCAGCGTTATTAAAGTCTGTGGCGACTTCCGTTAACCAGCCGTCCGTACCGCTGCCCGCTTTTTCCGTGGAAGAGAATATTTCCACATAGGCATCCGTCGTCTTGTCTACCTGCGCGGGATATTTGGAGATATTCGGCAGGGAATCTTTCAGTTTAGCCGCATCCAGGTTCACTTGTCCCTTGACGAGATCAGTCTGATTCACTTTGATGTCTTGGACGATGCTTTCCAGGGTCTTTCCTGCTTTTTCAGCATTTACCTGGACATCATCTTTCCCTAAGTTCTTCGTCAGCGAAATACCGAAGTAGACAACAGTGAAGACAAAAACCGCAGCACCCAGCAGAATCAGGAGCTTTTTTGGAGAACCTACTCTTGCCATTCTTTTGATCCCTTCCCTTTACCGATAATATTTGACTTGTTGAATCAGGTTATTAATTTCTTCCATGCCTGGCATATTTTCAATTTCACTGCTTTCCAGACTGGTTAATTTGGATATTTCAAGCAGCAGCTTATCCAGTTTCAGCAAGATTTGTTCGTTTTGCTGTGCCGCATTGCTGACAAATGCCATATGCTCATGATAGACACTGAGTTTTTCTTTCCTGAATTCTTCCGAAAGCGATTTTCCTGCTTTGCGCGTGATAAATATGTAATCTTCTTCATCAAAGGCATTGAGCCGATTGATAATGCTTTTGATATTAATATAGAAAACTTCTCCCACTTCGGTGACCACTGCCTGAAACTTTTGGAAGCTCATTTCTGACGGGCTGAATTTCTGCTGCAGGACATCTATAATAGTTTCCTGTTTCTTTTCAATTCTCTCAATTTGTCCGGTCAGCAGATCGATGGTTTCGGCAAACGTCTTTTTATGGCGATGAAGCCGTAAGGCTGCTGCATATTCCTCCGGAGAATCAAGCTCTTTGGTCTGAACCATTTTTACTTTTTCCATCAACATTTTGTAATTGCCATAAAGAAACAGGACTGCACAGATAAATAAGATCGTACAGCTCAAAGCGGTGACAAATGCGCCGGATCCCCCTATTTTTAATCCGACAATTCCCGGGGAAAAGATAACAATCAGCACGGCGGCTATGCCAATATTCAGCCCAAGCAGCTTGAGGATTTTATTCATTCCCAATGTCCATCAACGCTCCTAAAAGGATCGGTTATTCCCTATTTCTACAAAATCATACGAAAATAACCTTAAATCCACATTAAAAATAATAAAAGATCATTCTTCCTATAATTATAACATTCTTCATCGGTCTGTGCATTCCTTTTAAGTATTCGGACAATCCATATCCAGATGTAAATCTTGGTTTTATTCTATGATTGATCAATTGAATAAGTTAACATTTGTAGTCAGGTGAGCTTGAACAGTTGCCATACGATCGAAGAGGCAGTCTCGTTGTTCCAGGCAAAAGAAAAGATCCGGTAAGCTGAATAACAGAAACCCTTCAGGATATATTCCCGAAGGGCTACGCTGCATCAAACAAAATTCGACATCTCTGTTCAGGCAGGCGGTTTTGTCCGCTCTTTTTCTTATACGATCTTTATCTTTTCTTTTCTTTTAAATCTTTGACCAGCCAATTACACAGCGAAACAATGAGGGAGGTCACAAAGGCTGCGAAGAACCCGTGAATCCCCAGACCGGGCATCAAGGCTGCCGTCAGCATGACCATCCAGGTATTGACGATCAGGATGAATAATCCGAAAGTCAGTAAGCTGAAAGGAATGGTCAGCAGCAGGATCACAGGCCGTATAAGCAGGTTGATTACGCCGAGCAGCAGTCCGGCCCCCAGCAGTGCTAGCGGATTACTTACCGCAATCCCCGGTACGATATAAGAAGCGATGATCAATGCCAAAACATTGATTAAACATGTCAGGACCCATTTGTGCATGTTCTGTTCCCCTTATTAAAATAAATCCACATAAATTTGAATGGCCTTGTCTTCAACCTCAATCATCCTGAATCTGCCGCAGGTGCGCAACTCCCGGATGATGCCGCTTACGGCTTGAAGCACGGCGCTCACAGGCATCCCTATGATATATTGGCGCCATTGGCTGTCAGCGCGTTTATCCCTGTCGGCTTGTTTATTCTCATCGTGCTTTCCCGAAAGCTTCAGAATCCGCTCCCCTACCCAGGCGATATCCTGTACGGCCTCGAATGTATCTTCCACTACCCAAACCGGAATAGGAATCAGCCATTTCCTGCGGTTTTTGTTTCTGATGCTGACCACGATCAGAAAAGCTTTTCGCGGCCGCTTAGTCCACAAATACCTCAACTTTCATCCTTCCTTCGTGCGGATCATCGACATCGACATCTACCAGTTTACCGCCGGAAGATCCTTGTTCTAATTCCTGGATAAGTTCATTCAGAAGGTATTCAAGGTCGATTCCTCTTTTGTCGATTTCACTTTTTGCTTCCGGCGGGATGAAGGCCATCGCCGCATTGGCCAGCTTTGTCACCGATTTAACCAGGTTCATCGGAATATTGACGTTGACTTTCGGCGCTTTCTCCCCTTCTACCCGGACTCGTAAAAAACGGTTCGCAAAAACCGACACGGCAGGACTGACTTCAGGCGCACTTTCCTCGATGGCTTTCAGAAGCTCCATCCCTTCGGCAGCAGTAATTTTACCCTCTTGGATCATTTCCAGGACTTTTAACCTTTCGCTGCTCATGACACCATTCCCTTTCTTATTTCCACTCTTCTTATTTTCCAGCCTTTTTCAGGCGGCTGGCGGCTTCCTGCGAAGTGATTTCTCCGCGATCCAGGGCGTCCAGAATTTCCTTGCGGTTTTCTCTTTCCTCCTGCAGATCCGAACCATCCACTTTATATCCCAATGCTTGAATGGCGCTGTCCAGGCGTCCCCTGACGGTAGGGTAAGAAATTCCCAGTTCCTTTTCCACATCTTTGATGTTACCCCGGCACTTAATAAAGACTTCAATAAATTCAAGCTGGTCGGGAGGGAGCTGACAAAATTTACATGGGATAAACTGCCCTTCCAGGGTAGTGTTGCAGTTCATACAGTTCAGTTTGCTGACATACAGGCTATGTCCGCAAATCGGACACAAACCCGGCGCTTTGTATTGAATCATTTTCACCCCCAAATTGGAACCACTCTAAGGTTTTACAAATTAAGAATAGCAACAAATATTAATTTTGTCAACTAGTGTGTTAACTATATTAATATAATAATTAATTATATTAATATAGTTGATTATTGTCCTATAATTTATAATCCTTTATAAATTAAGAAATTATAGAAATTGCTTAAGGCGAGAAAAAGCCGCGATGAAGGATCGTATACCCACTTCATCAGCGGCCTGTAGTTAGTCTTTAACCTCTTTGTAAAACCGATTACCGGTTTCCGGTTCATAATAGACTTTAAGTTTCTTCCCGTTAACTGGGTCGATAAAAACCTCATCCGTAGCCATATACCCTTTGGGTATATCGTTTCCCTGATTTTTTCGATAACGTTTATCCCAAAGAAACCAGGAAAGGAAGGCAATGATAAGAAATATACCAACTTCCAATAATATATAGATTTCAGCCGCTATTCTCATCTTAAACTTCTTTCTCCACCACAACCGCAGTCCCAAAGGCGACAATTTCACTCATGGTCTGTCCAATTTCGCTGGAATCAAACCGCATCATCACAACAGCGTTTGCTCCCATAGCCTGGGCATTCTTAACCATACGGTCTATCGCCTGTTTACGGGTATCTTCAAGCAGGGCGGTGTATTCATGGATTTCTCCACCGATAAGACTGCGCAGCCCAGCTATGATATTCCCGCCTAATCCCCGGCTGCGAACAACGAGACCGAACACCTGGCCTTTAACATCCGTTACTTTGTAACCTTTGATATTTTCGGTCGTGACGATTAACATGCTATCGCTCCCTTTTTATTCTTATTTTACAAATCTTTTAGCCAGCTTACAATTACTTTCTGCAATTCCGGATGAATGTGTTGAGAACCGGTATGTAATCCTGATTGGTACGAGAACTATACACATAAATTGTGTCAGAAGTGGACAATGTTCATATGATGTACCAGGGAAAAGTCTGTCCTAATTTTTGGAGGGTGATTAAGTGTTCAATAAATATGGTTTCCAAAAAATAACTCCCCTAAACGGTTTTGATACAAACCCCAACAACGCCATGCAAAACAACTATGCCTGGTCAATGGCTGAGATGGGAGAATATCTCTATGTAGGAACCGGAAGAAATATTCTCTATAACATTCTCCTGACGATTAAGAATGCAGGAATATTGGGGGATTTCGAAATCCCGAAGGAGCTAACCCCTGAGGTTGTCGATAACAGAGCAGAAATCTGGCGTTATAACAAAGCACTTCCCCATGCCGGTTGGGAGAAAGTTTTTAAAGCTCCAGCTGATTTCAATATCATCCAAGGTTTTCGGTATATGATCCGTTATACCGACCTAAACGGTCAAACGGCTCTTTATGTCGGTGGATATTGTCAGAGTAAGGTAAGGACATTTAGGTCAACAGATGGATTGTCCTGGCTTGAAATACCCAATGATAATCTTAACGGTACTTCCACAAGGGCGATGGTGATTCATACCAACCAAAAACTCTATATGTCAACTGTAGATGAGATCTCTCAAACTCTAACTGCTCTGATTTATGAATATATCCCTCCTGCCGTTCACTTTCCAAATGGCAGATGGGAGCAGGTTACTGGGGATCCAGGCAATCCCGGATTTATCCAAGGTAAAAACCCAAGCGGGCAAGTGATGATGATGGCAAGCTTTAAAGGACACCTTTATGCCGCTACCTCTAATCAGGTGGAAGGATTTGAACTTTGGAGAACTGAAGGCACAGGACCAATTATTAATGAATGGAAATTGGTGATTGATAAGGGGGCCGGTGATGCACTTAATATTATTCCCTTAACACTTGGAGCGTTTCAAGATCATTTATATGTTGGCGCCATTATGTTCCCCCTTCTTGCTCAACAGCCGATGAATCTCTCTGCATTTAAACCCTTTGATCTGGTAAGGATAGACGCGCAGGATCATTGGCAGCTGGTAATCGGGAGTAAGGCTAAAAAGCCTACCAATCCCACCACGGGCACACGCGGCAAAGCTTTGAGCCATAAACCCTCGGGTTTAGGAAATCCCTTTAATTTATACTGCTGGCAGCTGGAAGAATACAATGGGGAGTTCTTCCTGGGCACATTTGACTGGTCTGTACTCCTTAAACCGCTCGTTCCCGCTATCATTCCTGCAATTCTAAATTTGCCGGGATTTTTAGAAGAACTTCTGCGAATCATTCTTACAGTGCTGCTTACAGTAGGCGATGCAATCTATCCATTTAATGGATTTGATTTGTTTAAGTCTAAGGATGGCATTCATTGGTCTCCCATTACCTTAAACGGCCTGGGAAATCCTCATAACTACGGCGCAAGGATCTTGTTTAAAACAGCAAACGGGCACTTGAATTTAGGAACAGCCAACCCATTTGATGGTTGTGAAGTTTGGTTCCGCTAAACCAGCGCCTCCTTTGTCACCATTATTAAACAATCAACTATAAGAAAATATTTTTGCTCAAATGGTTATAAATGGTAAAGTTAGTTCTTGTAGAAGTATTCGCATGGTGATATGATAGATCCTAGAAGCAGGGGGATGAGCGTATGGATAAATCGGATTTAATTCTGGAAAAGCTAAACTCCATGGAAAAGGCTTTACGAACAGAGATTAAAATGCTGAGCGACAAGCAAAATGAATTTACTGAAAGACAAAATGAATTTACCAAAAAACAAAATGAATTTTCCGAAAAACAAGATATGACTTGGCAAGCTATCAGGGAAATGAGAGATGAACTGACAAATAATAGCTTAAAAATAAAAATTATTGACAACAAGGTAAAGGCTTTATAGCCTTTATTTTTTTGACATAAAGTTGAACATTCATTTGCATTATAAGGCAATTCTGTAAAATAGTTGATGCTTTCTGAAAAATGATGAAGGAAAATGTAGTTAAAAGTAGAATAATTTGTTGAATAGCCATTGATTACTTTATTGAAAATGATGTAAATCTGATCTTAGCAGTATTTTCATCAGAGAAGGGAAATATGGAATCATCACATTTCTTTTCAGTTTTATTTTTCTTTTCTTGTGTAATGAGCAGCTTTCTTGGGGCCTATACACTTTATCTTGACCCGAAAGCCGGATTGAACAAAGCTTTTTTTGCGCTGTGCATTTCCTTGAGTCTATGGGCTTTCGGGTTTTCCATTTGCGTTTCTGCCCAGACTCAAGAACTTAGCTTAATCTGGCGCAGGATCTCAGTCGTTGGTTGGGGTTCGTTTTTCAGCATCCTGCTTCATTTCAGTATCATTCTAACCGAGAAAAAAAATTTGCTAAACAAATGGTGGCTGTACCTTCTGCTTTATTTCCCCTCGGTCCTGACAATGTATATTTATGGGCTCTCCGGTTCCGCGGAATCGAAGTATAAATTAATCCATACAGCCAATGGCTGGATTAATGTTCCGAATAGCGGCTTTAATTCTTTTTTCAATTATTATTATATTATTTTCTGCATCGTTTCCGCAGGAATGATCTGGTTATGGGGGAGAAAAGCTTCTTCCTGGAATAGTAAGAAAAAGGCAAGGCTCATTCTATCTTGGATTATTGCGACTTTAATCTTTGCATCCTTTACGGATATTGTCGCCAGTACTTTTTGGAAAATGCCGCTTCCCCAATTGGCTCCTTTTATTATCTCGATGTCGCTCATCGTCATTTACTACGCAATTAAAAAATATGGACTGATGAAGCCGGAAAAGATCATCACTGATGAAGAAACCATCTTAAATGAATCCACCCGCGGCAATATTATCAGCTATATGGCCTATGCTATGTTTGCCTGCGGCTTTATTAATTTTGTTTCGTTTTTTCTTTTTGACATGACGAACGATTTGACGCCCGTCATATTGACAAGTATCGCTGTCCTTTTTTTAGGACTTATCATTTTGTTCGTGAAGTGGATGCCTATAGCGGAAGATAAAAAAGATATTACTTATTTTGTGGCGAGTGTTCTCTCCATTCCAATTTTCACTTTAAGGTTTATTGAATCCGGAAGTATTACGGTTTGGGCGTTTCCAATTATTTTTGTAATTATTGCCCTGGTGTTCAATCAACGCATTATCTTAGCTTCATTGGCAATTTCCATCATATCTACCCAGATTCTGGGCTGGTTCATAGCGCCAAAGGTTAACGTTGAGATCAATGCTCAAGACTATTTGGCAAGAATCTTGTTTTTCCTTGTCGTTCTTGGGTTGGCTCTCTATGTCAACAAACTGTACATTCGCAGACTGAAAGAAAACGCTGAGCAGATGAAGCTGCAGAAATTAATCTCGAAGATTTCTTCGGATTTCATTACAGCAAATCAAATGAATTTAGAGCAGAAAATCAGTCAGGCGCTTGAGGAATGCGGACGGTTTTTTGAGATGGACAGGGCATGGATTTATTTACTGGACCGGGAGCTACATCGCGTTACCCTTCCGTTTGCTTGGTACCGGCATGATCGTGTTATCAGAGAAGCGATAGAATGCCCGGGAGCGGAAGACTCGATCCTCATGAATCAGATATCAGAGGGCAAAATGATTCATACAAAATCAGTCATTTGCCTGCCCATTGCTGGAAACGGTCAGATATTAGGCTCATTCGGGATTGACTCCCGCAGAACCCCTAAAAAATGGCGTGAAGACCAGATTGATTTACTCAAGGTCATTGCAAATATTTTGGGAGACGCTCTGACGAAAGTCCAGGCGGAAAAAGAAATTAAACAACTAGCCTACTATGATCATTTGACAAAGCTACCCAACCGGGTGTTGTTCCAGGACAGGGTCACGCAAGCGATCCACCAAGCCGGCCGGATTCAAAAGATGCTCGCGGTGATTTTCCTGGATCTTGATTCTTTCAAAACGGTTAATGATACTTTGGGCCATGAAGGCGGGGACGAACTGATCACTAAAGTCGGGCAGAAATTATTGGAATGCACCCGCAAAACCGACACGGTATCCCGTTTTGGCGGCGATGAATTTCTGATTTTGCTGAATAATATTTCCGACTATCAAGATGTTATGATCATTGCCGATAAAATCATGGGTTTATTCAAAGAACCGGCGGTATTAAGAGGTAAGGAATTCTTTGTTACAGCAAGTGCAGGGATTGCGCTATATCCTATCGATGGACAAGATACGGAAACGTTGATTATAAACTCAGATATTGCGATGTATCAGGCCAAAGAAAAAGGGAAAAACCAGTATGCCCTCTGTTCTTCCGAGATGAAAGAGGACATTCGGAATAAAATGATACTGAAAAACAGTCTGTTCCGAGCTTTAGAACGCGAAGAATTGCTGGTGTATTACCAGCCTCAGGTCCATCTTCCGGAAGCAAAAATCATCGGAATGGAAGCTTTGTTAAGATGGAAGCATCCGGAGTTGGGAATGGTATCCCCGGCAGTATTTATCCCGATTGCCGAGCAAAGCGGGATCATTAACACGATCGGAGAATGGGTACTTAAAACAGCTTGCCGGCAAAATAAGATCTGGCAGGAAAAAGGTTATCCTCCGGTGCGGATGTCTGTTAATATTTCGGTAAATCAACTTCGTGACCCGAATATTGTTGAGCAGATCGCAAATGTCCTTCAAGAAACCGGACTTCAACCCAAGTATCTGGAATTGGAAATTACAGAAGGTTCTGCGATAAATGAAACAAATATTGTTCAGGTTTTAAACGATTTTAAGAAATTAGGGATTACCATCTCTATCGATGACTTTGGCACAGAATACTCCTCTTTAAACAGGCTAAAGAATTTGCCGATCGATCGTTTGAAGATGGATATGCATTTTGTTCATGGTATTGAAAAAGATGAAAAAGACAGAGCAATCACCAAAGTCATCATAAATCTTGCTAAAAATCTAGACCTGGAGGTTATTGCCGAAGGGGTGGAAACCGAGAAACAAGTACAATTCTTAAGCCGGAACATGTGCAACGAGGTTCAGGGTTATTATTTCTACCGACCAATGCCTGCTGAGGAAATCGAAGGATTATTAAGAAAACCATGCGCCAATATCCTATAGATACATAGATTCTCTACAAAATCAGCTCCAACCACCTGTCGTCTTCGCCGTAAATTCCGCATGTACTTTCTTCAGCAAGACCGGGATATTCAGCGCCTGCGGACAATGTTCCTCACAGCTTCCGCAAGAGATACACTGATCAGCACCGGAACCGGAGGGGAGCAAGTTTTCCCTGTACATCCCTTTGTCCACCCAATGCGTTTTCATAAGCTGGTGGCTGTTGTAGAGTCTGAATATTTCAGGAATGCTTACGCCTTGGGGACAGGGCATACAATAGCGGCAGCTTGTACAGCCGATGCTGTTATTGGACTCGAAAGCTTCCCGGATTTTTTTGATCAGGTTTTGGTCAGCCTCGGACATTACGTTGACTGCAGATTCATCAAAGATCCGCAAATTATCCTTCAACTGCTCCAGCGTGCTGGCCCCACTAAGAATTACGGAAACCTCAGGCATATTATAAAGCCAGCGGAAACACCACGCGACCAAGGATCTCTTTTCCGGATATTGATGAACCAAATCAACGACTGCTTCAGGAACGTTCGCCAGCATGTAGCCGCCCCTTAGCGGTTCCATGATAACGACCGCCAGGCCCTTGCCTGCCGCATATCTCAACCCCTCGATCCCGGCCTGCTGATTTTCATCCAGAATATTCAGCTGAATTTGCGCCATTTCCCAGTCAAAGGTATCCACAATCTGTTTGAATGCCGGCAGTGTCCCATGAAAAGAAAAACTCTTGTGCAGTATTTTACCCTTTTGGATCATTTTATCAAGAAAAGTAAGGCCATCAAAATGATTGACTTTCTCCCAATTGTCATGATTCATGTTGTGAAGAAGATACATGTCGATATGATCGGTTCCCAAGCGTTCCAGCTCTTCATCCAAGTATTTCTCAAAGTCTTTGTGACTGCCGATTTTCCATATAGGGCTTTTGGTGGCGATCAACGCCTTATTCCGATAGCCCCCTTGAAGCGCTTTCCCGGTAATTATTTCACTGTTTGGATACATGTAAGCGGTGTCCAGGTAATTGACTCCGTGATCCACCGCATACCGCACCATTTCTATCGCTTCTTTTTCACTTTTCGGGAACCGCATACAGCCAAGCCCCAGCCTTGAAACTTGGAGTCCTGTTTTTCCTAGTATCGTATATTGCATGATATTACGCTCCATTTTATCTTCATTCTTTGTTATACCCTATTGCGTTATTTACTAAACATCCCTTTAATTTTCTTCCACAGTCCGGTGCCAACCATATGATCGGCAACTTTTATGATTTCCTGGACTTTAATCAGGATATCGCCCTCGCCGGCCCAGTGCCTGCGGACAACTTCCGGGTTCGTGTTATTAATAATGGTGTTCAGGACATAAGCAGCCACGGATATATCGTCAACAAATCCTACCGGGCCTACAAAGAGCTCAGGGATTAAATCAATCGGTGAAACAAAATAAGCAATCGCAATCGCCAGTTTTGCTTTATCGTCTACGTTGACTTCCTTGTCTACAGTCAATTTGCACAGAAGATGAAATAAGTCGGGGGCAATCAGGATATACTCTGCATACTTATTCGTTTTACCTTCTTCGCTTGTGAAGTAGTCCTTGATCTTTTTCCTTAGAGATTGATAAAAATCATCATGGTCGTTCTCATGGTCGTTCCTCATTTGGTCACTCATGATCTAACCTCTTTTCGTTATTTTTCGTTATTTTATGTACAACAGAATATTTTATAGGCTTCGTCTTTTATTGCTTTTATTGTATCTTCTTTCTCTAACAATTGCACCAAGGTTTGTCTATTAAAATTGGTGGGCTAAGCTTCATTCAAAGGGTATTCTCTTATCCATGACGAATATCTTCTTAACCGACAATAACCTATTACGTTTGGAGAAGGTAAATCATGAAAATTACTGACAAGAAGCTTCTTACGATTACCGTCCTATTGCTCATAAGTACCTTGATCCTTTCCGCTTGCAGCTTTAAAAACAATTCTTCTGCTCCTTCGGCTGCAATCTCCTCCGCTGGAACCGATGACACCAGTGATCAGGAAGTGGTTTCAAACTTAATTATGAAAGGTACAGGTCTCAGAGAGATTTCTTATCATCTTGTAACAACGAATGCGGGAGTATCTTCCGAAAGCAGCGTTTGGTTCCAAGATACCAAAATGAAAACGGATACGATTACGGATGGGCAAAGAACGATCTCCATCTTCGATTTAGAAAAGGGAGAAATCGTTTCCTACCGGCCAGGACAAAATGTGGCTGCTAAGATAAATATTACCGAATATAAAGGGAATGACAATATTACCCCCATGGACTATTTAGCGGCATTAGATACAGATGAAAACGCTGATGTAAGTTACCAAATCATCGGGACACAAACGCTTAACGGATTGGAATGCAAAATACTTTCTGTAACCAGCGCCCAAGGGAATTATAAAGATTGGTTAAGTACAAAATACGGAATCGTCATTAAGTTTGAACTGGTTCAGGATGGGCAGACCAACACCTCAGAATATACAGACATTAACGTCGGTGCAGGTTCTATCCCCGAAGGTACATTCGACTTACCGAAAGAGATTCTTATTCAATAAATCCATGAGGATATCTATGACTTCTTCCAGATACTTTTAGGAATTTTTTACCGGCATAATGATGTAAATTTTAAGGCATCCTATTTAAGGTTAAAGAAGAGGGAACCGTATTCTCTCACGGTTCCCTTCCGGCTTATCATTTGCTCTCGAAAATCAGTTTTTGTTAACGCATACCAAGGCTTTCAAAAGTCTTCTTCACCATGTATCCACCTACGGAACCATTCTGTCTAGCGGATGTATCAGGGCCTAAGCTTACACCCATTACACTAGCTGCCTGACTCTTGTCTACGGGAAGTCTATATTTTGCCATTACTTTTTCCCTCCTTTCCTTTTGGAATGTACACTTATTATTAACATATTTACCTTTTCTACACTGGCAGTTTTTGTTATCGATTATATAGTCGAAAGAAGACCGGCACTCTTGATACTGCCCCCTGAATATATTGACATTAAACGAAGATGCTTTTGGGCGGGTGGTATCCTATGAACGCTGTGGATCGTATATCCAAAGCTTTTCAATCTGCTGAAGAAATCCCTATTGACGATTCCTCAAAGATGATCTTAATGAGCGATGTCCATAGGGGTGACGGCAGCTGGGCTGATGATTTTTCCGGGAATGAGAATCTGTATTTTGCAGCGTTAACGCATTATTATAAGGAACAGTACACGTATATCGAGCTTGGTGACGGTGACGAACTGTGGAAGTATAAAAACATGTCGGACATCGTGCCTGTTCATAAGGACACACTTTCACTCCTGCAAAAATTTTATAATGAAGGCCGCGTTTATTTCATTTACGGAAACCATGACATGGTGAAAAACAACGATCATTTTGTACGGAAATGCTTTAACCGGTACTATGATGCCGAGGAGAAGCGTCACGTTCCTTTATTTGAGAATGTTAAATTTCGCGAAGGGCTCGTTTTACGGTATAAGGATTCAGAGCGGAAAATTCTTTTGATCCACGGGCACCAAGGCAGTATGTTGGATTATACGTTTTGGGGGTTACGAAGATTTTTGGTCAGATATGTATGGAAGAAACTTGAGTTGTTCGGTTTTAAAGACCCCACCAGTACAGCTAAAAATTATCATAAGAAAGATTCTATAGAACAAAACCTTACTGAATGGGTCAACCAGGAAAAGCACATGCTGATTGCCGGTCACACCCATAGGCCCATGTTCCCTGATGCGGGGAAACCGCTTTATTTTAATGACGGCAGTTGTGTTCATCCCCGTTCGATCACGGGGATAGAGATCGCGGAAGGCAATATTACACTGGTTAAATGGCATGTCAAAACCAAGGATGACGGTACCTTGTATATAGGCCGGGAAGTTCTCGCAGGACCCAGAGGCTTAAAGGAATACCTTTAAGTCTCTGGTCTTTCCTATTATTTTGTATCGTCAGCAGTGTCGCTTTTGGCCTGCTTGCGAAAAGCCTTGAGGGGTCAGGCGTGTTCAGCTATCTTTTGATGATATTGATATTTACAAGCTCCGCATTTGCGCCGACCGAAACCATGCCGGCCGCACTGCGCCATTTTGCGGAGGTTCAACCCATGACGCCGATCATTGATAGTGTCCGCTCCTTATTGATGACTGGGACTGTAAGTAATGCCTTCACAATCAAAAGAGGCTGTCGGAGCTATCAGAGCATCTTTCTGATGCTTTCCGCCATATGCCGCTGAAAATTGAAATCCCGGAATGTCTCTTGACGCGACGCTCCGAGCGCAGATCCAGCTGATTGATCAATGGCTGCTTTAAGATCCGCCTTCAGGCTCTGATCCGTTGTTTCCTGGTATAAGGTGTAGATATACGGGACTGCTGCCTCAGACAGGCTGGACAAAGCCTGCACATCGAGATTCTCCAGTGTTCCGTTACTGTACCTGTCAATATTATAGGCAGCTATTCGTCCGTCGATGTTTCCGTAGCTCAGGACCATGAAAAGCACTACAAATCCGACCAGCATGATCCTGGCTGCGTTAAATTTTTTAAACTGTCTGACAGCGATCACCGCGAATAGAAAGAGCAGCACAAGCATAAACCAGGTCGTATAGACACGCAGCGGGGTCAAACCAAAATAATTAATGTACATCACCATCTTGCTGATGGCCGTGATGATCAACATCAAGGTAAAAAGACATAAAATGGCTGTTTCTATTTGCAGGATCTTGACCTTGTCCCTTTTCACAATAAGATGGGCCACCGTAATCACGACCATATTGATTCCGGCTACCGCACAAAGTTCAAAAAAGCCTCTACGGGCATACTCCGCATGCGTCATGAGTTCCGGGAGACGGTCATTGAATGCCGAGAAAAGATAGGTGACCTGAGAAAGAAAAAAGACCATAAAGACAAGATTCAATGCTGTCAAGGCGGTGTATACGGTCACTCCCGGGGAAAAACGGAAAGCGGCGGCCGTTTTGTCAACAGTCTCGACGGTGACATATCCCGTATTCCTCCCATGCCGGTCGCCGTAAATCAAGCCGTACAGATAACAAGCGACGGGAATTCCCATCAATATCTGGACAATAATATTCATCGATACCGAAAACTGCAGATTGGCGATCACCCCTGCGAAAACAGCATCAGCTCGTGTCAATAGGTTGATGACTGCGGCCAGAATCGGAATCATCACAAGAATACCAACCGCGCCGGCCAGAAGAGATTTTCCCTTTTGATTTCTGCCAAACAGTCCCTTGACCGCACCAAAGCAGCAGGCCAAATTGCAAAATGGGATGACCAAAACTTGATTAAAAAAATCGCCCAGGATATAAACGGAAATCCTTTTCTCCAGGTTTCTGCCCGTAGACAGGCTGATCCAATAGATGACAGCGGCTGTAAGAAAGATAAAATTCAGTCCTTTGATCAGGATATTGTCAAAAAGCAAGAAAACCAGGGCCGACATGACAATAATGATGAAGCATAACAAGCTCGTTCCTGTTTGACGGAACTCACCTGATTTCAGATATAGGACGGTACACAGACAGAATACCGCTGCAAATAAGGTAACCCCTGCGCCAAGCCCGGCAGCCGGGATCAAGTTCCAATATAAGAAGCCGCAGACCAGCATGGCCAATGCGAAAACAATATCACTCCTTGTATAGGTTGCCGTATCCGTACTGTTATTCATCTCCCTGTTATTCATTTTCCTGTTCTCCTTTCCGGTACTCTAATAAATCTCCGGGCTGGCAATTCAGAACCTTGCAAACTTCTTCCAGGGTCGAAAAGCGGATAGCCTTGGCCTTGTTGTTTTTTAGAATTGAAAGATTAGCCGGAGTGATTCCGATTTTATCCGCCAGCTCACCGGCAGAAATTTTTCTTTTTGCCATCATAACGTCGAGATTAACGACAATCAATGAGAATCCCTCCCCCTAAATCGTAAAATCATTTTCTCTTTTAATAACAATCGCCTGTTCAAAAACATTTTTGATCACTCTCAGGATCAGCCCTAAAAAAGCGGCACAAACGGCTATAATCACAAAAAGAATATAATAAAATCCTGAGATGAACAAAATGGCGGAGACGACAAAACTGCACCATGACAACGCCCGCAGGAGCTTGACATTTTTTTCTACAAATACTTCTTCCCGCCTGATGTTGGAAAGAAGCCTGCCAAGGCAGATCAAGGATAACATCCCCGGCAGAACACAGGCATAGACCGTTAGGAGCAAGGAATGAATGATTTCAGGATTTTTTCCTGTGTAGTTTACATATGTAGGGATTAAATTCGGCATAGCAAAAGCTGCGCAAATGACCAGGACAATGGCGATCTTGGTACAAATGGAAGATAGTCTTACGGACTTACTTGGATTCCACATTGTATCATACCCTTTCTATCTATTTTGGTTCTATTGTAAATGGCATATTATTGTAAGTCAATATTAATTTATCATTTATCGATATATTTATGTTGTTTATAGATAAACTCAGATTGAGTCGGATTGAAGCGCAATTCCTGACGGTAATGAAAGAAAGATATTAAACAGATCATGAAAGCAAAATATTAATCGAAAAAAATAACCTTGGAATGACTTGAAGTTCCAAGGTTATTCTTTTTAGTTCTTACCGTTTATAAGTACTACTATTATATCAAACTTATTTGTTTTTAATTATAAGCGGATACAGAGCTCAAATTCATGATGGCAGCAAGGGCACTTTACTGTATGTTTGCCTTTTCGCCGCGGCAGCCGAAGTACTCTTTTACAGTGCGGACATCTGCGGAAACGATGGGTTTTAATTTCTTTGATTCGGCGTATCGTCAAAGAACCTTCAGCCTTAATCCTATTCCACATTTTCATGAATTTATCGTTTTCCTGGCGTCTTTTATAGATGTTCCGGGATAAGGTTCTGAAGATCATTCCAGCCAGAACGGCCCCCATCAAAATACTGATGATACCGGAACGGATAAACGTATTGGCGATCAGTAATACAAACCAGACTCCAAGTAAAGCATAATACAACTGATCAATGCCGTACCGGCCAATCATCAAACGTGTCAGCTTATTTTTCAAATTACCCATTGCACACACTCCTTACGCAATTCTCATCAACAGAACGGACAGCAAAGGTCCGCGATACATAAGCCAAAACAGAGTTTGTCCAGCGTGTCATTCGGCATGCCGAAGCCGCGTCTTTGTTGCTGATAAACGCGTCCGCCGCGTTGCAGCATATTTAAGATGCGTTGGTATTCCGGATTGCCGGGACTCATGCGTACGGCTGTTTCGGCGTGGTTCAGCGCAATGATGATGTTGCCGATACCGGCATTGGCGACGGCACTGCAATAGTACCATTCGGCACTTCGGTCACTCATCCTGGCCAGAATATTCAGTGCCTCGCGAAAATAGCCCAGATTGATATAGTGTTTTACCGAATCATACGCTGAGGAAGCATATTCTCTGGAAGCGTTGCTCCCGTTGTAATAGGTGTTTGGGTAGGGGGTTCCGCTTTTGATCTGTTCGTAAGCGGCATTGATTTCACTCATTTTCTTAGCCGCTTCCGCATTGCCGGGATTCAGGTCAGGGTGGTATTTTTTGGCCAGTTTGCGATAGGCTTTTTTTATTTCACCATCCGCAGCCGTCTGAGGAACACCAAGTACTTGATAAGGATCGGATATCATTCTTTCTTATCTCCCCTTTGCTTTCTTATTCGCTGCTTCATACCTTGTCCAAACGCCTGAATAGAGAATGTTTTCAATAAGGTTTTGATCGCGTTTGATTGGCAGTTGCCGGTATTTTTCCATACAGTCGGCCATGAGCAGGTTTAATATTTGCGGAAAATGATCTGTTGACAACGCCGTCAGCGGATTATAGCATTCCTTTTGGATGTCCTTTTTGAGATCAAGACAGGCATCCATAATGTAAATGAATTTGCCAAGCGCTTCTCCAAAGTTACGTAAGTCTTGGGCATCGTCATCTTCTTGGAAAACGAAGACCTCACCCATGAGCCTGCCGAAGCAACCTGCAGGAAGATCCGGTTTCAGTTCCCCTGATTTTTCAATGTCGGAAAGGGTACTCAAGCACTCACTGATGACAGCACATTGCCGGGGATAGCGAATAGCAGCCTGCCTGTATTTCTTTTCGAACAGCTTGGCTTCACCCAGCGACAGGATCTTCCGTTCGTCCTTCCAATCATCGAGAAATTTGAAATAAGTCAGGACAATACTCATATCGGCGGTATAGTCTGAGATCTCGTTATGCCAATAGCCGTGAGGTTTGCGGGGATGCATGATGCACCGCCCAGTTTGAATGGTGGTATCTTTCTGATAAAGCGCTGAAAGAAACAGTACGAGGAAAGTCATGTCATAGTTTAGGGTGATACGGCTGAGGGTGCCGTGACGCTCTCCCAGCGTTCGGCATAAACCGCAGTAGCACGACCGATAGTGTAGTTTTTCTTCGGCAGTTAGCTTCTCAATATTGGCGACGACATAACCGAACATATTTTTCACCTGACTTCATTCATATCTTATTTAAATATAAATAAAAAAACCTTCACCCCCAAGGGCAAAGGTCTCGCTTACAATGGTCAATTGCAATAAAGCCGGGATCGAAATCCGTCTTGACGACTTTATTATCCAGCTACTCCCCTTTGATTTACGAACAAGGCTATTATATCAGAAGGAAAATTTTGATGCAACTACGAATATTTTGTACGAATATTCTGTATTGCAAAAAATTACTGCTAAAATAACATAAAAAAAACCGGCTGTGATACAATAGGTCTAACTTAAGGAAAGTATTATGTTCATTCAAAAATGATGTGTGTATCCTTAACAGACAAGGAGGAGGCAACATTAATGACTGTCATTCAAACGAAGAATCTCACGAAAAGTTACAACAAGGCAAGAGGCATCGTTGACGTGAATCTTGATGTCACGGAAGGCGAGATCTTTGGGTTTATCGGGCCGAACGGCGCCGGCAAATCGACGACCATCCGAACGTTGCTCGGGCTTATCTACCCCACCGGGGGAAGCGCCGAAATCTTCGGTAAAAATTGCAGTGAGTTCCCGGAAATACGCAAAGAAGTGGGCTATCTGCCAAGTGAGGTATTTTATTACGATAACATGAAGGTTATCGATCTACTCAAATATTCCGCGAGCTTTTACAAAAAGGACTGTATGAAGAGAATCAAGGAGCTTGCGGAGATCATGGATCTCGACCTTAAGAAAAAGATCGACGATCTCTCTTTTGGCAACAAAAAAAAGGTTGGCATTGTCCAGGGGCTGCTCCACGAGCCTAAGCTGATCATACTCGACGAGCCAACCAGTGGCTTAGACCCGCTGATGCAGCAAAAATTCTTCGACATTATCGCGCAGGAGAATCAAAAGGGTGCGACCGTATTCTTTTCATCGCATATTCTCGGCGAAGTTCAGAGGATGTGCGACAGGGTAGCGTTCATCAAAGACGGTAAAATCATAAAACTTGAAAAAATGAGCACGCTTCAGGCAGATAGCTATAAGAGTTTTAAAATTGAAGCAAAATCTCCCATAGCCGGAGAGATCTTCAATATCAGTGGTGTAAGCCGGCTTGAAATCAAAGAGAATACGGCTGATTTTATTTTCAAAGGCAACATTAATTCTATGATGAAAAAAATTGCGGAGCTTGAGCTTGTCAACATATCCATTTACGAACCTGACCTTGAAGAGATCTTCATGCATTATTATGCCAAGGAGGGTTGATCGTTATGAATATGTTCTGGCACGAGCTTAACTCCCTGCGAAAATCGACGATTCTATGGACATGCACTTTGATTGCGCTCGCTGGGATTTACTTTTCTGTCTATCCAGCAATTGCGAATGATGCGGCAGATTTTAAAAGGCTGCTGGGCGGCTACCCGGCGTCGGTGAGGGCAATACTCGGTATTTCGCTTGACAGCATCACCTCTCTTTTGGGCTTTTATTCGATGATATTCTCCTTCATCACATTGTGCGGTGCCATTCAGGCCATGAATCTCGGCGTCTCCATTCTTTCCAAAGAAACGAGGGAAAGGACAGCGGATTTCCTTCTCGTCAAGCCTGTTTCGCGTTCGGCTATTGTCAGCTCCAAGCTTCTGGCTGCACTAACCATGCTCATAATCACGAACTTAATTTATTATGCGGCTGCCTCCATCCTTGCCACCATGGTTAAGACAGCTGATTTCAGCGTTATGCTGCTTTTTATGATCAATCTCACGCTACTTTTCATTCAGCTCATTTTTTTCTCGATCGGGGCTGCGGTCACGGTGATCATTCCAAAGTTAAAATCCGTACTTCCGGTTTCACTCGGGGTCGTTTTTGGATTTTTCTTTATCGGAGCGTTTTTAGCCACCGGTGAAAATGATGCCGCACGCTTTCTCTCACCATTTAAATATTTTAATCCTTCTTACATTATCAGAAATTCAAACTATGAAGCTCCCTACCTTATCACAGGCGCTGTTATTGTTATTATCGCAACGGTAACAGCCTATATCATTTATGCCAAAAAAGATATCCATGCCGTGAGCTGATTAACTTTGGGTTTCACTAAAAGGGAGGTCGGATCATGAATATTTTTTTAAGAGAATTAAAAGCCAACAAAAAAGCGTTGATCATATGGTGCGTTTGTATGTTTTTGGGGGTTCTAAGCGGCATGGGCAAATATACCGCCTATTCGGCAGGCGGACAGTACAACAAAATTTTTGACAATATACCCTACTCCATCAAAGCACTGTTGGGAATGGGCTCATTTGATGTAACCACGATGTCCGGGTATTTTGCAATGTTGTTTCTTTACATTGAGATTGCAGCTGCCATCCATGCTGTTTTGCTCGGAGCCGGTATCGTTGCCAAAGAGGAACGAGACAAGACAACCGAATTCCTGATGATCAAACCCGTCTCAAGAGATACCATTATCACTTCCAAGCTTCTTGCGGCCTTTGTGAATGTGGTTATTCTGAATATTGTAACGCTTGTTTCTTCCCTTGTTATGGTCGCTGCTTACAATAAGGGAAATGACATTTCAAGTGAAATCGTAATGTTCATGTTGAGCATGTTTATCGTTCAGCTTATCTTCCTTTCGCTTGGAACAGCACTGTCAGCTTTCCTCAAGAATCCAAAAACTTCCGGTTCCCTTGCCGCGGGGATACTCTTCGCTGCATTCGTGATATCCAAAATAACCGACATAACAGACAAGCTGAACGCTCTTAACCTGCTCTCTCCTTTTAAATATTTTAGTTATGTTGATTTGGCAGAGGGCAATGGGCTCAACCTAACGGCTGTCATACTCTCGCTTGGGCTTGTTTCTATCTTTTGCATCTCCACCTATATCTTTTACCGAAAAAGGGATCTGCACGTTTAACCCTTCGGCCGGGTATCTTCATCTTCACTTGATCCCTTTCGATAAGGTCTGTCGCAGGTCATTGCATCCTATGAATCTGCAACCGTAATAGGGACCGTATTCGTGTATTCCCTGCATTCTTTCCTGTCAATGCGATCCTCTTTAAATCAATTCATTCCAAAAACTCATAAAAGCATTGCTGTCTACTTTAAAGAATAAATCAACACCGTTGTAGTAAACATATCCCTCTTTAAAAAGCCTTAGTTGGACTTTACTGCCGTCATTCAAGGTTACGTATATAAATTTTTGACTGGTTTCACCTTGATCTTCAAATAAGTCGGGTAAACTCTCCCGCGTATTGGGAACAGCGTTTTCCAGAGCAGCAAGAAAGTGATTGACGCCATCCGGATTCGTCAGAGATTGAACTTCATTCTTACCATTGTTCCAGCTGCCGAAATTTTCATATTTCACTGATTCAATATTGTTTTCCATTTTAAATTTTTCAAAAATATCATTTCCGGTTTTAACTGTCAACCCGTTCAAACACTCATAAAAAAACGCATAAGTTTCACCGTTGATTTTTTCACAGGTCATGATTCTATAACTTTTATCATAGCCTTTAACCGTATAAACTGCTTGTACCCCTACCGTCGAGGCCAATTCGACAGCGTAATCATCCTGCTTGCTCCATTCGGTTATATTGGCCTTGGTCATACCCAGCTTTTCTCCAATCAGTTTCTCCGCATTGTTCGCATCAATTTGCAAGGCGCTTTGCGTATATATTCTGCCTTGATAGACGATTAGCCCGATCATTTTGGCTTTTACTTCCGTGTTCTCAGATATTTGTACCTGCGGGATATAAATTCCAACTTTATTTTGATCAACTTTGCCGAAATTAGAATTAACAAAAGTCCCAGCCCCAATCATGATAACAAGTGCGGCAGCGATGGCAGCAGCAGGTTTTATACTAACTCTCCGCTTCGGCTTTTTTACTAGTTTTTCTGATATTCTATCCGCCATTTCCCGGTCAGGTTCAAGCTTGGCAATCACACGTTTAATATCATTTCCATTCATCTTTCATTCTCCCTTTAATTCAATTCGAAGGATTTCACGACCGCGATGTAAGCGCATCTTTATTGCTGATTCCTTTATCTTAAGAATTTCTGATATTTGCTTAATCGAATAATCTTCAACGTAAAACAGATAGATCACTGCTTTTAATTTTACAGGGAGTTTAAGAATCTCCTTCATGACATCACTGTCAATAGGATCTTCATAGTACTCTTCTATCGCCTCCATTTTTATAACGCGTTTGTGCCATACACTCCGAAGCCTATCTTTGCAAAGATTTACAGTAATTTTGATCAGCCAGGCCTTTTCGTGTTGATCATCGTTAAACCCAGGTGAGTTGTACAAGAGTTTACAAAATGCGTCTTGCATGACTTCTTCCGCATCTTCTTTACTTCCAAGATGAACCATGGCGATTTTAAAAAGCATCTCGCCATAACTACTGTATTTTGTTGAAAAAGTGTTAGTAAGCCGCGGTGACAATTCTTGCATAGGGTAAATTCTCCTTTCATCCATAAAACGAGTGAGCTCTGGAAAAAGTCACATTCTTTTCCAGAGAGTCCCAACCTTACCCTAGACGAACTTTGCACCCTCTTTCTGATATTCAGACTTATATAAAAAAAAACGGATGAACATGTCATTGTTCACCGGTTTTTTCGTAACAGAAGGGAAATATCAATCGTAGCCTGAAACATCTTGTCCCAAAAAGCATATGATGTACAAACTCGAATTTTCAGTTACAGTCATTAATTTTGAGAGAAGGTATGAAAATGGCTACGTTAACCCTGAATATACCCGATACGACTTTCGTATCATCTTACCTGCCCGACATGAATTTTTCATCCTACCCACTGGTTTATTCCGGTACAGATCCTTCATTTCAAAACTGCATCAGTTTCCTGCAAATTGTTTTGCCTGTGTTACCGGTCACTTCCGTTGACAGCGCCTTGCTCGAATTATCTGTGATTGTTAAAAGCGGTGCTGCTCCAAGTCCGCTTGTTGTCAACAGAGTAACCGATCCATTTAGTACAGCCACCGTGACTTACAATACACGTCCTGCTTTCACCGCAACACCATCCGGGATTGATATTACAACAGAAGATTTATATACCACTGTCCAAATTGATGTCACAACGCTGATCAATGATTGGCTGAACGGAGCTTATTCCAACAACGGCATCGCACTGACAAATTCTGACGGCACTTCTGTCGTTGCCGTTGCCACGAATAGCATCAACTACGAACCATTTGATCCAAGATTAGTTTTAACTTACACCCCGGTGAAACCGGATACCGCGCTTTGCTTCAGCTATGCGCAGTTGGCGCACCTTATTGAGCAGCTGATCACCTTGTATCCGACAAATACCATGTCCGTTTTTTTAACAGGTTTTAGTCCTTCCGCGATCACCGGAACTCCGTATCAACTGTATGTATCCCCCGAAGGAACCTATGGAATGATTTTTATTTTGCTTGATAACGGACAGCAAGAAGCGATTCCGCTCAATGCCATTGCCGCAATTTATACAGGCGATGGAACGGTATACGATCCTTCGATCACCTACCTGCCCCCGCCACAGTTCCCAGACGGTTGTGACAAAAACCTGATTACTGCTTATCACGACTATGTGCCGGTTTCAACAGATGTCCAAATGTATTTGGGGTCTATCGTTCAGGCTTCAGGACTGGTTTATAAAAATGAATATGGCATCTTGGTCCTGTCTGATGCAGATGGCAATACGCCTGTCTTTATCCCGGTTATGAATATAACCTCCATTTTCCCGGTAACTCAGAATAGCAGCGGACAAAAGACCGCTCTCCCCCGAATCACCATTACAAACAAAACGTGACCAAAACCGTTCCGCCGTACGCAGTATTCTGCCTTTGAAATCAGGATCTCTTCAATCCGACTTCAAAGGCAGTTTTGTTGGAAGTTCTTCAATTTCTTTCTGAATTACATGTTTAATCGGTTTATTTCAAAATACTTTATGAACATAAGCACCGCTATTTTAGCAAAATTCACACTGAAAAGGACAACCCCGGCTGGTTAATACGGTATTGGTATACGGCATCATCGTAGAAACACCGCTGTTATGACCCCTGATCCGGCCGCATTTGTCGCTGTTGCGCCCGGTACTGTGAAATAGTTTGCGCCAATGCCTTCCAAGGTATATCCTTCTTTCGGAACCAGTGTGATGGTCGCTGTGTATTGCTGGCCTTCCACAAAGAGGGCGTCGGCCGGTGTCCAGGTGACCGACCCCGTATACTGCTCCGTTTCGGTGATCGCTGTCACAGGTGCCGCTCCCGGTGCGGGCGGTGTAACCCCGGCTATTCCCGAAATGTCGATGGTGGCTGCTGACGCTATAGGTGATGACGCCGGGAACACCGCCGTAATGACCCCGGATCCTGCAGCATTATGCGCTGTTGCTCCCGGTACGGTAAAGAAGTTCGCACCGACGCCTTTTAAGGTATACCCTGCTTTAGGAATGAGCGTAATCGTCGCTGTATATTCCTGACCTGCAACAAAGGTACTGTCGGCAGGCGACCAGGTGATTGTCCCCGAATACTGCTCCGTTTGGATCGTCGTCACGGGTATCGCTCCCGGTTCAGGTGCAGTTACGCCGGGTATTTCCGGTATATCAATCCCAGCTGCCGTAGATGGGGCCGCAAGGTGGGATTTAACTTCCGGATCCAAGGAGGCAAGGACCGTACTGTCCCAGACTTTATCGGTGGTTTTACCCAAAAGAAGGTTCTGAGCGACTTCTTTGGCTGCGTCTCTGTTTACCTCCCAGTAGCTTAACCCGTCAAGATTAATCGCATCGCCGGGCAGTGTTTGGGTCACGATCGTTGCATCTTCAAAGGACTTGGCCGCCCCGGCGAGTTTTAGGAGATCTTTCAGAGACAAGTCTGTTTCCACAGCCTTCATTAATTCCGGAATTAGCTCGGGCAATTTTAATATGGTGGCAGGCTGAAGCATTTTTTTACCTACAGCGGTCAGTACTTTCTGCTGCCTGGCGGTTCTCCCGATATCGGCGGTTGCGTCATGACGGAAACGGGCATATTGGAGCGCTTTTGTCCCGTCTAATTCCTGTACCCCGGCTTTTAGGTTGATATAGCCGTCCTCTTTATCCCCGGTCTCATACTTCATGTCTTTTTCCACGTCAATGGTGATCCCGTCCAGCGTATCGATCATGTCCTTGAACCCATTAAAATTCGTCAGGACATACCCGTCCAGCTCAATACCGGTCAGTTCGGTAACCTGTTTTTCCAGCTCCGGAATCCCTTTTAACATGGGAACGGCATTGATCTTACAATAGCTTTTTGATCCGGGGAGCGTTACCCGGGTGTCTCTCGGAATGGACAGTAAGGAAATAAGTTTCGTCTTCGGGTCAAAGCTGGCTACAATAATCGAGTCCGAATTGTAAGAACTTGCCCCTGGCCTTTTATCCGTCCCTATCAAAAGAATACTGACCCGATCGTTCAAATTCACACTGTCGCCGGGCAGATTGCCTCCCTTCGCGAAATAGAAGGCAAATGCTGCCGTCCCGGCAACAATGCCTGCGATTACCAGTGCTATGATCATAAAAACTTTTTTCAGTTTTTTCTTCTTTCTCTTTTTTTCAACCATTACATTCACCCCATTTTGATTTTGTGCCATAAAAAACATACCACTTATTACCGCGGGTATCAATACCAATTTTTTGTTATTCTGCCAACTAAGCAATAAATTTTATCGCAGTATCCAACATTTCTTGCTT
The DNA here is from genome assembly GCF_047652685.1 of Dehalobacter sp. CP. Lineage (NCBI taxonomy): Bacteria > Bacillati > Bacillota > Clostridia > Eubacteriales > Desulfitobacteriaceae > Dehalobacter > Dehalobacter sp. CP. The sequence continues at coordinate 2,407,271 of NZ_CP157399.1, forward strand.
AGTGAAATCAATTTGATCTGATTTATGAGATAGTGCCATTATTCTCGGCATGCAATTTGAAAGATAATTGGCAAATAATTTTTATAAAACCAGAGAAAACTAATGAATACTTACTCTTCTAAATGAATACTTACTCTTCTATAGGAGATTTAAAATGGATGAAAAACGAACAGCAAAATTAAAAAGGATCTACGAGTTGGAGAACCTTCAGATCCATTATTATCAGTCCCAATTGTCTGAAAACGACGACCCGGTATTTAACAAAGCTCTATTCAAAATCGTTGAAGCTGATAAAAAGCATGCCAAATTTTTTACTGAGCTTTTTCGTGAACATAACGTAGACATCCCGCTAATCACAGCAAGTATTGCCGACATTGCCGGGAGCATTATCGGGGAGGCGATTGAATTAGCCGGGCAGGAAAATATCTGTAAGATTGGGTTTGCTTTAGAAAATCAGATATTGGAAATATACGCCGACTTAGTAGAAGAAAATCTAAATTCAGATTTATTAGATAAGCTCCTAGACTTTAAGATTGATAAGGAATTTCATGCCTTATGGCTGCAACACTATGCTCATTATCTAAAACACCAAAAATCCCAAAAATCCTATAGTAATAATCTCATCCAAGATTCCATTGAAGATCATCCAACCGTGAATATGAATGTACGTTTGATCTAATAATTTTGACAAAACCATTTACGCTATCCAATGTGAATAATAAATGAATACTAGATTGAAACTAATCTTTAAAAGAAACTGATGAACAAGTCATTGTCCACCAGTTTTTTCATAACAGAAGGAAAATATTTGATGTCAGATGAAGATGGCAATACGCCTGTTTTTATCCCAGTTATGAATATAAGCATGAGCTCGGACATTCCGATACCCATTCTTTTTTTGTGAATCTAAACTAGGACATACTGCTAATATTAAGTAATAAAGCAATAAGAATGATTATATTTACTATGGAAACAAGAACAAGGTATAACTTATCCTGTCGACTCATCCCGGAAATCTTTTGGGGACAAGAAGCATTGTCACAATGATTACAATTTGCATTTTCCCTAATCTCTATTTTCTTTCTCTTTAATTTCCGTTGAAGGCGCGCCATAAAATCCAGCATCAAACCTACTGGACAAAAACTATGGCACCAGAAACGAAACAAAGCAATTGACATCAACAGGATGATCGACATGATGATCCATTGAGCAATATTCCCACTGCCGTCAAAGCAAACAGAGAACGGTTCGTAGCTGGCAATCCCGGCATTATTAAAAATTAACGCGGTCATGGCCGCTACCCACAACATCCACCAGCGATATTTACCGACTTTTGATTGGATGTTTTGAGAAGGGGAAAACTTAAACAGGTTTAGACTGCGATATATTCCCTCCTGAACCGCACCAAAAGGACAAAGCCAACTGCAATAAAAATTCTCCCCCCGGAACAGCGTAATAATCAGGATACCGGGTACCATCAGGTACCAAATCGGGCGTTCTACAAATGACGGCAGGTTACCCGAGAAAAGACTGACAAAGTTACTGAAAGTTAAAGAATTATTTAAAATAAATCCAATGAAAATTACGGATAAAAATAACAGCCATGGGCGTAACTTTTTAATCTTTCTGGCAGAGCAAATGATTGCCGTCAAAACTAAGGCTAGGGCCGCCATATCCTTCCAGGTTGGATTAACGCCATCATCGTTGGGAATTTTCATACCCAGTTGCTCATTCGCTATTTGGACCGAACCCTTTTGCACCGCAGCAATAATCGCTTCCGAAGTTATGGTTGCTCCGGACACCGCATTGATATCCCCAAATCCTTGCTCAGGATTTCTTCCAAGAATCTTTTGCAAAAATCCAGTGGCTAGGACTTTATTCAAGTACAAAGGCGTTTCACTATTTTCGGTTAGAGAAACCTTGGTGATTTGTCCTGCCGGATTCAAGACACTGAGTACTGAGAGTTTGCCGCCATAACCAGAAGCACCGGCAATTACACCGTATCCCAAAAAGTTTTCTTGGGCATCCCATAATTTATAGCTGGGATAGTTTCCACCTGCATTTTCAAAACGTGCTGCCGCCGGTTCTCCCTGTCTTAGAACCGACAAGGTATCTTTTTCGTTAGCAAAATGTTGATAAATGACAGCAAAAATGAGTAGCAATACCGTAATACCTATGAGCTTTTTGTCTCTTTGCTTCTCCTTATTCACTTAACTCCCACCATCTAAAGTAATAGTTTTCTGTATTTTTCTTTAATCTCATCATCAATAGCGGTTTCTTCCCGGCACCAATAACATAAATGCCTGGTATTATCAAAGGTAATACTCGTGCATCGCCGGCATTTTATAGCAGCCGCACTGAAGAGTGTAGTTGCTTCAAAGGGTTTCTCAACTTTTTCCCTGTCTCTGCTTATAGCCTCTCTCGGACAAAACAATTGGCAAATCCGGCAGTCCAAACACAACCCACTGGTAAAATAGCGCGTACAGATACCGCCTTCTACAGTATTTTTCAAGGTCTTTGAGGGACAAAAATTAGTACACATTCCACAATTTACGCATTTGTCATTTATTTGAATTGTTGGCCAATAAGCTGGAGAAGCGCCTTTAATCCTGTTATTAGGATACACTTCAGCCAGACGTTTCTGCCAATCAGGCAAATAACTATTTCGTCGTTCTTGATCACGTTCCTTAGAGAAAGATTTTGTATTGTTACGTATGTTTTCGCTTATCTGCCTGCCTTTGCCTATCACAGACAAAAACAAATCCCGTCGTGAAGTAACTTTGAGTCCGGTTTCGATCGCTTTAAGATTTTTTTTGGTTTTACCCTTACTACTCTGGTGTATATAGCTGATTTCCGGTGTACACCCTGAAGCCTCCAACCATTCAGCCGCTGTCCCTACATTGAAGTCCAACCGGGATAAAGTGCAAGACATAGAACACCCCTCACACTGGTCCAAATGGAGTTCAATTGCTGTTTTTAAGCCGAATTCATACCAAGCTCCCTTAGAAATCATACTTAGACAAGCCGGTAATTGTACTGCTCCCATTTTCCACGTCTTGTCTTTATTAAAAGGAGACGAATGTTTACCACAAAAAAACTCTGTAGCTTTCCATTTCTGTTCCTCTACTTCTTCCACTATTGAGGTCTCATCCCATAGACTGGAGCTAAAGACCTGGGTTGGACAATCATTAAAACATAACCCACAACCACAACATAAGTCTTTATTCAGATAAACGCTATGTTCATGTAATAAAATAGCCTTTGAGGGACAATTCTCTATGCAATGATTGCATTCTACTGCATGATGAGTCTGGTTTAAACATCTATTCTCGGCTATCTTAATCGAAAAACCTTTTTCGAATCTCATGCAAACACCCCTATTTCTTAGGAGAAATTTTTAATAGTTTTTAACCAGCATTTCTCGCATAAAAGCGCTTCCTATTTCTCCGAGAGTACGGTAAACCTCGCTGTTACTTAAGGTAATGCAATGATTAAAGAACTGTTTTGCCCATTTCTTCAAATGTACTTCTGAAAATTCTTGGATTTCCGCCTCTCTCCTATCAAGTTTTTCTTGATTGTTTTCCTGTAAGGCTCTGGCCTTTTCCAGATAAAGATACATCATGAATTCCATCTCAGTGGACATATGGTCACCAGGTTCGTTGACCTCCTTAGTCATCATTAGTCCAGCCTTCTTATAACAACGCTCTGCATCAAGAGCCGCCGGGCTAATGAAAAGACTGGGGCTTCCTTCATTCTTTTCGGGATTAAAGCAAAACAATGTTTCATAGATATCCATTGCCGGTTTTTTCGGATTGGTAAACAATCGTGTATACTCTTGGCGTATCTCTGTAAGAAGCTCTTCCTTTGTCTTTTCATCATTCTGGAACGTTGTAAATTTGGTTTTAATGTGTTGAATCTCTTCTATTGAGAAATTCAGCTCGCAGTAAATAGCTATAACATCTTCCGCTAGACTTCCGTTTAACAAGGCAGTAGCCATTTCCACTGTGGGTAGGCGAAAAAACATAGACAACAATTGATACATATCGGATGCTGCCAAAGATCTTCGAATTTCTTGTTCTTGCGTGTTTACTTCTTGCGTGTTTACCATTTTTTCTCTCCTATCCATTTTCTATATTGAAGATTTTACCGCTTAATTATTAATTGCTTTACCGGCAGGCTGAAACCAATCAGCCTGCCGGTTTGCCGAAAAAAGAGATATTCTCTGACTAAGCCTGCTCAGATCTCGCGCCAAGCCTATGTTTATCCAGGCTTTGATTAGTGTTCGCACCGAGATCAAGCTTATTGAGACCGATCATGACCAGTAGACAACCCAAGGCAATAATACCTACTGCTAGTCCGATTTCAATTATTGAAGGTAGGTAGATTCCCTGACCGCTAACGTAACCTTCAGGACCGGGATAAGAAAGCAGTGGATTAAGTAATTGGGCCTGTAAAAGTGTGTATTTAATCATGAAGATCGCAAGAATCCCGACCCCCGCTCCTGCGACGAGCGTTCCCTTGTTGAGCAGGAGAACCACACCTGTTGCAATAGCAATTAGTTCTATCCAGAAGAGTGGTGCCCCTTTACCGAGTACCAACCAGTTAAGGATCTTATATTCATCTCCAGCACCGGCATACAAACCGATCGCTGCTTCACCGAAGACTACCATCAATTCGACCGCGAGAAATGCTCCGGCCAGCTTGCCCAGTTTAGATAGTTTTTCGTTGCTTATCTCTATATAACCGCTCTTATTAAGTATCGCAAAGAGGATAATCAGCAATGCCAACGCTGCCACTAGGGCTGCCGCCAAAAATGACAGCGGTTCTACCGGGTTATTCCACAAGGGTCTGGCTACCTGCATCGAGAAGGCGAAGGAGGTAACCGTCACGAATAAACCCGCAATAAAGGCTACCAGAGAAATGCCGTACAAGGCCTTCTCCTCTTTTTCGCCCTGTTCCGCCATAATTAACTGACGTGTAAATACAATGCCGATGACAACATAGGCTGCTAAAATCACAGTATCCCAAAACATCGGGGATTCAATATTAGCGCTAAGAATAATATTCCAGACTCTTTCCGGATTGCCGATATCCACAATGATGAAGAGTCCGGCGGCAACTACACTGCCGATAGCCCCGACGAAGGCCGCTATCCTTGTAAAAGGCTTATATTCCGCCATCCCTTTGAAAAGGTAGGCGGAGGAGGAAAAGATCAGAGAACCTGCTGCTATACCTGTGAAAAGCATGAACCCGATAATATAAAGTCCCCAGCAATTATTGTTATCCAAATTGGTCAGCTGCAAACCCTTGGTCAGCTGCAAAACCCAGCAAGCCAGGCCAATCACTGACAGAAGGGCGAAAATAATCAACCAAAGTTTTGAACCACCTTGCTTCGCCACTTTTGCATTCATTTTATTAGCCCCTTTCTTAAGTTAAATAGTACACGGACGGGCCGGTACCTTTTTCTTCAAGCATCTTGACATAGTTGCGGCCTTGGATCGCTTTGCTGACTTCACTGTTCGGATCGTCCAAATCTCCCCAGTAGCGGGCACGACCGATACAAAGCTCCATACACGCCGGCTCTGCACCTCTGGCAATCCGGTTCACGCAAAAAGTACACTTTTCCACCACATTATACTGATGCACCGGGGCATCGATATCACCCAGCGTATGCTCTAAATAATACTCCGGCTTGCTCCAATTAAAGCTGCGGGCACTGTAAGGGCAGGCCACCATGCACATCCTGCAGCCAATACATTTATCATAATCCTGAATGACAATTCCGTCCTCATCCCGTTTGTAGGTAGCTCCTACAGGACAAGCCTTGACACAAGCAGGATTTTCACAGTGCTGACAGTTCATCGGTACATACTGTATTTTTGCATTAGGGTATGTGCCCGATGCCGTATCCATTCCCTCTCCGCCAACGGTCAATACCTTGTTCCACCAAATATGATTAGGCAAGTTGTTATTGGACTTACAGGCCACCGAACAGGCATGACAACCAATACAACGTTTTAAATCTATCGCCATTCCATAACGCATTGTTTATTCCCCCTTTACATTTTTTTAACTTCGCACAAGACATCATAGTAGGCATTATTGGGGACCGCAGGATTAAACGCTCTGGAGGTTAAATCACCTTCGTCTCCATCAATAAACTGATCATGCTCAAACCCATGGTTGAGAACTATCATTCCAGGGCGAACAGCTGCAGTCACAAATGCTTTCAAAACCATATGACCCCGATCATTAATAACCTTTATTGTATCTCCTTGGACAATCCCACGCGCAGCCGCATCCTGAGGATTGATCTTGGCAAAAGGTTCTGGCATTATTTCTAATAACCACTGAACATGGGTAAAACCGGTATTTGCTTTTAATCTACTCCGTTCTGTGGCGAAGATTAAAGGATATTTGGAAGACAACGGATTATCTTGCCAAGCTTCTATTGGCGGTTCCCAATAAGGCAAACTCTCTTTTTTCTGATCAATTTTTTGACCATAATCGAGATAGGGTTTAAAGGCTTCCTGATAGAATTGGGCACGTCCGGTAGCAGTCGGGAAAGAACCATTTCCCGAGTGAGCTTCTGCACCAGTCATAAATGCGGCTCCGCCACCTGACCTGGCATATGCTCCATGAATATAGTCATCCGGCATATAGCGCATTGTCTTTTCCTTTTTCAAATTCTCCCAACTAATGCCGACCGCCTTACAGGCATCGTTATCCATAAGTTTTGTGTAAAACTCATCTCTGGTAACTACGAACTCATCCCCAAGACCCATACCTTTTCCTAGTAAATTGATGATTTCCAAATCTGGTTTGCTCTCATAAAGAGGGTCTATTGCCTTTTCAGTCATTTTAGCAAATGGGTTAAACATAGTGAGTACGCTTTCATATTCAAAGTATCCGCATACAGGTAAAACGATATCTGCATATTTGGCGGTATCGCTCATATATTGATCGGCAATAACAACCAAGTCCAGCTTTTTGAATGCTTCAATCCCAGCTTTTCTCTCGGACTGAGCCCGAAGAAAGTTTGAAGTGCTAAGATATAAACTTTTTAACGTTAAAGGAGTATCACCAATTTTGCCTTCATTCAAAACATCAAGTAACTTAAGTGAAGGAACAACTGGCCCGGGAACTTTCCCCGGCGGGTAGATAATACTTGAACAATCGAATATCGTTCCTAAAGCCATGGACTCATCACCATTAAGTCCTGCTCCAGGCTTCGCCACTTGACCTGTTATCATAGCCAAAGCATACATTGCCATATATGCTGGTGCTCCATTACCCGTATGGTCAATCCCATTAGAGGTATATATGGTAGTAGGACCGGCAGCAAACATACGAGCAAGTTCATAGATGGTCTCCACGGGAATGTCGCAAAGCTCAGAGGCTTTTTCAGGCGTCCATTCGGCTGTTCTTTCCAACAGCAAATCATAAGCGGTGGTTACTTTAACGCCATTAATCTCAAACGTACCATTAATAACGGGGTTGAGAATTTCTGAAGGCAAACCGACTTTCCCGTCGGCTCCTCTGACAACAATCGCGTTATTTTCAGCATTGGCTGCTCCTCCGAGATCACTCTGGCGCAAATATAAACCATCGCTTTCTTTTACTAAGAAGGGGCCAACGGTATTTTGAGCAATAAATTCCTTATCTGTTAAACCTTCCTTAACAACAATATTAATCATTGCCATAGCTAGCGCAGCGTCGGTCGCCATCCGAATCGGTACAAACTGGGTTCCCTTAGATGCGGTAGTTGTGTAATTTGGGTCAATAACGATCAACTTTGACCCGTTTTCAACCGCTTCCTGTACAAAATGCCAATTTTGCTTGTACGACGAGGTAGGATTGGTCCCCCACATAAAGATGTATTTGGCGTTTATTATATCAGGAATAGCATTCCCGAAGAACCAAGGTCCGTAGCCAAATGATCTACCCCCAGAGTCCACTGCCGCCATATCAAACATATGAAAAAGAAAGGTGCCCCCCATCCAATTAAACAGCCTCTTATAATAATTGTTTACGCATACTGTTGAATTTCCTCCACCAAAGGAATAGGCAATACTGGAATTACCAAACTCCTGTTGATAACCTTTCCACTTTTCACAAATATATCGAATGGCTTCATCCCATGAAAGCTGCTCCCATTTGCCTTCACCACGTTCCCCGACTCTACGCATCGGATATTTCAGGCGCCTTTCTTCATAGGTTCGTTGTGCGTGTGAAAGACCTTTCCCACAAATACGATTCCATTTCTTATCTGGAAAATCCCGCTTAGATGTTTTAACGATTTTCCCATTCCTGACATGTACATTGAGGCTACAGCCGCCAAGACAACAGGCTGGGCAGGCACCCGCGAAAATTTGCTCCTCTAGGCTAGTAGTTTGCGCGTCATCACCTGCAGCCAAAGCCTGCAGTACCGTACTTCCCGGAGACGCCGCAACCGCGCCAGCCATCGCTGCCGCAGCCGCCGTGCCTTTAAGGAAGGTTCTTCTGCCAAAATTTCTCCTGAGAATGTTTCCATCTTCTTTTCCCATCAAATTTACCTCCTTTTCGTTTAAAAGCATTTGTTGTTTTTGCAAGGCTTGGTGAAGGGCAGGCAAAAGCATTTTGTCCGCTTTTTCCTTTTCAACAATGAAACAAGCGTCGATGCTTTCTGAATAATGAGCATAGACTGACTCGTCCCTGGAAAGGAGAAGAACAATTGCAAGCGTGGGGTTTTCCGTTTTGAGGCGGGCTATGGTATCTGGACAGCTTTCCTTATAGGCGAAAATGTCAATAATTAAGATACCGCCGGATTTTTTTTTCACCCTTTCATATAATTCCGTCATGCTTTTGACGTGAATATACCCTTTCCTCATCAAGAAAAGCAAATCGACAATCGGTAGCCGCAGCCAGACATTAGGAACAGCTACGATTATTTCAGCTTCCTTTGTTCCTTTGTTTTCCTTCATCCATCTCACCAAAAACAACTCCTTTAAATCGTACGCGCATACAATTTGACTTTAGTTTACAAAAAAGAGATTTATCTGTCTGTCATGAAGAACCATCGATCTTCTTTCCCTATTTGGTCACGTATTCCATGACAACTGCTACATATCTTCAAATATTTTATGACGGATGGTGTATTCCACTAAATCCGCTTTCTTAAATAATTTTAGTTTTTCACTGATACGCCGTTTGTAAGTTTCAACGGTACTGGCGGATAAAAAAAGTATCTCACCGATTTCCCGACTGCTATAACCATGGGAAAGCAGACCAAGTACCTGTCTTTCTCTGTAAGATAGAACTTCAGGGGATATTTCCTTCTGGGGTACTGCCGATGGAATTGAACTCTGAACCCTGTATTGGCCGGCTATTACCTGCACACCATCTGTGCTTAAGAAAACCTCACCCCGCTGAACTTGCTCAATTGCCTTAAGCAGATCCCGGTCAGCCGCAGATTTATGAAGATACCCCATCCCGCCGGCTTCGAGAAACTTTAGCAAATAAAGCTGTTCCGGATGCATGGTAACAGCAATCACTTTAATATTTGGCAGACCTTTGATAATTCGGGCCGTGGCTTCTACTCCATCAAAATCAGGCAGAGAAATATCCATCAGTACCAAATCCGGCTGCAAATAGAGTACTTCCGCAACCGCATCGGCTCCATTGCCTGCCTCGCCAACCACCCGAATATTCGCTTTACTTTCCAGGAACATCCGCAGGGTGTCCCGCAACAGTTTATGGTCGTCTACCAAATAAATTGTTGTCTGCTTTTCCATGCTAACCTCCTACTTGCTTAAACCAAGGGCAGTAAGATATTGAGAGTTAATCCCTGATCCTTTTGATTAAGCAACCAGAATTTACCCTTAGCCAGCTTCACCCGCTCCTCTATCCCCAAAAGACCGAGGCCACTGCTTTTTCTTTCTTCCATGCCTTTACCATTATCTGCAATTTGCAGCAGAAGTTTGTTGCTTTTTACCGTCAAATTAATCATAACGGAACTGGCTCCGGCATGGCGGGCGACATTGGTCAGTCCTTCCTGCACCGCCCGGTAAACGATGATCTCCACATCATCGGGTAAGCGTTCCTCCAGATTATGGTGCCTAAACTCCACCGCAATTCCCGTGGAATCTGTGTATTCCTTAATATGAGATTCCAACGCCGCCTGTAAACCTAAATTTTCTAATAGAGCAGGCCGCAAATTATGGGAAATACGCCGGACTTCCTCAAGGGTTTGCTGCGTAATATGAGAAAGACCACCAAGACGCCCTTTCACATAGTCCAAATCCTCTGATTGTTGCAGAATATTCAATTGAAGCAATATTGAGGTCAGCACTTGTCCCACCTCATCATGAAGGGCTAGAGATACCTGTCTGCGACCGTTTTCCAGCTCTTGTTCAGCTTTCTGATAAAGGATGGACAGGGATTTTTCTCTCTCTTTCAGGGCAGTGATCAGATGCGTGGTGCAATAGATATCTGATAAAAGCTGGGATATAGGCTGCAATAGCCGTAGCTCTTCCTGTAATAAACCGTCTAAAGGAGAGGCCCCCGCCCAGCCTGCCAGCAAAACTCCCTCAATCTTATCTTCTCTTAGCAAAGGCAACAACAGGCATCTCTGCCAGATTCCGCCCTGAAAATAGCGACCGGCTGTTTCTGGAGCGTCAATATATACAGCAGCAGTCGATAAATTCCATCCTATCTGCTGCCAGAAAGAAGCAAAGTGAGAAGAAACCGAAGCAGAATATTGTTTATGTAAAATATAGTTATTAATCTTTTGCTCATAAATCGCACAACCATCTGCCTTGATAACTTCGCAAAACAACTTTGGCAGTTCTTCTTGGATCTGCGGTTGCCCATAATTCGACAGGGCTTCACTTAACTCCAGTAAAAATGACAATAATAGTTTATTCTCCGACACGATATCCCTCCTTTTTTATATCTTTATCTTATTATAAAATATAATTCAGATCATTTCTGTCGTGAAAAACGTTACAAACCTTGACAAACTGAGCTTTTCGTGAACATAACATAGACATCCCGGTAATCACAGCGAGTATTGCCGACATTACCGGGAGCATTATCGGGGAAGTAAGTGAATTTAAGATTGATTTTAAAATAAGCTCATATCAAAGGGCTCGAGCCGTTTTCATTACACTAGAAACACTATAAAATGTACTTATATCTTTGTCCAAAGGCAAAAACGAAAATATTTTGCACAAACATATGTTCCCTTATATTCCATTATATGGTATAATAAGGATGTCTCAGGAAGTAAAATTACTGAAAGGAGGTAAAACAGATGGATAACGATCAATTTCAGGAACTGGTACTGGATCAATTGGGTTCTCTTGGGAATAGAATGGAACGACTTGATAGCCGACAGGATCGATTCGAAGAAGGGCTACAACAACTTCAGTCTAACCAACAAGAAATTCGGTCTGGCTTACAGCATCTTCAGTCTGACCAGCAAGAGTTCAAGGCCGGCCAGCAGCAAATCTGGACGAGTATAGATACAATTGCTGTTAGCCAGGAGCAGATGCAGCAGGACATCCAAACGATTAAGGCGGACATTATCAACATTCGCCAAAGCCAAGCGCGTGTGGAGCATGATCTTTCTGGAAAAGTCAATGCTTTATTCGATTTCCGCGAGAGCCAGATCGAAACCAATCAACGTGTTTCTGAAAGACTAGAACGGCTTGAAGCTAAACGATAAATATTTTTTGGATTGTTAGACGAGGAATTTTACATAACGGTTTTATTTACGTTGATGAAGATAAAATTTCCCCGTTAAAATAAATCAGATCTCCTTCCGGATAATGCCAGACTGCCTTTAAAATGGTCGGTTTGAAGATACCGTTCTCATTCCTCTCATAACCTTCATATACCGCAGACCAGGGGATGCTTTGCTTACTGCCGTCAAAACTTACAGCCATTCGGTCATTGGTGGTAAATTCAAGTATTTCTCCTGCTTCATTGAAGGTAAAGATGCCACTCGCGCTTATGCCGAAGGAAGTAATCGACGCTTTGGCATGCATATCGTCAATCGCTTCCCAAGTGATGTAGTCTTGTAAGGCAATGTTTGGTACATACAAACTCTCTGCGAGCACCGTTGCCAGACAGGCCTTATCCATTTCGACACCCTTTTGGTCAAACAGCGTAAAGGCTTTGGCGATCACGCCTTTCATAGAGCCCACGCCTTGATTGTAGCTATCGAAGCCCTGAAAAGGGATTCCGTACATCGCACTGTCGATGAAAGCCAAGCGGTTCGGCGTTTCAACAAAGTTATACTGCATATAGTCAATGGTAAGCGTTGCCTTATCCACGCCGGTGGAAAAAGGTACGTCTTTAAATTTGGTTTTCATCCAGGACATTTTGGAAGTACCGATATAGCCGCAGTGAATAAAATATTTTCGGACAGGCTCAGGCAAACGGGCAATATCCTGCTGCGAAAACATTTTTGTTTCCGGTTGGGTCTCAGAAATAAGTTGGGCAGCCGTCTTATTAAAGTCTGATTTTAAAGACGAATAAGGTTGGCTAAAGTAGACGACGGCCAGCAGAATAATCGATGCAAGAATACCTGTAACAACACCTAACGTTATCATTTTTTTACTCCTTAATCTCTTCATTTTCAGTCTCCATCATTTCAATATTGTGGCCGAGCTTGACTAAACCTTGATAAAATCCATCCGTTAATTCAGGGTCAAATCCGTTAAAAAGCTTCTGCATGAATACCAATTCTCTCTGTCTCCGTTCCCCAAAATAGGTGTTGAATTTTGGGGTGAGTGCAATTCTCAAAGCTCTGGCATCTTTTTTATCTTTTGAGATGATTATAAATCCGCTTTCTTCGAGCGTCGCTGCCAAGCGTTTGGCATTCTGCCTGGAATAACCGATGTAATCAGCCGCTTCACTAACCGTCGGCGGCTCTTCAAAATGGACCACACTGACCAGAAAAAGCCACTGCTTAATGGTAATATTCTTATCAAAAGCATCCCCAAGTACCTGCAGCCTGTTTGACAATACAAAGATGGTTCCGAAAATATCAGCCTGTTGTTCCAGTTCGTTCATCATTTTTCGCCTCCATAAACAGAAGGTAACATGTTACGTTGTTATTATACGTAACATGTTACCTTCTGTCAATAACCAATATGTGAAATAACATTCAATTTTCATAAACAAAGTATGTAAGCGAAGTCAACCTATAAGCCGAGTTCTGTACCTCTTGCGAGGTGATGATCATCTATCTAGGACTGCCGTTACCGACAGCCTCAAGCGACCTTACCCGGGAACAGAGCGGGCAGCTCCATCGTTCCTCTATTTGGTCTTGCTCCAGGTGGGGTTTGCAGGGCCAGCCAGTTACCTGACTGCCGGTGAGCTCTTACCTCACCTTTCCACCCTTACCGCTTGGCAGCGGCGGTATATCTCTGTTGCACTTTCCTCGAAGGGATTCTCCCCCCGCCGGGCGTTACCCGGCACCCTGCCCTGTGGAGCTCGGACTTTCCTCAGAGACGACCTTTCGGCACTTGTCCCCGCGACCATCCGGTTGACTTCGCTATCCAATCTTACTAGATTATCTGTTTTTGGTCAAATAATTCTTAAACGTATCTAAAGTAAATCGCCGTAATCAATTTGTTGCTTATTTCATAAGCGTATATCAGGAGTGCAATGATTTGTTTCGACATTAGTTGCTTCGACAAATTACGGCGTAATCACAGTATATCATCCCAAAAACAAAATTCAAGCTACAATTTATAACACTATAATCAAATTTTCCCTATAATTTTGTAATTATTTTAATTCTTAGTTATGCACAAGTTGTGAACAAATTGTGCATAACTTTTGAGCTCTTATGATCATGCGTCCAAAAATAACCAGGACGCTATTGGAGCCAACTATAAATTTATCTTTTAGACAATTCAGTCATGTTGATAACTTTATCCACGTTTCAACCACGGTATTTTGCTCGCCGCGCTGATAACCAGTTCTACGTCATTCATTGTTCGATCGGCTCTAATATAATCGTAAAGCGCATGGATCATTGGGATTTCGCTAAGAAAATGCCCGAGCTCACCGACGGCCATACCTGATTCGAGACAATCCAGCACGTTATGGTAGCCGATTTCCCCTGTGATATATAAATCAGCGCCTTTAAAGGCAGCCTTCGCCACAAAACTGCTTCCGCTGCCGTTTAATATGGCAATTTTTTTGATCTTTCTGTCAGGATCTCCGGCCAATCGCACCGAAGAACAGTCATGGCCATACTTCTCCGTAAGCTGTTTCAGAAATCCTTCCCACAAATCGGGCAGTCTGACAGGTTTCGGTAATGTCCCGACCACCCCGTATCCTCTAGGTTTTCCGGTATTCCGGAGTGGTATCAGGTCGTAAGCGGGTTCTTCATATGGATGTGCCTTATGCAAAGCCTTGACCGCCCTGCCAAGGCTGTGCTCTTCGACAATGCTCTCGAGCCGGATCTCGGGTACTCTGGTCAGCTCTCCGACTTTTCCTATCGTTGGCTCGGCTCCATCCAGCGCCCGGAACATGCCTTCACCGTTCGTCTGGAAGAAACATTCGCTGTAGGCATCACTGTGCTCGCCATCGGTAATTCCACTGCCGACGCCTTCGGCGGTTAGAGCCTTCCGGACAGTCTCGACGTGTTCTTCCGGAACAAAAGTGACGATCTTAATCAGTTTCTCAGCAGAGGTGGTTTCCAGGAACTCTGTTTTCTGCAATCCGAGCATTTTAGCAAACATCAGGCTCGACGACAGATACGACTGGTCCAGATTCGTGTGGGCAGCATAAAATGAGATCCCATTGCGGAAAAGCGATAGGGGGACCAACGCCGCCTGATTGTCCATTCGGAGATTCTTCAGCGATTTAAACAGCAGCGGGTGGTGGGAAACAATCAGTTCAGCTTTTTCCGAAACAGCTTCTTCGACGGCTTCCATGGTTCCGTCCAGCGTCAATAGAATCTTATTGACTCGCTGCGCGCTGCTGCCGACCAGGAGTCCGGGATTGTCCCAGTCTTCTGCCCAGGAACGCGGCGCTATCTTTTCGATGAGTTGTTCAACCTGGCCTACTGATACAGCCATTTTTTTATTACCTCCATCATGGCGATTTCCTGCCTCATCTGTTCTGCTTTCTGGGAAACTGTAACCCTGTTTGTGCGCATCATTTCCAGAACGACTCTTCTGAGATTACTCGTGGTGTCGGCAATGATGTTGTTTAAGCGGGGTTCTTTGCGTTCGATGATCAGCGGTCCGAGCTGCCAGATAAAATTACGCAGCGTCTGTTCCAGATCCTTTGCTGCTTCCAACGCAGGCATTCCGGTACAGTCCGCGGCAATATCCTGAATGATCTGCTTCATCCGCTGTTCGACTTCTTCTCTATCCAGGCCTTCTAAGCGGGACAGGCAAATGACGGTATACAGCCTGCCGTCCTCTTCAGTCAGACATTCTTCGCTCAGCCTCCAACCCTCGGAAAGCAGCTCCAATCTGACTCTATTCTCAGCGCCCTGCGGCTGAAGGATCAGTGTCTGGACGTTCTGCAGCACTTCCGGCTTCGTGGCGAGTATTTCCAGGATCGTCACACCGCCCATACCGGCAATGACCAATGTATCGACTTCCCCAGACTCCAGCGGAGTCAGTCCGTCTCCGTGCCGGATCTGGATTTTGTCCTGTAGTCCATAGGCTTTAACATTTTCGACAGCAGATTCATAAGGCCCGCTGTGAACATCTACCCCGACAGCCTGGCAAATCACTCCGGCCTGTACCAGATAGACAGGCAGATAGGCGTGGTCCGTACCGATATCCCCGACCCTGGCGCCGGCGGGCACCAGTGACGCAATTGTCTCCAGGCGGGAGCCAAGCTTTATGGCCGTTTTATTTTCCAGCTTATTATCTTGCTGTTCTGAAACCATTGTATTCCTCAATGTTATCATCCCTATAACAATAAACTCCGGCTTGCACCAGAGTTTTGTTTTTGATTTCAAATTCATTATTTTTGGTGGTGGGCCCACCTGGGATCGAACCAGGGACCAACCGGTTATGAGCCGGCCGCTCTACCGCTGAGCTATAGGCCCAAAAAATATGGCTCCCCGAGCTGGATTCGAACCAGCAACCTATCGGTTAACAGCCGATTGCTCTACCGTTGAGCTATCGAGGAAAGCCTGCGACGTTTATTATACGGAATTATTGCGCGACGGTCAAGCATGTTTTATCAATTTTATCTTGCGTTATCTGGATTTATCTCAACTTTTCTTAATCCTTTTTAGTCTTATTTATCGTCTTTAACATAAGAAAAATTTTTAAGAAAGTCCTGATTTTAGTCTAAATAATCCTTCAATTTTTTGCTGCGGCTTGGATGGCGGAGCTTGCGCAGCGCCTTGGCCTCGATCTGCCTGATTCTTTCTCTGGTTACGCCGAATTCCTGGCCAACTTCCTCCAAGGTCCTGGTGCGTCCGTCATCGAGTCCGAAACGCAGTCTGAGGACTTTCTCTTCTCTCGGGGTGAGCGTCTCAAGGACCTCTTCAAGCTGTTCCTTGAGCAGGATGAATGACGCGGCTTCAGAGGGAGCCGGAGCATCCTCGTCGGGAATAAAATCTCCGAGGTGGGAATCTTCCTCTTCCCCGATCGGTGTTTCCAAAGAAACAGGTTCCTGAGCGATCTTCAAGATCTCCCGCACACGTTCTTCCGGTATCTCCATGACCTTGGCTGTTTCATCCGGGGTTGGATCGCGGCCCAGTTCCTGCAGGAGCTGTCTGTTGACCCGGATCAGTTTATTAATCGTTTCGACCATATGGACCGGTATGCGGATCGTTCTGGCCTGGTCGGCGATCGCGCGCGTGATGGCCTGTCTGATCCACCAGGTTGCATACGTACTGAATTTAAAGCCTTTGCGGTAATCAAATTTTTCCACAGCTTTAATCAGACCAAGATTGCCCTCTTGGATCAGGTCCAGGAAAAGCATGCCGCGGCCCACATAGCGCTTGGCAATACTGACCACCAGACGCAGGTTTGCTTCCGCCAGACGGCGCTTGGCCATTTCATCCCCGGCCTCCATCTTGAGAGCCAGTTCAATCTCATCTTCCGCTGTCAGCAAAGGAACCCGGCCGATCTCCTTCAGGTACATCCTGACGGGATCGTCTATCCCCACACCTTCAGGAATGGAAAGGTCAATGTCTGTCTCATTAGCGATCTCGTCGGCAAGATCTTTTGTTTCTTTGTCGATGACCACTTCGACGCTGTCATCAACAACATCAATGCCGAGCCCGCTCAGCTGGTCATAGATCTCCTCAATCTGATCCTCAGAAAGGTCGACCTTCTGCAAAGCATTGGCAATCTCATCATAGGTAAGATTACCCTTGGTTTTGCCCAGCTCAATTAAAGTCGAGACATTTTCCTTCTTCATTTCATCTACGGTCACGGAATTCTCCCCTTCCAGCGGATAATTCGCAACAAATTGTTTCTTATTATTTTTCGCCACGTTTCAACCGCTCTCCTATCTCCTGGAGCAGGGCAAACGCCCCAGTCATATCCCCAGTTTTTTCCAATAAAATCATTTTGGCCTGCAAATCTTCGATCGTCTCTTTCTTCTTTGTCTCCTTAATCAAAGCAATGCAGTCCTTAAGGAGCATATCGGCTTTATCGAAATCGATGGACAATTCATATATTTCGGCAAGACGCCTTTGAACCTTCTCATACCAGCTATCATTATTGATAAGATTCAAACTGTTTTCCGGGAAATTCTCGAAGATATATCTATGTTCCTGCAGCCTCCAAAATTCCTTATCCAGGTTGTCAGCTACTTGATTTTTATAATTGGGATTCTCCAGGATGATTCTGAGAATGGTCTGTTCGGCCCGGAAAACTCCTAAATGGACATAAGATTCCTGAGAACTGTCAATGTCCGTCCCTTCTATAGTATTTCTTTTTTTTACAGAAATATCCTGTTGTTGCGAAAAATTTTTGAAATTGCCCCTGTTTTCTCTGGTTTTCTTCGTCAAGCTGTCGATCTCGTGCTGAACTGCTTCGAGCGTGAGACCGAGCTCCAGACTTAGATATCTTTCATATCCTTCTTTCTCAACAACGCTTGAAACTTTAAGGATATCGGGAGCAAGCTTTCTGATCAGCTCTGCTTTATCCGGTATGGTCCGCAGGGGGGTGTCCCGGATCAGCATTTTATATTTAAACTCGATAAAAGTGATGGTATTTTCGAGTTTTTTGCGGAATTCAGCGACGGTGTGCTTTTTCAGGAATTCATCGGGATCCTTGGCATCCTCAAACAGCAGCACCTGAATGTTCAGACCTTCATCAAGAAGGATCTCACCGGCCCGCAGGGCTGCCTGAATCCCTGCCTTATCCGAGTCATAGCCAATTACGATCTTGCCTGAATATTTTTTAAGCAGCCTGGACTGATCCTTAGTCAGGGCGGTTCCGAGTGAGGCGACAGCATTTGTGAAGCCTGCTCTCTGCGCTGCGATTGTATCCATATACCCTTCAAGGAGTAAAGAATACCCTGCCTCCCTGATTCCCCGGGAAGCCAGATGAATGCCGTAAAGATTGCGTCCTTTATGAAAAAATTTTGTTTCCGGTGAATTCAAATATTTAGGTGTAGAATCATCGAGCACCCTTCCGCCAAAAGCAATCGGAGCCCCTTTGACATCGAGGATGGTATAAATCACTCTGTTGCGGAATCTGTCGTAATAACTGATTTCCTGCTCACTGGTTTCCCTGCGGACAGCGAGCCCAAATTCAGCCAGTTCTTCCGGTGCGACTCCTTTGTCTGCAAGCTCCCTGATCAAGCCATCCCACCTGTCCGGCGCAAACCCAAGACGGAAATCCTGGATGACTTCGGGGCCAATCCCTCTGTGTTCAAAGTAAGCCAGTCCATCCTGTCCTTCGGGACGATGCAGAAGCACGTCGTGGTAGTAGCAGGCAGCCCACTCATGAATCTCCCGCCAGCGGCTGCGCTGGGCTTCGTTCTTCCTTTCCTCCGAAGAAAGCTCTCTTTCCGGCAGCTCCATCCCATACTTCCCGGCTACCTTCTTCAAAGCTTCGATGAAGGCTAAGCCTTCTTTCTTCATCAGGAAAGAAAAAATATTTCCGCCGGTGTGGCAGCCAAAACAGTAGAACATCTGACGATCGGGATTTACATTGAAACTCGGCGTCTTTTCAGAATGAAACGGACAAAGCCCTTGATAGTTTTTGCCCGTACGTTTCAGCACCACATGTTCAGAGATAATTTCAACAATGTCAGCTTGGCGGCGTACTTCTTCGATAAAATCCTCAGATATTTTATGATCCATACCAGCACGCCCTTCATGGATTTACGTTTTTCTGACAAGCCTTTATCTTTTTCGATAAACTTTTTATTTTTCCTTCTTATTTTGAGACAATTTTTTGCACTTTTTGTTTAGTACCTTATTTCCCTGCTACTCTTTAGGAATAAAAAGATGTTTGAAGATGCTGATGGCATAGTTGTCTGTCAGACCCGCAACATAGTCAGTGATGGCTTGTTTCAGATCTCCCCCTGTCCATCTCAGATAGTCTTCAGGCAGAATTTCCGGATGATGCAGGTAGTAATCGAAAAGAATTCCCAAAATCAATCGGCTTTTGCTGCGTTCCTCCTGCAGTGAGCTGCTGTAATATACTCTCTCAAACATGAAGTCGCGGAATTCTTTCATGATTGCAGAGATTTCTGCGGACTGACAAATCGTGTCCTTGCCTTCGGAAGCCTGAATCATATCGAGGACCATGGTCGTGATCATTTCGCTGGTGCTGGAGCCGATCTCTTTTCTGATCGTGGCCGGAAGGTCGTTCACGGACAGAATCTCAGCGCGCAAAGCATCGTCAAAATCGTGGCAGAGATAGGCAATCCTGTCTCCAATCCTTACAATCTGCCCCTCCAATGTATTAGGCATCCCAGGACCGGTATGGTGTAGAATTCCGTCCAGAACCTGCTCCGTGAGGTTTAGACCCTCGCCGTTTCCGGTAAGGACAGTGTAAATCCTGACCGACTGTTCATTGTGTTCAAAATGGCCGATCAGGGAGGCCAGCGTTTCTTCTCCGACGTGTCCAAAAGGTGTATGACCGACATCGTGACCCAGGGAAATTGCCTCAATCAGATCTTCGTTTAAGCTCAGCGCCCGGCCGATAGTCCGGCAGATCTGTGCGACTTCCAGGCTGTGCGTCATCCTGGTCCGATAGTGATCTCCGACAGGAGCAATATAGACCTGCGTTTTGTGTTTCAGGCGGCGAAAAGGCTTGCTGTGCAAAATTCTGTCCCTGTCTCGTTGAAACCTGGTTCGAACGCTGCATTCGACTTCTTCTCTCGCTCTCCTTGCTTCGGCGCTTTTCGCTGCCAGAGGCGAGAGCCGCTGAAATTCATGTTCCTCCGTTCTTAACCTGATCGACTGGGACATCTACAACCACCTTCTTCACAAGAATCAAAAGGGATCAGACGTGAAAACAAAAGAAATAGCACCTGAGGCCACAATTCCGCCACTTTCTGGCGGAATAAGCTAAGATTCTGTACTTCGTCTTTTATTTTTCACAAAAATCCTTCAGACGTTCTTTCAATTCTTTAACTGTTTAATTCAACATTAAGTTTAAAAATCCTGCTTAAAGCATTAAATTGTATCATAAAATAAAATATTTACAAAATACTGTAAAAGTCATCTTTCACGTTAAATTGTCAGTTAACTGCGCTCTGAGGCTGATTACTTACCGCATTACGTAAATACATTATACTGACAAGACCTCTCAATATTCGGGTAGGTAGGTATGGGTATCACAATACAGCCTACAACTACAACCACCCAAACAAAAAAAATGACGCCTCAATGTTGTTGATGACGTCATTCCCATGGGTCTAGGTTTTGATATCGTGCAGTGCCGCTTAAGCGCGATTCTTTAAGGCAGCCTGCGCAGCGCCTAGGCGGGCAATTGGTACGCGGAAGGGTGAACAGGAGACATAGTCCAGGTTGATTTCCTGGCAAAATTCGATCGAGGAAGGATCTCCGCCGTGTTCACCGCAGATTCCGATTTTGATGCCCGGATTTGCTTTACGTCCGAGATCGACGCAGATCTTCATAATCTTGCCGACGCCGTCCCGGTCTAAGACTGCAAATGGGTTATTGGCCAAGATATTCTGGTTCAGATAGTCGGGCAGGAATTTGCCTTCGGCGTCGTCACGGGAAAAGCCTAAAACGGTCTGGGTAAGGTCGTTGGTCCCAAACGAGAAAAACTCGGCGAACGGTGCAATTTCGTCTGCGGTAAGCGCCGCTCTCGGCACTTCGATCATCGTTCCGATTTGGTAGTTGATCTTGACGCCTTCGGCTTTGATGATCTCCTGGGCGATTTCCTCGGTCTGCTTGCGCAGAATCTCGAGTTCTTTATGATGAATGACGAGCGGGATCTTGACATGCGGACGCACGTCAACTCCTTCTTTCACGAGTCTAGCTGCAGCTTTAAAAATAGCTCTGGACTGCATCGCGTAGATTTCCGGATACGAGATTCCAAGACGGCAGCCGCGATGGCCGAGCATCGGATTCATCTCCTGGAGACCGCGGACTTTCTTCAGCAGAACCTCTTTAGCCTTGATTTCCTTTTGGACTTTTTCATCCTGCAGGTTGGCCGTGAGTTTTAATTCCTGAATCTCGAGAGCAAGTTCTTCGCCATTTGGCAGGAATTCATGGAGAGGCGGGTCCAGCAGACGGATCGTCACCGGCAGTCCGTGCATGGCCTTCAAGATGCCGTAAAAATCGCCTTCCTGCATCGGCAGAAGTTCAGCCAAGGCAGCTTCTCTTTCGGGGAGCGTCTGAGCCAGAATCATCTTCTGGACAATCGGGATACGGGCAGGATCCATAAACATGTGTTCCGTCCGGCAAAGTCCGATGCCCTGGGCTCCGAATTCTCTTGCTTTGGCGGCATCAGGCGGATTATCGGCATTGGCCATAACCTGAAGCTTTCTGATTCCATCGGACCACTCCAGAATTTTTTGGAATTCACCGCTTAAGTCAGGATCCTTCATCGGAACAGTTCCCCTGATGACCCGGCCTGTTGCGCCGTCGATCGTAATCTCGGTACCTTCGGGATAAGCATCATCGCCGATCATAAAGATCTTGTCGGCAAGGTTAATTTTCAAAGCATCACAACCGCAGACTGCAGGTTTGCCCATATGTCTGGCTACAACAGCAGCGTGGCTGGTCATGCCTCCCCTGCTGGTCAGAATCCCTTGGGCTGCAAGCATGCCGTGAATATCGTCCGGGGTGGTTTCCGTACCAACGAGGATGACTTTTTCTCCGGTCTGGCCAAGCTTTTCAGCTTCATCCGCACTGAAGATAATCTTGCCGGAAGCTGCTCCCGGTGAGGCAGGCAGTCCTGTCGCTACAACATCGAGCTTCGCGGCATCATCGATTCTGCGGTGCAGCAGTTTTTCCAGCTGATGCGGATCAATTCTCTCGACTGCTTCTTCTTTGGTGATGAGGCCTTCCTGACAAAGTTCAACAGCAATGCGGATTGCAGCAGAAATCGTACATTTTCCGTTACGGGTCTGGAGTATGTAGAGTCTGCCTTTCTCAATCGTGAACTCGATATCCTGCATGTTTTTATAATGGTTTTCCAGATTCTTGGCGATCTCGCTGAACTGGCGGTAAATTTCCGGATTGTCATTTTGCAGGCTGTCGATCGAAAGCGGTGTACGGATACCTGCAACGACGTCTTCACCCTGGGCATTCATCAAATATTCCCCATACAAGTGTTTTTCACCGGTTGACGGGTTCCGGGTAAAGGCCACGCCTGTGCCGGAGTCATTACCCATGTTGCCGAATACCATCGACTGGACGTTGACAGCGGTGCCATAGCTGTCCGGAATACCGTTGGCTTTCCGGTACACGATCGCCCGGTGGTTGTTCCAGGATTTGAAAACGGCGGTGATCGCTTCCTTAAGCTGTTCATACGGATCATCAGGGAATGGTACGCCGGTCTCCTGCTTAACAAGCGCTTTAAACTTGACCACAAGTCCTTTCAGACTTTCCGGAGAAAGCTCGGAATCGAACGTTACACCCTGCTTTTCTTTGACTTCTTCCAGGATATTCTCAAATTTGTGGCTGGCTATTCCAAGTACGACATCGCCAAACATCTGGATAAAGCGTCTATAGCAGTCAAAAGCAAATCTCTCATTGCCTGTTGCCTTGCTGACGCCGCTGGCTGTACCTTCGTTCAGACCAAGGTTCAGGATTGTATCCATCATCCCGGGCATGGAAACCCTCGCACCGGAACGGACCGAAACCAGAAGCGGGTTTTCGGGATCGCCAAATTTCTTGCCGCTTGCTTTCTCGACATCCTGGATCGCGGGAAGGATCTGTTCCCATAATCCTCCGGGCAGCTGCTCGCCGCAGTCATAGTATTCGAGACAGGCTTCCGTGGTAATCGTAAAGCCTTGCGGGACATTCAGTCCGATGTTGGTCATTTCAGCCAGGTTTGCTCCCTTGCCTCCAAGAAGGTTTTTCATGTCGGCACTGCCTTCACGAAACAAGTACACATATTTTTTGTCAACCATCTTTTCTCAACTCCCCGTTTATTGTTACTTTCTGCAGAATCACACTTGCGGTTTCTTCGACCGCTTTATTGGTGGTATCTATGATTACACAGCCAATCTTCTTCATGATCTGTTTGGCATAGTCGAGCTCTTCCATAATCCTGTTCAGATTGGCATAATCGGCAGATGCTCCAAGTCCCAGCGTTTTCAGCCGTTCACTGCGTATTTGGTTCAGCTTTTCCGGGCCTAAGATCAGCCCGAAGACCTTATTTCGGGGAACTTCATACAGTTCCCGGGGCGGTGTCACTTCCGGCACCAGCGGGATATTCGCAGCCTTAATCCCTTTATGGGCAAGGTACATGCTTAGCGGTGTTTTTGAGGTCCGGGACACGCCTATTAGGACGACATCAGCATACAGCAGCCCTCGCGGGTCCTTGCCATCGTCATATTTAACTGCAAACTCCACAGCCTCTACCTTCCGGAAGTACTGTTCATCCAGTCGGTGCGTAACATTGGGTATATTTTTGGGATCAAGTCCGGTTTTATCAGCCAATGCCGAAATCAGCGGACTCAAAATATCGATAGTGATTAGATTTTTTTCCTTGGCCCGTCGTTCTATGTAGAGCCTCAAATTTGTCAGGACCAGCGTGTAAACGAGAATTGCCTGTTCCTCTACCGCTTCTTCCAAGATGTCATCGATATGCGTTTCATCCAGAACATAAGGCACCCGGCGAATTTTTGTCTTTATTCCGTTAAACTGTGCTGCTGCCGCTCTGCTGACAAACTCTGCCGTCTCTCCCAGCGCATCGGAAATTACATAAATTACCGGGATTTGATCGGTCACCAAAACACCCCCTCGCTTTCTCCTCTAAAACCACTTTGCGGTATTTGGAAATTTATCCTGTCCCAGTTCTACAAACAGGCTGGTTACATTGGTCTTTGTAAATCTGCCAACTACCTCAAAACTTTCGCGGCCTCCCTCATTGATATAGCTTTCGACGACCGGAAGCGTATCAATTTGGTGCTGTACCAGCTTTTTGGCGGCCTCGAGTACAGATTCATCGGATGCAGCCATGATAATATTCGGCATCCTGGTCATGATGACACTGATCGGCATCCCGTGCAGATCCATATTGCCAAGTGAAGCCTTCAGGATATCCTTGCGGGAAACCATCCCCTTAAGCTCACGTTCATCATTAATCACGATCAGACTGCCGACATTGTTGGTAAACATGGATACGACTGCATCGTAAATCGAGACGCTCTCCTTGACAGCAGCTGCAATCGATTTGAAATCACCGACTCTGAGCTGCCTGACCCTTTGGGCGATAGGTGAAGGTCCCGCATTTCCATTATAAAAATAGCCGACTCGGGGACGCGCCTCCAATACACCCGCCATGGTCAGAATTGTCAGATCAGGTCTTAAGGTCGCCCTGTTCAAATTCAGTTGACTGGCTATTTGTTCTCCCGTCATCGGGCTGGATTTTTTCACAAGTTCGAGGATCTTCTCCTGGCGCTCGGAAAGCTGCATTTTTCTCACCCTCCGGAAAATAGAAACTAAAGTTCAAATATCGTAGCACATTGACGGTAATCCAATGATATAGTATGTCATATTTCTATATTATATAACATATTCGAAAAAAGGAAAGCCTTATCATTAAAAAGAAAAACAAAATATACATTTTAAGAAAATATCCAAAATGCCTCCAGAAATAATCTAAATCAACCCTCAGAAGAATCAGACATACAGAGACGTACAGAGACGTAAAGGGGATCAATGTCATCCCTTTGAAAAATGAGGCTGAACCTACGCTAGAAGTGTCAGGTCTCCGAGACAGCCCAGGGCTTCCACACAGCTCTTCAACAATCCTAAACGAGCATTTCTGAGCTTTTCATCTTCGACCATGATCATGACGTCTTCAAACAGTTTTTCGATCAATGGCACAATCTCAACAGCAAATGCGTAGGCTTTCCTGAAATCCACATCGTTCACAGCCCTCCGGATCAGTGGAGCTTTTTCGTGCAGACATTCGGCGAGCGCCAACTCCGAGCTTACTTGTAAATCGGAAACCTGCCATGCCACGGCAGCTGCTTTCTTACCGAGGTTCACACAACGGACATAGGCATTACTGTAGGAGACAAAGTCAGCTTCATCCCTGACTTGGGCGAGAACCACGGCCTTTTTCATCAGATGAGCAGGCTTTTCTGTTCCGTGGGCCATGACAGCGTCAATCGTATCATAGCGCAGTCCGGATTCCTGGAGCAGGTAGCGGACCCTTTGGACGAAGAAGTCCAGAAGGGCCGGTCTGATCTTCTCTAACGGCTCCAACGTAATTCGCTGTGTGCTGAAGATGCTGTAAGACGCTTCGATTAGCCGTAGAAGAGACAGGTCCAGTTCATCTTGAACCATCAGGCCGACGATTCCAAGCGCCTGACGCCTTAGCGCATACGGGTCCTGCGAACCAGTCGGCTGGATGCCGATCCCGAAAGAACCGACGATCGCATCAAGTTTATCAGCGAGACTAACCACTTTCCCGGTTACAGAGGAAGGGAACGCGTCTCCGGCATGACGCGGCCGGTAATGTTCAAGGATTCCGGCACAAACCGCCGGGTCTTCGCCATTGCTTCCGGCATAGTACGCACCCATGATTCCCTGAAGTTCAGGAAAATCGTAAACCATATGCGACACAAGGTCTGCTTTGGCCAGATAGGCCGTCCGATTGACCCGTTCTGTTTCTTTTGTATCCAGACCCATTTCGTTCGCAATCACGACGGCCAGTTTCTGAAGCCGGTCGACCCTTTGCCCGACTGTGCCGAGCTTTTCATGATACACGACCCTGTCAAGCTTTGAAACAAAGGTATGCAGCGGACTTTTCAGATCTTCCCGGTAATAGAAAGCGGCATCTTCCAGACGGGCTTTGAGCACTTTCTTATTGCCTTCTTTCACGATATCGAGCGAGGTTCTGTCGCCGTTCCGTACCGTAATGAAGTACGGCAGCAATTTGCCGTCCTCCGCCCTGACCGGAAAATAACGCTGATGTTCCTTCATCGGCGTGGTAATGACTTCTCCCGGCAGGACCATATATTTGACATCAACTTCGCCCAAAAGTGCGGTCGGATATTCCACCAGATGACAGATCTCAGTCAGCAGGTCCTCGTCCTGGTCGACTTCGCCGCCGACCTTAGCGGCCAACAGCTGGATCTGGCTCCAGATATTCTGTTTTCTTTTCTCCTGGTCAGCCAGCACAAAGACCGATTCCAACGCGTTCAGATATTCAGCCGGCTGAACAATCCGGATATAGCTGCCAAGCGTACGGTGTCCGCGCGAAGTTCTTCCGGCCTGAACCCCGGCATAGCTGAAAGGAATCACCTCGTCACCAAACAGCGAGATCAGCCAGCGGATCGGGCGTGCAAAGCGGATCTCATAATCTCCCCAGCGCATCGGTTTCGGAAAGTTGAGGCTCGTAACCAGATTCAGCGAGACCTGTGGCAGCAGCTTTTCGGTTTCTTCGCCTTTTTGGGATTTTACAGCATACACATAGGGCACACCATTGATTTCTTTCAGAAAAAAGTCTTCGGTCTTGACGCCCTGTCCGCGCGCAAATCCTTCAGCCGCTTTGGTCGGTTTGCCTTCAGCATCAAATGCTGCCTTCTGGGCAGGTCCTTTGACTTCTTCACTGATATCCTGCTGTTTCTCAGCCAGAGCTTCTACATAGAGCGCCAGACGCCTCGGTGTCACGTAGCACTGCAGATTCTTATACGCTAAACGCAGTTCCGCCAGCATTTTTCGGGCATTGTTCTCCAGCTGGGCCACTGCACCTGGTGCAAATTTGGCGGGCATTTCTTCCATGCCGATTTCCAGTAAAAAGTCCTTGCTCATTTTTATTCCCCCCTTTTTTTCAGTAAAGGAAACCCGAGTGTTTCTCGCTGGGTGACATAGGCCTGGGCACACAGACGGGCCAGGTGTCTTACTCTGGCAATGTACCCGGTTCTTTCCGTCACACTGATCGCCCCCCGGGCTTCCAGAAGGTTAAACGCGTGAGAGCATTTCAGTACATAATCGTAGGCCGGCACGACCAGGCCTGCCTGGACGGTCCGCTCTGATTCCTTCTCGTACATATCAAACCACTGCCGCAGCGCATCAATGTCAGCCACTTCAAAGTTGTAGCGTGAAAAATCAATTTCATTCTGCAGATAAATATCACCGTAGCTAATGTCTCCGACCCACTCAATATCAAAAACGCTCTCCTTGCCCTGAATAAAGGTCGCCAGCCTTTCTATCCCATACGTAATTTCTGCGCAGACGGGTTTGCAGTCAATACCGCCGCACTGCTGAAAGTAGGTGAACTGGGTGACTTCCATGCCGTCCAGCCAAACTTCCCAACCAAGGCCCCAGGCCCCCAGTGTAGGGGATTCCCAGTTGTCTTCCACAAACCGGATATCATGGTCGGCCGGATTGATTCCGAGCCGCTCCAGGCTTTCCAGATAAAGCTCCTGGACATTATCCGGCGAAGGCTTCAGAATGACCTGATACTGAAAATAGTGCTGCAGACGGTTCGGATTTTCACCGTATCTGCCGTCGGTCGGACGCCTGGACGGCTCCACATAAGCCACATTCCAGGGTTCCGGTCCCAGTGCCCGTAAAAAAGTGGCCGGGTTCATCGTTCCTGCGCCTTTTTCAATATCGTAGGGCTGAGCAATAATACATCCCTGCTCCCCCCAAAACTGGTTAAGGGCCAGAATAAGATCTTGAAATTTCATATGATTTCCTCCGTTCAAAAATAAAAACCCCCATCCATACAGCAAATAATTGCTGCAGGGACGAGAGCATTTCCCGCGGTTCCACCCTGCTTGATTCCAATATACTTACGTAACTTTGTCACGTAACTTGGAATCCTCTTTGAACCTGGTCCGCTCCAGACTGCCCAACCTGTTTTCACCTGTCCGGCTCTCACCCTCCCGGACTCTCTTAGCGGCTATCGCAGGCATCTTTTCCATCTATGCGGACAAAATATTTTCCTAAAAAGAAAGCTGCTTACATGCAGTATAACCTTTATCTGAGATATTATATGCCAATAAAGCTTCACTGTCAATCTTCCAGAACTCACCGAACTCACCTTCCAGAACTCACTTGTTCCAGAACTCACTGCCTTGTCTCCAGGCCAGGAGTTTGCGTTCAAATTTTTGTTCACAGTAATGGCAAAGGCTTTCGAGGATTTCCTGCCGCATTTTTTTGTTCCAGCGCAGTCGATCAATCTTCACGAGATCGGCCTGGTACAACTGGCGCATCAGGGCCAGGCTTCCCGGGTTCAGCGCTCTGACGATCCGGTTGTTTTTACAGGCCGCGCAAAGAAAACCTCCGGCCTCCGCACTCAAATAGACCTGCTCGCCGGAAAGGTCTCCGCCACATTCGGTACAACCCTCCATCGACGGCAGATAACCCTGCAGGTGCATGAGCCTGAGCGCATAAGCAGCCTGAGCCATATACGGGTCAAGATGTTTGAGCAAAAAAAGAAAGCTTAAGGTAAGAGTGAACAGTTCCGGATCAGGCTGTTCCCTGACAGTAGAAATATCCAGCAGCTCGACCATTGCCGACGCGGTGATCGTCCGGTCAAAATCGTCCCAGAGATGGATGAAGTTCTCCCGGGGCTGAGCCTGATTCACCGTATCCAGTGTCTTCCCCCTGTACAACAAAAAATCGGCATACGTAAAAAGCTGCGTCCCGCCCCTCTGGGTGCTTTTGGGTTTTCGAACCCCCTTGGCCACAGCCTCTAGCTTTCCTTTTTCCCTTGAAAAAAGCGTGATAAGCCTGTCCGACTCACCATACTCCCTGCTGCGGATCACAATCGCATCCGCCTGATAGACCGCCATCTCCCAACATCATCCCCGGTCGTGTCTTTATTCCCTATTATATTTTCAATAGATGCTATCTATTTGGATAGCATTCCTATTTATGTAATTTCTATTGACTAAACAGTTAATACATCTAAGAACTAGATACTACTGGATTATTACGATCCCGGAGCTGGTTCCGAGTCTGTCGGCACCTGCCTTGATCAGTTCCAAAGCAAACTCTTTCGTCTTGATTCCGCCGGATGCTTTGACTTTAACAACAGGGCCTGCCCAGTTTTTCAGGTTTTTGACGTCTTCAACTGTTGCGCCGCCAAAATAGCCCGTCGATGTTTTGATATAGTTTGCTCCAGCTTCCCGGATAATTTCAGCCGCCTTCCGCTTTTCGTCCTCGTCCAAAAGCCCCGTTTCAATAATCATTTTTATTTTTAGACCGCAGCCCTGGGCCGTCTGAACCATCAAATTCACGTCACGCTGCACGGCTTTCCAATCGCCGGATTTGGCTTTGCCGATGCACATCACGGCATCAACTTCCCTCGCGCCATGGGCTTTCGCTGCCAGAATCTCCTGCATCTTTATTTCGGTAAACTCAGCTCCAAGCGGAAAACCTATGACCGTGCACGGTATGACACTCGTTCCGTGCAGCAGGCGTGCGGCGGTACAGATATATATGGGGTTTACACAAACGGAAGCAAAACCGTGTTTGACAGCCTCATGGCAAAGACCGACGATATCCTTCTCCGTAGCTTCAGATTTCAGAAGCGTATGGTCAATTTTTCCGGCGATATTCATAAGTCTACCTTCCCTTCAGCGTTCTTTTATACTTTCCCGTACCGCTAATATGATAAGATACCTTATTTTTTAATAACCCTAATGTACCCCGCGGCATTTATTCTTTCAGGTCCTTCAGATTATATCCCAGATCCCTGAGCTGGTTATTCTGGTTGCGCCAGTCCTTCTTGACTTTGACCCAAAGTTCAAGGAATACCTTGCTGCCCAGCAGCGTTTCAATTTCTTCCCGGGCAAGCCTTCCGACTTCTTTTAAGACACTTCCTTCCTTGCCAATCACAATTCCTTTCTGGGAATCACGCTCGACGAGGATCACAGCCTCTATCTTAATCAGGGATTTTTTCTCTTCCATCTTATCGACCACGACCGCGACCGAGTGCGGAACTTCTTCTCTGGTCAGGTTCATCAGCTTTTCTCTGATCAGCTCTGCAACGACAAACTTCTCCGGCTGGTCTATGACGACATCATCCGGAAAATACATTGGGCCAGGCAGAAGCGCTTCAAAAATCAGATCCATTAACTTCGTGGTATTCTCGGACTGTAAAGCTGAAATTGGAACGATTTCTTTAAAATCTGCTATTTTGGCAAAGCCGGCTATTTTCTCCAGCAACTGATCCTTGGAAATCAGGTCAATTTTATTTAAGGCCAAAATGCACGGAGCTCCGCTGTCCTTAATGACCTGAAGCACGTATTCATCCCCCGATCCAAACGGTACGGAGGCATCGACGACGCATATCGCAAAATCGACGCCCTGCAAAGTGCTTTTGGCGGCCGCGACCATATATTCGCCCAGGCGGTGCTTCGGTTTATGAATACCGGGCGTATCAAAAAAGATGACCTGCCCGCGCTCTTCGGTAAGGATACACCGGATTCTGTTTCTGGTTGCCTGCGGCTTATCGGATATAATCAGCACTTTCTGACCCAAAAGCGTATTCAGCAAGGTCGATTTCCCGGCATTGGGCCGTCCGATCACCGCAACAAAACCCGATCGAAAACCTTTTTTCTCCTGTTTGTTCAAATGCTTTACCTTCCTTGTATCATAAAATCTTGTATCATAAAATTGTGTATCCTATCGTTGTATATCCTATAGCTGTATATCATGTGGTCTCTTATCCTAAATGCTTTTTAAAAACTCCGGGCCAAACGAATCAGGGAGAAGATCCTTCAAACAAATTTTCCTGATTTCTCCGCTGCCATTGCTGAGCAAAACAAGGCAGTCCGAGGCGAACTCCCGGATCACCTGCCGGCAGGCACCACATGGGGACGGCATCTCCTCGAGCGGAACTGCGATAGCAACCGCTTTGATCCGCCTTTCCCCCAATCCGATCCCATGGAACACGGCATTGCGTTCCGCACAGACACTCAGGCCATAGGAAGCATTTTCGACATTGACACCGGAAGTAATCCTTCCGGATTCCCAGAGAACGGCGGCGCCAACCTTGTAGCAGGAGTAAGGGGCATAAGCCTCTTCACAAGCCTGATGCGCCTGGCGAATCAGCTCCGTAGCCTGATTGATATCCACAGCCTGTTCGTTCTTCATCTCATTCCGCCCCCCGTCTTAGATAATAACAACGCTACGACTTGCAGACCTCCTTAAACAATCCTAAGATCAGTCTGTGGGCTACAGTTCCGCCGTGAGCGGAGCATGGAGTGCGAAGCGCGGCCTTTTGACGGCCACGGATGGCCTAATGTCGCGATGCCATGGATGGCAATGGCAAGAAGCGACGCGTCAAGGAGGACGCAACAACCGAAAGGTGGTATTGTCGCCCACAGACCTACCCTAAAAAATCTTTATCAAATAAGATCCAAAAATAATGATCCCAATAACGACAGCCTGGATAGCGGCAACCAGTACGGCACCGGAAGCAACATCCTTGCCGAGGCCGGCAAGGGGATGGTACCCGGGTTCAGCCAGATTAATCGCCCTTTCCAGCGCGGTATTGAACAACTCCGCCACCAGAACGCTGCCAATGGCATAAATAATAAACAGCCAGTGAACGCCTGAAAGACGAAAGTAAGCGCCTGCCAGAACAACAACCGCAGCGGCAAAAAAATGAAATCTGAGGTGTTTTTCTGTTCTCAGCGAGTAAGCAATCCCGTGCAAAGCCCCTCTGCAGCTGCCGATAAAACCAGCAGGCTTACGGATATCCGGCATTATTCTTCCCCCTTGTCAGCGCAGCAGGCTCAGCTGATCCATAACCTGTTCCTCCAGACGCCGCATGACACTGGAATCCTCCTCACTGCCATGATCGTACCCCAGAAGGTGCAGTGTTCCGTGCACTGCCAGGTAAACAATCTCTCTGGCAAAGGAATGCCCATACTCAATGGCCTGAGAACGGGCTCTTTCGACAGAAATCACGATATCACCGAGAGTCGTATCGCAGTAGCTGAAATCATCGTCATCCTCTTCGTACTCCTCAAAATTATCTTCTTCGTATTCGTCAATATTTTCATCTTCTTCGTCAATAATTTCTTCGAGAGAATACTCAAGCCATTCTTTCTTATCTTTGTCCGACTGAGGATTATAATAAATCTCCGGCTCCCCTTCCCCCTTTTCCCGAAGGGCAAAAGACAGGACGTCCGTAGGGCTGTCAATTCCGCGGTACGTCTTATTCAGGAGATGAATGGATTCATCATCGGTCAGGACAAGTCCGATCTCAGCGTCATCCGGGCCGCCTCCCTCAAGAAGCGCTTTCTGAATGCCCGTACGAAGCAGTTCTGCTATTTTATTTTGTTCATCTTCTGCAACAGAATCCTCTTCCCAACTGATATCTAGTTCCATTTCCCAGAAAAGACCTGCCTTTAAAGAGCAAGTCTTTTTCTCCCCCCTATCCGTGAGAATTATTTTTTTCAGATGACGAACCAGGCTCGCTGTCCTGCTTAGTCGGAGACTCATTCTCTTTTTGCGTTTTGGGTTCCTCCTGTTTCTGACCCGTGCCCGCTTCCTCTGCCACTTTGGTCTTGGCGGACGGCAATTCAGGGTACTCGATCCTGGAATGGAATATTCCGCTTAGAACCTTAACAAATGCTATAGATATCTTATCCAGATCCTTAAAGGTTAAGTCACATTGGTCAAGCAGACCCTCATCAAATTTCTCCTTGATAATCTTACGCACCAATCCTTCAATTTTTCCCGGCGAACTGTCCTTCTGGGAACGAACGGCTGCTTCAACATTATCCGCCAGAAGAACCAGCGCCGCCTCTTTAGACTGGGGACGCTGCCCGTCATACCTGAAAGCTTCTTCCGAAATATCTGGATTCTCTTCGAGTGCTTTATGGTAAAAGAACGATGCCGTGCTGTCCCCGTGATGCTGCGCAATAATATCCTGAATATTGGATGGAAGCTTATGCTCTTTGGCCATTTCTAGTCCGTCTTTGATATGGGAAATGATAATTAGGGAACTAAGCGTCGGGGCAATCTTTTCGTGGGGATTATCCTTGGAAAACTGGTTTTCTATAAAGAAGTACGGTCTTTTCAGCTTGCCGATATCATGATAGAGCGCACCGACTCTGACCAGCACAGGGTCAGCTTTAATTTCTTCAGCGGCAGTTTCAGCCAGATTCCCAACCAGGACGCTGTGATGGTAGGTCCCTGGAGCTTCGATCAATAAGCTTTTCAACAGCGGCGCATTCGGGTTGGATAATTCCAACAGCCTTACCGCCGATGTAATGTTAAAGCCCTGTTCCAGCCAAGGCAAAACACCCATGGTAAGAACAGACGTCAGAAATCCGTTGGCAACGCTCAGCATGCATCCGATCAGCCAATCGGTCGGACTAATCTGAAGGATCAAGGCAACACCGCTTACAAGGGCAATGTTTACCAAAGCCACAAACAATCCTGCCCTGGCCAGCTCAGAACGACGGTCCAGTTTAGCAACACCCTGTATTCCGACGATGCCGCTAAGCAAAGAAAATAAGGCTGCCAGCGAACCTGCTGCTCCCATATTCCCTGGATCTGCCATCATCCCGGTGAAAATAGCCAGAATGACGCCTACCAGAACTGCGATCTTAACGCCAAGCAGGAGTGTAACCGTCATCGTAACCCAGGCCGCAGGTATCAGGATAGCCGTCAAAGTGTTTAAATCATTGTCCCCAAGACTGATCGCCATAAAGGCTTTACCCATGGCCAGCGCAACAATCATCAGAAGTCCGATCAGCACCATCCTTTGCCAGTGGGTAAACGTGTCGGGGCTGAACTGGTAGGCGAAAAAAATCAAAATAATCATCGAAACCAAGACAATCATTGCAATACCGGAAGCCGGCTTCCATGGAGATTCTACTTTGATCAATCCGTACGCCTGCAGGGCCTGATAAATCTGATCATCAACAATTTCCCCCGGTCCTATAATTTTTTCATTTTCTCGATAGGTCCGGATGGATGGTTTAACCTTAGAAATGGCAATATCCTGCATTTTCTTTGTCGCTTCTTCATCGATGGTCAGTGTCGGTTTGATCACACACTGTTCAATAAATTCATTGATAAGTTCTTTCACAGGTTCAGTTACATTGGATTGATTGATCTGTTCACTCATTCGGTCCTGTAAAAGTGATACTTCTGCCTGATATCTCGCTCCGGTCTCGGCATCGCTTGCTATCCCAAGGATGACAACTGAACTAGTTCCGGAGGCAGATACAATCTCGTGATCAGACAAATTCAGCAGCGCTTCAAGCGTGCTGTTCGACAATTCGCTATAAGGGACTTTCTTGCGGAGCTCGTCCATTTTTTCTGTAAGACTGTCCTTAGAATCTTTCTGATCCGCCAGAATCTCAAATGTCCGATCCAAATCTTTTGACAAGTTGGAAATTTGATCGTCATCGGCCATATAAACAGGTCCGACTGCATTCGCTGCTGCTTTTTGTTCCTCCTGGAACTTGGCAAGATCCGTCACTTTCTTTTCATAAGGTGCCGTGATCAATTCCGGACTGGGCTCACCGGATTCAATATTTAATTTGGACTGAAAAAGATCCGAGGCCAATATCGCGGTTAAAAGAATAAAGAACAGCAGAAATAATGCTATCTGGTATTTTGTCATAGCATTCTTGGTCTTTTTAGGCAAAAGCATTGTTTTCAATTTTTTATTCAAGTCCCATCAATCCTTACCGGACTGCTTGTCCTCTTTTATATCTTGCGCATCGTAAGCGTGAATAATGCTTTGTACAAGCGGGTTACGTACAATATCGTCCAAAGTAAAGTAATGGAAGGAAATATCTCCGATACCTTTCAGGATATGTTGTACTTCAATCAGCCCTGAATAATTACCGCGGGGAAGGTCAACCTGAGTAATGTCACCGGTAACCACTGCTTTGGAGGCAAATCCGAGCCTGGTCAGAAACATTTTCATTTGCTCCGGAGATGTATTTTGGGCCTCATCCAGAATAATAAATGAATCGTCTAGCGTACGCCCGCGCATATAGGCCAACGGAGCAATCTCAATCGTGCCTTTCTCAATATACCGTGCGGTCGTTTCCGGTCCAAGAAGATCATAGAGCGCATCATAGAGCGGCCTGAGGTACGGATTGACCTTCTCCTGCAAATCCCCGGGCAAAAAACCGAGTTTTTCTCCGGCTTCCACCGCAGGCCGGGTGAGAACAATCCTGTTCACCTCTTTGGCCCTCAGCGCCTTGACCGCCATGACCACCGCCAGATAGGTCTTTCCTGTCCCGGCGGGTCCGATGCCAAAGACGAGTGAATCCTTGGCAATGGCTTTAACATACTTGGCCTGTCCGAGCGTCTTGGGTTTAATCGGCCGCCCCCTTTGCGTCGTCGCGATGATATGGGTGAGGTTTTGAGCCATATCCTTCACGCTGCCCTCTTCCACCTGGGAAACAACATAAGTTACATCGGCCAGAGTCAGTGTATTGCCTTTCCGAATTAAGTCCAGAAGCTGTTTGAGGACTGCTTCGGCAAGCTTGACCTGTTGTTCTTCACCTGAAATCGTCATCTCTTCACTGCGAAAAACAATCTGACAACCAAGACGCTCTTCCAGAAATCTTAAGTTGACATCCTCGAGACCGAACAGGTTTAATGCTTCATCTTTGTCTTTCAGGTTTAGTTTCGATTCATTACGCAAATGTGAGTTCCTCCAAATGCAAGGATATTTGCTTATTTTTTATATACCGCGATATCTTCAAAGGTCTCAATTTCAACCCTGACATGTTCCGTTCCTTTTTTGGATGAAAGGATCCGGACTTTATCGTGCAGTACTTTGACCCCTGAAGGCAGTTTTTGTTTCAATTCCTCCCTGGCCAGGGTCTCGGCAAGCTTCTTTGCTTCTGCTGCTGTACGGCTTACATGTGCTTTTTGAGTTTCTTCATAATGTACTTTTAACAATTCGACAGGAAAACGCCAATTCCTCCAACCGGGCAATGCATATGTGCAGGTTTCTTGGATCGAATCTGAATAGGGGCTGTCCTGATTCATTATCATTATTACACGATTATTTATTTTTATTCCCCAGCCATTGGTCCTATTTGCTGTCTTTTCCGTCCTATCTTCTTCCATGGGAATAATCTTGTCCGCGCTGTACCAGACCCTTGCCCGGACAAAGCCTTTGGCCGCCGGAGCATCGGTCGCGTTTTGTTTGGCTCTGTTCTGACCAGATACATCAAAGCTGTATTCCGTCATTCCTCCTGCAGCCTTGATCAAAACCTGTCCGGCAGTAACCAGCTGTCCTTCAGCAATTAGCGCCTGCCCCTGAATGACGATCACATCTTCCACATAGCCTGTTTTGGCTGCCAGAAGATCTCCCTGGAATAAAACAGTTTGCGGCAGGGTTTTTTCGACGACTCTGATTTTGATATTCGTTCCGCGCTCTTCCATCGTCATCCAGACCAGGTCAGGTATGCTCTCTTGAACTTGTTTGCTCATCTGATCAAGGTCAAGGGAACTTTTCAGCACCCATTTATTTAAGCCGGCTTTCCCGGCTTCAGCAATAATCTGATCCGCTGAAACTCTGCTGTTTCCTTCCACACTAATGGAAAGTACATACTGAGAAAGAACCGTGAGTGCTGCAATGATGATAAAAACACCAAAAATCAGACCCTTGCGTTTTTGCCAGCGTAGCGCTACAAACGGAAACCCGTATCTGTTCCGGATGTTGATTTTGATTCCTGCTTTTTTGGCTGCCTTGCGCAAACGTCTGAAATCTGCGGCATTGATCTCGGCCAAAAAGCTATCCGTCAATTTTTTTCCATTATAAAATTCAATCCTGTCTTTAAGCGCCTCATTAATAAATCCAGCTAAATTCTTACCCTGCGCTTGAATGGTTACCCTTCCGTGCAGGTATCTGCCAAATTTTCCGAACACCTTCAGCCCTCCCCAAAGCTTAGTCCGGTTAACCGGCCGCGGATACTGATCTCATGATCCTGCACAGCGGTAAGAATAAATTTATCTCCGTTAAGGCAGAGTTTACCCTCGGAAGTCCGCAAAGTAATTTCCTGATCCGAAAATCCGACCACTTCATCAAAATATTCTATGATGATCTCACTGCGTCCGATAATGGTTATTTTAGGTCCGTTATCCAGGACATCCGTCGGAAACTCCAGGATCTCACCAGCATGTTTCTGAAGCCTTTTCAGCACGCTTACCACTCCCTTCATAGCATGTCTATGCACCAGGAGCAGAGAATAGTCCAAGCAGTTAGCGGGAGACCCAGAGGAACAGGGGAGAGCAAAGGAAAATGAAAGAGCAGATGCTCGCTCATTTTTAATATGATAGCTTAATGGACGCAAAATTTAACGTCAGATTTAACGTCATGTAGCCTATTCTCGGCCAAGCGGAGCACGCGGCGGCACTGAATGTGCCTAGGGTCGAATGCGTCATGGACGACATGGCATTCGATAAGAAGCGCGGCTTTTCAACGTCCATGGCACAATAGACGAAGAGCGGTTAGGGTTATGGCTTAAACCCAGAGTATACCAATTAAAACAAAAAAACTGCCGCTTATGTTTTAGCGGCAGTTTTTCACTACTCTTTTTTAGGAACCCAAGAGTCCTCTCACGACTTGATTCACAAGCTTCCCTTCGGCTCTTCCTTTTATCTTCGGCGTAATAATTCCCATGACTTTCCCCAGATCTTTGGGGCCTTGGGCACCGGTTTCAGCGATGATTTCTTTAGCTATTTCGCGGATTTCCCCTTCAGTGAGCTGCTGAGGTAAGTATTCCATTAGGATGGCGACTTCCTCTTCGAGCTCCTGAACTTTGTCGGGCCTGTTCGCGTTGGCAAACTGTTCCATCGCATCCCGCCGCATTTTTAACTCGCGGGCAAGAACCTCGATAACCTGATTATCATCGTTGAACTCCATTTTCTTGTCTATCTCAGCGTA
This sequence comes from Dehalobacter sp. CP, assembly GCF_047652685.1. Taxonomy (NCBI): domain Bacteria; kingdom Bacillati; phylum Bacillota; class Clostridia; order Eubacteriales; family Desulfitobacteriaceae; genus Dehalobacter; species Dehalobacter sp. CP. The sequence goes on from NZ_CP157399.1 coordinate 2,445,763, forward strand.
TTTGATGGCAGCCCGTACCATTCGGATAACAGAAAGTCTAACCTTCCCCTCCTCTTTGGCCTTCATAGCTGTCTTCATATCCTCAACCAGACGATCCTTCAGGGACAATTGGAGCCAACTCCCTTATTTGAATTTACGTTTCCGCGCAGCCTCAGATTTCTTTTTTCTCTTAACGCTTGGCTTCTCGTAATGCTCGTGTTTGCGAGCTTCCGATAATACCCCCGAACGTTGACAATTTCGCTTGAACCGGCGGAGTGCGGAATCCAGGGATTCATTTTTACCGACTCTGACTTCACTCATTTTTTATCCCTCCCTCCACTGGTAAATGATACGAAATAATTATAAAGGATGAATATGGACACGTCAAGCTGGAAGGAGCCTGCTTTTTTGGCATATCAAAACACAACTCAGTCCTAATCTGACGGTTTTTCCAAAAGATGTTTAGCCGATTTTCTTGCCCAGCGGCTTGCCGCCGATCAGATGATAGTGCAGATGTCCGACTTCCTGACCTCCGTCAGGCCCGCAGTTTACAACAACTCTGTAGCCCGATTCCGCGACCCCGAATTCTACTGCAAGCTGCTTGATCAGGACAAAAATCCTGCCGGTCACAGCCATGTCATCTTCTGTCAGATCATTCAGACTGGTCAGGTGTTTTTTCGGAATAACCAGAATGTGAACAGGCGCCACGGGGTTAATATCCTTAAAACACAGGATATCTTCGTTTTCAAAGACGATTGCTAAAGGAATTTCCTTGTTCACGATTTTGCAAAAAATACAATTGTCCATAGGCCGAACCTCCAATTTTTTATCCTGGCGGCCTTTGCTGCCGGGTTATTCGCTTTTCGCAATGACTGTCTTGCTGAGAATATTCTGGTCACATTGCTCCAGCGTCTCTGCAAAAGGAGTAAAGATATACAAAAGGACTGTACTGTCAAACTCCTCAAAATATCTCACATAAATTCTTGTACGGGATGCAATCAGCGGGAAATCCTCCAGGCTGGTTTTTTTGAGCGGATTGCCGTACTGAATGTAAGCGCGACGGCTGCCTTCATATTTGTGGGCCGGACTGTTTACCAGGATGATTGCATCGATTTGTTCCCAGCCCTCATAACCCGCATATGCGACTCTGCTCTTGACCTCGGAGGAAAGAACATCCATTTTTTGCTGCTCGACAGGGCAGCCCAGGCTGTCCAGGACCAGCTTCTTATAATCATATTCCGTTACAGCCGTTATTTCACTGATATTCAGCTTTCCATCTGCAGAAAAACCATACTTGCTTTGCCCAGAGTTGTCCTTGATCAGATATCCGCCATAAAAGCTCGCATAATAAGGCGAATCATCCTTGTAAAGCGTGGACGAACCGTAATTCCAGCTGAACGCGCCAAAATTATAGATCATCGACAGGGAAAGGTCTCTTCCGGTGTACTGCGAAAAACCTTCATTATCGTTAAATACCATGACAAACGGGTACCAGTCTTTTGCTTCCGTACTGGAACCGCCCGGGATCTGAACAGAGACTTGCTGTTTATCCATCAGGCTCTTGGAATTTTCATATTTGGTGTAAGCCCACATCACCGCATAGCTTCGGACTTGTGCGTACAATGGTGCTTTTAATAATAATACACCCAGCGCAATGACTACAATTAAAACAATAATAAGGGGCTTCTTCCAATTCCCGATCTTCTTCATTGTAGCTCCTTGTATTTTGAGGATCATTTGTTAATTATTATATTATAAAATATTAGAAGATTAAACACCATTTGACAAATTGTGCTTTATTCAGCTTCATTGATTTCTCGGCTAGCAGCGTTTCCCGGGACAGAAACCAGATCCTCCTCGCGGACAGTATAAGTGATGAGATCACTCTCAGCCAGGCTGGACGGAATTCGAAGTTCCAGATAATTTTGGGTATGTCCGCGGGCTCTTCCGTCTTGATCCACATTTTCCAAAATTACTTCAAGCTGTTTTCCGATAAATTTTCTCTCGTATTTTCTTCGGCTCTTTTGACCGATCTGAATCAGTTCCCTGACCCTGGCTGTTTTGATACGGTTGGGTATCTGCTCCGGCATATCCGCCGAGGGCGTACCGGGCCTCCGGGAATAAGGGAAAACATGAATACCGGAAAATTCGCAGCTCTCAACAAAACGCAGGCTGTCCTGATAATCCTGATCTGTTTCTCCGGGAAAGCCGACCATAATATCGGAGGCGATTGCCGCGTCTGGAACTCTGGCCCTTATCTGCTTCAGCAAAGCAGCATAATCCTCTGTCGTATAAGGTCTGTTCATTTTTTTCAGGATCTTGTCGGAACCGCTCTGAAGCGGAATATGGAAATGGGGACATACTGCTGCATTGACAGCAATAACCTCCAGCAATTCCAGCGAAAACTCCATCGGTTCAATCGAACCAAGCCGGAGTCTCTTCATCCCCGGAAGCTTCACCAGCTCACTGACCAGAAGTCCCAGATTCATATTCTTATGGGCAAAGTCCCTGCCAAAGGCGCCGATATGAATACCGGTCAGTACAATTTCCTTGTATCCTGCCTTCAGAAGTTCCCTGGCCTCCCGGTAGACATTTTCAGGATCACGGCTGCGTGACGGCCCCCTGGTATAAGGTACGATGCAGTATGTACAAAACTGGCTGCAGCCATCCTGAATCTTCAGCATGGCCCGTGTCCTGTTCTCATTTTTGATCAGCGGAAGCTCCTCATATTTTACGCTTTCCTCAAAGCTTTTGACCTTTCGGAGAGGTCTTAAAGATTCGATCGGCCTCTTTGCTGAAGCATCGACAGCACGTTCGTCCTGAATATCGCGTAAAAACTGAAGCAGGGAACTCCGGTCCTGAGTTCCCATGATCAGACCGACTCCATCGATCCCTGCAACCTCATCAGGACTTAGCTGGGCATAGCAGCCCATGACAGCAATGATCGCCTCCGGATGATCCTTGACCATCTTGCGGATGAGCTTACGGGATTTCATGCTCCCTGTACCGGTTACGGTGCAGGTATTAATAATGATCACGTCGGCAGAATCAGCCTCCTGGACGGTCTTATAACCTTCACCGGCCAGCAGCTGAGAAAGTGCTTCGCTTTCAGTCTGGTTGACCTTGCAGCCAAGCGTCAGAAAACTTACCTTCAAGCCTTTCAGGGTTTTTGAGCCCTCCGGGCCTTCAAAGCTCCCTGCACTTCCTATGCTATCAAAGTTCTCCGAACTCGCCTTACTCCCGGTTATTTTTTGATTATTTTTGTTATTCATACGCTTGGCTTCTTTCCCTCGCAACAAATACAACCTTCTTCAAATAACTGCCTGTATAGAAAACATAAGAATTATTTCCGGCTTATAGACTGACATAAACGACCATATGATCAGGCTGGGGGGCAATTCCGCTGTGATTGGAGCACGGCTTTTGAATGGATTATGCCATCCATGGCACGCGGATATTATGTCCTACAAACTTACCCCAGATTTACCCGAGATCATCGAAGTAAGCGAGCGTCATCACAAGAGCTGCCAGAGCCGCCGTCTCTGTCCGCAGAATACGCGGTCCCAAAGAGACACTCCTGGCCTGAAGTTTTTCCTCGGCCCAGGCCACCTCTTCCGGCGCAAAGCCCCCTTCGGCCCCGATAAGTACAGCAATCGGGTATCTGGGTTCATATCCCTGAAGCACTTCCTTTAAGGAGTGCGTCTTTTCATCTTCATAAGGAATCAGCCACTGCGTCTCTGCCGGCAGCAGTCCCTTCAGTTGCGTCCAATCGGCTACTTCCATAATTTCCGGTTCGATGACCCGGTGAGATTGTTTCACAGCCTCAGCCGCGATTCTTTGCCAGCGGACTACCCTGTCCCGTGCTTTAGTTCCTTCCAGTTGCAGGACAGACCGTTTCATCCTTAAAGGGATAAATCCGGCCATTCCGAGCTCAGTCCCTTTTTGGATGACCCACTCCATCTTTTCTCCCTTGGCCAGTCCCATGACAAGGTATACCCTTGCCTCTGCTTCCACGTCAGGGAATTCCTCTTCAACAACTCTGCAGCGAGCTGAGTCCCTGGCTAGTTCTTCAATGACCCCGACCCACTGACCGCCGGAATTATCAAAGCCCATGACTTTAGCGCCGCATTCAAGCCGCACCACATGCGTCAGGTGATGAAGTTCTTCTCCGGTTATGTTAAAAGTGTCCTTTTCGCGGGACGAGATTTTAAAACGGTGCATAGGATTCCCTCTCTCAATACACTCAAGCAAACGTAGCTTTCAGCAGTACCCAGCCTGCATCTTCAAGCCTTCCGATACAGCGGAGACCTGCCGCATTCATTTTTTCCAGAACATTGTCTTCCCGGGTATCAATGATGCCGGAAGCAAGAAGGATACCCTCCGGTTTCATCAGCTGAGGCAGGGAAGGCAGGAGTTCAATGATTACATCCGCGATGATATTGGCGATGACGACATCAGCTTTCCCCGTAAAGACCTCACCGAGGTTTCCCGTTTCGACCTTAATTTTATCTTCCATGTGATTCAGCGCTGCATTTTGCCGCGCAATCCGCACAGCCAGGCGGTCAATGTCTCCGGCCTGGACGTTTGCGCCAAGCTTGGCGGCCGCCACAGCCAGGATCCCGGAGCCGGTGCCAATATCAAAGACGTCCGAACCTTCCTGAATATGGTCTTCCAGCTCCTCCAGGCAGAGAGCGGTTGTCGGATGGGTACCCGTCCCAAAAGCCATCCCAGGATCAATCTCAATGATGACCACCTGATCCTGCGTATCCACCTGTTCCCAGGTCGGTTTGATCAGGAAGCGTTTGCCGATTCGGACTGGTTTAAAGTATTGCTTCCATTCGTTCTCCCAGTCTTCTTCCTTCACCATCACGGAATTCGTTTCCACTATCCAGTCCGGAAATAATTCCTTGAAGAGCAGAAGTTCTTCCCGTAAGGAGGCGATCCTGGGACTTAAGCTTTCATCCTCCGGGAAATAGCCCTTGACCACACACTTTCCCGTTACTTCCAAGTCCGCATAGATGTGATAATCCCAGATCCCGGATTCAACATACCCATTAATCAGCTCAGGCGATTCGATAACCACACCCTTGCTGCCTATCCGATATAAAAGATCGGTAACAGCCTCCTCTCCCTCAGATGATACTGTTACCGCTATCTCAGTCCAATTCATGGCTAACTCCCTTTTCTCAGATCTTATTCGCCGTTAAACTGCAATTAACCGATAGCATCCCGGACATTATCCTTCACCTTGTCCCAAAGCGATTTTTTACCAAGCTGCTGGCCTTCGGTCGTTATTTTTCCAAATTCGCTGAGCAACTCTTTCTGCCGTTCCGTGAGTTTGGTAGGCGTTGCTACAATCACCCTGACATGCTGGTCACCGCACCCGCTGCCTCTCCGGTAAGGAACACCCATTCCTTTGATTCTGAAGACTTTCGATGTCTGGGTTCCTTCGGGTATCTTTATTTTGACATCGCCGTGAAGGGTAGGCACGTCAATTTCATCACCCAGGGCGGCCTGAACAAAAGTGATCGGAATTTCAACGTAGATATCATTGCCGTTTCTCTGGAAGAATTCATCCTTCTTAACGAGCAGAACAACATACAGGTCTCCGGACGGTCCTCCTCTTTCTCCGGCCTCGCCATAACCGCTGTAACGCAGACTTAATCCATCCTCCGTGCCTGCCGGGATATTGACTTCGATCTTTTTTACTTCTTTTACTTTACCCTTGCCATTGCATTTGCTGCACGGAGAGCTGATCATTGTCCCTTTTCCGCCACAAGCAGCACAAGTCTTGGTCGTAGCGATTTGCCCGAACGGTGTACGCTGAGTTGCCCTGATCTGCCCGGTACCGCCGCATTGTGAACACGTGGTCGGATTCGTGCCGGGAGCTGCACCGCTTCCTCCGCACTCGGTACAGTATACTGAGACCGGAACTTCAATCTGCTTCTTCATGCCAAAGGCAGCCTCATGCAGCGTGATGGACAGATCATATCTCAAATCGGCGCCTTTCACCGGGCCTTTTCTTCTGGAGCCTCCGCCCATACCCCCGCCGAAAAACATTTCAAAAACATCTCCAAGGCCGAAATCAGCAAAATCAGAGAAATCGCCAAATCCTCCAAAGCCCTGTCCGTTAAAGTCCACCCCGGCGTGGCCATATTGGTCATATTTTGCTTTCTTATCCGGATCGCTCAATACCGCATAAGCCTCAGTAGCTTCCTTAAAGCGTTCTTCCGCTTGCTTATCTCCCGGTTTGACATCGGGATGGTTTTCCTTTGCTATCTTCCTGTAAGCTTTTTTAATTTCATCCACGCTGGAAGATTTGCTGACACCCAGAACTTCATAGTAATCGCGTTTCATAATTTAAGCTGAAACTCCTCCCTAAATATCAATACAAGACCGCATGAGACATAAATAAGACCTGCATTCCTCCGAATGCCGAAGCAGGTCCAAAGATACTGCTGCACCCTTAGACCCTTTTGATTACCTATAGACTCTTTCTAATGTATCATTATACTACCATTATTATTAATATGTTAAGATTCAAGGCGCGTTGTACCGGTATTTAGCTTTAAGGCTAAATACCGGTACTTTTTGTGTTTTAATATCGTTGTTATCTGCGGACTCTTCATGATCAATCGATTAAACAAATGATCTGATTCATACTGATTCTGTTTATTTATCCTTGTCCACTTCGGTATATTCAGCATCGACAACATTGTCATCTGCCTTGCCGGCTCCGGTATCCTGCTGTCCTGGGTTTGGTCCCGCGCCAGGTCCCTGCGGACCTGCACCGGGTGCTCCCTGCTGCTGATACATTTTTTCCACAAACGGATAGAGGATTTTGGTCAGCGCTTCCGATTTTGTATTAATTTCCTGGACATTATCGCTGCCGGCCGTGGCTCTGAGTTCTTCAGCAGCCTTCTTAATCGCATCCCGCTCGGCGGCGTCACCTTTGCCTTCAAAGTCCTTCAGGGTCTTTTCAGCCTGGTACGCGAGTGAATCTGCTTGGTTTCTGGCATCAATCAGTTCTCTGGCCTGTTTGTCTTTCTCAGCATTGGCCTCGGCATCCTGACGCATCTTTTCAACTTCATCTTTGCTTAAGCCGGTTGAAGCCGTGATGGTTACTTTCTGTTCATTACCGGTTGCCATATCTTTCGCCGAAACGTGTACAATACCGTTTACGTCAATATCAAATTTGACTTCGATCTGCGGCACACCTCTTGGGGCAGGCGGAATTCCGGTAAGCTGGAAGCGGCCGAGCGTCTTATTGTAAGCAGCCATCTCGCGCTCACCCTGAAGCACATGGATATCTACCGAAGTCTGGCTGTCGGCTGCAGTCGAAAAGACTTGGGATTTGGTGGTCGGAATGGTCGTATTCCGGTCAATGATCCTGGTGAATACACCGCCCAGGGTTTCAATCCCGAGGGAAAGCGGGGCAACGTCGACTAGAACAATATCTTTCATTTCACCAGCCAGAACCCCGCCCTGGATAGCCGCGCCGAGCGCAACGACTTCATCCGGGTTAACACCTTTATGCGGTTCCTTGCCGCTGATTCTCTTAATGGCTTCCTGGACTGCAGGGATTCTGCTAGATCCCCCGACAAGAATCACCTGATCGATTTCGTTGAAGGAAAGTTTGGCATCTTCCATCGCTTGACGGGTAGGTCCCATCGTTTTTTCGATCAAATCTGCTACAAGCTCTTCAAATTTGGCGCGGGTGATATTCATATCCAGATGAAGCGGCCCTTCAGCAGACATCGTAATAAACGGCAGATTAATATTGGTTTGGGCAACGCCGGAAAGCTCAATTTTGGCTTTTTCAGCAGCTTCCTTCAGACGCTGCAGGGCCATCCGGTCTTTGGCAAGATCAACACCGTTGCTCTTTTTAAATTCGGCAACAATGTAATCCATTAAACGCTGGTCAAAGTCGTCACCGCCGAGAAGGTTGTTTCCGTTTGTCGCTTTAACTTCGACCATTCCCTGACTCAGTTCAAGGATCGAGACGTCAAATGTTCCGCCGCCAAGGTCGTAAACGAGTACAGTCTGGTCATGTTCTTTGTCAAGTCCATAAGCCAGTGCTGCTGCAGTAGGTTCATTAATAATACGCAGAACTTCAAGACCCGCGATCGTGCCGGCATCTTTGGTAGCCTGACGCTGAGCGTCGGTAAAATACGCCGGAACGGTGATGACAGCCTGGGTGACCGAAGACCCTAGATAAGCTTCCGCATCAGCTTTGAGCTTCTGCAGGATCATTGCAGATACTTCCTGCGGTGTATAGGATTTATCCATCAAAGTCACTTTATAGTTTGTGCCCATATGACGCTTAATCGAACTAACCGTGTTGTCCGGATTGGAAACAGCCTGGCGTTTGGCCACCTGACCTACTAGTTTCTCGCCGTTCTTGGAGAAGCCGACGACTGAAGGTGTAATGCGCGCTCCTTCAGGATTAGGGATTACAACAGGTTCACCACCTTCAAGCACTGCAACACAAGAGTTGGTGGTTCCTAAGTCAATACCAATTACTTTACCCATTTGATTTCCTCCTTGCAAATTCTCATATCGTATTTTTCGTTTCTTTTAACTCATATACTCTTTGATCAGACTGAGATTTAGCTTAATACTATCAGCCTGAAACTTTGACCCGGCTGGGCCTGATCACTTTATCCTTCAGATAATATCCCTTTTGAAGTTCTTCCAGAATCATATTCTCCGGCTGGTCGGATTCTTCTTTCAGCAGGGCTTCATGGAGATTCGGATCAAATTCCTGGCCGACGGTTTCAATGATCTTGAGCCCCTCATCTTCCAGGACTTTCAGAAACATTCTTTCGATCATTTCCACACCCTGTGATAATGCTTCAAAATCGTTGTTTTTTCGACTGGAAGCAATTGCTCTTTCAAAATTATCCAGGACCGGCAGCAAGGAATGTATGACCCTTTCCGAAGCATACCGGGCAGTGTCTTCTTTTTCCTTCTGGGTTCTTTTGCGGAAATTGTCAAATTCAGCTTTCAGTCTTTGCATCTGGGCATAATAGTCTTCCGCTTTGGACTTATGCTCTTCAATTTCCTCACGCAGGCGCTGCAAATGATCGACAGGATCAATCTCCTCAGTCAGGCATTCTTCATTCTCCTGCCCAATGTTCTGGTATTCTTTATCTTCCTGAGCGTTTGCAGACGCTTGATTTGTTTTTTCTTTGTTCACGCAGTTGCCTCCCTTCTTGATCTAAGTCCGGGGCCTCCGGTACCTCTCTGTCAGCAATTCGGTCAAGCTGTTTGTCATATAGTCTACAATCGCGATCGCCTTGCCGTAATCCATTCTGGTCGGACCCAAAACGCCTACTGAACCAATCTGTTTCCCGTTAACCTGGTAGGTTGCAGATATAATACTGCAGTTTTTAAATACCTGATCAGCATTTTCCGCTCCGATCATGATACTTAATCCTTTTTGATCATGACTTAGAAGCTCCTTCAGCTTATTGTTCTCCTCAAATACGGAAAAGAGACTTCGCACTTTATTGATATCCCTGAATTCAGGCTGATCAAGCATATTTAATGTCCCGCCAAGGTAGACCCGTTCTTCGGACTCTCCATCCTTATCATCAAACATTCTTTCCAGAGTACCCATCATTCCATCAATAATGCGGCGTTTTCTGGAGAGCTCGCTGTATATTTCGTTGATCAGGCCTTTTTTCAGATCCTGTACCCTGGTTCCACTCATTTTCTGGTTGAAAATATTCGCCAGAATCTGAAGTTCCTCCGGGCTTGTATCCGGACCGATATCGACAATATTATTCTCTACCGAACCATTCTCTTTCACGGTCACCATGATGGCCTTCCCCTGCTCGTAGGGGAGAAAATGCAAATTCTTTAGAATACCGCTTCGGCTTTTTGGTCCAAGTACAATGCTGGTCAGGTTCGTCACTTGAGAAATAAGCTTTCCGGTGTATTCGATGACTTCCTGCACTTCGCTGAGTCTGCTGGTGATCTCCTGGTTGATATTTTTCTTTTCATCATGGTTCAGGCTTAAAGGATCCATCAGATAATCGACATAATAGCGATAGCCCGAGTCGGAAGGAATCCTTCCTGCAGATGTATGGGGCTGTTCAATAAGTCCCAACTCTTCGAGATCTGCCATCTCATTGCGGATCGTCGCCGGAGACACCCCCAGCTCAAACTTTTTGGAAACGGTTCTGGAACCGACAGGCTCCGCGGTGGCAATATAATCCTGCACAATCGCTTTTAAAATCTTGTGTTTTCTTTCATCCATTTCCATCAAAGTGCCACCTCCGATTGATTTGTTAGCACTCTACCAAGGTGAGTGCTAATCATCTGAACATAATTTAGCATGATGGTAAAATAATGTCAAGAGGAATCATCATCGAATCGTGTACAATGCAGCTGCAATTCAGCTTAGAGCATCGTTAAATTCAGCTACAAAATGAAATCCACCAGAACCGCATTGAGCACGAAAAAGCAGGCAGGGTTAATTTTCAACCTGCCTTCGGCAAGCCGGAAAATATCTCTATCAATATAGTTTTGCAAAATTTGTCCATAAATATCCTGAATTTCTGTTTGAAATTTGGCAGAAAATTCTACGGTGTCGATTCCATCTGCCGTACGCAGCCCCAGCATCATAAATTCAGAGATCTGCTGCTCTCTGGTCAGTACTTCGGTTGCAGAAGGGTCCAAAGGCCTTTGTCCTGATTCCAGCATCCGTGCATACCCCGCAATATCCTCCGTATTCTTGGTTCTAGCATTGTGCAGGCACGAGACTGCCCCCGGTCCAAGACCGATATAATCCTGCCCTCGCCAATAAGACCGGTTATGTTTGCATTCAAAACCGGGCCTCGCAAAGTTGGAAACTTCATAGCGACCATAGCCGCAGCTTTGAAGATAAGAAACCGCCCATTCGTACATATCGGCCTGCAAATCGTCATCCGGCAGACGATCCAGGCGATTCCGGCTGTTCAAGCCATCCAGGGTTTCTTTGCAGTCCGGACTGCCTGCCTGACTGTATGCATATTCTTTATGCAGCGGGGTATCTTCCTCAAGCGTAAGTGCATAGAGTGAAAGGTGTTCAGGCCACAACGCGATGGCCTGGCGAAGCGTATTCTGCCAATCTCCCATTTTCTGTCCCGGAAGTCCAAAAATCAGGTCAAGATTCAGGTTATCTATCCCCGATTGTCTGACAAGGGTGACGCTCCTGTGAATATCTTCCGCGGTATGAATTCTGCCGATGCTTTTCAGCAGACGGTCATCAAAGCTCTGAGCGCCGAGGGATATCCGGTTAATCCCGTACGTCCGGCAGATTATCATTTTTTCCCGGTCGAGTGTACCGGGATTGCACTCAATTGTCTTTTCGATAACCTGACCGTTTCCGGAAGCATCGCTAAGGGGATTCTTTATTGGATCAGAAATATCTGTTGGGTTTGTCCGGTTCGGGGACTGAAAATAATACCGGCAAATTAGACTGAGCAGCCGGTCAAACTGACCTGCATTCAAAACGGTGGGTGTTCCACCCCCGATAAAAAGAGAAGAAACCCCCTGGGGGGCTTCCTTCGCTCGCAGCTCAAGCTCCCGTTCCAGTCCGTGCAAATAGACGGAGACCAAATCGGAGGCCGGGTCTGACAATAACATATGATCAGCTTCATCTACGCTACCGGATATTCTACTGTCTGCGATAATGGGGGCAGTATAAGGCACCGAATAGAATGCGCAGTAGGAACATTTTTTTATACAAAACGGAACATGAACATATAAAGAAGTCATGCTAATCACCTAATACAGCGGTTTTTAATATTTACGTTCCCAGGCTGCAGACTAAGTCACCGTAATGGATGGTCAACACCAAGCGGAGCACGGCGACGGTGCAGGAGGTGCCTAGGGTCTAACCCGAGCAAAGCAAAAAATTAATCGTCCATCTTGAGCACGGCCATGAAAGCGTCCTGGGGTATTTCCACGCTGCCAACTTGTTTCATGCGTTTCTTGCCTTCTTTTTGCTTTTCCAGCAGTTTGCGTTTCCGGGAAATGTCACCGCCGTAGCATTTGGCCAGAACATCTTTGCGCATAGCCCGGATATTCTCCCTGGCAATGACCTTTGCTCCGATCACGGCTTGGACAGGTATCTCAAACATCTGCCGCGGGATCAGGCTGCGCAGCTTTTCAACAAGTTTGCGTCCACGGGAATATGCTTTGTCTTTATGGACAATGAAAGAGAGTGCATCGACAATTTCAGCGTTCAGCATGATATCGAGTTTCACAAGATCCGCTTCCTTGTATCCAATCAGTTCATAATCCAGAGACGCATACCCTTTGGTTCGGGATTTGAGCTGATCAAAATAATCGTAAACAATTTCGCTTAACGGGAGCTCATAATAAAGACTAACCCGGGAAGCGGTGATGTAATCCATGTTTAGGAACGTACCCCTTTTCTCCTGGTTCAGTTCCATAATGGTACCTACGTACTCGGAGGGTACCATAATCGTAGCCTTGACCACAGGCTCTTCAATCGATTCGATCTTTCCTTCAGGCGGCAGAAGCGCAGGGTTATCAATAAAGATCTGTTCCTTGGCCGTGGTATTGACTTTATAAACAACGCTCGGTGCAGTCGTGATAATACTGAGACCGAATTCCCTCTCAAGTCTCTCCTGGATGATTTCCATGTGCAGGAGACCCAGGAAGCCACAGCGGAAACCAAAGCCCAGCGCTGCGGACGTTTCATTTTCATACATTAAACTCGCATCATTCAGCTGAAGTTTCTCCAGCGCATCCTTCAGCCTGTCAAAGTCGGAGGTTTCAACCGGATAAAGGCCGCAAAAAACCATCGACACCGCTTTGCGGTAACCCGCTAGCGGTTCCGCAGCCGGATGGTCGTTATCCGTCACGGTATCCCCAACGCGGGTATCCCCAACATTCTTGATACTGCCTGCGATATAGCCAACCTGGCCTGCCCTCAGCTCATCGACAATCGTCATTCCTGGGGTAAAAACACCAACTTCGGTGATTTCAAACATTTTTCCGGTGGACATCATCCTGATGTTCGTTCCTTTGGAGACTTTACCGTCAAATAATCGAATATAAGGGATCGCACCTTTGTAGGAATCAAACTTTGAGTCAAAAATCAATGACTTTAAAGGTTCTTCGTCATCGCCCTTCGGCGGAGGAATCCTCTTGACAATGGCTTCCAGGATCTCTTCGACCCCAATCCCCATTTTGGCCGATGCGAGGATCGCCTCACTCGCGTCAATCCCAATCACATCTTCAATCTCCTGTTTGACTCTGTCAGGTTCTGCGCTTGGCAGATCTATTTTATTAATAACCGGAATGATCTCCAGGTCATTTTCCAAAGCAAGATAGACATTGGCAAGAGTCTGGGCCTCAATACCCTGGGCCGCATCGACCACCAGCAAAGCCCCTTCGCAGGCAGCCAGACTCCGGGAAACTTCGTAAGAAAAGTCAACATGTCCGGGAGTATCGATCAGATTCAGCTCATAGACCTCTCCGTCTTTTGCCTTGTAGCGCAAACGGACTGCCTGCAGTTTGATGGTAATACCACGCTCCCGTTCCAAATCCATGGAGTCGAGAACCTGCTCCTTGAGTTCCCGGGTGGACATGGTTCCGGTATACTCAATCAGCCGATCGGCAAGAGTAGATTTGCCGTGATCGATATGGGCAATAATCGAAAAATTTCTGATTTTAGATGAAGCGTTTGCCATGGATTTTCTTCTCTCCCCGAATATAATGCCAGCATATCATTATACCAAACTACCGCCTTGAAAAGCAAGGCGGCTCCGGAATTCCGGGGGACAGGGGGAGTCCTTTTGTCCCCCGGTCCTCCTTATTTGCGTCGTTTGATCAGCATCTCGATGGCCATTTGGTACTCTTCCATCTTCAGCAGACGGGCAACTATAAAAAACACGAGCATGCCTACGAGTGCTCCGCTGATTAAAACAATCGTGGAGCCCATTTTGCCAATTCCGACCCAAATGGTCAGCAGATTCGCCCAAATCATGACGACAGCTGCCATAGCCAAAGCGGCTGCCAGGGTTTTACCAAACACGGCTGCAATTCTGCGCCCGTCAATTTTGCCGAGCTTGCGGCGCAGTACGATAAACAGCAAGAGCATTTGCATAATGGCTCCGAGAGTTACAGCCAGGGCCAAGCCGCCGCAAGCCAAAGGACCTACTAAAATGTACATCCAGATTATGCTGGCAGCCATGGCGACGAGACCAAGAATAACCGGAATCCAGGTGTTCTGCATTGCATAAAAAGCGCGCGGCAGAATCTGAATAATAGCCTGAGCGGTAATCCCCAGCGAAAAATACAGCAGCGGCACAGCCATGATATCCGTATCCCCCGCACTGAATTCACCATGCTGGAACAGAACCCGGATCAAAGGAAAGCGCAGAACGACCATCCCAATCGATATTGGAACCGTAATAAAGATAATCAGCCGAATTGCACTCGAGATCGTCTCGAGAAAATCTTTGGCCTTTTTCAGAGCAGCCTGCTCTGTTAAGGTCGGAAAAACAGCGACACCGATGGCCAGCGCGAAGATTCCGACCGGGACTTGGAAAAGACGGTAAGAGTACCAGACCGCAGTCAAGCTTCCCGGATCAAGCGCAGAACCGAGGTTGGAATTCACAATGACTTGAAATTGATTCAAGGTGTACATGATAATCATCGGGACAGCCAAGACCATAATCTTCCGGACCCCGGGATGTTTCAGATCGATCATTGGATAGTAGCGGAAGCCAACCTTTCGCAGGGAAGGCACCTGAACAAGAAAGTTAGCTGCAGCACCGATGACGACCCCAAACGCAAAACCGGAGATACTCCGGGCTTCACCGGAATTAGCCCAAAGCGCTCCAAATAGGATGACGCTGGCATTGTAAAGGACCGTCCCCAGCGCGGACGGCCAAAATATTTTGTACGAGTTCAGGATGCCCATCGTAATCCCGCTCAAAGCCAGAATGACCGGCTGCAGCAGCAAAATACGGGTAAGATAGATGGTAAGTTCCTTATTCGCCGGACTAAATCCGGGTACCTGCATCTCAATAAACTTCGGAGTCAGCAGCATGCCTGCGATAACCAGGATACAGAGCAGAAGAAATGTCGCATTGGTTACCGAGCTGACGACTTTCCATCCTTCTTTTTCCTTTTCTTTGGCAATATATTCGGATAGGACAGGGATAAAGGCAGCACTCAACACCCCTCCGACCAACAGCCAGTAGAGCAGGTCAGGAAGAATAAAAGCCGTATTATACGCATCTGTAGCCGCCGTTTTTCCGAACAGTCCTGCCATCAGGGATTCCCTGACAAAACCGAGAAGCCTGGAAACAAGGTTGGCAGCCATCATGAAGCCTGCCGCTTTCATCATTTTTTGATTGTTTGTCATGTGATGCTGAAGGACCTTTCTATATACAAAGAAATGCACTTACTGCAGATTATATCATTTACCGAGATATTCCTTCAATACTTCGGCTATGGGTCCGGCTGCAGCCTGTGCTTCCTCCAACGTGTTTAGCTGACTGCCAATTTCCAGCAGGATTGCCCCGTCCGTGAGATACTGGTTATAGCGTGCTTCTGAGGCATAGCGAATTTTCGGGAAAAACAGTCCCGGGTAATTTTTCTCCGCAATCTTAATAATTTCACGCGCAATTGCATCATTCTTTTCCCAGTTTTGATTTTTCTGACCGATCACAATCATGACCCTGGCGCACTCCTGTCCGTTAATCTTTGCAGTATCTTTGCCCACCTGGGAAGGAAGTCCGTCTCGGTGAAGATCGATCAGCAAACGGGTTGTTGGGTTTTCCTCGAGTAATTTTTTTGCTACGAGATAGGAATGACTGTAGGCCTGGATATAGATAGCATCATTAACCTCCTCGGAATGTACCGTATTGATCCCTGCCTGGTTCAATTTTTCAGCCAATAGCCGTCCAATCTCCACAATATCTCCGTTTTCACCTCCAGCTGACCGATCTGCACCGCCATCCCCCGAATAGGACTCTGCACTGTGGGTGTGATAGATACCCACCAGGACATCCTGCGCACTTTTAACTGGTTCAGGGTCATGATAGAACGGATTATCAAGGGGCTCGAGCAGCGGTCCCTCCATTTCAGGATCATTGGGATAATAGGCCCAGCCCAGCCAGGTCGGCCCTTCGGAAGGAGGCGCATAAAAACTTAAAAAATACGTCCGGGCATCGGATATGTTGACTCCGGTCAGCAGATACATCCCGATCCCTGCAGCGGAATTCCGTGTATCATTGATATAAGTCCGCTGCGGATAAGACATCCCCGGGGCGCCTTCCAGAAGTAGAAGCTCAAACGGAAAACTTTTTTCGCAAAGTATTTTTATGGTATACTGAAAACTATCATTGGAAATGCAGAAGTAAACAGAAAATGCAAGCAGTGCCAAGAGTAGTATGACCCCAACAGCTTTCAGACGGGTATTCCAAAAAAACAGGATAATCTCCTCCTTTCCATAATTAGGAATATGAAGGACAAACCCGTCTTAGAACATTGAAATATCCTTAATATTTACACCTGCATTAACGTTGAATTTATACCGTGCAGAATTTTTAAGATGTACTTGGCATTTTCGCCTGAGATGTCATATAATAGATATAATTTGAAGACAATTCAAGTATCAAGCAGCAAGGAATGGGACAGTAGCTTAAAAGAAAGTCCACAGAAAGCAATCGAATGCTGAGAGATTGCGGCTGACTTTCAAGTGAAAATCACCCGGGAGCTGAACTTCAGAAATATGTACCTTGTCACTGTCAAGTGATCAATTAACAGGGTCCCAGTAAGAAGTTCCGCCTGCCCTGCGTTAACGGGCAAGAGTGATGTGTTTGACGTATTTTAATGTACCTCAGACATATAATCAGGGTGGTACCGCGGTTTAGTCGTCCCTAAGTTATTTATACTTAGGGATTTTTACTTTTTTCATATTATAACTTGAGCGTTGACGAAGAACTAACAGTCATTAATGAATTGATAAAGGAGAATCTCTATGGAAAAATTTAAATCTTTAGCTGAAAAGCCCGTTGCTGAACGGGAAAAACAAATATCGGATTACTGGAATTCGATTGATATTCTGCAGAAGACAATTGAAAACCGTGAAGGCGCGGAACCGTTCGTGTTTTATGAGGGTCCGCCGACAGCCAACGGCAAGCCGGGTATTCACCATGTCATGGCCAGAACCCTGAAGGATTCCGTCTGCCGGTATCAGAACATGAAAGGTTTTCAGGTCAAACGGAAGGCCGGATGGGATACGCACGGACTGCCGGTGGAAATCGAAGTTGAAAAACAGCTGAATCTTTCCGACAAACAAGGTATAGAAGCGTATGGGATCGCCCAGTTCAATGAAAAATGCCGCGACTCTGTGTTTACGTATGAAAAGCAGTGGCGCGAAATGACGGTCCGGATGGGTTATTCGATTGACCTGGATCATCCGTATATTACCCTGGATAACAATTATATTGAAAGCGTCTGGTGGATTCTGGACAAATTCTTCAAAGAAGGCTATATGTACGAAGGTCACAAGATTCTTCCGTATTGCTCCAGATGCGGAACCGGACTTGCTTCCCATGAAGTCGCGCTGGGCTATAAAGAAATTAAAACAAATACCGTCATCGCCAAATTTAAGCGCAAAGGAGTTGACGAGTATTTCCTGGCCTGGACGACCACACCGTGGACCCTGCCCTCCAATGCGGCACTCACAGTCAGTCCGACTGAGACCTACGTCAAAGTCCGCAGCAATGATGAGATCTATTATTTATCAAAGACGCTTGCGCCGAAAGTACTCGGCGGCAATTATGAAGTCCTGCAGGAATTAAAAGGCACTGAGCTTGAATATATGGAGTATGAACAGCTGATGCCGTTTTTAACCGCCGACAAAAAAGCTTTTTTTGTGACAACTGCCGATTATGTCACGACAGAGGACGGCACCGGGATCGTTCATACCGCACCCGCTTTTGGCGAGGACGACTATAACACCGGAAAGCGGTACAACCTGCCGGTTTTTCAGCCGGTGGACGAATCGGGCAAATTCATCGCAACGCCTTGGAAGGACAGCTTTGTGATGGATGCCGACCTGGATATCATCAAGTGGCTGCATGCCGAAGGCAAACTGTTTAAAAAGGAAAAAATGGAGCATAATTACCCGCACTGCTGGCGCTGTCAGACCCCTTTGCTGTACTACGCCAAACCTAGCTGGTACATCGCGATGACCAAATTGAAAGACCAGCTTGTAGCCAATAACAAAACGGTAGAATGGTATCCCGACTTTGTCGGTGAAAAACGTTTTGGCAACTGGCTTGAAAATGTCAATGACTGGGCATTGTCCCGTAACCGCTACTGGGGGACTCCGCTGAATATCTGGCGCTGCGAATGCGGCCATACTGCTTCCATTGGTTCCAGAAAAGAGCTTGTGGAAAAAGCGGTTGAAACAATTGACGAAACCATCGAACTACACCGGCCTTACGTCGATGATGTTCATATCCTCTGTGAGAAGTGCGGTAAACCAATGACCCGGGTCAGTGAAGTGATCGACTGCTGGTTTGACAGCGGTGCGATGCCCTATGCTCAGCATCATTATCCGTTTGAAAACAAAGAGAACTTCCATGAATTGTTCCCGGCTGATTTTATCTGTGAAGGGATTGATCAGACCCGCGGCTGGTTCTACTCCCTGCTCGCGATCTCGACCTTTGTGATGGGCCGTTCCCCGTATAAGCGGGTCCTGGTCAACGATCTGGTTTTAGACAAGCAGGGACAGAAAATGTCCAAATCCAAAGGCAACACGGTAGACCCGTTTGAACTGTTTGACCAGTACGGCGCCGACACGCTCAGATGGTATTTGCTTTATGTGTCTCCGGCCTGGACACCTAAACGCTTTGATATCGAAGGCCTCAAGGAAGTCCAGAGCAAGTTCTTTGGGACACTCCGCAACGTCTATACCTTTTTTGCGCTCTATGCGAATACCGATGAGGTTGACCCGAGCGATTTCTATATTGAATACAAAAAGCGGCCGGAGCTCGACAGGTGGATTCTCTCCAAATATCACGGCCTGCTCAATGACGTTGAGACCAATCTCGCTGTCTATGATCTGACCAAAGCAGTTCGAAAAATACAGGAATTTGTCAGCGAGGACCTCTCCAACTGGTATATCCGGCGCTCCCGCCGCAGATTCTGGGATTCCGGCCTGTCGGACGACAAGAAGGCCGTCTATAACACCACGTATGAAATCCTGGTCGGCATCGCCAAAATCTCAGCACCGTTCGCACCTTATCTGGCGGAAGAAATCTACCGTAACCTGACCGGTGAGACTTCGGTCCACCTGGCAGATTATCCGGAATATGTCTCGACTATGATCGATGAGAACGTCGAAAACAGAATGGATTTGGTCAGGAATTTAGTCACCCTCGGCAGATCTGCCCGGGAACAGGTCAGGATCAAAGTCCGTCAGCCGATCCAGCAAATCCTAGTTGACGGGAAATATGAAGTCCTGATCGCCGATTTGATTCCACTGATTCAGGAAGAGCTCAATGTAAAAGAAGTTATTTTTGCGAATAACTTAATCGACTTCATGAATTTCATTCTAAAGCCAAACTTCAAAACTGCCGGACCCGTCTTCGGCTCGAAAATCAAACTCCTCGGCAAAGCACTGGAAAGCCTGGAGGCTTCAACGGCTGCGGCTGCCCTGGAGGCTGGAGAATCGCTCTCAGCGGATGTGGATGGAGAACAGCTAAATATCGTCAAGGACTATGTCATCGTGTCGATTTCAGCCAAAGAAGGGTTCACGGTCACAATGGAAAACAACCTGTTCGTTATTCTTGATACCACGCTGACCAGAGAGCTTATCGATGAAGGTCTGGCCAGAGAGCTCGTCTCCAAAGTCCAGCAGATGCGCAAGAGTAATGATTTTGAAATGATGGACCGCATCAGGATCTATTTCGATGGGGATGACCAAGTCACGAGTGCGATTCAAAGCTATCAGGAATACATCAAAATAGAAACGCTCGCTGAAAGTATCGAAAAAACACCGAGTACCGCAGACCTGACTAAGGTGAACCTGAATGACCATGATTCCGGCGTCAGGGTCGAACGGATCTAAATGCTTTGGCTCAACCGTATAATGTTGGGCTAAACCCCAAAAATACGTAACCCTGAACCGATATGATGCTGGTAATAGTTTTTCAGACTGTTACCAGCATTTTTTTTGAATCTTGCTGAGGATGACGACAAGATACTATTTGCTTTTTACTATTATTTTCTAAGTACATGTTATTTTTTATTATTTTTAGTTGTTTTTGGTTGTATTAATTTGTATAATCTGATTGAGGTGATCATGATATGTCGATGGATAAGGAGCTTATGACTGCCCAGGCGCTGGCTGAAGCACTCGATCTTTCAACCGAGACTATTTGGAAATATACACGTGAGAAAAAAATACCGTTTATCGAGTTGAACGGCAAGCAGTACCGCTATATACTGGCAGATGTTCTCAACGCACTCACAAATACCGCCTCTTCCGTGCAGGAAAAATCAAACGAATATACCGCAGAATCTTCCAGGAAGCTGACTTACGAAGACTATCTGAAAATACCTGATGAACCCGGTTACCGCATCGAGATTCTCGATGGCATTATGGTAAAAGAGCCTGCTCCAAATGTCAGCCATCAGCGTGTTTTGCTTCGGTTGACATGGATTCTTGAAGATCATTTTCGGGGAAATGATCCCGAAGGCGAAGTATTTGTGGCACCTCTTGATGTAACATTATTAGATATCAACGTGGTCCAGCCTGACATTCTTTACGTTTCCGGGCAGCAAAAACAGATCATCAAAGAAGCCCGTATCAATGGCCAGCCAACAATCGTAGTCGAAATCATTTCCCCATCCAGCAGGCGCAAAGATCGTCTGCAGAAGCTGCAGATTTACCAGAAGACCAAGATCCCGCATTACTGGCTGGTCGATCCGGCTGAGAAAACCCTCGAATGTTTTGTACTCAGGGATGGTTCCTACGTCTTAGCTGCAGCAGGCATGGATGAAGATGTTGTAGATCATCCATATTTCACTGGTTTATCTATTCCATTGAAATCATTATGGTAGAAATTATGCGATAAATACGCTGGGTAAATCCGCAATATATTCACATCCGGGTCCGGCCCAAATAAGCCTCCTGAAGCAGAGCATCCGAGATTGCTTCTTTGGAGCTTCCGTAGTGAACAATCCTACCTCGCTCCATGACGAGTACACTGTCCGCCACTTTCAAGGCGGCTTTTGTATTTTGTTCGACCAGTACGACCGTGACGCCGGACTCTTTCATCCCGACCAGGATCGCCATGATCTCGCGTACGACAAGCGGGGCCAGCCCGATGGAAGGTTCGTCGAGCAGCAGCAGTGAGGGCCTGGCCATAAGGGCCCTGCCTATTGCCAGCATCTGCTGTAGACCGCCGCTTAAAGAACCGGCCAAATCCTTTTCTCTTCCCTGCAGCAGAGGGAATAATTTCAAGACTTTCTCCACATCGTTTGGGATATCCGCCTTGTCCTGACGATAACGGTGAAAAGCCCCCATCATCAGGTTATCCATCACGCTTAGCCCGCTGAATATCTCTCTTTTTTCCGGTATAAGAGCGATACCGGCTCTGACGATTTTTTCCGGTGACTTGCCGGCTATCTTTTTGTTCTGAAAAATGATTTCTCCTGCAGCAGGCTTGTATAACCCCGCGAGAGTCCCTAGCAGGGTACTTT
Organism: Dehalobacter sp. CP; assembly: GCF_047652685.1. Lineage (NCBI taxonomy): Bacteria > Bacillati > Bacillota > Clostridia > Eubacteriales > Desulfitobacteriaceae > Dehalobacter > Dehalobacter sp. CP. The sequence continues at coordinate 2,467,495 of NZ_CP157399.1, forward strand.
TGCCTGCGCCATTGGCTCCGAGAATCGCCAGCAATTCTCCCTGCCTGACATTCAGGGATACATTTTTCAGCGCATGCACATAGCCATGATAAACATTGAGACCATTTACACTAAGCAATTTGCTCATCCTCTCCGAGATAGGCCTTGATCACTTCCGGGTGAGCCTGAATTTCTGCCGGGGTTCCCTGGGTGATCACCTCCCCGAAATTTAGGACAACAATCCTATCAGCAGCTTCCATGACCGTTTCCATATCATGTTCAATCATTATCATGGTCATACCTTGACTGCGAAGTTTTTTCAAATATTCTGTCAGGATTTCAGATTCAGCAGCATTTAATCCTGCAGCTGGTTCATCAAGCAGGATCAGTTTGGGCTGAGAAGCAAGGGCTCTGGCAATTTCCAACAGTCTTTGCTGTCCAAACGGCAAAACTGCTGCCGGCAGACCAGCTGACTCCGCTAAACCAACCTCTTCAAGCAGTTTCAGGGATTCAACCCTGATTTTCTTTTCTTCCGCAGAGCGTTCAGGGGAAGAAAGAAACGACTTGACGAAGCCTTTTTTTCCCTGCAGGTAAGCACCAGTCATAACATTTTCCAGCACAGTCATGCTGCCGAAAAGCTGCAGGTTCTGGAAAGTTCTGCTTACTCCAGCCTGAGCTGTCTTATACGGCTTCATTCCGGTGATCATCTTTCCTTCCAATAACACTTCACCCTCATCCGGTTGATACATTCCGGTAATCAAGTTAAAAATCGTCGTTTTTCCTGCACCGTTAGGCCCTATAAGCGCTGTGATTTTTGCTTCTTCAACCCCAAAGCACACATGTTTGACAGCCATAATGCCGCCAAAATGTTTTGTAATTCTGTGTAGCTCCAGAAGCATGGCCCTTTCCCTCCTTCTATAGCATTGATACGCAAATCTATCATTATTTGATATTTGAATCATCGTTCTGTATATAGGTTAGTTGACTTCATTTCCATCTTGAACCAGACTCTTTTTTGAACTTTGAAAGAATTCCCCGATACTGCTTAACCCCTGAGGACGGTATATCATGAGTGCAACCAGGATGATTCCGTAAATAATGATCTGGTATTCACCGCCGGCTCCGGGAACGATGAGCGGTATCAACTCTTTTAATATCTCGTTTAAGGCCACGACGACCACAGCCCCAAGCAAAGGTCCCCAAAAGGTACCCAGGCCGCCAATCACTGCCATCAGTACAAACTGGACGGAAGCATGAAAAGTAAACGGTGACGGACTGATAAAGGTCATATAGAAAGCATAAAGGCCCCCTGCCAAACCCGTAAGCAGCGCACTGAAAATAAAGGCCTGCAGCTTAAGCTTAACACAGTCAATACCGGCATTTTCTGCCGCATACTCACTCTCTCGGATCGCACATAAGGCCCTGCCTGTTCTGGAACGGACTAAATTTCGTATTCCCAGCAGTATCAGGACCAGAATGATCCAGATCAGGATATAGAATTTCCTGTCACTGTTTAAAATAAGACTGCCAATGCCCAGATGCGGAATACCGCTGATCCCGGACGGCCCTCCGGTTATTTCTCCGCCTTCGGTAAATACTATATGGACTAAAATCCCAAAGCCGAGCGTCGCGAGGGCAAGGTATAGCTCGCGCAATTTAAGGGTCTGTCGGCCAATTAGGACCGCAATAATTCCGGGAAAAAGAATTGCTGCCAAAAGGGCTAACAGTGACGGCCAATGAAAACGCGTCGTTAATATCGCGGCCGTATAAGCGCCTAAACCAAAAAACGCCGCATGACCAAACGACACCTGCCCCGCATAACCCATCAGTATTCCCAAGCCCTGGACAACGATCGCATACAGGCCGATAACAATCAGTAATCCATAAAGATAATTGCTGTTAAGCAGGAGCGGGATAATCAACAATACCAGCATGATGACAGCTCCGCTGAATTTAAATATAATCTTTTTCACCAAAGATACGCTCCTTACCATATGATGCTGTAAATCTTACTCAAAAGAAATCAAATCAATACCAAAAGGAAACCCTGTTTTAAGATTAAATTTTACGCTCGCTGATTGCACCCAGGATCCCTTCCGGCCTGATTAAAAGGACTGCAAGAAGAATCACAATAGAGATCGCATCATTCAACCCGGAGGAAATCAGTCCGGAACTGTAGGCTTCCAAAAGCCCCAGGATTAATCCCCCCAGAACAGCTCCGGATATACTGCCCAATCCGCCAATTGTTGCCGCGATAAAACCTTTGACGCCTAACATAAAGCCCATATCATACGTGACCATCGTCACCGGTCCGATGCAGATTCCTGCGGCGGTAGCCAGAGCACCTGAAAAAACAAATGCGGCTAGGGAAATCGTACTCAGATTGATCCCCTGCAGCTGGGCTCCGATGGGACTGAGGACGGAAGCTTTAACTGCTTTTCCCCAGTACGTCCGTCCAAAAAAAGTGTTGACGCAGATCAGTGTTGCCGCTGCCAGCAAAAATACCCAGATGCTCTGAGGATTGAGTGCCGCCCCGCCTGCCATGATTGGTCCGCTAGCCGTAAAGGAGGGCAGAGAGTAGGTATCCGTTCCCCAGATCAGGAGAGCCAGTCCCCTTAAGGATATGGAAATACCAATTGTAATGATCAGCATCGTCAGGCTGCTGGCTCCCCTGGCTTGGTTGATCGTCAGCCTTTCGAGCACCCCCGCCAACAAAGCGACAACAACCATGGCGAGAAGGGAGGCCGCTATTAGCGGCATCCCCATTGATTTGAAACTGACCGTCAGAAGTGCCCCGATAACCAGAAATTCCCCAAGGGCTAGATTTAATATGCCTGTTACTTTATAGGTGATGACCAGGATAAGGGCAATAATGGAATAAATACTTCCAAGCGTAAGCCCGCTGAATAATAGCTGCAGTAGTTGTTCTCCCATCAGGTTTCACTCCGTTACTGTAATTTCGCCCTCGTTACTGTAATATTTTCCATTTGCTGTCTTCGATCTGAACCAAAACGGCGGAATCCTCGCTTAAGCCATTATGATTCTGTTCAGACATATTAAATACCCCGGATACGCCGACAAGTCCCTGCGTTTTTTCCAGTTCATCCCGAATGGCGCTGCGGTCCGGACCAGCTTTTTCGATCGCCTTGACCAAGAGACTTAAAGCATCTGCCGCATAACCACCGAATGAATTGGGTGCGGTATTGTATTTGTTTTGGTAATCATTGATATAACTTGTAAGCACTGCTTTCTGCGGATCAGAATCCGCAATCTGATCGGCCACTGGAAGCTTGCCGATTGGAAGGATCACTCCGTCAGCAGCGTCCTTGGCAAGTTCGATGAACTTTTGATTACCGACGCCATGACTGTGAATGAGCGGAATCGTCAGTCCAAGATCTTTATAGTTCTTCGTCAGGATGGAGGCCGAAGGCGGAATCGCCCATACGACGACTGCCTGAGCTCCGCTGCTCTTGATATTCGTCAATTGCGGCGTCATATCATTGTCTGTCGCGTCAAATTTTTCTTCGGCAACGATGGTGATCCCATTGGGGGGAGCTGCAGCGCTGATGGCCTTCTTGCCATTGTCGCCATAGGCATTGTTCATATACATAAAGGCAATCTTCGTCATGTTATTCTTCTTGAGATATTCCATGATTTTATTGATCATGACAATATCGCTCTGGGCTGTTTTAAATACCCATTGTCTTTCAGCAACCGGTTCAACGATGCTGCTGGCTGCTGCCAGAGAAATCATCGGAGTTTGCGCATCCTGGACAGTTTTAATGATGGCCATCGAGGTTCCGCTGGAGCTGCCGCCTAAAACTGCAAGGACGCCTTTTTCGATCAGCTTATTCGCAGCAAGTACAGCCTCAGTCTCATCACTTTTATTGTCCTCAATGATCAGTTCAATCGGATGGCCTTGAATACCGCCTTCGGCATTGATTTTGTCCACCATCATCAACAGTGTATCGCGTTCAGGTGTGCCCAAAGAAGAGGAAGTCCCGCTGATATCGAGAACCGCACCCACTTTGTAAGGTTCTGCTGTCTCACTGCCTGCCGTACTGCTCTTCCCGGAGCTGCAGCCCCCCAATATCAGGCTGACCGCCAATAATAAAGCTACTACCATACTCCCTGTGAAACCTTTGAACTTTCTTTTCATCATCCTTCACTCCTACATTCATATTTTTCTGATACACCAGAAAACAACAAGCCACAGCCTTCGCCGGGACGAAAGCTGTGGCCTTCCGCGGTACCACCCCAGTTAGCCGGATCACTCCAGCCCTCTCTTAAGAGTACGAATAAAGAAATCTTTCCCTGCTGAAACTTAGGTGTGGTCCGTGGACATCCGTGGCCTTGCTAGCCGCTCCTTGCAGCCAACTAAAAAAACACTTCTCATCCCTGAAGGGACGAAAGTGCTTCGCGGTACCACCCTATTTGGGTCTAAGCAGACCCCACTTTTCAGTAGGTACGGGACTTTATTCTTCCTTATACCCCCTCCCTTTTAACGGTGGGAGCCTCCGTCCAGGCCTACTTACCCAAAGGTTTCAGTCCGGAAGTTCAGGGGTGAACCTTCAACGATCAATGCGATAGAAACGCTTTCAGTCTAAGACGTTTCCTCCCTGGAAAGCTCATACCGTTTACTTTACCCCATCATTACTTTTATACAATAATGTTATTGATTTGAATCTATATTATCACAGAGTTTTGAGATTCGTCAATTAGAAATATATTTGTTCTGTACCTATTTGTTCTGTATCACTATAGTAAAAAAGTAAAATATATTTCAGGATGGTATAAGATTTAGGGTTGACATGGTAATCCGTAAAGGCGGGTTATTCTTTTTTTAGAATTTAGTTGCATAGTATTGCTAAAATATGATAAAATAACTTTTGTCTAAAAAACGTGCGGTAGTTAGATGTTTCGAAGGGGGTGACTGTATGCCAAATATTAAATCAGCAATCAAGAGGGTCCAACTAAGCAAATTACAGAATGCCAAGAATACTGCTGCCAGATCTTCCTTACGAACCGCTATTCGTCGTTTTGAGGAAGCTGTAAACAATAATCCTGAAAATGCTGTTGAAGCTCTGCAAAAGGCTTCCCGTGCACTTGATAAAGCTGCTGCCAAAGGTTTGATCCACAAAAACAAAGCAGCTCGCAAAAAATCCAGAATGGCCAAAAAATTTCAGGCTTTGAGTAATAAAGCCAGCTAAGCAACGCTGCACGAGTCCCTCCATGGACGTCGCAGCATCCGTGAAGGCTATTTAAACGCTTCACGCTCCATAGACATTAGAGAGGATATCTCAGAACCCTGAGGCATCCTCTTTTTATGATTACGTTATTTCTTACATAATCGTATAACCATTATTTCCAGTAGCAGCTGAGGGTTCCCTCCGCTGCTTTTTAACGCCAGCTCAGTCTGAAGACAATCTTCCATGGCCTCAGCCAATCTGTTGGCTGAAAAAGAGCCCGCTTGCTGAAAGAGTTTATTTCCTTCAAAGAATGTCCTGATTCCTGCAGTGCCCATAAAATCATTGACTGTGCCCTTGCGGGCCCGCCAAATGCTCGCTGCCAGCAACAGCCGGATATGGCGGACAATCATGGTATGCACCTTGAGGTAATGTTCCTGACTGAGCACTTCGCTAAGCCTGGCCAATGCGTCTTTGGTATTCTCTGCCGCGATGGCATCCAACATCGCAAAGACCGTCGTCTCGATCATCGGCAAACTTATTTTCCGGATATCTTCAATTTCTATGTTTTGTTTTTCTCCGGTATATAGAGCTAATTTGGCCAGTTCCTGACTGAGCGCCCCCGTCTGGTGACCAGCCCATTCCAGAAGAAACGAAGCGACGGGAACACTCAGGTTCTTCCCGTTTTGAAGCGCTTCTTTTTGCAGCCAGGCCATCCATTCCGACTGGCCCCTCGGAAAAGCAAATTCCACTGTTTTCCCGTTTTTATTGATTTCCTTAAACAGTTTTCTGCCTTTGTTTACTTTTTCCGATATCAGAACCAGGCAAGTGGACGGATTAGGGTTCAGACAGTATTCCAGCAAGATATCCGGGTCGCTTTCTCTCCCTGAATCGGATCGTTCTGTTTCTTCGGTGCTTTTTTCCGGTTCGGAAGTGCCTTTGGTCCTGCCCGTACTGAAATATGAAAGATCGTCAACAACCACTAGTTTTCCGGAAAAAAAGGCTGTCATATTGGCAGCCTGGATCATTTCTTCCCGGGTTTGTTCTTTTCCGTTAAGAAGTTCTGTATTGCTGCCGGAAGGATCATCCAGCAGATAATAATTTTTCAGTAGTTTCAAAGCCTCGGTGAGAGAATAACGGTCCTCGCCGTACCAGAGATAAACGGAGGGAATACCATGGTTCTCTATATCATGTTTGATTATATCTAATGTCATATCCTATTTTCTCCTTGAAGTTAAGAAGAAATTCTCTTATTTGTAATCAAAGGTTATTTTTGATAATTCAACCAAGTTTTGTGAGTTTTCACTTACTTCCTCGATTGCAGCGGTGATTTCCTGTGTTGCTGCTGCCTGATTTTCAGCAATACCGCCAATTTGGTTGATTTCGTTGATAATGCCTTCAATAGATTCTCTCATCTGAGTAAGTATTTCGTTAACCATTTTAGCTGAGTCGTTACTTTGGGCGGCAAGTTTACGCATTTCTTCCGCAACCACCGCAAAGCCTCTTCCCTGTTCTCCTGCGCGGGCCGCTTCAATTGCGGCATTCAAACCCAGCAGGTTAGAATGTGAGGATATATCAGAAATGGCGCTAATGACCTTATTAATTTCTTTAATTTTCACGGCGGATTCATTTGCGGATTTTACCACATTGCTGATTTTGAAAGAAAGCCCTTGTGATCCTGAGGCAACTTCCTGCAATCCGGCGTTTGCTTGCTGAAGCGTTGCTGCTAAACCTTGAGAAATTTCTTCAACTCTGCCCTCTTTTTCTAGGCTTTTACCGATTCCGACACAACCAATGATTTCTCCATCGGGTGCTTTAATTGGGTATGTGAATGACGCAAACGGGATACCGTATCTCTCTTTGGACATAATATCCGATCTGATTTTACCTGTTCTCATCGCTTCAACAAGGTGAGGGTGATCACTAACCTTAAAACTTGAATCCACCTTCGTATTAAGTTTATAGCCGGAGTAGTGACAGAGCGCGTCCGTCCTATTCGTAATCAGCACCATAACGTCTTCCTGCATTATTTCTTTTAAATTGGCTAATACCATCACGTAGGCTTCCAAGATTTCTTCATAGCTTTTTACATGGTTTTCTGCAAGATCCATAGAAATATCTTCCTCTCTCTTCACAAAATGACCTATTTAGTAATTATTTTGAATTATCTCTACTATAACGCAGAACAAATAACTTTTCAACCAAAGATCATTGGGATCTTACAACAAAAAAAGTCCCCCTCAACGGATGAAGGGGAAAGAAAGAGGAGGAGAAAAGAGATGTTCATTTGGTATTATTTCCATGCACTTCCTCTTTTTATTCATGTTCTTTGATATTTTTTTGTATTTCCGTATTAAAATTAAGTCTTTACTGGACAAATTTAATGTTTCAGACCGAAAATATTTAGACGGTTTCCGGTTCAGCGTAATCTACACCTTTGGTGTCGACGGTTACGCTTTTCATTACCTGTTCCTGATTGGGCCTGTCCTGATAGTTACTTTCGACAGATACAATATGATCGACAGATTCCATGCCTTCGATCACCTTGCCGAAAGCTGCATATTGGCCGTCTAGATGAGGTGCATCATTAACCATGATAAAGAACTGAGAACCAGCTGAATCTGCCATTCTGGAGCGGGCCATTGACAGGACTCCGCGGCTATGCTTCAGATCATTAATGAAGCCGTTGCCGGAAAATTCTCCTTTGATACTGTAGCCTGGATTGCCCATTCCCGAACCCTGCGGGCATCCTCCCTGAATCATAAAACCAGGAATGACTCTGTGAAAAATCAGACCGTCATAGAAGCCCTTCTTAATTAATGAGATAAAATTATTGACAGTATTCGGGGCTATTTCAGGGTAAAGTTCGGCCTTCATGACATCCCCGTTGGCCATTTCAATCGTCACAATCGGTTTTTCCATGATCGATAACTCCTTTTCAACGTATGAATTATTCATTCAGTTGTTGATTATAGCATAAATTTACATAAAAAAGAAATGAGTAGTTTACCTGCCTGTCGTTATCTTACAGCCCTTTTTATTGATGATTAATTGTATTGTACCGTCCATATCTGTCCGATATACGGGTACACCTCTTTGGTCCCAATAGCTGATAACTTCCCGGGAAGGATGGCCAAAGCTGTTTTTGCCTACAGAAACAAACACCGCCCGGGGATTGGTTCTGTCAAACCAGGCTGTATCCAGTGAGCCTTTTCCGCCATGATGCGGAATTTTTATAAAATCCGAATTCCAGTCAGCCCCTCTGTCTAATATAGATTCCATTTCTTCTACTTCCATGTCCCCTGTAAGCAGAATTTTCCATCCGAGATATTCCAGCTGCAAAACCAAAGAATTATTATTTGGGTCAGCTCCGGTGTTCTTTATTTCTTCGACCGGGGCCATGATCTCGATCTGCAACCCGGAAAAGAAGTGGATACGGTCTCCTGCCTTGAGGGTTACAAACTTTTTGTAATTCCGGAAATATTCCGCCGGAATTCCCGACTGCCATTCTTCATTTGTTATTCTATCACCCGCTTCGGGAACTGCGACTTCTGCCACAGGCAAATTAGCCAGCAGATATTGCGCCCCTCCCAAATGATCAGCATCCTCGTGCGTGATAAAAAGAAAAGCCAATTTACCTATTCTTTTTTCCATCAGATAAGGAAGCACAATTTTTTCTGCTGCATTGTAGTTCTCCTTACGGGGACCGGTATCGACAAGCAGGTTCTCTCGGGCCGTCTGAATCAGGATACAGTCCCCTTGGCCCACATCAATAAACGAAATTTCCAGGGCCTTGCCGGCCGACCAGGGGTGCCAGAGCAGCATCATCATAAGCAAAGCGAAGACATATCTAAATTTAATAAAACTTAACAGTTTCGCAGAACTTAGTTGTTTTGTAGAATCCAGGAACTTTGCAGCCCACAGATTAAAATATCCCGGCTTCGTATGGTGCGGCTTATTTTCGTTCTTACCAGGCTTGAGTGTGTCACCTATTCTGCTCAGGCAGGGCAGTAATCGTAATCTCTTCGCAGCTGATCTGAGTCTTCTGATCTGTACGCTCCAAATAAATTTTATTCTTTCCGTACCGAATAACACCCCTGCCAAAAGTGCATACCAGGCTATCCAGAAGATCATGCCGGGATTCAATACCCAAAAATAGGCCCAGGGGAAAGATGCAATCAGCGTCAATATATGGTCAGAGATCTCAAGCAGCCATACTGCAGCTTGAAAAAAAATGGATGGGATACCCGGAACAAAAGATAATACCGTTCCAATAAGCCCGATCTGCAGAACCGCGCCGAGCATAAAAAGGATACATATATTGGTGATCAGCCCAGCCAAAGACAGTTTGTGAAAAACATTCGTCATAATGGGTATCACGGCAATCTGAGCGCCAAATGATACTGCTGCAGGTAGTCTCAGTAATTCAGGCAGCCTGCCGAACCAGGCATTTTTCATCAACTGGGGTGATAGAACCAGCATTCCCCAAGTAGCAGCAAAGGAAAGCTGAAAGCCTATATCACGCAAAAATAAAGGATTCCATAAATAAAGAATCAACGCAGCAAAGAGAAGCCATCTAAGCGGCGACATCTTTCCACTGCCTAAGCGGCCGATCAAGACTGAGGTTCCTAAAATGGTTGCCCTTAAGATAGGCGGATTACCGCTGCATAAGACTGCATAACACAAGATAACCCCAATCGTTGCGACAATCCTGGCTTTCCGGGGCAGGCCAAACAGAGACAGCCATGCCAGGGCCATCACAAAGGCCACATTAGATCCCGAAGCCGCAAAAACATGCATGACTCCTGCGGCCTTGTACATCTCCAGTGTTTTCGCAGAGATCCCGCTGGAATCCCCAAACAAAATTCCTTCAAGAATACCGGCTTGCTCCGGCCAGGACGCAGTCAGAATATCATGTACATGCTGACGTATCCTTCAGGTAAAACCCGGAACACCTTCCTCCAGTACATCAGCTTCCCCGAAGGCTGTAATCGTGCCACTTAAGCCTCTTACAGCATAATAAAGCGGAAGGTCAAATTCGCCCTCTGTTCCCGGAGGTTTGGGATGCTCCAGCCTGGCTGTGACCAAGATGGTGTCTCCGGGCTTAACCCGATCCCATCCCTTCATATACACCCCATCTTCTTCGGGGTAAACACGAAAACTGTATTTTTCCCCCAAGCGTTCTTCCGTTCCGGGATAAACATCTTCCAGGATGAAAATCCCCTGACCGGTCTTATCATCAATCCGCCAATCCGATAGTCTGCCCTGTATCTCAATTCTTTCTATAAGCAGCGGAGAAGCGATATTGTTCTCTGCCGGCATCCCATACAAAAAACCTGTTAAAAGCCCGCAGGCCAGCAGTACCGCTTCAGGTTTGGAAGCCCTGCCAAAAAAATCGAGTGGTTTCCAGATAACCACGATTCCTATGACTAAAAGCAAGCAGATGGCCAATATGAATATTCTTGCTTCTTTTTCACTTTGAACGGCCAGCAATCCACCTGTCAGCACAGCTATAGCCTGACTGACCAGTTTATCTTTCATGACGCTTTCATGCCCCTTCATGACCTTTTTTTCATTTTAGTATGCAAACACCCTATGATCAGTCTGAGAGCTGCAGTTCCGCTATGAGCGGAGCAGGATAACGCAGCGCGGCTATTTGCGGATTGTGTCCTTCATGGCACGCGGATATTGTGGCCCACAGACTTGCCTCAGACATACTGTTTTATCACGTTACGGACCGACAGAGATATACTTCTCCATTTTCTCATAGGTCTTTGAACCGATCCCCGAAACATTTTGAATCTCTTCCGGTGCGGAGAACCACCCGTTTTCCGTACGATAATCAATAATTCGCTGGGCTAAGGCCGGACCGATCCCCGGAATAGTATCCAGTTCATTAATACCTGCGGTATTGATATTGACTTTTGTCGATAATCCGTCTGTTGTACCCGCCGACTGAGCTACGCTGTTCTCGGTCTTATTTTGAGTCTTATTTTGGACCTCATTTCCGGTTAATTGACCCGTCCCGGTACTCTTTGAGGCCACAATTATTTTTTGTCCATCCTTGAGCTTTTGGGCAGGATTCAATACTTCAAGGTCAGCTTCACCTGTCAATTCCGCTGCCTGCAGCGCATCATCCAACCTGGCATTCAAAGGGAGGCGCAAAAGACCGGGATGCACAACTGCACCCGAAATATAAACCACAATCTCCCTGTTTTCTTCTGCCTGATTAACTTCAACCGGGCTGTTTACTGGCAAAAACAGTTTCACAACGGCCAGAACCAGTAATACACCCAAAATGCCCCACCAAAGCAGCCTCAGCTTTTTCTCCAAACGTCCATACCCCCCTCTTTTTCCATTATTCTCCATTTACTTCCAAATTCCTTTGTGTGGATCACATTTTTTTGCCGTTTCCAAGTTAATCAGCGCGCTTAAACTTTAAACCTGATCATGAGAATGTTCCCATTTCTATTCCAAAACATAGAATATATCAGCCGAAACTGGCAAATTTTTACAAGGAGGTGCTCTCGCTCCCAATGACATTATTTAGAGGAACCCATCTGAATTATGAACTTGTTGCTCCTTATGCAGGGAATCAGGCCACAGTAAGTCTCTTTGACGGTAAAACCTACCACGGACAAATTGTTGAAGTCCGTCAGGACGGTATTCTGTTTCATTCCAATAACCCGGGATTTCTGTTTCTTCCGTTCCTGGCTATAGCCGCTTTAGCACTGAGTATTCCTTTTGCTTACGGGGCAGGCCTGGCCTACGGCTCCCGTTATGCTTATGGCCCTTACCCGTACGGGCCTTACAGGCCATACCCTTATTATTAATTCCTCATTCTGATCTTCTGAATTGCACCGCAGCATTAGGCCAGTTGAACACTTTGTTATCCCTAACGTGTTGACACCAGGCACTTCGTGTGTCATTTTCCGTGGCAAACCAGCCACGATTCTCTATTCGAATCGTGGCTGGTTTTAACTGTATATTTAAATTTGACACAATTGGTAAATATGTTACAATTGCATTAGCTAATTTTTTATATTAGCTAATGTGGAGGTGCTCTAATGGAAATTACCTCAACTGAAGCCCAGAATAATTTTGGCCGCTATCTGAAGCTAGCCTGGTTTGAAGACATTATTATCACGAAAAACGGCAAAAAAACAGTAGTCGTTAGACGCTATGAGGAGCCCGGAAAAGATGTTTCAGTCGTTGCTGAAAGAGCTGAAAGCTATTCCTGGGGCCAAGAAAAGATCACGTATGAAGACTTTTTAATGCTCTCTGAATCAAGTGAAAATCGCTACGAGTATATTGACGGAGAGGTCTACCTTTTGGCTTCTCCTACTTATGACCACCAGTGCATCATCATGGAAATATCCAATGTCCTGTACAACTATTTCAAAGGCAAGAAATGCCGTCCGCTGACTTCTCCGTTCGACGTAACCCTTTCAGTCAGTGACAATAAAAATGTTGTCCAGCCTGATATGATTGTGATTTGCGATACTGAAAATATCAATGAAAAAGGCAGGTATACCGGCGTACCTACCCTGGTTCTTGAAGTATTGTCCGATTCAACACAAAAAAAAGACCTGCTGAAAAAACTAAGTTTATATCTGCAGGCCGGTATATTGGAATATTGGATTGTGAATCCCTGGCGCAGAGAAGTGTATTTATACTGCTTTGCCGAACAGGATATCAGGGAATACCGCGTTTATCAGAGCAACGATACGGTCAAGTCTCTATATTTTGAAGGCTTGTCTGTCCCTCTTGAACAGCTATTTTCTTAAACCGTCTTACCTCACAACGATATTCACCAGTTTACCCGGAACCGTGATCACTTTGATGACGGTTTTTCCTTCAAGGTGCTGTTTGACTTTTTCTGAAGACAGAATCATCTTTTCCAGTCCCTCTTTAGAAATTTCGGCTGGGACCTGAACCTTGTCGCGAACTTTTCCGTTTACCTGGAGAATAATCGTGATCTCCTCTTCGATCAGCGCCGTCTCATCTTCAATGGGCCAAGCCTGTTTATGAATGCTTTCGGTGTTTCCAAGTTCTGCCCAGAGCTCTTCGGCGATATGTGGCGCAAACGGTGCCAAGAGCTTCAGCAGTGTTTCAATGCCTTCTCTGGCAACGGCCAGGTTGGCATCTTTTTCTTCTTTATATAGGTAAAGCGCGTTAACCAATTCCATAATGGAGCTGATCGCGGTATTGAAATTAAATCTGCTGCCGACATCATTGGTAACTTTCCTGATGGTACTGTGCGTGGTAAAACGCATTTGTTTGGCTTTGGCATCGAGCTCCGCGAAGGATTCACGTGTAGCACTGCCATTTCCTGCAGAAGCCAGAGCAGCTTGATACTGGACAATAAGCCGCCAGACACGGTTTAAAAAGCGGTAGCAACCTTCAACACCCTGTTCGCTCCACTCCAGATCCCGTTCAGGCGGGGCAGCAAACAGAATGAACATTCTAGCCGTGTCTGCACCATATTTGCCGATGATCTCCTCAGGGCTGACGACATTTCCTTTGGATTTGGACATCTTGGAACCGTCCATGCAGACCATTCCCTGGGTAAGCAGATTCGCAAATGGCTCATCCACCTGGAGGTAGCCAAAATCTCTCAGGGCTTTAGTAAAAAAGCGTGAATAGAGCAGATGCAGGATCGCATGCTCGACACCGCCGACATACTGGTCGACGTTCATCCATTTGGCAGCGTTTTTTTCGTCAAAAGCCTTATCCGGATTCCGCGGGTCACAATACCTCAGATAGTACCACGAAGAGCACATGAAGGTGTCCATCGTATCGGTTTCTCTTCTGGCAGGGCCTCCGCACTTCGTACAAGTTGTTTGCACAAAGCTCTGGGAAGTGGTCAGCGGGTTTTCACCGGCCTTGAACACGACATCATCAGGCAGCAGCACCGGCAGCTGGTCATCCGGCACAGGCACAACGCCGCACGTATCACAGTAAATCATCGGAATAGGCGCACCCCAATAGCGCTGACGGGAAATCAGCCAGTCTCTAAGGCGGTAATTGATTTTACGCTCACCAAGCTGCAGCTTTTCCAGTTTGGCAGCCATCCTGTCCCAGGCCATCCGGTTATCCAGTCCGTCAAAATCAAGGGAGTTGACCATGGTCCCGTCTTCAATATACGCTTCTTTCATCGGCATATCTTTATCTGCAGTGGAAACTTTAGGATCAAGAATGACTCTCGCGATCGGCAGACCGTACTTCCCGGCAAAGGCAAAATCTCTTTCATCATGTCCCGGAACCCCCATAACAGCTCCGGTTCCATATTCGAGAAGAACGTAATTGGCAATCCAGATCGGGATCCTCTCTCCGCTTAATGGGTTGATGCAGTAGTTTCCGATAAACATACCTTCTTTTTCTGCTTCCGATGAGGTTCTCGCAATTTCGTTCAAGCCTTTCATCTTCTCGATAAAAGCGAGCACGCCTTGTTCATACTGTGTTCCTTTGACGAGCTGTGTAACCAGCGGATGTTCCGGGGCAAGAACCACATAGCTCACGCCAAAAATCGTATCGACTCTGGTCGTGAATACAGTGATCATATCCGTGGTGCCTTCAATTTTAAATCTAGCTTCGGCCCCTTCAGAACGGCCAATCCAGTTGCGCTGCATGGTTTTTACTTTTTCCGGCCAGCCTGTAAGCTTATCCAAGTCATTTAAGAGCTGCTCCGAATAATCCGTAATTTTGAAAAACCATTGTTCCAGATCTTTTTTGGTAACAGGTGTATCGCAGCGCTCGCAGGCGCCGTCCACGACCTGTTCGTTCGCCAACACTGTCGCGCAGGACGGGCACCAGTTTACAGCGGCCTTCTTCTTATAGACCAAACCATGTTGATAGAACTGATTAAAAATCCATTGTGTCCAGCGGTAATACTCGGGGTGGCAGGTTGCAACTTCTCTGTCCCAATCGTAGGAAATACCCATCTCCTGAAGCTGTCGCTTCATGTTCGCAATATTTTTCCAGGTCCACTCTGCCGGCGGTGTCTGATGCTTGATCGCGGCATTTTCAGCGGGAAGGCCGAAGGCATCCCAGCCAATCGGGTGCAGCACATCATAGCCCTGCATCCTTTTGAAGCGGGCAATCACATCAACGATCGAATAATTGCGGACATGTCCCATATGTAAATTTCCAGATGGGTATGGAAACATGGCAAGTGCATAAAACTTTTCTTTACCGCTATTCTCCTCAGTTTTTCCTGCTTTGTTCTCCAGCCAGGCTTTCTGCCATTTTGACTCAATCTCGTTGAACAAATATCTTTCCTGCATAGATCCGACCTCCAAAGTTCTTTCCAACAGAACAGTCTTTAATTGTTCTGCAAAAATAGATAAAAACCCCCATCCCCAAGGGACGAGAGTTTGCTCCCGCGGTACCACCCTAATTCTGTGCGCTTAAAGATTATAACGGTTCTCACCGGCATCCGTTGCTGCCCGGACACTGCTCAAGAACGAGTTCCCCGCCTGGTGAAAACGGCTCACACCAACCGCCGTCTCTCTGATTCATCCCTTTCAGGTACTGCTTTCCTTCAAAGCGTAAAAATATTAGATTGGATATTCAAATTAATGATTTAATCGTTTAGATTTTAATTCTATATAGAATCAAAAATCAGTTATATAATACGACTTCCCGGGCATCGGCCCACAGTCTTTCCAGACTATAAAACTCTCTGGTATCTGGTGTCATAATATGTATAACCAGATCCCCACAGTCGATCAGCACCCACTGAGCTTCAGGAAGCCCTTCTATCCTTAAAACCGAAATCCCGATCTCGGGTAATTTTTCTGCAAGGTACTCGGTAATTGCTTTGGTCTGAGTTGTGCTGTTTGCCGTGGCAATCATAAAATAATCTGCAATGACGGATATTCCCTTTAAGTCAAGGGTCAAAATATTTCCGCCTCTTTTATCATCAATAAAGTCAACTACTTTCTGCAGCTGGTCATGACTTATTTCCAAATTCTAACCTCCTTTAGACGCTTTTCCATTTTTCAAATCTTCATACGTCAGAATCGTCAGCGGATGAATCGGTTTATTGTTCTCCTTCAGATAGTACAAGGTATGCTCCACACAAGCCAGTGTACCTGTCTTAAGGTCATGATACAACTTCTGACGAAGCTTGTCTACACCGGGGAAATTCCTCCCGGGTTCCGTGAGATCGGCACTGTAAATCAACATTTCCAGAAGGGACATACCCGGTCTCCCCGAGGTATGATTCGCAACCGCATTCAGGACATCCTCGTTTTTTATCGCGTAAAGGTTCTGCAGCATATAAGCTGCGACTCTTCCGTGAATAACCTGGGGAATTTCCAGATCTTCCGGATAAAGAATAAGGCCCCATTCCCGGGCTTTTTTCAGCTGTTCCGGATAAATATACTCCTTAGCCAGGTCATGGGTAAGCGCAGCTAAGCCCGCATCTCCCTCTTTTACACCGAACTTCGGGGCAAGTTCCACGGCTAGAGCTTCTACCCCAAGCGTGTGCTGAAATCTTTCCAGCGAAAGTTTTCGTGAGGCTAAAGTCCTGAAATATTCCAGCCGGTCGTTCACAACGTTCAACCTCTCTTAGTTTAGCGCTCCTTGCCGTCCATGATACCGGCAGCTTTATATCATCCTTGGTAACGCTGCACCGTAAAGGCTATTTAACGCCTTCCTCTCCACGGACGTCGCGGCATTAGGCCACCCGTGGGCAAACTACAAGAATACGGTACAGTTTGCTGTACCGTATTCTCTCGGGTCCAGGGTCCGAAAATGTAAGATAAACCAGGATTCTTCGTGCTATTTATATAGAGCCCTATGACTCATTAAAGATCAGAATTTATCTTAACAGAAACCCCTAACCAAAAACATTAGACAGTTTGGCGAGGTCTCGCTTCGTTTACTGTCAATGAACGGCCATTGAACTCACTGCCGTTAAGTTCTTCTGCTAAGCGCTCGGCGTCCTCTGAAGCAACTTCTACAAAGCCAAAGCCTCTTGAGCGACCGGTTTCTCTGTCGGTAATGATTCTGCTGCCGATTACATTGCCAAACCGAGCAAAGTACTCAGTCAGTTCCTCCGAAGTCGTACTCCAGGGGAGATTGCCCACGTACAGGGTTTTTGTCATGGAATTCACCTCTAAAATAATTTTGTTTATAGTATGAAACAACTATTACTATAGTATACAATCCTATCGGAAGTCAAATGTTTATTTACTGATGTAAATATTATTTTCTATGATGAAACGCCGCACTTCTTCTGGAAGCAAATAACGGATAGACTTGTTATTCCAGATCCTTTTTCTGATATCTGTCGAAGATATAGCCAGAGCGGGAATTTCCATCTCGAATATTCTGTTTTGGGCATAAGGATATCTGTCAAATAATTCTCCCAAAAAAACACCAATTTCATACCCCGGTCTCGAAGCCCCGATAATTTGGGATATTCCAATAATCCCTTCTGCTTCCCGCCAATTCAAAATATCCCGGAGCGCATCCGAACCGGTGATAAAAAAAAGTTCCTGTTCGGGGAACAACAGATGCAGGGCTTTTAAAGTGTCATAGGTGTATGAAGGGCCTTCCCTGTCGATCTCAATTCTGGATGCGATAAAATTCTCATTGTCGCGGATAGATATTTCGACCATCGCAAAACGCAGATCCGAATTTGCAATCTGGTAATCAACTTTATGCGGAGGAATGCCTGTGGGGATGAATAAGACCTTGTCAAGCGCAAATTCGACCCTGGCTGTCTCCGCAGCCACCAGATGGCCGTAATGAATTGGATTAAACGTTCCTCCCATGATGCCAATCCGGCGTCTGCCGGCGATTGACTCGCGAACACTCCGTTCCATTATTTATCTCCTAAATTTTTATTATTAGGCAAGTCTCCGTAACCTATAGCCGTTTACGTCAGGCTGCGCCCTCTATAGTGAATCGTTCTTTGTCATGCATGACGCATTCGGCCCCGTAAAGGCAGCAAAAAAAAATATGTCAGGGCAGCTCTATTTTTGGTTTTTCGCTGGCCTTCCGATAGAGCAGAAAATTCCGCCCGATCACCTGAACCAATTCTGAACGGGTAGCTTCGGCCAGCTCGGAGGCGATATTTTTCGGGGCATCGGCACAATTCTGGAGCACCCGTCCCTTAATCAGCTCTCTTGCCTCCAACACATCGGCGGCCTGTTTAATCATATTATCTGTAATTTCATCTTTGCCAACGATTAAAATGGGTTCCATTTCATTCCCCATAGCCCTTAAAAACCTTTTCTGTTTGCCTGTCAGCATGCTATTGTCCTCCCTCCGACCATTCCAACTCCAACTTTCCGATCGATACTTTATTACCTTCTTTGATCCCCTGTTCCTTCAGTGCATCGTCGACTCCCATCACTTTAAGGATATTCTGGAAGCGCATGACACCGTCATCCGTATCAAGGTAGGCCATCGCCGCATGTCTTTCAATCTCTTTGCCTGTAATGATATACATGCCGTTTTCACGCGTAATGACAAATCTGTCCTCGCTTTGGACCTGCACCATGCGATGTTCATCAGGATCAGCTGAAAGTCCAATCAGCGGTACTTCAGGAAGGATTTGTATCACCTTGTGCAGTAATTTATCGATTCCCTCTCCGGTTACCGCTGAAATTGGGTAGATTTCATAGGCATCCCCAAATTCCTCACGGAGGCGCCGGAGATTTTCCTCGGAACCGTTAACATCCATTTTGTTCGGAACAACAAGCATCGGCCTTTCAGCAAGGGCTGGACTGTGCAGTTTGAGTTCCTGGTTGATGATTTTAAAGTCTTCCAGCGGGTCTCTGCCCTCGGAACCCGAAATGTCCAGGATATGAAGAAGCAGTCTGGTACGCTCGATATGACGCAGAAATTCATGTCCAAGTCCTGCGCCGGAATGAGCCCCTTCGATAATTCCCGGGATATCCGCCATGACAAAACTCTCATCCTCTACCTGAACGACGCCAAGATTCGGGATTAGGGTCGTGAAATGATAGTCTGCGATCTTGGGGCGGGCAGCCGATACCCTCGAGATCAGTGTGGATTTTCCGACGTTCGGGAATCCCACCAGGCCGACATCTGCCAGAAGCTTCAGTTCAAACAGAAGCCAAAGCTCTTCCCCTGGTTCTCCGCGCTCCGCCACTGTAGGAGCCTTGTTTGTATTACTCATAAAACGGGCATTTCCACGGCCGCCCCGGCCGCCTTTGGCAATGGTGATCCTTTGCCCATGCCGGGTAAGATCAGCCAGAATTTCGCCTGTACCCTCATTTTTGATTATCGTTCCCGCCGGTATACGCAACACCAGGTTTTCTGCGCCTTTTCCGTGCATATCCTTGCCTTGCCCATGTTCGCCGCGGTCTGCCTTATAATGGCGGCGATAGCGGAAATCCACCAGGGTCCGCAGACCCTCATCCGCTTCGAGGATGATATCCCCGCCACGGCCGCCGTCTCCGCCATTAGGCCCTCCCAACGGAACATACTTCTCCCTGCGGAAAGATACAGCTCCTGCTCCGCCGTCTCCAGCTTTTACATATATTTTTGCGCGATCATAAAACATTCATTAACCCCTTCATTCGGATTTTTCTAAAGAAAACTTGGCTGGCGCCAAGCCTTTGGCGTCAGCCTTAGCTGCGCTTAGACCTATCAGAAAGCACTTATGCTTTCCGATAGACTGTGGAATATACATTCTGCTCAGAAAGATTGTCTGCTTTATATAGTCTGAATTCGCAGGAAAATCCTCCGCCGACAACGCCGAACTGGATCTTTGCCATTAATGTTTCAACATCCTGATCTCCCTGCACGAATAGGTCTAAACAGTCTTTAGTGTATCCAGAAAAACTCAGGGCATATTCTTCCTGCCAATGATCAAGCCAAAATTCTTCATTTTTCATTTCCGAAGGAAAATCCAACACAAATTCTGCACCTTTCAGACGCAGCTTAAAATACCATCCCAGGAGAATACCAAGCAGTGTTTTTTGGCCAATCTTGTAAATATCTTGCTGCGGCCGAATCTCCCCCAGGACTTCATCAATATAAGCCAACGCTTTGTCCGGCATATTCAGCTGCAAATACCCCTTGATGACCTGAAAATAATTCAGAAAATCATGCCGAAGGATCTGGAAATTATCCAACTGCTCATAAAGGATCTTTTTATCAAGATTGACCATTTTTCTTCTCCTTACCAAAGATAATTAACAATAAAACATACCCCCGGGCTAACCCAGGGGTATGACGTGTAATCTGTTATTGGGCTTGAGTAATCCCGTTTTCCGCATGAACACTTACCTGCTTGCGGAATTTATCTTTGCGTTCGAACTTTACGTAACCATCTGTGAGCGCGAACAGCGTATCATCTTTGCCGATGCCGCAGTTTTTGCCAGGATGGAGTTTGGTTCCACGTTGGCGAACAAGAATATTTCCTGCCAAAACGTACTGTCCGTCAGAGCGTTTGACTCCGAGTCTTTGCGCATTACTGTCTCTGCCGTTTCGTGTACTTCCTACACCTTTCTTGTGGGCCATGAAGATCACCTCCTAAAAAGAACATGCTGATCGTATTCTAATTTCAACCATTAAGCATTGATTGTTTCAATTGAAAGCTTCGTGTAAGGCTGACGATGGCCTTTTTTAACACGAACGTGTTTTTTGGGTTTATAACGGAATGCAATGACTTTGTCGCCTTTGCCCTGTTCCAGAATTTTTGCGACAACTGTCACGCCGTCAACAACTGGAGCTCCAACCGTTACATTACCATCTTTTTCAACAAGCAGTACCTGATTCAGGTCGAGAACCTGGCCGACAGCTGCATCAAGTTTTTCAACATTGATGACATCGCCTTCCTTAACTCTGTACTGTTTGCCTCCTGTTTCGATAATTACATACATTTTTCTACACCTCCCAGTCCCAGACTCGCCTGCGTAGGTCGGTTCGCTGCCGCTTAAACGGCAAGAAACCAGTTCATACCTAATAAGTGCGGTTGTGGTGAGAAGCCACCACGTTCTAATATCTTAGCATTTTTCCTTATATTCGTCAATCAGTTAATCCTACAGTTCAATTCATTCTTCTCTCATGCCAGCCTTTTCCGCCGCACTCCCGGCATTTTTCGGTGTTCCTGGCAGCTAAGGTCTGACCTTCTTTTTTGCGTGTTACCTCAACGAGCCCCAGCCTGGTGCGGCCCACTACTTTACATCTGACCTTATCCTGTTTAAAAGACTTTTCCAGCATTTCCAGCAGCTGATTCCAATCCTCATTTTGTTCCATGTCAATAAAATCGACGATAATAATCCCGCTAAGGTTTCTAAGTCTTATCTGCCTGGATATTTCTGAAGCAGCCTCCATATTCAGACTCAGCAGGGTATGCTGCAGGGAGCTTTCCCCAGTGTATTTTCCGGAGTTGACGTCAATGGCGGTCAGGGCTTCAGTCTGTTCAATCACCAGATAGCCTCCGCTTTCGAGCGGAACCTTGGGTTTTAATGCTTTTAGGATTTCATCACCGATATGATAGCGTTCAAACAAATTCCCTTTAAAATCAGTCCATATTTTCCCGGAAACTGAGCATCTGACTTCCCGGAGCTTTGTCCGGAGCAGCTCAGCCATTTCCCCGTCATCGGTAATAACCCTGGTTACCTCTTCATCGATTGTCTCCCTTAAAAGACGGGACAATGGGTCGCTGCTGCTGTAAATCAGCCCTTTGCCAGACTTGCTTTTGATTCTTTCCGTTAAGGTCTGATTGATTTCTAAAATCTTTTCAATATCATCAGCCAGTTCTTTTTCCGCGACGCCTTCCGCCATCGTCCGGACAATCAGACCAGCATTCTCAATGCTGAGATTCTGGGCAAGTTGATTAAGACGTTCTCTTTCTGTTTCCTCCGTTATTTTACGTGAAATCCCCAAATATCCGCGGTTTCCGGGCAAGAGTACCACAAAACGCCCGGGCAGTGAAAGATTGGTCGTAACTCTGGCTCCTTTATTACCGACAGCTTCCCGGGTGACCTGAACAATCACCTCCTGGCCTTCTTTTAAGAGGCTTTCAATCGGTGGCACCGGCGATCCGGGTACATTTTGCACCTGGACATATTCTGGATTGACAATATCCCCCGCATAGAGGAAGGCATTCTTCTCGAGCCCAATATCGATGAAAGCAGCCTGTATGCCTGTAACAATATTACTGACCTTCCCCTTGTAGATATTGCCGGCCAAACGGGATTCTCTTCCTGAATCATCCAGGACTTCTGTCAGTCTGCCTTCTTCCAGTACCGCAGCCCTCATCCGATCATCCTCAGTGGTAATGACAATCTCTTTCAATCTTATCCCTGCTTTCAGGCTTAGTATCACATCCAAATTTTTAAGATGACACTATATCGCTGCGATCACTTCGAGTGGGTTTCTGAGCACCCCGTCGGACTGTTCGATAAACAGGCCTTCCCGTATTGTCGTTACGCCTGAAATATCCACCGGAAGTCCTTCCATGT
This sequence comes from Dehalobacter sp. CP, assembly GCF_047652685.1. Classification (NCBI taxonomy): domain Bacteria; kingdom Bacillati; phylum Bacillota; class Clostridia; order Eubacteriales; family Desulfitobacteriaceae; genus Dehalobacter; species Dehalobacter sp. CP. The sequence continues at coordinate 2,490,116 of NZ_CP157399.1, forward strand.
TTTTCAGACTTTCCAGGATTTCAACCGGCCGGACTGAACCAGCGTTTCCGGTAATGATATCCAGGCGCAGTTGTACCTGATAATTCTGAGCATCCCCAGAAATAACCCCTTCTTCAGAAATCAGTGTTATGTTTTTAACAAACGGACGAATATTCCGCTCTATTTTTTTGCCCTGCTGATAGCGAATCCCTGTTGCTTCGTCCCTGTTCAGCCAGTTCTGGCAAACTTTACGGAGTTCTTCTGCCTCGACCGGACGAAGGAGAGGCACTTCAGTCCGGTATCTGGCAAGATTAATCACAGCCATCAGTGCCTTGCTTCCCTTTACTGCGATCCCAGCGCCTATGATTTTTATGCCCTCGGGCAGCTGGCTCTGAAGCCGCTCAACGATATTCCCAATATCATATGCCCCGGCTTCTGTTGCTTCTCCGGCTTCTTCCCGAATAGCTTCCTTTTCTTGTTCTTTATTCTCTTTGACTTCGATATCGACATATTCCTGTTCTCCTTCCACACCGACCGGCAAAGGGGGACCAAAAGCAATCTTCGGATGAGGATTGAATCCTTCGGAAAAAGCCACTTCAATTTTGGCTCTGCGCAGGGCCCTGTCCAACATTCTGGTTAGATCCAGATGCGCAATATATCGGGCTTCACCTTTCTTGGTGTAGGCCAACCTTATCTTCATCATAACCGCCTCTTTTCCAATCTTTCCAAGGTAAAAATATCAGAGCTATCTTCCAAAGCTTTGTTGTAAAGCCTTTCTTTATTCCGGCATGTTTGTAAAAAAGCCGAATACATTACTTGTAAACGAGGAGGGATTTCAATGCAATTTTCTTCTGGCGAACAGACGCCGCTAAGATTGCTGGATGAGGCCAACTTCTGGAAACACCAGGAATATGAGCATACGAACGTCATCCGGGAAATTGTGCCGGATCTGGAAAGAAAATTTGTCGAAGAACTTAAAGAATGGGAACGGTCTCTGACAAGGACGCATAGCCAGGTTATCCAGCTCACTGAAACATTGGTCAGATATGGCAATACGCAACCGGTTGTCGCCGATCAGGCTCTTCGTCTGATCAGCTTTTCTCTTGAACAAAGCGGCCGGTTTGTAAAATTCCTTTTTGAAATTCTAGATTTGAGTCAGGCAGTCAAGAAGAATCCGACTGCTGCAGCTGTAATCAAACACATCATCCGTGAATCTGAATATTTCATCGGGATCACCCAGACCATCTGCAGTCAAGGCTAGGTTCTGTATAAAGTTAAGGCGCACTGAATTTTACGGGTCTGGCCAGATCCGGACAGACTCCGCAGTGGCTGCATTTTTCCCGGCAATCAGGCGTGACAGCCTCTGCGAGGGCTTTCTTGTATTCTTCAAGCAAATAAGATTTTCTGACCCCTGAGCTCAGATGATCCCAGGGAAGAATTTCATCCTCCGCTATCTGCCTGTTGGCATAGAAATGCGGATCGATGCCGATTTCCTCCATTCCCTGCTTCCACAGATCATACCGAAAATGCTCACTCCACCCGTCAAATTTGCAACCTGCGTTAACCGCCCATTCCAGTAGCTCCGCAACTTTTCGGTCACCCTTGGCAAATATGGCTTCCAGAAAGCTTGCTTCCACATCATGATAGATAAATTTAATCCGGTAGTCCCGCAGTCTCTTGCGGAGGTATTCCTGTTTTTCCCGTAGAACCACCATAGAATCCTGGGCCACCCATTGAAAAGGTGTGTGGGGTTTAGGAACAAACGAACTTGCCGATACCGTGATCCTGCAGCCGCGTTTTCCAAGTTTTCTGGACAACTCCAGGACTTTTCTGGCCTGTTCGACGATTCCGTCCAGGTCCTCATAGGTTTCGGTCGGAAGTCCGATCATATAATACAGCTTGATACTGCTCCAGCCTCCTTTAAAGGATGCTTCCGCCGTCCTTAAAAGATCCTCTTCCGTTACGCCTTTATTAATAACATCCCTTAAGCGCTGGGTTCCGGCTTCCGGCGCGAAGGTCAATCCGGATTTACGTACTTTTTGGACCTGTTCGGCAATCTCAACATCAAATGAATCCAGGCGGAGTGAGGGAAGGGATACACTGACCCCTTTGGGTTCCATTTTAGCCATCAGACCTTTAAGGACACCGTTGATGCAAGTATAATCGCTGGTCGACAGCGAAACAAGTGAGATTTCTTCATAACCGGTGGTCTTGATGGATTCCTCCGCCTGTTCCAGCAATGCTTCAGGAGACCGTTCCCGAAGCGGCCTGTAGATCATTCCGGCCTGACAAAAGCGGCATCCCCTGGTGCAACCCCTCATGACCTCAAGCATTACCCTGTCATGAATAGCCTCCGTATACGGGACAATCACTTTTTCCGGGAAGTAGGCCGAGCTGAAGTCCTGCAGCACTGCCTTTCTGACTGTCTCAGAAATTCCTTCCCTAACTGTGATTTGCTGGATCGAACCATCAGGTTTGTATTCGGCCTCATAAAAACCCGGCACATAGATTCCCTGAATCTGGGCCAGTTCGACCAGAATAGCTTCCTTCAGTTTTCCGTTTTTCCTGGCTTGCTGAATCACGTGAAGAACTGCGGGAAATTGTTCTTCCCCTTCCCCCAGGAAAAAGAAATCTACAAAAGGCGCCAGAGGTTCAGGATTGTAGGCACATGGACCACCGGCAAATATAAAGGGATACGCGCCCCCGCTTTCCGTCCCGTTTTTTCTGTCTTCGGATTTTAACGGTATCCCGCTGAGCTTCAGAACATTTAATAAATTGGTATAGCTGAGCTCATATTGCAGCGTGAAAGCGACCACATCAAAATCCAGCAGAGGACGAAAAGATTCCAGTGTGTAGAGCGGGATCCCTCCCTGTTTTAGCTTTTCTTCCATATCCGGCCACGGAGCAAAGGCCCTTTCACAGAGAAACTCTTCATAAGAATTGATACGTCCGTACAGGATACGTAACGCAAGATTGGACATGCCGACTTCATATACATCAGGAAAGACAAATGCCACCCGTACATCTGTCTTTTCCCAGTCTTTTTTTATCATATTCCATTCACCGCCGACATAACGACCAGGCTTAATCACCTGCGGTAAAATCCGGTCGAGTTTCTGGCGGATCCATTCATGATCCTTCTGATTCATATGTATTTCCCCCTTGGCCTATTTATCCGGGTAGGTCTCGTAATATATAGCGGTTTTGGGCAATATAACGGCCTTGACCGGCCTTTATGCCATCCATGACATCGTGACACTAGGCCATCCATAGCCGTCGGGCGCCGCGCTCTGCATCCCTGCTCCGCTTGACGTTTGTCTATATATTACAGAGACGGGTCTCTTAAAGTATTTTTGTTGTGGATAAATTATTATAGCACAACACCTTATTCTTAAGCAAAGACCTACCTTCCAGACGCAGGAGGGCTTCCTTTTTTTCCAGGCCGCCGGCATAACCGGTAAGTTTTCCATTGCCGCCAATCACGCGGTGACACGGAATCAAAATGGAGATCGGATTATGCCCGACTGCACTGCCTACCGCCTGGGCGGACATCGAGGTTAACCCCCGGTCCAGGGCAATACGTTGGGCAATTTCCCCGTAAGTTATGACTTTTCCATACGATATCCGCAGCAGGATCTCCCAGACAGTCTTTTGGAAGTCGGTTCCCGCAGGAGCCAGACACAAATCCATTTTGGGGACTGAAATACCTGCCATGATACCTTTCGCGTTTCTTGCCGTGCTTGCTGCCTGTTCCTCTTCCCAAGTTTGTCCTTCTTGTCCCGAAAAATAAAAATCCAGCCGCCGACGCAGCGTCTCAAAAACGGGATATTCCGGATTCTCTGTCCATTCGGAAGTAACGACAGGATAATGCTTCTGGCCAATGAACCATAAACCGCTTAGCTCATCTTGGACTGCCGCAGCTGTCATTTTTCCAAGAGGTGTATTCACAGTGCAGGTATAGGTCGTGTTCGTTTTCATGTTGATAGGGTACCAGCTCCCTTCACCTATTTGAATAGCCGGTCTGCCAGTCCAACCCTCTTCGGAGCTGAAAAGACAGAGTGACCAATTCTCAGATAGGATAATATAATACAGTAATTGCTCGTATGAAAGCAAGTGAAAAGAAGTATTGGAGGGAAAGTTATGTTCAAATATGCCGATGCGCTGTTATTTCCAGTAGAAGTCAATTATCCCGACCCGCAGTTCGGCCGGATCATGCTGGAACATTACGGCGGGAAAGATAGCGAGTTCTCCGCAGCCACCCAGTATATGAATCACCGTGCTAATATGCCCAACCACTTTGTAAGGGAGTTATTGGGTCTTATCGCAGCAGAAGAACATAGCCATATGGAGATGATTGCTGAGGCGGTCAACAGACTTGGAGGACCACCACTTTGCTACGTCAATTCCGAGGGTATACCCTGGAACCTGACCTATGTCGATCAAAGCCTTGATCCTGCTGCGATGCTGCAGGCCGATGCTGAAGCTGAGATCCGCGCAAAAATGCTTTATGACACACATTTGACAATGACCAGCGATCCTGGTCTGAAAAAGATGATTCGCTTTCTGGGTGACAGAGAAGATGTCCACAAACACCTTTTTGAGAAGTCCCAAGCTATGATCCTTCAGGGTGCTGACCCAGGAAGTTTTAGCACATTAATCAGGGAATACCGAATGAGCTTCCCGGTCTGAATGCTCCTCCATATTTACCGGTGCATGATATTTACATGCTTTTGAATCATTACCACAGTATTCCATTCTATATGATCTTTTTTATTCCTTTAATCTTCCGACCATGCAATTGAGTCCAAAGTCCATCATGCCCTGAATAACTTCAGTCTCACTTAGCGTTCCTTCGATCTTACCGTCTTTACCCATTACACTGACGAGACTGAAATGATCAGCAGAAAACTTATCAATAATCTGTTTAAGCGCAGTGTCCCTACTTACCGCGAGACTCCTTCCGGGCATCAACCCCTGCGCCAAAAGACGCTCTTTCTTGCGGCAGAGCTGCTTTAAAAAAACAATTCTGGCATTGTCCAGCTCTTTGCCGCTGCCAATCCAGAAAAAGATGCCAAGAACAATAAAAAGAACCGGTTCATAAATATAGAAGCCCATTCCCTGCATCAGGAAACCAGCGAAAATAAAAACACCCCCAAGGCATTTACCGGCTGCCGCCAGGAGCCGGGTGGTCGGGACAAAGCCAAAAGACCCCGCCAGCAGGCCACGGACCATTCTGCCGCCGTCAAGCGGCAGAACAGGAAGCAGGTTAAAGGCTGCCAGCCAGAAATTTGTTTTGGCAAATTCCAGTGCCCATGCTCCGTTCAAAATGCCGTTTTCGCGAAGAATCTGAATGAAGAAGAATAACACGATATTGACGGCTGGACCAGCAAAGGCAATGATTGTCTCCTCCTTCTTTTTCCCTTCAAAGCTGTCGTCAAGAACGGCCGTCCCCCCATAGGGATAGAGCTCGATACTCCTACACCTGATCCCGTAACCTCTTGCAGCAAGTATATGACAGGCTTCATGAACAATAACCAGGCCAAAGACTAGAAGTGCCCTGACAACCTGACCGGCAAGCATACATAGGATTAATAGGATGATAAAGGTCGGGTGAACCTTAACTTTCATCTTCATCTCCCTCTTTCTCCCCATCCCTGGCAGATCGATTAAAAGTACTAAGTACAATCGGAATTTTTGAATTTATATACTAGTTCTGAATTAGGTATGTCAAGGGGTCGACCGGCTGACCGTCTTTTTGCAGTTCTAGGTAGAGCCAGGGTTTTTCCCGTGCTGAGCTGACTCCGACTGTCCCCAATTTTTTTCCCATCGAAACAGGTTCACCCCGTTCAACATTAATATCGCCAAAATTCCCCAAAAGGCCCTCCCAGCCATTGCCAAAGTTGATCCGTATCACTTTTCCGAATTTTTCATTTTCACTGACTTCGAGTACAACTCCTTCCTGGGGGCAGAGCACAGCAGTCCCCAGCGCACTTTCAATTTCAATGCCGCTGCTGATCGTCCCATCCTCATTTTTGCTCTCAAACGCTACCTTGACAGCTCCGGCTACAGGTGGATAAAAAATCTCTTCTTTTACAGAATTCACCGGCAGGCTTTCAGAGTTCTGAAGGCCTATTGCTTCTTTTGCCATCGTGTTTAGTGCCACATAGATATTTCCACTGCTCATACCGCCTTGATAAACAGCATAGACGCCTTTGGAAACAAGGTCCTCTCCGCTGGCACTGAAAACAATCGTTAAAAACAAAAAAGCCGAAAGAAGTACTCTTTTCTGACTGCCGTTCCAACCGGCCAAAAGACCTCCGGAAGTTTTTTCATTAAAATAAGTCCGACGATCTTTCCAGTTGCTCCTGACATATTCCTGATCATCCCTATAACCACGTCCGATCTCCCGGGCAGCCTTTTCAAATTCCCAGTCATCCCAGCGCTCAAACGGATCCATTCATCCACCGCCTTATAAAGGTTTTCCTTCAGGGAGACAACCCTAATAAAGAATATGAACAAATACGCAAAAAAGAACATCTTCCTGACGAAAATGTTCTTTTAGGAATTTCTTTACAGATTCGAATAATGGCTTGTTAACTTTTGTCCTTGAAGGTATCAGAACATTCGTCGCTCTCCTCTGAGACTTACGCTTAAGACCAGCCCGACCGCGAGCATATTTGCCCACATCGAGCTGCCGCCGGAAGTAATAAACGGCAGAGGAATTCCGGTGACAGGCATGATTCCCGAAGCCATTCCAACATTGATGAAAACATGGAAAACAATCATTGATACGACTCCGGAGACAATCAGGACCCCATACCTGTCTCTCGATTTGGTGGCTACGGTAATCATCCGCAAAAGCAGGATGCAGAATATAAACAACAGTATCGATGTTCCGATAAAGCCAAATTCCTCGCCCACAACTGAAAAAATAAAGTCTGTATGATGCTCTGGCAAAAAATTATACTGGGCCTGGGTGCCTTGCTGGTACCCTTTGCCCCAAATGCCTCCGGAACCTATGGCCCAAACCGACTGAATAACATGATATCCATCTCCTGAAGTATCCTTGGCGGGGTCCAGAAAAGCAATAAACCGGTTAATCTGATAATCTTTCAAAGGCAACGGCAACCCTTCCAGAAATTTCAGCGGTCCGGGAAGGTTCGTAGCTAAGTGCAATGCAACAGCACCAATGGCCGTCCCAATGCAACCGACAATCACCGCCCCGAATTTAATCGGGTTCGCTCCGGCAACAAACATCATTCCAATGAAAATCGCCCCGAACACCATCGCAGTCCCCAAATCAGGCTGAAGAAATATTAATAAAGTAGGCGGCAATACAAACAGCAGGGGGGAAATAAAGTCCTTTACATTATTCAGTTTTCCTTCCCTCTCATTGAGAAAGCTGGCAAACGTAACGATCAGCAGTATTTTGGCAAATTCCGAGGGCTGAATGCTTTGCGTAGAGGTGATAGGGATCCAGCGCTGCGCACCCTTCGCTTCAGAACCAAAAGCAAAAACCAGAAGAAGCAGGAATATATTGAAAGCATAGATCCAGATACCGATTTTTTTATAGTTTTCATAATCAGTAAACGCAACAATGACTGCAAGAACAATTCCTGTAGCGATCCAGACCACCTGAGTTTTCACATAATGATACGGGTCTGACGCCATAACATTAATGGAAGCCGTGCTTAAGATCAGCAGGCTCGCCCCTAAAAGCAGCACAACTGCCAAGACCATTCCAAGATCGAGACCTCTAATAAAATTCCAATTTCTTTCTTTTATCATACAATACTCCATATATCGGCTGCTACCCAAGATTATATCACAGATCTCTCCGTTCACAATGATAACTTGACAAGTAAAGGGTTTTTTCTTACTAAAATACGTTGAACATCTTCATCCCGGCCCGACTCCAGCTGTCCAGGCTTACGAGTGTGACAAACCTCATATAGACGGCCTGTCCCAAATCCCAATGCGCATTCAAAATCGACACCTGGTGTCGATTTTGGGACGGCCTGGTTGGAGGCTAACCATCAAAATAAGAAGAGTTCCTGGATTCGTTTCCAAAAACCCTTGGGCTTTACGTCTTAAAATTGTTGTAAATCAATCCTAAACTTCAAGTTCCGATACACCCATGTAAAGTTTTGTTCACAAAAAAAGAAGCTCAATGCTTCCTTTTTGTTTGCCTTGAGCGGTTTACTCATGAAATCGACTGTGTTCTCTCCATATAGTCCCTTCTAATTTTCTTCACAGGAACACTGGCCATCAGCGCGACTTCCTTCTCATCTTGATTCAGGTATACCTCCAATCCCTCTTCGTTAATCACCATATAATTCGATATCACCTTGACCAGATCTTCTTTTAAGCGATTCATCAGGTAGGGTGATATCGTGGCACGGTCATGAACCAGAACCAGCCGCAGCCGATCTTTGGCCTGACTACGGCTTCCGGAATTGTCCTTGCCCAGCACACGATATAATAATTCCCACAACATAATTACCTCCCCCCAGTGCAGGGCTAGCGTATGCCAACTAAATTTTTCAGTTTATCCATCAGGGAATTCGATACATCCAGGTTCATTAATGGGACTTCTTCGCCTCTTACCCGCTGTGCAATCCTCCGGTAAGCTTCGCCCGCTTTGGAAATGCCGTCCATGACTGCGGGTTCTCCTCTGTTGGTCGATACAATAATCTTCTCGTCCTCCGGTACCACACCAAGAAGATCAATAGCCAGGATATCAACGATATCCTCAATGTCCATCATGTCCCCTTGTTTAACCATCCGTGGTCTGATTCTATTAATAATTAGTTTTGGATTACGCAGATCCGAACTTTCCAATAGTCCGATAATTCTGTCGGCATCGCGGACAGCACTGACCTCCGGCGTCGTAACGACAATTGCTTTGTCCGCACCGGCGATTGCATTGTAAAAGCCTTGCTCAATCCCAGCCGGACAATCGATCAGCGTATAATCAAATTCTTCACGGAGCTCTTCGCAGAGAACCTCCATCTCGTCGGGGCTTACTGCTGTTTTGTCTTTCGTCTGAGCAGCCGGAAGCAGATGCAGGCTGTTGAACCGCTTGTCCTTAATGAGTGCTTGTTTGATCCTGCAGCTGCCGCTTGTAACATCGACAATATCATAGACGATCCTATTCTCGAGGCCCATAACAACATCAAGATTGCGAAGGCCGATATCCGTGTCGACCAATACAACTTTAAATCCGGCAAAAGCCAGGGCTGTCCCCAAATTTGCTGTTGTAGTAGTTTTCCCTACGCCACCTTTCCCTGAAGTTACTACAATTGTTTCACCCATAACCAAGCCTGCCTTTCATCATAAATGATTAATGCATTGTCTTACATTTTAGTTATAATTTCCCATTTCCAAGTAAAAAATAAATCCCCTCTTCAGAATTCCAACCAGTACCTTGTTAGCCCAGCGTGAGCTTTGATCTGTTTCTGTGTAAGAAGATTCTACAATCCCGTTTGCTTTTCCTTTCGCAAAGAGAAAAAACCGAGGATCAAATTCCCCGGTATTTCTTATTTATATGACTATTTCCAGCCAAAATAATATTTAAACGCTGCTTTCGCGACATAACCCGATGTTTCACTGCCGTGTCCGCCATATTCCACCACGCCGGCAAACGCGATCTGGGGATTGTCATACGGTGCAAACGCGACAAACATTCCGTTATAAGCTTCTTCTTTGGACGTTCCCTTCGAACCGATCTGGGCCGTACCGGTCTTACCGCCGCCGGTGAACTCCGGTATATCTCTGAAAAGCCAGGCCGCTGTCCCCCCACCGCTCGTTACTTCCGACATTGCTTTTTTGATCGTTTCAATATTTTGTTGGGAAACAGAAACTTCGTTTAGAACTTCCGGCTGGTTCTGCTGGACGATTTTCCCGGTCACAGGGTCAAGAATCTTGTCCACAACATAAGGCTTGTAATGTTTTCCGCCATTGACAATGGTCGCGACATAGTTAGCCATCTGAAGAATTGAATAGTGGTTTGCGCCTTGACCAATCGAACTATTATAACTGTCGTACAACCGCCAGTTTACATACTCATTAATGTTATTTTTATATTCCTGTTCGGCCTGAGCAATTTCATCTTCTTTATCATGCTGAAGCTTATTTTTCTCATCCTGATCTTTTGCACTGGCCAGAAGCTGCGCATATTTATCCCCAATTTCCTGAAGCTTTTCTTCTCTTTTTTTATCGTAATAAGGTTTATAATAAGATTTCTTCCAGGCTGGAGAAGGCACATTCCCTTCCGCTTCATACGGTAAATCAACACCGCTGTTAACACCTAAGCCAAATTCATTGGCAATTTTTTTGATCAGCTCAGGATTTTTTTCAAAAACCCTGCGGCCAATAATTTGAAAATAGATATTGGAAGAATGTGCAAGGCCGCTATAAAGGTTCACCCTGCCAAAATTATTTCCACCCCACTCGGCAACCCCTGCACTTTGCACATCCGGGGACCCCAGCGAAGACAAGGTATCCATGAAAGTATCGTCCGGCGTAACAACACCAGCTTCCAGAGCAGCCATTCCCGTAATCATCTTAAAAGTCGAACCGGGAGGATACGTACCGGTCAGCGCCCGGTTAAATGACGCGGCATCTTCACTGCTGAAATACTTTTGAGCAGTTTCCTCCGAAATTGTCCCGATCAGGTCATTCGGATCCATGAAAGGACGGGAAGCCATGGCCAGTATTTTGCCTGTATTAACATCGATGACTACCGCCGCGCCGGCCTGGGCATCAGGATGGGTCTTCTGAATATCCTTGATCACTCTGTCCAGTTCGTTCTCCACGACACGCTGCATCTTGCTGTCTAAGGTCAGCTGCAGGGTATAACCCGCCTGGGCTTCCTGGAGCGTTTCTTTGTCGATCGGCCTCGCGTTGCTGTCGACGCTGACAATTTCTACACCATGACTGCCGCGCAGCCAGGTATCGTAACTTTTTTCCACACCCATTTTCCCTACAAGGTCACCCTGAGTGTAGCGATATTCATCATCATTGGACTCTGCCTGCTCATTGAATTGTTCAATTTCACTCTCGCTTATTTCCCGAACATAGCCTAAGATCTGACCAAGCAGTGTCTTTTGCGGATAAACCCTTTCCGCTATCGGTTCAATGCTGACGCCGGGCAGCTCATTGCTGTGCTCGGCGATAATCGCCTGTAGTTCTTTCGGTATATCTTCCAGAATGACAACCGTCTTGTAGCTCTTCCACTGCTGGTTACGAATCATCACCAAAAGATCCTCGGTAATCAATTCTACCGATTGGTTCGGATAAGGCCAGTACGGTTTAATATATTCTGCGAGATTAGCAACAACATCTTTCCAGTTGGTGTTCACTTTCTGCAGGTCCGTCCAGTCCAGGGTCAGCGCAAACTTCGGCACGCTTTGGGCCAAAACGATATTGTTGCTGTCCACAATCTCCCCGCGGACTGCGGACGTCGTGACCGTTTTCATCACATTACCGGCAGCCAGATCCGAATAATAGGACGCTTTGGCAATCTGCAGCCACCATAGATTAAATCCTAAAATTAAAAAAAGAAGAACGACAACCACACTGAGCCAGGTTAATCGCCTCTGATAGGGTTGTCTCTCCCTTTCTTCCATCGTGTTCATCTCCTATTAAGCAATCATGTTTAACCAACACTATAATTGTTGTTCGATCTTCTTTTTAGGCTGCAAAATTCCTTCTGTAAAAGACTTGTGGACGAAGGGATAGGTAAGCGGAACCAATAGGCAGTTGTAGAAAGAAATGCCCAGAATGACCTTTACAGCATCGCCGAGGTACCAGTTAAGTCCAGCGGTGGTTGCAATCAAGGCCATCAGGGTCTGCCCGAGAACCGTTACGATAAAGACGAGTACCATGGTAAGCGGAATGTTTTCTCTGTACCAGCGCTGCTGAAGCATACTGATCAGCAGTGCAACGACAGCTAAAATGATCGCATAGAGTCCGATATACCTTCCGAGATAGAAATCCACAATCAGGCCGATCACAAACCCATACACAATTCCCTGAGCCGGTCGGTGGTGCAGAGCGATATAAATAACCCAGAGCATGGCCAAATCAGGTTTTATGCCGGCCCATGACCAATAATGGAAGATTGTCCCCGGGAGGATGAGACAGACAATAAGAATCAGTAACATTACGATAAAACGTTTCATCGACTGCCCTCCGGAATGCTCACTACATAGACTTCCTCCAGAGAATCAAAATCAACAATGGGTTCGATCGAGGCTACCTTCAGCAAGCCTTTCGCATCAATTTTAATCTCGGTAACAACACCAATCGGAATGTCCTTGGGATAGACCTCTCCTAAACCCGAAGTATATACCAAATCTCCTGCATTGACTTCATCGTCCTGCCGGAAATTCATTTCGAGTTCTCCTGAGGAATTCAGCCTGGTGTTTTTCTTATACGTACCTTTGACAATCCCAAAAATTGCCTCACCTTTATTACCCCTGGCAAAGGCGCCAACCTGTCCCTCTCCGTCGAGTAGCAGTAAAACATCCGAGGTCTTCGGGGTGACAGAAATGACTTTCCCGACCAGACCCAGATTGGCAACAACAGGATTACCCACTTTTACGCCGTGATCACTGCCTTTATTGACGGTGACTGTCTGATACCAGGCTGAAGGATTACGGTTTATAATGGTGGCTCCAATTTTCTCATAGCTCTCCAGCGAGGGACTTTGAAAAACAGCATCAAGTTCCTGATAGCGCAGGGCAGCCAGTACCTGTTGTTTGAGCTGAAGATTGTCTCCCGTGAGCGTTTCTACCTGTTTACGAAGTTCCTCATTTTCTGCTTTGACAGTCCGAAAACTGAAAATCGCCCGAAAATTATCTTTAATCCCATCTCCCAGATTCCAAATCGCACTTTCTATCGGTGAAAGTACTCTTTGCATGGCGTTCCCGACAGGGTTCGGAGACTGACTGCCGAGTCCGGTCAAATGGATCGTCGTCAAAGTGATCAGCAGAACAGCAAAAACGAGAACGGCTATACCCATGGGATTTATTTTTTTCCCCACCGATTTCTCCTCCCGCTTTTAATTCTTCTGCATAGCGGCAATCCTTCTTAGAATTTCCTCATTCTCAAGCACTTTACCGGTACCCAGTGCAACGCAGGAAAGCGGATCCTCAGCAAGGTGGACGGGTATCCCTGTCTGATCGGCAATTAGCCTGTCCAGATTTCTTAACAGTGATCCGCCTCCCGCCATAATAATGCCTCTGTCCATGATATCTGCCGCCAGTTCCGGAGGTGTTTTCTCAAGGCAGTTCTTTACCGCATCAACAATAGCATTTACCGGCTCATTTAAGGCTTCAACAATTTCTTCGGAAGTAATCTCAACGTTCTTGGGGAGACCTGTCAGGAGATCGCGTCCTTTGATGGCATACGTCAAACCTTTTTCCGGCATATAGGCCGCTCCGATCTCCATTTTGATGTTCTCAGCCGACTGATAACCGACGGAGAGGTTATAAGTTTTCTTGATATACGCAATAATGGCATCATCCATCTCATCTCCGGCTACCCGGATCGAGCCGGCTGTAACGATGCCTCCCATCGAGATCACGGCGACTTCAGTTGTGCCTCCGCCGATATCGACAATCATATTGCCGGTAGGATCACTCACGGGCAGGCCTGCTCCGATGGCGGCAGCCATTGGCTCTTCCATAATGATCGGATCTTTTGCTCCGGCTGCAAGAGCTGCTTCCTTGACAGCTCTTTTTTCAACTGCGGTAACTCCGGACGGCACACAAATGACGACCCGGGGCCGCGCAAATAAGAATTTTGATCCTAAAGCCCTGTTGATAAAATATTTAAGCATTTTTTGAGTAACATTGAAATCCGAGATTACGCCGTCTTTCAACGGTCTGATGGCAACAATATTTCCCGGAGTTCTTCCGATCATCTCCTTGGCTCTGTCTCCAACCGCCAGAGGCTCGTTCTTCTCTATATCCATAGCAACCACTGAAGGCTCCCGTACTATGATTCCTTTGCCTTTCATATGTACAAGGGTATTGGCGGTTCCCAGATCGATTCCGAGGTCCTTGGAAAAAACCATGTTTTGTAAATCTCCCTTCAAGATAAATCATTTCAAATTTCAAGTGATGCCTGGCAGTCTTTTCTCAGTCTCCCACAAAGTGGAATTTTTCATACCATATTTCGTATTGCTATGGCATCGTTTTATTATATCATTTTTTTGCATCAAATTAATGAATATTTCCTATTTTTCAATATTTTTTTATATTTGTGGTGATCTTTCGACAGTGGTACTGTTAGGCTAAAGGTCGGGCTAGATGATCCCCTGTTCTTTCAGGCTGACATACTTTTTATCCCCAATGATGATATGATCCAATACCTCAATCCCTAATATTTTTCCGCCTTCGGCAAGCCTTTTGGTAATATCAAGGTCTTCCCTGCTGGGCGAAGGATCGCCGCTCGGATGATTATGCAGCAAAATAATTGTATTCGTGTTACGCCGGATGGCATCCTTAAAACACTCCCTGGGATGCACAATGGATGAATTGAGAGACCCGACCGATACAGGACTTATGCCCAGTACATTGTTCCGGGTGCTTAAGTGTATGATCCTGAAGTGTTCCCGGTCGAGCTTCCGCATCTCCTCCATGACCAGATCGGCCGCGTCTGATGGCGTGTTGATCACCGGGCGTGACATGGGATCAGCGCAGACACTCCGTTTGCCGATTTCCAAGGCTGCCTTGACTTGAGCCGCTTTGGCTGGTCCTATGCCGTGAACCTGTTTTAATTCATCAACAGATAATCTGGCCAGGCCAGTCAGTCCGCCCGTTTCCGTCAAGATTCGTTCAGATAGTTCCAGGACATTTTCCCCTCTTGAACCGGTTCTCAGCAGTATCGCCAGTATTTCTTTGGTGGATAGGTTTTCCGAACCATGCTGATGAAGACGTTCCCTTGGTTTTAAATCTTCAGGCAAGTCCTTTAGCCGGCGGTAATTCATCTCTTTTTCCTCGTATTTTAAGGTACCTTTTATTTTTTAGGGGAAATCCCCTTATCCTCAAGCTTTCGCACCAGAAGCTCCATCGGCAGTCCAACCACATTCGACCAGGAACCACTGACTGCTGTCACAAACCCGCCAGCTCCGCCCTGAATCCCGTAAGCGGCGGCTTTATCCATCGGTTCCCCTGTCATAATATAATCCTTGATTTCCTGAACCTTCAGCTCCCGAAAAGACACAGTTGTAATCTCAACAGCAGTCTCTACGCTGATCTGCCGAACCTTGTCCATTGCGGCTAACGCAATTGCGGTCATCACCCGGTGTGTTTTTCCGCTTAAGTTAAGAAGCATTCGTTCCGCTTCCTCCTCGTCAGCAGGCTTTCCGAGCACAATATGGTCCAGCACCACAAGGGTATCGGCGCCTAAAACCAAATCATCGGCCGAACCGCTTAAATCAAGCCACGCTTCAAATCCGGAAAGTGCCTTGCGTCTGGCAAGATCCTGTACGCCTGTCTCAGGCCAAACATCCGGTGGAAGAACTTCGTCGACCGGAGCACTGACAAGTCTGAAGTCATATCCCCATTCCTCCAGAAGCTCACGCCTCCGCGGCGAAGCCGAAGCCAAAATCAACATCATTCTGTCACATCCTAAGCATCTTTCTATTCCTTCAAAATCATCTACATCGCTATAAACAATTAATACTTACGAAGCCCTCCTGCCCGAACTTATGATCAGTCTATGGGCCACCGTTCCGCTGTGAACGGAGCATGAATGAAGTAAATATTTAACAAGCCAGGGTCATCGTCCCCCGGCTGTTAAGTCTTCTATTAGTCTAGCACTATTCCCTTTTTTTGACAAGTCTAGCGTGTATTGGCACTTTTGCGACAAAAATGCAAAAGTCTATGCCTTGCCCTGAGAGCTCAAGATAACCAGATAGAGCGCATCGAGCAGCGCTTTGGCGCTGGCCTTAATAATATTGCTGGATACCCCGATCGTTCCCCAGGTATTGACGCCATGCTTTGTTTCAACCACAACCCGGACAACTGAACCTGTGCCCCGGGAACCGTCAAGAACCCTAACTTTATAGTCCGTCAGCTCACTCTCTTCAATAGCCGGGAAAAAGGCACCCAAAGTGCTTCTGAGAGCTTGGTCAAGTGCATGAACCGGCCCGTCTCCCTCGGCTGCAATATGAACCTGCTTGTCTCCGACCTGCACTTTCACAACCGCTACAGAGTCGAGCTCACCGCGCAGCGGATCACTCCAAACGTGATAGTCTTCGAGTGTAAACGGCTGTTCGTATTTGCCGAGGATCTCCAGTAATAGCAGATCCAGGCTTCCCTCTGCCGTCTCATACTGGAATCCTTCGTTTTCGGCATTCTTAATTCTTTCCATCGCCAGTTCCACGAGCGGATCATCTTTTTCAATCTCAGGTTTGAACCGGCGCATTTTCAAGCACAAATTTGCTTTTCCGGATTGATCGGAGATCAGAACCCGGCGTTCATTCCCGACCGAAGCAGGGTCAATGTGCTCAAAGGTTTTGTTATTCTTCATGACCGCGTCGACATGCATACCCGCTTTATGAGCAAAAGCGCTTCTGCCCACAAACGGCTGTTTCTCATCAAACGGATAATTGGCGAGTTCCGCCACATACCTGCTTAAATAAGAAATATTGTGCAGAACATCAGGTTCAAGCAGTTGATAACCTAATTTCAGCTGCAGCCAGGGTATCAGCGTGCTTAAATTCGCATTGCCGCAGCGTTCCCCGAAGCCGTTCCAGGTTCCCTGGATCTGATCCACTCCTGCCTCAACAGCCGCCAACGTATTTACGACAGCCAGCCCTCCATCATTGTGAGTATGAATACCGAGTACGGCAGGGGAAAGCTCCTGCCTGACAACTTGCACCCCGTTCGTGATCTCCCTGGTATAGGTACCGCCATTCGTGTCGCAGAGGACAAGTCCTTTCGCTCCGCCAAGCATGGCGGCTTCCAGACAGCTTAACGCAAACGCAGGGTCGTCCTGCCAACCGTCAAAATAGTGTTCTGCATCAAAGAAGACTTCCTTGCCGGCTTTCACAAGATATTCAACAGATTCTCTGATGATTCTTAAGTTTTCCTGCGGGTTTGTTCTTAAGACCGTTTCAACATGAAGTTTCCATGTCTTCCCAAAGATCGTCAGGGTATTCGCTCCGGAAGCAATCAGTCCGTTCAATGAATCACTTTTTTCCGGAGATTCGCCGACCCTGCAGGTGCTGCCGAATGCAACGACCCTCGTCCGGAAACGCCAGTCCTGACTTTCGGCAGAATCCGCCCAGGAGGCCATCGCACGGTAAAACTCATCATCTTTGGGATTCGCACCCGGCCAGCCGGCTTCCACATAGTCGATGCCGGCTTCAATCATTTTCTGCATATAGAAAAGTTTATCTTTGGCTGAGAAGTGAACGCCTTCTCCCTGAGCTCCGTCCCTCAGCGTCGTGTCGTAAATTGAAATACGCTTGTCTGCCATTCTCTTCCCTCCCAAAAGCTCTCTGTGCATCTTAAAAATTGCTTAAAAATGTTTAATAATTCATTTTACCTTTAAATACAAAATTAATAAAGCCTTAATCCATTTCAGAATAGAAAAAGAAGGCATCCAGCGTTAGCGTATCTGGAATACCTTCCTTCATGTACAAATGATCGATTCTAGGTTCTAAGCCATTTTTCCGCCCAGATTGAATGTCAGCACTTCAAGGTTTACAGACAAATCCACATTTCTGAGTTCTACAGTGGGAGGAACATTTAAAACGACAGGTGCAAAATTCAAAATGGCCTGGACTCCGCCTTTAACAAGTTTATCGGCAATTTCCTGGGCTGCAGATGCCGGGACAGTTATTGCCCCGATCTGGATCTGGTTTTGGGCGACGACTTCTTCCATCGTTTCAATCGGTAATACTTCGATATCGTTAATCTTCATCCCAGTTTTTTGGGGATCATTGTCAAAAATATTAATGATCGAAAATCCGCGTTCTTTAAAACCCTTATACGTACTCAGGGCGAGTCCGAGGTTGCCCAATCCTACGAGGCAAACGCTCCACTCATTGCTCAGACCCATGATCCGAAGAATATTTTTATGCAAGTCTTTAACATTGTAACCTACTCCGCGAATCCCAAACTCCCCAAAATAAGCAAGGTCTTTACGAACCTGAGCAGGACTTACGCCTACTCCTTCAGCAATATCACCTGAAGAAATCGTTATGATTCCTTTGCGGTCTATCTCTGTCAAATAACGAGAATATACGGAAAGCCGTATAATCGTTGCTTCAGGAATTTTCAAGGTTTTCAAATCCAAATCCCCCATTTCGTCTACTTCAAAGATAAGTTAATTATATCACTACCTAAAGAAAATGCAATTAAACCGAAGGAAATGCAAGATATTACTGTTTAATCGTGTTTTTTGACCCTACCCAAAATAATCAGGGATTCTGTTCAAAATACTTGTAAGTAACCCATTTATACTCAGCAAAGACTTGAAGAAGCTGCTGATTATACTTATATTGAAGATTCCCCTGACCATCCAGGGAAGCATTAAGGGCGCTCAAATTATCCTGCAAATGCCTGAAATCTTCCGGATAATCGCTGTCTTTAACATCCTGAATTTTCTCTGCGGCATCAGTTTGACCATTGTCTTGTCCAAGACCTGCACATAATGAATTCGCCAGCTCGAGGATTTCCAGAACCGTTTCCGTTTCACTGCCGCTGACCTTATAGTGCAAAGCAGGATACGTCACTTCCCTGACCCATGAATCAATACCGTTTTCCAATAAGCCCTGGTAACAAAAAAACGCCTCTTCATCGGCGCCAAAGGCACCCACCGCAACCTGATAAGGCTCCTTACTGATGATCACGGCCTGCCAACCCTTGTTATGCAAATTCTGCAGCAATGCTTCGGCATTTTCTTTATCCTTATAAACACCGATTTGACAGGTCCAAAGTTTGATTTCCGGCAAGTTGAGAATCTCACTGTTTGTTTCTGACGGGTTTTCTGAGGTAACGGCGGTCTCTGCGGAAACAAGCCCGACAAACATCTTTCCAGTATACCATACAAACCAGCCGACAGCGGATAATCCTAGTATTACCATTATGATTGAAATCAAAACACCTGATCTAAATTTTTTTCCCATCAGGCAACTCCTTCAAATCATTCTATTCCGATCATATGAAGGAGCGGCAATAATTAGTACATGGTATATGATCAGCGCTTAAATATTTTGAAAATAAAATAAATTTTAGTTCCATAATATGTTATAATATTTTCTGGAAAAATAAGTATCCCAATAAGGAAGGATATGCCGGTATGGAAGAATATTTGATTCTTGCAGTGGATGATCAGGACTTTAATCTTATTTTTCTTAAAAAAACTTTAGCCGAATATCAGTTTATCTCTGCCAGAAACGGCAGACAAGCCCTGGAATTGCTAAGAAGGTACTCTCCTGACCTGATCCTGCTGGATATCGTGATGCCGGAAATGGATGGTTATGAAGTTCTCAAACAGCTAAAATACGATGAACGGACCAGGAACATCCCCGTTATTTTCCTGACAAGCCTTGACTCCATTGAAGATGAAGAAAAAGGGCTTAATTTGGGTGCTGTAGATTATATCACCAAACCTTTTAAGCCAACAATTATTCAGGCCCGGGTCAAGAACACTTTACGGTTCATTCATCAGCAAAAACTCCTGGAGAGAATGTCTCACCTGGATGGTCTTACCGAGATCCCAAACCGGCGATTTTTTGAAGAAAAACTTACTGCCGAATTTGGCTTTGCAGCCACCAACAAGCGTCCGCTTTCGCTGATCATGATTGATGTTGATTTCTTTAAGAAATTCAACGATCAGCATGGGCACTCCAAAGGCGATGAAGCGCTTGTTAAAGTTGCCCAGATCATCCGCTCATGCTTGAATGAACCTCACGAATTTCTGGCCAGGTATGGCGGAGAGGAATTTGTCGTGATTCTTCCGGATACGGATGCGGCTGCCGGAAGTGAAATCGCCGAAAAAATACGTTACCATGTCAGTATATCCCAACTGTTCAACAATCCCGCCGGCAGCCACGCTGCTCTGACCGTCAGTGTGGGCGGATACAGTATGATACCGGCCAATTACGAATGCTGCCACAGCATATTGGAAAAAGCCGATGCCTGCTTGTACCAAGCCAAAAAACACGGCAGAAATTGCGTGGAGTGGGATTATTCCTGATGCGTATAATGATCCAGTAAAAATTTTCTTACCCCGGAGATCATGTACAAGGAGCCGGTGACACAAAGCAGATCACCCGGCTTCATTTTTTCAAGCCCTTTTCTTACTGCTCCCGCAGGATCTTCAACCGTCGATACGTTTTCCTGCACTAGATACTTCTCCGCGATTCTGGCTACATACTCCCAGTCACCAGCCCTTGGGGAATCCGGCTTGGTCACGATGATTTCATCGGCCAGCGGTGCGATAATCTCAACGGCTTTTTCTATTTCTTTGTCCCTGAGCATGCCAAGACAAAGCAACAGCCTGTTTCTTTTCAAAGGTCCGCCGGCGTACTGCTGCAGCGCCTTAGCCAGAGACATCATCCCATCGGCATTATGTGCCCCGTCCAGAAGAACTCTCGGGCTCTGCAGCAAGAGTTCCAGTCTGCCCGGCCAGCGGACTGCTTTGAGACCTTCCCTGACGGCACTTTCAGATATATTCAGGGAATACGTTCCAACCAATACTTCACAGACAGCTAGTGCAGCCGCTGCATTGGTAAACTGGTGTTCCCCAAGAAGCGCGAGCTCCAGATCCGGATAAGACCAGTACAAGCCTTCATAGCCAAAACGCTGCGAAGCATCGCCCGGGTGCCGCCAATGTACATCGCGGCCTACCTCAATCATCCTGGATCCTTTTTGGGCAGCCCGGTCCTCGATGACCTTCAGAACTTCCGGCTTGTCCGAGGAAGTGACCACTGGAACGCCATCCTTAATAATGCCGGCCTTGACCCCAGTAATTGCTTGAAGCGTATCTCCAAGATAATCCATATGATCCATGCCAATACTGGTCAGCACAGATATTAAAGGGGTAACGACGTTGGTGGAATCAATTTCACCGCCGAGACCGACCTCCAGAAGGACCAGATCGGGTTGTTTTTCAGCAAAATAACACAGGGCCAGCGCCGTACAAACTTCAAATTCGGTCGGATGTTCAATCCCGAGACGCTCCATTTCCTCCAGATGGGGTTTTAGCTTATTGATCCCTGAAACCACATCTTCCGGTGAGATCATCTCTCCGTTTATCGTGATTCTTTCTCGGAAATTATGAAGGTGGGGGGATGTAAACATTCCCGCGCGATAACCAGCCTGCTTCATAATCGACTGAAGCATTGCCGTCGTCGATCCCTTCCCGTTGGTGCCGCCGATATGAATCACTTTCAATTTCTTTTCCGGGTGATCCAGACGATCCAGCAAAGCCTTGATCCGTTCCAGTCCGAGGTTAATACCGAACTTCGTCAGGTTCTTAATATATTCCAGTGTCTCTTCGTATTCCGTCATTATCCTCAATCCTTTACAGATTTATTCAAGCTCTTCGCTTAAATCGGATAATCTCAGTTTCAGAGAACGCATTCTGGCCATGATATCATCCAGTTTCTCTCTTTCCTTTTGAACGACCTCTTCCGGCGCTTTCGAGGTAAACCCTGGGTTCCCAAGCTTGTCTTCCAGCCGTTTCTGTTCCTTGATCATATTTTCGATTTCCTTGCGGACCTTGGCAACTTCTTTGTCCAAATCAAGCAGCCCCTTCAGCGGTACATAAACAGCAACCCCAGTAAGAACCGCACTGGCGGACTGCGGCGGCTTATTCTCCATCTGCTGTAAAATTGTAATGTTTTCTGCAACTGCAAGCTGCCGGATATCCTCAAGACCATTTTGCAGTACAGCCAGCATCTCTTTTTCGGGAGCAATAAGCAAGATATCTGCCCTGCGGCCCGGAACGACACCCATTTCTGCCCGGATATTGCGCACTGCCCGGATAATATCCATCAGGACATTCATATCCTTTTCAACCTGCTCGTTGCGATATCCTTCAACCTGCGGCCAGGAGCTGAGCATAATCGTCTTTCCTTTGATGGGCAGATGCTGCCAGATCTCCTCAGTTAAGAACGGCATAAACGGGTGAAGCAGTCTCATTGTACCTTCCAGTACTTCAAAGAGAATGCGCTGGGCGGTCTGGCGTTCAGATTGGTTTTCTTTCGCATAGAGCCGTTTTTTGGTCAGCTCAATGTACCAGTCACAATATTCATTCCAGATAAATTCATAGAGCAGTCTGCCGGCTTCCCCAAGGTCAAAGCGCTCTAAAGCAGCTGTGACATTCTGAACCGTATCTTCATAGCGTGACAGGATCCATTTGTCTGCCAGGGTAAACTCAGCAGCGTACGGTCCGGCAGGCTGTTCCTTAGCTTCCGATTGGTAGTCCTCCAGATTCATCAGCACAAAACGGGAGGCATTCCAGATTTTATTCAGAAAGTTTCTGGTGGACTCTAATTTTTCAAAATGGAATCTCAGATCATTACCCGGTGTGTTGCCGGTGATCAGCATAAACCTCAGGGTGTCCGCGCCATATTGATTAATGACTTCGATCGGATCGACACCGTTGCCAAGTGATTTGCTCATCTTGCGCCCCTGCGGGTCAAGAATCAACCCGTGAATCATCACCTTGTGGAACGGAACATCTTCCCGGAATTCCAGTCCCATAAAAATCATCCGGGCTACCCAGAAGAAAATAATATCCCTGCCGGTAACCAGAACACTCGTCGGATAAAACTGTTTCAGTTCAGCGGTATTCTCGGGCCATCCCATGGTTGAGAACGGCCAGAGCGCTGAAGAAAACCACGTATCCAGAACATCGGGATCCTGCTGCAGGTGATGGCTTCCGCATTTCGGACATGCCGCCGGATCCTCTTTCACGCAAACTTCAGCTCCGCAATCCTGACAATACCAGACCGGAATACGATGACCCCACCAGAGCTGCCGCGATATACACCAATCCCGGATATTTTCCAGCCAGCCTGTATAGATCCTGGCAAAACGATCGGGCACAAACTGCAGATCGCCATCCTGCACGACTTTGATTGCCGGTTCAGCTAAAGGCTTCATTTTCACAAACCACTGCCTGCTGACCCGGGGCTCAACCACTGTGGAACAGCGGTAACACTCCCCCACTGCATGCATATGCGGTTCTATCTTAACCAAAAGGCCAAGCTCTTCCAGATCTTTGACAATCCGGCGGCGTGCTTCGTAACGATCCAGTCCCTGGTATTTGCCGCCATTTTCGTTGATGGTGGCATCGCTGTTCATGATATTAATCTGCTCCAGATGATGGCGGAGCCCCATCTCAAAGTCATTTGGGTCATGCGCAGGCGTAATTTTGACCGCGCCGGTGCCAAATTCCTTCTCGACATATTCATCGGTAATCACCGGAATCTCTCTTTTCACTAAAGGAAGGATCACATTCTTTCCTGCAAGATGCCGGTACCGTTCATCCTCAGGGTGGACGGCAACCGCCACGTCTCCGAGCATCGTTTCCGGACGGGTCGTCGCCACAACAACGCCTTCCCCGCCATCCGCTGCCGGATAACGGATATGCCACAGGTTTCCTTCCCGTTCATTATGCTCGACTTCAATATCCGAAATGGTCGTATGGCACTTGGAGCACCAGTTAACAATATAGTTCCCTCTATAAATCAGGCCTTTGTTATACAGGTTGACAAAGACTTCTCTTACAGCCTTGGAACATCCTTCGTCCATGGTAAACCGTTCCCGTGACCAATCACAGGAAGCACCTAGTTTGCGCAGCTGACGGGTAATTGTACCGCCATACTGTTCCTTCCAGGCCCAGACTCTTTCCAGAAATTTTTCTCTTCCAAGTTCGTGTCTGTTCGTTCCTTCTTTGGCCAGCTGTTCCTCAACTTTGGCCTGGGTGGCAATACCCGCGTGGTCTGTCCCGGGAAGCCATAACGTATTATATCCCTGCATTCTTTTATAACGGGCCAGAATATCCTGCAGCGTGTTATCCATCGCGTGTCCGAGATGCAAAGACCCGGTTACGTTCGGCGGCGGCATCACAATGCTGAAAGGGTTCTGCTCCGGTTCAACTTTTGGCGTAAAAAATCCGTTCTGTTCCCAATACTGATACCATTTTTCCTCTACCTGGCCAGGATCATATATTTTGGCCATCTGTTGATCCTCACTCATAAAAAGGCTCCTTTCGAACCAAAAAAATCTTCCGGCCCAAAGGACGAAAGACTCACATAACATACTTCATACCGGAATAGTATACGATTGTACAGTTCCAGCCGGCAATGAATCGGGAAATCTTTCAGCCCCTCTGCCAATTCCACTCTAAATTCTATACTGCCGCCAACAACAAAAGGTTTGGTGGCAGCCAAGTTTTCTTTAGTGTGTCAGAATGAATACTTACTTTCTGTTACATCTAAGTGCAGCTAATGCTGCCGACAGCCACGGATGGCTTAATGCCGCGATGCCAAGGATGGCAAGAAGCGACCGCCAAAGACTTGGCGCCAGCGAAGTTTTCTTTATTATACTGAGGCAGTAAAAAAAAGTCAAAAGGTTTTAAGCGAAAGGATCCCATTCAAAATCGTATTATCTGAAAGGTTTTCCAGGCAATATTTGTTTAAAAACACAAATACGTGATATAATAATAATTAATGTGCCTCAGAACGGCTAATAAAAAATTACTGAAATATGCTTAAACACCGGGGCGTTTGGGTTTAACCGTATTTTGGCTTGTTTTCTGCTTGTTTGACACAACATAAAATATGGAGGTAAAAGTTTTTGACAAAAGAGAACAAACTGCAAATTATTCCCCTCGGAGGTCTCGGGGAAATCGGCAAGAACATGACCGTCATCCGGTATAATAATAAAATTATCTTGGTTGATGCCGGTCTGACATTTCCGAATGAAGACCTCTTAGGTATTGACATCGTGATTCCGGACTATACGTATTTGATTGAAAACCAGGCAATGGTTGCAGGGATACTCATTACCCATGGCCATGAAGATCATATTGGGGCTCTCCCTTATCTATTGAAGGATCTTAATGTCCCTGTTTATGGGACACGCCTTACAATTGGCTTGATTCAGTCCAAGCTGAAGGAAGCAAATATTACAAAAGCGACACTCAACGTCATTCATCCGAATGATACAGTCCGACTCGGCGCTTTCCGGGTTGAATTCATCAACATCAGCCACAGTATCCCGGGCTCTGTCGGCCTGGCAATCCATACACCGATTGGTACCATTGTCCATACCGGGGACTTTAAGCTCGACCATACACCTGTCAGCGGCGATGTCCTGGATATACACAAATTTACCGAATTAGGGGAACACGGCGTTCTGTGCCTGATGTCCGACAGCACAAATGTCGACCGTCCCGGCTTTACCATGTCCGAACGGTCTGTCGGCCAAAATATTGATGAAGCCTTTTTCCATGCCGAAGGACGAATTATCTTTGCTAGTTTTGCTTCAAATATTAATAGGCTGCAGCAGGCGATCTCCGCTGCGGTCAAATGCCAACGCAAAGTTGCCGCAATCGGACGAAGCATGGTCAATGTCATTAATATTGCGATGGATCTGGGTTATCTTGATATGCCGGAGGGAACCCTGATTGAGGTAGACAAGGCAATGGATTATCCCAGCAACCAGCTCTGCATCCTGACTACAGGCAGCCAGGGGGAACCGATGTCGGCCTTAAGCAGAATAGCCAGCGGCGATCACCGCCAGATCTCAATCAGTGAGAACGACACGGTCATTATTTCGGCCAGCGCGATTCCCGGCAACGAGAAAGCCATTTCCCGTAATATCGACCAACTGCTCAAACTCGGTGCGCATGTCATCTATGAGCAGATTTCAGGAATGCACGTTTCGGGACATGCCAGCGAAGAAGAACTTAAACTAATGTTCAGCATGGTGAAACCGAAATACTTCCTTCCTGTGCATGGTGAGTACCGTATGCTTGTCAAGCACGCTGAACTCGCGCAGCAGGTCGGTATCCCTAAAGAAAATATTTTTATTGCCGAAAACGGCAGTGTTCTGGAATTTACGGACGAGGGCGCTAAAATGGCCGAAAGTATTCCGGCAGGCAGAGTTTTGATCGATGGTTTCGGGATCGGTGATGTCGGCAATATTGTACTGCGTGACCGTAAGCAGTTGTCGCAGGACGGGATATTGATTGCTGTTCTGACTGTCAGCCGTCCGACTGGTGCGTTGGTTGCAGGACCTGATGTCGTGACCCGCGGATTTATTTATGTGCGGGAGTCGGAAGAAATTATCAGCGAAGTCAGGTGCCTGATCCGAGAGGCTATGCAGGAATGCCAGCAAAAGGGTATCAACCAATGGGCGCCAATCAAAAACAAGGTCAAAGATATTGTCGGAAAACACCTCTATCAGAGAACCGGCAGACGTCCAATGATTCTGGTCATCATTCAGGAAGTAAACAGCGAAGCAATCAAGGACGCAAACAAGAAAGACACTGCTGCCAGAGAAGCAACCAGCAAACCGCCCAACTACAAGGAAATGGCCGTAAAAGCGCGTCCGAAAAGAACAATGAAGCCTAAGATTCAAGCCCCGACATGATATTCCTTTTAAAAATATTAAAAATTTTAGAAAACAATAGATTTAACACATCAGACAATAAAAAGATTACCTGAGTCCGTTGAACGGACTCAGGTAATCTTTTTGTCAGAAATTCTTAAAGCAGGACATTACTTCATGTTTAGTACGATGACCCCTGCCACAATCAATAAAGTCCCGCCGACCTTGGCGGCTGAAACCTGTTCCTGAAGAAAGAAAAAGGAAAGCAGCATCACCAGGATATAGCCCAGACTGACCATCGGATAAGCAATACTGAGCTCCAGCTTTCTCAGGACAAATATCCACATCAACATGCTGAAAACAAAACAGCTTACAGCAAAGACCATCTTCAGGCTGATCATCGAATAAACAAGATTCCAGATTCCGCTGTCCGGCCGAAGTTCCCCTGCCGCCAGCTTAAGAACGAACTGCCCGGTCGATCCCAGTGCAATGGAAATCAAGGCCAGCAAATAAATCATTCGTTTATCTCACCTTAGCCAGCAGCGCAAAGTAACCTCTAATTGTCTTTGACACCTGCATTTTGCTGGCCCCTTCTTTCTGTTGATAATGAAGAATAAGCGGTACCTCCCCGGCTTTAACCCCCATCCTACTGAATTTAGCAGCGATCTCAGCCATGCAGTCAAATCCGTTGGTTGTAATCAGTTCTTTCCAGCGTTCCTGTGCCTTTCTGATTATTCTCACCCGGTATGCCCTGTAACCAGATGAGTAATCATTAAGGTTTCTGATGCGGAAAAACAATTTGAAGAAATACCTGGCACCCCGGCTGAATAACTTTCGCAAGACTTTCAGCCCAATTTCATATCCTCCCGAAGTAAATCTGGAGGCCACAACCAAGTCAAGATCCCGACTATTCAGCGTTTCAATCATGCTCTCAATCAGCAAAGGGCTGTGGGTATTGTCGGCATCCATGGTAACCAGGACATCGTCATCCTTCAGGTTTTCCAGTGCATAACGCAAAATTGTTTTGACGGCTTCTCCGAGGCCCTTGTTTCCGTGGTGCCTGACCAGTGTTACATAACCATGATCCTGGGCGTAAGTGCTTACAATTTTTGCAGTATTGTCGCTGCTGCCGTCATCCACCAGCAGGACCTGAATATTATACCGGCTGACCTCTCGGTAGGATGCAATGCTGTTGAATAAATGAATAATCCCGGCTGCTTCATTATAGGCGGGCAAGCCAATCAGGACCTTCATATCACTCACCTCCTCCAGGCAGTATTTCCAAAAGATAAACGCAAGTTTGCGGATAAGCTGTCACCGCTCACTTTAGTACATAAATCGGGTAACCCTGTACGACCTCGATCTTCGGATATTCTCCTTCGATATAGCTCAACAGCCTCTCATCCAGATCCCCATATATTTTCCCCTGAATTGGCACAAAATATTTGGCTCCTCTTGCAATATAATCGTCCAGTTCCTGAGTCGGATCTTTGGGTGTTGCAGCATACAGCCTAAGATTGTACCGCCAGCCCCTTCTGTCCGTTAAGTCCAGCATACACGGATCCAGAGAACCGACCACAAGGAGATCGTCCTGATCCGTCAGCTGCTTTACTACATTTACTTGTTGCGCCATCACCGTATTGATGGTGAACATCGGTTTGACCAGATCATAACTTTCCTTCATTAGGAGCAGCACCAATACCACTCCTGCAATTTTTCCCACTGGACCCGAAGCCGCCCTGGCCAAAAGATTACCGGCCAGCAAACAGCACGGCACCATCAAAAATATCAGGTAATAAAATGCCCGGATCTCGCTTACAATCAAGATTGCCTCCAAAATCATAGCGATAAACCAAACCAGAAATACTTTTTGCTTTTCCTGCAGAAAAAATATCCCTGCAAGGCAAAGAAGCAGCCCGCTTATGCCAAGGGCCCTCGGCAAATTTACCGTGAAAAAGTAAAGTGCTTCCGGACTGTAAAAGGCGGTAATCGCCTGCTTAAAAATAATATTACGGGTAATGCCCAGTGTAAATTTATACTCCGCAGCGGCAGTACTGAAATAGTAATAGCAGGCTGGAAGTGCTGCCGTAATGAAGCCGTATATCCAAAAAACACGCATTTTCAGCCATTTCCGCCCATAATACTTAAAACAGAGATACATCATGGGGATTCCAATAAAAATCACAGGCGGTTTGGTCATGATTGCCAAAGCTAAAAAAAACGAGCTCAAAATAAGCAAACCGTATTTGCTTCGTAGATCGCCATAATCGCGATCATTTACATCATCATTCCTATGATTGCCGTTATTCCTATGATTCCTGTGATTGTTTCTTTGACAACCCCTGCTATTGTTTTGCTTGATAATCCATCGGTTAAAATAGTAAAATCCTCCGATCCAGAACATCAGGGCTGCGGACTCCGGCATAATCGCCCGGGAATAATACAGATTAATCGGAAGGATTCCATAAATCAGAAGACTGTAAGCTGCTCCGTTCCACCCCAGATACAGGCGTGCCAGCAGATACAGATATAGGGCTGAGATCAAAAAAAAAGCAATCGGAACAGCCCTTGCCAGAAAATAATGATAGCCGAATACTTTGTACAGGATCGCGATCAGATAAGTCGTAACTTGAATTTCCAATGCCGGAATATTTGGAAACGTCCCGTCGTAATTCAAATTGGGATGAAACGGATGAAAGTCATAACCCGCAAAATTCCTGGCGATTGATGCTGTGTCAGCCTGCCGCCAGCTCTCCTCAATTTCAACAGGACCGACATTCATGTGATAGAGCCTGAGCAGAAGAATAAAAGTCAATAAGAAAAATAGGATAGTTTTTTCTCTTTTCGTCATCATCGGCACCCCTGTTTTCAGCTATCCAATTGCTTTCATTTCTTACTCTGTCCGCCGCGGCACTCATCATTCGGCTTAGCTTTTCCTGTATATGGATTACCTATACTAAAACTTCTTTCAATGAAGAAAAAACCTCTTCCCTCTTGCTCGTTCACCCTGAAACAATGCAAGTGGAAAAGAAGCTTAAATGAAGTCAACGCTTTTAGATTGTATAGTTACCGTCGCCGAAGCTGCCTCTTGGTTTCGACTTCCCACCAGTTGAAAGCTTCTTCTTCCTCCGTGAGTTCCGGTTTTTTGCTGCACAGTTCGTAGATCCGGGCCCTTTCCGCATTCGGGTCTTCACCGTACCAACTGGAATTTCTCCGAATCTCAGTTGTGGATTTCCGGTCTTCCTCTAACGGCCATTTAGATGGCCGCAGACTGTTTGGATGCGATATACTGTTTAGCCGTTCATAAGAGACAGGCTCGGAACCAAGAAAACCTGTACCGAGTACCCCTGCCAGCAATCCAAGACCTATTCCCTCGGAAATGATTTTGACGGCGCCAAGGCTTTCAATCGGAAAATAAAGAGCCAAAAGCAGTATGCCAACCACAGCATATCCCCCGGCAGCCAGTCCTGCAGGAAGCAGCCGGCCGGAGTCTCTGCTGGCTCGAAAACCGGCTACCAGGCAACTCAGCAAAAGACCAAAATCCACAAGATAGGCGATGATCTTTTCATCAATTCCAGTCAGCGTTGTGACCAGTACAGCCAGGAGGGTCAGAACCGTGACGAGCAGACCTATGGTAATGCCTTTTAGAATGCTTGTTCCCATAAAAAATCACCCGGTTTCATATATTATCCTATTATAATATATTAAAACCGGGATAACCTTTATTCATAGTTTTGGGAACATTTGTCTATTTTTTTCTGTGATATCTTCCGCTCGGAATTAAATCGCTCTTAGGGAAAGGAATAAGAAGACCGCATAGAATACCCCGCCAATCATCAGGATTGCAGGATAGAGGGTTTTTGTTTTGACGATGATGAAATACTGAAGGGATGCGGAGGCTAGGGCAAGCAGCGCACTGACCAGGGCCAGCGGTTCCAGAACCCAGGAGGTCAGCGAAATGCCAATTGCCGGAATGACCGAGCTCTGGAAGACCATTGCTCCGGTGATATTTCCCATGGCCAATGTGTCCTTACCACGACGCACCCAGAGAACACTGTTAAATTTCTCCGGCAGTTCAGTTGCAATCGGCGTAATGATAATTGCCAGGATGAACACAGGGACTCCGGCAGCCGTCGATACAGCCTGAACAGAATTAATGAACAGCTCCGCGCCTGCAATGATAATTGCAAGCGCAGCTATGATCTGAACAAATATGACAATCAGTCTAGGCTCCCCCCTGCGGGAAAAGTAGCACACAGGAAGTTCCTCTTCTAAATTCGCTTCACCATGGCTTGATTTAATTGTCCGGTAAACATAGGCACAATAAGCCCCCA
Source organism: Dehalobacter sp. CP (assembly GCF_047652685.1). Classification (NCBI taxonomy): domain Bacteria; kingdom Bacillati; phylum Bacillota; class Clostridia; order Eubacteriales; family Desulfitobacteriaceae; genus Dehalobacter; species Dehalobacter sp. CP. Next base: position 2,521,023 of record NZ_CP157399.1, read on the forward strand.
CAAGAACAATCACGATCAGCATTTTCAAAGAGTGTGTCGGTAAAAAAGAAGCAACGATTGCGAGTAAATAGACAATCAGAAAGAACTTTAGATCCCGCTCAATGACTTCCGGATGAATATACATCGGTCTGTTTGTTCTTCGGAAAATCAGCACAGCAATCCCTGTGACGAAAAAAGCAAGTGTTCCAAGCATAAACGGCGCTCCTAAAATTGCCCCTATTCCAATGTCGTGCCCGCTTGCACCACTGGAAGTTAGAATCGCGAGAATTGGAATCAATGTTTCAGGCAAAGCGGTTCCTACCGCGGCAAAGATACTGCCAACAGCCCCTTCACCCAGATTGAGCTTCCTGCCAAGCCACTCTATTCCGTTTGTAAACACTTCTGCACCGAGAAGAATAATACCCAGACTGACAACCAAAAAAATTATATCGATCATTTTTTCTCTCCCGTTTAGCTCAATAAACTATTTTTCTTAAACTATTACTTCAAAGCTATTAATGTTATTATTTTCCATATAATTCTTAAATTATTCTATGTTTTATTTTGCATTACTCTTCAAAATCTATTGCTCTTCTTCATCAATTATTCTTCCGGATCACTCTCCGGGCTTGTCTTCCGTATCGGGAAAAATAATATCATCCATGGCCTGATTCAATTCCTGAAGGCCGGTACCGTCCTCTGAAGAAAAAGGAATAATCGTCTTCCAGTCCGACATTTTGAAAGATTCCGCAATGATTTTGAGATATTTGGGTCGTTGTCCCCTCGCAATCTTATCTGCTTTTGTCGCTACCACCAGAACAGGTATGTTGTTGACCTTAAGCATTTCGATCATCAGCCTGTCTTCCTCGGTCGGCTGATGGCGGATATCAACCAGTTGAATGACGCCTTTCAAATTTTCACGCAGACGAAAGTACGTCTGCATCATCTTCCCCCACTGCATTCGGGTCTCCTGAGGCACTTTTGCATAGCCATAACCCGGTAAATCAACAAGATACCATTCATCATTAATATTAAAAAAATTGATCGTCTGCGTTTTGCCGGGCGTTTTGCCGACCTTGGCCAGTGCCTTTCGATTGACAAGTTTATTGATCAAAGAAGACTTTCCTACATTGGAACGGCCTGAGACAGCCAGCTCCGGCCTTGTTCCCTCAGGATACTGCTGCGGCTTCACTGCCGAAATCATAAATTCAGCTTTACGAAAAATCACACTATCACCTCAACGGAACATCGTGAGTACAATATCCCAATTATGTTATGTCCCAACGATGTCCTTAAACATCAACAGCTAATATTGTACTCCAAAATCGGGATTAATCCAAGGGAGACAAATACATCGGGAGACCGACTAAGGAGTTAGAAAACAAAGGAAAACACAGAGGGACGTTTTCTTTGTTTCCTCTGAAACAAGATACTAAAACGCCCCTCTGTCTCCCGTCTGCCGGTATATAAGACTGAAACCTGTTTAGCAGCAGATTATTTGAGCTGCTTACAACGGCCTGCTTTCAGGCTGCGTAAAATCCGTGTTATAGACCGGCAGCTGCGGCAGGAATTCTTGTGATTTAGAAACCGGAAGAAGGGCTATATCCAGAACTTCCTCCATTCGTTTGACAAAACGGAATTCCAGTTCTTTCCTGATCTCTTCCGGAATTTCTTCCAGGTCCTTCAGGTTTTTTTCGGGAAGAATAATCGTTTTGATACCCGCCCTGTGTGCGGCCAGCACCTTTTCCTTCAGTCCGCCAATCGGCAGCACATTGCCGCGTAGGGTGATCTCTCCAGTCATCGCAACATCCTGGCGGACAGCTCTGGAAGAAAGCGCCGAAGCCATTGCCGTCGCCATCGTGATGCCGGCGGACGGTCCGTCCTTCGGTACAGCTCCCTCCGGCACATGAATGTGCAAATCAAGCTGATCGTAAAAATCCTTGCTAATCCCCAAGCTCTCAGCCTGGGAACGGACAAATGTCAATCCTGCCTGCGCCGATTCTTTCATCACATCGCCAAGTTTTCCAGTCAGCGTCAGTCTTCCTTTGCCTGCCAGAGGCGTAGCTTCAATGGTCAGTACATCTCCTCCGACTTCAGTATAAGCCAGGCCGACGGCAGCGCCGATCTCCGGTTCGAAGCCCACTGTTCGGTAAAAATAGCGGGGGGCTCCGAGCAGGGTTTCAATATCTTCCGGTGTCAGCGTCCTCGGCTCCCATTCCTTTTTCACGACACGGACCGCTACTTTACGCAACACATTAGCAATTTCGCGTTCCAAATTCCTGACTCCGGATTCCCTGGTATAACCCCGGACAATCTTTAGGACGCAGGCGCTATCCAGCCGGACAACAATCTCTTTCAACCCATGCACTTTCATCTGTTTCGGTACGAGATGCCGAACCGCAATATTGACTTTTTCATCTTCGGTATAGCCGCTTAAATGAATGACTTCCATCCTGTCCAGAAGCGGACGCGGAATATTTTCGATATAGTTGGCTGTCATGATAAACAGCACTTTGGAAAGATCAAATGGAACCTCCAGATAGTGGTCCGCATAGGAATGGTTCTGCTCCGGATCAAGCACTTCAAGCATGGCAGAAGCAGGATCCCCGCGAAAGTCTGAAGACATTTTATCAATTTCATCAAATAGGAAGACCGGATTTTTCGTTTCCGCCTTGCGTATCCCCTGGATCACCCTGCCGGGTAATGCGCCGATATACGTCCGGCGGTGACCTCTGATCTCCGCCTCATCGCGAACGCCGCCCAAGGACATTCTGACGAACTTGCGGTCCAGAGACCTCGCAATGGATTTCGCGAGTGAGGTTTTACCTACTCCGGGCGGTCCGATAAAGCAAAGTATCGGGCTGCGCATATTTGGCGTGAGTTTACGGATAGAAAGATACTCCAGGATCCGCTCTTTGACTTTCTCCAGACCATAGTGGTCTTCTTCCAATATTTTTTCAGCCTTATGCATATCCCCTTTGTCCCTGCTCGCCTTATTCCAGGGGAGTGCGATGATCCAGTCAATATACGTCCGGACAACGGTTCCTTCAGCGGAAGCTGCAGCCATTTTTTCGAGGCGATCCAGTTCTTTCAAGGCCTTTTCCTTGGCCTCATCCGTCAGATTCGCCTTTTCGATCTTCTCTTTATATTCTTCAATTTCAGCCTGTTTTTCATCCTTGTCGCCCAGTTCTTTCTGGATCGCTTTAATCTGCTCCCGCAGGTAATATTCTTTCTGGGCCTTTTCCATCTGTTTTCGGACCCTGAGCCCAATGCGTCTTTCCAGCTCGAGAATCTCGATTTCACGCATGATCAGTTCGGTGAGCTTTTCCAGACGTTCGCTTACATCAATCGCGCCAAGAACCACCTGTTTATCCTCTATCTTTAAATTCAGATGGGAAGCCACCAAATCAGCCATCCGACCGGGCTCTTTTACAGCAAGCACCGATCCAATCGCTTCGGGGGATACTTTTTTGCTGAGACGCGCATATTCCTCAAACTGGTGGGTCAGACTTCTGGTCATATTCTCCAATTCGGGGGTCATACGCTCATTACCGGAGAATCTTTCTACCTGCGCTTTAAAGAAAGGATCTTCCGCCAAAAATTCTTTGACCTCGGCACGGCAAATCCCCTCGACGAGAACGCGCATTGTCCCGCCGGGAAGTCTCAAAAGCTGTTTAATATCGACAATTGTGCCAACTGTATACAGATCATCAATCATCGGACTGTCTATTTCCATTTCCTTTTGCGATAGTAGAAGAATCTGGCGATCCAAGAGCATTGCTTCCTCAATGGCTGCCATGGATCTTTCCCTGCCAACATCAAGATGAATCACCATATAGGGAAAGACAAGGATTCCTCTAAGCGGAAGGATCGGTATCTCTCTTTCTTGCATAATTTATCTCCCCTCAAAAGACTTGCCAGTGCTATATTTTAACACGGTTTACCTTGTTCATGCAAATTGCCGGATGGAATTTTTATCCTTTTCAGCACTTTATTCAGCGACACCTCCTTTTCCGACAAATCCACTTCGACCATGTCGGTGATCGGCAGAACAGGTTGCAGTACTGCATTCAATATCTCATCGAGCGTTTCCACCGGAATGATCTGGATGTCCTTTTCCCAGTGAGCAAACCTGGCCTGCCAGTTTTCCTGCGGAATAAATACTTTTTTACACCCTGACTGGACGGCTGCCTCAATTTTGGCACTGATCCCGCCAACCGGTTTTACTCTACCCCGGATCGATAACTCCCCGGTCATAGCTACGGTATTGTCTACCTTGCATTTCTTAATTGCTGAATACACCGCGGTCGCCATTGCTGTCCCTGCAGACGGACCATCCATTGGAACTCCCCCGGGGAAATTGACATGGATATCGTAATGACGCGGTTCAATCCTATGCTCCCGGCAAAGCACGGTCAGAACATTTTCCAGCGAGGAGCGCGCCATACTTTTCCGGCGCGTTTTTTTACCCTCATAACCTGATTCTTCCTCTTCAACAATTCCGGTTACATAGAGCTCTCCCTTACGGTTCCTTACCGGGTAGGCTGTGACCTCGATTTCCAGGAGCATGCCAAGGTTTGCTCCGTAGATTGCTAGGCCATTGACCAATCCTATCTGGGGGAAAGGCGGAATTTTTTTCTCCGGTCTTGGCGTGTATTGTCCGGTTGTAACCACCCATTCGATATTCTCCTCATCGATACAGCGATGGCCTTCATTTTGAACGACTCCGGCCGCCAGCTGTACGATATTGACAGCTTCTCTGCCGTTCGTGGCATATTTTTTAAGAACTTCCAATGCTCCGTCTGTGATCTCAATATCAATTTTTTCGGCAGCATTTTTGGCGATGACTGCAATTTCTTCCGGCTGAAGCGCCCTGAAGAAAATTTCCATACAGCGTGAGCGTACTGCCGCCGGTATTTCCTCCGGTCTTCTGGTCGTCGCACCGATCATTCTAAAATCTGCCGGCAAGCCGTTTTGGAAAATATCGTGGATGTGCTCAGGGACATTGCTGTCCTCAGAGCTGTAGTACGAGCTTTCCAAAATAACCTTGCGGTCCTCCATTACTTTAAGCAGTTTATTAATTTGGATAGTGTGAAGTTCACCAATTTCATCAATAAAAAGAATCCCACCGTGGGCTTTGGTGACTGCACCCATCTTAGGCTGCGGTATTCCCGCCATCCCCATGGCGCCAGCTCCCTGATAAATCGGATCATGGACAGAACCAATCAGCGGGTCAGCGATCCCTCTCTCATCGAATCTAGCCGTCGTACCGTCAACTTCAATAAATTTTGCCTCACTTTTAAACGGTGAGAGCGAATTTTTCATAGCTTCTTGAAGGACAAGCCTAGCTGCGGCTGTTTTACCAACGCCCGGAGGCCCGTACAGCAGGACATGCTGGGGATTCGGCCCGCACAAAGCAGCCCGAAGTGCTTTCACGCCTTCTTTTTGTCCAATGATCTCCGCAAAGACTTCCGGTCTGGTCTTTTCCGACAGCGGGATCGTCAAAGATATTTTACGCATTCTTTGCAGCTTTTCTTTTTGTTTCACGGACTCCTTCTCCACAGCAGATCTCGTCGAGTACTGCTGCCTTAACATCGTCCAGAAATAAATTCCGACAACCAATACAAAAGCCAGCTGAATCATCGCCAGTAGTGACCCAAACCCTAAACCTTCCATTTCTGTACCTCCTGCTCAAGACTCTCTATGTAGTATTTACCAGATCGAAAGATTCAAAACATATTGCCAAAGTCACCCGCGGAACCAGTTGCATTAATTATATTAAAGTGATATCATTATCATATCAATTAAATGTTTGATCCAGTTGGTTGGTCCAGTTCGATCGACTGGATTTTTCTCCAAGAAAGGATGATAAACTATGATCGAAAAAAAAGTATGGAAAATTAACGGGTTCTTAGGCATTCTCATTTTTTTAGCCCTTTTGGCTGCTGCAACATTTAATATTGTCGCCTCAGTCCAAGAAACAGGATTCACGAATATCGTCCTGGCAGTGATTCTGCTTCTTCTGGCACTGATTGTCTCAACCGGCATCCAGATTGTCCAGCCAAATCAAGCCAAAGTACTGACCTTCTTCGGCAGCTATATCGGCAGCATTCGCGAACCTGGCATCTGGATGACGGTTCCGTTCGTTGCCGCAAAGAAGATTTCCCTAAAAGTCCGCAACTTCAACAGTGAGCGTTTGAAAGTCAATGATGTCGACGGTAATCCGATTGAAATTGCTGCGGTTGTCGTCATCAAAGTGGTTGACTCGGCTAAAGCTGTATTTGATGTTGACAATTATGAACAGTTTGTAGAAATCCAAAGTGAGACAGCATTGCGCCATGTTGCAACCAAATATCCTTATGACAATTATGAAGAAGGTGACGTTTCCTTAAGGGGCAACACCGAGGAAGTAGCCGAAGAGATTGCGAAGGAACTTCAGGAACGCCTTACACTTGCCGGCGTGGAAGTAATTGAAGCCCGCCTGACCCACCTGGCCTATGCCACCGAGATTGCGAGCGCCATGCTTCAGAGGCAACAGGCCAACGCAATCCTGGCCGCCCGTCAGAAAATTGTGGAAGGTGCTGTCGGAATGGCCCAGATGGCCATTCAGCAGTTGGAAAACAGCGGGACAATTGAACTTGACGACGAACGCAAGATGGCAATGATCAACAATCTACTTGTGGCAATTGTCTCCGACCGTTCAGCTCAGCCAGTACTCAATACCGGCACCCTGTATTAAAAAGCGTCGGCAGGAGCAGGATAATGGCAGACAAGAAGAACTTTCCGCTGCGTATCGATCCAAAGCTATTCAGCATTATTGAAGAATGGGCGTCCGACGAATTCCGGAGCGTCAACGCTCACATTGAATATCTCCTGCGGGAAAGCGTCCGAAAAGCCGGAAGGATTCCTAAAAAAAATTCAGATTGACAAAAAGTTTCTTCTATGCAATATTGTTAGCGTAGGGAAATGAGAAATGAATGATTAATCCCAGGTGCCTCAAGATGAGGAGAATAGGGAAGACCGGGAAACCGGCGCGGACCCACCACTGTATGCGGAGACGAATTCCGAATGCCACTGGATATGATCTGGGAAGGCCGGGAGGAGAATGACCCGTAAGCCAGGAGACCTGCCTAGGATTGGGAAGATGATGTAATGGTAAGAACACTTCCTTCAATGATTAAACGACTTAGAATGGGAAAGTCTCTTAGAATATAAGAGACTTTTATTTTGTTTATTAAAAAGAATCGAAACAAAGGAGAAATGATTATGAAGAAGAAACCAACTGCACTACTGCTGATTCTGCTCCTGGTGCTTACCCTGGCCCTTGGACTGGCCACAGGCTGCTCAGCGCAAAATGAGCAAGCCTTGAAGGGAAAAACGTTTACAGACACGATGGGCAGACAGATCACCCTTGACGCCTACCCCCAGAAAATTATTTCTTTAGCCCCTGCTATTACTGAAATACTTTTTGCCATTGGCCTTGATCAGGAAATTATCGGTGTAACCGATTACTGTGATTATCCCGAACAAGCGTTGACTAAAGAAAAAATGGGCGGGTTTAAGAACCCGAATCTGGAAACGATTGTCGCCGCCGAGCCCGATATGGTCTTTATTGCAGCCGGCGTGCAGGAAGATGTCATCAAGAAGCTTGAAGAGCTGAAGGTGACGGTTGTTGTACTCGATGCCGATACGATCGACCAGGTTATCAGCAATATCGAATTGGCCGGTTCTCTGACCGGTAAGGAAGCAGAAGCCAAGAAAGTCGCTGCAGATATGAGAACCAGAATGACAAATATAACCTCCAAACTCAAAGACGTCGCCAAGCCGACCGTGTTTGTGGAAATTTGGGACGATCCTCTAATGTCGGCCGGTTCAACCAGTTTTGTCAATAACCTTATCGAAGTTGCCGGAGGCGTCAATATTGCTGCCGGCAATACTGAAAAATTTTATAATTACAGCATGGAAAGTCTGCTCCAAGCCGATCCGGATTATTACATCATCAATACTCATGCCCATACCCCTGCAGATATCCAAAACAGGACCGGCTATGAAGTCTTAAGTGCGGTGAAAGACAACAAGGTATATGCTGTCGACGACAACCTGATCAGCCGCTCAGGCCCAAGAGTCATCGACGGTCTGGAGCAAATCGCAAAGATTATTCATCCTGAAGTTTTTGGAAGTTAACGGTGCTATCAATCATGGATGTTTTAAACAACCGGAAAAGTTGGAAGTACCTGCTGATCTGCTTCACCTTGTTCTTGATTGCTGTGGGCATTTTTTGCACAACGGTCGGCTCAGCAGATATTTCGTTTAAAGAGAGCGCCGGAATTATCATGAGCAAAGTACCTTTATTGAATCACTGGTTTCATGCTGAAGACTATTCCCATGTCCATCAAACGATTATCTGGTCTCTGCGTGTTCCGAGGGTCATTCTGGCAGCTTTGGTTGGCGGAGCTCTGGGCGTCATCGGAGGCACCCTGCAAGGTTTTTTTAAAAACCCGATGGCCGATCCTTACGTAATGGGTGTATCCTCCGGAGCAGGTTTGGGTGCGACGGTCGCCATCATCACCGGCGCAGGCGGTTTCCTGGGCATGATCGAAATTCCTGTTTTCAGTTTTATCGGTGCTTTTCTGACAACCTGGATTGTCTACTCCCTAGCCAAAGTCGGGAAAAAAGTCGTTGTCACGACACTGCTGCTGGCAGGGGTCGCACTCAGTGCGTTCCTGTCAGCAGTCATGTCTTTCCTGATGGTTTTGAATACGGATGATATCGATAAAATTTATCTATGGCTCATGGGCAGTTTTGCCAACAAGAGCTGGGAGCATATCCAACTTGCTGCGCCGTTTATCCTTATTGGCGTAATTGTCTTATTCGCTTTAGCGAAGGAAATGAATGCGATGGTATTCGGCGACAGTACCGCCCAGCATCTTGGCATCAATCTTGGGAAACTGCAAATCATTCTGCTGATGGCCACCTCCCTGACAACAGCGGGAGCCGTGGCATCCTGCGGCTCCATTGGTTTTGTCGGACTGATCGTTCCGCATATTGTCAGGATTATGGTTGGTCCGGATCACCGGGTCCTGCTTCCACTCTCCTTTCTGGTGGGTGGGACCTTTTTGGTGATTACCGATACGATTGCCAGGACATGCCTGGGTTCACAGGAAATCCCTGTTGGTGTCATCACTGCGCTTTTTGGCGGACCCTTCTTCATCTATCTGCTGAAGAAAAAGAAAGAGAGAGTAATATAAGTGGATTCTTCAATCATTGCCAGCAACCTTACATTCACCTATGGCAGTAAAAATATTCTGGAAGACTTAAGTCTGGAAATCAGCAAGGGCAGCTTTGTGTCCATCATCGGCCCCAACGGGTCCGGCAAATCTACCCTGCTGAAAAATATTACCGCAGAAATTACTCCCCAAAAAGGAGTTGTCCTGCTCGATGATCAGGATATTTTTAAGATTAGGAAAAAAGATCTTGCCAAAACGATCGCAGTGGTCCCCCAGGATACCGGAGGGGATTTTGCTTTTTCTGTCATGGAGACGGTACTGATGGGCAGAATGCCCCATCAAAAGAGATTTGAGGGCGATTCTGAAAAGGATATGGAGATTGCTCAATGGGCGATGGAACTGACAAACGTTTGGCATCTGAGGGACCGTTCTGTGAACGAACTAAGCGGAGGCGAGCGGCAAAGAGTCATTGTGGCGAGAGCCTTAACTCAGGAACCCAAAGTGCTGCTGCTCGATGAACCCACCTCTCATTTAGATATCCAGCACCAATACGAATTACTGGAGCTTCTGGATCGTTTGAATAAAACCAAAGGCCTGACCGTGATTACTGTTTTGCACGACCTTAACCTTGCTGCCCAGTTCAGCCATAAAATCATTCTTCTCGATAAAGGCAGAATTGTGGCTTATGGCAGTCCTGTTGAAGTGTTGACAGCCCAGAAGATCCGGGATAGCTACCATATCGAAGTTGCGATTACTACGAATGAAATCACCGGACGCTTTAATATTATTCCGTTAAGTAAAAAAAAGGACCGGAGTGAGGCTGCCAGGGATATACGTATCCATTTACTCTGCGGTGGCGGAAGCGGTGTCTATCTGATGGAACAATTGGTTCAGGCCGGTTATCAGGTGAGCTGCGGCGTCCTGAACATTGGAGATTCGGACTGGAAAAAAGCCAAAGAGCTCGGCATTGCCGTTTCCGAAGAAGCTCCTTTTGCCCCCATCTCCGCCGAAGCCTTTAACATGAACGAAGAGCTTCTAAATGAAGCAGACCTGATCATTGTTTTGTCCGTCCCTTTCGGGTACGGGAACATCGTCAATTTAGAACAGGTTTCCGTGGCCTTACACCTTAAAAACAAAAAGGTAATGATTGTGGAAACTGAATCAGAACAGTGGGATTACACAGGAGATTTTACCGGTGGCAAAGCTAACAGCCTTCTTGCCGGCATGATGCAGCACGGCGCAGAGAAGTTCGGCAGTATCCGGGAACTATTAGGTAGGATCGGAGGAAAATGATTTGCTTCTGTGGACTTACGAAACAGGTGATACTGTTGAGCGCTATAAAGACAGTATCATTATTTCTTTCAAGGATGACCGCAAGGTCCTGAGTACCGCCCATTTAAACGGTGGTTACCGCGAAAACCTGAAATTTGTTTTTAACCACGATATTAATTCCGGGATGGGTTTGAGGTGTGACATCACTCCAGCCGTCTATGAGGAACATATGAAGCTGATTGCCGCGGAATTGGGTCTTGATCCTGAAGCCTCTGCAGGCCTTCTGACGGCTGCTGCCATGAATAATGCGGCTATTCGGACAGCAAGCTACGAAGATCTAACTGTCACCGCAGTGGTAACCGGCGGCATCGAAATGAACGGCGGCCGGATCGGTGATCCCGCTTTTTTTCATGAACGGCAGGGGGAAACGGTAACCATTCCGGCTGGAACGATTAATATTCTGCTGTATATCAATGCCGATCTTCCGGAAGAGACCCTGACCCGAGCACTTGTGACCTGTACAGAAGCCAAAACGGCTGCCCTGCAGGAGCTTATGGCCGGCAGCTGTTACTCCAGAGGCATCGCCACAGGATCAGGCACAGACGGGACGGTCATCATCTGCAACAGCAAGTCTGGCTCCCGGCTTTTCTATGCCGGCAAACACAGCAAATTGGGAGAACTGATCGGAATTACCGTCAAACAAGCTGTGAAGGAGGCTCTTTTCCTGCAGACCGGTCTTTGTCCGGAATACCAGTTCAGTCTGCTGAACCGCCTGAAAAGATTCGGTATCAATGAAGAAACCCTCTGGCAGGAATACCAGAAGGGCATCGGTGTCCTAGAATGTCAGGGATCTGGATCTACCTATCAAGCGGAATCGAGTAAACTGGAATCGTTGAATAAGCACGAGTTTCTGAACAGGTTAAAGAAGATTGAGCGCGAAGAGGAACTGGTGATTCCGGCTACGCTCTATGTCCATCTGCTGGATCAATTGGAATGGCAGTTATTATCACCTGCCCAGGCAGCCGTCGAAGGAAAAATCATCATTGACCGTCTCAGGAGCGGCTACGACTTACCGGCTGATTTCCTGCGTGATTCTTTGAATGATTTCTTAATTTCCTACAGCTCCGTTGACGCTGCCATAACGGAAATGTCCCATTGCTTTGCAGTGCTGACAGTAAGGATCATTGCTGCAGCGAAGATCGACGAGTAGTACACCACTATTTAAAGGAATTGGGCAAGTCTGGGAGCCACAATACCACTTTTCGGCTGTTGCGCCCTCCTTGGCGCAAAAAGCCGCGCTCCGCATCGTGCTCCGCTCACAGCGGAACTGTGGCCCCCAGACTGATCATAAGGCCGTTTAGGTTAGTCTGCATGCCAGAAAATATTTTAATGTAGGTATTTTTCGAATGCTTTAACTAGATCAATCAAAAGCCAAAAACAGCCGTCGGCAAATTTCTTCGCCGGCGGCTGTAAACATTTACTTTGACTTTATTCTACTTAAGCTGATTCTTCCTTCTTGCTATCCACTGTGATAAGCTCAGGCTCAATCCGCTGAAGGATTGTATCCTTGGTAACGATGCACTTGGTGACATCCGAGCGGGTTGGAATATCATACATCACGTTCAGCATGATTTCTTCCATAATCGCCCTGAGACCCCTCGCTCCCGTATTACGGCGAATCGCTTCTTCAGCAATGGCTTTAAGCGCATCTTCTTTGAATTCCAGCCCTACGCCGTCCATTTCCAGCAGTTTTTCATACTGTTTGACCAAGGCGTTTTTGGGCTGGGTCAAAATGCTGACCAGCGCATCCTGATCCAGAGCATCCAAGGTGACAATAACAGGAAGTCTTCCGACAAACTCGGGGATTAATCCGTATTTTAAGAGGTCTACCGGCAGGATCTGCCTTAAGAATTCCCCGACGTTCTTTTCATTTTTCTTTTGAATTTCCGCCCCAAAACCCATCACTTTTTTGCCGATACGGTTTTGAATCAGTTTGTCAATACCATCAAAAGCCCCGCCGACAATGAACAGGATATTCGTGGTATCGAGTTGGATAAATTCCTGGTGGGGATGCTTGCGTCCTCCCTGTGGAGGAACACTGGCTACTGTGCCTTCCAGAATTTTGAGCAGTGCCTGCTGGACACCTTCACCTGATACATCCCTGGTAATGGATGGATTCTCAGATTTTCGGGCAATCTTATCGATCTCATCAATATAGATGATCCCTCGCTCCGCCCTCTCAATATCATAATCAGCAGCCTGAATCAGTTTGAGGAGAATATTCTCAACATCTTCTCCGACATAGCCGGCTTCCGTCAGTGAGGTTGCATCCGCTATAGCAAATGGAACATTAAGAACTTTAGCCAGTGTAGAAGCAAGCAGCGTCTTACCGGAACCTGTTGGACCGAGCATAATAATATTGGATTTCTGAAGTTCGACATCATCGACCTTCATGCCAATGCTGATACGCTTGTAATGGTTATAAACTGCAACAGATAATGCTTTTTTTGCTTCGTCCTGACCGACAACGTATTGATCAAGAATACCTCTGATTTCTTTGGGCTTAGGTATCTCTCCAATTTCTGAGCCTACATCATCCTGGAGCTCCTCTTCTATGATTTCATTACAGAGCTCGATGCATTCATCACAAATGTATACCCCGGGACCTGCTACCAGTTTCTTGACCTGTTCCTGTGTTTTACCGCAAAAGGAACACTTCAGTTGATTCTTTTCATCGTTAAACTTTGCCATATGCTCACCCCTTTACTGAGAATTCCCTTATCATTGTCGCAATAACTATCTTATTCATTTTCCTCCGCAACATTACTCTCTGAATCCGTGTTCTGTGCTGGGGCACTTTCCTGCCCGGCTCCATTGTTCTTGACCAGGAAATCAACGGTATGCTCTGATGTTAAACTCATTTTGAACATCTGCATCTCGCCGCGAGCTTCAAGAGCTGACTTCAGTTCTTCAGCTGTCCTGCCATACTGCATAGCCATTCTATTAATCTCGGATTCAATTTCTTCATCGGTAACCGTAATTCCTTCTTTTTCCGCAATTGCTTCGAGGACAAGTTCAGTTTTTAGCCCATCAATTGCCTGCTGACTGTAGGATTCACGAAGCGCTTCTATGCTGGTATTGACATACTGGCAATACTGCTCCATGGAAATCCCCTGATAGGCCATGTTCTGCTGCAGGTCTTCCATTAACGCATCAATGCGTTCCTGTTTCATTCCTTCAGGAATTTCACAGACTGCGTTTTCAGCAACCTTCTTCATAATTTCGGTCTTATATTCATTGTCACGTTTGCTTTCTGCAGCTGAAATCATCTTTTCTCTAATATCCTGCTTCAATTCTTCTAACGTGTCAAATTCGCTGACGTCTTTGGCAAACTCGTCATCCAGAGCAGCCAGTTCTTTTCTCTTAATACCATTGATCTTGACTTTAAACATGGCATCTTTTCCAGAGAGCTCTTCGCTGTGATAGCCTTCCGGGAACTTGACATTGATTTCAAGTTCCTGACCATTCTTAGAACCTTTTATTTGTTCCTCAAATCCTGGGATAAAAGTGCCGGAACCGATGGTTAACTCGTGATTCTCTCCTTTTCCTCCTTCAAACGGCACATCACCCAGGAATCCTTCAAAGTCAATCGTGACGATATCCTGGTCAATGATTTCTCCGTCTTCAACCGGAATAAGTTTAGCATGTCTGTTTTGACGGCGTTCCAGTTCTTCGGCCACCTGCTCGTCTGTAACCTCAACAGCCTGTTTTTCGATACCAAGACCCTTATATTGTCCCAGCTCTACATCAGGTTTGGTCTCTGCCGTAACTTTAAAAATGAGATCTTTATCTGCCTCAAATTGGATGACCTGCATAGCCGGTCTGGAAACTGGCATAATGGAATGCTCCTTATAGGCTTCAAATAAAGCCGGGTAAGAGACCTGCTCCATCACTTCATTTTTCACAGCGTCTTTATCAACATACCTTTCTATTATATGCTTGGGGGCTTTTCCTTTGCGAAAACCTGGTATGCTGAGTCCCTGGCCAGCTCTTTTCATCACCCGGTCAAAAGCTGCAGAAACCTCTTCAACCCCAACCGTAATTTCCATTTCGTAGATGTTATTGTTCTTCTTTTCGATCTTGACAGACATGTCCGCTCCTCCTTGGAATTTAACCTTACATTATATTTTTATATTTAAATAGTATCAACATTTCACACCAGGATATTCTGCCCTTTTTCAAAAAGATGCAAACCTAGCTTAAGAGTAAGCCCCTGGAAAAAAAGTAATAATTTCAGAAAGAGGAAACATCCGTTTCCCCTTTCCAGTAAACCTGATATTGACCAGTTAATATTATCAGAAGTTTTTCAAAGAATCAAGGAAAACGCTTGATATTCTGTTTAAATCTAGTGCCTTGTTAACCCTAATTTTGGAATATAATGGCGAGCAGATTTTCTGCCGGGTACTACATCGCTTCTGTTTTGAATGGATTGGTCTTGGTACTTTTCCTGAGTGTCAAAATATACGCAGCTGCATTCTGTGAAGGATTGACCGGCAGTATCATCCGGGCCGTAGAACTCATTGTCTCCAGTCTGGCCGAATGCTTGAACAGCTCTACTGTGTAACGTATCAGTTCATCTGGGGTACCGAAAGCCTTCCCCGCTCCCGCTTGTTCAACGAAATAAGCATTCCCTTTTTCATGCCCCGGGATCGGTCTGTACATCAGCAAGGGAAGTCCCATGGTCAGTGCTTCGGAAATCGTCAGTGCTCCTCCTTTAGTGATCATAAGATCAGAGGCTGCCATCAGTTCCTGAACATTGTCGACATGACCGTAGAGTCTGATGCAGAGATTTGTTTCCCGAATTTCACTGTTAAGCGCATGGTACAGTTCTTTATTGTAGCCGCAAACCACCAATAATTGTGCCGGAATATCCTGAGCCAGGTTCCGGACAATATCCTTCAGTTCTGCGACATTGCTCACGGGCTTACCGTTAAGGCCCATAATGAGTACCGTCTTCCGGTTCAGGTCAAGCCGAAGTTTTTGTTTAGCGGCGCTTTTTTGCATGGGTTCTTCAAATCTTAACCGGAGAGGGATCCCGGACTGAATCACGTTCTGGGGCGCTATTCCTGCCTCCACGAGCTTGGTACATGCATCCTTGCAACCTACAATATACTTATCCGTTCCGGAGTGGATCCATACGCCGTGAACAAGGTAGTCCGTCACCACCGTGACTAGCGGAACAGAAAGGAGCCCTTTCAGCTTCAATTCGCCCAGTATGGCAGCCGGTATAAAATGGGTACTTACAATCACATCAGGATTGAACTTCCAGATGCAGTCCAACAGCTTCTTCGTTTCCAACCCCCGCACAAACTTCCGACAGTCTTCGGCAGTCAGTCCTGCCGTCTTTTCGAAGAGTATTCTCCAGAGTTTTGGCGTCTTCTTGATCATTGTTGAGTAGGCTTTCCTCATAAAATAATCCGTGTTAAAGTAAAAAAAAGAACCAAAATCTAAGTGCTTTACCTCTACTGGCGAAGGTTGATGACGAAAAGCTTCGGCGAGTGCTTCACCTGCCTGGAAATGTCCTTCACCATAGTTTGATGAAAAAATCAGAATTCCCGACACTTCTTTTTCCCCTTCCAAACACTCTCTTCATTTGGTGTCATTACTATTCATATTATGAACCGGATCAGATAATTATATATGAAAGATATTCTAGTCCAAGAATCCGGGATTATTCCTGCTACATCCATATTATAATAACTGACGGTCGACATTTAAATACTTTTTCTCGATTTTTTCACAATTGGCGTTATATCTTCTGCAACTTTTTTGTTGCAGCGCCTCCATTTTATCGATTTGTGCGTAAGAAACGAAAATCTAAGGCTGGAAACGCAGAAACAAAAAAGACAGTCAACCTTCTTTATAGGTCAACTGTCTCGAAATCATCAATTTTGGTGCGGGAGACAGGACTTGAACCTGCACGGAGTTACCCGCTGGAACCTAAATCCAGTGCGTCTGCCAGTTCCGCCACTCCCGCATGTAAAAGTTGGCTGGGGTAGATGGATTTGAACCACCGGTGTCGGAGTCAGAGTCCGATGCCTTACCGCTTGGCGATACCCCATTGGAATGAAAACCGATTATCAATTTTCTGACGGTTCTAACACGCAAACAGTATTATACTTAAAAAAATTTGCCCTGTCAAACAAAATTAATACAAAAAAACGTCGCTCCTTTCCCTCCATGGAATCGCGACATTAGGCCATCCGTGGCCTTGTCGCTCCTTTCCCTCCATGGAACCGCGACATTAGGCCATCCGTGGCCGTCAAAAAAAATAGTGTCCTTATTTGATCGGACACTGGAAGTTTTTGCAGAAAGAGTTAAACCCAAAGACATAAAGCGCTGCTTTTTCAATTCTAAGACTCTGCCATTGTTTTATATCCATTTTTTCACCAAACCGGTTCTCGGCAATTCCATCTTTTCCGATCCAGCCTGAAGCTTCCCCCTCGCCTAAACGGATTTCCCATTCGCCTTCATTTTTACCAGGTAATATCTGAACATTGCATCGGGCATGGAAAATTTCCACAAGTTTGACGAATAATCTAAATACATATTCTTCATATTCAATGGGCTCACTTTGCGGGATCGCAAGGTCGGAACAAATATCCTCGACCAGCACTGCCAGCCCCTTGGCAGGGTTATAGCGATGATAAAACGCTGTCGTCAGGGATCCGTAATTAATGATCCCGGAATCATAATCAATCGTCAGCGGATGGCCTAGGTCCGTAAAACGAAGTGTAATCCCGTTGCTGGAAATATCCCATTTCCCTTGATAACGCGACAGCAACTGGTTTGCAATCTGAAAAGACAGAATATAGGTGGATATTTGCTTTTCATCTCTAACAGCGCATCCCATACAATCTCTGTCCTGATTATAAGCTATTGATGAAATTCTCATCATAATTAATCACTCCCTACTGTTGTTTTACTTGATGAAACATCGTTTCATTTTATACATATAAAAAATAAGTTTGTTTTATCATTTGAAACGCCGTTTCACTTTTTTACTACATCATATTTTTTGTCCATCTCTTCAATTTTGGGGCTAAAGCTTGATGTCTGATCTTTTGGCTATCCTATGCAAACCACCACAAAAAGATTCTGAAATATTTGAAAATATAGTATTAATATTATGTACTGATTCTTTACTTCCGTCAAGCGTTTTTTGGCAGATTACTGTAATATCAGCGGCCAGAATATCCTAATCTGAAGGATATATCCTGACCAACACGCTTGATTTCCTGACCGACCTTTTCAATCCCTTTCTCCATCAGCCTATTAATGGGTCCGGAAATGCTGATCGCGCCAATGGTTCTGCCCGAATAATCATAAATGGGTGTTCCTATGTTAATGACCCCGACTTCAGTTTCTTCAGCGGCAACTGCAATGCCTGTTTTTCTTATTTCCTTCAGCTGTTCAATCAGTTTTTCCGGATCTGTAATCGTCTGCTGAGTAAAACGGGGCATACCCTTCTTCTGCAGGATAAGCCTTACTTCCTCTTCCGGCAAAGTGGAAAGAATCGCTTTACCAACCGCCGTACAATGCATGTAGCCTCTGCTGCCTACCTTGGAGTACATGCCGATTAACTGGGAACTTTCTTTATGATCAATGAACACCACTTCGCCGTTGTCGGGCAGGACTAGATGAACCACTTCATCAAAGGTTTTGGCCAGGCTTTCCAGATAGCGTTCGGCAATCTTCCGGACTTCAAGCTGATTGAAAAATGCGTTGCCGACTTCAATTATTTTTATCCCGAGACGGTACCGTTCCCTATCTTTTTCTTTTTCGACATATCCTCGATAACATAAAGTCTGAATAATCCGATGTACCGTGCTTTTATGCAGCCCTATCCTGCTGCCGATTTCAGTCACACCAAATGATTCCCTTGAACTGGCCAGCACTTCCAATATATCCAGCGCTCTTTCCACAGTCTGAACATATCTTTCTGTCACAAACAGGCCCCCCATCTTCTTGCTGATTTCTATTATGGATGATTTTAATAAGAATAACAATAAAAAATTAAATTGAATACTCCAAAGGATTTACAAATAATTTACAGATAATAAACCAAAAAATGGTATACTTGTTTCATGGTCCCCTAAAAGAGATTGTTATGGAAGGTGAATAACATATGGGAGAAATCAGGTCTAAATCGTTGGTGATACTCTTATGTTTCCTCGTCAATTTCCTGACTATGCCTCAGATTTCTGCCGCCGCTTTGTCGGCTCCAACAAACTTATCCGCTTCTGCGCTCAGTCCGAATGAAATTGTGTTAACGTGGACTGCAGTAAACGGTGCGGACAAGTACAATATCTACCGGTCAACTTCCTATTCCGGAACCTACTCTTTTACTAATTCGGTCACCACAAACCAATATACCGACACCGGTTTAGCCTCCAGTCAAACCTATTACTTAAGGTCCAGACTGCTGATAACAACGAAACAAGCGCACTTTCTTCCTATGCCGACGCCACGACCCCTGCATCTTTCTCAAGTCTTTCAGCGAAATCCTCCGGACCAGGGCAAATCTATCTTTCCTGGAATTTAATCAGTGGAATGACCTCTTACGCTGTCTACCGCTCAGCTTCGTATTCAGGCACCTATACAGAGGTTGCCTCGACGGTATATGCCAATTATACGGATGGCAGCCTGACATCAGGCAATACTCATTATTATAAGATCAAAGCTATTGGGAGTTCCGGTATAGGCTATTTTTCCAATATCGTTAGCGCAGCCGCCGGCAGTCCCGAGGGCACCTACAGTACGATAGCGGAAAATGTGGCAGCACCCCCTTATACGGATACAGGCCTAGATCCGGAGACAACCTATTATTATAAAATCATTGCACTGAACAGCAGCGGCCAGAGCGGTCTATCCGCGGAAGCCTCCGCCACGACGCAGGCAGCTGCTCCGTGAAAATATAAAATCAGCACCACCCGCTTAGCGGGTGGTTTGCTCTAGCCCTATAAGGGCATTTTACTTGGCAGAGCCTCAAGGCTCGCTGAAAAGTCTTTCAGCCGCACATTTTTTCAAACCACCCCTAAAGGGGCACTATTTTTTCTTTTTACTACTTTTGTCCACTGGCTCTCCTGTGAACGGATCTATGAATTCTTTCAGGCTGATTTGATCAGATGCTATGTCCTCTTGAAGTTGGTTTTTGATATATTGTTCTATTACCTTCTTATTGCGTCCTACTGTGTCCACATAATATCCTCTGCACCAGAAATGTCTGTTCCCGTATTTATATTTCAAGTTTGCATGCCTGTCGAAGATCATTAGCGAACTCTTCCCCTTTAGATATCCTACGAAACTCGATACACTTATCTTCGGCGGAATCGATACCAGCATGTGTATGTGGTCCGGACATGCATTGGCTTCTATTATTTCTACCTTCTTGTACTCACATAGCTTCCTGATTATCTTTCCTATATCCGCTTTTATTTGCCCATAAATCAGCTGCCGTCTGTATTTTGGTGTAAACACGATATGATATTTACAATTCCATTGCGTGTGTGATAAACTTTCCGTATCCATTTGGATTACTACCTCCCATTTTAGTGCGGCTGCCAAACCTGCACTATTTTATCAAAACCGGAGGTAGTTTTTCTACTCATAGCTAAAGCTTTTTGGAACCACCTGCATAGCAGGTGGTTTTCGTTAGACAAATAAAAGCTTTATCTTGCGATAAAGCTTAATCTTTTATATGGGGTGAATGATGGGACTTGCTCCGCCGCTTCGCGGCTATCACGCCGGGGCGGGTAAATGCTTCCATAGGTCGCATTTCCTTTTTCCGCCCGTTCAAGTCCCATCATTCCTAATAATAAAGCTTTATCTTGCGATAAAGCTTAATCTTTTATATGGGGTGAATGATGGGACTTGAACCCACGAGTGCCGGAGCCACAATCCGGTGCGTTAACCACTTCGCCACATCCACCATGAATAATTTTTTGTTTTTGAGAAATACACTTTTAAACGAAAAATGGTGCGCCTGGAGAGATTCGAACCCCCGACAACCTGCTTAGAAGGCAGATGCTCTATCCGGCTGAGCTACAGGCGCATATTTTAATCACTGCAGCATTGATTATGGTCGGGGCAGAGGGATTTGAACCCCCGGCCTCCTGCTCCCAAGGCAGGCGCGCTACCAAACTGCGCTATACCCCGCCGCTTTTTGTGACAATGAATAGTATATCCCAAGAGAAAAAACTAGTCAAGAAACATTTTAATTTTATGCATTTCAAATTTCTTCAATTTTCTATTGATCTTTTTATACTTCAGATTGTCATTTAACTATCAAAATAACGATCAAAATGATTTGAACGCTGTCAGCAATGGAACTGCTTTTGCAAAAGCCCGGGCTCTGTGGCTGAGACAATTTTTTTCATCAAGACTAAGCTCGGCCATCGTTTTCTGGAGGTCAGGCAAGTAAAACACAGGGTCATAACCGAACCCACCGGTTCCAATTCTCACGGTCAGTATTCTTCCTTCAACCGAGCCCTCCGTCAAATATTCCTGGCCGTCAGGACAGACGATCGCCAGTGCACAGCGGAAGCGGGCAGTCCTGTTTTCCTCGGGAACGCCTTCCAGGTCTGTCAGAAGTTTTTCTATATTACGTTCATCATTTTTCGGTTCCCCGGCATAGCGTGCCGAAAAAACGCCGGGCGCTCCCGCCAGAGCATCCACTTCAAGCCCTGAATCGTCTGCCAGCGTAATCATTTTTCCCGCGGCACAGGCAGCCCGCGCCTTAATAAAAGCATTTTCGACAAATGTACTGCCAGACTCTTCAACCTCCTGATAATCCGGAAGATCGCTTAACGACAGAATTTCAATTTTTTCGTCTTTAAGCAATCCCTCCAGTTCCATTACTTTGCCCTTATTCATTGTCGCAAGCAAGACCTGCATCCTTTACAAACCTCCTTCGGACTATGCTACCGGAAGCTCTTTAGCCAGCGCTTCCTTCTGCAATGCGCTGAGTTTTTGAATACCCGATTCCCCGAGGTTTAAGAATGCATTCAGATCCTCTTGGTCAAACGGCTGACCTTCTGCAGTACCCTGAATCTCTACAAAACGCCCCGAACCGGTCATCACAATATTCATATCGACTTCGGCTTTGGAATCCTCCTCATAGGCAAGATCGGCTACAGGTATCCCATCTACTTTGCCTACAGAAATGGCCGCAATACTGTCTATTAAAGGGTCCTGCTTAATCAATTGATTTTTAAGCAGGTAGTTTACAGCATCAGCCAGAGCAACATAAGCACCCGTAATCGAAGCGGTCCTGGTCCCGCCGTCTGCCTGAAGGACATCACAATCCAGCCAGATGGTCCTTTCTCCAAGTTTACTCAGATCGACAATGGAACGCAGCGCCCTGCCAATTAACCGCTGAATTTCCATTGTCCTTCCGCCCAATTTTCCCTTGGAAGCCTCACGCTGATTGCGCACGGCTGTCGCCCTCGGAAGCATAGCGTATTCCGCTGTGACCCAACCGCTGCCGGTCCCCTTTTTAAATGGCGGTACTTTATCTTCAACAGTAGCCGTGCAAATCACCCTGGTTTTTCCAACCTCAATCAGGACGGAGCCTTCGGGAAGATCCGTAAACTTCCTGGTAATCTTCACAGATCGGATTTCATCGGGCTGTCTTCCGTCAAATCTTAGCATATTATCGAACTCCCTTTCTGTTCTCAAAAATTTATTATTGATATTTATCAGTTATATGACCGGTCATCAAGCTCAACGGTGCTTATACTTTCTGATAGACGAACCGGATTCTTCCAGCAACAAGAGCGAGGATCAGTACGGCAGAAGCAAAAAGAGCCAGAATCCTGACAACCAAATCAAAGAAGAACTGCTGCGGCACCATTTGGATCAGGATATCGGTCTCCGGATCAAGCAGCCAAAGATCATTCGTAAAAATCAGATAGTGAAAACTGTCCCAGAACACTTGGAAATCCCGCCAGACCGCAATCCCTACTGCCCCGAATATACAGAGAAATACGACTGCCGCGGCCAGAAAGCCGCCGGCCCAGGAACGGAAGTATTTCTTCCCGTTGCTTATCCTTAGTAAGATCAGAAACAGAAGCAGGACAATCAGACCTGCGTTGCGGACCATGCGGCTGCCCAAGTACAACCTCTGAACATCTGCCATATGGACGATTTCCCGCTGATTAAACACCTGTCTTTCCTGACCATTAATCTCTGCACGGATGTCGAGGTTATCCTTGTCCCCCTGGATATAAGCCAGCAGTTCCATGGTCGTCACCATCAGATCCTTTTCCGGCATCCCGGTCACGGATACCGTGTCTAGTTTGGCATATTCCGACCGGAAGAAATTGAGATCAAAGACGCATTGTTCAATCACCGTCAGCAACATGACGGCGATCAGAATCAATCCGCTGACAATTGCAAGAAACCCGTTCGCAGCCTTCTTACCTGACATATTTCTCCTCGTATATCCTAATATCCTTACCAAATACATTAACCAAATATCCTAGTTAAATACGTTAATCCTCATTTCATATCTTGCCCGAATTCCTACTTGTTCTTTCTGACCAGCGCAATACCATCGCCAAACGGAAGCACGCTTACCTCAAATCCCGGCAAACAGGAAAGAAGCTGCAGGAAATCCCTCATACAACCGACCATCCTGTCATACTTTCGGTCAAAAACCGAACCAGGCACAACCCAGCCCCTGAATAGAACATTATCTGCCACCAGAACACCGCCAGGGGAAATGAGCGGTGTGATAAGATCAAGGTAATCCAGGTACTCCCCTTTGGCTGCATCTACAAATATGAAATCGTAAGTTTCCGTCAGTTTCGGCAGACAGTGCAGTGCATTCTCACAGCTGAAGTCAACCAAATGGGCAAGACCGGCCTTTTTCAGATATTCTTCTGCTCTGTTGAGCCTCCCTCTGTTCATATCCAGCGTATAAACCCTGCCTCCGGTTTCGGCTGCACCTCTGGCCAGATAAACGGTGGAATAACCGATCGCCGTACCGATCTCCAGAATACGCTTGGCATCCGTCATCTTGACCATTAGCTCAAGGAAGTGACCGACTGCCGGTGTAACCACAGGGATTGTTTCCTCCAAAGCAACGCTTTCCATCTCTCGAAGCAGCCCATCCCTGGCAGGAAGCAATTCTTCGAGGTACTTTTCCAGTTCAAAAGGATAGAACAAACCATCACCCCAATATTTGATATTCTTTCCTTCCTGTCTCGTAAAGATTCTGCCCGAGACTGTCAATCAGGACAATGGCAGGAAAATCTTCGATAACCAGTCTCCGGACTGCCTCCGTTCCAAGTTCCGGATAGGCAATGACCTCAGCTTTCTTGATGCAAGAAGCCAGGAGTGCTCCGGCACCGCCGATCGCCCCAAAGTAGACTGCGCCGTTTTCCCTGATGGCCTGTATGACCTCAGGAGAACGAAGTCCTTTTCCGACCATCCCCTTTAAACCTTTGGCCAGCAGACCAGGAGAGTAGGCATCCATTCTGCCACTTGTTGTCGGTCCGGCAGATCCGATGACTTTACCTGGAGGAGCCGGGGCGGGTCCCACAAAATAGATCACCTGTCCCTTAATATCAAAGGGCAGTCCCTCTCCCCGGGCTAAGGCCTCAGCCATTTTCTTATGAGCCGCATCTCTTCCGGTATAGACGACTCCGCTGATCAGCACCTTTTCACCGCATCTGAGAGAAGCAGCAGTTGTATCATCCAGCGGTGCTGAAATTTTCCGGGTTTCAACCGTTTTATTATTACTCACAGGAAGAAACCCTCCCTTCCAAAACGACCTGACGATGTCGGGTAACATGACAATTAATATTTACAGCTGCGGGCAGCCCTGCAATATGCGTCGGAAATACCTCAATATTTACGGCCAGCGCTGTCGTCCGGCCGCCAAAACCCTGGGGACCTATTCCTAAATGATTAATTTGGGTCAGAAGCTCCT
Source organism: Dehalobacter sp. CP (assembly GCF_047652685.1). Lineage (NCBI taxonomy): Bacteria > Bacillati > Bacillota > Clostridia > Eubacteriales > Desulfitobacteriaceae > Dehalobacter > Dehalobacter sp. CP. The sequence continues at coordinate 2,545,497 of NZ_CP157399.1, forward strand.
GTTCCAGCCGGGCATATTCTTCAACCGGATTCGATTCCCCGATCGGACGAAGCAGAGCCTTTTTAGCCAAATAGGCAGCCTTTTCCATCGTACCTCCGAGTCCAACTCCGACCACGATGGGTGGACAGGGATTAGGCCCGGCTTTATCCACCGTTTCCACGATAAAATTCTTTACTGCAGGCAAACCATCCGAAGGCTTAAACATTTTCAAGGCACCCATGTTTTCACTGCCAAACCCTTTCGGTGCAATCGTAATCCCAATCTTGTCCCCTGATACGATTTCATAATGAATAACTGCAGGTGTATTATCTCCGGTATTGATTCTGTTAAAAGGATCTTTGACGATAGATTTACGCAAAAAGCCCTTTTCATAGCCCCTGCGTACGCCCTCATTCAGGGCTCCCGTCAAATCTCCACCGACAATATGTAAGTCCTGGCCGACTTCTACAAACAATACCGCCATCCCGGTATCCTGACATATCGGTATATTTTCTTTGGCTGCAATCTCCGCATTTTCCAAAAGCTGCTGAAGCACTTCTCTGCCCTGTGAGGATTCCTCAATGCCAAGAGCCTTGTTCAACGCATCAATAACATCCTGATTCAGAATACAGTTCGCCTCAATACACAGTCTCTCCACTGCGGAAATGACCTCGTTAACATGAATCTCTTTCACAATTTACCTCCGCTTTTTGTCCGGAACACTTTTATTCAGTATAGCGCAAATACGGGATTCAAGAAATATAACTTTTAAAAAAAGGTTTGCCATTCCTTGCCGTCAAAAAAAAAACATCTTTGCCGGGAAGATCTTACTTCGACAAAAATGTTCGATAACCGTTGTATTCGACTTTTACTCTTTTCTGGAAAGCCTCTCATATTTATCGGATAAGGTTTCCAGAATGCCGATAATACGCATCCGGTCTTCCTGTTCAAAAGATTCCAGAATACTTTCAAGCCTTTCGGTCCTTGTCTCAATTACCGATTTGACCAGTTTTTCTCCCTTGGGTAAAATATTAAGCCTTACAATCCTGCGATCCCGTTTTTCCCTGATTCGCTCCACATAGCCGGCTCTTTCCAGCTTGTCAGCCAGATCCGTTGCCGTACTGCAGGCTGAAGAAATTTCCTTGCAAAGCTCACCCATCGTAATCTGGCCCTTTTCAAAAATAATCGTTAAAACTTCAAACTGCTGACGGGAAATACCAAGCTTTTCTGCGAAATCACTCTTTTGCCTTTGGGTAGAAACGGTGAGCCTTTGAAGCAAATGGTCAAGATGACCTGCTAACTCTCTGTTCTCTAACATGCGAACACCCCACCTCAAAAATCAAATAGATAACCCCTATATATAAGTATATATTTGCACATATCATTTTTAAAGTATTTTACCATATTCCGGAAATTAACACTAGTAAAATTTTCATAATTCAAATATTATTGATGATTTTAACGATAGGTGTTATATAATTAATATCATAACGTATCTTGATCTTTTCAACAAATGGTAAAATATTGAAGTTATTGTTCGAAAAGATTGATTTCGCTTGGGGATACTTTAGCAGTTACTTCATCATCCTGCACGGTTCCTGAGGCGTAGCCGATCAAATCATTACGGTACCTTAAGTTCTCCAGACCGATTCCGCGATAGGTTTGAATGTCCTTCCCCTCGACCCGGATCTTTACGATCTGGACAGTTTGAAACTGAGTCAAGGTATTGACCAAACCGTAAAGAGCAGTTTCGGCCGCGACATTGCTGTAAGGCTCAAGAAATTCCTTGCTAAGATCTACTGTGGCAATGCCGTTTTTGATTCCAATGTCCAATAACACCGTCTGCGGGTTTACCATCGGATAAGCACTTGATCTTCCGGCCGGCCCCAGCAGCCATTGGCTTACTGTTTCGCGGGCCAGGCTCAGTGTCTTGGGAATTGTTCGGTTTTCTTCGATTAAGACTTTTCCGTCAGCATCTGCGAAATAAAGTTTTACAGTTTGTTCCGTTTGCTGAGAATCTGTAGTCACTTCGACCGTATCTTCCTGAGCAGTCTTATCCAGAAGTTTGCTTAAAGGAGCATCACCCCCCCCTTCCTTGATCAGGTCATTCAGGACATTGCAGCCGACCAGAAGCATAATGGCTGCGATCAGCAGAACGAAAGTCAGCAGCAGCCGTATTTTTCTCATAGGAAGTTCTCCTTTCTAAAATGAATATAGAAATGTCCGCTAAAAAGAAATTTCTAAAAAGATAATATGCTTTGTCCCAAAGAAATAGAATTCAGGGAGGTAAAAAATATGAAAATAAGAGCCTTGCTGGTTGATGATGAATCCCCGGCCCGTAAAGAACTACGCTATCTCTTGAAATCATTTGAAGACGTGCTAATTGTCGGGGAAGCAGAAAACGCGCTTGAAGCCATGGAACTGATTGATAGTGTCGACTATTCCGTCATTTTTCTCGATATTAATATGCCCGGCTTAAACGGCATTGAACTTGCCAGAAAGCTTTCCCAGAGTCCGAAACAACCGGCGGTAATTTTTACGACCGCCCATGAAGAATTTGCTTTTGATGCGTTCAGTGTTCATGCTTACGATTATCTTCTTAAGCCGATTCATCCGAAGCGGCTGGAAGAAGCCTTAAATACGGTAAGAAAGCGCAGAACACCTGCTCCCGTTCAACCCAAAGCCGAACCGGTCAAGGAGGATATCCCCGAATTCAAACCCCTGGAAGTGATTGCTGCTGAACATAACGGGAAAACCATCCTGATCCGGCCGGAAGAAATTATATATATTTCCACAGACAAGGACAATGTTTACGTCAAAACAGAAGCCGACTTCTACCTGACCCGTTATACACTGCGGGATTTGGAATCCAGACTCGATCCAAAAACTTTCTTCAGAACCCACCGCTGCTACCTGGTCAATATAAAAAAAATGAGGGAGCTCATCCCTTACTTTAATGGTACGTATACTGTGATTGTGCAGGACAGGGACAAAAGCGAAGTCCCAGTCAGCCGCACTCAGGCCCGCCGACTCAAAGAGATCCTTGGAATATAGTACCATGTTAACCCTAATCTTCATATATTGACGGCAGCGCTGTATTGCGGAAAAATTGCTCGCCATAATATGATCATTATAGGGTTAATAAAGTACTAGAAAAAACGCTCCAGATAAAAGCCGATTTCTTTCCCCTGATAGGTCGGCTTTTTTTGTTTGGCTGTATTCAGTGGCACAGCAGGCTTGCCGTCAACAGGAAGTGATGTGGATTCCTCGACATTAACAAAGCATAAAGGCGGGAACAAAACACACCACCAATTAGCCCCTTCAGCATTTCCTATCTTGATCTCAACCGCTTCGTAGTCTCCCGCCGGGAGTACAATATTGCCGTAAGATTTTGTCGGGAAAGCAAATACACCATAGTCAAGGGTCACCGGATAAGCTTTTCCCCACTCTTTGACCACGCTCCTGGAAATCTCCAGCAACTGGCCTTCCATGCTCAGAAGGATTTCTCTGGATTCGGCCAGGGATTGTGATTCAGCCAGGTTCGGGGAAGCAGCCTTCAAAACTTCATCCCTCACTGCATATTTCAGCAGCTGATCCTGTTCACTGTCCGAGTTCGCGATAACATGAAATCGAATGAGACTTGTACTGTCATACGCTTCGGTTTCCGCGCTGTTTGCTGACTGGCCGCAGGGATTGATCGCCAAGAAGCTAAAACACAAGACCAGGCAGACGATTAACCTTATTATGCTTTTATTCACAAATATTAACATTTAATTTCCCTCTCCCAATACCTTGTAAATTTAAAAATTATATACGAGAAACTTCTTTCTATGTAAATTATTTCCAATGAAGAAGTTTTCTATTCAGTGCGTCTCAGAAGTTTTTTAGGTAGTGCGAATATTTATTGAAGTCTGAAAATAAGATTCATAAGACCCTGTCAAATTTGCTGACAATCTGCCGAAGGAATCGGGTGAAAAAATGCTCCTGGACTTCCAATCTCCGCTGTATTTGTTGTACATCAGCACAATTGCCGGACTGGCCACAACAGCCGGCTGCCTGATTGTGCTTTTTCTGGGAGACCCTCCGGATTGGATTCTGGCCGTTCTACTGTCCGCAGCAGGAGGCGTCATGTTTGCTGTGGTGGCCTTTGATCTTTTGCCGCTGGCTGCATCCTTCAAACAGCCGGGACCCCTCCTGGGCGGGATTTTGGCCGGTATGATACTGATGTCGTCTGCCGACAGACTGCTCAAAGCAAGAAACCGTCAGCTTCCCAATCATAGATACAGCCGTCTGAAACGGATGGGCATCCTGATTGCCTCAGGCATAGCGCTTCATGATATACCTGAAGGAATGGCCATTGCTGCGGGTCACGAATCCGCCGGTCAATTGGGTACATTCATCGCTCTTGGCATTGCTCTGCATAACCTGCCTGAAGGAATGGCCACTGCTACACCTCTGGTAATGGCCGGGATCAGAAAACCGAAGATTCTGGCACTGACTCTCCTGATTGCAATATTTACTCCGCTTGGCGCCTTGCTCGGCAGGGTGGCCATGGAACTCGTCCATACCTCGCTCTGTTTTTTTGTAGCCCTGGCCGCTGGGGCAATGGTGTTTCTGGTTCTGGCCGAATTATGGCCGCTGTCCCGGGAAGACCACCCGGTCTGGGCCTTTGTTGGAGGACTGGGCGGATTTATTTTCTTTGGGTTTATCTCCGTCTTCTTACCACATTGATATTGCCGTTTCTTGCCGTCCATGGTATAAGCGAAGCGCCATCCGTGGACGTCAAAAAGACAGCCCGAAGACTGTCTCAAACTTTTATTAATACGCTAAATATTACTGCAGGACTGTGGCGGCATAATCGCCCATGGCCTGATAGCCGTCCTTATTCGGATATCTCCCGTCATCGGAATATTTTCTGAGGATCTCGTCCCCGCCGCCAAACAGTACTCCTTTAAAATCAAGTGTCGTAATCTTTTGCTTCTGTGCATAAGCTGTTTCCCATTCCCTGTATTGTTTATAGAGCTCATCCGTGTCAGGGAAAGGAACCGGCAGCACCAGAACAGGCCTGATTTGATTGGCCGTGGCTTTTTCGACCATGGCTTTGATATTGTTTTGGTATTCTTCCAATGGGGTTCCGCGGATCGCATCTCCAACGCCGGCAAAAATAATGACTGTGCCCGGTTTCTCAGCAATTACATCCTCTTCAAAGCGATCCAGCAGGCTGGATGCATTCTGATAGGTCTGACCGGCATTGACCACTTCCACTTTCAGGACATCCGCAAGATGCTTCGGCCAGGAATTACTTGGTTCACCCGGATAACCGTATGTAAATGAATCACCAAGACATACTATTTTGGTATTGACAGTCGTGCCGCTGCCATTCAAAACAGTATCACCATTGGTATTGCCGGCTCCATTTTCTGTACCGGCTTTAGTGCCTTCTCCGCTGTTCTGGCCTGTCGAGCTGCCGCTGGCGGACTGTTCCGGTGTTCCTCCGTTCCAAACATTTACATACCCGAAGACCAATACAATAACAGCCATCAATACGGAAAGCTGAATAACCCTAATTTCCATACGGTAAGTGCGCAATGTACATTCCTCCTCATCGCAATATTTTTCTACATATTTCCCTTAAATCCTTCCTGAATAAAACTTTTTTCGTTCTCCGTTTCCTGTTGATTACAGTTTGTTTAGCATTTTAAGGCACTCCGGCATTTTGAACTGCATAACCTGATACATAAGGAGGTGCCTGATTCTTATGGAATACATTGTTAAAGCACGGGAACTCGGCGAAGCGCTTCTGCAAACGCCGGAAGTGCAAAGGCTGAAAGAAGCAGAAGCCAAAATCCAGAACGAACCTGAAGCTGCCAAAGCTTTTGCGGCATATCAGGATAAAGAACGCCAAATCCTGACCGCTCAAATGTTCAGTAAAGTGGTATCTGAAAAGGATACCTTAGCGCTCATCGACTTAAAAATGCGCCTGATCAAACTATATCCTTCCATCCGAAGCTTCTTCTCCATCCAGCAGGATCTGGAGAAAATAATGGCAACTGTGAACCTGACGATCACAACCACAATTTACGGTATGCCCAGTGCCGAACAGCTGCCTTTCCCCAAAGAAATCCAAAATCTTGCCCAGCAGCTTCTGGATACGATCGGAGGCGACAAAAACGGCCCTGCCATGACGATCCCGCAAGGCTTTCAAATCCCTGAAGGGCTCAATGTTTCAGAGCTGTTAAACCGGCTAAACCCTAAAGGCAAATAAGTAAACATCCTATTCGGTCGCTTAACCTTTTCTCGCTCTAAAAGGGATAGGAAATCAATATCCTGCTCAGTTAGCTGATTATTATTGATTGCCCTGAATCTCAGACTACTTTTTGACGGTCTCCCCCCATCTTCCCTGTGAAATGCTCCCGGAACGGGCAGTAATCACAATGAAAACCAGTAGAAACTCATAGCTCTGCCGGAGCGAAAAGATTTAGCTGAAACACAAAATAACTAGGGCAATACTGAATAATTTAAAGGGGGCCAATGCCAAAAATGTCTACCGTATCCCATCACAGCAGTCAAATTTATCAAAATACTGTTTCTACCAAGTCTTCAATTGAAGAAAATATAATAGCGGCAGCGGTCCCTTTTTATATCTCCCTCCTGTTCTCCAACGCACTCCATCCAAGTAACAACGGTCCAGTCGGTACTCTGATCATCCCGCTAACCAAAATCATGATTCCGCATGGGTATTTTATTATTGTCGGTCTGGAACTTGCAACGGCCCTATTCTATAAATGGTCCGCTGTTCCGGTTTCGGCGCGAATATTCTTTCCGGGAGAATACGGTCAGGCTTTGCCGGACATCAGCGCTTTAAGGGAAGACAGAACACTCCAGCTTAAAATGACTGGGACCCCGCTGATTCCTAAAGAAGGATTGATCATTAACATTTCTTTGAGTGCTCCTTTTACGCCTGTGCAAAGCCGTGCCTCAACCTTATATGCTTTTAAGCTTACATCTATCGATAATGTTCCGGGATACTTGATACCGCTGGTTTCCCTTATCCTCTACGGCCTGCTGGCTATTTTTAACGGAACGGATTCAGCGAATGAGAGCTCGTGATAAAACGCATCCGGTTAGTCAGATGCGTTTTATCAACGTTTTGTCGGATTATCCATATTGGTTCCAAGATTACGTAAAAGATGAACTTTACTGCCCGTTATGACTCCTTCATCTCGTCAGCCGATACTTGCTGTATCGTCTGGCTCTTAGGTTGTTCTGTCACCTCAGCGGCCGGCTGAAATTCCAGAGGTTGAACCGGTGGCGGGGACACTGGAGTTTGCATTATCGGACTTTGCATAGCTGAAGCTTGTGAAGCAGCGTTCTGTCCATAAACCGCTCCCTGCTGATATCCGCCCTGCGGCATATACGGTCGGTCATACCTTTGCCTGTTTGGCTGCATCTGCGTTCCCCATCGCGGATAACGCTGCGGATAAGTACGTTGCTGAGCAGCATACTGCGGATACTGCTGCTGTGAATTCCGAAGATACTGAGGATTCTGCGAATAATTGGGATATTGCTGATTCTGAGGCTGCTGTGAATATTGCGGAGTCTGGGACTGTTGGGGCTGCTGAGGATACTGCTGAACTGGCGGCTGGGCAGGAGTCTGCCCGGAATTTTGCCCGGAAGAAGGTTGATTTTGGCTGATTTCATCTTTGCTGCCAAACCTGCTGCCGACAAAACCTCTCACCTTTCCCCACATATTGCTGCCGGCTTTTTTAACCGGTCCCAGCCCTGGGAAAAAGCCTTCTTTGACTTTCATGACAATAGGACCCTGCGGGGACTGCATGATGGACTGCGGGCTCTCCAGTGAAATGACAACTTTGTCATAATGTACGAGCGGCACGGGACTTCTGAAATTAGCCTGATACATTCCATTGCCGGCCGGTCTTAGCGTTCCGGCATAAAATCCGTTCTTTCCCTTGCCGTCAACCAGATAAGCCACATAAACTGCCGGAGCATAAGGACTAAATGTATGGGCGGGCGGTAGGTGCGCAATGACCGAAAAATTGTTATCCATCCCGATCGTCGCCATTCCGTTTCCGCTAAAGCCTTCGGAAGCGACCAAATTGAGCTGTCTCGGCGTCATACCCATCGATTCTCCGGGCATACCCCCCATACTCTGGGGAAAGATTCCTAACCCTTTGTTATGTCCGAACATCTTTTAACCTCCTCATATGTTTACAAATTGCGCTGTGTTGTGCTATGTCATAATATGAAAAGCAGGCTGCAGCTGTGACACCGTGAAGCTTACTTAACTCTTTCATCTTGTTAGAGCAAGTCTGGGGGCCGCAGTTCCGCTTTCGACCGTTATGTCCTCCTTGACACAGAAGGCAGCTGCAGACAAATCTTTTGATTTGCTTCAGCTGCCTTCCTTTGAGGAAAGGACCCTAAGTCTTATAGCTTTATAGCCATATACCCTTATTTATCTTATTAACCATATCTCTTCCTGTGTTAGACACAGAAATTATGGTTTCCGATGTTTTTTACAACATCTAGGGTTTTGATCCAACTGTCGGTTGCTGTCTGCGGATTGTAATAGAAGAGAGCACCCTCGCTTGGATCCTGCCCCGCAAGCGCTTCCAGCGCAGCCTGATAGGCCTCATCTCCCGGTGTCAGTTCAATCTGCCTGTCAAGGACTGCAGAAAACTGTCCCGGCTGGTAAATGACCTCCCGGATCGTATCCGGGAATTTCGGGCTTTCCACCCTGTTTAGAACCACTGCCCCTACGGCAACCTGACCTTCAAAGCTTTCTCCACGGGCTTCTGCATAAATGATTTTTGCTAAAAGTATCACATCTTCCTGGTCATAAACAATTTGACTGCTGCGGGAAACATCCGAAGTAACCCGTTCAGGCTTCTGGGGTGTATCCACCGAATTAATCAAATTTGCTGAATCAGCCGATTCGGCCAGTTTAGCCGTCTCAATCACCGTATCTGGCTCTATGTTTGCAGTACTCACTTTATTTTTCAAAGGCAGCTGTTCGATCACGAAGGAAATCTGATTTTCCGTCTGTCCGGAAAATTTGTCCAAAAGAATTCGAAATATACGATTCTCATTTGCTTTCGTCAGAATAATATCTCTGGCATCTGACATGACATTCTCAAGGACAGTCTGTTGGATTTCCAATACCCGGGAATAGAGCAATTCTCTTGATTTTTCAGGTACAGCATATACGGTCTGGGCAGTAGCAGTCAGGATAATCGCCGTGGTCAGCATCACCGCCAAACCTTTCCGGCATCGTCGGTCTTCCAAAAAAAATCACCTCTTGGGATTAATCTATTTCTATTCTTTCCCATAAAAGGTGATTTTTATACGTCATTTGTTATAAGAATCACAAAGAAAAGTTATTTCACCGTTGTGGCTGACGCTACACCCCCGGTAATTACCTGGCCCTTAGCATCCTTGATTGTAGGATGTATCACCAGCCAATACCCGGTATCGGCCTGAAGTTTCGTTGCCGGTTTCACCGTCATACGCTGCTGATCGACAAACGTGTATGCGCACTTGACTCTTTCTCCTGTAGCAGTATTGATCAGTTCAATACTGTCTGCCGTTACGGAATTCCAATCCATTTCCCGGTTAAAGCTCACGTTGAACACCTTACCGAGTGGGATATTCTTAAGATCTCCGGCCTTTTCATATCGCGGGTAGTAGATCTGCCAGCGGTCCTGGAGAACCTCTTCGGGAAATGGCTCCCAACCGTTGGGGCCTCCGAGTTTAAGTGTTGTGGTTACATAAGCGGAATCCAAGATTTTCTTGCCAAGTACCCAATTTTCGGTTTGACGAAGCTCTTTTACCGAAAGCGGATAAAGATAAGGGCCCGCCTCCAGCTGGATATACTCTGATTTATCTTGTGATTTATCTCCTGCGTTATCTGCTGAGTTGTCTCCTATGCCATTCACTTTCTCATCAGCCTTATAGTGTTTAAGCATCAAAACAGCCGTACTCAGCTCATTAACACCGGTCAAATCCAGATGAGGCTTGATTCCGATCTCATCAATCGGGTTATAGTACGGAGAGAAAAACCTGTAAACGGACATTTTCAAATAGTCTCCGTTGCTTAATGGGATCAAAGCCTTAACCCGGCCTGAACCGTAGGTCGTTTCCCCGATGACGGTCACCTTGCCATAGTCCTTCAGCGCGGCCGATGTAATCTCAGAAGCGCTTGCCGTGTACCCGTTGATCAGCAAGACAATCGGCCCTTCCAACGTGAAAGCCTGCTTGACGGCTGTATCGACAATACCCAGGTTTCCCCTTGCTTTCATAATATACGCGCTTTTATCCCCAATAAAATAACCCAACAGCTCCATTGCTGCTTTTGTATACCCTCCGGAGTTATTACGCAGGTCAATAATCCAGCAGTCTACACCTTTTTCCTGCAGGGCCAGGGCCTGCTTGCCGAACTGCGATGCAACATCCTCGCCAAAGGAATTAACTGCGATATAGCCAATATGCCCTTCCAGCACCCGGCCTTCAGCTAGCGGCATCGCGATCTTCATCCGTACGACAGTGAAGCTCAGGATTTGAGCGTTTCTTTTGACTTTTACCCGAACCTTGGTTCCCTCCGGCCCCCGAAGTTTGCCGGCGCAATATTCCGAGGTCTTTCCCGCCAGGGAATAGCCATCTGCTTCCAGGATAATGTCCCCTTGTTTGATTCCTGCCTTATCAGCCCCATAACCAGTAATGACCCGGGTAACCTTGACCCCCTGCTGTACCATTTCCAGTTCTATCCCGATTCCGGAAAAGGACATATTCAGTGAACTGATCATCTCATCATATTCGGCCGCGGTCATATACTCGGTGTATTTATCACCCAACCTCTGAAGCATTTTTTCGACCGTCGGCGCGTTCAGTACCTCATCCGGAACAACATCGACATATTGCTCCTGCAAGATTGTTCTGACTTCATCCAGGGTATCGTTTTCCGCGCCATAAGCCTGCAGCGGAAGTCCCAACCCCAGACAGAATATCAGAAGCACTGTCATCAAAAATCTTAGACTTTTGCCAAGTTTCACGTTCTTATTTCCTCCTGTATGATTTGCAGGTCCGGCCTAAATTCAATGATCTTACATGTTCAAGCTTCGTTTAAGTTTTGTTTAAGTTTTGTTTAAGTTTTGTTTAAGTTTTTATCTTAGCAGTAATTCGACGGAAACGGGCATTCCCCTTTCCGTTTCAAGATTATTTGTCATGTACTTCCCAGACTTTGATTGCATATTCAAGGCTTTTCCGATAATATTATCTAAACAGGACTATTTTAAAAACATATTTTTCTGATCATCGCTGATAAGAAAGGTTCGGACAATGTCAAATCTTCTTGATTACTCCAAAAAAGTATTTATCGCCGTATTAATCATTGTTGCAACCCTCGTCATTCCATATGGCCTTTATAAGATTCTTCCGCATTTTATGCCATTTGTCCTTGCTTACTTCACGGCCCTTTTTCTGGAGCCTGCCGCAGCATGGTTGAGCAAGGTCACTAGATTTAAAAGCAAGACACTCTCGGTGTCTGTGACCTACCTGTTTTTTCTTACCAGTATTCTTATTTTCCTCTACCTGATCATCAGTAAGCTCTATGTTCAGTTTTTGGACCTGCTTGACTTTATTCAATCAAACGGCCCGGCAATTCAGGTTTGGTTTTTGAACCTTACGGGGCGTATCCAGGAAACGATCGGATTGCTGCCTCCCGAAATAAACGATATGATCATGAAATGGATCAATGACCTGGCTAACATCAACCTGGTATCCACGATCGGTTCCTCAACACTTAGTATCTCCACGGCGATACCGAACATGTTCTTCCTGTCGATTATCTACCTGGTATCCGTTTTCCTGTTCACATTCCAGTTAAGCAATATCCACCGTTTCTTCTACTCCTTCTTCAAAGATTCCTCCAAGCTGAAAGTCGCTTACGTCTTAAGTGATTTGCGCAATGCTACATTAGGGTTTTTTAAAGCGCAGATCATTTTGAGCACAATCACCTATATTATTGCTTTCGCCGGTCTCGCTATCCTCCATGTAAAATACGTGGCAGTCATTTCATTATTGATTGTAATTGTAGATATCCTGCCGATCCTCGGTACCGGATCCGTGCTCATGCCCTGGGCTATTGTCTCACTTTTCCAGGATCGGCTGTTCTTGGCCGCAGGTCTGGTCATTCTGTATATCATTATCATTGTCGTACGGAGAGTGATTGAACCCAAAATACTGGGCGAACGAATCGGTTTAAGCGCTCTGACGACCCTGATCAGTATCTGGGTTGGTTTCAAAGTGATGGGGGTCCTCGGCGTATTCCTGTTCCCGCTGGCCTGTATTTTCTATAGAGCCCTTGTCAAGGTCGGCGTCATCAAGCTGAATTTCAAGATATAACGAAGCTATATTCGAGTCAACATTCTACCTAATAAAAAGCAGGTACGTCCCGGAGCCTTGAGTTCATCGGAAACGTACTTGTTTTTTTAATTTTGTTTTTTAATTTTTTTATGATCTGCTCACTATCTTCTGTTATTATCCGGCTTCGTTTCCAATCCCCGATATCAGGACCTGAACGATTTTATCGTAGTCCGCTTCCTCAGGCATGGCCTCAGCAAATATCACTTTTTTGCCGCAAAACTGCATGATTGTGCCCATGATTGCCGCCGAAGCAAATTCCGGATCAATATCAGCCCTGACTTCCCCTTGGTCTATGGCCTGCACGACTTGCTTTTTGATAATCTCTCCGACCCGGATATTCTGTTCGATAAAGACCGCTCCCATTTCCCGGACCATAATCTTGGAACAGGACATCATCCTGGCAATCGGCATATGCTCCTTGACCAGCTCTGCCTGATATTTTGCCAGAACTCTGATTTTTTCTTTGAAAGAGCCTCCTTTTTCCAAAATGTCCTGAATATTGCGTCCATGCTCTTCGCAGTTATAAACGGCCATCTCCTCAAAGAGCTGTTGCTTGCTGTCAAAATATTCATAGACGGTCCCTTTGCCGATCCCGGCTTCTTTGGCGACATCGTCCATTTTTGTTCCTTCAAAGCCTTTGATATAAAATACTTTGCTGGCTGCCCGTAGGATTTCAGTTTTTTTCCGTTCCTTGGTCACCGTTGTTCCCCCCTTTATCCGATGCCTGTAAAATCAAATTCTCCATCTTTTAATTACAGCTTTTTTGAGTAAAGCTTTTTCTCTTGATTACAGGTTAAAGGGTATGCTGATCCGTGTTTACTGCGATCACCGGTTTAGATTTTTTGTCTTTTCTGAATTTGCGTTTGAATTTGTTGGACAGATCATCCGTGAAAGAATACATGACCGGAATCAGCACCAGGGTAACCAGGGTTGAAAATAGGAGACCTGTGATAACGACAATGGCCATCGGCGCCTGAAACTCCGAGCCTTCCCCGATCCCGAGTGAAAGCGGCAGCATGGCCAGAACAGTCGTTAGCGTCGTCATGATGATCGGCCGCAAGCGGATCGGTCCTGCATTGATGATTGCCTCATGCACGTCCTCCTTGTACGTTCTTCGTCGTGTATTGATATAGTCGACCAGAACGATCGCATTGGAAACAACGATACCGGCCAGCATGATCACCCCGATAATCGCCATAACGCTTAACGGTTTGCCGGTGATGAATAATCCTAAGAACGCTCCGGCAAATCCAAGCGGGATGGAAAACATGATGACAAACGGATAAACCAGCGACTCAAATTGGGAAGCCATGACCATATAGACCAGAATCACGGCAAGTCCGAGCGCAAGGAATAGGTCACTGAATGCATCGACCATTTCCTGCTGCTGTCCGCCCATTTCATAGGTATAATTATTCGGCATCCGGTAATCTGCCAGCGCCGTCTGAATATCTTTGGAGACACTGCCGACGTCCCTGCCGCTGATCTGACCGGAGACCGTCAGGGTCCTCGCCTGGTTGTCCCTGCTGATGCTGACAGGACCGCGGCTGACGGAAACATCCGCCACTTCGCCCAACGTAACGGTATAGCCGAGGCTCGTGGTAATCGGGATTTGCTCAAGGGCTTGGAGATTCCGATTAAACGTTTCGTCCCCTTTGATCTTTACATCGATTTCGGTCCCATTGTATTTAAACTGTGTCGCGGTTGCCCCGCTGATCGATGCTTTTACCGCAGAGGCGATTGTTCCGGCACTCAGACCATACTGGCTGGCCGCCTTACGGTCCACGTTGATTTCAACTTCCGGTATTCCGTCTTCATAGCTGGATTTAACTTCCCGGGTTCCCGGGACTTTTTTAATCACGGTGACAAAATCGTCTCCGATCTTCTTCAGCTGATCCAGATTTTCACCTTTGATGGTGATGCTGATCGGATCACCGGCACTCATCACGGACTGGGTTGCTGCGACACTGGTTTTGGCCCCGGGTACGTCCTTAATCCGGTCCCGGATTTCATCGGAGATCTCCACAACGCCGCGTTTCCGATCCGTTAAAGGAAGCAGCTTCACAGTAAAGGTACCAACGTTGCCTTGTGCGCCTGTCAGGCTCATGGTTCCGGATGATCCGGCATCCAGGAAGATGGTATCGATCTCGGGAATATCTTCTATCTTCGTTTCAATTTCACGCATGACCGCCGAGGTATCGCCGACCTTTGCCCCGTCAGGAAGCGTAACGCTGATCGAGAGCATGCCTTCATCCGTCGTCGGGAAGAATTCTGTCCCAACAGCGGCAACAGAGGCAATGGAAACGACAAAGACAATGGTTGTAACGATAAAAACGCGTTTCCGGTGGCCCAGGGCCCATCTGAGCAGTTTTTTATACCCCTGGAGCAGCGCTTCATAGCCCTGGTCAAATTTATCGTGGGCTTTCGCCAGGAACGCAGGAGTACGGAAGAACCCCCTGCCATTTTCTTCATCTTCCGCTGCATCCGTTATGGCTACTTTCACTGTTTCGGATGTTTCGGATGTTTCGGATGCTTCAGCCGTTTCGGTCTGTGTATATGCTTTATCCGTTTCCCCTGTCTTACCAGCATCAGCAAAACCAGCAGTCTGATTCTTCCGCTCTACTTTCAGCAGCTTGGAAGCGAGCATCGGGACAACCGTCATCGAAACGACCAGCGATGCTCCGAGCGAAAACGCGATCGTCAAGGCAAACTGCCGGAATAGTGTGGAGGTTAATCCCTGGACAAAGACGATCGGCAAAAAGACTGCGACCGTCGTCAGCGTGGAAGCCATGACAGCGATGATTACTTCCGAAGATCCTTTCACTGCCGCTTCGACCCTGGAATAGCCGTTCTGTCGGAAGCGGTAGATATTTTCGAGCACCACGACCGAATCGTCAACCAGACGGCCAATACCAAGCATTAATCCGCCCAGCGTCATCAGATTCAGCGTAATGCCGGTAAAATATAACAGACAAAACGTCGCAATAATGGAAATCGGGATAGCTGAAGCAATAATCAGGGTAGAACGGATATTTCGCAGGAAAATGTACAGGACCAGTACCGCCAGGAGAGCGCCGATAACCCCATGCTCCGCGACCGAATACAATGAAGCCTTGATATAGGCTGCATTATCCATGACCACCGTAATCTTGACGTCTTTTAGTTCATCCTGGATTTTGTCGATCTCTACATAGGCTGCTTCCGCAACTTGGACTGTATTGGCGTCGGAACGTTTTTGGATCGAAATATTGACACCGGGATTGCCGTTCGCTTTGGAAATGGTTGTCTGCTGATCCGGCTTTAATTCGATATCGGCTAAATCTTTCAGCTGAACATTTCCGCCGGTAGGCAGCGGAATAAGCAGCTGCTCGATCTCAGCTACCGACATGAATTCCCCGGTCGTTTTGACAGTCAGCTCCTGGGTCCCTTTCTTGACTGTACCTCCGGGCAGGTTGACATTCTCCGAAGCCAGGATTCCCTGAAGGTAAGCGAGGCTAATGCCATAACCGGCTAATTTCTCACTTTTTGTCCGGATTTCAATAATATCCTTGGTTCCGCCGGTCACGGACACGGAAGCAACCCCTTCCGCTCTTTCCAGTCTCGGTTGGATCGTATCTTCCGACAGGGTTTGCAGTTCGGAGAGACTCATCGTCGATGACGAAATAGAAAGCGTCAAGACCGGGGTTGAATTCATATTGAGTTTCAAGACCATCGGGCTGCTGACGCCGTCGGGGAAGTAATCTTTAATCAGGTCAATTTTTTCTCTGAGGTCGAGGGCAACCTGATCCATATCGACTCCATAATTAAACTCCAGAATAACAAGCGAACTGCCTTCCGAAGTGATGGAGCTGATATTTTTGACATTCTGGGCTGTGGAAACAGCCTTTTCGATTGGCTGCGTGACCAGGTTTTCAATCTCCTGAGGGCCTGCTCCATTGTAGGATGTACTCACGATTGCATAAGGCAATTCCATTTCGGGCATCAAGTCCAGCGGAATACGCGTGAAGGACACAAATCCGAGAATGATGATAATAAAAACAAGCATCAGGACTGTAACAGGGCGTTTTACCGACGTTTCAGATATTTTCACTTCTGAACGCCTCCCCCTGTTTGCGCCGAAGCTGCCGTATCCGTCGTTTCCTGAGCAACCTGCTTGCCGTCAACAGTTACGACTTTGATTTCCGTACCATCCTGCACAAAGTTCTGCCCTTTGATAATGACGATGTCCCCTTCCGTCAGTCCGCCGACGATCTCCGTCTCGGTGCCGCTCTCAAGTCCTGTCGTTACTTCCATCTCGGCTGCAGCATTATCTTTGGCAACATACACGACGTCTTTTCCGCCGTGAAAAATCACCGCATCGGTCGGCACAGCCAAGACATTATCTTTGCCGGCAATGTTTAAGGTCACATTGGCAAACATGCCGGGTTTGATGATTCCGTCTTTATTATCGATATAGGTTCTGAGCGCGTATTTGCCCTGGGCATTGGCTGCAATACTTACACTGTCAATAACCCCTTTGACTTTCACTGAAGCCGCAGGCACTTCAATCTGAACCGACTGGCCGCTGTGCACGCTGTTGATCTCCTGCTCGCTGAGGCTTACTGTAACAAACACTTTATTCAAATCCACCACCCTGGCCGGAGAAACGGCGCTCATCACCATCGACCCAATTTTCACATCGAGCGCTGTAAGGACACCGTCGATCGGCGCCTTGACATCCATATCATTCAGGGCTTTCTGCGCCGCGTCATAAGCAGCCTTGGCCTGAGCCAGCTGGCCTTTATACGTTTCCAGAACCGCATCCGAAGCCGCCACGGCAGCCTGATCAAGCTCCGACTTGCTGACCGCGCCGATTTCATACAGCTGTTTCATATTCTCATAATTCTTTTTACTGTTTTCATAATTGGCCATATTGGTTTCATAGCCGGCCTGCGCCAGCTGATAGGCCGCTGAAGCCTGGTTATAGCTGGACATCAGATCGGTTTTATCAAGGCTGAAAAGTACCTGGCCCTTGCTGACCCGGTCCCCAACTTTGGTATAGACCGCCGCCACTTTGGCCGGGGTGCCGACGACCACGGAAGCTTCTTTATCCGCTTCAACTTTGCCGCTTAAGGTAATCGCAGAAGAGATGCTCTGTTTATGTAAGGTCAACGCTTCCACCGGGACATAATTCTGTCTGTTTTGTTCTGCCGCCTTCTTTTCAGCAGCAGATTGTATCGCACCGTAGATTCTTACCCCGACCAGAAGGACAAGCAGGATTGCAATCACGGTAATGATCATTTTCTTCTTCCCAATCGGTTTTTTCAAGTCCGGGCTGCCACCCTGCTCAGACCGTTTCATTTTGAATTTCATTTTTCTACTCCCCCGTAAATCAATATCTTTCTAAGTCTATTCTTTTTGGGACATATTCATGAATGTCGTGGTTGCGGCCGTGGCCGTCGCGACCGACTGGTCAGTCGGCACGTCACCTCTCTTATCTTATCTTCCTTTGTGCCTTGGGTCAATGGGTTCAAGTTAGATATTACCAAATATTTTCTTCCCATAAATGGCAACATTATTTTGTAAATTTTTGGAATTTTATGGTTGTTTTTTTCTTTTTTATATTGCATAATATCTATTAAAGGATCCATTTTGTTTTGGAGGGAAGCCGCTATGTCCAATGATGAGTTTCAGACTATCGTGCTTCGTGAAATCAGAGAAATGAAGAAAGACATTTCTCAACGATTTGATGGTATTAATCAACGATTCGATGGTATCGACCAACAATTCGATGGTATCGACCAACAATTCGATGGTGTCGACCAACGGTTCGACGGTATCGACCAACGATTCGACGATATCGACCAACGACTGGATTCCATGGATCAACGACTCTGTAAGGTTGAACATAAACTGGATGTTGTTGTTGAGCAAACAGCCGGACTGATGGAATTTCGGACAGAGACCAATCATAAATTAGACAAGATCTCAGATGACCAAAAATCGATTATCCAGGTACTTGGCGAACATGAAATTTCCATCAGATCCCTGCAGAGAAGGCCCGTATAAAACAAAGTCTCAATAACAAATCATTTTGATATTAAAAATCTCACGGATTCAAAACCCGTGGGATTTATTTATTATTGCGCTGCGTTTATTGTCTATAGCTATTCCTGCTATCTTTAGCTATCTTTTGCCATTGCTATTACTTCTGTCTGTTACGTCACAAAACCAAGCCCTCACCATCCGAAACCCATCTGCATATGCTGTAATTAGACTCATAATGAAAGGGCGGGCGGCATGGATAATCCGATCACCGAACGCACACCGCTTGTCATAGCGGCTGAGATAAATATGATAACCTGCCAAACCAAAAAAATCCTGCTTGCCGGCGCCATTGAAATCGGCCGTCGATTGCTGGAAGCCAAAGATCTGGTCAAACACGGGGAATGGATTAAGTGGCTGGAAGAGTCCGTGAACTATTCTCGCCGAACTGCCTCCAGGCTGATAAAGCTCTACGAAGAGTACGGGCCTAACTTCCCTGAAGTATCCGACAGCTCAAATGGGACACCAGTGTCCCATTTGACTTATACCCAGGCCCTCCTCTTACTGGGTTTCCCGGCAGAGGAACGGGAGGAATTCATCACGCACAATGACGTCGGCAGTATGACGAAACAGGAGCTTCAGCAGGCTCTGAAGGACAGAGATCAGGCCAATCAGGCGAAGGAGCAGGTGCTTCAGGAGAATCAGCTACTTAAAAAAGGGCTGGAGACGATCGACAGCACCATCTCCGAATTAAAAAAGGAGCACGCTAAGGCTGCAACAAGGCCAACGAATCCGGAAAATATCAATGCAGAAGCGCAATCTGCCAACAATGCCTCCTCTGCCGGTGATGCCCCCTCTGCAATAACAGCCCCTTTTACCCACAACCTTAAAACCGAACATGACCCGGACGCTCACATCAAGTATGTAGAAAAATGCAACGCTTGCTGCAAAACAATCGCCGATACCTTCTTCGATCTGACGACAGCGCTCACCAATCTGGCCCATATCGATCCGAACCTGAAAGAAGAAAAAAGAAAAGAGGCCAATCGACTGATTGAATACATGGCAGAGACGATTAAAGAGTGGCCGCCCCCCAAGAAACCGCTTAGAGTTCGTTCCTGATTTTTTTTGGGAACCTTTGGACAAGCCAAGCATAGTATATACAAGACAGCAAGTAAGCTGTCCAATAAAAGAGAAAGGAGATGATTGGAATGGCCGTTGTTTCAGCACCATCCGGCGCCGCTCTGGTATTGGTTTATCAGACCGGAGTCAGCACCTCCGATGCTCCGATAACCAAACAGCGAACCCTTAACAATATTGTTTACAATGCTTCGAATCAAGCTGTCTATGAGGCGGCTCACGCCATCTTCAGTCTGTCGGAATATACGCTGCTTGACGTTTACTTCAGAAGAACGGATGAATTGACAAACGAAGCGTAAAGCGGAGGGCAATTTCAGGCGTCAAGGAGGTGATTCAATTGGCTGTGACCACCAACCGAACAGCAAGATTAACTTTCGCGACCACCGGAGAGAACACGTTTTCCCTAACAGTTCCCCAACCGCGAGAGGATATTCAGCTGGCTGAAGCCATGGACGTTATGAACGCGCTTATAGCAGGCGGGATATTCCTCACGGCAAACGGTGCCCTTACAGGGGTAAAGGATATAAAGGTCATCGAAACTACGACCAATGACCTTTATGATCCTCCGCAAGCGTAAGCGGGCAGTACCGGCCTAAACAGATGAAGACCACAAAAACAGACAGCCCTGGCACTTTATCTGCCTGATAGCTGTCTGTTTTTCTTTTTGGGAGGCATTGCATTTTATGCAATTTGAATGATTCTCAGTTATTGAAAATATAAAGTCCTATCTTTTTCCTTGCCCTTTACCGTTATGTCCGTTATTTGGAGGGGTATTCGTGACTGTGTTCTGAATACTTTGAGCATCGACGGTTCCACCACTTTCATCACTTGTGCCATCCACTGTTGTTTCATCCGAAGTAGACTGGCCATCGACTGTGGCAGTCTGATCGCCAGTATCCGTTACATCCTGATTATCTACAGCCGTTGCATCCTGTTCGTCCCCTGCTTCCAGGCTATCTTCCTGGTCGCTCACGGCTTGGCCCTTATTGGCCTTCTTATATTCTTTTATGTTTTGGGTTTGCTCTTTCAAGACTTCCTTCGTTTCTTTGTTCGTCTCTACTTTGATTTTCTGAATATCTTTCCTGAGCTCCTGCATGTCGTTTTTGTACTGTTCAGCCTGTTCGACTTTTTCCAGGGCAGCGGCAACGGCAGCCTCGTCACCTGAAGCACGGGCTTCACCCAACTCTGCTTTGGCCGCTGCAAATTGCTGCACTGCATCCCCATAGGCTTTTTTGGCAGCCACATAAGCTTTGATCGCAATGGTGTTTTGAACTTCGGCTTTAATGATATTCTGCATGATCTCAGCCTGATCTTCTGTCAGATTGCCGCTGATTTTTAAGACGACTTTATCTGCATCGCTTTGAACAAGCTCAATGCTGGCAAGCAGATTGCTGATCACCGTATTCTCTTCTGTGTCAGTTGCTGCCGTGTCCTCTGCGACTGTTTCATCTGTGGAAGTCGTGACGGCCCCATCATCCGCAGCAGAATCTGTAGCCGTCGTATCCGTACCTTCAGCTGCTTCGTTGTCTTCGATCATCTGCTGTACCTGGAAGTTGGCTTTCTTTATCGTATCCGAGTACACTTTCAGAGCCTGTTCCATCAAATCCAACTGGTTTTGTTCGGACATGATTTCCGCTTCGGCGAGCCGTTCATTGGCAAACTCAACGAGCAGTTCCGCTTTTCCTTCATCAGAGAAAGTTACAGCAACCTGAACACTTTCAATCATCTGTTCGATTGAATAGAGCCAGCTGTCCGGCGTTACACCGGCTTCATCTTCAGCTGAGGCCTGGCCGGTCGAATCCATTGTTGTGGAATCGGTTGTTACTGCATCTGTTGTTGTGTCTGTCGTTGGGTCAGTCGTTGTTGAATCTGTAGCGGGATCTGTGGTCGTATCAGGAGTACTCGTTGAAACATCCTCGGTTACTGTGGTTCCATCCGTGGTTGTTTCAGCAAATACACAGGTTGGCGCGACCGCAATGATTAACAGGACACAAAGAATTGAAACGAGAATCTTCTTATGGATCATTCTATCTACCCCTTTCGGTAACCCGGCTGTCATAACCTTTCGGTGTTAGACCCGTGGCTTTGCGTCTCCGTCTTTCGACGGATTTGCCATTATCGTTTTGGCTGAGGCCATTATATTCCAGAATACTTTGAAAATCAAGGTTTTCGGACTTATTCCAGACCATTGGGGTATAAAAAATGAGACTTTTGTCCCATAAAAATTAATTTTAAATTTACTTTATGTTGAAATTATATAAAATATTCGCATGTTAAATAATTAAAAAGTAAGCGTAAACTCTAGTGGCGTAAAAAAGAGCTCACTGTAAACCAGCAGGCCCGAATCATATTAAAATCATTGTAAGCGTCTAATAAGAATGTGTATGAAAACTCTCTTAGATCCGTGAGAAAATCCTCTAAATTAGAGTTTCTCAAGTTTACTCAAAAAACTCTAAGGAGGATTAAAGTGGATTTCAGCGTTATTTGTCTCATTTTTCTGTTACTCTTTCATAACAAGATTATCATGAAACAGCCATTTATCCGACGCTCTCCAGGGTCAGCATCATTGTATTTCTTTTCAATGTGGAACAGGTAATCGCAGTACTCCTGTCCCTTGAAGTAAACGGTCTTCTTTTGCTCCTCCGGGCTTAAGGCCTTAATCGCATCCGTAAATTTTCTCTTCATGTGAGCTAGGCATCCTACCACTGTGATCCCAGGGTCTAAACTATGGTAAACTTGATACCCATGGGGGCGTAACTTCATGTTTCGGTTACGTCCCCTCTCTTTTCTTATAATGTTTGTCAAATCTAGATCAACTTGTGAGGATGATATCAATCATGAACCTGTCCCCTCGGGTGCCTCTCGGGTGCCCCTGTTATGTACTTTATGTTTTATTTATCCCATCGTTTTTTTCAATAAGTACCTAGTAGATTAATTACATTTGTACATTTTATGACTTTTTCTATCATATTATTTGGAGGAATATTGTCACACACAGAGAATTAGAAAGTGATAAGGATTAGAATGGGAAATAATAACTTGTATAGCGATAATTCTATATTATATGAAGGAGATTTGGCAGTGAAATATCTAGAATATCTACATCTAAGGAAAAAAGTACTTTCTACATTTCTTATAATAGGCTTTTTTGTTCTGATGCTAATCATTCTGCCTAGTCCGAACATTGCTAGGGCTGATGAAAATCGGCTAGCGGGTACGGATCGCTACCAAACAGCTGTGGCCATCTCGCAGGAAGGATGGAAAAAATCCGATTATGTGGTTCTAGTCGAAGGAGACGCGTTGGCTGATGCACTCTGTACAGGTCCTTTAGCCAAAAAATACGATGCCCCCATCCTATTCACAGAAAAAAATACTATCAATAGATATACCCAAAACGAAATACAACGATTAGGAGCAACCAAGGCGATCCTCGTAGGCGGATACGAGGCAATCTCCGCCGATGTAGAGCAAACCCTGAAAACAATTGGTATAAAAACCACTGACCGGATCTATGGTTCGGACAGATATGTGACTTCTGTCGAAATTGCGAAGAGACTTGGCACCAAAGAGGTCGCACTAGTTAGCGGAGTAAACTTCGCGGATGCACTGTCTATCTCCGCAGTGGCCGCCGCTAAAGGGTACTCCATCCTGCTTACGCCAGCGGATAACTTGCCTGAGGTGGTAAAAATGCACTTGAGTAATTATAAAATAACTCGCACCTATATTATCGGCGGCACGGGAGTCGTCGGCAAAAATATTGAGGATCAAGCCCCTTCTCCCCTCAGACTGGCAGGCAACGACCGCTATGCTACGAACCGCGCAGTTCTTGATAAATTCTCCAAAGACCTCGACTTTAATATAATATATCTCGCTAGCGCGGAAAACAAAGCAGGCTTAACGAACTCACTTGCAGGGATAGCTCTTGCGGCCCAAACATCATCTCCCCTTGTCCTCTGTGGTAAAATTCCTATCGGGCCATCCGAAGATTTTATCCTCAAAAAAATGACCGTTTCCAGCCATCTACTTACCCTGGGCGGAGAAGAAACGATTCCTAACAGTGTTCTAAATGGCTATACCCACAGTCAAAACCAAGTTTTAAGGAGCATTTTTAACCAAAAGGGAACCTATGGGCCTCCATCAGGGGAAACGACAATATCCGGAAGTCTGGCAATCGAAGCATCGGATATCACGGTCCGAAATACGGTCATTGAAGGCGACCTACTACTCGGTGAAGGTATCGGAAACGGAACAGTAACCTTAGAAAATGTAACCGTCAAAGGCCGAACGACCATTCGGGGAGGGGGATCGGTGGATGGTATTTGCTGCGATACATTTATGTCTAAAACCCTGGTAATCGATGTCCCCTCTGGAAAAGAAGCAGTCATCCATCTTAAAGGAAAATCCCAAGTACAGAATACGATAGTTTTATCGAATTGCACTCTTGATGGTTACGAGAACACCTCATCGGTAGGATTCTCCATAGTAAATATGATTCGTGGCGACCAGGTGACTTTAAAAGGAGATTTCGGCACGGTCAACGTTGCCTGCGATGGAATAACAGCAAAGTTGGAGACGACAACGCGAAAAATGACAACGATTAAAACGCTTAACGCCAACGCGACACAAACCATAAGCGGTACAGGAACGATCAGTACAGCTAACATTAACAGTAACGAAGTCGTAATTTATGTGACCACCACAACAGCGAACGTAGCTAAAGGTTATGTAGCTTATGTCTCCGGCCAATGGCTTTCCGAAGGAAAAAACAATACTTCAATCGCAAATATCCCCATATATGATCTTTCCGGAGTTACAGGTAACGGTGACGCAACGTTATATTTTAGCCCCCCGGGAGGGGCTACGCAGATTAGTCTAAAACAATCCATT
Organism: Dehalobacter sp. CP; assembly: GCF_047652685.1. NCBI lineage: Bacteria > Bacillati > Bacillota > Clostridia > Eubacteriales > Desulfitobacteriaceae > Dehalobacter > Dehalobacter sp. CP. The sequence continues at coordinate 2,569,965 of NZ_CP157399.1, forward strand.
GATGGCGGCGCAACCTGGCAGAACTCCTCGACGACGTCTGTCTTGAGTTCCAGTTCTACCTCTGCTGTAGTTACAGGTCTTATCAACGGTCAGACCTACTTATTCAAACTGGTTGTAACGGGAGGGAATCGGGCAGGAGACTCCAATACCTTCTCCCTTGTCCCTATAGGTGTCCCAATATCTGATTTCAGTGGTACAATTGTCAGCGGACTGGCCTGCTTTACATTTAGCGCAGCCGCCAATGCGTCTAGCGTTGTCCTCCAGCAATCTACTGATGGAGGAACGGCCTGGGTCAATTCCAATACAACGTGGCTGGACAAAAATTCTACGTCGGCAACGGTAACGGGTCTCGCCAGTGGCCAGACATATACTTTCCGACTAGTAGTTAATGGCGGATCCAATCATGGCTATTCCAATACCTACACGTTAGGACCTTTCTAATACCCAGCGCTTACAATTAATCCTAGATTAGCCCATTCATAAGCACGATAAGCTTGGGTAAGCGTCTCTTCCGCTATTTCTACGGCTATTTGCTGACTCAGATACTCACTCTTATCCGCTTCGTATTGGAGCAGTGAAATACTGGACATTTTATATTTTAACTCGGAAATTTTAAATTTGCTGTCCGCCGCTGTCAGCTTTTGTTGCGCGGAGCCTAAAGCGCTTTGTTTTTCTAAAAGTGTGTGATACGTTTGGTAGAAGTCGATTTTAAACTTACTCTTAGAATTATCTGAATTAGAATCCAATAACACATCATAGCTCCGGCCTTTTGCAGTCAAATAGTCCGCATCGACATTGATAGCGGAAATTTGTTGTTTTGATATCACCGGTACTATGCCGACAGCCAGATCAATATCAGCATCCTGCCCCAGATTCACGTTTAGTTGCTATACCATGGCAGTTTTAGTATAAGTCAGCTTCTTAATATTTGCGTTGAGCTAGTCAAGAGAATTTGTCGCATTCGCTACAGATAAGCCTGTGATCATTCCGAGGACGTATTGCTTTTTCAATACAATCAGCTGTTTCTCCGCTAAAGATTTCTTTTGTTCAAGGTCTTTAAGCGTAACAGATTTGAGATGTCCCACTTTTGCCAGAAAGATAATCTTCAATTGCTCTCAATTTTTCCTCTATTGGAACTTTTGTTTTCCGTCCCATAAAAAATATGCTCCCTTCATAGAAACAGTTTTATTATTTTAACTGTCTACTACGAAGGCAATGTCATTAAGATAAGCTTATTAAGAAACCCCAGCAGTAGAAAAGTGATACCGCTGGGGTTGTCGTATACACGGAATAACATAGAAAACGCAGGTGTTTTTGAATTTTGAGCAACACAAAAGCAGATGCCCGAAAAGCATCTTAAAAGTCCTTTCACGCATGTCAAATAATTCTGTACTGGAACCCTACTGCTGAAATCGGATTTTGATATCTAGGAAATTGTCGGCCAGGGCGTATTGGGGAAAGGTGCTTACCTATCAGTTTAAGAACTTGGACCGCTGGAATTAACTCTCTCAAAAATTGACGGCATATATTTAAAGCCACTGGAAAATTTACTCGCAAATCTTCCGAAATACTGATGTGGTGCATGATAATGGAAGAATAATTGTATAGAATTAGTCTGGCAAAAATCTCTTGCAATATAAAATCCTTCTTTTTGCTGTGCAGACTCGCCAAACCCACAGCATATTTAAGTTCCTTAAAAGATGTCTCAATTCCCCAGCGCAGATTATAGAATTGTTTTATTTTCTCCGGCGGAAAATCTTCGGCATTGAGATTTGTATAAACCGTTTCATACACACCATCAGCAATAGCGAAGCGAACGGCACGAAAATGTAAATCATAAAGCTTGGAATCTTTCGGTTTAATGAAGTCAAATGTCGTATGTGGCTGTATCCATCGATACCGATGGGGGTATGCTTTTAGAAGCGGTAACGTAAGCGTCAAACAGATTCAGACGTGAGCTACATTAAATCAGGCTCATCCACTCCAAGAAGATCGCAAAGAGCATTGTTAACCATTATCCTAAAATCATCATCAGATATGTTGTTAGCTTGAGCATATTCGAAGACATCATCGACAGTGCTGACGAATTTTTGTGCTAAACGAGCATTCTCCCTTTTCATCTTCGGAAAATGCTCAATAACATAGCCTGAATAATCCATTTCGAAGAGATATCTTGATATCTTTCCGTCAGCAAAATCAGAGATAAAATCTATCATAAACGCCGTATGTTTTCCAACCTTCATCAGTCTTCCTCCCACGCATATTTTTCCGGACTTCCGTTACCGGGCTGCGGGGTGAATACTTTCTCCGGCAAGGCTGCACTACCAGGTAAAAAGTCTTTAATTTCAGATATGTAACCCGCTCTTCCTAAGTTAGGGGCATTTGTAAAAATCCATGTTAAATATTCAAATGGATTCAAGCCATTTTCTCTCGCACTCACAATTAGGCTGTAATAAATCGCACTGGCCCTGGCGCCGTTTGGTGTGTTAGTAAAGATCCAGTTCTTTCGACCGATTACAAAAGGTTTAATACTACGTTCCGCACGGTTGTTTGAAATTTCAAGACGTCCGTCCAGCAGGTATCTCTTAAGATATTTTTGTTGGGACTTGGCATAATGTACCGCCTTACCAAGAAGTGTGTTAGGCAAAGCAGCAAGCCCATTGATCCAATTGTAAAAGTCATCAAATACAGGCTTTGACAAGCGTTTGCGCTCTTGAAGGCGTTTATACGGGGTAAGGGAAGCAAACTGTTTTTCAAGGTGGAACAGCTTGTCACAATAGGTAACCCCTTTTGCCGCACTGGATTCCGGTTGTTTCTCCTTGGGCAGGGTTTTAAAGGCATCGAAAAACTTCCGCCTAAGATGTGCCAGGCAGCCCACAACGATTATGTTTTCAGGAAGCTTATGATAACCTTCGTATCCATCTGTATGAAGGTAACCTGTAAAATCTTTTAAGAATTTTCCAGGATGGGTATGTTTTCTGTCAACTTGATAGTCATAAATTACAATCTGGTGTTTTGTATCTCCGCTGGTGCGGTACAGCCACATGTAACTCTTTGACTGCGCCGTCTTTCCCGGTTCTTTCAACACCTGCAGCGTGGTTTCATCTGCGTGGAGCACTTCATGCTCACATAATCTAAGCTTCATCTCTTCATATATCGGTTCCAGCCAGTCCTCACTGGCTTTGATCATCCAGTTTGACATCGTCTGCCGGGAAAGCAGGATGCCGTTTTGTTTCCACTCCTGCTCCTGTCGGTATAGTGGGGATGCCATCATGAATTTCTGTACCGCTATATGGGCAATTGTCTCGGGGGAAGCAAATCCGCCTTTGATGACAGGTTCCGGCATATCTGCTTTTATGATAGGAACATGCTCGGCAGTTCCTTCACAATTACGGCAGGCGTAAATATGCCGTACGTGCCGTACAATGATTGCTTTGGCAGGAATGACTTTGAGTTCTTCGCGAGTTTCCCTGCCCATTGTATGTAACTGACTGCTGCAATTCGGACAAATACACTCTTCTGCCGGAAGCTCGTGTTCAATTACCTCAACAGGTAAATCCTTCGGCAATTTGTCAGTTGTAAGGCGTGTCCGTTTACGATAATGCGCTTTTACCTCGGCAAGCTTCGGTTCCGGCTTGCTTATATCGGCGCTTGATTCGGCCTCGTTGAATATGAGCATCTGAATACCGTCTGTCTTTTCACTTGATGCGCCAAATTGTTTATGCTTAGCAAGGCGGATCTGTGACATAAACCACTGTACTTGTTGCTCTAATTCAGCAATTTTGCGGTCCTTTTCTTCAATTATTCCAAGCAGTTGTTCTGCTGAAGTTTCTTGCGTTTTCATAAGAAAATTATACCATAAAAACCGCAAAAAAGCTAGATTTCATGCGGTTCTAAACGCTGTTTCGAGATAAATATTTCAAGAGATTTGCCGCTCGAAAACTTCTTCTCGTTTCAGCTTTTTCTCCAGTTTCGCACCTTCAATAAGATAAGATAATTCTTTGGTTTCAAGAACCATGGTGGCAGTGTCTCCCTTTGCCGGCCAGCGAAAATGTCCGCGCTCCAGACGTTTGAAATACAACCAGAATCCGTCGCCGTCCCATTCCAGGATTTTTATTCTGTTCCGATGCCGGTTGCAGAATACAAACAATGCTTCTGAAAACGGATCGATGGAAAAGTTGTCTTTAACCAGCGCCATGAGTCCGTTGATTGATTTCCTCATATCGGTATGCCCGCAGCATAGGTACACGGGTTTGTCACTCCATCTCATTACAGCACCCTCAATATGCGGCAGACTTTTTTCAGAAGTTCAGGATCCGTCTCCGCATCCACGGTGACGTGACAGCCACCGACTTCAATATCCAGCGTTGATTTTATTTCTTGACCTTGGGAAAGTTGCATCCACCCTTCCGGGACACAGCTTACGATGGTTTCTTCTTTCCGTTTTGAAAGTTCCATACATGCAACCTTTCGTAACTGTCGCTGCCAATAAAAGTATGCATGCTTACTTATTCCTTTCTCCTGGCAGAAATCCTTAATGCTCTGTCCGCTGCATTGCCGGTCCTGTATCACCTGCATCCACTGTGATAGTCGGTACTCTGTTGTGACTTTTTGTATATTCATACAACCACTCCGCTTTGGTTGAAAAAGTGTGCAAACTTTTTCAACTTTTTCAACCATATTTATTGTGATTGTACTATCTTCAAGGCTACAATTCTATGTGATGGTGTCTTTGACGCTTACGCGGTAACGTTTCTTTGGTTTGGCACCGGGTGAGGGTTAACGTGATTTCTTCATCGTATTCCGGGCAATTTGGTAGAGAAAGCCTTGATATAATCCCATAGGATTCTTTCGCCCGGATGATATAGTGCCATGATTTCTCCTGAAAATGAGCGATATTGTTGAATGACTCATATCCCCGATCCATGATTGCAATTACATTTCCGCTGATTTCAGACTGGTCTACCATGGATACTAAGGCTTTATGCTCATTCATGCCTTTCTTGGGTTGCACGGATGCATCGACATAAACCTTGCCCATCAGGTCATACATAGCGTCCAAATGCACAAGATTGTAATTTTTGCTATCTTCGCTGTTCCTGATGGAGGAGAATCCATCATTTGAATTTGACGGAAGTCTCAAATCCGAACCGTCAACAGCGAGCAGCCTGTAGTCTTGTAATGAATTCTCCGATACTGCTAATCTTGTAAATTCGTGAAACAGTAGTTTCAGTGCTTCTGGACGAATTTTGTCTCTCTGTTGGACAAATGCTGAAGCGGTTGCAGTCTCTGACGAATAACCCAGCCAATCATATAATTCTTTTGAAAGGCTATTGCCTCCCATGCCTACAAGCATAAGCAGCATAGTATGCAGTGATAATTTCCGTTCGCGTGAAAAATCTTGCCCTGGTCGTTTCACGCAAGCCGGTAAATCTGCTGTGATTGAGCGTATTGCTTGGTGCAGCGCAGTTCGTACCTGCTCTGGATATGCTTTCTTTTTCATTTTAGAAGGCCTCCTTAAAAATGTCCTCATTTTCAAGGCGAAGCCTTCGATTTTTATTTATTTGTCAAGTGTTTTTTTACAATTGATAAATTTTATATGCCCACCTGTATGTATAAGAAAAACACAACCATCTTAATCTGGATGGTTGTGTTTTTTAGGCCTTAACTTAATGACATTGACTACGAAGGGAGCATATCATTTGCCTGGTGGCTGTCTGTTTTCTTTTTGGGAGGCATTGCATTTTATGCTATTTGAATGATTCTCAGTTATCGAAAATATAAAGTCCTATCTTTTTCCTTGCCCTTTACCGTTATGTCCGTTATTTGAAGAGGTATTCGTGACTGTGTTCTGAATACTTTGAGCATTGACTGTTCCACCACTTTCATCACTTGTGCCATCCACTGTTGTTTCATCCGAAGCAGGCTGGTCATCGGCTATGGCAGTCTGATCGCCAGTAACCGTTACATCCTGATTATCTACAGCCGTTGCATCCTGTTCGTCCCCTGCTTCCAGGCTATCTTCCTGGTCGCTCACGGCTTGGCCCTTATTGGCCTTCTTATATTCTTTTATGTTTTGGGTTTGCTCTTTCAAGACTTCCTTCGTTTCTTTGTTCGTCTCTACTTTGATCTTCTGAACATCTTTCCTGAGCTCCTGCATGTCGTTTTTGTACTGTTCAGCCTGTTCGACTTTTTCCAGGGCAGCGGCAACGGCAGCCTCGTCACCTGAAGCACGGGCTTCACCCAACTCTGCTTTGGCCGCTGCAAATTGCTGCACCGCATCCCCATAGGCTTTTTTGGCAGCCACATAAGCTTTGATCGCAATGGTGTTTTGAACTTCGACTTTAATGATATTCTGCATGATCTCAGCCTGATCTTCTGTCAGATTGCCGCTGATTTTTAAGACGACTTTATCTGCATCGCTTTGAACAAGCTCAATGCTGGCAAGCAGATTGCTGATCACCGTATTCTCTTCTGTGTCAGCTGCGACCGTGTCCTTTTCGGCAGTATCATTTACAGCTGTTTCATCTGTGAAAGTAGTGACGGTCCCATCATCCCCAGTAGCATCTGTAGCCGTCGTGTTCCTACCTTCAGCTGCTTGGGTATCTTCGATCATCTGCTGCACCTGGAAGTTCGCCTTCTTTATTGTATCCGAGTACGCTATCAGAGCCTTTTTCATCAAATCCAACTGGTTTTGTTCGGACATGATTTCCGCCTCGGCCAGCCTTTCATTGGCAAACTCAACGAGCAGTTCCGCTTTTCCTTCATTAGAGAAAGTTACAGCAACCTGGACACTTTCAATCATCTGTTCGATTGAATAGAGCCAGCTGTCCGGTGTTACGCCGGCTTCATCTTCAGCTGAGGCCCGGCCGGTCAAATCCATTGTTGTGGAATCGGTTGTTAGTGTATCTGTTGTTGTATCAGTCGTCGTTGAATCAGTTGTTGTGTCTGTCGTTGGGTCAGTCGTTATTGAATCTGTAGCGGGCTCTATGGCCGTATCAGGAGCACTCGTTGAAACATCCTCGATAACTGTGGTTCCATCCGTGGTTGTTTCAGCAAATACACAAGTTGGAGCGACCGCAATGATTAGCAGGACACAAAGAATTGAAACCAGAATCTTCTTATGGATCATTCTATCTACCCCTTTCGGTAACCCGGCTGTCATAACCTTTCGGTGTTAGACCCGTGGCTTTGCGTCTCCGTCTTTCGACAGATTTGCCATTATCGTTTTGGCTGAAGCCATTATAGTACAGATACTTTTGAAGTTCAATTGTTTTGGGTCTTTTCAGACCAATGGGAGGTAGAAAAGGGACTTTGGTCCTTATCACCGTATGTTTTGGTCGAGCAAGCCCAATCTGCCAGTGGTAAAAAAGGTCTTTCCGTTCACCTAAGTAATCGGTCTTTCTCGTAATATTGTTAGAGAACTGCAGCGCCCATTGGTCACAAAGCAGAATTTACGATAAGCCCAAGTTTAGCCCATTCATATGCTCTATACGCTACAGCAAGCGTGTTTTTTGCAGTCTCAATAGCTGTCTGCTGGCTAATAAAAGTGCACTTCGTTGATTCGAATTGTACCAGTGAAATCTTCCCTAACTTATAACTTAATTGTGCAGTCTTATATTCGCTCTCTACAGCTAAAAGTTTTCTCTGCTCTATGTCAAGTATTCTTTGCTTATCCAGCACAGTTTGATAAGCCTGGTAAAAACTATTCTTAAACTTTCTTTGAGAATCATCTGAGCTAGAGTCTATCTGAATATCATAACTTTTGGTCTTGGCTATAAGATAATCGGCATCAGGATCAATAGCAAGCATTTGAGCTGCTGTAACTTCAGGTACCTTTTTGACTGTTAATTCTGTATTATTATCCTGTGCCAAACTCACATTTAACTGCTGAATCGTTGCTTTTTGGGAAACATTAATCCTTTGAATATTCATTTCAAGCTCGGACAACGTGTTTTCCGCCTTAGCCACGTCTAATTCCGTGGCCATACCGAGGTCTTTTTGAATCTTAATAATCTTGACCTGTCGTTCGGCCAATGATTGTTTTGCCTTTGAATCTTCTAACTGAGTAATGAGAGTATTATATGATATATAAAGGTTTTCGACACCCCAAATCAGCGAATTATTCCCTTTTTGAATATTGACTATCGTATTAATACTATCCCCACTTTCATAGGAGGCTTTTTGCATTAAAAGTAAATTTTTCTGAGCATTTAGTAAATATGCGATCGCTGCCTCATCTTTAGGGTTAGTACCATCACCGGTACCAAAGGCAATGTTCTTGGCATTCCATTCGGACAAATAGTCGTTAGCCACTGTAATCCCCTTGTTCTTGCCGTCATAAGAATCACTGAAGCTTTTCATATTTCCTTTAATTACTGGGTTTCTTGCTAGCATGAGATCTTCTATCTCGTTGAACTCAAGTGTATTAATAGGAACGAGTTTATCATCGTCATCATCAGTATCTGCAAAAGCTGTATAAGGCACAATAAGTACCAAGACCAGTATCAACACGATAATATATGCTTTTTTATGCATTGGACTACCCCCGATTACTCTAAATTATTTGATAAGCTCCACAAAGAGTATACACTATGATGCGATAATCCTCAATCTAAAAGTAAGCGTCAAAGTAGGCATGTTTGCTTATACCTTTCTCCTGGCAGAATTCTTTTATGCTTTGTCCGCTGCTTTGTCGTTCCTGGATCACCTGCATCCACTGTGTTAGCCGATACTCTGCTGTGACTTTTTGTATATTCATGCAACCACTCCAATTTTGGTTGAAATAGTTTGCAAACCTTTTCAACTTTTTCAACCGTATTCATTGTGATTGTACTATCTTTAAACTTATTATTCGTAAGCGCTTAACAACAGAGTGCCTTTAAATATCAATTCAAATAAGCTATAATGGCAATCCTCAACCGGCGCGGCGAATCATTTTTTACACTCTTCCTGTACTCGAGGCGACCAAGGCATCAGTTCTTCCAAAGCCTCCGGATTATTTCGATAATCTGTATCCGGCATGTACATGAGCAGATAGCTCAGGTATGTATAGACACTAAGCCCATTCGCCTTAGCGGTCTCCACAATACTGTACACAGCAGCGCTTGCGGAGGCACCCTTTGGGGTATCGGCAAATAGCCAGTTATTTCTTCCTAGAGTAAAGGGACGGATGCTGTTTTCGGCCGCGTTATTGGAAATGGAACACCTTCCATCAAGTAGGTAGTTCTCCATATACTGTTTCTGGTTCTTTGCATAGGTCACTGCTTTGCCGAGGGCAGAGCTCTGCAGTATATGAAGGGAGTCCAGCCAGCACCAAAAGGCATCTAGAACCGGCCTTTCCAGCTCAAGACGCTTGGCATATTTTTCTTCCGATGTAAGTTCGGACAGCCCATCTTCGATTTTAAACAGCCGATTGCAATAATCCCGACCGATTTCCGCATTTGTTAGCGGAGAATCTTTCGCCCGGTTATCCGGGATGGCCTCTATGAACTTGCGGCGGAGGTGAGCCCAGCAGCCGCATCGAACAATTTCTGCCAGCTTATTGTATCCTGAGTATCCGTCGCTGTGCAGGAACCCGCTGAATCCCTTCAGATATTCGGCGGCATTTTCGCCGCTTCTTGTTGTCCTGTAGTCATACAGGATAATGGGCTCCTTCCCGTCTTCTCCAGTACGGTACAGCCACATGTAAGACTTGGACTGTGGCCTTCGGCCATTCTCCTTCAATACTTGGACCGGTGATTCATCACAATGGAGGACATCTCGCTTCAGGAGCTGTTCCCGAAGGTATCTGGTAACGGGATACAGGTAATCCTGTGAGCACCGGATGATCCAGTTGGCCATCGTCGCCCTTGAGAGGGAAAAACCAAGCTGCTCCCAGTCCTTTTCCTGGCGGTAGAGTGGCATGGCATTCACGTACTTCTGGTACATGACATTTGCTACCGTGCTGGGCGATGCCAGAGAATGATGCATGAGAGAAGATGGTGTCAGTGCTTTTTCTATATAAGGTGTATCCGTATGCTTGCATTTGAGACACTCATAGGACATTCGCACATACCGGATAATCTGCAATTTTGGTGGAATGTATTCCAGTTCCTCACGACGGTCTCTTTACCAATCGGCTTGAGCGTGACTCCGCAGTTGCCGCAGTAAAGATCTTCCTCGGGAATCTCACATAAGATTTCTTTGACAGGAAGATCCTTAAGTAATACCTCCCGTTTCGTTTTGGCCTTTCGCCGCTTATAGCCGTTTACGTCCTTTACGACGGGTTCAGGGACATGAGGATCGGCTTCTAACTCTGCCTCATTGAACAGGCTAAGTTGGTCACTGATTTCCTCACGCGGCGTTTTTTCACTGGAACTGCCAAATTTCCCTTTGCGGAGAAGGAGCACCATCTCGGTAAGGTTACTTACCTGCTGTTCCAGGCTCTTTATTGTATTTTCCAGCTGCTCGATGTAGGTGTCCTTTGAAACCATAAAACGGCTTTTCTCCCAACGGTTTTTATGGTTTTATTATACCACAAAAATGGGCTAAAATCCAGTAAATACGGCACTTTCAGCCGTTTTAACCTCAGCAAAAAGCGCCTGGTTTCACCTTCTTTATGGCTCTTGGCTGATCTATCTCCAGACCTTCCATCAGCCACTTGAACTCCTGCCATGTAAGAGACCTCACCTGATCTGCAGACCTGGGCCATTTAAAGTTTCCGTTTTCGAGGCGCTTATAAAGAAGTACAAATCCGTCGCCTTCCCAGAGCAAGGCTTTGATACGATTCCGACGCTTGCCACAGAACAGATAGAGACTGGATGCGAAAGGATCAATGCCGAAGGTTTCCTGGACAAGGGCTGCTAGTCCGTCAATAGATTTACGCATATCCGTATAACCGCAAGCGATGTAGAGTAACCGTCTAATAAGTCGGTGTATGGAAACATCACTAAAGCAGTGAGATAATATCCTCTAAACTAGAGTTATTGGAGTTTTTCAAGTTTACTTTAAAAACTCCAAAAGGAGGAGTTAGTGATGGATAGCAGAGAAGCCACTCGACAATATCGATTGAATCAGTGGGCCCAGCGCATCCGTGAATGCCGCAGCAGCGGGCAGAAAATTGCCGACTGGTGTGCGGAGCACGGTTTAAGCGAGACGACTTACTTCTACTGGCTGAAACGTGTCCGTGAAGCAGCCTGCGAAGCCCTTCCCGCGCTGAATGCCGAAAAGAATCCAATCGTGCCGGTAAATATTGCGTTTCCTGTAGCCGACGCTGACCATAAACGTCAGGACTCATCAGCAGATATTGTTGTGAGCTTGGGTGCCGTAAGCTTGGAAATCCACAACAGCGCAGCACCTGCCTTAATAGAAAATACCTTGAGGGCGCTCCAAAATGTTCGGTGATATCTCCAAAGCAGAGAAAATCTATATCGCCTGCGGGTATACCGACATGCGCAAATCCATTAACGGGCTGGCCGCTTTAGTCCAGCAGAACTTTCAGCTAAACCCATTCCAGAACAGTCTGTTTCTCTTCTGCGGCCACCGGCATGATCGACTGAAAGCACTCTACTGGGAAGGCGATGGCTTCGTATTATTATATAAGCGGCTGGAAGCCGGTAAATTCAGGTGGCCGAAGAATTCCGAAGCAGTCCGCAACGTCACTTCCCAGGAGTTTCGCTGGCTTATGGAAGGACTGTCCATTGATCAACCAAAAGCCGTAAAAAAACTGGGTAAAGAGAAGTGTTTTTCCCTGTAAAAACTTTGGGAAAAGTGCCGAAAGTCCGCATAAATGCTGGATTGTTTGGTATTTTTATGGTAAAATATAAGCAGCGAAAAACGCAAAGGATATCGTAATTTGATGAGTACGGCTGAACAGATCAAAACGCTGGAAAATCGCATATCCGAACTGGAGAAGGAAAATAGACTCCTTCTGGAAACCGTACACCATCTAACGCGTAAACTCTATGGCCGAAGCACAGAGAAGACATCCGTTCTATCCTTAGGACAGATGTCTCTTTTTAATGAAGCGGAAACCGAGACCGATCCGAAGTCCAAGGAACCTGACTTGAAAAAGGTCGAGGGTTACCGGAGAAAGAAAGTAAATGGCCGGCGGGAAGAACTTTTAGAAAATCTGCCGCATGAAAAAAAGCTCTGTACCCTTGTTGAAGATGAACGTTTTTGCGAAACGTGCAATACCCCGCTTAAATCCGTCGGTGAAAAATTTGTGCGTACAGAAGTTGAATATATTCCGGCTAAGCTTAGGGTAATTGACCTTTACCGTGAGACCTTCGAATGCCGCAGCTGCCGCAAAAATGGTCTGCCTTACATGGAGAAATCCCCGATACCTGATTCGGTTATTCAGCACTCCTTAGCGACTCCTTCCACAGTGGCTTGGGTCATGCACCAGAAGTTTGTAAACGCGCTTCCCCTTTACCGTCAGGAAAAAGAGTGGAAGACGCTCGGTTTGTCTTTAAGCCGCGCTACCATGGCTAACTGGATCATAGCTGCGTCCCGCGATTGGCTGACCCCCATCCTAAAAGTTATGCATCAAGAGCTCCTTAAAGAAAAATATATTCATGCTGATGAGACTCCTGTTCAGGTGATGAATGAGGAAGGTCGCAAGAATACAAGTGATTCTTACATGTGGGTATACACTACCGGAAAGCATACTGAGCATCCTATCCGGATCTTTGAGTATGAGCCCGGAAGAAATGGAATTTACCCACAAAAATTTCTGGAGGGATTTAAGGGATACCTTCACTCGGATGCTTACGCCGGTTACAAAAAGGTCGAGAACATCATACGCTGTCTTTGCTGGTCACATCTTCGCAGAAATTTTGTCGATGCTTTGCCTAAAGACATCCGTGGTCCCGATGATACGCTATCTGGTCAGGGGATTACTTATTGCAACAAACTTTTTGAAATTGAAAGTACTCTTGAAAATCTGACAAGTGAAAAACGCAAATTCGAACGTCTGAAACAGGAAAAACCAGTATTGGATGCTTTTTGGGCATGGATTGATTCTGTCGAAAACAAAGTTCTTCCCAAATCCAAACTGAGTAAGGCCTTAAATTATGCTTTAAACCAAAAGCAAGAACTGATGAATTATCTGGAAGACGGTAACTGCTGTATTTCCAATAACCTGGCAGAAAACTGTATTCGGCCCTTCACTATTGGACGCAAAAACTGGCTGTTCAGCGGAAGTCCCAGAGGAGCCGCGGCAAGCGCAGCCGTTTACAGTATGATTGAAAGCGCTGAAGCCAATGGCCTAAGTCCTTACAAATATCTTTACTATATTCTTAACCGGCTACCGGGTGAACAGTTCGGTCAGTATCCTGAAATCCTTGAGGATTATCTGCCGTGGAGTCCGGAAGTTCAGGAAATCTGTAAATAGAGCAAAACCTCAGTTTACACTGGGTTTTGCTTTTTTTCTATACACTTTATTGTTTGACGCTTACGATGTAGATCTCTTTTGCTGCTGTAATGTCTCATTTTAAAGCTAGCAAAACGGCTTCAAGAGTTTTTTGGGATGTTCCTTCCTTGACTTCAACCGTTGCGGATGGAAGATGAATGATGACGGCAGCACCAGTTCTTAATGTATCCACATGAAGTTTTGCAAATTCGACGGGCTTCTTGTTTTCAGGCTGTGTAGTCGGAAGTTGATGTAAATATGCTTTCATGCGGATTTGTTTCAGCCAGTAGTAGTATGCCGATTCACTTATATTATTCTGTTGACACCAAGATTTTACGGTCATACCACTAGCCTGAAATTCCTTAATCAACCGCACCCACTGTTCCATACGGAACTGGATTTTAACTGTAAGCGTCAAACAGATTCAGACGTGAGCTACATTAAATCAGGCTCATCCACTCCAAGAAGATCGCAAAGAGCATTGTTAACCATTATCCTAAAATCATCATCAGATATGTTGTTAGCTTGAGCATATTCGAAGACATCATCGACAGTGCTGACGAATTTTTGCGCTAAACGAGCATTCTCCCTTTTCATCTTCGGAAAATGCTCAATAACATAGCCTGAATAATCCATTTCGAAGAGATATCTTGATATCTTTCCGTCAGCAAAATCAGAGATAAAATCTATCATAAACGCCGTATGTTTTCCAACCTTCATCAGTCTTCCTCCCACGCATATTTTTCCGGACTTCCGTTACCGGGCTGCGGGGTGAATACTTTCTCCGGCAAGGCTGCACTACCAGGTAAAAAGTCTTTAATTTCAGATATGTAACCCGCTCTTCCTAAGTTAGGGGCATTTGTAAAAATCCATGTTAAATATTCAAATGGATTCAAGCCATTTTCTCTCGCACTCACAATTAGGCTGTAATAAATCGCACTGGCCCTGGCGCCGTTTGGTGTGTTAGTAAAGATCCAGTTCTTTCGACCGATTACAAAAGGTTTAATACTACGTTCCGCACGGTTGTTTGAAATTTCAAGACGTCCGTCCAGCAGGTATCTCTTAAGATATTTTTGTTGGGACTTGGCATAATGTACCGCCTTACCAAGAAGTGTGTTAGGCAAAGCAGCAAGCCCATTGATCCAATTGTAAAAGTCATCAAATACAGGCTTTGACAAGCGTTTGCGCTCTTGAAGGCGTTTATACGGGGTAAGGGAAGCAAACTGTTTTTCAAGGTGGAACAGCTTGTCACAATAGGTAACCCCTTTTGCCGCACTGGATTCCGGTTGTTTCTCCTTGGGCAGGGTTTTAAAGGCATCGAAAAACTTCCGCCTAAGATGTGCCAGGCAGCCCACAACGATTATGTTTTCAGGAAGCTTATGATAACCTTCGTATCCATCTGTATGAAGGTAACCTGTAAAATCTTTTAAGAATTTTCCAGGATGGGTATGTTTTCTGTCAACTTGATAGTCATAAATTACAATCTGGTGTTTTGTATCTCCGCTGGTGCGGTACAGCCACATGTAACTCTTTGACTGCGCCGTCTTTCCCGGTTCTTTCAACACCTGCAGCGTGGTTTCATCTGCGTGGAGCACTTCATGCTCACATAATCTAAGCTTCATCTCTTCATATATCGGTTCCAGCCAGTCCTCACTGGCTTTGATCATCCAGTTTGACATCGTCTGCCGGGAAAGCAGGATGCCGTTTTGTTTCCACTCCTGCTCCTGTCGGTATAGTGGGGATGCCATCATGAATTTCTGTACCGCTATATGGGCAATTGTCTCGGGGGAAGCAAATCCGCCTTTGATGACAGGTTCCGGCATATCTGCTTTTATGATAGGAACATGCTCGGCAGTTCCTTCACAATTACGGCAGGCGTAAATATGCCGTACGTGCCGTACAATGATTGCTTTGGCAGGAATGACTTTGAGTTCTTCGCGAGTTTCCCTGCCCATTGTATGTAACTGACTGCTGCAATTCGGACAAATACACTCTTCTGCCGGAAGCTCGTGTTCAATTACCTCAACAGGTAAATCCTTCGGCAATTTGTCAGTTGTAAGGCGTGTCCGTTTACGATAATGCGCTTTTACCTCGGCAAGCTTCGGTTCCGGCTTGCTTATATCGGCGCTTGATTCGGCCTCGTTGAATATGAGCATCTGAATACCGTCTGTCTTTTCACTTGATGCGCCAAATTGTTTATGCTTAGCAAGGCGGATCTGTGACATAAACCACTGTACTTGTTGCTCTAATTCAGCAATTTTGCGGTCCTTTTCTTCAATTATTCCAAGCAGTTGTTCTGCTGAAGTTTCTTGCGTTTTCATAAGAAAATTATACCATAAAAACCGCAAAAAAGCTAGATTTCATGCGGTTCTAAACGCTGTTTCGAGATAAATATTTCAAGAGATTTGCCGCTCGAAAACTTCTTCTCGTTTCAGCTTTTTCTCCAGTTTCGCACCTTCAATAAGATAAGATAATTCTTTGGTTTCAAGAACCATGGTGGCAGTGTCTCCCTTTGCCGGCCAGCGAAAATGTCCGCGCTCCAGACGTTTGAAATACAACCAGAATCCGTCGCCGTCCCATTCCAGGATTTTTATTCTGTTCCGATGCCGGTTGCAGAATACAAACAATGCTTCTGAAAACGGATCGATGGAAAAGTTGTCTTTAACCAGCGCCATGAGTCCGTTGATTGATTTCCTCATATCGGTATGCCCGCAGCATAGGTACACGGGTTTGTCACTCCATCTCATTACAGCACCCTCAATATGCGGCAGACTTTTTTCAGAAGTTCAGGATCCGTCTCCGCATCCACGGTGACGTGACAGCCACCGACTTCAATATCCAGCGTTGATTTTATTTCTTGACCTTGGGAAAGTTGCATCCACCCTTCCGGGACACAGCTTACGATGGTTTCTTCTTTCCGTTTTGAAAGTTCCATACATGCAACCTTTCGTAACTGTCGCTGCCAATAAAAGTATGCATGCTTACTTATTCCTTTCTCCTGGCAGAAATCCTTAATGCTCTGTCCGCTGCATTGCCGGTCCTGTATCACCTGCATCCACTGTGATAGTCGGTACTCTGTTGTGACTTTTTGTATATTCATACAACCACTCCGCTTTGGTTGAAAAAGTGTGCAAACTTTTTCAACTTTTTCAACCATATTTATTGTGATTGTACTATCTTCAAGGCTACAATTCTATGTGATGGTGTCTTTGACGCTTACTTTTAACTGGGGTTATTTCATCCATTGTGATCCCTCCACTATCGTATTTCAGAGTACTTGAAAAACTTGAAAAACTTTGACTTGAAAAACTCTGAAAACTTTGAAGTCTATTATCACATGGATCACCTTTTTACATAAGGCACTCTGTTGTTAAGCGCTTACCACACAACAGAGAGCCGGCTACCATTGAGGTAACCGGCTCTGCATTCAGTCATCCATTTTCAAGATATGCTCTCTCGAAGATTAAGCACTATCTTAAATAATTACTGGGCAACAACTTTGAATACTATGGTTTTTGCTCCATAAACCATAGTTACATCGAAGGTGTCTCCAGCAGCTGGAGGAGTAACAAAGGTAGGAGTAACAGTTCCATTTGTACCACCTGTTAGAACGGTACCACCAGTTATATTTGTGATTGTCATGGTGCAAACGTTAGCGCCAACACCGCCTGCATCTTTTGCGCCGTATTGGTCAACAGTCTGAACCAAAGCCTTCAGTTTTGCTACAGTTACGTCAGCTGCAGCGCCTTTAACGCCATTTCCGTTAACTGTCAAGCCACCAGCAGAGGCTGTTTCTAATTCAACTGCAGTAAGCGGAGCTGAAGAAACAATAATATCTTTTGCTAGCTGTACAGTAGAGAGATGAGCATCAACGATAAAGCTTAAAGTAACGGTAACATCTTTTTTGTCAGCTCCGACAGTAGCATTAGCATCAACTACGTTGGCTGCTAAGGTAACTGTAGGATTATTGCTTGATACGGTATAGAGAGTATTCGGGATCTCAACTTTTGTGCCATTGGAGAGTATACCATAGAGCGTTAACGTCTTTGTATAACCTGCTGCAACGTCATCATAAATTTTGCCCGGATCTTTAACTTCATAGCTTACAACTTGAGTTTTGTCTTTAACGCCCATTGCATAGTCATAACCAGAACCAGCGACTACGCCATAAGTGCCTGTGCCAGCAGCGCCAACATACAGTTTTGCAGAGATTGTAGCCGATCCCTTAGTAGCAGCTGCTGTAAGGTTTACAGCGGCGTCTGTAGTTGTGAAACCACCGCCGGTCACAGTTGCAGTTAAGTTGTCAGTTACAACGATGCTTGCATTATCAGATTCAAATGCAATGATATACTTTCCTGCATTTGCAACTGTCGCATCTGCATCTGTGCCGAGGAAGGCATCAATCTGGGATTTTTTAAGTGTTCTGCCATATTGGTCTTCAATGATCAAATCAGCAGTAGAAATAGCGATCGTTCCGTTAATATAAAGGTTAGGAACTACTTTAGATTTAGCAGTGAAACCAACAAAGGAAGTCGGGACAGCTTTGTCCTTAACATCCAGTTGAAGAATTGTCACTTTATTGGTTTCGCTCATCACTGTAACAGTAGCTTTACCTTTTACAACTCCAATGTTTGCGGTAGGAATTACCAGCTCAACTTTGTTTGTCGTCGGGTTAAGCTTGAATGCACCAACTACTGCAGCAGATGCACCGGCAGTATCGGTTACATTGACAGTCGTAGCTGCAAATTCAGCGACCTTGTTGATTGCATCACCGTTTTTGTCAGTTGCAGCAACCTGGATAACAGCATCTTCGCCTACTGCTAATACGTCAGGAGCAGTCAGGCCGATGGCATCAGTTTGTACACCGTCTTTAACAACGATATCAAAGGTAGCCATCTTCGCTGTAGTCTTAGAAATTAAGGTAACCTTAGTAGTACCAGCCTTCAGAGCGCCCGCGAGAGCAATCGTTACTGTGTCAACATTGTTTATTTTTGTTGTAGCAAATGTTGCAACATTTGTTGTAGGATTGTATCCAGCTAGGCTTGCAATAGTGGTATCACTCACGGTTACTAAGAGATCAGCAGCCAGAGCAGCAGCACCCATCTTATTACCATACTGATCTTTTGCTTGAATGACTAATTTATAGTCACCAACTGTTGAATCAGCATTTAAGGTCTTGCCGTCTGCGTTGTAAAGGGATTCAATTGTGAAATCATTGGCACCTGCTTTATCAGATACTGTAAGCGTTTTAGCCACAGATACAGCAGAAGCAGTGTCGATTAAGGTTAAAGTGACGCTATCACCAACTTTGACTGCAGCAAACGTAAATGTGGCAATACCAGTCGAAGCTGTGAGTACAACACCACCAGAGGCTGATGTAGCACTGGTTAGGCTAGCAGTTTTAGTAATTTCTTCATTATACTGATTGTAAACATGATAATATGCAGTCGCGGTTGTAGCATTGACATAAATTGCATTAGCTGCAATATCAATCTTAGCTACAGCTTCGTCAGCTGCGGTAACAGTTTTCGCGATAGCTTCTGCAGTAAGTCCAGTTACGGATACTGTATAATCACCTTTGGTGATTTTCCCAGAAAGTTCAATTACTGCAGAAGTTTTATCTGTTGAGAAAGTAGTGGAAGCAATATTGACAGTTACTCCACCTTTTTTAACAGCAACAACAGCTTTTGCTGTGTCAACTGCCTGGGTGAAGTTCACAGTCAATTTCTTTGCACCTGTGACTGTCAATGAGCTAATAGCCATCGTGTTAAGGCCAAAAGCAACTTTTCCTTTGACAGCATCAGAAACAGCATTGATTCCGCCTACAGCAATTACTTTGCTGGTTGATAAGAGTTTAGCATTCACAGTTGCAGCTGCAGCAACATCACTGCTACTAGCCAGAGCTACGAATGCACTGTGTTTAGCTGCTAAAGGAGCAACTGCCAGTGCGTCTACACAGGATACACCGTTAGCAACATATACTCTGTCATAAGTGAAAGTAAGTGTAGAAGCCACAGCGGAGTTGGTAGCAAAACGGTCAGTACCGGAAATACGGGTTACACCGGTAATGTCATCAACTTTGGCAGTACCACCAACAATATACTTGGTAGCACCAACGAGGCTGGAACCAGCAGCGCTTCCATCCTGGCTAGCCAGAACGATAGCGAATTTGTTTTTAGCAGCATAGGATGCAACTGACAGAGCGTCAGGAACAGCATCATAGCCAACTACAAAAGTACCTGCAGGGCTGGTCAACTTAGCATTGATAGCAGCAGCAGTAGCCTGACGGCCATTACCTTTCAGTGCTTCAACAGTTACGCCAGTCATAGCATCTACTTCAGCAGCAACAGCATCGGAAATAGCACCGACAACATAAACCTTAGTTGCACCCAGAGCTGCGATCTTAGCTTTAACAGCAGCATCTAAGGAACCTTTGAAGGTCAAAAGGATCGGGGCATTCTCCTGGCCTGCCAAAGGTGCGGCAGCCAGAGCGTCAACGAGGTTGGCATCGTCGGCAGGAGCAAGAATTACTGTGGAACCCCACGTTCCTGCACTGGCGATATCAAGAGCGGTTTCTACGCGGCCTGCACCGGAAAGTCTGGTGCTGTCAGCTGTAGCAGCAAACAACGCAGCAGGCATCAGGGTCAGAACCATAGCAATGATAGCTAATACGGCTATCTTCTTCGTTCTACTCATTTAGTCAAATCTCCTCTCTTTCTTTAAAAAGGGTTTTTTTGTCTTCGGGAAAGCTTAATTCAATTGTTTAATTTATGTTTTATTTTTGAATTCGGTCTCCCTTTACTCGATGCGGAACCTCTAACTTCACCCCCCTTAACAGTGTCGCAAAGATTATCCTTAGACATTGCGCAATATCTAAAGGCACCACCCAACCCGGGGGCGTCCCCCCTCTGAGCCTCGTTCCTCAGGGGCGGTTATCCCTTTAGACGTTCTATGGGTAAAGAGAAGCTTATGTAATGAGCTTCTCATACCTCCATATATTATTCTTTAAAGAACTCAATATTCCTGCATAAGAACACAACTTTTTTCACAGGAAACATTGGTATTCCTTAAGAAATTGACATAATCACCCAAATTAATCGCGCTATGTTATTCTACAATATTCGCGCAGAAATTTCCAGTGTTTTTTTAGTGACATTCTGTTCACAGTCCCTCTATAAAGACGATTTTTTGGCCATTTAACTGACGCAGGAGCCCAATTGCTTCTTATTTTACAGTAATCCGAGCTGCCGCATCTCCGTCAAGACAGTACTCGGCAATGCTTTTGCCCCGCCGATCGCTATCACCGTTTTACCTTTGTATGATGACAGCAAAACTTTTTGACTGGCAGACAGACCGCTTTGGGAAACGAGCAAAATATTGGATGAGCCTGTCGCTGCCAAAATTCCTCCGGTCAGTGCATCGGGAAAATTCATTCCTGTGGCTATATATAGTACCTGTCCTGCAGTTTTATGTTCTTGGAGAACGCCTGCAGACGTTGCATAACGATCCGCACCGCCGATTCTGACCGGGGAAGGCAGTTCTGACAGTACATTTCCGGAGACTGCTCCGCTCCCGCCGATCACTTCCGTAGCGGTAATGGAACTTTTCTTCAGGGCAAGCAGGGTTTCGCTGTTTAATATTCCGGAAGACGTCAATAAAATTGGTTTGCCTTCTACTGCCGCGAAAGAAGCCGCTGCAATTGCATCCGGAAAGTTGGCCCCGCTGACCACGACTGCCTGCCCTTTTGTGCCAAGCATGTCGGCGACAGCCGCGGCAGTGTCATATCGGTTGTTTCCGGCCAGCCGCTTTACAGCGGCAATATTGGCGAGCTTGGCTTCGACGTTAGCTGAAACAGCCCCTGTGCCGCCGAGAATGATAATTTTATTCGTATTTAAATCCTGCACCGCCTGATAGACTTCCTGCGGCAGCTCGTTAGGGTACGTCAGCAGGATCGGTGCATGGTACTTGTAAGCAAGCGGTGCTCCGGCCAGCGCATCGGGAAAATCATCAGCCCGGGCAATCACGACGGTATCCGCGCCGGTAGGGAACGCCTCCCTCGCAATGGCCAGCGCGGTCGTGATCCTGTCCGATCCGGCGATCCGGTCGTTAGCAGGAGCCGGACTCCAGCCGACCTGGTAAGTCCCAGGCTCATAGATGGAGACTTTGACCGCTGCAACTACTGTCGAAAATCCCCCGCCAGCCCTGATCCATCTCGAGCCGCTCCATCGATATAAATAGGCAAGATAGCCTGATTCTGATCCGTATGCATATGAGGCAGGCAGTTCTGCTTTGACCGTCAGATTAAGGACTTTTTCAGGCAGTACTTCTCCCCAACTGATTGCAAACGCTTCACTGCCGGAAATGATCCCTTCAGGAAAACTGCCCGGAGATTTTGCTTCAGATATGGAAATGTTGATCTTTTTTTCCGTTCCGGTGCTGTCGACCTGCAACGCAAAGGCTCCGGTCGGGACGGCCAGCTCGACAGCCGGTTCCTCTCCGGCACTGCCCGCAGATACGATGCCGCCTTCCCAGCCCAGAGCGGCCGGAGAGGTATAGCGCTGCAGGGCTCCAAATGTCTTCAGTGAACGATAGATATCCAGCCGGCCGTAACCGTAATCATCATCCCGGCCTTTCTGTCCAAGATCATAGGCCGATTCCATCAGGGCCTGCTTAATTTGATCGGCCGTCAATCCTGGATATTTGCTCCAGAGCAGGGCTGCGGCGCCCGTAACAAACGGTGCCGCGATCGAGGTCCCCGTCATATAGGCACAGCCCGTCTCTGTATTTGACCAGTAATCGGTAAGGATCCTTTTGCCCGGAGCGGAAAGCAGCACCTCCGGTCCTGTCAGGGAAAAATCCGTAATCACATCAGAGGAATCCAAAGCCGAGACAGCCAAAACGTTCGGATTCGCCGCAGGATAAGACACCTCGCTGGTTCCCGCAACCGTCTGGTGGCTGTAGACCTGGGAAGTGCTTCCGGAAACATTACCTGAAGCTCCGATCAGCAGGCACCCTTTATCAGCTGCGTACTGCAGCGCGTCGTCAAGAATTTTGGTTTCTTCATCGGAACCGAGGCTCATATTAATGATCTTAGCACCGTTATCGACGGCCCAGATAATACCGTCCGCGATGACGGCATCCTCTCCTTCGCCGTTTCTGTCCATGGCCTTAATTGGCATGATTTTCGCATTATAGGCGACTCCGATAATGCCTTTATTATTATTACGGGCGGCAATCAGTCCGGCCACAGAAGTGCCGTGTCCGTTGTCGTCCTGTACAGCTGAGGTCGCGGTACTTCGCGTAATCGCGTTATACCCTTTCACAAGATTGCTGCCGTTTGCATCCGCCAGATCCGGATGATCGAGGTCTACGCCGGTGTCAATCACGGCAATCACGACCCCTTGGCCGGTTACACCTTCTTGCCAGACCTGGTCGGCCCTTACCCTTTGCAGCCCCCACTGATAACTGTATTCGGGATCACTGACAGCTGTAGTGAAAACTTTCGTATCTACAGCACCTTCCGTCTGATATTTTTTACTCCAGGACGCATTTAGAACTCCCGGGACTTGAAGTGTTTTTTGCAGGATATCCGCTGCTTCATTTGTATCTTTGGTTCCTTCAAACTGCAGTGTGCAATAATCAAGCGGTCCGGTCCTTACCATCTCGCCTCCGACAGCTTCAGCCAGTGTATCGAGATCGGTGTTCTGAGTTGTCTCAACGACCAAACGTACGGATGCCGGATCGTATTCTTCCGTTATAAACAGTTGTTCGCTGTTTTCGCTTAGGGTTTGCTCAGATTGGGCCGGCAGTGTCGAAGAATCAGATATCTCTATAGCAGCTGTGGCCTCCCCCAGGCCGTCTGGTATGCCCTGAAATACCAGAATAAAACAAAGCAAAAATGCTGAAAAACTTTTTACGCTTAGAAGGGAATTTATTCTCAATCGGATCGTTTTTTGTTTTAGCGGATTCCTGGTGCTTATAGGCAGCATTTTTGTGTCCTCACATTTTTTGTGTTTTTGTATGTTTTTCACAAATTCGGCAAGATCTTATATTTTCCTGCATTTTGAACAGGACTTTCGAGTCTGATGGCGAAATAAAGAGATATCCAGTTTTTTGCCAGACAGAATATATGGAGGAGAATCTTTATGTTCAAGTTAAAAATGAATAGTCATCAAAAAAAGCGAGCGACAAGCCTGGTTAGAAAAGGAATAGCAACTCTGACCCTGGCTTCTTTCTTTACGTGCAGCCTGTTTATGGGGACGGGAGAAATGCCTAAATCCGCCTATGCTGCAGACAGCAGTACCACTTCTTTTACTCGTTTTGCCGGAGAGACCAGATATGAGACCGCAGTCGAAATATCTTCAAATAACTGGACCAATGCCAGCAGCGTCGTCCTGACCCGCGGAGATGCATTTCCTGACGCCCTGGCCGGGGCTGTTCTGGCCAACAGTGCTGTGGTAGGCGGCGGACCCCTGCTGCTGACCGAATCCAACCGGCTGCGCCCGGAAGTCCTTCAGGAAATCCAGCGTCTGAATGCTTCCTCGGTCTTTATCCTTGGCGGAACAGGCGCGATATCGGCAAGCGTCGAAAATGCGTTGAAAGCAAATGGCTTAACGACCTACCGGATTCAAGGGAATGATCGTTATGAAACAGCTGCTAATATTTCAACCACTTCTGTGGAAAGCAGCACACGGGCTTTCCTAGCTTCCGGCAAAGTCTTTGCCGATGCGTTGAGCATTTCTTCCTACGCCGCAGCCAATGGAATTCCGCTTCTGCTGACCGATACGCAGAAAGTCCCCACGGCAACCCTGAATGCGCTGCAGAAACTCGGTGTCACGGAGATCACCTTGATCGGCGGTGAAAGCGCAATTAGCGCTTCGGCTGCAAATCAGCTCAAAACAGCCGGGTATACTGTCAGCAGGCTGAGTGATCTGGACCGCTACAAGACCAATGTGGCCATTCTGAAAGGCCTTCCTTTCAATATGGATAAGATGATCATCGCGACAGGCAGCTCCTTCCCGGATGCACTGGCAGGCTCTGTGCTCGCCGCTAGAAACAATAACCCGATTCTACTGGTTCCGAAGGATGAAAATGCCCTGCTGAATACGCCGACTACAGCTTATCTTGGAACAAACAGAGCCAGTGTGAATAATTTCTTTTTCTTGGGCGGTTTTGATGTGATCAGTACAGCAATACAAAATATTGTCCGGATCGGAAGCACCAGTTCCAAAATATCCTTGCAGTTCTGGACGGGCTACGGGGTGAAGTCTGAATATGAACGGTTGCTTACCTACGTGCCCGATAGCTTTGCTGACTATATCGATATCCTTGTTCCGAATTTCGCCGGGGGTTTACAGGATGACGGCAGCTTTGCTTATCGCTTTAGCACTGCCGAAACTCCCACGTATCTCGTATCCCTGGGACACAGTAAGAACGTCCAAGTCCTCCCGCTGGTTATGGTTGACGGGGAGTTAGGGAACAATATGCTGAGCGATCCTGCCAAACGGAATAAATTTGTGACAAGCGCTGTGAAGATGATTCAGGAAACAAATGCAGACGGCATCGACGTTGATTTTGAAATACTAGATGATGATCTGGAAGAAGAAGTTACTGACCTACTGGCCCAGCTTTATTCCACTTTGCATCCGCAGGGCAAGATGGTAATTGCTTCAGTAATGTCCAAAACATCTGATGCGCAAACATGGTACGCTGAATTCAATTATCATGATATGGCACAGTATGCGGATTATCTGCAAATCATGAGCTATGATTATTCTACATCGAATCCGGGGCCGATCGCGCCGGTCGATTGGGTTCGTAAGGTGATGTCTTACGCTGTTACAAAGGTCCCTTCAGAAAAAATTCTAATGGGTATCCCCTATTACGGACGGGACTGGCGGGTTAATAACACCGGTGACGGCTGGGTAATATCTCAAACTTTTGGCTGGACTATAGCGAAGAAAACTGCTGCAGAAGCCGGAGCAACGATAACCCGAGCAAACACGCTGACTGATCCGATAGGCGTCCCGACCTTTACGTATGTCGATGAAAACAATAGAAAACATTCTTGTTATTTTGATGACAGGCTAAGCTGGGGCGTGAAACTGGACTTGGTGAATGAATTCGACCTCGGTGGCATTGCCGGCTGGTCCATGGGGTCGGTCAATGACGTCAGTGCGCCGGAATTATATCCGCTGTTGAAAGAACGTATTCAGTAGTTACATTTGCTCAACAAACGATCCCTCAGTAAAACGAGAACTGGCAAAGAGCTGAAGGCAAATATCGCTTGCAGCTCTTCTAAATTCGTTGAAGTTATAATCACGATCAACGTCTCAGGAATACTATAATCATTGTATATGCATATTTTGTAATAACAATACAACAAAGACTGAGAGCAATTAACTGAAAAGAGGCGTTAACGTGAAAACATCCCTGTATTTTTGGGACGGATACGGCAGCAAGGCTGCCTACGAAAAACAGCTGCCCTGTGTTCCAGCGAGTTCAACGGCCACCCTCTCAATCTTATCGCCGAATTTTGCAGGACCGCTGCAGGCGGATGGCAGCTTTGGCAACGTCTTTACCGATCCTGAAATACCGAAGTACCTGGTCGCTCTCGGACAGCGCAGTGGAGCCAAAGTGGTTCCGATGGTCCTGGGCAGCGGCAAGTCTGCCGGGGATATGCTGCGTGACCCGCTGAAACACAGTATTTTCAAGGAAAGCTGCCTGAAGCTCATCCGGGATACCGGAGCGGACGGGATTCTGGTCGATCTTGAAGCGCTCCCGACCGATACAGGTCCGGGACTTACCGCTTTAATGAAAGACCTCTATGCGCAGTTATCCGCCAAAGGAAAGCTCACGCTCGTCTCTGTGATGTCCCGGACTTCCGAAATAGCAGAGCCCTGGTGCGTTCAGTATAACTACGCCGAGCTATCCGGATATGCCAACTACGTACAGATTATGTCCTATGACCTGCATTACGCCACTTCTGCCCCGGGTCCGATCGCGCCGCCGGACTGGGTGCGCCGGGTCATGGCGTATGCCGTTACACGGATTCCTCCCTCGAAGGCGCTGATGGGCATACCGTTCTACGGCAGAGCCTGGCGGCAGGACGGGACACGCTGGGTATCCAAGGCGTTGGGCCTTACGGCAGCAACCCAGACTGCTGAAAGATACCGCGCAATAACGAATAGAGAGACCTCGCCCTCCAATCCTATTGGGACACCGACGTATTGCTATACGGATGAACACGGTCATCGCTGGACTGTGTACTACGATGACAGCCGGAGCTGGTCCGGCAAACTCAGCCTGCTAAACGAATTTAACCTCGGAGGGATAGGCTGCTGGTCCTTGGCCTGGCTCGACCAGACGAGCGCCGGGCAATTTGCGGCACTACTGGAATAGGAAAGGAACGAAATCAGCAATACCCCCAAAAAAGAAGAGACACCTGAAGTGCCTCACAGGAAAAGTTTCTTTTATCATACATGAAGAGTACGTAAGTCATTATAGAAACGTGCTGAACCATTCCAATATTAGTAAGCGTCAAACAGATTCAGACGTGAGCTACATTAAATCAGGCTCATCCACTCCAAGAAGATCGCAAAGAGCATTGTTAACCATTATCCTAAAATCATCATCAGATATGTTGTTAGCTTGAGCATATTCGAAGACATCATCGACAGTGCTGACGAATTTTTGTGCTAAACGAGCATTCTCCCTTTTCATCTTCGGAAAATGCTCAATAACATAGCCTGAATAATCCATTTCGAAGAGATATCTTGATATCTTTCCGTCAGCAAAATCAGAGATAAAATCTATCATAAACGCCGTATGTTTTCCAACCTTCATCAGTCTTCCTCCCACGCATATTTTTCCGGACTTCCGTTACCGGGCTGCGGGGTGAATACTTTCTCCGGCAAGGCTGCACTACCAGGTAAAAAGTCTTTAATTTCAGATATGTAACCCGCTCTTCCTAAGTTAGGGGCATTTGTAAAAATCCATGTTAAATATTCAAATGGATTCAAGCCATTTTCTCTCGCACTCACAATTAGGCTGTAATAAATCGCACTGGCCCTGGCGCCGTTTGGTGTGTTAGTAAAGATCCAGTTCTTTCGACCGATTACAAAAGGTTTAATACTACGTTCCGCACGGTTGTTTGAAATTTCAAGACGTCCGTCCAGCAGGTATCTCTTAAGATATTTTTGTTGGGACTTGGCATAATGTACCGCCTTACCAAGAAGTGTGTTAGGCAAAGCAGCAAGCCCATTGATCCAATTGTAAAAGTCATCAAATACAGGCTTTGACAAGCGTTTGCGCTCTTGAAGGCGTTTATACGGGGTAAGGGAAGCAAACTGTTTTTCAAGGTGGAACAGCTTGTCACAATAGGTAACCCCTTTTGCCGCACTGGATTCCGGTTGTTTCTCCTTGGGCAGGGTTTTAAAGGCATCGAAAAACTTCCGCCTAAGATGTGCCAGGCAGCCCACAACGATTATGTTTTCAGGAAGCTTATGATAACCTTCGTATCCATCTGTATGAAGGTAACCTGTAAAATCTTTTAAGAATTTTCCAGGATGGGTATGTTTTCTGTCAACTTGATAGTCATAAATTACAATCTGGTGTTTTGTATCTCCGCTGGTGCGGTACAGCCACATGTAACTCTTTGACTGCGCCGTCTTTCCCGGTTCTTTCAACACCTGCAGCGTGGTTTCATCTGCGTGGAGCACTTCATGCTCACATAATCTAAGCTTCATCTCTTCATATATCGGTTCCAGCCAGTCCTCACTGGCTTTGATCATCCAGTTTGACATCGTCTGCCGGGAAAGCAGGATGCCGTTTTGTTTCCACTCCTGCTCCTGTCGGTATAGTGGGGATGCCATCATGAATTTCTGTACCGCTATATGGGCAATTGTCTCGGGGGAAGCAAATCCGCCTTTGATGACAGGTTCCGGCATATCTGCTTTTATGATAGGAACATGCTCGGCAGTTCCTTCACAATTACGGCAGGCGTAAATATGCCGTACGTGCCGTACAATGATTGCTTTGGCAGGAATGACTTTGAGTTCTTCGCGAGTTTCCCTGCCCATTGTATGTAACTGACTGCTGCAATTCGGACAAATACACTCTTCTGCCGGAAGCTCGTGTTCAATTACCTCAACAGGTAAATCCTTCGGCAATTTGTCAGTTGTAAGGCGTGTCCGTTTACGATAATGCGCTTTTACCTCGGCAAGCTTCGGTTCCGGCTTGCTTATATCGGCGCTTGATTCGGCCTCGTTGAATATGAGCATCTGAATACCGTCTGTCTTTTCACTTGATGCGCCAAATTGTTTATGCTTAGCAAGGCGGATCTGTGACATAAACCACTGTACTTGTTGCTCTAATTCAGCAATTTTGCGGTCCTTTTCTTCAATTATTCCAAGCAGTTGTTCTGCTGAAGTTTCTTGCGTTTTCATAAGAAAATTATACCATAAAAACCGCAAAAAAGCTAGATTTCATGCGGTTCTAAACGCTGTTTCGAGATAAATATTTCAAGAGATTTGCCGCTCGAAAACTTCTTCTCGTTTCAGCTTTTTCTCCAGTTTCGCACCTTCAATAAGATAAGATAATTCTTTGGTTTCAAGAACCATGGTGGCAGTGTCTCCCTTTGCCGGCCAGCGAAAATGTCCGCGCTCCAGACGTTTGAAATACAACCAGAATCCGTCGCCGTCCCATTCCAGGATTTTTATTCTGTTCCGATGCCGGTTGCAGAATACAAACAATGCTTCTGAAAACGGATCGATGGAAAAGTTGTCTTTAACCAGCGCCATGAGTCCGTTGATTGATTTCCTCATATCGGTATGCCCGCAGCATAGGTACACGGGTTTGTCACTCCATCTCATTACAGCACCCTCAATATGCGGCAGACTTTTTTCAGAAGTTCAGGATCCGTCTCCGCATCCACGGTGACGTGACAGCCACCGACTTCAATATCCAGCGTTGATTTTATTTCTTGACCTTGGGAAAGTTGCATCCACCCTTCCGGGACACAGCTTACGATGGTTTCTTCTTTCCGTTTTGAAAGTTCCATACATGCAACCTTTCGTAACTGTCGCTGCCAATAAAAGTATGCATGCTTACTTATTCCTTTCTCCTGGCAGAAATCCTTAATGCTCTGTCCGCTGCATTGCCGGTCCTGTATCACCTGCATCCACTGTGATAGTCGGTACTCTGTTGTGACTTTTTGTATATTCATACAACCACTCCGCTTTGGTTGAAAAAGTGTGCAAACTTTTTCAACTTTTTCAACCATATTTATTGTGATTGTACTATCTTCAAGGCTACAATTCTATGTGATGGTGTCTTTGACGCTTACCAATATTAGTACGCGCCCTTGCCCTTTAAAACAATAAAAAGGGTCTTCCAAAGTATCTTCAGATCAAGGCCGAAACGCCAGTTTTGGACGTATTCCACGTCATATTTCAGGGTTTCCGTGAGCGTCAGCTCACTGCGGCCGTTGACCTGGGCTAGACCGGTCACACCCGGCGGCATATCCAGACGATGACGTTGTTCAGGCGTATACTGGTCCACGATTTCCGGGACTTCCGGCCTCGGACCAACGATACTCATCGTACCGTTGATAATATTCAAAAGCTGGGGCAGCTCGTCCAGGCTGCTTTTTCTTAAAAATCTGCCGCTCTTCGTAATCCTCGGATCATCCTTGTCCTGAAAGAAGAAGTTGTCCGGATCAAACTTGCCTTCTTTTTTCAGCTGCTCGATTTTTTCCTTCATCACAGTATCGGCATTTGGAACCATGGTCCGGAATTTATAGATTGTGAAGAGCGCTCCGTTCCGTCCCACTCTTTCCTGCCTGAAGACTGCGGGACCCTTGGAATCGGCTTTGATCCAAAAGACAATCATCAGCCACAACGGGGATAAAATAATGAGCAGCGGGATGGAAATCAACAGGTCTAGAACCCTTTTCGCAAACAAATTACCACTCCTTGGGATTTTACTCCTTCACATCTTACAAAAATTCTTACTATCTTTCGTAGGGGATTTCGAACAATTTCCTAAACTCTATAAGAAACGAAGGAGAAAGTCTGTTCTTCCTTCTTATGACCTGACCTTTTCGATAACACGCTGTACGGCTTCGATAACATCCTGAACATCGGTATCACTCATTCTAGGATAAAGCGGCAGGGAAATAATTCTTTCATAAAGTGCTTCCGTCTTTGGAAAATCTCCGGGTTTGTAGCCAAAGGTATCCCGGTAATACGGATGATACGGAAGCGGAATATAGTGAACGCTGGTGCCGATATTTTCTTCCTTAAGCAATTCAATAAACGCAGCCCGGTCCACTGCAAGTTTATCGAGATTCAGCCTGATCATATACAAATGGCGGGCATGACGGGCATATGTAAAATCGGTCGGAACTTCAATCTCAGGAAGCTTGTTGAAAGCAGCGTTATAACGCTGCCAGATGACTTCTCTTCTGGCCTGCATGGATTCCAGTTTAGCCAGCTGGGTCATCCCCATCGCAGCCTGAATATCCGTCATATTGTATTTATATCCCGGGTATTCAATCTCATAATACCAGGAGCCTTTTTCAGAAAATCTATTCCAGGCATTCCG
Source organism: Dehalobacter sp. CP (assembly GCF_047652685.1). NCBI lineage: Bacteria > Bacillati > Bacillota > Clostridia > Eubacteriales > Desulfitobacteriaceae > Dehalobacter > Dehalobacter sp. CP. Next base: position 2,600,962 of record NZ_CP157399.1, read on the forward strand.
GCTCATGCCGTGGAGGCTCAAAACCCTCATCTTGTTGGCAAGCTCATCATCGTTGGTCGTCACCATGCCGCCCTCTCCGGTTGCCAGATTCTTCGTCGCATAGAACGAAAAGGCTGCCGCATCACCGATCGTGCCGACCATTCTGTCTTTGTACTTCGTATACGTGCCATGGGCCGCATCTTCCAATACAAAAAGGTTGTATTTTTTCGCAATCTGCATAATTTTATCCATCTCGCACGGAAGCCCGGCAAGATGAACCGGGATAATTGCCTCGGTCTTAGATGTTATCTTCTCTTCGATTTTTTCCGGATCAATATTCATGGTTTGCGGGTCAATATCTACCAGAACCGGAGTTGCCCCGCAGTGAATGATCACATTCGATGAGGCTGCAAACGTCATCGCCGTAGTGATTACCTCATCGCCCGCTCCTACTCCGGCAGCCAGCAGGGCGATGTGCAGTCCTGCAGTGCAGGAATTCAGCGCAATGGCGTGTTTAACGCCTATATATTCAGCAAAACGCTTTTCAAATTCTCCGGTCTTTGGACCCTTGGAAATCCAATTCGATCTCAGGCTGTCGACAACAGCCGCAATATCATCATCTTCAATCAGCGGCAGCGCATAGGGAAGGAACTGTTCGCGTCGTGGACTCATAAACTTACGCCTCTTTCTTCGTTTCAGTATCTGCTATCATGTTATTATGTTATTATTTTGTTCTATTGTTTTTATTTGATTTTTGTCTTTTTAATTTATCCATTAATTGTTTTTATACTTCGCTTATTCTTCAATACTTTTAACTCCTTGTTCATTGGCTAATTTTTCATTGACTCCTTTATTTTACTACGCTTTGGCCAAAAAACAACTTTAGGCTTTCTTCAAATGAAGCTGCTCAAGCCAGTTTCTGACGATACTGTCCCAGGAATAGTGCCGGATGACATATTCCCTTCCCTTTTCGGAGAGTACCCTGCAGGTTTCCGGATCTGCCTTTAGACGCATGACCATCTCGGCAAGGAGTTTGGGGCTTTCGGGTTCGAGCACCACTCCGCCGCCGCTTTCTTTGACAATCTCGGCGCCTTCACCCTCTCCGACATAGATCAGCGGCTGACCGCTGGCCATTGCCGGGAATACCTTCGAAGGCCTCACCCCTTCCGAGAGCTTATAGCGTCTAAGCGTTGAGAGGCTGATACTACTTAACGAATAGTAACGTGGAATCTCTTCGAGTGGCTGGAAATCGATAAAACGGACATTGGGCAGTTCCTTTTCCCGGGCGATCTGTTCGAGCCGGGGTCTTTCGGACCCGTCGCCGACAAACAGAAAAAATATTTCCGGCTCAGCACGCAGCAGATCGGCGGCTTCAAGCGCTGTCTCAATCCCATGAGCGTACCCCATCGTCCCGGCGTACAGGACCACATATTTCCCCTGCAGCCCAAGCTGCTGTTCCAATACCACGTCTTTGGGCCTTGGTGTAAAAAGTTCGGTATCGACACCGTTAGGCAGGAACAAGATATCTTCAGCTTGGACCCCTTTCTTTTTCAGTCCTTCCACAATCCCCTGGGTCTGCGCCGAAAGTTTAAACGCCTTGCGGTAAAAACAACGTTCCAGCCACTCGCACATGCCGATAAGCTGCTTATTGGTGACAAGTCCGAGCTGCACCGCGGATTCCGGCCACAGATCGGAGACATTGAAGATATAGGGTGCTCTTTTGAAGAAAGAAGTAATGACAGCTGTAAAACCGATAAAAAGCGGCGGAGATTCCACGACAATCAAGTCCTGGGGACCGCTGCGGCAAATTCCCAAAAAAGCAGAAAAGACAAAAGAAAAATAGTTCAGCAAACGCAGCCAGAACCTGCCCCGCTTCACTGGATAGATGCAGGTTCTCAGAACAACGATCCCTTCCATATCCTCACGCACAAACACTTTCCCCCGGTATTCATCTGGGATGATCCCGGTGGGATGGTTCGGAAAGGCAGTTACGACCGTAACTGTATTCCCCTGGTTCCGCAGGCCTTTGGCCAGCTCCCAGAGCCTTACCTGAGCTGCCCCCTTCTCCGGCGGAAAATACTGCGTCAAAAGTAAAATACGCATTCTTATCTTTACTCCTAGGTTCATACTTACTTTACTAAACTTATTTTGGCTACTTCTTCATAGTACAACGTTCCTGAAATAAATACTCAAATATATGATTGCGTTAAACTCCCGAGTTGGCCTGTGCGCCACAACTCCGCTTTCGGCTGTTGCGCCATCCGTGGCGCAAACAGCCGCGCTCCGCCTCCATGCTCCACTTAACGCTGGAATTGTGACCCCCAGACCTAATTTAGGGTAATCAAGCTTGTATGAATTATTCGAGCAGGGAATTTGAGAACGTTGTACTAGTAATAAAAGACGTGCTAAGCGCGTCCAACCGGACCGCTGATGCGGAACGCGGCGACGGCCATGGATAGCTTAATGCCGTGATACCATGAACGCAACCCATAGATGGTCTAATACACGCAGACTTACATAAACGACCTTATAATTAGTCTGTGGGCCACAGAACAATTATAAAAGCTTATGATCGGTCTGCGTGCCACGGTTCCGCGAAAAGCGGAGCAAGGAGTGCGGAGCGCGGCCTTTTGACGGCCACGGATGGCCTAATGTCGCGATGCCATGGAAGGCAAGGAGCGACGTGTCAAGGAGGACACAACGGCCGAAAGCGGAATTGTGGCACGCAGACAGGCCCTAAAAATGCAATCAATCTGTGGCCCACAGACAAGCCCTAGAATTAGATTAGTCCGCTGCCCCGCAGAGAAGCTCTAACAAATTAGTCAAGCTCCAGCCGGTACTTCCGCGAAAGCTTCAACACAACAAGCATCGCGCAGCTGAGCCAGAATATCGGATCCTCGAAGAAGCGTCCCTCAGCTTGAGAGCTGATAAATACGGTTGCAGCCCACAGCACATAGCCCGTGCCGGCAAAGTATTGGTTTTGCTCCTGAAACATACCGAGGTAGTCATGTCCGAGGCTGAACAATTTGGCCAGCCTGTACAGGATCGCTGCCCAGATCACCGTGAGTACAGCCAACCCCACGACCCCCAGTTCCGAAGCGATCGTCAGAATGGTGGTGTGGGAGCGTATCGCTCCGCCGGGAATATTCATGAAATCAAAATAACTCTGTTTAAACACAGTCTCGAAAGTGCCAAGGCCTGTGCCAATCAGCGGATGGTCCTTGAATATTGCAATTGCGGCCTTCCAAAGGTATAAACGCTGCTCACTCGAGTATGCGAAACCCTTCGTTATCGTCAGCATCCTCTCCCAGATTTCCGGACGCAGGAAGATCACAATTGCCCCGCAAAGGGCACCTAAACCGAGAACCCAGAGAACAGCCTTTTTGTTCGGCAAAAAGATCAAAGTAGCAATCAGAATCGTCAGCAGCGTCAGGAATCCACCGCGGGAACCTGTCAGCACCAGTTCTGCCAGCAGGACGGCCAGACATGCCATATAAATCAGTTTATGGCTTCTTTCCCGGGTATAAATCTGCAGAACAAAATTCGACGCAATCCCGAGGATGATGTAACGTGCAAAAATATTGGGGTCGACAAAGGTAGCATTGACCCGCAGCGTCTGCTCAACCAGCAGTTTGTCTCCCTGCCAGATCAGGTTCCCCGTAATTCCTTCATAGAAACTGACCAGCGCAAGCAGGAGTGCCATGATATGTACGGCTTTGAAAGGCAGCAGGGCGCGTTCTTTATCCATCAAAAGTGCGGTAGAGATAAACACAGCAAATAAAATCAGCAGCCGGATGGTTTCAGTAACAGTGTTGCCAAAGTTGGCGGAGTATACAACACTTATCCCACCAAGAATAATAAAAGCCAATAAAACAAGCGTCAGTGGATCTTTTAGAACCGCCCTAAGCTTTTTGCGCATCTTCTCCGAAAAAAACACGCGGGAAAATGCCGCCAGGATCAGAACAATACTGGCAAGCCTGGTCAGTGAGACTTCTCCCAAAATTTTTTCCAAAAAGCCAAGGTTCGGATACCAGCTAATCGATATTTCCAGCGCGACTGCCACTGCCAGCAACGGCACGAGCCATAGCGGCTTTTTGACAGCCAGGTAACCAAGAAGTATGATGGTTAACACGAATACCGGCCACTGAAGCATGTTCGATTCCTCCCAGTTTTTATTTTCGAAGACCCTTCTGAATAACAAATCCACCGATCTTCCGGAAATCCCTGTCCAATATCACGAGCGCCAGGCAATAAATGATTCCAGCCGTTACAGCAGATATCAGCGGATGAAAGCTGTTTGTCAACCAGGCGGTCCCTGCCATCAGCAAGGAAGCAAACACAATTGACGGCAGCTGGCGCCAGATCCGTATCTTATAAACCCCTTTTTGGACCAACAGGTAGTATCCGCAAAAGATAAAGATCTCGACAATGATCAGCGCATACGCAGTACCGCTGATCCCGAACAGCGGATTCAAGACCATAATCAGGATAAACATCAGTACAAGCGCAGAACCCTGCACGATGGTTCTCTGCCACTGGTGGTTGGTTGTTGTCAGGACATCGCCCAGGGAAAAACTCATGCATTCCAGTGCAAAGAACCAGGACACGATCATCAGGATCGGAATCGATTCATCAAATTTTCCGGCATAAAGCCATGTTGTCAGCGGCCCTGCTAAAACAAAAATCAGGATGCTGCCTGGGATCCCAATCCCAGAAAGCAGCTTGAAGACCTTTTCAGTCGTATTACGATGACCGTCCTTATCCGTTTCCCCGAGCTGATACAGCACAGGATAAAGCGCACTGGTCATTAGACTCGGCAGGAAGATCAGCATCAGGACAAGCTTGTATGCCGCGGCATAAATCCCTACCTCGACATTGCTTGCCGTCAGTGACAAAACCAGGATGCTGAGCTGAAAAAAAATGTTATAAAATATCCGGTGAATCCCGAACGGCAATCCGTTCCTGACCATCAGCACCAGGCTGCTCCGTTCAACGCGCGGCCTGATTTCCCTTCTGAGGGCGAAAAACAGGAGCACACTAATCAATATATACGTAAACAAATGGGTAAACGTAATTGCGACGACTCCCATCCCGGCAAAGATCACCGCAATGGTCAGTCCTCCGATCAGAAATGTGGTCAAAAACTGGAAGGCTGCAGCCAGGTAGAGCTTCTGAACGGCTTGATAATAGTTATAGACCGACTGATTCAGCGCATTGAAAGATACAGCCACGCCCAAAACGACAACCATTTCTTTGGTCAACGTATTGTATCCGGCCGGGAACATAAAGATAACCATTAATAGAAAACACACAATGGAGATTATGGTCTTGACAAACAACGTGTTGCCGAAATACCGCGGCAGTTCGGTCAGGTTCCGCGAACAATCCTGCACCATGAGCTGGCTGATTCCAAGCTCCGCAAACAGGATAAACGTTCCGGCGAACGCGTACGCTGTGGAGTAATCTCCAAATGGTCCCGGGCCGAGATAGCGGGTAACAAATATACCCACCACGGCGGCAATGGCCTTGGCAAGTACTCCCGATATTCCCAGGGCCGCAGCATTTTTAGCGATCAGGCGGGTATCCAAACGCTATCACTTCTTCTTTAGCTTTTCTTTATTCGACATTACGGTCTCTCTTGGACGCTTCTATCTATTTCCATCTTTTCAGTCATGTTCTTAAGTCTTAGTTCTCAAATCTGCTGTAAATCTTCAGCAGCTTTTCCTCCATTTTGCCCCAGTTGTACTCTTCTCTGACAGCCTTGATGCCGTTATCGCCCATCTCTTTGCAGAGCCGCGGATCGGCCAGCAGGATGCCCAGACCTTTGGCAATATCCTCAGGCTTGGTCGGATCAACAATGATCCCACTGTTGTAGCTGGTCAGAAAACGCTGGATCGGAGGAAGATTGCTGCCGACAATAGGGATACCGCAGCTCATATATTCAAACTGTTTAATCGGTATGTTCTTAAAATATTTGGGCAGCGGCAGCAGCGTAACTACGCCAACCCTGGACTTTCGGATATAATCCTGGACCTCGAGATGGGGTACCCGTCCTGTGAAAAGGATATGATTACTCAGATCATTTTCTTCGATGTATTGGGTGACGATTTCTTTGCCTTCTACGTCGTTAAAAGGCCCCACAAAAATCATCCGGATGTCCGGATACTTCTCCTTCAGCAGCTTGATGGCTTGGACAGTCATATATACGCCGCGCTCCAGTGTAATATCCCCCTGGTAAATGGCATCGTATTCCTTTTCCGGGAGTTCCGTTTCTTTTGGCGAAGCGTCAGCTTCCGTCGGTATAAATTCCGTAAAATTATAGACCACATCAACTCTTGGATTTTTGCCGGTAAACCGGTCTTTGACTGCATCATCTGCCGTGATGATCTGGTCAAATTTTTCAGCATAATACAGTTCACTTTTATCGACCAAAAAAGTAGCCAAGGGCCTCAAGATCCGCGGGATCTTCCTGGACATGCGCATCATATCCGGGTAATGCTCGTGGACATCGTAAATCAGCTTGCATGCAGGCAACGCTTTTTTAATCTTTAACACTTTGTAGATTAGTTCAAAGTCGTGAAAATGGCAGATATCCGGCTGAAGTTCGATCGCTTTGGCAACGACGGTATCCCCGAGCTTAAAACGACCGTAAAGAGACCCCGCTCTTGGCACGCCAATGATCCGGATCCCCTGTTCTATATATTCAGTTCTCTCATCAGGAACAATCAGGGTAATGTCGTCATATTTTTTCTTAAGAGACAAAGCCTGCTTGTAAAATATTCGGTTATCGAGGGCCGGATGACCCGTTGTGAGAATGCATATTTTCAAACTGTCCTGCCTCCTGTTAAAGTTTGATAGACTCGGGCCGTTTGGGCCGCATTATTTGACCAGGTAAACTGATCTAGCACCGTTTGCCTGCCTGCCTCACCGAGCCTCCGGCAGTAAACAGGGTCTCTGAGCAGCGCATCGAGTGCTCCGGTAAGATCTTCGACATTCCGGGGGGCGACAAGCAGACCATTTTGGCCGTGGATCAACGCATCTTCGATCCCTTCGCCGCGGATACCGATAACCGGCAACCCCTGAGCCATCGCTTCAATATAGACGACGCCGAAGCCTTCCTGCCAGCTTGGCAGACAGAAAATATCGGCCCCAGCCATCTCTTTTATCACTTCAGGGTGGGTAAGCTTTCCAAGGAAAACAACCTTATCTTTGAGGTTCAGGCCTTTCGTCAAATCCTCCAAGGCCTGTCTTTCTTCCCCGTCACCTGCGATAAAATATTTGAGTGAAGGATATTTTCCGGCCAGAGATGAAACCGCCCGGAGATTCAGATCGATGCCCTTGGTTTTCTTTAGATTCGAAACACTCAGGATTTTTATTTCTTTTCGGGTATTACTGGAAATGCCGCTGCTATCAGTACTTAAAATACTTTCGTTCTGATTTGTACTGAGAATGTCAGCGGAAATACCATGCCTATCTGAATGATCGCCGGGAAAAATATCTGGCGGCGGTACACAGTCATTCAAGTCGATGCCGTTATTGATAACCTCTGTCTTCGAGAAAAAAGCCTGGTCCCTGATGATATTCTTCAGTTTGGAGCTGACTGTAATGATTCTGTCCGTACCTTCCAGTACCTCAAAAAGTCTCTGGCGGCATTTTTCATTTTTGGTCAGGGTTGACTGAAAGTCCTGCCCGTGGATGGTAACCACAAGCGGAATATCATCGTCTTTCTTCAGTAAAAATGCCGCGTAGCCGTCGGGAAGGGCCACATGGGCATGAATCAGATCAAATGGAAACTCCCGGCGGATCTGCGCGACCTGTCTGCGGATTCCCCGGTACATGAAATAGCCCGACTGATCCAGGAAGTATGAGCGCGGAAACTCGAGATAACGCGGATAGTATACTTCAACTCCGTCCACCACTGCCTTATCGGGTATGGACGCATAGGTCCGCCATTTCGGCTGGAGTGCCGGCAGAGGCCAGGGTGCATAAGGCACAGGCGATACGACTTTAATCTCACAGCCTTGATTCTGCAGCGCTTTAACCTGCTTATGAATGAAAATGCCGTAAGCCGGATTCTGAGATGAAGGATACATATGAGAGAGCACTAATATCTTCACCGTTAAACCACCTTACTCAAAGGAACTGAGGGGTCTTAGGGATGTATCGTTTATCCCCCTTTGCTCCGCAAACGAATTATAAGCCAGACCCATACAAATTGCAAAGAAAGTCATCAACTGAAGATTATAGAATATACCTGCCATAATGTTAAACACAAAGATGGATGGCAGCACTGCGGCATACGCAGCCATAAACTGCATCGGCTGGCTGAATGTGAGCCCCCGTCCAGAGGCAACAATCTTAGAGCGAAGGTTTCTGATGCCAAGAATAAACGGAAGCAAAAAGAAGCTCAGATAGATCGCCAGCCCGAATAAACCGTACCTTCTGGCATACAATGCATACTCATTGTCTACAAGTGTTGTCATCACATATTTCTGCGTACCCCAGCCAAAGATCGGAGAATCCCAAATGCTGCCGATTGCCTTTCCCCAGCGGTCCAGGTGGCCCTGGAAAGAAGTACTGTTGGAAAAGTCGAGTCCTTCCTGCAGCCTGTAGAAGAAATCGCCTGAAGCCGTTAGGAAAAGAACTGCCGTCAGCACAAACAGCGCCGCTATTTTAATCAGAACCTTTTTGTTATGCCGGTGATAGACAAAAGCCCAAATGGTTAAAATCAGAAAAAGCAGCCCAATACCGGCCAGAGCCGTCCGGGATATCGTCAGGAATTCCAGTTTGATCACAAAGCCGATCAAAATAAACAGCAGGACCGGAAATTTCCCGTGATCTTCACCGAAATAATAGCGCACTGTCAGAAAGGAAAGCGTCATCACAGTAAATATCCCGAAGAAATTCGGGTTGTCAAAGGTGCCCTGCACCCTGGCCGGATTGCCGACCAAAAGGAGCTGCCAGTGCTGCTGGTCAAAATAGGGCGACAGCCAGGTATTCATATTCAGTACGTTAAAATGCTGTCCCCAGCCGAAAATAATCAAAAAAGCAAGGCCGCCAAGAAAAGCTTTGCCCAGGAAGTCAAATTCCTCTCTTCGCAGATCGATGGACAAAGCAAGCGTTACAGCCAGATAATATTTGCAGAATGTCACCAGTTCCATGACATCCCGGAGACCGTAATAACCTGCTCCTTTGATGATTACGCCGTAGATGTTGGAAATGGCGTAAGAGAATACGAGTAAAACAAAAATCAGCAGAATCCACTTATGTTCTTGTTTGCGTTTCAGCAACTGCTGTTTTTCTTCAGGTATGAAGCGGAATCCTTTCGCTGCAAACAGCAGGATGTTCAGGCCAAAGGTACCGAAAAGCAGCAGCTCGTCCAATCGAATATTAGGAAGAGAAGGATGAATAGGAAATGAAGGCAGGATCATTGCTGAAAGCATGACCATCGCCAAAATAAAAAGTCTGGTATCATTCCTTCTCGTAATGCCGTTATTCCAAAACATTGTGCCTCCTGTTTTACATACGGAAATTAGTAATGAATGCTAAATTATTTCCTAGGGCTGGTCTGTAAGCCACAATACCGCTTTTCGACTGTTGTGCCATCCATGGCACAAACAGCCGCGCTGCGCACTCCATGCTCCGCTCACAGCGGCACTGTGGCTTACAGACTGATTATAAGTTTATTACGCTAAGTCTGCATGCCAGTTTTAGCTAGGTATTAAACAATCGTTAATCACATGTACAATTTCTTCCTGCTGCTGCAGGGTCAGTTCGGGATAACACGGGATCGCCAGTGCATGCTCGCTGGCCTTTTCGGCCTCAGGGAAATCACCGGCCTTATAGCCCAAATACGCAAAAGCTTTCTGCAGATGGAGTGGAAGCGGATAATAGATCGCTGAAGCGATGCCTGCTTCCTTCAATTTCTGCATGACTTTTTCTCTCTGTTCGACTCGCATGACATACAGATGGAACACCTGATAGGCCTCCGGGTCTCTGCCGGGAAGGATCAGTTTCCCCTGATCTGCCAGCGGTTTAAGCAGGCTGTCGTACAGTTCGGCTTTTTGCCTGCGGGCTTTGTTCCATTCATCCAGATACTGAAACTTGACGCGGAGAATAGCAGCCTGGACCTCGTCCAGTCTGCTGTTATAGCCAATCTCTTCATGGAAATATTTTGTCTTGGAACCATGGAAACGGAACAGTCTGACCTTTTCCGCAATTTCATCACAGTTGGTCACCACCATGCCGCCATCGCCATAGCCGCCGAGATTCTTGGTTGGGAAAAAGCTGAATGTTCCGGCCGTTCCGCAGGCTCCGGCTCTTTTGCCCTTGTATTCGGCCCCGATCGCCTGGGCTGCATCCTCTATAATCTTAAGCTCATATTTTTGGGCCAGGTCCATGACCTTATCCATATTGACCATCTGGCCAAAAATATGAACAGGAATGATCGCCTTTGTCCTGGAGGTAATTTTGCTTTCCAATTGGTCAATATCCATATTCAGTGTGATCGGATCAATATCTACGAATACAGGTGTTGCCCCGAGACTCGCAACTGCCTCTGCGGAAGCAAAAAAAGTAAACGGTGTCGTGATGACTTCATCACCCTGTTCAATGCCGCAGGCTTTGAGAGCCAGTACGAGCGCATCCGTGCCATTGGCAACAGCAACAGCGTGCTTTGTCCCGCAGTACGCTGCTGTTTTTTCCTCCATTGCTTTCACATTCGGTCCGAGGATGAACTGACAAGAGTCCAGAACCCCGAGTACCGCCTGATCAATCTCTTCTTTTATCGATAAGTACTGCGCCTTTAAATCCAAAAGTGGAATTGACACATGCATCCTCCCTTTCTGACGGCCACGGATGGCCTAATGTCGAACAAATATCCTATGAATACAAATTGTCTTGTTTAGAGTTCATCATACCGTGTGGATAGAATTGGCGCTTCGCTTATTCCATGGATGGCATGGAGCAACTGCAGACAATATATTTAGGGTACACCCTGAACAGGTTAATTTCAAGAATTAATATAATTGTTTATCCTGGTAGGTCTCGGTAATACATTAGCTAGATCAGCTCATCTTCCGGGACATCCCGGACGGCTTTGGCAGGAAATCCTTTGTAGACCTTCCCGGCAACTGTATCTTTTGTGATGAGCGAACCTGCCGCGACAAATGTCTCTTCCGCGACTTCAATGCCCGGAAGCAGGATCGCTCCTCCTCCGATCCGTGCTGCCCTGCGGATTACGGCTCCCTTGATATGTTTAAAACGTTTTTCGGTCCGCCCCATATAATTGTCATTCGTCGTTGTCACCATCGGCGCAATGAAGACATTTTCTTCAATCTCCATATATGCGGTAATGTAGGAGCCGGTCTGGATCTTCGTAAAAGATCCGATCCTGGTATTATTCTCGACAGCACTGCCGCTGCCGACAACAACTTTATCACCAAGCATGCAACGCTCCCGGACCAAGGCCCTGTCTCCGATAAAAACCCCGTCGCCGAGCTCCGTACCGGAATAAATCACCGAGGAGCAGCCAATGGTACACTTTTTACCAACTGTAAGCGGCGGCAGATCTTCCGTGTTTTTGACCGTACTGGTTGCCGCTGCGCGCGGCGGGCGTCCTATTGACGAATTGCTGCCGACAAACGTGTCTTCTCCAATGACTGTCCCCGGATACACCACGGTATGATCCCCTGCGGTAACCCCGGCTTCCAAAACTACCTGATTTCCCAAGGTGACATGGCATCCAAGTTTAACATCTTTACCAACCTTCACTCCATCCGCCAGTACACACCCCGGCTCCAGTATTGCCCCGTCTTCAATTACGACATTCTCCCCTATTACGCAAAAAGGAGCGATACTTACCTGTTTCCCAATCATAGCGCTAGCCGCGATAACCGCTCCGGAATGAATTTCAGCTGCCAAATCAAACCCTTCTTTCTATACAGTTTAATTTATCAATATTCTAAAAACAAGCTATCACTAAGAATACTTAGCTTGCACCAAGCCTTAGTTTCCTTTAGATGTATTAGGAAGTGCTTATACTTTCTGAAACAAATAAACGAGGATGCTTTGCTATAAACATCCTCACATGTAGTGACTTTCACCTTGATAAATAACATTTACATAGGGAAAGTTTCATTCCGTTCCCAGGATTCTACGATCCGGACTGCCTGATAATAGTCAAAGCCTTTGCCTAATAGGTAAGCAATAAGGGCTGTTTCCATAACACCGTGTCTAACATTCACAGTCCCCGCTTCTCTCATTCCATGCCTGACGGCAAGCTCGACCTGCATCATTGTCTGGTGATAATCCGGCATCATCGAATATGTTCCCGGCCCCGGTCCATCATAAGGAGGTCTCATTTTTCTGTCTCCTTTCCGGTTTTAGTGTACTATACAAATATGTACCAACCGAAAGGAAGTGCATGGCTTCTTTTAATCTTCAATTAACGGAAGTTTAACCGGCACCCCGGTTTCCTGGCATTTATAGATGGATAAAATGATTTCAAGTGCTTTCCGTCCCTCTTCACCAGAAACTGCCGGAATCCCGCCGGTCCTGACTGCTTGGATCATATCCTCAATGATTTCCCGGTGGCCGAATCCGTACACGTCAGGCGGATCGGTCTCCTGGGCAGCAAAGATCTGCTGTTTTTCAGCTTCGCTGCCTGGGAATTCCCATACTTCGACGCGGTTCACTGCGATCCCGCCGATCACGGCTGAGCCTGTCTCTCCAAAAACATTCAGCGTTTCCTCAATGTTCTTCGGATAGATCGTGGAAGCAGCCTCAATCAGCCCGATTGCGCCGTTCTTAAACTTCAATACCGCTCCGGCGACATCTTCCATTTCAATATTTCTTAAGGCGGTATGGGTATAGCCAAAAACGGATTCTACGGGGCCAAACATCCATTGTAATAAATCAATATTATGAATGGACTGATTCATCAGGACGCCGCCGTCCTGCAGTTTGGTGCCTCTCCAAGGTGCCTGCAGATAATAGTCCATGCCCCGGTTCCAGCGGACTGTCGCCTGCCCGTGGGTCAGTTTCCCAAAACGGCCTGCCTCCAAAGCGTTTTTCAGTAATTTAATTGATTTATTAAAGCGGTTCTGGTGAATAACCGCCAGTTTGACACCGTTCTCCCTGCAGGTCCTGATCAGCAGATCTGCTTCGCGGAGCGTCATAGACATGGGCTTCTCGACCATCACATGTTTGCCGGCCCTGGCCGCTGCAATCCCGATTTCCGCATGGCTTCCGCTCGGGGTTGCGATCGTGACAATATCGATATCTTCTCTCTTCAAAAGATCGTGATAATCCAGATACGGCTGCGCCTTGTACTTGCTGGCAAAATCTTCAGCCCTTTCCGGCACAATGTCACAGACAGCAGCCAGCTCTGCGCCGGGAATAGCCATAATCGATTCCGTATGTTTCGGGGCAATTCTTCCGCACCCGATTACGCCAAATACTATTTTGTCTTCAGTCAAAAATTTCACTCTCCAATCATACGGACAGGGCCTCTTTTAATTTATTTAGATCTTGAATATTTTTTCACGCATCTGCCGCACGTCTTTGGTCGCATTGCGCGTATCGACGACCAACGGCGCATATTGGACGATTTGTTCGTAGTCTATAGCACTGTGGTCGGTGATAATCAAGACGCAGTCAGCCTCCTGCAATACATCCGGGGTTAGCGCGATGCTTTCCAGATGCATGGTGCTGCCGCCATGCGGCTCGATCACCGGTACGTAAGGGTCATGGTAGGTTAATACGGCGCCTTCCTTGCGCAAGAGTTCCATGATGATCAGGGCCGGTGATTCGCGGACATCCTCAATATCCTTTTTATAAGCGACACCTACGACCAGGACTTTGGCATCCTTAACGCTTTTATTCAGGGAATTTAAAGCCCGGTATACTTTATTGACGACATAAGAAGAAACTTCAACATTGATCTCGCCGGCCAGTTCAATAAAGCGGGTATGGAAGTCATACTCTCTGGCTTTCCAGGTAAGGTAGAACGGATCAATCGGAATGCAGTGGCCGCCAACACCCGGTCCCGGATAAAACGTATGGATGCCAAAAGGTTTCGTCGAAGCAGCTTCGACGATCTCCCAAACATCAAGCCCCATCCGGTCGCATAACAGCATCATTTCATTCACGAGTGCGATATTGACTGCGCGGTAGGTATTTTCAAATACTTTGGTGAGTTCGGCTGCAGCCGGTGAGCTGACAGGTACGACATTCACAATGGTCTGTGCATATAAGGTATAAGCAATCTCCAGGCAGTAAGACGTTACGCCGCCGACAACTTTGGAGGTATTCTTCGTTGAAAAACGTTTGTTACCGGGGTCAACTCTTTCCGGCGAGAAGGCCAGGAAAAAGTCTTTTCCGACTTTAAGCCCCGACTGTTCCAGAATCGGCAGGATCACTTCCTGCGTGGTCCCAGGATATGTCGTGCTCTCAAGTGTGACAAGCTGCCCCTGACGAATGGTTTTTCCGACTTCCTCAGCGGAAGCCTTCATATAGGAAATATCCGGATCCCTGGTAATGGTCAGCGGTGTCGGTACACAAATGATCACCACATCACAGTCGGCAAGTTTGGTAAAATCAGTGGTTGCCTGAAGGATCTTTTTATCGACAAGTTCTTTAAGTTCCTCATCCTTGACATCTCCGATATAGTTTTCTCCGGCTGATACCATGGCGACTTTCTCGGCATTAATATCAAATCCGAGAACCGGGAAACCAACCTTGCCTTTCTCAACTGCCAGCGGCAGGCCGACATAACCAAGACCGATCACGCCGATCCGGGCGGTATGGTTTTCAATTTTCTTTTTGAGTTCCAGGGCAACAGGATGATTCTGCGTAATGACATTTTTAACTTCCAACATAGAAGTTCCTCCTTATATCTGTGGTGCAAGCGTTCATGATGGTCAGGACTGCGCTGCCTAAGTTTTTATGGTCTTCCCAAAGTCAGGAAGAAGTGTCCTGATGGAAGTGTTGATTTCCTCCCTGTCCATATAGCTGCCACGCTCGCGTATCTTCTGCACCAGTCCTTCAATCGCCTCATGATCAATATGGTTGGGCCTTGCTACGAAAATGCGTTTATGTTTGGTTGCTGTCGTACCTTCTTCCGAAGTCAGAATTTCTTCAAAAAGTTTCTCCCCCGGTCTCACGCCGGTAAACTCAATCTGCATATCTTTGCCCGGTTCAAAACCTGATAAACGGATAAGGTCCTTGGCCAGATCAACGATCTTCACAGGCTTGCCCATATCAAGAATAAAAATTTCTCCGCCTGAGGCCATCGCGCCGGCCTGAATGACCAGTTGGCTTGCTTCGGGGATGGTCATAAAGTAACGGGTCATCCTAGGATCCGTCACCGTTACCGGTCCCCCCGCCATAATCTGCTTTTTAAACGTAGGGATGACGCTTCCGCGGCTTCCGAGAACATTGCCAAAGCGTACGGCGACAAACTTGGTCTCAGATCTCTTATCATAGTCCTGGATGACCATCTCGGCCATCCTTTTAGATGCGCCCATGATGCTGGTGGGATTGACCGCCTTGTCGGTGGAGATCAGCACAAATGTTCTGACTCCGTTTTTGTCTGCCGCTGCAGCAAGGTTGTTCGTGCCCATAACATTATTTTTTAACGCTTCCTCAGGATTTACCTCCATCAGCGGCACATGCTTGTGCGCAGCTGCATGAAAAACCACGTAAGGCTTGTACTTTTCAAAAACAAGGTTAACCTTACCGGCATCCTTAATATCAAAAATTTCCGTCACTATCGGGAAATTCTTCAATTCCTGCTCAATATCAAAAATACAGTTTTCCCCGTGTCCGGCCAGAATAAGCTTTGAGGGAAAAAATTTGACAATCTGCCTGCAAAGCTCCGATCCGATGGAGCCTCCGGCACCGGTCACCACGACAACCTGGTTTTTCAGGTAGCCTGCCACCTCTTCCAAATCCACCGATACCTGTTCGCGCCCGAGAAGGTCTTCGACCTGTACTTCCCTTAAAGAACTCACCGTAATCTTGCCGCTCAGGATGTCGTATACGCCGGGCATAATCTTTAAGGCCGCTCGGGTCTCTTTGCATATTTCCACGATCTCCCTGACAGTCTCTCCATCGGCAGAAGGGATCGCAATGATAATCTCATCAACAGCATAGTTTTCAACAATGCGCCGGATGTCGTCACGGGAACCCAACACCGGAAATCCTTGAACATGAAGATTGATCTTACTTTTGCTGTCGTCAATAAAACCGACGGGTACACCTTCTTGAAAATCTCTTTTCTTGAGTTCCCTTAAAGCAAGAACGCCTGCGTCACCGGCTCCGATAATCAGTACTTTTCGCTGCGATTTGTTGGATACGGCAAAAATAGTATTCTCCTGGCGCATCCTCTGGCTGAACCGGAGTCCGCCGATCAAAACAATCAGCATCAGCCAGAAGTAAACGCTGACCGAATGCGGAAGTCTGAGCGGGGAAATAAAATAGACCGCCATGACTGTGAGCGCCGCACCGACGGTTACAGCGTAAACAATAGAAAGAAGTTCTCTGACACTGGCATATCGCCAAATATTTTTATACAATCCAAAAAAGTGGAACGTCACAATGAGCACGAAGGTTGACACGATCGCGGCATTCAAATAAGTGCCCAAATATTTGACAAACTCCGCCTGCAGATCAGCCTCTTCGGAAAGACGCAGGTAGAAGCTTAAAAAAAGGGCAAGATTAATCAATAAAGCATCGGTAAGCATTAAAAATAAGGTGCGTTTGGGATGTGCCACGTTATCGTTTTCCGACCTTTCAGGACGTAATTCGTTTTCACCGTTTATCAGTTTACTACAGTTTTCCTCATTTTACAATTCAAAAGGGGGACAAAGATCCGTCTCCTTGTCCCCCTCATGCTATATTTTAACCATCTGGTATTTGATCCGGATAATCGCATTGTCACTGATGACGGATTTGCCTCCGAGAACCACCAGTTCCACGTCCGGCGAGATACTTTGAAAATACTTCTCGGTGTCGGAACCGGCTGCAGGCCCTTCCGTCGGAATCAGCAGCAGCGGCGTATCCATATTGGCAGCAAGCGCTGCTCCCGCTAAAGCATCCGGGAAACCCTCCCCGGTCGCCAGGTAGATTTTTTGGGCATCGGGATACAGGGACTGCACGACTGTGAGCGAAGTATTGTAGCGGTTATTACCGGCAAAACGCCGGACTTTATCCGCGGAGAGACCTGCGATGCCAGCGATGCTGCCGGCGACCCCGGACGATACAGCCCCTTCCCCGCCGGCAATATATAACTCAGACGGTTTCAGGGTCTGCAGAAGTTCTGCGGTGGCCTGCGGCAGGCTGTCTTTTGCCGTCAGAAGCAGCGGATATCCTTTGGCCGCGGCAGCTGAAGCAATACCTAAAGCATCCGGGAAGTTTGATCCGGTCGCAACGGCAACTCCGCTGCCTTCAGGAAAATGGGACGCAATGAGCGCTGCGGTCTCATATCTGTCCTGACCCGCTATCCGCTCAAAATCTTCTGTCCAGGAAACAACTTCCTTCAGTCTGTTCTCCACCCCGGATGACAACGCAGTTTCACCGCCAAGAATAATCACTTTCAGCGGTTTCAGAACTGTTAGAGCGTTCTCCACCCTCTGGTCAAGCTGGTCCCTTGAAGTAAGAAGAATGGGCGCATGATTCTGTTTCGCCAGGGATACACCGGCCAAGGCATCCGCAAAAGCATCGGACCTCGCGATGATGACCGTCTCACAGCCGTAAGGCCACCCTTCATAAGCGATTTTTATCGCAGTATCAATCCTGTCCATGCCGGAAATTCTTTTCACAGTTGAGAGTAGTAAATTGTTTTGACTTCTGGAGATCATGGGAAGACCCAGGGTGTAACCGGCATAGTGGATCGGTTCGGGCGTCTTCCAGACAGAATTCTTTGACGGTAGTGTCCCCGCCGGCAGCAGCGACTTCGACACCGGTGTGATACTGACAGGATCAGTCAGGCCCTCATAATAATCGGTGGCAATCAGTTTCAAGATTTTATCCTGGTAGGCCACTCTGCCTGAAGCAGCCGCAGTATTTGGATTATTGACGGTAGACCAGCTGTTATAGGCCCAAATCGCAAAGTACCAGTTTTCCAGTTTTCCGGGGTCACCGTCTCCGATGATCGGCGTCATATTCCACTTGGATTTCAGGACTTCAGCCCCATAGGCAATATTATAGGCAATATCCGTTTTCAGGTGGTTAATCGTCTCCGAATCGGAAGGATCATATACCCCAATCTGCATAATACCGAGGTAAGGCCTGCTGCCTGAGCCCCCCATCACAACATTGCCTGAACTGTTCCATTGACGCCAGCCTGATTCTTTGAACGCAATCGCTTTAAGGATCTCCGCAGGGACTTTTTCCTCCAGGGCCACCTGGTCAAATATCTTGGATATCTCCTCCGGAGTAGGATTCTGGTTTGCTGCCTGAACAAGCAGCGGCCTGGCCGGAATCAGCAGCAAAATACTGAAAAGCACGGTCAGTAATAACCGGATATATTTTTTCGAACGCATTAATTACCTCCTAATCAGAAACACAGAAACCGCTGCTCCTTGCTATCCGTGGCACCGGCAGCTCTTTGCCGTCCGTGGCAACGCTGCACGAGTCTACCCATGGACATCGCGGCATGAGACCAGTCAAATGCTTTGTCATCCTGACGCATTCGACACCAGGCACATCGTATGCCATCTTCGTAGCCGTCACAAAACTTGAAAGAAGTTTAGAGTAAATAAATTCGTCTTAGAGACAGATTTTCCTTCCCCAAAATTTTTCCAAATCGCTGAAAGCCGCATGAACGCTCATAAACAAAATTCCGACAAGAAGTGCTGCTTGCCGGAAAAGGTCAATATTATTCCATCTAATGAATGATGATGCTTGCAAACCCTTCTCATCAAATTGGCTGGTTATGGACGAATTACCAACAGATTTTTGACTAATCTATCATTGATTTATGTTATCAATCACATCTGTCTGAGTAAATATTTTACACGGGTAACCGTATATTCAGAAATAGAAGCTTCCGGGCCGATCACTTTAACATTTGTGGAAGAAGCCATCTTTTTTAGATAATTTTCTGTTGGCCCGTTTGTCGTGAAGCCCTGCGGAGAAATCAGCAATAGACAGGCATTCTTCGTTGCAGCCAGGGCGCCAGCGGCGAGAGGATCTGCAAAATCGAGTCCAGTAGCCATATAAATCTCCTGCGTACTGGGAAAGAACGCTTCCGCAATCATCACCGAAGTCTCATAACGGTTGCTCCCGGCAAAACGAACAATGTTCCCCGCAGACAATCCGGTTGTCTGAGTCAGGGCTGTCACTACTTCAGCAGTAATGACTTTTTCCCCGCCGCCAATATAGATTTTTCCCGGTGAACGTTTGCTTAAGTCCTGTCTGGTAACCTCAGGCAGGCTCCGGGTTGAAGTGAGCAGCAGAGGCATTTCGTTCGCAGCTGCAGCTGTGGCCAGGCTTAACGCATCCGGGAAATCCATACCCGTAGCAATAGCCACGCTGGCATCTTTGGGGAAATCAGCGGCAATCAGTACCGCAGTCTGATAACGATCCGCCCCGGCAATCCGGAAAACATCAGAGGTCCAGGTCAAAACGGCCTTGAGTCTAGTCTCGGCTGATTTGCTGACGGCCTTCTCTCCGCCCAGAATAATCACTTTTGTCGGCTTTAAGGTATTCAACACCTCAATGACACCTTGATCAAGTTGATCCGGGCTCGTAAGCAAAATCGGTGCATTATATTTTTTAGCCAGAGGCACGCCGGCCAGGGCATCAGGAAACGCATCTGAACGGGTAAGGATGACGGTCTGAGCACCACTCGGCCATCCGTTCAAGGCAATTTGATTGACCGTGTCTATCCTGTCCTGACCTGAGATTCTGGTGGTTGTACCAACTGTGCTGGAAGTTAAGTCTCCCAGGGTATACGGTTCAGGTGTATTCCAGCTCTGACTGCTGCTTGGAAGCGTGCCAAGCGGAAGAAGTTCGGCGGGAACCGGCGTAATTTGGACAGGTACGATAAGACCCAGAAAATATGCTGTCGCGGCTTTGCGAATGATCGCGTCCTGATAAGCTACCTCGCCTCTGGCAGCAGCATTATTCGGGTTGTTGTACGCCAACCAGCCATGATAGGCCCAAAGCGCAAAATACCAGTTCTCCAATTTGTTGCGGTCCCCATCACCAATCTTCGGCACCATCTGCCATTTTTGATTCAGCAGATCAGCCCCGCGGGAAATATTATAGTCGATATCATATTTAAGTTTATTAACTTCTTCGGTATCTCCGGGATCATAACTGGTAACCTGCATGATTCCGAGGGCAGGATTCGAGGTACCGTCTGTTCTTCCGGTTACTACTTCACCACTTTGATCGAATTGTCTCCAACCCGATTCACAATAGGCAATTGTTTTTAGCAGCACGCTCGGGATTCCTTTGCTTTTGGAAATCGTCTCAAGCTTCTGAGCAACGACCTCCAGGGAAGGATTCTGGTACGTCTGAATCTCTGCCCCAAATACTCCGGAACTATGGACCGGCAAAAACAATAATACGATCAGCAGAACCGCAAGCGCTCCCGGCTTTCTCTTGAACATCCGTTCCTCTCCCCGTCTTAATCTTTTTAAGACTTAATCTTCTCAATTCCTAGAATTCGCCATCGTTCAGTTAAATCCTGCAATATTCTGCCGGCTATATTGCCGTTTCGCCCGTAATCAGCCAGCTCTGACCAATTTTAATTAGATTCGCCCTGACATGAACCTGATGTTCCTGCTCTTCCCCCAAAGGATACTGCTCGTCCAAGTCGTAATCTCTGGCCGTATAACGGTAAACAGCATTGACTGTCGCCGAAAATTTGTCGGCAGATTCGATTTTCACGTCATCAAAAATGATGTTGCTGACATCCAGTCCGATTCCTCTGGAAATGAACTCTTCTGCCTTCTGGATATGCTTTTCCATCAAGTCTCCAGTGTAAGCATTGGCGATCGCAGTTCTGAACGCAGTCATATCTTTGGCTTTCCAGGCATCAAAGAGCATTCCCAGACCCTGCTTATACTGTGCAATAATTGCTTCCTGTTCTGCCTCAGTCAAGGCGCTTGTACTTTCGTCAGTACTGTTATTTGTGCCGTCATTTGTACCATCAGCTATACCGTCAACAATGCCATTTTCTTCGGCAAACAGGTCCGGAAGAGCATTCTGAACAGCATCACCGCTCTGAACGGTACCTACCTTGGCCGCGTTGTCCTTTTCAGCCGGAGAATTTACTTCCGGGTTCAGAGTCGTTGACCATAAAAAGTGTCCCCCTGCGCCGAGGCACACCCCCAGAACAAATACCAGTACTGTAATCAACCAAAATTTTTTACGCATAAAATCACAATCCCCTCAATAACGGATAGAATGGTAACTATTTCCATTCTATCCGTTCTGCGGGGATTTTAAACATACTTCAGCCTATTTTTATTACAGGATTGTGGACCTATTCTACCTATTCTTCCTTATCCAATCTCTTAAAGATCCAATAAGAATATCCAATTGGAATGATAAGCAGGACTGCAATGACAATCATCACTGTGACGGTCAGAAACTGGGAAGGCAGGAAGCTTGCCGCCATAAAGATCAGTCCGCCAATGACCCAGAGCGGTCCTGCCATCCGGTGCGTTTTGTACCAGACTTGCTCATTGGCCAGCGTCCATGGAGTCTTGATTCCGGCAAAGTAATTATGCTTTAATTTGCCCATATAGTTTCCGATAACCACGAACAAGGCTCCGACTCCCAATTGAATCAGAGAAGGGAAGCTCTCAAAATACCCGAGCGCCGTGCCCAGCGAGCCAAAATGAATCAACATAAAAAACAGCATTATGACAAGCACAATGATGGCATACGGTTTGCTCATCCGGCTATAGTTCTTTTTCTTAGGATCCACTTTGGGAAGGAAAACGAGCAGGATCAGCATAGCTGCCATTATCAGCGGAAACAGAAAAGCTCCCTGAAAAGCACTGCCCCAGCCGTCGATTTCTCCGGCTGCATTCCAGTGCACCGGAACTTTATCCGGGAGACGGGGATAAACAACCAAGCTAACCGCCAAACTTATGAGAACCATCAGACTGCCAAAGATAAGCATTCTGCGCATCCATAATTCTTTATTCTCCGACATTGCACCAGCACCCTTTCTTATGATTCATCTGTCTGTTTATTTATGTGTTATTTATTTGTTTGTTTATCTTTTGATTCTTCTTTTCTGGAAAACAAATCAAACATCATCCGCATGACTTCTTCAAACACAGAGGTATCCAATGCATAGACGATGGTCTGCCCTTTTCTTTCATCTGTAACCAGCCCGGCCTGCTTCAAAATATTCAAATGATGGGAGATGCTTGGTTTGGAGATTTTGAATTGATCTGCTATTTCCCCTGCCGTCATATTTCGTTCTTTCAAAAAGCGGATCATTTCTCTTCGGGTCGGATCAGCCAAAGCTTTAAACGTATCATTATACGGCGACATTTGTGATCCACTTCCTTAATTCAAATAGATATTTAGATGTTTAGACAATCATCTAAGTATCTATTATTATACATGATCTGTCAGCATTGTCAAAGGTTAAAAATCAAAAAAGTTATCCTAATCTCATGGAGGTTTGAGACAGGATAACTTTTTTAGAAGCGCTTCAAATGTTGTTTCAGGCGCCTATCAATTGCTATTCAGAACGTTTCGTGGCAAAAGGAGTTGCCCCGTAAACCTTGGAACTCATATCATCCCGCAGCAGATGCGCGTCCAAATCATGAATCTCGAGATGGAATTGTTCAATTCTTACTTTGTCCTTACTGTCAAAGGCATCAATTCCTCTGTTCAGAAGATTTCTGAGATACACATCAAAGGTTGACGCCTGACTAGAATTGACCTCATTTTCCATTTGCTTTTCCCATAAGGTCTTATGGAAAACAATGTATTTCTTAATATCCTTTTCGTTCATCTGAGGCCCTGCTGTGACACCGTACAGATAACCATCCGTATACTGATGGATGTTCCAGGCGGCTCCGAAGGCAAGAGTCCTGGATGAATCGCTGAGCGCTCCCTCGCCAAAATACTCCTCAAGCGAAGGCGCAATATTCAAAAGACTTAGATCCGGTTCCCTGTACTTTTTGACTTCATTCGTGCTGCTGGCAGAATTGTCTGTGCCGTCAGCCTGATTGGGTGCTGTAACGGTATCTCCTGCAGTCCCTTCTGCAGCCGGTGTTCCCCCGGTATTGGATGAAACCGTACTGTCTTCACCCTGAGCAGTGGTCTGATCAGCATCCGTCTCTCCACCGGCATAATTGACCGGCGGCGTCTGGATAACCACTTGGTCCTCTGGTCCGACTACCTGGCCACGAAATACTTTCCAGGCAGTGGGCCCATAAATTCCGCCAATAATGATTACCCCCGCCAGAACAACAGCCCCTGCAAGAGTTAGGATGCTTTTGCGGCTGAAATTCATCCTTTTTCCTCCTTACTATAGGTATTTTCTGTATAATATTACCAATAGCAAAGAGAAAAGCTTGTCACATTCAGGATATCAAACAGCCTATTTTCTGTGAAAGTACGTTATTTTCCGCCGTTTTTTTCGGGCAGCATCCATTTACCTACCCGGTTAACTGTAATTCTTCTTAATATCATAAAGTTTGTCCAAATTATTGCCTGCTGAAAGCAGGCGGAGCTCCTGACCCTCTTTTTGATACCGGCTGACGATATCAGTCAGATAATCCATCAGGCTTTCGCCAATTTCTTCATGTCTTAACGCAAATTCAATGGTTGCTCTGACAAAACCAAGTTTGTCCCCCACATCATATCTTTTTCCCTCAAAATTGTAGGCATACACGTCCTGAACCTTGCTCAACTGCGCAATCGCATCCGTCAGCTGAATTTCTCCATTTCTTCCCGGAGGCAATTCCGCGAGGATATCAAAAATTTCCGGATTAAGAATATACCGGCCCATGATCGCAAGCGGAATATCAGGCGCTTCCTCCGGGGCCGGCTTTTCAAACATAGTTTCCGCCTTGTACAGTCTCGGGGATATTCTGCTGCCATCAATAATCCCGTATTTGGACACTTCTGCCGGCAGTACTTCCTGTACGCCAATCAGATTGCTGTTATACAGCTCGTAGTACCTGATCATTTGTTTCAGACAAGGCTCATCCGAATAGATCACGTCGTCTCCCAAAAGAACGGCAAACGGCTCATTGCCAATAAATCTTCTGGCACTGTAGACGGCATGACCAAGCCCCAGAGCTTCTTTTTGGCGGACATAATGGATATCTACCATCTCAGCAATATGTTTGACCATATCGAGCAGTTCGGACTTTTCTCCGTTCTTTAGAAATAGTTCAAGTTCTACAGAACGGTCAAAATGATCCTCAATGGCTCTTTTGTTTCTTCCTGTGACAATAATGACATCTTCAATACCGGATTGAACCGCTTCTTCAATGATGTACTGAATGGTCGGTTTGTCAACGATCGGCAGCATTTCTTTGGGTTGAGCTTTGGTCGCAGGAAGAAATCTTGTACCCAATCCAGCCGCGGGTATGACTGCTTTACGAATTTTCTGCAAGATTTTTCCTCCTTTTTTTGTTGTTGCTTTGGTTGTTTTTGAACAATCCGAGTTTAGTATGCCGAATTTATCTAACTTTTATGTTTTTTTCTGAATGGCCGCGCTCCTTTCCCTCCATGGAACCGCGGCATTCGTTCATCCGTGGACGTCAAACGCCTCAAATGATTGACTCAAACGAGGCGTTTTCGATATCCAGAATTTTCTTCAAATTTTTTTATGAAAATAAAGGTTTTTTTAAGAGATTCTATTTTAGTGGGTTTTTCTTTTTTTGCTCGAGCAACGCTGCTTTTTCCAGTACCCGGTCAACAATTCCGTATTCTTTGGCTTCTTCAGCGGACATATAGTAGTCACGGTCCGTATCCTGCTGGACTTTGTCCAAAGGCTGGCCGGTTCTTTCAGCGAGAATCCTGTTCATTTTGTTTTTTGTTTTCAGCAACTGTTTGGCGTGAATTTCAATTTCTGTAGCCTGCCCTGATAAACCTCCCCCGGCAATTAACGGCTGGTGGATCAGAATCTCAGCATTCGGCAGGGCAGTACGCTTTCCTTTCGTGCCGGCGGCAAGCAGGAAGGCACCCATACTGGCGGCCATTCCAATACAAATGGTCTGTACATCAGGCCTGATATACTGCATCGTGTCGTAGATGGCCATCCCGGCAGTAATTGACCCTCCGGGGCTGTTAATATAGAGGAAAACGTCCTTTTCAGGATCTTCTGCTTCCAGGAAAAGCAATTGCGCAACGACAACATTGGCAACGTTATCATCGATTGCTCCGCCCAGGAAGATAATACGGTCTTTGAGGAGCCTAGAATAGATGTCGTAAGAACGTTCACCGCGATTCGTTTGTTCAACTACCATCGGGATAAGATAACTCATATTTATTCCCTCCATCATTGATTGTGAATTTTGATATGTCTCTATTTTATTACAAAGGTCAATAAAGGTCAAATAATTTGGGCAAATTTTGGTCATTTCTTTGCTTATGTTCTATCATTGATTTCTTTCTTATGATGATTTTTTCATATTATTTTGATTAATTACCAATCGTGCGTTTGTCTAAACATCCGAACAGAATACATATCATCTTTCCGGTTAAAATAATCCTAGTACGACGTTCTCAAATTCCCTGCTCAAATCATTCATACAAGCTTGATTACCCTAAATGAGGTCTGGGGGCCACAATTCCAGCGTCAAGCGGAGCATGGAGGCGGAGCGCGGCTTTAACGTCCATGGATGGACTAATGTCGCGGCGCCATGGAGGGCAAGGAGCGACAAGCCACGGATGGCGCAACAGCCGAAAGCGGAATTGTGGCGCACAGGCCAACCCGGGAGTTTAACGCAATCATCTATTTGAGTATTTATTTCGGGAATGTTGTACTAGTATGCTTGAAAAAAAGTACTTGTTATCAATCCCATAATTGTACTGGAGGCTTGAAAGTATGAATCTTTTACCGTTCCATCCAATGCGGAATGCAGATCAATTACGCCGTGAAATCAATAGGCTTTATAGTTTACCGTTTAATCTTTTCGAAGATGAGTTCGCTCCGCGCTTGGCCGTTCCATTTACCGACGTCTATGAAACCGACGAAGAGATCATTGTTTCCTGCGATCTGCCAGGACTGCAGAGAAGAGAAGATGTAAGCATTCAGATTGAAAACAACATGATAACCATCAGCGGCACTTTGAACCGCGAACAGCACGTGATTCAGGAAGATCGCCTACACAAAAAAGAAAGGTATACCGGTCAATTCCGCCGCTCCGTCTCTCTTCCAGCGGCCGTTTCTATTGATAATGTCAGGGCAATTTATAAAAACGGCGTTCTGAATGTATTCCTGCCCAAGACAGACAGCAGGGAGAAAAAGTCTGTACAGATTGACTTTCAGCATTAGAAGATCTCGAAACTGTGGCCCACAGACTAATCATAGGGTCGTTTATGTCTTCCTGCCAGAAAGTCGCTTGTGTGGTTATTCCTATTTGCCAAAAAATAATAAATAAATTTTTGTTGGTTATCGACCATAAACTGTTATAATGTATAAGGATAACTTTCAGCATCTTATGCTTTTAATTGAAGGGAGAATATTCGTGCCTAAAGTAATGATTTTCTCTGCGTCTACAGGACACGGACATAATCAGGCCGCAGACTGTCTGAAAAAGGAGCTTGAAGCTTCAGGCTATTCCGTCCGGATTGTAGAACCCTTAAAAAAAGAAGAAAGCTGGATCATGGAAGCCCTTATCGATGACGGTTATCATATACTCGCAACAAGATTACCGAAAATGTACGGTAAACTATATAAGATTACCTATAATGAGTTCTTAAATAAAAATGTCAAAAGAATTTTAAACAGGGCCATGGATAGTGTCATCGAACAGCTGATTCAGGAGTACAAGCCCGACCTGCTTATTACCACCCATCCTCTTCATGTCGGTGTTGTTTCCTATTTAAAAGCATCCGGACGCTTAAATCTGCCTTTTATTTCACTGGTTACAGATTATATGGCCCATCAGTTTTATGTGAATAGTTTTGTTGATGCCTACATTGTTGGTTCACCTTACACCAAGGATACGCTTACGGAAAAAGGTGTTCCTGAAAACAAAATACACATTTTCGGCATTCCGGTACGTGAAGAATTCCGCCAGCCCCGCCTTGTCAGAAACAATGATGTATTTACACTGCTGATCATGGGCGGGAGCATGGGCATCCCCTATATCAGAAAATGCCTGAAAACGCTTATGGAAAACCCGCATCATCTTCGCATTCTGGTCGTATGCGGAAGCAATCGCAAGCTTTGGACTGATCTTGCTAAAAAGTACGCAGGTACCTTTAACGACAAAGATGTCGTTATTTACGGTTTCACATCGAACATCTATGACCTGATGGACCAGTCCGATGTGATTATCACAAAACCCGGCGGTCTGACTGCCTCGGAAGCGATCAACAAAAATATCCCCATCATTATTCCATTTTTTATTCCGGGACAAGAAGAAGAAAATACCGAGATTCTAGTTAAAGCAGGTGTTGCTGTCAGAACATCAAGGATTTCCGAACTTAATCCCCTGATCGACAGTTTCTGTCTAAATCCCGGTTTGCTTGAAGAAATGCGGGAGAATGCTTCGGACTTGGCCCGACAGCTTTCTCCGGGCAGTATCGTAGGGTTGGCTGATCAGCTGCTGTATGAAAGCCTTCAAGTCAAAGAATATCAGAGAGCGCATCAAAGTTAATATTTCTAAGCAAAAAGCAAGGCGGTGCTGCAAAACTACTAAAGTAGTTGGCGACACCGCCTTCTTAATATTAAAAGACAAAGAAACCAAAGAAGGTAGGGCTACGCAATGTACAACCGCTTTCGGCAGTTGCGCCCTCCATGGCGAGTCGCTCTTTGCCATCCATAGCATCGCGACATTAGGCCATCCGTGGCCGTCAAACTGCCGCGCTGCGCAATCCGTGCTCCGCTTGTCGCTGGATGTACATTGCATAGCCTAGTCTCTGGTCTTATGTAATCGTTTATTTTTAAAGATTAGCCTGTATTCTCCGCAATAAAAATAGGCTGTTGCCCACGAACGATATGCTCGTTTTGCAACAGCGCCTTTTGTCTTCATCCGCGTATTTATTTAAAATCTCTATCTAATTCCTGCTGGAAAGCGGAGTATATTCTCGTCTTGGAACAACGCTCTTATAGGCCGGTCTGACGATTTTCCCATTATTCACGATCTCTTCGATCCGGTGGGCACTCCATCCTGACATTCTGGAGATCGCAAAGATCGGGGTAAACAGTTCCAGCGGAAGTCCCAGCATTTTATAGACAAAACCGGAATAAAAGTCCACATTGGCACTGATGACTTTGCCTGACTTGTTATGGCCCAGGACAATATCCGGAGCAAGTCTTTCCACTCTACAGAATAAATCAAACTCTTCGGCCAGACCTTTCTCCTGAGCGAGCTTCCCGGCATATTCTTTAAGCAGGACTTCCCTCGGATCAGAAATCGAGTAAACCGCATGGCCGATCCCGTAAATAAGACCCGACCTGTCAAAAGCCTGTTTATTCATAATCTTCATCAAATAAGCCTTGATTTCATCCTCATCCTGCCAGTCTGTGACATTTTGTTTAATGTCTTCAAGCATATTGTAGGTTTTAATATTGGCGCCTCCATGCTTGGGACCTTTTAAGGCACCAATAGCAGCAGCCATGACCGAATAAGTGTCCGAACCGGTCGAGGTAATGACATGCGTAACAAAGGTTGAATTATTCCCGCCGCCGTGTTCGGCATGCAGGACCAGGGAAATATCCAGCAGGGCAGCCTCAAGCTTCGTGTATTTGCTGTCCGGTCGGAGCATGTGAAGAATATTTTCCGCTGTGCTGAGATGAGGCAGCGGACTGTGCAGAAACAGGCTCTTGTTTCCATGATAGTGCGCACAGGAGTGATAGCCATACACGGCCAGCAAAGGCATCCAGGCAATCAGTTTCATGCATTGTTTCAGGACATTTTCGATGGAATTGTCATCGGGGTTGTCATCATAGGAATATAGGCTCAGGATGCTCCTGGCCAGCATATTCATGATATCCTTGCCCGGGCTTTTCAGAATAGTACCCCGGACAAAGTCCTCGGGCAGTTTTTGATATGCCGACAGCATCTGTTCAAAGTCCTTCAGCTCAGTGGCGTTCGGAAGATGCCCGAACAGAAGCAAATAGCTCGTTTCTTCAAAACCGTATCTTTCGTCTTTGATAAAGCCATCGACAATGTCATTAATATCGATACCTCTATAGGTTAATCTTCCCGGAACGGGAATCTTTTCTCCTTCGTCTATGATATAGGAGTGCACTTCACCAATCTCGGTCAGACCGACGAGTACACCCTTGCCTTCAAGATCGCGCAAGCCCCTCATTACTTGATATTTACTATATAGCTCAGGATTGATTTTACTGCTGTCTATCGCTTTCTGCGTCAGTTCTTTAAACATTTTTGTTTCAAATTGTTCGAATTGTATGAACTCTGTTTGTTCCATTTCCCTACCTCCTCTGGATCATAAAGAAAGCTCGGCTGGCACCAAGCCTTTTAGCGGCAACATTCACCATTTATTCTTCCTGTCATTATAATTCGTTTTCGCTTTGAAGTAAATGTATTATAATGACTAAGAGCAACCATCCTATTCGCAGACAAGTCTAACAAATCCAGACTATAAATCAAAAATTCTATGATCAAAAACTTATTATAAAATGATTATTTGAGGTCAAGCTTATGAAAAGAAGACTCCTAGTTATCCTCCTCTGCACAGTCGCTGCCGTATTCATTGCGGGCGGTATGATCGCCTACCAATATACCAACCAGATTTCTTCTCAAAATCCTCCGGATCCTTCGCCGCTTCCGGAATCGGAGCCGGCGCCTTCCTATGTGGATATCTCTATCGCTTCCGTCGGCGACATCCTGATTCATAACACGGTCTATATGGCCGCTTACGATTCTTCAACAGGTTTATATGATTTCAGCAGCCAGTTTCAGTATGTTAAATCCTATCTTGAAAATGCCGATATTACCGTGGCCAACCTGGAGACCTCACTGGCCGGGCCTGAACAGGGCTATTCCGGTTATCCCAAATTCAATACCCCCGATTCAATCGTTAATGCTCTGAAGGAATCGGGCGTTGACATTGTTACCGCAGCCAACAACCACCGTTTAGATCAGGATATCACCGGATTCTACCGGACGATCGATGTTGTCAAAAACAAGGGACTGGATATTATCGGTGTCAAGGCTACCGAGAAGGAAACCACCTATGTCATCAAGGACATCAAAGGTGTTAAAGTGGCGTTTGTCAATTTTGGCTACGGCTATCCGCAATATGACGGCAGCCTGAGCATCAATGGTCTTATCCTTCCCGTCAACATGACCGGACTGATGGATACCTTTGACCCGCAGGATTTTGACAGTTCTGCGCAAACCATTAAGGCGAGAATTACTGAAGCAAGACAGGCCGGAGCGGAAATTGTCATTTTATGTATGCACTGGGGAGATGAATATCAGCGACTGCCTAGTACTTTTCAGCAGGACTTGGCCTCCGTACTGGCTGACTGCGGCGCAGATGTGATTTTCGGGGGCCATCCGCATGTGCTCCAGCCCTTCGTATTTTTGGCCACAGACAACAATGGAACTGTTCCGGTTTTTTATTCTCAGGGAAATTTCATCTCAGATCAGCGTCAGGAAACCGTCGATAACATTTATACCGAACAGGGAATCATCGCCAATGTGA
The DNA here is from genome assembly GCF_047652685.1 of Dehalobacter sp. CP. NCBI lineage: Bacteria > Bacillati > Bacillota > Clostridia > Eubacteriales > Desulfitobacteriaceae > Dehalobacter > Dehalobacter sp. CP. The sequence continues at coordinate 2,631,787 of NZ_CP157399.1, forward strand.
CGATCAGGGTATATCCAGATCACACCCATCATGTTCTCCAGGCGGACGCCGTTCCTACTTGGGTGAATAAAAAACGCCTGAATAATCAATTGATTTATGAGGTTATACCGGCTAAAGCTGCTCTGGACAATCCGGGACTGTATCCCCTTCTGAAGGATGCAGATCTGGAACGGATCCGGTTCTGCAGGGACACTGTGCAGAAACTAATGCCAGAAGCAGGAAAAGAATTTGAATCCCAATCCAACTGAAATAAAAGGGTTAGAACCGCAAAAATAAACCTATGCGCATATATTCATATGTCCATAGGTTTATTCCTTTATCACTTTGCCTCCCTGGACTTCATAGAATAAAACAAATCAAACATCTTACAAATCAGCCTGCGGGGGGGATCCGGCATGTACGCCTATACATTTAAATATGGTCAGCGTGCAGCATTCTTTGTTGTCATTATTCTGGTACTTATTATTCTTGAAGTGCTGCTTTAGTCCAATATTAACCCAAGTCGACGCTGTGCTAGTATTTTTCCATCGGAACAATGGCTTTGGCAGCTGCTGCTCCGACGAGTGACTTCAGAATATCTCCGACAATAAAGGGTATATAACCCATAAAGAGGACTCCGGCCAGGGTGACTGTCTGTCCGGTCGACCAAAGCCATATGGCCAGGGATATTAACCCCGGAACATAGACAAGGACAAGCTGGGCAAAAAGGATAATGCCGGTCAGCGGCAAAGCTTTACGGTTCTGGGTCCTGGAATCAATCATACCGCCGATAAACAGCGCTGCAAGGATAAAACCGAACACATAACCAATTGTCGGCCCGGCAAGCGCCGCCGCTCCGCCTTTGAAACCCGCAAACCACGGAATTCCTGCCAAACCGCCGACAGCATAGATTGCCATACTGATCCCGCCCCATTTTCTACCCAGCAGCACAGCAGCCAGGATCACCCCAATCTGGGAAGCCACCAAAGGCACGGGAGTAAATGGCAGGTAGATTTTCACCTGAGCAAGCAGGCCGGTCAGGCAGGCCAGACTTACTGCCAGAGCAATTTTGGCAAACGTCGTTGACTGCGTGCGCCATTGGAAATAGGACAAACGTTTTTGACGGTAAACTTCGAGCGTATGCAAATTTTGAATCATCATCATTCCTCCGTTCTGTTCTTTCATGTAATAAACTATATTCTCAGTACTATATCATTAGGACGCTTCGTTTTCAATGCCATTTTCCATGTAAATACTGTATTCATTTTGGGAACCGCGACCGTACTTCTCGTTTAATCGTGTAGGACCACAGAAATTTCTCCCGAAATGATCGCTTTGATCTCCCCGGTCTGCGCCAGCCTTACGACTAGTTCCCCTTTAGGCCCGAGGTCGATTACCTCAGCGGTCTGCACCGGCCCCTCCCTGTTTTCGAGGACCACTTTTCTGCCTATGACTTCGGAACGCTCCCGGCAGATGGTTAAGGTCCTGCCTAAATCAACCGTGCTGAGGTATTCCAGGTAAAGTGGTTCAAATCCATTTAGGATTCCGGCTGTCAGCCTGGTCCTGTCGTGTTCCCTGCCCGTCTCGAGACGTAAAGAAGTCGCTGTGGATTTCAGTTCATCAGGAAAATCCGTTTCAGCGAGGTTCACATTCAGACCGATGCCGATCACCACTACCGGCGTCCGCCTGCTGCTGACCGACATTTCCGTCAGAATCCCTCCGGCCTTCTTTCCGTTCAGGAATAGATCATTTGGCCATTTGATGGTGATTCCTCTTCCAGGGAAAGAAATAGCTGCTTCGTCCACTGCCAGGCATACTGCTGCTGCGCCGGCCAGCGTCAGCTGGGGTATCACATCCGGCGGGAGCTGAGGTTTCAAAATGATTGACATCCAGATCCCCTTGCCTCCCGGTGACTGCCACTTTCGGCCAAAACGTCCCCGACCGGTCGTCTGCTGTTCACTAATGATCACAGTTCCTTCTTCTTCAGCCAAAGCTCTGCGGGCTGCTTCACAGTTGGTGGAGCCCAGCACGTCAAAACAGAGGATCTTTCTTCCCAGAAAAGTTGTCCGGAGATATCGTGTTATTTTTTCAGGGCTGAGAGATTCGTTCATTACTCGGTATAAGCCCCTATCCTACGGTATTTCTGATAACGCCTTTCAAGAACATCGTCGAGTTGTTCCAGCATGGTTCTGAACGGGACCTTTAACAAATGTTCCTTGATCACGGCAGCCATCGCCTCGGGATCATGATGGGCACCGCCCAAAGGCTCCGGCAGAACCTTGTCGATCAGGCCCATTTGCTGCAAATCCTGAGCCGTAATCTTCATGATCCGGGCTGCCTCTTTTGCTCTGGAGGAATCCTTCCAAAGGATACTGGCAAAACCTTCCGGAGACAGTATGGAATAGATCGAATGCTCCAGCATCCAGATCTCGTCTGCGATCGACAAGGCCAACGCCCCGCCGCTGCCTCCTTCTCCCAGAACAATGGAAATAACAGGCGTCCGCAGACTGACCATTTCCATCAGGTTGCGTGCAATCGCTTCCCCCTGGCCCCGTTCCTCCGCTCCGATGCCGGGGTCAGCCCCTGGTGTATCAATAAAGCAAACCACTGGCCGGTGAAATTTTTCCGCCTGCTTCATGAGCCTTAACGCTTTACGGTAACCTTCGGGATTTGTCATCCCGAAATTTCTTTTGACATTTTCTTTGGTATTTCTGCCTTTTTGCTGACCAATGACCGTTATCGGCAGATCGCCCAGTCTGGCGACGCCGCCGACAATGCAGGGGTCATCCCGGTACATCCGGTCGCCATGCAGCTCAATAAAGGAGTGAAAAATTCTCTCGATATAATCGAGCGTGGTGGGTCTTTCCACCAATCGGGACAGGGTCAGCTTATCCATCGCCGTCAAATTTGAGAATGCTTCCTCTTTCATCCTGGTAAGCTTCTCTTCTAATCCCTCAATCTCTGATGAAAAGTCGGCTTGCTTATCTTCAGCAAGCTTCCTTAAATCACTCAGCTTATTATTCAGTTCCGCTAATTCTTTTTCCCGCTCGAGCATAGCCACACTCCGTCTTTTTGCTTAACGCCTGTAATGAAGCTTAATCAGGCGAGACAAGGTTAGTTTGAGGTCCTCTCTGGCCACGATTTTATCAATAAAACCGTGTTCCAGAAGAAATTCTGCTTTCTGAAAACCTTCCGGCAGCTCCTGCCTGATGGTCTGTTGAATGACCCTCTTGCCGGCAAAGCCGATCAGCGCGTCCGGTTCCGCCAAAATGATATCTCCCAGCATCGGGAAGCTGGCCGTGACGCCGCCCGTTGTCGGGTCTGTCAGAACCGCGATATACAGTCCTCCCTGCCGACTGTGTCTGCCAACGGCTGCAGATGTTTTCGCCATCTGCATCAAGGAAAACATTCCTTCCTGCATCCTGGCCCCACCTGAAGCAGTAAAAGCAATGATCGGCATTTTCCTTTCAGCAGCGAATTCAAAGGCCCGGGCCACTTTCTCTCCAACGACCGAACCCATGCTGCCCATCATAAAGTTACTGTCCATCACCGTAATCACAGCATCCTGGCCATAAATCTTGCCATACCCTGTCAGTACAGCTTCCGAAAGGCCCGTCTTCTCCTGGCCAGTGCGGATTTTCTCTGCATAGCCTTCAAAGTCCAGCGGATTGACGCTTTTCATATCCTGATTAATTTCTTTAAATGTACCGGTGTCCATGATCAAGTCGACTCTTTCCCAGGCTCCCATCCTGAAATGGTAGCCGCAGCGGACACAGACCTTGTTATTATTACTGAGATCCTTCGTGTAAACTGTCTCTCCGCAATTCTGGCATTTTGTCCACAGCCCGTTCGGAATGGCAGGCAAAACACTCTTTTCCCCCTGCCCCTCTATCTCCGCCGGTGCCGGCTGACTATTATTCTGTTGTATGGTCAGATAACGCGGTTTCTTAAAAACCCTGTTTAATTTAAACATGAGCACCAACCGTAATCATTTTTTTATGGCTGTCATTACGCTCCATAGTCAAATTCTTTGGCAATGAAGGATGTGTCAATTTCTGCGCTCCTAAATTTAGGGTTATTCAAAATCTGAAACAGGAATTCAATATTTGTGTCAATGCCTTCAATGATAAACTCATCAAGGGCCCTGCGCATTTTACTGATGGCTTCATTCCTGTCCTTGCCATGCGTAATCAGTTTCGCGATCATCGAATCATAGGTCGGCGGGATATCATAGCCGCTGTAGAGTGCGCTGTCCAGTCTTACGCCATTTCCTCCGGGCAAGAGAAGGATATTCACTTTGCCTGGAGACGGCCTGAACCCGAGTGCGGGATTTTCCGCATTGATTCGGCATTCTATGGCATGGCCTTGAATATGCACGTCGTCCTGCCGGATGTTTAGCTGTTCTCCCGAGGCGATTTTCAGTTGTTCCTTCACAATATCAATTCCTGTAACCAGTTCGGTTACAGGATGCTCGACCTGGATACGGGTATTCATTTCCATAAAGTAATAGCCACCGTTGTTGTCAACTAAAAATTCGATGGTCCCGGCGCTCTTATAACCTACCGCTTGAGCAGCGCGGACAGCTGTATCCCCCATTTTTCGCCTGAGCTCGTCACTCAGGACGGTTGAAGGAGCCTCTTCAATGACTTTTTGATTTCTGCGCTGGATTGAACAGTCTCTTTCTCCGAGGTGAATGACATTTCCATAGTGGTCCGCCAGGATCTGAAATTCGATATGTCTCGGCTCCACTAGATATTTCTCCAAATACATTGAATCATCATCAAAGGCAGCCTGGGCTTCTTTCTTGGCCATATCATAAGCCTTTTTCAGTTCATCCCGGCTCCAGACAATCCGGATACCCTTGCCTCCGCCGCCTGCCGATGCCTTCAGCATGACTGGATAACCAATACGCTCCGCAGAAGCCTCTGCCTGTTTAAAATTAGCCAACACACCTTCAATGCCAGGAACGATAGGGACACCCGCCTGGCCCATGATCTGCCGAGCCTTAGCTTTATTTCCCATCATTTCAATCACTTCCGGGTCAGGACCGATAAATGCGATATGGCACGCTTTGCACATCTCGGCAAATTTGCTGTTTTCCGCCAAAAAGCCAAATCCCGGATGAATGGCTTCCGCGCCCGTCAGAACCGTTGCACTGATAATATTCTTGGTATTCAGATAGCTGTCCCTTGCTCTGGCCGGCCCGATACAAACCGTCTCATCAGCAAGATCCACATGCAGGGAGTTCCTGTCGGCTTCCGAATAAACCGCAACTGTTGCAACTCCGATTTCCCGACAGGCCCGAATAATTCGGACCGCTATTTCGCCTCTGTTGGCAATGAGTATTTTTTTGAACAAGTTTTCACCCACCAACTTTATTAACTGATAAAAAACTTAATTTCGGCTTCGGCAGCTTTTTCCCCGTCAACCGTGGCAAGAGCTTTGCCAATACCGGCAGGGCCTTTGATTTTTATAATCTCTACTTCCAGCCTCAGCACATCACCAGGAAATACCTTCCTTCGGAACTTGGCATTATCAATTCCGGTAAAGTAAGCGAGCTTACCCTGATATTTTTCCATTTTTAATAAAGCTACCGCACCGGCCTGAGCCAGCGCTTCAATAATGAGTACACCGGGCATTACCGGTTCTTGCGGAAAATGTCCCTGAAAAAAATACTCATTGATCGTAACATTTTTATAAGCAACAACCCTTTTACCTTCTTCTAGCTCTTCGACTCGGTCCAGAAGAAGGAATGGGTATCGATGCGGAATGATCTCCTGAATCTCTTTGATGTTCAGCATCTTTTACCTCCACAATAGTTCCGCTTGCATCCTTGCCGCTACTTGGTATTAATTTCAAACAGCGGTTGGCCAAATTCGACCATTTGCCCGTCATCAACCAGAATGCTTAAGATTTGCAGGTCTTCTTCAGCTTCAATCTCATTCATCAGCTTCATCGCCTCGACAATACAAAGCGTATCTCCTTTTTTGACTTTGCTACCCGCGCTGACAAAGGGTTTCTCTCCGGGCGACGGTGCCAGGTAAAAGGTTCCAACAATCGGTGCATTAATCGTCTGCGATGCTTCAATTTTAGAACTTGGATGTTCCGGAGCCACAGTCTCTCTTCCGGCTGCAGCTCCGGTCATAAAGCTCTGCACCGGCTGAAACGCAGGCTGAAACATAGGCTGAAGCTTTTCTTTCTTCAAAACAATTTTATAATCCTCTTGCTTAAGCTCAAATTCACTCAGCCCGGATTCATCCACCATTTTTATCAGTTCTTGAATTTCTTTTAAATCCATCACTTTATCCCTCTAACCATTTTTTTAAGATAATGGTAGCATTATGGCCGCCAAACCCAAGCGAATTGGATAGGGCGTAGGTCAAGTCCATGTTACGCCCGCAATTTGGCACATAATCCAGGTCACATTCCTCATCTTTAACCTGATAGCCGATCGTCGGTGGTACAAAGCCCTCCTGCAGTGCTTTGGCGCAGATAATCGCCTCTATAGCTCCTGCCGCACCCAGTAGATGACCAGTCATTGATTTTGTCGAACTCACCGGTATTTGATAAGCTTTTTCTCCAAATATGGCTTTGATCGCTTCCGTCTCAAACTTGTCGTTGTACGGTGTACCTGTTCCATGCGGATTAATATAGGATATTTCGTCCGGACCAATTCCGGCATCAGCTAAGGCAAGCTTCATCGCTCTGGCCGCGCCTTCCCCTCCCGGTGCAGGTGCGGTCATATGGTAGGCATCGCAGGTAGCTCCATAACCAACTACTTCGCCATAGATTCTTGCATTCCTCTTTCTAGCATGCTCCAAGGATTCCAGAACCAAAATACCCGCACCTTCACCAATCACGAACCCGTCCCGCTCCTTATCAAACGGGATGGAAGCCCTGTTGACATCATTGCTGTTGCTCAAAGCGGTCATGGAAGTAAATCCGGCTACCGCCAGAGGCGTAATCGGGGCTTCGGCACCACCGGTAACAATCATATCCGCCTGACCGTCTCTGATCTTCCAGAAAGCTTCACCGATGGAATGCGTTGCTGAAGCGCAGGCTGTGACTATACTGTAGTTAATTCCTTTGGCACCAAGCTTGATCGCAATATTCCCTGAAGCCATATTACTGATCGCCATCGGAATAAAGAAAGGGGAAACCCTGCCGGGCCCTTTCTCGGTCAGTCTGCTGTGCTGTTCTTCGATCGTTAGCAGACCGCCTATCCCCGATCCAACCAAAACACCTAATCTTTCCGGGTCAATCTCGGCTGCTTTCAGACCCGCATCTTCATAAGCGTGTTCTGCCGCCACCACTGCCAGCTGGCAGTAGCGGTCCATCCGTTTGGCTTCTTTCTTGTCCAAAAGCGTTTCAGGATCAAAATTTTTGATCTCGGCACCAATTTTTACTTTATGGTCCGTCGTATCAAAGGCTGTGATCGGACCTATTCCGCATTTTCCCTCTTTGATGCCCTGCCAGAATGTGGCTGCATCGTTGCCAAGCGGAGTAACCGCCCCAATTCCAGTAATAACTACGCGTGTTCTCATATTGTTGGTCTCCTCCTAAAATGCCATTCCGCCGTCAACGCTTATAACCTGGCCGGTAATGTATTCACCGGCGTCTGAAGCTAGAAATAAAACCGTATCGGCGATATTCTCCGGTTTACCAAACCTCTTTAAAGCAATGCTCTCTTTGGTCAGTTCTTTCACTTTATCCGATAATCCTGACGTCATATCTGTCTCAATAAAGCCAGGGGCTACAGCATTCACCGTGATGTTTCTGCTGCCGATTTCCTTGGCCAGGGATTTAGTAAGTCCAATAACACCGGCTTTGGCCGCTGCATAATTAACCTGCCCTGCATTTCCGAGAATTCCAACAACAGAAGTGATATTGACGATCCTGCCGCTTCTTTGTTTGACCATGATAGGAACGGCATGCCGGGTACAATTGAACACCCCTTTAAGGTCTACTTCTACGACTCGGTCAAAATCGTCTTCCGACATCCTCATGAGTAAACCGTCCCGGGTTATCCCTGCGTTATTGACCAGAATATCAATGGTTCCAAATTCTGCTTTGGCCATCGCAATCAATTGTTCCGCTTCACTGAATACACTGACGTCCGCTTTCAGAACTAAGGCCCGCCCTCCAAGGTTTTCAATTTCCTGAGCAAGCTTTAACCCTTCCTGCTCGCTGCTTACATAATTCACCGCGATATTCGCGCCTTGTTCAGCAAGCTTTAAAGCGATGGCTCTGCCAATACCCCTGCTGGCACCTGTAACAACTGCTGTTTTCCCCTTTAGCATATCCTGCCTCCTCCTGAAATCCAATATTGATAGAAACCGTGACCTGTACCCTAGATTTCAAGTACGTTCTTAATCATTAAAGTATTTCACCACAGCTTCGAGAGATGCCGGGTCTTCGACATTCAGAACCTTCACGTTCTTATCAATCTTTCTCGCAAAGCCTTTTAAGACACTTCCAGGTCCCAGCTCAACAAAGGTATCTACGCCGTCGGCGAGCATTTTTCTGAAGGACATCTCCCAAAGGACGGAACGCATGACTTGTTGCGGCAATAGTTCCTTGACCGCCGACTTATCCGCCATATAATCTGCAGTGACATTTGAAATCACCGGAATCCGGGGATCAGAAAATTCAATGCCTGCCAGCTCGTCAGCCAATTTCCGGGCCGCCGGTTCGAGCAAGCCCGTATGAAACGGTCCGCTGACTTCAAGCGGGATCACCCTTTTGGCCCCGAGCTCCATAGCCCTGGCCGACGCGGCTTCCAAGGCCTTGTTTTCCCCGGATATCACAACTTGACCTGGGCAGTTATAATTGGCAATCCGTACAATCCCGAGGCTTTCAGCCGCAAGACAAGCCTTCTCGACCCCGGATGTTTCCAAACCGAGGACTGCAGCCATTCCTCCAACACCCTGAGACACAGCCTCCTGCATATACCTGCCCCTGTTCCGGACTAGTTTCACAGCCGCCTCAAATGGCAATACACCGCTCAAGACCAAGGCAGAATATTCACCCAGACTGAATCCGGCTGTCAGATCAGGATTGATCCCCTGATCCATTAACGCCCTTGCGGCTGCCACACTGACTGTAAGAATGGCGGGCTGCGTATGTTCGGTTTTATCCAGTTCCTCTTTGGGGCCGTTAAAACACAGGCCACTCAGCGAATATCCGAGCTCCTGATCCGCCAGGTCAAAAACTGCCCGCGAAACATCGTTATGCTGATAAAGTTCTTTGCCCATGCCAACATACTGTGAACCCTGGCCCGCAAAAATAAACGCTGTCTTTCTATCCATTCTTTCCGTATCCTCCAATAATCATCCGATAATCATCCAAATGGGACAAAGGGATGGTTCTTTTGTCCCCCGCACGTATCCCTCTAGAGGATAATACTGTCAAGCTTAATAGCTTTCAGACGTTCCTCTGCCTGAGCAAACATTTCTTCAATAATCTCTTTACAAGTCTGTTCTTTTTTAATCAGACCTGCGATTTGCCCGGCCATTACCGATCCGTAATCCGTATCTCCCTCTTTGACAGCCTTGCGCAGCGCACCGGCGCCAAGCGTCTCATACTGCTCCAGAGGTGCCCCCGTCCTTTCCAGCTCTTCAAACTGCCGGGTAAGTTTATTTCTGAGGACTCTGACCGGATGACCTGTTGGCCTGCCTGTAACGACTGAATCGATATCTTTAGCTTTCAGGATTCTATCCTTATAGTTTTGATGCACGGTGCATTCTTCGGCAGTTAGGAACCTAGTGCCAACTTGGACGCCGCTTGCACCCAACATAAAAGCTGCGGCAATCCCTCTGCCGTCGCCGATTCCCCCGGCAGCAATCACCGGGATATTTACAGCGTCAATCACCTGAGGAAGCAAGGCCATGGTCGTCAGTTCGCCGACATGTCCGCCAGACTCTCCGCCTTCCGCCACAACGGCATCTGCCCCTTCCTTCTCCATCCTGCGGGCCAGTGCAACAGAAGGAACTACGGGAATGACCGTAATGCCGTTTTCTTTCCACATTTTAATATATTTCCCGGGACTTCCGGCGCCTGTTGTCACTACTTTTACCCCTTCTTCACAGACGAGACGGGCAATGGCTTCGGCATTTTCACTTAACAGCATGATATTTACGCCAAAAGGCTTGTCTGTTAGAGCTTTGGCCTTCCTAATCTCTTCTTTGACATATTCGACAGGTGCGTTGGCCGCCGCAATGATACCGATTCCGCCGGCGTTCGATACGGCCGAAGCAAGTGAGCTGTCCGAAATCCAGGCCATACCGCCTTGAATCAGCGGGTATTTTACGCCCAGTTTATGAAAAAAACCAAAGTTATTCATGCCATTCTCTCCTTCAATTCGTTCGCTTATTCATATAGTCAACCAGATCTGCTACACTGATTAATTCTTCAATATCTTCAGTCGGAATTTCAATCCTGTATACATCTTCCAGCTCCATGACAATTTCAAAAATGCTTAGAGAGTCAATTCCGAGGTCTTGCTGGAACTTGGTGGACAGCTGGATTTTCTCCGGTTCAATCTCAATCTGGGAGGCAATAATCCTGCAGATCGTGTCAAAAGACATCATTTACCCCCTATGGTCCATTTAATCAGCATTGCGCCGTAGGTAAGTCCTCCTCCGAATCCGACAAGAACGAGCAGATCCCCTTTATGGATGAATTTTCCTTTGGCCATTTCATCCAGGGCAATTGGGATACTCGCACTCGAAGTATTTCCATAACTGGGAAGGTTGACATAAAACTTCGCCTGGTCCACCTTCAGCTTTTTGGCCGCTGAATCAATGATCCTCAGGTTCGCCTGATGCGGTATGATATGGTTAATGTCTTCCAGCGTATAGGGTGTTTTTTCAAGTATCTTTAAAATGCACTCGGGTAAAATATTGACTGCAAATTTAAAAACTTCCCGTCCGTTCATTTTGGCATAGGGGGGCTTTGCTTCCCCGGCCTCAATAAAGACATTCTTGAGCGGAAGGGCAGGACATTCCAAACATTCACCCTTGCTCCCATCAGAACCGATTACTTCGGAAATGATGCCCTGATCTCCCCTTTTGATAACCGCCGCACCCGCCCCGTCTGCAAACAGAACACAAGTGCTGCGGTCTTCCCAGTCCGTTATTTTGGAAAGGGCCTCAGCACCAATGATCAGTGCCTTCTGATACATCCCTGTTCTGATAAACTGGGAGGCAATGCTGAGTCCAAAAATAAAACCGGTACAGGCTGCACTGATATCGAAACAAGCTGCCCGGCTGGCTCCGAGACTATTCTGGACAAAACATGCCGTTGATGGGAAAAAATAATCCGGTGTAACCGTGGCCACAATAATCAGATCAAGCTCCTCAGCGGCAACTCCGGCATCATCAAGCGCTCTGCGGGCGGCTGCGACTGCCAAATCCGCTGTGGTTTCCGTCAATGAAATTCTGCGTTCTTTGATCCCTGTCCGGGTACGGATCCACTCATCGCTTGTGTCAACAATCTTAGACAGATCATCATTCGTCACCCTGTTTTCAGGAACATGGCTGCCAGTGCCAATTATCTCGACGTCATACATATTTCCAAATTTCCTTTTCTCTCATATTATTTCGTTTATTATCATCCATTACGAATCTTCTGTTCGTTTACTTTTTCATATACCTTTTGTGTATCTCTTGTTAATGATTAAAGGAATACTTTGAATCAAAAAATTCGGTGAGTTTCTGCAATGATTCGATCAAAATATTCTCCTGTTCCCCTAATCCGAGAAGCATATGCTTGACCATATCCAGATGAAATTTTTCATGAATCCTGTAGGCAAGCTTTCCCCTTCGGGTCAGACTGATCCTGACAATTCTCCGGTCTGCCTCATCCCTTTGTCTGGAAACGTACTCCTTTTTAACGAGGTTATTGATAAAAGAAGTAAGCGCTCCGACAGTGATACCCAGATCGGCGGCAACCTGAGACATTGTCCTATCCTGATACATTCCAATCGCTTCAATCGCATGCAGTTCTGAGATAGACAAATTATTTAATGGTCCTTTCTTAATCTCATTCTGCTCTACATCTAGAATTTGATTAAATGTTCCAATCAGAAGTTCATTTAAAACAGTACGAATATTTGTTTCCAACCTTTCACTTCCTCTCAGCGCATAATCAAAGTTTACCTCATTTTTAATTTGGTTGTCAAATATTTTAGTATTCAAACCAACTTGTACATCCCCTGGTTTAATCTGAATATTTTTAGAAGGATTTTCACTATCCCTTTATGGATTTTCTTATTCTAGCCTTTAAGGCGAAAAAAATTTGGGGTTGGGTTTGTCCTTCTGTCCGGCGGACAGGTAATCCTTTCATACAATGAGAAGAGAAAGAATATCTGCTGGGAGTGAGCTTTCATGACCTGTCCGAAAGGAACAATCTCATATCAGATCAAGCCGGGTGATACTTTTTATAGCCTTGCCCGCAAATTCAATACAACTGCAGAGGCAATTGCATCGGTGAACACAGGAGTAAACCCGAATAACCTGAAACTGGGGGACTTGATCTGCATTCCGATCAGGAGGAGCGTCGTCTCATGTCCGCCGGCGAACCGTTATGTTATCAAAGCCGGTGACACCTTTTCTAAATTGGCCGGTAAATACCACCTTTCAACAGCTTCCCTTATCTCACTGAACCCCGGAGTTGATCCCACCAACCTGCGGATCGGCCAGATGATCTGTCTTCCTGTCAGGAGACGGAAAAGATCCCACTAAGGACTATGTGATCAAAGATATGAGAAGTGACAACACAAACAGATTCCAGAAGGATTCCACAGCGGCCAGGATTTGCGTCCCGCTTTTTTCCGGTGTCACATTAAAAGTCTCCCCCACTGAAATACTGCCAATGCTTAAAGAAAGAAACGAAATAAGCTGAGTTACAGGCGTTTTTCCGATTGTTCCGGAAAAGGAAGACGGATAAAGTGTGTAGACCAGATTAAAGAGCAGCGCGAAAAACAAAATGATTGTGATCAGCGGAAAAATAATATCCTTTAGTTTGGCATCTTTACTTTCATCGAGGGTTAACGTTTCGAAGATATAAGCCCCGGCACCCAGAGAAGCAATGACCGCATAGATATTAACAAAAAAAATAAATTTGGAATATCCGCTGCTAAAACTGCGTCCGTGCAAACCGAACCCAACCGTGAGCGCGGCCGCAGCTCCAAAAATTGCCGGCGTAAGCAACATCGGATTGGCCCTGGAGGGAACCGGAGGTTCAAAGAGAGGATAGATACCGTTATTCCAGCTATTTTTCTGCATTGGACAGCCCCAAAGCTTTCTGGGATTGCCCGGCTGCGGTTGATAATAATAATTCACCGGATTGCTGTGGTTTACGGCATATCTGTAATTAAAGTCGTTCGTGTGAGTCACCCCATTCCAGAAAATGATCATGACAATAATAATATATGCGGCCTTATGCAATAATTTTCCATTTATGCTAACCTTATAAAAAAAGACGCCGAAGCATCTTTAAGAAACTTATTGATTTTGCAAATCACATAGTAAATTAATTTTTGTTCATAATAATAAGAGGTATAAACGCCAAAGCTTTAGCGTTAATAAGATACTCGCCCAAGGAGGTGAAAAAAATGGGTTCAATTAAATGTACAGTCACCGAGTGTCATTACAATAAAGATGTCATGTGCGATGCGCCGATGATTCAGGTGAATCACAGCGGAGCCGAGTATTCCCAAGGCTCGGAAGAAACACAGTGTGATACCTTCAAACCTCAGAAGTAATGAATGCCAGGTGTATGAAATCCCAGGGCCCATGTTCGCACCATGTCACGTTAGCATGGTACGAACATGGGCTTTTTATTTTATTGTTTTCTGTAAACCGTTCCCTGAAACATGGCGATGAGATTGTCTTTCTCATCTGTGACCTCAACCAGATAGGTCGCTATTTTCCGGTTTAAGGACACTTCTTTGGCCCTGGCGGTGAGTATTCCCAGACCGGCAGCTTGACAGTAGGTAATACTGACATTTACGGCAATTGCCGTACCCTCCCGGGAATTCGACGCTGCAGCGAGTGTCGAATCCGCCAGCGTAAAAATGGCTCCTCCCTGAACGATCCCAAGCGAATTCAAATGGTGCTCGTCTATCTTTAACCTGGCCTCAGCCGTTCCGGCTTCGGCTTTGAGTATTTCTATCCCTACATATTTTGCAAAAATATCCTTACCCATTTCCTCTAATATGTTATCCATTTTGTCATCCTTTCTGCCGAGCTGGCATGAACCAACGGAAGTTCAAACCAAAAATGGCTTCCCTTTCCCTCTTGACTGTCAAATCCAAGATTTCCGCCCATCAGTTCAATCAATTCTCTGGCAACCGGCAACCCAATCCCGGTACCTTCGATTAAATGGTTGATATTTGATGCCCTGAAAAAAGGATCAAATATTTTACCCTGTTCTTCCAACGGAATGCCTAAACCGCTATCGATGATGCTGAAGCGCAGCCACCCATCAAACTCCTGACAGCTGAATTGAACGATCCCATTATCAAAACTATATTTAATTGCATTCGAAAAAATATTCAGCAGCACTTGTTTCAAACGGATCTGATCTGCCGCCACACAATAATTTTCACACCCGGAATATGCTGCCGTGATCACAATTTCTTTCAGATCAGCCAGAGGCTTGACTAAATTAATTGAAGATTCTACGACGGGTTTGATTTCTACCGGTTTAATCACGACATCAAATTTGCCTGTTTCAATCTTCGCGAGATCAAGGACTTTATTAATCAGGTCAAGCAAGTGGTTCCCTGCTTTATAGATTTCTTTGACACTCTGCTTCTGAAATTCGTTTAAAGGAGCCTCCGTATCGATCTCCAGGAGTTGGGCAAAGCCCATAATTGCATTCAGGGGTGTTTTAAATTCATGGCTCATACTCGAGAGGAATTCCGATTTGGCCAGGCTGGCCCGTTCAGCCTCCATCTTGGCTGAAATAAGCGAATTTTCCAGGGCCTTCCTATCGGTAATATTTCTTACGGAGATGGAAACACTATGCCTATCATTGTCAATAAGGGCTATCCGTGCCTGATACCAACGGACCCCTTTTGAAGTGTTCAGAAAATATTCAAATACCTCCGGTTCCTTGCTTTGGATAGCACGGCTGATCAAGGTCATGTTGATCTTTGCGGTCTCCTCATCCATCACGGAATAAAAGGAGGAACCAATAATTTCAGCAGCCGGTCTGATCAAAATACTTTGATCATTTGTCCAAGCATTCCGAACGATTCCGAATTCATCTACTTCAAAAATAGCATCATCAATAGATTTTACCAGGGCCTGCAGATTTTCTTCCTTTTTTCTGATTTCAGACTGATAAACTGTCAGATTGGCGTCGAGATGATGCAGCCGTTTGCCCAATTGGACGACTGAAACTGCCGCATCCTGCAGCTCTTCAATGAAGAAATCTGGTTGTTCCTGAAGGTACTGTCCTGTGCCGATGTCAAGGACCATCTGCTTAATTCTGGCCAGAGGCTCCGAGATTGCCTTGTTTATTCGATGAGCTTTCCGGTAAAACATAATGATAAATATACTATAGAAAATAAGAAGACCTACAATGATAAAACGGCCGATACGGTACAATTGATCGCTTAAACCGTTCAGCGCGGCATAGAACTCTTCTCCCTGACCAGCAATCAGCACACCTGATACTTCTTTATGCAGCCAGAAGTGCGCGAGAATGAAAATAGCAATAAACACCAATCCCATGATAATCAATGGAATAAGTGCTTCACAAACATAGGTGCGCCAAGTCCACTGGAAAAGCGGTAGCTTTTTCTTTAACTCTTTTGACCTCATTCCAACACCGCCGCCGTTTATTACATTCGATGACCATGGGTAGAACTTGTTATTTATAGATTTCCGTAATTTCCCTGATTACCGGCATAATTTTCATAAAATGATCGACAAGGGAAGGATCGAAGTGTGTGCCTCTGCCTTTTTCGATCTCAGCTGAGGCTTCGTCAATTTCCCACGCCCTCTTGTAAGGACGCTCCGAAATCAAAGCATCAAACACATCACAAATGGCGGTAATTCGTCCCACCAGCGGGATTTCCTCTCCTTGAAGTCCGTTCGGATAACCGTTTCCATCCCATTTTTCATGATGATACAGCGCAATCTGCTCAGCAAGCTTAATCATTTCCGCTGAACTGCCGGCCAGGATCTGAGCCCCTTTAACGGTATGGGTCTTCATTTTTTCCCAGTCATCAGAAGTGAGTTTACCTGGTGTCAGCAGTACTTCGTCGGGAATGCCAATTTTCCCGATATCATGCAGCGTACTGGCATGAAACATTAGTTCACAGTCTTTTTCCGGCAATCCGTAGGCTTTGCCAAGTTCATACGTATATTTGCTCATTCGCACAATGTGATTTCCTGTCTCGCTGTCCCGGAATTCTGCGGCTCTCGCCAGCCTGTGGATCAGTTCAACCTGCAGATCTTCCAGTTCTTTTGTTCTCTCCTGAACCTTATTGACCAGTCTGCGATTGTTCTCTCTGATTTCGTTGTTCAGTAAACGTATTTCCAGTATATTTTTGATTCGCATCAGAACTTCAGCATAATCGAAGGGCTTTCCGATAAAATCTTTGGCGCCGAGCGTTAAGGCTTTCAATCTGTGCTCCTGATCGTTGTAGGCTGTAATGGCAATGATCGGAAGAAAGTCATCCCCTTTGACTGCATTCAACTGCTCCATGACCTCAAATCCATCAAGGTAAGGCATCCTTAAATCCATTAAAATCAGATCGGGATTATGCTCCCGATATAGGGACAGGGTTTCCCTGGAATCAGTGGTGGACATGATATTGCTGTATCCCGACATTTTTAACAGTTTTTCAAGTAACAAAATATTTACGGAATTATCGTCGACGATCAGTATTCTGGCCCTTGAAATACTATCAGTATTTATCTTCATCCGCCTCCCAATCTTTCACAAATCAGCTGCTTATTAATGAGGAAATTTCCGGTCAGCCGGCCACTATATCTTAATATACCTTATTCTTATGGGAAATTCTAGATAAAAAATGTATATCCTTGGAATCTCTACAATTTTTTCTTTTAAAATTTTTGCAGAAAATAGACAAAAACAGATATATTCAATATGATCAGAACAGGGATACCGTATACAAAGGCCTTATGCTTGGTTTTATGCCGGAAGAAACACATGGCCAGATAGATCCCCGGAGCCCCGAATATCAGTCCTGTAAGAAAGAAACGGCGTTCAGGGACCCGCAGGCCTCCCCGTTTGGCCTTATATTTATCCCACCCCATAACGGAAAAACCATAAATATTTACAAGGACAATGTATCCCCATATAAGCCAGATATATTCCATATCTGCAACCTCCCTTGCTCAGTCAAAAGCCATTTATGACCAAAATCATACCATGAATGAGACAGGAAAAAAATACGCAGAGAAATGCTTGGAAAGATATTAGGACTAAATAGGATAAAATATAAAGATTATAGGACAAAACATAAAGATTAATAGAAAAAATACTGAGAAGTTTGAAAAATCAGACAGAATACTTTATACTTTGTTTTGACAATTTGTATTTTTTTAGTTATACTAAGTATTGCTCGTTAATATTTGAGGGATTAGAAGACCTTCTCGACTGCCTCAGGCTCAGGGAAGATGTCGAATCAACTTCCAATGAGGCGGGTAATAAATCTAGGAGGTCATTTATGTATAATGACAAAACACTAAGTTGTAAAGACTGTGGCCGTGAATTCACTTTTTCTGCATCCGAGCAGGAATTCTACGCTGAAAAAGGATTCACGAACGAACCAGGCCGCTGCCCCGAATGCCGTTCAGCAAGAAAAGCACAGAGCAGAAATGGTGGCTATTCACGCCCTCAACGTGAAATGTTCCCTGCTGTTTGTTCTGCTTGTGGCAAAGAAACCACAGTACCTTTCCAACCTACTGGTGACAAACCTGTTTATTGCCGGGATTGCTACCAACCCCGCTCCAGAAACAACTGGTAATTTAATTGTTATCAGACCCTTCCGGGTATCTTACCCGGGGGGGTTTTTGTTTTGAGAGCCTATTTATTTTTTTATGATTAATTTTTCCACTTAACCCCCTTGACTACCAGATATAGTATCGGTAAACTTTATATAGTACTACTTGTAGTTTACTAACCGGATTTATAGTTCGAATAAATTTTGGAGGTATAAACGTTGCGTAACAATACGGAAGTTTGGAAAAAGTGGCCCAAAGCCAATCTTTCGCCGAATGCCAGAGTTGTTCTGGAACGGAGATATTTGAAGCAGGAAAATGACCAAAAATGCGAGACGCCGGAAGCGATGTTTTACCGGGTTGCTTCGGTCATTGCCGGCGCTGAAGAAAAGTATGGTAAAAACCCACAGGAAATTCAGGATTTGACCAAAGAATTTTACACCGTCATGGCTAATTTGGAGTTTATGCCGAATTCGCCGACACTGATGAACGCCGGGCGTGACCTTGGACAGTTAAGCGCCTGCTTTGTTCTGCCGGTTGGGGACAGTATGGAGGATATATTTGATGCACTGAAACATGCAGCCATCATACATAAGTCAGGCGGCGGAACAGGCTTCAACTTTTCCCGGCTGCGTCAGAAGAACAGCACGGTGCGTTCCACCGGAGGGGTTGCTTCCGGTCCTGTTTCGTTTATGAAAGTCTTTAATGCCGCTACGGAGGCTGTCAAACAAGGAGGAACAAGACGCGGCGCCAACATGGGCATTCTTCGGATCGACCACCCGGATATTCTGGAATTTATCAGCTGCAAAGAAGATAACCGAGATATTAACAATTTCAATATTTCGGTTGCTGCAACGGAATCATTTATGAAAGCTGTGGAAAATGACACGGAATATGACCTGATTGACCCTCACTCTGGAAAGTCGGCAGGCAAGCTCCCCGCCAAACAAGTCTTCGCTAAAATTGTTGACCACGCTTGGCGGAACGGCGAACCGGGCATGATCTTTATTGACCGGATGAACCGCGATAATCCGACAGCGCATATTGGTGTGATTGAGGCTACCAACCCCTGTGGCGAGCAACCCTTACTCCCCAATGAAGCATGCAATCTTGGCTCCATTAATTTAAAGCTTATGGCGGCGGAAAAGGACGGAAAGACCGTAATTGACTGGGAGCGTTTGGGCTATGTCACAAGGCTCGCGACCCGTTTTCTCGATGATGTGATTGATGTCAACCAATATCCTCTTCCCGTAATCGAAGAAATGGTCAAAGGAAACCGGAAAATCGGCCTGGGTGTTATGGGTTTTGCAGATTTGATGATTCTTCTGCAGACATCCTATATTTCCGAAGAAAGCACAGCCTTCGCCGAAAAGATTATGGAATTCATCCGTACCGAATCCCGTATAGAGTCCCAGCGACTGGCCAAAGAACGCGGTACCTTTCCTAATTATCAGGATTCCATTTATGACGGCAAGATCGAATTACGCAATGCTACACTGACTACGGTTGCCCCGACAGGGACGATATCGATGATCTGCGGTGCTTCCAGCGGCGTGGAGCCGCTCTTTGCCGTGGCCTATACGAAAACGGTCATGGACGGTACGGCGCTGATTGAAGTTAACCCGCTTTTTGAAGATTATGCGCATAAGTATGGCTTTTACTCAAAGGAGCTTATGGCCAAAATTGCCGAACGAGGTAACGTCTTTGGCTTGCCGGAAGTCCCGGAATGGGTGCAGAAAGTCTTTGTTACCGCGCAGGAGATCTCTCCTGAATGGCATATCCGAATTCAGGCTGCTTTTCAAAAATATACGGATAATGCGGTTTCCAAAACTATTAATTTTGCAAATACAGCTACCTGCGAAGATGTGGCCGAAGCGTTTCGCCTAGCCTTTGAGCTTGGCTGCAAAGGAATTACGGTCTATCGGGACGGCAGCCGTGAACAGCAGGTGCTTTCTGCCGGAACGAAAGAAACTGCCAATCCGGCGGCTGATTTTAAAGCCACGGCTGAACCTGAGACGACTGCAAAGCCCGAGACCTCCGCTGAGTTTGGAACAACCGCTTCTGCGCCAATGCCTACCATCAAGCCGAGGCCCCGCCCGCCGGTGACTGTCGGCGTCACTGAAAAGATAAAAATTGGTTGCGGCAATCTCTATGTTAGCGTAAACGCCGATGAAACCAGCATCTGTGAAGTGTTTACCAATACGGGAAGAGCCGGCGGCTGTTCTTCCCAATCGGAAGCAACCTCCCGCCTAGTCTCAATCGCGATGCGTTCGGGCATCTCTGTTGATGCTATCATAGAGCAGATCCGTGGAATCCGCTGTCCCGCCTGCATCCGAAGAGAAGGTGTCAATGTCACCTCGTGCCCGGATGCAATCTCGCGGGTAATCAAAAAGTATAAGGATATCGGTGTAAACGGCAATTCTGCGATTATCAATCGCAATAAAACAGAAGAACCTGTCCTTTCGGATGATTTGAAGAAAACTGAAAAAGCCGTAATTAAAAAAGCTCAGGCCGCCGTCGCGATCGACAATGCCTGCCCTGAATGCGGAATGCCCGTGAATCACGAAGGCGGCTGCATGGTCTGCATCCACTGCGGCTATTCCAAATGCGGTTAAAATAACAACTTTGAAAATACACAGTCATCATTTTCCATTGATGACTGTGTATTTTTTTCTAATAAATATCAGAAACTACAGGCAGCGAATAATTCTTGGTGAGGTGGATCACGCGATGGCGAAAGACAGACGCAAAGTTAAAGAAATACTGACAACCAATAACTCACTTGCCTGGGGCCACCTGAATAATGCTCATCCGATGCCGGCAGGTTCGATTGCTTTTGCCAGTCCACAGGCGATTGGCCGGATGGCTGAAGATAGAAAACGGTCCCCGGATAAAGCGTAGCGGAGGAATAGAAAAGTGGCCAATAATAAAAAGAAAGAAAATTCTATGGCGAACCCTGTTGAGAAACATACTACCGCCGCCTGGAACAGCCGCTTTGAAACAAAGAAGCCTGTATCGAATGTAGGCATTCCCGGAGAACTTGAAGTTCACAATGCCAAAGAATATGTGGATTCCAACGAAAAATAAACAATTTGGGTTAAGGGGCTGTTGCAACGAATAATAATCATTCGCAGGCAGCAGCTCCTTTCCTATTGTTAATTACTTTAATGTGAAAAATGCTTTCTTCTTGTGAATGATAAACTTTTTCTCTTGACAAATAAGTCCTTAAGACATAGTATTTACACTGACTAGTCAGTATAAAATGCAAAAGGAGAGAGAAATGACAAACCAAAAAGGTAAAGCAATATTCCAGGCTGCACTTCAATTATTTGCTGTCAATGGGTTTGAGCGAACGACAATGGAAAATATTGCCTCTCAGGCAAAAGTCGCCAAAGGGACATTATTTTACCGGCATAAAAGCAAAGAAGAATTATTTGTCAGTATGATTCGCTGGACTATCGACCAATTTGTCGCAACAGTTAAAGAATCAGCCGAAAATGTGGAAGGAGCAATCCAACAGTTAGAAAAGTTAATTGAGGTTCAAACAAAGCTTTCCTTTGAACATCCTGAGTTTGCAAAAGTACTTTTAAGCGAAGTTTGGGGAAGACAAGACAGGCAACTCCTGCTGCGTGAAAGTTTAAGAGAATATTTGCAATTCATCGAAAAAATTATTCAGGAAGGAATAGAAAAGAAGGAAATCAGACCTTTGGGCCCGGAACTTCTGGCCGTCTCCATATTTGGTATGACAGCGGCAGCAAGTCTTCGCATTCTATTATCCAATCAGAATATCTCTTACGAAGCCACCGTAGAAGAAATCAAAGGGTATTGGTTAACTGGGATTAAATTATCAGAAAATCTTTGAAAAATAATAGAAGCTGCAGTAGCTAATTAGTTATAAATAGCAGTTTGGAGGAAATGTCATGGCATTAGAGAAAAAACGTTGGAGAAAACGAGCAGTTATTGCAGCTGTAATCATTCTTCCCCTCATATACAGTGTATTTTTTCTTTCAGCGTTCTGGGATCCATACAGCAAATTAGAGAATCTTCCTGTGGCCTTTGTCAATCAGGATCAGGGCGCAGTCATCAATGGCAAGTCAAGAAATTTAGGAAATGAGATCACTGAAGAACTAAAATCCGATGAAAACATCAGATGGGTTTTGACTACGGACGCAGAAGCAAAGACAGGAATACAAAACAGAGAATATTATGCCGAAGTTTCGATACCGGCCGATTTCTCAGAAAAAATAGCTTCGGCAGATAAATTAGATAAGAATGAGGGCATTATCATCTATCAACCGGAAGAGAAAAGAAATTTCCTTGCTGTCCAGGTTTTGAACAGAGTTATGCTCGAATTTAAAGATAAGGTTTCACAAAAGGTGACCAAAGAAATCGTCAGTGAATTGACGACCGAAATGAAAACGATCCCTAAGGATTTAAGTGAACTGAATGATGGGCTCGGGAAAATATCTGCTGGTTCCAGTCAACTGTCGAATGGAATCAGCACGCTGAAAAATAATCAAGAAAAACTGAATACCGGCATCATTGAACTAAATGATGGTTTAAATGCGGGCACCCTGGCGTTTAATAAATTGGCTGAGGGTTCCAACCTGTTTTATGCTAATTGGGCGCAATTTAATATTGGGCTGACAACATTGAATGCAAGTCTTACAAAATCACAATTAGGGCTTTCGACTTTCGCCACGGGTTCACTTAGCTTTGCTCAAGGGCTTCAACAATTTACAAGCGGTTTCGATCAATCCAAAGCTGGTTCAGCGCAGATATACCAAGGAACAACAGATTATGCTGCAAATATACAAAAATATGCCGATGGTATGGGCCAGTACCTGGCAAGCGTTAAAAGCTTAACATCTGCCGATAAAAGTATCGCTGATTCTCTGACATCATACGTAACAGCACATCCTGAAGCATTGGCAGATAAAAACATGCAGAGCATCTTGGCAACCTACAAAAAATCACAAGGTTCCCTGGATCAACTGAACACTGCTTCTGACACACTGAGTAGCAGTACCGCCACTTTAGTCAGCCGTGCCCAACAGCTGCAGGCAGGAAGCAAACAATTGAATGACGGCATCGCATTGATCGATAGCAAGTCAAAAGAACTCATGAATGGTGCAACGCAATTGGCAAGCGGGGCAAATCAGTTAGGGGCCGGCTTAAATCAGCTATCTGGTGGTGTAGGACAGTTGGCGGAAGGTTCCGCAGAATTGGCAGCTGCGTATCCACAACTAAATTCTGGTATCCAGACGGCTGCCATGGGTATAGCGGCAGCTGCCCAAGGAAGCAATGAACTGAACGCCAGTGCGGCTAAATTTCCGGATGGCGAACAGCGACTTCTAAACGGCAGTCAGACCTTGAATGATGGTATCAACGAGGCAAAGACTGCTGTTGCAGATTCAGTGAAAACAGCAAATGACAAAACGGCAAATCTTGATGGACTGGATACCTACGCAGCAACACCTGTTGAGCTTAATCAGCTGAGCATCGATCCCGTACCGAATTATGGGACCGCATTTTCACCCTATTTTATTTCGTTGTCATTATGGATCGGAGCGATCCTCATGCTAATCGTCATTTACCTTGATCCTGAAATCAATTTTGAACGCCGTCTTTCAAAATATCTGCCTTCGGATCCAAGGTTTATTGGATTCTCACTGGTAGCTGCAGTTCAAGCGGTGGCATTGGCTCTTGTTTTACAGCACGGATTGCATCTGGTGGTGAAGAATGTTTTCATGTTTTATGTCGTGTGCATTCTGATTGCTTTATGCTTCACCGCCATTGTGGATTTTTTGATTGCGAACCTCAAGGATGTCGGCAAATTTTTGGCACTTTTTTTACTGATCCTTCAGCTTACGGCTTGCGGAGGAACCTTCCCACTGGAGCTTGTACCGAAATTCTTTGATAAGGCATATCCATATTTACCAATGACATACGCAATCAATGCACTTAAAGAAGTAATATCCGGTGTCAACTACAGCTTCCTGTATGAGAATCTGTCTATATTGGGAGGCATCACAGTTGTAATTTTTGCAGTAAATCTACTGCTGAGCATCAGAGCGACGAAAAAGCAAAGGGAAAAAACCTCTGTTGAAATGACCGTTGTTTCATAGACAGGAGTTTATTATCCTGCGGTGTAAACGTACCTATTTTCAAGCTTTAGGCACCAATTTTGGCCGGATAATTATAGGTTAGGATTGGGAGGTTGCCATCTTCCTGTAGCTCTCATAACGTTCAGCAGCATGTTGTTCCGCCAAGCTAAACATGTCTTCGGCAATCTCAGGGAAAACGTTTTTCAAAGAAGCATAACGGATCTCGCTTTCCAGGAATTCTTTAAAGTTTCCTTTGGGTTCTTTGGAATCGAGGCTAAACGGGTTTTTACCCTGCTGCTTAAGATCCGGATTGTACCTGTAAAGATGCCAGTATCCTGCTTCTACTGCTTTTTTTTGCTGGGCCAGGCTCATCCCCATTCCGTTCTTAAGGCCATGATTGAAGCAGGTGGAATAGGCGATGATCAGGGACGGCCCATGATATCTTTCAGCCTCTGTGATCGCTTTGATCGTCTGAATCATATTCGCGCCCATCGCAATCTGAGCGACGTAAACATAGCCATAGGACATCGCCATCATGCCAAGATCCTTTTTCCGGATCTTTTTGCCTGCGGCGGCAAACTTGGCAATCGCGGCCGTCGGGGTCGCTTTGGAGGACTGCCCGCCTGTATTGGAATAGACCTCCGTATCCATAACCAACAGATTTACATCGTCCCCACTGGCCAGGACATGATCAACACCGTTATAGCCGATATCATACGCCCAGCCGTCCCCGCCGATTGCCCATACCGAGCGTTTGACGAGATAGTCCTTTCTCTTCAATATTTCACTGATGACCGGATGACTCGGTGTAGCATTGCTGTTCAATGCCTGAAGCACTTTGACGGAGACAGCCAGCGACCTTTCTCCATCATGGTACGCATCGAGCCATTCTCTGAAAGCAGTCTTGATTTCTTCGGACAGTTCCATTGTCAGGGCTTCCTGCATCAGGGCGGAAATTCTTTCTCTGATCTGCAAAGCGCCGAGGTACATGCCGTATCCGTACTCCGCGTTATTTTCAAAAAGTGAATTGGCCCAAGCCGGTCCTCTGCCCTCGGCATTGGTCGTATATGGAATGGAAGGGTAACTTCCTCCCCAGATCGAGGAACAGCCTGTCGCATTCGCAATCATCATACGTTCACCGAAGAGCTGCGTCAGCAGTTTGATATATGGCGTTTCCCCGCAGCCCGGACAGGCGCCGTTAAACTCCAGCAGCGGACGGATAAACTGGCTGCCCTTTAAGCTATTACGTTCCACGCGGTCTTCCTTGGGCCGAATGGATAACGCATATTCCCAGTTCTCCGCTTCCGTTTCGATTTCGTGTTCGGCTGGTTTCATGATTAATGCTTTTCCCGGAGCAGGACAAATGTCGGCACAGTTCATACAGCCTGTACAGTCCAGAGGGGCAATCTGTATACGGTAATGCAGACCCTCCAGTCCTTTTCCGGCAGCTTCCTTCGTTATAAACGTCTCCGGTGCCTGGGCTTTTTCCTGATCATCCAATAAAAAGGGTCTGACTGTCGCATGCGGACAAATATAGGCGCACTGATTGCACTGAATACATTTATCTATCTGCCATTCTGGAATTTGGACTGCAATACCGCGCTTTTCATAGGCTGTTGTCCCGAGAGGCGTGCTCCCGTCCTCCATCTCCAAAAAGGTACTGACAGGAAGCTCATCTCCCTCAGAGCGCGCAATCGGCCGCTGAATTTTCTTGATAAATTCGGGTTCTTCTTTGAGCTCCGTTTTTTGATCCTGGGCGCTCTCCCAGGAAGCAGGCGCCTCAATACGGATAAGCCGGCTGATGCCTTGATCTACGGCGGCTTTGTTCATTTCAACGATCTTCTGCCCTTTCCGGCCGTAGGTTTTTTCGATCGAATTTTTCAGATACCGGACGGCCTCTTCAATCGGTATGACATTCGCCAGCTTAAAGAATGCGGCCTGCATCACCATATTGATCCGTCCGCCCAGGCCAATCTGCGAAGCAATATCAATTGCGTCTATGACATAGAAATGGATGTTGTTTTGAAAGATCGTTTTCTTCAGGTATGCCGGAAGATGCTCTTCAAGTTCATGAAGGCTCTTCCATGGGCAATTCAAAACAAAAGTGCCATTTTTTTTGATTCCTTTCAGGAGATCGTAATGGTAAATGAACGATTGATTATGACAGGCAATGTAATCCGTGCTGAAGACCAAATAGCGGGACTTAATCGGACTTCTGCCGAATCTGAGGTGGGAAACCGTTGTCCCTCCTGATTTTTTGCTGTCATAGGAAAAATAGGCCTGGACATAAAGGTCCGTATTGTCCCCGATAATCTTTACGGCTGATTTGTTTGCTCCGACAGTCCCGTCGGAACCCAGCCCCCAAAACTTGCAGCTAATCGTCCCTTCCGGAGTCGCATCCATCCATTCACCCTCCGGCAAAGAAGTATCGGAGACATCATCCGCAATCCCGATTGTAAAATGATTCTTTGGTTTGTCCTGTTTCAGGTTTTGATATACCGCCAGAATCTGAGACGGCGTTGTATCTTTGGACCCCAGTCCGTACCTTCCCCCCACGATAATCGGCTGATGGGCTGCTTGTTCTGAAGTCCTATCCGAGGTGTGCCTGAATAATTCCAGAATATCAAGGTAGAGTGGTTCACCTAAAGCTCCCGGCTCCTTGGTACGGTCCAAAACTGCAATTTTTTTAACGGAAGCGGGCAGCACATCAAAGAAATATTTTGCCGAGAATGGCCTGTAAAGATGAACAATCACCATCCCGACCTTTTCGCCTCTCTTCTGCAGAACATCAATTGTCTCTTCAACGGTGTCGCAGACCGACCCCATCGTCACAATGATGTTCTCGGCATCAGGTGCTCCGTAATAATTAAACGGGTGATAGACCCGTCCCGAAATTCTTTCTATTTCCCGCAGGTAGCCTTCCACGATATCCGGAACTTTTTCATAAAACGGATTGGAAACTTCTCTGAACTGAAAATAGACATCCGGATTCTGCGTAGATCCTTTTACCACAGGATGTTCAGGATTTAAGGAATGATCCCTGAAATTCTGGAGTGCCTGATCATCTACAATTTCCCGGATCTCCGCCTGTTCGATCAAGTTAATTTTTTGATATTCATGCGAAGTACGAAATCCGTCAAAAAAATGCAGAAACGGGATTCTGGATTGGATAGCGCTCAGATGAGCAACATATCCAAGATCATGTGCTTCCTGGACGTTGGTGGATGCCAACAGCGCAAAACCCGTCTGCCGGCAGGCCATGACATCCTGATGGTCGCCAAAGATGGACAGTGCATGGGTCGCCAACGCTCTCGCGCTGACATGAAATACGGCTGGCAACAGTTCTCCGGCAAGCTTGTACATATTCGGTATCATCAGTAGCAGACCCTGAGAAGCAGTGTAAGTCGTTGTCAGTGCTCCTGAAGCGAGCGATCCGTGAAGGGCTCCCGCAGCACCTGCCTCGGATTCCATTTCCACCACTTTTACAGGCTGACCGAAAATATTCTTTTTACCGTGCGCCGACCATTCATCAACACCTTCGGCCATCGGAGATGACGGAGTGATCGGAAAGATGGTGGCAACTTCAGTCAGGGCATAGGACGCCAGTGCCGCAGCTTCATTGCCATCCATCGTGGCCGTTTTCATTGGCATCAAAAAACCTCCTTTTAGCTTAAGCTTGATTCCTATTTGTGATCTGTTATTAAATTGATGATCCAGTACCTCGTCAACTCGGTACTAAGCTTTATGATCTATATTATTGATACTTTCCAGCGAAAAATGCACAGAAGTGCAAACCAGTTAATTTTGCAAAAAAATTACAAAAAAATACTACCAATAGTGCGTTACTATTAGCAGTATCTCAAAGGCTTATTGTTAATCTCATTTTTGATCTTTCATCAAACATTACTGAGAACGTCTAATCCAGAAAATCCTCTAAATCTTCAATCGTCGCTTTCAGCGTCGTAATCCTTTGTTCTTGTGCCGTAATAATATTATGCAGCGTTATTTTGGCCTGAGCAATATCCAGTTCTTTTTTTGTCTTTCTGAGATCAACGACTTGCTGCTGAACGTCGCCCAACTGGCCTTCTATCTCAGTTTTATCTTCCTTGAGCGTCTGCAAAAAGTTCTTCAGCGGAGCAAGCAGGGCTTCCATCTGTTCATCGGTCAAATTCTCATTCTGTTGTCTAAGATCATTAATCTTGGCAACTGCATTATTGCGAAGCTGAATCAATTGATTGCGCAAATGAATCGTCTCTGTTTTATTGGCATGGATTTCATCAAATAAGGGCTTGAGTTCCTTCTGCCATTGCTGGACAGTAATACTCTTAGCTTCAGTATTCATCTGCTTGTTGCTTTCGGAATTCTGTTTACTTGATGTGCCATCCGTTGTTTTGTCTGTCTTGGCAAAAACCAGCGCACTGTTAAGGATTAAGCAAACACTCATAACAGCCAGCAGCACAACTTTTATTCTTTTCATATTGCTTCCTCCCCACAATGTTATTTCAGATCATTTTCTTCAATATCATCCATCGCATTCACAGTGTTGATGATTTCATCAAGCTCTCTGGAAATCTCGTCCAATACAGCTTCTTTTTCTTCATCTGCCGACCGTGTGCCTGATTTTGCGACCACTGAAATTTCTTGATTATCAGATTCTTTATTTTCTGTCCCGTCTATTTCCGCTCCATCGATTCCTGCTTCATCGGTTCCTGCTCCATCGATTTCTACTCCATCACTTTGCACCTGATCGTCTTTGTTCGCGGATTGCTGGTCTTCAGTCTGAACACCGTTTCGCGGCACTTCGGAATTCTTCGATTGATCCGTTTGGCCCGAGCAGCCGCTCAGCGTGACAAAAAAGGAAAGAATTAGGATTGTCGTTAAGAACACTCTACCTTTCATCACTACCCTCCTGGTACTTCAGGCAGGCAGACCATCGGTCTACAGCCTTATTATAAAGAAAAGATATCAAAGCAAAACAGATGAGTTGTAAATAATACGTAAAATTATGACCGTACTTTTTAAAATTCTAGGTATTAGCCAGGGAAAAAAATCACAATCTCCGTTCCCTGCCCATAGGTGCTGGAAGCACTAATTCTGCCGCCGTGCTGCTCAACCAGCATCTTGGTGATGTTAAGACCAAGACCGGTTCCGCCTTCCACCTCCTGCCGGGATTTATCTGCCCGGTAGAATTTCTCAAAAATAAATGGCAGATCCTGTGGTGCGATTCCCTTCCCGTTATCCTGAACACTCAATTTGATCCCGCCGTCTTCCGGCGTTACAGTCAGTTTGATTTTTCCGTTTTTTCCGGTATATTTCAGCGCATTATCCAGGATATTGATCAGGATCTGTTTAAAACGATGCTGATCCGCATAGATTTCCAGTCCGTCCGGACAATCCATCATCAGCTCTATGTTTTTAGGATTTTCCCTCATCCCTGTGCTTTCCAGAATCTCCTCCAGGGTATTCCCGACCAGGAAATACTTTCTGGCGAGTGTAATCTCCCCTGACTGAATTTTCGCTGATTCTAGGATTTCACCTGTCAGCCCCATTAAACGGTTTGTTTCCGTTTTAATAATATTCAAATACTTTGGATAGTCCTGAGGTTTTACCAATCCATCCAGCATTCCCTGGACAAAACCGTTGATCGATGTAAGCGGCGTTCTCAGATCGTGAGACACACTTGCCATAAAATCACGCCGCATATTTTCGGCCGTATTGATTTGGTTTTTCATATTATTGAAGGCTTTTGCCATCTTTTCCAGCTCATCACCTGAATGCACTGCCAAATCATTGATCTGCTCTCCGGCGGCCAGCTGTATCGCTCCCTCTTCCATGATTTTCAACGGCCTGGTAATTTTAAGGGCTGTCAGATAAATCATGATACCGCTTAAGATAACTGCTACCAGCGCAGAACACCATATGATCATATTGATCTTTTGAATATAAGCGTAGATTTCGTCAAGCGGAGCAAAAAACAAAATAGCTCCTTCAATCATATTACCCTGGCCGTAGGGGACCCCTAAAAAGGCTACATCTGCGGCAAACCTGTCCGAGTATTGCTTTTTCCGGGAAACTTCCTTGCCCTGCAGGATGCTTTTTAAATCTTCAAACAGGTACGCATCCAGCAGTTCCTTATCCAGTACCAGATTCTTATTCGCAAGAACCTCCGGATTCAGCCGGATTGCATAAATCCGTGAACCCGTCATCGAACCCAGGATATCCAGCGAATCATTTAGTTCCGAATAGGTTATTTCGGCCTGTTCATACTTCCCGAGCAGCAGAACCGTTTCGGCTGCCGCCGCACGCATTTCTTGCTGCTTTTCCCCGAATACATAGTTGTTAAACGCATAGGAGAGAAGAACGGCAATGACAGCCATCACCGCAATGATCAAGATCAGATAGGTAAAAAACAGTTTTGAGAAAATTGTTTTCTTAACCATCAATCTCCAGCTTGTATCCTACTCCCCAGACGGTACTGATCCGGCAGTTAGAACAAACACCCTCCAGTTTTTCTCTCAGTTTGTTGATATGAACATCAACAGTCCGGGTATCTCCTTCATATGAGTAGCCCCATACTTTTTCCAGCAGCTGATCTCTGGTAAAAACCATATTTCTGTTCTTGAGAAGGAAATACAGCAGCTGGATCTCTTTCGGCTTCAGTTCTATTTTTTCGCCTTCCAGTCTGGCCTCGTAACGGTTCATATCCACCTGGATATTTCCGATATTCAGAACATTGGTTTCGGCTTGTTGATCTTCTCTATCCCTCGTTTCATTTCCTTGAACGTTTTTTAGTCTGGCTTTGACTCTGGCCACTAGTTCTCTCGGTTCAAAAGGCTTCACAATATAATCATCGACACCAAGTTCAAACCCCTGAATCTTATCTTCCATCAAATCACAGGCAGTCAACATAATGATCGGAACAGAGCTGATCTGCCTGATCATTTTACAGACTTCCCACCCGTTAATGACCGGCAGCATGATATCGAGAATCACTAAATCTGTTTTTTCTGTTCGCAGGACATCGAGCGCACTGCTTCCATCATGAACCATATAAAGCTGGTATCCCTCATTCAAAAGATAAAGTTCCAACAGCTGGCAGATATTGTGATCATCATCAACGACAAGTATGTTTGTCATCCATCGTTCACCTCCACACTTCGGAAAGGAAAAATAAATTGCCAATAGACCAGACAACTATACCTGATGCTATTATATCAGTATTTTTCCAATTCTGTCATGGTTTTTCAAATGAAAAGAGGATGCCGAATAACATCCTCTCTGGTCAGTCTTTATTTAAAATCAAAGTGAAAAAATAATCGCAATTCTTCTATTCAACAGCAACTTCGAATTCGTCTTTAGCAGCCCCACATAAAGGACAAACCCAGTCATCGGGTAAATCTTCAAAAGCCGTACCGGGAGCAATCCTAGCATCCGGATCTCCTTCAGCCGGATCATAAACATAACCGCATACTGTACATTCGTACTTTTGCATTCAAAGCGCCTCCTTTGTCAATTTTTTTCATTATAACCGGAGGTTTCTTTGAAAACAAGGGGCTTTCAGCTAAAATATTTACTGAATTTTCGCGGTTATTCCTGCACTCTCATAGCAGCGCGGCGGTCCATAAATCCTGAACGATTTGCGGATACTCTTTGTCCAGCTTGTAAAACAGCCGCACTACAATCAGGAAATAGATGCATACCGGGCATACTTAATACTCCAGGATATTCCTAATTCTTTCAAACCTTTTCAGTTCCTGTTGGGTTTTGGAAAGATGGGCATTCATCAGCCGGTTAGCTAATTCGTTATCCTTATTCTCCACAGCCTGAAAGATCTCCAGATGTTCCTGATAAAGCATCTGTCTGTTTTCAAAATAATAGGTCCGCACCCACTGCTGATACGTCGATAGCAAAACCTGACCGGATATATTCAGAGCGGTATTAACCATTCGTTCCAGAAGCGGGTTTTTGCACATCCCGGCTAAAGCAAGATGAAAAGAGACATCATCCTTCTGGACATTTTTGCCTTCCGGCAGATCCTGTTTCATCTTTTCAAACAGCTTGTGCATGGCGGCAATATCGTCGTTATCCCTGTTTCGGGCAACAAGATCAACGGCTTGGGTCTCCAGAGCAATACAGACATCCATAATTTTTTCAAAATCATTTTCCAGCAGAAAAATAAAACTTAGAGGTTCAATCACTGCATTGGATGGAGAACGTTTGACAAAAATTCCCTCTCCCTGCCGGATATCGAGAATCCCTGTCAGGCTCAGCGCTGATAATGCCTCCCTGACCGAAGTTCTGCTTACTTCAAACTTTTCGGCAAGAATACTTTCTGTCGGTAGCTTATCACCCGGATTCAGCTGACCCTGAATCATAAAGTTTTTGATCTGCTCAAGAATAATCTCTGTAGTTCTCCTGCTTTTGATCGGCTTGATATCCATGCCCATACTCCCTTACAGGTATCCGACAAAATATAGTCATACGATTGTATTATAACATATGACTTCAAAATATGGGAAAACGGATAATATTCGGTATCTTAAGCCAGACTATGGAAAAAAGGATCATGAGGTGGTTGTATGTCATTATCTCCCCATCCAACGTATAAAAGAATTCTTGTTGTAGTGATGGCCCTTATGCTGTGTGCATCCTCCTTGAGCAATGCTGCCTTGGGAGACCGCAATCTTTCACGCGGATCCCGGGGGCCGGAGGTAGCGGAACTCCAAAAAAGGCTGTCTATGCTGGGATATGTGATCGGTTCAATTGACGGAATCTATGGACGCCAAACCGAGGCTAGGGTCCGTTTGTTTCAAAAAGAGCACGGACTAGGCGCAGATGGTATAGCCGGAACCAGAACCATACGCGAGCTCAAACGCTTGACCGGGGAAAGTGTGACAGTAGGCGGCACAGCGATTGGATATAAGAATTCGGATATTAATCTTTTAGCCCGCCTGGTCAGTGCCGAAGCTAAAGGAGAGCCCTATCGCGGGCAAATTGCCGTTGCCTCCGTTGTGTTAAACCGTGTCCAAAGTTCCTCATTTCCAAATACGATTCCGGATGTCATTTACCAACCTGGTGCTTTTTCTCCGGTGGCAGACGGGTCCATTTGGAATGAGCCTGTTCCTTCGGCCTATAACGCAGTATATGAAGCGTTACACGGAACAGACCCTGCCTACGGAGCATTATTCTTTTTTAACCCTGCCAAAACAAGCAACAATTATATCTGGTCACGACCTCAAATTATTCAAATTGGCAAACACATCTTTTGTCGTTAGGAGGAAAAATATGAAGAAAAGATTTTGGCCGTGGGCTTTAGCTGCGGGACTCGCGCTCTCTCTGATCTGGGGGGTGAATCAATTTCAAAGAGCTGAGAGTTTGGACCTCGCCGCCGAGAACCAATATCAAAGATCTTTTGCCGACCTGGTGACTCACCTTGACGGTTTAGAAACTACGCTGGCCAAAAGCAGAGCTGCAGGGACCCCGACCCAGCAGGTATTGTATTTAAGCCAATCCTGGCAGCAGAGTGAAACGGCCGTGAAGGATCTCTCACTGCTACCGTCAGATGATTACGGGTTAAATTATGTCGACCAGTTTTTGAATCAAATCGGCGAATATGCCCATCTGATGACGCAGCAGATTGCCAAAGGGGAGAAGATGAATGCTTCCCAGGAAAAAACGCTGACCAATATGCAGGAAAGGCTTATTTCTGTTAACCGGATTGTTCAAGAACTCAATGTCAGTCTTAGTACAGAAAACATTTCCTGGCTCAGTAAAAATAAGCGGAGTGCTTCAACTAATTTTTCCAATGCTGCTCCTGCCTCAGCCATTGGAGAAGAAGGTGCTGCTACAGTCCCTGACTCAGTCAGCTCTGGACTTGAGCAGCTTGATGCCAGCCTGCAGAAATACCCCCCATATTCTTATGAGGGTCAGGCAGATACGCATTTTGTGTCGGAACCGCTTGGTCTTCCTGAAAAGACCGTAACCGAGGAGGAAGCAAAAGCTGCAGCCACTGATTTTTTGCAGACCCTTGGCTATACGAACGTTGATCCGCAGTCTTCCGGCATCTCCAACGGTACTTTCAGCGTTTATGTTTTCAAATTTAGCAGCACCACGGTCGACGTGGCTAAAAAAGGCGGTGTAATCACGTACTTCCGGGATGAAAGAGCGCTTGGTCTGCAGCGATTTGATGCAGAAAATACAGCATCTCGGGCCTTGAAAACTATACAAAATCTTGGATGGAAGAATCTTGTTCAGACTTCAGTCAATGATTTTGGCGGAACGATACAGTTGGACGCAGTCGTTGAAGAACAAGGCATTCGAATCTATCCTGATAAAATCCGGCTGATTGTTGCCAAAGACAACGGCAGAATAACAGGTTATGATGCAACATCGTACTGGCTGTTTCACCATAAACGCACGCTTCTGCCGGAAATCACGATGGATCAGGCCAAATCTCGTCTCCGTTCTGACGTCTCCATCCAGGAGTACAGGCTGGTCGTCATATCCCTTCCCGGCTGGCCCGAAGCTTTCTGTTATGAATTCCGGGTAAAAAAAGGCGGGGAGGAATTCATGATCTATATCAATGCGGTCAGTGGGTACGAGGAAAAAATCCAGCGGGTTATCCAAACTCCACGAGGAGAATATCTGGAGTAAGGTAAAATCCATATAAAAACAATGATAAATTTCCCCAATAAAAAGCCTAACCGTCGGTAAAACACTGGAAATGCACCATCAAAAAGGTTATAATCCTTGTATTAAAAAATAGAAAAACTGGCAGCCCAAAGTAACAAATTCGCCGGTATCCACAGAAATCCTGACAAAAATGAAAGATACCATACAGGATATTGATTCAGAGGTGTGTGGGGCATGTATGAAAAATGGCTGAAACCATTGAGCAGCTGTGCGCTGTTTGACGGGATCGAACCCAGCGAGATTCTAGGTATTCTTCATTGCATGGATATAAAGATCCATGATTATAAAAAGAATGAATGCCTGACCTTAGCTGGTGAAATGCTCTCCAAAATCGGTATAGTTTTGAACGGGAATGTTTCCTCCACCAAAGAAACGGTTTCCGGGAACAGGGTTTTAATCAGTGTTCTCGGCCCCGGAGAAATGTTCGGAGAAATGGCCGCCTATTCCGGTACAAAGTCCTGGCCAATCACAGTCATCGCCCAATCGAACTGTACGGTGATATTTTTTCCTCAGGACAAAATTGTCGGCTGCTGTGAGAAAGTGTGCATCAGCCATAAGAAATTGATCATGAATATGCTGAAGGTCTTATCGAACAGAGCATTAATGCTCAATAAAAAGGTAGAATACCTTTCAATCAAGAGTCTCCGGGGCAAGATCAGCACCTACTTACTCGATGAATATGAGAAGACAGGCCATCATACATTTCAGTTAAACCTCAACCGAAATGATTTGGCCGATTTCATCAACGTATCCCGCCCTTCCCTTTCCCGTGAACTCTGTAAAATGCGAGACGAAGGGATGATTGATTTCCACAGTACAGCGGTTAAAATAAAAGATTATGAGGTTTTAAAAAAATTCAGTGAATGAAGCTATTGATTTAAAGCATACTAGAATGGTTTCTGATTTTGCCTTAACCAGTACCTGAAGGAGTGTTGTGATGACGAAGGACACCTTTGCAAGAACATTTGGCTTCGATGATTACGGCCATATGCTTGCAAGTACAACGACTGTCTTTAAAGACAACGATACTGGTACTTGCTGGAATATCACCAAGCTTTCGCCGGATAGATTTCTTACCTGGGATGATGCTGAAATCGGGGACGACCGGGTTGAAGTATTCTTGACAGAAAATGAAGCCCAGGCTTATCTGAAACGCCTAAGAGACAATCAAAATATTCTTGCCGATTTCAAGTAGCTTTGCTATGCTAGCAAGACTTTAACTTTGGTTGAAGTCTCTTTTTATTTTGCTTGTGTGCTGGGGAACATCGTAAAAAGCAAACTTCATTGTTAAAACGATTCTCTTATTGACACTTTCCTCGATAAACTATACGATTAAAATGGTTGGAAACGTAGGAGGATCAGAAGATATGAAATTTAAACAAATCTGTTCTGCCGCCCTGATTACAGGACTATGTCTGATGCTTGTATCCGGCTGCAATGCTCAACAAACTGCGGCTATAAAAATCGGCGGTAATTTTGAGTTAACCGGAGAAATAGCCGCGTTTGGAATCAACGGTGAAAATGGAGCTAAGCTTGCCATTAAAGAAGCAAATGAAAAAGGCGGCGTACTTAAACGCCAAATTGAATACATCAGTACGGACAATCAGTCCAATGCTGCCGAATCAACCGCAGCGGCCACCAAACTGGTTACACAGGATAAAGTCATTGCGATCCTCGGTCCGATGACGAATGCGGATACGCTTGCGGCAATCCCTGTTGTATCCGCCAACAATGTGCTGCTGATTACGCCGACCGGCACGGACGAAAGCATTACCGTCGGCGATGCCGGGCTGAACAAATGGGTGTTCCGGAGCTGCTTTATCAACGCTTTTCAGGGAAGGATCGCTGCTTCCTATGCGCTGAACACACTGAATGCGTCCAAAGCTGCGCTGATTATCGATCAGAACGGCACCTTTGCCAAGAGTTTGGCAGCAGGTTTTCAGGATACTTTTGAAAAAGCGGGCAAACAAATTATTGTTTCTGAAGAATACACTTCCGGCCAGGATACGGATTTTCGGGTCATGCTTGCAGAAATCAAAACTCAAAATCCTGATGTGGTCTTTGTCCCCGGATGGGCCAATCAAGCCGGGGTGATTATGAAGCAGGCCCGTGAAATGGAACTTGACACAGTCTTCCTTGGCGGTGATGGCTGGGGAACAGGGCCGATTACCGATATTGCCGGCAAAGCCGCACTGAACAATGCTTATTATGTGGACCAGGTCGCTTTGGATGATCCGGCCCTAGCAGACTTTGCAGCTGCTTACAAAAAGGAATACGGTCAGGATGCTGATATGTTTGCCGCACTTGGTTACGACGCCGCGAACATGATCATCACAGCCATTGAGCAGGCGAACAGCATAGATACGGAAAAGATCAGGGAAGCCCTCGAGAACCTGACAGATTTTCAAGGAATCACCGGTACGATCACCGTGAATCCCGCAACCCATAATCCTGAGAAAAGTGCTGCCATCCTGAAGTTTGTGGAGGGCCAAAAAGTATTCGCTGCACGCGTGGATCTTCAATAAAGCAAATTACCGAACGTGATTAAAGATAGACGCATGAAAGAAAGCAGTGTCTCTATGCTTTTATGCTTCTATTTTTATGTAATTTTTTCCCTATTCCTTTCAACAGTTGTATTTAACTTCCCTGTTTTCCAGTTATGTGCTAAAATATTTAGATAGGTTTGATTACGTTTGATTAGATATTATAACGATTGCTTTTTTCATTTATTATCATTTATAAAAATAAATAAATGATATGAAGCAGTTTTTGTCATAATAAAATAGTAAACGCGATAAAAAAGGAGAATCATTGTACATGTCAAATTTTTTTGAAATAGGCCTCAGTAATGTACTGACCAAAGCTATTTCTGAAATGGGCTTTGAAGAAACCACACCGATTCAGGAGAGAACGATCCCGCTTGCCCTGGAAGGCAAGGATATTATCGGGCAGGCGCAGACCGGAACAGGCAAGACAGCCGCTTTCGGGATTCCGATGATTGAGCGTATGAGTCCTGACAGAGAAAGTATCAAAGCCCTTGTGGTCACACCAACCCGGGAACTGGCTATCCAGGTAGCTGAAGAACTGAACCGTATTGGTCAGTTTAAAGGTGTCCGGTCCCTGCCAATTTACGGCGGACAGGATATTGACCGGCAAATCCGGTCTCTGCGGAACCGGCCGCAGATTATTGTGGGGACTCCCGGACGGCTGATGGACCATATGAGAAGAAAAACCATCCGTCTGCAACAGGTTGAAACGGTCGTGCTTGATGAAGCAGACGAAATGCTCAGTATGGGTTTCGTGGAAGATATTGAAAACATTCTAAAGGAAGTTCCCGAACAAAGGCAGACGCTGCTTTTTTCGGCAACGATGCCAAAATCGATTCTGGATTTGGCCCAGCGCTTTATGCAGACTCCGGAATTTATCAGCATGAGAACCAAAGAGATCATAGTTCCTCAAATCGAACAGTGTTACGTGGAAGTCCAGGAAAAACAAAAGTTCGATGTGCTCTGCCGCCTGCTGGATATTCAGTCTCCCGATCTGGCCATTGTCTTTGGCCGGACAAAGCGGCGGGTCGATGAGCTGTTTGAGGCTTTAAGCAAAAGAGGTTATTCCGCCGAGGGAATCCACGGCGACCTGACCCAGGCCAGGCGCGATATGGTTATGCGTCATTTTAAAGAAGGTTTAACGGAGATTCTGGTTGCTACGGACGTTGCGGCCAGAGGTCTCGATATTAGCGGCGTGACGCACGTCTACAATTTTGACGTTCCCCAGGATCCAGAGAGCTATGTCCACAGAATCGGTCGTACCGGCCGAGCTGGCAAAGGCGGACAAGCGATTACGTTTGTCACCCCGAGAGAAATTGGCCATTTAAGACTGATCGAGCAAGTTGCCAAAAGGAGAATTACGCGCAAGCCTCTGCCAACCTTTAACGACGTACTTGTCGGCCAGCAGCGCATGACCATGGATAAAATTCTTAAAGCTGCTGAGGACGAAGATATTCTACGCTACAAGGAAATGGCGGAAGAATTGTTAGAGGACAACGATTCTATCACGATGTTATCCGCTGCACTGAAACTACTGACGAAGGAGCCAAATACGGCTCCGATCGTGCTGACCGAGGAAGCGCCTTTGCGTAGTAGGCAGCCCCGCAGGTTTGACCAGCAGCAAGGATTCCACCGAAACCGCGATAACAGCAAATATCCTTCAAGATTTCCGAAACGGAAATTCTAAACAAATATACGCATAAGATGGTTTACAATTTATTTGGTAGTAATTTTAAAAAATCCTTTCCGTTTTTAGCGGGAAGGATTTTGCCTTTAATGTCTCCAAAGCTTTGCATCATAGTCTTCTATTGGAAACGCTTTGGCCCTTGTCTATGCGGATGATCTGATCCCCCAGCAATTCTGCTTCAGCAAGATCATGGGTAACCAGAACAAAAGGAATTTTCCACTGTCTTTGAATTTTTTTTAGTTCCTGCTGCAGCCCGCTTCTCGTTTCCTGATCAAGTGCTGACAATGGCTCATCAAGCAGCATGATCTCCGGTTCGGTCATTAATGCCCTAGCCAAAGCGACCCGTTGCCTTTCTCCTCCCGAAATATGCTGCGGATAACGGCCCTGGAGGTGAAGGATACCAAGCATTTCCATCATCTCCTCCGCAGCCCGCGGTTTGGCATGACGCTTTTCCTTGCTTACCCCGTATAAGATATTCTTTCTGACCGACATATGAGGAAACAAGGCATACTCCTGGAATACGTATCCCACCTTCCTCTCTTTTGAAGGACAATTAATTTTATTCTCCGAGAAGTAGACAATACGATCGTTGATTTGAATGATCCCGTGGGAAGGAGCTTTCAGTCCGGCTAGGCATTTTAAGATCGTTGTTTTTCCCGAGCCCGAGGGCCCAACAAGGACAAGTATTTCATTTCCAGCTTCTAATTCAGCCTCAACCTCAAAATGGCGAAGCGTTAAATTAAATTTAGCCTTTAGCATCTTACTTACTCACCCCCCTCTTCCTGAATAAATCCTTTTTGCTGCCTTTTTGACCAACGGTTCAGCCAAAAGATCACTAAGAAGCTGAATACCGTCATGATCACAACCAGGATCATCGCCGTTGCAGTATCCCCGCCTTCATTGGCCATATAAATTGCAATCGGCATGGTTTGCGTTTTTCCGGGAATATTGCCTGCGATCATTAGTGTGGCTCCGAATTCTCCAAGAGAACGCGCAAAGGATAGGATGAACCCCGAGACAATACCCGGCCAGGAAAGCGGGATCGTGATGGTAAGAAAAACGCGCAGCTCCCCTGCGCCCAAGGTACGGGCAGCATTCTCCAGCGTTTTATCGACTCCCTCCATTGCAGCTTTCGTCGATTGATACATCATAGGGAATGACACCACAGCCGCAGCAATGACTGCTCCAGCCAGATTGAACACGACGCTGACATGAAAAACACCGGCCAGAAATTGACCTAAAGGTCCATTCTTACCGAACAGCCAAAGAAGAATAAAGCCAACGACCGAAGGAGGAAGAACCAGCGGCAAAGTGACAAAAGCCTCTACCAGATCCTTCCCCGGAAAATTCCGTCTGGCCATATGACCGGCTAAAGGGATCCCCAACAAAACAACAATGATAACTGCTGCCGTTGCAACTTTTAGAGATAAGATAATTGGTGTGTAGTCAAAGCCCATTAGCGTCTCTCCTGATCCGTACAAAACAAATATCCTATTCACAGTACCCTATCCAACCAAAATATGAAATACATGACAGCAGATTTTAAGCAATACTGCGTTAACATACCGCTCCTTTACTGCTAAAAATCTGCTCGCCATCATTTGATAATTTGACATCTTTATTATTTATTTCGGGCAAGTATTATCATACCTATTATTTAGATATAAAACAACTAAATATTTATCATGCTGTCAGATTCCATCGAATATTAATGATTCTTTCTTATTTAATTATTTTGAAACCGTATTTCACAAAAATCTGTTGAGCATCATCACTGCTTAAGTAGCTTAAGAAATCCTTCACTTCAGTCAGATTTTTGGTACTGGCAATTACAGCCGCAGGATAAACAATGGCGCTATGGCTGTCAGCCGGTGCAACTGTAACGACTTTTACTTTATCGGATCCCTGAGCATCAGATTGATAGACAATACCAGCATCAACGTTTCCGCTTTCTACGTATGTCAGTACTTGTGTGACATCTTTGGCCAGAACCAATTTGGCTTGCAGCGTGCCCCATAATTTCATACTGGTTAAAGCTTCCTGAGCATATTTCCCTGCCGGTACACTGTCCGGAGTGCCAATACTGATTTTATCTGCCTTGGCAAGATCCTGAAAACTAGTAATATCTTTGTTATCTTTCCCTGCAATCAGCACAAGATCGTTTCCAAGCAGGTCAATCCGGGTCCCTTCCGCTAAAAGGTTTCCTTTTTCCAATGCATCCATTTGTTTTTTTCCTGCTGAAATAAATAAATCAGTCGGTGCGCCTTGCTCAATCTGCTGCTGCAAAGAACCAGATGAGCCATAGTTAATTGCCAGATTAATCCCTGCGTTTTTGGCTTCATATTGTGTTTCTATTTCTGTCATGGCATCTTTTAAACTGGCCGCTGCCGATACAAGAATCTCTTTTTTCTCGACCGGAACAGTTCCTTTTTGTTCAATACCATTTGCTGAACTGCCCGAGCTGCTGCAGCCGACAAGTACCAAACACGCAACCAAAAGCATAATCAGAATTCCACTCATTTTTTTCATTGAATTTTCCTCCTAAAAATAAATGATATGATTAATCCCCTAACTGCCATTCAAGATAAACAAACATAAACCATCTTAGACTAGCATAAGTTATTATACAATATATATTTGAGCTCTTCAATATCAATCTTAAGCTAATATAGACTAATATAATGACTTAACATAACCTAACATCCTATTGCTCCCTGTCTTATGCTGTTGTAATATTACGTTATAATGCGCCAAATTTGTATAATAGGCGTAATTTTTTCATCTGTACGACTCTGAACTCTTCCGTATTTAGTATTGTTTTGTTCTTTTATTTTGAGTACTGTTTTGTCCTGTGATATAATAAAATGATATTATTTTAAAATTGAGGTGACTGGCATTGCTCCAAAGCACTTCCTATACTCCTGAAGAAGTAGCCCAGAAACTTAAAATATCCAAGTATACCGTCTATGAATTGATCAAACGCGGGGATCTTGCAGCATACCGGGTTGGACGTAAGGTAAGAGTAGAGGACAAGGATATCGAAGCCTATATTCAGAAAAGCAAAGGTGCCTCAATGACGACTGACGTTTCTACTTATCCGGTCTTAGAGCGCCCTTCAGAACCCTTTCGCTCTCCGGATGTCTCTATATCGGATACGGTCGTTATTTGCGGCCAGGATATCATACTGGATATTCTGACCCGTCATCTTCTGAAGCAATACCCGAATATCAAATTCTTAAGAAGCTGTATCGGCAGCATTGATGGTCTGCTGGCACTCTACAGAGGTGAAGCCAACATTGTTACTGTCCATCTCTGGGACAGTGATGCTGATGATTATAATCTTCCTTATATCCGAAGACTTATGCCCGGACACCAGACAATCGTAATTAATCTGGTCTATCGCCAGGAAGGCTTTTATGTTTCCCGCGGCAATCCTAAAGATATTACATCCTGGAAAGACCTGACCAGACCGGACGTCCGGTTTATTAACCGCGAGCGTGGGTCAGGAGCCCGAGTCTTGCTTGATGAAAAATTGCGCGTTGAGAGTATCCCTCATCACTTAATCAATAGCTACTACGATGAAGAAATGAGCCATCTGGCCGTGGCCAGCAAAGTTGCGCGGGGAGAAGCCGATGTTGGACTGGGTATTGAAAAAGCCGCTATGCAGGTGCTAGGGCTTGACTTTATTCCGCTGCAAACAGAAAGATATGACCTCGTCATGCGCCAGGAAGACCTAAACAGACCGCACTTCCAAGCCCTGCTGGCCATTATCCGTTCTGAGGCCTACCGTAAGGAAGTCGAGGGATTGGGCGGCTATGATGTCTCGCGGATGGGTGAAATGATGGAGTAGTCAAAACATATAAACAAAGAGAAAAGACTTCCTGCTGCCTTTTGACAGGCAGCAGAAGGTCTTTTCTCTTGAAAATTTACTGAACAAATGTTGTATGATCACCGATTAATCCAGCTGAATAGCCGCTCCGACTGTCCCCGGTCCTGTATGGGCACCTATTACGGCTCCAACCTGCGCAAACATCTCTGCCGGTTTTTGAAAAGCATTCTCCAGTTCTTCTTTCAAATATAGTCCTGCCTGGGGAGCCGATCCATGCGCAACGGCAAATTTGATATTTGTCCTTTTTCCAGCAAAGTCCTGAAATGCCTTGACAATGCTTTTTAAGGCCTTCTCCTGACTCCGGACTTTGCCAAAATTCTGGTAAACTCCGTCATCGCCTACCCGGATTACCGGCTTAATATTCAGCAGTGTCCCCATAAACCCTGATACCCTGCCAATTCTTCCGCCTTTTTGAAGGTATTCCAGCGTATTTAAGGTAAAAAGCGTTTCAATACTATTTCTGGCCTGTTGAAGCTTATCCAAAACTTGAACCGATCCCAAACCCTCTTTGATGGCTTTGGATGCCTCCATTACCATCAAGCCCAAACCGAGGCTTATGGTCTTAGAATCCACAAGATGAACGGCACCTTTTATTTTTTCTTTGGCCAGATGGGCCGCGTTCAACGTACCGCTTAAGCCGGAAGAAATATGAATGGAAATAACCTCCTGATATTCTTCAAGAAGCATCGAGTATAACGAAACAAACTGTTCCGGGGAAGGCTGAGAGGTTTTCGGAAGCTCTTCTTCCTGTTCTAGACACCGATAAAATTCTTTGGGGCTAATTTCTCCATCCACAAAACTTTTTTCCCCAAATAGAATTTTAAGAGGAATAACATGGGCCAGACATTTTTTCGATAGCTCGTCCGGCAAATCCGCAGTGCTGTCAGTGACCAAAGCAATTTTTTTCATACTTCATCCTACTTTCTTTCTTGAAACATAAGCTATTTCATCTCCGTGTATGGTCTTCTTATCTCTTCTCCATATCATCCCAAGATATCAATCACGGAAGATTCACTGCAGTAACATTGGATTCCCCGACCCGGGCACCTCCGACAACAAGCTTAAATTCATATATTTGTCCGTTTGTATTATTCTCTGTATTCCGCCATTATCCCTTTAAAATCGAGCAATCCGTTTGGAATAAATCGGTGTCAAAAGGGATGCATCCTTGTGGTTGGATGTATCCCTCACTTTTTCGATTCGAAAGCAAACCAAATTTCTTTCGCTCGCAAAGCCTATTTCTGACTTACGTCGTTTGCTGCGACGTTAATTCCACGTATACTGCGTTGGATTCTTTTGAAGTATTCAGTTCATTCACCCATATTCTCAGGATATCGCCTGCTTTTAAATCACTCAGATTAATGCTGGTCTCCTGAGCGCCATCTGCACCCGCCGTTCTACTGAAAATCGGTGTATCTTCAGCAACGACAATTGTATAGTTCGTGCCGGTCGTCTTATCATTCATTTCCCGTGCTGACGAGGTTTCTACACGCGTATTTCCTTGTTCCGGCGGAGCTGCTTTTTGTTCGCTTTGTGAAGAATCCGAAGATTGCAGTTCTGCGACGATCAGCTGTTTTTCACCCACACTGACCACTTTTCCGAGTAAATCCATCTGTCGGGTTGGCCGGACTCCCTCGGTCTGTGTACTTTCCGTCTGCGCTGTTGCCGTATCGTCCGTTGCCGTCGAAGAAGTACTTGCTGAACACCCTGTCAACACAATCAGTAAGGTAACAAGTCCCACAACCAATAACTTCTTTTTCACTCACAAATTCCTCTTTTCTTGTTATTCCGCTAGATCTACCTCAAACCAAAACTCGACGCCATTTTCCACGTTTTGAGCCCCATATGCATTACCATGCTGTTCCTGAATGGCCCGGACGATCGACAAGCCAAGGCCTGTGCCGCCATAAGAACGGGT
The DNA here is from genome assembly GCF_047652685.1 of Dehalobacter sp. CP. Taxonomy (NCBI): domain Bacteria; kingdom Bacillati; phylum Bacillota; class Clostridia; order Eubacteriales; family Desulfitobacteriaceae; genus Dehalobacter; species Dehalobacter sp. CP. The sequence continues at coordinate 2,676,589 of NZ_CP157399.1, forward strand.
TCTTGCTTTGTCCACCTTATAAAAGCTGGTCCAAATCTTATCCAGGGCTTCTTCAGGGATAAGAGTGCCGGAGTTGAAAACGCTGACCCTGGCTTTTTGTCCTGTTTTTTCGAGCTTGACTTTAATTTCTTTGCGCTGGTCTGCATGATTGATCGCATTGACCAGATAGTTCACGATGATCTGTTCAATCCTGTCGATATCGGCATTAACCGTAAATTTATCCTGAATTTCCCGCATCAGCTGAATATCTTTCTCTTTAATCAGCAGCATATTTTTTCTGAGGACAAATTCGACCAGTTCGTTTAAGTCAAAATCTGTTTTTTCCAGCCGGGTGTAGCCCGCATCGATCTGCGATAACTCCAGGAGCTGTTTGACAAGCTTATTCATCTTAGCGCTTTCATCAATGATCACATTACAATAGAAGTCTTTATCCTCTTCACTTTCGTTGACATTGACCTTGAGTCCCTCGGCATAGCCCTGGATCAGTGCAATCGGCGTCTTTAGCTCGTGTGAAACATTGGAAATAAATTCTTTTCTCATGTCGTCTATTTTTCTTTCTCTTTCGATATCCTCCATGAGTTTTTCATTGGCCTGCCGGAGTTCATTAATCGATTTCTCCAATTGGGTGGAAAGCGAGTTAATGCTTGAGCCAAGTTCGCCAATTTCGTCGTAGGTCCGCACCGGGTATTTTTTGCCAAAATCCAGTTTGACCATGGCCTGGGCGATCTCATTCAGACGAAGAATGGGCTTGGTAAATCTATCTGTGAAGAAAAATACGATCAGCACCCCGATAACCATAATAAACAAACCCGTAATAAGAGAAAACTTATTAGCAATCGCCGCACTTTCCTCGATCGCGACGACCGGAGTGTTTAGGTACAGATAGTCTCCGTTATTTAACTGTCCAACCAGATTAATAAAATCGGAATTCAGTCTGCGGTCAGTGGATTTAACAATCACAGGCTGCGTGGAATTCTGGGCATCTTTGAGGATGGCAATATCAGGAATGAACGAATAATCCGAGCCTCCGGGCTTTTTGAATGGTTCATGGAAAAATCCTTCTTCTTTCAACGAAGAAATATATTTGATATACATGGATGAATCAAGAATCGTAATGTTCAGGCCCTCGGTCCTCTCAATTTTCTCCAGATTGAGTAAAATATCGAACGGCTCGCCATCATAGTTTTCATTGATCTCATGGTAGTACTCCTTCAAGGTGCTTTCCTTGTTCAAGTAGTAATACTTCGCAAGAAACTGGTCGTTTAAAAACCACGAAAGCAAAACATACAATACAGTTAGGCAACTTATAGCAGTGAATAGCTTTAGTTTGATGGATGATTTCATTAGAATTACCTCAAATTCAGATTATCTCAAATCTGTATCCCAGTCCTCTGACGGTTTGAATAAAGTCTCCTTTGATCCCTAATTTATACCTTAACCGTTTGATGTGGGTGTCCACAGTTCTGGCGTCGCCATAATAATCGTAATCCCAGACTGAATTTAAGATCTGTTCCCTCGATACAGCCAGGCTTTCATTTTCTACCAGATATAAAAGCAACTCATATTCCTTCGGGCTTAAATCTACCCGTTCTCCGTCAATACTTACGACTCGCCTGTTTTTATCGATCTCCAGGCCGTCAAAGTTTTTAATGCTAGCCTTCGGATCACTGGTTCTGCGAAGAAGGGCCTGCACCCGCGCGACCAGGATCAGCGGACTGAAAGGTTTCGTAATATATTCATCTGCGCCCAGATCAAAACCGAACAGCTCATCCGATTCCTCAGATCTTGCTGTCAGCATGATGACCGGAGTCTGGCCGCTCTTTCGGATTTCCCTGCATACCGTCCATCCATCCGTCTCGGGCATCATGACATCCAGGATGGCCAGGCTGATATGCTGTCCGGAATGAATAATATCCAGGGCCTGTTTCCCATCTTCCGCTTCGATGACGGTATACCCTTCCTTTTTTAAAAAATCAGCAACCAGTTTCCTCATTCTGGCTTCATCGTCTGCGATAAGTATATTCCCTGCAGTCATTGCCTAACCCCCTTTAGTTTCCCCCAACAGTCTATAATTCTATTTGTTTCAGGAGGGATTGATCCCTGGATGATATTTTAAGGAATGAATGTGTACGTTTCGTGAACGATCGATTAATATTCTGTGAAAGTTCAGATCATTGAACCCGCATGGCTTATTGCGTTCTTGCCGACCCTTTTGGAGTGATACAGGCCAGCATCAGCGGTCTCAATCAGATTATGGGCTGTAGTGCCATCCTCCGGATAAGCAGCTAGTCCTATAGAGACCGAAATACCCGGCTCTTCACTGACTCTTTTTCTGAACCGTTCGGCGACAATCAGGGCATCCGTTATTTTGGTTTTCGGCAAAATGACCAGGAATTCATCTCCTCCATAACGGCCAAGTATGTCAAATTCCCTGATATTTTCCTTGGCAATACTTACGACCTTTTTGAGGACCATGTCCCCGACAACATGTCCACGGTTATCATTAATGCTTTTAAAATTATCAATGTCAAAGAGCATGAGCGTGAATTCGTCTATCTTGGGATCATCAATCAGGTTTCCAAAATAATTCATGATCCCCTTTTTATTATACGCATCGACCAGCGGATCTCTCTGGACCATATTGAGCAAGTGTTCATTGTGCAATTCCATTTCCAGCATTTTTCTCTTTACTTCGTAGTTGATGGTCTTATTGATGTCTACAATCTTCTCTTCAGCGTTCGCCAATTTTAAACGGTACGGCTCCTTTGATGTTTTTTGGATATAACAGTAAAACAGCAGGTACGCGGCAAACTGACATAACGGAATCAAGAAAGAGGAATTGGTAGGAAACTCATATTGGAGCAGCTGTCCAAAACCCATAAATATGACTCCCCAGGTCAATGATATCTGCTTTTCACCGAGGAATTTATGCAGCAATATAATAATGCCGGCGGCCAGGACGACAGCCGCTCCGCTTAAGGATTCCGTCATCGTCAGAATAACCGGCAGGTGGTCCGCATTCATGACCGTGAAAAGTACCAGAAAGGGGAAAATCACGCTCAAAGCGGCAGATGCAGCGTAATTCTTCCACCGCCACGATAATATCAGTATAAGCAACAAGCAGAGAAAAGCAAAATTTGTATGATGAAGCACTTTAATACGCAGTACCATATCAGGATAGGCTATACTAAGCAGCGCCAAGAGAAACGGCGCAATAAAACTAAATCCAAAAAGAGCCGAAAAACTCTTCTCCTTGTTCATTGTAAATACAAATGCCAAATTCAGAAAAGAAAAACATAAAATGATAATGACTGCAGCCTGGTCATTTAAATAGGCATAGAACATTTTAATCCCTCAAATCTTTTCTCGTCTGATTAACTGTAAAATTCGACATTTTCTTCTATATTCCTGTTTTCTTTTATTCTTGACGTTTTTTTCATCGATAGGAACATTTTGCCGGACTTCAGCAAATAGACTTTTTTGTCAAGATGAAATGAGGTAAAATAATACCAGTAACAATATGATGATGTCCTAAAGGAGAAATGTGCGTGTTTTCGGAAAAAGTAATCAATAATTTAAAGAATGCCTCCTGGATCAGAGCAATGTTTGAGGAAGGCGAAAGGCTCGCCAAAATTTATGGACGCGAAAACGTCTATGACTTCAGTTTGGGCAATCCCTTTTCTGAGCCGCCAGAGGAGGTCATTGAATCTCTGAAAAATTATGTCACCGGGAATTATAAAGGAATCCATAAATACATGAACAATGCCGGCTATCCCGAAGTCAGAGAAAAAATTGCCCAGTCGCTCCAGAGCGACAGCCAGATCGGACTTACACAAGATAATATTACTATGACTATCGGGGCTGCCGGCGGGCTGAATGTTGTGCTGAAAGCACTTCTGAATCCAGGTGAAGAAGTAATTATCTTTGCACCTTATTTTGTGGAATATATTTTCTATACGGATAACCATGGTGGGAAACCGGTCATTGTGCCGCCGGACCCCCGGACACTCGAGCCGGACCTGGATGCCCTAGAAAAAGCGATTTCGCCCAAAACAAAGGCGATTGTCATCAATACCCCGAATAATCCAACCGGTATTGTCTACAGCAAGGAGAAGCTGGAACAAATCAAAGGAATTCTGCAGAAAAAAGAAAACGAATACAGTACGATCATCTATATTATCTCCGATCAGCCCTACGACCAGATTGTCTATGACGGGATGAAAATTCCGAACATCCTGTCGATTTTTGAAAACAGCATGATTGTCAATTCCTTCAGTAAATCACTCGGCCTTGCCGGAGAGAGAATAGGATATATTGCAGCGAGCAGCAGAATTAAAGACGCTGACGTGCTGAATAACGCCTTAAGCTTTTGCAACCGAACGCTGGGGTTTGTCAATGCTCCCGGATTGTTCCAGAAAGTTATCGGTGATTCTCTGGACGTCAAAACAGATACCGCAGACTATCAAAAGAAAAGAGATTATTTATATGAGCATCTCACTGCGCTTGGTTTCGAATGCGTCAAACCGCAGGGAGCCTTTTACCTTTTCCCCAAAACACTGATCGAGAACGATGTTGAATTTGTCAAAAGGGCCGTTAAATACAATTTATTGCTTGTCCCCGGAAGCGGATTTGGCTGTCCCGGTCATATCAGAATCTCTTATTGCGTCAGTATGGATACCATCGTAAATTCCATTTCCGCGTTCGAAAAACTGGTGCAGGAGTTCGGATCCTGAAGCTCTTAAAATCCAGCCGTATCCATGCAGGTTGACAATTCTATTAATGCTTCGGCAAAAATACGTTTTGTAATATCCTTATTCAAAAGATCACAGCCCTCTTTGTTGATAGTTAATCAGGAAATATTTATCAATTAAAATATACGTGCGAATCGGTTCGATTCCGACCATCGGCTCCACTGGAAATTCTAAAGGGGACGTAACTTAGCGACGTCCCCTTTAAACCTATCTACTTTTGGATGTAATAGACACTGGGTTGTGTTCCAAACTCTTCAGCCAATCGAACTGTATTGTGCTCTGCGACAAGTTTGGAAACATTGCTGTTCGGGTCATCAAGGTCGCCAAAAATACGGGCTTCGGCAGGACAGGTCTGCACGCAAACCGGTTCTTCTTGCTGGCCTAATCGTTTATTCCTGCAAAAATCACATTTATATACTTTCCCTTTAATGAAGTTGCTGTAAGAAGTCTGCTCTTGCGGAGTCAAACCTTTGTCCGGATAATATCCTTTGATTTTTTCAGAGATAAAATTACGAACATCATACGGACAGGAAGCAATACACTGTCTGCAACCTATACACTTGGACTGGTCAATGGTTACTGTACCGTCTTCATTCTTATGGGATGCTTTAGTCGGGCAAACAGTTACACATACCGGATTACTGCAATGCATACATAAGATAGGTGTATGCTCAACTTTTCCATTGGGATAGATACCTTTTTCAATATGTGATACATGGGAATAAAATACTCCCGGCGGCGTGCCATTGGCCTGCTTGCATGCAACTGTACAAGCGTCGCAACCTACGCATCGTTTAAGATTAATTACCATTCCGTACCGCATTTATATTCCCCCCTATGCCTTATAAATTTTTACACAAACTGAATTGTTCAGGTTACCCATCAGGAATCCGATATCTCTCTCGTCCCCATTCAATAAAACATTGTAATTCGGGCCTTCTTTGGCGAATGGAATGATATGTGTTCCGCGTTTACCCCATTTGCCGCCAATTCCTATGGTTTGAGGATGAATCATTTGGGATAAATGAACTTTGCCCTGGGTTTTGTGTCCATATTGGGATTCTACGACAATTTCATCGTCCTCATTCAAGCCCATGGCTTTCCCTGCCTCATAGGGGACCAGGACTTTAAGAATATTTGGATCAAAGTTGTGTTGGATTTCCCTTAGCCAAGGATTGTACACGAGTCCGCTTGAATCGTTAACTTGAAAATGGGTTTTAAACTGGAATACTTTGAAAGGATATTCCGCCGTAGGCAGCATGGTGTTAAACTCGTAATAAAGCGGGGTAGCGGCATAATTCCTGGCGACTTCTTCAATATCGGCACCCGGGAATTTTATCCCATGCTCCTTAAGGCCGTTCATAATCGTATTAATGTTTCGCCCCGAGTACGTATAATAAAGCGGTATTCTGATTTTGTTCTCCGGTGCATAGAAATAGTTATAGCTTCCTTTTATTGTGGGGACTTTATAACCTTTTACGGCGCATTCGGCAAAATCATTCCAGCCGGATTGGGGGCCGTAAAGGGATTTGAGTTTTCTTTCAATTATTTCTTCATAAGTATACTTTTTGATTGGCAAAAGCGAATACTCTTTTGCTAATCCGGCTGGTTTATTCAAGAAGTACATGCCCAGGAATGTCTTATTCGTGATCATATTCAGGGCCGGCAGACATCCTACCCGTTCGGCAAGGTCAAAACAGATATCCTCAGCGAGCCTGGTGTTATGCGCCGGGGCAACTACCGGCTTTCTGGCACATATCGCCCTCATTCCGCGGCTTTCGTCATCGGAGCCCTTGGAGCATATAAAAGACGCATTAAATGCAGCTGCCCTTTCCAAGGCGTGATGTTCCGGTAGGATAACATCTGCAAACTGGCTTGCTTCGTCCAGCCAAACTGCAATGTCAAAAACAAAGGGGATCCTTCTCATGGCCGCCATCACAGGTTCAGGATCGGCGTTTGATTTTATATTATTGGCACCATGGATCATTAATACTTTTGCTTCGAAGGGAACATAATAACTCTTTGGATCAAGTATTGTTTTCCATGTTAGTTGTTCAACATCCAGCTTCATAGGGTAAAAGCAATTATTATCAAAGCTGTTAGGAGGGAATTCAAACGTCGGCGTTCCAACGGACTGAGCCTTAAATATATCCCACGGAACAGGTGTAAGCATCCCATCTTTGTCGGTCATGAACGGGTGAAAATCTCCTGTCTCGACACCCAGTACGCCGCCTGGTACATCCAAACAACCTAAAAGCTCATTGATTATATAAAGTGCCTTATACAATTCCGTATTCAGGGGATTGCAGTTTGCTCCCCGGCCCGGGAAGGTTGCTACGGGCCTGAGCGGGAACTCAAAGCCTTCAATATTAATCGTTGCGCCGATTTGTGCCGTATCCACCAATTCTTTGGCTATCTCTCTGATTTTGGCTGCAGGGACGGTGCATATTTTTTCGGCCCATTCGGGTGTGTACTCTTTTACATACTCGGTCATAAGCTGGAATGCGGTTTTAACCGTCTTTCCCCTAACGGTATAGGTACCTGTCAGGGCATAAGTGTCTCCCCTGGAGGAATCAAATGGCACCGCTTTATGCTGGGATTCGTCCCATACCAGAGGTTTCTGGGTTGCTTCATCTCTGAAGTGGTCCTCAATGTGCACTTTGGACCCTTTAAAGACTTGAGGTTTATCCTCGATGAGATAGGGCGCGTTTGTCCTCCATTTGAGGAACTTTTCGTCGTATTTGTTGATTTCATAAATGATCGTGTGAACTAACGCCCAGCAAAACGCTATGTCCGTACCCGGTATAATGGGTACCCATTCTCCGTTTTGGGCTGCGACTGTCTTCCGGGGGTTGACAGTGATAACTTTCAATCCCCGTTCAACGGCTGTGGCATAATCACTTGTACTATAATGCGCTAAGGCCCACTCATCACCAATGCTCCGGCCAATATTCAAAATCAATTTACAATATTGCAAATCAACCCTCTCTACCCTTGTGGACAAGCAAGTCGTCGAGCCATAATGGTCCGGACATAACGGACCTGCAGAACCTATTCGGGTAGTAGAGCCTAATGCCTTATCAAACAAAATTCTGCTGAAAGAATCCTCATTGCCGAATCCAAAATTATAAATAAAGCTCCTGGGATCATATGCTCTGGCTTCTTTTAGTTTACCTGCTACAATAGCATAGGCTTCATCCCAGGTAATTTCCACCCAACCGGGATCAATATCCAGCCCTTTTTCAGGATTCGTTCGTTTTAAGGGAGTTTTTACCCGGTATGGGTGATAAAGTCCGCCAATGATTGAATTTCCCCTCGGACATAACTTCCCTTTATTGGTAGGACTTTTGGGATCACCTTTAATTTCCACTGCAACACCATTAACAACTTTCACTTGGGTGCCGCAGATGGGCATATGACATCCCGGGCAATAAGCCGGTTTCCATTCTTCAGTATTGGATGTTTCCGCGTTGGCTGTTTGAAAAAAATATGCTTTTGAGCCAAACCCTGTTGCCAGCAAGACAAGGCTCGCTGTCGACCCTTTAATAAATGAACGCCTGCTGATAGTGGCCATTAAATATTCGCCCCCTCATCTTTTGTAATACGACCAGGAAGTCTTACCTGGACAAACCATGCTGCTAATGAATAAATTAATGCTCCCAGTCCGATCATGCCAATAACGACCAGTATCTCCGACAATACCAGATGGGGTTCCCCTGTGAATGTCAACTGGTCAAGAGCAGCTGAAGATTGTCCGGCCCAAATGATTGAAAGCTTGGCCATAGCAATTGAAAATACTGTTAATACGGCAATTGTCTTTTTGCTGGAAGATAAGACCCCGATCAATAAACATGCAAGCATTCCCAAAGATGAGATCCAGAATGTGTAGGATTTAGCAAGCATCGTTAACTGGCTTCCTAAATGGTTCATATTGCCTATTCCGGCAAACAAGTCAATGAGCTGAGTGGTTAATACGAGAAATAAAGCCATTACAAGCCCATTGCGCCAAGATCCGCCGTTATGAAATAGGACAACAACGGCGAGTCCTATGGTCAGGGCTTGAAATAAAGCCGGGCCGGCTCCTAACATCACTGCCCAGATATCCTGTCTGACACTGACGGCAACAAGCCATGATTCCACTCCGAGAAGAATGATTCCTATCGCAATACCGGCTACAGCGAAATTTTTGCTTTTTGCCCCATCGGATTTAATTTTAATGGCTGCCAGTAAACTCATAATAATTGCAGCCAGAAGAGCTATGGCATCATAATTCATGGGAGCAGATAAATTGGGTGAAATAATCATATTGTAAAACCCAATAGGATAACCTAAATCTGCAAATATCAGACAACCTGCGGTTATGAACATTGCCAATGCGCATGTGTATAACTGTTTGCTTGTCGAATTTTCTATTGTGCCACTTAGCATGCCGAATCCAAGAATTATTAGAAGACCTGCACCGCCGCCTGCAGCTGTAAAAAATAACCCAATGTACAGACCCCATGGATAATGATTAATGTAACCGTCAAAGCCTGTAACCATTTGTTTTATCAGGGAAACTATGCCAATGATAAATAAACACATGGCAAAAATATGATGCTTTCCTAAATTATTAATTTTCACTAGTTTTTCACACTCCTTATTATTTTTTTCTTTAACTACTTTCTTTCGGTCGACCATTGAAAGAAGTTAGTGGACACCTTACTAATAATTTTGCATATACTGATTCCTGCAAACAATAGATACAAATATTTATTTTTATAAAAGATATCTAGATATTTAGTATAATACTCGTTGACATATCAACGTTTAACATATATGATACTATTGTAAGATCTCAATTTCCTCTTAACGGGGTAACTGTATGTTACCCCAACCCCATATATTTACAAGAACGAGGTGTTTTTATGGGACTTAATCATCCTAACATAAATTCACTCATCTATACCGCTAAAAAAGAATTGAGTGTGGCCTTAATCGATGATAGTTCTCTTATCCGCAGCCTTCTAAATCACATTCTGATGGATTTTCTCAATACCGGTTATTCAATTACGGAATTTGCATCACTGAAAAGTTTTATTGCTGCCTTAAATAACGAAACATTTAAAATAATTATTGTCGACATAAATATAATAGAAAACATTAAAGATTTTTCAGAACTGGTATATAAGTACAACCCTAATATTAAGATAATGGCCTTTACTTCCGTTATATCTAAAGTAACCATTTGCGCTACGATAAAAGCGGGTTTTGATTCTTTTTTGTTAAAAAATTCGAGTATCGATGATATAACGCTTGGAATTAAGCAATTTATTAATCAGGGCTCGTATTTAGACCCCAAAATTTCGCAAGTGATAATAGAATTATTAAAAGAGTCAGTAAGCTACAACGAAATGCCCAACTTGGAGAAAAATCTTACCCCTCGGGAGAAAGAAATATGCGAGTATGCCTTTAAAGGTTTGACCAATAAGCAAATCGCTCAGCAACTAGTCATATCAAAAAGCACTGTGGATAACCATTTTATTAACTTATATCGCAAATTAGGCATTACCAAACGTACTCAGCTTTTAACGCTGCAGACCAATCAGGAATTATTAAAGAGGATTTGATTAGAAAGATACTGATATGGAGGAGAATCGAATGCAGAATTCAAAGAACCATGAGGAATTGTTATGGATAGAACAAATGTCCAACCGCTCAAAAATTTACAGCTTTTTTGCCCAGATCTTTATGGAGCCAATACCAGTCCCCGGAGAGAAGTATGCCAATACAATGTTGAACAATGTCTCGATCCTGGTTAACTGTTCCGAGAATAAAACTGAAGGTTTTCGACTTTTAAAAACTTTCTACGACTCTTGTTTACTTCTGACTGCCCAAGCCATTCAGGAGAAAATAGCTGTGGACCGGACCTTTTTATGCAGAGGCATTAATCAAGCAGTTGGGCCGGTTCCACCCTATGAATCTCTTTATATAAAGGAACAGCATGATTCAAACACAATAATCAAACTTCTGAGATTTTACCAGCAAAGTGGTTTTGCTATTAGTAAAAATATTCACGAAAGACCAGACTATATAGGAGTAGAGCTTTCGTTCATGAGTGAACTGTGTCAAAGAGAATTCAACCAAATAAAAGAACCTCAGTATATTGAAATCATAAAACAGAAACAGAATTTTTACCAAAATCATTTATCAAAATGGATTCCTGATTTCTGCCTTCAAGTCGTAGAATATGCCAAAACTGACTTCTTTAAGGGTTTAGCTTATTTTCTGATCGATTTTATTAAAGAGGAAAAAAAATATTTGAATAAAGCTCTTAACCAGTTATAATGATTGTAGCTTATTTCTGTTATGAATAGGGGTGTCTAGCATTATGTATTTTTCCAGAGAAATTATGGATATTATAAATGTTTACCAATTATACTTATCTAAGAATATTAGACAATTTAAAATAGGTTTAAGCGACTACCCTATAATACTTTATTTGAATTATAACGAAAATATAGAGAACCCCGGCCAAAATGAGATAGCCAGGGCGCTGAAAAGAGACAAAGCACTCATTGCTCGGGTTACACGTAATCTAGTAAAGCTCGGATATATATACGTATTGACTGACCAACGAAATAAGTCCAAGAAAAATTTATTTCTCACAGAAAAGGGTAAAGAAATTGCTCCCCAAATATTAGACATGATCGTTAAATGGGAGGATGAGGTTCTATCAAAATTAGCCCCGGAGGAAGTCTCATTTTTCAGGAATTGTCTCTCCAGAATATATTTGACTTCTGAAAACCTCTTTGATAACCTATCTTAAAATGGAATAAAAAATGTCTGCCCTATATATCATACGGCAGACATTTTTTTAATATTTATCTCAAACATTATTTATCAGTCGTTTTTTGTGTCCTCGTTCTGCCTAACAACGCTTTCCACTTCCGCAATGATATTTTTAAAAGGCATTCCCCGCTTGATTAACCGCGATTACTCCTTGGTTCACATCTTCTGCTCCCGCATTAGTCACTTCAGTTGCACGGTTGGTCTCCGATTGAATAGCACTGCGATCTTCTGGAACTGGAGGACTGTTCAGCCAGTTTCCTGACCTCATCTGTAACGAATCCCCTACCGTATTCCCCTGCCCGGGCAGCTTCTATAGCTGCATTAAGTGCCAAAAGATTAGTTTGTTCTGCAATAGTCTATTGAATCAAAGCATTAATTGTCCTCCCGATACGGGAATATAAGTTCCTGTCACGTAGCAACTGTCATCGCTGGCCAGGAAAGCAATAACCCCGGCAACATCTTGCGGTACCCCTAGTCTCCGTAAGGGGGTGTGACCGATCATCATTTTACGGGCTTCATCGGGAACCCCGGCTGAACCATCTGTTTCAATTAAGCTTGGACCCACAACATTTGCCGTAATACCATTCGGACCAAATTCTTGAGCAATATATTTTACAAAGGAATCAAGTCCGCCCTTGGCTGTTCCATGGGCGATAAAGGCCGGTCCGGCTACTTTGGACATATTGCTTGATACATAAACTATCCGACCGCTTTTTTGTTCCAGCATCGTTGGAATGACAGCCTTGGTTGTGACAAAAGATGCTTGAAGCTCATCATTCAATTTCTGGGAGAATTCTTCCCAGCTCATATAGAGGAATGGTTTCACAACAAAATTCATCGATGCATTGTTAACCAGGATATCAATACGTCCAAACTGGTTTTTTGCTTCAGTAATCATCTTTTCAACCTGTTCCTGGCTCCTGACGTCGGCTTTGATGGCTACTGCTTCTCCCCCGGCTGCTTTTATATCGGCCACAACCTGATCAGCAGCTGAACTATTGGACATATAATTAACCACTACTTTGGCTCCCCTTGAAGCTAAGGTTTTGCAAGTCGCCGAGCCAATTCCGCGCGCTCCGCCCGTTACGACAGCTACTTTACCATCCAGACTACTCATTGTTTACCTCTCCTTTATGTTTAAAATCCTTTTTGTAATTGGTATCCTTTTAGTTTTTAATCCTTTTTCTGACGGGACTTCCGCCAACCTCTAAACATGTACCCCGGCATTTTTCTGATAACGCCCCAGGTCAAAAGCTTTAAAATGCTCCAAGCTTCCTCGGGCTTAAGGTGAATATTCATAGAATAAGCACCCATCAGCTTACCCTTCATAACAAGGTCTTGACCTTCACACCAAATCTTGCTTACATCCACAAGAACCTGTCCTTCTTTTGAATGCATTTTCATATCGTTTACCTCGTATTTGCTATGATTGCTAGTTTATTTCATCAAACCACTGTTTCGATATCTATACCCAGTTCCTCCATAACTGCTTGAGCAGCTGCGCGACCGGCCCCGTTACAACCTGCTCCGGGATGGCATCCGGGTCCGCATAAGAAAAGGTTATCAAACGGCGTTTTATAGTTCCAGCCCGGCAGTGGCCTATTTCCCATATTTTGATCAAGGAATGCAGCAACATGACCAAAATCGCCGTAGAGGAACGAAGGATTTTTACGTTCCATTTCCAAGGGGGACATTTTCCAATGCCCAATGATGTTTTCCTTACCCATATTCGTAGTAAATTGACGTAGGAAATTCATTACCTCTTCGGCATATTGATCTGATATTTCATCCCATTTGCTTGGTCCACCGTCTTTGAGGAAATATGGAGCGTATTCATAGAGATAGAGCGTATGCTTGCCCTTTGGCGCACGGGTTTCATCATACCGGCTCTGGCAGACAAGCCCCGGGAAATGATCCGTTACACCGTGTTTGAGATTTTCAAAGTACCTGAGATAATCTTCTTCGTTAGCCGGAGCATACTCAACCAGCAGTGCTTCATTAAGTTCATCTTCTTTATAATTTGGTGCTTCGTGCAAAGCCAAACCTTGTTGGTAAGCTGAGAATTCACTAACCCGCAGCCTGTCAACTTTTCGTGTATAACCTTCCGGTGAAAGACCGGAGCTGAACATTTCGGGGAACATTTTTTTGATGTTTAGGTTACTGATAACAGCCTTAGTGCCGAAAATTTCTTCACCGTCTTCCAGAATTACGCCTTCACACTTGCCGCCTTTGACGATGAATTCTTTAACAGCTGCCTTGGTACGGATGGTACCGCCGTTATCAAGGATAAACTGTTCCATGGATTCGCTGACTTTACCTGATCCTCCGATTGGAATTCCGGGGCCGCGGCCTGGCGAATGCTGCAAACCAATCATCATGGGAACAACAATCCCGGTGCCTTTGGTCTGGGGCATGATCATAATTTCAGAAACCCACCGGCTTAGGGCAATTTTAACTTTATCACAGCTAAACCATTCTTCGATAACGTCCCAGGCACTTAAAAGGTTGCACCTGAGCAGTTCTCTGCTTTCGTCACTGGAATCCAGCATCGTTGTATACATGCCAAACGGCGGTGGCGGAGCAAAAAAGCCGGCTATCATCATATCGTGTGCATGCGATATCCAGGAGGCGAAATTCCTGTAGGCCTCAGCATCTTTTTGTGAAAATTTGGCTATAGATTGGCATGTCCTGTCCAGGCTGGCGCAAATAGTTAAGTAGGTGCCGTCGGTAAACTGTACTGCTGTAGTAAGATCCGGCTTACTGTACTTAAGTCCGTATTTGGATTGCAGTCCAAGTTCATCCCGCGTCATAATTGGGCTGGCTTGAAAAAGGTGATGGACAACGGCGCAGGTATCTGTGACGAACCCTGGGGCCGCAGCTTCAGTCGAGGTTACACCCCCTCCGACTTTGGAACTCCTCTCCAGCAGGATCACATCCAATCCCGCTTTAGCCAGGTAGCAGGCAACTGTTAATCCATGGTGCCCTGCTCCTGCTATGACAACCTCATGTTTGCTTGACATTTGATCTACCTCCTCGCAATGAATTATTGTTCAACTCCAAACAATTGATATGTCAACAGATTAAGTATAGTTCCGTTCGGTTGTGTAGTCAACACTTTTATGCGCAATTTTATTAAATATTTGACAAACTTTCAGCAGTGATTCAATAATGCATAAAGACTCAGAAAACTTATAGACGCTCACAATCTTTCACAGTAGCTAGTTCTAAGTGAAAGGGCATTTAGTAATTAAAATGCCCTTTTGTGGTAGTTAATTTGTTTGATGCTTATACCGACTTATGACATAAGCATCATGACCAGAATTGCCAGTTCTACTCCGTCCTTTTCTTGATCCGTACTAAGAAATTGAGATAGAATATTTTCCCGAGCCAATTTAAAGATAATTTCCATTTCGTTCATCTTGAGTACCCCCTTATTTTCGAATAATTTCGAAAATTAAATAAACAGCCCATAATTTTGTTATCTCGCGCTATACTCAACGATAAATTCTGTCACCGCTTTTAGGTTTTCAGCCTTGGCATCATTTTTAGTTGCCAGAACCTTATCCGGTGCAAAAACAAATCCTCCGCCCGGCGCTAGATCATCAATTAAACCTTTGGCAATATCGATACATTTTTCCTTCGAAGCGTAGTACAGATCGTTTGTGCGCAAACCGCCGGCAATACATATATTCTTACCCAAAGCTTTCTTGGCTTTTCTCAGATCATCTTCTTCGAAGAATCCAATAACCGATCCTTTTGGAAACTCCTGCAGATACTCATATAAATGTTCCCAATTCTTTTCAAATAGAATAAGAATTTTCAAACCCCTAGCTGCAACGATATCCACATATTTTTTGAAGGACGGCCAGTAAACCTTCTCAAATTCTTTAGCCCTTATATATTGCGGCAGATGTAAATATAAGTGAACATACTTGTCATCGGTGGGCGAATGCAATACTCCAAATGTATTCATTAGTAAAGGGTCAACCAGGGCCATACAGGCTTCGGCCAATTTATCGGGACATTTCTTTATGTCTCTCATAATCCCTTTAAAATCTCTTAAATAATCCATGATAAGATCGCCAGGCATAAATAAATTTACACCGCCATTGGTAATGGGAAGACCGTACTCCTGTTTGATCCTTTCGGAACAAATTTGAAGTGATTGGACATACTTAAAGAAATGTGAAAGCGCATACGCATATCTTCCAAATTTTTCTTCCACCGTTCCTTCTTGAAATATCTTATATTTTCGGGGAAATATCGTGTCACGGATGAATTTTATCGGATCGGCTATTAGGTCATCATACTCCTCAGGGCGCATAAGTTCCGACTGACCGGTGGCAATTTGAATGGTTTCAGTATTATTGTTAAAAATACCGCCACCTAAAGCATGTACAAAATTTAACGGCATGGTTACGCCTGGTGCAAGCGCTCCATCGAAAGGAAAATCAGTCAGGGCTTTAGCGTAAACTTGATATTCCAGCTCCGGATCTTTTAACACCTCATTTAAGGTTGCCCCGTAATAGGAAAGAGCCCAATTATCGACCAGACCGTAAATGGGAACTCTGTCCGGTTCTCTTAATTCTATAGCGTCTTTGAGTCTTTTGACTCGTTCATTGTATAAATTCAATTTATCATTCATACATTATTCTCCCTTATGCGTATTCTTCATATTAGATACGCGTTAACGTATTTGTTAATAAAATGCAAAGGTTGTGCATGTCTGATCCGTTTATTTAAAAAATCGTAAGAAAACCTACGTACGCAAAAATCATACTTTGCCCGATGTCCCAATTCATACCCATTGCAGGATCTTTATCAGCAAGTTCAGGATACTGTTCTACAATCTCACTCCAGGAAATCAACAAATTTTGCTCTTCCACCAGTAAGCACCTCCTTAATAAATACCATACTCCATGACAAACTTATTTACAGCGATGATGTTTTCTAGTTTCCCGTCATTTGGCGCAATTAGTTCTTTATCGGTGGCAAAAATG
Organism: Dehalobacter sp. CP; assembly: GCF_047652685.1. Lineage (NCBI taxonomy): Bacteria > Bacillati > Bacillota > Clostridia > Eubacteriales > Desulfitobacteriaceae > Dehalobacter > Dehalobacter sp. CP. The sequence goes on from NZ_CP157399.1 coordinate 2,693,171, forward strand.
TAACCGCCGTCAGGTGCCATAACATCTAATAATTCTTTTGCCTTGTCGATGCATTCTTGTTGTGTACCATATTGCAACAGGGGCGTTGGGAAAAGTCCTGTAATGCACATAGTATTTTTTAATTTCTCTTTTATTACTTTCGGATCTCCATGTTCGAACCACCCCATTGATTTTTTTACCGGAAGTTCCTGAAGATGATCATAATAGCGTGACCAGTCACCTTCATAAAACGGAACCACAAATATATCATGGGCAGCAAAAAATTCCATAAGTGCCTTAAACGTCGGCCAGTAGAATTTGTCAAAATCCGAAGTTTTTAGCATCGTAGGCAAATGGATAGGTATAAATAAAACTTTGGGGTATTGTTTTGGCGGAACCATATTAATTCCGCACATGGCTAATCTTATTGCCAGCGGTGTAAGTGCGTGTATGGCTTCTAAGACTTCCTCGGGTCTGCGGCGAATGTCGCCGAAGATTCCCTTAATGCCGCGGAAAAAATCGCCAATCCAATCCATTGGGTGAACCATAGTGGCATCAAAACATACGGGCATTCCGCATTGTCCTGCTAAACTGCCGACAATGGCACCCACTTTTTGCCCGTACATTCCAAAGAACATAGCGCCTTTGGCCAATGCCAGGTCTTTTCCCGGAGACGGTTTGGCCAGTTCGGAGTATTTTCGCGGCAAGATCTTCTCTACCATAAACCTAAATGGGTCCTTACTAAATTCCGGGTATTCATCTTCTCTCATTATGTTTGCTGATTCATCCGAGTATTGGATGATATTGCTATCACTTAAATAGTGATATGCCTTGCTTCCCAAGGCCTGATAAAGGCTGCCCGGCCTGCTATAGATCATGTGAATGATATCGCACGGTATATCATTTGCAACTTTCATTAAAGATTGGCCGCATTTATCTGTATCCCAATTGGTTTCGGCATCGGTATACCCGGCATAGTAAGAACTCCAAGTCCCATATGAAGCCATGACCGGAACACGGTCCGCCTTTTCCAGCATAAATGTTTTGAATACTCGGTCCATGCGTTCTTGATATCGTTTCAAAAATTCACTCATGTTTCAACCCACCCTCTAGAGTATTTAAGGAATACCCTTCTACCTAAATCTGACCGGTTCATTACTGAATCAACTTAGCCACTTTTGGCATATTTTTATACCTTCTGCTGCGTTTGTGGTGAAGGCATCGGCACCAATTACTTCACAAGCTTCCTTGGTTACAGGGTTTCCGCCGATAATTACTTTAACTTTGCTGCGTAATCCTTCTTGCTCCAGCGCATCAACAATGTTTTTCATCGATTCCAAAGCCAAAGTCAAGACTCCGCTTAAGCCAACAATCGCAGGGTTAACCTCTTTTATTTTTTTCACAAATTCACCGGCAGATTGATCGATACCCAGGTCGTGTACTTGAAAACCTGATGCTTCGGCCATGCTCCTAAAGATATTTTTACCGATGTCATGCAAATCGCCTGCAACGGTTCCCAAGACCATAACTCCGGTATTTCTCCAACTTTGTGCTCCCAGCACAGGCTTTAGGGTTTCTATTGCTGTTGTTAAAATTTCCCCGGCGAAAATTAAGTCACCGACAAAGTATTCTCCTTTCTCAAAAAGATCCCCAACGGTTGCCATTCCGTTCTGACAAGCAGCCACTACTTTTTGTGCTTCTTCTTGCGAGGGATTAGAATTTACAAACTCTTTCAGCATCGAGAGTAAATTATCTTCATCCAATTCCCCCATTGCAACTGAAACCTCACTGAAATTTACCATCTTTCTTCCTCCTTATAAAAATATATTTTAATATTACCCAGATAGTGGAATGTAAAATCATGTATTTGTCTAGGTTATGGAGATTGATTAATTGATATGTCAACACTATGGGTAATTACTATCTCTTTTTTTAACTTGAAAGGCCTCAAAAAATTCTAGATGTTGATGCCTTTTGTATATACAATATAAACCGATTTTTGTTGATATGTCAATATATTTTCACTTCAATTATTTTTCGGCTTTTATGCAAGATCAGCTGCGCCTTCGGTTCGACGCAGCTGATCTTAAGTAATGAGTCAATGGGGATTAATATTTAAATTTGTACAATTCAGGCCATTCCAGCCACCATTTGTAATTTTCAACCTGTTCAGTTCCATAGCCGAACATGTCATCAATGGTTTTAAGAAGTTTTGAACTGGCCTCACCTTTGCTGCCAATCCAAATTCCAGCTTCGTGGAACCATGAACTTTCTTTGGAATTCCATGGGCATACTTTAATACAACGGCCACAATTAACCCCTTCATCATTACCGGTACGAAACTCTGTACATTTTTTGTGATCGCTGTTCCAACGCAAATATTCTATTAACATCATATTCGACGTGTTGAAAACATTCAAGTTAAAATCGCTCTGTTGCGCAAAGACGCTATTAGCCTGATTCAATTATTGACAACATCAAAATAGTAAGTTATACTTATAATAAGTTTTACTTATTATAAGTTATGCATATTATATGAATGGAGATTAGTAATGAAGCTTGAGGAATCTTTAGGATTTAAGTTGGCAAAAGCATCCCAGCGTATGTTTGAACTTTTTGTCGATTACTTGAATCAGGCTGGTATTACATCTAAACAGAATGGTGCGATGCTAATTATTCATGAGCACAAAAACATTACACAAAAAGAGGTTGCCTTGCTTCAAAAGGTAGACCAAACAACAATGGGGCAAATTATTGATCAGCTAGAAGAGAAATATCTTGTTATACGTGTCAAACACCCGGCCGATAGACGAGCCTATAGCCTCGTTCTAACTGATGACGGCGTTAAACTAATAACATCTCTGTGGGCCCAAATGAAACACTGTGAAGCCGTATTTCTGCAAAGGTTGAATCAGGATGAAATCACGCAATTATTTAAATTGCTTGATATAATTGAAAAGGAGTAAAAAGAAATGAGTAAAATGGATTATTTCAAAGCGAAACTTGAGGCAACCATCAGTCCAATGGATTTTATGCAAGCAGCAAAAGCTGAACCAGACAAGTTTTTAGTGGTTGATGTACGCAATGCTCCACCGCACATTATGAAAGAAAAAATCGCCGGAGCTACCCACATTCCTTTAATGAATCTGTCAGACAGACTGGCTGAATTACCAAAAGACAAAACAATTGTTGTATACTGCTGGGAAACATGGTGTAATATGGCTGCACATGCCGCGGTTATTCTTTTGGAAAACGGCTATGATGTTCTTGAATTGTCCGGTGGAATCGCTGCGTGGAAAGCAGTAGGATTTAATGTTGAAGCCATAGGATAATAAATTGTATCACAGCCTCTATTGCAAAAATTGCCGCTTTTTAAAATAACTACACTAGTGTAGTCATTTTAAAAAGCGGCAATTTTTCATCATCTTCTCAGATACGCTCCACGATGTCCTTCTGCCGTTTGACCGGTTCACTCTTATTTTTTCAAAGCCGTACTTAATACCACTATGTTCCGATTAACCTTTGCCAACTGTGAGAAAAGCCAGGCTTAACACCAAGGCCAGAATGGACCATATGACCATAGGTATTGATCCGGCGGTGACTAAAATAAAGAAGAATCGCTGCACAAAGGCCCATCAGATAGAAGTCCCAGGTTAACGGAGAGGTCCACCTTAATCCCGTGACAATCCTTAACAGCTGAAACGGCTGTCCCATGTCAAGGGCAACCATAACGCCTGCACCTGCCAGAAAACCCAAAGCATAGGGTATGCTTTTTAGCACAGCCGGAAGAAGAGTTGTAATATTAAATAAATACACTGTCGCAACATACAGCAGCAAACCGCTGCCAAGAGCCGAAAAGAAAAAGAAAGATTGCATAAAAAGGCCCCAAGGGAAGCTATTATTAAACCCCGGTTGAGGATGACCGGTACGTATTTGTTTAAAACCCAGAATCAGACAGATTATCGTAAAAATACCCGAGACGATGAGTATTCCATCAATCATAACGTTCCTCCTAATCACTCCGAACGAATCTAAATGTAAAATACCGAGGGATTTGTTCCATATTGGCCGGCTAACTGGCCAACTTTCTTTCCCTTAATAATTTGGCGGCTTTGCTGTAAGGATCATCCAAATCGCCGAAGACTCGTGCGTCAGCCGGGCAAGTCGTGACACAAACCGGATTCATACCGGCGTGAACCTTATCCATACAGAAATTACACTTGGTTACCTTACCTTTGGTAAATTTGGTCAGATCGACCTTTTCTTTTGGGGACAATCCTTTTTGCGGGTAATAACCCTGGGGTTTTTGGGGTTGGAACCACCGTGCCTCATACGGGCAGACCACGAGGCATTGCCTGCAGCCGATGCATTTTTCAGCAATGATATGCACAATTCCGTCATTATCTTAACGGAGGCTCCGGTCGGGCAAACTTTGACACAAGATGGATCTTAGCAATGCATACATAAAAGAGGGCGTATACTCCATGATGGCTTTGGGATACTTTCCTGTCTCTTTATGCACAACATGCCCCCAAAATACGCCCGGAGGGGTGCCATTGGCCTGCTTGCAAGCGATGGTACAGGCATCGCATCCGATACATCTTTTTTGATTAATAACCATTCCGTAGCGCACATAAACACCTCCTCGCTCTACGCTTTATAAAACTTAACTTGTGGTGAAGATTCCAGGGACAGCGAAATCGGGTTTAAAGTACTTTCATCTACCGATAAAAGGCTGTTAAAATGAACGCCTGTATTATTGACTGGATTCATATAAGGAGTCCTTCTGCCGAAGTTGCCCGGTATCCCGATGCATTTGGGGTGGATGAACTGGGAAAGGTGAATCTTCCCTTTTATTTTACCGCCGACGGCAGATTCGACGATTACGGTATCCCATTCCTTAAGACCCATTTCCTCAGCGACTGACTCCGCTACCCAAATGCATTTAAGAAAAGGATTGGAATAATCCATCGTTTCCTGCATATAAGCATTTTCATACATTCTACCGGTATTGTTGGGCCCGTAATGTATTTTCCAGTTTACGACTTTGAAGGGGAACTCCTTTGTCGTTTCCCAGCTCGGGGATTGATACCAGTTAGGCAAAGCGGAATAGTGGGCTTCCACCTGTTTCATATCCTGGCCGGGAAGGGTGGCCTTAAATTCAGCCAACTGGGCCAGTAGTTTTTTCCCATTCCGCGCCATCCGTTCATAATAAAGCGGCAGCCGAATGCTGTTCTCCGGTACGTACCAGTAATTGTAGCTTTGCTTCAAAGGCAGGCGAAAAGGTTTAAAAGCACATTTCTCAAACTCTTCTAAGGCTTCGGGGCCATAATGGCTGCATATTTTTCTCTCGATGATTTCTTCATAGGAATATTTTTTCCCCGGATCCAAAGCATACTCACCGCTTAGTCCTGGCGGAAAGCTTTCATCAATCCGCGTGTAAAAATCATGATTTGTAATCATATTCAGCTTTGCCAAGCCCCCTGTTTTTTCGGTCAGATCAATGAAAATGGATTGAGCCAGGCGGGTATTAAAGACGTTTTCAACAACGGGCCTTCTGACCAAGGTTCCCATCAATCCGACATTATTCTTCCTGCACGGAATTAACCGTGCAGGAACGGGCAGCGTTTGCGCTTCTTATCTTATTTATGATAGTTGCTCAATTATTAAAAACTGAGGTGATTCTCGGAGCTTTCCTAGTTGGACTAGTCTTTTCCTTAGTTGATGATCGCAAAACAAGTTAGATTTTCCATAAGCTGGATGCCATAGCCTAGGGATTTTTATTCCGTTTTTCTTTGTTATGGTTGGAGTAAATTTTAACTTTCGGGACATTATAAATAATTCCAGTTCATTTTATCTTTTACCTTTGTTAGTCATTGCCGTTTACGCTGTTACAATGGCGCCGTCAATTTTTTTTAAACTTAACTTTTCATGGAAAAAATCAATGGCAGCTACAACGCTGCTTTCTTCAAGACTAAGTTTAATAATAGCCACCGGCGCAATTGCCCTAAAACTAGGAATAATTAACGATAGTCTTAATGGAACAATAATATTAGTAGCAATAATATCTTGCACACTATCGCCGCTTATTTTTAACATCTTAACAAAAGATCGTAACATCAATTTATCTTAATATACCTCAAGATTGATCGCACTCAATGAATATAAAAGAAAACTCAGCTGTCACCAATCCGTTCTGCAATATCTTGAGAAATAAGAAGAAATATAGAAATTAGGGGGCGTAAAGAAACTTCATTTAAGTTTCTTTACGCCCCCCATCGCTAAGGCCGACTGCTCAGGATTTTAATTCTGCCAGTGTAACCTTAACGTCTTTTGTGTCCCCCTGACGATAATAGGTAATGGTGACCGTATTCCCGACCTCAGATTTAAACAATTCATGGGTCATTTCAAGAGAACTGGTGATCTCAACCCCATTGACTTTCGTAATGACGTCTCCGGCACGAATCCCGGCTTTATAGGCAGGCCCTCCGGTTGAGACCGCTGAGATATAGGCTCCAGCAGGCCAGCCCTGCTGAGAAGCCCATTCAACAGTATACCGTTCGTCGATCGAGACCAGAATACCTGGATGAGCAGCATAGCCTTTCTTGATCAGCTGTTGGATCGTCGGCCAGGCGTCTGTAATCGGAATCGCGAAGCCCATTCCTTCATAGCCGGTGTCTTGGTTTTTAGCTGCATTAATGCCAACGACCTTTCCATGATAATCTACCAGCGGTCCTCCACTGTTTCCGGGGTTGATCGCCGCATCGGTCTGAATCAGATTAAAACTTGCTTCTCCCTGCAGTTCCAGAAAACGGTTCGTCGCTGAAATCACACCCGTTGTCACAGAGCGGGCAAAATCTTCTCCACCTGGATTCCCAATCGCAACCACAGGTTCTCCGACTTGAAGTTTGCTGGAATCTCCGAGACTGACTGCAGTCAGATTGTCGGCCGATATTTGAACAACGGCCAGATCTGTCCGCCCATCTCCTCCCACGAGTTTACCTGTGATATTACGCCCGTCGGCAAGACTTACCACCAGTTTCTCGGCACCTTCAATAACGTGATTGTTGGTCGCAATTAGCCCTTTCTGCGCATCAATAATAAAGCCTGATCCGCTGGCTACTTCAGCAAGTTCACTTGACCGGCCAAATATATTACCGCCGCTCTGGAAATTGGCGATCCCCACGACAGCCGGACCTATTGTTTTCGAAATTTCTACCACCGGATACGTGTTGCCATTACCGTCTGTACTCGTCGAAGTGTTCGCGACCGCCGAGGTTGTGACGAGTGAATTTGTGTTAGCCGAACTACCGCTCTGGTTCTGGATACTCATGATTTCCGGATAGATTACCGGGGCTAAAGTGAGAGAGGCTGTCCCACCCAACAAGGCGCTGATGATCGCGACAACCGCAATAACCATGACCCCCGGTTTCTTTGTCTGCGGCCGCTCCCCATTGTATGGATAGTCATGATAAGCGTTATATTCTTTATAATGGTTATTGTTGTTAAAGTCCACGTCATTCCCCACCTTTTTAAATTAAACTTACTTATGCAAAATAATCGGGTTACAGATTATTTATTATTATAATTATTATTTATGACAATCCTGTGAACTTTTGTTTACAGAATTGTGAAAAATGGTCCCCAAAAATCCGTTCTTACTTTTTTCTGCTTACATCACATCTCATCTTATGACCTGCCCGTAAAGTACCGTTCTCCGCATTTCGGACATCTTTGCAATGAAATCGGCACCTCAAGCCCGCATTGGTTAAGCAGTTCAGCATCCGCCAATATCTCGGCAGCCTCTCCGTCGGCAGCAATTTCGCCGTCTTTGATCACGATGACTCTCTGGCTAACGTACAGGATCATATCGAGATCGTGGCTCGTAATAATTTTGGTATGTTCAAAACGATTCAGTAGATTGATGACTCTGCGGCGGGATCTCGGGTCAAGCGATGCAGTCGGCTCGTCCATGATCAAAACATCGGGCTGCATGGAAAGGACAGACGCAATCGCCGCTGCCCTTTTTTCGCCGCCGGACAGTTTAAAAGGCGGCCGGTCTTTTAGATGTAGGATGCCGACCATTTCCAAAGCTTGAAGAACCCTGTTTTCTACTTCCTTTTCATCATAACGGTAATTCCGGGGACCAAAGGCCACATCGTCATAGACCGTCGACATAAAAAGCTGGTCATCCGGGTCCTGGAAAACCATTCCGAGTCTTTGGCGGATTAACGACAGTGTTTTTTTGGTAACGTGAATATCGCCTACCAGCACCTCGCCGCTGCTCGGAAAAAGAACGCCCATCAGTAGCATGAGCAGAGTGGATTTTCCTGCACCGTTCGCACCAACAATGCCGACCGATTCCCCATGATGAATCGTAAACGAGATATCCTTAACCGCCTTGTTGCCGTCCGGATAAACATAATTAATGGTTCTGGCCTCTAACTTATGATGGCTCATTTAGCGTATCACTCCTGATATTAATAGACCGATCATCAACGGGATATTAACCATTCTTGCTAAAATGAAAAATAACAGCCAGCCGCCAAAATAAGCTCCGTCCCTTATCGTTATCCTGGTGTCGGCTCCTGTATAGTATTCTCCTGTAAAACCGCGTACACACATTGCCTGATACACTCTCTCGGCCCTGTCAATCGTCCGCAGGAGCAGCTGACCAACGAGCGTTCCCCAAACACCGGGGCGAATACCTTTCTGCTGGGGGGCCCGAAGCTTATATGCCCTTATGCTTCTGGATACTTCCTCGATCAATACGGAAATATACCTGTATGTCAGCAGCAGCTGCAAAACAAAAAGCCGCGGAACTTTCAGCATACGCAAACCGGCGGCAAGTTTATCCATTCCTGTCGTACAAATAAGAACCAGAGCAGCCGTGATCGTGAAGAGACTTTTCAGCAGGATTGAAGCGAAAGTAATCCACCCTCTGGACAATGCAAGTCCACCCACTGTAATGACTTGAGAATCAAAAAACGGGTTTAAAATACCGATTGCAATAATAAACGGTTCGATCAGGAGTAATCTTGCCAACACCTGTTTGACCGGCAGCTCTGCAAGAAAAAAAACTACCACCGGATAGAAAATCATGGGCAGCAAACCGATAATTTCGTGCCTGTCATATGAGACCACGACGAATAAGTAGACGATCGTCGTCAATATCTTAATCAGCGGATGAAGCTTATGGATAAACGTGTCCTTACAGGCCAGATCATCCATAAGCCTTATGTTGTACAACGAACTTGTAAAGTCAGCCATTATTGCTTTTCAATCCTACTTCCGGAACAGAGTAATTCAAGGCAAGGATATCGTTCCCCGCCTCAAGATGGTTCATGCAGTAACTTTCTTCTTCCTTCTCTTCACGGAACGGATAAAGAGCCCTATCATGGCCGCTAATACGAGTGTCATCGCGCCGCCCACCAATCCGGATACGGTTGTTCCTGCATTTACGGATGGCCATGCAACCTCAGCGCTTGTCTCTGAGACTTGTTCTTCGCTCACGCTGCCATCATTTTTAAAACTGTAACCCGGCAAAAATGCTGTTTTGCTTTGAATATCGGCCAATATGCCATAAATTCCGCCGGACTCTGCCAGTTCCGTGGTCCCGGCGGTCTTTTCCATAGACCATTCCAAGCCGTCCGGATTTGACGATGCAAACCAAGAAAGTCCTCCACCGATAATGACTGCTGCAATAGCAAGTCCGTATATGATACGTTTTATGGAAGTATTGCCTGAGATTTTTCCCGATACCTGCTTTTCAATAAGTTCAGGCCTCGCTTTCCATACAAAAGTAAGTACTGCGGCGGTAACCAGCCCTTCCACAATCCCGATCGCAAGATGAATAGGCAGCATCATAAGCACAAAAGCTGAAAACGGAAGCTCAGTCTTTCCAGAAAAGACCGTCTCCAAGACAACGCTGAAGGCCCCCAGCTGAAGCCCGACAACCGCTGCAATCATCGAACCGGCCATCATGCGTTTAGCCGAAATCCCTTTCTTAATAAACCACTTGAATATCAGCGGATAAGCAATAAAGCAGGTATAGAATCCCAGGTTGAATACATTGCAGCCGTAGGCCAAAAGCCCGCCATCGCCAAAAAACAAGGCCTGTATCAATAGTATTGATGCCATGGCCAAGAACCCGGCATACGGCCCAAGCATAGCAGCTAGAATCAGTCCTCCTCCAAGATGTCCGCTGGAACCCGTTCCTGGAATCGAAAAATTGATCATCTGGGCTGCAAAAACAAAAGCTCCCATAACTCCCATCAAGGGAACCTTGTTTTCCTCCATATCGTTCTGAATCTTTTTTATCGAATAAGCCGCTACCCCTGCTGTAGCAACCCACATGGTTCCACCAACGACCGGCGAAATCAAAGCATCTGCCATATGCATTCCCCAACACCCCTATATTTCTGTATATTTCTTATAGACTTTTCAACAAGGCACCAATTCAAGGCACCAAGGCCCCAATTCCTGCTTTGCAAAGCAATCTTGCTTAGATCAATTATAAATTACTCTTCAATTTTTACAATCCTGGTAGGGGGGATACATCGCCTATTTTCTTCATCACTTATCCTATTTGTACGTTGAACTAAGAATATACCCTATATCCAGCTGTTCAATCAATTACGGCAGGAGGTCCTATGTCCAAACCAATGCCATTAAGGTACTAAACCTTGCACTAAAACAAAAAAACCGGGCGTAGCCACGGACTGCAAAGCAAACCTTCTTTTTTCTTTTTATGAACATTCGTCAGTGGGTCAGTGTTATTTTTTATTTACCGTAATCAGGGAGTCTTTCCCGAACTAAACACAAAGTTGCGCTGAGACCAGTAACTGAATAAGAAAAGTGTTAATTCGGTGATAATCTTGGCAAAGACTAACGGTATGCCGATCAGAATGTGGAAGAGATACATCAGCCCGTAATTGCAGGCCATGATAAATACAACGAGTGAAAAATATTTCGGGGCAGATTTATGATGTTCCGTGTTTTTATTCCGGGAAAAGACAAAGTAATGGTTCATACTGTAATTGAAAATAGAACTGCAGACTCTTGCCCCAACTACAGCGATCAGCAGATTTGATGTAGAGAATTGAAACAACAGCAGCAGAGCAAAGTCAAGCCCTCCGGACATCAAAGAGGAGGTGCAAAATTTAAGGATCGGGTAATATACTCTGGCTGAATCTGAAAAGGTCCGAAAATGGGAAGACCTGTTTTTTTCGTCATAGACTGTATTGATCCATACTTCGTAGAACAAATAGCCCGCTGCCTTCGCTTCGAGCAGAATGTTCATTTCATATTCAAATCTTTTCCCCTGGATGCTGCCTAACCAATCGAGCATATCGGCAGAATACCCTCTTAAGCCTGTTTGCGTATCCGTCAAATGCGAACCCGAAGAGACAGAAAATACTGCCCGGGTTACCGTATTCCCGAAACGGCTGCGCGGAGGAACCTTGCCGCAAAACTTTCGGGAGCCAAGAACGATAAATTCGCGGTGTTCTTTGGCAACCTGGGCAACTCTGATGATATCTTCAGGCAAATGCTGTCCGTCACTGTCGGCGCAGATAACCCCTTCTTTTTCACCTTTTTCCTTGATATATCGAAATCCCGTCTTCAGGGCAGCCCCTTTGCCTTCATTGGCCGGATGTGTTAACACCGTGCATCCCAATTTGCCAGCGGCCTGAAATATCCTGCTATAAGGCTTACCGCTACCGTCGTCTACAATCACAATCTGAAAATCGCACTTTTCTTTTATATCCTCTATCAGCCTGAGAAGCCGATCATCCGGTTCATAGGCCGGTATAAGTATCGTCATCGAATTCCGCTCCTTACATAACTGCACGATTGTATCTATTATTGTAAGGATTCATTATGTCCGTTTCGTGAACTTTCAATTACGGTTTCATGAATTCAAACGTCAATATCATTTGGTAAAATAATAGTGAACACCGTACGTTTTTTGAATATGCTCGAATGATTTTATTCAAATGTTGAAGCAACTTCCTTAGCCATTTGTTCGAAATCAGACAGCTGGCGGATGAATTTTTCAACCACTTCCGCATCGAATTGGGTCCCGGATCCCTGAATGAGCTGATTCCTGGCTTCCTCAAACTTCAGTCTGGAGCGGTAGCGACGGTCGGAAATCATCGCATCAAAAGCATCAGCAACAGAAATGATTCTCGCCAGGAACGGGATTTCATCTTTTTTCAGTCCTTCCGGATATCCTTTGCCATCGATGCGTTCATGGTGGCATTTCACAATCGGAACCACCTCTTTGAACATCGATACAGCCGATAGGATTCTCGCCCCTTTCAAGGGGTGTTTTTTAATCTCTTCATACTCTTTCTCGTTCAGCTTCTGGGACTTAAACAGAATATCATCTGAAGTACCGATTTTCCCAACATCATGGAAAATACCGCTGATCCGCAGCAACTCAAGCTCCTCCTTGGAGAAATCAAAAGCCTCTCCGATCTTAACGGCAAAATAGGCCACTCTGTCGGAATGACCGCGGGTATAAATATCCTTCGCATCGACGACCATTCTTAGGGCTTCAATCGTATCCATGTAGGTTTCTCTGAGCTGGTCATACGTTTTGTTCAGCTCATCATTTTTAATATTCACCAGGGAATGCAGAAACGCATTATTGATGGACGAGGAGGCCTGGTTGGAATAGATCTCAAGCAGTTTCAGTCCATCCTCAAGATCGTCCCCTTCTACAAAAATGATGCCAATGTCCTGAAGATATTCGTTGATCAGAGGAATAATTACTTTTTTATCAAGCTTAACGACCTTTTTATTGATCCTGGCGCTGCCGATAAACTCCATCAGTTCCGGATCAAGCATTTCCATGAAATCGGCCACTTTTTTCTTATATTTCCCGATCCCTTTAAATATGCTGTTATTGCCGGAACTAATCCTGGTGATATCATCGATCAGAATAAAAGCATTCTTGCTATTGACCAAAGGCAGAATCTCAGCCAGGATATCCTCCAGAATGTTATCTATCGGTTGAAGCTGATAGATCTTAGGAACAGACTGCAGAATTTTGTTCAGGCCTTCCTGGAACTTCTTGATCGTCCGCATTTGGGAAATCGATTTGATCCCGGATTCAACGAGCAGGAGCAGCTGGTCAAAGCGGTCACCTTTTTCGCAGTAACCTTGGATTTCCAACGCTTTGATGGTTTCCAGCGGCGGAGCAAGATCCTTGTGTCCTGTCAGCAAAAGAATATACAGTTCGTTGTTGAACTCTCTGATTCTCTCTACGACCTTGTCGCCATGGATCGGATACATTAAATAGTCAAGAATCAACAAATCGTACTTCTCTTCACGGACTTTTTCGATAGCCTCCAGTGGATCGGTCAGGCCGACGAATTGGTAGCCGCTTCTTTTCAGGACGACGGACAGCGAATCAATGATTCCTGGTTCGTCATCAACAATTAAGATTTTGTAGTCTAGATTAACGCGATTAGTTGAACGTCTCATCGTTAGCCTCCTGTACGTGTGCGGATAGATAAGGAATCGTGATATAGAATGTAGTGCCAACGCCTTCCTGCGATTCAAACTTCATATTGCCCGAGAATCGTCCTTTAATTGTAGAATACGACATGTATAGTCCAAGACCTGTTCCATTTTTACCTTTGGTCGTAAACATTTCCTTGAACAGTCTTTTCTGCACTTCTTCAGGAATGCCCTTACCCTTGTCGCTTAACTCAAATTTGAGGTTATGGCCGTCTCTGTGAATTCTAAAACCAATTTCTCCGGTTTGCCCTTCATAGGCATGAATTGCGTTGATAATCAGATTGTCAAATACTTGTACCAGGCTGTTCAGTTCTCCTCGTACTTCTGTCTGCAAATCAATTTGGAAATCAAACTTGATCTTGCAATGGTATTTTTTTAGTTCATGCTTCATCAGAACATCAATTCTTTTAACCAGATCTTCCACGGTGAACTTATCTGAGCCGGCGTAGTTCATCTGTACTGCCTGGCCTTTAACTGCACTGATAATGTCTGTCATATAGGAACAGTATGGCTTCATCTTATCGAGCCATTCCTGCATCTCTTTCACAATCTCATAATGATCGGCAGGTGATACAGCTTGATCTTCAATAGATTCCTTGTATTCATTCGTTAAATCCTTGAGTGCCTCGATACCCCCGGCAATCGACATGATCGGTGTTTTGAGGTTATGGGCGATTCCGCCGATCAGCTGGCCAAGCGAAGCCAGCCTCTCCTGTTCCAGAATGATAGCCTGATTTTCTTTCATCGATTCAATATTCGCTTTTTCTTTTTCCTGGATTTTATTGAAGGCAATAATCAGATCTCCGATTTCGTCATTGGAGGTGATCGCCAACTTCTGATCGAGGTCAACGTTAACGCCATGCGAAATGTCGGAGAGGTTTTTGGCCACCCTTGAAACGTCTTCACCGAGGGACTTGGAAAAGTAGTTTAAGACGATAAAGTTAATCATGAACAGCAGGATGAAGCTTACAGAAAAATAAATAATTGTATTATAGGAAGAAATATCATATTTAATACCAATAATATAATCGCCGTTAGGACCTGGAACTCTTACGGATGTTCCCTGAGACTCGACTGTATAGTCTTCATAAATTCTTCCCTCGTAATTGCTTGATACTTCAATGGCATATTTAATAAAGAAATCACTCGCGTTTTTATCATCTAGGGAAATATATTCTCCCGCCGGTGTAATAATAAACCTGGAATCATGGTCTTTATTCAACATGACAATCTGGCTTAAAGCCTCTTTTACCTTTTTTTCATCATAAGTCTCCATGGTGACATTCGTTTTTAGCTCCTCTGAATACATTCTATAGATAAGATCGCCTTTTTCGGTGATCAATCTGGAATAACCCACTAGAGATGTGAATAATATTGCGATGATAATTGTTGGCAAAACGTGAAGCACTATTTTTCTTCGAATGCTTAGATTGATTCCTTGAAGCTCATTATTGACAGAAGTTTTTAAAAGGACATTGGTAAACATCCTTTTTGAGAAAATAAAAGAAAAAAGTGCTGCCAGTGTTGCGAAAGAAAACACCAGAATAACAATTCTATAGATCAGTGTTAACGGGTGGCTTCCTGTTATAAATAGTATGATAAACAAGACAATTAGCGATACGATGATTTGCCCGAAATAAATGATATAGGGCATGTTGATACATTTTTTCCTGATTTTCTGCAGCTTCAGACGCGACTCCTCAGAATTATTTGCTACTAAAGGAGCCCACTGATCAATATTGGAAAGTGACAATTTGAAAAATATAAAGCTTGGAATAATGATTAAGAACGTAATGATAATGAACTGGGTATTATAGGATATATACGATACGTCAACATCAAAGTTGGAATTTATGGATCCTGGCGGATAGTTGAATACAAATGGAATGAGGAAATATAACGCGAGTACCGTGCAAAGAATGACGAGCGTATAGATAAGCGTTATCTGCAGACTTATCCTCTTTTGAAAAGATTCTTTCATCTTTTTTAACATACAACATTCCTTCTGATCTGATTTTTATTTAGATAATTGATCTTGCTCATATAGCGAAGAATCTGTGAAATATAAGCCTGGTCAATGTCCGGCCAGTCAAAATCCACCTGACCCAATGCATTCCGAGTGATTTCTGATTTAACATTGACTGTCTGAGAATAAGCAGAAAAATTTCCCTTTAGCAGCTCGTTGACAGCAGGACTGATGTTATGCTCTTTCATATTCTTTTCAACGATCTGAACAAAGACATCATTCGGAACAACTTCAATATCAATGCCCAGGCTGTTTAACATCTCAACTATATTGGCAAGGCTGACCGTTTTATGATTAAACAAATGGAAAATACGTGTTCCGACAGATAAATTGATTAACCTGGCTATCGCTTCACTGCAACAATCAACCGGGGTAAATTCCAATTGTTCATCCGCCCAGATTTCCGGAACAAAACCAAGCTTAATAATTGCTTTGATCCTCTCATAGAAACCATTCTCCTGAATGTTTTTCTGAAACTGTCCGTCATTGTAACGACCGGTTAAGACGCCGATGCGATAAACATCCGCCTTCAAACCATTTTTGACGTTCTGATAAATAAATCGTTCCGATTCAAACTTGCTTTTTACGTATACGTTCCCGCTGTAATCCTGTCCGATATACAAATCGGATTCTGTAAAATCTACCTTTCCCTCGTGGATATTATTTGTAAGATAGTTTCCGGAGACTGTGATCGAGGAAATATAATTCAAACGAATGTTCCCCTGCAGACAGAAGGCCGCCACTCTTTCCGTACCTTTAATGTTGACATCCATATAGTCTTCATAAAATCCATAATGTTTTACGATTGCGGCCGAATGAATGACCAGATCGATCTTTTCCAGAAGATATTGATAAATATTGCCGTCCAGTCCAAACCGATCCTGCGCAATATCACCGGAAATAATAATAATCCGTTGGTCTAACTCCTGACTGTATCTTCCGTTAAAATAAAAGTCCAGTTGTTTCCGCAGTTTATCTTCCGCTTCGTGAATCGTTTTTCCTCTCAGCAAACAGTAGATATTACAGTCCTTTTGTTTAATTAGCTGTTCAAGTAAATGTATCCCTAAAAAACCAGTAGCTCCGGTCAGTAAGATGTGCTGCGCCTCCTTCAGACTAGGCTGCACATCATAATCAAGACTAATCTCCTTGATTGGGTTTTCACTAATCGATCCACTTTGAGCACTGTCTTTTTGAGCCTCCATATTCTCGGATACTTGTCTGATCGTCTGATATTCATAAAGATCCTGAATCCCGATATCAATCCCTTTTTTCATCAACAGGACTTGAAGCTGGACAATCGTAAGTGAGTCTCCGCCTAGATCAAAAAAATTATCATCAATACCAACAGATTTTCTGCCCAGCAAAGAGCACCAGACTTTCGCAATTGTCCTTTCTATTGAGTTTCTTGGCGAAACAGGTTTTGCTGCATTTTCTTCATACTCAGGCAGTGAATTTCTGTCAATCTTATTATTCGGGGTTTTAGGGATAAAATCAACCGGGATAATATAACTTGGGATCATATAGTCAGGCAGATACTGTGCTAAGTAGGCCTTTAGCTCAGTACTGTCTATTTCTGTATCTGCAATAATATAAGCACATATTATTTTACTATTGTTTGAATTTTCTTTGACAACTGCAACTGCCTCCCTGATATGAGGATGTTGAAGAAGTTTGTCTTCAATTTCACCAAGCTCGATTCGGTATCCTCTGATTTTTATTTGATAATCAGTCCTCCCCAGATATTCAATATCCCCTTCCGGGTACCACCTGGCAAGGTCCCCCGTTTTATAAAGTCTTTCTCCGGGAAAAAAAGGATTGGCAATAAAGCGTTCAGCGGTCACATCGTCTTTTCCAAAATAGCCTTTCGAGACGCCCGTTCCACCGATAAACAAATCCCCTGGAATTCCAATTGGCAGTAAATTCATATGGTGGTCAAGGATGTAAACTTGCGTGTTAGCAATAGGTTTACCGATATGGGGCTTCCTTTCATAAGTAACATCGGCCATAGTCGACCAAATCGTCGTTTCGGTCGGCCCATATAAATCATATATTTTTGCCGAGGACGATACGACTCTTTTTAAATCGTTTAATACAGCAGCAGACATTGCTTCCCCAGTTACTAAAATATCAGTAAGATTTCTGATCCCCGTAAGATCCAGATCGCTGCTCAGTAGCAACTGAATCCTCGAAGGTGTAGCCTGAAATATATTAATATCATGATCATATATTACCTTATTAAGTTCTTCCGGAATAATCTGCTGCTTTTCGTTCGCAATTACGACTGTAAGCCCTCTGCTGAGAGGCAGTAAAGATTCCGCAACAAAGATATCAAACGAAATCGTTGTGACCGACAGCATGACCTTCTCGGGAGAAAAGTCAATCTTTGCCGTTATTCCCGAAATCAGATTCACGACGGCTGAATGCTGAACCATGACACCCTTGGGCTTTCCAGTCGAACCGGATGTATAAATCAGATAGGCAATATCCTGTGGTGTATTGACTTTCGGCAGGTTAGCTAATCCGGCCAGTCGTTCATTGTTACTAAAAACGTCGATCATTTCCCCGTTGAAACGGATCTCTTTCATGAGTTTCTGACAGGTTAACAGAATAGCAGTATGGCTATCCTCGAGCATATAATCGATTCGCTGGGAAGGATAGTCCGGATCAATCGGCAGATAAGCACCGCCTGCTTTCAGTACTGCCAGGATCGCTATCATCATCTCCAGAGAACGTGGAACAAAGATTCCTACAAATTTGTTAGGCCCAACGCCTTTGTCCCTGAGCACTTTAGCAAGCCGGTTCGCTCTTTGATTCAACTCATAATAGGAAATACTGCTCTCCTCAAAAATCAATGCTGTCTTGGCCGGCGTTTTTTCTGCTTGTTCTTCGAATAACTGGGCAACCGTTTTATTGTGAGGGAAGAGTAATCCGGTGTCATTGAACTCATACAGGATTCTCTGCTTTTCCTTCTCCGAAATCATCTCTAGTCCGGAGATTTTTTTCACAGAATTGTCCAGTGCATGCCAAAGAATCCTCAGCACATGCTCATGAATAAATTCAATTTCCTTACTATAGAAGAGATCCGTCAGATAATCATAATCAATAATGATATTGCCGTCGTCTTCCCGCTCGTTGATATGAATGTAAAGCGCTTCTGTCTGGTGACCGCAAAAGTGCCATCTGCCCTCACAGCTAGTAATATCACTGTTCTTGACAAATTTGGCATTTTGGTAAGATACGGCAATCTCATATAATTTTTCGATACTTCTGTTATATTTTCTGACATGTTTCAGAACTTCATCATACGGATATTTTTGATGGCGCAGAATTTCCATCCAATTTCTGGTCAGCTTATGGCAGAAATCCTGGAAATTCGTATCGTTATCGATATTAATCCTTAGCGGTATTGTGCTGATAAACATACCAACTGTTTTCTTTTCCCGGGCATTGGCACGGTTCAGAACAGGTACTCCAAGTACGATATCTTCTTTATTGGAGATTCTGTTAATATAGATACAAAGTGCAGAAATATAAAGGGTAAAAACCGATGTTTTATTTTCTAGGCAGTATTGGGAAATTTTTCTGGATAATTTATTGGGAATTTTAAACGTTTTTCTGACTGCTTCAGTATGGTTCATCTTGGCTGCTTTGCTTTTCAGCGTGGTCATCTCCGGGGTATCCGTAAAAACATTTTCCCAGTATTCCTTATCTTTGATATACTTTGGAGAATGCAGATATTCAAGCTCACTATTGACATATTCTAAATAAGAAGGATCATTTTCCTGCTCAGAGGAAACACCTTCTTCCAGCATATTGTAATTCTCCATAATTTTATTGCCTATATAAACAACAGTCCACCCATCAGAAATCAGATGGTGGATTTTGCAGTATATCACATTCTCTTTTTCGCTGATTTTAATGATAGAAAAATAAACCAGTGGGCTGTCGTTAATGGTAAATGGCTTTTTGGTTTCCCCCTGATCCCAGGCATACAGCCGTTTGAGGCCGCCCTCGCTGAAATCAAAGAAATCTATTTTCGTATATGCAAATTTGGCAACATATTGGAATACCTGTCCGTCCTTTTCCCTAAACCTGAGCCTGAGCGCTTCATTTTTCTCGATTACAAGGTTGATGGCCTTTTCGAGAAGCCGGAAATCTATGCTGTCTTTAATCTTCAGGGTTGAAGCAATATTGCCAATGCTGGTGCCTGGATGGAGTTTCTCTAAATACCAAATACCTCTCTGCGGGATTGATAACGGATAATACTCGACCATAAAACAGCGGCCCTCCATAGATCTGCAAATTTTCCCATACCCTGTCGACTTGATCGACAAGGTACGTGTATTCAGAGAAGCTCAAAAGTCTGAATATCGGATGTTTACTACATGAACCTTGGGGCTGAATTCTTTTTCGCAGCCGCATGCTGCCACAGCGTAACCCGGATCAAATGGATAAATATGAAAGTACAGCCCTTCATTCGGATAAGAAAAACTGGCTCCGGCCATGCTGGAAAAATCAGCTTCTTTAAGATTACCCGCAAGGCCTGTACCCTTTGCTTTAAAATAGCTTTCTTTAAGCGTCCAAAGTTTAAAAAAATATTCTGTTTTCCTGTCCAGGCTAAGCCCCGTTAAGTAAATGTTCTCTTGTTCGGTAAAATGCTGCCTGGCGATCTCTGGGTCAACCGGTCTGATTTGTTCGAGATCAACACCTACTTCTTGGCTGCTTGTCGCACAAAGAACCCATTCTCCGGAATGGGCAACACTGAAATGAAATGCATCCAGGTCTTTAACATAAGGCTTGCCATAATCGTTTACACCAAAAGAAATTTCAGCATTTCCTCGAAAATAATTTTCCCTGACGATTTTGCGAATGAGCAGTTCTCCCAGTAAAGATCTTTTTACATCATCTATGTACTTCAACCTGGCCAAACTGCTTTTTCTTTTTCCCGAGATCAATTGCGTATAGGCATTAATCTCATTTTCGCAGATACATGCTAAATTACAACCAAATAGGTTAATCATGGAACATTAATTCTTTATTTTTCCGGAAATTCCTTTAACAAAATCCCTATTACGTGTAATTTTTAAGCCATATAATTAGGTAGTAAACTTTCTAAAAACCTGTAAATCAAAAAAATAGGACGCCCTGAGTCATATTCTAACATTTGAAAATGTGATAAGCAATTTATTTCGACAATATTAGGCATTTTTTACATTTTCCTTGAAGTTGCTGCAGAAGGTCAGAAAGACAGCGTGGCGCTTATGGCTCATGCTGTCTTTCTGTCTATCGAAGAATCGTTGATTACCCGACCATCTTAGATTGAATAAGAAAAATGTTATTCAGATCATTTAGAAAACGATCCCCATTGCAATTAAGAGGAGAATGATAACCACTACGATTGCGATGCCGCAGAGGCAACCGCCGCCGCCGAATGTTCCGCCGAAAGTACCTGCTCCAACTGCCATGTTTTTCACCTCCTGGCCAAAGAATATCTGATAAACGCTGCATGCCAAAATTCAATTTAGAAAATAACGCCCAGAGCAATCAGGATCAGTACTGCAATAGCGATTATGCCAACTCCGGCACCCATTCCGCAGCCGCGGCCATAACCATAAGAACCGTACATATTTTTCCCCCTCCTCGTATCTTAACTTCTTAAGAACTGATTTCGAGATATCTTATTCAGAAGCCAAGTAAATTGCAACCTTAATTTTCCAATATTTCTATTAATTACTTTATGCATAATAAAAAGGAAAGACATATGTCTCCCCCTATATCTCCCGGGTTCGTACTATTGTAAATCACGTAATCGTTGTGCTAGGAGAGCAGGATAATAAATTCAGAGCCTTCTCCAACTTTGCTTCGGACTGTGATTCTACCATTGTGGCCCAGGATAATGATCTTGGCAATCGCGAGTCCCAAGCCATAACCGCCCCGCTCCTTCGTTCTGGACTGGTCGGAGCGGTAGAAACGGTCAAAGATGTGCTTCAACTCTTCATTTGTCATACCTGCGCCGGTATCCTTAATACTTATCGCAATGGACTCCCCTTCTTTGCTAAGACAAACTGTGATCTTTCCGCCAGCCGGTGTATATTTCATCGCATTGTCCATAAAGATCCGACAGGCCTGTTTCATCAGGTTTCGATCGCCAAACATAGATATCTCCTGGTTAAGTTCATTGTTAATTTGATGCCCGGAATCGATGATCTGGGTCTCTCTGATGACTTCCTGGAGCATTTCCGTGAGGCTGAAGTCTTCCTTTTGATAGGCGAGCGTACTGTTGTCATGCCTGGCAAGAAACAGCAGTTTGTCAATCAGCTCCTGCATATTCCCGGCTTCATTTTTGATAGCCGTTATTGATTCCTGAAGAACTTCCTGATCGTTTTTCCCCCAGCGGTCCAGCATGACCGCATAGCCCTGTATCACGGCAATCGGTGTCCTTAGCTCATGCGAAGCATCGGATACAAACTGTTTCTGCCTATTATATTGATCCTCTATTCTGTTCATCATTTCATTAAAAGTAAGCGCCAGTTCCTTCAGTTCATTTTTTGACCCGCTTACATTGAGTCTTAAATTTAAATTCTGTTCAGAAATTACCTTTACCGTCTGGGTCATTTCGCGTATGGGTTCAAAAATTCCTCTTCCTGATACGGCAATCGCAATCAGAGCCAGGAACAAGAACGGTACAAAGACAAAAAGCATAATCCTGGCGATGAACAGGATATCCGTAATCTCATCCTGAATGTTGGAAAAGATAATTATCCTGCCGCTAGTTCCGGCTATTTCAAAATCCCTGTTTACGGATACGTAGATGTTTCCTTGATCCTCGGCCAAGCCGAGCCAGTACTCAGAACCATATTCCCTCAAATTTTGGTCCGTAGCCATAAGCGTCTGCTGATTGGATTCATAGATACGAAGCGGGGTCTGATGCTCCCGGGAATAGGTTTCCAGTTCTAAAAAACCGC
The DNA here is from genome assembly GCF_047652685.1 of Dehalobacter sp. CP. Classification (NCBI taxonomy): domain Bacteria; kingdom Bacillati; phylum Bacillota; class Clostridia; order Eubacteriales; family Desulfitobacteriaceae; genus Dehalobacter; species Dehalobacter sp. CP. The sequence goes on from NZ_CP157399.1 coordinate 2,715,668, forward strand.
TGCTGTCCGTGCTGAGCATCTTCTGGATCTCCAAATAGTCCTGCTTAACCGTTTCCTGGATTCTAAATCCGCCATAAACCAGGATAACGATAAGACCGGCTCCCAGCACTGTCCGCAAAAGTATGCCTGTATACCGCAAGGAAAGCTTTAAGCGAATGGAATAAGCGATCTTTTCCTGGATAAACGCATAAAGAAGCATAAAAAGATAAACCGGGAAAAGGATCACCTTGAGGATGTTTTTGGATATGCCCTTATCCGCTTTATTTTTCGTCTTCATATTTAAAAAGATACCCGACCCCTCTTACGGTGTGAATCAGTACGACATCATATTTCTGGTCAATTTTATTGCGCAGGTACTTGACATAGACATCGGTGACATTGGTGTCTCCATAGTAGTCATATCCCCAGACATGATCAAGAATTTTTTCGCGCGACAATACAATGCCTTTATTCTCCATCAAATATTTTAGAAGCTCAAATTCTTTCTTGGAGAGGGATATGTCTACCCCCTGATAGGTAACCCGATATTCATCCTTATACAAAATCAACGGCCCGGCCGTGATCACATTATTCTGATCTTCCTTTTTTCCTTTACGCTTCAGGATCACTCTGATCCTCGCCAGCAGCTCTTCAATAGCAAATGACTTGGTCATATAGTCGTCCGCCCCGCTGTCAAGTCCCATTACTTTATCGGAAACATCATCTTTGGCAGTCAGCATAATGATCGGGATGTCCGATTCACGCCTTACTCTCCGGCAGATTTCAATACCGCTAAGTCCGGGAAGCATCAGATCCAGAATGATCAAATCTGCTTTTCCCAAGACTGCTTTTTCATAGCCTTCTCTTCCGTCGTGAGCAAGCTCTACCTCATAACCTTCATGGGCAAGCTCCAGCTCCAGGAACCTGGCTATTTTCACTTCATCTTCAATGACCAGAATTCTGGTTTTCATCCTTTCCTCCGCCCTCAATCAAAGTATTACGACGACTCCATTATAATCGGAAATGAACCTGCAAACAACACAGGTTCATTTCTCATCAGCTCCTATCTCACCACTGGCACCCTGACCATTCATCGGTACTAACCAATCGTAATCTCATTGTAGCCGTCTTCTTTTTTATCTTCATTCTTGGGGCCGGCTTCATCCTGCGGACTGTTTTCTTGTTCTGCAGCAGGCTTTTCCCTCATTTTATCAGCCGCGGTTCTCACTTTGCTGCCAATACCGTCGACAAACTCGTTGATATTAACATCCTGCCCCTTTTCCTTTCTGATCCTAATCCGGTAGCCCATTACGTACAGCAGGATAAAAGCTGCAACATACAGCCCTATGATCGGCATTGTGATCAACACCGCCACAATCAGAATAATGATCGGTATATTCAGGATAATGTTCTGATCCTTTTCGATAATAAATCTTGTGACGCAGCCTTTTTGAAGCAGTGCTTTCACTTTTTTACCAAAGCTCTGTTCTTTTTGACAGGTTTTCTGATTGGAATTTGAATTTGATTTATTCCCATGCATTTTTTCAAAGGCAATGATCGCATCAATCAAATCCCCATTATACTTTTCCAATAGTTCTTTGGCTTCCTGATAACTGCAGTTGGTCCTTTTTCTCATCTCATCAATTTGTTCCATGCTGATACTCATCATTTTTCATCTCCATTTCTAAACTATAGCTCTATTGTAATAACGTCAAATGAGACTATGCTTAATTCAGGATTAAAACTTGATTAGAATTTTGCATAACGGTATTATGGTTATGATATAAACAAGGCACTTCGCTCAGGAATGATCTTCGTTCGGCATTTGTCCAACCCATGGACGTGAAAATAAGACAAAATAGTCTTCGAAATATAGTTGACAACATTTTCCCGGATCAATATAATAATTTCTATGCGAAACATTTGCATGAGAAATATTAGTATTTTTAATACGGGTTTAAGGAGGCCTGTTTCTATGCAAAATAACCCCAGCGAAGTGGAAATTGTACAACTTTTTTCCGAAATTGGGAGATCTCTGAAGAAAACAATGCGTAAAAGTTTTGAATGCAACGGTTTAACGATGCCGCAAGGCATGGTGATGAGCACTCTGATAAAACGCGGTGAAATGAAGATATCCGAAATAAGTAGCGAACTGCATCTTTCCAACAGCACGATCTCAGGTATTATTGACCGTCTGGAAAAGCATGATTTGGTCATTCGGACCAGAAGCGAACAGGACAGACGCATTGTCTATGTTAAAGTGAGTCCAAAGTATGTTGACTTTCACCGGGAATTTCATCACCAAGCCGAAAAAGACTTGCAGAAAATACTGAGCAGAGCTACCCCTGAAGATATGAGAAAAATATTAGAGGGTTTGACTGCTTTAAAGAAGATCCTGGGGCAATGATGTACCTGATCTTCTTAAACAAAAGACACTCCAAACATTATAAGTGAGAAAGGATTTTGGGTTATGTTGAAATTATACCGTTATTTAAAACCTTTTAGACATCTGGTTTACGGCGTATTGATCCTCGTTTTTCTTCAAACGCTCGGTGATCTGTATCTGCCTACGCTGATGTCAGATATCATCAATGACGGTGTCATGAATGGTGATACGCAGAGGATTTTGCATATAGGAGGAATCATGCTTCTGGTCGCCGGAGCAGCCGCTGTATTCTCCATCCTGGCCAGCTTTTTATCCGCCAAGGCTGCCGTAGGGTTAGGGACCGTTTTGCGGAGCAAGATTTTCGGGAGAATCGAAAGCTTTTCTCTACATGAATTTGATAAAATCGGTACCGCGACACTCATTACCCGGACGACAAATGACATCAACCAGGTCCAGACGGTTACCATCATGATTATGCGCCTGATGATCAGCGCCCCGATCATGGCGATCGGCGGAATCATCCTGGCTTACCGGGAAGATAAGGCCCTTACTTGGGTTCTTGCTGTCGCCATACCGGTTCTGGCAATTGTCATTGTGATGATTGCTTCCAAAATGATACCGCTGTTTCGATTGGTTCAGGTAAAAATTGACAGGATCAACCTGGTACTCAGGGAAAAACTTACCGGCGTCCGGGTCATCCGCGCCTTTGATACGATCGAACATGAAAAGAAGCGTTTTGACGCCGCCAACGTGGATCTCACAGAAAACTACATTAAAGTAAATAAAATCATGGCATTTATGATGCCGACGATTATGCTGATTATGAACTTAACTTCACTGGCAATCCTTTGGTTTGGAGGCATCCGCATCAGTATCGGCGATATGGACCTGGGAGCCCTTTCCGCGTTTACGCAGTATGCGATGCAGATCATGATGTCCATGCTGATGCTGGCCATGATGTTCATTATGGTTCCCCGGTCTCAGGCTGCAGCTGTCAGAATCAATGAAGTCCTGGAAACCGTACCTGAAATTGAAGATGCCAAGGACCTGAAGGATACTTTCACCGGTAAAGGCTATGTGGAATTCAAGGATGTCACCTTTAGTTACCACGGCGCAGAAGAACCCGCTATCCGGGATATATCTTTCGCCGCCCGGCCTGGTGAGATCACAGCGATTATTGGCAGCACCGGTTCAGGGAAATCAACACTTATCAACCTAATACCAAGGTTTTATGATGTCGACAGCGGCTCCGTCCTAATCGACGGTGTGGATGTCCGGGATATATCCCAGGAAAACCTTCGTCAGAAAATTGGTTTTGTGCCGCAAAAAGCGGTCCTCTTTTCGGGAACGATTGCCGAGAATATCCAGTTTGGCAGCAAACAGGCCACTGAAGAAGAAATTCAGCATGCTGCAGAAGTTGCCCAGGCCGCTGAATTTATCACCAAAATGGACGGTGGGTATGACCATGTCATCGCCCAAGGCGGAACCAATGTTTCCGGCGGTCAGAAACAGCGGTTGGCTATTGCGCGGGCCTTGGTCCGCAAGCCGGAAATCTATATTTTTGACGACAGTTTTTCTGCCCTGGATTTTAAAACGGATGCGCGTCTGCGAGCAGCGCTGAAACAGGAGATTGCTGAGGCAACCGTCCTTATTATCGCCCAAAGAGTAGGCACCGTCATGGACGCGGATCGAATCATTGTCTTGGACAATGGTCAAATTGCAGGCATTGGGAAGCATAAGGAGCTGTTGAACAGCTGCGAAGTCTACCGTGAAATTGTCTCATCCCAGCTGTCAGAGGAGGAAATCGCATGAGCGGAGAAAATAAAAACCAAAACACGATACGCAATCGGCAAGGTCGAATAGGACCGGGAGGACCGGGGGGACCGGGCAGCCACTTTGGTGCTCCCGTAGAAAAAGCCAAGAATTTCCGCGGAAGTCTGGCAAGGCTCATTCGGTATTTAAAACCGCATAAAGTCCATTTAATTGTTGTATTGATCTTTGCCATCGCCAGTACATCTTTTACAATTGCAGCTCCTAAGGTAAGCAGTAAAGCAATCAACAAACTGCAGGATGCTTATATGGCAAGAATGATGCTGCAAAAAATGTCCGAGGCGCAGGAAAAGGGCGTTAACAGCATTTATACCCAGATGGCCGATGTCCAGCTGAAAACAGTCGACCAGATCAGTAAGCAGATTGCAAACCCCGCAACCAGTAAACCCACCAACCCTGAATCTTTGAATACAGTCAAAGCGCTGATCACGCTGCCTGCAATCAATACACTTCAAGATCCGCAGGAAAAAGCCAATACCGTTATTAAAATGTTGGATCTCCTCAATGCACTGCCAAATATGGGAGAAAGCAGTCCCAACAATACGCAGGACGGGACGGTTAAAAAGATTGATGCGGACAGCATAGATACGATCAAAACATTTCTGCAATTACCGATGCTGAGTTCGGTGACGAATGCTGAAGAAAAAGCGGATGTTTGCCAAAAGATTATTGATTTAGGGAAAAAGATGTCCGCAACCGGCGCGACAGGCTTGGATATGCCGAATACTCAGCAAAATGTTGCGCTTACCGGTGATCAAATCAGCGGCGCCATTACAGCGATCAGAGAAACGAACGGTGAATATGATTTCCATTATATCGGCATGATCGCCTTGATCCTGATCGGCATGTATCTTATCAGCGCCTTGTTCAGCCTGATCATGGGTCTTGTGATGTCAGGCGTTTCCCAGCGTACAGTCCGGGATCTGCGCCGGGTAGTCGATAATAAGCTGGCAAAATTGCCCTTAAAATATTACGATATGCACCCTTATGGCGATATCTTAAGCCGTGTGACCAACGATATCGACACCATTGCCACTACCCTACAGCAAAGCTTAACCCAAATCATTACCTCCGTGATAACAATCATAGGTTATATTATCATGATGCTCACAATCAGTCCGGTTCTCACCTTGATTATTATCGCCTCATTGCCGCTGTATATGCTGTCCACCACAATGATCGCCAAGAAGTCCCAGAAATACTTTGCCGTCCAGCAAAAAGAGCTGGGGGATCTCAGCAGCCATGTCGAAGAGATGTACACCGGGCATAAGATCGTTAAGGCTTTTGGCCATGAAAAGGATGCCATCGAAAAATTCGAATCCATCAATAACCGGCTTTATGGCGCAGGTTGGAAAGCCCAGTTCGTTTCCGGGATTATGTTCCCGCTGATGAACTTTATCAGTAATCTCAGTTATGTCGGCATCAGCATCGTCGGGGGCATCTGGATCACGCGCAATCTATTAGGATTAGGTGATATCCTGGCCTTTATCCAATATTCACGGTCATTTACGATGCCGATCATCCAAACCGCCAATATCGCCAACGTTATCCAGTCTACTATTGCCTGCGCCGAACGCGTCTTTGAGGTTCTGGACGAACAGGAAGAAATTCCCGACAGTCCTGAAGCTGTGATTCTGGATATGCCCAAAGGAAATATCCGCATCGACCATGTCAGCTTCCGTTATACAGAAGATGTCCCGCTGATTGAAGATATGAACCTTGAAGTAAGGCAGGGAGATACCATCGCCATCGTCGGACCGACCGGCGCCGGCAAAACGACTCTGGTCAACCTCCTGATGCGCTTTTACGAGATCAACTCGGGCAAAATCAGTATTGACGGTGTGGACATTAAGGATATGCCGCGCAGCGAGCTGCGTAAACTCTTTGGGATGGTTCTTCAGGACACTTGGCTGTTTAACGGCAGCATTAAAGACAATATCACCTACTCCAAAGAAGGCGCGACGATGGAACAAATTGTCCAGGCTGCCAAAGCAGCCCATGCCGACCATTTTATCCGGACACTTCCTGATGGCTACGATACGATTCTGAATGAGGAAGCGACCAATATCTCGCAGGGACAGAAGCAGCTGCTCACTATCGCCCGGGCTATTTTGGCCAATCCGGCAATATTGATTCTCGATGAAGCAACCAGTAGCGTGGACACCCGGACTGAAGTATTGATCCAGAAAGCAATGAAGAACCTGATGAAAGGCCGGACGAATTTTGTAATTGCGCACAGGCTTTCCACCATACGCGATGCTGAACTTATTCTGGTCATGAATAACGGCAGTATCATTGAAACAGGCAATCACAAAGAACTGCTGGCTAAAGGCGGATTCTACGCCGAATTATATAACAGCCAGTTCTCAGAAGACACGGATATTGCGGGATAACGCATCCTAGTGGTCTGAAGTCCCCCATTCGTAATCATTCAGGGAGATGGTTTCAAAGAAGAATTTTTGGATTTTTTCGAGATTGCATTCCGTAGAAAACCTAATTCTTAACCCTTCTTCCTTGATGATTTCTGCACTCTGGTGATTGCTGCCGATATCTTTCGGATAAAACTCAATGATGTTTGCGATCTTTTTCAAGCTGGAAATCACGGCTAAAGCTTTACAATCCTGTGTCTTGCTTCCCTCTTCAAAATAGATGACGACATCATGAACGCAGCTCATTAGAACTTCTCCCGCCTTTCCTTGTAACTCGCTTCTGGCAATAGCATACCACGTCATTTCGTCTTGGCGGACAATTTGCCGCAGAATGTAAAAAAACAACCTGAATGGTTGTTTTTTTACATTGGATGGCGAATTCCGGCTTCGTCCAAAAAACGATCAGGATCATCTTTGTTAATACCCAGGAAATCAAGCACCTGCAAATCGACGTTTACAGACTCCGGCTTATAGATGCTTTTCCAGGAATAGATATCGGCAAGATGCACCAAGGCAACCATTTCCTTGTCGATGACCCTTTCATCAAGCGGACAGTGGTGAAATAGTGCAGACTCCACGATCGAGTACGGAAGCTCCCACCAATCCAGCAGATGACCGCCAATCTCCCCATGAGATATATCCGTAAATTCTATTTGTTCATAATAGTGGAATAAATCCCGGTTGCCCACGTTCTTCTCAACTGTCCGCATATATTCATACCAGAAATTATTCAGCAGAACCACTTTGCCGACATCATGCAGCAATCCGGCCATTGAACTCGATTCAGGCATTTTCTTATGATGAATCTTCTGGTAAAAAACATTCAGGATGGTATTGGTCGTTACGGCATGGAGCCAAAGCCTCGCGATATCTCTATGGTAACGCGCATTCTTTTCCCCTTTGGTTTCCTGATGCAGACAGGCACTCAAAACAATATTCTTGACATCCGTCAGTCCCAAATAATTAATAGCCTGGATGACCGAACCTGTTTTTACTCCTAAGTGGGAAGAGTTTGCCACCTGTAATACTTTTGCCGTTATGGAAGGATCACTTTCAATCGTTTTGGCAATTTCCTTCATGTCCGCATCCTGTTCGATCAGAAAATTAAATTTATTGAAGACATTCTGAGGCGATGGCAGAAATTCAATTTTATTGATCACTTCCAGCAGATTTCGGTTCTTCAAGATCTTTTCCACTTCGAAAATTTGTTCGATGGTCCTAAGCAGATCCTTGTTTTGCCATGGCTTAAACAGATAATGTTTGGCCAGACAACTTTGCTGTATTTTCAGAAGTATGTTTTTATCGACGTGCCCGCTAAGAACTAATCTGATTGTAGACGGATATTTTTCTTTGACTTGTGTTAAAAGTTGAAAGCCGTCCATACCCTGCATTTTGACATCTGTTACAAGAAGATCAATTTTCTTCCTTTGAAGAATCTCCAGAGCCTCTTCACCGCTTCCCGCAGTAAGAACTTCGTAGCCGCTGCCAAAAAAAACCCTGTTCAGCGCCCGCAAAATTGCGTTTTCATCATCTACAAACAAAATCGCTTCATTCATTTTCTTCACCTGTTTCGGCTTCCGGCTGCTGTCTGACAGGCAGCAGGATTATAAACCTCGTACTTACGCCCGGCGTACTTTGAACTGAAATCTGCCCCCCGTGCGTATTGACAACAATATCGTAGGCAATACTGAGCCCAAGGCCTGTACCCTGACCAACAGGCTTTGTCGTAAAAAATGGATTGAAAATCTCTTTCAGGTTTTCCTTATTGATCCCTGTCCCATTGTCTTCAATCTGACACCGCACAAAATCACCCGCGACTTCTGTACTAACCATGATAGAGCCAAGTGTCTTCGGTTCTTTTGTTTTTATGGCGTAGACTGCATTCAGGATGATGTTCAAGAGCACCTGATTGATCTGATTGCCCTTCGCCTGGACCAAAGGAAGCTCCCCAAACAGTTCGATTACCCTGGCATGGTGCTTAATCTCATTTCTGGCCACCAAAAGCGTATTTTTCAATCCGTTATTCAGATCATAATCTTCGAACTCGTTGCCTTGATCCGCTCTGGAAAAGGTTTTAAGTCCGGTTACAATTTCGCTGATCCGTTTGAGGCCATCCTCAATATCAAAAAATAAATCTTCCAGGTCTGTTGAGATATATTTCAGGTTGTTGGTTTCTTCAAGCTTTCTCAAGTTTTCTATCTGCGAGGCAAGCAAATCCTTCTCACTTGGGCGTAGCTGCTCCAAAAAGCTGTGATAAGCGCTGATCATATTCGTATACTGATTAAAATAAAGACGAGAGGTCTCAAAGTTACTGGAAACATAACCAAGCGGATTATTGATTTCATGAGCAACCCCGGCAGCCAGCTGTCCAATCGCAGCAAGCTTCTCTTGCTGGACAAGCTGTTCCTGCGTTCTCTTTAAACGGCTAATCGTTGTTTTCAATTCCTCATCTGAAGCAACGTTTTGTTTAAATAATCCGGTAATTTTTTCATTCTGGCGGATTGCTTCCTGAAGCTGTTTTTCCAGCCTGCGGTAACGGCCGATACTGACATTATTTACGGCCGCCATAACGACCACTAGAATTATAAACAGGATCAGCTGGAAAACATAAGACAATGTCGTCATCTGGTAAAGCTGAACATGATAGGAATGGAAAATCACATAGCCTATCGAAAACAGTATGGCGACCGTTGTTGTGACCATCATAACCCGGGTAACCCGGATCATGGCCAGTATGAGCTGCATATACGCAAAGGTGTACAAAGCCGGTCCGATGAGATCATACATTCTGACCGTTAAAAACAGAAGTGTCAGGGCGGTCAGCCCCGAGATCATCCAGGTAGCATATCTCATCTCAAAGTCCAATTTCGGAACAACGTTAAATCCCAGAGCCAAAGCCAGCAAAACCAAACTGTCTACAAAACACGTCTGCCAGTCACTGGCAAGATAAAAATAACGGGGGAAAAAACTGACAAATGCTGCCAGAAAGAGCAGCACAGACATATACATACTGACCATGGTATTTTCATAATAGCTTGTCAGGTTATCATCTTCCGTTTCACGAAGAGCGGATAAAACACCAGGTATTGTTCTTTTTTTCAGATATTGATTCATAATCGGTTCCTATACTTTTTATTTTATAACCCAAATAAATTTTTTAGCTTTTTAGTGGAGTTTCTGCTGACAGGAATAGTTTCTTTCGTGTCCTTCAACTTTAAATTATATGCACTATTGAACCAAGGACTGATTTTTTCAATTTTATTGATATTGACAATATAGCTTCGATGGCACCGAAAAAAGCTGCCGGATCCAAGCTTCTTCTCCCACGAATTTAAAGAGTCAGGACTTTGATATCTTCCTTTTTCGGTGATAACAACGATATCCCCTTCAGCTGCCGTTAAATAAATAACCTCCGACAGGTCGATCAGAATAATGGTGTCATCTTCCCATACAGGGATTTTTTTGATCTCCTGTTCCATTTTGCGTTCCACCGGATAGAAGTGTTCAGGTTTATCGGCAAGGGCTTTTTCGACCACTGAAATGACTTCTTCGTTTTTCCAGGGCTTGGCGAGGTAATAATAAATACTGCCTTCATTAATTGCTGAAATTGCAACATTAATGTCTGACGAACCAGTGATCAGAATTCTGACGGCATCCGGGTACTCTTCTCTTGAACGCTTTAACAGATCAATACCCAGCATTCCCGGCATATTCTGGTCACAAATAATCACGTCTATCGCGCTTTTCTGCAAAAAATCCAGCGCTTCTTCCGAGGTCGTTGCGGCAAACAGCTCGTATCCCCGGGAATGCAGGATACGCTTTAAAGCGTTGAGCACCATCGGTTCATCATCAACCAAAAGTATTCTAGCCATATCTTCCTTTCTTTTTTATCTGTCCGGACCAGAAAATGAATAATTTTCATATTCGACATTTTCTTTTTTATTCCTTTTTTACATCCTTTTCTCAGTTGAATGTCCAATTTTCTTCTTTCATCGCCAGCTTACAGGACTTAGTACGAAATAATTTCTGGACCTGAAGAATTCCCAAGCGCTTGGGAATTCTTCAGTTATTGAAGGAAACGGTAAATATTCATTTTTGTACTAGCTGAGCGGGTTTGCTCTTAGGGTATCCTGATAGAGCTGGATTGTGTTTCTGCCTTGATATTTAGCCCGGTAAAGGGCAGCGTCCGCCTGGGTAATCAGTTGATCTTTATTTTCAGCCAGATCAGGAAAAATTGAGAAACCGACCGAAAGCGTCAAGGTTTTTGTAACGTGACAATCCGGGAAAGAAAATCGCAGACTGTAAAATGCTTCTTTGAGTCTTTCCATGACAAAATGGACTTCTTCGACGCCGGAATCAGGTAAAATTACTGCAAATTCGTCCCCGCCGTAGCGGCAGGCAATATCTGATTTTCTTGTTGTGTTTTGGATCAGCCCGGCAGTTTTTCTTAGTATTTCATCACCGAAATAATGGCCATAGGAATCATTGTACATCTTAAAGTTGTCAATATCGATCATACATAAGACAAGCGTACGATTTGCTCTGGTGGCCCTCGCAATCTCTTCGTCAAGCCTTTGCTGAAAGTACCTGTGATTGTAGATCTCTGTCAGACCGTCTGTTACAGAGAGGGTCTCAAGTATTTTCTGAGTCTTCTTATTACGTTCAACTTCAACGGCAATAATCGTAGATCCCAAAAAGTTAGCCAGGATAAATACGGCAATCGCAAAATAATATGGGTCACCTTGCATTATTCCGAATCTGAACGGAGCAGTGATCCCTATGATGCTGTATATCAGCGTAACCATAAGGCCGGTATACCCAAAGATCAGCGGCATCAGCAACGTGACAACAGCCATTATACTCCCCATAATAATTCCCGGAGCTGTATTTAAATTACCAAAAAGCAGCACCAAAGTCAGGACCCCAATAAATAATAAGTAGATAATAAATTTACTTTTTTGACTCAGTTTATGGTTGTCTAAAAAAACATGATCATCTTTTCGATCAAATAAATTCATGATATGACCCCCTATATAAACCTTTACTTTTCAGTAAAAGCTATTGTATGCTTCTTCCAATTGCATTGTCATGCTATCAGATTATCTCATTAAGTCTTCTTTTGGGAGAATTTTCTACAGAATGTAAAAAAAACAACCTCAATGGTTGTTTTTTCTCAATGAATGGATTTGGGGTTCCATACGTGCATCGGATTTCATCTCAGCCAGTGTTTACGCCAAAACAGGATAAGTACGGCTGTCACAATTAACACGGATACACCGAAAAATAGCGGCATCCCCAAAGGCGAGTGAATCAGCGGCATTGCTTCAAAATTCATTCCAAAGAAAGAGGTAACCAGATTAATCGGCAGCAGGATCGTGGCCAGAAGCGTCAGAACTTTCATAATATCATTGGCCCGGTTGTCAATAGCCTGCTGGTAGGCTTCCATTAGGATTTCAATCAGCTCATGGGTCTGCCGTGCATTTTCAAGTTTCTGCTGGGTATCGGCAACCAGGTCTTTCCACGATGGTTTCCCCTGATCATGATTATCCATGGCTGCCAGTCTGCTGAAAATTGTCTGATGTGCATTCAGTGACTTCTTTAATCCGAGTATTTTTTTGTGAAGGTTGATAATTTCACTTCTTTGCCATCTTTCAGGAGTTTCCAAGATATTTTCTTCAATCCGGTCCACATCATCTTCCAGTAATTCCAGCTGGCGCTGATGGTGTTCCAGTATTTCCATGCCGAGGAGCTGCGCCAGATCGGAAGGTGTCGTAAGCAGCCCTCTCCGGGCCCAGTCATTGATCTGCGACAGCTCAAGCCGGTCATTGCGCAGTATCGTCATATCATTCGCCGACAGAAAAAAGTAAATCGCAAATTCTTTGGTGTCATCAGCAAAATCGCTGTAACCAATAAAAAACAGAGAAGGGTGCAGACGTTCAAATCTTTGATTAAAGCTATTCCCTTGCGGATTCAGTTTTCCCAGAACACGGTCGATCTCTGCAGATCCGGCAAATGCCAAGTGCCCGTTTAGGAGCTTCCATTCCTCAGCATTGAAGAGGGTTATGCTAAACTTTCCCTCTGCCGGAATCTGTTGTGATTCTATTTCTTTCAAGCCCTCCGGAGAGACAAGATAGTGTTGCAAGCCCTTTACCTCCATTCACTTGACAATTTTCTGTAAACTGATCATTCAGACAACCACGGTTATATCATTCTTACAATTTATGTAATGAAATGCTATAATTAATTCCAGATTTTCGGTTTTCCAAATTTCTTTGTTGAATGACTCCTGTATCACATTACCTAACGTTAGGAGCGTTTGATATGAAGAAAACACCCTATCATTTTCACAAAATGGTTTGGCTATTTTTTATTGCTTCTATCCTTGGTTTTGTTTTTGAATCCATCTACTGTTTTATTCTGCATGGATATATCGAAAGCCGGTCAGGTCTGATTTATGGTCCTTTCAGTCAGATCTACGGTTTTGCAGCCGTTATTGTTATTTTGCTGCTGCAAAGAACAAATTTCAAAAATAAATGGTCCTTATTTTTTATAAGCGCTTTTATAGGATGCTTGTATGAACTTATCTGCAGTCTGATACAGGAATATGCTTTTGGTTTTATATCCTGGGACTACAGTTATTCTATGCTCGATATACTTGGCAGGACATCGCTGGCATACTCATTTTTTTGGGGAATCCTGGGTGTTGTCTTCATTAAGTATATTTACCCATTTATCAGTAAAAGAATCGAAAACTTTCCCATGAAGATGAGTACCCTTGTGACATGGATTGTAATTCTATTCATGACCTTCGATTTATCCATTTCAGCCGCTGCCGTATTCAGGGCAAACCAAAGATACGACGGCATCCCGCCGACAAATTCCATTCAGACTTTTTTAGACCGTTCTTACCCTGATTCGTTCATTCACCAGGTATATCCAAACATGGTTCATGTATCGTAATTGTTCATTGCTGTCTTTCCTGTATTCTACCACAATCAAACCATCAGGTCATTAATCAGGGCGAAGACTTCCCCTTTGACACGGGCCAAGGCAGCATCCGCTTCAGCCCTGGTAGAACCTTTGATACAGAAGTAAAAACGTATTTTTGGTTCTGTACCGGAAGGTCTTGCCATGACATAGCCTCCCCCTTCAAAGGAAAAGCGAAGCGCATTTTCCCGGGGAAGATCGATTTCTTCCGTCTTGTTCTCCAGCGCATCCCACCGGACATTTTGCTGATAGTCATCAATAAACCGTACGCTGAGCCCCGCAACAGAAAGCGGCTTTGCCGTCCGCAGTCTGTCCATTACAGCGGCAATCCGCTCCCGGCCTTCTTTGCCGCTCAGCGCAAAAGCAACCTGTTCGTCGAGGAAAGTGCCGTAACGCGCAAAGAGTTCCGCCAATATATCCGGCAAGGTTTTGTTCTCTATCTGCTTGTAATACAATGCCGCCTCAGCCAGCAGCGCAGAAGCCTGGACTGCATCCTTATCTCTGGTATACGTACCAGCCAGGTAACCATGGCTTTCTTCAAAGCCAAACAAAAATGTCCCCCAGCCCTGTGCTTCCATCTCTTTGATCTTTTCTCCAATATATTTAAAGCCGACCAGTACATTCACTGTTTTGGCGCCAAAATCAGCCGCAACTGCTTCGGCTAGGTCCGTAGAGGCTATCGTCTTGACGATCACGCCATTGTCCGGCAGTCTGTGGTTTCGTCTTCTTTGATCCAGGATATAATACGCCAGGATTACGCCAATCTGATTACCGGTAAAACGGCAATATTGACCATTTCTGTCCAAGGCATATGCTCCGAGGCGGTCTGCATCCGGATCAGTGGCCAGTACCAGGTCCGCCCGTGTCTTCTTTGCCAGTGTTAAAGCAAGCGCAAACGACTCCGGGTCTTCCGGGTTCGGGGATTTCACCGTCGGAAACTCCGGATCAGGTTGTTCCTGTTCTGCAACCATCCGGAAAGCCGTAAAGCCCATTTTGTTAAGGATGCTTTGGACAGGGCTGCCGCCGGTTCCATGAAGCGGCGTGCAGACAATGTTCAGCTTTGTACCGTAAGTTTGCGTTAGTTCTGTATTCAGCAGACTATGGATTATCTCAGCCTGATAGGCAGCATCCACCTGATCTCCGACCATCTGGACCTTCCCTTCCTCCAGGGCTCTGGTTCGGTCTGCCGGCACAATTCTCCAGTCTTCTCTTTCAGCCATCTTGGCAATGATCTGCTTAGCGGGAGCAGGCGGCAGCTGCCCGCCATCCTCCCAGTAGACCTTATAGCCGTTATATTCCTTCGGATTATGGCTGGCCGTGATATTTACGCCGGCAATTGTCCGCAGGTACCTGACAGCAAATGAAAGCTCAGGCGTCGGCCGCAGACTTTCAAACAAGTAGACTTTAATCTGATTCACTGCCAGTACCAACGCTGTTTCCAGCGCAAAATCTTTGGAAAAATAGCGGCTGTCATATGCAATGACAACCCCTCGCTGACACGCCTCCGGTCCATGCTCCAAGATCGTGTCGGCCAACCCCTGTGTGACTTTGCGGATAACATAGCGATTCAGGCGATTGATTCCTGCGCCGAGAACCCCTCTAATGCCGCCGGTCCCAAACTCCAGCGTTGTATAGAACCGGTCCTCCAACTCCTTCGGATCGGTTATTTCCGCCAGTTCCCTTCTGCTGAGCTCGTCGAAGTAATCATTTTCCATCCAAAATTTTAAGGCGCTGTCATACTTTTGCTCTGAATACATGTCACTTTTCTCCTCACTGTTGATCAGATGCAACCTGGTATAAAGCTTCAAATTCACTGCCGCTCTTTTGACTTATAATCCTGTTTCCCCTATTTGCTTCAAGATGCTTAAGAATCTTATAGAGCATTTCGCGGTCTACTACAGACCCGTCTGCTTCAATTTTCAATGCAATTTCTTCAACCGTTAATCCTTCGGTTTTACACGCCCTTAGAACACGCAGCGCCTGGTTCTTTAATTGAATCATTTCCCGCGCACCTTTTTTAGCCATTTCTACAGCCGGTTGGTGATAGGCATTAATATGCACAAGCTGGGCATACATACTCACCGCACGTTCATATAGGGCAATTAATACTCCGATCGTTACGGGGCTGAGGTCTCTCACTGTCAGCGTAATTGATTTTCGGCCCTTGTTTGACAGGGCATTCCTCGTGCCGAGCAGAAAAGCCTGCAAATAGTCACCGCTGGTGCTTTCCTCGGCGATCTTGATTGAGTCTCCATCCCTGTCCTTCAGTACTTCGATGAAGGTCACAAAAAAGTTGTCGGGCCCGTCAAGCAGCTGCTGGATATAAGAATGCTGATCGCTTGTTCCTTTATTTCCGAGTACTGTGATTCCCTGATGGACAATATTTCCGTCCAAGTCCTTTTCTTTTCCCAGAGACTCCATGATCAATTGCTGAAGATATTTCGGAAAAAGCTCCAAACGGTCTTTATAAGGAAGGATAACCATCTGCTGCCCGCCTTTGCCCCCTGTCAGGACGTACCACGCCAAGGCAGTCAGGGCAGCAGGGTTGCTTTTCGTATCCGTGTTCCTGGTTAGGGAGTTGCACTTCTTGGCCCCATCCAAAAGGCCACAAATATCAATCCCCTGTAAAGCCAGCGGCAGCAGCCCCACAGCAGACAAGACAGAAGTCCGCCCGCCAACCCATTCCCAAACCGGGAAAGCGTCCAGCCAGTCCTCTTTCATCCGGATCTGATCCAATCCGCTTCCTGGCTGAGTGATACTGACCGCATGACGGCTGAAGTCCAACCCCCGGCTTACGTAAAAATGCCGAACCTCTTCCATTCCGTTGCGGGTTTCAACCGTACCGCCGCTTTTGGAGATTACGATCGTTAATGCCGCATCCGGTTCAGCATCCAGCTCAGCAAAAATGCGGTCCATACCGTCAGGATCTGTGTTATCGATAAAGTACAACGAACACGGATCACCTTTCTTTCCGAGTGCCTCGGAAACAAAACGCGGTCCTAAAGAAGATCCGCCAATGCCGACAACAATGACGTTCCGGAAAGGGCGTCCTTTTTGACCACATATCGTACCCGCATGAACATCCTGCGCAAAGCATCGGATACGGCGCAGGGTATCTTTAATTGCCGCGCCTATTTCCGGCTGCGGAGCTAATTCAGGATCACTCAGCCAATAATGCCCAACCATCCGCTGCTCGTCCGGGTTGGCAACCGCTCCCTGTTCCAAGGCCTGAATCTGGCGGTACATGTCCTGCAAACGCAGTTTCATATCATTGAAATACGTATCCGGAAATCCTGCACGGCTGACATCTACCTGGATTCCCAGCTCATCATTGAAATATAAATATTCCCGGAATTTCTGCCATTGTGACCTCACAATGCAATCACCTCACCCATCGGTAATCATACTCTACCCTGGACAATCTGATTCTATACTAGTACAACGTTCCTGAAATAAATACTCAAATATATGATTGCATTAAACTCCCGGGTTGGCCTGTGCGCCACAATTCCGCTTTCGGCTGTTGCGCCATCCGTGGCGCAAACAGCCGCGCTTCGCCTCCATGCTCCGCTTAACGCTGGAATTGTGACCCCCAGACCTAATTTAGGGTAATCAAGCTTGTATGAATTATTTGAGCAGGGAATTTGAGAACGTTATTTTCATTATAACTGAGATGGACGAAAAAGTATTGCGCAATTTGTCGTGTCAAACAACCAATAAAAGCTGCCGCTTAATGACCATTTTCATTGCGCAGCAGCCTTATTTTATCTTTTATACATTTTATACGCTACAGATTATACACCACAGAACAACTCAAAAATCAAAATCAACCGTTAAAATTGCCGCATGGTTTTGCTTCAACCTTCGTCTTGCTAAGTTTACAGTCTTCACATACCTTCTGTCCGTTAACTTCATAGATATCATCTTCTTGAACTTCCTGACCGCATTTTGAACATTTGTCCATGATGCTGTTCCTCCTTCATTTCAAGTCATGATTTATCCTTATGTTCATTAATATGATCTATCTCTTGATTTTCAAACGTATGATTTGATTCTTTGCTGCAATATCTTTGATATCCCTTTCTCCGCAGCAGGCACGCAGGACATTCCCCGCAGCCATCCCCTTTGATACCGTTATAACAGGTCAGCGTCTCTTCTTGAATAATTGGAAGCACACCGAGATCGTCAGCCAGTTTCCAGGTTTCCGCCTTGTCGATCCACATCAGAGGGGTATGAATCACAAATTCGTAATCCATGGCGAGATTAAGGGTTACATTCAGGGACTTTACAAAAATGTCCCGGCAGTCCGGATAACCGCTGTAATCACTCTGCGAAACACCGGTAATCAAATGTCTGATTCCCCTCTGTTTGGCAAAAACAGCTGCGAACGACAGAAAGAGCATATTCCTGCCATCCACAAATGTGTTCGGCAGCCGGTCGTCCGGCAGATTTTTTTCAACTTCAATCTCCGGCCTGGTTAACGAATTCGGTGCAAGCTGATTTAATAAACCGAGATCCAGCAGATGATGCTCAATCTGATGCTTAGCACATATTTCTCTGGCACAATCCAATTCCAGCCGGTGTTTTTGCCCATAATCAAAGGACAGGGCGATGACTTCTGCGAATAACTGTCTGGCCCAAAAAAGACAGGTCGTACTGTCTTGTCCGCCGCTAAAGACGATCAAAGCTTTTTCATTTTTTTGCATGGCTTATACTCCTCTCTTTTCCGGATCCCAGATCACTTTATGTAGCTGAAGCTGCAAACGCACCCCCTCCATTTTATGCACAATCATAAATTTAACGATCTCAGACGGCGCAATGTGTGCAAAAACAGGACTGATAAATACCGCAGTTTTCTTGATCAGGCCATAGGTACTTATGATTTCACGCGCCCTTGCCAGGTCGCTTTGATCGCCAACCACGAATTTCACGGCATCCCGGCATGTCAGGACCTCAAAATTCGCTAAAACCATCTTGTCCTCCATACCGCTCGAAGCAAGCTTGTAGTCCATCGTGAATCCCGGACGGCGGTCAGCCTCTGTGCCAAAGGGCTTCAGACTGACGCTGCCATTCGTTTCAATCTCGACGGAAAGTGCCGGATCCTGGCACAGCAAGTCGGTCAGCGCTGCAATACCAGGTTGTATCAACGGCTCCCCGCCTGTCAGCGTGACGTTCTTTATACCTGTGGTCAGAACCTGTTTATAGAGATCCGCTCCCGTCATTTCCCGGTAAGAAACATCCGCTTCATTAGCCCAGCGGGTGTCACAGTAAGTACATTGCAAATTGCACCCGGCAAATCTAACAAAAACAGCCAGTTCCCCTGCTCGTGGTCCTTCTCCGTTAATGCTTGAAAAAATTTCTGCAACCCTGTATTTCATCTTAAATCACCGTCTGCCTTCGTAGACTGCGCAATTCGCGGGCGTTTCAAACACACTGACCCTGGTCATTTGATATCCTTTACCCGTCAAAGCCTCGTAAAAGCACCTGGCAAAATTTTCGGCTGTTGTCCTGAAAGGCACCTCAATGACCCGGAAGCCGTCCTGAATAAGATGTTCCAGCGTACTTTTTCGCAGCGTTCCGTCTTCCACAAGCAAGGCATGATCATAGTCATCCGTCAGCTGCTTGAGATCCGCTTTCAGCTGGCTGAAATCAACAATCATCCCCCTGGCTTCTCCTTCATCTGCGAGTGTTTCAGATTCAATTTCTACAACCACTCGCCAGCTGTGGCCATGAATATTCCGGCACTTGCCTGGATGGCCTGCCAGAAAGTGCGCGCTGTCAAAACTGTTTTCCACCTTCAACATGTACATATCATGCAACCTCCCCAAGAAACAAAAAAAGAGCTGCTGCTCTCCAAACAAAAAACTACCCAAGACGGTAGTGGTCCTAGTTTTGTTTAGAGACAGGATGGATTTCGAACTGTCTTTATTTTATTCATAAATCAAGCATATCATGCTAACGTTGATCTGTAAATGAGCTTTGTTGGTATTTGGGGAAGACGGCTTTTGAAGATTGCTTTGAAGATTGCTTTGAAGATTGCTTCTTTTGAATTTATACTTTTTATTATACAATGATAGGATAGAATTTAGGGAAATAGATTCGGATAAAGAATAGGAGAATAAAGGATGGATAAATTAGTATTTGTCACCGGGCATAAGAACCCGGATACAGATTCCATATGTTCTGCAATCGCCTACGCGGAACTCAAAAAAAAGCTCGGCGTGAATGCTGTGCCCAAAAGGCTCGGTGATATCAACCGGGAAACTGAATTTGTTCTGAAGCATTTCGGCGTTGAAATTCCGGAACATCTTTTTACAGTCAAAACCCAGGTGGCAGATTTAAACGTTGATCAGGCTTTTCCCGTATCCTCGGATATTTCGATTAAAACGGCCTGGCACCTTATGAAAAAAAACAATATCAAAACAATTCCCGTCATTGATGATCATGAGCGGCTTCTAGGAATTGTAACCCTATCCGATATTACCAATAATTATATGGATGCCTTGGACAACAACACCATTGCTTCAACGAGAACGACCCTGCGCAATATCGCCGAAACGCTGAATGCGACATTAATCTGCGGTTCCCAGGAAGATTTCGAGACGACCGGCAAGGTTGTGGTTGCTGCTGTTGAACCGGACGACTTGCATTCGTTTGTTGAGCCGGGTGATATTGTCATCACGGGAAACCGGTTGGATATCCAGTTGAAAGCCCTGGAATACGGTACCACCTGCCTGATCATCACCTGCGGCGGGGAACCGTCACAAGAGCTGATCGAAGAAGCCCGCAGCCGGAATATTGTTTTGTTAACGACTCCGATTGACACCTATACGACCGTGAGGCTGGTGAATCAGAGCATACCGGTAGGTGCCGTCATGACCAGCCAGAACCTTATATCGTTTAACATTGATGACTTTATTGACGATATTCAGGATAAAATGTTAAAAACCAGATACCGGAGCTATCCGATTGTTGATGACAATAACCGGATCCAAGGATTTATCTCCAGATATCATCTGATTTCACAGAAAAAGAAAAACGTTATTCTGGTGGATCACAACGAAAAATCCCAGACTGTCAATGGCATTGAAGAGGCAGAAATCCTTGAGATTATTGATCACCATCGACTCGGTGATATTCAGACTGCCAGTCCGATTTTCCTTCGCAACGAACCGGTAGGCAGTACCTCGACCATTGTTGCCAATATGTTTTTTGAGATGGGTATTCGTCCTTCGAAGAGCATCGCCGGGATTCTTTGCTCCGCCATCCTGTCCGATACGCTGAAATTCAAATCTCCGACCAGTACCTACGTCGACAGGATGACGGCCGAAAAGCTGGCAGAAATAGCCGGGATTGACGATATGGACAAGTACGCCAATCAAATGTTTAAAGAAGGCTCTTCTCTGCAGGGAAAAACACTCAAGGAGATATTTTATCAGGATTTCAAAGATTATACCTTTGGCAAATACAGGATTGGAATCGGGCAGGTCTTCACCATGGACAAGGAAAAGATCTCGGAGATGGAAGATTCACTGATTGCGTTCATGAAACAGCTTTGTGCCGAAAAAGGCTATCATTTGCTGATGCTTTTTGTGACCGATATTCTTGACCAGGCCTCAGAAGTCTTATTTTCCGGAGAAGAAAAAGAATTAATCTCGCTTGCTTTTAACGTTGATCTGGGTGAAAACAGCGTCTGCCTGCCCGGCATCGTTTCCAGAAAGAAACAGGTTGTTCCTTTAATTTCAGCAGCTGTTGACCAATGAGTTATTTTAACAATAAGTTCAACAGCCCAATCACGAAACCAATCAAGGCTCCCAAATTAACAACGGCGTTCAACTCGTTTTTCATTACCGAAAGCACAAGTCTCTCAATCTCCAGAACATCCATATCATTGACCTTTTTTTCGACAACACCGGCTATATCAAACTGTTGGATATAGCCTCCAAGCTTTTTCTGCACGAATACCGAATAGATTCTGTCAACCATACTGGTAAGATGTTTTTCCTCAATCTCAATTTTTTGCATGAATGTCGCTACGGGCTGATTCTCAAGAACCGCCAGTTCTTCTCTTACAATGGACCGGATCGTGTCCTGACCGTTTTCCTGGATGTATGCATCTACCTTTGCTCCGATCGGAGCAGCTACGGAAGCAATCAATTGGTCATTGACCATCAGCGCGAGCATTGTGCCATGAACTTTTTCCTTAATCGCGCGTCTGCCCTCCCGTGCAATGATTGTACCCACATCCATCCTGGAAACCCCGGACATGATCTTGCTGCAAATGATGTCTTCGGCTTGTTCTCTCAGAACCTGATAGGCATCCTGTGAAACAAACCCAGTGAAGATATTCTTTAGGGTATGACGCTCATCCATTTCATAAAGTGAGCTGCCGATTTCCTGAACGATTGTGTTTTTTATGTTTTCCGACAAGAACATATTCTCTACGTCTTTACTGGTTAAAAGGTTGTCTCCGACCGCATTGCCCAATGCTTTGGCAAGCTGCCCCTTTCTCTTTGGAAAAATGCCGGGCGTAAACGGCAATGTCCAATTTCCAATTTTAACCGGGTTGATGGGCCGAAAGAGCATTTTAACCGCGATGTAGTTTGTGACATAACCGATGATAGCGCCGATAACCGGTCCCGCTGCAATTTGGATTAGATTCATTGATGATTCTCCTCTGAATAAATCTGAATAAATAAGTACGGATTCACAACACCAATGTATATTTTAGCGATTATTTCATTGTTTGTATAGGGTTCATTATATCGTTAGCGTTGTCCAGTTATCATTATTAACAAACAAAAGGAATTTGACTTATACTTTTTTATATACCCCATATAGGTATCATGGCGGACTCTATTATCCTTTGAGGGCGTCTTACCGAATTCATATCGTTATTATTTCCGTCAACAGAGAATATGCAGAGGATAAATACCAATTAAGAAATACAATCAATAACTGGGGAGGGTTTCAGCAAATGAGTCAGGATAAGCATCGCTCCAAGACGGTGAGAATAGTCAATGTCACTTTTCAGAAGTCCGCCTGTCAAGGAGGCGAATGCGTCGGCACAGTCCCGGCCAGCAGCACCATACTTCAGGCAGCAATCGCTGCCGGTGTAGATCTTCATAGCGCCTGCGGCGGCAAAGGAACCTGCGGCAAATGCCGCGTCATCCTGCCCCCGGAAGACCGTACTGAACCCCTGCCGGAAGAAAAAAAATTCTTAAGCGCTGAACAAATTGACGCTGGTGTTGTCCTGGCCTGCAAACGAACTGTCGAATCCGACAGGCAGATCATCCTGATCGAACAAAAAGATGTCTTTGACCGCAAAACACGACTTGAAGATGACAACCGAATCTGTGAACTTGCGCCGCTGGTACACAAACATGCTGTACACGTGAGTGTTCCAAGCACTTCAGATCAGCGTTCCGATTGGGAACGTTTGGCTGCGGGACTTCCCGCATCGGCTGCTTCGCTGCGTTTTAACCGCGGGATTGCCGCCAAATTGCCCAGGATTCTGCGTGATGCTTCTTTCCAGGTTACGGCTGTTACTGCCGGAAATGACCTGCTGGCTGTCGAATCCGGAAATACGCTGGACCGGATCTTCGGCTTGGCCATTGACATTGGAACTACGACCGTGGTGGCTTATTTGATGAATTTAAATAACGGAAAAATTATTGCGCGTGAGGCAATAACCAATCCTCAGCAGGGTGCGGGAGCTGATGTCATTTCCAGAATCAACTATGCCTCGGATCACCCCGACGGCTTGGTTCAACTGCAGATACAGGTTGTCGAAGGTTTAAATCAGATCATCGCCAATATGTGCAGGCAGAAAGGCATTGTCCTCGAGGAGATTTACCAAGCTGTTGTCGTCGGCAATACCACAATGAGCCATTTATTCCTCGGTATTGACCCAACCTATCTAGGTCCTGCACCTTTTATCCCGGGCTTCCGCCAGGCGGTCACCGTCAAGGCTTCCGAGCTGGGACTCCGGATTCTAAGCGATGCACCAGTCACCGTCCTGCCGATTGTCGCGGGCTATGTCGGTTCCGATACGGTCGGTGTCATGCTTTCGGGGCAAATTGACCAATTGAAAGGCATTCATCTCTTTATCGATATCGGAACGAATGGGGAAATGGTTTTGGCCGGGAAGGGCAGGATTCTTACCTGCTCCACTGCCGCCGGTCCTGCCTTTGAAGGTGCAGGAATCAAATTTGGGATGCGGGCAGCCGACGGAGCAATCGAACGTGTTAAGATTACGGACAACGTGGAACTTGGGGTCATCGGCAAAGAAAACGAACCTGTACGCGGTATCTGCGGTTCCGGTTTGATTGATGCAATTTCCGAAATGCACAAAGCCGGGATTATCAATTCGCAGGGACGTATCATCGACCACGCAAGCGCCTCGAAGGAACTATCACCGGCACTTCGGGACAGAATCCTGAATGACAATGGGATCCGAGAGTTTGTCCTGGCGTGGAAAGAATCCGCCGCCGGGGAAAATATTACGATCACCCAAATGGATATCCGCGGACTTCAGCTGGCCAAAGGTGCCGTGCTCGCAGGGGTCCGGATCTTGATGATCCATCTGGGTGTCCAACCGGACGATCTTGAAATGATTCATTTGGCAGGCGCGTTTGGCAACTATATCGCCAAAGAAAGCGCCCTTGGCATTGGCCTCCTGCCGCAGGTCCCCGTCGAAAAAATCCAATCTATCGGCAACGCTGCAGGCAACGGTGCCCAGATGGCCCTGCTTTCGATCGTTGAAATGAGCAGAGCAGATCGTCTCGCCCGGGATGCCGAACATATTGAGCTGTCCACCGAAGAGCTTTTCCAGGATAAATACATGGAATCTCTCGCTTTAGGACAGCGTTATTAATGAAAAACCATATACCTGTATATACACTTATTCACAATTGTGCGTAGCCTGTGGACAACTATGTGGAAAAATATCCCTCTATGCGAATTGATTGATCATTCCATATCAACAAGATTATCATCATTCAGGTCTTTTCTTTTGCCGCTAGCCAGATAGATGGTCCATTCACCCAGGTTCGTTACATGGTCGGCTACCCTTTCTAAGGAAAGCGCAACGAGCAGCAGATTGATACCCTGTGAAATATTTTTTTGGTCTTTTTGCATTAAATGCAATAGATCTTCATAGACCAACCTGTATAGTTGATCTACCTCTTTTTCTTTCACTGCCAGGCTTTGCGCCATTTTTAAATCTTTATTCGTATACGCAATGATACTGTCTCTAAGCATCTCCCGCGCCAGTTTTGCCATCTTAGGAATATCGACCAGCGGCTTCACCAAAGGCTCATCGCTTAATTTGATCGTTACTTCCGCGATATCGACAGCGTGGTCGGCGATGCGTTCGAGGTCGGTAACAATCTTCAGTGCGGTCCCGATGGTTCTCAGATCGCCGGCCATAGGCTGCTGCAGGGCTAGCATGGTTAAACATTTGTCTTCGATCTCAAGCTGAAAATTATCCACAATGTCATCATCCGCCAGGACCTTCTCTGCCAGTTTCAAGTCTCTTTCCTCAAGTGATTTCATTGCGGAGCTGATGACGTTTTCCACGAGATTACCCATCATGAGGACATCATGGCTCAGTTCTTCCAGCGATGTTGCAAATGAATTTCGGGTCATAATACGTTTCCTCCTTATCCGACTTATCCGAATCTTCCGGTGACATAGTCTTCAGTCCTTTTGTCCAGAGGCTTGGTAAACAGTTCTTTCGTAACGCCGTATTCTATGACTTCCCCGTTCAGGAAAAATGCCGTGTAGTCTGAAATCCTGGCGGCCTGCTGCATGTTATGGGTAACGATAACGATGGTGTATTGTTCTTTAAGATCAAGGATCAGGTCTTCCAGCTTTGCCGTGGAAATCGGATCCAGAGCCGATGCCGGTTCGTCCATCAGCAGGACTTCAGGCTGCACAGCCAGTAAGCGCGCAATGACAAGACGCTGCTGCTGCCCGCCGGATAATTGGAGCCCTGAACGGTTCAGCCGGTCCTTGACTTCATCCCAGAGAGCTGCTTCCTTAAGGCTTTTCTCAACAATTTCACTCAGTTTCTGCTTATCTTTCAGGCCATGGGCCCGCGGTCCATAGGCGACATTGTCAAAGATTGACATTGGAAACGGATTCGGCTTTTGAAAGACCATCCCAATTCGTTTACGGAGTGTTACCGGATCAATATCCGAGGTATAAATATCTTTATTGTCGAGATAAACATTTCCTTTGACGGTTGCTCCTTCGACCAGGTCATTCATCCGGTTTAGCGTTTTCAGGAAGCTGGATTTGCCACACCCCGAGGGTCCAATCAGCGCAGTAACCTGATTGGCAAGGATTGGTAGGCTTATCGCGTGTAAAGCGTGGAAGCTTCCATAATACAATTCCAGGTCTTTGGTTACCATTTTATTATTTGTTTCTGTTAAGTTAGCTAACATTGATTACCACCTCTCTCTGTCAGTGACTCTGGCTGTTTCGCCCTGCAAGCTTCCCCATAAGACTATTGGCCAGAAAATTTATGATAACGATCACGATAATGAGCACGGTAGCACTTGCATAGGCATTCTTGGTTGATATTCCTTCCGACGCTAAGATATAGAGATGAACGGAAAGCGTCCGGGTTGGTTCAAGTATTGAAGTCGGCAAGCCTAAGGAACTGCCTGCGGTCAGGATGACTGCCGCTGTTTCTCCGATTGCCCTCCCAATCCCCAAGATAACACCGGTTGCAATTCCGGGAAGCGCCGAAGGCAAAACAACTTTTCGTATGGTATACCATTTGGTTGCACCAAGCGCAAGACTGCCTTCACGGTATGAGTCCGGCACTGTTTTGATGCCTTCTTCAGCAGCTCTGATAATGGTCGGCAGGACCATAAAAGCCAGTGTCAGCGCACCTGATAGAATGGACCATCCCATCTTCAGGGTAATGACGAACAGGACAAATCCAAATAAACCGAAGATAATTGAAGGTACAGCAGCCAGTGCTTCTGTGGCAAACCGGATGATTTGTACCAGCCGGCCTTTTTTTACGTACTCCGTCAGGTAGATGGCTGCACCAACTCCTATAGGTGTTGCCAGAACAATGCCTGCCACTGTCAGGTAAATGGTGCCGATAATGATGGAAAAAATTCCGCCTTCCTTGCCCATTCGCTTCGGTTCCTGGGTGATAAAATCCCAGCTTAGCCCGCTGATTCCGTTGATTAGGATATGCGCGATAATACTGAACAATACCAGAAGCGTACAAATCGCAAACAACCAAAGCAATAATTTCGCTATTTTTTCTTCCAGCCGGGCTGCTGCTTTCATTTTTGCCACCTGCCTTTTGCACCAAACTGTACGATCAGGTTTAAGATCATGATAAAGATAAACAGGATGATACCAGTGGCAAATAGAGCTTGTTGATGTTCCCCTGAGGCATATCCCATTTCCATCACGATATTTCCTGTGAGCGTACGGATCGGGTCAAATAAAGTTCCGGGTATACGCGTCACGTTGCCTGTGACCATGATGACAGCCATGGTCTCCCCGATTGCTCTTGACATGCCAAGGACGACCCCTGTGATGATGCCTGAACGAGCTACAGGCAGTGATATCCATTTGATAGTCTGCCAGTAATTGGCCCCCAGCGCATAGGATCCGTCTTTATATTCGTTGGGGACTGCGCGCAGCGCAGTCTCGGAGAGATTCAGGATGGTCGGCAGGATCATGATGGCCAGAATCAGGGATCCTGCCAGAATGCTAAAACCTGTTCCGCCAAAATGGTTCCGGATTAAAGGAACGATGACTGCCAGGCCATAAAAACCGTAGACAACCGATGGAATCCCAGCCAGTAGTTCGATTGCAGGTCTTATCAGTTTAGCAGCTTTAGGCGGGGCAATCTCAGCCATAAAGATGGCTCCTGCGACCCCGAAAGGAATTCCCAGAACAAGCGCTCCCAAGGTTACAAGTATGGACCCGACTACCATCGGCAGGATCCCATAGATGCCATGGGTCGGATCCCATGTTGTTCCGAGGACAAAATTGAAAAATCCTGTTTTCTGCAAAACAGGCCAACCCGAAATGATGACAAATACGGCGATCAGCGCAATGATAAAAATAGCAGCGACAGCGCTGAGAAGGAGTATTTTTTCAACGATGATTTCACTTTTTTTAAGGTGAATGCTTTTCTGCATGGATGGGTCTCCTCTGATGATTTTGCTAGTTATACAATAGCAGTTATTTGTTGAGAAGACTTTGCGGAATTGTAACGATTTTGTAAATGTATGATATGGAAATATACATTAATAAAGAATAGATGCCTTATAATCAAGGCATCTCTATTATTTACAATATATTTAATTTGAAAAAAACAGAAAAGCATCCAGGTTAAAAGCCAAAGTTCAACCTGATATCCGTAGACTTATGATTTTTTGGTCAGCATAAAATAGAATCGTGAACCCCGCCCCAGCGTACTCTCCACTTGTATACCCGCGCTATGGGTCTCCAGAATATGTTTGACAATCGCCAATCCGAGCCCCGTCCCCCCTTGTTTACGGTTCCTGCCTTTATCGACCCGGTAAAACCTTTCAAAAACCCGGGGTAAATCATGCTCCGGAATTCCTGGTCCGGAATCAATCACCTCAAACAGTATTCCGTCAGACTTTTCGGAAGCGACGATTTTGACCTTTTCCCCTATTGCGGAATATTTTATAGCATTGTCCGTCAAATTTGTCAGCACCTGCTCGATCATGGTGTA
Source organism: Dehalobacter sp. CP (assembly GCF_047652685.1). Classification (NCBI taxonomy): domain Bacteria; kingdom Bacillati; phylum Bacillota; class Clostridia; order Eubacteriales; family Desulfitobacteriaceae; genus Dehalobacter; species Dehalobacter sp. CP. The sequence continues at coordinate 2,744,022 of NZ_CP157399.1, forward strand.
ATCTCCCCAGGCATACGGCAACTTTTCTGAACAAACGACAGTAAGTTCGATTTGCCTGGCTTCAAGCTGAGGCCTTAACTTTACCTCCAGTGAATGCAGTAAAGCACTCACATCAATTTTCTGCCATTCCACCGGATCTTTCCCGGATTCAATTCTGGATAATTCCAGCAGGTCATCAACGAGCATCCGCAGCCGTTCTGATTCTGTCAAGATGATTCTGACAAATTCTCTGGCCGTCTCAGGGTCATCAAGCGCACCATCGAGCAGCGTTTCCGCATATCCTTTGAGCGAAGTGACAGGCGTTTTTAACTCATGAGATACATTGGCAACAAAATCCCTGCGCATTGTTTCCAGTTTCCGGAGATCCGTAATATCATGAAGCACCATGACGGCTCCGATGTTGGTATTCCCCTTTCCGAGAATTGGCGTAATATTAACTTCAATATTTTTTTCGTGCGGGGATAATATTAATAAATCATCCTTGGCGGCCTTATGCGTTTTCAGTGCCGTATCAATCAGTGTACTTAATTGGTAATTGTTGATGATCTCAATCTGATGCCGATTGACATTTTTCGGTTCGATCTCCAGAATCTTCAGGGCTGCCGGATTAATCAAATCGATCTTACCATCTTCTCTGAGGAAAATAACGCCACTGACCATATTCGCTAAGACCGTTTCAAGCTTGCTTTTGCCCGTTGAGACTTCGTCAATCATTTCTTTCAGCTGCTGGGCCATTTGATTTAAGGCCTGCCCAAGTTTCCCAATCTCATCCTGACCGGTCGTGTAGGTACGCAGGCTGAAATCACCGTCAGCAATATTCTGAGCTGCGGCTGTCATTTCCTGAATCGGCTTCGTCAGACGCTGCGATAGCTTAAACCCTAAGACGCCGGCGATTACTGTAGCCATTAAGAGAGCTATGAACAGCATGCTCCACAGTTTGGATAGGGCCGTCGTAATTTCGGTCATCGGAAGCGCCAGACGGACGAAGCCTTTGATTTCCCCGTCTTTCTCAACAGGCAGCGCCAGATACATCATTTGCGTATTAAGCGTTGTACTTTCTCTCTCCGCTATCCCGAGACCTTCGCTGATCGCCTGTTGGATTTCGGGACGCCTGAGATGATTCTCCATAAGCGTCGGCAGCTGCTCAGAATCGCCAAGAACAACACCATTTGCATCGATCACAGTAACCCTGGTACTTGTAACGTTCCCAAGATCACCGGTGATTTTTTCTATATCCGAAGACCTATTCAGCGAACCAAATTCATCGATAACCATTTCTCTGACCAATTTCGCCTCAACCAAAAGTTTGTCCTGCAGATTTCCAATAAAATAGTCATCGAGCACCTTGATAAGATAAACGCCTGATACAAGCATTGAAAGCAGTGCTAGTGCAATAAAGCCAACTGTGAATTTCATTTTCAGACTTTTCAACATCAGCCTCGCTCCTTAAACCTGTATCCGACCCCGCGAACCGTCTGGATATAAGACGGATTTTTAGGGTCGGGCTCAATTTTTTCTCGAAGCCTGCTAATATGAACATCAACAATCCTGGTATCACCCGCGAAATCATAGTTCCATACTCTGTCTAACAGCTGATCCCGGCTTACTACTTTTCCTCGATGGCGGATTAAATATTCCAGCAGTTCAAACTCCTTTGGCGTAAGCGGTACAATCTGATCATTCACGCTGATTTCACGGCCGGAGAAATCAACGGCCAGCCTGTCGATCAAAAAAATCTCGTGGTCAGGTGCTGCCTGAGTCGTTTGGGCCCGCCGCAATAAAGCGCGTACCCTGGCAACAAGCTCTCTCGGGCTGAATGGTTTTGTCAGATAATCATCCCCGCCAAGTTCCAGACCAAGAATTTTATCCAGCTCATCATCTCTCGCCGACAACATAATAACAGGGAGAGAACTGTCTTCTTTCCTGACCGCTTGGCAGATTTCATAGCCATCGATTCCAGGAAGCATAATATCAAGGATAAGCAAATCGGGTTTTTCAGAGCGAATTTTTCGCAGTGCGTCAAGTCCATCTCCCGAAACCTGAACTTCATATCCTTCTTTTTGAAGATTATAACTGATCAAGCGGGCAATCGCTTCCTCATCTTCCACAACCATAATTCTTTTGCTCATATCGTCCTCCTCTAGGAAAACTTTTCTTACTTAAAATTAATGTCACTCTATAAGTACAAGCAGTGTTTATTTCATATTATATAACAGAGTGATAGGTATTACATCTTTCTGAAAAGAAAGCGCTATTGGTGAGCTGTCCAATATGATCTTAGGCAATGCTGCAACAGAATGGTCTTTAATCAATGTCATTATTGATATCACACCGCTTACGATAATTGTAGGGGAAAAATATGTCGTTAAACCTGATGAAACAGGGGGGCTATCCCACCCTGTTTCATCAGGTTTAACCATCTTCATATTGTAGACAAATTACTTATTTGACCAATACAAGACCTTCTTTTTGAATGATACTTTGTCCTTCATCCGACATGACAAAGTCAACATAGGTTTTCACTGCACCTGCAGGCGCTGCTTTGGTCAGATAGAGGAACGGACGCTGAATTTTGTACGAGCCATTCAGGACATTCTCCGCATTGGCCTCAATACCTTCTACGGTTACTGCTTTCACCGTGTCATCAATGCTTGCCATCGAAATATAGGCAATCGCATTCACATCACCGGCTACAGAAGTTCTCGCAGCACCAGTGGAGTTCTGGACAATCGCTTTGTCACTGATCGGATTATCTTTGCCCATGACCAGTTCTTCAAATGCTCCGCGTGTTCCGGAACCTGCTTCTCTGGTAATCACATTGATTGTCTGGTTAGCTCCGCCAACTTCTTTCCAGTTGGTGATTTTGCCGCTATAAATCTTATTAATCTGCTCGATACTCAGATCTTTGACTACGTTTTTGGAATTGACTACGATAGCAACGCCATCCTTACAGATAACGGTTTCCGTCAGACCGGTCTCTTCAGGTTTCAGCTCACGGGAAGAAGATCCGATATCCGCGGTGCCTTCCTGGGCAGCTTTGATTCCTGCTCCGGAACCGCCTCCCTGGACGTTAACTTTAATGTTCGGGTTTTTCGCCATGAATGCTTCTGTGAGTGCTTCAGAAATCGGCTGAACCGAGGTGGACCCTGCGATGGTAATTTCTGCGGACTCAGTCTGTACCTGCTGTTGGCCGGATTGGGAAGTGTTGTCTTTGCTTCCGCAGCCGGTGAAAGCCAAAGCCAGAACACCTACCAATATAAGCGTAAACACTTTTTTCATTTTTCAATTCTTCCTCTCATTATTAAAGTTTTCAGTATGAACTGATCTCCTCCAATGTTTTTGCTATATATACAATAACAATTTATTATTGCGTAGACTTTGCGTAATTGTAACGATTCTGTAAATATTACATAAAAAAAATGCCCCCGATCGTTCTGATGAGGCATCTTTATTATGTCCTATATTACTTCTCTCATTCTTTCTCGCTTTTTTGGGGACATATTTAAGCGCATTATTAATTCAACCAGCTGTCTGATCGGAAGCTTAATCATGGTTTCCGTCCATTCTCCCAGAAATAGGTGCAAATTCTATTTATTCATACTTAAACACGGCAAACTTAATCTTGATCCCCTGACCTGTAAATTTTGCTTCGTATTCGGTCATGATATTTTCTTTAAAACCACTTTGATGCAAATCATATGTCCGGTATAATTCCTGAAAACCGGTCTCCTGAAAATACTGCAGGCTATCTTCAAAAAGCCCTTCATCGTCCGTTTTGAACCAAACCTCCGATCCTTTCTTTACAAAGGTCTGGTACTTCCTCAGAAAGTTCGGATGTGTCAGTCTGCGCTTATGGTGTCGCTTGCTGGGCCATGGATTACAGAAATTGATATAGATTTTATCAATTTCATCCTGTCCGAAAATACTGTCGGTATCTTCAATACGCATGGAAACCAGCCTGACGTTAGGCAGCTTGCTTTGATTGAGTTTCCTTAACACGCAAACCAGTACTTCCGGGTAGGAATCAATGGCAATATAATTAATATTTTCAGTTTTGACTGCAAGCGATGTGATAAAATCCCCCCGGCCGCAGCCCAGTTCCAAATGAACCGGATCATTATTGTCGAATACTTCATTCCACTTCCCTTTGCATTCCGCAGGGGCTAAAATGGTCTTGGTGTCTTTATCCAGTTCGAGCTTTGCACTCCGTTTTCTCCTAAGCCGCAATTATACACTGTCTCCTTCCAATGCTTATCAATCGAATAGAGGTCTTACCGTTCCTGCATTACCCTATAATCCTTATCCATAAGGGGACTTTCATAGGCCGGTCTGATGATTTTGTCTGCATTGACCAGTTCTTCCAAACGGTGGGCACTCCACCCGACAATTCTGGCCATCGCAAACAGCGGCGTATACAGTTCCAGCGGAATATCCAGCATACTGTAAACAAAGCCGCTGTAAAAATCCACATTGGCACTGACACCTTTATAGATTTTCCGTTCCTCAGCGATGACCCGAGGAGCGAGCCTCTCAATCATCGCATATAATTCAAAATCACTTCTTCGGCCTCTGTCATCTGCCAGTTTCTCGACAAAACCTTTAAAGATTTGGGCCCTCGGGTCGGAAATGGAATAGACAGCATGGCCCATCCCATAGATAAGACCTCTCCGGTCAAACACTTTCTTGTTCAAAATCTTCGTTAAATAGCTTTTGACCTCTTCTTCATCCTTAGGGTTAGCTACGTGGGATTTGATATCCGCCACCATCTCGACAACTTTAATATTTGCTCCGCCATGTTTTGGCCCTTTCAGAGAGGATAAGGCCGCCGCAATGACGGAATACGTATCCGAACCGGAAGAAGAAACGACTCTGGTCGTAAACGTGGAATTATTTCCCCCGCCGTGTTCCATATGCAGTACAAGGGCAATATCCAGCACCTTGGCTTCAAGTTCCGTAAATTGTTTATCCGGTCTTAACATTTTCAGGATATTTTGAGCTGTGGAGAGCTGGTCATCAGGTCTATGGATATAAAAGCTTTCGTTGCATTCATAATGATTGTAGGCATGATACCCGTACACGCACAGCATCGGAAAAATGCTAATCAGCATCAGACATTGCCGCAAAACATTATCTAAAGACACATCGTCTATGGTCTCATCATAGGATGCCAGGGTAAGAACACTCTTTGTCAGAGAATTCATGATGTCTCTGCTCGGTGCTTTCATAATGACATCACGCACAAAATTTTTAGGAAGATTTCTGCTTTCCACTAAAATGTCTTTAAAGTGGGCTAATTGCTCTTCATTAGGCAGTGATCCAAACAGAAGCAGATACGTTATTTCTTCAAAGCCATATTGCTGATTATGGGCAAATCCTTTGACCAAATCGGTGATATTGTATCCCCGGTAAAGAAGTTTTCCGTCACAGGGAATCCGCTTTCCATCAATTTCGTCATGAGACTTGATTAAAGAGATATTGGTTAACCCGGCAAGTACCCCTTCCCCGTTCTTATCTCTTAAGCCGCGTTTTACGCCATACGCATTATAGAGGCTTGGATCAATCCAGCTGTTTTCCTGACAGATCTTGCTGTACTTATGTGTAAAAGAATCAATTGTTTCCTTTTTATTGCTTGTCATTTTCTCCTCCGATTCTTAGTTAATCCTGTCTCATTTACCCTATTTGATTGATTATCCTTAAAACATGATATTGCCGTTTTTCAAACAACTTTATTATACTATCCGGGTTGTTTGTTGTAAATATCATTTATATTACCCTAACAAGAAGGCCAACAAAGAAAGAACCCCCTCTCTTCGTCGGCCTTACATCATTTTTGATTCACACGGATAACTATTATCTTAAACCCAGGACCTGGTTTATAATATTGATTACCTTGTCTTCCTCAAAAGGTTTAATAATGTAATTCTTGGCGCCCAATTTAATTGCCTCGAAGACCCTGTCTTTTTGGTTAATTGCGCTTATCATGACCACCCTGGCATCAGGGTACCTGCCGAGCAATTTACCAAGCGCCTCGATGCCGTCGGACAGAGGCATCGTAATATCCATGGTTACAATATCCGGATGCAAATTCCCATATTCAGCCAGGGCCTGCATGCCATTGAGCGCTTCACCTATGACTTCGTGCCCGCCTCTCCCCATGATGGCAGCTAAATTTCTCCTCATAATTGCAGAGTCATCAACGATTAATACCCTAGCCATTTTTCCTCCTCAGTTGTAACTATGAGCGCCAGTTTCCATAGGCAGCAGAAAATTGAATTCTGTTCCGGTATCAGGGCTTGTAACAATGTCCAAATGACCGCCTATTTTTTCAAGTTCTTGTTTAACGATCGCCATGCCGATGCCGCGTCCCGAAATCATCGATGCACTGTCTTTGCTGGAAAGCCCGTCTTCAAAAATAAGCGGAATAATATCTTTATCTTCCAGCTCTGCCAGTTGTTCTGCGGTAAATGTCCCAAGCTCGAGTGCCTTTTGTTTGATTCCTTCCAGGTCTAAGCCTTTGCCGTCATCAGCGATCTTTAATAAGATTTGATCTTGGACTAATTTCATCTCGCAGACAACGCGGCCCTTTTCTTCTTTTCCGGCTTTGATTCTGTCTTCCCTATCTTCAATGCCATGATCTACGCAGTTCGTAAAAATATGAACCAGCGATTTGGTAAAGGCCCGGTACCTTTTTGTATCTACAGGGAACTCTCCGCCTTCTAGTTCAAGAGGATACAACGATTTCTCCAAGCCCTGAGCTAAGTCTTCTACTGTATTCGGGTAAGCAGCTAAAAGCTTTTTGAACGGGCGGTAACGCAACTGCCTGATTTTGGTGATCAAAATATTGGCCTCCTGCGATGGAATAAGCGTCGCTATTTGATCTTCCAATTCAACCAGTTTTGCTTCCGGAATCTCAATGGTTTTATCTGTGGCAATAAAATTCTCCCCTAAGGTTGACTGCAGAATACGGAAACCTTCATTCAGAACACGTTCAAGATTCAAATTTTGCAGGAGCATGCCTAAACCGGCACTGGTTGCTGAATCCCTTTGTTCAAAGGATTTGATCTCTTCTTCAAGATGGTGAAGAGAACGAACCATATGCATCATCTCAAACTGGCCGAATTCCCCTTTAAAGGTATGAATCCTCCGTTTGACATCGATAATTACCTGCTGAAGCGGTTCTTTGCAAATAAGCAGCTGCGGTACGGTCACCTGGCAAAAACGCTGGTAATCTGAAATAAGCTCCAAAAGGTCATTACGGCTGATAACAGCCTTAACAATCATTTTAAGTGTTTTGCGCTCATTTTCCATTTGTTCCTGCAAAGCGCGTTTTTCCGTGGCATCCGTTAAGATAACCATTAAAGCTTGTGTTTCTTCCTGATACTTAGCCGCGATAAACTTGTATTCAATTTTTATATAATCGTTATTCAAGAATATTGCATCCGGCAGAAAAGAAAGGAATACCTCCCTGCGCGCCGGGTCATTCTCCTGAAAACATTCCAGAAGAACTTTGCTCATAAAGTCTCTTTGTTCCTGATCCTCCGGATAAATTAAGTCCGGAAAGTTACGCTTAGCTAAGTCAGGACCCAATAGTCTCTGGCATTCGACACTATATTCAGGTTCAATACACAGGTCTGACCCAAAAGACAGAAAGCCCTGCCCGGCATTATTGAGCAGATTTTTCACAGACTGCATAGTGCGCTTAAGATTTTTTTCGACGACGCGGCGTCTTCGTATTTCTTCACTGAGCGTGAAGTAAATAAGCAAGCCGAAGAGAATGACCATGGCTGCTGCATAAAGAATGATCTGTCCGACGCGTTTGGCCAGCTCCTGATAAATATATTGGATATCTACATCTGTTCCGACTGCGCCTATGACCTGACCCTCGGCATTAACCAATGGTGCATAGCCGGTAATCAAAGTACCCCAAAGCGTTGAAGTCTGAGCTCGCGTGTGAAAAGCTTTGGTATTCGTATGTGCTGCCGGTGTAGACAGTTCATCAGTCTCACCTAAAGAATCCCCCTCCGAATCGAAAATGTATTCAATTTGGCTGGGTGATATTTGATGCTCGACATAAACATACTTCACTCCGGTTTCAGCTTGAATACGCTTAAAATATGCCTGCATCTCTCTAAAATAATCATTAGGCTCCTTCCCCGCAAGCAACCTTTCATATTCAGCAATATTAATACTGTCAGCGACAACCCGAGAAATGGTCATCGCGTTGATGCCGATATCATCAAGGGTCTTATTATACCAGGACCTGATCAAGAGAATTTGTGTTAATAGCAGCAGCGCAAGAATAAGAACGTTAACCGTCCTTACCAGTCTTCCCCGATTATTTTTCAATTAATATCCCTACTTATATAGATTTATTCAATGAGAAAATTCTACACAAATCTACAAAATACCTTTTTCATTAATCGAAAAAAGCAGACTTTAAGTGTCTACTTTTTTACATGTTTCATATTTCAGGCCCAAGCATCATGTTCTGTCTGCTCGTTCCGTACAGTATGCTATGCTTAGAGCTGATTGCTGCAGTTTAAGACATTTGCAATCTTATGCTTAACCATATTTTTGATGGCTTCTCTGGCTGGTTTGAGATACTGGCGGGGGTCAAAATCAGCAGGGCTGTTTGCCAAATACTCACGGATTGAAGCCGTCATGGCAAGGCGCAGATCGGTATCAATATTGATTTTGCATACGCCCATGGTCCCGGCCTTGCGAAGCATATCTTCGGGGACACCCTGCGCTCCCTTGATATCTCCTCCGTATTCGTTGCATTTTGCCACAAATTCCGGCAGTACCGTAGACGCGCCGTGTAAAACCAATGGGAAGCCGGGAAGCAGTGAAGCTATCTTTTCAAGACGCTCGAAATCAAGCATGGCTTCTCCCTTGAACTTATACGCTCCGTGACTGGTGCCAATCGCAACAGCCAGCGAATCACAACCAGTTTTATGAACAAATTCGGCGGCCTGCTCCGGATCCGTATAGCTGCTGTCCTTCGCACTGACATTTACTGCATCTTCGATGCCTGCGAGTCTGCCTAATTCGGCTTCCACGACGACGCCTCTCGCATGGGCGTACTCTACAACCTTTTTGGTAACCGCAATATTTTCGGCAAAAGACAGCTTAGAACCATCGATCATCACCGAAGTAAAACCGCCGTCAACACAAGCCTTACAAATCTCAAAGTCTTCCCCGTGATCCAAATGCAGGCAGATCGGCAAGCCGGTATCCTCCACTGCAGCCTCTACCAGCTTCATTAAGTAAATATGTTTGGCATATTTCCGGGCACCTGCAGAAACCTGCAAAATCAAAGGCGCATTTTCTTCCTTCGCCGCATCAACAATTCCTTGAATGATTTCCATATTGTTAACGTTAAATGCTCCGACAGCACATTTCCCATAGACTTTTTTAAACATTTCAGCAGAAGTTACCAGTGGCATATTCGTTCCCTCCAGATATTTTTTATATGTATGCTTTTACATAGTATTACCCAGTTGAAAAATTATTTTTACCGTTTTAGTGACGGCTTAAGTTTATATTAATTGCCTGCAAACTTCAATAGTTCTTATAAACTTACTTATTCTTTCGACATCATTTGTCTACATTTTCATTATATCGATATGTCCTATCATGCTTAAAGGTATCGTTCCCAATGATCGGTATATCGGTTTTGACGGATTTGCCTTTGGTCTCTCTTTTGACGTTACTTGACACTGTTTCGTTTTATCAATTATAGTATGTCTGAATGCAGAAGTTGTGTTCTGTTCTCTTGCTCCGTTCAGTCAGACATCCATAAGGAGAGTGCTCAAGGAGGACCTGCAAATACCATGAAGAAACATGATATTATCCTAGTTAGCATCATAATCTTACTCGTGCTCATCGGCCTAGGCAGTATAAAGTTCCATCAATCCCAAAATGGAAAAGACCTCAGGTTTGCCGAGATCACACAGAATAACGTGCTTATCGAACGTATTGATTTAAATGCAGTCGAAGAACCGCGGGAAATTACCCTTCCGGGCAAGTACCACGAGATTGTTCTGGTGGAAAAAGGCCGCATCAGATTTAAAGAAACCAATTGTCCCGACCAGATTTGCGTCCGGACAGGCTGGCTGGTAAACCCAGGAGATTATGCTGTTTGTCTGCCCAATAAAGCAATCGTCAATATTACTGAGAACTAGTCGTCAATCGCCATTATTTTAGAGTTTACTGTCATACATTACTGGAAAAAGGTCGGGAATTGCGAATTCGCAGTTCCCGACCTTTCTCTATTTTTACTTGAAATAATGGATGCCACCCTCAAAAATTTGCTGGTATTTATTGCCGGGGACGTTAACGGCAATACAGTTTCCGGTCCGTTCCGAATGCCCCATTTTACCTAATACCCGTCCGTCAGGGCTTGTGATCCCTTCGATAGCTTCAAAGGAACCATTCGGATTATCCTTGATATCGTTACTTACCGTTCCATTCAGATCGACATATTGGGTAGCGATCTGCCCGTTCTGAATGAGCTTACTGATGACTTCCTGACTCGCGACAAATCTTCCTTCGCCGTGCGAAACTGCAATCGTGTGAATCTCTCCCAATTCAACACCGCTAAACCAGGGGGAAAGTGTGGAAACAACCTTGGTCCGGGCCATGCAAGAAATGTGGCGTCCGATCTTGTTATAGGTCAACGTAGGGTCTTCTGCGTTTATTTCTTTGATTTCCCCGTAGGGGACAAGTCCCAGCTTGATCAAAGCCTGGAAGCCGTTGCATATTCCGAGCATCAGGCCGTCCCGCTGTTTCAGAAGGTTCATGACGGCATCTTTGATGCGTGGGTTGTTAAACAAGGTGGCAATAAATTTCCCCGATCCGTCCGGTTCGTCTCCGGCGCTAAAACCGCCTGGAAGCATGATGATCTGGGAGTTATCGATGATTTTTACCATTTCTTTGATTGAGCTTTCGATGTCTGCAGCGCTGAGATTTCGAATGACCATGGTTTCGACCAGACCACCGGCTTTCGTGAAAGCTTTGGCAGAATCATATTCACAGTTTGTCCCCGGAAAAACAGGGATAAATACCCGTGGTTTTGCTGCTTTAATCGCCGGTCTGAAAGTACTGCGCTTGTCAAAGCTGACTGCCCGAGGTTTTTCGGTATTTCCGGTATTCTCAACCTTGCTTGGAAAGATTTTTTCCAGCGGCATTTCCCATTGGCCCAGCATATCCGTCAGCAGCAACTCAACTCCGTTGACAGCGATTGCTGGTTTCTCCTGCGTGCAGCCGAGTAATTCGTATTCGACATCGCCAAACAGGGCAGGCAGGTCAGCTTTCTCATCCAATTCCAACAGAATCGAACCATAATCTGTCCGAAACAGGTCTGAAGACTCTATTTGTCTGCTGAAATGGAAACCAATCATATTGCCGAAAGCCATCTCGCTGACGGCACCGGCAATCCCGCCCATTTTGACTGTGCGCGAAGAGCGCACCCAGCCCGACTGAATCAAGTCGGAGACTTTTACAAAGTTTTTCGCCGCCATGGTAAAGTCAGGGATTTCCTGTTCGTCCCTGGCCAGTTTCAGCAGGATAACGTTGCTTCCGGCCTGTTTGAATTCCTGGGATACAACTTTGCGGGCATCTGCGGTACAAACGGCAAATGCGACCAGGGTGGGCGGGACATTCAGCTCCATAAAGCTGCCCGACATACTGTCTTTTCCGCCTATAGCAGGAATACCCAGCTGCTTTTGAGCATAATAAGCGCCCAATAAAGCACTGAAAGGCTGCCCCCACTTGCCGGCGTCGTTGAGTTTGCCGAAATACTCCTGCAAGGTAAGGCGTATCTTACGGTAATCTCCGCCTATCGCCACCGCTTTCGTAACGGCATCCAGCACCGCATATAAAGCGCCGTGAAACGGGCTCCATTTGGCCAGTTGCGGGTTATAGCCATACGTCATGATCGTAGCTGTCGTCGTATCACCTTCAAGTACCGGCAGTTTGGCGACCATACCTTCAGCCGGGGTCAGCTGGTATTTTCCGCCTAACGGCATGAGTACCGATGCCGCACCGATCGTACTGTCAAATCTCTCGATCAGTCCCTTTTTACTGCAGACATTCAAATCGCCTAAATTAGCATTCCAGGCTTTACGCAAATCCGGCAGTTCCCGGGCCACTGAGTTGGGGATAGCGCTAAAGTAATTTTGCGCCTCCAGCGGCGCCGTTACTTCAACCTTCGTCTTTTGTTTGACCCCATTGGTATTCAGAAAGTCACGGCTGAGATCCAGGATCGTCTTGCCCCGCCAGGACATTTTAAGCCGATGATCGCCGGTTACCCGGGCAATAACGGTTGCTTCAAGATTTTCTTCGGTTGCCAGGCTTTTGAATTTGTCCCAATCCTCAGCTGCCAGGACGACAGCCATGCGCTCCTGGGATTCGGAAATCGCCAGTTCTGTGCCATCCAGGCTTTCGTATTTTTTTGGCACGGCATCCAGACAGATATCAAGGCCGTCAGTCAGTTCCCCCACGGCAACAGAGACACCGCCGGCGCCAAAATCGTTGCATTTTTTAATAAGCGTACTGACTTCCGGGTTGCGGAACAGCCGCTGAATCTTTCTTTCATTCGGCGGATTGCCCTTCTGGACTTCGGCGCCGCAATTGGTCAACGATTCCAAAGTATGTTCTTTGGAAGAACCCGTCGCTCCGCCGCAGCCGTCCCGGCCAGTCCTGCCGCCAACCAGAACAATGACGTCACCTTCTTCAGGAGGTTTGCGGATGACATTTTTTCTGGGAGCAGCACCGATGACCGCACCGATCTCCATTCTTTTAGCGATAAAGCCTTCGTCATAGACTTCGGCGACCTGACCTGTCGCCAGTCCGATTTGATTGCCGTAAGAACTATATCCGGCTGCAGCAACGGTGGTAATCTTTCTTTGAGGCAGTTTACCGGATAAAGTATCTTCGACCTTTACCCGCGGATCGCCGCTGCCGGTGACCCGCATCGCCTGATAGACATAGGTCCGGCCTGACAATGGGTCTCGGATCGCACCGCCCAGACAGGTGGCAGCACCGCCAAACGGTTCGATTTCTGTCGGGTGATTATGCGTTTCGTTTTTAAACATCACCAGCCATTCTTCTTCCCGGCCGTTCACCTCGGCAGTCACAACAATACTGCAGGCATTGATTTCATCAGATTCATCCAGATCATTAAGCAGGCCTGCCATTTTGAGCTCTTTCATCCCCATTGTAGCGATATCCATCAGACAAATGTCCTTCGTGGGCAGCTTGTCCTGATATACCTTAGCTCTGGAAGCCTTATAGCAATCGAAAGCCGTTTTGATAGGCCCGGAAAAATGTCCTTCCCAAATATCGACTTCTTCAATTTCAGTCTGAAATGTCGTGTGCCGGCAGTGATCGGACCAGTAAGTATCAATCGTTTTAATTTCAGTCATGGTCGGGTCTCTTTTTTCCGTATCCCGGAAATAGGACTGACAGAACAGCAAGTCTTCGACGCTCATGGCGAGATTCATGCGCTGCTGCATCACAATAATTTCTTCCGGTGTTTTAGTAATAAATCCTTCCATCATTTCAACATCGGCCGGTTCTGCCGCTTCAAATTCCAGACTCTGCGGTTTTGCCAGCGAAGCTTCCCGCGATTCGACCGGGTTGATGCAGTATTGTTTGATTCTTGCAAAGTCCTGATCCGATAGTTTTCCTTCCAGGATAATCACTTTTGCTGAAGCAATCAGCGGACGCTCTTTCTGGGTCAGCATCTGGATACATTGGGCTGCCGAATCCGCCCGTTGATCATACTGACCCGGCAGATACTCCATCGCAAAAACCCTGTCCCCTGACGAGATGTCCAGCGTTTCCTCGTAAAGGATATCCAGGGGAGGCTCGGCAAAAATAATCGTACGGGATTTCTTATATTCTTCATCGGTAATCCCGGAAATATCATAGCGGTTGATCGTTCTGACCCCCTGCAGTTCTGCAATGCTTAAATTATCCCGAAGATCTGCAAAAAGTCCCTGAGCTTCGATATTAAACCCCTGTTTTTTCTCGACATACAATCTTTTTACAGCTTGTAACAAAATATAGTACCTCCATTTCTGGTGTGCAACATAATTCTAACTTCTGTCTTGTACATTTTACGCTCATGCAGCTCATACCACAATACCTGTTTTATTGGTAGACCCACTGCGTCGATTTTGTGATCCGCAGCATAAATACCGAATGGCTGCGCATATTGAGTCGAATATATTCGTTAAGTATTAGTATAATTCGAAAAGACTGGCCGTCAAGGGAAAACAGAATGTTCTGCAGTGGTGGAGGCTGATTTCAAATGATAAGCTTGATCGATTTTTATGGACAATTATTAACATAATTTATGGACAAAACATATAACTATATTGGATATAATTTCCATAAAGAGGAGGTGCGAAAATGGCTTACGAAGGTTTTATCCCTGAAAAACGTGAAAGATTCGAAGGAATTGCTATTGTTGTTGTTATCATTCTTCTGTTAATTGCATTAGGCATTGTTTTCTAGGTTCTAATCAATTTTTACTTTTAAGAAAGGACGGTGAAAATTATGCCTTATGGAACTTTTCTTCAGGATGGAAAAGCAGGTGCTACAATTATTGCTATTGCCATCTTGATTCTTATCGCATTAGGTGTAATTTTTTAATCTAACGGCTAGATTGATTAGCTTTCTATAATATAGAATTAGGGGCTGTCGCATAATAAAATGGAACCTATAGAATGGACACTTACAAAAAGGGTCTATCTATAGGTTCCATTTTAGGTTGCAACAGCCCCTTTTGGTTCTTTCAATTACCCAGAGATGCTTCAGTCTCATTACAATTCAAACACAATCTTGATTGGGTTAAAATCAAGACCCTATCATGTTATCCATTATGAGCAACTTTTCACCCTTGTCCAACATTGATAATATGTCCACAATTTTTCCATTTGGACAACTTATAAAGGTTCCAATCAGAATTATTTTTACATAACTTGTAATTGGATATATTTTCCAAGGAAGGGGGCTATTTAAATGGCAATTGGCGCTTTAGGCGGTGTAGATGGATTTCCTAGAAGCAGTTGTCTTTGCGGCATCGCAATTGTTGTTGTTATCATTCTTCTGTTGATTGCATTGGGCATCGTTTTCTAAATTAAAAATTAATTAAAATGAGAGGAGGGAAATTCTTATGTTAGGTAGAGGTGGCTGCTGCTGCAGAACAGTATCCCCGACAATGGCATACCCCATGCCCATGATGGGCTACGACGGTCGTGGAGCTGGCGTTGGTATTATTGCTATCGCCATTTTAATTCTTATTGCTCTAGGTGTTATTTTCTAAACGAATATTTGAATGTCAATTAAGGGGAGAGTTAACGAACTCTTCCCTTCTAGCGCGAGCAAGGGCGGAAAAGAAATATCCGGGAATGATCTAGAATAACTAATCCTAGAAATATCCTCATGTGTTATCACTGTAAATCCCGTTTTAACCTGTTTAATATTCTTAGGTAATGATTCGCTTCTCTCAATACATGATCTGCTAAGAGTGGAATGATTATTGATTTTATCTTACACGTTAGTATCCCTTCTGTACCGGCTGCTTTGAAATCTCTAAATGCTCGGGTCGCCGTAATCGTTGACCGTGTTAAACCGCTAATATCTGTTTTAGTTAGGGATGCTTCCGGCACCTTTTGTTCAAGTGTATTGAATTGCTTGTCAAAGCCTTCTGCTTTAACAATTAGGCCAGATTCAGTCGGATCTAATAAGTGACGAATAAACTGTGCGTGTTCCGCCATTTGCCTGTTCCAGAACTTTTCTTCTTCAATAGCCTCCTGAATAAAATCAACCGCCATGTGCCTTTGCAATCGCTCTAAATGATTTATGTAAAATAATGCTTCTCTTCGGATATGGATTATTAATAAAGGAAAATTAAAAGTGAACAATTTACATTGAAGCATTCCGTTAAGTATGTTGGTTTTAAACTGGACCAAAGCATTGGTCAAACCAATGGCTTTCTGATTTAAAGCAGTGACTTGTGCCTCCAGTTGTGCTGGATTTACTCCGCCATTCGGGGTTAGTCCGAATTCTTCATTCGTAATAACTGTTTCAATCGTGATACCAGATAGTTCCTCAGTAATTTGTTCAGCTCGTAGCGTTTTATCTGTTATTGATTCCCCTGATCTTAATGTTTCTTCGCTGACAACCCCGTTTGCCAAAAATACAGCCTCCCTTAATACTTCAGCAAATTGGGTCTTAAACATATCTGCTTGTTGCACAAATGCTGCATCCTTCGTCACAAAACCAGCTTCGAGAAATAGGGAATGCTCCTTCATAATTCGTCCGAAAAACAGGTGTAATTCCAAGGACTCCCGAACAAAATCTCCAGGCAGTAATATTGCTTTCAATTAAATCCCTCCTTCGTTAACTCTTACGCTAAAACGTATTTTTAAAATAACTCATTTATTCCATTATTTCTAGAAATCTACTCGCGTCTCCAGCATCCACAAAAATCAAAACCACTAAATGCTGTTAACATAGCATTTAGTGGTTATTAAAATGCTCAATAATTTAATCAACATAGGTCAACGGGCAGGCGAGCCGATGCCGATAACAGTAGCGTCGTTAGTGACTCCGGCGGGAAACCTGGCTTGGTTCGGATCGTTCTTTTCCGCCAGAACAATCGGGCAATTGTTCTGGGCAGCCAACGGTGCAACCATCAGAGCTGCGGCCAAAGAGTAACCGTCAGCAAAGTAAACCTTGCTGGTATTAAGTCCCATCTTCTCGTTAAAATCCTGGTTGGTCACGTAGCGATCCTGGCCGGACATGCGGCGGAATCCGTTTGTATCCTGGACTCTGGATGTACCGCCCAAGATAACCAAATGATTGGCGTCTAGTCCAGCCTTTAGTAAACTCCAAGCTTCGGGATGATAGACGCCGGCTCCGTCCGTTATGCGGATAAGCCATCCGTTGGCCGCTGCGTAGGGCCCGGCGCTCACGGCGTCGGCCAGAGCATCAAAACCTATGAGGAATACCCCATGTGGATTAGCAATTTCGTCTCCTACCAGGTTCGCCGTCTCCGCGCGCCCTTCCCCCTGCAGCACTTTTGCCTCAAGATTGGGGATGGCTGCTTTCAATTTCTCAGACACGACATTCGCTTGGAAGCCGATGCAGTAAGCTCTCTTAGCTCCAAGGCGGGTTATTTCTCCAATTACTTCGGTCGTTGGGGTACCACTTACATTACATAGGCGTAAGAAAAGTGCGTTATCGAGTTGGTAAAAACTATGTGTCAAGATCACAAGATTGTAAAAGCTGTCCTTTGAAAAACCGTTGCATTACCGGAAAGGCTAGTTATAAGGAGGTCCGACGGGATTTCTATCAAGAGGATCAGGAACGCAATCACGCTTTAATTGGTACTGCTATCTACCGACATGTAATGCGAAAACGTCAAGTGATCAGTGAAGGGAACTTTGCTTTGCAAAAACGATGTCACAACTTAAGGTTTACCCGAAAACGAGGCGTCTGGAAGGTTCAAGAACAATGCTTCCTTTCAGCAATGGCATTAAATCTTAAAAGACTAGTGAAATATGGGACAGCACCGCTCTTGCCGGCTGTCCCATATCTTCTTTATATTCTAGATGTTGTTTTAAAGAGAAATATCCGATTAAGGCCCGTTTACTAAGTATATATATTTCATTTTAAGCCAGGTTTGTCAACAGACCCTTGATGTCGATTTTGGGACATGCCGTTAATATGAGTTTGTCACACTCGTCTTGTCTTTGTTCAAAACAAAGAAATTGGTGGCAGCAATGAAGGCTTAATGGCCTTCTTTTTTGCAATTCTCTGCTCAAAATAAAAAAAACGGTCAGAAAGCCGTTTGAAATTTACTTCGAAAAACGTTGGAACCGCATGTGTGGCAATACTCATATCTTTTCACAAAAGGAAAGCATTATTCTTTCAAAGAGAGTTAAGATCAAAATCTGGGTAACAATAATACTTTATTAAACAAATATGTAAATTTTTTCAAATAAAATACGATAATAAATTAGGGAAGTATTTTTATATCTTAGAATTGTGGAGGTTTTTCAATGAAAAAATTTCGGTTGTTTACGTTAACAATCGCAATGCTCTTAGTAATTGCATGCCCTATTTTTGCTTTAACTTCACCTTGGTACGACGCAGGAGCCTCAAGCCCGAATATAGTAATAGCTGGACAAGCTAATTTATGGGGACAACCAGGATATTGGGATTTAAGTTCTAATGCAAGTATTCCTGACGGTGCAACAGTAGCAGCTATGACTGAGTATTGGAGCGCTCATTATCCAGCTACAGGACTTAAGGTAGCATTATTTAAAGCAGATGGAAATGGCTGGTATGTCTACTCAGGTAATCCCGTATCTGGTGCAGTTGGTCAAATTGCTAAACAAAGATGGGAAACTCGTTGTAATGCTAAAGTGACCACTTGGATTACACCTACACTAAGCCTAAAGTGGACTACTCCAGATGGCGTTTCTGGCGTTACTACGCTAAAAGCAGACGGTTCTTGTCAAACGACAACAATTAATAGCGAAGTTAAATAGCCTATTTATTTTAGAATTATAAATTAAAATAAGTGATATAAAAATACTTCTTCAGTAAATTTTAAATTAATTCGAAATAATACTAAAGGATAAAATTATAGTAAGGCGGTGTATATTTATGCGAATTGATTCTATTTTTTCAAATAATAATACCTGGAATATTAAAAAGAATAATGATAAAAACGCAAAAGAGAATTATTCTACTCAATCCGGTCAAATAAATAATTTAACCAAAATGGCTCTTTCTTCGAATGTTGCAAGTGTTGTAGATTCACAAACGAATAGTATAAATATTTTTACTGGCGAAATAAAGAATATTGGAAATATAGATGGAATCCCATTGAACATCTGGTTTGACTCTAATGGTATGAATAATAGCTTTTCGCCTATGGTCAATGCAAATGAGCCTCTTGATAGCCCTAACAATAAATATGCTTTAGAATTCTTCGAAAAACATACTTCATCACAAAACAAGGAAGCGTCTTCGCTTTGTACCAGATTTAATTTTTTATACCAGGTAGCGAACGGTAATATGTCAATCGCCCAGTATAATGAGTTAAAAGATATTTCAGGGACTGTTTCAACGTCCCAACTATTAACTTCTTTAGGTATAGACGTTTCAAAATTGTTCTCTTTTAACGGAAAACAATATACGCTTGATGAAAACGGTAATCTTCATGCCGTTATTCCATCCAACCAAGCCATTTCTTTCTGAAATTACTGACCACGGATGCTGAGGCTAGAATGATGCGAACTAAAGATGGTTTTGCCTGTTGTTACAATGTGCAAACCGCAGTCGATCGAACTAGTCATCTGATTGCTGAATATGAAGTGACCAACAACTGTACTGATCCCAACAGCCTTGCACGCATGGCCAAGAAAGCAAAAGAGACACTGGGAACTGAAACCATTCATGTAGGCGCGGATAAAGGTTATGACGATCAGGATGAAATAAAAAAATGCATTTTGGGTGGGATTATCCCCCATGTGGGGTTTAAGACGGATAAGACCGAGCGTTTGCTGCTCATGGCGTATGAAGAAGCCACCATTACGGAAGAAGATCGGGCATCCACCAATCCTGAAGATATTCAGCGCTGTCTTAAAGCCGGTATACTGCCAAAGTTTTATGAGCATACAATTCTGGACATCGAGGTGCAAGAGCAGGATCAAATCAGTTGTTTTACCCGTAATAAGGATGATACGGTTACCTGCCCAATGGGTTATATTTTTACGAGAGTACGGACCCATAAAGGGGGAAGTGCTTGTTACCAGAACCGTTTGGCTTGTCGGCAATGTCCTAACCGCTGCACTTCGGGGAAGAATTACAAGGTTGTAAAGTTTGGCCCCAATACTCGCTATGTCCCGGTTTTGATGTACGGCAAAACCCTCAATGAATTACAGGAGTATCCTTCTTCTGAAACTCCTTACAATGCTTTCAAACTTCTTGAGCGGCAAACAAAGAAGAAGGTTATTTTGCATATACGCGACGACATACCGACCCAAAAGTTGCGCTTATGCCTCTCAGAACATCCTTTTGGAACGGTTAAATGGTACCACGGAGCCCATTATCGTTTATAAAAAAGGAAGTTCAAATTCTTATGCCATCCATGGCGAATTTGAACTTAGGCACATCCTTTGCCGTCAGAAAACCACAGGCGAGCTGGGGCTTAGTTTTCTTGCGTATAATTTGAAAAGGGCGATCAATATGGTGAGAACAAAGAAATTGGTGGCAGCAATGAAGGCTTGATGGCCTTCTTTTTTTGCAATTTTCTGCTCAAAATAAAAAAAACGGTCAGAAAACCGTTTGAAATTTACTTCGAAAAACGTTAAAACCCGCATGAATAGCGGGTTTTTAGACAAATTTTGGTGGAGGCGAGGGGACTTGCACCCCTGTATCGAAAGACAATACCAAAAGCATCTACGTGTGTAGCTCTCATTTTAATTCTCGCTTCGCGGGACTCCTGAAAGCGGGATTCCTTTGAAGCCAGTCTGATTAGTTTACCTGATTGACCTCAGACGGTGGTCTCACAGGATAGCCTGCTGTTTTGACACCCTGAACTCTTCACCGCAGACACAGAAGGCAGGATGTAGCAGCTTAAGCTGCTAAAGCGTAATTTGTTTTGTCAGTTATTGTTTGTCCGCTGTTTAACGAGGTCAAGCGGGATCTCGACACGCAACTCTTGCCATTGCTCCCCCGAGCGAGTCTAAAACGCCCCCGAGAAAGTGTAGCGATATCATTATACCATATCTCTACTTTTTGACTAGTACCAACTTGAAAATTTTTATTTAATGTTTAAGAAAATACAAACAGCTTCCTTAAAAGGCATGATTCAGGCTTATAGAACTTTATTTTTAATTTCAATTTATTTTTTTACTTAACAATTGATTTTTTGAATGCTTCATTTTTTAAGTCTTACTTGCATTTATTTGCGTTATTTTAAATATCGTCCTGAGAATAATACCATTTTTACAGGATAAAGGCTTAATTTAAAAAATCACTTCAATTTGTTATATTTTTATCTTATTTTTATTTTTATCATTCATCTATTTTAAGCCTCTTATTTTAAGGTATAATATTAGGTGGCAATTGACCATAGAGACTTATAAATTTGTATAAAATCACTCTAGCAAAAATTCTTAAACACAAATTTTGCTGAGCTTAACTGAGGTATTATGAAAAAGATCTTGAAAAGAAGAGTTCTCCTGGTTGCTTCGACTCTGATCATTGTATTCGCGTTTGTATTTATCCTATCGGATCAGATGGCTGCCAACTATATGGTCGACACAACTCCGGAGCATATCGGCGCGCCTGGGGCGGACTCCCGGGTCCTGATTATTGCGCCGCACCCCGATGACGAGACACTGGGGGCGGGTATGCTCATCAAAAAGACGCTGGCTAACGGAGGTAAAGTAAAAGTGGTCCTTATGACCAATGGTGATGGTTATAGGGTTGCAGCCCATTTAGACTATACAAAGCTGAAGCTTACATCAAAAGAATATATCAATTTTGGCTATACGCGCCAGCAGGAATCAGTGAAAGCTTTGGCATCATCGGGAGTTTCTGAAAGCGATATTATCTTCCTGGGTTATCCTGACGGCGGACTTGCCTCACTATGGTCTTCCAACTGGAATCCAACGAGTCCGTACACCAGTCCCTATACCCAAGCAGAGCGGTCACCCTATACCAGCAGTTTTAAGAAAAACCGCCTGTATTGCGGGCAAAATGTTGTTGCTGATTTATCACAGATCATTCACGATTTTCAGCCAACCGATATTGTCATGCCGCACCCGAATGATAAACATCCGGATCATTGGGCTACCAATGCTTTCACGAAATATACGCTGACTGTGCTGAACTATTCTCCGCAGAAAGAGTGGCTTTATCTAATTCACCGCGGTTTATGGCCTAGCCCGGAAGCCGGCTCACAGCATAAAAGGGATCTTGCACCACCGGCCAAACTGCTTAAAACCGGCACCAAGTGGTATACACTCGATCTAACTGATCAGGAAATAAGATTAAAGACCGAAGCGATCAAGCTGTATCATTCGCAGCAAAAAACACTGGGATTCCAGATGTCCTGTTTTGAAAAGCCGAGCGAATTATTCGGTCAGTATACAGATGCTAAACTAATCAGCGGCATGCATATAGATTCGGACATTACGCCAAATGCCGGCAATATATTGATTCAGGACCCTGTTCAGGATAAACTGCTTTTGGATGTGGACAAAGGAGGAGATATCTTAGCTGTCTATGCAGAAATCTCCAAGGAAGGCAATTTGCATCTTATTATACAAACAGATCAAAAAATGATTAAGGAATTAAATGAATATCGTTACAATCTGGTCTTTATCAATAAAGAAAAGTCCTTGCACCTGACCCTCACCATCAAAGGAAATGAGGTCTATGTGCAGGACCCAACGACAGATTACACGATGAATATTACAAATATCCAGGCAGCCAATCAGGGCAAATACCTTAAGCTTGTTATACCGAAGTCCATATTTTCGCAGCCTGAATTTGATCATTATGATCATGTCTTTATGGATGCGGAGTCCGCTTTTAATAACCACCTGATAGACAAAACTGCCTGGCGGATGATCGATACACGCTAGCTGCCGCTGGATGCAGCCGTTGCGGCACACGCAGCGCCGATCATTGCTGCGTTTTGAGCTGCGATGAGTGCTTCAATCGTCACAAAAGCATTGGTATAGATCACATCATTGCTGTTTTTGAGGCTTTCCAACATCGTGCAAGAAACGAGCGACGCTGCTGTAAGAAAAATAGTCTCCTTGCCCAACCAGCGGATATTTCGGTCTTCTCGGAGAACTTCACTCATTCCGAGCACCTCCCGCGCAGCTCTCTGGCTTTTATCTTCAAGCAAGGTAAGCAGACCGAGTGTTCCATAGTTATTGGCGTAGACTTTTAACTTATTTTGACCAAAGAAATCATACAGGATGCGGCATCTTGCAGCTTTAGCCTTACTGTTCTCCTCGCTCAGACTTAAGATGTGCGACAAGAATTGGAGTCCGTTTCCACGGCTAAAACCACATTCATGAAGTTCTTTGTACAGCTCTTCCATTTTGGCTATAATACTCTGTACGGGTTTATCCGAAGCCGCAAGCAGGATTGAGACAGCATAATCATCACCAGAAGTCAGCCAGGGGTGATGTTTCCTCATTTCAGTGAAAATCTCATAGGCTTTGGCAATCCGAATATCGGCTTTGCGCGGTTCGCAATTCAAGAGCAGTGTATAGGCAGTCACCGGCCTGTATGTGTAACTGCGAAACCCGTTTTCTTTGAGTTTCTCATCATAAGCAAGAAGGATATCCAGTTTTGTTTCCGGATCGGGAGAATTAACGAGCAGCAAGGCTGAATACAGAATGGATCTTTGTCTGAAACTCGAAAAAGAACCCAAATTCTTTTTGATATAGTCATTGACCCTTTCGATTTCTTTCCTGTCATAAGCCTTGTCTTTGGTTACATAAGACAAAGCAATCAGCGTATTGATACTGCTTGAATTTTTCCAACGAAAATCTTTGGCAACCTGCTGATAGATACTGATCAGATTTTCAGCTTTTTTTCGTAGATTGCTGTCCATCTCCCCGTCCCCCTTCCCCGAATTAACCCTTGTTTCTGTCTCTTAAATCCCGTTCCATTTGCCTTTTGGCATCCCGCTCGGCCAGATCATCCCGCTTGTCATAAGTTTTTTTGCCTTTACACAGCCCAAGTTCAATTTTGGCCATGCCGTGCTTGAGATAGATCTTTAACGGGACAAGGGTCATTCCCTGTAGTTTGACCCTATCCCCCACCTTAATGATCTCGGTGCGATTAAGCAGCAGTTTTCTCTTCCGCAGCGGATCATGGTTGAACCTGTTCCCTTGTTCATACGGGCTGATATGCATCTGATTCAGCCAGACCTCACCCTTGATAATCTCAGCATAACTGTCTTTGAGATTCACACGGCCGGCCCGGATTGACTTTATCTCGGTCCCCGTTAAGATGATCCCGGCTTCATAACTGTCCTCGACAAAGAAATCGTGCCTGGCTTTTCTGTTTTCAGCGATGACCTTCATTCCCTCAGCCAATCTATTTCCACCTCGCTGCTTTATCTATTAATAATATTACCCGTTGTTGACCGCTCAGGCAATGGGTATTTCCTTGAGATTATTTTCAGAAAAAATCAATAAACCGACCTATGGGACCAGCAGCTGACGCTTTTCTATAAATTCCCGTATTTTTCGGGCCAATTCGTCCCGCGCTGCGCTCAACGGCAGATAGTGATCCTCATCTTTCCAGTAAACTGCATCGCAATAACGGTCTTCGATGCTCTTCTGAATAAATTCGCCGCTGGACGGATGGACTGTCCCGTCAGCCATGCTCTGGACCATAAGCGTCGGACAGCTGATTTGGGGTAATTTTCCTTTCATTCGTTCAATGGCTTGGTTCAAGGAGATAAATGATATTACCGGTACCTGAATATAGGAAAAGTGTGGAAGTCCCTCGCTGTTCAGGCTGATCTCATTGGTCTTATGCGGCTTGCCAACATATTCTATTTTCCCGATCAAGCTTTCGGCCTGATGCAGCTTTTCATCAACATAAATAATCGGGGCATTGATGGAGACTGCACCGTCTACCCTGCCCTGAGCAGCCAGAGACAGCGCCAGCAGTCCGCCCATGGAATGTCCGACGGCAAGGACTTTCTGACATGTTTTCTTTAATTGCTCAGCTGCTTCGGCAACAGCTCGCTCCCAATCCTGCCAGGATGTCTTCTTCAAGTCTTCTTCTGAAGTTCCATGGCCGGGCAGAAGCGGGGCCTGAACTGTATATCCCCAATCCTTAAATCTTTCGCCAAGCGGCTTCATGTCAATCGGGCAGGCCGTAAAGCCGTGAATCAGGAGGACCCCCGTCCTTCCGCCTAAAAAGTAAAAAGGTTTAACCAGCTCTTCTCGTGTAAACATGTTCTACCTTCCACTTGCCAACATTAGGCAATAATGTCCTTATCGGTTTATTTAAACAGATTTTTTTGCCGAATGCAATGTCTTTGATTGTATGATGGTAAATTAAGCTTCGATGATGGTCATTAAAGAATAAATAAAATGAATATAAATAAAATTTCATACAAAAATGGAAATGGAGATGCTTTAAAGGCATCTCCATATATTTCACTTGAAAACAATTGTTTGGACGGACCTAACCTCTTAGTGAAGGAAAGGAGCGATGATCAAGGAAATCGTTCCCATAACCTTAATCAAAGCATTCAGGGACGGTCCGGCAGTATCTTTGAACGGATCGCCAACGGTGTCGCCGATAACGGCAGCAGCGTGTGCAGGAGTCCCCTTACCGCCATGATGTCCGGATTCAATATATTTCTTGGCATTGTCCCAGGCCCCGCCGGCGTTGGCCATGAATACGGCCATCAGGAAGCCGGCAAATGTACCGCCTGCGAGCATTCCACCCATGGCGCTCTTGCCTAAAATAAATCCAACAAGTACCGGTGTGCATACGGCCAGTAAACCAGGAGCGATCATTTGTCTGATTGCAGCTTTGGTCGAAATATCAACACAGGCTGCATAATCAGGTTTTGCTTTGCCTTCCATAAGTCCGGGGATTTCTCTAAACTGGCGGCGGACTTCAGCAATCATGTCAAACGCAGCTCTGCCTACCGCCTGCATCGCAAAAGCGGAGAACAGGAAGGGCAGGGCAGCACCAATGAAAAGACCGATGATCGTCGTTGGAACAAGAATATCGATTGTTTCAAGGTTTGCAAGTTCAGCAAATGCGTTGAACAAGGCCAGTGCGGTAATCGCAGCGGATCCAATCGCAAAACCTTTGGCTACGGCAGCTGTGGTATTTCCAACAGCGTCAAGTTTGTCTGTTGTTTTACGCACACTCGGATCGAGTTCAGCCATTTCGGCAATACCGCCGGCATTGTCGGCCACCGGTCCGAAAGAGTCAATTGCAACGATGATTCCTGCAGTGGAAAGCATCGCCATCGCAGCCATCGCAATGCCATATATACCCGCAACCTGATAAGCCACCAGGATCGCAGCACAAATCGTAATGACCGGCAAAGCTGTACTTTTTAGACCGACAGCCAAACCCGTGATGATGTTCGTAGCTGCTCCGGTTTCGGAGGCCTTGGCAATCGACTGAGCCGGTTTCTTTTCATTGGATGTGTAGTACTCCGTGATCAAACCAATGATAATATTTACTGCAAGACCGCAGATAATGGCTAAAAATATCCTGTTTGGTGTGAGTACGAGTCCGGATTCTGTGACATAAGTTGCCGGCATCAGCAGATGGACTGCGGCAAAAGAACCAATAGCTGTAATCACATTGGTTCCCCAAAGGCCCATGTTCAGAGCCATCTGTGGATTGGCCTTTTCCCCTGTGCGCACAAAGAAGCTGGCAATAATCGAGGCAAGAATACCGATCGCACCGATAATCAGGAAGATAGACTCCCCAATGCCATGACCGCCGAAGACCGAAAAGCCGATCAGCATGCCGGAAATGGCGGTTGCAGCATAAGATTCAAACAAGTCGGCACCCATACCTGCTGTATCACCAACGTTGTCACCGACATTATCAGCAATAACTGCCGGGTTACGCGGATCATCTTCAGGAATTCCGGCTTCAACCTTCCCTACAAGGTCAGCTCCAACGTCAGCAGCCTTGGTAAAGATACCTCCACCGACACGGGCAAACAGTGCAATCGCACTTGCGCCAAAAGCAAAGGAATTGATTGTTTCAGCATCACCAAAGATCATAAACAGCCCGGCAACACCTAACAGACCCAGACCAGCCACTGAAAATCCCATAACTGCGCCTGCGCGGAATGACACGCCGAGTGCTTTGTTCAAACTGGTACGGGCAGCTTCTGTTGTACGGGCATTGGCTCTGGTCGTAATCCCCATGCCGACATAACCTGCAGCACCTGAAGCTACTGCACCAACCAAGAAGGACAGTGGTGCCGCAGCGTTACCTTTTAACGCAAATAAAGCAATAAAAATAATGATAACAATCGGAATAAGCGTTCTGTATTGACGGTTTAGATAAGCCATCGCGCCAACTTGAATCGCTTTGGATATTTCTTTCATTTTGTCATTTCCGGCGCTTTCCTTAAGTACACTTTTTGCAAAAAACAATGCCATGAGCAGTCCGATAATTCCTGCTCCTACACCCAATAAGGGTATCTGTGAGAAATCCATTCCTACTACCTCCTAATAAATAACCACACGAAGTATGTTCCACGTAGCCTGGTGTGTTGACCTTATTTTATACCGAATAATCCGCACAATTACGGATAAATCTGCAGGGCACGGGATCTTGCTGTTATCTTATTTTAAAAACATGGTCAGCCCTAGCGAACTTACAAGGAACAAAACGGCAAATACAACACCAAATTTGGCGAATAAGCCTTCCTTTCCTTTGGCAGCCTTACCGAAAAATTGCTCACCCGCTCCGGTAATCGAACCGGAAAGACCAGCGCTTTTTCCTGGCTGCAGCAGAACTGTGGCGATTAACCCGAGAGAACTGATAATTAAAATTACAACGATTGCTATTGTCATATTTTCACCTCCCTCAAAGGTTTAAACCGTTATTTTACCCGGCTTTAACGATTTACAGCATATGTTTCCCTGGTCGGCATAAAATAGCATGTTTGTCTGATTATGGTCAGTATTGCTATTTTAGCACAGCCCTAGTGCTGACGCAAGAGAATACGGCCTGAATAGCCGATTATTGCGGATGGAATGCCCATAGCCGATTGTGGATGGACCCAGGACTGACTATTTCAGCACGGCTCTACCTTTGTAAATAGCAGTTAACCCGAGTTCTTCCTCAATCCGGAGAAGTTCATTGTATTTGACCAAACGATCCGTGCGGGCCGGCGCGCCTGTCTTCAGCTGTCCGGCATTGACTGCTACGGCAATATGGGCCAAAGAGACATCTTCTGTTTCTCCGGACCGATGGGAAATAACCGTGGTATAGCCGGCCCTTTTAGCCATCTCGATCGTATCGAGGGTTTCGGTCAGGGTGCCAATCTGATTCAGCTTGATTAAGATGGAATTCCCGCACTTCGCCTGAATTCCCCGGCTAAGCCGTGTTGGATTCGTAACAAATAAGTCATCCCCGACAAGCTGGATCCTGTTGCCGAGCCGTTGGGTGAGTTTAGCCCAGCCGTCCCAGTCTTCCTCTGACAGGCCGTCTTCTATCGAGACAATCGGGAATTTGCTGCATAAGTCTTCATAATAGGCGATCATTTCATCCGCGGTTTTCGTCAACCCTTCGCCTTCCAGAACATAAAGGCCGTCTTTATACATTTCAGTAGCCGCCGCATCAATGGCTAACATTACCTCTTCCCCAGGTTTGTAGCCGGCCTTTTGAATGGCATCGACAATGACTTCCAAAGCTTCGGCATTGGAAGCAAGGTTCGGCGCAAAGCCGCCTTCATCTCCGATTGCGGTTACCAGCCCTTTTCCTTTTAAGACGCTCTTAAGGGTATGGTATATTTCCGAGCCCATTCTCATCGCTTCGGCAAAGCTGGCTGCTCCGACCGGCATAATCATAAATTCCTGAATATCTACATTGTTGTCGGCATGTTTGCCTCCGTTCAGGATATTCATCATCGGCACGGGAAGCTCCTTGGCATTAATGCCGCCGATATACTGGTAGAACGGCAGGCCGAGATAAAGAGAAGCCGCTCTGGCTGCAGCCAACGATACACCCAGAATGGCATTCGCCCCAAGCTTGCTCTTGGTTTCCGTTCCGTCGATCTCTTGAAGCGTCCGGTCGATCCCTGGCTGATCAAAGACATTGAGTCCTTCCATTTCCAGACCAATCACGTCATTGACATTGTCAACCGCCTGAAGAACGCCTTTGCCAAGATAACGGTTCTTGTCCCCGTCGCGTAGTTCCAGAGCCTCAAAAGCTCCGGTGGAAGCGCCGGACGGCACAGCAGCCCGCCCCATGGTGCCGTCTTCCAGCACAACATCTACTTCAACAGTCGGAAAACCTCTGGAATCAAGGATTTCCCGTGCAATTACCTGGTCAATAAAACTCATCATAGTCACTCCTTCATTTTTTTTGATTTTTTTGGGTATACGCTATTGCTAGTACCTTAGTACCGGGTATACACCTGGATTTGTTTGTCATGGATACTTAGTCTAAAAGCAAGGATTTGCCGGTCATTTCCGCCGGAATATCAAGCTTCAGCAGCTTCAGCATCGTCGGTGCAATATCGCAGAGACTTCCTCCCTCCCGGAGGGTGCGGTCTTTATACGTATCATTCACCAGAATGAACGGTACCTTATTGGTCGTATGCGCTGTAAACGGTGAATTTGTTTCCTGATCAATCATGCACTCAGCATTTCCATGGTCCGAAGTAATTAACACAGTCCCGCCTTTGGCCTGAACCGCGTCAACGATCTTCCCGATACAAACATCGACAGCTTCCAAGGCCTTGACTGCCGCTAGAAGATATCCGGTATGTCCGACCATATCGGCGTTAGCAAAATTTAAAACAATTACATCATATTGATCTTCCCGCAGTTTGGAAAGCAGGGCCTCGGTGACGCCATAGGCGCTCATTTCCGGCTGCAGGTTGTAGGTAGACACTCCCGGTGACGGAATCAGACAGCGGTCTTCTCCATCTTCAGGTTCCTCTATTCCACCATTGAAAAAGAATGTTACATGCGCATATTTTTCTGTTTCAGCGATGCGAAGCTGCCTTAGACCTTTGGCTGCCAGCGCCTCGCCAAGTGTATTCTCAAGGTTTTGCGGCGGAAAAGCCACCGGACAGTCAAAGTTGGCATCGTACTCGGTAAGGCAGACATAATGCACCCGGGGACGGTTTGTCCGTATAAAACCTTCAAAATTTTCTTCAATAAACGCCCGGGTGATTTCTCTGGCCCGGTCTGCCCGAAAATTAAAGAAAAGCACACTGTCGCCATCTTCAATGACCGCCACTGGACGGCCTGATTCATCCGCAATTACGGTCGGGTCAACAAACTCATCGACAATCTTTTTGTCATAAGCATTCTCTACAGCTGCCAGAGCATTGCAGGCCATCGGCCCCTCTCCGGTTACAAGGGCTTTATATGCTTTCTCGACTCTGTCCCAGCGCTTATCCCTGTCCATCACATAATAACGCCCACTCACTGTAGCAATTTTTCCTCTGCCAAGCTGTTTCAGTTTATTTTCCAGCTGCCGGATAAATTCCTTGGCGCTTTGGGGAAGAACATCTCTGCCGTCAAGAACCGGATGAACATAAATCTTCTCTACCCCGGCCTCAACCGCCATGTCCAGTAATGCAAACAAATGACGGATATGGGAATGGACACCACCGTCCGAAAGCAGCCCCAGCAAGTGAAAAGCTTTTCCGGAATCCCTGGCCCGGGTCATTGCTTCGTGCAGCACTTCATTCTTGACAAGGTCTCCTTCGTCAATTGCCTTGAATATCCGTGTCAGTTCCTGATAGACGACCCGGCCGGCGCCAATGTTTAAGTGGCCGACCTCCGAATTGCCCATTTGTCCTTCCGGCAATCCCACTGCAGCACCCGAAGCGTTAAGCAGCGTATGCGGGTAACTTTCCTGCAAACGGGAAAAATTCGGGATCTTTGCAAGCAGCGTTGCATTTCCATTCTTTTCTTTGCTACAGCCCCAACCGTCCAGGATCATCAGCAGGAGCGGCCTCCCTGTTGCCTCGGACATCAAAATCACCTCACGCTGCCAATCAGTTCAGTAAATCCAAGGAAGTCCAGACTTGCTCCGCCGACCAGCGCACCATCAATATCCGGCTGATCCATCAGTTCGGCGATATTGGAAGCCTTGACACTTCCACCGTATAAAATTCGTATTTCCTGAGAGGCTTCAGCGGCGAGCCTCGCCAGGGTGGTACGGATTGCGGCACACATTTCCTGGGCATCCTGCGGAGATGCTGTCCTGCCTGTTCCGATAGCCCAAATGGGTTCATATGCAACAACAATCTTTCTGATTTCTTCAGGACTCAACTCCCTGAGGGCATTCTCAACCTGCCCTTGTACAAAGACCAGGGCCTGACCTGCTTCTCTCAAAGCCAGGTTCTCACCGACACACAGAATTGGCGTTAGTCCAAAGTTCAGCGCGGTCTTGACTTTTTTGGCTATAAGCGCGTCATCTTCTTTAAAATATTCCCTGCGTTCCGAGTGCCCGATAATCACATAGGTACAGGCTAAGTCTGTCAGCATAAGCGGTGATATCTCCCCGGTATACGCGCCCTGTGTTTCATAATACATATTTTGGGCGCCAATATGAATGATACTCTCTTCAAGTTCATCCTTTAAGGCAGCCAGTGCAGTAAACGGTGCACAAATCACGATTTCCGCGTTTGTTCCATTTTCCAGTTTCTCTAAATTTTCCAACAGTCCCGCGGCAAAATCTTTGGCTTCCTGCACTGTCTTATACATCTTCCAATTGCCCGCAATGATCGGCTTTCTTGTCATCAGAGACCCCTCCCATAGCTTTTTTATCTGTAATATATTCCTATGCCTGATATTTTTATATCTTATTTTGTGATATTGAGTCAATTTCAGTTTTCAGTTTTTTCTTTTAATACTGCTACACCCGGCAGAATCTTTCCTTCCAGGAATTCGAGCGAAGCGCCCCCTCCGGTAGAAATATGCGTCAGTTTTTCTGCCACACCTACTTTTTCCACAGCAGCAACAGAGTCCCCGCCTCCGACAATCGTTGTTCCCTGGCATCTAGCCATCGCCAGCGCGATTTGTTCCGTGCCCCGCGCAAAGTTTTCCATTTCAAATACGCCCATCGGGCCGTTCCATATGACAGTCTTCGCAGGCAGAATCGCCTCTGCAAATAATTCAGCACTTGCCGGGCCAATATCCAAAGCCATTTCTTCCGGAAGAATATTGGAGACCTCTGCAACTCTGAACGGGGCGTCCGCTTTGAATTCCCGCGTAACGACTACATCCTGCGGGAGCATCAGTTTTACGCCGGTACTTTCGGCCTGCCGGAGAAGTTCGGCGGCCAGTTCCACCTTGTCCTCTTCAATCAGTGATTTCCCGACTTCCAGGCCCCGGGCCTTCAGGAACGTATTAGCCATCCCGCCTCCGATGATCAGAACATCCACCTTTTTCAGCAGATTTTCTATGACACCAATTTTATCACTGACCTTTGCTCCACCAATAATCGCAACAAATGGTCTGGTCGGCTGACCGAGCACCTGGCCAAGGATGTCCACTTCTTTTTTCATCAAGAATCCGGCATAAGCAGGCATATATTGGGCTATCCCTTCCGTTGAGGCATGCGCCCGGTGCGCCGCTCCAAACGCGTCATTCACGTAGATATCAGCTAAGCCGGCCAGGCTGCGTGCAAAATCAGGATCATTCTTTTCCTCTTCCTCATGAAATCTGACATTTTCCAGAAGCAGAACCTGCCCATCTTCCATATGTTCAACCAGCGCTGCAACCTTGGGCCCGATGCAATCAGGAGCGAGCTTCACTTCCGTGCCCAGCAGAATGCTTAAATGGGCTGCTGCAGGTGCCAGTGAATATTTGGGATTGACTTTGCCTTTGGGTCTTCCGAGGTGGGAAGCCAAAATGACTTTAGCACCGTTTTCTTTCAGATAACGGATCGTCGGAAGTGCAGCCCTGATTCTGGTATCATCCGTAATATTTTGCTGATCGTCCATCGGCACATTAAAATCCACGCGTACGAAAACACACTTTCCCTTTACGTCTATTTCATCGATTCCGATTTTATTCATCGTTATATCTCCCTCTTTTTCTTTCATATGTTTGGAGAACACGTTTAGTTTCCCTTTTCCCTTATTTTCTTATTCGGTCGTATGCTCAGAATATCATTTCCCGGATTCCTTCTGTTCAAATGAACATATTTGTTTGTTTTTATGTTTTATTTTAACATGTTTTTGTTTGTTTGCGCATGTTTTTTTCATTAGGCAATTCATATTCACAGAATCTTCGTTCGGCATTAGGCCACCATCAAAAAAACTGGCCGTAGCCAGTTTTTTGAGATAAGCTTACCAGCAGCTTACCAGCTTTTTTTCGATTTCCAAAACTCCGGCGTCAGAAAGACCAGCAGGGTAAAGAGTTCCAGCCTGCCCAGCAGCATACACGCTGTCAAAACAATTTTCCCGAAAGGTTCGATCGGTGCATAGGTAAACATCGGTCCGACCACGCCAAATCCTGGTCCAACGTTGCTGAGATTCGCAATAACTGCCGACATCGCATCAAAAGGCTCCAGACCTGTACCGGCCAAAAGAATAGACCCGATAGCAAACGTCAGGAAGTAAACGAAGAAAAACCGCCCCACATTACTCAGCACTGTCGTGTCAATCACTCTATCCTGAACAACAATATTGACTACCAGGCGCGGATGGATCGCTTGTCTGAGCTGCGCCAGGCCCATTTTGACCAATAAAATTACTCTGGACACTTTTAAACCGCCGGCAGTGGATCCGGCACTCGCCCCGATGAACATTAAAAAAAATAAAATCAATTTCGCCAGCCCTGACCACTGGTCAAAATCAGCAGATGAAAATCCGGTAGTCGTCATCAGCGCCACCACTTGAAAGACGGAATGTCTCAGAGCCGCAAGTGATTCCCAGCCCTGCTGGATGACAAGCGAACCGGTGATAATGAGTGTAGACACAATAACTATTGAAAAATAATATTTTAATTCCATATCTTTGAGCGGACGCAAAGAACGTTTCCGCCAAACCTGAACGAAAAGACTGAAGTTTGAACCTGCGATAAACATAAAAATGGTCAGAACAAGCTCAATAGGAAAAGAATTGTAGGCAGCAATACTTGCCGAGCGCGTGGAGAAGCCGCCTGTCGCCACAGTGGCGAAAGCATGGTTCACCGCATCAAAAAGGGACATCCCCGCGAACAACAGCAGCACAATCGTCGCCACTGTAAGCCCTGCGTAGATCCCCCAGAGAATCAGTGCGGTATCTTTGATTTTCGGAACAATCTTCTCGGAAATCGGTCCCGGGACTTCGGAGTTAAAGATGTGGACTGCCCCAATGCCAAGGTTCGGGAGGAGTACAATAAACATCACGATGATCCCCATCCCGCCCATCCAGTGGGTCAGGCTGCGCCAGAAAAGAATGCTCCTGGGCAGAACCTCCAGATTACTCAATACGCTTGATCCCGTCGTTGTCAGACCGGAAACCACTTCGAATAACGCATCAATATAGGTCGGAACAACGCCGGAAATAATAAAAGGCAGCGCCCCAAACAGCGACGCAAAAATCCAGGCTCCCCCGACAACTGCAAAGCCTTCCCGCACGCCGATTTTGCCTTCAACTTTTCCGTGCAGGCGCATAACTGTTCCGACAATGACGGTAATGCAAAAAGAAATTAGAAAAGCCCAGCCGACCTTCTCCTGAAAGAACAGTGCAACAGCAATCGGAACAACCATGGCGAAACTGTAGGCAATCAAGAGCCTTCCCAAGATATTTTCCAGTAGCGTAAAATTCATGATCCTGATTCTCCGTTAAAAGAATTTATTGACCTTAATGATCGTATCAGGCAGTGCAAAGATTATCGCCTGGTCACCGGGCATCAGAACGGATTCACCGTTTGGCACGTAGACCCGGCCTTGATGCAGGACTGCTCCAACCAGACAATTGTGGGGAAACCTGACTTCCTTCAGCTTCTTGCCGGCAACTTTGGACGTCGGAGATATGCCGATTTCCATTGCCTGCGCTTTGGCCCCTTCCAGCAGAGCCACGGAAATAAATTTACCCCTGCGAACCTGGCCCAGAATAAAACCGGCCGTGATCAATCTTGGCGATAAGACAGAATCCACGCCTACCTTTTCCATCAGGGGAATATACTCCGTTCTTCCTACCCGGCAAATTGTTTTCTGGGCACCCAGATCTTTGGCCATCAGGGCCAGAAGCAGATTCAGCTTATCGTCATCTGTCAGGCAGACCACGGCATCGGCATCGCCGACCCCTTCTTCCATCAGCAGATCAATATCGGTTCCTTCTCCGCAGTAAACAGTTCCCTTTTTGAGGTTTTTGGCCAAAGCCTGACACCGTTCCGGATTCTTGTCGATCACCTTGACGATCATACCTGCCTTTTCGAGCAGAATGGCCAGATTGCGGCCAATTCGGCCAGCTCCGATGATCATGACTCTCTTAACCGGGACCATCTTTTCGGCAAACTCATCCTGGATCTCATTTAAAGCTTGCGGATCGCCGACAAGAAAAACATTATCGCTTGGCTTCAGCATCTCCGCGCCGTTTGGTATGATCATCCTGTTTTTACGCAGGATACCAACAATTAAAATATCCTTCGGAAGATCCAGTTCGGAAATCGGAATATTTGTATGCGGTGATTCTGGCCGGATCCTTACTTCCAACAACCTGACCTTACCCTCGGCAAAGTCCTCGACCTCCAGTGCCGCCGGAATAAATAAGATCCTGCTTATTTCAACCGCGGTAACATGCTCAGGGTTAATCGTCAGATCGATTCCCAAAGAACAATGGAATTCGGCTTCCTCTTTACCAATATATTCGCTATTGCGGATTCGGGCGATTGTTTGATGTATTCCAGCCTGTTTCGCTGCCATACACGCCACCATGTTCACTTCATCACTGTCGGTGACAGCAATCATCAAGTCTGCTGACCGGACATCCGCGTTCATCAAGACCCTGGGGCTCGCTCCATTCCCTTGAATAGTCATGACGTCAAGGCTGTTCTGGATAATATTCCGGCGTATTTCATCCTCCTCAATAACAATGACATCATGGTCTTCATCAACGAGGTACTGCGCCAGACTGAAACCAACCTTTCCAGCTCCCACAATGACTACCCGCACGTTAACCCCTCCGGTTCCTATTATTGTTTCAGAGCTACAATATAGCACAAACCAAAGATTTTCGACAGTGTTTTCTCATGATTTATGAAATTAATTTACATCTAATCCTGTAATATCTTGGTGATCCGGACAATATGCTCCCCAATTTTATACAGCCAGCTGTTCAATTCCTGCATACCTTGATCATCTTTGGAGACCCGGCAAGTCAGGCTGTTCTGAACTTGATTATAGATTTCGATAATATCCTGATGGGCTTCGATGATCAGCAAAGCAAGAGTCTGATCCCCTCTTTCCAAATAGCGCAGCAGGGTTAAAAAATTGCTAGATACAGCGATGTATAATTCTCCGGCCTTTTCCTGATCAGTCTCTTCAACCATTATCTGGGCAGCATGAATCCTGGCCCCCAGCCTGGCCATCACAATCAGGCTGTCGGCAATATATTCAAGTTCCTTAATTATTAACTGGTAGCTGTGGCTCTCGACAATTTGTTCCCGAGTCATATTCCGGCGGAATAATTCCGTAAAGAATTTCGACAGTTCCTGATAGTGCCAGTCTACTTCCCGCTCCGTCCGTTCCAGCTCCTGAAGTATTTTTGTATCCCCGTAAAAGATAATACGCGGCAGTATTTGAACCATATTCTCAAGGATCTTATTCGCCACCCAGCGGATTTCCTGTCTTGCCTGCGTCAAAGCAACAGCCGGCAGTTCAGGAGCTGCCTTGGTAATATAAATAAGCCTTGGTTTTTTGCCTTCGTCCCTTCGCTGCGGGATCAGCTTAATCAGCCATTTGCTTAAGATTTTGTTTAAAGGCAGAAATAAAATCACCATTAAGACTGCCGAAAAAAGATGCGTATTCGCTACCTGCCGGGGCAGGTCCGCAGCACTCCATTCGATAAACCGGGTAAAGTACGAAAAAAACGGCAGTAAGATTACCGCTGCAGCAAGACGATAAAGCGTGTTGGCTGCGGCTACCCTGACCGCATCGGCCCGTTCAGCGCTGAGAGAGGAAAACAAAGTCGTCAGCGTCCCCCCGATGTGAGCCCCCATGACCAGCGGGATGACCGACTCCACAGACAGCAGTCCGTGTGTGGAGAGAGAAATCAGAATTGCCAGAAACGCAGCACTGCTCTGCAGCAATGCTGTCACAACCATACTTATGGCTATACCGAGAATCGGGTTTGTCCCGAACTGGGAGAGGAACGCATCGACATCAGGCGAGCTTTTCAACGGTGAAAATGCTCCAGAAAACAAAGACATGCCGACAAAAATACAACCAAAACCGATCAGCGCTTGTCCGATGCTTTTGGCCAGCGTGGTTCTGACAAGAAAAAACATGATAAATCCGATGAAAAGCAGCAAAAGCGCAAAATCCAGGATTGGGAAAGAGATTAATTGAATGACGATCGAGGTTCCGACCGCTGACCCCAGAACAACACCGAGCGCCTGGGTCAGCGTCATTAGGCCTGAATTGACAAATTCGACGATCATGACCGTTGTCGCGGTACTGCTTTGCAGCGCGACTGTCATCACAATTCCGAATAGGGTAGCCGCCCAAGGCTTTCTAGTTAAAGAGGCCAGGATGTTTTTCAACTTTTTCGCGGCAATTTTCTGCAGCCCTTCCGAAGTAACATTAACCCCGTACAGGAACAGTCCCAGTCCGCCTAGAAATTGCATTACCATCGTGATCGAAAACATTTGCTTTAACTCTTTCCTTTGCCCGGCTGTGGTTTGTTCTTATCTGTCTGGATCTTTTCGGCAATCTCTTCAATCTTACGCAGTCTGTGATTGACGCCTGATTTACCGACTTTCGGGGTCAGAATTTCACCCAGTTCTTTCAAGGTATAATCTGGGAATTCCAGACGCAGGCAAGCAATCTCCTGCAGATTTTCCGGCAGGGCTTTGAGTCCGATGGTCCTTTCAATCAGCCGAATGTTTTCTAACTGACGTACTGCGGCGTCCACCGTCTTATTCAGATTGGCAGTCTCACAATTAACGATCCGGTTAACCTGGTTGCGCATTTCTTTGATGATCCGGATATTTTCAAACTCAAATAACGCCTGGTGGGCACCAATCAGCGCCAGAAACTCGACGATATGTTCGCTCTCCTTTAAATAAACCACATGAAAATTCTTACGGGTACTGACCTTTGCCTTTAGATCGAATTTGTTCAAAAGTTCGCTCAGGTCTCCTGCCAGAACCGGATCATTCGTGATAATTTCCATATGATAATTCCCCTCGGGGTTGCTGATCGAGCCTCCGGCCAGAAATGCCCCGCGGAGGTAAGCCTTCTGGTCACATTTTTTGGCAATAAGTTTCTTATCAATTCCGGCCTGGATTTCTCCCTCTTCATTAAACAACCCGAGTCTTTGCAGATAACTCATCTCTCTGGGATAAATCTTCACCAGGTAAGAATTGTTTTTCTTCAGCCTTAATTTCCGCCTGACCACGATATCGGCTGGCAGATGCAGCGATTCTTTGGCCAGGTTATATATCTTTCGCGCTACAGGAGCGCTTTCAGTGATCACGTTCAGGGAATATTTCTGATTCGCGCTGATCTGCAGTGTTCCATCCATGCGGATAAGCGAAGCCAGCTCAGCCAGCTCACAACAATCCTTCTGCAGCTCCAGTCTGGCTAGTTCCTCTTTGGTTATGGCACTAAACGACATACCATCAACTCCGGCCCTTCAAAATAATATCCTTTTTCGTCAACAGCGGCTTATATTTATATCGACTTAATTTTTCGATTCAGCAGATACGAATCAACCATGGCGACTCTCTCATTCACGGGCTTCAGACGGAATAACAGACGCAGAATTTCTTTAGCCAGCTTATCCGGATTATGCCGGACAACTTCCCCTCCGGTGTAAAAACTGCCTTCAAAGTAACGAACACCCAGTTTTTCGGCCTCAGCGGCATCACCGTCCACAACCTCAGCTCCTTCTGCCTGATAGCGTTCCCTGACTTGCTGAGATATATTTTCCCTGGCAGCCAGCACCGCATCAACCAGATCCTTCCCAGCATGCTCGATAATCACCTTTAAATGGTCGGTGACCGCATAATGGTCAGTCTCTCCAGGTTCCGTCATAATGTTGCAGACATAAATGCACGGAGCCTTGGCCGAAGCAATCTTGTCCCGAAGTCCTTTCACCAATAGATTTGGAATGATACTGGTATAAAGACTCCCCGGTCCAAGAACAATCAGGTCGGCATCTTCAATCGCCGCTAAAGCTCCGGGCAAGGGCTGACAGTCCTGGGGCATAATATTGAGAACTTTGATCTTTCCAGGCGTCGTCCGGATGGCTGTCTCGCCGTTAATGAATCTACCGTCTTCAAAATAAGCATTCAGGGTGATTTGAGAAAGCGTTGACGGATATACTTCCCCGCGCAAGGCGAATACTTTGCCAATTTGCTCGATGCCTTTCTGAAAATCGCCGAATCTTCCGGCCAGACCTGCAAGAAACAAATTCCCGAGGCTGTGTCCGGCCAGCGTCCCGGTATCAAAGCGATAGGAAAAAAGTTCTTCCATGATATCTTCTTTTTCGGCCAGAGCAACCAGACAGTTACGGATATCCCCGGGCGGCAGAATTCCAAGCTCTCGACGCAGACGCCCCGAGCTTCCGCCATCATCCCCAACGGTAACGATAGCCGTCAGATTGCTGGTATATTCTTTTAGCCCTTTCAGCAACGCCGACAGCCCGGTACCTCCGCCGATAACAACAATTTTAGGTCCTCGCTTCAATTGACGGCGGGAATAGATCACATCGAGAATTCTTTCTTCATTTTCCGGAAGCAGCACAGAAATGATAGAGCTGATCATTTTTTTAAACGCAATAAAAACGATAGCCATCCCTGCCAGGCAGGTAACGACCCCCGCCGGACCCACCATTACGGTATCTTTGCCGGCCAGCTGATAGATGATCTCCCGAAACTGCACTTCAATAAATCCGAGAGTTTCCCCGGAGCTGATGACCGAAAGTCCGCCGGCGACAAGAAATAAACCGAGGATTGCCAACAGAAAATATCTTTTTACACCTAAATTTGGATAGAACCATTTGCACATTTCCAAATATTTTTTCGGAAGTTCCATCTCGTCAGACCATTCCTATCCTTTGATATCTCTGTGGTTTATAACACAGGAATAATTGTTCATCTGCAGGAACTCCGCTGTTTTCTCAGCAATTGCGACAGAACGGTGCTGCCCCCCTGTACATCCTATGCCAATGACCAGGTGACTTTTACCTTCCTTGAGATATAACGGCAAAATAAATTCCAGCATATGAAAAAACCTGCCGATAAAATCAGCCGTGGTAGGATTCAGCAAAACATAATCCCTCACCGCTTTATCTTTGCCGTTCAGGGGTTTGAGTTCCTTTAAATAATACGGATTAGGCAAAAAACGGACATCGATGATTGTATCGGCATCCAGCGGTATCCCAAATTTAAACCCAAAAGAAACAACCGATACAGACATCCTGGCCGGATCGTATTCCTTTCCAAACAGATTCCTGATTTTTTCCTTCATCTGTACGGTTGTCAGGTCTGAACTGTCAATGATCTTGCTTGCATTCCCGCGTAAATCGGCAAGATATTGCCGCTCTTTGTGAATGCCTTCCAGCACATTTCCCTTCGGAGATACGGGATGCCTTCTTCTTGATTCTTTATAACGGTTGACCAGAACATCGTCCGAAGCCTCCAGGAATAAAATTTCATATTGATATCCCGCCTCCTGCAGATCCTCGAGCGCCTGGTTTAAAGAAGAAAAGAAATCTCCGCCGCGTAAGTCACAGACAATGGCAGCTTTGTCTATTTTTCCTTGGGATTGGGCACACAAGTCAACGAACTTTTCAATAAGGCTCGGCGGAAGATTGTCAACGCAAAAAAATCCAAGGTCTTCCATACTTTGCAGGGCTTGCGTTTTCCCAGCCCCGGACAAACCGGTAATAATCACCAGTTTCAATGCTTCTCTTTTCATAGCCTTTTCCCCCACCTGAATTGTTCCTTTCCTGATTATTTCGTTTGCTTGCCAATATCCGACGCATCCTGCTGAATACGAGCGAGTTCACTTTCCATGTTGGCCCCTCCTGCAATATTCTGCCAGCTGGAATTTAGGAGGTCCAAATACGTCCAGTCGTTCACTGAACCCTCCAAATACCAGGCAGACTGCAAAGACAAAGCAACCTCTGACTGAAAACGCTTCGCCGCCGATTCGTAATACGCACTGTTAACAGGCAGCCTGCCGCCGGCTTGAAACATCGCCTCTTCCGCTGCCGGCTTCAGCAGTTCTTCTTCAACCAGCCGAATGGCGCTTTCCATGGCAGGAATGGTCTTTATGGATGAATTAGCGATTCCGATCGTATGATCCAGCAAAACCTGTCCCTTGGCTCCCAGTAAAGAATAGAAGGACAGACAGTCCCAGTTTCCGCCTATGTTCGTCAGTTTGGTACTGTCACTGGCCCAGGTCAGCAGGTAACCGGTCTCACCCCCGGCAAACTGGGCTAAGGCCGCGCTGTCCAAAAGCACTTGGTTTTGCTGACGAAGCACTGCAAAATTGTTGATAAAAGCCAGATTCTTCTGCGAATTCAGGGCTGGAATACCGTTGGCGCTTAACGTTCCTCCCTCGGCCCTCCACCACGGACTGAGCAGGGACGCATTTAGATCCGGAACTGCGATGACGGAATGTTTCTCCCAGATTTCCGCCAGACTTGCCGCGGGCACCGGCACTTTATCTTTGCGGTAGTAGAGCAGTGGTACATCCGTAAGCCAGGGTGCTGCAAATGCTTGTTTATTATACGTAAAAACCGCTCTCGCCGCCGGATAGGCTGGGTCGATATCCGCCAGAACAGGTGAGACCGCTCCTTTTTTATAGAGCGCATCGAGTATCTGCCTTCTAGCAATCACAATTTCCGGTCCTTCTGCTCCGGCTTGGTAGTTCCAGACCTGCTGGACAATATCTGCCTCAGCAATTTTTTCACCTTTAACTGATACTTCGGGATATTCCTTATTGATTCTGGTAAACTGCGCAAGTAAAGCCTGTTCTTCTTTGCCGTCCAGCGAATACCAGACAGAGATTACCGCGGGGGCGTCTCCGCCGGGTTTCCCCGGAGAGGGTCCCTTGGAACAAGCTGTTAAAGCCGTTAAGCTCAATATAATTATCATAATACACAGAAGTACTTGAAGTGCTTTCAGCCTTTTTTTCATTCAGAGTGATTTCCTCTCCTCATACCTGATACAATCTCACTAAAATAAAAAACCATTA
Source organism: Dehalobacter sp. CP (assembly GCF_047652685.1). Classification (NCBI taxonomy): domain Bacteria; kingdom Bacillati; phylum Bacillota; class Clostridia; order Eubacteriales; family Desulfitobacteriaceae; genus Dehalobacter; species Dehalobacter sp. CP. The sequence goes on from NZ_CP157399.1 coordinate 2,786,193, forward strand.
TGCTAGGGCAAGTCTGAGGGCCACAACACCGCTTCTCGGCTGTTGCGCCATCCATTACGGAGACTAACCCGGGCAAGTATTCGTTTCTTTTCTTCTTATTTTAATCCGTCCGCTGGAAAGTTACAAATACTACTTTCTGAGACTGTTTTTGTCAATTGGTTTTCTATATGCTTTTAGGAGCTTCAGCTTTAAAATACTGGGTCGGCTTTCGACTGTAGTAGAACAAATACCAGCCGCCTTTTCCCGGGGAATGTTCTGTAGTCCCTGTTGGAATATCCCGCTCAAAATACTCAATAGCCGTAGCTCTGGTCCACTGCCTTTTATCCATGCCCTCAGACTCAGGAATTTGGTTCCGCCAAACCGGGTCCTTTCTTATCTCTTCTTTCCAACCTTTATCCTGGACAGTCTCTTCTGCTCTCTGTAGAAAATCAGGGATTCGCCCGGGACGTTCAGCGACGAAATAATCAAAACGCAGTGCTTCGCGCCAAAGTTTCCGATTCAGTGCGGTCCGGCCGTCCGGCTGTCCCATCAGAAATTCCCAGATATTCTCGAAGAGTGACCTGGAACTCCATTCTCTTTGGAACCATCCCTTACCGTGCCAGTATCTGGCCAGCGCATCAAAAAAATCAAACGGACTCTGCCGGTCAGCAAGAACAACTTCGAGCGAAAACTTAAACCTTCCGGAATTATAGTACCTTTCCAGAATTTCTTCTATTCGGACCAGGTCCAAAACCTGTTCGTGGCTCAACTCCCGTGTTTTCAGGACCGTATAGGGCGGATCCGGGCAGTATTCCAGCCCGTATCGGGTACATTGCCCGTGGATTCCCGAACCCTTCAATACCTTCAGAAAACCAAGCTGCAAATGGTTCGGTCTGAGATTAAAAACTTCATCAAATGACTTGCGGAATTCCGCCCACCCCTCATGGGGCAAGCCTGCAATAAGATCCAAATGAACCGGTATCCCGCAATCGTGCTGCAAATAACGAACCTTATCTTTCCAGTCCGCAAAATTCTGGGATCGGCGGATCGCTTTTAAAGCAGGTGGATGGGTGGACTGAACCCCTATCTCTAATTGAACCATTCCTGTCGGATAATTCTGCAAGTACTGCAACCAGTCCTGATCCAGCAAATCTCCGGCTATCTCGCAATGGGCCCGTGGAATGTCCCCAGATAACCCATATGGGCCCTCTGGTCCTGTTTTTTCGTACTCCCGTTCAGCTTCCTCTTTAAATAGGTCAAGAACTTGAAACCCGTGCGTTTTGGATGCGTTGAATGTTCTGTCCACAAATTTAATTGTTCGTGCCCCGTTCGCAAAAAGCTGCCGCAAAATGGGACGAAGACGTTCCGGCTGCAGAAACCGGACACCCTTGAAAGTGGACGAAATACAAAATTCACAGTTATACGGACAGCCCCTGCTTGTCTCGACATAAACCAGCTTCCCGTGAAAATCCTCTTGCACCGCATAGGGGTTTGGCAGAAGATTCAGATCCACGGTATCCGGTACCGCTGCATTCGCCACTACCATGCCACATGCATCCGCGCTGGTCATTCCCTGGAAACCATCCGATGCGGTCGTGCTGTCCAGACCCTGGGGACCGCCGGCCTCTCTCCGCAGTCGCCAGACAACACCGGCAACATCCCGGGGAAGATTGCCTTCGGACCAACCTTTAAGCAGCACAGGCAGAACCCGTTCAGCTTCCCCGGCAACGACCGCATCGAGCTGGGGGACTTCATTTATAAGACAATCACAGTCAAAAGATACTTCCGGCCCCCCGGCCAGGATGAAGGCATCGGGCAAGACAGGCCTCAGCCTGCGCACCAGGGCCTTAACGGAAACAATGTTCCAGATATAGCAGGAGAAGCCAAGGACATCCGGTTTCTCTTCAAATATTTCTCCGGCAATTTTGTCCAGATGCTCATTAATCGAAAACTCGCGGATACAGATTTCCCATTCGGCGTTTCCCTGTGTCTTCAGGACTTCACGCAGACAGCGAATGGCCAGATTTGTATGTACATACCGGGTATTTATGCCAACGAGCAGGATCTTCACATTAAAACTCCTTACCTGAATTCTTAGGCTGATTCTTTTTTCTGATTTATGATGGACCCTACAGATTTATGATGGACCTTACAGAACAAATTTCTCGAAAACTTTGGCTACTCCGTCTTCTTTATTTGAAGCTGTAATATAATCCGCAATTTCTTTAAGTTCCTGAAGGGCATTGCCCATAGCCACACCGATGCCGGCAAACATCAGCATTTCCCGGTCATTGAAATTATCCCCGATCGCGATAATTTCTTCCGGCAAAATGCCGAAATTCGCGGCTAATGCCCTAAGTGCACTGCCTTTATTGACTTCTTTATCGATCATATCCAGAAAAAATGGCTTGGAACGCGTAAAATGCAGCCTGTCGGCATAGATTTGCCGCAGATCTGCCGTAGCAGCCTGGAGATAATCCTCCCCGGAAATGCACAATATTTTTTCAGCACCTTCCGGCTCAGTGTGCAAAATTTGCAGCACATCCGTTTCCTGGACCTTTATTCCGGTCATTTCCTCATAGGCTTTGGAATATTGATTCCATTTATTTGTAAAGACTTCATCTTTGATAAACACCTGTGTGTAGACTTCTTTCGACTGGAGATACTGAATAATCTCCATAGCTAATCCTGACGGAATCACTTTATGGTAGATGATTTCCTTGCTCAGGGCGTGCTCGATCAAGGCTCCGTTGTATGTAATAATTGGAACATCCAGACCCAGCTGGCTGGCGTATTTTCTGGCAGATGCAGCCATCCTTCCTGTAGCAAGCGTAACCATTACGCCTTTGGCCACTGCGCGGCGTATGGCCTTGATGTTCCCTTCAGAAATTTGCCACGCATCGTTAAGCAGTGTTTCATCCAAATCTATGGCAACAAGTCGGATCAATCTCTTTCACTCCTTTAGTAGATTACACGAACAAATCGATACTATTATACCATAGAACTTCAGGGCCGTAGCCTTTTCAATTTTTAGGCAAAGTAGTCAGACGTATACGTATAACATACCAGAATTAGGGATTAGGGTTGACATGGTCCCGGTAGAAAAACTATAGTAGGATTATATAGAAAACTAGGCTTGCGCCAAGCTTTTTGGCACAGGCGTAAGCTTAGTTGCCCATAGATATATCAGAAAGCACCTAAGGTTTTTCTGATATGCCGAAATAGGATGAACGAGGTAATCTGATGACCGGCTGGCTTTTAGGCACGAAATTAGTGATTATTCTGTATAGTATTTTTTGCTATGTACTGACTGGGATGACCAATTTACCCCTGGTGCTGTTACTTCTCCTTATCTATATCATTGTGAGCATGTTTCATATTATTTCCTCCAAGGAATCCGTAAAAAAAACATGGATGGTTTTGATATGTGTTTTTCTGATTCTCTCTGCTTTCTATGCCTCTAATCTCTTTGTTTTTCTTTTGCCGTTGAACTTTTTGGAATTGTCTCACCAGTTCGGGAAGAATCCATTATATGCCCTGATTTCTACAGCTCTTCCTCTTCTCTTGCTTGCAGGGAATATTATCCCGGAATATCTGCTGATCAGTCTTTTGAGCGCCATGATTTATGAACTGTCCCTAAAATCTTCGATGCGCATTGCCCGCCTGGCCGCGGACAACGATTTCTTAAGAGAAAAGAACCATTCTCTTTACGGCCGTTTGCACACCGGTACCGAATATGAAAACCAGGTCAAGTATTTAAGCCAGCTGGAAGAAAGAAATACGCTTGCGCAAAATATTCACGATAAAATCGGGCATGTCCTTGCCGGAAGCCTGATCCAGCTTGAAGCCTCCCGTCTGGTGATTGACCGGGACCAGAACAGATCAAAGGAGATTATTGCCAATGTTATCCATGTTCTGAAAGAAGGCATGGAGGATATCCGTTCCGCACTCAGAACTATCAAACCAGCTCCTGAGCAGCTTGGCATTAATCGTTTGAAAGCGATCCTGGATGAGCATTCATTTAACAGCCAAATGAAAACACATTTGAACTACCGGGGTGATCTGAACTGCATTACCCATTCACAATGGAGAATCATCCTGGAAAATGTCCGGGAAGCACTGACAAATACATTGAAATATTCATCCGCCGGAGAAGTGAAAATAAGCCTTGAAATAATGAATAAACTTATTAAGGTCGAAATAAAAGATAATGGCGTCGGTGCCATATCGATTAAGAAGGGATTGGGGCTGGAAGGGATGGAGGAAAGAACGGAAAGCTGCGGGGGCAAACTTATTCTGGACAGTTCGGACGGTTTCTCCGTCATTACCTTACTGCCTGTGAAAGGAGCAGAAAATGCCGATTAAAGTACTTATCGCCGATGACGATATCCTGATCCGGGAAGGGCTTAAAATCATACTTCAAAACGACGAACGTTTTGAAGTAATCGCCTGTGTGGAAAATGGCCTGCAGGCCATCCAATACTGTGAATCCCAGAAAGCCGATATCGTGCTGCTTGATGTCAGGATGCCTGTCATGGACGGCCTGCAGGCTTCCAGAGAAATATCTGAGAAAACGACCGTTAAACCACTGATCCTGACCACATTTGACGACGATGATTTTATTCTGACGGCCGTAAAAAACGGCTCAAGAGGGTATCTATTGAAAAACAGTTCTCCTGACCGGATTATGGATGCGATAAAAATGGTATATGACGGCGGCATTGTGATGCAGGACAGTGTGATGGAAAAGATCCGGGAGGAACTTGTTACAAGTCCCAAAGTCAAGATTGCTGAAGACCTTTTTTCCGAAAGGGAAATGGATATTATCAAACTGATTGCCAAAGGACTGGCTAACCGGGAGATCGCGAGAACGCTTTTTGTTTCCGAAGGCACTGTCAAGAATTATATCACCTCCATCCTGAATAAGACCGGTCTTGAGCACCGGACCCAGATTGCGATCTACTACTTGACGGGCGTCAGGCAATAAAGCATCTTCACAAAGAATTCCAGGATGATAACAAGCCCTTGGCCAAAAATATGACTTTTGTCATACAGAATGGGTGACCTTCTCTACTAACGAAAGGTGCCTTTTTTTATTAGGATATAAGAAGGCAAAGAATAAGTAATAAACAAATGTTACTTTGCACCAGCCGATTTTCACTATGATATATGATGAAACTAAAGAACAGACCGGAGAATGGAAGGAGCGATTTCGTATGAACATTCTGGTGATGGAGAATGTCACAAAAAAATTTGGTGATGTCATTGCTGTGGATAATATGAATGTCAGCATTGCGGAAGGAGAAATATTCGGGCTTTTGGGACCGAACGGCGCAGGTAAAAGTACTGCTATTAATATGATCATCGGCTTATTGTCCATTGATAAAGGGACCATCTCTATCTTAAACAAAGATACGAAAAAAAATAAAACATTTTCCAAGAAAAACACAGGCATTGTTCCTCAGGATATTGCCATTTATGAAGACCTGACTGCGCTGGAAAATGTCAAATTTTTTGCAGGACTCTACGGTCTGCGGGGAGCCGAGATGAATAAAGCAGCGGCTGAGGCTCTTGAATTTACCGGATTAAGCGATAAAGCAAACAGTTATCCGAAAAGCTTTTCCGGGGGCATGAAAAGACGGCTGAATATTGCCTGTGCGATTGCCCATAAACCGAAATTAATGATTATGGATGAGCCTACCGTGGGTATCGATCCACAATCCCGCAATCATATCCTGCAATCGGTTAAGATATTGAATCAGATGGGATGTACAATGATTTATACCAGCCATTACATGGAAGAGGTCGAAGAAATCTGTTCCAAGATCGCGATCATGGATCACGGTAAAGTGATCGCCCTGGGCAGCAAAGAAGAGTTGAAAGCGCTCTTAACCGACGCCAATGTCGTCTGGATTACTATTAGCGACGCCATCTCCAAAGCCGATGAAAACAAAATCAGAGAAATCCCCGGAGTTCTCCAAATGGACATTGAAGAAAACACGATAAAAATAAGTACAGCCAAAGAGGTTGATAACCTCGACAAAATTATTGGTTACTTTACCGAAAATAAGTTCTCCATTAAAAGTGTTGAGAGCCGAACACCCGACCTGGAAACCGTGTTTCTGTCTCTGACCGGCCGTAGTTTAAGGGATTAGGTGACTGCTATGAGAATGATTTATATTATTTTCAAAGAATTTAAACAGAACATTCGGGATTTCAAAGCGAATATCATGATGGTCCTTTTTCCGATTGTCTTAATCGTGATTCTGGGTACAGCCTTTTCCGGCGTCTTTTCCAACGATATCAAATTAAACGATATTCACGTTCTGTATGCTGTCCAAAAAGATTCGGAGCTTGCCGACGGTTTTCAGTCTTTTCGAAAGACATTGCAAGAGCAGATGGAAATCACCTTTACCCAAACAACAAATATAGAGGAAGGTCTGAACAGTATAAAAAATGCCCAGTATTCCTGTTTCGTTCTGTTGACCGATGATCCTCAGGAAATTCGTGTCTATAAAAATGCGCGCTTTAGTTTCGAAGCTAATCTCGTAGAATCTTCCCTTAAAATTTTCGCAGCCAGATATGATGCCCTTAAACTGATTGCCCAAACAAACCCTTCTGCTTTGACAGGCATTATGGCTAGCCCGGAAGAAGATTACATTCAATCCGAGTCCCTGGACAAAAAAAGGGAACCCAGTTCCCTGGATTACTACGCCGTAACCATGCTGACACTTTTTTTACTATACGCTTCGCTGACCGGATTCTGGTCTGTTAAAAATGAACAGAATTTTAAAACCGGCAACCGGATACTCTGCAGCCCTGTCACCAAAATTGAACTGCTCACAGGCAAAACCCTCGGCGGCCTTCTGGTGACCATCGTGCAGGCAGCGGTCGTTCTTCTGTTTAGCTCGCTTTTCTTTAAAGTGTACTGGGGATCAGACCTGCTATCGGTCCTGCTGATCATTTTCTCTGAAGCTGTTCTGGCAATCAGTCTGGGCACAGGAATTGCTTACCTGATTCGCAATGACGGTACAGGTGCCGCTTGTCTAAATGTTCTGATCCCAATTATCGCTTTCCTCGGCGGGGGGTATGTTCCGTTATCCTCGCTGGAAGGCCCACTCGCTACGATTACCGCACTTTCCCCGCTTAAGTGGACAAATGAGGCAATTTTCAGATTGATCTACGATCAGGACTATACGACCATGCTTCCTGCTATCCTGATCAACCTGACTATCGCTGCGGCATTTCTGATGATCTCAGCATTCCTATCCAGAAAGGAGGCGGTCTGAATGAAAAACGTTCTGTTTTTAGTCCGGAACACCTTAAAGGTCACCTTTAGAAAAAAAGGAAATTATATTGTCTATCTGCTTCTTCCGCTGCTGGGTATTATCTTTGCACTGGCGATCTACAGCGGGGCCAAGTCAGAGCCTGTCCAAATCGGGCTGATTGACAAAGACCAAACTGCCCTTTCAGCTTACCTCGTTCAGGGAATTGCTAAAGCGGGAAACTATACGCTTATTCCCCTCCAAGAAACAGAAATAAAAAACAACCTTCTGGATCAAACCCTGGAGGCATCTGTCATCATCCCCGGTGGATATGAAAAAAGTATTGTTGCCGGCTCTCCGGCAGCAATCGAAATCATCTCGTTAAAAGGACAGGATACAACGGCCTGGTTGGAGCAGTTTTTAAATCTGCAGACCCGAAATCTGAAAGATTTGGCTGCCGCTGCCGGCAGAGACGAGACAGCTTTTCGGGAACTGTTTCAGAAATACAGCGGCCATCCGCTCCAGGTATCTGCTGTCGAACTGCAGGATGAAAGTGTCAGCAAGGATATTACCCTGACAAGCTTCGGCTTCCTGCTGATGTTTGTAATGCTCGGAGCAGGCTTGACATCTCATGCTATCCTGAATGAAAAAAAAACCAGGACCTATCACAGAATTTGTGCAAGTCCCGTATCGCCAAAGGAATATCTCAGTGCAAACGCGTTAAGCAGCCTGATCATCGTTACCGTTCAAACACTCTTTATCATCGTGGCTTTACAATATCTGTTCCGTATTGAGACCTATGTGCCTGCAACCCTTCTGTTCTTTATCCTTCTGCTGTTCGGCCTTGTTTCTATCGGGATCGGACTTATTACAACAGCTTTTTCCAGCTCCTCCTACATGGCAGGCACGCTTTCTACGCTTATCCTGACTCCGACCTGCATGCTGGGAGGATGTTTCTGGCCGGTTAGCCTGATGCCCGAAACCATGCAGAAAATCGCCCACTTTATGCCGCAATGGTGGGCTTTGGATGCAATTCAAAAAATACAGTCCGGCAGCAGTCTGTCGGAAATCCTGATGAATATTGCTATCCTGGTTGCTTTTGCCGTGGCTTTCTTCCTAATTGCAGTGTACCGGTTCGCCTGGGAAAGCAATATCCAGAAATTTGTGTAATTCATTTGTTTGTACTGAATAAGAAACAAAAATACTGCCAACAACGGTTGTCAGCAGTATCTAATATTAAACCTTCATATTATTGTATGATTTTTATGCTTGCCTGAGAAGCTTTTCTAATTCCCCATTCATAAAGTTATAATTATGCCCGTCTTCCGGATACTGTTCCCCGACTACATCATTCTTGTAGCTTTCCAAAGCATCCAAAATGATCGAATTCAGGTCCACATACTTCTTGACAAATTTGGGGGTGAAAGCATCAAAGAAACCCAGCGCATCGTGGACGATCATCAGCTGTCCATGAACATACGGACCTGCTCCGATCCCAATAACCGGGATATTTGCTCTTTCAGCAACAATCTTGCCGACTTCAGGCGGTATAGCTTCCAGCAGCAACAGGCTAATACCTGCTTCCTCAAGAATCTTAGCATCTTCAATAATCTTTAAGGCGCCTGCACAATCGCGGCCCTGGGATTTGAATCCGCCTAATTGAGCCATCGATTGCGGAGTTAAGCCGAGATGTCCCATCACAGGAATGGTCGCTTTGACCATAGCTTCGACAGTATCCGCCATATTGGATCCGCCCTCCAGCTTGACGGCGTCGCAGCCAGCCTCTGCCATAAAACGGCTTGCATTGCGAATGGCTTCTTTTTTGCTGATCTGATAGGTCATGTAAGGCATATCGCCGACTAAGTACGCCGTGGGTGCACCTTTACGGACTGCCTTAGCATGTGTGACCATGGTATCCAGATCCATACCCAGGGTTGTTTCTTCTCCCAGAACGGTCATCGCCATAGAATCCCCGACAAGTATAATATCGATACCAGCCTTCTCTTCAAGAAGGGCCATTGGATAGTCATAGCACGTGAGCATGGTAATTTTTTCACTTAAATTCACTTTGCTCTGCAACGCATTGATGTTAACTTTCGACCGCATCTTTTTTTTCCCTCCAAAAAATATAAGAACGATTTCTTAAAATCATTTACCATATAATATATACCATCCGCCTTTAATTGTCTACCCCTTGCCGACACTTTTCCACAAGGGGAGTACACCAATTAATGACAATGTCGAAAAAACAGAAAAGCTGATACCGTATAAAACGACACCAGCTTGTAAAAATCAATGAATTTAACCCATTGTCCTAAATCTCCAGATGTTTTCCTAAAAACTGTCCTGTATAAGAGGCCGGAACCGCTGCGATTTCCTCTGGCGTACCGACTGCGACGATCTCGCCTCCCCGGCTGCCGCCTTCGGGACCGAGGTCGATGATATAATCGGCGGTTTTAATCACGTCCAGATTGTGCTCGATGATCAAAACGGAATCGCCCGCCTCGACCAGGCGCTGCAGGACCTTCAAGAGCTTATCCACGTCGGCGACGTGCAAACCGGTCGTCGGTTCATCCAAAATATACAACGTTTTCCCCGTACTGCGGCGGCTGAGCTCCGTAGCCAACTTAACACGCTGGGCCTCTCCCCCGGAAAGGGTCGTAGCCGGCTGCCCAAGCTTGATGTAGCCTAAGCCAACATCCTGCAGCGTCTGCAGCTTCCGAGCAATCCGAGGTACAGCCCCGAAAAATTCGACCGCTTCAGCAACCGTCATGTCGAGGATCTCCGCAATATTTTTTCCTTTAAAGCTTACTTCCAGGGTCTCCCGGTTGTAACGCTGCCCGCGGCATACCTCACACGGAACATAGACATCCGGAAGAAAATGCATTTCAATTTTTATGATTCCGTCTCCCCGGCAGGCCTCACAGCGTCCGCCTTTAACATTGAAGCTGAATCGGCCTTGTTTATAGCCTCTGATTTTCGCTTCCGGCGTCAGGGAAAAGAGGTCCCGGATAAAATCAAATAGCCCGGTGTACGTGGCTGGATTGGATCGCGGTGTACGCCCGATCGGAGACTGGTCAATGTCGATAACCTTGTCGACATACTCCAGTCCTTTGAGCTCCTGGTAAACCCCGGGACGGACTTTGCTGCTGATTTTGAGTTCCATCTGAAGCCCTTTGAATAATATTTCGTTGACCAGCGTGCTTTTGCCTGATCCTGACACGCCTGTTACACAAGTCATCACACCCAATGGGAATTTGGCATGGAGCTGTTTCAGGTTGTTCTGGGCTGCACCGATTACTTCAAGCCATTTTCCGTTCGGCCGGCGCCGTTCAGCCGGGACTTCAATCTTTTTACGACCGGTCTGATACTGCCCGGTAATCGAAGCTTCACACGCCTTGATCGCTTCCAGATCTCCCTGCGCCACAATATGCCCGCCATGGGCTCCGGCGCCAGGGCCGATATCAATGATATGGTCAGCCTCCAAGAGCGTATCCTCATCATGTTCCACGACCAAAAGCGTGTTCCCCAAGTCCCGCAGTTTTTTCAACGTATCCAGCAGTTTAGCGTTATCGCGCTGGTGCAGACCGATGCTTGGCTCATCCAACACATAAAGCACACCGGTGAGACTCGAGCCAATCTGCGTGGCCAGACGGATCCTCTGGGCCTCCCCGCCTGAAAGTGTCCCGGCGGCACGATCCAGCGTCAGGTAGTCCAGCCCGACATTGACAAGAAAAACGAGCCTTTCTTTGATTTCTTTTAAAACCTGGCGCGCAATCATCTGTTCCTTTTCACTTAGAACGATTTTTTTAAAAAAGTCCAGGGACTCCATCACGGTAAGCCGGGTCAGCTCATAGATGGATAAACGATTAATCTTTACAGCCAGCGCTTCCGGTTTCAGCCTCTTGCCCTGACAGGCCGGGCACGGCCTGTCTGTCATCAGGCCTTCTATTTCATTCCGGACATAGTCAGAGGTCGATTCCTTATATCGGCGATTAAAATACGGCACCAGTCCTTCAAAAGGCGCTTTCCAATATTTTAATTCATCAAAGACATTGTAGTAACTGAATTTAATCGGTGAATCAGAACCATAGACCAGGGCCTGCCACTGCTCCGGTGTCAGATCTTTCACCGGGCAATCCAGACTGAACCCGAATTTTTCGGCCAGCCCCTGCAGCAGGGCAGGATAATAGCTCGAACTCGATTTCGCCCACGGCACAATTGCACCTTCATTGATCGACTTGCTGCGGTCGGAGATAATCAGATCGATATCTGCTTCCAGATTCGCCCCGAGTCCGGTACACGACGGACAGGCCCCGAATGGGCTGTTGAAGGAAAACAGTCTTGGAGCAATCTCGTCGATTGCAATTCCGCAGTCCGGGCACGCAAAATTTTCGCTGAACAGAATCTCTTCCTGACCCGCGATGTCGACCAGAACCGTGCCTTCGGCGAGCTTCAGCGCAGTCTCGATTGAGTCGGCAAGCCGGGCGGTGCTGTCGGGCTTCAGGGAGATTCTATCCACAACCACATCGATGGAGTGCTTTTTGTTTTTTTCAAGAAGTATTTCCTCACTGAGATCTCTGACTTCTCCGTCCACTCTCACCCGGACGTAGCCGCTTTTTCTGACCTGCTCGAGTGTCCGGACGTGCTCTCCTTTTTTTCCTTTGATCACCGGTGCTAGAATCTGCAGACGGGTTTTCTCCGGATAGCTCAGTAATTGATCCACCATCTGCTGGACGGTCTGCTGGCTGATCTCTTTGCCGCAATTCGGACAATGCGGATGACCGGCCCTTGCATAAAGCAGTCTGAGATAATCATAGATTTCCGTTACCGTTCCTACGGTTGATCGTGGATTGCGGCTGGTCGTCCTCTGATCAATGGAGATTGCGGGTGATAGTCCTTCAATATAATCGACATCCGGTTTGTCCATCTGCCCCAGAAACTGGCGGGCATAAGCTGAAAGGGACTCAACATAGCGTCTTTGTCCTTCAGCGTAAATGGTGTCAAAAGCCAGAGATGATTTTCCTGAGCCGGACAGGCCGGTAATAACAACAAGCTTATCCCGCGGAATATCGACATTAATGTTTTTGAGGTTATGAACACGGGCGCCCCGTACCTTGATATAATCCTGGGTCATACATTTCCTCCATAAGGCTTCTAAAGATGATGAGGCTATATTTTTGCTTGATTCTATTCCTTATTTAACATCTATTCTTCCATAATTGCCATGATTTTATCTTACACCAAAAAGCAGCAAAAGGGAACACTTGTTCGCATTCATTTACCTTCTTTTTTTACGGGATCTGTTCTGTTTCTCGGAAGAATAGTTTTTGCCAGATTTAGAGCGGCTGCTCCGTGTCATACCAGCATACTCTCCTTTCAGTTCAATGATCGCATCCCTCAAATCAGCTGCGCGTTCAAAATCCAGTTCTCTGGCAGCCTTAAGCATCTCTTCTTCCAGGACCTGAATGGTTTTTTCCTGTTCCTCAGGTGTTAACTTGCCGCCTTTTTCCCCATAAGCCGTCTTTTTCTCTGCAACTTTCGTCGCTTCAGGCACTTCATAGATCTGCTTGCGAATGGTCTGCGGGATAATCCCGTGTGCTCTGTTATATTCTTCCTGGATCGCTCGGCGACGGTTGGTCTCACCAATCGCGGCTTTCATGGATTCCGTCATATTGTCCGCATACATGATGACTTTTCCGTTGACATTTCGGGCCGCCCGGCCCACAGTCTGGATCAAAGACCTTTCCGATCTTAAGAATCCTTCCTTATCAGCATCAAGGATCGCCACCAGCGATACCTCAGGCAAATCAAGGCCTTCTCTTAAAAGATTAATCCCGACAATCACATCGATTTCTCCAAGACGGAGTTCTCTTAAGATTTCCAACCTCTCAAGGGTTTGAATATCAGAATGAAGATATCTGACATTAATATTCAGCTGTTTCAGATAGTCTGTCAGGTCTTCGGACATTCTCTTGGTCAGTGTGGTCACGAGGATTCTTTCGTCCCTGGCAATCCGCTGCCGGATCTCGCCGATCAGGTCATCAATCTGTCCCTGGGTGGGCCTCACAATGATTTCCGGGTCAATCAGACCTGTGGGCCGGATAATCTGTTCGACAACCTCGCGGCAGTGCTCCATTTCGTATGGTCCGGGAGTCGCACTGACATAGACCCTTTGGGGTACGACTTTTTCAAATTCAGAAAAACGCAGCGGCCGGTTATCCATGGCAGAGGGCAGGCGGAAACCATGCTCCACCAGCGTGCTTTTCCTGGAACGGTCTCCCTCAAACATGCCTCTGACCTGCGGCAGAGTCTGATGCGATTCATCAATGAACATCAGGAAATCCTTCGGGAAAAAGTGCAGCAAAGTATAGGGTGTTTCTCCTGGTTTGCGGAAGGTAAGATGCCTGGAATAATTTTCAATACCGTTGCAAAATTCCATCTCCCGAAGCATTTCAATATCGTAGCGGGTTCTCTGTTCGAGGCGCTGAGCCTCCAGCAGCTTTTCCCTGGAACGGAAATATTCCAGGCGCTCTTCAAGCTCCTGCTCAATATTTTCAGCTGCCAGCATTAATTTATCACGTTCGGTCACATAGTGGGAGTTTGGAAAAATCGAGATATGTTTTCGTTCTCCCAGGATTTCACCGGTCAGAAGATTCACCTCATAAAGATGCTCGATTTCATCGCCGAACATTTCAATCCGGACTGCCTTTTCATCCGTAGAAGCAGGACATACCTCGACGACATCCCCTCTTACCCGGAAAGTTCCGCGATAAAAGGCGGTATCATTCCGGTCGTACTGGATTTCAACCAGCTTGCGCAGCATCTGATTGCGTTCTATTTCCTGACCCTGCCGCAAAGACAGAACCATATCCCGGTACTCATCCGGAGAGCCCATACCATAGATACAGGAAACACTTGCGATAACAATGACGTCTCTTCTTTCAAACAACGCAGCTGTGGCCGAGTGCCGTAATTTTTCTATTTCCTCATTGATCGAAGCGTCTTTTTCAATGTAGAGGTCATTGGATGGAACATAAGCTTCCGGCTGATAATAATCATAATAACTGACAAAATATTCAACCGCATTCTCCGGAAAAAATTCCTTAAACTCGCAATACAGCTGTCCGGCCAGCGTCTTATTGTGTGCAAAGACCAGGGTCGGTTTTTGAATGCGTTCAATGATGCTGGCCATTGTAAATGTTTTACCCGATCCGGTAACACCCAGCAGCGTTTGGTGCTTTTTACCGGCTAGAACGCCTTCAGTAAGCTTGTCCACTGCCTGGGGCTGATCTCCAGAAAGACTATAAGGAGCCCGCAGTCGAAATTCCATAGAATATCCCTCCATCAAAGACAGTATATTTATTATATCATTTTGTTCTCATTCCCGCATTTTTGTTTCATCCTTGATGGAGGTCCGTCAAAATACTGCTCAGGAGCTCGCTGCGGAAATGGTCCAATCCCCTGAAATTTACGGAGTCATTAATTAGATTTTTTAATTCGAGGCGGTTCTTTCTGTATTGTTCGAGAATAGCTATCAGCTCCGTACTGTGACCCATCCGGAAACCCTGCTCTTCAATCCGGCAGGGATTTCCTTTCCAGACAGCCAGATTCTTTTCCGGAAAGAGCAAACCGACGATTGTGTATGGTTTTAGCGGATGAACAATGATTTCCATGGCCTGCCCCAGGCATTTAACCTCTTCGAGCAGTACCCGCAGAAGGTGAGCAGACTCTTCACCGTCCAGGCAAATCCGGTCAAAATCCCGAATATATCTTGGAGCAAGATTTAGCCACCCTTCTAATTGAAGGCTATGGAGAAAATAGAACGACAGATTGTTTGTTTTTATTCTGGAAAGGATTCGCGTGATCTCATCAATATGCGGCGAATCATCACCTTGCTGATCGCCTTCCCCGGCCAAAGACAGGACAGCGTCCAGGTTCCTGGTTTTGTTTTGACAGGCGTGGCTATCTTCCTCAGATCCCTCAGATTCCTCTTCTTTTTTTGGCATATAGTCTTTTCTGAGCTGGGCAATGATGTCCTGCTCAATGTCAGCAAGGCTTGCTCCAAGCTGACTGATTTTAGGACTGTGTTCTTCCAGTCTGCTCTGGCGGCAGAAGGAAGAAAAATCAATTTCACGGTGGTACGGGCCGCAATAATTTATCTGCCAGTTAAATTCATCCTTATCGAGTAAGCATATTTTATGCTTGGGCAGATACAGACCGGCAACTGAATCGGCTTCCCTGATCGACCTGATATAATCAACATCATTCCCACGGTCAATCATCTGGATGCCAATGAGCTTCATCATGGTTGATTTTCCTGTACCCGGGCCGCCCGTGAGAAGATATGTATATTTAATTTCTTTTAGCAGTTCAGGCAGCAGCGATACGTAACCGTAAGGCGTGAATGCCTCAATATAATAATGCCGAATCCCACTTGTGTTCCCCATGATGATTCCTCCAGTTCAATAATGTCTGTGGGATATTCTATGCAAGTAGAATAGCTGGCGTTCTCCCGTCAAATCAGAAATGCAATGTTCATTACAATGCTCCACAGCGAAACTGTGTCCCTCAGACTGATCATAGGGATAATAAGCAGATCTTCTTATCAGGAATTAACTCTCGATGTGTATGTCTATTCTAAGAATGTATTACTAGGATGAGATCGCTCATTAAATAAATCCGCAGCAGAACGGGTTTAATCATTCGTTCCGCTGCGGATTCTATTTAGAGAAAGACGTCTTAAATTGACATCTTCCATTTGACTGAATAAAGATACTGTATCCTTTTCTATCCTACTGGATTTTCTGCAGCAGGACTTCAACCGCCTTGCTCAGCTGACTGTCGAAGACAGGCTCGGTCGGAAGGATGGTAGGCTTTTCTCCTTCTTTAAGTTCGACTTCAACATCGGGCTTGATTCCCAATTTATTAATATCATTTTTCTTCGGTGTAAGATATTTGTCCGTCGTCAGCTTTACGCTGGTGTTGCCATCAAGGGTAAACACCGTCTGCACGACACCCTTGCCATACGTCTTCGTCCCGACCAGGGTCCCGCTTCCGTAATCCTTGACTGCCCCGGATACGATTTCTGCTGCTGAGGCCGTATATTCGTTGGTTAAAATGACAATGGGCATATCGATATATTCAGCAGTCGATTCTTTTGTATCTACGACGCCGTTCCTATTCACAATGTGAACGATTGACCCTTCCGGCACCAAAAAACTTGCTACTTTAATCGCGGCATTGACTTCTCCTCCGTAATTATAACGAAGATCAATAATCAGACCCTTATATTTGGTCAGATCCATCTCCCGTAAAACCTTCTCAAGTTCATCCCCGGTATTAATGTTAAAACTGGAGATATCAATCAGCCCAATATCTGACCTTTCCGGCAGAGAGATCCCTTCAACCGTCGGAACATTGATATAGTCACGGATAAGGCTTACGGTAAATTCTGTCTTCGTCTTCGGCCGGTAAATTTTAACCGTCACCTTGCTCCCGGGCTCTCCTCTTAAGATCGCGACTGCTTCATCCTGGCTGATCGTGGAGACATCGGTCTCGTCAATTTTGGTGATAATATCCCCCGCTTCGAGTCCTGCCCTCTCAGCCGGAGAACCTTTGATTGGACGCATAACAACCAATTTTTCCGGATCTGCCGTACTTAAATGTACACCGATCCCTCCAAAAGTGCCCTGAATCGAATTCATCAGCACTTTGTTTTCCTCAGCATCCTGGAAGGATGAATACGGGTCCAGCGAACCCACCATCCCGTCGATTGCCCCGTCAACGAGTCCAGCACGGGATGTTCCATTTAAATACTGGGTGTCAATAAGATAGACTACCCGCATAAGTCTTCCAAGGTGATCATAATTGACCAGTACAAACCCGCCAACAACAAGTGCCAGCCCCAGACAAAATATCAGGCCGACTGCTGCGGCCTGTATAAAAGCTTTTTTCCAATTCACACGGTTGAACAAACGTCCACTTCCCTATCAAACTCATTTATTCTTTGTTAGTATATGCAGACTTGTACAAGTTAAGTCCAATTGATTAAAAATAGGCCATCGGGTTTGTCGGGGTGCCGTCTTTACGTACTTCAAAGTGCAGGTGAGCCCCAGTACTCCATCCCGTTGATCCAACATAACCGATTGTTTGGCCGGCTGCCACTGTTGTCTTGACTGCAACCGCCCTTGAAGACATATGGCCGTAAAGCGTTGAGATTCCATTGCCGTGGTCGATAATAATGGCATTTCCATAGGCGCCGTACCAACCGGAAAAGATCACCGTACCGGATCCTGCTGCTACAATCTTCGCCCCGTATGGTGCACCGATATCGACTCCGGTGTGCAGTTTATACTGTTTTGTTATCGGATGAACCCTGTATCCGAAAGTACTGGTAATATACTTGTACCCTGGAGCAGGCCAGACATTAACTGTCCCAGTAACTCCTCCGGTGTTGTTCTTCTGCAATTCACGGATTTTTGACTCAAGTGCTTTAGAGTCTCTCTCCAGCTTGTCAATTTGTTCGAGCAGCGCTTCCTGATCCTCTTTATTCTCAGCGAGTGCTACTTCTTTTTTTGACTTGCTGCTGTCCAAATAATTTTTAGCTGCTTCCGCCTGTTGTTTTAAGCTCTCCGCCTCTTCCATTTTAGCGACGAGGAGTTCCTTCTTTTCATCTAAATCCTGTTTTTGAACACGGATATCACTTAAAATGGTTTGATCATTTTCAACTAGGCAGCTTAGATATTCTACTCTGGAAATGAAGTCGGATAAATCTGTGGATTGGAATAGAACTTCCAGATAGTTTACCTGACCTTCTTCATAGATCGCGCGTACCCGACTGCGCAGAGTATCCTGTCTTCCTTTCAGTTCCTGCTGTTTGGCTGTCACTTCCGTTTGAATCGCCGTTACTTCTTCCTGGGCCTTCGCATGGGCGTTTTCTTTATGATCCAGATCCACTTCAGCGTCAGAGATTTGCGTCGTCAGTTGCCGAATCTGTTTCTCCATCTGTTGCGCTTTTGTCGTTAGGCTATTCAGGTTTCCTTCCGCGTTCTTCTGCTGATTCAGGATCTTTTCCTGCTGCTTAAGCGCATCAGATAGTTCATCCGCGGTCACAGGAAAATTGAAAGTAACCATTAGAGTTAAAACAATCAGCAAAACAACCGGTCTTGTCATTTTAATCATATTTTACGCCATTCCCCCCCAATAAAACTCAAAGTTCGTTAACCTCGACGTCTAAAATCATGGAAAACTGATTTTAAAGGTTCAAAAATTTTCGTACAGAGAACGCACTTGCCAGAAATCCCATGGCAACCCCGCCCAGAACCATCAGCAGAAGCACATTGATAATGAACTGTTGACTGCTGACAACAGGCAGGAAACTCAAGGTCGAGATAATATACTGCAGGAGCCAGGTATAGGTAGCCCCAACCAGCGCAACAGCCAGGATTGCCCCGACCATACCAATGACGATCCCTTCGATGATAAAAGGCCAACGGACAAAGGATTTGCTGGCGCCAACCAGGCGCATGATTTGAATCTCTTTCTCTCTGGAATTTACATTGGTTTTAATATTTAAAACAATTAAGAGGAAAGAGGCACAAGCAAATGCGGCAACAACGCCAATCCCGACCCAGCGAAGCCACTGAGTAAAGACAATCAGTTTCTCAACAAAGCCCTGCCCATAACGAACTTTCTCGACTCCGGTCAGCCCGCTTACCTGGGAAGTAATCTCTTCGACGAGACGGGCATCGGTCGTTGTAATTGTAATCTTATCCGGAAATGGGTTTACTCCGCCCAAATCCTCCAGAAGAGAGTCGGAACCCATGGATTCCTGAAACTCTATAATAGCCTGATCTTTAGTGGTAACGGCAACGGTTGCAACACCTTCAAGTTTTTGAATCTGACTTTTTAAATCGGTAATTTGTGATGTCTCCAGATGATCATTTAAAAACGCGGCAATTTCTACCTGGGATTCAAAGGTGTCGGCAATGTTCGATGTGTTGACTAAAAAGAAAACCGAATAACCAACGATTGTTAAAGAAATCATCACCGTTAAAATGGATGCGGCACTGAGCCAGAAGTTTCTTTTCAATGATACCAGAGACTGGGTTAGAACATATTTTGCTGAGTTAAGTGACAATTCTGTATGCCCCCTCTATGCTGTCATCAACAATCTTGCCTTCTTCAATCCTTATTACCCTCTTATTCATTTGTTCAATAATGTACCTGGCATGTGTTGCCATCACGACCGTGGTACCCAGCTTGTTGACATGGTTAAGCAGTTCCATGATACTCCAGGAAGTATCGACATCAAGATTCCCTGTAGGTTCGTCCGCAACCAGCAAAGCGGGTTTGTTGACCAGCGCTCTGGCAATGCAGGCGCGCTGTTGTTCGCCTCCTGAAAGCTCGGAAGGAAAGGCATTCTTTTTCTTAGCAAGGCCAACCAAATCCAAAATCGTATTCGTATTCTCTCTAGTTTCTTTCATACTTTTACCAATGACCTGCTGGGCAAAAGCGACGTTTTCAAACACGGTCTTTGCCGGAAGCAGCTTGAAATCCTGAAAAATAACACCAATTTTTCTTCTGACCAATGGCACATGGCTGGAAGACATTCTCACAAGATTGACATTATCGATGAGTACCTGTCCCCTCGTAGCAATTTCTTCCCGGTAGAGCAGTTTGATCAGTGTCGATTTGCCGGCCCCGCTGGCCCCAACCAGAAATACAAAATCTCCCTTAGCGACGTCAAGGTTGACGCCGAATAGAGCGCGGGCACCATTCGGATAGATTTTAGAAACATTCTTTAGCTTAATCATTCATTGTCCTCCGGAAGACCTATTAACATCTATCTCTTCGACATTTTGTGTTATTTTCCTGTCTAAGACAGCTAAAAAATTAAACATTTCCTGAAAAATGGCAAAAACTCAGGAATGCATTCCACAATTATTAAACGATAGTGTAAAAAATAAATATATTGACAAATAACAACAGAAATATATTTGATTTCTTTAGGCTATTTTCTGATCCAAATCTTCTTACTATTTTCATCGGCAATTAAAAGAACAAATTGAGCAAAAGTAAAAAGCAGAATACCCTTTTGGGGAATATCCTGCTTTTATTTGTCCTGCAGCTCTTTATTTTTTGGCAATCACTCGTCTTACAGCTTCAACAATGTCTTTCGCTGTAAGATGATACTTCACCAGCAGTTCATCCGGGCGTCCGGACTCTCCGAAAACATCATTGACCCCAACCCGGCAGAGCGGGACAGGACAATTTTCGCTTAATACTTCTGCCACTGCACTTCCGAGTCCGCCGATAATACTGTGTTCCTCCGCAGTGACAACTGCTCCTGTTTGTTGCGCGATCTGAATAATGGTCTGTTTGTCCAGTGGTTTAACAGAGGCACAATTGACAACCGCGACGTCGTAGCCCTGCCCGCTGAGTTCACTCACAGCCTTCAGCGCTTCCGCTACCATGAGCCCGTTTGCGATAATGACAGCATCTTTGCCGTCTTTCAGGACATTGGCCTTGCCAATCTCGAACTGATAGGAAGATGAATCAAAGAGCACGGGCAGCGCCAGTCTTCCGAGCCGGATATAGACAGGTCCCTGGTATGCTGCAGCAGCTTTGATGACCTGACTTGTTTCCTCCGCATCAGCAGGAACCAGTACTGTCATATTCGGCACCGAACGCATCAGCGCCACATCTTCCACAGCCTGGTGGGAGGCACCGTCTTCACCTACACTGATCCCCGCATGAGTAGCCGCAATCTTCACATTGAGTTTCGGATAAGCGATAGAATTTCTGATCTGTTCGAAGGCCCTTCCTGTCGCAAAGATTGCAAAGGTACTCGCAAAAGGAATTTTACCCGCTGCTGCCAGCCCGGCCGAGACTCCCATTAAATTTTGTTCGGCAATGCCTATATTGATGAAACGTTTCGGAAATACCTTGGCAAAATCGGCTGTTTTGGTTGACTTGGACAAGTCGGCATCCAGAACCACAATATCCTTGTTTTCTCCGCCAAGCTGCACAAGTGTTTTGCCATAGGCATCTCTCGTCGCTATTTTTTCCGCTTTAATCAGATCAAACATCTCAGCCATTAGTTTTCACCTCTCAGTTCAGCCAGGGCAGCTTCCGCTTGTTCAGGGCTGGGTGCATTTCCATGCCACCCTGCCTGGTTTTCCATAAAAGATACCCCTTTTCCTTTAATGGTTTTGGCGATAATCATCGTCGGTTTGCCCTGGACCTGCTTCGCTGCTTCCAGGGTATCCGTCAATGCTGAAATGTCGTGGCCGTCAACCTCCAGGACATTCCATCCAAAGGCTCCCCATTTGTCAGAGAGCGGAGAAGAATTCATGACTTTTTCCGTCTCCCCGTCAATTTGAAGACCGTTAAAGTCCAGGATGCCAATCAGATTATCGAGCTTATAATGGGCTGCTGCCATCGCCGCTTCCCAAACCAGACCCTCATTCATTTCACCATCACCTACGAGGCAATATACTTTGTAGGTTTTTTGATCCATTTTGCCAGCTAGAGCCATACCGACTGCCGCTGAAATGCCCTGTCCCAAAGAACCGGTGGACATATCGACTCCCGGGACCTTTTTCATATCAGGGTGCCCCTGAAGAAAGTGCCCGGTCTGCCGAAGATGCTGCAGTTCTTCGCGCGAAAAATATCCTTTCTCCGCCAAGGCTGCATAAAGTACCGGGGCAGCATGCCCTTTACTGAGCACGAAGCGATCCCGCTCGGACCATCCAGGATTGGCCGAATCAATATTCATGATTCGGAAATATAAGACAGCAAGGATATCTGCGGCCGAAAGGCTGCCGCCAGGATGACCTGATTTAGCTTTTAGCAGCATTTCGATGATGTCCTGACGTATCCTGCAGGCGATTTCTTTTAAATCTGACATGGTATAAGGGTTCCTCCTTTATTTTGTTCCGAATTATTTATTCTGTCCGACGATATGCTGAAGATACGTCGAAATGAATGGATCAATTTCCCCGTCCATCACCGCATTGACATTCCCAGTTTCATAGCTGGTCCGATGGTCTTTGACCATGCTGTATGGATGAAAGACATAAGACCGAATCTGGCTCCCCCAGGCAATATCATTTTGCTCCCCACGGACCTCAGATATTTCCTCTTCCTGTTGTTTTCTCTTTAATTCCAAGAGTTTAGCCTGAAGAACCCGCATACAATAAGCCCTGTTCTGAATCTGAGAGCGCTCGCTCTGACATTGAACAATAATTCCGGTAGGCAGGTGTGTGATCCGTACAGCAGAATCCGTCTTATTGACATGCTGTCCGCCGGCTCCGCCTGAACGGTACGTGTCAACCTTTAAATCTTCCGCATCAATGGTTATCTCTGCATCATCAGTGACTTCAGGAATCACATCGACGGAGGCAAAGGAAGTATGCCGCCGTCCGGAGGCATCAAAAGGAGAGATACGCACCAGACGGTGTACCCCTTTCTCACACTTGGCGTAGCCGTAAGCATTCTCCCCAGCCAATGAAAATGTCGCACTTTTAATACCTGCTTCTTCTCCCGGGAGAAGATCGAGTGTCTCGACTTTAAATCCCCGGCGTTCACCCCAGCGAACATACATCCTGTACAGCATCTGCACCCAATCTTGGGATTCTGTCCCACCTGCGCCGGAGTGCAGGGTAATGATCGCATTATTACGGTCATAAGGTCCGCTGAGCAAAATCTCTAGTTCCAAATCAGCAAACTGGTTTTTCAATTTAACAATGGTGTTTTCAATTTCCGATTCCAAAGAAATATCGTCTTCCTCCACAGCCAGCTCCCAAAGTGCAGCGATGTCCTCGATCTGATCCTGGAGCTGTTGATGGACCGTCACCTTATCCTTCTCACGGGTCAATTCCTGCATGACTTTTTGCGCTGAAGAAGGATCATCCCAGAAACCGGGTTTGTTGAGTTCGTCCTCAAGCTTGGCAATCTTTATCTGACGGCCAGCAACGTCAAAGGGAAACCCTCAAATCTGCTAAACGCATTTTTAGATTCTCAATTTCTTTTTTCCAATCGGCAAGCATTTTTCCACCCCTAGATTATTTTTTCCACTGTTATTAAAGTAAAACAAATCTGTTTTGTCAACATTTTATTTAGCTGTTGATTCCGCAACATTTCTTATATTTCTTCCCACTTCCGCACGGGCAGGGATCATTGCGGCCAATATGTTCCCCAATTTTGCGGGGCTTCTTGACCTGCTCCTGTTCTTCCTCATAACGGTTCTCGGAGACTTTTTGCGCCTGTTCCGGAAGTTGCGTCGTAATCCGAGGTGTTACTCTTAAGATATAAGTCGAAACGTCCTCCTGGATGGATTCTACCATACCCTGGAACATATCAAAGGCTTCATTCTTGTATTCAAGGAGCGGATCGCGCTGTCCGTAAGCTCTTAAGCCAATCCCTTCCCGGAGGCTGTCCATCGCGTCAAGATGTTCCTTCCAGCGGGTATCTACAACCTGCAGAGCCACTGCTCTTTCAATTTGGCGCATCAGGTCCGAACCGAACTGGGATTCCCTGATCTCGTACAGTTCATGCACCCTGTCGGTCAATAGTTCTTCAACTTCTTCTTTGGCTAAATTGCTAATCTGTTCGGGGGTAAAGTCATGATCAGGAAGAATGACATTGTCGACATAGTCCAGAAAACTGACCAGATCCCATTCTTCCGGATACGGGCTATTTCCGCTGTAACGCGCTGTGGTGTCGGCAATGACTTTTTCGATCATATCCATTACCTGTTCTTTCAGGTTTTCTCCTGTCAGAACGGATCTGCGCTGCGAGTAAATAATCTCACGCTGCTTGTTCATAACATCGTCATAATTCAGCACGTGTTTGCGGATGTCAAAGTTTCTGCCCTCGACTCTCTTCTGGGCTGTTTCAATACTGCGGCTGACAATTTTGGATTCGACAGGAACACTGTCGTCCATACCCAGTTTGTCCATTAGCCCGGCAATATTGTCACCGCCGAAGAGCCGCATCAAATCATCGTCAAGCGAAATATAGAACTGGGAAGACCCCGGGTCACCTTGACGGCCGGAACGTCCTCTCAGCTGATTGTCAATCCGGCGGGATTCATGTCTTTCCGTGCCAATGATATGCAGTCCGCCAAGTTCCTTTACGCCTTCCCCAAGAACAATATCTGTTCCTCTGCCTGCCATATTGGTTGCAATGGTTACCATACCCTGTTCCCCCGCCTTGGCAACGATCTGGGCTTCAAGTTCATGAAACTTAGCGTTCAGCACCTGATGCGGAACACCTTTCTTTTTCAGCATGTCGCTGAGCTTCTCGGATTTTTCAATCGAAATCGTTCCGACAAGTACTGGCTGGCCTTTGGCATTCTTTTCCGAAATGTCGTTGACTACGGCGTTAAACTTGCCTTCTTCCGTCCTATAGATAACATCAGGCAGATCCTGTCTGACCATCGGAAGATTCGTGGGGACTTCTACGACGTCCAACCTGTAAATATTAATAAATTCCTGCTCTTCCGTCTTCGCGGTACCGGTCATGCCACCAAGTTTCTTAAACATCCGAAAAAAGTTTTGAAACGTAATGGTTGCCAGCGTCTGAGATTCCCGCTCAATCTTGACATTTTCCTTGGCTTCAATCGCCTGGTGGAGTCCCTCGCTGTACCTGCGCCCAAACATTAAGCGGCCCGTAAATTCATCGACAATAATGACCTGACCGTCTTTCACCACATAGTCACGGTCAAGCTTGAACAGGGTATGCGCTTTCAAAGCCTGATTGACGTGATGCGCAACTTCATTGTGTAGGTCATCGTATAAGTTATCCACCCCGAGCATTGTTTCAACCCTAGATACCCCATTCTCCGTCAGCGTTACAACTCTGTCCTTTTCATTGACATGATAGTCTTCCTCCG
Source organism: Dehalobacter sp. CP (assembly GCF_047652685.1). Taxonomy (NCBI): domain Bacteria; kingdom Bacillati; phylum Bacillota; class Clostridia; order Eubacteriales; family Desulfitobacteriaceae; genus Dehalobacter; species Dehalobacter sp. CP. The sequence goes on from NZ_CP157399.1 coordinate 2,811,339, forward strand.
GCTTAAGGCGGGGGACAACCTTCGCAACCCGGAAGTACAGTTCAGTGGGCTTATCAGCTTCTCCGGAAATGATTAATGGCGTCCTCGCTTCATCGATCAGAATCGAGTCTACTTCGTCCACGATGGCATAATGGAGCTCCCGCTGGACGACAGCGGCAGGATTGACGGACATATTGTCTCTCAGATAGTCAAATCCGAATTCATTGTTCGTGCCGTACGTAATGTCGGCGTTATAGCTTGTCCGCCGCTGTTCGTGTGTCAGACCATGAACAATCAGCCCGACGGACAAACCAAGAAAGTCATACACCTGGCCCATCCAGTTGGCGTCACGGGTAGCAAGATAATCGTTAACCGTCACAACATGGACGCCCAAGCCGGTTAAGGCATTTAAATACGTAGGCAAGGTTGCAACCAGCGTTTTGCCTTCCCCGGTCTTCATTTCGGCGATCCTTCCATCGTGAAGGACCATTCCGCCTATAAGCTGAACATCATAGTGCCGCTGTCCGAGAACTCTTTTCGAAGCCTCCCTGACGACAGCAAAGGCTTCCGGCAAAAGATCATCCAGCGTCTCACCCTGTTCCAGTCTTTCTTTGAATTCCACTGTCTTTGCTCTGAGTTCGTCATCAGAGAGTACCTGTATGGAAGGTTCCAACTGATTAATTTTTTCAACTTTCTTTTGGTACTTTTTTATATCCCTGGCGTTGTCATCAATCAAATCCTTTAAAAAACCCATTTTGGTCCACCTTTCACCTTACGCGGTGTGCTTAATATGATTATTTTATCACTGTCTTACTGAAGGTTCAATCTAAGCAAAAAGATGTCCCGCTTAGGCGGGACACTTTTTTGCTCAGGATATGCGATTAATAAACCTGAGTCGTTCAGCCGTTTTAGTATTCTGGCTCTAGTAGGCCGTAGCCGCCGTGTTTACGCCGGTAAACAACATTTATCTGCCCCGTATCTGCATTGGCAAATACAAAAAAATTATGCCCGATCAGGTCCATCTGCATCGCTGCCTCGTCAACCGACATAAGCTTAGCTGAAAACTTTTTTGTTTTAACGATGCTGTTATTGTCAAAGATTTCTTCATCATCCTCGAGAATATAGCTCGGCTCCTCCTTCGTGGATTTTATTCTCTTTTTCCCAATACGCTTGCGGTATTTTTCCATTTGGCGTTCCAGCTTATCCACTACCAGGTCGATGGAGGAATACATATCATCTGTTTCTTCCTCACCTCTGAGAAGAAATCCGTTTAGCGGGGCAGTAACTTCAACTCTCTGCCGTTCTTTTTCTACGGACAGCATGACTTGAATATCGAGAAAATCATCGGAGTACTTCTCCAGCTTACGGACTCTTTTTTCTACATAATCCTTTAACGCGTCCGTCATTTTCATTTGTTTGCCTCGAACATTGATATTCATAGTCTCAACCCCTTTCGCCTGATATAGTATTATAATTCATCTTTTCTTATTAAATTCCTGCCATATTTTATCTTTGTTTAGTGATATTATTACCTCAACGAACTGAAAACATCCTGAGAAGCAGTATCTTGTTAACCTTAAAATTTTATTTGATGGCGAGCAGATTTTCTGCAAGACAACGCAGTATTGCGAAAAATCTGCTGTCAGGATATATGAGATTTAGGGTTAACATGATACTAGCGTTTCGGTTTGTTGAAGTTATACACAACAGATTGTGGATAATGTTGATAACTTTACTTTTTGGCGTATATTTTCATTTTTATTGGTGGATAAAATTGTGAGCAGTCCATCGATTAGTACGAAGGTCCTATTTTTGTCTTCATTCTGCAATTTTCTGCAAAAATGATTCTTCTGCGGCAAATTGTCTCATTCTTCTTTACCCGCGCCAAGACAAAAAGCATAGACTTTCTTTACCCCATTCTTTTTCAGTACCCCGGCACATTCTTCCAGCGTCGAGCCTGTCGTCACAACATCATCAACCAGCCAGACAATTTCCCTGAGATCACTGTAACCAGGTTTGACAGAGAAGGCATCCCGGAGATTCCGCAGCCTTTGCCTGCGTCCCAGGGTAGTCTGAGGAATTGTATCCTTCATTCGGTCAAGCAGATTCTGATAAGGAATTGCCAGCTGCCTGCTGATGATTGAGGCCAGCACTTCTGCTTGATTGAATCCTCTTTGGGCCAGCCTGTCCGGATGCATCGGCACCGGAACTACTGCGTCAGGAGGAGGCAAGCAGCGGATAACCCATGGTATGATCACTTCTGCCAGAGACGCTAGCAAATATGGCTGTCCCTTATATTTAATCTGCTGGACCAATTCTTTCCAGGCACCTTTGTAATAACCCAGACAGGTTACCTTATCCAATCCTTCCGGCCCCTTTCCTGTTTCACAATTTCGGCAACGTGTTTTGGTCCCTGCAAGAATTTTGCCGCAGGAACCACAGCGAGGCAAATTCGGAAAGAAATATGCCTGCTGACAAATCAGACAGACCGATTCTTCTGATACATTGCCACAAAGCAAACAATACGTTGTCTTCTCATACCACAAAAGCGCTGCGTTTTCTTTAAGTTTCAAGAATAAATCAACCATTCAAACATCCCCATTCTTCAGCCAGCCTGTTCTGGTCCTGAATCCAGCGGTTGGCCTGGATCATGGCCTGGGTTTGTTCGGCATAAATAAAGACGGCTCTTCCAACCGGACATTCTGCGCTCCGGCCTGTTCTGCCGGCCATCTGGACCAAAGCTCTCGCATCATAGAGCGTATGATCCGCAAATAAAACTGCAACCTGTACACCTTTGACGGTTATGCCTCTTTCTAAAATGGATGTACAGACAAAAATATTAATATCGCCCTGCCTGAAAAGTACGGTCTTTTCTCTCCTCGCAGCATCCGAGCTCCAGCTTCCCTCCACGCGCAGATCACCAAAAGCCATTTTCAGCACACCCGTCCATTCTTTAACCAATGCAACGGTGGGGACAAAGACCAGAATCGGACCGTCCGCAATCAATTTCAGCAATACTTTTTTCAATTCAACCAGCGAACGATCCCTGGTCAGTTTATTTTTTTGCCATTCGGGGACCGGAACAGGAAAGCCATGATGTCTTACAGGGAGTCTGACGATCGCACATTTCTGGCTCTTAACCCGTAACAGGATTTCTGCTGACGGTGTCGCTGTAAGACAGATAATTTGTCCATCTGGTCTTAAAGCCTGTCTGATCCCATATTCCAGGACGCGGCTTCCTTCATACGGATAGGCGTCAGTCTCATCAAGGATAATCAGGTGAAAAGCCCGATAAAATCTCAGAACTTGATGCGTTGTTGCGACGGTTAGCTTTGAGGGCTCCATATCCTGCAGCAGCGCTCCGCTTAAAATTTTGATATTGTATTCCGGAAAATTTTTCTGCAAACGAGGCTGAACATCGTGCACAACGTCCTGTCTGGGTGCCGCAAAAAGAACCTTTTTCTTCTGACGCAAAAAACTGTCGATCAAAGGGAAACAAACCTCTGTTTTTCCAGCACCGCAGGCAGCCCAAAGCAGCGTTTCTTGTGCTTTTCGCCGGTGCACCTGCTGCCAAAGCTCTTCGGCTGCCTTTTCCTGCGCAAAAGTAAATTCCAGGCTATAACTCCGGACAGTTTGTTCTGGTTTACACTTATCCGTATCCACCTGTGTTTGACCCGGAACATCGACGGAATGGAGCCTAAAAAGAATTTGCAGAGAATTGAGCGGTCCAATTTCCCGACAGTCAAGGCAAGTATATGTATCGCCATACAGTGATGGCCATTCTTCATAATGACTGCTTCCGCAGCGCCGGCAGAAATACCTGGATCGAACCTGTTCAAAAATCGGTAGCCACTCTGCATTTCCACTCTGCACAGCTTTTTGCATGAGGCCCAGAAGTTCCTTCGTACTAACGCCGAGCTTTTTCTCCACAATCCGAAACTCATTTTCGGCGAGTTGCCTGCCCTCCGCTATTCTCAGGAATTTTTGGTACATGGTTTCATTCTGCAGTACTTCGATATTGAATGCCTCCGGCAAGGCCTCCCGGCTGATATCCTGCCACCGAACCTTTTCTTGAACGCCCATATTTTCTTTTTTCATCCGATTTGTTAGCTTTTGGGCAAGCCTGTTTTCAAAGTCCCCGTCTATAACTGGTGCTGATGGCAGAGCTGGTGAAAATGGCTGCGTGGCTGGTTGTGTTGTTGGTTTTTTATCAGGCAGCCCTCCAGTGACGGCCAGCAGCTTTCCTAGCGGTAACCCCGGGCTCAAATACCTCGTCCACCCTCCCAGGATTAGGCCCGCAGAAGGCAGCGGAGAAAAACAGAATTCTCCATTGTCTTTGGCTAAAATGTAAAAAAGCACGCTTTTGTCCTTATCCTTTCTGAGTATACTGAACCGTCAAGCCAGGAAAACGTCTTTCCAGACGGGTCTTGGTTCTTTCCTGCTCGTCTTTAGGAAGATTGGCATTCTCCTGCGACAGATCTATTCTGACAATTATTCCCTCCTGCCTGTTTCGCGTTTTTCTGACCATATAAATTTCTTTTTCAATATCCTCATGGTCAAATTCCCTGGCCTCAATAGCCAAAACCGCATTGTCAGTGATTGTCTTCACCTGCCGCGTGTTGTTTGTTCCAAAGGCCTCAATCCGTTCAGACAGGGCATCCGGAAGCTCCCACTCATATTGTCCTGCCCATAACCAAAGAATAATCAAACCTACCGCCAATACACCATAAATAAGCATCATGTGCCTGACCCGCCTTTGCCGTATAATCATTGATTCTTCTGATTATTTCTATCATATGCTTCAGCTAAGCAAGGCGGTTCTGATCTTGTCCTGATTTTCTACTTTTTCCCCGGTATTCAGCCCGACCAGCAGCCAGAATAAGATGCCGACAATCCCAAAAGACATATCCACATCAATCAGGCTGTGCAGTCCCAAAAATAGAGCTGCTGCTTTCGTACAGATCGTTCCAAGGTCATCTCCATTCCGAAGGTCCTGGACAAAACTCCTGAGTCCTTGCCGTGCCCAAAGCATTAATAACACAAGAGCAATGATCCCCTGATTTAAAAGCACCCGGCAAAATGAAGAATGGGTATCCAATGTCCAATAAGGGGTGGTCTGAATAAAGGAAAAACCGAGCCACCCTCCCGCCCGCGGCAGAAAATATGCATCCCTGGCAAGCTGGATGCTGTCAGCGTAATACGTAATTCTTTCCGCCATGCTGGTATCCGTCCAAGAACATAAATGACTGAATGGCACCTGTATACTCGAAACTGCAGGGTATAGGACAATGATCAAACAAGCAAGAAGTATTATTCTGACTGACGCCCGAGAACGCTTTTCGGTTACAGTTCTGATGCTATCCACATGTATAATATTCTTTTGAGTTAAAGCTCTCTTTTTTAGCAATAGAATCGGGATAAACAACAAAAGCAGCAGCATTGAAGCCCTTGATCCAGTGGATAGGATACTTATTCCCAGCAGCAGCAAGAAAAATGGGTTAAATTCCCTTTTTATCAATATTACCATTAATTGGCACCCAAGAAAAGCTGCCGCAGAATTCGGATATCCGAAACAGAAGGCATAGCGCCCTTCTTCCGGCGGGCCAGGCGGCAGCCAGATATTTTCACTTCCGGGCAGCCAGGACAGTACCACCGCCAAAATCGTCAGCCATATCATTCTGTTTAAAAACCTATTTGCCTCCCCGGCAGCCGCCAGCTGTATTCCCCACAAATAGGCAGATAAATATACCATCCAGCGGAACGCTTCCAGCCAGCCATCAATTGCCCTGACTGGACTAAATAGTCCCGCCAGCGAAAAAAGGCTCAGTAGCAAAAAAATGCTCACCGGATTCCGAAATTTTTTTTTGGCGGCGATCGTTGTAAGACAAACTTGTTTCCAGTGAGCAATCGTGTAGAATATCAAGACAGCACCCAGGACAAGCCACTCTCGGATAAAAAAAATTCCGTGGCATATCATACCCAAAAACATAAACACACTCAGGAAATTTTCTGTCCTCCCATAATTCACCTTAATCCTCCGCAGGACTTGCAAGTCCAATCATATTTCTCTATCATATTTATAACAGCAGAGAAATATTATGCCAAAGGCTTTGGAGGAGGCAATCTATGTCGATTAATGTTCTTCATCTGATTGGAGGCGGCGAGATCGGAGGGGCTGAGCAGAACGTTCTGAATCTCCTGAAAAATCTGGACAGGCAAAGCGTAAATCCTTTTCTGGGTTGTCTGGCCAAGGGCTCCGCGCTGGCACCATGCGCACAGTCTTTCGGCATCCCGTCTGAAATATTCCCCATGCAGTTCCCTTTTGACCTCTCCCCTTTGCCTACCATTATTGCTTTCTGCCGCAAACATAAGATTGCGTTAATCCATGCCCATGGCACAAGGGCTAACCTTCTGGGGCGGACCGTCGCGAGACTCACCAAGATCCCCTGCATTTCAACCATCCACAGCCTGCCGGAGTACGATTATCCGTCTTCCCTCAAAGGCAGGATTTCTCTCTGGGTCGATAACCTCACCCTGCACTGGTCTGCCGGCATTATTGCGGTATCCGTCAGTCTCAGCCAATCCGCTGCCATCCGACTGAGCAGGAAAGGATTAACTTTGCCGGTGAACGTGATCTATAACGGTAGTGAAATATTTTCATTCACTCAACCAGACCAAATGTTCAAAGCCTTCCGTGAACAATGGTCAATCCCGGATCATTGTCTTGTCATCGGGACGATTGGCCGTCTTCACCCGGTGAAAGGGCAGTTTTACCTGATTGAAGCGATGAAACTGCTGACTGCGGAAATCCCTGACCTTCATCTGCTCATCATCGGTGAAGGTCCTCTTCATAATCAACTGACCGAACAGCTGAAGCTTTCCGGACTTCCATTTACGCTGACCGGCTACCTGCCTTCAGCCTGGCAGGCCCTGCCGGCGATGGATTTGTTTGTATTTCCTTCTCTGAGCGAAGGAATGGGACTAGTTTTACTGGAAGCCGCTCAAGCCGGAATCCCGATTATAGCTTCCAAGGTCGGCGGGATCCCTGAACTTCTGGAAGACCACAAGGAAGCCCTGCTCGTTCCGCCGGCTGACCCTGCGGCGATGGCGCTGGCCTGCAGCAAGGTGCTCAAGGACAGGGCTTTTTCTGTCGAAATGACTGCCCGAGCTAGGCAAAAGGTCAGCCTGTTTTCCATTGAAAAAATGGTTCAGGATACAATAACTTTTTATGAAAAAATAATAAGCTAAGTGCACTGTAAACGGTCACTTAGCTTTCGTTTATTATCTGAGCGGGTTATTTTACTGATCGATTAGAATCGTATTTATTCCCTATTAGACTCATCCGGTCAAGATTAACCGATATGAACCGTTTTTTTAGTCAGATCCCGGAAAATATTTCTGTTTCAGAACCCTTAGAAGGTACAGTGGAAGTACAACTTGCCTTTTTATCCGGCCCGGTTCGCTGATCAGCCGGTAAAGCCATTCCAATCCGGATTCCCGAAATATCTCGGGGGCACGTTTCACTTCTCCTGACAGTACGTCGAATGACCCCCCGATACCCATACTTACTTTAGCCAGCCCGGGGTGTTCATGATTCCAGTATTCCTGTTTGGGGGCACCCAAGCCAACCAAAAGAATATCCGGTGCAAAGTGACGGATCTGCCGGATGACCTCCGGTTCTTCTGCCTGCGTAAAAAAACCATGATGACACGCCAACGCTATCCCCGGGTACCTCAGGCTCTGCTGCCGAATAACTTTTTCTGCAATGCCCGGCTTCGCGCCCAACAGAAATATTCTCCATCCGTGACGGTTGCTTTCCCCTAAAATCCCTGCTGTCAGGTCGATGCCGGTTACTCTTTCTTTGACCGGACGGCCAAGTTTCCGGGCAGCCCAAACTACGCCGACCCCATCCGGTACGACAAGACCGGCTGAATTGATGACTGCTAGGAGATTGGCGTCATGTTCAGCTTTGTAAATTAATTCGGGATTTGCGGTCACAATCCGGAGTTGCTGCCCCAGCAAAATCGTATTTTTAATAGTTTCAAGGCAGTCCTGCAAACTAGCTGGATCAATACGCGTTCCCAATATTTTCAATTGTTTCATTTTTGTCCCCGGATTCTCACTTGAAACTGTTTTTAAGGACTTTGCCTGTCCCTAAAGCGACACAGGAAATCGGATGATCGGCAAGGGTCACAATGAGTCCCGTCTCCTTGGAAATCCTCAGATCCAGGGAATTCACCATCGATCCTCCGCCGGTAAGTACGATTCCCCTGTTCATAATATCCGCAGCAAGTTCCGGCGGTGTACGCTCTAGAACATCTTTAACTCCGGCTACAATCACTTCCAGCGATTCTTCCATCGCTTTATACGTCATTTTTGAATCTACCGTGATGGTCTTCGGGAGTCCGGTGATGAGATCTCTTCCTCTGACATCGATCTCCGCGTCGTCTGCTTTTCCTTCCTTAACGGCGCAGCCGACTTTGATCTTGATATCTTCCGCCGTTCTTTCTCCGATCATTAAATTGAATTCTCTACGAATAAACCTGATAATCGATTCATCCAGTTTATCCCCGCCCATGCGAATGCTTTTTTTGGTTACGACCCCACCCAGGCTGATTACTGCAATATCTGTCGTTCCACCGCCGATATCGACGACCATGTTTCCTTCGGGTCCGTATATGTCCATACCGGCCCCCAGGGCAGCTGCATAAGGTTCCTCAATTACTTTGACCTGTCCGGCACCGGCTTTCATAGCGGCTTGTTTTACAGCCCTTTCTTCAACTTCGGTGACTCCGGACGGTATACAGACAACAACTCTATTTTTTATAAAAGGCCAGTTTTTTATTCCCGCTTTTTTGAGTAAATATTTCAGCATGATTTCGGTGGTCTGATAATCTGCAATGACGCCATCCCTCATCGGCCTGATGACCATAATGCTTCCGGGAGTCCTGCCAAGCATCATTCTGGCCTCTTGGCCGACCGCAATTCTTCTACCTGTGTTCTTATCAATCGCAACGACCGAAGGCTCGTGCAAAACGATACCCCTGCCTTGTGCATAGACCAGAACACTCGCCGTGCCTAAATCAATCCCGAGATCAGTCCCAAACATCAGGTGCTGCCCCTTTCACTTCACGATTCTATTGGCTTGTCCCATGAAAATTAGAAAAACCTGGCAGACGCCAAGCTTTTACATGCAGGGCGGCAGCCAAAATTGAATCTCCCTGAGGGGAGATTCTTTTCATAGCTTTGCTCATATTATTCGATGTAATTTTATGTTTTCCTCTTTCTTTCCGTTTTTTACGACCTATATTTTCTGTCTGTCTTTTAGGAGCTAATCCTCCGTATGCATATATTTCTTCTTGGTTGCTTCTCCTCCCCGAATATGCCTCTCGGCTTTATTGCTTTCAAGGACATGCTTGACCTGAGAGGAAAGTCGTTTGTTAATCAACGGCAATCTTTCCGTTACATCTTTATGTACCGTCGACTTGGATACCCCAAATATTTGCGCGGTCTGCCGCACTGTACAGCTCGATTCTATAATATAGTTGCCAATATCCAAAGCTCTTCTTTTGATATGTTCCTGCACTCTCCCTCTCCCCTTTGTACCTGCAATGTATTAGTTCATTTATATGCGGGTACAAATGAAAAAGACATCCTAAAGAGGATGTCCCTTACTGGTAAATAATGTACACTGATTTGCAGGCAGGCACGCCTTTTTCCTAAATCAAGCCCGCTATAGCCTTCCAGTATGGTCTTCCCCTGCTTCGGATCTTTGAGAAAAGCATTAAACAAGAAGGTATTTATGCCTTTGCAGTCTCCGGTCCGGGAAAGTTCGCCCATGCCGGCCGCTATATGGTGGGTGGCAGAATCGCTGCATAATAATTAGGTCCGTTTATATAAGAGCATCATATTCATCTTCCACTCCTTGCACCCTCTCTCATCTTCTTTCAGAAACAAAATTATAGTGTCTCTTGTTTCAAAAGAAAAAAAGACATACTAAAATCGAGTAATGTTTTGGAATTTTAGGAATGAACGTATTACTATTCGGGTGTATTTATATGTTTAACAAGCTGCTGCTTTCGATTTTTCTTTGTGTCTCGTGCTTTATCAGCGATCTGCATCTTTATGTGATCGGTATCATTGCAGTTATTCTTTAATTTATCAGTAAGCCTTTTCAAGTTTTGTCCCTTGATAATAATGTCCCAGGATTTCCATGTACGATTCGCCTTTTAGAGCCAGGTCATTGGCCCCGTATTGTGACATTCCGACTCCGTGTCCTTTGCCGTACGTAACAAACTCAATTTCTGTTCCGCGGGTCTCCCATTCAAAATCGGTTGAGGAAAGCTGAAGCTTGCTCCGCAGTTCCGTTCCCTTGAAAACTTTGTTTCTGACAGCCAGTGTCTTTACCCGTCCGGCTTTCGTCCTTTCAATTAAGATGACATCGCTGTCCGAAAACTTTTCCGGGATCTGGGTGAAACCAAGAAGCTGGTAAAATTCAGCACACTGAAAGATCTGATGTTTGACGAACCGTAGCGAATCACTTTCGCCGGACGGCACATTTTTGAGATAATCCAGATCTGTACTCCAAACGTCTCCAGCCCGCTCAGTCTTTTTCCGGCCGCAGCTGCTGTAGAAAAACGCATTAATCATTTTTCCCTGATACGTAACAACCTTCCCCCGTGTAGCTTTAACCGCATCTGCAATTTTGCGCTGGTATTTCCAGTAGTTGATGATTCCCCATTTTGTCCGCATTTCTTCATTGGTATTCCAGACCTGCGTATTGACAGTGGTGTCCACATCAAAGTCGCTGCCCGCAGCGGATTCCATCCTTTTCAGTACATAGGTCCTGGCGGCAACAGCCTGGGCCTTTAACGCCTCTGCTTCAAACTCGGCAGGCATTTCGGCTGCAACTACCCCGACCAGGTATTCCTCTATGGGTATTGCTCTGATCTGGCCGTCTGCCAGTTTGACCCTTACCGGTATTCCCAGATCGTCCTGGTCTTCACCCCCAAACCAACTGATAAGCACGGGCAGTATTCCTACAAAAAAGATAACGGCCATGACAGCGGCCGTTATTGTTTTCATTCTTTTACTCACGTTTTGGCCTCCTGCACAGTACAAGCATATCCTATTTGTATGCACAGGAGGGCAGCGATATGATACAAACGAAGTCGGTTATTCTTCTTTCGTGATATTGGCACCAATACCCCTTAATTTAACTTCAAGGTATTCATAACCTCTTTCAATATGATGGATCTCTCTGATTTCCGAGGTGCCATTGGCCGTCAGTGCTGCCAGAACAAGGCCCGCTCCGGCCCGCAAATCACTCGCACTTACGGTAGCGGGATGAAGGTTTTCCACTCCCTGGACAATCGCACTTCTGCCCTCAATCCGGATATCTGCGCCCATTCTTTTCAGTTCTTCGACATGCATGAATCTGTTTTCAAAAACGGTCTCTGTAATCATTGAGGTCCCATGGGCCCGTGTAAGCATCGCCATGATCGGAGCCTGCAAATCGGTTGAAAACCCCGGATGCACTTGGGTCTTAATGTCTACGGCATGATAGTTCCCTTTGCCAATGACTCTTATACCGTCATCTTCCTCTTTATATACCACGCCGGCTTCATCAAGTTTAGCCAAAAGCGAGGTCAAGTGAACAGGGATAACGTTCCGCACTAAGACTTCACCGCCGCAGGCCGCAGCCATCAAGATGTATGTTCCTGCTTCGATCCGGTCCGGGATAATTGTATGCGTGGTCCCATGAAGTTCTTTGACCCCTTCAATGTTAATGATATTCGTGCCTGCGCCGCGAATTTTGCCGCCCATTTCATTGATAAAATTGGCGAGATCAACAATTTCGGGTTCCTGAGCAGCATTCTCAACAATGGTCGTACCCTCAGCGTTTACTGCAGCCATCATGATATTCTCGGTTGCTCCAACGCTCGGAAAATCCAGATATATTCTTGCCGCTTTCAGTCTGGAGGCCGAAACGTCCAAAAAACCATTATCCATACGGACCTGAGCTCCCAGCAGCTCCAAACCTTTAATATGCCAGTTGATCGGTCTGGACCCGATTGCGCATCCACCGGGATGAGAAATCCTGATTCTGCCCTTGCGAGCAAGCAAAGGGCCCATAATAAATATAGATGCTCGCATTTTGGAGATAAGATCGTAAGGAGCCTCTATATTTTCGATATCCCTGTTTTCAATATATAATTTCTTGTTCTTTCTTTTAACCTTTCCCCCCAGAGATTCGATAACCTGCCCCATGACTTGAACGTCGAGCAGATCGGGGGCTTCCTCCAAAATAATCTTATCTGAAGTCAGCAGACTTGCTGCAATGATCGGTAATATGGCGTTCTTTGCACCGCTGACATCCACTTTCCCTTCCAGTTCTCTTCCGCCTGTCACAACAAATTTGCTCAAATTATTGTCATCTCCTGACCTATTTCTAAACTACGATTATATCATGATCCGGTCCAAACAATCCAGTATTAATCATCCCATATCCGGTTTTCCATTTCAACAGTAATAGTTCTTTTCTACCGGTCTTTTTTCCTGCAAGCAGGAAAGAAAACTTATTCGTACTATGTCAACCTTAAAGTTATTGTATCCTATACTTCCTCGAGGAGTGCCGGCAGCGCAAGTACAGTCCTTCCACGATTATCTCCGGATTTTCTGGTCACCGCCTGTATATTGATTGTATCCTTCCCGGCTTTAATACCCTGGCCTGATCCCCAGGTATAACCGGACAGAGCATAGAGTGATGGAATATCCGTTTCTTGAATAATGCTGACAATGTTCATTTTAAAATAACGTTGGATATCAATTTCCTGATCAACGCTTTCTTCAAGGTATACTTTTGTTTCCCGGCCGGATAATCGAAGGTTGAGTACTTCATACGTGTTGAGAACATCGCTTTCTTGGTCCTGATCAACTTCCAGCTCTGCGCTGTACTGATAGGCCGTTCTGTTGGCAAAGTCGCTCAGGACAGCTTTATTCCATAGCAAGCCGCTTGACTGCAAAACATTTTCTATTTCTTTCTGACTGCTGCTATCTTCCGTCCAGATAATATATTTTACTCGGGCATTTTGGCAAGATACAAGTCCCGAATGAAGAAGCAGCACAAGATTCCTGTCAGGATTGCTTTGGGCTTTAATGCTACTGACAATCCCGGCTGCTGATCCTGATAAGACGATAATGGTCAGGGATATGAACAAACAAAGCAAGGTCTTTTTTCCAGACACGTTCTCTCACTCCAGCTTACTGATTTTTAGTTGTCATTCCTGTCTTTAATTCAAATGTCATCAACTATTAATAGTTTGACCAAAGTGGAGATTCCCAAAACATAAGAGATTTTTTTAGATTCCTTTAGCTATGTCGCCAGAAGCCTTTTCATGGTAAAATGTTATATATCAATTTTCTGACAGGTACTCAACAGAAGGGAGCCACTCCAATGGAAAACAACAGCCTTGAGCATGAGCATCTCCATGCCCATTCCCATCCAAACAAGAAAAATGTCTTAAATCGCTTGGCCAGAGTAATCGGCCATCTGGAAGGTATAAAAAGAATGGTTGACGATGAAGTAGACTGCAGTGAAATACTGATACAACTGTCGGCTGTCCGCTCCGCACTTAACAATACCGGTAAAGTCATCTTGAGTGACCATATCAATCACTGTTTGGTCCATGCTTATGAGGAAAACAATACCGAAGTCATCGACAGACTGAATGATGCTATTGACAAATTTCTAAAATAAATGCGGAATAGATTATGATCAGATAAGACCAGATAAGAAAAGGATGCAGCATATGATCGCTGCATCCTTTTTTACTTTTGAACCTAAGGCTATTTTTCTGTTGCTCTAAGCCTAGCGACAGCTCTTTTCAAGGCAACCTCCGCTCGGATCATGTCCGTCTCGGCCTGTTTTTCACCGAGGCGTTTTTCAGCGCGCTCTTTGGCCGCCTCTGCTCTCGCGACGTCAATGGATTCCGCAAGCTCGGCGGTGTCGGCCAGAATCGTTGCCTTGTTCTGGGCAACTTCCAAAAATCCGCCGCTAATTGACATTTTCTCCACTTTGCCGTTTTGCGTATAGCGAACGACCCCGATTACCAGGTTGGCAATGAGTGGAGAGTGGTTGGCTAAGATGCCGAGTTCCCCCTCCGCTCCAGGTGCCAGGACAAATTCAACTTCCGTATTCAGAACTTCGCCGGCAGGTGCCACGACAACAAAGTTAAACGTTCCAGCCATGGTTATACAGCTCCCAACTGTTTCGCTTTTTCAACCGCCTCTTCGATCGTTCCGACATACCGGAACGCTTCTTCAGGCAGACTATCGTGCTTACCTTCGCAGATTTCTTTAAAGCTCCGAATCGTATCTTTGACCGGTACGTATTTGCCTTTCATGCCGGTGAAGGCCTCGGCTACACTGAACGGCTGGGAAAGGAAAATCTGAATACGGCGGGCTCGGTTAACAAGAAGTTTGTCATCTTCGCTGAGCTCGTCCATACCAAGGATCGCAATAATATCCTGAAGCTCTTTATAACGCTGCAGGATCTTCTGCACTTCGCGGGCAACTTCGTAATGCTCCTGGCCGACGATGTCCGGGGTCATGATCTGGGAACTGGAATCCAGCGGGTCCACCGCCGGGTAAATACCCATTTCGGAAATCGAACGGGAAAGAACCGTTTTGGCATCCAAATGTGCAAAGGCCGTAGCCGGTGCAGGGTCCGTCAAGTCATCCGCCGGCACATAAATAGCCTGAACGGAGGTAATGGAACCTTTCTTCGTTGAAGTGATACGTTCCTGCAGATTGCCCATTTCCGTAGCCAGGGTCGGCTGATAGCCTACCGCCGACGGCATACGTCCCAAGAGTGCGGACACTTCAGATCCGGCTTGGGTGAAGCGGAAAATGTTATCGATGAAGAGGAGCACGTCCTGTCCCTGTTCATCGCGGAAAAATTCAGCCTGGGTAAGACCGGTCAGTCCTACTCTTAAGCGGGCACCGGGGGGTTCGTTCATCTGACCGAACACCATAGTCATCTTGTTAATAACGCCGGATTCCTTCATTTCATTCCAGAGGTCATTCCCTTCACGGGTACGTTCACCAACGCCGGCAAATACGGAAATACCGCCGTGCTGGGTTGCGATATTATTAATGAGCTCCTGGATCAGAACGGTCTTGCCTACGCCGGCACCGCCGAACAGACCAACCTTACCACCTTTGGCATACGGTGCTAAGAGATCGACGACTTTGATCCCTGTTTCCAGCATGGTGTCTGTGGTTTCCTGATCGACAAACGGTGGTGCTTTGCGATGGATCGGGAATTTTAGTTCCGTATTCACATTGGGCAGATTGTCGATTGGTTCTCCCAAGACATTGAACATTCTCCCCAATGTTTCAGTACCGACACTGACAGTGATCGGTGCACCGGTATTCACGGCTTCTACACCCCTGGTCAGACCGTCGGTGGACGACATCGCAATACAACGTACGGTGTCGTTGCCTAGATGCTGGGCAACTTCCAAGGTCAGTTTGGAGTTCTTTACTTCGTTTTGAATGACAATCGCACTATAAATTTCCGGCAGGGCATCGGGATCAAATTCGATGTCAACAACCGGACCCATGACTTGAATTACTTTACCTATTTTTGACACAAGCTTGCAACCTCCTTTGATAAGGTACGAAAAGCAGCTACTCCAGAGCCGCAGCTCCCCCTACAATTTCAGAAATTTCCTTGGTAATCGCTGCCTGACGGGCTCTGTTCATCATTAAAGTCAACTTGCCAATCATTTCTTTGGCATTTTCCGTTGCTGAATCCATCGCCGTCATTTTTGCCCCCATTTCACTAGCCTTGCTTTCCAGGAGGGCGCTGAAAATCTGACTTTCAACATAGCTGGGGAGTAACCGATCCAACATTTGCTGGGGCTCAGGCTCGAAGATGTAGCTGCCGCTGGCCTTTTCTGCGGATGGCTCAATCGGCAGTAATTTGATAACGGTTGGTTCCTGACTCAGAACCGAAATGAATTTGGAATAAACGAGGTAGACCTCATCTAATTCTCCACGGGTATATAGCCCAATGACATCTTTAGCAATGCCTTTGGCGTGGCCATAATTGGGGCTATCCCCCAATCCGGTAAATTGTGTAATGATTTCAGCATTACGTCTGGTAAAAAAATCAATGCCTTTCCGGCCTACTGCTACCAAACCGGCTTGAACGTCCGTCTTTTCATCAAGCAGACTCCTGGTCATACGATTCAAGTTGGTATTAAAGCCTCCGCACAGACCGCGGTCTGATGTTACGAGGATATATCCCACTTTCTTCACCGGACGTTTTTCCAGAAGCGGATGTCTTGCCTCCGCCTGGTTCTGAACGAGACGGGCCAGAACACTCTGAAGCTGTTTGGCATATGGGCGGGAAGCGATGACTTTTTCCTGAGACTTCCGTAATTTCGCGGCAGCTACCATCTTCATGGCTTTAGTGATCTGCTGCATATTGGCTACACTACGGATCCGTCTGCGAATATCGCGTACTCCTGCCACTTCATTCACCTACTCTTTCTAGACTAAAAAGCCTTGTTTGAACTCATTGATCGCGTCGCCGATTTCTTTCATGAGCTCGTTGGAAAGAGCTTTCTCCGTACGGATTTTCTCAGGAATGTGAGTCGTACGCATGAAGCGGAGAAGTTCCTGTTCGAATTCTTTCATTCTTTCCATTGGGACATCATCGATATAACCTTTCGTCGCCGCAAAAATAATGATAACCTGCTCTTCGACCGGCATCGGCTGATATTGTCCCTGTTTCAGGATTTCCATCGTTTTTTGGCCGCGGTTAAGACGCGCCTGGGTCGCTTTATCCAGATCGGATCCGAACTGGGCAAAAGCAGCTAATTCACGGTAAGCTGCCAGGTCCAGACGAAGCTGACCGGCTACCTGCTTCATGGCTTTGATCTGAGCGGATCCGCCAACACGCGATACCGAGATACCGACGTTGATGGCCGGACGGAAACCGGAAAAGAACAAGTCCGCTTCCAGGAAGATCTGGCCGTCGGTAATTGAAATAACGTTGGTCGGGATATAGGCGGAAACGTCACCGGCCTGGGTCTCAATAATCGGCAGCGCGGTGAGTGACCCGCTTCCCTTTTCCGGGGACAGCTTTGCCGCACGTTCCAGCAAACGGGAATGCAGATAGAAAACGTCTCCGGGATAAGCTTCACGTCCGGGAGGACGTTTCAACAAGAGCGATAGTTCACGATAAGCAACAGCCTGTTTGGAGAGGTCATCATAAACAACCAGGACATGCTGGCCGTTATCGCGGAAGTATTCTCCTATCGCGCAGCCGGAATATGGCGCAATATAAAGCATTGGTGCCGGGTCGGAGGCTGTAGCCATAACAACGATCGAGTATTCCATCGCGCCCTGCTCTTCCAGCTTCTTCACAACACTTGCGACGGTCGACTGTTTCTGACCGATTGCAACATAAATACAGATACAATTCTGACCTTTTTGATTGATGATGGTGTCCACGGCCAGCGCGGTTTTACCTGTCTGGCGGTCACCAATGATCAGCTCACGTTGTCCGCGGCCGATCGGCACCATGGAGTCGATGGATTTCAGACCGGTTTGCAGCGGCTCATGCACGGATTTTCTGTCAACAACACCGGGAGCAACCGATTCGATCGGACGGTATCCGGCTGGAACGATCTCCCCTTTGCCATCGACAGGTTGTCCAAGAACGTTGACAACACGGCCAATTAAGCTTTCTCCTACCGGTACTTCCACAATCCTGCCGGTACGCTTGACCTGGTCGCCTTCTTTAATCGCAGCATAAGGTCCTAGGATAACGCAGCCGATGTTGTCCTCTTCCAGGTTCATGGCCATCCCATATATACCGCCGGGGAACTCCAGAAGCTCACCGGACATCGCCTTCTCCAAGCCATAAACACGCGCAATACCATCACCTACCTGGATAACGGTACCAACATCAACGACTTCGAGGGCTGATTCATAACGCTCGATTTGCTGTTTAATAATAGAACTAATTTCTTCGGGACGTAAATTCATTCTTTTAGTTCACCCCTACTTCCTGCTGAGGTTTTAACGATGTTTTTTTCAATTCATCACGTATTTTAGACAATGCGGTTGTAATTGAGCCATCCATCACACGATCTCCCACTTGAAGTTTGGCTCCACCGATCAATGTCGGATTTACTTCGGAAAGTAAACGAACATTCTTGCCAGTCGATCTGGCAATCATTTCTTTGAGTTTTTCCTCTTGCGCCGGAGTCAGTGCTGTGGCACTGGTAACTTTTGCTTCGATTAAGTTGCGTGCTTCATTGGCCAGACGTGCAAATTCACGCTGAACCAGGCTGAGGAGATTCTGTCTCCTGCGATCAATCAACAGATAAACAAAATGACTGGTCATGTCAGAAACAGTGTCATCAAGTATCTTCGCCAGGACCTTCTTTTTGGTTTCTGCTTCAATATTGGGATGGTTCAGCAAAACTTTCAGCTCATTATTTTGGGCTACGGTTTCCGCCAAATCATGCAGTTCTTTATCGATTTGATCGAGGACAGACATCTCAACCGCTAATTCAAAAAGAGCGTGCGCATAGCGATGTGCGAGAGCGCCGTTTAACATGGCCGATCCCCTACCTCTTGAATAAATTGTTCAATGAGAGCTTCCTGACCCGTGACATCCAGTTTGTGCCGAATAATTTTTTCAGCAACAGCTATGGACATATCGGCTACCTGGGCTTTAACATCGGCAATTGCCCTGTCGCGTTCCCGTCCAATGTCGGCCAGGGCCGACTGTTTGATTTTTTCGGTTTCCTTACGGGCTTCCAGGATAATTTCTTCCGCACGCAGTTCGCTGCTCTTGGTAGCCTTCTCAATAATTTCCTGAGCTTGCTGACGGGCTTGACGCATTTCTTGTTGGTATTCCAGCCGGATTCTTTCAGCTTCTTTTCTTTCCTGTTCAGCTTGGGCCAGGTTATTTTCAATACCCTGACGGCGTTTTTCCATCATATTCATGATGGGTGTCCAAGCAAACTTTTTCAGGATCAGAACTAAAAGCAAAAATGAAAGGAGCTGAATAAAATATGTGTAGTCAAAATGTAACGGGCTATTTGTCGTAGGCCCAGCAGCAGCCGCTGAGGCAATCGAATTGGTAAAACCTATTACGAAGGGATTCAAGCGATATTCCCCCTCCTCTCTATTTTGAGCAGTAGATTAATACAGTAACGTCATTCAATTGTTGCATTTTACCGAAGTACACCTCAGGACTTCGTAAAGAACATTAACAGAGCCATGATGATGGACAAGAGGGGAAGAATCTCAACCAGCGCAATACCAATAAACATGGTGCTCATTAAAGTTCCTCTGGCTTCAGGTTGACGTGCAATCCCATCAATTGTGCTGGCAACAACGTTTCCATTACCCATAGCAGCTCCAATGGCCGCACCCGCGGCAGCAATACCAGTACCTATCAACGCAGCAGCAGTGATATCCATATTAAATTTCCTCCTTAAATAAATAAATTTCATTTTGTATTTATTGATTTCAGATTGCTTCTTTTTAGCTCTGAAATAATACCGTTGTTAGTGAGACTCTTCGATAGCTTGGCCGACATAGGCCACCGTTAATATTGTAAAAACATAGGATTGGATTACTGCGATAAATACGCAGAACACAAGCCAAAATGGCATCGGAATAACTCCAGCGAAGGCAAATATACCCGGGATCATGAGAATGACTGCAATCAGGATTTCTCCGGCATAAATATTGCCGAATAGCCGGAAAGCTAAGGTCAAAGGCTTGGCGACAAAATCAATAATATGAAGGATCGCAAAAGGCGGATAGGGTTCAAGAAAGTGTTTGAAATAGTGCGCACCTTTATATTTGAGTCCATAGACCAATACTAAAACAATCGTTATTGTCGATAAGGCAAAGGTCGTATTAACATCTGCTGTCGGCGACGAAAACGTTGTTGTTCGCGCACTGAAAATTGCTCCGCCAAACATCTCATTGATTCTAGCAAAGTGTACGTGATCGAGTAAGGGTGCAAATATATTGGGAATCAAGCCAATCATGTTCGCAAAAAATACAAACAAAATAAGGGAAAGAAGATACCCGAGCAATGACGATCCTTTTTTATAGTCCATATTATCAGAGATAAGGCCCCTGACAAAATCAATGATCCATTCCAAAAGATTTTGAAGTTTTCCGGGCGTTCCACTTGTCAGATTGCGCTTACAAAGAAAGACAAAACCCAAAAGAAGTATCATTGTGACCCAAGTCATAATCAGTGTCTTCGCATGCACAGTGCCATTTCCCAATACCCATAGTACGGTATCATGCATTTAATTTTCACCACCTTTCGTTTTTGTTAGTTGATGTCTTGCTACAATTATAGGGATAACAATACCAGTCATCATTCCTATAGCCACATAATTAAGCCAATCCGGTTGGAACTTTGCGACAACAGCAAATACCAACGTAATGATTACCAACCTGAATACTAAGCTTTTGTAGTATGTTTTTAGGGCTGCTTTCTTATCTTTGTCCATTGCTTTTCGAGCGTCCCTAAGTAGCCACTTAACATTAATTATGCCCGTATAATAGCCGATCAATAAACCGACAAGGGGATAAAAATCTGCTCGCCATATCACGATTAAAACAGTGATGCAGAGAATAACCGTCAATATCTGAATAAATCTGCTATTTTCCATCTGTTTTACCTAACTTTAAATAAATTAATATTAGAGATAGTATACTGAACAAAATGCCTGAAATCATCAAAGCTGCCTTAAATAAAGGGTCAGTACCAAAACGAGTATCCAAATAATTTCCTAAAAAATATCCTCCTACTTCCAAGCCAACAAGAGCAGAAGCACTTGATGATCCCCAAAGCATATACTTGACAACGTCACTCGTAAATTTGTCAGCCATCTGGCTCCCTCAAATCTCATGGTTTTTCGTTGACAACATAATATATAATGCAAGATTTATACCAACTGCACTTGCCGTCAAAAGCCGCGTAGAATCAGGATTGATCGTTCATTCACATAATCATCAGTTTTCATTTTGCAACTTTTTGAGGTTATTTTTGTTTTATTTAAGAAATTCTTGTGATCAGATGCTGAAAATCTTATGATCAAAAAATTTTTCAACAATAATTTGGGTGATTCTTGCGCTTGATCTGCCGTCTCCGTATGGATTTGTCGCTTGAGACATTTTTCCATAAGTATCCTGGTCGGTTAATAGCTGCTGAATGCTTTCAACAACCTTATTGTATTGTGTCCCAACCAGTAATACGGTTCCTGAATCGACAGCTTCAGGCCGTTCAGTCGTATCCCTGACCACCAGAACGGGCTTGCCCAGTGAAGGGGCCTCTTCTTGGATCCCCCCGGAGTCTGACAGGATCAAATAGGCCTTTGCCATTAGATTTACAAAGGGTTCGTAATCCAAAGGTTCAATTAAATGGACCTTTTCATTGCCTCCTAAGACCTCCGTGACTACTTTCCTGACCGTAGGGTTCTTATGCATCGGGAATATAACATAGGTATCCGGAAATTCCCGCAGGACTGTTTCCAGCGCCTGATAGATCTGCCGCATGGGTTCTCCCCAATTCTCCCGGCGGTGCGTTGTCATTAGGATCATTCGTTTATCTTTATTTACTTCTAAAATCCTGTTTAAGTCTATATCCGCAAACCGATATTCCGGCTTAACGGTACTTAATAAGGCATCGATTACTGTGTTGCCTGTAACAAATATATTCTCCGGGTCGACCCCTTCGCGCAGCAGATTACTTCTCGATACTTCGGTAGGTGCAAAATGCAAGTCTGCTAAACCACTGGTAAGTTTCCGATTGATTTCCTCCGGCCAGGGAGAATATTTCTGGCCAGTTCGCAAACCAGCCTCGATATGGCCGATCGGGATCTTATGATAAAAAGCTGTTAGGGCTGATGCAAAAGTAGTTGTAGTATCCCCTTGTACCAAGATCAAATTCGGTTTTTCCTTGAGCAATATCTCATCCATTCCTGTCAGCACTCCAGTGGTAAGGGTGGCCAGGGTCTGTCCATGCTTCATTAAATCAAGATCATAATCAGGTACAATATCAAAGAGTTTAACAACTTGATCCAGCATCTCACGATGCTGGGCAGTAACAACAACCAGGCTGTCAACGTCGTCCTGCTTTTCTAATGCTTTTACGACAGGTGCCATCTTAATAGCCTCAGGTCTGGTTCCAAATACAGTCATGACCTTATATTTTCTTTGTTCCAAATCCATAATATTTCCCTCATTAATGACCGGTTGCCTGCAGGCATCGACCGTAAAGACTATGACTATGTAACCTTATATATTATACACGCCATAAGCATTTTCCGCAAATATATACATATATATACATATATATGTATTTAACTGATGGTTTCGATGCGCCTCCTGTTCATGTTATAAAATGTGATTTTGGATAATCAGTTTCTTATTTCTATTGGTGTATGGATCTGATGAATGTTCGGCCATAACCACAAATATACTCATCATTTTCAACAAATCATATATGATTCTACTGCAAAAACCCCTTAGAAGTCCTTGTTTTTCAGAAGGAAATTTATCTCTCGATATCGAATTATCAAGTATAAGCTAAGAATTAGTTGGATGAAAGAGATAAATTGATTTTATGGGGTGTTGCAGATGTTTCGTAAAAATAATGAACATTTACAAGAAAACTTATTTAGCAGTCTCGATAGTATGGACTTAAGACTCGCTCAGAAACTTCAGAAATCCTGGGCGGCACTTTTCTATCAGCACGTTTTTTGCCAAATTGATGAAAGCGTATTTGCACCTTTATACTCTAGCGATAACGGGCGTCCCAACTTTCCGGTAAACATCCTCATGAGTCTTGATTTAATCAAAGAGATCCGAGATTATACCGATGAAGTACTACTTGATGAATATGCCTATAACTTTCAAATTTCTTATGCTTTAGGCCTTCGTACTTTAGGCGAACGCTATTTTGCACCACGAACGCTGTATGAGTTTAGAGCCAGACTATATAATTATTCGCTGGAGTATCCGGAAGAAGCAGACCTCATCTTTGTTCAATTTCAGAAGCTTACAGATCATTTCATTAAAGCTGCAAAACTTAATACGGATGAAGTACGCATGGATTCAACGCAGATTATGTCCAATATTAAACTAGCAGGGCGTCTCTCGCTGGCCTATGATGTTTTAGTCAATGGAGTAAAAGCACTTCCTGAAAACATCCTGAATGACTCCTTAAAAATCTTTCTTAAACCAGATTACAAGACGCAATTTCTTTATAAACTTAAAGGAAAAGACACTCAATCCCGCATTCAGAGTTTAATCGAATCCTGTTCGGAAGTCCTTCAATTGGCTCAAGGGCAACCTGACCTTAAAGCAAATCCTGCCACCCAGCTTGTAGAACGTTTCCTAAAAGAACAAGCGACATTTAGTGAAGAACAAAATCGCTGGATCGCCAAAGATAATAAAGAAATATCTGCAAAATCTCTACAATCCGCTTATGATCCAGATGCAACTTATCACAACAAAAACGGCAAAAAACATGTGGGCTATGTTCTAAACCTAGCCGAAACCTGTGCTGATGAAAATCCAGTTCAAATCGTAACCCATTATGACCTTGCCCCCAATACAACCAGTGACATTGAATTGCTTAAAAGAGATCTTCCCAACCTTGCGGAAAAAGGAGTTAAAGATTTATATACGGATGGTGCTTATTATAGTCCGGAAGTTACAAGGGAGGCCCAAAGCCAAGGAATTGAAGTACATTACACGGATATGACAGGTCGTAAACAATCCAGCGAAAAACTTCCGTATACTGCTTTTGAGATTAAAGATAAACAAAAGATCCTGCTTTGCCCGGCAGAGCAAGAACCAATTCGGGCAGATTTCGATGAAAAGAGTAGAACCTTAAGTGCTCATTTCAACCGTCAAACATGTGACAAATGTCCCCTTAGAGAAAATTGCCGGGTCAAATTTCAGAAAAATGATACCGTAGTGCGGGTAAGCCAGAAGAGCTTAGATTCCGAAGAAAATCGCCTAAAAATTGAAGATCAAGGAAATCGCCAGGAAGCCACAAGTAAACGAGCTGCTATTGAAGGAACAAATTCAGCGTTAAAGCGGGCTCAAGATGCGGACAAATTAAGTGTAAGAGGTATCCCAAAATGTAATCTGGTTATGGGAACAAAGCTTATTGCCCATAATTTTCGTCAGCTAACCCGATTTTTCCAAGGGGATATCCGAAGGAAAGTGAAAAACTTGCTTAAGCCTAACCAAGGTATACCTGTCACTGTTTAACAAAAGAAAGGGCTAAAAAGAGTGAACAAACACATGCTAAGGATCTAAAAAACAAACCAGTTATACTGCTGGATGAAGTTTTAGAAGAAATACATTACTTTATTTACCATTTATTGAAGTGTTGAGAAGAAGTTAACTGTTTTCAGCAGTGGAATCATATATACATTTTACCAAGCATATGTTCCCTTTTCAAAATTACTTGGAAATAATATCCTTGGCATCTGTTATATTTCCTCTATGATCCGCCGGCTTATAAAAAGCCAAGCCCTCACCATCCGAAGCTTATCCGCATATGCTGTAATTAGACTCATAATGAAAGGGCGGGCGGTATGGATAATCCGGCCAGCGAACGTACGCCGCTTGTCATTGCGGCTGAAATAAATATGATAACCTGCCAAACCAAAAAAATTCTGCTCACCAGTGCCATTGAAATCGGCCGTCGTTTGCTGGAAGCCAAGGATCTGGTCAAACACGGGGAATGGGGTAAGTGGCTGGCAGAGTCTGTGAGCTATTCCCAGAAAACTGCCGAAAGACTGATCAAACTCTACCAAGAGTACGGGCCAAACTTCTCTGACGGATTGGACACGTCAAAATCGACATCAAGGGTCTGTTGACAAACCTGGCTTAAAATGAAATATATATACTTAGTAAACGGGCCTTAATCGGATATTTCTCTTTAAAACAACATCTAGAATATAAAGAAGATATGGGACAGCCGGCAAGAGCGGTGCTGTCCCATATTTCACTAGTCTTTTAAGATTTAATGCCATTGCTGAAAGGAAGCATTGTTCTTGAACCTTCCAGACGCCTCGTTTTCGGGTAAACCTTAAGTTGTGACATCGTTTTTGCAAAGCAAAGTTCCCTTCACTGATCACTTGACGTTTTCGCATTACATGTCGGTAGATAGCAGTACCAATTAAAGCGTGATTGCGTTCCTGATCCTCTTGATAGAAATCCCGTCGGACCTCCTTATAACTAGCCTTTCCGGTAATGCAACGGTTTTTCAAAGGACAGCTTTTACAATCTTGTGATCTTGACACATAGTTTTTACCAACTCGATAACGCACTTTTCTTACGCCTATGTAATGTAATGTGCAACCATTTGGACAGATATAGCAGTCATTCTTACCGTCATATCTGAAATCATCAATTGAAAACAGGCCTCTTTCTTTGCGCCAACTGGCATTATGACCGGTATTCAGATGGATATATCCTCTAATTCCAAGCTTGTGGAGACCATGATGTACTGCGACTGTATCATAGCCGCTGTCCAATCCGGCGAAGCGGAACGGTATTTTTAGTTTCTGTTTCTGGTATGCTATACGTTTAACACAATAGGGAGCATCTGTCACATCTCCCGGCGTAACATGCACGTCTGTTATGATACCGTATTGGATATCTGCGCTTTGATGGCAAAGGTAGTGGAATCCTGCCGGCTTGGGATGTCTGTGCATCCATCCAGCTTCAGGATCGGAGACGGCCTTTTTTTTTATGGTCACAGTCATGTCGGCATCTTCGCTTTTTTGCCGGATGTCCTGGCCATATTCGTCATTTAGTTTTTGCCAGTACTCATTCGGCCCTTCCATGAGAAGCACTTCCTCTGCATTGCCATTAGCAGCGTTAGCTTTGATATGCGTGGAATCCATAACCACGCATTCACCGCCAATAAGTCCAGCTTCAGCACATTTTTTAACCACTGTGTTAAATATCTCCTGAAACACTTCTGTATCCTTAAACCTGCGCTTGCGGTTTTGGGAAAAGACGGAGTGATCCGGGACTTTGTCTTCCAGATCAAGGCCAAGAAACCAGCGATAGGCGATGTTGACCGTAATCTCTTCCTCGAGCTTTCGCTCCGAATCTATCCCGTACAAATAGCCGATAAGTAGCATTTTTACTAAAATGACCGGGTCGACTGATGGTCGTCCTATGTCACTGTACACCGGCCTCATGATTTCATATATGAAGCTGAAATCTATTGCCGCATCCAGCTTCCGAAGGAAGTGTCCTTTAGGTACAAGGTCTTCCATTAATACGCACAGCATCCGATTTTGTCTGCTTTTTTGCTCTGTCATCATCGTCATCACCCTATTTCATTATACCATTCCAGAGGGTGATATCGTTTGATTTTACAAGACCTTGGGGGAAGTTTTAAATTTCGTCGTTTAGAATTTGAGTACACTAGTATAGTAAATTTCAAAATTGTCAAATATTAAAATTGAGTTATTCTACACCGTTTGTCAACAGACCCTCAATGTCGAATATGACTTACACCCAGGCCCTCCTCCTTCTGGGTTTACCGGCAGAGGAGCGGGAGGAATTCATCGAGCAGAATGATGTCGGCGGTATGACCACCAAGAAGCTGCAGCAGGCGCTTCAGGACAGAGACCAGGCCAATCAGGAAAAGGAACAGGCTCTTCAGGAGAATCAAGCACTTAAAAAAGGGCTGGAGACGATCGACAGCACAATCTCCGAATTAAAAAAGGAGGAGGCTAAGACCCCGTCAAGGCCGACGAATCCGGAAAATATCAAAGCAGAAGCTCTCTCTGCTAGTATAGCTTCTTCTGCAGGTCAAACTGCCCCTTTTACCCACAACCTTAAAACCGAACGTGACCCAGACGCCTACATCAAGTATGTAGAGAAATGCGATACTTGCAGCAAAACGATCGCCGATACCTTCTTCGATCTGACGACAGCGCTCACCAATCTGGCCCATATCGATCCCAACCTGAAAGAAGAAAAAAGAAAAGAAGCCAACCGGCTGATTGAATACATGGCGGAGACGATTAAAGAGTGGCCGCCCCCCAGGAAACCGCTTAGAGTTAATTCCTGATTTTTTTTTGGAACCTTTGGACAAGCCAAGCATAGTATGTACAAGACAGCCGTAAGCTGTCCAATCAAAGGGAAAGGAGATGATTGGAATGGCCGTTGTGTCAGCACCATCCGGCGCGGCTCTGGTATTGGTTTATCAGACCGGAGTCGACCCCGCCGGCGCTCCGATAACCAAACAGCGAACCCTTAACAATATTGTTTACAATGCTTCGAATCAAGCTGTCTATGAGGCGGCTTATGCCATCTTCAGCCTGTCGGAATATACCCTGCTTGACGTTTACTTCAGAAGAACGGATGAATTGACAAATGAGGAGTAAACCAGAGGGTAATTTCAGGCATGAAGGGGGTGATTCAATTGGCTGTGACCACCAACCGAACAGCAAGATTAACTTTTGTAACTGCCGGAGGGAACACGTTTTCCCTAACGGTTCCCCAACCGAGGCAGGATATTCAGCTCACTGAAGCCATGAGCGTTATGAACGCGCTTATAGCAGGCGGGATATTCCTCACGACAAACGGTGCCCTTACAGGGGTAAAGGATATAAAGGTCATCGAAACAACGAGCAATGACCTTTACGATCCTCCGCAAGTGTAAGCGGGCAGCACCGGCATTAGAGATTAAGAGCGGGGGCGGGCCGACGGCAATTAGGATTTGCCGGCGACCTCGCCCCCGCTCATCTTTTGCCTGATCACTGTTCATATTATTATATGAACCCTTAGCTAAGTTTGAACTATAAAAATTTCAAGAAATAGTGCATAACCCGTCTTAGATATCATCATATCCTCAACCTCAGAACATCCAAAATGGATCCTTACAGGAATACAATTGAAACATGGCTAACTGAATATGAGCAAAACCGTTATGTCAGGAACTACCATGGTTTTTGACCACAGCAGCATAGGGCTGTTTGGCAGGTCTACCTATCTAGTCCCCACCGGAGGGCCTTCCTCCATCACCATTTTGCCTTTCGTGGTACACCAGATCCGGACGTGAACCTCTCAGCTCATCCGGCTCCCATTATCCTGCTTCTGGCAGTACCCCTAATCCAGTGTGCAAACATTCTTCTTTTCCCTTGAGGTTGGCCAAATCCTCAATATCCTTGTCACTTTATGCTATTGTTTTATAGTCTTATTATTTACTCATGCAGACTGAGCACGCAGGGCAGCCGACAAACCTATAAAGGATCTGCACCGGTTCAATAAATTGCTGGGATCGTATTTTAAAATGAAACGTCCATTTACTTCAAAATTTAGGGTATGAAGTCATCCTATCTCCGCTTAAACAGACAGTCTGATTTTCCCTGTTTCCCGAAAAGATTAAGCCCACCCTTTCGGGCAGGCTTATTGGTTATACTCTTTTTGAAGTTTAAAGGATTAAAGTCTTCAGGGCAGCACCCTCATCGATGGACATATTACTCGCTCGTCTCAAATCGGATGTTTTTCTTTTTACCGTTTTCATCAAGATAAGCAACCCGTTTGATCATCGCATTTTTAATCATTCTCCGGCACAGCAGACAGGGTTCCCCCGATGCTTGTTCTCCATCAAATTCATAGCCGGATATGTAGATTGTGGCTCCTTGCATTTTTACGGGATCACCGGCAATAATCGCATTTTGTTCAGCGTGAACCGCCATACAAAGCTCATATCTTTCCCCTTTGGGAACATTATACCGTTCCCTGACACATTCCCCGATGTCAATGCAATTGGGTTCCCCTCTGGCAGCGCCGTTGTAACCTGTGCTAACAATAATATTGTCTTTGACAATCACTGCGCCATAATTGCGCCTTAAGCAGGTCGACCGCCTGGCCACCAGCTGGGCAAGATCAAGGAAATATTCGTCCCACGCTGGCCTGGTTTGATTTTTCATCACACTACTCCCCGCATTCCGCTTTCCTTCGCCAAAAAGTTCACTGAATTTTTGTCTGCTAAGATAATTCTCTATTTTTAGTATACTCGTGCCAGACGCTGCTGTCATTATATCTGCTAGGATCTTTTTCTGTTCATTTTTCTGCTTCTTCTCTGTTGTTTATTCTTTTGATCCGAACAATCTGTCCCCGGCATCTCCGAGTCCCGGAACGATATAGGTGGATTCATTTAAGCATTGATCGATGGCCGCAACGTAGGTTAGGTTAGTTTAGTTTAAGTTACTTATACAAAGGAAATCTTCCGCAAATATCTTTGACAATCGCTTCGGCCCGGGCAATTCTTGAAGCATCACTGCCGGCAGTCAGCGTCAGGTCAATCGCCTCAGTGATCAGATCCATCTCGGCTTCCTTCAACCCTCTGGCCGTGACCGCAGGCGAACCGATCCGTATACCGCTCGTTACATTGGCCCCCTGAGGATCAAACGGGATCGTATTTTTATTCACGGTAATGCCGACACTGTCCAGCCGTGTTTCAGCTTCTTTGCCGGTCAGCCCCTTGCGTCTGACATCCAGCAGCAGCAAATGGTTGTCCGTACCGCCTGAAACTAAACGGAATCCTCTTGCTAGAAATCCTTTGGCTAATGCCTGGGCATTTTGCAAAATCTGCTGCTGGTATTCAACAAATCCCGGCTGAAGAGCTTCACCGAAAGCAACGGCCTTGGCTGCAATCACATGCATCAGCGGGCCGCCCTGAATTCCGGGGAATATCGCTTTATCAATCTTCGGCCCGAATTCCTCTTTACAGAGAATAAGCCCGCCTCTTGGCCCCCTTAAGGTTTTATGGGTTGTGCTGGTTACAAAATGCGCATAGGAAACGGGGCTCGGATGAAGACCGACCGCCACCAGACCTGCAATATGCGCCATATCAATCATCACATAAGCGCCAGCTTCATCGGCGATTTCTCTGATCCGTTTAAAATCGATCTGACGAGGGTAAGCACTCGCTCCGCCGACAATCATCTTTGGTTTATGAGCAAGCGCCAGTCTATGCAGATTGTCGTAGTCGATCCGTTCTGTTTCCTTATCAACGCCATATTCAATAAAATTGAAATACTTTCCCGAGATGTTGACCTGACTCCCGTGCGTAAGATGCCCCCCATGCGACAAGTTCATGCCCAGAACCGTATCCCCAGGATTCAGCATGGCAAAATAAACTGCTGTATTGGCCTGTGCTCCTGAATGGGGCTGAACATTAGCGTGTTCCGCATTAAACAGTTTTTTAACTCTTTCCCTGGCCAGATTTTCAACAATATCAACATACTCGCATCCGCCGTAATAACGTTTTCCCGGATATCCCTCAGCGTATTTGTTTGTCAGGACCGAACCCTGAGCAGCCATAACTGCCCTGCTGACAAAGTTTTCCGAAGCAATGAGTTCAATTTTATTTTCCTGTCTATTTTCTTCCAGCTCTATGGCTTTTGCTGCCTCAGGGTCCTGGGACGCTAAATATTTCTGAATATAATCCATCTGAATATCCACCTCTATCATAAAAATAATTAGAATATTGTTTCCTTTTCTGGCATCTTATCAACCTTAAAATCATTCTGTTTAGCATATGCTTCCGTATAAGCTTCTGTCCTGGCCGCCTCAGTCGCAGGGATAAGCAGCTCTCGGGCCGCCGACATATTTCGGCCGCGCTTTGGCAAGGTTAAGGTGAGCCGCGCCGAGATTTCGGACGTCAATCCTTAGTGGAACAGCGACCGGGCGGAGATGCATGCCAATCAACGTGTCTCCGATATCGATCCCTGCATCAGCCCTAATCTGTTCGACAGCAACAGGATCGAAAAAATTTCCCCAGGCAGCCAGGGACATTGCCCCGCCTGCTGAAAGCGACGGTATCACCACGACGGGTTCAAAATTCAGCCTGTCAGCCGTACTTCTTTCCACGATGAGCGCCCGGTTTAAATGCTCACAGCATTGAACCGCCAGAAAAATCCCAAGCTTGTCCGCCCATCTCCGAAGTGGTTCGAACAGAACATCAGCCACTTCTTTGCTGCCTGCTTTGCCAATCTTTTCCCCGATAATTTCACTCGTGCTGCAGCCGACAACCAGCAGCTGCCCAGGCTTTAGTCCAGCTGTATCCTCAAATGCCTGAAGAATATGCTCCCACTCATCTTTGATTTGCCGAAGCATTTCCTTCTTATCCGTCATAGTACCCTCACGCCTTTCTTATTTTTTGGGCCAGTATCCTCAGCCTAAAAAATTAAGATCGCTGCTCAAAATCGCTGATCATATCTACTCTTCTGGCATGTTTCCACCCGCTGAAGGATGTCGTCAAAAAAGTCTCGACAATATCCAGCGCAACGCCCTGACCAATTACCCTTGCTCCGAGTGCTAAGATATTGGCATTATTATGCTGCCTCGCCATCTTGGCCATATAACTGTCGGTACAAAGGGCAGCCCGAATTCCCTTGACTTTATTGGCTGCGATGGAAATCCCTATTCCGGTGCCGCAGACCACGATTCCAGAATCCGCTTTACTTTCAATCACTGCTTTCCCGACATTGAAGCCATACCCCGGATAATCAACGGAACTGTCGCTGTCTGTACCGCAATCTAGAATCTCGTGGCCTTTTTCCGCAAGAAATTCTTTGATGCACTCCTTAAGCTGATATCCTGCATGATCTGCACCCAATGCAATTTTCATTTCTGCCTCCTGAACTCCGTAGTTTTTATCATCATTTTTTATCTAGCATTTACAGGCGCTAACTGTTCCCTCGATACCGCCGTACTCCGGCTTTGATCATTTCTTCAATTTCTTCCGCACAGAACCTGTATGTTTTCAGAGATCCCAGCCATGGGTCGGAAATTTCTTTATCCAAACCGGACCATTCTCCGAGTTGCATGATTTTATCCTGATATTCCGGATAAATACCGGACAGTACTTTTTTCTGAGCTTTGGTCATTGTCAGGATCAGATCAGCAGCAGCGAGCGTATCTTTTTGCAGCCTGACCGCCCGATGCCGCTGGGAATCAATTCCCTTTTCCTGGAGAATTTCCCCTGCATACGGGCTGATGGGATCGCCATCCAAAGCCTGAATCCCGGCCGAGAAAAGCTCATACCCTTCCGGAAAATATAAGCGGGCAAGACCTTCTGCCATCGGACTGCGGCATGTATTTCCTGTACAAACAAACAAGATTTTCATAGATATCATTATACCCTCTTTTCCGGACTAGTAAATTAAAATTCGATTGACTTAGAAAACAAGACCGAAGGCCATTCTCAGGCCAATCAAAAACAAGATGCCGCCACCGACGGCTTCCGCTTTGCTGCCGGCCCAGGTGCCGATTCTTCGACCAAGAAGAATACCGCCTCCTGTCATGATACCTGCTGTAAAACCCATGATCAGGGTTGCCGGCAGGATCATGCTGACAAACGTACCCAGAGAAAATCCGACACTCAGTGCGTCAAGGCTGACGCTTCCTGCCAGAACGAAAATTCCGAATCCTTTTAAACTCGGGATGTTTTTTTCTCCCGATCCCCGAATGGCACCCAGAATCATTTTACTGCCAAGCCAGAGCAAAATGACAGCTCCGATCCCAACTGCAACATTGCCAAACAGCAGTCCAAGTTTCTGTCCAATCCACAAACCCAAAAGCGGCATGAAAACATGAAACACTGCCACGACAGTACTCAACCGCAGCGCTGTTTTATTGTCGATCCCAATCATTCCCAAAGCAAGCGAGAAGGAAAAGGCATCCATCCCTAGTGCTATTGATACCGCTATGATCCATATTAATTCCAAGTGTTTTCCTCCTTAGTATCGGTCAGATTGAGATACCTGCTCCCTGGACCAAAATTTTTTTTGCCAGCTGCTTTCTTCAAACGGTTCATAAAAGCAAGCCCTATTCCTTCTTCTGCAATCTCCTCCGCCAGAATGGTGTCGATGTTTTGCTCGTCACACAGTCTCAGTCCTTCAAACAGACGGCTGGCAGCTGAATCAAGATTATTCCTGGAACCAAGTGCAAATATCATATCGGCCTTGCCGGTCGTATCTCCGGTCAGTCTGGCGACCGTTTCGTCCAAACACAGTACTGCAGTCCTTGCCGCGTTGTTTTTGTTCCTCAGATATTTCGTCATCTTTTCAGCTTTTTCAGAGGTGCTACCACTGAATAAAATGATTTTACCTTCCGGTGCGTAATGTCTATATTTCATACCAGGCGATCTGGGCTCTACGGTCGGCTGTCCGTGATCAGCACTGCGGTCCAGTTCGACCTTCCCCAGCACTGCCTGAAGCTGTTCAAGCGTAATTCCTCCCGGGCGCAAAATTGTTGGTAGTTCCCCGGTCAAATCGAGCACCGTCGATTCAAGACCCACTGTACAAGATCCGGCATCAATCAGCAACGGAATCTTCCCTTTCAGATCCCGCCAAACATGCTCCGCATTGGTCGGACTGGGCTTCCCCGATATATTCGCACTCGGCGCGGCCAACGGACAACCCGCTGCTTCAATCAGGGCCAGGGCAACAGGGTGACTCGGCATTCTGACCGCCACCGTGTCCAGTCCTCCGCTGACGATTTCCGGAATATGTGCTCTCTTGGGCAGTACCAGCGTTAAAGGTCCTGGCCAGAAATTCCGCGCGCAGACTTCAGCCTGCGGCGGCCAAACACGGACAAGCTGCTGTGCTTCGTCCAAGGAAGCAACATGAACAATCAGCGGATTATCCGAAGGTCGTCCTTTTACCGCATATATTTTGGCACAGGCTTCGCTGTCCAGCGCATTGGCGCCAAGCCCATAAACGGTCTCGGTAGGAAATGCCACGACTTCGCCCTGTCGGAGCAAAGCTGCTGCTTCCTGCAATTCTTTATCCTGTATGATGCTGTCCGGCCTCAGCCGAATTCTTTTTGTCTCCATGACAGCTCCTTCGTGGCCCTATCCAAACGGCGGTTTCAACCGGTTATTAACGAAATACTATTCCTTGCGGGCCAGCACTATTCTATCCAGACCAGCGTAATCAGAAAATAATTCGGTTTGATATCCGGCGGCCTTAAATAATTCCCGAACCTGGGTTCCCTGGGAATACCCGATTTCCACCAAAATTATTCCCCCATGGCTCAAGAATTCTGTTGCATTCATAGCAATCCTCCGGTAAAAATCCAGACCATCTTTTCCAGCCAGCAGGGCTAAGACAGGCTCTTTCCTGACTTCGGGCGAACACTCCAGAATTTCCTGTTCTGAGATGTACGGAGGATTGGAAACAATCAGGCTGAATTTTTCTCCCTGTACCGGTGCAAAAAGATCTCCCAGACGAAAGTCAATATTCACGTTCATCTTGGCCGCATTGATTTTAGCGACAGTCAACGCTTCAGAAGACATATCAACAGCGACAACGGACGCCTGATTCCAATAATAGGCCACAGCAACGGCAATTGCCCCGCTGCCTGTGCAAAGATCAAGAACCTTTGTAGAAACTTCCTCATTTTCTCGTTCTCTACCTATATTCTTGCCCAATTTCAGGACTTTCTCAACTAGAAGTTCCGTTTCTGGCCTCGGGATCAGAACGCTTGGGTCCACAAAGAAATCAAGACCCATAAATTCACGGGTCTTAAGCAGATAAGCAAGTGGTTCCCTCTGACCACGTCGTTTCAGGAAATCATTATAGATCTCTTTTTCCGGGGAAGCGATTACCCTGTCACGCTCGGCATATAGTTTGTCTCTCGTCGTTTTAAGCACAAAGGCCAGAATAAGATCCGCCTCTACCCGGGCGTCAGCTACCCCGCACTGCGCTAAATACTGTGTGCCTTGCCGAAGCAGCTCCATTGGCCGATGAGCATCAGGTCTGTCTGTCATACCCGGTAAACTCCTGCTTTCATCTTTGTCCATTAGACCGAAGCTTTGAGCCTTTCGGCATGATCGGCCGAAATCAATGCCGTAATGATTTCTTCGATGTCACCCATCAAAATGCTGTCCAGTTTATGCAGTGTAAGGCCGATACGATGATCGGAAACTCTGCCCTGCGGATAGTTGTAGGTTCGAATGCGCTCACTGCGGTCACCTGTCCCTACCTGGCTTTTACGTTCCTGGGCAATCTCGCCGGCTGCCTCTTCTTGAGCTTTTTCCAACAGCCTGGCTCTGAGTACTTTTAAGGCTTTATCCTTATTCTTGTGCTGGGATTTTTCATCCTGGCAAGAGACCACGATCCCCGTCGGCAAGTGGGTAATGCGGACTGCCGACTGTGTCGTATTTACAGACTGACCACCAGGGCCGCTGGAACAAAAAATATCGATCCTGATATCGTTCGGGTTAATCGCAACATCGACTTCCTCGGCTTCAGGTAGTACGGCAACCGTCACGGTAGACGTATGAATCCTGCCGCCGGATTCGGTCGCGGGAATCCGCTGAACACGGTGAACACCGCTTTCATATTTCAGTCTGCTATAAGCACCCTGTCCTTCGATCATAAAAATAATCTCTTTAAAGCCGCCAATATCCGTGAAACTGGCACTTAAGGGTTCGGTCTTCCAGTTCTGACTTTCGGCATATTTTGTATACATCTTGTATAAATCACCTGCAAACAAAGCCGCTTCATCTCCGCCAGCACCGGCTCTAATCTCCATAATGACGTTTTTCTCATCATTCGGATCCTTCGGCAGGAGCAGGATTTTCAAATCCTCTTCCAGCTTTTTTTTGCTCTTTGTTAATTCATCCTGTTCGGCCTCGGCCATTTCTCTCATTTCAGGATCGCGTTCCTCGTCAAGCATGCCTTTCAGATCTTCAATCTGCCGGTTTATTTCTTTATATTCTCGAAATACTGCGACTATATCTGTAAGCGCCGACTGGCTTCTGGCATATTTCTGAAAATCAGCCTGATTGGCGATGATCTCCGGCTTGGCCAGGAGTTCTGTCAGGTCGTCATATTTTTTTTCTATCTCTTCGAGCCTGTTTAGCATGTTTTAACCTCTCCCAAATGAATTTTATCTATGAAAGTTCCTGTCCGGTCGCGAGTACCCCGTTAAGCGCAGCAATCGCAACCTCAAGTTGGGAGTCGTCCGGTTCCCTGGTCGTAAGCTTCTGCAGCAGAAGGCCGGGAACTATGATCCACTTTAAAAACATCGATTTGGAAAATCTCCCTGACAGCTTCAAAAGCTCGTACGAAATTCCAGCTACTAGCGGCATCAGGATGATTCGGGAAACGATACGCCACCACAGAGGATCCACGCCCAAAAAGGCAAAAACAAAGATACTGACGACAACAACAATAAGCAAGAAGCTCGTCCCGCACCGGGGATGCAGTCTGGAGTATTTTCGGATGTTTTCCGGATTCAGTTCCACGCCAGCTTCATGCGCAAATATTGCTTTATGTTCTGCCCCATGGTATTGAAATACCCTCTGAATATCCTTTAATCTGGATATCAGAAGGATATATAGAAATAACACAATAAGACGAATGAGGCCTTCGACAATATTTTGCAGTACGGTACCCGGAAAAATATCTGTCAATAAATGAGCGGAAGCTGTCGGTATTCCGACAAATAACAGGAGTCCGGCAGCAAAGGCAATAACGATCGTTAACACCATCGCCCAAAAGCCAAGCTCCTCTCCTTCTTCTTCGCCGACAGCGCGGTCGGCGGAAAACATCAAAGCTTTGGTTCCAATTACCAAAGATTCAAGCAGTGCAACAAAACCCCGAATGATCGGCAATTTAAGAACTGGCTTCTGAGACCAGGGATGAATATCTTGGGTCGTTACTTCAATCTCTCCGTTGGGTAGACGAACAGCCATCGCAATCGCCCGTGGCCCGCGCATCATTACGCCTTCAATCAGCGCTTGCCCTCCATATTGAACAGGTTTTTCCATAAATTTAAACCTCCAGGCCTAATAACCGAAAAGCAGAGCTTACGCTCTGCTCCTTGTTTTTTACAGGCAACGGCTTCAGACCGTTGTTATTGCAAACCGTATTTCTTTTTGAAACGATCGACTCGTCCACCAGCGTCAACAAATCGCTGAACTCCAGTGTAAAAAGGATGACACTTGGAACAAATTTCGACCTTGATATCCTTCTTCGTACTACCTGTCTCTATAATATTGCCGCAAGCGCAGCTAATGGTAGTTTGTTCATATTTCGGATGAATTTTCTCTTTCATGACCCGTCACCTTCCTTCCCAATCAGATCCGTCTCAATCAAATACAGTCAACTCTAAATATTCTAGCACATTCTTTGCCTTTCGGTCAAGAAAAAAACAATTCAGAAGGCTTCTTTTCGCAGCGTTTTAGCAGGCACCTTTAATTGCATATTTGGGCTTTTTGGCAAAACAATGTTTGGCTTCAATAAAACGGACCGTACCGGTCTTGCCCCTCATCACCACAGTGTGCGTCGTGGCACCCTCACTGCTGTATATCACGCCTTTAAGCAGCGGTCCTTCGGTAATTCCGGTTGCCGCAAAAAAGATGTCATCCGTATTGACCAGATCATCGAGTGTCAGCAGTTTATTGATATCCATAATACCCAGTTTCCGGGCTCTTTCAACATCTTCTTCATTCTCCGGCCAAAGTCTCCCCTGCATTTCCCCGCCCATACAGCGCAGGGCAGCAGCGGCAAGCACTCCCTCAGGAGCTCCGCCGACCCCCATCATCACATCAACTCCGCTGCCTTCCAGCCCGCAGGCGACAGCCGGAGCGACATCACCGTCGGTAATCAGGCGTATTCTGGAGCCGCATTCTCTTACCTGACGGATGATCTCACTGTGGCGGGGCCTGTCGAGAATAACCACCGTAAGTTCCTGAATTTTCTTATTGAGTCCCTTGGCTATGTTCTCGAGATTTTCGGCAACCGGAGCATCCAGATGGATACGTCCTGCAGCCTTGGGACCAACAGCAATTTTATCCATATACATATCCGGGGCATGCAGAAGTCCATATCTTTTGGTCACAGCTAAAACCGCTATGGCTCCCGGCATTCCTTTGGCAACAAGATTTGTTCCCTCGAGGGGATCGACGGCAACATCAACCTCGGGCTTTTCGCCCGTGCCAAGTTTCTCCCCAATGTAAAGCATCGGGGCTTCGTCCATTTCTCCTTCGCCGATCACGACCGTCCCATCCATGTGTACGGTATCAAACAAAGATCTCATAGCTTCCACTGCCGCATCATCGGCTTCATTCTTCTGTCCCATTCCTACCCAGCGCGCTGAAGCGAGTGCTGCTGCTTCCGTCACCCGGGCAAATTCCATGGTTAATTCTCTTTCCATCTCTTTTTCACCCTTCTTAACTTAACTTCTTCCAGTCATCCAAAAATTTATTAATTCCTGCACTTGTCAAGGGATGCTCGGATAATTTGCTCAAAACGCCAAAAGGTATTGTCGCAAAATCCGCGCCGATCTTAGCCGCTTCAAGGACGTGAACAGGATGACGGATACTGGCGGCAATCACCCCGCAGTCCAGATCATGGACCTCAAAAATTTCGCAGATATCGGCCAGGACATTCATGCCAACCTCCCCGATATCGTCAAGTCTTCCTAAAAAAGGGCTGACATAAGCGGCTCCCGCCCTTGCTGCCATCAGTGCCTGAACAGGGCTGAACACCAATGTAACGTTCGTCTGGATATCTTCTTCCCGCAGCGTCTTGACGGCTTTCAAACCGTCAAGCGTCATTGGAATTTTGACGACAATATTTGGATGAATATCTGCGAGCTGCCGGGCTTCCTGGAGCATACCCTCATAATCGAGCGCTATGACTTCCGCACTGATCGGGCCATCGACGATCCCGGCAATTTTATGGATCAGGGTGTGAAAGTCCTCTTTTTCTCTGGCTACCAAAGAAGGATTCGTCGTAACACCGGCGATGACTCCCATGTCCCATGCCCGGGAAATCTCTTCTGTATTGGCTGAATCAAGAAAAAAACGCATAGGTCAAATTCCTCCTTCAATAATATCCGGCCATAGTAAAAAACCTACTCGACCTCCGTAATGATATTCTTTCTATGATTCCCCTTCAGAGAATCGTTGATGATCCGCATCTCGTTTTCCTCTAAAGTAATTGCTCCCATTTGTTCTAGTATGCGCAAAATGTCTTTATTATCCGTATAAATAATACCCATTGCCTTGCATAAATCGCAAATCAATTCTACACTTTCAGGTAATATTTCTACAGTTAGGTTATGATTTCCGCATTTGCAGCCAAGCTTTTTCCGTTCAACCAGCCTGCCAAGTATCTCTATAACGCCATAGACAACAAAAAAATCATCTGTCATTACATCAAGATCTTCCTGATCGCTTGTTAACTCCGAAGCCAGTCGGACAAAGTTCTTTTTAATTTCCGTGCACAATTCCATGACACGTGATTCAGGCCCGATATAGCCTACTGGTAGTTCCTTGTCGCTGCATCCCAGACGCAAAGGTTGTTCTCCCCAGATCAACTCCCTTCTGGTAACCAAGTGATGCGGCATCCCGCAGTAAATACAAGAATATTCTATGCCGATTTTCTTGCTCTCAAAACTGATGAGCGTCAACAATGGAGTACCACACGTACAAATGAAACTGTTCTTTCCCAAGTGAGCAAAAGAAAATACTGATAATGTTTTAAACTGAAGTTTCCCGCAGTGGGAACAAAGCATCCCAATGGTTGAGACTGCCTGAATAATCATTCTTTAGGCTCACCTCCCACACTGTCAGCCTGTTGGTTCTTTCCGCTCCATGAAATCACGGTATTAGGCTCCGTGGCCTTGCCGCTCTTTGCCCCGTGGCCGTCTCAAATCAGCGGATCGGCATCGGCTTACGTATGCCGTATAGCTTATAGTTCTCCAAGTAAAATATTATTCCTGCCTTAGATTTTTTAGAATATTAGAATTACCGCTTCTTACCATTCATTGTACCGTGGCATTAGACCTTACATGGCCGCCAAAAAGCCAGACTTTCGTTAAAGTCTGGCCGGTTAATCCGTTGATCATTCAAGCCATTATTTTAAGCCACCGTTTCAATTCTCAGAAACATGATCCGTACTGATAATTTCTCCAACCTGTTTTTTTAGTTCATTTAAATCAAAAGGTTTAACAACGAAACCGGATACTCCCAATTCCTCAGCCTGCTTATAAAAAATCTGATCGCCATATGCTGTCATCATGATGACCCGGCTTTTACAATTTGTCTCCCTGAGTTTGGTTAGAACCTCAATTCCACTCATTCCAGGCATCTTAACATCCATGATTATCAGATCCGGTTGAAATTCCGGAATAATCTCGAGCGCTTTTATTCCGCTGCCGCACGATTCAATCTCATAACCATATTCTAAAAAAACTTCGGTTAGAAGTCTTCTGATCCCATTTTGGTCATCCACAATCAACATCTTCAGCATCAAAGCCCCCCTTTTTTATAGCTAGATTTGTAGTTGTCAATAGATTTTAAAAACATCCATTGCGCTAAAAGCAATATGATTTGACAAAGATCGCCATACTACCTTTTATTTGACAATTGTTCTTCGCTGGGAGACAAAAATCCTTCATTAATTATCCTTATTCTCATTATTTCTCCATTTTTTTTATACATCCGCAGAATCCTGGGATTGGCCTGAGTCCTTCGTAAGGGAATCACAATCTCGTCACCGGCTGAGCAAGACGCGCTGCCGACATCGAGTACCGTAAGCTGCATCCCAATTTTCCCTGCAATCCTGACGGTTTGCCCGTTGCAAAGCAGTTTTTCCCGGCCCAGCTGAATGCCCATCAGGGCTGCCATATTTTTGACAATTATTTTCGCGAGATCCACAATGTTTTGAGGCACAAGCCGGGGCTCAATCCCAAACCCATCGGCATAACCTACCGGCACCACTGCCAGAGTCGTGTCTTTTTTAGCCTTGTAAACACTCTGGTAGCCGACAAAGGTACCTTTTGCCGCCTTTTGCAGGTGAACAATTCTTGCTTTGGCCAGCCAAGGGTCTTTTAACCGCAGCCTGCCTTCAAATGCCGGCGCAGGACAATGACCAATCAGGAGTGTTCCGACTCTGACCATATTGTAATGATACTCCGGAAAATCCAAATAGGCGGCGCTGTTGCAGACGTGCTTTAGCGGGATCCGAATGCCTGCTTGTTCCAACGTTTGAACATAAGCCAGATATTTTCCATTCTGCGCTCTGGTATAGGCACGATCACGCTGAGCTCCCCGGGCAAAGTGCGTGTACGCCCCTGTTACTTCCAGCTGAGGAGCTTCTCGCAACGCTGCAGCTAATTCCTGCAGCTGATCGCCCGTAAAACCGGTACGTCCCATACCCGTTTCCAGCTTCAGCTGAATCCCGGCTTTCGTTCCCAACGTTTCGGCGAGTTTGTTCAGTGTCGGTATCCAGTCCAGCTGTGATACCGTTAGTTCAATATGGGCCTGGATTGCCGCCTGCCAGTATTCCGGGCTCGACGGGCCGAGCACCAGGATTGTACCGTCAACACCCTGGTTTCGCAGCAGCAACGCTTCAGAGATGGTGGTGACAGCAAAGGCCGTACATCCTTCTCCCTGCAAGGCTCCTGCTACTTCCGCAGCCCCGAGGCCGTAGGCATCTGCCTTAACGACTGCCATGAGCCGGCATCCGGCAGAAAGCCCGGCCATGATTTGTCGGTAATTATAGATAATGGCATCCATATCTACTTCGATCCATAGATCTGACATGACAAGCCCCTCTTTAACAAATGATATTAAAAATTATTTAAGAGATCATTTAAGAAATTACAAGGAATGAATTATTTATGCCGCGGCCTGCGCATCCGGGCAAGCAGTCCTTTCAGTTTCCCGGAGTAAGCTT
The DNA here is from genome assembly GCF_047652685.1 of Dehalobacter sp. CP. Lineage (NCBI taxonomy): Bacteria > Bacillati > Bacillota > Clostridia > Eubacteriales > Desulfitobacteriaceae > Dehalobacter > Dehalobacter sp. CP. The sequence goes on from NZ_CP157399.1 coordinate 2,853,131, forward strand.
TTTCAGCAATCTGCCAGATCACATACAGGACAGGCCTGTAAACATAGTCCCACTCCCCGATGAATTCTGTAAACTCGCCATTAAAACCTTTTTTAAATTTATACAGTCCATACAGCGGGTTACTCTCGGCCAAATCCCCGGATACTCCTCTGAAATCGTAGAGCGTACAACCATTGGCTTTGGCCCAGCAAATCATTTCCCACTGAATCAAATAGTTGGGCATGACATTGCGATAAGAATTTGATGATGCCCCATAGATGTACCAGGCTTTGTCCCCTGTGATGAAAGCCAGCGTTCCTGCAACAATCTTTCCTTCATATTCGGCAACAAAAAGTTCGGCAAAACCTGCCGGCACCAGCGTATCATACAGATCTTCAAAATAGGTATAAGACCTCACCAGGAAATTATCCCGCTCGGTCGTTTCCTTGAGTACACGGAAAAATTCCGGTAGATCCTCTCTTGATCCTTTCCGGATCACGACACCTTTTTTAGAGGAAAGGCGGATATTATAGCGGGTTTTTTGATGCATATTCGTGAGCAAGGTCTCTTCATCCGGCGAAATGTCCAGACGGAATACAAACTTCGGCTGAACACCTTCAAAATTCTTTCCTGTATCCATTTTTTTAAAGCCCTGAGCTTTCAAAATACCTGCCAGAACCTGATCGGTTGAAGATACATCAGGATCAATCTTTAAGAGAATCGCCTTGCGCTTTTGCGCCAGCTTCCTGATTGCTTCCAGGACGGCTGCCATTTTTTCGCTGTCGTGCATAGCAACGACCGGACCGCGCGGACAGTAGAAAATGGGGGTCCCCAGCAACGGCAGTTTCCTTTCGAGAATTGTTGCAGCAGCAAAAATCTCACCATCTTTTTCCACTGCAAGCCTCCAGGGTTTCCAGCCCGTTCTTCCTTTAATGTCTCCCCATTCCCATAATTGCATCGCATGCCCTTTGGGATGCTTACAAATAAAGGAATTAAACTTTGCTTTATCTTCAATTGTGAGCCACCTTGCCGTAAATTCCATTTTTTTCACTCCTCCCAAAGACATTTCATTCTATCATCTTCGGAAATACAATTCATAGAAATACCAATCACCCTGTTCGACGTGAACCGGTTGACTGGCAAAAAACGTTTTTCTTCATCCTGTTATCCTATTAATTTTAAACGTAATCATATGATCTTAAACATCTGTTGTTTGCTGTCTTATATTTCCTTCAGTGTTGCAGTGACAAAGTTTTTGAAGAGTGGATGCGGCCGGTTCGGTCTGGACTTAAATTCAGGGTGAAACTGAGAAGCCACAAACCAGGGATGATCCGAATATTCCGATATTTCAACGAGTCTGTCGTCCGGGGATGTGCCCGAGAATACCATGCCGTTCTTCTCAAGGATTTCCCGGTAATAATTGTTCACTTCATAGCGGTGACGATGCCGCTCATAAATCACTTCACTGGAATACGCCGAGTTGGCAAGGGTATTCGGTTTGACCCTGACCGGAGAAATCCCCAGACGCATCGTCCCGCCCATATCTTCAATATCTTTTTGTTCCGGCAGCAAATCGATCACGGGATACTCCGTATCAGGGTTAAATTCTGTACTATTCGCGCCTTTTAGCCCGCAGACGTTTCTGGCAAATTCAATGATGGCACACTGCATCCCGAGACAAATGCCTAAATACGGTACTTTGTTCTCTCTGGCATACTGGATCGCCTTGAGCTTCCCTTCAATCCCTCTGTTTCCGAATCCTCCCGGTACCAGGATGCCTTTAATTCCGGTAAATATCTGCCCCAAATCTGCCCCTGAAACCTCAAGCTCCTCAGAATTAATCCAGCGAATTTTTACACCGGCCCCCTGATCGATGCCGGCATGGCGCAAGGCTTCTGCTACGCTCAGGTAGGCGTCGGGTAAAGTGACATATTTGCCGACAATCGCAATTTCTGTATACCTACATGGAGACTTAATCTTCAAGACCATTTTTTCCCACGTTGACATATCCGCTTTGGGGGCTTTAATACCCAAACAGCACAGAACGATATCATCCATACCTTCTTCCTGAAGACGAAGCGGAACCTCATAAATCGTCGGAGCTGTGGTATTCGTTATGATAGCTTCTTTGTCAATATCACATAATAAAGCTAGTTTTTCTTTGAGATCATCGTCAATTGCTTTGTCAGCCCGGCAAACCAAAATATTGGGCTGAATTCCGATACCTCTAAGTTCCTTGACCGAATGCTGCGTCGGTTTGGTCTTAACCTCACCGGAAGCCGACAGATAAGGAAGAAGGGTGACGTGGATATAACAGACATTCTCTTTGCCCATATCTCCACGGACCTGACGAATAGCTTCCAAAAACGGCAGTGACTCCATATCGCCGACAGTCCCGCCAATTTCAGTAATTACAACATCGGGATTACTCTCTCTGGCAACCCGGTAAATACGTTCTTTAATCTCATTCGTAATATGAGGAATCACTTGAACCGTGCCGCCAAGATAGTCGCCTTTGCGTTCCTTGGTGATGACCGACCAGTAAATCTTTCCTGCAGTCACATTGCTGTTTTTGGATAACGGAACATCAATAAATCTTTCGTAGTGCCCGAGGTCAAGATCGGTTTCCGCTCCGTCATCGGTAACAAACACTTCTCCATGCTGGTAAGGGCTCATTGTTCCAGGATCGACATTAATATAGGGGTCAAATTTTTGGATTGCGACCTTGAGTCCCCTTTTCTTCAATAAACATCCCAAAGAAGCGGCTGTTATTCCTTTACCAAGGGAACTTACTACGCCTCCGGTAACAAATATAAATTTCGTCATCCTTTTCTACCCTTTCCTTATCTCATAAAATTCTAAAGTCTAGCGTCCTGTGCTACGTTGTATGTCAAATTAATTAACTTCCAAAGATAAGTTTACATTCTTTCCGGGGCCGATACACCCAGTATCTTCAAGACATTCGCCAATACCTGTCTGGTTGAGCGAATCAGTCCCAGCCGGGCTGTCCGCAAATCGGGATCCTCAATCAGAACACGCTGACTATTGTAAAAAGTATGGAATAGCGCCGCCAAGTCAAGCACATACCTTGCAAGCCTGTGCGGTTCGGTTAGTTTTGCTGCCAGCACAATTTCCCCAGGCAGATCCGCCAATTTCTTCAATAGATCTCTTTCCTCCGCAGAAACAAGAAGCGCCAGCTGATATTCACCAGGAATCAGCTGCGATTCGAAACCCTGTTCTTCCGCCTGTCTTAAGATACTGCACAACCGAGCATGCGCATACTGCACATAGTAAACCGGGTTATCGGCGGACTGGGATTTGGCCAGGTCAAGGTCAAACTCAACCGTAGAATCCGGGTCACGCAGCAGGAAGAAGAACCTGGCTGCATCTTTGCCAACTTCATTAATCAGTTCCCTCAGCGTGATATACTGACCGGAACGCTTTGACATCTTGACGGTATCACCGTCCTGAATCAGCCTTACGAGCTGCATGAGGATGACCTGAAGAGAATCAGGGCTGTATCCCAGAGCCTGCATTGCGCCTTTCATGCGGGCGACATGTCCATGGTGGTCTGCTCCCCAGATATTGATAACCTTTTTAAAACCCCGTTCGAACTTATTGCGGTGATACGCAATATCCGCTGCAAAATAGGTCGGAACCCCATTGCCGCGCACAATGACTTCGTCTTTTTCATCTCCCGGAAGGATTGCTTTCAGCCAGAGAGCACCTTCCTTTTCATAAATATATTCTTTGTCTTCCAACCGCTTCATCGTCTCACGAATATAGCCGGACTCATGCAAAGACTTTTCACTGAACCATACATCATAGAAAACGCCAAAATCCGCCAGCGTTTCTTTGATATCATTAATTTTTTCTTTAAGAGCATAACTGACAAGAATATCCCGGCGGGTCTGTTCTTTCACTCGGACATATTGATCTCCGTCTTTTTCAATGATATTTTTGACAGTATAAATCAAATCTTCACCATGATACCCGGCCTCCGGGAAAGGTACTTCAACCCCCATAAGCTGGAGATATCTGGCTTCCAGCGATAGAGCAAAATTATGAATCTGATTGCCTGCATCATTGATATAAAATTCCCTGCTGACCTCGTACCCGGCCATCGCCAGCAGTGAGGCCAAACTGTCCCCCAAAGCAGCTCCTCTGGCATTCCCCATATGCAAAAGGCCTGTCGGATTCGCACTGACAAACTCAACCTGAATTTTTTCACCCTGGCCGATGTTGACAAACCCGTATTTTTCACCCTGGGCAGATATTTCAGGAATTACGCCTGTCAGCCAGGCAGGATCCAGGCGGAAATTAATAAATCCGGGTCCGGCTATTTCACTTGAGGTAATCCAGGTATCTGCCGTATCCAGATTATCAATAATGATTGCTGCTAGTTCCCGCGGAGCTCTTTTTGCCTGTTTGGTTAAAAGCATAGCAATGTTGGTCGCCAAATCACCATGCTCACGTTCTCTTGGTTCTTCTAAAACGTAAGAAGGTATTTCCTGAAAAGCCAACGCTCCTTTTTCGCGTGCACAGAGGATCGCCTGTTCTAATTTTTTACTGATATTTTCCCTGATTTTCTCATAAACGCTCAAACCTGAAGCTCCTCCTTCATAGGACCGCTGGAAAATGTACATAACTAAAATAAATTTTAATACATTTTCAGTAAAAATACCAGCGCCCAAATAATTAAGCAGAAAAAGAAGGTCTTTCTCTGCTTAATTATTTTACATTTACCAATTATATTGGAAATGCATTTTTTTTCAATACTTTTTTTGTTAATTCTTGTCTTAATCCTTACTGGATTAATTTTCCAGCAGGCGTATTGACAACCCTGCTGATTTTTTCTTCCGTTCCATTCAGCGCATTGATATAAACCATATACTCCTCCCCAAATGCCGTCCCTCTGAATTCATAACAAAAGGCTTCATTTGTCCCTAATTTTGAGATCACCGCCATTTTTGTTTCGATGATCTTAAATTCTTTCTTGAGTTTTGCCTTGGCCTGCTCCAGTGTAAGCACGCGATTCAGATTTCGTTGATGATGATACGCATAGTAGGGGTTAGCGTCGAAGCCAATGATCTGACCGTTATCTGTCGCTATGGTCAGCCTGATCTTGTCAGGATACAGCAGTGTCCCGTTCTCCCGCGGAACTGCATCAACCAAAACATAGGACCCGAGATCCTCGGAAGAAGTTACGACCAGATCCCATCCTATCCTGGCCAGAGAGGCATAGGCACTATCCAAGGTTTTTTTAACATCGAGCTGGCGATCGTTTAATTCACGCTGGTCCCGGTAAAACGTGACGACACCGCCTTTTTTGCTGACCTCCAAATAGCTGTCCTTATACGTAAGATTAAATCCTCCGAGGAGGTTGTCGCTTAAACCGCTTAACTGTGGAGCCGCACCTGTCTGCCCCAAATCTTCAAGAAAACGCTTGCCAACCTCCACGGCTTTGTTTTCATTAATTTCTCCTTCCGGTAAACCAAGCGGCTTATCCACATAATGCTTGTCCAGTTCTCCCTGATATGTGAATGGAGGATATTTCTGAAGGCTGACATCAAGCTGCTTCAACCCGCCTCTGACAGAAGTTGGCGTTTGGGCAGCTGCCTGTTGATTTTGCTGATTGGTCTTTCCGCTGTTTTCATCACCCTGAGCAGCGGTCTGAATGGATTTTCCGAAACCGATTTTTTTCAGCAATCCTTTGGGTTTGTCCACCCAGGCGAGGTTCTCGGAATTAAACTGATTGTAAACTTGCTGAACTGAGCGGTTGATTTCTATCACTCTTTCATGCATTTTGTTCAATGTGGCCTGCTCCTCAGCACTCATCACGGCGGCAGCAGCCGTCTTGCGGGTCATGGCCTTGCTGAAATCGCCGACCTGGTTGATAAACGTGTCAACATAGCTAATCCCGACCTCGTCTGCCGGCAGCTGGCCAAGGCGGCTGACCGCACTTTCGCTTCCCTTCCAAGTTTCTCCGAGATAAAGCACCCTTTGGGCCGTGCTACCCGCAACCTTTGCTTTGGCTATACTTGTTTCCACTTCGTTTAATGACGTCACAAGATCCGTAAAAGCCCTCGAATACTGGTTCTCTGTTTCCGTCTTATACTCTTTGAGTTCCCTAAACTCATAATAACCCCAGCCCAGAGAGAAAATCAGCGCAATCCCTAACGTCAGGGACAGCCAGGAAAGCAGCTTTTTTTTTGATTCAGCGTTCATCGGTACCCCCCCTAACGTGTAAAAATATGTTTGCCAATTTTTTTGATCTGCGGTCTTGACCAGACAAATTTATTGGTGGTCTTGTCGGGATTAAAATAATAGACCGCTCCATTGGTCGGATCAGATCCGTTCATCGCTTCCCTAGCTGCCTTAATGGCGGTTTCATCAGGTTGAAGGTTGATCTGACCGTCATCTACTGCCGAAAAGGCCTTTGGCTCGTAAATGACACCGGCGATGGTTTTCGGGAAGGAGGAACTTTTAATCCTATTCATGATACAGGCCCCGATCGCCACCTGACCAATATACGGTTCACCGCGGCCTTCCGCATAAACACACCGAGCCAGCAGCTGAAAATCGGCGTTCTTAAAACCTACCTGTTTTCCGGAAGAGGTAGTACTTTCACCTGTCAGTCTTTTTAACTCCCGAATCGTTTTGTCTCCGGCTATGCCGTCAGCTTTTAATCCTCTGCTTTTTTGAAATCTTTTGACGGCAGCCATTGTTGACTTTCCATAAATACCGTCAACTTTCCCGACCTGATACCCGAGTTGGACCAGTTTGCTCTGCAAGGCTTTGACTTCAGAACCTCTGGAACCCTTGGACAGTGTCCGGTCTCCAAGAGCAGCCTGACTGGCAGCAGAAAGAACCAGACACAGAATAAGACTTACCGTTATAATACTGAATATTTTTTTTTGTTTTTTTTCATTGGAATTCTGATTCATGCTTTCACCTCACCCGAAGTTATTTCTATTGCACCGCATTTCTTTGCTGTTTTTCATGCCAGCTCCGATTCAGCTTTCTTCTTATTCTGGCTTGGTTAGCAGCGGTTTATCCGCCAAAAACCATCTGTTCTGCCAGTCCAAATTTTTACAGCCAGCTTATTTATAAATTTCTATGATTATTACAAAGAATATAAGGATATTACTTTCTCAAACTTTTATAAATATTTCTATATTTGGCTTGTTTGGAGAGGTAAATCTCTAAAATGAAGAATATTCTGACACAGTGGGATATTATTTGACTTTTTTATCTCTGATTTCGCATTGTCAATCAATGATCCGAAAGGAGAGTATGGCCTTGACCATTCAGAAAGAAGTCATTGAAGATTTGAAGTCAATCTGGGGGGACCGGATAAACTTCAACGCCCTGGAAAGAAAAATTTATGCCCACGATATGGGAGTAATGCCCTCCATGATCAAACCCTTTGCCGGTAATCCTATTCCGGACGGTATTGTTCAACCGTCATCCGAAGATGAACTTGTTCACCTCGTGACCTATGCGAACCGGCATCAAATCAGCTTAATTCCAAGAGGGAAAGCAACATCCGGGTATGGCGGCGTACTGCCGGTTGACGGTGGGCTAATCGTCGAATTTAACCGGATGAAAAAAATCCTCGATATCTCCGAACAGGAAAGCAGTGCAACTATACAGCCGGGCGTTGTCTGGAATGAACTCGAGTATCACCTGAACCAAAAGAACCTGACGCTGGCGTTATACCCGACAAGTGCTCCTTCTTCGACGGTCGGCGGATGGCTTGCGCAGGGCGGTGCTGGAATCGGCAGTTATGAATTCGGCTACTTCCGAGACAATGTACTGTCTGCCAGAGTTGTCTTGCCAGATGGCTCTGTCAAATTCATGCAGGGTTCGGATCTGGATCTGGTTTCGGACGTTAATGGAATCACTGGTTTAATTAGCGAGATCAGCATCCGGGTTAAAATGCTGAAACCAATGCATGTCAAAGCCATCGCTTTTGGCAATCCGGACCATCTTGCAGGATTCATGAAAGATCTGTTTTCCCGCAAAGTGCCTTTATGGTCGGCATCGTTTATTAACCCGGACGCTGCGAGGTTAAAGAATAATCTACCGCCGCATTATCATCACGGGGAGCGAGTCTCGGATGAGCACAGACCGATTCTGCCCGAAAAATATATAGCGATTCTGTCTGTACCAACGACCGTTGCGATCTTGTTCAGGCCGATGTGATGGAAATCGCCGAAAAAAACAACGGAGAATTTCTCTCCGCCGAAATCGCCCGACATGAATGGGATGCCCGTTTTGAACCCGTCAGGGCCAAGAGAATTGCCCCTTCCCTGATTCCAAGCGAGGTTATTATCCCGCTGGAAAACCTCGATAAAGTCATTCAAGAGATTACGGCCGAGGTTAAGCACCCATTTATTCTGGAGGGCTTTGCGACAAATTCCCAGGAATTTGTTCTGCTGGGTTTCATCCTGCATGATGAAAGGCAGTTTAACTTCAATCTTGCTTATGCGCTTTCTCTGTCTATTCTGAACACCGCTCAGAAATACCAGGGCAGACCGTATGCGTCCGGCTTATATTTTATTGGGTTCGTCGAAAAGATCTTTGGCAAGGACAGGGTCAAAAAACTGACCGCATTCAAAAAGCAGGTTGACCCGAATAAAATGATGAATCCGGGCAAAGTCCTGGACAACAGTTTTTTGTCCAGGGGAATTGAACTTGCAGGTACGCTTGACCCGATCCTCAAAATATTCGGCAATTTGGCCAAAGCCAAAGATCCCGGTGAAGTATTCAAGGAGAGAAAAGGCATTCCGGGTGACATTGTCTGGTATGCCTACGCCTGTTCGCAATGTGGCTACTGTGTCGATCAATGTGATCAATATTACGGCCGGGGTTGGGAGTCCCAATCCCCGCGCGGCAAATGGACGTTTTTTAAACTTCTTCTGGAAGGGGAAGTCGAATTTACCCAGCGTGCTGTTGACACTTTCTTGGCCTGCACGACGTGTGAATTATGCAACAGGACCTGTCAGCTGGATTTGCCGAATGAATCTTCCTGGCTAAAACTGCGGGGGCTGCTGGTAGACGGACTCGGGTACAGGACATTTCCTCCTTTTGAAATCATGGCCAATACGATGCGCCAGCAGAGCAATATTTGGGGCGGATACGCTAAGGACAGGGATAAATGGATCATTGACGAGGTTCGGGACAGTATCCAGGAAAAAGCCGAATACGCCTTTTTCCCTGGCTGTACCTCATCCTTCGTCGAACAGGATATTGCCCAGTCTACTGCTTTGCTGTTAAAGGAAGCAAGGATCAAATATGCTTATCTCGGCAACAAGGAACAGTGCTGCGGCATACCGATGCTCGTATCCGGACGCTGGGAGGTCTTCAATGAAACGGCGGCTAAGAATATTGCCACGATGAAGCAGACCGGGGCCAAGACCGTTATTACAACCTGTCCGGCCTGCTGGCTGGTCTGGGAAATCTATTACCGCCATTGGGCCAAAGACAACAATATTGAATATGATCTGCATGCCAAACATTATGCGGATGTTTTAGCCGAAAAGATTGAAGCGGGAGAGTTTAAGCTTGCCAAAGAACTTAACCTTCAGGCAACCTACCATGATCCTTGTCATATGGGACGGGCCGGAGCCAGGTTTAAAGGTCCACGTACGCTGATCAACGCAATCCCCGGCTCAAACTTCAGGGAAATGCGTTTTCACCATTATGATGCGCACTGCTGCGGCGCCGTGATCTCTCTAGTGGCTGATCCGAAGGTCGCCTCTGAGATTGGTGCTTCCCGGATTGAGGAAGCGATAGAGTGCGGTGCGGATACGATTATTACCGCCTGTCCCTGCTGCAGGGTGCAGTTAAAAATCTCGGCCGAGGATAATCATCTGCCAATTAAGATCCGCGATTTATCTACGCTGGCCGCCGAAAGCCTTGGCTATGACATTCCGTGCTCAGATCCGGTCATCGATGAGAAATGGGCTGTCTTTGACAGGATGATCCGAATGATGACCCCCTGGGGAATGGCCGATATGATGGCCGGTCTAATTCCGGAGATGATTGAAGCCATGCCGGACACATACAGGAACATGATGAAAATGGTGATGAACGCGCCGGAAGTGTTCAAAGAGCCGATGATCTCCATGATGAAAAGCGTGATGCCTTCCTTATTCCCCGGATTGCTACCGGGCATCATGGATAAAGTCATGCCGCGAATGCTTGAGAAAGTAAGCGAAGCCATCCCGATGCCGGGGTACCTCGAAGAACAGATGCCAAACCTGATGCCCAAAACGATGGAGGTACTCATGCCTAAAATGCTAGACGAGATCATCCCGTATTTCCTGCCGAAAATGGCGGATTATTTGAGAAGGAAATAAAGCCTGGGTAACCTTAATCCAAGAAAAAGCGGACTGCCTTGTAACTTGTCTCTGAGGGACGTCTCAGTAGAATAAACAGCCGAAAAGCGGATGGCACCATGTCGTCAACCTTAGCTTAACTCAAAAAAAATGCTGATAACAGTCAAAAACTATTATCAGCATCATATCGGTTTAGAGTTACTCTTGTTTAGGGGTTCACCCCAACCTTTTACATAGAGCCTCAAATCTCTTACTTTTGAGCAATTTAGTGGTTTATTTATTATTCTCAGCAAAAACGTCCTTGAATACCTGGACGGCTTTCGCGCTGTCCACCGGGAATCCCATTTCTCCGAGTGTTTCACCAATGATTTCGAGCGCTTTGCAGAAAATATCATTCGTGGTGTTCCCCATATGTCCCAATCTGAAGCCTTTTCCGGCCAGAGAAGCGAGTAATCCGGCTACGATCAGCCCTTTCTTCGCGAGTACGGCTCTGAATTCGGCATCGTTGATTCCTTCTGGATAAAGAATGCAGCTTAAAGTCGGAGCAGCGACTTCTTCCGCAGCAAAAATATTCATGCCCATGGATCTGACCGCCGCACGGATTGCTTTGCCAATCGCTGTATGCCGACGATAACGCGCTGCCGTTCCTTCGGCCGCAATGATTTTCATAGCTTCTGCATAGCCATAGATCATATTGATCGGGTGGGTCGCAAAATATTTCTGGGGCTCTTTCATGACCGGGCTCCAGTTGTTGATATCCATATAGTAACTGTTGATACCATCCATTTTCGCTCTGGATTCTAGGGCTTTCTGTCCAAAGGCCACAATCGCAAGTCCAGGAGGAACCCCGATCGCTTTCTGAGATGCGGTCAAAACAACGTCAATCTTATAATCGTCAGTACCATAGGCTTTGCCCATATCTTCTTCAAGTCCGCCGGAAGCACATACGCCGTCTAAAATAAAGAGCGCGCCATACTTTTTGACTGTCGGAACAACTTTGTCCAGATTAGCAGCTACTCCCGTTGATGTATCCGCGTGGGTTACCGTAACAGCTTTAAATCCGCCTTGCTGCAGCTTTTCTTCAATCTGAGCCGGTTCAATTTGTTTGCCCCACTCAGCAGCCAGTACTTCAGCTTCAATCCCTAAAGCTTTCGCTACTCCGATAAAGCGGTCTCCAAAATAGCCATGGCTTACGATGAGCAGCTTCTCACCGCGGGCAACCGTATTGGCCAGTGCCATTTCCATGGCTAGTGTTCCGGATCCGGCGATAACAAAAACTTCGCCATCCGTATTGAACATTTTTCTGGTCTGAGCGAGAGCTTCGCTGAAAATACCTGCAAAACGCATATCCGTATGGGACATTGTTTCCCGGGAAAGCGCCTCATAAATTTCGTCGACTACAGGTGTCGGGCCGGGAATTAAGAGCATTTCTTTATTGGGCATTGGGAATTTCCTCCTTGAAAATAGAACATTTAAAAATTGTACTCCAATTAGGGATTATATCATTAATTTAGTCTCTACGGCTAATTCTGTCAGAATATTTTCCATTAATGCCGCAATAATTATTATTCTAGGACTAGTAAATCTGTATGTCTCATTTGGGCAAATATTTAAAAATAATTTTTGCTAGACATCTGCGGATTTCACGGTTCTCGGGAACGGGATGACATCACGGATATTGGAAATCCCGCTTAAATACATGATCAGGCGCTCAAAGCCGAGGCCGAAGCCTGCATGTTTTACCCCGCCATATTTTCTAAGTTCAAGGTACCAGCCATAATGCTCCTCACTCATTCCAAGCTGAGCAATTCGTTTTGTCAGCAAATCTGTTCTTTCTTCTCTCTGACTGCCGCCGATGATTTCACCGACACCCGGAACAAGCAGGTCCATCGCAGCCACCGTCTGCTGATCATCGTTTTGCCTCATGTAAAAAGCCTTAATCTCCTTGGGGTAATCTGTAATGAAAAGTGGTTTTCCAAATACCTTTTCGGTTAAATAACGTTCGTGCTCAGTTTGCAGGTCTAATCCCCATTCCACAGGATAAGCAAAATCCATATTGGCTTTCTTTAAAATCTCGATGGCGTCGCTGTAGGACAGACGGCCAAATTCCGAATCTAAAACATTGTTCAGCCGGGCCAGCAATTCTTTATCGATAAACTTACTAAAAAACGCCATTTCGTCCGGGCAGTGTTCCAGCGCATAAGCAATCAGATACTTCATCATTTCCTCGGCGAGATTTTGGATATCGTTTAACTCTGCAAAGGCAATTTCCGGCTCAATCATCCAAAATTCGGCTGCATGCCTGGCCGTATTGGAGTTTTCTGCCCTGAAAGTCGGTCCAAATGTGTAGACATCTTTAAACGCAAGGCAAAAACTTTCGGCATTCAGCTGTCCGCTTACCGTAAGATTTGTCTCCTTACCAAAAAAATCCTGACGGTAATCCACTGCTCCCCGGTCATCACGCGGCAGATGATCAAGCTTCAGTGTGGATACCCGAAACATTTCTCCCGCTCCCTCGGCATCACTTCCCGTGATGATTGGCGTATGCACATAGACAAAGCCTTTATCCTGAAAAAACTGATGCACGGCCATTGAAATGACAGACCTGAGTCTGAATACAGCCGAGAATGTATTGGTCCGGGGACGGAGGTGCGCAATCGTTCTAAGAAATTCCAGACTATGCTTTTTCTTCTGCAGCGGATAATCAGCCGGACAGGCATTTTCGATTTGGATCTTCTCGGCTTTTAGCTCAAAAGCCTGGTTTGCCCCCGGAGAGGAAACCAGTATCCCTTCCGCAGTTATGGCGGAACCGGCTCCGAGTCGGCTGACTTCGGAAAAGTTTAGCAAATCCTGACCATAGACGATTTGTAGGTTTCTGAAGCAACTGCCGTCATTGAATTCGATAAAACCAAATTCTTTGGATGCTCTGACCGTCCTTACCCAGCCTGAGATTTGCAGACGCTCCCCAATCTTAGCCTCTGTTGCCTCATAAATTTGCTTTACAGCTATACTGTTCATCATTAACTCCTGTTTATAATTGATACACCCTTCAGTTATTCTGATTTTACGTTTGGCTGTATTTGCTGTTTGATCTTGCTCTCCCGATATTCCTGGACAGCTTCGCTCCACTGATTTCTGGCCATATTGACATATTTTATGTACCGGCTTTTGTCAGGATGTTCACTGACTGTAGAAAAATATTTGACAGCTTCATTGTATTTTCCTAGTCTGCGGTTCAATTCACCGATCAAATATAAAATCTGGATTTCCGGAGTCAATTCCGGATTGAAATCCGTATAAAGAAAAGATTGTTCATATTCGGTACAGGCCAGGTTCATAAATCTCATCTCTTCTTCAGTAATTCCGGCTCCGCGGTAAATCCACGCCAGGCGGTGACAGATCCTTGCCAGCACAACATGTTTTTCTTTAATCAGCTGGGCAAAGTAGATCGCTAGCTTAAACGTTCTGACTGCCATTTGATAATCCCGCTCTCCGCAAAAGTCTTTACTGTGGTCCATCTTGCCGGAGATCTCCTCGAGGGTTTTTTTGCGAACATTTTGTGCCATGATTTTGGAAAAATCCTCTGTGAAAGAAAAACCGCAATGAGGGCAGACCATGACATAGTAGAATAACGGACTATTGTCACCTTGCTCAAATATCTGACCAAAATCACTGTCGACCTTGCGCGGCTTAATGAACCGCGACCGGATTTTCTTGGTCACGAATTCCTGACCGCATAAAAGGCATTCGACCTTTTTGTCGTAGAGAGGCTCGAGCTTTTCAGTTATATCCTTTTTATCCATCATAATCCTTATATTTCCTTCTCATCTTTAAAATTACCCTATCCATATTTTATTCTTTTTTTAGAAATAATCTATAGGTTATTTTTCGCGTCTTTTGGAGGTTTGAGCCCAAAAAACTGATAATAATGGCACTCAATTCTTCCATTATATAATTTCCGGCTTTTATCCCACCTTTTTTTAATGAACCTTTCTGGTTTTGGCAGCGAAGTGAGCATCTGCAGGGACCAATCTTCGAGTCTCTCCAGAACCTCGCCAAGTTCCTGATAAGCAGTTTCAGCTTCTGCTGCTGTTCCAAGCCTTTGCCCGTATGGAGGATTCGTAATGATACAGCCATATTTAAATCTGGAGCGGACTTCTTTGACCGGTAGCCTCTGAAAAAATATTTTTCCTTCCAGACCTGCTTCTCTGGTGTGTTCCCTGGCTAAGCGTAAAGCAGCTGGATCAATATCCGAACCATAGATTGCAAGTTCCTCATTTCTTTGCCAGAGATCTTCTGCTTCTTCTCTTGCTTTTCGCCAATGTTTTTCCGCAATGTTCGTCCATCGTTCAGCCGAAAATGCCCTGGCCAGACCAGGTGCCCGGTTCTGCCCGATAAAAGCCGCTTCAATCGGAATCGTTCCTGTTCCGCAAAAAGGATCCAGAAGAACACGGTCGGGTTTCCAGTAGCTAAGATAGACCATTGCAGCAGCAAGTGTTTCTTTTAATGGAGCCTCCCCGGCCATTTGCCTATAGCCGCGTTTGTTTAATCCCTTACCGGAAGTATCGATGGTCAGCGTAACAGTATCTTTCAGAATAGAGACCTGTACGGCATAGAGGGCTCCTGTCTCTTCAAACCAGCTGACGCCATAGGTATCCTTCAGTCTCTCCACAATCGCTTTCTTAACGATCGCCTGGCAGTCTGGAACACTATGCAGCTGAGATTTAACCGATTTTCCGGTCACCGGAAAACAGGCGTCCACCGGCAGCCATTCCTCCCAAGGCAATGCTTTCGTTTGCTGGAATAATTCCTCAAAGCTTCGGGCTTCAAACTCACCCATCTTCAAACTGATACGGTCCGCACACCTCAGCCACAGATTGGCCCGGCAAATCCCTTCTTCATTTGTTGTCCATGATATCTTACCGTTCTGAACCTCTGTATTTTCATACCCCAGATTTTTAAGTTCCCGCGCAACGACAGCTTCAAGCCCAAATGCCGTTACTGCGATCAGTTCAACCCTTGCCATTCAAACACTCCAGTAAAGCTAAATTTTACGCATAACCTACACATCAAAAAAATACAATATTTACTAACTTTTTTACGATAAATGACATTTCTTTCTGTAACCAAAATAAATGGACAGGCTTTAAAACCATTGGAAATAAACGATTTTCTTCTAAAAAACAGTCAAAATATTTTTTTTCGGCCTTTGACAGGCATCAACATTTTTCTTCCTTATTGTAGTGTATACTGATAAAGGTTGCAAAATAAGAAAATTTTAGAAGGAGGAACGACAGTTGAGGCCTGTTGTAATGGTCATCGACGACGACACAAGTATAGCCAATCTTCTGTCAACAATGCTAATTGGCAACGGCTATACTCCAATTATCGCGTCAAATGGATATTCAGCTCTTACTATGCTGAAGAGCTGCCCTCACCCAAATTTAATTCTCACAGACTATTCCATGCCTATACTCAATGGCTGCGAATTTATTGAGAAGATTTCAGCTCAAAAAAATCTGAAAAATATCCCGGTAATTATGATTTCCGGTTCAGATATTGAAGAAAGGAAGCTGCCGAAAACCACAAATTTCAAGGGGATTATCCAGAAACCGTTTAAAATCAATACGGTTCTTGACGTTATCAAGCATCACGCAATCAATCATTGCGATTCTTCACTCTATCCTGCTTAAATTCGCACTTAAATTCCAAACAGAGTTTTTGCATTCATCGATATATCGGAAAAGGTGTCAAGTCAATAATAACCATAATACGCAAAAAAGGCAAAATTAATGCCTTTTTTTCTTTAGATCTTTAAACCCACTGCGTCTCGGCAGTGTTAAAAGTCTTTGTTTTTATAGTCATAAGGTAAATGACACTAATACGCAAACCCTTCCCAAGCTGCCTGATCGAAGGAAGCATTTCCCCCTCGGTCAGATCTCCCGCCAGGATCAATGTTTTGATCTGATTGATGATTTGCTGATAGATCGGTTCGCCGCTCATGTGTGAAATAATGATATTCATGCATCATCCTCATCTATTTAAAGCAAAACCCGTTAACGATTCTTTATTGTCCGTTTCTTTCATAAAATTCAATAACCGTTTCAAAAGGCACTAATAAAAAGATATGTAAGACTATGTCGGAAAGGAGTAGCTATGCAGATAAAGATATTATTAAAGACCGCATGCGCTGTGGTTGTTGCCTTGCTAATCCAATATCTGTATCTGGAAGGACCGGCAATTGCATCCTTCCAAAACGACCGGACGTATGAATATCAGGTAGATAATTATGCAGTCAAAGCACAATTCCCAGCTACAACTGAAGTGCATTTGACTCCCGACAAAGGAGAGGAAATGCGTCTGAACATCTATTTTACGGACAGTAAACTCAGCTTCAGGGGATATCTCCAGATCTGGAGGGCAGACGACCTGGAGCATTTCCTTCAAGACAGCAAAGCCAGAAGTACTTATAACTTTATAAGCTATGTTCTAAAACGTACGTCCTTAAATCATTGGAACGGATTTGAAGAAAGCTGGTCAGCTGATTTTGGCGAAAATGTTATCAGCTCGCAGGAATACTGGTTGGAATTGAATGACAACAACGAAGTTGTCAGAATCTCCTTTTTTACGGATCAGGCTTTTTTCCCCGATAGCACGAGCAGCGCCATTCGTTCGATCCTGGATTCTATATCTGTCAAAAATCATTGATTTGTTTACTGCTCATCTTGTTAACTCCCTCGTACCACGTCAACTCACTAGTTTCACCAGCACAATTTCTGGTCTGCTGCAGAACCTGAACGGGAAATGGGTACTTTCCCCTAAGCCGCAATTGATGATCATACTTGTGCTTTTATACTGAAACTCTCCATAATCATACTTTGGAAACAACGCTTGTCCCGGAACATAAATAGCCCCGAGCAGCGGCAGCCTGATTTGTCCACCATGCGTATGCCCGACAAGCACCAATTCTATCTCATCCTCGGCTGCTTTCGTTAAAATATCAGGGGCATGAGCCAGCAGTATTTTCGGGGCCTGATCGGATATCCGGCCTGTGGCCTTACTCAAGTCATCCCTGTACGTATACGGATCATTGACCCCGACGATCCAGATATGGGAATTTCCGATGCTGTACGTATACGCCTCGTTTTGAAGAACATGCACTCCCTCATTAATCAGAGGCTCCCGGATATGAAACTGATAACGCCATTCGTGATTGCCCGACACAAAGAAAATCGGTTTGGGACGAAGCCCTTGAATCAATTCCCGGCCGGCGGTGAAATCAGCATTATCTTTATCAATGAAATCACCGGTAAGCGCGACCATATCAAAGCTGAATTGATGGATCAAATCAAGCAGGGTTTTTTGCTCCCGGCCATATCTTTTGCTATGCAAATCCGTCAGATGCAGAATCGTGAATCCCTCAAATTCTTTGGGCAAATTGGCAATCGAAGCGCGATACTCAGTTACAGCAACTGAATACCGCTCGTAATATAGAAAAAAGGTGGTTACGATTATCCCGATTCCACCTGCAATCAACTGACGGCGAGTCAAATGATATCTACGCAGAAGATAACCTCCCTCCACCCCGGCCGTTCCTCTGATCTTTTAGGGAATGACTGGATTCAGTGATATAATACTGTTATTATACATGATCAACGTCTTCTTTCCTAATCTTACCACAGGGAGGAATTGCCTTTGCTACAGGTTAACGGTGAAATAGAAGGTATAAAAAACAGTATTCTTAAAAAGTTAGACGGTTTCTATACTTACCAAATTCCTAGAGACCATTTGTGGACACAGGAACTCATTGAACAACTTGCCGAAATCTCTTCGCAGGTGAACAAGGAAATTGCCGTGTATGCCGACCGCAAAGGCCGGATCACCGATGTCAGCATAGGAAATCACAGTACCGTGAAGCTGGCTGAAGTGGAGCAGAAACACAGCCTGCAGCGCCTTTCGGGCACCCGCTGTATTCATACCCATCCCAAGAGCAGCGGTTTATTGTCTTCCATGGACATCAGTTCCCTGAAGCAGTTGAATCTCGATGCAATGATCGCCATCGGGATCCGGAATAACCGGGCTGAAGACCTTTATGTTGGCATTCTGTCACCTACGAACATTGAGGAGGTCAATATTTTCGGACCCCTTGCGGCTGATATAGATGACTTTGCGTTGCTCTTTCAAAATATCGAAGATGCCGACAATGTACTCAGGAAATTGCCTGCAGAAAAAGCCAAAACAGGTGAACGTACCATACTGGTTGGACTGCAGACACGGTACAGCAGAGACCTATACGGAATCAGCGAAGCGGAAGTCTCGTTTGCTGAACTCGAAGAACTGGCCAAAACAGCCGGCGCCTTGATTGTCGGCCATTTGATGCAGAAAAAAGAAACCCGCGATTCCTTAACGATCATCGGCCCGGGCAAGCTCGAAGAGCTTCAGCAAATGATCCAGACACGCCAGGCTGATCTGGTTATCTTCGACGAAGAATTAACCGGAACCCAGCAGCGCATCCTCGAAGAAAAGCTGGGGTTGAAAGTTCTGTCCCGTACAGGCCTGATTCTGGATATATTCGCCCAGCATGCCCGTTCCAGGGAAGGAATCCTGCAAGTAGAGCTAGCCCAGCTCGAATATAGACTTCCCCGCCTGACAGGAACCGGTGTAGTGCTTTCTCGTCTGGGAGGCGGCATCGGAACAAGGGGACCAGGTGAAACAAAACTGGAAACTGACCGTCGTCATATCCGCTCCCGGATTGCTCATCTGAGAGAACGCCTTGACGATATCCGTAGACAACGCGGTGTTCTCCGCGGAAACCGCCAAAAAAACAATATCCCGGTTCTGTCCATTGTCGGTTATACCAACGCCGGGAAATCTACCCTTTTAAATGCGTTGTGCGGCTCGGATGTCTTGGCCGAGGACAAACTGTTTGCTACGCTTGATCCGACAACCCGCAAGCTTCCCTTAAATAACGGCAGTACGGTCCTGCTTTCCGATACGGTAGGCTTTATTCGAAGACTTCCGCCTAATTTGCTCGATGCCTTTAAATCAACCCTGGAGGAAGTCGTATTATCCGACCAGATTTTGATTGTGGCTGATGCTGCTGATCCTCAGGTCGAAGACCACATCCGGATTGTCGATGAAATCCTGGCAGAACTTGGTGCAGGCAGTAAACCGACCCTGATTGTCCTCAATAAAGTTGACCGTTTGCATCCGGACAACCGGATCAGCCTTTGGCGCGAAACGCGGCCTGTTGTAGAAATTTCTGCTTTGCAGAGGAGCGGGTTGGAAGAACTGAAGCAGGCCATCGAGAAAGAACTGTTCAGTGACCACATTCAGGTTAGTCTGAAAATTCCTGTTTCCGATGGAGCCGCATTGGCCTGGCTATATGCGAATACGAAAGTTCTTGAAGTCGTCTATGATGAACAAGTTACCCACGTCGAAGCGGAACTCGCCGCTTCCTTACTGAGCACTGTGGAGAGATATAGAGTCTCTGCTCCATGATAGCACTGCTCATGCCTCTGAACCGGTAGTTCCACTGCCTTTCCGCTTTTCGTTCTATTACAGTTGACTTACGGCTAGTTCAATTAACAAACCAATGGTAAGCAAAATCCCAAAAAGTGTATTGGTCTGAGCCACACTTTTCATTCCCGGCATCATTTCAGCCGGGAATTTTTTGTTGCGGAATCCGTTCAAGGCCTGAAGAGCATTCGGAATGCTCAGCAGGACCAATAGTGCCCAGACAGGCAGAACACCTGCCAGGGTAAGTACAACTACCCAAAGATTGGCCACCAGGAACATTCCCGCCATGAATTGTACAGCCCTGCGGTGTCCCAACAGAATGGCGAGTGTATGGCGCCCGTTCAGCTGATCCCCTTCCCGGTCACGTATGTTGTTGGACATCATGATTGCTCCGATTAGAATCAGATTCGGAACAGAAATTAAAAAGACGTCCCAGTTAATGCTGCCGGTCTGAACAAAATAGGCAATCAAAATAATTCCTGATCCCATAAAGAGCCCGGCCAGCAATTCTCCAAAAGGCGTATAGGCAATCGGGTAAGGCCCACCCGTGTACAAATAACCGACAGCCATACAGCCCAGGCCAATCAGGGCCAGCCACCAACTGCTGCTACTGCAGATGTAAATACCCAGCAGTGATGCAATCAGCAAACAAACCAAAGCCAGACTCAGAACTGTCCCTGCTTTTATTCCGTCCCTGGTGATCGCACCGGCGATGCCAACGGATTCCGCTGTATCCAGTCCCCGGATAAAGTCGTAATACTCATTAAACATATTCGTGGCTGCCTGGATTAAGATTGAAGCAATCAGCATTGCCGCTACCAGTCCCCAGTTTAAGCCGTCTCTAATCTGCCAAGCCAGTGCCGAACCAATCAGAACCGGTATGAATGAGGCCGTAAGGGTGTGCGGACGAAACAACCGCCATAAAACCTCCCTGCGGTTTGATTGCATCTTGGCCCCCGAAGGGGATGATTTTGTTTCCATTATGATTGCTCCTTTGACTCAGTCTATGATTATTCGGTTCCTCATCATTCATTCGAAGTTCGTTTTTATCTTGTGCTGGTCAGAAGCTTAAAGCCGATTGCTCCAAAGATGGTCGCCGAGACAATATTCATAACCTTGGAAAACCCGGGCTTCTCTAAAATCCAATTTCCTAAAGAGCCGGCCGAGTAACCGATAAATCCAAAAATCAGCGCAACAAGCCCCATAAAGATAAGCCCTAAGAATATCATCTGCAAAGGAACGCTGCCAAATTCAGAATTGACAAACTGAGGCAGGAATGCCAGGAAAAAAAGGGCGACTTTCGGATTGAAAACATTCATATAGAAACCTCGCAGCAGCAGGCCGCGGTGATCGAACCCTTGTTGGTCAACACCGGCAGTCAGCGGGTCATTCCGATGTTTGATCGCTTTATATGCCAAATAAAAAAGATAAAGCGCCCCGCAGGTTTTAAACAGAACAAAGGCGACTTCTGACGTCTTGAATATGACAGATAGCCCCAGCGCCGCGGCCAACGTATGAACCGAATTACCCAACGTCAGCCCGATTGAAGTAAAAATGCCTGCCTTCTTTCCCTTGGCTATACCCTGGGTTATCAAAAATACAATGTCCGGACCGGGTGCCAGGATCAGTACAATGGACGAGGTAATAAACAGCAGGACCGCAGATAATGAAAACACGTTCAGTTCTTCCTCTCTTGATTTAAAGCTCCGGATCGATTGCCTTTGGGCAGCAGTCTGTAAACTTCAGCATAGATTTCGCTTAAGGGAAGGTCATGCTCCCTGGCAAGTCTTTTACAGTCTTCATATTCCGGTTTCGATTTGATTCTTTCCGCATCTAAATAAGAATATTTTACATTGACCGGACCGTACCGGGTCTGCATCAGCATATTCTCCCGGCGGAGTATCGTTTTTTCAACTGGATAACTGCGCAAACCAATCGCCGATGTTTCCCGCAAAATAACTTCCCCGACAGCTGAGATCCCTTCCTTGTTGACTAAAGCGCTTAATTTTGACCCCGGCCGCCCCTTCTTCATGATCACCGGCGTTTTAAAGACGTCCAGGGCTCCGGCAGCAACCATCTTTTCTTCAATATATTCATAGAATTCCGGATTCATATCATCAATATTCGTTTCCAGCATCCACTGTCTTTCCTGCTGTCTGAATCCGGGAGCAGTCTTTTCAGCTCTCTCCCCAAGATATACCCGTAGAATATTGGGTATTTCCAAATCCCGCCGGCCAATCCCATAACCGGTCCGGTGAATGATCATATCCACATTGTCCGTATATTCTTGAACATTCGCAGCCAGAATAGCCGCTCCTGTGGGCGTCGTCGTCTCAAAAGGCACGATTCCGGTCTTTACCGGGACACCCTGGAGCAGCTCTGTTACGGCCGGTGCAGGAACTGGAAGCAGGCCGTGCTCACAGCGCACAAATCCACCACCAAGTTCCACACTGGAAGCGACGATCCTGTCAGCTTGCAAGTATTCCAGGCAAACAGCCGACCCGACAATATCGAGAATCGCATCCACAGCCCCGACCTCATGAAAATGGACTTGCTCGGCCTTTATTCCATGAACCCTTGCTTCCGCATCCGCCAGAATGGCAAATGTCCGGATGCTTCTGTCTTTCACAGCTGCTGACAAATCAATTTCCCTGATCATTTTAGTGATATCGGCTAACGTTCTCGCCTGCTGGCTGGAATGGTGGTTCACGGGATCTTCAACCGTTATCTCTACGCGTGTGCCTTCAATTCCATGCTTGCTTTCAGAACGGATGTTTATTGTATATTGCTCATTGATTTGAAGTTTAGCCAGCTCAGCGAGCAGATGATCCTTTGGGACGCCAAGATCGAGCATCGCTCCAAGATTCATATCTCCACTTATGCCGCTGAAACAGTCATAATAGATAACTTTCATCAGCCACCTCTTTTTACAGTTGCCACTACATTCGTTCCCAAAAAATCCCCCGCCGGCAATAACCATTGCTCTGTCCATAACCAGCTGGGCGTTGCGTAAGATCCTAAATACTCAATTCAACATTCATTTGAATAATCCTTGTGATTTTTCGCAGAATTGTGCCGCCATAACCATAAAAAGTTGTTCCCGTTCTCATTCAGAAGATAAGTCCAGGTTACTGAAGGAGTTTGCAGGACTTCTTTTTTGTGCACAATTCCGTTCTGATCAATTTGAACGGTATGAAACGCACTGACAATTTCCGTCTCAATTCTATCGGACAATTCTCGAAAGCCTTCCATAGCAATGCGGTTAAACTCCGTTAGCGGATTTTTTTTGCCCAGCGCTACCAAATAAATGCTCTCCCGGACATCGGAGATATAGGCAAGATATTCCGCCCAACATTTATCCAGATAATGAAGCGTAAGCTGTTTTTCAATTTTTTGCATAAGCTTCGTTCCATATTTCTCAGACAAAGACAGATATCTTTCCGTAGCTTGAAGCTGCAAATGATGCAACACCGTTTCATCTCTCAGGATCCGGAATCTTTTCTCAACAACGATCCGCCGCTGGTGCTCAATCATCGAGGAATACTCCCACAACTGTCTCCGGATATCTTCATGATATCCCTCAATCATTTTGATTCCTCTCGTTATTTCGAGTCTGACAACAGGATCTGAAACGGGACCTTCCTGATCCTGAGGACAATGGTCTTTCGGAATAAAGCGGGCAAGCTGATAATTCTTGATCAGTTCATCTTCCAGACTGATAAAGAATCTGCTTTCTCCCGGTTCACCGTGTCTTCCAGCTCTTCCCCTGAGTTGATTGTTCACCCTGCGGCTTTCAAAAAGACTTGTTCCGATGACATATAAGCCTTCGGCAGTCATCACTTTTTCTTTTTGTTCTTCCCTGGCTCCGCCCAGCTTGATATCGATACCTCTGCCGGCCATATTCGTAGAAACCGTAACCGCTCCCGGTTCTCCGGCCTGCGCAATGACTCCGGCTTCCATTTCATCGTTCTTGGCATTTAAGACCCTGCACGCGATTCCCGCCTGACGGAGGTCAGCCGCCAAAGACTCCGACTCTGCGACGCTTCCTGTTCCGACCAGTATAGGCCTGCCCCGGAGATGTACCCTGTTAATCTCTTCGAGTAATGCTTTTTGCTTGGCTTCCCGGCTTGTAAATATCCAGTCAGGATGATCTGCACGGATACACGGCCTATGGGTAGGAATGACAACAACCTCCATGCCGTAAAATTCGTTGAATTCACCGGCTGAGGTTACGGCCGTTCCTGTCATTCCAGAAATCTTCGGATATAAGCTTAAAAAATGCTGCAGCGTGACTGATCCCAAAATCATCCCGTTCTTCCCCGAATTTATACCTTCTTTGGCCTCCACGGCTGCCTGAATGTCCTCGGGCCAGTGGCGTTTGTCGGCAATACGTCCCGTATATGGATCGATCAGTTCGATCCTGTCGTTGCGAAGAATATAGTCCTTATCCCTTTTGAGCAAGACCTCTGCATGCAACGCGCAGTTTACCCTAGCCAGCAGCTGAAGATCTTGGGCCTGGTAAAGATTACTTTTGTTCAGCATTTTTTCTATATGCTGAAGTCCGCTGTCAGTTAAAAAGACATGATTGCCGTTCTGGTTTAATTCAAAATCCAGGAGAGGCCGCAATTCTTTCACCAGTCCGGCGAGGTGGGACAGATCCTCTCTGCCCCCGCTCATTTCTCCGGCAATCACCAGCGGAATCCGTGCTTCATCAATTAAAATTGAATCGGCCTCGTCAATAATTGCATAATGAAACGGGCGCTGAACCAGCTCCTGCTGCTCCAAACAAAGGCAATCCCGCAGATAATCAAAACCCGCTTCTTTAGCCGAGGCATAGGTTATATCCGCCGAATAAGCCTTTTGCCGTTCCGTTAAAGCCATACCTTCGCTGACACATCCAACCGACAGTCCAAGAAATTCATAGACCGGTCCCATCCAGCTGGCATCCCGGGCTGCCAGATAATCGCTGAATGTGAGGATATGTACACCTTTTCCGGCTAAAGCGTTCAGATAAGCCGGCATGACTGCTGACAGGGTCTTACCTTCTCCAGTCTGCATCTCAGCAATCTTCCCCTCATGCAACACAATCCCCGCAATCAGTTGTTCCGCAAAAGGAAACAGGCCCAAGACCCGGCGTGATGCCTCCCTGGCCAGCGCAAAAGCTTCCGGCATCAGCAAATCAAGCGAACTTCCGCTTGTGGCCAGGAGTCTTAAACGCTTCCCGATTTCTTTTATTTGCTTCTCGTCTGCCTGAGCAAGTCGGTACTGTTCGATTTGTTTCAGTATGGCATCATAGGCTTTCAAATTATAGGTCAGCGCATACTCCCGCTGCCTCATAAACCAGCTGATTTGTTCCAGCTTCGCTTTGAATCCGGCTGGATTGAGTCTATCCGTAAGAAATTTAAACATAAAAATACCTCTCCTTATAAATATACAGAAATTCCGCTGTCAGGAATTAATACCGACAGCCATTCCGGATTATTACAAAGAAAGGTTTCTGACAAGTTTCAGGAGATGGAACATAATAAGCAGCATCAGCGTGAAGAAAAAGACAATATCCAAAGATAGGGTAAAGTGGTTCGAAGCACTCGCAAAAAGAGCAGCAGAAAGAAACAGGCTTCCGCATAGCATTTGACACAGGAAACCATTGCGAAGCGCCTCCCTCTCAGCAATATACAGCCAGAGTAACACCGAACAGGCTGCATAGGCCCGGGATTGCATCCCCTGTAAAATTGTTTTCCGGATCCTATTTACCACCGGAATGAGTACTGAAATCATCAGCCCCAGGATAAACAAATCCAACATTCTCATACCCTCTTTGAATCTTATTATACAAAATATCTTCGCTTAAAAATATCCCATTAGAAAAAATAATCTACGCCAATCCGTGTATAAACATAGAAAGCCCTTGTCAGACGGCAGACATATACCCTGCACGACAAATATCCTCCCCCCAAAAAAACCGAAGAAAAATGAACAATAATTAATATCAACAAACCCTAAGCCTCTACTTGCTTAGGGTTTGTTCTATGTGGAACATCCATAAATTGAGCTTATAAAGTCTTTGCCATCTCATTTAATTCTCCGCACATTGCGGTAATTTCCTCAATACTGGCTGTGACTTGTTCTGTTGCTGCAGCCTGTTCCTGGCTGGCATGCAATGAACTTTTACTCATATCTCCAGCATCATTCACTTTGGCTTTAATGGTATCCGTTAATTCCTGGATTCGGGGAACAGTGCTCTTAGATTGTTCTGAAAGCTTTCTTATTTCTTCCGCCACAACACCAAATCCTCTGCCTGATTCCCCGGCTCGGGCGGCCTCAATTGCTGCGTTCAGACCAAGCATTTTTGTCTCGTCCGCTATTTCTTTTATGAAGATAGAAACCTTATTAATTTCTTCAGAAAGGCCGATAATTTCCTTAATATTGTTGTTCAGATTTTGTTCGTTGGAGTGAATACTCGTAGCCTCCGCTGCGAGCTCTTCAATTGCTGCAGAAATTGCAGACAAGCCATCTTCAAGATTTCCTGAAATAATGCGCAGGTGTGCTGCTGTTTTTTTGGGGATAATGACTCCCAGAGAAGCGACTATTTCGTCAGGATTGTCTTCGTCAAAGAGCGGGTAATTTGTTTCTAAAACAGGGAAACCGTATATCTCTGCTCCACCTTCTTCTGAAATAGGCTTTTTCGTTTTGATGGTCCGGGAAGCAACATCTTCTTCCTGAATAACATGGCCAACAGGAAGAGACGATATATCAAATTTTCGAGAAGCCTGCCGGTAAACAACCTGAGTTAAATCCGTCATGTAAATAACCGAACCTTCCTCGAACATCTCAGCCAAAACAGGGGCAAAATCCTTAAAGGCAGCAGCCACAGGGTGTAATTTCGGTAGAAAAACAGAAAATGCACCGAGAACATTGTCAGTATCATCAATAATTGGCATAGCGACAATGATGAGTCGTTGACCATAGACGATCCGGGGAACATTCTGTGAGACTGTTTTTTTATTACGCACTGCATTCATCATCACGCTGTTGCTCTCAACATGATACCCAACCTCAAACGAATCTAAGTGGAAAGAATCTGAAGAAAATCTCCAAACAATTGTATCTCCTTCCGTTACGCAAAACATAATTCCGCCCGGAACCAGATGGCCTAGGGTTTCTGCCAAGGATTTGCATGAATCTAAAGCCGAAAATTTAATCATATTTGTTCCTCCATTTTTAACTAACAGATGCAAATATTTCGTTTTTTAATTTCGTGACATCCAGAAGCATAATCAAGCGATCCTCAACTTTACAGATCCCTTTGATGCAATTATTGCCTAAATGAGCGATTTCGACATATAAACTTTCGATGGACTCTTCACCTACACTCAGAACCTCCGAAACGTCATCCACAATATTGCCTAAAAGCATTCCTTCCAGGTTAAGTATCAGCAACCGGCTGTCATTTTCTGTTTCCGTGTTTTCAAGACCAAATCTTTTTCTAAGGTCTACCACGGGAATAACTTGATCTCTGAGGTTTAACATACCTTCTATGAAAGAAGGCATGTTCGGCACTCTGGTAATGTTTTTGGGAATTCGTATTATTTCCTGGGCACAAGAAATGTCAATGCCGTAATCTTCTTTGCCCACAGCAAACACCACCATTTGAATATTTTTCAAAATATCACCCCCTTTTTATAGTTATTTATATCGTATTTTTTATGCTATCGTTTAAATAGGTTATATTTATATCAAAACGATAGACTAAAGCTAATAATCCCAAACAGAAACTTTTTTAATAAATTTGAATTTAAAATATTTCCCAAAAATAAGAAAAAAGCAACAAATATTATTATAGCTTTATAAATAATTAATATTGATAAAATATTTAGATAATTGAAACAATATTTGGCTAAACGTACTAGATAAACGAAGGAAAGGAGAAAAATGTGATGCAGCAGAAAGAAATAGTCAGAAAAATTGTCGAAACGTTTTATGGTGCTACAGAAATTACAACCTTGTACGTCCCGTTAACACTGGTTAATCACCCTTCAATTCTAAGAGGATCCAACTATACATTCTTGATGGACTATTTTGAGTTTGGTGAAATCATCAATTTTCTTACAGCTTTGTTTGAACAAGACTCTTTTGACTTGAATACTTATCATACTGTTATTACCAAGAACTTCTTTGTCTATAACATTGTAAGGATCGGGTACAAAACAAAAAAAATAGGAGCGGTGGTTTCTGGGCCGCTCATCGTTCATGATCCTCCAGAAATAGTTCTGGATAATATTCTTAGGTCTCGATTATTATCCTTTCAGAAAAAGCAGGAGTTCAAGAGCGCGTTGAAAACAGTGCCTTTGACCACTTTAAAACGTATTGATTACCTGGGAAGATTGCTCCTTGTGTTATGTAAACCCAATGTCAAGACATTAGTCGGCTCGAAGCAAAGTTTTCACTGCTGGGAAGAAAGAGATCCCAAGGCAGGATATAAGAATTTGCTTAATCCCTGCCTGGAGGAGGATAGAAAAAGCCATTATGACATGATTTATTTTTTTCTTAAGAGTGCTAGAGATAACATCATCCGCGGAGATGAAAGAGGAATACAACTGCTTCTCAGAAAATCCGGGGACTTGCTATGGCAAACACGGGCCTACGATAAGCAATATATTTCTTCCCTAAAATTAAATTGCATCATTACAGGCAGTATTTGCTGTCTTTATGCCATTCAGGGAAATGCTCCCTATGAACGGATGATGTCTCTGCTGGAGCGTTTTATTGTCAAGATAAATAAACAGAGTTCACCTGAAGAGATTATTATTCAAATGGTAGAAATCTCTAAAGTGTTTACACACGCCGTTTCTGTCTTAACCTGTAAGGAATATTCGATCCATATAAACCGGGCTTTACAGTATATCAAACGTTATTATGCTGAAAAGATCACTTTAAATCAGCTGGCTAGGTATCTTGGCCTAAGCCCTTCATATCTTTCCAGTCAAATAAACAAAGAAACACACTTAACACTTGCAGGCAATATTAATAAAATCCGGATTGAGCAAAGCAAGGATCTTTTGCTGAATTCCAATAAGCCCATTAAGGAGATTGCTGATGCGGTGGGATATAACTATCAAAACCATTTTAATTCTATTTTTAAAGGCATAGTTGGGATGACCCCGCTAGAATTTCGAAAAAAGGGTTGTTAAAATAAATTAAAACTAGATAAATTAAAACATCCGGCACATTGCTAAATGCCCGGACGTTTTTTAGTCTCTATTATTAAAATTCTGGGAACAAGTCTTTTATTTATCCAGATGTCATCTAATCTCCAATATCGGAGATTTCTTTAAGTTTCTTGCTTCGTGGCGTATACGCGGGCACACCTAACGGCTTACAATGTCAAATTGTCAAGGTGTAGGTGTCGTTTGACCATAGGTCAAAATTTAAAGCGAATAAAGAAGTGCATTGCAAATGGCTGCAGCAACATTGCTTCCGCCTTTTCGGCCTCTGGCTACGATGTAGGGAACGCCGGAAAGCATGATCAGCTCTTTAGACTGCACAACGTTGACAAAGCCGACAGGAACTCCAATCACCAGTACCGGCTTAATC
The DNA here is from genome assembly GCF_047652685.1 of Dehalobacter sp. CP. Classification (NCBI taxonomy): domain Bacteria; kingdom Bacillati; phylum Bacillota; class Clostridia; order Eubacteriales; family Desulfitobacteriaceae; genus Dehalobacter; species Dehalobacter sp. CP. The sequence goes on from NZ_CP157399.1 coordinate 2,882,569, forward strand.
TGTCCTGACCGAATAAGCTGGTCCAGTCTGATCAGTGCTGTAGGTGCATTTCCGACGGCGATGATCAACGGTTCCGTAATGGTACTGGCCTTCTCCATGCAAACAGCCGCGCGTGTGCTGCCCTTTTCTTTAGCTTCCTGTGCTACATCCTGATCGGATATAAAGCAGTAAACCTTTCCGCCATATGCGCCTAGTTTGCCGGCATTAATTCCAACGCTGGCCATTTTTGTATCTGTTAATATCGATGCCCCATTTTTAATGGCACTAAGCGCAATCTGCACGACATTGTCGGAAAAACACAAGCTATGAACATAATCAAAATCCGCCGAAGTATGGATCACCCGCTTGATGATTGGGGCTTTCTCCATATCCAGTTGGATATCCCCAAGCTCTTCTGTGATGATCGCAAAGCTTCTTTTTTCAATCTCCTCTGGCAGTACATTTTCAAATCGATGCTCCATGATTATTTACCTTCCTACTTTTTCTGGGTTAATATTGGGGGGTTCATTTTGATTCATGTCTTATTTTAGCTTTCTTTATGCGCTACGCTTACTCCAACAGGCCAGACCGATAACACAAACACCGGGTTCTGTCCCGTAAAGAGATGATAATTCGCCAGCTTTCTGGCTTTGGAGACCATTACTTGAACAATCTCCACGTCATAAACAGTCTGATCGTTATAGTAATCCATGGCTTCATTCAGGGTTTCCAGCGTAATCGCATTGATAACAATTCCCGCAACCGGGTTTTTGGCATAAACCGTATCGAGTATTTCCTTCAAATTGCCGCTGCTGCCGCCGATGAAAACCCTATCCGGTGGCGGAAGCTCTGCGATTCCGTCCGGTGCCGTATTTTTGATAACAATAAGATTCTTCACACCGAATTTCTCTTTATTCCTTTGGATGAGCTCTACCGCCTGATCTTTTTTTTCGATCGCATAGACAAATCCATCCGACTGCTGCAGTGCCATTTCAAGTGCAACAGAACCGGTTCCGGCTCCAATGTCGTAGGTGGTATCGCCCTGGCGGAGACGTAGCTTAGAGAGAGAAACCGCCCGGACCTCCTGTTTGGTCATAGGCACATCACCACGCACAAACCATTCATCTGGAAGCCCGTGCGTGATGCAGGCCCGGTCCAGCGGCGTTACATTTTCAATTATCATGACACTCAGTGAGGCGAAGGGCTGTTCAATAAATTCTTGGGCCATTCCGGTGCAAATCCTCTCATCCGAATAGGATAGGTTTTCACCAATACTGACTTTGACATGAGCTAAGCCGAAATCACAAAGTCTCCTGCAGATGGATGCCGGGTTCTGGTCTCCACCTGTCAGAACAAATACCTTCCTGTTATTCATCACTTTTCCGACGATATTGTTGGCTCTGCCGTGCAGGCTGCAGATCACGGCATCGTCCCAGGCAGTTCTGAGCTTCGAAGCAAAATACTGAAGTGATCCGATTCCACAGATCAATCGGATATTTTGAAAAGCTACAAGGTTTTCAGATTCCAGTGTGCTGAGGAGCGACTTTGCCAGGCTGTAAAAACCAACATCCCCAGACACCAGAATAGAAACTTCATAGGTGCATGTGCCGGCCGATTGCAGCGTATGCAGAAGTTCCCTGATCTGCCGGTCATGGGTTGCATAATATAAATCTTTTCCATTTGCCAAGTCCATCAATCCTGCCAGGATACGCTTGTCACCAATCAGACACTGGCTTCGTTCTATCGCCTCCGCTGTCTCACGAGTCTGCTGCAGGAGATTGCCCGGACCCATGCCAATAATGTTTAGCCGCAGCATTTTGCGTCACCGCTCATTTCCTTTATCCGATCGACAACAATTTGTGCAAGTCTCTTATCTGCCCCCAAAGTTTGTCCAAAGCTGATTTTTACATTGGGGTATTCTTTCAAGAATCCATCAATTTCAGCCGGGATATCCTCCAGGATATGAACGCCGTCAAACAGGAAATACGGAATGACCTTGATCTCTGTAACTCCCCGGTCAACAAGTTTTTTCAGGCCAGTTTCCAAGTTGTTATCCGAGAACTGTAGGAAAGCATATTCAATTAAATTGGTATTAAGATCGGACTTCAGTTCTTCCTTTACCATCTCAATGATTTTCTGCAGCGTATTTTCCGTTTCACTTTGTCTGCTACCGTGAGCTAAGATTAAAATTCCCGTCATCGCACTCTTCCCTTTCCAAAAATAATTCCTTAATTGAAGATTCTAACTTCATTACCTGGTGTTCTAATGAAATCGGTTATTCAAATTTAGAGAGATCTTAAGGCCTTCTCTGCACACTCCAGCGTCCGGTCAATATCCACTTCCGTATGGGAATTAGAGATAAATGCCGCTTCAAATTGCGCAGGGGCAAGATAAATTCCCTGATTCAGCATGGCACTGAAGAATCGTCCATACATCTTCGTATCACTGGTCAAGGCATCGGTATAATTATAGACTTCCCGTTCGGTAAACAACAGCGTCGAAAGCGAGCCGATACTGTTTACCGTCGCCTTTAGGCCTCTAGCTTTGATCAGTTCCCGTAATCCGTTGCTTAGTCTTACTGAGAGACTATCGATATGCGTATAGATCTGTGGGTTGTTTTTAAGAATAGAAAGCTGCGCAATACCTGCAGCCATGGCCACAGGGTTTCCGCTTAAGGTCCCTGCCTGATAGACTCCTCCGCAGGGTGCGACCTGCTGCATAATTTCTTTTCTTCCTCCGTATGCCCCGACCGGCATGCCGCCGCCAATAATTTTTCCAAAAGCCGTTAAATCCGGCTTGATGCCAAACAGTTCCTGGGCTCCGCCAAGACCAAGCCTGAATCCAGTAATAACCTCATCGGCAATAAGCAATGTGCTGTTTTCAGTACAAAGCTTTTGCAGTTCCTGCAGGAAACCCGGCTTCGGCAGGACAACACCCATATTGGCAGGTACAAGCTCAACAATCACTGCTGCAACCTGATCTTTATTGTTTTCAAATAAGGCCTGCACACTGCCAATATCATTAAATACCGCTGTCAGGGTATCAACGGCGCATCCCGGAGGAACACCGAGGCTGCTCGGTACACCGGAAGACATAACTCCCGATCCTGCCTTGACCAACATTGCGTCGCTATGCCCATGGTAACAGCCTTCAAATTTTATGATTTTATTTCTACCGGTAAAGCCGCGGGCTGCACGTACTGCGCTCATCGTTGCTTCTGTTCCGGAATTGACCATCCGAATCATTTCAATCGACGGAACCAGGTCAAAGATCAATTGGGCCATCATGACCTCTGCTTCTGTAGCAGCGCCAAAACTCAAGCCATTTTCAGCCGCTGCCGTCACTGCCTTAAGCACTTCCGGGTTGGCATGTCCGAGGATCATCGGCCCCCAAGAGCCGATATAGTCGATATACTCGTTACCGTCTACATCATAGAGTCTTGCCCCTTTGGCACGGCTGATAAAGCGCGGCGTATCGCCGACAGACTGAAAATTACGCACAGGACTGTTGACTCCGCCGGGCATCAGCTGTTTAGCCTTTTCATATAAAATTTCCGATTTCATAGCTTGTACCTGCCTTTTAACTGTTAAATCTTAACCGATTCTTCCTTCACTGATATACGCCGCAATCTCCGGTGCAAAATATGTGATCAGCATATCGGTTCCTGCCCGGAAAAAACCCACGGTCGTTTCACAGATCATCGCGGCTTCATCAATCATTCCGGCCTTGGCTGCAGCCTTGATCATGCTGTACTCTCCGCTGACACTGTAAGCAGCCAGGGGAAGGTCAAATGTCTCTTTGAGCTTGGCAATCACATCCAGGTAAGCCAGAGCCGGTTTGACCATCAAAATGTCCGCCCCTTCCAGTACATCAAGTTCTGATTCCCGGACGGCTTCCCGCAGATTATGATAATCCATTTGATAAGTTTTCCGGTCTCCGAAAGACGGTGCACATCCGGCTGCCTCCCGAAAAGGTCCATAGAAGGAGGATGCATACTTGGCCGAATAGGACATAATCGGTAGGGTCGTAAAATGGTGTTGGTCCAACGCTTCGCGGATGGCTTGTACCCGTCCATCCATCATATCGGATGGCGCTACCATATCTGCACCGGCCTGGGCATGGGATACTGCCACTTTGGCCAGTATTGACAAAGTGTCGTCATTATCCACTTCCTTGCCTTTTAATAGGCCGCAATGTCCGTGACTGGTATATTCGCAAAGGCATACATCTGTAATGACATTAATCTGTGGAAAGCTCGACTTGATTTTCCGAACAGCCTGCTGCAGGGCACCGTTTTCGTTATAGGCCTCACTTCCGGTCTCATCCTTGCGACTGTGCTCCGGTACCCCGAAAAGCAGAACACTGCCGATACCAGCCTTGATGACGGTTTCCACCGCATGTTCAACCCGGTCCGGGCTGTAGCGCTTCTGGCCGTCCATCGCTGCGATATTTTCTTCAATTGCACTGCCTTCCTTGATAAATATCGGGTAGATCAGGGCACTTTTAGAAAGACGAGTTTCACGTACCAACTCCCGGGTAACGTTGTCTTTTCTCAATCTTCTCGGTCTGATCGCTTCCATCGGTACCTCCTTTAGCTGCCATTTACTGCTACTGCGAGATTGCCTCAATCATACTGTCCAAAGTAGCTTTTTCGGCAATAATACACTTCATCCCGTGACTTCGGGCGGCTTTGGCTGTTTCTTCACCAATGCAAACTGCCATCACCTTTGTAAAATCCAGCTGCGGCAGGGCGCTGACAAATCCTCCTACTGTCGAAGCACTTGTAAATGCAGCATAATCAAAATCATAAGATAAGATCGCTTCTTTCGCAAAAATGTTGCTGTCCGATTCGTAGAACGTGTCATAAACCGGAATATCTTCATAGCAGATTCCCTCTTGATCAAAAATACGGTTCAAATCTTCCGAGCCCTCCCTGGCCCGTAAGACCAACACTTTTTCTCCAGGTGTCAGAACGTTGACGAGGCCGCTGGCAAGGCTGACGACGTTATAGCTTTCCGGCATATACTCAATGCGAATGCCGCGCTGGGTAAACACCTTGGCCGTCCCGGCTCCGATAACCGCGATCTTAATCCCGTACAGGTCACGGATGTCTCTCCCCATTTCGTACATTCTGTCAAAGAGAGCCTCTACGCCGGCCGCGCTGGAAAAAACAAGCCAGTTATATTCTTTGATCCGCTCCAGTGCAGCATTAAATGCTTTATTGTCGCTTATTGGTCTGGTTTGGATACATGGGAATTCCAAAGCTTCCCCGCCGAGATCTCTGATCTTCTGACTAAGGACGGAATTAAGTTTTTCCGGACGTGTTACCACCACACGTTTACCTGCAAGCGGACGCTTCCCTGCCCATTCGAAATTCTCGGACAAGGAACAGACCTGGCCGATTACGATAACAGATGGGTTGCGGATTTCCGCCTTTGCAGCGTCATCCGGCAGGTTGCCGACTGTCGTCAGAAGCTTGCGCTGTCTTGCTGTCGTCCCTCTTTCGATGACCGCCGCCGGCATATCCGAAGCCATTCCAGCATCCAGCAACCCTTCGGAAATACTTTTGATCGCCGATACTCCCATCAGGAATACCAGCGTTCCTTTCATGTTTACAGCAGCCTGAAAATCAATATTCGGAGTCTCTCCCTCTTTTGTATGTCCAGTAATGATATGCAGGGAAGAACAAAAGTCCCTGTGGGTTACCGGGATTCCTGCATAAGCAGGAACCGCGATAGCCGATGTTACCCCCGGCACTACCTCGAACGGAACCTGATGTTCATGGAGCAGTTCCAATTCCTCTCCGCCACGTCCGAACATAAACGGATCTCCGCCCTTCAGACGAACGACTGTCCTGCCTTCCAGGGCTTCTTCCAGCAGAATCCGGTTGATCTCGTCCTGCGGGATACGATGATAGGTCGGCAGCTTGCCGACATCTATTTTTTTTGCGTCTTTAGGGATTAAATTGAGGATTTCAATACCTACGAGCTTGTCGTAGATGACAACCTCTGCATTCTGAAGAACACGCAGCCCTTTTACGGTGAGCAGTCCTGCATCAGACGGGCCTGCCCCAACCAGCCAAACTTTTCCCGTTCTCTTTTGCTCCATTTATCTTACCTCCGCAAGTAGTCTCGTTGCCAACCTGTATCCTATTTCCGCCGCATCCCTGCGGTCGCCGGTCATGCTGCCTTTGGCCTTTTCACCGGTTTCAACATCGACATAGAGGCCGGTGATCCTGACTTCTGTACCATGCACTTCGGCAAATGCCGCAGCAGGTGAACTGCACCCGCCGTCAAGTTTTTGAATAAAGGCTCTTTCAGCCAGGGCTGCTGTCTGAGCATCTTTGTCATTGATACACGCCAAAAAGTTGAGATCCTCGCCTTTTCTGCCCTGAATCGCCAGGATTCCCTGTCCGGCAGAGGGAATCATTTCCTCAGTGGGAAACACCCTACTGATACGGTTTTCCAGTGACAGCCGCTTAAGTCCTGCGAAAGCCAGCAGCAGAGCACTGAATTCACCTTCGTCCAGCTTTTTGAGCCGGGTAAGTACGTTGCCCCGCACAGGCTTGACGTCTAAACCGGGATACAGATCTAAAAACTGGATTGTTCGGCGTGCGCTGGAACAGCCAACAGCCTTTTCTTTGTCTAGATTTTCTATAGATCCTGTCCCCTGCGGCAGAACCAGTACGTCCCGAGGATCTTCTCTTTTAGAAAATGCCGTAATCGGCAGGTCCTCCGGTATTTCTGCCGGCATATCCTTTAAACTGTGAACAGCGATATCAATTACACCTTGACAGAGCGCCCTGTCCAGTTCTTTCACAAAAAGGCCTTTTCCTCCTATTTTGTCCAACGTCTGTTCCAAAATGACGTCCCCTGTGGTCTTCATGGTAATAAGCTCAAGTTCCAATTCAGGATGATTTTTTCGGATCTGCTCCATAACAAATTGTGACTGGATCACCGCCAGCCTGCTTTCCCGGCTGCCGACAATTATTTTCCTTTTTCCCATTCGGCTACCTCTATTCTCATTTAATCAAAGTTACTTTTATTGTTTGTTTATTTCATTACGTTATTTATTTGTCATTATTTATTCGTCCAAGTGTTCATTCACGTATAGCCTCAGCTTCTCTGCTGTCTTCTTAGCCTTCGTGTGGTCTTCCCCGCTGGCCGTGAGCCCGATCACCACATTTCCCTTCCTGACCACTGCCGGGAAATAGAATGTACATAGCTCCTTACAATCTGCGACACTGACAGGGATTCCATACCGGGTGCATTCTTCGGCAATTTGACGGTTTACTTGTGTTTCATTGGTTACTGCTAGAACCAAGTCAGCCCCATTACAGTCCCCTTCCTGATACTTGCGACAGAGCAAAGTGACTTTTTCATTACCTGCCAATTCTTGTTTAAGTTCCGGGACAAGTTCAGGCGTAATCACGGTAATGTCGGCATCAAACGGCAGTAATGTTCTGATTCTTCTTGCCGCAATCTTTCCGCCCCCGAAGACAACAATCTTTTTATTCTGAAGAGAAACAAAAAGCGGAAACCAAGGCTGATTCGGACGCTGTTTCAGAGAATAGTCCCAGGCAAGCTTGTGCAAAACCTGTTCCTTGTTGTAAAACGTATGCTGTTGCGCATCTTCTTTCTCATCTATTTTACCCGAACGTTCCAATATCTCCAGTTGTTCCGGCCGCCTGATTAGAATCACTGTAATTCCCAGCTCGCGTGCTGCTTCAATTTTTTCCTGGAATCCTCCGGTCTCTCCGGAGTCTTTTGTCACCAGAAATCTTGCTTGGGATGCTTTCAGCATGGCAATGTTCAGCTCTTTGGAAAATGGGCCCTGCATATAGCTTATATTAGACTTCTTAAAGCCCAGCTTTTCACACTTATCCATTACATCCTGCATCGGAAGGACCCTGGCAAATACCCGCTCCTGATAGTCCTTGATTCTAGTAAACGTTTCAATCTCCTTGCTTCCGCAGCTCAGAAAGACGTTCCCGGTCTTATCATTTAATACCCGTACCGCATCCTCGCTGTTGTCCGCATAAATCATGTTTTCCAATATATTCGTGTTAAATGACGGATTATTCGAGACCAATCTGCCCGGTTCCCTTTGCAGACGGATATAGTCCGTTGCGGTTTCGCGGCAAGCTTCGCAGATATTGTCCGTAACAATTTGGGCGTAAGGATGTGTTGTATCAATGACACAGTCCGGCTGAACCTCCCGAATGAAGGCGGCCATTTCTTCCCGGCCCAAACGTCGCGCTTGGATGTGAAGATTTTGATCCGGTTCAATCAGCTCCCTGCCATAATCCGTGGCCACTGAAACATACACTTTTGCGTTACTTCGCCGCAGCTCATCAATCAGCTCCCTGCCTTCAGTTGTCCCGGCAATGATCCAAAATACCGGCATTTTCATCATTTTCTATATCCTCTCGGTGTGACCAGTTTGTTGTTGATTACCCTTGTCTGTGAATTCCCGATAATGACAGTCGTAAACATATCAACTTTCTTCTCTCTCAATTCAGTCAGGCTGGAGACAATTTCATAATTCTCGCCCTCTCTGCCGATGCTGCGGACAATACCGGACGGCAGGTTAGCATTCTGATAGCGCATCACAATATCGCAAGCCTTTTTCAAATAATCGTGCCTTTTGATACTCGATGGGTTGTATAGTACAATGACAAAATCTCCCTGGGCTGCCGCTGCAAGCCTGGCTTCGATTTTCTCCCATGGCGTTAATAGATCACTGAGGCTGATGACTGCAAAGTCATGAATGAGCGGCGCTCCGAGAACAGCTGCACCGCTGCAGGCCGCTGTGATTCCTGGTATTACTTCGACCTCGAGGAAAGGATACGGCTCTGCCAGCTCCAGCACAATTCCTGCCATGCCATAGACCCCGGCATCCCCGCTCGAGACCACAGCAACCGTTGCGCCTTCCAGCGCCTTTTCAACCGCGGTCCTGCAGCGATCCACCTCTTTCTTCATCGGCGTAGCAATTAACTTTTTATCTGGAAACTGATCCTTGATTAAATCGATATAAAGCGTATATCCGACTAAAATATCACTGGCCTTAAGTGCTTCCTGCGCACGGTTTGTCATTTGCTCCGGTCCGCCCGGTCCTAATCCCACGACATATATTTTCATTGCCCTTCTTACCTAACTACTTTCTCTAAATTTGTAAAACATTCATCCCACAGATCCCGGTCAATACTGTCCCTAAACCCAAACAGCACCGAACTTACTGCCTTTTCTGCCACTTGCGCCAGCCTGTTTTCAAAGAATACTTTGTCTTGGTCGCTTAAATTCAGGTACGCAAGATCTTTTTGCAAATTCCGGCATATCCTTTCCGATGTTGAATTGGATATGCTTTGCAGTAGTGGCAGATAACTGCGGATTTCAAATGATTCTATAAATTTGTCAATATGTTCATCAATAATTTCATAAGCCGCTGCTAAAGCATTCTGGTTTCTGAGCTCTGCCTTCCCTAGACCCAAATTGTCCATATCCAGTAATGTAATATTCTCCATATCTCCGACTTTTGGTTCGATATCCCTGGGTACTGCCAGATCACAAAAGATTCTTGGCCTATGATTCTGCGCCAGAGCTGAAATTAAGGCATCAGCTTTAATCGTATAATGTGGGCTGGACGTCACGCTTACCACTACATCCATGTCGGCTAGCACCGTATGGCGTTTTTCGTAATCCACGCCCGTACATTGTTTCGGCAATAAATAAGCTCCGTGTTTACGCTGTCTTAAGGTGATCAAAACCTCCGCCCCGCAATCTGCAAGCTGTGCGGCGACAATCTTTCCCATCTCGCCGTTGCCAATGACCAGACACCGCTTTTCCCCCAAGTCAGGAAAGACTTCCTGGATCCGCTCCAGAGCTTTCGTTGCTACCGATACGTCCGTCGTCGTCAGCTGAATCTGTGTTTTTACTTTCTTCGCCGAGGTTATGGCCATCTGAAAAAGTTTTTCCAGATAAAGGTCAGCAGTACCTGTCTCTCTGGCCTCTTCAATGGCTTTTTTAATTTGGGATAAAATTTGGCTTTCTCCCCAAATCTGAGACTTCAATCCGCAGGCAGTTTGAAAGAGGTGAACAAAGGCCTCACGGGACTGCCGAATAACAAATAAGCGCTCATATTTATCCCTGTCTTCCTTCTCAATTCGCTTCAGACCGTAGAGAATTTCTTTCAAATTAACTAGAGATCCTTCATTTTCGCTGACCCATAGCTCCGTACGGTTGCAGGTGGATATAATTACTGCGCCTTCCACACCATAATTATTTACAGCAGCTTCCATGGCCTGTCTGCTTTGAATCGGTGTAAAGGCAAACATTTCGCGTTCCTTTAATGATGCTTTTTCATGATCGATCCCGATCATTCTAATATTCAAAGCTAACCCTCCATTCCTTCTGAGCAAGAGCTATTGTTACCCCATTCCCGGATACTTTTCGGCTAATCAGCCCTCCGCCTGCGCTTACCATTAAGGCAGCCCGCTCGCAGACATTGCCGACACCGGTAATACTACTTACAAATTCCGATTCTGTATACTTGCCTGGTACGGAAAGAAGTTCATCTGAACTAAAAAAATGCAGTGGCAGATTATTTTTTGCGGCAAAATCAAGCAGCCCCTGTTCTTTTGTTTTGAGGTCAATACTGGCAATGCCCGCGATGGCCTGAAAGCTGATGCTGTTCCTGCTCAACTGCTCAAGGACAAGATCCTCAATACGCTGTAGCGGCGTACCCCTTCGGCAGCCAATTCCGAGATACACCGTCCGGGGAACGATATTCAGCGTTATGGGATAGGGTTTTAATCTGTCATTCAGAGAAACACAAATGCCAATACCCATGTTGTTTTCATTCTTCTCCAATAAACGCGGCATCTCTCCTTCTATGTCCAGCTCACTATAAAACCCGACCGGCTTTTCTGCCAATAGTCGTGCCGAAATTTCTTTCGCTGCTTTCAGATCCGAAATCCAGGCGTTATGGAAAGCTGCCCATTCATCGACCGAAAAAAGCCTGTTTATATCCGTTGCAGTCGTTATCACAGGGATTGCGTTTAGCGCTTCGGATATCCTGTCCGCCAGCATGTTGGCGCCGCCGATGTGGCCGGAGAGGAGCGGTATAACGAACCGTCCCTTTTCGTCAATACACAAAACGGCCGGATCTTTCGTCTTGTCCTGAACAAAGGAGGCGATTGCCCTGACGGCAATCCCGCAGGCCCCAACAAAAATTAGCGCATCTTTTTCTGCAAACTGTCTGCCTGTGAACACCTTTAAATCCGGGGCAATGGGCTCTGCCATGCCGGCTGTATTGACGGCCACGATAAGTTTTTCCGGCTGATAGCAGGCGGTATGATTACCTTGAGCATCCAACATCTCTTTTATTTTCAGGCTGAGAGCGACTCCATTGGCGGTAAAAGCCAGGATGCTTATCTTCATTTCAAATCCTCGGTCCAAGAAGGCAGTGGATCGTTTCCTTCCCGGAATTCATGCGTAAATGCCGGATCGTAAAGTTTAGATCTTTCAAAGTCGTTTCCCAAAAATCTGCCCACTAGAATCAAGGCCGTTTTGGTGATATTGTTCTCTTTAGCTGTTCTCGCCAATGTCCCTACCGTACAGCGGAACTGCTTCTCATCCGGCCAGGTTGCCTTATAAACAATCGCTGCCGGAGTGTCAGCGGCGTAACCGCCTTCCATAAGCTTGGCACTTAAGTTTTCCAGCATCCCTGTACTTAAGAAAATTGCCATGGTCGCCTGATGCGACGCCAGGAGAGCAATGTCTTCCTTAGGCGGTACCGGGGTTCTTCCTTCCATGCGAGTAATAATTACAGTTTGGCTGATATCCGGCAATGTATACTCCTTCTTCAAGGAGGCAGCAGCTCCGAAAAACGAGCTGACTCCAGGTACGACTTCGTAATACTGGCCCTCGGCATCAAGCAGATCCATCTGCTCACGGATCGCTCCGTAAATGCTTGGATCGCCGGTATGCAGACGCACGACCAGTTTACCTGCCCGGGTGGCAGGAACCATCACAGCAAGCACCTCTTCCAGTGTCATCCCGGCACTGTCGTAAACGGTGCATTCCTTCTTCGTAACATTCAATAGCTCCGGGTTGACCAGCGAGCCTGCATAAATCACAACATCGGCCTGTTCCAAAAGCGTCTTTCCGCGAACCGTGATTAAATCTACCGCGCCCGGACCGGCCCCAATAAAATAAATCATCTGACAATCTCCTTTTCTTTCACAATGATCGTGGAAAAATAGCTTGCTTTCCCCTCGGCTACACTGATATCTTTTATAACTCTCTCTGACGGCATCCCGCAGCATTCCACCATCTGGGTATGCTTAACCAGATCTTTGCTGATAAGCTCTTCCTTAACCTTGCCAAATTCCCTTCCTGATTTCATCAGCACCTTGGTTCCGCCCCAGTCCAGGTAATCAAAGGATCCTTCATAGGATGCGGGGATAATGTGCAGTGGCTGGGCACCCTCGCAGAGAGGCACATTGAGCCTTGCTGCTACAGCACAGAAGGACGGGACCCCCGGAATCAGCCGGGCATCATAGCCTGCTTCCAAAACCCGGTTATGCAGATAAATATATGTGGAATAGATTGATGGATCCCCCAGCGTAAGAAAAGCCACAGATTTGTTTTGTTTGAGCTGGTCGATGATCTGTTCAGCTGCTTCCTGATGGCTTTGCTCCAGCATTTGGGCATCCCGTGTCATCGGCATGTAAAGTTCCAGTATTTCTTTTTTGGAGAGGTCCACAGCCTGTTTGGCAATATTCCAGGCGGTCATTTCTTTTTCATCCGTCCGCGGAACAGCAATAAGATCTGCCTCGCTGATGATTCGGACGGCCTTTAAGGTCATCAGTTCAAAGTCTCCCGGACCTACGCCTATTCCGTATAATGCTGCTTTCATGATGGCTTCATCCTTCTTATTTTATTGACTATTTCATCCGCCTGCGGTGTTTTGCCCAGGATACCCTGTTCATTGGAATACAGGATCACACCGGCTTTCACCTTATTCTGCAGGCGGTAATTCACATATTCATCAATTTTTAACATGATGGACTCAAATACCTGGCTTCTAAGCCCGTGCCGGTCTAATACCGTAACGGCCTGCGGTGCTGTCAGGCTAGCCATAATTTCTTTGACTGTCTCCTTCCCGGCACCGTGTAAGGCAGCATGTACGGCGATAACTTCCATGCGGCAGTCCGCATAGCGGGAGTGGGTATTCATAATGCCCGCTGCCAGCTTGACCAATTTTCCGGCATGTCCAATCAGCAGCAGGCCGTCAAAGCCTAATTCCACGGTAAAATCCAGCATTTCACCGATATAATTGCTGCAGTGAATCAGAGAACTCTCCAGCCCCAGCGTACTGCGGACAAAAGTTTCACCGTAATTTCCCGGGCAGACCAGAAGATCTCTGCAGCCCTTTTCTTTCTGCTGATTCATCTCCAGTCGAATCGTATCGATCAGGGCCTTTTCGCTCATCGGCTCCACAATTCCTATTGTTCCCAGAATAGAGATTCCGCCAACAATGCCCAGCCGTGGGTTAAAGGTTCTTCTGGCAATGGCCTCCCCTTCCGGAACTGATATCGTAATTTCCAGGCCTCCCTCATAACCGTACTCGGCACAGACTTTCGCCACTTCCGACATAATCATACTTCTGGGAACAGGATTGATGGCCGGTTCTCCTATAGAACAGGCAAGCCCGGGCTTAGTGATTCTGCCGACGCCCTGGCCGCCATCGACCTGAATATTATTATGGTTCGCTCTGGTGACCGTCGCAAAAATAAGGATGCCGTTAGTCACATCCGGGTCATCGCCGCTGTCCTTTTTTACGGCACACGTCACCTGGTTCAAGTCTCTCCGAACTTCCAGCACCTGCATCGCAACCGGTATCCCTTTCGGTGTCGCAATGGCTATTTCTGTGCACAGGTCTCCCGAGAGCAGCATTACCGCCCCAGCCTTGGCAGCAGCAGCCGCACAGGATCCCGTAGTAAAGCCGCATCTCAGTCTTTTATTCTGTTTGATGACAAAGAGTTCACCGGATTGACTGTTTTGTGGACTGTTTTGTTCATCGTTTAGATGGTGGATGTCATGATTTATCATTTTTATATTCCTTCAATCAGTTTGTATCTTTCCAGTTAATTAAAGCTTTTCTGGCCTCGGATATGGTATTGGCAGGCTGGGCAAATTCAAAGCCATCTTTATCGTGCAAGATTTCCATAAGATGCCCAATTCTTGGAAGTCTGAGATTGATCCTTCTGATTTCCTCCGGATGCGAAAACACTTCCTGTGGCGTACCTTCCATTACAAGCCTGCCGTCATCAATGACATACGTATAATCGCAGTAAAGCGGGACAATATCGATGTCATGCGTTGAGATCACAACGGACAAATTCAGCTCAATTTGCAGTTTTCTGAGCAGCTTCATTAACTCGCTGACTCCAAGTGGGTCAAGCCCTGCAGTCGGTTCATCCAGAATAAGCACTTCCGGCTCCATCACCAGAACGCCGGCAATGGCTGCACGTTTTTTCTGGCCAAAACTGAGGCTGTGTGTGGGCTTCTCTTTCAGGTGGGATATCCCGGTTCTCTTCATGGCTAGATCCACCCTTCTGCGGACTTCCTCCTCAGGCAGCTTGAGATTCATCGCTCCAAAGGAGATATCCTGATAGACACTGGCTGAAAACAACTGTTTATCCGGATCCTGAAAAACAATGCCAACAGATTTTCGAAGCTGTTTGAGACCTTTTACTGAATAATCCAGCGGCAGGCCCTTGAATAGGACTTCGCCGCCTGAAGGCTTATTGATGCCGTTAAAGGAAAGCAGCAACGTTGATTTTCCAGCACCGTTGCTTCCGAGGACTGCTGTCGTTTTCCCCTGTTTAATCCCGAGTGACAGGGCCTTTAAGGCCTGGGTTCCATCACTGTAGATGTAGTGGAGATTTCTGACTTCCAAGATATTTTTAGCCTCCACATTTTCAATCAAGCCATTTTTGGCCATTATAGCAAGCCTCCTGTCCATTGTTTGGAAAACAGCGCAACTGCAATCAGGAATAGGTTAATCAGCACAATCGGAATATATTCCGTCCAATGAGTCTCCGCCTGCTCATGGATCACACTGAGCTCACCGTCATATCCCCTGGCCTCAAGCGCAATATACAGTTCATCCGCCCTCTGATAAGACCGGATAAAAAGCGAAGAAGCCAGACCCGCCAATGAACGGTATCCGGAGGAAAGCCCCGCATAGCCCAAGCGGGAATTCTGCGCCGTAAACATGGTTTCTGCCATTTCCAAAAATACAAAGATAAACCGGTAGATTAGTCCCATCAATTCAACCATTAGTCTTGGAACTTTAAGCTTCCGAAGAACCGCCAGCAGGTCTACCATCGGCGTACTCAGCGATACGTAATACAGACAGGAAACCGCGCCAAGCGCTTTAAAAAACAGATTCGCCGCACTTAGAATACCGGACTGCGACACCCCAATATACATGCCAAATGCATATATAGAGAATACAAAAACATCTTTGTCCCCTGAAACATTGACCGCAATGGTTAAAACGCCGATCACTAAAAAGGAAAGCGGGACAAGCATCAGTCTAATAAAAATTCCAACAGGTGTACCGCCTTTGCAAACGGTATACCAACCCATGATCAGGAGCGTCAAGATTGACACCGCAACGGAATCAGCCCAGAGACAGATCCCCAAAACCAAAACGGCTAAGACCAGCTTTTTCAATGGATTCGTTTGTTTAAGCCTGGATAAATAAGCGTATTTATCGATGTAAATCATTGTTTACCGGTTCTTCCTTTTTCTTACGACCCCGCAGATAACCTAACCCGTAGCCCAAAACACCTGCTCCGACAGCTGCCTGAAGCGCAAACAACAAGCTTTCAATTTCTCCGCTGGGCGGCTCCCAAATCGGTGAGAACCAGGCCTGGTAATTCCCGTTAAGTTCTGTTATAGCTTGTTCAGCTTGGCTGTCAGCCCCAGCAAATTCCGCATTCTTTTGCACAATCAGGGGTATAACGGCAAGCGCTATGACAATCGTAATTAAAATAATATTTGTGATGATAACCCGATTTTTATTCTTCGGTTTCATCGTTTCTACAGACACTTTCAGACCTCCTTTGAAAGTATTTTTAAGTCTTTAAGCTCATCCCCTGCATAGGATGAAATCGCCTTAAATATCAGCACAGTCAAAATACCTTCACTGATCGCCAATGGTACTTGCGTTAAGGCAAAAATACCTAGAAACTTGGTAAGTGATGCCATAACGCCGCCTGTTTCAGCTGGAAACGCCAGTGCAAGCTGCACCGATGTCGTGACGTAAGTCAATAAATCCCCAAGTGCGGCAGCGAGAAACACAGCAAGCCACTGCGGTCCATTTGCTTTCTTCACAATTTTATATGTAGCAAAAGCTACCAGCGGCCCCACAATGCCCATCGAAAAAGTATTTGCCCCCAATGTTGTCAATCCGCCATGGGCCAGTA
Source organism: Dehalobacter sp. CP (assembly GCF_047652685.1). Classification (NCBI taxonomy): domain Bacteria; kingdom Bacillati; phylum Bacillota; class Clostridia; order Eubacteriales; family Desulfitobacteriaceae; genus Dehalobacter; species Dehalobacter sp. CP. Next base: position 2,899,049 of record NZ_CP157399.1, read on the forward strand.
AGACAGCCTGAAACAGCAGTATGATCAAGCCAATTACGGCCATTGCGGTCGGTCCGAACAAGATAGCGCCAAAGCCAACCCCTGTAGGGTGCGAACTGCTTCCTGTAACGGAAGGAATCTTCAGGGAAGACAAAACAAAAGCAAAGGCGCCTGCCATCGCCAAAAGCATTAATGTTTTGGGATGCTCTCCAACAGTTCTTCTGATAGAAAAAAAACCAGCCAGAACAAAAGGTATTGCCAAAGCACCCCAAGTAATACACCAACCCGCAGGAAGGAAGCCCTCCATGATATGCATGGCATATGTCTGCTGGGGCAAGAACATAAACATAAGTACGAGACCCATTATCCAAATCTTTTTATTTATCATCGTCAAACTCTCCTATATAAGATATGAAACAAAAAACCTCTCAACATCTTACGTCGAGAGGCTCATATGCTAGGAAGTTTTCCTCGGTAGTCTTGCACATACATCCCCCTCTCTATCACTCGTAGAGTATATGGTGAGACACTAAAACAGGTAGGTCTTCTGGCTTAAGCATCATCGATCTTCAGACCTTCCCAGTTTCCCAGTGGTATACCTGAAGAACTCCACTTTCACAGCGGCGTGACCGCGCGGGCTTCTACCCGACTTTCCTTATTCATTGAATGATACGCTTATCAGCTTCATTCAACACCTGTTCTGCCTATTCAGTTTTAATCCTGATTCATTATATCGCTCTTTCGACAAGGAATCAATATTATTTTTACTTTAGCCTTGAACATATTAATTGAAGTATCTTTACCTCCATCAATTCTATTTGTGGTAGGGTTCCCCTTTGCTGATCTTGCACGCCCGGTAAATCTGCTCCAGTAGGATAAGCCTGATCATCTGGTGCGGAAAGGTAAGCTTCGAGAACGACCACCGGTAATCGGCCCGTTTTCGGATTTCATCTGCCGTACCGAGAGATCCGCCAATCACAAAAGTGATCCGGCTCTGGCCTGAAAGCCCTTTTTCATCAAACAAAACGGCAAGTTCGGGTGAAGAAAGTTCCTTTCCCAGAAGATCCAGCAAAACTACATAATCCTGAGGTGAAATTAATTTAAGAACCTTTTCAGCTTCTTTCTGTTTTACTCTTGCTTCGTCGGCAGCTGATGCCCTTTCGGAGCATGGTTCGTCCTCAACTTCAATCATCTCAAGCCGAATGTACGCACCAAGACGCTTGGCGTATTCCTTCAGCCCTTCTTTTAAATAATTTTCTTTGATTTTCCCTACTGCCAGAACTTTGATCTGCAGCATGTTTTCTCCAACTCCAGTCACTATGTTTGCGTCCAAACATTTGCATTTAAAAAACTTGAAGGTTAAATCTCTCTGATATTGGATTATTTACAATGAAGATTTTTTTCAAAAGTGTCAATAATATTGATGGAGGTGAAAAAAAATGAGCAAAACAAGTGAAAGCAAAAAAAAGCTGCTGCAGAATCTAAAAATGGAGGCTGCGGCTGAAATCGGCCATCTTGATTTTGTAAGGGAAAATAACGATCACTATAAAGGCGATGTCACTGCCAGACAGAATGGTCTGGAAGGAGGCCCGATCGGCGGCCAGATGGTCAAAAAAATGATCGCCTATGCCAAACAGCAGATGAAATAGAATAACGGACTCATTTAGTATTCCTAATCTACTTCAATAAATATTCAAAACTTCTTCAGCGTACAATACTGAAGGGGTTTTTTTATTAAATAATCTTCTGTTCGGAATACGGCTCTTTACCTTCTTCAGCGTTATGCGAAGCTGCCGCTCCCTCGCCGGGTGCAGATTGCATTTGCCCGGCATTGTTATTTATTTTATTTCTATTGTTTGTATTGGCATTATTGACTGCTTCCGCCTTCTCCATATTTTTGAAAGCGACTGAAAGCATCAGTTTAATTCTGTTAATCTGATTCACTTGGCTGGCACCCGGATCGTAATCGATTGGCACAATATTCGCCAGCGGGTAGTGCCGTTTAAGTTCACGGACCATCCCTTTACCCGTGATATGATTTGGCAGGCAGGCAAACGGCTGCAGACAGGCGACGTTTGTTGCTCCGCTTTCTATCAGTTCCAGCATTTCCGCGGTTAGGAACCAGCCTTCGCCGGTCTGATGTCCAAGATGCATGATTTTGCCGGCCATATCGGCCAACTCATAAATCGATTTGGGAGGATGGAAACGGTTGCTCTTTGCCAGAGTACGTTTCATTACCCGGCGGTAGTTTTCCAACCGCCAGATAATATAGCGGCTGATAAGTTCGCTTTTCAGTGAGCCAGCGAGTTCTTTTCTTCTGAATATTGTTCCATACGCACAGTACATAAAGAAATCCATCAGATCCGGCAGAACGGCTTCGGCGCCTTCCTTTTCCAGAACATCCACAATAAAATTATTGGCAAATGGATGAAATTTGACGAGGATCTCCCCAACCACCCCGACCTTTGGTTTCTTAACATCCAGGATCTCGATACGATCGAAGTCCTGGATAATCCGGCGGATATTCCGGTGATATTGCCGCAAGCTCATCGCCGCGAGAGTCGGCTTCAGGTCCTTCAGCCATTTAGCCAGGAGGGCATTCGTTTCTCCTTTATTTTTCTCATAGGGTCGTATGGCATTGGTTACGCGCATCAGCAGATCGCCATAAACCGTAGCCATCACGCAACGCTTGATCATCTTCATAGAAAGTTTGAACCCGGGATTGGATTCGAGACCGCCGGCATTAAGGGAAATAACCGGAATCTGTTCCATGCCGGCATCTTTCAGGGCCTTACGGATAAAACCGATATAATTGCTGGCCCGACAGCCGCCGCCTGTTTGCGACATAATGACTGCCGTCTTGTTCAGGTCATAACGGCCTGATTTCAACGCCGCCATAATCTGACCGACAACCAGGATTGAAGGATAGCAGGCATCGTTATGCACATGCAGAAGTCCCTGTTCGACAACATCCATCTCGACATCAGGCAGAATCTCTATCTTATAGCCTTCCAAACGGGTAGCTTCTTCAATCAGTTCAAAATGGATCGGTGCCATCTGTGGAGAAAGAATCGTATACTCATACTTCATTTCTTCTGTAAACATGACTCTTTTTGGTGTCTCAAAAAGCTTATGCGCATGAATTTCTTTTTTGTCTCTTTCCTTCATTGCAGCGAGCAATGACCGTATCCGGATACGAATAGCACCCAGATTATTGATCTCATCAATTTTAACCAAGGTATAGGTCTTTCTGTACTGGTGCAGTATCTCCTGAACCTGATCCGTGGTGACGGCATCCAGTCCGCAGCCAAACGAATTCAATTGGACAAGTTCCAAGTCATCCCTGGTTGCCACAAAACTTGCTGCCGCATACAGCCTGGAGTGGTAGACCCATTGGTCGAGGACGCGCAGAGGCCTTTCCACCTGACCAAGATGAGCGACAGAATCTTCAGTCAGCACAGCGATCCCCAGACCGGTAATCATCTCTGGAATCCCGTGGTTGATCTCCGGATCGGTATGATACGGCCGACCAGCAAGTACGATACCTTTCAGGTTGTTCTTTTGCAAATAGTCCAATACTTCTTCCGCTTTGTTTCTGAGGTCCTGGCGAACAGCATCTCTTTCGGCAAAAGCCTTATCTACAGCACTTGCTGCCTCTTGTCGTGTTATACCCATCGCTTTAAATTCTTCATAGATCCGAACTTTTAAACGCGCCATATCATCAATCGGCAGGAACGGGAAAATAAACGCAACTTCTTTGTTCCTTATTTCATCCACATTGGCATGAAGGGATTCCGGATAAGAAGTGACAATCGGGCAGTTGTAATTATTATTCGCGCCAGCCAGCTCTTTTTCATCTCTCGGAAGGCACGGATAGAAAATCCGCTTGACCCCTTTGTTCAGAAGGTCCTTAATATGCCCGTTGGCCAGTTTGGCCGGATAGCACAGCGACTCGGAAGCTACGGTCTCCATGCCGAGCTCAAATATCTTTTTCGAGGAGCGGCCGGACAAAATAACTCTGAAACCGAGCTCCGTTAGCAGCGTAAACCAGAACGGATAATGTTCATACATATTCAGGACCCGTGGAATCCCGATCTCGCCACGGACTGCTTCTTCCTTCTTGAGTGGTTTATAGGCAAAAAGACGCTCATATTTATAGGCAAAAAGGTTCGGAATATCCTCAGAGGTGCTTTCCAGTCCGGCTCCACGCTCGCAGCGGTTTCCTGTCAGAAACTCCCTGCCGTCCGAGAATTGGTTGACCGTCAACAGGCAATTATTGCCGCATAGGCCACAGTGGCGCGTACGGGTCTCCGTAAGGAAATCCTCCAGTTCATTTTCACCAAGCAGGGTAGTCTGTTCTCCGGCCTGATAATGGTCGCGGGCAATAAGAGCCGCTCCGAACGCGCCCATGATACCGGCAATGTCCGGACGAATGACCTGGCGGCCGGTGACACGTTCAAAACTTCTTAAAACAGCATCATTATTAAACGTTCCGCCCTGAACAACGATTTTCTTGCCAACTTCGGAAGAATTGTGCAGGCGGATGACTTTGTATAACGCATTTTTGACGACTGAATACGAGATCCCGGCCGCGATGCTGCCGATATCCGCGCCTTCTTTTTGGACCTGTTTGATTTTGGAATTCATAAATACGGTGCAGCGGGTACCCAAATCGACCGGGGTCCTTGAAAATAAACCTCTTTGCACAAATTCCGAGAGAGATAAACTCAGGGACTGGGCCAGCGTCTCGATAAATGACCCACAGCCCGAAGAACATGCTTCATTCAGCATGATATTGTGAATAACGCCGTCGCGGATCTGCATGCATTTCATGTCCTGGCCACCGATATCGAGGATAAAGTCAACACCGGGCAGAAAATATTCGGCGCCCTTAAGGTGGGCAACCGTTTCTATTTCTCCGTGATCAACTTTGAGGGCAGCCTTTAGCAGGGCTTCTCCATAGCCGGTCACGACGGAACCGCCAATCGTGGCTCCGGACGGCAAAGCCTGATAAAGCTTTTGCAGAGCAGAAACCGTAGATTTTAACGGACTTCCTCCGTTACTTCCATAATGGGAATAAAGTAAATTGCCATCTTCATCGATCAGAGCCAGTTTCGTCGTGGTCGATCCGGCATCGATACCCAAAAAGCAGGTTCCCCTGGCTTCTGCCAGCGGTCTCTTCGCGACGGAATTTCCTCGATGCCTTTGACTGAAGGCTTCATACTCTTCTTCACTGGCAAACAAAGGCTGGAGGAGGGTAGTGGCCGAATCCGAATTATGCAGATTCGGGATGTTCTCATAGATCACGTGAAGATCGCAGACTTCACTCTGTTTCGAAGCCAGGGCTGCCCCAATCGCCACAAAAAACTGAGCATTATCTGGCACGATAATATTTTCCGGTTTAAGCTTCAAGGTCTCAATAAAGCGCTGGCGCAGTTCAGGCAGGAAAGAAAGCGGTCCGCCCAGAAATGCCACATTGCCCCGGATTGGTTTGCCACAGGCTAAACCCGCAATGGTCTGATTCACGACAGCCTGAAAAATCGAGGCGGCAATATCTTCCTTGGCCGCGCCTTCGTTTAAGAGCGGTTGAATATCTGTTTTAGCAAAAACCCCGCAGCGCGAAGCAATCGGATAAATCTCCTGATGATGCGAAGCCAGTTCATTGAGACCCGCAGCGTCGGTTTTCAGCAAGATGGCCATTTGATCAATAAACGCACCTGTCCCGCCGGCGCAGGTACCGTTCATCCTGAGTTCGGGCGATTCCCCAAAATATGTGATCTTGGCATCTTCGCCGCCCAGTTCTATCGCGACATCCGTATCCGAAATAAATCGTTCAACAGCTTTTTGGCAGGCAATGACCTCCTGAATAAAAGGAATCCCAATCTGTTCGGAAGTGGACATACCGCTTGAACCTGTCACGTTCATGGTGACTTTTTCATTGCGGAACTGACTGTAAATCTTTTGCAGAAGGTTGCTGACTGTATGCTGGACATCTGAAAAATGCCTTTGGTAGCTGCTGAAAACCAAGTTATCTTTTTCATCAAGTATTGCAATTTTTACGGTGGTCGAACCAACATCGAGTCCGATATGCATTTGTTTTGTCATTCACCTGTCTCCTTCTATTTAAACAGCCTGCTCAATCTATAAAAAACAGTGTTTTAATCCTTTAGCATCAAACTTTATTATATCAGGTTTCATCTGTGTAACAAAATAGTAACTTTTTCTGTCCGGCCCTTTGTCTCGTCCTGCTTAGCATCTCGTCCTTATTATTGTATGAGAATGCAGGGAAAAGCGCCTATCCCTATAGAAAATGTGGCTGCCGCCAAGCTTTTGGCGGCAGTCTTTAGCTGATATAGTGCGAATGTCTTCCTATAGCTGATTCGTTCGACCTTTCTAGTTTCTGATTACGCTATTCTGATCTAATTTCTCCGAGGATCGCATCTGTTTTATACGTGCTGCCGCCCCGGAAATAGCTGACAGATACTTTGTCTCCCGGCTTGTATTTAAAGAGTTCGTGTGTCAGCTCCAGAGAATTGGTTATGGCTGTTCCGTTAATGGCCGTAATGATATCTCCGGCCTGGATACCGGCTTTAGCTGCCGCCCCACCGTTTTCAACACTGGCGATATAGCAGCCTGCCGGCCAGTCTTTAAATGAAGCATATTCCTCCGTGTAGCGGTCGTCGATATTGATCTGCAAAGCCGGATGGCTCGCAAACCCTTTTTCAATGAGCTGCTGAATTACAGGCAGCGCATCGGAAATGGGGATCGCAAACCCCATACCTTCAAAGCCCTGGGTATCATTTTTAGCTGAGTTAATTCCGACAACCTGGCCGCTGTAATTGACGAGCGGCCCACCGCTGTTGCCTGGGTTAATCGCCGCATCCGTCTGAATCAGATTGAAGCTGGCTTCCCCCTGCAGCTGAAGAAACCTGTCTGTCGCTGATACCACACCGGCTGTGACTGTACGGGCAAAATCCTGGCCTCCCGGATTCCCAATCGCAACGACGGATTCTCCGACTTTTAAGGCTGCGGAGTCTCCGAGCTGGACAGCCGCAAGTCCCTTCGTACCGTCAATTTTGAGCACGGCAAGATCGGTCCGCGGATCACCGCCGACAAGCGTTCCAGGAACATCCCGACCATCAGCAAGCGAAATCATAATTTTCTCAGCATCTCCAATGACATGATAGTTAGTAACAATATAACCCTGGGTGGCATTGATGATAAAGCCAGAACCGCTTCCTGCTTCACTGAGTCCATCACTGCTACCGGCAAAAATATTCCCGCTATACTGAAAGTTGGCCACACCTACGACAGCAGGCCCTACCGTGCTGGCAATATTAATCACCGGTGACTCCCCACCGGTAATACCTGAGGCTGAAATTGGGGGATTTTCTCCCTGCTGAATGACAACCTTATTACCACCTTCCAAATAATTGCCTCCAGGATATACCGCAGGAACAAGGACGACAGCAATCAAGCCGCCCAGAATTGCACTGATGACAGCAAGCAAAACCGTCGAAACAACCCGGGGTTTTCCGCTCCTTCGTCCGAAATTGTCCCGGTCATTATAATCATCCATCTGACATCCCTCCTATCCAGTATGTATCATGTCTACCTTAAATTTAGTCTGTCAGTTATGCTCTCATGACATACTATCCCAGTGTAATAAGTTCGTGCGGATAATGTCTCGGCGCAACTCTTATTTTTAGATTCGCGCATTTTTTCTTAACCTGCGAATTCCGGAGCATCTCCACAACTGTACTGAGTGCCATTTGCGGCGTATTGTTTTCTTCACTTAAGTGAGCAAGCACGACTTTTTGCGTGTTTTCACCAAGCCATTCCGTCAAGGCCTCAGCAAGCTGGACATTGCTTAGATGTCCTGCATCTCCGCTGACTCTTTTCTTCAAATAGTACGGATACCTTCCGTGCCATAGTGTTTCCAGGTCGTGGTTTGCCTCTACGACATAGGCATCACAGCCCCGAAGATTACGGTGCATCTCTTCTGTGACAATGCCACTGTCAGTCGCTATGCCAAGCGTATGTGTTTTGCCTGTTATTTTAAGACCGTAGCTCTCCCTGCTGTCATGGGAAGTCGGGAAGAGCTTCACATCCATACCCGAAAGATAGATGTCCCGGTCAATAATTCTTTTCTGTTCAGAATTAATATCCCCAAGCACCGTTTCAATTTCCTGCCAGATTCCGGCTGTCGCATAGATGGGAATCTTCAACTTGCGAGCCAGAATGCCAGCCCCCTTGACATGGTCGGAATGTTCATGGGTAATGATGATACCTTCTAGCTGGGGAGCGGCAATATCAATCATTTTGAGGTTTGTAAGCACTCTTTTGGCTGTAATGCCGCAATCCACAAGCAAACTCCTGTTTCCTTCCCCTACACATATGGCATTACCGGAGCTGCCACTGGCCAGTGTTGCAAAATACATCTGTTCACCTTCCCGATTTGTGATTCTCAGTGCTTACTCATCCTGTTGTCGGAAATGTCTGCCGTTACTTGTCTCAGGTTCATTTATCTAAGGTTTAATGTCCTGAGCTCTTGCTATCATTTCCTCAAGCTTGGTCTTCATCTCTCCATCGGTATTGTATTTCAACGCTGTCTGCCAGTACTGCTCAGCCTGCTTGTAATCTTCTTTGCTATAAAACTGGAACATCCCATACCAATACAACACATCCACATTTTGCGGTTCTTTTTCAATTAATTCCTTGTATGTTTCATCCGCAAGATCAGAATCTCGTGAAAGAAATGCAGATATTGCAAGTTTTAACCTTACATCATTGTCGTCTTTCTGGGTCAGGACTTTTTGGTAATACGTTATCGCATTCTGCAGATCTTCCTGATATTCTTCATCGTTAAGCTGAATTGTTATACTCGCTTTACTATAATAAGCGTCAGCCAGGGCCAGCTGCGTTTCGACGTCCTCCGGGCTTTTTTCGAGTGCTGCGCTGAGTTCCACGATGGCTTGCTTCCGCTGATTGTATTCCTGCTCCAACGCTTCCTGGCCCTGGGTATCTTCCGTATTATCAGACCCTGGAAGGGAAATTGCATAAAATGTTGATCCAATAAGGGAAATGCAGATGATCCCTATGATAATACCTACAGTGATCTTTTGAACTTTTTTTCGCATTTTTTCTCCTAACTTGCGACCTTGCTATTACCAATAATAGGAAGGTCTGATTAATCTTTCCTTAGAAACAAAAGCGTCAAAAAAACTCTTCCTTATGTACCAGGATTCTCTTGTTAAACGAGAACCCTTTGCCTGGCTTCTATGATTTTAAGGTAGTATGCGACTTCGAGCCTTTTTTTCTGCAGCTCGCATCCCATCGGATACACTTTAATCAGTTCCCCGCTAAAAGCTTCATTGGCTGCATGGCATCCGCCGCTGCATGAAAAGCGTGCCCAACAGGCGCGGCATTCTTCCTTTGCATAGACCTGCGCCTGGCGGAAGGATTGAACAATTTCTTCCTTCAGTTCACAGTTCGGATCATTCACAGATCCCATTTTATATTTTTCCTTTCCGACAAACTGATGACAGGGGTAAATGTCCCCCTCCGGCGAAACGGCCACATACTCGTGTCCGGCCCCGCAGCCCGACAACCTCTTAATTAGGCAAGGTCCTTCATCGAGACCTGTATTGAAGTGAAAAAAGACAAATTCTTTCCCTGCCTCGCGATATTCCAGCACTTTTTCTCCTAAAATATCGTAGCTTTCTTTGATTTCTGCCAGATCTTCCTCTCTGAAAGCATACTCTTCCTGCGGAGAAGCTACTACTGGTTCCACAGAGATCCTTCGGATGCCGCTGTCCGCCATATGCAGGACATCCTTATAAAAATCTTTATTGAAATGTGTATAGGTTCCCCGGACATAAAAATAATTGCCAACAGCATAACGCGATGTCTCCGGCCGCATTTCCGTAAATTTAAGAATCTGTGGCATAATCCGGTCATAACTTCCAGATCCATTCAGGAAAGGCCGCATTTTGTCATTTACTTCTTTGCGTCCGTCCAAACTCAGTACAACACTGATTCCTTCGTCTTCCAAAAATCTTGCTGTCGCTTCATCCAGCAAGACCGCATTCGTTGTCAGCGTAAACTTGACCTTTTTGCCCGCTTGAGCGGCTATTTCCCGGCCGTAAACAATCAATTCCCTGATAACCGGCAAATTCATCAGCGGTTCACCGCCAAAGAAATCAACCTCGCAATGTCCCCGCTCTCCGCTGTGATCCAATAAAAATTTCAACGCTTTCTTACCGGTCTCAACGTTCATCAACTCGCGGTTGCCGCCGAACGGTCCTGTTCCCGCAAAACAATATTTACAGCGCAGGTTGCAGTCATGTGCAACGTGCAGGCACATCGCCTTGATCACCGGCCGGTCAGAAAACGGTAGTACTGTCTCTTCGGGCTCGCAGGAAAATAACAGCTTTTGATCCTGAAGCACTTTCAATTCTGCCAGGATTTCCTGTTTTTCTTCAGAAGAAAGGTTATGCCCACATTTTTCCAGCAATTCTTCTGAATTTTCCAGGCTGTTTTTCTGCTGATATGTTATCAATTCCTGAATAAAAGCATATGTCTTGTCATCAATCACATGAAGCGACCCTGAATTGACATCATAAGCAATCTGAAGTTTCCCCTGCGTATACACATGTACATTTTTTGATATATTGTAGTTCGTTAATTTCATGCTTCTGTTTCCTCTGCCCATCGTAATCGTATTTAGAACAATTATACCATTGAAATACCTTTGTGAAAAAAGAAAACTTGGCTGACGCCAAGCTTTTTTACAGAACCCCTTTATAGATAACCGTCTGTCTTTATGATGTTTCTGTTATTTTTCACAAACTTGATTGCCAACTGTACAAGAAGTCTTACAAGCCGATTGGCAAGATGTCTGGCATTTTCCGCACCCTCCGGTTTTGGCTGTTGAGGCTAAGCTCCCCTTAATGATTGTCTGAATATGTGTAGCCATGCGTATCCTCCTTATTATTGTTTAGGCTGACTGAACAAGTAGATAACCTTTCCTTCAGCGGAGTACCCGGTAATATCCGCGCTTACCGATGGGACCTGCGGTTCACTGACAAACGCATACCATAATCTCAGCTGATCAGTGTTAACAATTTTCCCCTGGACCTTTTCCCCGCCGATCGTCGTAACGGTTACACGTACAATATTCTTATTCGTTATCTTGCCGTAATAGACCGAATATTGGGTGCCGTCTTCTCCAAGATCCGCATATCGCCACTGCAGGCCATCAGGATAAGTGACAAGCTTACCAACCGCACTTCCTGTCCATTTCCAGCCAAAACTGTTTTTCGTAAATATCCCTGTGCTTAGTTCTTCTTCAAACGTGTAAAACACAATTCCTGAATTGTCACTGACTTGTTCAACTTTTACCAAGTCATATCCTTTGGGAATAAGCGGCTTCGCTTTCGCTACCGCATCATCCAATGAGTTGCATCCGCCTAATACTGCTGTCATGATCACAATGGCCAAAATTGCTGCAATTTTCTTCAGCTTGCCCTTCTTGCGAAACATTCGGCTGCTAGAGTCAGATAACATCCTTTTTCTTTCAGCTCCTTTCGGCTTAACGCCTCACTAAAGCCTCATGTGATATGCGTCCCGCAAAAAACCATTAATTAGCTTTTGCGATAAAAAAACCAGCTTAAAACTGGCCTTATATTCTTAAATTGGAGCGGAAGACGGGATTCGAACCCGCGACCCTCGGCTTGGGAAGCCAATGCTCTACCACTGAGCCACTTCCGCATGATATTTCAAGGCTTTAGACTTCCTAGCATGTTCTAGGACCATGGCATACCTTTGTCGGGTAAGCATTATTATACTTCAAAATTTAATACTAGGCAAGATTATAAGTTCAATTTTTACAATTTCAACGATATTACTAGCTCAGTTGACTCTACCCCAAATTTGGTACAGGTTTTATTTTGTGGTTAATACACTTTTGGGTATCCCTCCTACACTACCAGTTTCAGCACTTTGTCATCCTTTTTCTTAGCCCGCAGTAGCAAGTGCCGCCAGTAACAACATTCCCTCATTTTCCCGATAGATCTGCGCGAATTGGGAAATTGGCAGGGGATTTCGGCCAAATCCAACCTCAACCGTATAGCCCGGTCTCCGGTATTTTTCGATAAACCAATCCTTATAGCCTGCATACGATGTTATTCCGGTCGCTTCTTCCAGCACATAGCCGCTTTTTTCTGCCAAACTGAGTGCAATTTGCCGGTCCCTGGCCGACGCCAGACCTCTGTAATTCCAGTAGATCGCCCTACCTTGGCTGTGGTAGGCCAGAACAAGTCTAAAATTATGATTTCTCGTAAAGTCTGCAACTGCTTTGGATTCAGGTTCGGATTCCGGTCCTGTCCCTGAAAATCTGGTCGGGCCAGGCCCGGTTATTCCGTGACTGGCTTCCGCTTGTTTCGACAACTGCCAGGATGCATCATAATTGTGGTTTAGATCTACGCCACGAATATTGGCCTGCCAGACCTGGCCAAAATCCATCCGGCCTTCATTCCATTTTAGAAGAGATGTGTAGAATGGATGATTTATCCGAAGTCCGTTTAAGACCAGATCAATACCATCTGGATTCACCATAGGGATTAAATAAATTGAACTTTGACCCCATATCTCTCTTATGTTGTATCCCCTGACCGAAGTTCCATCCACATAGTTTTTCAGATAGTTTTCACAGAACTTCATCAGCACAACTGTCGTAATCCATTCCAGTGAATGATGTGACGCATTATAAAATACCTGATTCGGTCCATTACCCAGCCTCAGATAGTAAAGATTCCGTCCCATAATACTTTTCCCGGCAACCCCGGTTTCCAAGAAAGGATAGCGTTTCTGTAACCCGGCAATATCCCGCTGCAAGATTTCGTAGGTATAATTGAGGTTTGTATCGACAATATCAAAAGCATAGGGCACGGTCAACTGTTGTCCTGCTCTTATATTGTCAGAACTGATCCCGGGATTTGCTGCTAAAAGCCGCTGGGTATTGATTTTATAACGGTTGGCAATCTGGTACAATGTATCTCCCGCAGCAACTGTAACCATGATGTAGCCGTTCAATAACGGCAGAAGCTTTTGATAAGTAATTGGACCAATGATTCCATCTGCTTGGAGACCACTGGCCGCCTGAAACTGTTTGACCACTTGCTCTGTATTTGTTCCGAATACCCCATCTACCGTCCCCGGATCGTAACCCAGCTTTTTGAGTAAAGCCTGAACTTCCATTACATCGTTTCCTCTAACTCCGATCTTAAGTACGCGCACCTAAATCCCCCCATCTATGTTCGTTGTTATAATCTATGGGGATCGGAAAGGATGTGTGTAAAGTTTGCGGCAAAAACAAAAACGAGTCCTAACAGCAAAAACCGTTAATAACTCGTTTTACAGGACGTATGGTGCCTCAGGACGGAATCGAACCGCCGACACGAGGATTTTCAGTCCTCTGCTCTACCGACTGAGCTACCGAGGCGTGATCGATTACCAATCTATCGAAACTCAGCTTAATTTAAAAACATGGTGACCCGTACGGGATTCGAACCCGTGTTACCGCCGTGAAAGGGCGGTGTCTTAGGCCGCTTGACCAACGGGCCATAGGCGATGCGTTAGTGAACCATGCTATGATGGTTTCACTCAATTTTTTTGCTCACGTTTCTGTATTATACAGATAACACGACAAATAGTAAAGAACTTTTTTAGATTTTTTATCTTTTATTTCAATTTATTTCAAAACTTTTATTTCAAAGATAGTGTATTTTCTTCAATTGCCGGTATTACATTATACTGTATGGTATTTTGATGGCTAATAAAAAAGCTTGCATCCGTTAAGACACAAGCGTTTTAATCGAGTATTGGTGAGCCATCCGCGACTCGAACGCGGGACACCCTGATTAAAAGTCAGGTGCTCTACCGACTGAGCTAATGGCCCAGGCCACAATTCATGATTCTATCATTTCGGCCCCTTGGATGTCAAGCAAAACTTTAATAATCCTTGACATCCAAGAACCAGGAATTAATCTGAAAAATTAAAGTAAATTCAGATTCATTATCAAAATCCTTAAAAGATATTACCCCGCGTAATCGTTTGATTGCGGCCAGGCCCGACAGCGAGCATGGTAACCGGAACACCGGTCAGCTCTTCCAAGCGGTGGATATAATTCTTGGCCTGCTCCGGCAGCTGGCTATATTCGCTGATTCCCGTCAGATCTTCCTGCCAGCCCGGCATTTCTTCATAAATCGCTTCACATTCGGAGAGGACTTTCAGACTTTGCGGGAAATCATGAAGGTCTTCACCTTTGTAGCGATAAGCTGTACATATCTTTAACGTGTTCATTCCTGTCAGGACATCCAGTTTGGTAAATGCAAAATCAGAAATGCCGCTGATCCGCACCGCATAACGGGTAATGACAGCGTCCAACCAGCCGCAGCGCCGCGGCCGTCCTGTTGTTGTCCCATACTCTCCGCCTTTTTCCCGGATAAGTTCCCCTGTCTGGCAGGTCAATTCCGTTGGGAACGGTCCTTCGCCGACCCTGGTCGTATAGGCTTTAACAACCCCGACAACCTTGTTGATCCGGGTTGGTCCTACTCCTGCACCAATGCAGGCTCCCCCGGCCACAGGGTTGGAAGAAGTGACATACGGATACGTTCCATGATCCAAATCCAAAAGCGTTCCCTGAGCGCCTTCAAACAGGACCTTTTTCCCGTCACTTAAGAAATGGTTAATTTCCAGAGAAGAATCGCCGACATAAGGCCGGATCCTCTCCGCATATTCCAGGCATTCCTGAAGCACAGCTTCATAGCTGAGCGCTTCCTGTCCATACACCTTTGTAATCAACAAATTTTTTTCTTTAAGGTTATATTGCAGCTTCGCTGTCAGCTCGTCCTTATCCAGGAAATCCAACACCCTGATTCCAGTACGGGAAGCTTTATCCTTGTAAGCGGGGCCGATACCGCGTTTGGTTGTTCCAATTTTTTGGTCTCCCTTATACTCTTCCTCAAGCACATCGAGAATGCGATGGTAGGGCATGATCACGTGAGCATTACCGCTGACTCTAAGGTTGTCTGTGCTTACGCCCTTGTCCTTGAGATACTCAAGTTCTTCAATCAATACCTTCGGGTCAATAACCAGGCCATTGCCAATTACGCAGACCTTTTCAGGATAAAAAATCCCGGAAGGGATCAGATGGAGTTTATAAGTCTCCTTATTAATTACAACCGTATGTCCGGCGTTGTTTCCTCCTTGATATCTGACTACCATGTCGGCTTTTTCGGCCAGAAAGTCTGTTATTTTACCTTTTCCTTCGTCACCCCACTGGGTGCCGATCAGTATGACTGCCGCCAATGCAAATCCCCCATTCCATCACGACTTCAATCCAAACTTCATCTTAACAACGATCACCCCTGTTTGTCAATAAAATCCGAACATTTGCTGTATTCCTAGGCCAAACGTTCGAATATTTGATACAACCAAATATAAACAATAATCTTACCGTGTATTAACCATAATTCTTATCGAGGTTAACAAATTTCGTAAATTCCTTCAAATACCCAAGCTCAACTGTACCTACAGGACCATTGCGGTGCTTGGCAATAATAATCTCAGCAATACCTTTTTTCTCCGAATCAGGGTGATAGTATTCATCCCTGTAAATAAAGGAAATAAGATCGGCATCAGCCTCGATCGATCCGGATTCCAGAAGGTCGGACATCAGTGGCCGCTTGTCCTGACGCTGCTCAACACCGCGGTTAAGCTGAGACAGAGCAATAACCGGCACGGATAGTTCACGTGCAACGCCTTTTAAGCCTCTGGAAATCTGGGCGACTTCCTGCTGGCGGCTTTCTACCTTCTTGCCGACGGTCATTAACTGCAGATAATCAATAATAATCAGTCCAAGTCCTTGTTCCATTTTTAATCTTCTAGCTTTAGACCGAAGCTCTGCGAGGGATATCCCAACGGTATCATCAATAAACATTGGTGCCTCGGACAGCGGACCTACAGCCTGGGTAAGCTTTGGCCAGTCTGAGTCCAATAGTTCGCCGGTCCTGACCCGCTGCTGATCTACCATCGCTTCCGAACAAAGAATACGCTGGACAAGCTGCTCTTTGGACATTTCCAGGCTGAATAACGCTACAGGGACCTTGGATTTTACCGCAGCATTCTGTGCCATATTCAGGACAAGTGCCGTTTTGCCCATCGATGGTCTGGCGGCAATAATAACCAGGTCGGAAGCCTGCCAGCCGGAAGTGATCCGGTCCAACTCCCGAAAATGGGTCGGAACCCCTGTCAGGTTTCCTTTATTGGAATAGAGGTATTCGATCTTGTCAAATGTCTTCAGGAGAATGCTTCGGATCGTAACGAAACCTTCCTTGGACTGTCTTTGAGAGATTTCTACGATCAGTCTTTCGGCTTCCTCCAATAAACTAAGGGCTTCTTCTCCCGCTTCGTACCCTTTTTCTTCAATATAGCCGGCAATGCGGATCAGCTGACGGAGCAGGGCTTTTTCCGCCACAATCCGGGCATAATGTTCCACGTTGGCCGCTGAAGGCACAGATCCGGCGATCTGAGAGATTGTTCCAATTCCCCCGATGCTCTCCAGCCTACCTGCCTGCCTTAAGTTCTCAGCCACTGTAACCAGATCAACAGGGTCCCCCTTTTCAAAGATATCCCTGATGACCAGGTAAATGTTTTTATGATTATCGCGGTAGAAATCCTCCGGACGTAGAATCTCGAATACAGTACTGCCCTTCTGGGGATCAAGCATCAGCGCGCCCAGAACAGCCTGTTCAGCCTCAAGATTATGGGGAGGAACTTTCAAAAGTTCCATGCTCATTTCTCCTCGTTTGCTAGGCTTGTGCAATTTTTATAGCTTCCTCTATATTTTCAACAGCAAGGACTTCAATTCCTTTTAATCCCGCAGGAACTTCTCCGCGATTCTCCGTCGGAATGATCACTGTTTTTACACCGGCCTGTTTGGCACCAAATATTTTTTCGTAAATGCCACCAACCGGTTTGACTTTTCCCTGTATTGAGATTTCACCGGTCACGGCTACATCTCCTCTCAGAGGCTGTTGCTTCAAGGCGCTGTAAATCGCCATGGTCGTAGCAAGTCCGGCCGAGGGCCCGTCTATTCTGCCACCACCAACCACATTGACATGGAGGTCATAGTTCTTCAAGTCTTCTCCTGTCAGGCTTCGGATCACAGCCGCGGCATTAAACACCGCGTCCCTGGCCATTGAACCTGCCGTCTCATTAAAGCGGATACTTCCTTTGCCGGTCTCCCCGTTGAATACTTTCACCTCAATCTCCAGAACCGAGCCAAGGAATCCCGATACCCCCAGTCCGAGTATTCTGCCGGTATCCTTGCCGGCGGTTACCCGTTTTTGAACGAAAGGAGTCAGTCTGGCTGACCTGAGCACTTCTCTGACATCGTCTTCCGAAATCAAGACTTCCTTCTTGCCGGGATTCCTAAACCTGGCCAGACCATACGCATCCAAAAGGATGCTGTTCGCTTTTCGTCCCTCAATCATATATTCACTGATAATTTCCGGTACATTCTCTTCCAACTGCACATTTAGTTTCAGAGCTGCCTGTCTGATAATATGGGTGATATGGGCCGGCTCCAAAGGCTCAAAATAGACTTCGGCACAGCGGGAGCGCAAGGCCGGGTTCAGATCCTGCGGCTCTCTCGTAGTGGCCCCAATCAGTACAAAATCTGCGGGAACTCCTTCATCAAAAATCTTCTTGATATATAAAGGAATCTGAGGATCATGCGGATCATAATAAGAAGACTCAAAATGAACCCGCTTATCTTCCAGGACCTTCAGCAGCTTATTCAGCAACGTTGGATCCATCTCTCCAATTTCATCGATAAACAAAACGCCAGTATGAGCATCGTTGACCAAACCCAGTTTGGGCTCGGGAATACCGGTCTCAGCCAAATCTCTTTTCGCACCCTGATAAATCGGATCGTGAACTGAACCAAGCAAAGGATTGGTGACATCTCGCGGATCCCAGCGCAGCGTCGTACCGTCGACTTCAATAAACGGCGCATCCTTACTGAAAGGAGAATCCGGAAAATTTTTGACGGTTTCCAGTGCAACCCTGGCTGCTGATGTTTTGCCAACTCCCGGCGGACCATAAATCAGGATGTGCTGGGGGAAAGGCGTCGCGAGCTTTGCCAGCAGGGCCTGCAAGGCGCTTTCCTGTCCGACAATTTCTTCCGTCGTCTGCGGTCTCAGGATTTCAATTGCTGAGGATACCGGCTTTGTTGCTTTCATCTTTTCCAGCTGCGCAAGCTTTCGAAGTGTTTGCGCATTCTCAGGACCTCCTGTCTCTTTCAGAACCTGGGTCTTGATCTCTTTGATATATTCTTCGTGTCGCTCCTGCATTTTCTCAGCAACCGCCTGATTTAAACGGTCTTCTACGGAACGCTTCGCAACCGTCTCCGCAATCTGCTCTTCAACCTCCGTCAGAATTGCCGGAATATCTTGCAGGTCCGGCGCCGGTTTGTCCGTGGGATCATCGTTGACAAGCTTTTGTAAGCCCAATACTCGTTCCTCCAGCTTGTCGGAACGCATCAGGGTAAGAGCCTCCAGCTTGCTCGCCTTTAAAATTAATTTATCTGTTCCGTATAGGTTGGAAAGCACGACATACAGCGCGTCTATCTCCAGTTTTAACTGTCCGTCCGCAATCTCCGCAGTATATTTCTCGTGATTTTCCTGCCCCTCCTGTTGTAAAAATTTCTTAAATAAGCCTTTCACGCTGGTCACATCCTTGTGCTTTACTCTTCGGTCTTACTGAGCTTCTATCTTTATCTTCAGATTTGCTGTTACTTCAAAATGAAGCTTTACGGTAACCTGATATTCTCCCAATCCTTTGATCGGTTCCTTGACTTCAATTTTTCTTTTATCTAGTTTGAGTTGATATTCCTTTTCCAATACCTCGGCGATCTCTTTATTCGTTACCGAGCCGAATAAACGGCCTTTTTCACCGACTTTGACTTTGACAATGATATCCATGTTCTCGATTTTTTGGGAAAGCTCCAGCGCCGCTTGTTTTTCTTTCTGTTTGCGCAGTTCTTCCTGTTTTTGTTTATGCACCAGGTCCTGAACATTTCCCTGAGTTGCCTCAACTGCGAGTCCGCGCGGGATCAGAAAATTACGGGCATAGCCATCTGAGACTTCGCATACTTTACCCTTTTTACCGAGTGCCTTGACATCTTCTTTTAATATTACCTTCACGGTTTTTGTTCCTCCATTTTTTCGGGGATCTTTCGGAAATTAAATACTAAATCAAAAAGCCCCGTAAATATTAGACATATGAAAAAGAACGGTGAAACGAAAGCCACTATAATTACAACAATCCAGATCAGCAGATGGGAAAACTTCAAGCTTTTGATCAAATAAGCCAGGCAGGACAGCCCAATCATACTGGTTATCGAAGCTGCAACCGCCATCACATTCATTCCGGTTATTCTCAGAATACTGTTGGCAAAGTAGTCTCCGCCCAAATAGGCAGCAATCCCGATAATTGCCAGCCACACCGCATACCAGGGCATCCTCCATAAAGAAAAAGGCTTAAGTTTGTTCCCAAAAGAAAATATCCTGAAAAACAGGTAGACCAGTCCAACCTCAAGCATCGCAAATATCCCGGCAAAAGCAGGCATTAACTGATAGTAGACCGGAACCATGGTGCGGAGAGTGCTTTCAAGTTGCTCAATTGAAATCCCCTGCTCCTGAAAAGCACTGAACAGGCCTTGCTGCTCATAGAACTGAAGAACTGTAACAATATTCTTTTCCAGATTCTCGGGCTGAAGGGCCTGGTTGACTGAAGGAATGACCGGTAACGCCCCAATGAGCGCAGCCAGCAGCAAACTCCAGAATATACTCTGACTGGTAGAGAGCCCTTTTTCTTTTATGACAACCAACAAAATTCCTGCCCAGGGAGTAAATCCAATCAGGGAGATTCCACTGATTCCAACTGGAATAAAAGCTAAAATATAACCAATTCCTAAAAAAATAGCCGTTCTTCGGCAACCGGTACTTCTGGTCTGAAATAAAACGGAAAAAATCAATAATACCTCGACGATCCAGCTCCAGAAGTCAAATAAAGACGCAAGTAAGGGAAGAAACAATACGATCAATCCGGATACATACCGAAGTTCATCCTTATCACTTATAACCATTTAATTTTCTCCTGTTCAGTCTTCCTCGGGAACAAGATAACCAAGCAAAAGACTCAGGTCACCCCATTCAGTTTCGAGACTAAGGAAATCTTCCCGCTGCCACCGGGACATTTTATTAAACAAAACCCTGTCCAAACGGGAATAGTCAAAGCCAAGCCTGCGGGTAAGCAAATAGCTTAAACCGACCAGGCCGGCCATACTATCGAGAAGCTGTTCCTGGGAAGCACTTAAAGTCCCCTGCTGGACCAGCCACTGAGCTTTGAGAAGCTCCACTTTTAATTCCTCTATGGCTTTCGAGGATTTTACGATATCAATATTGATCGCAGCAACAGACTCCACAACAATACCTCCTGCAAAAAAGTAATGTAAGATTTCGCGAAATCAAGCTGAAACTCCTTCTTCTACTTTTCTCAGAACAAAGAAAACTTGCCCTGTTGCCTAAATTAAGGAAATGAAATAAAAAAAGGGAGCGTTGCTCCCTTTTTACTAGTCAATCATGTAGGGCAGCAACGCGATGCTGCGAGCCCGTTTAACGGCAATCGTGACTTGCCTCTGGTGTTTAGCGCAATTGCCTGAGATTCTACGGGGCAGAATTTTGCCTCTCTCAGTAATATATTTACGTAATTTTTGTGTATCTTTGTAGTCGATGCTCTCAACTTTATCAACACAAAAACTGCATACTCTTTTACGCGGACGGCGTCCCCGTTCCTTTTTTACGGCAGCGTTTGCCAATGAACGCTCCTCCCTTCAAACTAAAATGGTATATCATCATCTAGACTAACTTCATGAGCAAAAGAACCAAAATCATTTTGAGCTGAAGATGCTCCGGCATTATTGTCTTTGGGACTTAAAAATCTGACGTTCTCTCCCAAGACCTCTGTCACCCATCTTTTTTGCCCATCCTGACCGTCATAAGAGCGGACCTGAATCCTGCCATCTACTGCAGCCAGTCTTCCTTTCGCCAAATAGTTCGCGCAGAGTTCAGCTAACTGGCGAAAAACAACGCATGGAATAAAATCCGTTTCTTTCTCGCCCTGGCTGTTCTTGTAATTCCTGTCGACGGCTAGCGTAAAAGATGCAACAGCTACACCATTTGGTGTATAGCGTAGCTCAGGGTCTTTCGTTAATCGCCCGATAAGTACTACACGATTCAACATCTTAAACCCTCCGCATCGTTATTCCTTCTTGGTTGTCATAAACCGGATCACAGCATCAGAAATTTTCATCAGCCTTTCCAGTTCATCAACCGTACGCGCTTCACCGTTGAAGTTCATCAGGATGTAAACACCTTCATTGAACTTCTTAACCTCGTAAGCCAGGCGTCTTTTACCCCAAATATCAACCTTGAGGTCTGTACCACCATTGGCATTGACGATCTCTTCAAATCTTTGAACATTTGCTTTTGAAGCCTCATCATCGAGATCCGGTCTTATAATGTACATCACTTCGTACGCTTGCATAAATGCACCTCCCCTCGGACTAAATGGCCCCACCTCGAGTGTGGAGCAGGGTTATTATGCTACAACACGATATTATAACACTTCCTCATGTCATTTGCAAATAATGATGATCTTGCTAGTTCTGAGAATCTTTCATCTAGACATTAAATCTGAAATGCATAATATCGCCGTCCTGAACGATATATTCTTTGCCCTCTAACCGAACCAAGCCCTTGTCCTTGGCCCCATTCAGACCGCTATTCTCCATAAAATGTTCATATTTGACGACCTCTGCCCGGATAAAGCCCCGCTCAAAGTCGGAATGAATCGTACCTGCCGCCTGAGGCGCTTTGGTTTCCCGGCGGATCGTCCAAGCCTTTACCTCTTTAGGACCTGCCGTAAAGAAGGTTATCAGTCCAAGCAGCTTGAACGCGCTCCTGATCAGCCGATCAAGTCCAGATTCCGCGAGCCCAAGTTCCTCCATAAAGATTTCTTTCTCATCTTCTTCAAGTTCTGCAATTTCTGCTTCAATCTTGGCGCAAACAGGAATGACTTCAGCATTTTCGAGTCTGGCTATTTCCTGTACTTTTTGGACATTGGCGTTATTTTCCCCGTTGGAAGCTTCCGCTTCAGAAACATTCGCGGCATAAATCACCGGTTTTAGGGTCAACAGACTGACACTGTTCAGCAATTCTTTTTCTTCTTCAGAGAAACCAACCAAATTAGCCGGTATCCCCTGGTCAAATTTTTTCACGAGCTTTTCCAATACCTCAGCTTCGAATTTGGCCTTCTTATCTCCGGATTTGATCATTCCGACCAGCTTGGCCTGGCGGCGGTATACGGTTTCCATATCTGCCAGGATCAATTCCATCCGGATCGTTTCAATATCCCGTTCCGGGTCAATTTTACCTTCGACGTGAACAACGTTATCGTCTTCAAAACAACGTACAACATGAACAATGGCATCCACTTCCCGGATATGGGAAAGAAATTGGTTGCCCAGTCCTTCACCTTTACTTGCACCCCTTACCAGACCGGCAATATCGACAAATTCGACAACTGCCGGAACGATTTGCTGCGGGTTCACAATTTTAGCCAGTGCTTTTAACCGAAAATCCGGTACCTGTACAATTCCGACATTCGGATCAATAGTACAGAACGGATAATTGGCCGATTCTGCTCCGGCTTTCGTTATCGCATTAAATAGTGTTGACTTGCCGACATTGGGCAGCCCAACTATTCCTACATGCAGAGACATGTTTTTCCCCCTCAAATTCTAGTTAAATCAGTCCGAGATCCCCTGACTGTTTTCTGCCGTCAGGATTTTTTTAATATTCCTTTCCAGCTTTGCCCTGGTTATCCAGGTCTGATGTCCGCACTTCAGACATTCAATCCGAAAATCCATACCTGTTCTCATGATCTTAAATTCTGTATTGCCGCAGGGATGAGTCTTTTTGAGCCTGACAATATCTCCTACATTAAGATCCATGGTCGTTCAACCTCTCTTTCAAACCAGCCCATTCAGCAACGGTATAGAATTCAGAGGATTATTCAGAATATCCCCCGCAAAAACAGAAATCCCTGATAAAATCAGATCATATCCTTGCATAAACCATGGATAAAGTAAGGAGCTACCCGTCTTAAGCAATCCGGAGTCACCGGTGCTTAACAACGGTGAAAACAACCCCAGGACCAGAGAAATCACGACAAAGGTACTCAGTAAACCAAAAAGCAGTCCTCCCCCTCTATTGATAAAACTTAAGTTTTTTGCTATAGGGGTAATGACCAAAGCGATGATAAGATTAATAATACATGCTGCTAAAATAAACAAGAGCAGGACAGCACCAATCTTCAGGACGTAATCTGTCAAAACAGGTGTGGCCTGACCAATCATGGATTGCCTGATGCTGTCAGCGGCACCGTAGGGATCCGTCCCGGATGCTTTGCTTTCAGCAATTTTGGTCAAAAAATTTCCGATTTTGGGCTCCAGTTTTGCTTCAAGCCCTAAAACGGGTTCCAATAGATTCAGAAATGGTTTGTAAAAAAACACCGCAATGCCTATCGCAGCGATCTTTCCGATAAATCTTGATAAACCGGTAATAAGGCCCTTCCGAAACCCGATCAGGCCTCCCAGAACCAGCAGCGCCAGCATTACATAATCAAATGTATTCACGCTACGCTCTCCTTTACAGGAATGGCGGGGATATGTGCGAATCGAACACACCTCGGAACGTTCTGCGTCCCGACACACGGATTTGAAGTCCGGGAACGACACCAGCCGCTATATATCCCCAAGACCTTTTAGAGTCTGCTGAATCATTTTAACACTTAATGCTTCGAATGTGAACCTTTGTCTTATTCTTTGGCAATTCTTTGACGCTCTTAAAATCATTTTTCTTGTTCATCCAAATTCATTATAATATTTACACTTAAATGCCAATAAAAATATTAATGTCTTTATTCATTAATATTTTCATGTAAATATATTGTTCTTTATAGTTTTATTAAATAGTACTGCCCTTAAATTTATCAGTAATACAATCAAAAAGACTGTGTATATAAATATTATGCACCTGCTGCGGATGCTGAGCGTCGTGTCCAATCCAATAAGCAATATAAACACAAAGAAGAATCTTATATTATTTACATCACCATTTACATGCGTAATTACATTTGCATTTTCATGTATATTCACATGTATGTTTTAATGTAAATATTATATAAAATATAATTACAATTTTTGTGTAAATATTGCGTTATATATTTAACATATTTATATTCTGTATTTCTTATTTTAACTTATATGATATTGTTGAGATCTCTACTTATGGTACAATAGGATAGAATATAAAAGGAGGCTAGATCTCTTGAAACTTGTTGATGCCAGAGGATATTCCTGTCCGGAACCCGTAATTTTTACCAAAAGAGCTTTAGCGGATGATCCTTCAGAAATCATGGTCATTGTCGATAATGAGACATCCAAAATTAACGTTGAACGGTTTTTGAGAGTTGCCGGATATCAGGTCGAAGTTGATCATGAGCCGTCAAATCAATATTCTCTAAAGGGAATAAAGAAAGCTTAGCCTGGATTTTGGGCAGATCCTGGTTTTACCCTGATGTCTCCGTTTCTTTCCGTAACATGAATTGAATCAAAATATTCCAGTAAAGGCACCGCAAATTTACGGCTAGTCTGCCAGCAGTCCCGTGCTTCAGAAACCGTAATCTGTCCATTTTCTTGCAGGTGCTTTTCCAATATTATTTTAGCTTTTTCTATTGCACTTGCTGCAATATAGAATTCTCCTACCTGTTTCCAAACGTTATTTGTTTTAAGATATTCGGCATATTCCAGAAATTTTGCAGCGGGTACCCCGCATTCTACAACCGCAGTTTCCTGCCCCGGAGGATTTAGCCCTGCCTTTTCCCAGATTTTTCGCAAAGCGTCAAGCTTTTGCCTGATATCCTCAGGCAGCCCGATTTCAGATACTGCCTGGACCAGACTGCTGCTTAGCCTGAAATACTGATGATCTGCTCCCCATTCCAAGATCAACTGCCAGCGTTTATGGGAGACAGCCGTTTTCAGGATTCTTTTTAATTCCTCTCTGCCAATTCCTCCGCGCAGCGGATATGTCTTTTGATATTTCATTACTTCCGCATTTGCTTTAAGAGCCCATTCTTCTGCTGTACTTTTAAGCCAGAATAATGATAATCCATCCTCAGCTAAGATTACAACAGTCTGATCATCTTTGAGACGATCCAAAGCCAGCTGAACTTCGTCCTGCCCAAGAGCAGACTTTTTCCTGACTTCATCGGAAGATAAAGGGATAGTAAGCTCTTTTTTTATTTGATCGGTTAAGCCGCCTTCTGCTTTAGACCGAAATTCGGTTATGACCTTTTCTCGAAAACGTTTTTGTTTGGCATTAGCCAGGCTCAGCACAACTCCTCCGCCGATCGTCGCGACAGGTGAATAGTACCTGATTACAAACCGGTCCCCTTTTGCTGCGACAACCGGTTCCTCCAGAATGATTTGGGCAAACCCTTTCTCGCCGGGAGCCAATTCTTCCTGAGCCAGAAGATGAACCCGTCCCAGTGTTTCGGCCGTTCCTAAATGAAAATGTATCCTCTGCCTTTGTTTAATCGTTCTTTGCTCTGACGCGAGGTTGAACAGTTCTACGTCTAAAATTTGTCCTGCGTTGTAATATCCGGGATCAACAAGGCTTGCCCCCTTGGGAATATCACTTACAGCCAGTCCGGCTATGTTTATCGCAACCCGCTGTCCGGCATAAGCCTCGGAGGCCTGTTCGCCATGAACCTGAATATTCCTAATTTTCACGGTTTGTCCTCCCGGTTCCAGACATGCTTCCTGTCCTTTCTGAATCGTCCCTGTGTTTAACGTCCCTGTGACCACTGTTCCAAACCCCCGAATCGTAAAAACCCTGTCAATCGGCATTCTTGACGGAAGATCCAAACGTCTCCCCTCGGTTGTTTGGAGCACAGTCATAATTGTCTGCAGCAATTCCGGAATCCCTTGGCCAGTGACAGAAGATACTTTGCAATACGGAGCATCCCGCAGAAAACTGTCTTGAAGTTTTTCTCTGGTATCCTGTTCAATCATGGAAAGCCATTCCTGATCAACCAGGTCAATTTTTGACAGTACAACAATTCCTTTCTCTACATTTAACATGTTTAATATGTCCAGATGTTCCTGGGTTTGAGGCATCACGCCTTCATCGGCAGCAATAATCAGCAGAACGATATCCATTCCGCTCGCGCCGGCTAACATTTGGCGAACAAATTTTTCATGACCCGGTACATCAATGATTCCTGCTTTACGGCCGTCCGGAAGTGTCAGATAAGCAAACCCCAGCTCGATCGAAATTCCTCTTTCCTTCTCTTCCTTGAGCCGGTCTGTGCTTATACCTGTCAAGGCTTGAATAAGGTTGGTTTTCCCATGATCCACATGGCCTGCTGTTCCAATAATTAAATATTTTTCCATAGCTAATACCTAAAGTACAGGTCAACCCCATATTTTAATGATAGCGTTGACATGGTACTCGTACCTTATATTTATTGCGGATATTTCTGACTCTAATTATAATATGGGTTTGAATTTTTTCATATTCTGATTTTGATTTGCTACGCATAAATATTACTGATTGTGGAAATAATAGCAAAGTATTCTAAAAATTATTATTTTGTATGTTGACTTACATAAACAATCATACGATTGCAATGCCATGGATAGAAATTGCAGCGACCCTATTTCATTTAGCCTCCGGAGGTATCTGCATTGAACCCATTGCCAGGAATTCGAGAAAAAGAGCATCTGCGCGCCCATTACACAGACCGTCCCGGCCTTTACCTGCTTCAGTTAAGGTTGAAAAAATATCTGAAAGCTGCGGCCGGTAGACCGGTGGTTCTATTATGTATAGGGACGGACCGTTCTACCGGCGATTCTCTGGGGCCTTTAACCGGCACAAAACTAGATGGAAAAGGTCTTTCAGGATTGACGGTTGTCGGAACGCTCGAAAAGCCTGTTCATGCAGAAAACCTTGAATCCACCTTGAAAAACTTGTTTGCCACGTATTGCAATCCCTATATTATTGCCCTGGATGCCTGCCTGGGTCAACTTGACTCCGTCGGCTACATCAGCCTGGCAGAAGGCCCTTTGAAACCAGGAACCGCCGTAAAAAAAGAACTGCCGGAGGTAGGAGAAATCCACCTTACCGGCATTGTCAATATCAACGGTTTTATGCAATACATGGTGCTGCAAAACACCAGATTGAGTATCGTATGGCAAATGTCTGAAGTACTATGTAATTTGTTCCAGCGGACTTACTTCTTGTTGAATCAATCGTGAATTTAAATAGTTAGCTCATTCTTCGAGGCTTTTTCGATAGCGAGCTTCTCCTCAGGGCTAAGTTTAACATTGGCCTGCCCTTTTTCGATCCCTTTGGCATAGATTCTGCACTCTTCAACACTATGAATTCCTGTAAGGACGACGCCGGTCTTTTCCTGATTCAGTAAAGCAAGGGCGAAGCTCAGGTCGGCACCCATATTTTCGAAAGAATTAAATCGGACCAGTTCCGCGCGGTCAATTCCGTTGCGGACTTTATCTTCGGCAAGCTTAAGCCTTTGCCCATGCTCTGCAGCAATACGGCTTAATTCAGCAACTTCTTTTAAGTTGGCGCTCAGCAGTTCTTCCAGCTGTGTTCCGGATAAGAACGTCTGCAGGCTGATATAGGATTTTTCAAATTTACTCATACGGACACGTAGAGCATTGGTCATAACAATCGCAATCACGGTAACGATCAAGGCTACAACCGATACTGCCAAGACGACAATCATCTCGGGTTCTAAAACAGAAAACAACAATGATCCCCCCTAAAGAATGTAATAATATGTTCCACGTGGAACATATTAAACTTCAATCTCCCAACGTTCTAAAAGCCGGTTAAGTTCATCCCGGGAATAATAATTAATTTCAATTTTTCCTTTTTCTTCACTTCCTGATACAGCTACCTTGGTCTGAAAACTGTGCCGCAGTTTTTCTTCAATATCATTTAAAGAACTATAGCTCTTGTTTTTCGGTGTCTTCACAGCATTTTTGGCACGTTGCACTTTTTTTTCGCTATTTTGAGCTATCATTTCCGTTTCCCTTACAGATAATACTTCCTCAACGGCCCGTTTCGCCAGGGAAATCTGCTGCTCTTTATTGTCTAAAGAAAGTATCACCTTGGCATGTCCCAAAGAAATTGCTTCTTTATTAATCAGTTCCAGAACTTCAGCAGGCAGCTGGATAATCCGAAGTAAGTTGGCTACAGTAGGCCTGCCTTTACCGACGCGCTTAGCAACCTGTTCCTGAGTTAGTCTATAATCCTGAATTAATCGTGCATAAGCGAGGCCTTCTTCTACAGGAGATAAGTCTGCACGCTGGATATTTTCGATTAAAGCCTTTTCCGTCATTTCCTGCTCAGTACAGTCTCTGACAATACAGTTAATCCGGTCGGTCCCTGCAAGCTGTGTAGCCCGAAAACGTCTCTCTCCCGCAATGATGATGTATCTGTTTCCTTCAGGCTTTACAAGGATAGGCTGCAGCAATCCATGTTCTTGAATGGAATCCGCAAGCTCTTGAAGTTTTTCACGGTCAAACTCCCGTCTCGGCTGGCCAGGATTTGGTACAATATCCGCCAGCATTATTTCTTTAATTTCACTGCTTTCCGTTTCTCTTTCCGTAATCAAAGCGCCAAGCCCTCGGCCTAAACCTTTTTTAGACACGTTCCAAGACCTCCTCGGCTAAATCTCGATATACTTCAGCACCACGCGACTTGCTATCATATAGAATGATCGGCTGACCATGGCTTGGGGCTTCACTAAGCCGAACATTCCGGGGGATAATGGTTCTGAAGACTTTATCTCTAAAATATTTCTTGACCTCATCGACGACCTGAATCGATAAATTTGTCCTCGCATCAAACATGGTCAAAAGTACGCCGATAACTTGAAGGTCTCTATTAATGGAACGTTTGACCTTATCAAGCGTATTGACCAGCAAGCTTAAACCTTCCAGCGCATAATACTCACATTGAATAGGAATCAGAACATCTGTTGCCGCACAAAGCGCATTCAACGTAAGAAGTCCCAGGGAAGGGGGACAATCAATAATTATAAAATCAAATTCATCCTTTATTCCCTGCAAAGCAGTTGCAAGCTTTCCTTCACGGTACAGCTGGGAGACCAGCTCAATCTCGGCACCGGCCAGTTCAATACGGGCAGGCGCAACCTTTAAGTTTTTCAGCTCTGTATCGGCGATCACACTTTGAATGTTTTCTTCATTGATAATTACATCATAAATACAGCGGGACAACCGATGTTTCATAATGCCACAACCGCTGGTGGCATTTCCCTGTGGATCAAGATCAACGAGGAGAACTTTTTTTCCTTTCTCAACCAGACTGGAGGAGAGATTCACAGCAGTCGTTGTTTTGGCGACTCCTCCTTTTTGATTTGCTATAGCAATGATTCTGGCCAATCTTGTATCTCCTTCCTCACAGACTTGATCAATTAGTACCTAGTCAACCTTAAAATAATAATATACTGACGAGCAGATTTTTGTAAGACAAGGCGAAAAATTAAGGCATACCAGCCATATGGCAATTAACGTCCACGGATGAACTAATGCAGTGATGCCATGGACAGCACGAAGCTACAAGAAAACACAGTATTACATGAAATATGCCGACAGTTATATAAGATTTAGGGTTGACATGGAACTTGGCCTGTAAAAAAAATTTATTTATATCATTATACTACAAAATTATACTATAAAATATTTAAAAACCACTTATTTAATCATTCTTGATCATTTCAGCAGGATGATTACTGAGAGGAGTTTTTTTCGGTTTCCCAGCTTGACGCGGATATTGAGCAGGTGTGTTCAATATTTTTTTAACAATAATCAGAGAACGGTTATCCGCGCCTTCCGCCAATGAATATTTTTCGACATGCTCAACTTCACAGTTTAGGATCCGCAAGGCGTTCTTAGCCAAAGTTATTTCATTTTCAGGATCGATTCCCTTCGCTGCAATAAATCTTCCGCCAACTTTCAGCAAAGGAGTTGCATATTCCAGCAGTACCGGCAGCTCCGCGACTGCTCTGGCCACCGTAATATCAAATCGCTGCCGGTACGCCTTGCTGCGGCCAATATCTTCAGCTCGTGCATGGCAGGTTTCGACCTTCAAGCCAAGGCTATCGCAGACCTCCTGCAAAAAATGAATTCTTTTGGCTAGCGCATCGACAAGCACGACTTTAATTTGCGGCAAAAGTATTTTAATGGGGATACCTGGAAATCCAGCACCGGTACCAAGATCCGCAATAACAATTTGTCCATTGGGATAATAATGCATTATCCACTTGACAAACACCAGAGAATCCAGATAATGCTTAATCACTATTTCTGCCGGATCGGTAATAGCTGTTAAGTTCATTTGTTCGTTCCTCTGGAGTAACAGTAATGTATATTGTTCAAATTTTTCAAGATGTTCGGCGGAGAGTTCCAGACTCAAGACATCCCGGACCTTATCGTGCAAGACGCTAAGCGGTTCCTTAAGATCCATTTTCAGAAATTGATCATTCATCAGAAATGTTCCTCCGCCTTTGTTCCAGATAAATCAATAAAACCGAAATATCCGCAGGACTCACTCCGCTGATTCTCGATGCCTGTCCGACGTTGATCGGCTGCACGCCGTTAAGCCGCTGTCTGGCTTCATTGGATAGACCTTTGATTTTCAAATAATCCAGATTAACAGGCAGAACTTTTTCTTCAAGTTTGATAAATCGGTTTACTTCTTCCTGTTGTTTCTGAATGTACCCTTCGTATTTAATTTGGATTGAGGCTTCTTCTAATGCTTCAGCGTCATACGCCCCCATCTCCGGCATAAAACGTGGCAGCAAATCCGGTATAATTTCCGGCCTCTTCACAAGTTCCTCTGCTTTAATTCCGCTTCGGAGTGGAGTAGACCCCGCCTGGATCAGCAATTCCTGAATATCTGCATTGGCGGGAGAAAAAGTAATCGTCTTCCATTGCTGAAAGATTTTCTCCAGATTGTTCAGCTTCTGCTCAAAAATCTTCCACCTGTCATCTGCAACTAGTCCCAGTTTTCTACCCTTCTCAGTCAAACGCAGATCAGCGTTGTCCTGGCGCAGTAGCAAACGGTATTCCGCCCTTGAGGTCAAAAGCCTGTACGGCTCACAAATCTCTTTATTGACCAGGTCATCAATTAGTACACCGAGATATCCGTCGGAACGCTTCAAAATAAAAGGTTCTCGGCGTAAAGCTTTAAGCGCTGCGTTGATTCCGGCCATTAAGCCCTGCCCGGCCGCTTCCTCATACCCGGATGTTCCGTTAAGCTGTCCCGCTGTAAAGAGTCCCGGGAGATTTCGTACTTCCAGCGTCAGAGAGAGCTGATACGGTTTGACATAATCGTATTCAATCGCATATCCGGGACGCAAAATCTGAACATTTTCCAAACCGGGAATGCTACGGAAAAACATATGCTGGATTTCTTCCGGCAGGCTGGTTGACAGCCCGGCAACATATAATTCCTCACTATCTTTGCCTTCTGGCTCAAGAAAAAGCTGATGGGCCTGCCGCTGCGCAAAACGCACAACCTTATCTTCAATAGAAGGACAATACCTCGGGCCAACGCCTTCCACCACGCCGGTATACAGCGGTGCGCGGTGCAGGTTATTGCGGATAATGCCATGCGTTGTTTCCGTCGTGTAGCCCAGCCAGCAAGGAAGCTGATTTTCCGGGGTATTTCCCCAAAACATGCTTTTAGTTGGCATAAACGAAAAATATTTTGGCTCGCTGTCACCCGGCTGAATTACGAACTTAGAGAAATCTACTGAGCTCTTCAGAATCCGAGGAGGCGTTCCGGTTTTAAACCGGCCAAGTTCTATGCCGCGTAGTTTCAGATCCTCAGACAGGGACCCCGAGGTGATCTCTCCGGCCGGTCCGCCTTCATAAAGCGCTTCCCCAATTATTATCCTGCTTCTGAGGTATGTTCCGCCCGTCAGAACAATACTGCCTGCCTCAAAGACTGCGCCTGTACGCGTGACAACACCTTTAAGTTTATCCCCATCAAAATGGAGCCGCTCGACCAAAGCCTGTATCAAGGTAATCTTGGCCTGATTGTATAGGTTGCTTAACATCCGATGGTGATAAGCTTTTTTATCTGATTGAACTCTTAGTGCATGGACAGCCGGCCCTTTGCCCGTATTCAGCAGCCTGGCCTGAAGTGCTGTCTCATCGGCAACAATTCCCATCTGACCACCTAGCGCATCAATCTCCCGCACCAGATGGCCTTTCGCCGGACCGCCTACGGACGGATTGCACGGCATATGCGCAACTTTATCTAAATTAATCGTAAGCAGCAGTGTATCGCATCCCATACGGGCAGAGGCGAGAGCAGCCTCACATCCGGCATGTCCCGCCCCGACAACAATCACATCATATTTTCCAGCAAAATAATCCACAATTAACCTACTTTCCAATACAGAATCGGGAAAAAATATTATGAAGCAACTCTTCCTGAACCTGATGCCCCGTAATCAAAGAGATTTCTTCGAGGGCTGAACGGACATCGATCGATACCAAATCAAATGGGACATTCGCATAGACAGCTTCAAGGGCTTTTTCCAAAGAGTGAATGCAATTTTCCAGAGCTTGAATTTGACGGATATTCGATAATAACGGATCAATTGTGACGGATATCTCTCCTTCAAAAACCCTATTTAGAATTTCCTTTTCTAGTTCAGCAAACCCAATCCTGTTTTTTACAGAAAACGGCAGCGCAAAAACTTCAGGAGGAAGAAAAGTATCATTAAATTCATAAGAAGACAAAAGATCAATTTTATTAATCAAAACAATCGTTTTATTCGCGTATTCCTCAAGAATTATTCTTTCTTCGTTCGTGAGCCTCCCCGAACGGATCTCGGAGGCATCGAGCAAGAGCAGAATGACATCTGCCATACTAAGCGCCTTCCAGGCTCTCTCAATGCCAATCATTTCGACCGGATCATCACTTTCTCGGATTCCGGCAGTATCGGTAAGGTGCAGCAGTACTTCACCAATCTTGATATATTCATGAATCTCATCCCGGGTTGTTCCCGGAATATCCGTAACAATCGCTCTTTCTTCGCGCAAAAGTGCATTCAGCAGACTGGATTTTCCAACATTCGGCCTACCCGCAATTACCGTGGAAAGACCTTCCCTGATAATTTTACCGGTTTTGCTTCCTTTGAAAATTTCTAAAGAATTTTCTTTAGCATTTAATATTTTTTCAGACAGTTCTTTCAGCGCCAAATCATCAATTTCATCTTCCGGAAAATCAATGGTTGCTTCAATATAGGATAGGATATCCAAAATATCCTGTCTGACTTCATTAATTCTGGAGGACAATCTCCCTCCGAGCTGAAGCAAAGCCAAGTCCGCAGATAGCTCTGTCCTAGAGGAAATCAAGTCAATTAACGCTTCAGCCTGAACAAGATCCATTTTCCCATTCAAAAAAGCCCTTTTGCTGAATTCACCGGGCTCTGCCAAGCGCGCTCCCTGCCGGAGACAGGCTTCAATGATCCTTCTTGCCGGTATCAATCCACCATGACAATTTATTTCATAGACATCCTCACCCGTAAAAGAATGAGGCCCTTTCATCCTGCTGATCAGGACTTGATCAAGCTGCATCGCACCATCATAAAAGTCCCCCAAATGAAGCGTAAATGTTGTGTCGGACAGCCATTTGTCTTGATGGACGGGACAAAAACAAACATCCAATATTTTTTGGGCTTGCTTTCCGCTTAAACGGATAACATGAATGGCCCCTTCTCCGGCCGGTGTAGCCAAGCCGACAATCGTATCATCCATTTTTCTCAACTCCAGAAATAGTAAAACTTAGCGCTCTATCTGAAAATAATAAACCTTTCTGACAGAAAAGTAAAAGGGGTTGCCCCCTTCTACATAATTATGCCTTTTCTATATGATTCCGTTTTAAAGCAATGACAACTCTTCGGTGAGGCTCTTCCCCTTCACTAAAAGTCGTTACTTTCAATTCATTTTGCAGGGCCGTATGAATAATCCGCCGCTCTTGAGGACTCATCGGTTCTAAAACAATTCTATTGCCGCTTTTCTTAACCTTTTCAGCCAGTCTTTTGGCAAGAACAATCAGCGTTTCTTCCCGGCGCTTCCGATAACCCTCAACATCAATCACGATTCTCGTCTTATTAGACAATTTTTTTGCGACGGCCAAATTTGTTAGAAACTGTATGGATTCCAAAGTATCCCCTCTGCGGCCAATCAGTATGCCAAGGTCTAAACCGGTAATATTTATTTTGACCTGTTCATCACGGTTAATTACCTCGAAGTCAGCATCGACGGACATTGCCTTAGTCAACCCTTTGAGAAATTCACAGGCCAGTGCTCCCGGATCATCCTCAAAATTGATTCTGACTTTGGCCATTTTATTGCCAAAAAGTCCAAGGAGTCCTTTTTTTCCCGGTTCTTCCAGCACTTGAACAGTAACCTGATCTCTGCTGACGCCAAGTTCGGCTAATCCCAATTCAATAGCCTCTTCAACCGTTTTTGCAGTTTTATCTGCAACCTTCATTCGTGTACCTCCTCAGTCAACAGAGGCTTCTTTTTTCTCTGCCGACAACTTCTTATTGATATAGACAGTTTGCAGGATCGACACAATGTTCATCGTTATAAGATAAAAACCTAAGCCAGAAGGAAGCGTAATTACGATATAAGCCATAAAGAACGGCATGACATACAACATCATTTTCTGAGTCTGTTCGGCAGTAGCCTCAGCTGTATCTTTTTTCGCACCAGGCTGACTCTTGTTGGGGCTTGTTGCCATCGAGACCTTTGTCATTAAGAAAGACGTCACCCCAGCGAGAATCGGTAAGATTAAATGATAAGACAATTGAAAGCCGTATGCTACAGTAATATTGAAACCTAAAAACCAGACACTGGCATCATTGCCGTAAGGGAAATTTGCCAACGTTCTATAAAATATCCACAAGATAGGAAGCTGTACCAAAATCGGCAAGCACCCCGAATAAGGATTCACCTTTTCTTCACTATATAGTTCCATGATTTTCTGATTCATCTTCTGCTTGTCATTGGCATACTTTTTCTGCAGCACTTTCATTTTTGGCTGCAAATCCGTCATTTTGCGCATGGACTGCATCTGTTTCCAGGTCAACGGGTAAAGAACAATCTTAATGATGATGGTAAAGATGATAATTGCCATACCCCAATATGGCAATCCGATCATGGACGAGAGATCAAACAGCCACTTTAAGATCGCGGCCATTCCCTGATAAACGATATCCACAAGAACCCTCCTTAAACTGGGTCATATCCGCCGGGATGAAAAGGGTGGCATTTGGCAATTCGTATGAGCGATTTACCAATCCCTTTGATGATCCCGTACTTTTTAACTGATTGAATCGCATAATCCGAACATGTAGGATAAAATCTGCAGGTTCGTCCCTTCAGAGGTGAAACAAATCGTTGATAGAAAACGATGATGGAAACAAAAACCGTTTCCATGATTTTACGCATTCTTTCCATCATAAATTCCCGCTTTTCTCCAAATATATAGTACAGATTTTTCAACTTCCTGCAAGGTTGCTTTATTGATTGCCGCACGGGCAATCAAAATCATCTCACAATCCATCTTCAATCCGTCTATATTCAAACGGACAGCTTCACGCATAAGCCTTTTGGCCCGGTTGCGCTTCACTGCATTGCCAACTTTTTTGGAAGCAATAAATCCAAATTTTTTGTTATGTCCTCGAAAGATATATATGACAACTTGTCTTGAGGTATAACTTTTTCCGTTAGTAAAGACACTTTGAAAATCGGCCTTTTTTTTCAATCTGTAAGACTTCAGCAGCATATGGCCCTCCTTGCTTTGCTAAAGGGCGTTCAGTACAAAAAAGGCCACAAACCTGCGGCCCTAAACTGCTAACTTCTTACGACCTTTCAAACGACGACGTCTTAAAACGTTTCTACCGCCAGTACTTTTCATCCGTTCTAAGAATCCATGAACTCTTTTATGGCGACGGGATTTAGGCTGATATGTTCTTTTCAAAGCAAACACCCCCTTATAATTCCAAGAATTAAAAACTCAGCTGGAGACAAGCTATTAGCGGCAACCTTAGCTGCACTTAGATCTATCGGAAACATGTTAGAGTATTTCTGATAGAGCTAATAAAAACGAAAGACAGACTATAGAAAATTATACTCCAATTATTTTTATTATGTCAAGAAAATAACTGGTTAATAACTCGGTGAATACAATATGGAGAAGCTCCGGATTGTTTGTGAAGTTTCCTGGATACTCTGAATTAACTGTTGATAACGAAATGAAAAGTTGTTATGATAAATGTACATGTTCGGCCCATAGTTTGATGATTGGATGTGTATAATTTTTCTTCTTTATCTGGGGTGTTATCCACAAATAACCTGATATTTGTGAATAACTTTTTTTTACTGATGCTTTTGCACTATCAATAAGGGGGTTCTCT